>NZ_JH126467.1:0-128192 GCF_000225705.1 Collinsella tanakaei YIT 12063
GCCCTCCTCCTCGACGAGCCTGTCGTGGATGCGCCTCGCGGTATGGCGCTGCTTGCGCCACACGCGCAAGTCCTCCCTGAGCCATCCCTCGACCGTCTCGGCGTAGGGCTCCATCATAGGAGACGACGTCCTGCCGCGCGTCGCCGGCGGCCTGGGGGACAGGTCCCCCGCCGCGATGTACTTCCTCACCGTCGGGCCCGAGACGCCGGTCGCGGCGGCTATGCCGCTGACCGACTCGCCCCTCCTGGCCCTCCTCCTGATATCCTCTACCTTGTCCACGCCGATCATTTCCTTTCCGGACCTCCTAATGTCGAAATCGGATCGCATCGACAATTGTCGGTCCAAGGCGGCGGTCGGCGCGGGCCTTACCATTTCGGAAAATTTTCGTTTACCGGAATGGAAAGCGGCCTTTACCATTTTCGTAAATCAGACGTTACCAAATACAAGCCCTCCCTCGTCCAAAAGAGCGGCGAACGCATCCCGTGATAAGACCGGTGGGACCCCGGCCGTACGTTAACCCTTCCTCGTCCCGCTAACCTATGTTTCAACACGGTAAATCTGGATGCTATACTTTGACCTTGAAGAGGAGCGCGCTGTCGCCTGCGCGATCTAATGGGAAGAAAAAGGGGTATCGATGAAAGACGAAATCATCAAGAAGTTGCTCGACGTGAAGTGGAACCTGGTCATCATGGCCGCGTTTTGCTTCCTGTTCGCCATCTACATGTATGTGACGCCGGTAGAGGGCGGCCTGGGAATGTTCATGATTACGCCCCACAACGGCCTTGCGGGCCTTTTGGAGATGCTGCCGTTGATCGGTATCTTCCTGGGCGCCGCCACGTTCATCGCGTCTTTTGTCTCCAAGTCCACGTGGGTGCTTGGGTGGACCGAGCCGGTGCTGGGCGCGCTGATGTTTGTCGCGGGTTTTTGGGAGCTGTTCTTCCCGTATGACATCGCCGTTTTCTCGCTGACCTATGCGTTTGTGGGCATCTTCCTGGCGTTCTACGTGATGTTCATCGCGCTTGAGATGGACCGTAAGGGCGTTGGCCACTGGTTTGTGACGCTGGTTCTCGCCGCCGCCATCTGGGCCGTGAGCTTTTTCAACATGATGAACTTTGCGGGCGAGGGCGCTTCCGTTGCCCTGTCCTGCCTGGAGCTGTTCCTGGCCGGCTGGGGCTTTGTCTACGGCGCGCTGGTGCTCTCCGGTGTGGCTCCGCAGAAGGGTTCCTGCCCGTTCCGCCGTGCCAAGAAGGCCAAGGCCGTGGCGTAGCCACAAGCGCGTTTGCGGTTGCATGTCTCGCTGGTGGCGGGGCACGGTTCGCTCGCATGCGGGCGGCATAACAGATAGCTTTATGGGGATCGCTCGCGGTCCCCATTTTTTATGACTCGGCATCGAGCCGTATAATGTGAACGAGGACAAGAGCCGGTATATCGAATGCAAGGGGGATGCAGCATGGCGAAGCTCTATATGATGCGTCACGGTCAGACGCTGTTCAACGTACTTAAGCGCAAGCAGGGGTGGTGCGACTCTCCGCTTACCGCAACTGGTATTGAGCAGGCGCGCGCGGCGGGTGAGTGGTTGCGCGGGCACGGTATCGCGTTCGACCACGTGTATTCCAGCACGTCCGAGCGCGCGTGCGATACGTGCGAGCTGGTGGTCCCGGGCGTGCCGTACGTGCGCGAGAAGGGTTTGAAAGAGTGGAACTTCGGCACCTTCGAGGGCCTTACCGAGGATACCAACCCTCCGTTGCCCTATGGTGACTTCTACGTTCCGTTTGGGGGCGAGGGCGAGATGGAATTTAGGGCTCGCCTGATGGATACCCTGAAGCGCATCATGGATCGCCCCGACCACGAGTGCGTGCTGGCCGTGAGCCATGGGGCCGCGTGCGCCCAGGTGCTGCGCGCTCTGGATTACGACTACCGTTCGAGCGGCAAGCGCCTGGGCAACTGCTGCATCGTTGAATATGATTACAGCCCGTCGTTGGGTCTGAGCGTCTGCGATATCTACAACCCTAACGCATAGACACACTCGACCATCAAACGAGCTTCCCGTCGCTCATGCTTAAGGCGCGGTCGCACATTGCCGCCATGGCCATATCGTGCGTTACCACCACGAGCGTCTTGTTCATGGTTCGCGCTGATGAGACAAGGGAGTTCATGACAATGCTCGCCATGCGCGCGTCCAATGATCCGGTCGGCTCGTCGGCAAGAATAAGTCCGCCTGGCTTAAGCATCGCGCGGCACATTGCAACTCGCTGCTTCTCGCCGCCTGATAGCTCGTTCACAACCGCATTCAGCTTGTCTTCAAGAGAGAACCTCCTCAGCATCTCTTCGATAGCCAGATTCTTCTCTTTCTTATCTAGCTTTGTGTGGTGCAGGGCGAGCATAAGGTTGTCTCGCACGGTTCTTGAATCGATAAGGGCGAATGATTGGAAGAGGTAGTTTATTTCGTAACGGCGCAAGAGCATTGCCTGATTGCTTTCGATTTTGGGGAGTGCCTTTCCGCATAGGTGGGCAGCGCCCGAGTCGTACGATTCGAGCAATCCCAAAATGTTCAGCAGCGTTGTCTTGCCGCATCCGGACGGGCCGGTGATGGCGACGGTCTCGCCCCTGTTGATAGAGAGTTTGAGATTAGAAAGAACGCGATGGTTTCCATAGGACTTCGATAAAGACTCGATTTTGATATACGGTCGCATCGCTACTCCTTAGAAATTGTTTCCAATACAACGGCCGTGGATCTTTTTCGCGACACGACTCCGATGGCGAAAAGAGAGATAAACAGCAGCGCAACGCCAACAAGCACGCCAGCCCGGCTTCTGAGAACAATGCTTGTGCAGATGCCTATCAGTGCGGTAAGGGATACGAACAGAATTTCTCTTCGATACAGCCCCCATAGCCCGCAGCCTAGAATGTATTTGACGGAGATCTCTTTTGCGTTCACCCGGTTCGCGACATCGATGAGACACATCACCATAACAACAACGGCTGTCATTAAAACCATCAGAACAATTGAGAAGAGGGCGAATAGCTCTTCAAGGCTCTTTTGTATTCCGTCTATATAGTTGCCGACCGTAGCAAACCGAGCGTTCATCGAACCAAGCAAGAATGTTGATAGTTATTCAAACCAGTTGCCGACCGTAGCAAACCGAGCGTTCATCGAACCGTTGAGCTCGGCCCTCCCGTCAGCGTCAAGTAGATTTGAAGCCGCCTGGCTGTCAAGTTTTATATACGCATTGTCGAGACCGGAAGAAACGAGGCTTTCGGATTCAAAGGGAACCATGTTTTCGGCTGTAATCACCGCTATGACAAATCCGTTGGACACAAGTGGAAGCTCATCGTCGGTAGACCATGTGAAAAGCTCGTTATCGCTATCATATGGGGCGAACTCATACGTAGGGTTCTCCATAAAGGTGGTGACGATATTTGAGTCGACAGGCTTCCTGGAGGCAATGAGAAGGTCTTTCATCTCATCTGTTTCTGCTGCGCTCAGCGTATTTGGAAGGAGATGGACGCGCACGCCCTGGTTGGCCTTCTCGATAAGATCGGCTGGAACGTCAACCCCTATCTGCTCGAGGTAGGATGGCGACGCGGCTAGATACCAAAACGGCTTGAGCGTTGCGCTATCTCCGACATACCTTTGAATGGACGCTTCTTCATAGTGCTTGGTGTTTGCGAGATAGACGCCTTCATCATGCTCATGTTCGCTGTACCAGGCGTACAAATCTCCAGACAGATCCATGGGGTTTCCGGTAAAGCGGGCGTTATCAAGACGGAAGTCTCGTACCACATACCACCCCTCGTATTGTTGCCACGTCGATTGCACGCGAGCAAGATTCGTATACATGGAGAGCGGCTGATCGATGTAGAGACAGCCTGCGAAGATGGCGATCAGGCACACAAGATAGACCGCAGCGGTGAGGATGTAAAACCCTCGTCTGGAGTACCGTCCATGAATGGTCTCGACCGGCTTCGTAAAAAAGAGCGGAATGACGGCGACCAGCATAGACGCTAGTATCGCCATCGCTGCGGGGAGCATGGAGATAAAAGCGTACTTTGCCAAATCGGCTCCAATAGTGAACCCATCAAAAACGGCAAGCGTGCCAATCACGCCAATGGGAACAAGGCAGAGAAGCTGGAGTGCCTGAGGAAATAAGAGGTTGCTCGCAAAATCAACCCTGCTCCATCCCAACATGAGATGCACTCCCAAGGTCTTGAGTTCAAGCAATGACCGAGCCACCATGAGGAGGCAGAGGACGAGGGACAGCAGGACCAAAGCTCCGGCGCAGAAAAAGTAGATCAATCCTATTTCCGAGGTTGCACCGGACATTTTGGTGGTAAGCGTCTCGGAAGATACGCCAACGGCAGATGACAGCCTATCCACTAGCGTTTGGAAGTCATCGTAATCAAGGCCAAAGAATGCGCATGAATCGCCTAGGTCCTCTCCGGAATTCATCTTGTCAACGCGGAAGTACAAACCAGACCGAATGCTTGGAAGGTCGGATACTCTGGAAAACGAATCGTTCCCGTAACCGGCGTAACAGTTGGCTTCTCCAGCGACCACGCTATCGATGACGGAACCGTCTACCACGGTGGTTTCGAGTATGGAAAGGGCATCGATGGTAGCCCCTTCATTGGGCCGCGTTGGGAGCACGCTAAACGTGTACAGAGCTGCACCGGACTGCAAGGTTTCATCGTTGCGCCCAATTGCAACGAACCCTCCTTCGCTGACAAGTCCCTGAAGCTCAGATACGAAGATGCCTTTCTGCTTGTCAGTTAGCTGGGAAGTAAAGATAATCGGTCGATTGGAAAACCAACTGTCGACCTGCCGAATAGCAAGGGTATCGAAAACGCCTTTAGCACTAATAAAAGAAGTGATTCCAATCAGAATAATAATCAGAAGACTAGCAATCGACCATACTCTTTTCATGGCCGTCCCCGTTCTCAAGCAAAGGTGTAGCTTTAGGGGAATCATATTGGACGTCCTGCAAAAATGCTCTATGGTAGAATCAATTAATCGACCATTAATCCTTGCAATGATTGGATTGTTTCCGGGTGTGGGCGGCCAGGCATCAGTTGTTGGCATGATAGCTTCTGATAAGCCGGTTCAGTAGGGGGTTGAGATGAGTCTTATTCGAAATGTCTCCCTAGCATGCAAGGTCTTTGCAGTTGTTTTAGCTTTCCTTAGCATTGCATTCGTCGTTCACGACAATGAGCGGGCGCGCCTCGCCTGCATTCTGTCATCGTCCATCTTTCTGGCTCTTGGTAGTTTTCTCTCGTATCTCGATAGAAGAAGAAACCGGGATCGGCATTAATCTTTTCTGTCTCAAGTGGCCGGGCTGTCTACATGGAGTGCAGCCCGGCTTGCCGTTTATAGCGATACTTTGAGTCTAGGCTCGCGCAACAGGACGATGACGAGCGATCCCGTTGGACTTAAGGTTCTTTTCAGTTCTATAAGCCCAACGGCGTGCTGGGCGCTTCCGTCGCCAAACTAGATCGCGGGTAAAAGCGGGCGTTCTGATGAGAACCGTCTATCCCAGGTCCGCGATGAGCGATTCCGCGCAGCGGATACCGTCCGTGGCGGCACTCATGATGCCGCCGGCGTAGCCCGCACCCTCGCCGCAAGGGTAGAGCCCCTGGGCGCCCTGGGCGTGGCAGGCGCGGTCGCGCACCACGGTGATGGGCGAGCTGGAGCGCGTCTCCACGCCGGTTAGCACGCCTTCCTCGTCATCGAAACCACGAAGGCGACGCGCGAGCTCCGGAATGCCCATGCGCATGGTCTCGGTTACGTGTTGGGGCAGCGCCATATTGATGGATCCCCAGGTGACGCCGCGCGGGTAGGTGGGCGTTACCTTGCCGCCGCGCACGGAGGGAATACCGCACAAAAAGTCGCCCACCAGCTGCGCGGGGGCCTTGTACGCGCCACCGCCAAGCTCATATGCCATGCGCTCGCATTCGCGCTGCAGCTGGATGCCGGCCAGTACATCGTCTCCGGGCAGGTCTTGCGGGTTGACGTTGACCAGCAGGGCGGCGTTGGCGTTTTTACCGGCGCGTGCATGGAGGCTGGCGCCGTTGGTGACCACGCCGCCCGCCTCGCTGGCCGCGGCGACCACCTCGCCGCCCGGGCACATGCAGAAGCTGAACAGGCTACGACCGTTTTTGGTATGCGCTACCAGCTTATAGGGCGCGGCGCCCAGCGCGGGGTGGCCGGCGGCGGGACCGTATTGCGCGCGGTCGATGTCCGCCTGCAGGTGCTCTATGCGCGCGCCCACGGCAAAGGTCTTGCGCGCCAGCTCAAAGCCGCGGCGATCCAGCAATTCGAAGACGTCGCGTGCGGAGTGTCCGCAGGCAAGGATAAGGTGCGAGCACACGATGCGCTCCTCGTCCTCACCGTTGTGCGAAACGTGGACAGCCTCAATCTGGCCGCTTGACCCGCGGTCGATATCCACCAAGCGCGTGCGGAATAGAACCTCGCCGCCCAGGTCGCGGATGCGCGCCACCATGTGCGACACCACGCCCGGCAAGATATCGGAGCCCACGTGCGGTTTGGCCTCCCACAGGATCTCGCGCGGGGCGCCGGCATCTACCAGCGTTTGGAGGATGAGGCGGTGCGCGGGGTTTTTGGTACCCGTGGTGAGCTTGCCGTCGGAAAACGTGCCCGCGCCGCCCAAGCCAAACTGGATGTTGCTCTCTAGGTCAAGCTCGCCTGTGGCGTTGAAGTGCTCAACAGCGCGCGTGCGGTCGGCAGCATTGTCGCCGCGCTCGATCAAGAGCGGTTCCAACCCAGCTTCCGCCAGCGTGAGAGCCGCGAACAGGCCTGCGCAGCCGGCGCCCACCACCACGGGGCGCAGCGCGGGGCGGGCGTGCTTGCCAAGCGGGGCGGGGTAGGAGGGGGAGTCCTCGTCCACAATACGAATGCGCCGGGCTGCCTTCGCGTCTGCACGTGCGAGGACGTCTGCCTGGTCAAGACCGTCGCGCAGGGTAAAGCGAACGCTCACGGTGAAGTGGACGTCGCTTTTCTTGCGCGCGTCGACGGACGTGCGGTGCAGCTCGCTGTGCGCAATGTCCGCGGGTGCCAGCGACAGCAGGCGGGCGGCTTCGCGCATTCCCGCTTCGAGGGCCGCCTGCTCGGTGGTGCCTTCCTTGAGGGAAACCTTGATCTCGGAAATCTCTATCACGGGGAACTCCGTTTCATATGTTCGGTCGCATGGGAGGGCTGTCGCGAGGCGGGCGGCCGCTTGAAACGCGCGGCCATTTGGCTGCGCCTAACGGCTGGCGGCCTCGCCCGCGCGCAGGCCGGAAAGCCAAGCCCAGCCCAGGTTGTAGCCGCCGCAGTCCGCATCTTGATCCAGGGCCTCGCCGCAGGCAAATAGGTTCGGTCGGCTTGTGACGGCAAGCGTGTCAGCATCAATGGATGAAAACGGGATGCCGCCGCGGCGCACCTGCGCCTGCTGGTGCTCGCACGTGCCGGTAACGCGCAGGGTAATGCGGTGCAGCAACGCGGCGCTGGCAGCGATCGCGTCGCCTGCCCCGTTTACGCACTCGCACGCGTATGAGGCCAGCGCGCGCGGCAGCACGCCGTCGAACCACGTTGCCTCTCCGTTCCAAGGGCCCACATGCTGCTCGCGTGCACGCAGCGTGTGGGCGAGCTGGTCGTTGTTGCAGGCGGGGAACAGGTCCATCTCGATAAGGTCGCCCGCTTGGCAGCGGCGCGATAGGTTGAATACGGCGATACCGGAGATGCCGTAGGGCCGCAGGAGCACCTCGCCTTCTTCGTAGGCGATGCAGGCACCCTTGCGTTTGAGGGTGAGCATGGCTTCCAGACGCAGCCCGTCGAGCGCATCGAGTGGATCGTTGCCGGCATCCGCGCTGTTGCCAGGGCGTGCCAGCGTCCCGGCGATGGGGCAGAGCACGGGTTCCTCGTCCACATGGGGAATATCAAGCATGTCGCAGATGTCATGCGAAGAGCCGCCGACGGCAATAACAAGCGAACGCGCGCGAATCTGCCGCTGGGCCATCTGGGCGCCGGCGAGCGTCTTGCGGGCGCGGCGCAGGGCGGCGCGGTCGCTTTGGTCGCCGTGGACGTAGACGGGCCGCTGGGGCTCGCTGGTATCGAGGATCCACGCGCCGCCTGCGGCGTCCGGCGCGATCGCGGGATCAAGGGCGGCGCCTTGGAGCTCAACGCCGCAGCGCATGTCAACGCCCAGGCGCTCGCAGGCTCCCAGCAAGCAGTCGCGCACGGTCTCCGCGCGTCGGGTGATGGGGTAGAGCCGTCCCTCGACCTCGCAGGTCATAAGGCCCAACGAGTCAAAAAACGCCTCCGCCCGCGACGCGCCGTCGCGTCCCAGCACGGCCTTAGCGGCTGCGGCGTTGTAGTAGCGGCGGCTATCAAGTTGAGCGTTCGACAGGTTGCAGCGTCCGTTGCCCGTGGCCAAAATGGGCAGACCACAGGCCACGTCGCGTTCGAGCACGCAGACGGAGGCGCCCGCGCGGCCCGCAGCTATGGCGGCGGCAAGGCCGGAGGCCCCTCCGCCAATGATGGCAACGTCGTAGCGGGTCTGCGGGCGGGCGTTCATGGTTTCTCGCTTTCGGGCAGCGGGCGGGTGGTGCGGCCGGGCGCGGGCGGGCGCGGTTGGCCGCGGTTGGGCACGGTTGGGCGCGGGCGGGCGCGGGTGCGTGTTTTTGGACGAGGATTTCTTACGCGTCTGCCTACTCGGCGTCGGTGGCGTCCTCGGCGGGCGCAGCAGCGTCGGCATCGGCGGCGACGTCTTCCTGCTCGAGCGCGGCCTTAGCGTCCAGGAACTCGGCGGTTGCCTGGATAGCGGCCACGGCCTCGGGCAGCATGCCGGCGGGCAGGTCGTCCTCAAGGGTGCCGGCGTCGCAGCTTGCGGCGAAGGCGGGGTTGATGGGCAGACGGCCCAGGATGTCCAGGTTGTAGGCGGCAGCCACCTCGTCCAGACGGCTGTGGCCAAAGACCTCGATCTTCTTGCCGCAGTCCGGGCACTCCACGTAGCTCATGTTCTCGACCACGCCCAGAACCGGCACGTCCATCTTCTCGGCCATGTTCACGGCCTTGGCGACAATCATGCTTACCAGATCCTGCGGGCTGGTAACGACAACGATGCCGTCCACGGGCAGCGACTGGAACACGGTGAGCGCCACGTCGCCGGTGCCCGGAGGCATGTCGACCAGCAGGTAGTCGAGCGGGCCCCAGCTGGTCTCGCTCCAGAACTGGCGGATGGCGCCGGCGATCACGGGTCCGCGCCACAAGACCGGATCGGTTTCGTTTGCCAGCAGCAGGTTGCTGGACATCACCTTGATGCCGTGGGTAGAGATCTCGGGCAAAAGCAGGTTGCCCAGGCCCATGGCGCGGCGACCGCTCATACCGAACATCTTGGGGATGGACGGGCCGGTGATGTCGGCGTCCAGAATGCCCACCTTGTGGCCCGCGCGTGCCAGCTCGATGGCCAGCGATCCGGTGACCAGCGACTTGCCGACGCCGCCCTTGCCGGAAAGTACGGCTATGACGTGCTTCACCTCGGAAAGGTTATTCTCATCAAACTGCTTCGGAGCGGTCTGCCCGCCCGCTGCCTGTGCGTGCTCGCAACCCATGGTTGTCCTCTCTGCGCGCGTGCCGCCCGAT
Source organism: Collinsella tanakaei YIT 12063 (assembly GCF_000225705.1). Taxonomy (GTDB): domain Bacteria; phylum Actinomycetota; class Coriobacteriia; order Coriobacteriales; family Coriobacteriaceae; genus Collinsella; species Collinsella tanakaei. Next base: position 9,638 of record NZ_JH126467.1, read on the forward strand.
ATGGATGCGGATGGTCGCGCGAATACGCGTATTGAGTCGGGTTTGGACGAGGCCGGCGGGTATGCGTCCCCTTCGCGCCCGTGCCGTCCGGCTCGGTCGAATCATACGCAACCCATTGTACCCGTGGAGACGCATGTATGCATGTGACCTTGGGAGTGGGGCAATGCCCTCGCTCACTTTACATCCCGGGGCATCGTAAATAAGTCGTAAGTAGCAACAATAGCGATGCAGACTAATTGTGACCCGGTCTTATAGTGGCTGTAGACAACGTGTGGACAGGTGTTGCAAGCCTTGTTTATGGACGACATGCATCGTATGAGTCCACCCTGATCCATGGAGCAAGGTTTCTTAGCGGGAATTCTATATTAGCCATCAGCGCGAGGCGATGATTCATTTGTTTAGAATGGCTCCGTTCACAATCTGATGACCTGGACTTACAATTGTTCAAGTTGCGTGCGAGGAATGATTTGGGAGGGGAATATGGTCGTCGATGCTTGGTGGTTCGCCCTGCTGTTCGCCGTCCCGTCGATCCTCGATCCGACGCCCGTCGAGTTCGGTATGAGCTCCCTCGCCTTCTCTGACTATTATTGGTTGGCTTGCTGCGTTTTTGTTGGGGCGGCGCTTGCTCCTCGCGTCGTCGCTCGCATCGGAGGCCGAGCGTTCGCCGGGCGGCGTGGCCGCTTCGTCCGTGCTACCTGCATTGCCCTAGCTGCGATGTGGTTCTGCGCTTCATCGGTCCTTGCGATATCAGCGCGCTGTCTCGGTGCTGCGGACGCGTACGCGGCCGCCTCATCCCTCCATGGAATTTGGAAGGTGACGTCAATCGGATCCATGGTGGCCTGCGCTGTCCATATGTATCTGCGCGCCGCCTATGATCGATCGGTGGATGCCCCCAGCCGCGCTTTGCTTGTTGTTCTGCTGACGTGTTCGGTGTGTATTGGTTTTTTGCGCGCCTCCGCGTTCTCTGCGCTTATGCTCGGCGCCGCGCCCATGGGCTATATGCAAGAAATGGTGTCACCTCTGTTTGCACCCATCATGTTCGTTCCGCTCGGTATTATCGGAGCCTTTTTGCAGCGCTCGTCCAGAGCCGTCGGCGCGCGCGGGTTGTTCGCCTGCGCGTGGGGGCTGTGCGCGGGAGAGATCACGGCGCGCATGTGTATCAGGTATTTGCCCGACCAATTTTTCTGGTTTATTGACAACCCCCTCGTCTCCCTGGGGCTGGTCGCCGCGGCGCTTGCCGCCTCTTTCCTTGCGCCGATTTTGCTTTCAGACATTCAGGTGCGTGAGCCTGCCAGTGCTGCGGCAGAAGTTCTGGAAGATGATGGCGAGTCCGCTTCTTGCGGCATGTCTTTTGACAACGTCTGGGGACTGTCGGAACGCGAGCTCGAGGCGACTCGGCTTCTAATCGAGGGGTTCAGCTCCAAGGAGGCGTCTGCTCGCATGGGGATTAGCCCCTCTACGGTCAGGAGCCTATGGGGTCGCGCCCGCGCCAAGATGGGCGTGGACTCTATCGAGGACGCGCGTGAGCTGGTTGCGCCGGGTGTGGACGATATGCCGAATGATGCTGAGGGCCTGGAAGGAGCGGAAGAGCGGGATGGTGCGAAGGGGTCGCATGGGCGGTTCTTCGATCCCGCATCTCTTGATGCTCGCCTAAAGCCTGTCGTCCGCGCGCTAAGTCTGTTTGCCCTTATCGGTGTTATGCCGTGGAGTATCGTGAGGGTAACGTGGAACCTGCCCAACAACGTTTGCATCGGCATCTCCCTGGGCCTGCTGTTTTCCATGTCTTTCTTTGCGGTCGCCGAGTTCTTCCCTAAACTGCCTTGTGGGCGCGATACTCTCGGCATTGCGGACGTTGCATGCTTGGGCTTAGCTGCTGCCGCGGTGTGGATTGCCAACCTGTGGTTTCTCATGGCGTTGCCCGCTGCGGCCTTTGTCGCCGCCGTCTTGGTGGGAAGGGTGCTTCATTCGGAGCTATCTGAAGAGTCCGGATTGGATGACGCCCTGCAGGTCTTCCTGGTTGCCGCGCTCATGGTCGTTGCGGGGCTGGTGCTCGCCATCTCCTGGCGTTCGTCTTCCTGGCCGTACACGGCAAGCATCGAGCCCTATGCATGGTCGCTCAAACTGGTGGTCCTGATATTTGTCATCGAACATGCCGCGTCAAAGAGGTTTGCCTGCGCGCTTGCAACTGGGGCTGCGGGAGCGGCGGCGATATATGCCATGGATACTCACGGGATGCAGTTCGCCCTGCCCCTTGTCGCTCTATGTCTTCTGGTTCAGCTTGACGAGGGGAACCGGCCACTCGTCTTTTCCTCCAAGTTGCCGATGGCTGCGTTCGCGCTTGGCGTTCTCGTCGGTATGGCGGGGGTCAATGCCATAGGGTCGCATCTGTATGAAACCGAGGTCGTACAGGGGGCGATGAGCGAGCTTCGGGCACGCGCGGCTCTGGGCTTGGGCCTGGGCGCTATCGGCGCTGCGACGGTTATCGCCGCCGTGGCCCTCGCGGCAACTCGTTACTATCGATCCCGTTTGCTCGATGCCGCTCGGGACGCCGCTGCCATTCCACGCGATCGTATGGAGGCGGTCTGCGTTGCCATGGGGCTCGACGCGCTCGAGGCTAAGGTGATAATCCAAACGCTCCACGGATGCGTCTGCTCAGCGATCGCTCGCGACCTGCACTACTCGCCCAGCGCCGTCTACGCCATCCGCCGCGGCGCCTACGCAAAGCTCGGTGTCCACGACGCTCAAGGTGCGTTGGATAAGATTCAGCAGGTAACGGGCTTGTAGACACGCCATTTGCGTGGTCTATCACCCCCTGTCCACATACAAGGCCGCCCAATTGGCGCACGCTTCTTTCCAAGCCCGAGGGAATCGGGGATCTTCCAGTAGGAAGGAAGCGCTATGGGTAAGAGGATTAATTTGAGCAGGCGGTTGTGCGGCCTTGCCGTTGCGGTGGCTGTCGGCATGGGCGCGCTATGCGCCGCACCCGTTATGGCTGTTGCCTCAACTAACGAGGTGACTCCTTACCATAACAATGACTGTGCGTTCCACTTTGATTTCAGCTTCTTCCAGACCACTGCCGCTGATTCGTTGGAGAATAAGCATAATTCGACTTCCACGTACGTATGCATCAACAGCATTACGGTTCCCAAGGCAAATCTCTATGTGGACGGTGGTCCTTCAGGGGCGACCAGTTTGGTGAATTGCATGGGCGGGTCTAACGCTACCGTTCGGAGCTCAATGGCTACCGGCCAGTACTGCATACGAAATCTTGTATACGAGCGCTTCGGCCAATCGGGTATTGCTAGATGCCAATTGACGGGATGGAGCAATGGGGAGACGGGCTACGTTGAAGGTGTTTGGAGCCCTGACAGCCTGCGTTCTTACACTCCGCTCAACGGTTACTGCAACCCCAATATTTGGTAGGTCCTTTGATGGGCGGGCGACTCGGTTCGCCCGCCCTGGAACTGGAGTTGATGGATGTGGTAAAGCGGGTAACGAGGCGTGCCTTTCTTTCCCTATCAGCCTTACTGGTAGTTGCGGGGTCGGTGGCGTCAATTCGTTTTTTGGGCGATGGCACCCCTCAAAAAGTACTTGAGTATACGGAGGACTACGAGCGGGAGAACAGTGAGTTGGCAGATCTAGTGAGCCAGCGTCATCTTCTTGGCGAATCGTTCTCCTTGACTGGCTATGATCCGGACAGCGAAGAGGGTTCGCGTTTTACCCGCACGTTTTTATGCGCCCTTGGTTATTACGGAACGATTGACTGGAGTGTTTTGAGCGCTAAGCGTGTTTCATCCGTAGATGGGCTTGATGTCCCCGATGACGTTCGCGCAAAGCTCTCTGAGTGGTACGGCGACGGGGTTGATAAAACGGCAGAATATCAGTTCATTGTTCTTGATGTCGATATTACCAATCTGAATGCGGTTGCCGGCCATCAGGAAAATGGGCAAGAGGATTACTGGATCAATCTTAACGATTTACGCGTTCTCCCGTGTGATTCCAGCGGAAATCCCATCGAGGAGATTGGGGGTACGGGTGTCAGTTACGGATGCTGTTGGATTACGCCAACGGTAGAGCATGAGAACCCGTTGATCGATGGCGCCGTGTCTCTTCCCATGGGCGAGACAACGCATACACAGATGATATTCAATGTTGGACTCTACGATGACGCTGCCAAAAAGCAGGCAGCTTCTGGGCAATTTAACTATGCGTTGGTTTTTGATAATCCCAGTAGCCTGGGGTCTTGTATCGTTGATTTGGGGGTGCTATGAGACCGGTACAAACTGGGCGTGTTAAAGCAGGACGCCTATCAAGCCGCGGTGCTTTTGCTCGGCTATTCGGCGCCGAGTTGAGAAGGATGCTCCACTCCCCTTGGTTTATCGGGACGGTTGCCGTGGCGGTGGCACTCGTTGCCGCAAGCGCCGTCCTCGACTATCTGAGCTATAGCGAATGGTATGGATATGCGCGGGTGGCGCTTGATCGGGGGGAGTTCTATAAAAGCTATGGCATGCAAAGCCGCTTGGCGCCCATGTATTGGGTGGGAACGGATGGCAAGCCCTTCTCCGCGTTGCTCTACTTTCTTCTTCCCATGCTGTGTCTGCTTCCGGGTGCTGGAACGCTGGTGGAGGACCGCGGGTCTGGATTCCAGTCCCATGCGCTTTCCAGGGTTGCCGACGGTGCATATTATTGCGCTAAAGCCCTAGCCTGCTTTGTGTCGGGTGCGCTAATTGCCCTTATTCCACTTTTGCTGGCGATTGTGTTTGCCAGCTTGGTGGGGCCCTGGGGCACGCCCGATCCAAACGAGGTGTTCGCGTTTGGCATCCCCATAACGCTCGATACCCCCTTTAGATCGCTCTTCTTTACTCAACCTGGCATGTACCTGCTCTGCTGGAGTGGCACCGCGGCGCTTCTTTGCGGATTGTGGTCTATCGCGGTGCTTGCCGTCTCGTTGTACGCGAAAAGCCCGGTACGGCTCTTCATCGGGTCGGTTTTAGCGCAGTTGCTCATCAACTATATGTCCCTATCCGTAAATAACATGTTCTTCATGGGCAGCAACAAGACGCTCGACATGTTTACCGTGTTGCATCCTTTGGGATACGTGTCCACCAGTCCGTCGATGACGGCAATCGCCGTTTTAATCGCGATTTATTCCTTGATTGGAATTCTCGTTCCCATCATCTCGTTTAAGAGGAGGTGCTACCTATGATGTTCGCAAAACTGCTTGCCAGGGACATTCGCCTTGGCTTCGTTCGCTTGTTGCCCTATTACATAGGGGCAGTTCTTTTGGGGGCTGTCCTCGGATTTGGCGCGGTTGCTTTGTCTAAGGTGGCAATAGGCGATGCAGCGGCATTCACGCTTGGCGACATCGTTGCGGAGACCTTCGACCATCCCGTTCCGATCGATTGGTGGCGGGTGATGCAGGGCAGGCCGGTGAGTTTATCGTTCGAGTGGGTTCTTCCGTTTGCTCTCTTCTTTGCTTGCACGCTTGACTATCCCCGTCAGGACACGTTTGGAGTCGGCGCAAAGAGCATAGCGTTGTCTGGCAGCCGTTGGTCTTGGTGGCTTGCGAAGAGCGCGTGGTGCGTGGCATCCTCCTTGCTGTTCTGGGCGCTGTTCTTTTTTGGGATCGCGTTCGTTGCTTTCATGGCGGGGTCGAATATGACCCTCGAGGTGACGGTAGAGGGCCTGAATGTCATCAGGTCGGACGGTTCTTCGATCCTCGCCGCCGATCAGGAACTGGGGGCTGGGGCGAATGTGGGGCTGTTCATCATTTCGATCGTCGGCGTCACGTGTTGCCTGCAATTGGTGCAGTTCTCCATCTCAATGCTGGTCGAACGCATTCCCGCGTACGCGGTCGTAATGAGCTATCTGCTGCTTTCCTGTATGTTCCAGCACGTGTTGCTGCTGGGCAACTACCTCATCACCGGAAGGCACAAGGGGCTGTTCCTAGAAGGCGTTCCGCTCAACGTCGGATTGTCCGAGTGCCTGGTGGTCGCCTGGCTGGCGGTCGCCATAGGGGGTATCTTCTTTTCTCGTCAATTGCTATCCGGGGGAGGACGCAATGAATAGGCTCGTAGTTCAGGGTGCGGAGAAAACCGTCCGGGGCATCAAGGTGCTGGATGGCGTGAGCGTGTCGTGCGAATCCGGAAGGGTGCTTGGGCTGTGCGGCGCCAATGGATCCGGAAAAACCATGCTGATGCGTGCTATGACCGGCCTTATGTATCTTGACAAGGGATTTGTCGAATACAACGGAAGGCGATTAGGGCGCGATTTGGATTTTATTCCCCGCGCCGGCATGCTGATAGAAAACCCGGCATTTCTTGATCGCTACACCGCTTTTGAGAACTTGCAGTACATCGCGGCCCTTATTGGCGGAGTTGCGGACGAGGCAATTCGCTCGCGCATAGCGTACGTGGGCCTCGATCCGCGGGACAAAAGGAAATATCGCCAGTTCTCGCTCGGCATGAAGCAAAGGCTCGGCATAGCTGCCGCCATTTTGGGAAATCCCGACGCAGTCTTTCTCGATGAGCCGACGAACGCTCTAGACGAGAGCGGGTACGGGCTTATGGATCGAATCGCAAGGGATATCAAGACGCGCGGGGCAATAGGTATTATCGCGAGCCATGATGCGGCCATGCTGCGTCGCGTTGCGGATGAGATCGTGCGCATGGAAGACGGCCACATTATTCAGCGGCAGAGGAGAGCCGTCTCACCGGCCCCGATGCAGAATGGTCTGGAGGGGGTGCCGAAGGTATGAAGAAGAAGGTTGTGCTCTTGCTGTCCCTCGTTCTGGTTGCCCTTTGCGTGGCGAGGATCGCTTTTGTGAACGCGACCGCGATTCGTTTTGAGGCGAGGCGACACGCTGTGGGGGAGGCCATCGAGCTGTCGGGGTCCTTCATTAACGAACCCCTTGGATCGGAAGACTACAGCGTGACGGTTCTTGGAATGGAGCGTATGACCCATGATGAGTATATCGAGCGCTACGGAATCGACAAAGCGGCGGGGCTTGACGGCGACAGTACCAAGTCTGTTATCTGCGTTGAGATGAACGTGAGAAATGCAGCGGCGCCCGATTCCGAAGGGTCGGCGATCGAGCTTATAGGCATGGGCCTGAACCTTGCAAATGGAGATGCCGTGCTGCAGATTGATAACGAGTTGTGGTCGAAGTCTGAACCGAGCGTTCCCTCAGGGGGTTTGGGTGCGCTTAGCATAGTGCCGCAGACCGATTACACTACCCATATTCCCTATAGCGCTGCCACGGGATATGTGGATTCTGATAACGGCGAGTTACCCGCCGGCACATATGAATTGCATCTCAGTTCGGAACCGATACGGAATTTGGTCGTGGCGGACGTTGCGTAGCATCTGGCGGCGTTGGGCGCATTCCGTAAAGCGATGAGCCGGCTTATTATGGTGCGGCGTCCTTATCCGCGCTAAGTAGAGCGGTTGGAAATGGCGTTAGCGACGGGGTTCGGTCCAATCGAACAAGACGTGCGGTTCCCGTGGTGACAATTATCTGCGTACAAATGTTCGTGCAGAGTCCTCGTCCATACGCTAGACTGAGAAGCTGCAAAACTATTGAGAAGGGGTCTTGTTTGGCCCAGCATGGGAGTTTGCAGCATGTCTGATAATTCGATCGTCATCCGCGGCGCGCGCGAGCACAACCTGCAGGATATCGACGTCACCATACCGCGCGACGAGCTGGTGGTCATCACCGGCCTTTCGGGCTCGGGCAAGTCGAGCCTGGCGTTCGACACCATCTACGCGGAGGGCCAGCGCCGCTACGTGGAGAGCCTCTCCAGCTACGCCCGCCAGTTCCTGGGTCAGATGGACAAGCCGGATCTTGACTCCATCGACGGCCTGTCGCCGGCGGTCTCCATCGACCAAAAGACAACCAGCAAGAACCCGCGCTCCACGGTGGGTACCGTGACGGAGATCTACGACTACCTGCGTCTGCTCTTCGCTCGCATAGGCACCCCGCACTGCCCGGAGTGCGGCCGCGTGATCGAGCGCCAGACCACCGACCAGGTGGCGGATAAGATCTTGGAAGCCGGCAACGGACGCCGTGCCTTCATGCTGGCTCCCGTGGTTATGGGTCGCAAGGGCGAGTACACCAAGCTGCTCGAGGATTTGCGCGCAGAGGGTTTCTCGCGCGTTCGCATCGATGGCGAGGTCCGCAGTTTGGATGAGGACATCGAGCTGGATAAGAAGTTCAAGCATACCATCGAGGTGGTGGTGGACCGCATCGTCATCCGCGAGAACTCCCTGGGCCGCATCGCTGAGGCCGTTGAGCAGGCGACCCGTCTGGCTCACGGCAACGTGGGCGTGTACCTACTGCCCGATCGCGATGCGCCGGAGGGTACCGAGGGCGACCTACTGCAGTACTCGCTGGCACTTGCCTGCCCCGAGCACGGGCACTCCATCGATGATCTGCAGCCGCGCGATTTCTCGTTCAACGCGCCCTACGGCGCCTGCCCGGAGTGCGACGGCCTTGGCTTTAAAAAGGTGGTGGACGCCGAGGCGCTGATTGAAGACGATTCGCTCCCTATCGAAGACGGCGTCTTTGGCACCTTCTTTGGCAAGTCCAATTACTACCCGCAGATCTTCCGCGCGCTGTGCAAACACCTGGGCGTAGAGCCGACCACCCCGTTGCGCGACCTTCCCGCCCGCGTGCGCCGCATCTTCCTGGACGGCCTGGGCGACAAAAAGATGCGCGTGGACTACCACACGCAGGACGGTCGCGACACGCATTGGGATACCAAGTATTCCGGCGTGCGCAACATCTTGTACGAGCGCTACACGGAGACCACCAACGAGAACACCAAGACCCGTCTTGAGCGATATATTCGCGAGGAGCCCTGCGCCGCGTGTCACGGCGCCCGCCTGCGCCCGGAGATGCTGGCCGTCACGGTGGGCGGCAAGTCGATCTATGACGTGTGCTGCCTTTCCTGCCGCGAGTCGTTGGAGTTTTTCGAGGGGCTGGAGCTTACCGAGCGCCAGCAGTTTATCGGCGGACGCATAGTCAAGGAGATCCTGGAGCGCCTGCGCTTTTTGGTGGACGTTGGCCTGGACTACCTTACCCTGGACCGCGCCTCCGCCACGCTTTCCGGCGGCGAGGCCCAGCGCATCCGCTTGGCGACCCAGATTGGCGCGGGACTCATGGGCGTGCTCTATATCTTGGACGAGCCTTCCATTGGCCTGCACCAGCGCGATAACGAGCGCCTGATCAAGACTCTGGAGCGCCTGCGCGACATCGGTAACACCGTCATCGTGGTCGAGCATGATGAGGACACCATCCGCGCGGCGGACTTTGTGATCGATATGGGTCCCGGTGCGGGCGAGCACGGCGGCAAGGCGGTTTGCGCGGGCACGCCTCAGCAGATCATGGCATGCCCGGACTCCATGACCGGTGCGTACCTCACCGGCAAGCGCATGATCCGCGTGCCCGAGAAGCGCCGTAAGCCTGGTCGCGGCGCCCTCAAGATCACCGGCGCCTCTGCCAACAACCTTAAAAACGTCACGGCGAAGATCGAGTTCGGCACCCTAACCGTGGTGACCGGCGTCTCCGGATCGGGCAAGTCGTCGCTGGTTACGGATACTATCGCGCCCGCCCTCACCAACGCCATCCACCACTCTACGCGCGTGGTGGGTCCGTATAAGAAGCTCGAGGGCATCGACCAGATAGACAAGGTCATCGATATCGACCAGAGCCCCATCGGCCGCACGCCGCGCTCCAATCCGGCGACCTATATTGGCCTGTGGGACGATCTGCGGGCGCTGTTCGCCAGCGTGCCGGAGTCCAAGGCGCGCGGCTACTCGCCGGGCCGCTTCTCGTTCAACGTCTCCGGCGGCCGCTGCGAGGCGTGCAAGGGCGATGGTCAGATCAAGATCGAGATGCACTTCCTGCCGGATATCTACGTGCCGTGCGAGGTCTGCGGCGGCAAGCGCTACAACCGCGAGACGCTGGAGGTCACCTACCGCGGCAAGTCGATCTCGGACGTGCTGGAGATGAGCGTGACCGAGGCCCTGGCGTTCTTTGGCAACATTCCCCAGATCAAGCGCAAGCTGCAGACCCTCTACGATGTGGGCCTGGGTTACGTGCGCCTGGGTCAGCCCGCCACCACGCTTTCCGGCGGCGAGGCCCAGCGCGTCAAGCTGGCTAAGGAGCTCCACCGTCGCCAGACGGGCAAGACGTTCTATATTCTGGACGAGCCCACCACGGGCCTGCACTTTGAGGACGTGCGCCAGCTGCTCGACGTGCTGCAGCGTCTGGTTGATGCCGGCAATACCGTGTTGGTGATCGAGCACAACCTGGACGTTATCAAGGTGGCGGACCGTATCATCGACATGGGCCCCAACGGCGGTAACGGCGGCGGTACCGTGGTGGTTGCCGGCACGCCGGAACAGGTTGCCAAGTGCCCGGAGAGCTTCACGGGCAAGTTCCTCGGCCCCATCCTGGAGCGCGACCGCGCGCGCCAGGCCCAGCTGGGTGAGTAGCGAGGGTTTCCGCGTTGCTTGCGTGGGATGATAAGATGCATTTCTAAGAAACGGGCCCGCCCCCGGGAGGTGCGTGCCTATACATAGCGCGAACGCGAGCGCGCTGTCGATATCTAAGTGTCGGCAGCGCGTTCGTTGTTGTTGGGTGGACTTGTGGGGCTGGGCTTCTCGTTGAGCGCCTGTCAAACCTCCAGTTTTCTTCTACTGTCGCTCTCGGTAGATGAGGTATTGAAATGGACCATTTTTAGTAGCTCAAATGGGTCTTTTTAATACATATGTTGGAATCGGTATTACTAAGTACCGTTTTTTTAGGAAAAAGCGGCACATGGTAATACCGATGTTGATATTGGTATTAGAACGAACCACTTTAAGCGCTTCAATGTGGCACGCTCTAATAAATAGATATGAGGTATTAAAACGTGCCATTTTCTTGTTTGGTAATGCTGGAGAAAAAGAGCCCCAACACGATGCCGGGGCCCTCTGTTTGAGCTATGCCTAGCGCGATGCGCGATTAATGTGGCGCGATTAGGAGCGGGCTGCTCCGTCGACGGGGATGACGGCGCCGGTCACGTAGGAGGACATATCGCTTGCCAGGTAGACAAAGGCGTTCGCGACGTCCTCGGGTTCGCCGATGCGGCCCAGCGGGATGGTGGCGATCAACGGTGCGATCATCTTCTCGGGCAGCGCGGCGACCATGTCGGTCTTGGTGATTCCGGGGGCGACGGCGTTCACGCGGATGCCCTTGGGCGCGAGCTCACGGGACAGGCACTGTGTAAGGCCGTTGACCGCGTACTTGGAAGTGGGGTAGCCGCAGCCGGAGGGCTGGCCGTACTTGGAGACCATGGAGCTGGTGGTGGTAATGGTGCCGCCGTGGCCCGCCTCAGTCATAATCTGCGCGCCGGCGCGGCAGCCGTTGAAGACCGCGGTGACGTTGAGGTCCATGACCTTCTGCCACTCGTCTGCGGTGTAGTCCAGCAGCGGGGTGGACTGGGAGATGCCGGCGTTGTTGACGACGGTATCAAGGCCGCCCATGTCCTCGGCGGCAGCCTTGAAGGCTTCGGTCACGGCGTCAAGGGAGGTAAGGTCGCAGGTGCGGCCCCAAACCTTGGCATCGAGGTGCGCTGCCAGCAGTTTCTCGACTGCGGCGTCAGCGGTTTCCTGGCGGGAGCCAAAGACGGTTACAACGGCGCCCTCCTCGATAAAGCGCTCTGCGATCGCGTAGCCAATGCCGCGGGTGCCGCCGGTGATAACTGCCTTCTTGCCTTCCAGTAGCATGTATATGCTCCTTTCACATTTGCCGGGCAAGCCCGGATCCGGACTGTACTCGTCCAGAACATACTAATTATTCCATTTTCCCCGCGATTGTGTGGAATATTCTGTCTTGTCGGCATGCGGCGCGTACGTATTCGGGGGACGGGGTGATGGATTCCTTTGGGTGCCAGAGAGCTCACCGTAGGGGCGTGAAGGGGCCATGCCAGGGCCCCGTCGGTCGCCTCGCGATGAGGCTTCGTGTTGAAGATGTGCATATTCCCCTTCGGCCCCGTGTGCGGCGGCAAGCGAGCGTACTATATATCTCGCTGCAAGAGCAGCCCATATATGCCGGTGTAGCTCAATGTTAGAGCGGCGGTCTCGTTTTCCGCAGATTCTAGGTTCAAATCCTTCCTCCGGCTCCAGATTTTTTCAGGCCTCCTCGTGGGGCCTTTGTTGTATCGGGACTCGTTTTAGAGGGTTTCCACCCAAAAGCTCGTCCAAGTAATCAGCCCGAGGGCTCGCCTACGGAGCCGGGGCGCGGGGATCAAAAGGAGGAAGCGCGATGGCAAAGCGCGAGAAGCTTCAGAAGACCAATGCAATGCGTGAACTCGATAGCGCTGGGCTCGCCTATACGGTCCATACGTATGAGGTGGACGAATCCGATTTATCCGGTACGCATGTTGCCAGCGTGCTGGGGCAGGATCCCGATTGCGTGTTCAAGACGTTGGTGACGGCGACGCCCGAGGGCGGTCATGTGGTGTGCTGCATCCCGGTTGCCGAGGAGCTGGATCTTAAGCGCGCGGCAGCAGCGGCGGGGGAGAAGTCTCTGTCGATGTTGCATGTTCGCGACCTGCTTGCAACAACGGGATACGTTCGCGGCGGGTGCTCTCCCGTGGGCATGAAGAAGCGTTTTCCCACACTCATCGATGAAACTGCACAATTATTCGACACCATCATGATCTCTGGCGGACGCCGCGGTGTGCAGATTGAAATCACGCCCGATGACCTTGGAACTTACTGCGCGGCGACGTTTGCCGACATTTGCCGTGCGACCGACGCGAGCGTGTGATTGGGGCCCGTAAACGGCCTGAAAGGTGTTGAGGACGTGAACGCCATTGGCGCGATGGTTGCGGGGCTGCTAGTATAGAACGGTCCGCCGTCGATAGAAAAGGTCGATGAAATGATGCTAAAACGTACTCGCGCGGCTGTTACGGTTGCCACTGCATTTGCACTCGCGGCTTGCACTATTCCCGCTCAGCCCGCTTACGCTGAGCCGTCCGATCAGCTGCAGCAGCGCGTCAACGAGGCGTATGCTCAGCTTATGAGCTACACGCAGGAGCTCGAGCTCGCCGGCAACAAGCTTCAGGAGGTTAAAGCCAACCTGAGCAACGTCCAGGCTGAGATCGAGGCCACCAAGACCGAGATCTCTGAGAAGGAAGCAGAGCTCAAGGTGGCTCAGGAGGAACTGAGCGGTCGCCTGTCCGATAGCTATAAGCGAGGCGACGCGAGCCTTCTCTCCGTCATCCTTGGTGCAAATGACTTTAGCGAGCTCTTTTCTCGCATGTTCTACGCGAACAAAATCGCCGAGCGCGATCAGCAGGCAATCGACGCCGTGCGCACTGCCAAGTCCGAGCTTGAGAAGAAGCAGGAGGACCTGGCGAAGCAGGAGGCAGAGCAGAAGCAGCTGGTCGCCGACCAGCAGCAGCAGACCGATACGGTCGCCGCTCGCGTCAACGCCCAGCAGAACTTCTACAGCGGTCTCGATAACCAGCTGAAGGAGCAGCTTGCCGAGGAGGAGGCCCTTCGCATCGCCCAGGAGGAATATGCGAAGCAGCAGGCCGCCCAGCAGCAGAACAACGGCTCCTCGTCCAACAACAACTCTTCCAACACGGGTAATGCTGGAAATACCAACAACGGTGGTTCCAACAACAATTCCTCGTCCAACAACAACAATTCCTCGTCCAACAACTCCAACAACAACACTTCGAACAACAACTCCAACAGCAATTCGAACAACAACTCCAACAACAACTCCGGCTCCAGCAGCAACTCCGGTTCCAACAACAACAGCTCGTCCGGCAGCAGCAAGCCCAGCACTCCTGATTACGGCTCTAATTCCGGCAACGCTCCTTCCAGCGTGGTCGATATCGCGTTGGCGCAGGTGGGCAAGGAGTACGTATACGGTACTGCCGGCCCCAACACCTTCGACTGCTCCGGCTTGGTGTCTTACAGCTACGCGCAGGTTGGTTATTCCATCACCCATTGGTCGCAAGGCCAGTTCAACCTGGTTCAGTCCAAGGGTCACCTGGTGCGTTCCGCAAGCTCGCTGAAACCCGGCGATCTGGTCTTCTGGGGTTACAGCGCAACCTCGATTTACCACGTGGGCATCTACATTGGCGGCGGCCGTTACGTTCACGCCTCCATGCCCGGCGTTGGCGTTGTTACCGCTACGCTCAACACCGGCAGCGCCACGTATATGGGCGGCGGCTCTCCGGTGTAATCCGTTCGCGAGATTGCAGTTACATAGAAAACACGTCAACGTGTGATGATTATCAGGCTTCGGGTCATTCCCGGAGCCTGATTTATAGTTAAGAGACTATGGAGCAATGAAGGGACCTAAGGGGGACCCAATGGATATGGACGAACGACCGCGGGGCAGGCATTTTGCGTCCAAGCCCACCGTAAGGAGCGAGGCGCCTCGTCCCGATGAGACGACGGCGTTTCTGGCCGCTGCGCGCACGCGCTTTGAAGGCGATGGCATGCCCATGCGCCGACCGGACGAGACGTCTGTCTATCTGTCTGCTGCGGAGCGCTCGCGTTTAGAGGCGGCGCTGGCCCCTGTTCCTGTGCAGCCTATGGGCGAGATGGACAACGTGGGCGATCTGTTCCCCGCTGATTCCGAGCTTGTGGCAGAGGAAGGGAGCGATTTCGCCACCGGCGAGTTGTTTAGCGACGCCGGTGTGACCGGCGCGCTTTGTGGTGACCATGCAGCTCTGGTTTCGCACGCTACCCCGTCGCATGTTGCCGCTCGCGCTCATGCGGCCGCCCGCGGGGATGCTGCGTTGGAATCTGAACCCGTTGAGTCCACGGGTGTAATTCCAGCTATGGACGAGGATTTTGAGAGCGAGGAAGAGGTCGAGCAGATCGCCTCGCAAAAGGCGAACACGGCGAGCATCCTCGTCATCATCAGCCGCATTACCGGCTTTGGCCGCACCATGGCCCAGGCCAACGCGCTGTCCGGCGCCCTTATGGCGGTGGCGAGCTGCTACACGGTTGCCTCGACCATGCCCAACTTCTTGTACGAGCTGGTCATGGGCGGCATGCTCATCACCTCGTTTTTGCCCGTCTACGTTTCCGTACGCAAGCGTCTGGGACGCCAAGGCGCGGCGGATTACGCGTCCAACCTGCTCTCTCTCGTGGTCATGCTCATGGGCGTGATGTCCGTGGTGAGCTTTATCTTCGCGGCGCCGCTCATTTGGACGCAGTCCGCAGGTGCCAGCTCTGACTTCAACTTCGACCTCGCGGTATGGTTCTTTAGGTTCTTCGCGTTTGAGATCGTGCTGTACGGTCTTTCGTCCATTATCTCCGGCGTACTCAATGCGGAGCGTGACTACTTTTGGAGCAACGCCGCTCCCATTGTGAACAACGTCATCACCATCGCGTCGTTCTCGCTGTATGCATATGTGGTCAAGAGCGGCATCCTTACGTGGGAGCAGGCACTGATCATCTTGGCCGTGGGCAATCCCTTGGGCGTCGCCGCGCAGGTCTTTATGCAGATACCCGCCCTGGCGCGCCACGGTGTACGCCTGCGTTTCCGCGTCGATCTGCACGACCCCGCCATCAAGGAGACCTTGGCTATCGGTCTGCCCACGCTGGTGGTCACGTTCGCGTCGTTCCCAACGTCTGCCGTGCAGTCCTCTTGCGCCCTGCAGGTCACGGCCAACGGCGCCGCCATCGCATATTACTCGCGCGTGTGGTACGTGCTGCCATACTCCATTTTGGCGATCCCCATCTCGGTCACTATGTTTACCGAGCTGTCCAACTTCCGCGTTGCGGGCCGCATGGACGCCTACAAGCGCGCGCTGGTCTCCGGCATGCGCAAGCTTATGTTCACGCTCATTCCGTGTTCGCTGCTGCTGATTGTCTTCGCCCCGGTGCTCATCGCGGTCATTGGCGGTTTTGATGCCGAGGACGCCGCACTTACGGCTGCCTACCTGCAGGTCCAGGCCGTGGCGTTGCCGTTCTACGCGCTGTCCACCTATCTGCAGAAGGTATGCTCCTCGCTTATGCGCATGAAGTTCTACGCCATCGCCACCTGCGTGGCCGCCGTGGTGCAGGTGACGTTCTGCATCGTCCTCACGCCCGTCTACGGCCTGTACGTGGTTCCGTTTAGCTCCACGTTCTTCTTTATCGCCGTCGACGTGGTGACCATTTTGAATGTTCGCCGCGAGATTGGCTCCCTGGGTCTTTCGTCCGTGGTGTCCAGCTGCGTGCGCGGGCTGGTCTTTGGCCTGTTGGGCGCGGCGACCGGCGCCGGTATCCTGCTCGCTCTCAGCATGTTTGCGGGCGAAGTGGGCGGATCCATGATGCGCGGCTTGACTTATGCCTGCGCGGCCGGAATCCCATCCTTGATTGTGTGCTATGGCTTGTCATACGCTATGCATAAGTCCGAGGCGCCGTTCTTCGACGCTATCTTTGGCAAGGTAGGTCGTCTGGTGCGCAGGGCGTAGGACGGCGGGGGCGGGCCCGCTTCTGGTTGCGCCGCCCTTCATCGTCCACCTACCTGTCTGCCAATCTTTGTAATGAAGCCCGGCATGGTTGCCGGATATTAGAGATAGATGGAGTATCAACCGTGGAATATCGTCTGATCGACACGCAAGAGGCCTGGGACCAGATTGTCCGAACCCATAACGGCCACCCCATGCAGTCTTGGGGCTGGGGATCGCTCAAGGAGCAGACCGGTTCTTGGACCGCGCATCATGTGGTGTGCGAGGATGCCGGCTCATTTGTCTGCGCCGCGTTGGTACTGGTTCGCAAGCTTCCCTGGCCGTTCAAGAGCATCTGCTATTCTCCGCGCGGTCCCATTGTTGAGGATGTCGCCGATCTGCCCCGCGCTGCGGACCTTATCGCCCAGTGGTGCCGCGAGCACGTGCACGCCGTTTCGCTCAAGATCGACCCGGGCGTGTCCGGCGTGACCCTCAATGACGGTTGGAAGCAGGGGAGCACCATCTTGATCGCCAACACCGCGGTGATCGATACCGTGCCGGATGAGGATGCCGTTCTCAAGAGCTTTCATTCCAAGAAGGCCCGCCAGTACATTCGCAAGGCCGGGCGCATGGGCGTCGAGGTGCGTCGTGCAACTCGCGAGGACCTGCCGGCCATTCTCGACCTCTATCACAAGACGGCTGAAGAGGATAACTTCTTTATCCATGATGACCATTACTACCAGGTGGCATTTGACGCTATGGACGATGTGAACCAGGTCTTTGTCGCCGAGTGCGAAGGTCGCCTGCTCGCGTTTCTGTGGAACGTCACCACGCCTGCCGCTGCGTTTGAGCTCTGGGGCGGCGTGAACGAGGAAGGTAAAACAAAGCGCGCCAACTACTTGCTCAAGTGGACGGCGATTCTTGAGGCTAAGCAGAGTGGAGCTGTACTCTACGATCTCAACGGTCTGCTCAACGACGGTATCAGCAAGTTTAAGATGCTCTTTATCGAGGAGCCCACGCAGTGGATCGGCACGTTCGATAAGCCGCTGAGCCCGCTGTTTGGCGTATGGGAGGGCTCGCTCAAGCTGTATCGCAGGCTGTTCAAGTAGGTTTTTGTGGCCATGCCTTCCGTGCGTGGCCTTTCGTGCCCGTCGCTTTGTGCTCTTGGAAAACGGCCCGTTGTAATACATGAATCGAATTGGGCCGTTTTATGAGGGTAAAATGGTTCGCTGTAATACACATTTTAAGATTGGTATTAAAAAGAACCAGAAATCTGAGAAAAAGTGGTCCCCCGTAATACCAATTCCAAAATCGGTATTACGGGGGACCATATGAAACGGTTCAAAATGGTCAAAAGTAATACGCGAGTTCCGGGTATTACTTTTGACCGTTTTTTGCGTCAGTGTCGGCGGCGCGCATCATCGCTGCAAGGCGCGCCGCCGCAGCCGCCGAGCGACGCTAGAACGAGGTCTCGGTGGGCTCGGGGTAGTAGCGTGCGAACTTGCGGTACTGGTTGTTCTCCGTCAACTCCACGTCCACCATGCGGCGCAGCGAGCGGTCCGCGGCGTAGCGCTGCGGGTCAAACACGCGGTTCTGGCTCATCAGGCGGTCGACGCGCGCCAGCAGTTCCGGGTCGCGCACGTAGCGGCGCAACAGGCGGGTGGGCACCAGCGAGTAGAGGATCTCGTTGGTGATGCGCACCGGCCCGACGTCTCGTCCGCAAACCAGGTCCTCAACGCAAAACGCCATGGGGTTTGCCCCCGCCGCGCAGTTGTAGAACGAGTTGCGGCCAATGCGCGGGTTTACTTCCAAGAACAAGCGGCGGCCCGTGGCGGGGTCGCGCTTGATATCGAAGTTGGCAAAACCGCGGTAGCCAATGCTGGTGAGCATGTGGGCGCACTTGTCCCATACGTCGTCCATGGGCTGGGTGATCATGGCCACGGGGTTGCCCAGCATAGAGGGCGCGTGGTCTTCCAGCAACACCTGAGCGCCGCCAAACATGGTGGTCTTGCCATGGCTATCTATGTAGAGGGTGACGCTGTCCATATAGGTGTCGTCGCCGCCGATAAGCTCCTGCACCAAAAAGTTGCCGGCGAACCCGGCGTCGCGCAGCTTGGCCCATAGCTCGTCCAGCTGCTCCTGGCGCTCGATAAAGTAGACCTTCTTAAAGCCCATGTTGATAAAGCTGGCGTATTCGGGCGAGTACGCGGGCTTGGCAACCAGGGGAAAAGCGATTTTGCTGGGGGCGATCGGCTCGTTTCCAGCCAAGCGCACCAGTTCGGTTGCGGGCGTGTCCAGGCCGTGCGCGCGGCATAGCTCGTTAAAGCGGTTCTTGTTCGAGACCTGTGCGATCACCTCGGCGGACGGGGTGGGCGAGACTATGCCCTCGATCTGCGCCTTGGCGGCGTTAACGGCGGGGATGCACGGCTCGGAGTTGGTGATCAGCACCACGGTCTTATCGCGGTTGCGCACCGCGATGCGGCGCACGTGATCGCAGATCTCCTCCGGTTCGGTGGTGGTGCAGCGAACGTGTTCAAAAATGCGCGAATGCTTGATGATGCCTATGGGCTCCTGAATCAGCGAGATCGCCTTGCAGCCGTATGCCTCGTGGAACTCGCGTCCAATAGCGTAGGCGCCAATGTCGCCTCCCAAGATGACTGGTAGGATAGATGCATCATGCGAGATGCGGACCATATTCGTCCCCTTTGCATCGAGATGTTTCACGGGCAAGGTCGCGCGGCCCTTCGGCGCGCGGTCGCTAAGGGGACATGATACCGCATGGCCGTGCCCTTGCTTTCACGGCGGTGCGCACGGTGCGTTTTTGGACGAGGAATCTACAGCGTTTGGGAGGAGCTGCATGGATATCGCGGGCGGTCCCGTGCCGAGTATCGCCGAGCAGGTGGCGCAGGTGCCCACCGATCCCGGCTGCTATCTGTGGAAAGACGCTTCCGGCCAGGTTATCTACGTGGGCAAGGCCAAGAACCTGCGCGCCCGCATGCGCCAGTACGTCACCTTGCAGGACGACCGCCAAAAGATACCCCTCATGATGCAGCTGGTCTCCAGCTTCGACTACATCGTGGTCGACAACGAGCACGAGGCACTTGTGCTCGAGCGAAACCTCATCGGCCAATACCATCCCTATTTCAACGTTGATTACAAGGACGATAAGTCCTATCCCTACATCGCCATCACCAAGGGCGACGTCTTTCCCGCTATCAAGTACACGCGCGAGAAGCATCGTCCAGATACGCGCTATTTCGGCCCCTACACGGACAGCCGCGCGGCGCGGGCGACCATCGATACGTTGCGCAAGGTGTGCCCCATCTGCAGTGCGTCGTGTACGGAGTGGAAGCGCGTGCGCCGCCTGTTAGAGAAAAGCCCCCAGGATGCGGACCTCATCGGTCTTATCTGCGCGCAGAAGGGCCGCCCCTGTTTCGATTACCACGTGGGGCGCGGTCCGGGCGTGTGCGCGGGCATGATCGACGCGGACTCCTACGCTAAGAACGTGCGCCGTGTGGAGCGCTTCTTGTCCGGCCAGCGTCGCGACCTCATCGCAGACCTTAAAGAGGAAATGTCCGCTGCCGCCGCGGAGCTTGATTTCGAGCGTGCCGGCCGCGTCAAGCGCCGCCTCGAGGTAATCGACGGGCTGGACGATCGCCAGCAGGTGGTGTTCCCAACCAGCGTGGATATAGATGTCATCGGCTTCTACCGCGAGGAGACCATCGCCGGGGCCTGCGTCTTTGTAGTCCGCGAGGGCCGCACGCAGCGCACCTGCGAGTTCATTCTGGACAAGGGCTTCGACGTCTCGGAAGAAGAGCTCATAGAGGGCTTTGTCAAGCGCTATTACGACGAGACGGCGGATATCCCCGCAGAGGTCGACGTCGCCTGCGAGCTTGAAGACGGCGAGATGATAGGGGAGTGGCTTACCTCCAAGCGCGGCCGCGTGTGCCGCCTGCACCGCCCCCAGCGCGGCGAGAAGCACCACCTGCTCGAGACGGCGCAGCGAAACGCCCGCCATGCGCTGCTTCGCTACATGGTGCGCACCGGCTATGCAGACGACCGCACCAACCAGGCCCTGCTTCAGCTGGAGAGCGCCCTGGCCCTGCCCGCGCCGCCGCTTCGCATCGAGTGCTTCGACATCTCCACCATCCACGGTCGGTTTACCGTGGCGTCCATGGTGGTGTTCACCAATGGTCGCGCGGACAAATCGCAATACCGCCGCTTCAAGATCCGCGCTGAGCTGGACGAGGCGAACGACTTCGTTTCCATGCAAGAGGTCCTGGGTCGCCGCTATGCTCCAGAGCGCATGGCGGACGAACGCTTTGGCTCGCGGCCGGATCTACTTGTGGTCGATGGCGGCAAGCCGCAGCTGACCGCGGCGCTCACGCAGCTGGAAGAGCTGGGGCTCGACATCCCCGTGTGCGGTCTGGCAAAGGCGGACGAGGAGGTCTTTGTGCCCTGGGACGAGACTCCCGTTGTGCTTCCCACCGGCTCGGCATCGCTCTACCTCATCAAGCAGGTGCGCGACGAGGCCCATCGTTTTGCGATCACGTTCCACCGCGAGCTTCGTGACAAGGCTATGACCGTATCTATTTTGGACGAGGTGGAGGGTATAGGACCGCGTCGCAAAAAGGACATCATGAAGCACTTTGGCTCGATGAAGCGACTGCGCGAGGCGAGCGTGGATGAGATCGCGGCGGTTAAGGGCGTAAGCGAGGACGTTGCCCGGGCGCTTTACGATACCCTTCGTGCATAAGACTGTTCAGCACAGTTTTTTCCTCTGTCATAACAAACGGTAAAGTGCAAGTTTTCATCCCGTGAACGGCATATTTCACGGGATGTTTTTTTGTCATCTGGTTATAACAAGTGGTATGAAGAAAAAAGGGCTGAAAGAATTCGATAAAAAACGAGAGTGATAGGGCGGTTTACTAAAGTAGAGTGCTCAACTGGGGTAACTCTAATAATGTACAAATGTATACGAAGCAAGCTCGAAATAAACTGGTATTAGTGGTCTTCTCAATAACACCTTGGCAATAATAAGTCAACAAATCCGTGAACGGTCGGTTTTTCCGTATGCGCGATTCAGGGTAACGCTCGCCGAGCGGACAACCGAGCGTTCGGATGTGGTCGGTATTGTTAGGTTGTCCGTAAATTGCACGGCGGGTTTTGCCCTGCCGCGTGAAAGCTCTAGTGATTGGAGAGCTATTATGCACGATCTGATGAACAGGCGTTCCTTCCTCGGTCTCGCTGGCAGCGCTGCCGCAGTTGCCGGCCTGGGTCTCGCCGGCTGCGGTGGCGGCGGCGACAAGCCCGCTGGCTCCACTCCGGCCGAGGGCGGCACCAAGGGCGGCGGCACCATCACCGCAGGCTCCGCCTACACCACCACCAACTTCGATCCGTCGAGCACCTCCTCCGCTCTTGCATGCGGCACCAACTGGCATGTCGTCGAGGGTCTGTACGGCCTGGACTTCCATGACTACAGCGTCTACAACGAGCTGGCCGCCGGCGACCCCGAGCAGGTCGACGACACCACCTATGAGATCGCCCTGCGCGACGGCGCCAAGTTCTCCGATGGCAACGCCGTGACCGCTGACGACATCGTCGAGTCCTTCGTCCGCGCTACCGCCGAGGGCAACATCTACATCCCGATGCTGGCTCCCATCGCCTCCGTCGAGAAGAAGGACGACGCCACCGTCACCGTCAAGACCACCGTTCCCAACTTCTCCCTGCTGAAGGAGCGTCTGGCGATCGTCCGCGTCGTCCCTGCTTCTTCCACCAAGGAGGACATGACCGCCAAGCCCGTCGGCTCCGGCCCCTGGATGTATGAGTCCATCTCCGACTCCGCCGTCGACATGGTTCCCAACCCCGAGTACAACGGCGATCATCCTGCCAAGGACAAGAAGCTGCACTACGACATCCTGGTCGACCCCACCGCTCGCGTCACCGCTCAGCAGGAAGGCTCCACGCTCGTCATGGAGATGGTTACCGCTGACGCCGTCGAGCAGCTCGAGTCCGCCGGCTGCAAGATCGACGTCGTCGACGGCTTCGGCACCCGCTTCATGCTCTTCAACACCCAGAAGGCTCCGTGGGACAACGTCAAGGCCCGCCAGGCCATCATGTACGCTCTCGACTACGACAAGATGATCGAGAACGCGTTCGCCGGCCTCGCCTCCGCCCCCACCTGCTATCTGCCCAAGTCCTACACCAACTATCATGAGGCCTCCACGGTCTACACCCATGATGTTGACAAGGCTAAGTCCCTCCTGGAGGAGGCCGGCGCTACCGGTGGCGCCATCAAGCTCCTCACCACGGACAACGAGCAGGTCAAGACCATGGCCGTCCAGGTCCAGCAGGACCTCAAGGAGCTCGGTTTCGACGCTGAGATCGTGACCCGCACCACCGCCGACACCTACGCCGACATCGACGCCGGCGGCGACTTCGACCTCCTGCTCGCCCCTGGCGATCCTTCCTGCTTCGGCGCCGACCCCGACCTGCTCATGAACTGGTGGTACGGCGACAACGCTTGGATGAAGGTCCGCGCCCGCTGGAGCGAGTCCGTTGAGTGGAAGCAGCTCACCGAGCTCATGTCCTCCGCTCTGGGCCAGACCGGCGACGAGCAGCAGGAGACTTGGAACAAGTGCTTCGACATGATCGCCGAGCAGGCTGTCCTGTACCCGGTTCTCCAAGTCAAGACCGCTACCGCCTCTTGGAGCGAGAACCCCAACGCCGAGGGTGTCCGCATCGAGGGCTTCGAGGGCATCGGCACCACCGGTTTGTCCTTCATCGACTGCACCACTGTTACCGAGTAACTTCGGTTTCACGAGCACGCCTTCACGCGTGACAAAAAGTACGTGAAGTGGGGGGTTTGGGTGACTCGCTCTACCTGAACCCCCCATTCATCGTTTACTGCAGTATCAGTAGAGAGAGGGGAAGCAGTGAACAATCTTTTGCGCCTCATTGGCCGACGTCTCGTCGCGCTGCCCATCATGGCACTCGGCGTCACGTTGCTCGTGTTCGGCCTCATGTCGTTCACCGACCCGAGTATTCCCGCGCGCAACGCCCTGGGCGAGGGCGCCTCGCCTGAAGCGATCGAGCAGTATATGGAGGAGCAGGGTCTTAACGACCCGCTGCCCGAGCGCTACGTGAATTACATCGGCGGTCTGCTCCACGGCGACCTTGGCACCTACGGCGCAGCGCGCACGTCCGTGTCCTCCCGTATCGCCACGGCCCTGCCCGTTACGATGCAGCTGACCTTCATCGGTCTCATCATCGGCGCCATCGTTTCGTTCGTGCTTGGCGTCATCGCGGCACTTTACCGCGACAAGTGGCCCGACCAGTTGATCCGCGTGTTCTCGATCGCCGGCATCGCTACGCCTTCCTTCTGGTTGGCAGTCTTGATGATCTTGGTGTTCTCGTCTTACATGCACCTGCTGCCGGCTTCCGGTCCTCTGCCGCATTTCACCACCAACCCTGGCGGCTACCTTGCGCGCATGCTCATGCCCGCCATCGCCTTGGCGTTCCCGCTGACCGGCCAGATGACCCGTATCGTTCGTACGGCTATGGTCGAGGAGCTCGACAAGGACTATGTCCGCACTGCTCGCGGCGGCGGCCTTCCCGAGTTCGTGGTCATCGCCCGCAACGTGCTTCGCAACGCCCTGATCACCCCCGTTACCACGCTGGGCCTCAAGATCGGTTACCTCATGGGCGGCGCCGTCGTCATCGAGGTCATCTTCAACCTCCCCGGCATGGGCACGGCGATTCTCGCTGGCATCACCGGTGGCGAGACCATGCTCGTCCAGGGCGTCGTCATCGTCGTCGCGCTCGCCTTCGTCATCATCAACATCATCGTTGATATGCTGTATCTGCTCATCAACCCGCGTATTAGGACGGTGTAGGCCATGGTTAAGATTCGTGAAGAACAGACCGAGCGCCTCGAGGATGCCGCTTCCAAGGGCCTTAAGTTCGGCGGCTTCAAGAACATGAAGCTTGGAAGCAAGATCTCCCTCATCCTTCTCGTGCTCGTGGCGCTTACTGCCATCCTCGCTCCTGTACTCGCTCCGCATGACCCGCTGGAGATCTTTACCGCGCGCCAGGCGCCCGGTGGCGGCTTCCTGTTCGGTACGGACGATAAGGGTCGAGACATCTTGTCCCGCATGCTCTACGGTGGTCGCTACTCGCTGGTCATCGGCTTTGGTGCAACCCTGTTCGCACTGGTGTGCGGCTCCATTGTCGGTGCCATCGCCGCCGTTTCCCGCAAGGCCGTGTCCGAGGTCATCATGCGCCTGCTCGACATCATCATGTCGGTTCCCGGCATCGCCCTGGCAGCCGTTCTGGTCTTGATCCTCGGTAACTCCGTGCCCGCCATCATCTTCTCCATCGGTTTCATGTACACGCCGCAGATCGCTCGTATCGTGCGAGCAAACATCGTTTCCGAATACGGCGAGGACTACGTCCGCGCGGTCATCGTGTCCGGCGCCCAGGCTCCCTGGATCCTCGTTAAGCACGTCCTGCGCAACTGCATCGCGCCCATCATGGTCTTTACCGTCACCCTGGTCGCAGACGCCATCATCTTCGAGGCGTCCCTTACCTTCATCGGCGCGGGCATCACCGAGCCGACGGCTACATGGGGCAACATCCTCGCTGACGCCCGCGGTGGCGTACTTGCCGGCCGTTGGTGGCAGGCGCTGTTCCCCGGCATCGCCATTATGGTTACCTGCCTTGCGCTGAACATTCTTTCCGAGGGCCTGACCGACGCTATGGCTGCCAAGCCCGGCGCCCCCGTCAAGTCCAACGACTCCGAGTCCAACCGCGCTGACGACATCTTGGTCAATAATCCCGTTCTTGCTTACGAGCAGCAGGCTGAGTCCCTGAATCGTCGTCTCGGCGCCCTGCGCGATGTCGAGCTCAAGCGTACCGACCGCCACGTGCCCGACCTGTCCGTCGAGCCCCTGCTCGCGGTCAAGGACCTCTCCATCAGCTTCGAGAGCCACGGCGACGTTAAGGTTGTCGACGGCGTGTCCTTCGAGGTCCGCCCCGGCCAGTGCATGGCGCTGGTGGGCGAGTCCGGTTGCGGCAAGTCCATTACCACCAAGGTCATCATGGGCCTTACCGACCCCGGCGAGCAGATTACCGGCCAGGTGCTGTTTAATGGCAAGGACCTGCTCAAGCTCACCAAGGAAGAGCATCGTCAGCTTCTGGGCCACGAGATCGCCATGGTCTACCAGGACGCCCTGTCCTCGCTCAACCCCTCCATGCTCATTTCCAGCCAGATGAAGCAGCTTACCAGCCGCGGTGGCACCCGCAGCGCCGAGGAGCTCCTCGAGCTCGTCGGCCTCGATCCGCAGCGCACGCTCGAGAGCTATCCGCATGAGCTGTCCGGCGGCCAGCGCCAGCGCGTCCTTATCGCTATGGCGCTTACCCGCGACCCCAAGCTCATCATCTGCGACGAGCCCACCACCGCGCTGGACGTTACCGTTCAGAAGCAGGTCATCAAGCTCCTGAACGACCTTCAGGCAAAGCTCGGCTTCGCTATGATCTTCGTGTCGCACGACCTTGCCCTGGTGGCCGAGGTTGGCTCCGAGATCACCGTTATGTACGCTGGCCAGGTTATCGAGCAGGCTCCCACCGTCGAGCTGCTCACCAACCCAATCCACGAGTACACCCGCGGCCTGCTTGGCTCCGTCCTCTCCATCGAAGAGGGCGCCAAGGACGGTACGCGCCTGCATCAGGTTCCCGGTTCGGTTCCCTCTCCGGAGGACTTCCCCCGCGGCGACCGCTTCGCACCGCGCTCCAGCCACCCCACCCTTGGCCTGGACGTCCATCCCGTTATCAAGTCCGTTCCGGGCAAGTACCATCGCTACTCGGAGCTTCCGGACGATTACCTCAAGGCCAACGGCCTCACGCCCTACCTTGAGACCATCAGCGCCAAGACTGCCTCGGAGGTGATGTAGATGAGCGCTGCGCAGAATGCCGAGAAGGAGCCCATCATCTTCCTCGACGACATTTCCGTCACGTTCAAGACCCGTACGGGCTCGCTCCTCCATCCCAACCTGGTCCACGCCGTCAACAATGTCTCGATCAAGCTCATGCCGGGCGAGACCATCGGTATCGTCGGCGAGTCCGGTTGCGGCAAGTCCACTACCGCCAACGTCATGTGCGGCCTGCAGAGCCCCACGTCCGGCAAGGTCTACTTCAAGGGCCAGGACGTCACCAAGCGCACCGCCGATCTGCGCAAGCAGATGGGTCGCGTGGTCTCGGTCGTCTTCCAGGATCCCGCGACGGCTCTGAACCCCCGCATGATCGTCCATGATCAGCTGCTCGACCCGCTGCTGGTCCACAAGGTGGGAAGCCCCGCCGAACGTGAGAAGCGCATCAACGAGCTTATCGGCTTGGTCGGCCTTCCCAAGAGTGCCCTTCGCGCCCTTCCCGGCCAGCTGTCCGGCGGTCAGCGCCAGCGCGTCGCCATCGCCCGCGCCATGTCGCTGAACCCCAGCGCCATCATCGCCGACGAGCCCACTTCCGCACTCGACGTGTCGGTTCGCGCCCAGATCCTCAACCTCTTGACCGACCTCAAGAAGGACCTTGGCCTGTCCATGATGTTCATCAGCCATGACATCCAGACGGTCCGCTACATCTCCGATAAGATCATCGTCATGAACCATGGCCAGATCATGGAGCAGGGTCCCGCTAAGCAGGTCTTCGAGAACCCGCAGGACCCCTACACCAAGCTGCTGCTTGGCGCCGCGCCCTCGCTGCTGCATCCCAAGCTCGGTGAGTAGTCGTATTATTTGAACGAGTTCGCGCGTCCGGCACTTTACGCTGGGCGCGCGTTCTTGGGTGCTCTATAATTCGCGTCCGTTCACGGTCGCTGCCGTTGCGTTGACGGTTTATGACCAACAGCTCTGGGCTTGGTGTCCAGGGCCTTACAGATAAGGAGTCGTCATTATGACCACTGCTAAGTTCACCGGTGTTTATCCGCCCGTCGTAGTCCCCGATACCCCCGATCACCAGCTTGACGTTGCCTCCTTCGAGCGCAGCGTCAACCGCATGATCGACGCCGGCGTCGATGGCCTGTTCTTCCTGGGCTCTTCGGGCGAGGTTGTCTTCTCCACCGATGAGCGCCGCCGCCAGATCATCTCCGAGGCCGTCCGCATCGTCGACCATCGCGTTCCCGTGATGGTTGGCATCATCGACACCGAGACCGAGCGCGTCCTCGAGCACGGCCGCGTTGCCCAGGAGCTTGGTGCCGACGTGCTGGTCGCCACCTGCCCGTTCTATGCCCTGGGCGGCATGGCCGAGGTTGAGGAGCATTTCCGCATCCTGCATGCCGAGCTCGACCTGCCCATCTTCGCGTACGACATCCCCGTGTGCGTGCACACCAAGCTTCCCTGGAAGCTCCTTGCCAAGCTGGGCGCCGAGGGCGTGCTGGCGGGCGTCAAGGACTCCTCCGGTGACGACGTGTCCTTCCGCTACCTGGTGCAGGAGAACGAGAAGCTTGGTCACCCTCTGACGCTGCTGACCGGTCACGAGGTTGTTGTCGACGGCGCTTACCTGGGCGGCGCCGACGGCTCCGTCCCGGGTCTGGCAAACGTCGAGCCCGAGGGCTACGTTCGCATGTGGAAGGCCGCGCAGGCCGGCGACTGGGCAACCGTCAAGGCCGAGCAGGATCGCCTGAACGAGATCAGCCATATCTGGGATGTCACCACCGGCGTTCAGGGGTACGCCGGCGGCGTCGGCGCGTTCAAGACCGCTATGCACCTCATGGGCGTATTCGATAGCCCCACCATGCCCCGTCCCGTCAAGGCGCTTGAGGGCGAGAACGTCGAGGCCATCCGCAAGGTCCTGGTCGACAACGGCCTGCTGTAGGGCGTCGTCTTTTCCTCGTCCGCACACCTTGTATATGAAAGAGGGCTTGTTCCATGGATACTAAGACGATCGTCTCCGTTGATATCGGCGGCACCAAGATCGCGTGCGGTCTTGTCACCCTTGGCGGAGAGACGCCCGTGGTGGAGAGCGTAGTGAAGGTCCCCACCGATGCGCAGCTGGGTGGCGAGCATGTTCTGGCGACGGTGATCGAACAGGTCAAGGCCGCCATAGAGCGCTGCGACGGCGATCCCGTGGGCGTCGGCATCTCCAGCGCCGGCGTGGTCAACCCCCGCAACGGCGACATCACCTACGCCAACGAGCTCATGCCCGGCTGGGGCGGTACCGCCCTGGGGGCCGAGGTCACGGCTGAGTGCGGCCTTCCGTGCCGCGTGCTCAACGACGTGCACGCCCATGCGCTGGGCGAGGCCCGCCACGGCGGCGGGCGCGATGCGTCCAGCTGCCTGGTTGTTGCGGTTGGCACCGGCATCGGCGGAGCGTTTGTAGAGCACGGCCACATCATGCTGGGCGCTCATGACGAGGCGGGCCACATCGGCCACGTCTGCTGCCCCGCGGCCGCCGGCATTCCGTGCTCTTGCGGCGCGAGCGCGCATCTGGAGCCCATCGCCGCCGGCCCCGGCATCATCCGCGAGTACATTCGCCTGGGCGGCGATGAGCTTTGCGCGGATGGAACCCCCATGCACGGCGCGGAGATCGATGCCCGCGCCGCCGCGGGCGATGAGGCGGCCATCGGCGCCGAGCATCGCGCCGGTCTTGCGCTGGGCGAGGTTCTGGGCAGCATGTGCAATATGCTTGACCCCGCGTGCGTCATCCTGTCCGGCTCGGTCGCTCAGTGCGGCCGCAACTGGTCCAATGCCATGACCGAGGGCTTCAAGAGCCAGGCCATGCCGCCCGTCGCCACCACGCCCATTGTGGGCGGCGAGCTTGGCGGCGACGCACCGCTGATTGGCGCGGCGGAGAACTTCGTCTCCTCCGGTTACGCTGAGTGCTAGTCGCGCGCCGGCGTCGCTGCGCGCTAGCAGCCGCCTTGTAGCCTCAAGGAGCCTTGCTGGATGAACTCGTCCATATGCGCTCCGGGCTTATTGGTAAACGTGTAGGGGAGGGGTGCCGTAGCGCGGCGTCCCTCCTTTTATCCATTCGCCCCCGTTTGAGGGGCGGCAGCAGAAAGGAAGCCTGCTTATGTCCGTGCATCCCCTGATCGAATCCCTCAAGGGCAAGCTCGTCGTCAGCGTCCAGGCCTATCCCGGCGAGCCGCTGCGCACGCCCGAGCACATGGCGGCCATGTCGCGCGCCTGCGAGCTGGGAGGCGCCGCGGCCATCCGCTGCCAGGGCCTCTCCGACATCGCCGCCATCAAGGGCCGCGTCGAGATCCCGGTCATCGGCCTGTGGAAGGACGGCCACGAGGGCGTCTACATCACCCCGACGTTGCGCCACGCCCGCGCCTGCGTCGCCGCCGGCGCCGACATCGTCGCCATCGACGCGACCGACCGCCCGCGCCCGGACGGCAAGTCCCTTGAGGACACGGTGCGCCCGCTCCAGGAGGAGGGGGTGCTGCTCATGGCCGACTGCATGACCATCGAGGACATCCGCCGCGCCGTCGAGCTCGGATTCGACCTGGTCTCCACCACGCTGTCGCACAACAAGCCCGCCATCGAGACCACGCTGGACGAGGGTCCCGACCTACCGCTGCTGCGCCAGGCGACCTCGGAGTTCCCGGGCCTGCCCATCATCTGCGAGGGCCACGTCCACACCCCGGCGGAGGCCCGCTCGGCCATAGACGCCGGCGCCTGGGCCGTGGTGGTGGGTACCGCCATCACCCATCCCACCAGCCTCACCAGCTGGTTCAAGGCCGCGCTGGACGAGTAGGGGGCGCAGCGCCCGTCGGCCGTCCACCCGTGAGTACCTGAATGCGACCTTAAGACGATCGGCCGCGTAGGTTGCAACTTTTACGGGGCGGCGCGCACGGGTGAATGGCGTGAGCAACTTCGGGCTATACTTTGATAGAAACCGTGCGGGGGCGTTTCGTCGTCCCCGTTTCTATGTAAGGGGGCTTCAATGTCCGAGCGCTCAGAAATCACCGCCGCCGAGCTTGCCGACCGCGTTCCCGACGTGGTAATCATCACCGGTATGTCCGGCTCCGGGCGCACGCAGGCCATGCATGTGTTTGAAGACATGGGCTACTTCTGCATCGATAACCTGCCGCCGCGCCTCATTATGCAGATCGCCGAGGTGGTGGGCATTAACGCGGGTATTGGCAGGCACCTTGCCGTAACGTGCGACCTTCGAAGCCAGGGGCTCTTCGACGAGCTTCTCGATGTTATCCGCAGTCTGGGCGAGCATGAGATCAGCTGCAAGGTTGTGTTTTTGGAGGCCTCGGACGAGGTGCTTATCCGCCGTTATAGCGAGAACCGCCGCCCGCACCCCCTGGCGCTTCCGGGCGAGACCACGGCGGACGCAATCATTCGCGAGCGCGTTCAGCTTCGCTTCATTCGCGACCACGCTGACATGATTATCGATACAAGCCGCTTGAGGACGTCCGCCCTGCGCACCAAGCTTCGGTCCGCGTTTTCCGAACTGTCCGACCAGCAGCTTATGGAGGTACACGTCTTCTCCTTTGGCTTTAAGCACGGCCTGCCCGCAGAGGCGGACCTTATGATCGACGTCCGCTTTTTGCCAAACCCCTTCTATGACCCGGAGATGCGCACGCTTACGGGGCTTGATAAAAAGGTGTCTGATTTTGTATTGGATCATCCTAAGACCCAGCAGTTCCTCACGGCGTGGTTCCAGCTGCTCGATGCCGTTATGCCCGGCTACGTGGCGGAGGGCAAGCCGCAGCTCTCCATCGCGATTGGGTGCACCGGCGGGCAGCATCGCAGCGTCGCCATCGCAGAGGCCACCTCTCGCTACCTTGAGAAGCAGCAGTACCATGTAAACACATCCCATCGCGACCTCGCAAAAGCGAATATCAGGAGCTAGCGCCTTATGGAACACAGGATTCGCGCGGTGTCCATAGGCGGGGGGACCGGTCAGCCCAGGGCTATCGCGGCCCTGCGCCATATGGGGGCGTCGATTGATTCGGTGGTCGCTATGGCAGATGACGGCGGTTCGACGGGCGTTCTTCGCGAACGTGCGGGCATCCTGCCTCCCGGCGATGTGAGGAAATGCCTCTCCGCGCTGGCGGGCGATCCCGAGTGCGCTTTTGCGCGCGCTTTCGCGCACCGCTTTCCCTACATAGATGATCACGCTCTGGGCAACTTGGTGCTTACGGCGCTGGCAGAGGAGATGGACTCGTTTTCCCAGGCCATTCGCGTATGCGAGGAGTTGTTGCGATGCGTGGGCCATGTGCATCCCTCGACGCTCGACCCGGTGACCATGTCCGGGGTTACGGTTGCCGGCCAGCAGATACATGGGCAGGCGCGCATCTCATATGGCGGCAACGCCATGCGTCGCGTATGGCTTGACCAGCAGGATCCCGCGGCGAACCCGCAGGCGGTCGAGGCCATCCTCGCAGCCGACCTGGTGGTCTTGGGCCCGGGCTCGCTGTTCACCTCGATCGTGCCCAATCTGCAGGTGCCGGGTATCGCCCGCGCGCTTGCGGGCACTCATGCCGTTCGAGTGTTCGTGTGCCCTAAAATCGATTCATTGGGCGAGACCCAGGGGATGAGCGTGGCGGACCACGTGGATCAGCTGCTATCGCTGGCGTCCCCGCCCCTGCTCGATGCGGTTTTGGTCCACCATGCGGATGCCCCGGAGTTTGTTTTCCCGTATGCCCCCGGCCCTGCGTACCGTACGAGCGCGTTGGCGGGCGATGTGGTGACCGCACGCGATATCGATTTGGCCAAGCGCGCGCCTTTTGGCCCCATTCAGGCCGGCGAGCGGGAGATCTCCCGTATCGAGCAAAGCGTTCCGGTGGTTCTCGTCCGAGATTTCACGGGTAGCGAATCCCCTGCGGTTCATGATGTGCAGGCTCTGGCGAGCGCGCTTGAGGAGGTGCTTGATCAATGTCGTTCAGTGCGGAGGTGAGAGACGAGCTTGCCCGCTGCGAGCCCAAGTGCGAATACTGCGACCTGGCAACGCTCGCCGCACTGGTGCGTGTTTGCGGCACCCTGAGCTTTGCCGGCCCGGGGCGATATCGGCTGCAGATAGCCACGGAGACGGGTGCCGTCGCTCGCACCATGATCGGCCTTACCCATAAGATCTTGAAGCTCAAGACCGAGTTCACCGTGCGCAAGTCCGTGCTTCACAAGGTGAGAAACTACCTTATCGCGTTACCCGACCAGCCGGATCTTGGCAAAGCGCTGGTGCTTTTGGGAATCCTCGACCGCCATGGTGCGCTGGTGCGCGGCGTTCCTCATCACGTGGTGGCACGCGATTGCTGCCGACTGGCCTATATCCGCGGCGCGCTTATCGCCGGCGGCTTTGTGGCGGACCCCAAGGGCGATTTTCACCTAGAGATCGCCGTGCAGGGCGAGGAGTTTGCGCGCGGTCTTGCCGGGCTGATAGGGGAGTTGGGCATAAACGCGCGCGTGAATCCGCGGCGCGCCTCGTTCGCGGTGTACATAAAGAGCGCGGACGATATCAAGAAGCTGCTCACGCTTGCGGGGGCGACCCGTTGCGTGGCGGAGATTGAGGAGGCGCGAGCGGTAAAGTCCGTTAAGAACGAGGTGAACCGCCGCGTTAACGCGGAACTGGCCAATCAGACCAGGAGCGCCGGTGCAGCCCAGCGCCAGATGGAGCTAATTGGAGAATTGGAGCATTTAGGGTTACGAGAAGGTCTTCCGCAGGCGCTCGAGGACTTCTGTCTTTTGCGCGAGGCGAATCCGGATTTGTCTTTGAGGGACCTGGGCCAGCTGGCCGATCCGCCCCTGTCAAAATCGGCCCTGTACCACCGTGTTTTGCGATTGGAGAAGATGGTCGAGGGCGCCCGTGGACGTTGAGACCTTTAGCAAGAATACTAATATGAAACGCTTCAAAATACTTCTACCAGCACTTTTTGAAGCGATTTTAATCGTTGCGTGGTATCAAATCTTTCTATTCCCGCGATATTCAGGGAAGAAAAAAGGTATATTTGGTGAGTGGTTAGTTTGTGGGCCCAAGCGGCAGACAAAGGGATCCTGCCGGGCCTAACGAAAGGAGACACAATGGCAGTAAAGGTTGCTATTAACGGCTTTGGTCGCATCGGCCGTCTGGCTTTCCGTCAGATGTTCGGTCACGAGGGCTCCGAGATCGTCGCCATCAACGACCTCACCTCTCCCGACATGCTCGCGTACTTGCTGAAGTATGACTCCACGCAGGGCAACTACTCTCGCGATCACAAGGTCGAGGCTACCGAGGACTCCATCATCGTCGACGGCAAGGAGATCAAGATCTACGCCGAGGCCGACGCTAACAACCTGCCCTGGGGCGACCTCGACGTCGACGTCGTTCTCGAGTGCACCGGTTTCTACACCTCCAAGGCTAAGGCTCAGGCTCACATCAACGCCGGCGCCAAGAAGGTCGTCATCTCCGCTCCCGCTGGCAACGACCTGCCCACCATCGTTTACAACGTCAACCATGAGTCGCTGACCGCTGAGGACAACATCATCTCCGCGGCTTCCTGCACCACCAACTGCCTCGCCCCGATGGCCAAGGGTCTCAACGACTTCGCTCCCATCGTTGCTGGCATCATGACCACCATTCACGCCTGGACCGGCGACCAGATGCCGCTCGACGGCCCGCAGCGCAAGGGCAACAAGCGTCGTGGCCGCGCCTGCGCCGTCAACATCGTCCCCAACTCCACCGGTGCTGCTAAGGCTATCGGCCTGGTTCTCCCCGAGCTCAACGGCAAGCTGATCGGTGCCGCTCAGCGCGTTCCTACGCCCACCGGCTCCCTCACCAACCTCTACGCCGTCGTTGACAAGGTTGTCACCGTCGACGAGGTCAACGCTGCTATGAAGGCTTACGCTGAGACCATCTCCGAGACCTTCGCTTACAACGAGGACGACATCGTCTCCACCGACATCATCGGCGAGACCCACGGCTCCATCTTCGACGCCACCCAGACCATGTGCAACGATCTGGGCAACGGCCAGACCCTGGTTCAGGTTGTTTCTTGGTACGACAACGAGAACTCCTACACCTCCCAGATGGTCCGCACCATCAAGTACTTCGAGAAGTTCGTCGCCTAAGTTGCCGATGGCTTCCATTTTCGCTTGATAAGCGTCTAAGAGGGGCGCGGCCTCAAGGCTTCCAGCCCGGGGTCGCGCCCTTTTTATATCGTGGCCGCACGTATGTGCGACCGCATTCGATTTGAAAGGTAGATGCACATGGCTTTCACCAAGAAGACCGTTCGCGACATCGATGTCGACGGCAAGCGCGTCCTCGTCCGCGTTGACTTCAACGTGCCCATCAAGGACGGCGTCGTTGGCGATACCACCCGTATCAAGGCTGCTCTTCCCACTATCAACTACCTGGTCGAGCACAACGCCCGCGTTATCCTCATGAGCCACCTCGGCCGTCCCGACGGCACCGGCTTCCAGGCCGAGTTCTCCCTCGAGCCCGTCGCTGCCAAGCTGGCCGAGCTCTCCGGCCTGGACGTCTCTTTCGTCGCCGACACCTATGGCGAGAAGGCCGCTGAGGCAGTCGCCGCCGTCGAGCCCGGCAAGGTTCTGGTTCTCGAGAACGTCCGCTTCGACAAGCGCGAGAAGAAGAACGACCCCGAGATCGCCAAGACCCTCGCTTCCTATGGCGACGTCTTCGTCCTCGACGCCTTCGGCACCGCTCACCGCGCCCAGGGTTCCGTTGTGGGCCCCGCCGCTTACCTGCCCGCCGTCGCCGGCTTCCTGCTTGAGAAGGAGGTCGACACCCTCACCGGTATCTTCGCCGAGCCCGAGCGTCCCTTCGTCGCTATCGTCGGCGGCTCCAAGGTCTCCTCTAAGATCGGTGTCCTGGATCACCTCATCGACTCTGCCGACACCCTGATCATCGGTGGCGGTATGGCTTACACCTTCTTCCTGGCCCAGGGCCTTTCCGTGGGCAACTCCCTGAAGGAAGAGGATTGGGTCGAGCGCGCTGGCGAGATGCTCAAGAAGGCAGAGGAGAAGGGCGTCAAGATCCTGCTCCCCGTCGACAACCGCGTTGCCGACCACTTTGGCGAGGACGCTGTTCCCGAGGTTGTCTCTTCCGATTCTATTCCGGACGACCGCGAGGGCATGGACATCGGCCCCAAGACCGAGGAGCTCTACGCAGAGGCCATCAAGGGCGCCAAGACCGTCTTCTGGAACGGCCCCATGGGCGTCTTCGAGTTCGATAACTTCGCCCACGGCACCGAGGCCGTTTGCCGTGCCGTCGCCGACGCCGATTGCACCTCCATCATCGGCGGTGGCGATTCCGTCGCAGCAGTTAACAAGTTCAACCTGGCCGACAAGATGAGCTGGATTTCCACCGGCGGTGGCGCTTCCATGGAGCTCGTCGAGGGTAAGGCCCTTCCCGGAGTGGAGGCACTCAATGACGCAGAATAACCGCACCCTGCTCATCGCAGGCAACTGGAAGATGAACAACGACGTTCAGGCTGCAGCCACCCTGGCTGACGAGCTGGTCGCCGCTCTTGACGGCGTCGACAATGGCGTCGAGGTCCTTGTCTGCCCGCCCACCATCGACCTCACCACGGTCGCTGCCAAGCTCGATGGCTCCGCTATCAAGCTGGGCGCCCAGAACGTCTACTGGGAGGCCGCCGGCGCCTACACCGGAGAGTCCTCCTGCGACATGCTGAAGTCCGCTGGCTGCACCTACTGCATCATCGGCCACTCCGAGCGTCGCGACTACTTCCATGAGACCGATGAGGACCAGAACAAGAAGGCCAAGGCCCTGGTCGCCGCCGGCCTGGTTCCGGTCTTCTGCTGCGGCGAGCCCCTCGAGGTCCGCGAGGCGGGCACCTACGTCGAGCACGTCGTCGCTCAGGTCAAGGCTGGTCTGGAGGGTCTCGAGATCGCTGACCCGGCTCAGCTCGTGGTCGCTTACGAGCCCATCTGGGCTATCGGCACCGGCATGACCGCCACTGCCGATGATGCCCAGGAGGTCTGCGCTGCCGTCCGCGAGGCACTGGCCGATCTGTTCGGCGCCGAGCTCGCTTCCGGCATCCGCGTCCTTTACGGCGGCTCCGCCAAGCCCGGCAACATCGCCGAGCTCACCGCCAAGCCCGATGTGGACGGCGCTCTTGTCGGCGGCGCTTCCCTCAAGGCCGCTGATTTCTCCCAGATGGTTGTGAAGTCTGCGGAGTAGTACCTGTTTGGTATTCGGGCCGTGGCGTTCACGCGCTGCGGCCCACTCTTTTGAAAAGAGGAAAATTAGATATGGCTAACCATCATCTTCCTGCGCTGCTCGTCATTATGGACGGCTTCGGTCTGGCGCCCCAGGGCGCGGATAACGCCGTCGCCGCTGCGAGCACCCCGTTCATCGACTCGCTGTACGAGAAGTATCCCCACACCACGCTGGGTGCTTCCGGCGAGGACGTCGGCCTTCCCGACGGCCAGATGGGCAACTCCGAGGTGGGCCACCTCAACATCGGTGCCGGCCGCATCGTGTTTCAGGAGCTCTCCCGCATCAACAACGCCATCAAGGACGGCTCCATCAAGACCAACGAGGTCTTCACCAAGACCATGGACGATGTCGCCGCTTCCGGTAAGACCCTGCACCTCATGGGTCTCATGAGCCCCGGCGGCGTCCACTCCATGGAGTCTCACTGCGAGGCCCTGGTCTCTATGGCTGCCGAGCGCGGCGTGAAGACCGTTCGCGTCCACTGCTTCATGGACGGCCGCGACGTCGATCCCCAGTCCGGCGCCGGCTACGTCGCCGACCTTGTCGACTTCCTAGCCAAGGTTTCCGCCGAGACCGGCTGCGACGCCCGCGTCGCCACGATCGAGGGTCGCTATTGGGCCATGGACCGCGATAACCGCTGGGAGCGCGTCCAACTCGCCTACGACGCCATCACCAAGGCGTCCGATGCCGAGTCCGATCCGGTTGAGGGCATCAAGGCCTTCTACGAGAAGGACCCGCGCGGTGACGAGTTCGTCGATCCGTTCGTTTGCCACAACGAGGGCGTCGCTGATGGCGATGCCGTCATCTTCTTCAACTTCCGTCCGGACCGCGCCCGCCAGATGACCCGCGCGTTCACGGAGGAGGGCTTCGACGGCTTCGACCGCGAGGTCGTTCCCGCACTGTCCCACTTTGTCACCATGACCGAGTATGACCCCTCCTTCAACGTCGAGGTCGCTTTCCCCAAGACGTTCCCCGAGAACGTTCTTGCTGACGTCATCGCTGCCAATGGCCTGAAGCAGCTGCACACCGCTGAGACCGAGAAGTATGCGCACGTCACCTTCTTCCTCAACGGCGGCATCGAGGAGCCCAAGGAGGGCGAGGAGCGCGTGCTTGTCGCTTCCCCCAAGGTCGCTACCTATGACCTCAAGCCCGAGATGAGCGCACCGGAGGTTACCGAGAAGCTGGTCGCCGCCATCAACGAGGACCGCGCCGACTTCTACATCGTCAACTTCGCCAACTGCGACATGGTTGGCCACACCGGCGTCTTCGATGCCGCTAAGGCCGCCGTCGAGGCTGTTGACAACGCGCTGTCCCAGGTTATCCCCGCCATCCAGGCCAAGGGCGGCTTTGCGCTCATCACGGCTGACCACGGCAACGCGGATCACATGTTTGACGAGGTCAATGGCGAGAAGAGGCCGTTCACCGCGCACACCACCAACCGCGTTCCCTTCATCATCGTGAGCGACTCCGCCAAGCTTACCGGCATCGAGGACGGTCGCCTGTCTGACATCGCTCCCACCATGCTTACCATGGCCGGCCTTGAGCCCAGCGCCGAGATGACCGGCCGCGTTCTCGCCGTCGAGGAGTAGACGCG
This sequence comes from Collinsella tanakaei YIT 12063, assembly GCF_000225705.1. Taxonomy (GTDB): domain Bacteria; phylum Actinomycetota; class Coriobacteriia; order Coriobacteriales; family Coriobacteriaceae; genus Collinsella; species Collinsella tanakaei. Next base: position 47,864 of record NZ_JH126467.1, read on the forward strand.
CCCCTCGACCTTCATTAAGCTTTTGGACGAGGATTCTTTGACCTGAATCATATAGAGCTCGTTCCCCTCTATGCAAATAGGGGAGGACGAGCTCTTTTGCCTTTGCCGAAAACGTGCAATTTCCCTTGGTTTCACCGAACGGTCCCATGCTGTGATACCATGATGGGCTGTCAGTAAACCACTCAAAGGAGTCAACGTGGGTCCGTTCCAGATTCTTCTCTTCGCCGTTTGGGCGCTTTCTGCGATCGCGCTGATCGCTCTCGTTTTGATGCATTCCGGTAAGGGCACCGGCGTTTCCGACATGATCGCCAGCTCCCTGTACAACTCCAGCGCTGCTACCGGCGTTATGGAGCAGAATCTCGATAAACTTACGGTTATTGTCGCCGTTGTGTTCTCCGTCTGCGTTGTTCTCGCCATGTTCTTCTTCCCCCAGGGCATCGTCGGCCTGTAAGGCGCTTGTTTGCAATAGGGGAGAGCCCTCTTATTTAGGGAGCTGACTTTTTCTAAACCCGTCTCAGTTTCGAGGCGGGTTTTCTTATATGTGTGGTCGTACGGCGTGTCTCGTGGTTTTCGCGATGATCATCTTACGCGCGAGGACTAATTGTTGTTACAAAATGCTTGCGGATTCTGCCTTGACAATCAGGGATTTACTGTCAAGTATAAATCTGTTAACGGATAATTGTGCATGAATATCTGATTCAATATATACAATATGCAATAAAAAAATAAGGGAATATGCTTTAATATATTCATTATATAGAAAAGTATATGCAATGTATACAGTTGATTAACGGTTGTTCATCAACTTTTCTACAAAACTCGTCCACTAAACGGCTACAATAATGTGCCGTGGAGTGCGCAAAGGTATGACCAGCCGCTGCACGCTCCAATATCCGCAAGAAGGGATTAGAGTCGGATAAAAGGAGGTTGGAGAGTTGGTAGGAATTGTTATCGCTAGCCATGGCGAGCTCGCACCCGGTATCAAGCAGGCGGGCAGCATGGTGTTCGGTGACCAGCCCAACGTCGGCGCCGTGTCGCTGATGCCAAGCATGGGTCCCGACGATATCCGTGCCAAGATCGAAGAATGCATTTCTTCGTTCGACGACCAGGATCAGGTATTGATTCTGGCCGATCTCTGGGGTGGTACCCCGTTCAACCAGGCGAGCGCCGTGCTCGATGGCCATGAGGATTCTTGGGCCATCGTAACCGGTCTCAATCTGCCTATGTTGATCGAGGCGTATGCATCCCGTATGTCATGTGAGTCCGCGCAGGAAGTTGCCGTCGCGGTTCTCAAGACTGCCCGCGAGGGCGTTCGTATCAAACCCGAGGAGCTCGAGCCCGCAGAGGAGAAGCCCGCTGCAGCCGCTGTCGCTCCCAAGGGTGCGATCCCCGAGGGCACTGTTCTTGGTGATGGTCACATCAAGTACGTGCTCTGCCGCATCGACACGCGTTTGCTCCATGGTCAGGTTGCAACCACGTGGACCAAGATGACCGGTCCCGACCGTATCATCGTGGTCTCCGATGCCGTCGCGCATGATGATTTGCGCAAATCCATGATCGAGCAGGCTGCTCCTCCGGGAGTCAAGGCTCACGTCGTGCCCATCGACAAGATGATCTCCGTTGCAAAGGATCCGCGCTTTGGCGCTACCAAGGCGATGCTCCTGTTCGAGAACCCGCAGGATCTCCTGCGTGCCATCGAGGGCGGAGTTGACATCAAGAAGGTCAACCTGGGCTCCATGGCCCACTCCGTCGGCAAGGTCGTTGTCTCCAACGCCGTCGCTATGGGCAAGGAAGACGTCGAGACCATCGAGGCTCTTATCGCTAAGGGCATCGAGTTCGACGTCCGCAAGGTTCCGGCAGATTCGCCGGAGTCTATCGACGCCATGCTGAAGAAGGCTAAGGCCGAACTTGCCTAAAAGGAGGTAGAAATGTCGATTATCACGATTGCACTTATCGTCCTCGTCGCCTTCCTTGCAGGCATGGAGGGCGTTCTGGACGAGTTCCAGTTCCATCAGCCCCTGGTGGCGTGCACGCTCATTGGTTTGGTGAGCGGTCATTTGGCCGAGGGCATCATGCTCGGTGGCTCCCTGCAGATGATTGCCCTTGGTTGGGCTAACGTCGGCGCCGCCGTCGCTCCGGATGCCGCCCTGGCTTCCGTCGCTTCCGCGATCATCATGGTGCTCGCGCTGGACGGCGGTAGCGCGAACTCGACCGACGCGATCAACGCCTCGATCGCCCTGGCCGTGCCGCTGTCCGTCGCCGGCCTGTTCCTTACCATGATCTGCCGTACCATCGCTATTCCTATAGTTCACGCTATGGACGCGGCGGCAGAGAAGGGTAACTTCGCAGCCATCGACGGCTTGCAGATCGTAGCCATCTGCCTGCAGGGCGTCCGCATCGCCATCCCGGCGCTCGCGCTGTGCTTCGTTCCCGCTCAGGTCGTTACCGACGCCCTGAACATGATGCCCGCATGGCTCTCCGGCGGCATGGCCGTCGGCGGTGGCATGATCGCCGCCGTTGGTTACGCCATGGTCATCAACATGATGGCGACCAAGGAGGTCTGGCCGTTCTTCGCGCTGGGCTTCTGCCTCGCCGCCATCAGCCAGCTCACGCTGATCGCCCTCGGCGTCATCGGTATCTCCCTCGCCCTTATCTACCTTGGCCTCAAGGACCTTGCCAAGAACGGTAACGGCGGCGGCTCCGGTGACCCGCTCGGCGACATCTTGAACGATTACGAGTAGGAAAGGGGGACAACGATAATGGCAGAGAAGGTTACTCTCTCTAAGAAAGACCGTATGGCCGTTGCCTGGCGTCACCAATTCCTGCAGGGCTCTTGGAACTACGAGCGTATGCAGAACGGCGGCTGGTGCTATTCCATGGTCCCGGCTATCAAGAAGCTGTACTCCAATAAGGAGGACCAGGTTGCCGCGCTTAAGCGCCACATGGAGTTCTACAACACCCATCCGTACGTCTCCGCTCCGGTTATCGGCGTTACCCTGGCCCTCGAAGAGGACCGCGCCAACGGCGCCAAGGTGGAGGACGCAGCGATCCAGGGCGTTAAGGTCGGTATGATGGGCCCGCTGGCCGGCGTCGGCGATCCCGTCTTCTGGTTCACCCTTCGCCCCATTCTCGGTGCTCTGGGCGCTTCGCTGGCGCTCGGCGGCTCCATCCTGGGTCCGCTGCTGTTCTTCTTCGGCTGGAACATCATCCGCATGCTGTTCCTCTGGTACACCCAGGAGTTCGGCTACAAGGTCGGTACTTCCATCACCAAGGACCTCTCCGGCGGCCTGATGGGCAAGATCACCGAGGGCGCTTCCATCCTCGGCATGTTCATCATCGGATCGCTGGTCCAGCGCTGGGTTTCCATTTCCTTCACCCCGGTTGTTTCCAGGGTCACCCAGTCTGCCGGTGCCTACATCGACTGGGCTAACCTGCCCGCCGGCACCGATGGTATCCGCGAGGCCCTTACGCAGTACTCCTCGCTTGGCGCCACCGGCCTTGACGTCATCAAGACCACCACGCTTCAGGCCAACCTCGACTCCCTTATCCCGGGTCTCGCCGCTGTCTGCCTGACGCTTCTGTGCTGCCAGCTGCTTAAGAAGAAGGTTTCCCCCATCGTCATCATCCTGTGCCTGTTCGCCGTCGGTATCGGCGGACGCCTGCTTGGCATCATGTAAGTCGTCGTTCGACGTGCATGTACGGCTTTTTTGGACGATGAATCCGGTAGCAGCCTGATTCTTGCATTCGCGCCCCGTGTATTCGACTTTGCGTCGCGTGCACGGGGCGTACTGTATTCACTGGTACCTATGTGGTACGGTAAAATGGTTTCTGCATATTCTAATGAGGGGAGTGGGGATGGCTCAGTCGCAAAACAGCGTCGTGGACCTTACGATTCCCGCAACGTCCTACCATGGTCTTGCCACTTACGGCAACGTCATGATCGGCAACAAAGCCTTTGAGTTCTATAACGAGAAGAATCCCGAGGATTTCATTCAGATACCGTGGGAGCAGATCGACCATGTAGCGGGCTCCGTCATGTTTGGTGGCAAGTGGATCGCGCGCTTTGCGATCATGACCAAGAACGACGGGGACTTCTCGTTCTCTACCAAGGACAACAAGAAGACCCTGCGCGCCATGCGCGCTTATATTCCAGAGGACCATCTGGTGCGGTCGCTGAGCTTTTTCGATGTGGTCAAGCGTGGGTTTTTAAGCTTGTTCAAACGGTAGGTAAAGCGCTTGTAAACGCATATTGTTTCTAAATGGTTTCATCCATCTGGGCATGTCACCGTTCGCCGAACTTGAACTTGACTTTTTTGAGTTTGGTGAGCGGTGTCATGAGTTTGCAGGTAGAAATAGTGCGATTCGCTAAAAAGTATCAATATGCACAATCGCACTTTTGCCAAATAAAGAAAATCCTTGCGGTTACACAAAAAGAGACGTTAATTATGCATTAAATGCGCTAAGGTAGTACAACATCACAGCCTGTTACCAAGTGTGGGCAATGGGTTGGACGATGATACGGTGCGCGGTTTTGCTGCGGTCGAGTGCGCTCGAAATCACCGTGCATCGGAAGGTTTCATCTTAAAGGAGGATGGCATGACTGAAATGAAGAACCAGCCCGTAGTCGGTCGTCGCGCGTTCGTCGGCGGCACCCTCGCTGCGAGCTCTCTGGCGTTCCTCGCCGCATGCGGCAAGAAGGAGAACACCGCTTCCGGTAGCGGCAGCACCTCTACCGCTGCTGAGGGTGGCACCCTGAACTACTACATCAACAACCCGGTCTGCATCGATCCCTACAACGTCCAGGAGGACCAGGGCACCCAGGTCGAGTTCCAGCTCTTCGATTCCCTCATGAAGTTCGACTTCGAGGCCAACGAGCTCAAGCCGCTCGCCTGCGAGAGCTATGAGGTTTCCGATGACGTCAAGACCTTTACCTTCCACCTGATCGAGGGCGCCACCTTCCACAACGGCGACCCCGTTACCGCTGCTGACTTCAAGCGCGGTTGGACCCGTCTGGTCAGCCCCAAGAGCGCGGTTCAGGTAGAGTACGGTCCCTCCCAGATCGCTTACCACCTGTCCATGGTCAAGGGCTACTCCGAGCTCGCCGCTGGCGACGCCGACGACTTCGCCGGCGTTACCTGCCCCGACGACAACACGCTGGTTGTCGAGCTCACCGCTGCCTACGCTGACTTCCCCTACGTCTGCTCTCACCCCGCTCTGGCTCCCGTGCCCGAGGCCGCTGAGTCCGACGCCAAGAACTTCTACCTCGCTCCTATCGGCAACGGCGCCTTCATGATGAAGCCGGACACCAAGTGGGAGGACGGCCAGTACATCGACCTCGTCCGTTTTGATGATTATCACGGCGACAAGGCCAAGATCGACGGCATCCACTTCGGCGTCCAGAAGGACATCGAGACCGCGTACAAGGAGTTCCAGGCTGGCAACTTCGACGTCGCCGACGTTCCCACCGCTCAGATCGATGCCGCCAAGAAGGAGTACGGCACGTCTGAGGACGGCTACACCATGAACGACAAGGGTCGTATGCTTCTTGGTGCCGAGCCCTCCACGTATTACCTGGTCTGCAACACCACCATCGAGCCTTTCAACAACGCCGACTTCCGTAAGGGCGTTTCTCTGGCCATCAACCGCGAGGCTATCTGCGAGTCCATCTTCAAGGGCACCCGTACCCCCGCCGACGGCATCGTTCCTCCGGGAATCGACGGTTACAAGGAGGGCGCATGGGAGTTCTCTGCCTATGACGTCGACAAGGCCAACGAGTACCTCGACAAGGTCGCTCCCATGAACGGTGATTCTCGCGGCATCTCCATGGTTCTGTCCTACAACCAGGATGGCGGCCACAAGGAGATCATGGAGTCCGTCATCGGCGACCTCGCCAAGGTTGGCGTCGAGGTCACCTCTGATACCCCCGAGTGGTCTGCTCTTCTGTCCAAGTATGACAACATGGACTTCCAGATCGGTCGTCTGGCCTGGGTTGCCGACTACCCGATCATGGACAACTTCCTGTACCCGCTGTTCCACTCTGATTCCCTGGGTGGCGACAACAAGTCTGGTTACAGCAACGCCGAGGTTGACAAGATGATCATGGACGCCCGTGGCATCACCGACGACGCTGCTCGTATCGCCAAGATGCAGGAGGCCGACGCTCTCATCGGCGCCGACCTGCCCGTCATCCCTGTGATGTTCTACACCCACACTCTTGTCGGCTCCAGCCGCATCAAGAACCTCTACATCGATCCTCAGAAGAAGGCCTACCTTGGCCGCGCTGAGCTGTCCGCGTAGATAATGTCAATTAACGTACAGTAATTGCCTTTTAGGTTATACTAACTGTTCGCGAAAACGGGGTGCCGATGCTCGCGTCGGCATCCCGTTTCCTGATGGAGAGGAACCCCGACCGTCTCCATCTTCACATTTAGTCCCGACGACAGGGGAGAGATCGTATCTATGGGAAAGTACATCCTCAAGCGAGTGCTGCAATTCATCCCGGTGTTCTTTGGCGTAACGCTTATTCTGTTTGCGCTGCAGAACATTGTCCCGGGCGATCCGATCAAGCTTATAGGCGGCGGCGGTAAGGCCATGACTCCGGAAGCGGAGCTTAACCTGCGCATTCGCTATAATCTTGTTCAGGTCGATGAGAATGGCCACGCTATTCTCGACGAGAACGGCGATCCCGTTCCGGTCCCCATGCTGGACCGCTACGTCACCTACATCACCGACCTGTTCCATGGTGATCTGGGTGAGTCCTACCAGCGCAAGATGGAGGTCACGGATATCTTAAGTTCCAAGTATCCGTATACCATCAAGCTTGCTATCTGCGCCATCGTTTTGGAAGCCATTATGGGCGTCGGCGCAGGAATCATCTCGGCAGTGAAGCGATACTCGTTCTGGGATATCCTCGTAACCCTCTCTACGTCGGTTTTGGTCGCAGTGCCGGCATTCTGGTTGGGCATGCTGCTCCAGCTGATTTTCGGCGTCTGGATCAAGGACTTGACCGGCGGCGCGTTCTCGCTGCCTATCTCCGGTGCCGGCGGTGCCGCATCCCAGTACCAGGATTGGGTCCACTATATCCTGCCTTCCATCACCCTGGCTTCCGTATCCACCGCCTATGCCGCGCGCATCATGCGCTCGCAGCTGTTGGATGTTATGAACCAGGACTACATCCGCACCGCTAAGGCCAAGGGCCTTTCAAATCGCGCCATCATCTGGAAGCACGCTCTTAAGAACGCCCTTATCCCGGTTGTCACCTATATTGGCGTCGACTTTGGCGCTATGCTCGCCGGCGCAATCCTCACGGAGACGGTCTTCAACTGGCCCGGTGTTGGCTATGAGATCTATCGCGCTATTACGCAGCGTGACTGGCCCATTGTTATGGGTGGCGTGACCGTGGTTGTCGTCGTGGTCATGGTTATCAATCTTCTGGTCGATATCAGCTACGCATTCCTTGATCCTCGCATTCGTTACGGTGCGCCCAAGGACAAGGCGTAGGGGAGGGTTAGCATGCAAGAACCGAGTCCTACTCAGCGCGCCGGCATGGCCGCAAAGGCGGAGACCAAGGGTCAGGTTAAGCCCGCCGCCAAGTCCCGCACGCTTTGGGGCGATGCCTTCAAGCGTCTTCGTAAAAACAAGCTCGCCGTCCTCGCGGTGATCTGGATCATTTTCGTCGCCCTGGTCGCTCTCACCGCGGACCTATGGGCGCAGGATTGGTTGGGTTCGCCCACCGCGTCCGACTCTACGCTCATGGCGACCACCTCGCTGCTGCCTCCTTCGGCTGAGCACCCGTTCGGCACCGATCCGCTGGGCCGCGACATCCTTGTCCGCGTTATCTACGGCGCGCGCGTCTCGCTGTCGGTCGGTATCATGGCCACCGCCATCTCTACGGCAATCGGTCTGATTCTTGGTGCGATCGCAGCGTTCTACGGCGGTATCTGGGACACCATCATCATGCGTCTCGCCGACGTGTTCCTGGCGTTCCCCTATATCCTGTTCGTCGTTGCCATGATCGCGGTTATCGGGCAGAGCCTTACCAACGTCTTTATCGCTATCGGTATCCTTGGCTGGCCGTCGATCGCCCGTGTGTTCCGCTCCGCGATCCTTACCGTCAAGGAGAACGACTACGTCGACGCCGCTCGCGCTATGGGCGCATCTGACGCTCGTATCATCGCGCGTCATATCTTCCCCAACTCCGTGGCTTCCATCGTCGTCTACGCGACCATGAACATCGGCGGCGCCATCCTTACCGAGTCCTCCCTGTCCTTCCTGGGCATGGGCGTTGTTCCGCCCACCCCGTCTTGGGGCTCCATGATTCAGGCCGGCCAGGCGTACCTTGAGACCGCTCCGTGGATGATGATCATGCCGGGTCTGGCGATTCTTTCCACCGTTCTCGCCTTCACCCTGCTTGGTGACGGCCTGCGCGATGCTCTCGACGTCAAGATGAAGGATGCGTAAGTTCATGAAGAAGAAGTCCAATAAGAACTACGTCGACCTTAAGACGCAGCCCATCCCCGAGGGTCAGCACCTTCTCGAGGTCGATAACCTCAAGATGTATTTCCATACCGAGGACGGCATCGTCCACGCGGTCGATGGCGTTTCCTACACGCTCGATCGCGGCGAGACCCTCGGCGTCGTCGGCGAGTCCGGTTCCGGCAAGTCCGTGACCGCCATGACCATCATGGGTCTTATCTCCATGCCTCCCGGCCATATCGAGGGCGGTCGCGTCATGTATCGCGGTCACTCGCTGCTCGATATGTCCGAGGAAGAGATGCAGCACATTCGCGGTAACGATATCGCAATGATTTTCCAGGACCCCATGACCTCCCTGAACCCGGTTTACAAGATCGGCAAGCAGGTGGGCGAGGGCCTTCGCCTGCATCGTGGCTACACCAAGGAGCAGGCTCTCAAGCGCGCTACCGAGCTTCTCGACCTGGTCGGTATTCCCGAGCCGGAGAAGCGCGTCAACGAGTATCCGCACCAGTTCTCCGGCGGTATGCGCCAGCGCGTCATGATCGCCATGGCCCTTGCATGCGATCCGGACATCCTCATCGCCGACGAGCCCACCACCGCCCTGGACGTTACCATCCAGGCGCAGATCATCGAGCTCATGCAGGAGATGCAGGAGAAGAACGGCAACGCTATCGTCATGATTACCCATGACCTGGGCGTTGTTGCGGATATCGCCGACAAGATCATGGTCATGTACGCCGGCCGCCCCGTCGAGTTCGGTTCCGCCGACGAGATCTTCTACGATAGCCGTCACCCTTACACTTGGGGCCTCATCCGCTCGATTCCGGAGCAGGCCGTGGACGAGAAGAAGCCGCTGACTCCCATCGACGGCAATCCTCCCTCGCTTATGAACCTTCCTAAGGGATGCCCGTTCGCACCGCGCTGCCCCTATGCCAAGGAGATCTGCCACGAGAAGCTGCCCGAGCATTACACCACTTCTACGGGACACTACTCCGCTTGCCACTTCGCCGGCGATGACGAGTTCGTTAAGAAGAACGCTCCGGACACGTCGCGTTCCCGCGGCAAGATCGCAACTGGCACCCCCGACGTTCTCGACCCTTCCGTGATTGGAGGTAGGGCATAAATGACCGAGAGGCAACCCCTGCTCAAAGTCGAGCATCTAAGCAAGGAATTCCCCGCTGGCTCCGGCGCCTTCGGCGGCCGTTTCTCCAAGCGCGTTGTTTCCGCCGTTAACGATGTTTCGTTTGAGATCTATCCCGGCGAAACTTTTGGTTTGGTAGGCGAGTCCGGCTGCGGCAAGTCCACCACCGGTCGAACCATCATGCGCCTGAGCGCCCCCACCGCGGGCAAGGTCTTCTTCGAGGGCCGCGACGTCTCCGCGATGAACAAGCATGAACTCAAGGACATGCGCCGCGAGATGCAGTTCATCTTCCAGGACCCTTACGCGTCGCTCAACCCGCGTATGACTATCGGCGAAATCGTCTCCGAGCCCATGACCATCCACGGCGTGGGCACCAAGGAAGAGCGCATCGAGCGCGTTCGCGAGCTGCTCGACGTCGTAGGCCTCAACCCGGAGCACATCAACCGCTATCCGCACGAGTTCTCCGGCGGTCAGCGTCAGCGCGTCGGTATCGCCCGCGCGTTCATTCTTCGTCCTAAGCTGATCATCTGCGATGAGCCCGTTTCCGCTCTGGACGTCTCCATTCAGGCTCAGGTTCTGAACCTGCTGAAAGAGCTCCAGGACAAATTTGGCACCGCGTATCTGTTCATCGCTCACGACCTGTCCGTTGTGCAGCACATCTCCGATCGCGTTGCAGTTATGTACCTGGGTAAGATGGTCGAGCTTTCTGACTGGAAGACGCTCTACACCGAGCCCCATCATCCGTACACGCAGTCTCTGCTGTCCGCTGTTCCCGTGCCTGATCCGGACATTCAGAAGACTCGCAAGCGCATCATCCTTGCCGGCGATCCTCCGTCGCCCATCGATCCTCCTTCGGGCTGCCGTTTCCACACGCGTTGCCCCATTGCTCAGGAGATCTGCAGCAAGGAGGCTCCGGAGTTCAAGCAGGTCGCTAACGGCCACTTCTGCTCCTGCCACTTTGCCAAGCCGTTCCCCATCAAGGAGTCGCACATCAACATCTAAGATATGCGGTTCGCTCAAGGGATTATGCACATCTAAGGGATGTCGGTTTATAACCGGTATCCCTTTTTTCTTAGGACGACAATCCGGATCAGGTGGGGGAGCGCGCTATTTTCTTCTTTTCTGTCGATACAGATTGCTTTCTACCTGCATAAACGTTGCTGCAAAAGATCAGGCAAACTTCGTCCAAACTTTTTTGAAAAAAGTGCTTGCACTCAATGCGGGGTTCGGGTTAATATACTATTCGTTGCGAGGAGCAACACAAGGAAGTCGGAGTGGCGGAATTGGCAGACGCGCTAGCTTGAGGTGCTAGTGACCATTTCTCGGTCATGCGGGTTCAAGTCCCGCCTCCGACACCATCAAATCTTAAGAGGTCTCTTCGGAGGCCTTTTTTGTTATCTACCGACTCTTGTCAAGAGGGACGTGGTTCACGTGGAGGCCATCGCTCACGAGGAGTTCCCCAATCTCGCCCGCTTGGTGGAGATCACCAGCGACGCCGTTGTTGTTTGCCAACCTGATGGATGCGTTCTGCACGTTAACAAGCAGTTCTTATCGCTTGTGTCGGGCATGCGCGAAAACGTTATAGGCATCGACATCAAGGACATGCTGTTTAGCGACACCTTTGAGCGCTCGGAGGACCATCGCCTGCCGTTTGGCGTCGACGGGTCTGAGAACACCTTGATGCTCAAGCTGTCTGATGGTTCGTTCATTCCGGTGAGCGTTCGCTCGCTGATGATGACTCCGCCCAAGTTCACCGGCCTTAGCCATCGTCCTCCTCGCGTGTTGGTCGTACTGCGTAACTTGGAGGAGCAATACGCCAAGGACCGCCGCGCCAAGCGCCTGCTCTCGGAGCTTCAGGCGGCAAATAAGCGCCTTTCCGGTACCTTGTCGGTCATCATGTCCACCGTGGGGTCAGAAGACCTCTCGGCGCTGCTCGACACCGTCTTGAACAAGCTTGCGGACACCTTGGACGCCGACGGCACCACTATCTACTTCTCAGAGAGCGGCGGCTTCAAGCTCCGCGGCGCCTCGAAAGGCCTTGCGGGGGAGTATCTTCCGGGTTTTATTCCCTATGGGGCGGGTATCGGCACCTATGTGACGCGCGAGGCACATGCTTGCAGGTTCTCTATCGCTCCCACCACGGAGCCCCGCGGGCCCTTTAGCGCCGTGTTCTACGATATCGATGCCCGTGTGAGCACGCCTATCCGAGTGCAGGACACCCCTCCGTTCAAGACCGTTATCGCCGCTCCCGTGTTTTTTGGCACGCAGGTGCTGGGCATCATCGAGCTTGGCTGGAAGCGCCACACAACGCCGCGCGTGAGCGAGGTGCGCGTGCTGGAGGTCATTTGCGACTATCTGTCCATAGAGTTGGTGGGCCTGGTTGGATCCATGCGTTCCCAGCGCGTGGCCGAGCTCACCCGCTCGCTTAACCAGATGCGCGACGCCATGTTCTCGCTCGAGGACCGGCCTCGCGAAAGTCGCGGGCAGATCGTATCCGAACTCAAGCGCATGCTTTCATGCCGCATATGCCCCGTGGTGTTCGACGCGACGCTGAAGAGCTACGTTATCGATTTTGAGGGCGGCAGCCGCGTGGCGCTACCCTGTTCTGTGGACGATGCCTTCTTCTCGTCCAAAGCGCCCGCCTCGCGCCTTAGCGCGCCAGCGGATGTGCTTTCGCCCGGCGCCGGCGCAACGCAGCCGGATCTTAAGAACGCGCGCCTGGTGCGTGTTGACAGGACCACTAAGATGGGCGAGTGGCTTTATGCTCACGGTTTGCCCGGCCAGGGCGTGTTCATCGATATGGGGCGTGGAGCCGTGCTGGACGCGATGAGCCCCGAGCATGACATTGCCGATGGCGAGGATTCGCCGCAGGCCGGTGGCGCAACTGCTGGCGACCCCTCGTCTGCCGCGCCCTCGTCCACCTCGCTGGCATCTGTTGAGCTTCCAGATGCTTCCGTCCGCATGTTCTTGCTGCTTCGCGACGGCACGCAGGAGCCCATCGATGACATGGAGTATGACTACCTGCTGCGTTTGGTCCACGACCTTGAGTTGATTGAGACCGGTGTGCGCAGTAAAAAGGAAGAGCAGCGCATCGCGCAGACGCTGCAGGCCGGCATGCGCAGCCAGCTTGGTCGCGTGCCGGGCATAACGTCAGACTCGCTATACTCGTCCGCAACCAAGCAGGCGCTTGTGGGCGGCGACTTCTACACCTTGATCCGCCTTCCGGACGATCGCGCTGTCATGATCTTGGGCGATGTGTCCGGCAAGGGCGTGGAGGCTGCATCTATGTCCGCGCTGGTCAAGACGGCGTTGACCGCTTACGCATGGGAGGGCCGCAGCCCTGTTGGCCTGGCGCGCTCTCTCAACAGCATGCTCATGGGCTTCTCGCGAGTAGAGACTTTCGCGACCATGTTCATCGCCAAGATCGACCTGCGTGCGGGTACGGCGGTGTACTGCTCTGCGGGGCACCCGCCAACAATGATCGCCCGCGTGCCCCATGAGGGGCGCAATATCGCGGCCGAGGTTGAGATGCTGAGCGTTCAGTCCGGTGTGGTGGGTGCGTTTGAGAACATGGTGTATGAGACCGGGTCGTTCACGTTTGAGAAGGGCGACATCATGTTTATGTACACGGATGGGGCTATTGAGGCTAGAAACGCCCAAGGTGATTTCTTTGGCGAGCAGCGCCTTCGCGACCTGTTGCTAACCCAGAGCCTGCAGGGTATCGAGGGCTTGTGCGACAACGTTCTTTTGTCTTTGGACGAGTTTACGGGATCAGTTTTGGACGATGACATCGCCATGGTGGCTCTGCGCTTCGACACGGGCCGTTCGGACGCGTTGTAGGGGAGCTTTGCCGTACACGGGTGTCGCGGCGTTGGGCCGGGGACGAGCGAGAGCTTTCTTAAGTAATGATTAAGACGCGATTAAAGCGGGAACCATACCAGCATGAATGAGTGGAATGACATAGCGGTACTGGTTCCCGTGCGCGATATCGATATCGCGTCGGTCCCCCTGCTGCGCGAGCAGGTCGATGGTCTTATCGACATGGGCATGCGGCGCATCATCATCAATTGTCAAAACGTTGCCTTTATCGACTCGACCGGGCTGGCGTTCTTGCTCGCATGTGCGCGCCGGCTGGCACGCGGCGAGGGCCTGTTATCGTTGGTCAACGCGTCGGCTAATGTGATTCGCTTTATCCAAATCGCCCGACTGATCGATGTGCTGCATGTTCGCCCCGCGCAAAAGACGGCATTGCCCGTTCTTTCAGCGGGGGTGCTGCCCAAATGGAACAAGACGCTATCCGTCACCGGGGGAATCGAGTGCCTGGGCGCGTATCGCCATCGTGTATCAGAGCTGCTAGCCACCTTGCCCATGACAGCGGACGCTCGCTTTGACACGGCGCTGGCTGCCGGCGAGGCGCTTTCCAACGCTTTTGACCATGCCGGCGGCGTGGGGTGTTCCATGACGGTGCAGGCTTATCCCGATCGAGTTGTGATTGAGGTGCGCGACGGCGGTGCCGGCTTCGAGTTGTCCGCTGATCAAGAAATTGAGGCCAGCGAGGAGCGTGGACGCGGTATCAAGCTCATGCGCATGCTGGTCGATAGCGTAGACGTGTCTAGGCGTCGCGACGTTCCCGGTACCTGCGTGAGGCTTGTCAAGCTGATTGGTGCTGCCGCAGCTTAATGCCTGCGGGTGCGGTTGCCGATTGGCAGCTGTCATGAGATCGTGTATACGCGGAACTGCGGGCGCGAGGGAGTGCGCGTTTGCCCTGCATCTTATTATTGCGTCTATAGGGGAGAGATGGTTGATATAAGAAAATAGCCGATCTTGCGACCGGCTTTCTCAATGCAATGGAGCGGACAACGGGGCTCGAACCCGCGACCCCAACCTTGGCAAGGTTGTGCTCTACCAACTGAGCCATGTCCGCATGCAATGGAGCGGACAACGGGGCTCGAACCCGCGACCCCAACCTTGGCAAGGTTGTGCTCTACCAACTGAGCCATGTCCGCTTTGCGAGGAATTACTATACGTGATTGCCAGGGTGGATGCAAGCATAAATATCGAATGTGTTCGCAGTGTGGAATGAGCAGGTATTTATGGGTGCCCTGACGGGTGGCTGCTGTAGTGCGGGCAAGCGCGTGGTGGTGGCGGCTTGGTGTTGGCGTAGCGCCGCGCGTAATGGAGCGATATTGTTGCTTGGATGTGCGGCGACGGTTTGGTTCCAATCGATACATGTATTAGATTGGACCATATTGAACCTCTTCATATGGTCCGCTGTAATACCACTGTTGAAATCGGTATTACAGCGGACCAGAAAAATCAGAAAAAGTGGTTATCTATAATACCGATCTCATTTTACGTATTACCAGGAACCACTTTGGATCCAAATAGTGGCTCAAAGTAATACATGTATCGGATCATGCCGCTTCGCAGTGGCCCTCCCGCTCGGCTCGCCATCCCGGCGGACAACTCCAACGCTGGTACCAGAGGGGGGGAGGGCGTCTTTACAGCACGGGGATAGCGGGGAGCGGCAAGTTCAGGGCAGGTCAACGTCCCACCAACTGCCCGCGTACATACCAAAAAGGGCGCCCATATGGACGCCCTAAAAAGTTCTGGAGGCGAAGCCCGGATTCGAACCGGGGGTAAAGGCTTTGCAGGCCTCTGCCTTACCACTTGGCCACTTCGCCGATATGCAAAGGGCCGAAAAAGGAATCGGCCCTCAAGCAAGCAATGGAGCGGACAACGGGGCTCGAACCCGCGACCCCAACCTTGGCAAGGTTGTGCTCTACCAACTGAGCCATGTCCGCTTGCGAGAAAGTAATATACGCGATTCTTGGGGTCGTTGCAAGCGGAATCTTAAAAAAATATGCGCCGCAGCTAAAATGATGACTGTTTGTAGATAGATGGCCGCTATCATGCCTGCATGCGGTCGCGCTGTTCGAATGAGAGGGGAGGACCGTACGTGTTCGCAATCACCGTGCTCATCCTTGCAGTGTTCTTGCTGTTCAGGCTGGGAATCCTTCTTGTTCAGAAGTACCATGACGCCCGCGGCACCGGCCGTTCGTTTAAGCGCATGCTCAAAAGCGGCGCGCTCGATGCGCAGGTGTATGAGGAAGCCGTTTGGTCTGAGGTCGAGCATTTTGGCAAAAAGCGACTGCGGGCCAAGATCTCGCGCGAGCAGCAACGCATCATCCGCGCCGCCAAAACGCAGATGCGCGATGACTTTTTGGACGATATCCAACCAGGGTTCTACCAATACATCATCATCTTTCTGATCGCGTCCATCTTGGGCTTGGTGCTCGAGATGGTCTGGATGTTCGTCATGTTCGGCATCGTCGAGAGTCGCGTCGGCCTGGTTTGGGGTCCGTTTTCTCCGCTCTACGGGTTCGGCGCCGTTCTGCTTACCATGCTTTTATGGAAGCTGCGTAAAAAACCGTGGTGGGTGATCTTCGTCGTGTCGGCGGTCACCGGCGGCCTTCTCGAGCAGGGGACGGGCTGGTGCATGGAATACTTCATGCACGCGGAGTCTTGGAGCTATCTACACTTGCCCGATCATATCTCGCAATGGGTGGCTTGGCGCTTCCTTGCAATATGGGGTTGTATCGGTATCGCGTGGTGCAAGGTGATCATGCCGGAGCTGATCTATCGCATAGGCGAACCCACCACTACAAGGCAGATGACCGTGGTAACTTTGCTGACCGTGTTTGTCGCCGCGGACATAGCTATGACGCTCATGTGCTTTTACCGCGCCGGTAAGCGACAAGAGGGCGTGCCACCCGGAAACCCCTTCGAGGTCTACGTTGACACCCACTATAACGACGAGTTCATGGCTGACACCTTTGAGAACATGACCTTCACCGGGCCGCAGCGGTAGGCGTGGACGAGGCGAGGCCGCGTGGCTGTACATGCTTGAGTGTGCGCCAAGGCCCGTCTCGTAAACTTTTTTGAAAATGTCGCTTTACACGTTCATCGCTCTCGGTTATATTATTCCTCGCGCTGAAGCGCAGCCAATTGGGGCGGTTAGCTCAGGGGTAGAGCACTACCTTGACACGGTAGGGGTCACAAGTTCAAATCTTGTATCGCCCACCAATCAGTACACAGGTCATGGGGAAGTCTCCATGGCCTGTTTTGTTTATCTCATCGTTCGCGCGTAGGATGGGTGCGCAGTGATCTGCGTGGTAATCCAAGGGCCATGCCATCCTAGTTCCATGTCGCCTGTCGGAAGCCGGTTTGATGGTAGCGGTTTGTTGACAGCTGGCTTGCAGCATGCCGGCTTGCTAGAAAAGTTTTAAAAAAGTCCTTTACATGTTCCGGACAATACCCTATTATAAATTCTCGCGCTGAGGCGCGGCCAATTGGGGCGGTTAGCTCAGGGGTAGAGCACTACCTTGACACGGTAGGGGTCACAAGTTCAAATCTTGTATCGCCCACCAAGAATGACAAGACCGAGGAGGATTTCCTTCTCGGTCTTTTTGTTATCGAATCGCTTTGCCGACAATGCCGTAGCGCGGCATGGGGTCCGTGCCTCACCCCGACTCCGATCGGGTCACGGCCAAAACACAACATCTGGGTTTGATGGAGGGTTGTGCCGTTCATCTTCACGCCTATGGCTTAGTTGTGGAACATTTTATTTTCACGTTCTCGTTTGCCGCGCGCAAAGCTGCAGGTGGGGCCTGCGCTTGTCCTCGCGCAGTTTATAAACATAAACGGGCTTGACAAAATGAGCCGCTCATGAGTATCGTCCCTGACCTGCTAAAACACTATATGTTGTGTCACCGTTTAAGAATCAATCAGGATATAGCGCGTTGAGGTGGTGTATCATAGACAGGCACGAAAAGAGGAAACGCCACGCGCGCGCACGGAAAACCGTGTCCGGGCGGCGCGATATGGTAGTTGGGAATCGATAGACACGCAGCCACGTTTGGTACGGTCCCGGCCGTGCCTGGGGAGTTGCGCTGTCTTGGCAAGGTAGGGATTTCCCCGCGAGATGCTTGGCCTCGCGGGGTTTACGGAAGAGGGAGCGGCGTTCATGAAGATCATCAAGCGCAGCGGCACCGAGGTAACGTTCGATATCGAGAAAATCATCAGTGCCATCAAGGCTGCGAACGCGGAGGTTGGCGACAGCGAGCGCCTGACCGATCGCCAGGTGGTCTATGCCGCGCAGAACGTCGCTGAGGCCTGCGAAAAGTGCGGCCACACCGTCTCGGTCGAAGAGGTCCAGGACATGGTGGAGGACGAGATCATGGCGCTCGATCGCTATGAGGTCGCCCGCCGCTATATCATCTATCGCTACGTTCAGGGGCTCAAACGCACCAAGAACACTACGGACGATAAAATCCTGTCGCTGATTGAGTGCAATAACGAAGAGGTCAAGCAGGAGAACTCCAACAAGAACCCCACGGTGAACTCGGTGCAGCGCGACTACATGGCCGGCGAGGTCTCCAAAGACCTCACCCAGCGCGTGCTGCTGCCCGAGGACGTGGTCGCCGCTCATAACGAGGGCCTCATCCACTTCCATGACTCGGATTACTTTGCCCAGCACATGCACAATTGCGATCTTGTGAACCTTGAGGACATGCTGCAGAACGGCACGGTCATCTCCGGCACGCTCATCGAGCGCCCCCATAGCTTCTCGACCGCCTGCAACATCGCGACCCAGATCATCGCCCAGGTGGCATCTTGCCAGTACGGCGGCCAGTCCATCTCTTTGACGCACCTCGCGCCCTTCGTCGAGGTGAGTCGCCAGAAGATTCGCCGTCAGGTGCAGGCGGAGCTTGACCAGTTTGGCTTTGAGGCGGACGAGGAAAAAATATCCGAGGTCGTCGAGGGCCGTCTTCGCGATGAGATCCGCCGCGGCGTCCAGACCATCCAGTACCAGGTCGTCACGCTTATGACCACCAACGGCCAGGCGCCGTTTGTCACCGTGTTCATGTACCTCAACGAGGCCCGCTCCGAGGCTGAGAAGCGCGACCTCGCCATGATTATCGAGGAGACGCTGCGCCAGCGCTACGAGGGCGTGAAGAACGAGGCGGGCGTGTGGATCACCCCTGCGTTCCCCAAGCTCATCTACGTGCTTGAAGAGGACAACGTCGCCGAGGGCACGCCGTACTTCTACCTCACCGAGCTGGCGGCCAAGTGCACCGCCAAGCGCATGGTGCCGGACTACATCTCTGAGAAGAAGATGCGCGAGCTCAAGCTCTCCAAGGGGGAGACCGAGGGCAACGGCGATTGCTACACCTGCATGGGCTGTCGCAGCTTCCTCACCCCGGACCGTTCCGGCAACGGCTATGACAACGTGGCCCGCGCGCTCAACTACGAGCCCGGCAAGCCCAAGTACTACGGGCGCTTCAACCAGGGCGTGGTCACCATCAACCTGCCGGATGTCGCGTTGTCCTCCCATCAGGACAAGGAGAAGTTCTGGAAGATCTTCGACGAGCGCCTGGAGCTGTGCCACAAAGCCCTGCGCTGCCGTCACGAGCGCCTGTTGGGCACCCTGTCCGATGCCGCGCCCATCCTGTGGCAGTATGGTGCGCTGGCCCGCCTTGACAAGGGCGAGACCATCGACAAGCTGCTCTATGGCGGCTACTCGACCATCAGCCTGGGCTATGCGGGCCTCTATGAGTGCGTGAAGTACATGACCGGCTACAGCCATACGGACGAGAACGGCACCCCGTTCGCCATGGAAGTCATGCAGCACATGAATGACAAGTGCAACGAGTGGAAGGCCGCGGAGAACATCGACTACTCCATCTACGGCACGCCGCTGGAGTCGACCACCTACAAGTTCGCTAAGTGCCTGCAGCGCCGTTTCGGCATCATCCCCGGCGTCACGGACAAGGGCTATATCACCAACAGCTACCACGTCCACGTGTCCGAGGAGATCGATGCGTTCGACAAGCTCAAGTTTGAGAGCCAGTTCCAGCGCCTGTCCCCGGGTGGCGCCATCTCCTACGTCGAGGTGCCCAACATGCAGGACAACCTCAAGGCCGTTATCCGCGTGATGCAGTACATCTACGAGAACATCATGTACGCGGAGCTCAACACCAAGAGCGACTATTGCCAGGAGTGCGGCTACGACGGCGAGATCCGCATTGTGGAAGACGACGGCAAGCTTGTCTGGGAATGCCCCAACTGCGGCAACCGCAACCAGGAGAAGCTGAACGTGGCTCGTCGTACCTGCGGCTACATTGGCACCCAGTTCTGGAACCAGGGCCGCACGGAAGAGATCCGTGACCGCGTGCTGCATCTGTAAGCGGTTAAGAGCGGTTTTCCATATATCCAATCGATCCTTTCTTGGAAGCCCGCGAATGCGGGCTTCTTTGGGATTGCGGGCAGGGTGCTCAAAAGCGTGATTCGCTCGTTAGCAAGAGGGCGCCGGAGGTGTATGGTTTTGTTGACGGGCGCGTATTTGCTTGGGCCCACGCACGTATTTGGGAGATGACTTGCATGAACTACGCGGAGATTAAGAACTTCGACATCGCTAACGGCGAGGGCGTGCGCACCACGCTGTTTGTGAGCGGCTGCCGTCGCGGGTGCAAGAATTGCTTTAACGAGGTTGCTTGGAACTTCGCTGCGGGCAAGCCTTTCACGCGCGAGGTCGAGGATAAGATCATCGAGGGCCTGCGTCCCGTCTATATCGATGGCTTGACGCTGTTGGGCGGTGAGCCCATGGAACCGGAGAACCAGGCCGGGCTGGTGGATTTTTTGGAGCGCGTGCGCAAGGAGTTTCCCCGTGATGCCCCCGCGTCGAAAACCATTTGGTGCTTCACGGGCGACACGCTGGAAGCCGAACTTTTGGAGGGCGGTAGGCACCATACGGACGTGACCGATCGTCTGCTTGAGTGCATCGACGTTCTGGTCGACGGCCCCTTTGTGCAAGATCTCTATGACATCACGCTGCGCTTTAGGGGGTCGTCCAACCAGCGCCTGATCGATATGAACCGCACGCGCGAGCGCTTGGCGGCGGGATTTGCGCCGGCGGAGGCTGTCTGCCTGTGGGACGACGGTCCGGTGTATGCGACCCACAGAATGTAGCGTTGCACCCGGCGGCGGGGGAGGCGGCGGTATAGCAGCTGCGTGAAACCTCGTGTATCCTCGTCCACACACGCCCATGCGCCCGCGCGCTGATGGTACGATACCTGCATGGTTTGAGATGCAGGAGGTTCCATGGTCGACCAGCAAAAAATAGAAGAGGCGGTTCGCCTGTTGCTTGAGGGCATTGGCGAGGATTCGTCGCGCGAGGGGTTGGTCGAGACGCCGGCGCGCGTCGCCCGTATGTACGCCGAGCTTGCCGCGGGCATGGACCAGGACGGCAGCGAGCATCTCTCTAAGACGTTTAGCGTTGGCAGCGATGATTTGGTTATCGAGCGCGATATCACGTTCTATTCTCTGTGCGAGCACCATATGCTGCCGTTTTACGGTAAGGCGGCGATTGGATACATTCCCAACGGCCGCGTGGCGGGGCTTTCGAAGCTGGCGCGCACGGTTGAGACCTTCGCCCGTCGACTTCAGCTGCAAGAGCAGCTGTGCGCGCAGGTGGCGGACGCCATGATGGAGTTCTTGGCTCCGCAGGGCGTAATAGTGCTGATGGAGGCCGAGCACATGTGCATGACCATGCGCGGCGTGCAAAAGCCCGGGACCAAGACGGTGACGCTGGCGCGTCGCGGCGTCTTTGAGGACGATCCGGCTCTGGAGCAGCGCTTTTTCAACATGTTGGACCGCGGGTAATGGCGACCGACCGTTCCCGGGCCATGCCGCGGGTCGATGCCGTTTGGAACCATCCGGTATATCAAGAGCGATATCGAGCTTTGCAACGCGCTGAGCGCGACAGGGCGTTTTGCAGCCATGACCTGCAGCACTTCTTGGATGTTGCGCGCATCGCCTGGACTGTCTTGCTGGAGCGTGGCGTTGCGGCGCCGTATGCCGACGCGTTGTCGGGTGGCGATGCGGCGGATGGTGGCGCGATGGTAGTCGATGCGGCGGCCGATGTGCATTGTCCAAAGGTTGCGCGCGACGTGGTGTATGCCGCGGCATTGCTGCACGATATTGGGCGGGCCGATGAATATGAGAGCGGAGAGCCGCATGATATTGCGGGCCCGCGGATTGCGGCCGAGATTTTGGGTACGGTAGAGCAGGACAAGAGATTCTCGTCTGGCGAATGCGAGCAGATTCTCGCGGCGATCACACATCACAGAACGAGTGCCGGCTGCGCTGGGGGCGCGTCTGCCGAGGGCGTGTGCAGCGCTGGTGCGCTGGCAGATGCTTTGCGCTATGCCGACAAAGCCGCGCGCGCCTGCTATGCGTGCCCTGCCCGCGAGCTGTGCAATTGGCCGGATGGGAAGAAGAATCTCACGATTACGTGGTAGGGAAGCGATTGCTATGAGTGAGAAGAAACTGACCGAGAGCATCGAGGACGACCGCGGCGTGCTCGCGCGCCGAGACGGTTCCGGCCTGCCCGCGCGACGCGGCGCTCTGGCGCACGTGAGCGCGGAGCAGATCGCGCTGGCGGACAAGATCTTCATCGACGGGCTGGAGGTGTTTGCCAACCACGGCGTGTACGAGGAAGAGAACAAGCTAGGCCAGAAGTTCGTGGTTTCCGCGACGCTGTATTGCGACACGCGCCGCGCGGGGCAGACCGACGATTTGGATGCATCAATCGATTACGGCGCGGTGTGCCACGACATAGACGGGTTTTTGCGCGACCATACGTTTAAGCTGGTGGAGCGCATGGCGGAGTCGTTGGCCGAGCGCCTGCTGGATGGATACGCGCAGCTTTTAGGCGTGCGCCTACGCATCGAGAAGCCCTGGGCCCCGGTGGGCCTGCCGCTGCGCTCGGTGGGCGTAGAGATCGAGCGCCTGCGCTAGGCGGGCGCGTGCTTGAGCTGTGCGGCGAGTTCGCGGTTGCGCGGGCAGTAGACGTCGAGCAGCATGTGGAAGCGCGCGTTGTGGCTGGGTTCCATAAGGTGGACCAGCTCGTGCGCGACAACAAAGTTTAGACAATCGATTGGATAGGCGGCGAGCTGCGAGTTGATGCGGATCGCCGCCGTTTTTGGCGTGCACGATCCCCAGCGCGTCTTCATGCTGCGTACCTGCCAGCGGCTCGCGGCGACGCCCATAGCGGACTCCAGGGGTTGGGCTATTTGCGGAATTGCGCGGGCGACTTCCTGTTTGTATAGGACGTCTACCAGGCGCTGCAACCGGGCGGTGTCGATGCCGGCGCCGGCGGCGTTGCTGTCCGCGCCACCGAAGACTTCTGGTAGAAGGCCATGTTTTTGCAGGGTGCTGTATGCATCTACCTCTTCACCCCATAGAAGCAGGCGCGGCTTTGTTACGGCGTCTGCGCTGTCCGCGGGCGCTGCCGCAGGATGGATGATGCCCCGGCTGTTACGCGCAGCCTCGATGCACTCGAGCCGCTGCGCTATCCAGGGAGCCTTGCGGTCAAGGAAATCCTGCGCCCGGGCGATGCTGGTTCGCATGGGTATGCTCATGGTCACCGTGCCGTCTGCGTGGACGCGCAGGTTGAGGTTCTTCACGTGCTTGCGCGTCACGGTTGCCTGGATGCTGCGGTCGCCGCTTGTTGTTGTGATGACTGCTGTGCGCACGGCGTTTCCCGAGGCGCTTGAGCACATGGATCTTTCCTTTCTTCCTGGGGTTTTCCTGCGAGCGGGCTTCTGTTTTGCCGGGGTCCTTCTTACCCAGATGGGCCCCGGCAGTAGACTGTAGCGTTTTTTGGCGTGCAGATGTCGAAAAACGATGCTTTCCAGACGGTGGTTCTCCGCTGTGGTGCGACCGCGATGTGCAGTTGCGATGGATAATTGCATCGATTTTGAAAAAGTCGAAGTAGACAGGCCTTCCAGGCAAGAGAAGGTGCTGGTAGAAAAAGTGCGCTTCCGGGGTATACAAAGGCAAATATCAAATCTGTGCAATTATCCGTCACATCTGCACGGCGGGCGGCTGGGCGCTGCAGAAGGTGGCGCGATTTATGTCGACAAAGGCGGCGATAGCCATGCTCGAAGGCGAGTTGTTCATATCATCGGTCCAGGTGCTGTGGGAGCACGTCCACGGCGATGCCTATCTTCGTCAGATCCCGGTGCTGGCGAGCCTGGGCGCGACTCCGCTGCAGTTTGATTCCAACGTGACGTTTCTAGTCGGTGAAAACGGATCGGGTAAGTCGACGCTCATCGAGGCCATGGCGGTCGCATACGGCCTCAACCCGGAGGGCGGCACGCGCAACTACGCCTTCTCCACGCGCGATTCCCACTCCGCGCTCTACGAGGGCGTCTTCATGCGTCGTGGACGGCTGCAACCGTGGACCACGTTCTTTTTGCGGGCGGAGAGCTTCTACAACGTGGCGACCGAGGCGGAGGCGTGCAGTCTCCTCCCGGGGACGTCCGGCGTAAGATACCACAACCCCGCGACGGGGCGCAGGGCGTATCTGCATGAAATGAGCCATGGCGAGGCGTTCTTAGGCTTTATCCAAGATTCCTCTAAGGAAAACGGCTTGTATTTCTTGGACGAGCCTGAGGCGGCGCTCTCGCCCTCACGTCAGCTCACCTTACTCTACGAGATGGATCAGCTCGCACGACACGGCAGCCAGCTGATCGTTGCGACTCATTCGCCCATCCTGCTGGGACTTCCCGGCGCGCAGATCGTTTCCTTTGATGGGGGAGAGCTGCGCCGCGTGGCGTACGAGGAGACCGAGAGCTACCAGATAACAGAGCTCTTTATCAATAATCGTGAGCGCATCTTGCATGAGTTGCTGGATAGTCGGGTATAGTGGAGCGGTGTTGCCGGCGAGTTGCCGGCAAGTGTTTTCGACTGAAAGAGGATTTCCATGTCCAATGAAGGCAAGAAGGTCCGCGCGCACTACCGCGGTACGCTGGATGACGGCACCCAGTTCGACTGCTCCTACGACCGCGGCGAGCCCATCGAGTTTGTTGCCGGCGCCGGCCAGATGATCAAGGGCTTCGACGCCGCCGTGCTCGATATGGCCGTTGGCGAGAAGAGGACCGTTCACATTCCCGCTGCCGAGGCCTATGGCGAGCGCAGCGAGGACATGATCCTCTTCTTCCCCGCCGACCAGGTGCCCGATTTCGAGAAGATCGAGGTCGGCATGAAGCTGTTCCTGCAGGGGCCGGGTGGCATGCCTGTACCCGTTTCCGTATGCGAGGTTACTCCCGAGGGCGTCAAGCTCGATGCCAACCACGAGCTGGCAGGCAAGGATCTCAACTTCGATATCGAGCTGGTCGAGGTTCTGGACTAGGGTTAAAGTCGCGAGGGTTTGCCGCTGGGTAGGCTTGACCCGGCTTTGCAAATCTGGCAATTTGATTAACCTTGTCTAACTGACTTGCGCTCCGTCTCGTTTTCGCTAGTGTAAGCTATGACTAACTAGCGAATAGCGCGACGGAGCGCTTTTTATAACGTACGGAAAGCAGGGAAGGCTATGGCACTGAGGGAATCTGGCGAGGACTATCTGGAGGCGATTCTCATGCTGCACCGCGCGCACGGCGTGGTGAGGTCCGTGGATATCGCCGATCAGCTGGGTGTCACCAAAGCGAGCGTTTCCAAGGCCATGTCGATGCTAGAGGAGCGCGGCTATGTCGAGATGGCGAAGCGAGATGTCCGTCTAACGGAAAAAGGCCTTGCGCGTGCCGAGCACGTGCTGGAGCAGCACCTGTTCTTCCGCGATCTGCTGTCGGCTGCCGGTGTTGACTCGCACGTGGCGGCGGAGGAGGCATGCCATATGGAGCACTGCCTTTCCGACGACTCCTTCAGCAAGTTGAAAGCTTACATCGAGTGCGTCGAACGCTAGGCGTTGGTTGCTCGCAACAACAAGGAGGCTCTCTGCATGCTGTGCACCGAGGTTTTGGGAAACATCAACGACCCGTCGAGCGTCATCGCGCTGCAGCGCAGGCTGGGCGCGCCCTTTGAGGTTGATTACGTTGACCTTGAGTGGGACCAGGTGCACGCGCGCCGCCTCGTGGTGAAGAGCGGCGCCGGTCGCGTGGTGGAGATTCGCCTGGGCGAGCGGGTGGAGGAGATTGGTCTCAAAGACGGCGACGTGTTGGGGTGCGATGTCGCCCCTGACACGTTGACGGCCCACGCGTCTTCGGTTGAGCCATGCGCCGCCACAGCACCCGCGTCCGCATCCGGCGGCAAGCCCGTGGTGGTCGCGGTGCAGTTGCGCTCCGCCCGCGTGGTGCGAATCCGCTTCACCGCGTCCCAGCCGGTTGACCCCGCGCTTGTAGCCCGCGTCGGCTGGGAGGTGGGCAACATGCACGTTCCGCTATTTCGCGGCGAGGCGGGCGAGCTGATGGCTCCGCACAGCGAAGCCCTGCAGCGCCTGCTTGCAAGCATTCCCGGTATCCAGACCACTGTGGAGCAGGCGTCGCTCGACCCTGCCGCGCGCCTTTCCGGCACCGGTATCTCCACGGTGGTACGCCTTTCTCCCTCGCTCAAGGTGGTCGTGCGCAAGAAGACCTCGTCCAACTAGGCGAAGAAGAGGTGCCGCGGCTCTTGGCTCGCAGGCTTGGATTTAACGCAACGCAATAAGCCCCCTTTGCATCTGCGAACGCGGTATGCAAAGGGGGCTTTGTCGATGCCTGCAAGCCGGGCGCGCGTCCGGATGATCGCCTAGAGCTCCTTGACGTTCATGGCGCGCATGGCGTTGAGGATCGCGATGACCGCTACGCCCACATCGCCAAAGACGGCCAGCCACATGTTGGCGATACCAAAGGCGGCAAGCACCAGGATGATGACTTTGACGCCGATGGCGAAGATGATGTTCTGCCACACGATCGCCATGGTTTTGCGGGCGACGCTGATGGCGCGGGCGATGTTTGAGGGCTTGTCGTCCATAAGGACGATGTCGGCGGCCTCGATGGCGGCGTCCGAGCCCATAGCGCCCATGGCGATGCCCACGTCGGCGCGGGTGAGAACGGGGGCATCGTTGATGCCGTCGCCAACAAAAGCGAGGTTGTCGCGCACGCCGTCCATGATCTGCTCGACGCGCTCGACCTTATCGCCGGGGAGCAGCTGCGCATGGTACTCGTCCAGGCCAAGCTGCTTGGCGACTGCGGCCGCGACGTCCTCGCGGTCGCCGGTGAGCATGATGCAGCGCTCGACACCGGCGGCGTGCAGGTCGCGGACGGCCTGCTTGGCATCGTCTTTTACCACGTCTGCGATCACGATATGGCCAATGTAGCGGCCGTCTACGGATACGTGCAGGATGGTGCCCGTGAGCTCGCAATCATGCCAGCTCGATCCGTGCGCCGCCATGAGCTTGTCGTTGCCCACCATGACCACGTGCTCGTCCACCCGGGCGGAGACGCCGTGGCCGGATTCCTCGGTGACCTTGTCGACGCGCGCCTGGTCGATCTTGCCGCTATAGGCGGCCTTTACGGAGACGGCGATGGGATGGTCTGAGAACGCTTCTGCGTGAGCGGCGAGATCGAGCAGGTAGTCGGGGTCGATGGATTCTTCGGGGTGGATCGCCACCACGTTGAAGGTGCCGGAGGTAAGGGTGCCGGTCTTGTCGAATACCACGGTGTCGACGCGGGAGAGCGCTTCCAGGTAGTTGGAGCCCTTGACCAGGATGCCCAAGCGGCTGGCACCGCCGATGCCGCCAAAGAAGGAGAGCGGTACGCTGATGACCAGGGCGCACGGGCAGCTGACTACCAGGAAGGTGAGGCCGCGCAAGATCCAATCCGCCCAGGCGCCCATGCCCAGAAGCGGCGGTATGACGGCGATGGCCAGCGCGGCGAAGGTGACGGCGGGCGTGTAGACGCGCGCGAAGCGGGTGATGAAGTTCTCGGTCTTGGCCTTTTTCTCGCTCGCGTTCTCGACCAGCTCGAGGATGCGGCTCACGGTCGATGCGCCGAAGAGCTTGGTGGTGCGCACGCGCAGAAGTCCGGTCATGTTGATGCAGCCGGAGATTACCTCTGCGCCCTCCTCCACGTGACGGGGTATGGACTCGCCAGTGAGCGCGGCGGTGTCCAGCTGCGAGGAGCCCTCCACCACCATGCCGTCGATGGGTACGCGCTCGCCGGGTTTGACCACGATGACGCTCCCTACGGCGACCTCGTCCGGATCGACCTGCTCAAGCGCGCCGTCGCGCTCGATGTTGGCGTAGTCCGGCGCGATGTCCATCATGTCGGCGATGGACTTGCGGCTCTTGCCCACGGCGTAGCTCTGGAATAGCTCGCCTATCTGGTAGAAGAGCATGACCGCGGCTCCCTCGGCCATGTGCGGCTCGGTGTCCGGAAAGAGGATCATCGCGAATGCGCCCACGGTGGCGATAGCCATGAGGAAGCTTTCGTCAAAGGCTTCGCCGCGGCGGATGTTTCGCCATGCCTTGGCGAGCACGTCGTGCCCGGCGATAAGGTAGGGGATAAGGTATAGGACAAAGCTCGCGTACAGCGCGCCGGGCTCGCCGAACGCCAGCGCCAGCAGCCCCAGATGGTCCGCGACCATGATGGCGAAGAAGATGACGAGCGCGATCAAGATGCGCTTGAGCCATTTCTTTTGCTTCTTGTTCATTGTTTCTCCCGTGGCGATGCCGCCAGCATGTCTAAGAGCTTACGGGGAAGGCGACGGTAATCCGTCGTTGCGTGGTGGTTCGCTGATGTCTAGCGCAGGATCTCGCAGTCGGGCTCGATGTCGGCGGTGAGCTTGACAACGGCGTCAAGCACCTGGTCAAAGGAGGTATCGTCCGCCTCGAGGGTGAGTTTTTGGGTGAGGAAGTTGACCTTGGCGTCGGTCACGCCGTCGAGCTTCTTGATAGCGTCCTCGAGCTTGCCGGCGCAGACGGCGCAATCGATCTCATCGAGCTTGAAAGACTTACGCATGGTTGGATTCCTTTCTAATGCGTCGCGCCCGCGGGCGCGTATTTTACGGCGTTG
This sequence comes from Collinsella tanakaei YIT 12063, assembly GCF_000225705.1. Classification (GTDB taxonomy): domain Bacteria; phylum Actinomycetota; class Coriobacteriia; order Coriobacteriales; family Coriobacteriaceae; genus Collinsella; species Collinsella tanakaei. The sequence continues at coordinate 76,376 of NZ_JH126467.1, forward strand.
GTTTACTCGCAGATATGGGTGAGACCCTGGTCCAAGATGGTGAGCACGTGGTCGTCTGCCAGGGAGTAATGGATGTTTCTCCCGTCGCGGCGGAATTTGACCAGGTGGGATTGCTTCAAGATGCGCAGCTGGTGCGAGACGGCCGACTGCGACGTGCCGATGGCCTCGGCAAGGTCGTTGACGCTGAGCTCGTCGGACATCAATGCGTATAGGATCTTGATGCGCGTGGTGTCGCTGAACACCTTGAAGAGGTCTGCGAGATCGTACAGCAGTTCTTCTTCTGGCATGCCGTCGCTTTCGCAGACAGCGTGCGTCGGTTGGGACGTGGCGTTCTCCTCGGCCATATTCTCCTCCTTTCATATGAACACATGCTCATACATTGAACTATTTATGATTATATGAACGTATGCTCATATGTCAAGCCTGTATAGGAGGAAGTATGCGAACGGTATGCTCTCTGAAAATAATCAATAATAAACATTAATTATGATATTCTATACGTTGAATAGAGGAGGATAAAGGCCATCCGGTTCACTCTCTTCCAACGGTAAAGGAGGCGTCCGCAATGAAAAAGGCGTTGATCCATGAGGCATCCGATGCGCGCGAGCTGTCTATGCTGCTCATGGCGTGGGCGCCGGCGGTCGCGGGTCGCTTTTTCAGCGAGGTCGCTTCCACTAGGCGCCCCTTCGGCTCCGTCGCCGCGCACCGGGTCAAGCGTATCGGAGCGATCGCCGTGCTAGCATCCATCGTACCCTCGCTGGTGGTGTGGGCGGTAATCGAGGTGCTGCTGGCGACCATGGGCTACGCGGGGTCGCTTTCCATATATCCGGATTTCCAACCGTGGCTTTGCGTTATGGGTTTTTTCTGTTGGTGTTCGCCCGCATTCTGGAATACGGCGCTATCTTGCAGCAACAAGATGACGAGTTGCTGTAGGGCGGTGGCATTGTGATTGTGCTGAGGCTCGACCGCATGCTGGCGCAGCGAAAGGTCAACGGCAAGGACCTGGCGGAGCGCATCGGAATATCGCCGGTGAATTTATCGCGCATCAAAACGGGTAAGATCAGCGCCGTGCGCTTCTCGACGCTGGATGCTATATGCCGGGCTCTCGACTGTCAGCCGGGCGACCTGCTGGAATATATTCCAGACGATGAGGTGGACGACCGCATGGGTCTGGCCTAGACGGTGTACGTTGCGGTAATCCGCGGTTTTCTCAGCTTGGGGCCGCGCGGCGGGGAGCAGACGTTTCTCCGCACGCGCCCGTCCTCCGCCTCGTGGCCCTCAGCTGCTATCGGGAATGGGGACGGTTCTTCAAAAGGTGTTATGGAACCTGGCGGCTGGCCCGCGGTGCCATAAAAACAGGGAGCCGCGGGCCGTCATCGGGCCTTCTGTCTATACGCTGACCGTCAACGAGCCCGTTGCCTGGTTCCAGGTTGCGCTAAACGGAGCGCTCTACAGCGGCTTTACCGCATACGTTGCCCAAAACGTGGGGATGTTCATCTCATACAGGCGCCCCTCGCCATAGGTATCCTCGTAGCAGTCGACCAGTTGGAACCCGGCCTGCAGCTGGCCGCGAATCTGGTCTTCCAGCGTGTGCGAGAACTGGATTCCGTCCTCAACCGGGTCAAGCGCTGCCATATGCTCGGGATTAACCAGTGGATTGAACGGCAGGCCGTAGATCGCTCGCTCTTCGTCGGGGTAGTCGAACACGTAGCCAAAGCCGTTGTCCAGCCCCGCAAGCAGTCTGCCGCCGGGTTTCAAAATGCGGTTGCATTCGAGCCATAGCGGCTTGACTTCTTCAATGTAGCAATTGGAGACCGGGTGAAAGATCATATCGAAGCTCGCGTCTTCAAAGGGCAGGGGCTTGGACATGTCGGCGCGAACAATTTCGATCTCATAACCCTCGCGCTGGGCGACCATGCGCTCAGATTCAAGCTGGCTGGGGGTGTAGTCCAGTACGGTGCACACGGCGCCAAGGGCGGCGAAGATGGGCATCTGCTGCGCGCCGCCGCAGGCGAGTCCAAGCACGCGCAGGCCCGTCATGTCCGCCGGACACCATTCGTGCGGAACCGGCTTGGTCGGCGTGAGCAGCATTTCCCAGTCGCCTTGGCATGCGCGCAGATAGTCCTCATGGCTTATGGGCGTGCCCCATTCCCAGCCGTCTGCATTCCACCCGTCGATTGCTCGAGCATTGGCATCTGCGTAGTTGTCTCGTGTTATGGCGTCTGTCATGGGCGGCCTTCCTTGAGTTGGTTTCACACGCCGTGCGCGTCTTGTATGGAATCGCATTGCTCTTGCAGCGAAGGGCGTCTTCAAATGTTCAGTGCATGCTTGCAAGCTCTCGCCTGGGCATTTTCGTTTTCCTCAACAAATGCCGGCAAGATCGATTGCAATCATTTGTGTTCCCCCCCCTCAAGTTTGCAAGGGTACCACAGGGGGGTAGGGGGGCAATCCCAGATGAGGTATGTGTTGATGTGGATGGGCATGCAGGAAGCTAATCTGTCGTGGTGATCGTTGTGGGCGCAAAGTCCTGCGCATTCTGCTTGCAATGCTTTCAGGGGCAACGTGCTAGGCCCTGCGCGTCCTCATATTCAGGGCGGTTGCTAGGATTCCAAATGCGATGAGCGAGGAAGTCGTTGAAAAAAGTAAGGCACCCAGCGCGAGGTCGACGCTGCTTCGGGTACTGCATAATGTGAACCAATAGCCTGCGTGAACGGGAATAATCGATTCTGGCTGAGCCATTTGCAGTACACATGTAGCGATGAAGGCTGCAGACATGATTCCGATCGAAACGATGTGGTTCTGTGTAATCCGGTCAATAGCAAGACAGCATACTAAGAATGATTGGTTCACAGCGGATACAAGCGCTAGGTTCGGTAGCAGTGTCCTTACAACTTCTGCGATGCTATCGGGTTGAAGCCCGTATTGTTGGGATAGCGTCAAAGACATAGAAAGAGATGAGATTGCGAATAAGGCGTGGATTGGTAGCGATATTACTGCCAGGCTCGAGAACGCCGCGCGCCAATTAGAGCTACCTCGTGCTATGGAAAGAATAAGTTGATTGTCGTCGTATGCCGCCTTGGAAAAAAGGATGCAGGCGATAAGGTCGATAAATGGTAGGAAAACGGTTCCCGCGAGGGCGGAGAAGGCAATCGCATCGTTTAATTCCGTTTTGGTTTCTGCGGTAATATACGAAGGGTCCGGGACAAAACCTCTCCAGACAGTATCGAGGTTAACGAACATCCAAGCTCCTTCTCCTTTGAAGGTTTGGAATAGGACGAGCGCGACGATGCAGACAATGCTGCAAAGGCCAAGGTTTGCACCTTTGAAGACGAGCGCCGCCGTGGCAGCGTGGTGGCTTTTATGAGGTGTTTGACTTGAAGTACGAGCCATTTGGTTTCTACGGGGATTCATCGATGTGCCTCCTGGTGGCAGCAGACTACATATATCAGAGCGAATGAAATGGCGAGGACTGCCAGAGAGTAAATCAGGGCGAGGAGCGTCGCTGGCTGGCTTAGATTTAACGAGCAAGAGTGCATTAGCCAAGTGGCGGGGCTTGTCCACCAAAGCGGAGAGGCATTGCCCATCGCGTAATTGCTTGGGTATGAGAGCAGCGCTCCAAGATGGGGGAGGATACTTAAGAGCGTCGAGGCGATGGCGGGCCTGAGCATGATGGCGACCAGCGAGGACATGGCGAATAACGCACACAGGATAAAAGAATTTACTATTAGATAGATGAGAAATGGGTGGATGCTATTCATAGATATAGGCGCATCGTATAGAAACATCTTTGCTAGGAACCCAGGGAGACAGGATAGAAGATAGAACGGGGGTATGCATATGACGTTAACAAGTGCTCGGGCTAAAGTGCTTGATCCGCCGGACACGCCATGTGCCACGCTAAGTTGGCTCTGGAGGCCTTTTATCCCTTCACCTACCGCGCATACTCCCATAATGGCGACAAAGGGGATCCAGAACACTGTGTAGCAGAACGATGAACGTACGGCAGATTCAGCAATGTGTTCAGGGTCGAGAATGTTGCCGATGAATCCAATCGAATCGCCAACCGGTCCATTGATATCGCCCGCTACCATGAATAGCGGACCGTACTCAGATGGCACCATGCCCGCAACGGCGAGAAGAGTGGCAGCTCCTACATAGGGGAGAAATCCTCCCCGGCATTTGGTGATGTAGAGTTCGCTCGCGAACGATCTTACTATCTGGGCTACTGGGTTCAAATGCGGGGAAAGGGTTAGTGCTCGGCGCGCCTTATCGAGCATAATGGCCTCCGGGTTTTCTTGGTGTACCAATTTGCCCCTTTAGAACAATGCTGGCGTATAGGTCTTCTAAATCGTTTGGGGAATCACCTCTGACATCGCTGCTGCTAAGCCGCGCTATTAGCGAGCCTGCGCTTAAGACAAGGTACTCGTCTGCAATGCGGTTAAGCTCGGCAAGGTTATGGCTTGAAATGATGACGGTAATATCCCTGTCGGCATTAAGTCGCTTGATTAGATTTCTCATCTCCATTGTTCCAAGGGGGTCGAGCCCGTTTGTCGGCTCGTCGAGAACGAGCATTCGTGGTTCGCCCAGCAGCGCGACGGCAAGGTCCAGTCGCCTTCTCATTCCAAGGGAAAAGCTGCGAGCTTTTTTGGTTCCGACCTGAGCAAGCCCAACGGTATCAAGTAGCCTGGGAATCTGATTCTGGTCGATTCCCCATTCAAGGCACCGCGCTTTGAGATTGTCATATGCACTAAGCAGGGGATAGCTTGCGCTTGAATCTGGAACATATCCAACGTTCGCCCTAGCAAGGGTAAGGTCGCCCTCCCCGGACCGTCCAAATAGCTCGATGTCTCCATCCGTTTGCTTGCTAAGTCCCATAATGATCCTAATGAGTGTCGATTTACCCGCTCCATTTTCTCCGATAAGCCCGTAGATTCGACCTTTCTCAAGCTCAAGGGATAGCGGGCCTAATACGGTGGTATTTCGATAGCGTTTAGTAATTCCGGTAAGGCTCAGTGCCACAGCGGACATGATTGACCTCCGTGTAGACGGTTTCTATATCTTTGTCAGCGTTGTTAGATTGCTTGGGAGGATGGCGGTGCGGCGCCTATCGGCTATAAGAAGTCGTTGAGTTTTACTGACTTGGTGTCGATAGGCGCAAACGCTATATCACTGGGCATCCTCTTCAAACTCGATCGTAATAATGCCGTTGTCGCTCAGCGCGCGCACAATGCGGGTGGCGCCCAGGTTGCTCGCGGGTGCCGTGACCGTACCGTTGGCGGATGCCGCGTCGATAACGTATGCGCTGGACGACCCCACATATCCTAGCGTGATCATGCCGTTGTCGGACGTGTACTCGCCATCCGCCACATCGAGCTCGCGCCCGGTGATGGTGCCGTTATCCGCTGCGACAACCAGTTTCGCGCAAGCCAGATGCGCCAGCGCTATGGTGCCGTTGTCCGCGCGGACACCGGCCCGATCAAACGTGCTCTCCTTTACGGTCACCTTGCCGTTCCCGCTGGTTACGCTGGCGTCTTTGGACGAGCAGCCAATAACGCCCACCTCTCCGTTGTCGCTTTGCGCGCGGAGCGTGTCCGCGGCGACGTTGTTGAGCATGACCACGCCATCATTAGAGGTGGCGTCGAGCGTCTTGGTGCTCACGTCGCTCGCCCAAACCTCGCCGCTTGATGACACAAGCGTGCAGGACGAGATTCCCTCAAGATCCGTCGCCGTGGTGCTGGCGAAGTCGTTGCTCACGCTGATATCGCCCGTAAAGCTCTTGGGCACGCGCACCACCGTGGTGTCATCCTGCCCCTTGTCCATCAGGTTGATCTCAATGGATCCAATCGATTCGGTCTCTTTAAAAGAAAGCGTCAGTACGCCGTTCTCATCCTTCACGTCGGCGGTGCGGTTGGCGTTTGTCCAATACACCAGCTCGATGGCATCGCCGTCCGCGGGCACAAGCTTCACGTTGCCAAATTCGCTCTCAACGCGGATCGCCTTGTGAGGTGCCGTCGACTCCGCTTCAAGCGTTTTGGTCTGTCTATCGAACTTGTTGACGTGGGTGGAAAGCTTTGCAAAGTCGAATCCGGCTGCGGCCCAAGCGCCGCCGGCGAGCACCGCTCCTCCCGCAATGAGCGCGACGGACACTATGAGCAGGGTCTTCTTAACGTTACGCATTCAGGGCACCTTCTTTCGAAGCGGGGGAAGCGCTGGACGAGTTTCCCGAGAGATCGCAGGGCGTATTTGCGGGCGCATCCACATCCACGGGTGCGGGCACGGGATCAGCCTTAACAAACAGCCCCCGCACCCAGCGCGCGAAGTCGCGGGTGAGAAGCGCCAGCTGCTTGCTTACGCCCATCACGCCAAACGTTGCCAGAAGGCCCGCTCCGCACGCCATAAGGCAGAGCCCTAAGGCAAAGAAGCTCGAGAGCACAAACCCGCGTGCAAGGATGTTGGCGAAGACAAACAGCCCTAAAGGCCCCATGCCGATAAGGATGACAACCAGCATCCACATGGCGGCGATAATCAGCCAAATAGCCAGGTAGATACATAGCGCGGCCAACGCCAGCGCGCCTGCAACCGGTACCCAGACAGGGGAGAACAGGGCTAGCAGCACAATATTGAGCGCGCGGCTGCCGGTGTTCGCCTTGGCGATCGCACGGGGAATGGGCGGGATCTCGCTTGCGATCTGCCGCGCTATCTCGTCCACATCGCCCAGGCTTGCAACTGCATCATTTTCCGACATGCCGTCCTCGACGCGGTCGCTGATCGCCTCGTCGTAAAACGCGATTGCCTGCTGCACCTCTGCATGCGGAAGCTTGGCGAGCGCTCGTTCCAGCGCAGCGAGAAAATCCTGCTTGGTCATTGCGATGCACCTCGTTTCACAAAATCATAGATTGAAAGGATGTCGGCCTGCTCGGCCAAAAACTCTTCGATGCGCCTCGCACCCTCTTGGGTTAGGCGGTAGTACTTGCGCAGGCGCCCGTTGTGCTCCACGGAGTACGCGGTTAGGCAGTCGGCCTTCTCCAGGCGCTTGAGCAGCGGGTAGAGCGTGGATTCCGTCAGCCCCAGCACGTCGGGCACGTCTTTCACTATCTGGTAGCCGTAGCTGTCGCCGCCGCGCAACGACGCCAGCACGCAGATCTCTAGGAAGCCTCGCTTCATCTGTGCGTCCATGATACCTCCTTTCGACTTATAACATATGACGCATAGTATAAGGCGTCAACGGGGTTAAGAATTTCTTTAGACGAGGAAAGGGAGGAGATGGTATGGGATTTTGACTTTTGATAAGAGGGCCTTCTTGTCAAATCCCGGTAGTGAAGCAACTGCTCGCGTTGTGCCTCCGGCCGTATTTCCCGTTGTTGGTAGCGACAGGAATGCGTGTGACTGACGAGACGCCTGCTTCGATATTCCATTCCATTTCGTTTTAAGGAGAGCTGCCTTGAGCGCAACAATCAATGGAATAATGTCAAAGTATTGCATTTAGAAGTAAGCAAATATCAAATAGAGTTTAAATAAGCTTATAATGAACTAAATGCTCTTAATAAATGAGGAGGGAATATGGTTACAGCATCGACAACGCGTTTCGAAGAATCAGATAAAAGCGAAGCAACCGACCTTCTTAAATCGATGGGCCTGACATTCAACGGATATCTCAATATGGCGGTCAAACAACTCATCAACCAAAGGCGCATCCCATTTGAGATACTTCCTGCAAAAGAGGAACCCTCTGAGGAGACTCGTCGAGCAATGATTGCTGCTGAGGCGAAAGAATATGGCCTTATTGATGATGACTCTCCTTCATTCACCACAGCTGATGAAGCAATTAATTGGCTCGACGGTGAATAGCATATGTATGACCTGAAGTTTGAGCCTTCATTCAAGGAGGATTATCGGAAGGTGAAGAAATGGTGGCCAGCGGTTACCCGTGAGTTGAGGCGCGCTCTTGAATTGCTTGAAATCGATGGCGTGTTGCCTCCAGAATATGGCCCGCATGAGCTAGTTAACACGGGCGGTAACTACAACGGCCATATTGATTTCCATCTTTCTGACGGTGCCGTTGATGTTCTAGTGCTTTATAAACCTCATAAGACGAATCCTTCCCTTAGGTTTGTGAGGATGGGGAGACACGAGGATCTCTTTCGGGGTGAATATAAATAACTACATACACCAAAGAAGGGCGCCGCAAGGACGCCCTTCTGCCTTCTGTTTAATGCTGCCAGTTGATGCCGGCATGCTAAGCAGCCGCTACCGAACGGGAACCGTCAGGTCGCCCACGGTGATGCTGGCGATATCGTCGACATCGCGAATCTGGTCGAAGAACCAGGTCTTCTGCACCACGGTCTTGTCGTCCTGCTGCCAAGAGTTGTAGCCGCTGCCAAGCTCTTGCGTGGTGCCATCGGTAAAGGTGACGGTGAAGTTGCCATGGCCTACGCGTTTTTCGGCATCTGTTTCAAGGCCCGTGGGTCCCGATGCTCCGTCCGTGGCATCAACCGTATAGGTGATGGTGGCGCCAAGCGGGGAGACGGCAAGCTCGTCCACAACAGCGCTGTTGCCGCTGATGGTGAACGTCTGGCCCGCAGGCAGGTCGATGGAGAGGTCCTCGTAGTCGATCTTGAAGGACATGTTCCAGTCGCCGGTAGCGATTGCCTGCGAAGGCAGGTTGCGCCCATCTTCTCCAACGCGGGTAAAGCCAATTTCGGTAGCGTTGAAGTGCAGCGTCTCGCCAACGAGGGAGACGCCGGACCCGCCGAAGCTCATCATCTCAACAAGCTGAATGGCGTTGTCCGTGGGGTCCGCATCAAAGGTGTAGCTTGTGCCCCCGATTCCCTTTGCGCCAAGGCGCAGCGCGGTTAGCGCGTTGATGCTTCCACCACCATCGAGGACGAGGTTATACGCGCTGTTCTGGTTCATGGTGAGCTCGTCGAACGCCGTTCCGTCGTCCTTCTCGATGGTGTAGACCACCGCGTAGGCGTTGCGCATGCCTATGATGGCGTCGGCCGCGATGGTGATGCCGTTGCTTGTGCAGCTGGCGCCTATGGGCCGGCCAATCTGGTCGATAAGCTCGGTCTGCGCGGGGCCGGCGCCAAAGACGGCAGCGAGCGAGTCCGCCGCGCGGGCGAGTGTGCCCGTGGCGTAGGCGGTCCCTCCGCCCAGCGCCAGCACGGCGGCGATACCTATGGCGGCGGCGATCCTGTGCGGGCTGCGACGGTGTGCGCGCTGCGGCCTGGCGGCGCGGCTAGCGCTCCAGCGAGTGGTACGGCGCGCATCGCCGCGGTCGCTATCGCGTTCGTCGCTGTGTGCGCTCGCCGTCGCCGACTGCGTTCCGTGCAATTCCAGCACCTTGTTCGTTCTCGCGGCGGCTTTAAGCCGCTGCGCCATGCGGGCCTTCTGCTCATCGGAGAAGCAGAGCTGGTCCAGCTCGGTACGATACGTATCGCTATCAAAGGTTGTCATGGCCGGCTCCCTTCAAAACGGGGCGTAGCATGGCGCGCCCGCGGCTCAGTCGGGTCGCTATGGCGGATTCGCTCGCACCTACCAGCTCCGCGATCTGCTTGATCGAGTACCCCTCGTAATAGTGCAGGTAGATTGCCTCGCGATAATTCGCAGGCAGGTTCATGACGCTTTGCAGCACGCTCTGCGAACGTGTCGCCAGCTGCGCTTCGGTCGCATATGGCGCGCTTGCGGGCTCGGGCGCATCATCAAGTGCGATAGTGGCCCGCGCTCCGCGGCTCTTCAGCAGGTCTTTGCATGCGTTTGCCGCCACGCGGATGATCCATGCGTGCTCGTGGTCTACCGAGAAAAATCGCTGCGGGCGCTGCAGAACCTTGAGCAGAACGTCCTGGCATATATCTTCTGCGTCCTGCGTGCTGCGCAGGTATGTGTAGCACACGCGCAAGATGGTGTCCGCATAGGTGTCCACCAGCCGCTCGGGTTCGGTCGCGTAGGTGCGGTTGGGGCATGCGGCCTTCTCGCATTGTTGCTTCGCCATGATCTCACCTCGTTTCGGTCGTCGTTGTTTTTTGGACGAGGGACCGGTTTCGATATCTCCCTCTACCAACAATACGATTGGCGTTCCAAAACTTGGCAATCACAGGCAAAAAAGATGCGCGACGCAATCTCGCCGCGCATTAAGGCTCATCTCAAACGGGTTATTTCAAATCCGTCCGCGCTCCCGCGCCTCTTACCCACACGCGGTCGTAATCGCGCAGCATCATGATGGTGAGCACCACGCCAAGAGAAAGGGGAGCGGTCTTTTGGTCCACCAGCTCAATCCCGTATGCCACGCGGTTCAGCGCGGGCTGCACGTGTACGCGGGCCGTTAAGGACCCGTTGCGCGTCACGGCGAAATCATCGCCCATGAGGTTGCCTTCAACGCCCACGCCCTCGCCGTCGATGCGGATCACGTCTCGGTAGCCGGTGTCGAAGCGAATCTCGCGGCGCAGCTGCACGCGGTCAAATCCATCCATGCGCACCTGGAACACGGGGTGATGCAGAGCGTGTTTGCGGGCGATGCTGCCCACGCGCTCGCCCTTCTCGTCGATGATGAAATAGAGCGCTCGGCTAAAGAACGATGCCGCGCGCACCAAGCGGTATGCAAGCCCGCACGTGTCGGTGATATCGGCGTTTTCAAACTTGCCATACAACGGGTTTCCCAGCGACCGCAGGCCAAAAAGGCTCAGGTCCTCCTCATTGGATCCGTCGGCCTCGCTTTCGTTTGTGCCGCTGGCGTCAATCACGGAGCTCGCCAGCAGAATGTGGTTCTTGTCGCGAGCGAACGCCCGCGCCATCACCTGGTCGTCGTCCTTCACCATCTGGTCCAGCGTGACGCCAAACAGCGCGCTCATAAGCACAAGGCTCTGTATATCCGGCGTGGTGGCACCGCTTTCCCAGTTGCTGATGGTGTTGCGGGACACCCAGATGGCATCGGCAAGGTCCGCCTGCGACATGCCAAGCTGCTTGCGTCCGCGCCTGATCTGCTCGGAGAGAATCATTGTCGCCCCTTTCCGTCGGCGGTGTGATCGCGCTCCCGCGCCTCTCGTCCACACCACTGCACACCAAAGAACCCTTAGGGGAATCCCGCGAGACCCCTTAAGGGAACTATAGGATCTTCGTGCCTTTAGCGCTGCCAAATATCTTGTGCAACGTCCGCTTGGTGGCGCGCTAACCGTTGTTTACCAGCGTTTTTGGACGAGGACTAGCTAGATGCTACATCGCGTCAGCAGCGCAAATGCCAGCGCTAGGACCCCGTCCATCCTTATTGCTCAACAGGTATAAAGCGCTTTGCAGCGCAGGGCCCCAGCGCCAGGCCGATGATGGGCCAGATAAGTGGCGCGAAGTTAGACGGTTCAAGGTCGATGGGCAAGGCCGCCATCGCAACAAGTCCAACTACGGCACCGGGAATGCTGACAACGCCCAGAAGGGCGAGAGCTAGGATAACGCCGTCTTTGCGGCTCCAGGTCTCGGGCGTGGGGCGTCCGTCCGCCGGGTGGGCGAAGAGATTCTCCTTGATGGCTTTGTGCGCCTTGTAAATCAAGAAGTACGAGTAGATTCCCGCGATCACGGTCGCCGCCATAAGCGCCTGGAGCATGCCAATTTCCCGTGCAAGATCCGCCGAAGTTTCGATGTCGTCGACCGTCGCCATGTAGAGGGCGGCGGCTGCAACGATCAAGACGGTGCCTATGACGAGGGGGATGATGAATGCTCGCCTTAAGGCACGGCGCGACGCCTGGTCCAATGCCGTCCAGTACCGCTTGATAGCGTCCATGGTCGCCTCCGCATCTCTAGGAGTGCTCGGCAATTGCTGCCGGTTAGCGTACTTATTCCCATCGAGCCGTGGAATAAAAGAGCGTCTGCCAATGGCTGGATTCGTTTGGCGAGCGGCCCACTAGGGATTGCATTGCGCGCATGGTTCGTAGCCCCGGGTCATGACCTCGCTTCTGGTCATGGTGACTTCTTGTTTGTTGCGCGCCTTCATGCGGCTAACGGATCTGCACCCGGGCAGGTGGAACTTGCGCGTATTGGTGTTGAGCACGAAGGTGTGCGCCTGCTCGTCGTTGCTCTGAGCAGCGGTGCCGGCGGGCTCCGTGCTCGCTCCAGCATCCTGCTCGCGCCAGCTGTCGCCCGTGGCATAGTCGATGCCAACGCCGGGCTGCACGTTATAGCAAAACACGTTGAAGCTCACGGACGCACCGTCATCGTCAAGCGAGAGCGCCTCCATGTGCACGCCGCGCGCAACAAGCTCATCGTCCGCAAACACGGGCTCAACGCGCAGCAGCACGCGTCCGCCGGCGTCCACGCAGTTATCGATCCAGTTCTCGAAGGGCAACATGCCCTGGGTGTTCATGTAGCGCGTGCCGGTGATGAGGTTGAGCTCGTTGGCGCCCTCGCCGGTGAGTTGGTAGCCAATGAGATGGCAGCGATTGTAGAGGTATCTGCCATCGACTAGGTCGTCATAGCGTACGGTGTGCCAGCCGGAGGGCTTGATCATATCGATGCTGCCTCGCGGTTCGGTGGGCTGCGTGTCAGGGTTTACCACCGCCATGGCGGCGCCGCAGCGACCGAGGTTGTCGAGTGGTGAAAACTTCTCTGCCTCCGCGGGGGAGCTCGCCTGCGCCGGCAGGGCTTCAGCGTCGGCAACGTTGAGGTTGGGCGCGTTATCGTTGATCACGGCGTACGGGCTGCCGGAGTAGGCGGGGACCTGCGAATAATCAAAGCCGCTGCTTGTAGCCGGCGTTTGATAGTCGCTAGAGGTGTTGCTTGCAGCTGCGTTTTCCGCGCCGGTTCCGGCGTGGGCGTTTCCAATCGCGCTCGATCCCGCGACCGCCTGCGCGGCGCTTCCGGTCGCGGCGCCGGCGCTGGAGCAGCCCGCGCTTCCACCCATGGCAAGTATCAGGGCAAGGATGAGGACGATGAGGATGTGCGGGGTATTGGCCCTGCGGCGCGGAGCCTCCGTGCGGTTCAACATGACGAGCCTCTGGGTTAGGGGATAGCGACGACGCATAATGATAGCGCCCCGTCTGGACAAGAAAACCTGTCTGGACGGGGCGCTATGGAAAACCCTGCTTCATGTAATGGCGTGTTCGCCGTGCGATGTATGCTAAAAAAGTTAAATAGTGTTGTAAATAACTATTAATTTTTATATAGTTAATTTAGCGGTTTGTAGAAGGGGGCAGACGTGCAACCACCGACTTACCGCGAGATCATCCAACAACTGCTTCGTGAGGGCTTCGTCGAACGAGCGTCCGCAGGCGATCACCGCCGTTTCTCTAAAAACGGCTACAAGGTTACCGTGAGGGACCAGGGCGGCAAGCATGCTACTTGGAGAGAGTGGCAGAGCATCAAGAGGCAGGCAGGGTGGTCTTAATGCGCAAGGGCGCGGTGATAGCGCGTCATCGCGCCTGCATAGAATCAACGGAGGGTTTACATGCTTTTGTCCGCTGAGTGCGTTTTGACTCGCGACGGTGATTCGTGGGTGGCGGAATTCCCACAATTCGGCGGTGTTGCGACAAGCGGCAAGACCAGGACCGATGCTCTGAAGGCCGCACGCGATGTGCTCACCTTGGAGGCGGTGGACCTGATGACCGATGGTGCCTCCGCACCAAGGCAGGCCCATGTGGCAGAGGTTCACGTTGTGAGCGTTGATGTGAGCGATGACGATGTCGAGGCGGCTCGCTGCGTCACCCTTACGGGGGCGGCGGAACGCATTGGGGTAAGCAGCCCGCGCGTGACCGCTCTTGTGAAGTCTGGCGCGCTTGACGTTAGACTTGTGAACGGAAGGCGCATGGTGACGATCGAGAGCGTGAACCGCCTGCTGGCATCGGATAGAAAGCCTGGACGACCCAGGGCTTAGGGCGGGATGTCTGCGGCGGTCGACGATGAGGGCTACAAATGCCGTAGCTCACGCGCATAATAAAAGATTCGCCCAAAGCCGCCATAGCGGTCATTTGGACGAATCCTATCAACTCGGATGTTAACCCTCTCGGTGAAAGCCACCGGGACGCTCGCCGTATTCTGCGGGCAGGGCGCTCGCTCGCTACACATGCGTTACTTCAAGAACATGCCCTTGCCGTTAAACTCCGCCTGCACGGTGCGCAGCATAAGATCGGTATCGTCCAAGCCAAGGTGCAGCTCGTTCTCGTCTGCGGCAAGGGTACCGCGGCGGCGCGCCCAGTTCTGCAGGCTCGCGGGAGCGCTCTCTCGCGGCAGGGTACGCACCTCGCCGTCAACGGAGCGACAGATGTGGCGCGAGTCGATGACGATGATCTTGCCCGCGCGGCGCGCCTCGGCGTAGCCGGGCAGGTGCAGCATGAACCAGCTGTCCTCGAACGCGGCGTTGTGAGCCATGATGGGATACTTCTTCATCAGCTTCAGCAGCTCTTTTTGCAGCTTGGTGTCCAGGCGGAAGGGCGTCTTGCCCTCAAGGTCACTCCACTGGATGTGGTGGATGTCGGCCAGCGGCACGCCGGTTTCGCGGTACAGGTCGGGGATACCGCAGTAGAAGGCCTGGGGGTCGTGCGGGACGGCGTCGCTGGTGAGCTCCATGATCTCCCAGCCCACGTTGATGATGTAGCCGCGTTCCGGCGCGCGTCCGGTGGTCTCGATGTCGATGCCCAGGACGGTGCCCTTGATGGGCTTGCGCACGTAGGCGACGGAGTACGCGTCGCGGTCGCCGCGGACCTCGCGCGCGACGGCGCTGGCGGCGCGGCCCTGCATCTTGCCGATGGCGGCGCACAGGTCCGCATCGGAGAGGTTGCGGGCGAGCAGCGGGCTGGAGAGGTTGCGCAGGCGCGCCTCGCCAATCTGGTCGCAGAGCTCGCGGTTGCGATCCGCCAGGTCCAGGATGACATCGAAGTCGAATCCTGGTTCATCGTTTGCGCGCCATTCGTCCACCAGGGCCTTCAGGGCCTCCTCGCCGCGCTGGCGCTCGGACTCCATGGCGTCGTAGTCGCCGTAGATGAACATGGGGATAAACGGCTGGCGGTAATACTCAAGCGCTTGCTGTGCATTCATATATGTGTGCCTTCCAAACTGATTGTAACGATCGGAAAATAATAGTTTCCCTTGTGAAACTCTGACGCTACAATAGCCTACCTTAGATGGGGCGTTAGGAAAACCGCAAGCGGGGTAACAAATGACTTATACAAAAATCGTCCACCCTATCGCCAAAGTCGTTTTATCAGTCTTCCCCTCATGACGAGTTTTAAATAGTGGATGGCATTAGGAGACCTGACTCTATGGACTTATTGCTGCATTTTGTTGAGCACGCGTTGGAAGACACGCTGTCGCTCGTTCCGTTCCTGTTCGTAACCTACCTGGTGCTCGAGGCGCTTGAGCATGCGGCGGGCAACCGCGTCAACGCCACCGTGCGCCGCGCGGGCGCCGCTGGTCCCGTGGTGGGCGCTGCGCTGGGCGTTTTGCCCCAGTGCGGCTTTTCCGCCGTGGCGGCGACCCTGTACGCAGGGCGCGTTGTCACCCTGGGCACGCTGGTGGCCGTGTTTCTCTCTACGTCAGACGAGATGCTGCCCATGTTGCTGGTCGAGCGGGTGGACGCGTCTTCTGTGGCGACGCTGCTTGCCGCCAAGGCTGCGATTGCGCTGATCTCTGGCGTTGTAGTGGATGCCGCCTTGCGCGCGCTGCGCCGTAACGCCCGCGTCCATGCGGCGATTCGCCGTACGGTTTTGGGTCCTAAGTCCTTTGCGGGTGAGGACGGGTCGAGGGCGGCCGATATCATCGACAGCCTCTCGGAAGCGGGGGAGAGCGCCGAGCACATTCACCGTTTGTGCGAGCGCGACCACTGCGGCTGCGAGGAGTCTCACGCCCATCACCATGGGGACGATGGCCATCATGGGCATGGCGACGATGACGATCACCGCGAGCACGCCCACCAAGATGGCGTACTCGGTAGTGGCTCCCATGGCGCTTCCGCTGCGTGCGCTTGCAACCATGGGCATGACCACGGCCATGGACATGATCACGATCACGCGCATGGCGCCGGTGCGATCAAGTCCATTGTCTTGAGCGTGCTTTCGCATACCGTGCAGGTGACGGTCTTCATCTTCATTGTCACCTTCGTGCTGGTGGCGGTTCTGGAGACCGTGGGCGAGCCCGCTATGGAGGCGTTCCTCTCTTCCAACCGCGCCTTTGCCATTTTGGGTTCCGCGTTGGTGGGCATCATTCCCAATTGCTCTGCCAGCGTGGTTATCACGCAGCTTTACCTTGAGGGCGTGCTGTCGCTGGCACCCGCTATGGCAGGCCTTTTGGTGTCCGCCGGCGTGGGCTATCTGGTGCTGTTCCGTACCAACCGCAGTATGCGCGAGAACATAGCGATTCTGATCTTGCTGTATCTGGTCGCCGTTCTTTGGGGCTTGGTGCTGATGTTGCTGGGCTTCTAGCGAGGCTTGCGGCTGGCTGCGCTTGCTTGCGCTGAATGTCCGTCTTGGGCGTCCGCTGGTATTCCGTTGTGTCTTTGCGTTGGCTCCGTTGGATGGGGGTCTACCATGGTCGATCGCACGCGTAGGGTTAGGGCTACGGGGCGAGGAGCGCCTGCCGGCAGGCGCCCGGCTGGTGGCAGGCATATGGCAGGTGGCAGGCGCGGGGCCGTTGCGGGGCGCACGGCAGGTGGCGGGCGCCGTCATCGTCCAAAAACACCGAAAGGCGTGCATTCTTCTAAGCTCGTTGTCCTTGCTGTGCTGGCAGCGCTTCTGATTCTGGGTGCTGGCGTTGCGGGGCTTGCAGGTTTGGTGGCTACGGGCAACGTCAACGTGACATCTGCTTCTAGGCCGGAAAACAAATACACGGGCGTGCTGGCGCCGTATGCGTGCGCGTCCGATGCAGATGGCGACGGGGTGGATGACCAGACCGATATCTTGTCTGCGGCGCTGCGCTATGTGCAGACCAAACCCGTGTATCGCAGCGAGTACTATTCGGGCGGGTATCCGGATGACGGCTGCGGCGTGTGCACCGACGTGGTGGCGTTTGCCCTGCGCGATGCGGGCTACAATCTGCAGGCGCTGGTGGCGACCGATATCACCGAGCACCCGGATGACTACGGACTGGACGCACCGGATCCCGCGATCGACTTTAGACGCGTGCGCAACCTCAAGGTGTTCTTTGCCAGGCATGCTGCCCAACTAACGTGCGACGTTCACGCGATCGATGAGTGGCAGGGCGGCGACATTGCGATTTTTGATTCGCATATTGGCATAGTGTCCGATCGGCGAAACGAGAACGGCGTGCCCTACCTTATCCACCATAACGCGCCCTCCCAGCTATCCTATGAGGAGGACGTGCTGGAAGGGCGCGATGATTTGGTGATGCATGTGCGGATGGGATGCGAATGAGGATGGGGTGCGTTTAAGGATGACGCCGAACGCGATGTTGGGCTGCTAGGCGATCTTGCCAAACGTGAACGCGCGGACCAGCAGGGTGATGCCCAGCACGGTGAGCGCGGCTCCAGCGAACAGCACAAGCATGTCCGTGGATTCAAGCGGGAACATGAGCACCACGATGCCTGCCAAAATCGACAGCACTCCGGAGAAGATGGCGAAGCCGCGGTTGTGGACGGCGGCGGATTCGACCAGCGTCATGACGCCTTCGATGATCCAGCCAAAGCCGGTAGCCATCACTACAAAGGTTGCTAGCGTTGCCGCGGAGAGCGCTTGGTTGCGCACCATTATGAGTCCGCCAAAGAATAGAAGCAGGCTGGTGATGATGTTGAGCGCGCGCCAGCCGCCCGGCAGCAGCGGCGTCCAAATGGCGGTGGCAAGGCGGATGATGCCCGCCACTATAAAGTAGATGCCCAGCACCACGGTGAGCACCACTAGGGTCTTTACCGGCCAGAACAGCAGCGCCAGGCCGGCGAGCATGCTCACTGCTCCCGTGATGCCGTACAGGCGGCGCACGGTGGTGATGACGTGGTCTATCATGTTGTACTCGTCAAAATAAAAAGGATCCGCGTGGTCTAGTGAGTGCTTGTCGAAGAACGTCATGATGAGGACCTCCAATTGTATAGATGTGTAATAATCCTCAAGTGTGGTATACCCATTTAAGAGCGTGCTAACAAATGATTGCGTCCACCAATGCTACAATCGCCTGCGACGGGACATGAGACCAAGGGGGATGCAATGCCGGCAACGCTGTACCTGGTTCGCCACGGCAGGACCATGTTTAACGAGAAGCGCGTTATCCAGGGCTGGTGCGATTCGCCGCTGACCCGCGAGGGCGAGGAGCAGGCTGCCCGCGTCGGCCGCTATTTCGCCCACGAGGGCGTCTTTTTCGACCATGCATATGCCTCAACGTTGGCGCGCACGCATCAGACCATAGAGGCGATAACCGATATGCCCTACGGGCGTGAACCGGGCCTGCGCGAGTGGTTCTTTGGCGCCTATGAGGGAGAGCGCGTCGATCTTATGCCTGCGCGCCCCTGGGGCGATTACTTTGTTCAGTTTGGGGGCGAGGGCGAGCGGGAGTTCCATGCGCGCATCTGCTCTACGCTTCGCGAGATCATGGCGCGGCCCGGACATGAGAACGTGCTGGTGGTGAGCCATGGATCCGCCTGCCGCGAGTTTATGCTGGAGTGGCGCGAGGGTAAGGATTTGGGTTATCCGGATGTTCCCGGCAACTGCTCTGTTATGCGTTACGCCTTCGACGGCGAGCGCTTTGAGCTGGTTCGCGTTGTGGAGCAGAGCGAGATGCGCGCGGTGTTGGGCGAGTAGGGCGCGTGGTGCTGTTGTGGTGTGCAGCCCGTTTGCAGAGTCGCGGCTTTGGCGTTTCGCGGCCTCGGCAGACAATCGATGCCTTCTGTAATCGTTTCTCAGCTGACCGCAGCTGTGTTCTCTTTGATTTATGAGTGCCACAACACAGTTTGGGGTGCAATCGCAATAGAACCAGCGGAGCCCGTCTCTCGTGAAATTGGCGCGGGCGATGCAAGGGGTTTACTTTAAGGACTCGGTGGCACCCGAGTCCTTACTTTTGCCTTTCGTCTTCCGCGATGTGCTTACGTCGATTCCATCGTTCGAGCAGCTCCAAGAGCAGCCTTGCGATGCTTGAAAGCGCTTCAAGGGCGCGAATGACTTGCAGGATTGTATCTATAGGCTTTGCTCCTCTCTTGAGAAGCGCCGCCCGCACGCGGACTCCGCCGGATCTGTCCTCATACTGCATATGCCATTTATCTAAACGCTATAACAATGAGCATAGTTGATTACTGTTGATTGGTGCTGCTCACCGGTGGCCGCTGATATTGTCCAAGAAAAAAAGACGCCGATTCCGCTTGTTGTGGAATCGACGTCTTGCGTTGTGATTGGCTAAGCGCTGGTTGCTTACTTGCGGATTTGGTGGATGAACAGGCCGCTGCGAAGCTTGGGTTCAAACCAAGTGGATTTGGGCGGCATGAGCAGGCCCGCATCGGCGACGGCGAGCAGCTGGTCGATTCCCGTGGCGCACATGGAGAACGCGACGCCCTTGGTGCCGGCGCGACGCTCGAGCTCGTCAGCACCGCGAATGCCGCCAACAAAGCTGATGCGCGGGTCCAGACGGGGGTCGCCAATGCCCAAAATGGGCGAGAGCACCTGTTCTTGCAGGATGGAGACATCGAGCGCGGAGACGGGGTCTGCCGCTGCGACCCGCTGCGCAAGCTCCTGTCCAAGCGACAGGTTCCACCATTGACCATCTGCGAACATGCCCATGCGCCCGGCTTCCTGCGGAGTTACGGGTGCATTCGCCCGCTCAACCGTAAAGCCTGCCTGGCTCACGCGCTCGACCAGCTGATCAGCACTAAGGCCGCAGCGGCCTTTGACCACGCGGTTATAGGGCAGGATGGTGAGTTGGCTTGCTGGGAACAGCACGGAGAGGAAGTAGTTGAACGGCTCGCGTCCGGTGTAGGTGCCCGCCGCTTTCGCCTCTTCGCGCATTTGCTGGGCGACTTTGACGGCGCTTGCGGTTCGATGATGGCCGTCTGCGATGTAGGCGCAGGGGATGTGCTGGAACATGGCCGCGATGGCCTCGACCGTGTCTGAGCGCTTGACCTCCCACACGGTTTGGCGCACGTTTTCCTCGTCCACAAAATCATAGAGCGGGGTCGCCATTTTGGCAGCGCCCAGGATCATGTCGAGTACGGGCTGGTCGCGATACGCCAGGAAGATGGGGCCGGTTTGGCAGCCCAGCGCGCGGATGTGCTCTATGCGGTCGCGTTCCTTGTCCTCGCGGGTGAGCTCGTGGCGCTTGATGGTGCCGTCTTCGTACTCGTCTACGGAACATACGGCGACCAGGCCGGTTTGCACGCGACCATCCATCTCGAGCTCGTAGATGTAGTAGCAGCGGTTTGGGTCGCGCATGTAGATGCGGGAGTCGATGCGGTCCTGCATGAGCTGGGCGGCGCGCTGGTAGACCTCCGGCGCGTACATGTCCTGGTCCGCGGGGAACTGCGTCTCCGGACGGTCGATATTGAGGAACGACAGCGGGCGGTCGACTACGTAGTCGGCGGCCTCTTTGCGGTCGAAGACGTCGTAGGGAAGCGAGGCCGCCTGCGCGGCGTGCTGCGGCAGGGGTCGTATGCAGGGAAAGGGCAATGCCTTCATGGGGGATCCTCCTTGTTGGTGGCGTTATGCCGTTTTCTCATTGTACGTGCTGCGCGACGGGCGCGCACGCGCCGCTGAGAGGGTTATTGGAAGGGTAACGTTGGCGGGATGCGCGTTAAAAAGGAAGCAGAAGCAACGAGGACATTGGGCTGAGCCCTGGGCCTTTGGCATTCAAAAGATTTTTACTTTCGAATCTCATAAAGTTGTTCAGAACGAACACATGTTCTATAATGATACAAGGGGATTTACAATAGTAATGCGAGGCGATACTATGATTCTATCCTATGCCGATAAAGAGACCGAAAGATTGGCACGAGGAGAAAGGGTGAGACGCTTTTTGCCATTCGAGCGCGTCGCTTTGCGCAAGCTGCGACAACTTGAATTAGCCGCAAGCATTAATGATCTGAGGATTCCTCCGGGTAATCGGTTGGAAATCCTTCAGGGTGATCGCTTTGGTCAGCATAGCATCAGAATAAACGATTGCTTTCGAATCTGTTTTCGATGGACATCAGCGGGTCCTCAAGATGTTGAGATAGTTGATTATCATTAAAGTGGTGATGTCGGATGATTGAATACATTGACCCCGTCTCTCCAGGGGAGCTGCTTAAGGAAGAGTTCCTTGTTCCTATGGGTATTTCTCAGTATCGTCTAGCGAAAGAGACCGGTATTCCGGCGCAGCGCATTGGGCAAATTGTGCTTGGCCGCCGTTCTGTTACGGCGGATACCGATCTTCGCTTGTGCCGTTTTTTTGGTTTAACGGATGGATATTGGCTTCGTGCTCAAGCGGCTTACGACACTCAACTTGCTCGTCGTCGACTTTCCGATGATCTTGATAAGATCGTTCCTTGGGATAGTGCGGCGATGGGCTAGATGAACGGCGTTTGACGCGTTGCGGTTTTGCCTATGCGAGGCCCGATAGCGATAGCAGCAGGTCTGTAAGCACCGCCTCGACGCGCTGGATATCATCGCGCGGCACCCACTCGTTAGGCTTGTGCGCCAGCGCGAGCGATCCGGGGCCGTAGCTCATGCAGTTATGGTTTGAGCGGGTTCCCGCTATGACGGCGGTATCCGTGTAGCCGGTGAAATAGCTTACCTGCGCGGGCGCCCCCGTGGTTTGCTCGACCGTTTTGCTAAGGGCGGCCAGCAGGGGAGAACCGGGGTCGCGCTCGATGGGAGGACGATCGCCCGTGATGCGGTAGGCGCCTTGGATGCCCGGGACCTCTTGCTGCGCCCTCTCGATTGCATCCTGAACTATCATTTCCGCCTTCGCCGTGGTTGCCGGAGGTACCAATCGCATATCGATCCACGTGGTGCATGCATCCGGGACAACGTAGGGTTGGTATCCGCCTTGAACCATGCCAAAGGTAACGGTCGAGGCGCCCAGTCTGCATGGTGCGGCAGCGCCTCGATGCTGCGGCGAATGTGGCTGATTGCTTCCGCCGTTGCTGCGACGGCATCTGCTCCTTCCCAAGGCTGGCTTGCGTGCGCGGTGACGCCCTTGATATCGAGCTCGAACCATGTGCGCCCCTTATGCGCAACCTGGATCTGGTTGTCGGTGGGCTCGGTGTCCAGCACCCACTCGTCCGTGCCGACCCAGCCCGCATCGATAGCGGCTTCAACGCCGCGCATGTTGGCTTCTTCGTCCACGGTACAGATGAGCGAGAACCCACGCTCTGGTTGAGTGCCGGTATGCTCCATGGCGTCCATTAGCGAGAATAGAGCGGAGAGAGCGCAGGCAAGCCCGCCTTTCATGTCGCATGCGCCTCGCCCGTAGAGGCGGTTCTCGCGGACGGTTGCTCCTAGCGTGGGCGTGTCCGTGCTCCAGCCCTCGCCTAAGGTGACGGTATCCATGTGGCAGATGTAGACCAGATTGGGCGCGCTGCCATATCCCGCTATGGTGACGTTGAGATTGCGCCGAGCGGGGAAGACCTCGATCTCCTTGATGGAGATATGCTTTACAAGGCATGCAGGCATGCTTGAAACGCGCTGCTCTACCAGTAGTTTGATATAGCGTTCGATCGTATCTTCTTGCGCTCCAGGATTAGAGCTATCTATACGCACCAATTGTTGCGCCAGTCGCCATGCATTCATCGGCTTCCCTTCGGTAGCAAAACAAGAGGCGTGCACGTGGCTCGCCTCTTATGATTTGCCTCCCAGTGCTTACCTTACTCCTTTTTGCGAGATGATGTACGGGAGCGTTGCAAACAGAATGATTTTAGAAGGGTTGGCGGTCATTGATACATATCGACGTTTTCGACGCGGGGGCATAGGGCCAAGGGCGAGCGCGGAGCACGAAGTGCGGCCCGACCCAACGCCGTAGTAAACGTTAATGGGCCGGGCCGTGTGAAAGTGGCGAATTGGAGAAGCCGATAGCAGGCCTGGAAACGAAAAAGCAAATCCAGGAAGCGCTACTTGATGACGCGGACGCGGTAGATCGCGGGAATCTGCTTGAGCGCCTCGATGGTAGAGGAATCCAGATGCTCGTCCGTGTCAAACATGGTGTAGGCGTTTTCGCCGGCGCTCTCGTTAACCATGCGCTGCACGTTGGCGTTGTCCTTTGCCAGGATGGCGGTGATCTGGCCGATCATGTTGGGTACATTGGCGTGCAGGCAGGCGATGCGGCTCGCGGCGCGCGCCTTACCCATGTTGCAGGCGGGGTAGTTGACGGAGTTGGCGATGTTGCCGTTTTCCAGATAGTCCTTGAGCTCGGAGATGGCCATGTCCGCGCAGTTGGCCTCTGCCTCGCCGGTGCCGGCGCCGGAGTGGGTGGTGATGTAGGTGTTGGGCATGAGCACGGTTTTGGGGGTGGCGAAGTCGCCGGCGAACCAGGAAAGCTTGCCGGATTCAAGCGCTGCGTGCACGGCGTCCTCGTCGATGATGGTTTCGCGCGCATAGTTGATGAGTACCGCACCCGGAGCCAGAAGGGCGAGCTGTTCCGTACTGATCATGCCCTTGGTGTCCGCCTTGGACGGAACGTGCAGGGTTAGGTAGTCGCAGCCGCGGCACAGGTCCTCGAGCGTTCCCACGCGCTGGACGTTTTGAGACAGCGCCCATGCGTGCTCGACAGAGATGAAGGGATCGTAGCCGTAGACATCCATACCCAGGTCGACGAGGGCGTTCGCCACCTTGGAGCCCACGTTGCCCAGGCCAACTACGCCAACGCGCTTGCCCTTGAGCTCTCGGCCAACAAAGGCCTTCTTGGCCTTTTCAGCATCCGCGAGAATGTTGGGATCGTCCGCGTTGGCGCGCACCCAGTTCATGGACTGCACCACGCCGCGGCTGGACAGAATCATCATGGCGAGCACCAGCTCTTTAACGGCGTTGGAGTTGGCGCCGGGCGAGTTGAAAACCACCACGCCGCGACGGGCGTATTCCTCGACGGGAATGTTGTTCACGCCGGCGCCGCAGCGGGCGATGGCGCGGATGCCCTCGGGTAGGTCGTAGCCGTGCAGGTCGGTCGAGCGCATAAGGATGGCGTCGGCTTCTTCCGCCGTGGCTACAAAGTCATAGCCCTCTCCAAATTCTACGTCGCCGTCTTTGGTGATGTCGTCGATAGTTTTGATGTGACGCATGGTTGCAAGTCTCCTTTTGGCTGCATGGATGAGATGGAAGCTTCTGGGTGGGCCCGCCGGCACCGCTGCGCGCGGAATCAATGCGCGCAGGGTCGATGCGGGCTACAAAGATCGCTGTCCCATACAATGCAGCGATTCAAACTCGTCCATCCATGCCGCCAGCGCCCGGACGCTTTCAAGTGTGACGGCGTTGTAGATGCTGGCGCGCATGCCGCCGGCAACGCGGTGTCCCTTGATGTTGGCAATGCCGCGTTGGGCCGCGCCCGCGATGAATTCCGCGTCAAGCTCCTTGCTGGGCGTGCGGAAGGTGACGTTGGCGATGGAGCGGCTGTCCTTTTGGGCGGTGCCGCAGAACAGCTTGCTGTTGTCGAGCAGGTTGTAGAGCAGGTTCGCCTTGGCGCGGTTGCGCTGTTCCATGGCGACAAGACCGCCGGTTTCTTCGATCCAGCGGAAGATCTTGCCGCATACGTAGATACCAAAGGTGTTGGGCGTGTTGTACATGGAGCCCTTGTCTGCCTGGATGCGATAATCCATGTACGTGGGGCAGTAGGGGTTGGCAGGGCTCTGCCCAATGAGGTCGTCGCGGACAATGACCACGGTTACGCCCGCGGCGCCCGCGTTCTTCTGCGCGCCGGCGTAGATAAGGCCGTAGCGCTCCACGTCGATGGGGAGCGACAAAAAGCAACTTGAGACGTCTGCCACCAGCGGAGTATCGCCGCAGTTGGGAAGCGTGTGGAACTGCGTGCCAAAGATGGTGTTGTTCTGGCAAATGTAGACGTAATCCAGGTCATCGTCCACACACGCCCGCTCAACGGCGTCGAGTGCGGGAATCCTGTCGAAATGCGTGTCCTCGCTTGAGGCGAGCACGCGGGCATCGCCGTAGCGAGCGGCCTCTTGCCAAGCCTTCTTCGCGAAGTTGCCCGTGACTACGTGTCCGCACCGGCCGCGCCGCATGAGGTTCATGGGGATGCCGGCGAACTGCAGGGTGGCGCCGCCTTGCAAAAACAGGACGCGGTAGTTTGAGGGTATGCCCATGACGCGTCGAAGCGTCGCCTCAGCATCTTCGATAATAGCCTGGTACGCGGGGGAGCGATGACTCATCTCCATTACGGACATGCCGGAGTCGCCGTATTCCGGCAGCTCGTTTTTGATTTCTTCCAGCACGCTCAGGGGAAGGGCGGCCGGGCCGGCGGAGAAGTTGTGCACGCGTGTCATCGTCAAATGACCTCCCTTGCGGGGTCCAGGAATTTTGCCTTAGTACTCTACTATAGTGGAGTATGTTCCATGTAATGAAAACGTTACCTAACATAGCAGACGGCGCCGGGAAGGTCTCGGCGCGCGATGCGGGGACGTCTTCTTTTAATAACCGCATTCATGGTAGGTTGATGGCGAATGGGGCATATTGTCTTTTTTGCGATGCCGGGGACCAGAAAGTGTAAACTATCACTTGAAGGTTGAAGGTTTACTCCTGAGGGGGAGATATGGCGACGTATGTAACCTCGGATGCTCACGGTCATGTTCGGGCGCTTGATCGCGCGCTCGAGCTTGCGGGACCCGGTAGCGGCGACGTCGTCTACGTGTTGGGCGATATGGTTGATCGCGGGCCGGACCCCGTTGGCGTGCTGCGTCTGGTGCGCTCCCTTCCCAACGCTCGCGTGCTCATGGGCAACCACGAGCGCATGCTGCTGGATACCTTGATGAGCGAGGACGAGCGCGAGGTCTTTATTTGGGAGATGAACGGCGGGTCCACTACCGCGCGCGGCTTGGATTCGCTGGCGTCTGACGAGGCGGCCGACCTTATCGACTGGATCGCGCAACTGCCGCTTTTCGATGTGGTCGAGGTGGACGATCGCCGTCCGGGCGCCGCGGCGCGCGCGGGTGTGCTGGGCTGCGATGCCCGTCGTACCTACCTGTTGACCCATGCCGGCATAGACGCGCTTGCGGCGCGGGCATATCTTGCGATGGCCGGCACGGCTGGATCCACGGGGGCTTTTGCAGACGCCGCGGGTTCCAGCGTTGCATCGGGCGCAGACGTGGCGACGCTGCGCGATATGATGGCGAGCCAGTCTGCCGACGACCTGCTGTGGATACGTTCCGAGTTTTGGGGAGCGCCTACGGGCCTTGTGGGTCCTGACGGGCGCGGACCGGTTGTTGTGGCAGGGCACACGCCATCGATCTTGCTGCGTCGCTACGCAACGTTGATGGGCGGCACCGGCGCGCATGAAGGTATGTACGGATGCATGGTGGAGGTCGGCGCCACCGCAAGCACCTTTGGCGAGGCGGACCGCATCTGCGTGGATTGCGCCGCGGCGACGGGCTATCCTTCTGGCCGCGTGGGCGTGATGCGTCTTGAGGACCGCCGCGTGTGGTATGCGGAGGTTCGCGAGGGCGAGTAGGGGCCCGCGGCAGAACAGGCGACGCCGCTTATCTCAATCGAGTTGCCCATGGCGGGGCGCAAGGTTTCCTTGACCTG
This sequence comes from Collinsella tanakaei YIT 12063, assembly GCF_000225705.1. Classification (GTDB taxonomy): domain Bacteria; phylum Actinomycetota; class Coriobacteriia; order Coriobacteriales; family Coriobacteriaceae; genus Collinsella; species Collinsella tanakaei. The sequence goes on from NZ_JH126467.1 coordinate 102,997, forward strand.
CCCTTACAGGCCAAAAAGATAGGCTAACGCCTCATCCCAGCTTTCTTCCACAACGGACCATGTGGCGTCGGCATCCTGTTGGAGGTCGAGCACGATGGTGGTTTCATACATTTCGTTGCTGGCGGCAAGGGCCTGTAGATAGGTGTCTGTGAAGATCTGGGCGAATTCCTCGTCCGTGGTGTTTGCTAAACCAGGGTCTGCCGCCGCCTGGTCCAGCAGGTCAGACCAAAGGCCGACAAGCTCAAAGCCATCCCTTGCGGTGACGTTGACGTAGGCGTAGCCCTCTTGGTCCGCGATAAACACGCCATCGTCCTCATATTCAAGCCCCAGAACGGACCATGTTGCGTAAAGCGCGGGATCGCAGCCCTGCATGTATGGGGCAAGCTCGGCGTCATCGTTGACATACTGGGTGAATAGATCTGCGATCGCGGCGGCGTCCTGCTCGTTTTGGCTTGCAAGGGCGTCCATCTTGTCCTCGACCGCGGTCCACGCCCGCTGCTGATCGGGCGTGTAGCCCTGGTCTACGCCGATGTTGCTGGCGGGTGAGCCAAGCGAGCCGTACATGCGCGATGCGACGGTTATGCTGAGGATTATGAGTATTAGGACGAGGAGGGACAAAACGGTGCCGATGGTGCCGGTGATCTTGCCGGCGGTAAGGGCCCCGCTGTGCTCTGCGCGACGGGCCGACCGGATTGCCAGGGCTATTGCCGCAATACCCATGATGGTGCTGATGATGGGCAAAAAGCACAGAAGGATAGAAGCGATGCCAAAGATGAGCGCCAGAACACCGGTGCTTTTTGCCGCGGGTACCGGCTGCTGCGGGGCGGGCGGGAACGTTTGGGGCGCGGCTGGCGCGGGCCCGGGCTCGGGACCCGGCAGGGGAGCGGCGGGCGCGGGCGCCGTCGGCACAGGGACTTGGGGCGCATGGTTTGTCGGGGCGTCATCGCTCGCTTTTGCGGGTAAGCCGCTTTTTGCCGATACGCTGCCAACGGTGTTCCAAGGGTTTCTATCTGCGGATGTCTTACCTGGTTGGTTCATGGCTTCTCGCCTTACGGGTTATGCGGCGCTGCGGCCGGCGGGAGCATTATTGTTCTATAGTAGCGATGCCGGGCGCGCTTGCGTATAGGGCCCCGGCCCAGCGGCGGCTTTTCGCAGCATGCCGCTTTGCCCGGCGACTCGATCAACCAAACGGATTGCGCTCGCGGGTGATGGCGCGGCGGATGTTGATGTATTCCAGCACGAGCAGCACCAGCAACAGCAACATCACCAGAAGGTAGCTCAACACGGCGCCCATCAGCTTGAGCGTCGCCACCAAGATGAGCGGCGCCACAACGCTGGCGGCAAAGGCGATGAGGTAGAGCTTCATGACATCGTCCTGGCGACGCAGCACGGTAATGATGGCGTAGAGAAAGTCGATGGCCGCGGTGATGCCGCCGGCGGCGATCATAAGCAGGGCATGGTTGCGGAATCGCTCGAAGTTCACGCCGTACATGAAGCTCATGATGGGAATGCCGATGGACCCCATGAATAGCGCGGTCGCTACCGTGATTCCCAGGATGACCGTCATAACGGCAAACACCACCATGTCAAAGCGACGGCGCTTGCGCGGGTTGGACCAAATGCTTGCCAAGCGCAGCATCTGAGGTTTGTAGACAAAGCCAATCGCCAGCAAAATACCCTGCGCAGGGAAGTACAGCGCGTTGAAATAGAGCTGGTTTTCATAGGGCAGCATGCCCTCCATCACAAACTTGGGCATGCTCTCGATAAGGTTGAATAAAAACAACGCCGCAAACAGCGGGAAGCATTGGCGAAGCAGGGATCCCACCTCGCCCATATTCCAACGGCGCGACTTTTCCGTCTCGAGCAGGGCCAGGGGAGCGGAGACCAAGACCAGCGACGCGCAGGCGACCACGGCCATCGCGACGGACGCCACCGCCAAGTTGCGCGTGATAAAGAGCGCCACGGAGAACACGGCCGCCACCGCGACCGAGCGCAGCGCCTGGCTGATGCCGGCAAGATAGAGCTTGTCCGCTTGCTGTAGGCGCCCCTCGTACACATCCGCTAGGCCGTCGACCATCTTATATATGTAGACGCCCACGGAGACGGTCATCATGTAGGGCTCGTATCCGCGCAGCGTGCAGTACAAAATACCGGCGACCAGCGCCAGCATGCTGGTGATCCAGCGATTGATTTGATAGGACGAGAACGAGTTGACCTCGTCTATGTCTGACACCTGGTAGTTGCGCACGCCGTAGTTGGCGGCGATCATAAGCAGCGTGCCGGTGACAAACGCCATGGAGAACATGCCCGCCTGCTCGGTGCCCACCAACTGCGTGCTTACAACCGTGAGCAGGGGAAACACCATGCCCCATACGCCTATGCCCACCGTGTTCCACAGGTAGTCGCGCTTGGTGCTGTGCGATTCGTACTCGGCTTCCTGCTCACTGAGCGAACCCTCGTAGATTGATTGCAGCAGGCGGTTCCACCACTGGTTGACCATGCGCGCCACAAAGGTTTGCTCGCGGTCCGGCCGCCGGCGCTGGTCGCGTCCCGTGCCGCGCCTTGATGCGGTGGAGGGGCGGGACCCCTTTGTGACGGTGGCGCGCCTGCTTTGCGGGCTGCCCACAACTATATCGCCGCGCCTCGCCATGCGTTCGCGGATGATGTCCAAAGGAGTGTTTGCCACGCTAGCCCGCCTTGTCCTCGTCACTTTGTTCTTATCGATCTCATCACGCCGGCTTGTACGTTACTTGCTTGCTGAGATGTTTGGCAAATTATTATAGTTTCGCCAGAAATGTGGCGCGCGACAATACTATTGGGTAACAACAAATGTTGCTCGTCCCAAGGCCGCGCGGAGTGCGCTATCCTTTTGCACGTTTTATACGGTACCGGCGCGACAAGCTGCGAGTTAGCCGCGTCGCCGGACAGTGTTGGGGACTCTGTATGGATTTTGTCTCGTTTGTTTTGGCCCTTGTGCCCATTTTGTGGCTCGTTGTCATGCTCTTGGTATTCAAGTGGCCCACGTGGAAGGCCGCTATCGGCTCTTTTGTGGCGTCGTTTCTGCTCGCCGTGGCGTACTGGCATATGCCGGTTGACCAGGCGGCCACCGCAAGCCTTGAGGGTTTTCTCATGGCGCTGTGGCCGATCGTGCTGGTTATCATCGCCGCGGTGTTTACGTATAACCTGTGCGTCAAGACCGGCGCTATGGACGTTATCAGCCAGATGATCACCTCTATCTCTAGCGACCGTAGGATTTTGGCGCTGTTGGTGGCATGGTGCTTTGGCGGCTTTATGGAGGGCATGGCTGGCTTTGGCACCGCCGTCGCCATTCCCGCCGGAATGCTTGCCGCGCTTGGCTTCTCGCCTATCCCCGCGGTGCTGATGTGCCTGCTCGCTAACGGCGTTCCCACCCCGTACGGCTCCATTGGCATCCCCACGGTGTCGCTTGCCAACTTGGTGGGGCTTGATTCCGCGCAGCTGGCGTCTACTCAGATGCTGCAGCTTTCGCCATTTTTCCTGATCGCCCCGTTCTTGATTGTGTACGTGGCGGGCGGCTCTTCGCTTTCCGGCGACGCTTCTGGCGCCAAGGTGGGCTTTGCCGATCGCTTTAAGGGCGTTTTGCCGCTTACCCTGGCCTCTGCCGTGGCGTTTGTCTTGCCCACCTATGCGGTCGCCACGTTTGTTGGTCCCGAGCTCTGCGTGGTTGTGGGCAGCATCTGCTCGCTGGCGGTCACCGCCCTTATGGCTATGCGCACGGAGCGCTCCGGTAAGCTGGACAGCGCCTTTCATATGGAGGCTTCCGCCGGGCAGGAGCTGGATGCGCGCTCCGCGCTCAAGGCGTGGTCGTGCTTTATCTTTATCTTCATCCTGCTGCTGGGCACCTCTAAGTTGGTGCCGCCCGTGAACGGTTTCCTGGCGCAGTTCGCCACCACCGTCACCGTGTTTAACGGCGATAACCCTGGGTCGCTTACCTTCTCTTGGATCAACACCCCGGGTGTGTGGATATTCCTGGCCGCGTTTGCCGGCGGTCTTATCCAGGGCGCGAGCCTGCGCACCATGGGCGGGGTGCTGGCTGCCACCGTCAAGCAGATGATGCCCACCGTGATCACCATGCTTTCCGTTTTGGGCTGCGCCAAGGTGATGGGTTACTCCGGAATGATCTCTTCCATCTCTTCATTCTGCATTGGCGTGGCCGGTGCGTTCTTCCCGCTGGTCGCTCCTTGGATCGGCATGGTCGGCACTTTTGTCACCGGCTCCGGCACCAGTTCCGGTATGTTGTTTGGCCAGGTGCAAAGCGAGGCGGCCCAAGCGCTTTCCGCCGACCCCTACTGGATGGTGGCCTTGAACTCGCTGGGCGTCGCCGCCGGCAAGATGCTCTCGCCGCAGACTTTGGCTATTGGCCTTGCCGCCGTGCGCGTCACCGGCAAGGATGCCGAGCTTCTCAAGGCCGTTCTGCCGTACGTCCTGGCGTTTCTGGTTGGTATGAGCGCGCTTGCCTTTATTGGCGCCTAGCGGCTCTCGATTCATCTGCTCTTGGGTCCAAGCTGCCTGCATCTAGTTCTAATTAAGACCAAAGCTTTCAAAACCCCGTCGGCTTCCCCTTGGGCGCCGGCGGGGTTTTCTCATATGTGGTGACCTTGCGCAGGCGGAGGATGGCGATTCAAAAGATGTTGACCTATTAACAATAACCCGTAAGATGTTAATGTGTTAACAAGTAGATGAAAGGAGGCGGCGGTGGATCAAGGGGACGAGAAGGAGCAGGAGAGGTTCGAGGACTTCGTAGGCGTGATTTCCGCCCTGTCGAAGGAGATCCAACGCATCAAGATGGTCGAGGCGGCAAAGCTTGGCATCAAGGGCGCTGACGTGATGCTGCTCTACCAGCTGGCACGCCACCCGCAGGGGCTTACCAGCGCGGAGCTCGCCCGGCGCTGCGGCGTGACGCGCGCCGCCGTCTCCCGCGCGCTGGCCACCCTAGAGGATAAGGGGTTTGTCATGGTGCAGCCGGATCCAGGGACCGGCAGGTATCGCGCGGCGGTGATGCTCTCCGCTCGCGGTGCCGCCGCTATGGAGTCTGCAACTCAGATCATCGACCGCGTGGTCAGCGAGTCCGGCGATGCGGTGTCCGAGCGTAACCGCGCGATCATGTACTCGTCACTTTCGACCATTCTCGACCAACTCAAAAAGATCTCGCGCGACTAGCGCTCGCGCGCAATGAACCCAGGAGGTACATCCATGCCCGTACGTATCATCGCCGATTCCGCCTGCGACATGGCGAGCGTCGATCATCCGCAGCTCACCGTTTTGCCGCTGACCGTTGCCTTTGGCACCACCGTGTACCAAGACGGTGTCGATTTGAGCCATGAGCGCTTCTACGAGCTGCTTATCGAGGGCGACGAGTTGCCCAGCACCGGCCAGGTGAACCCGTATGCCTATACGCAGGCGTACGAGGAGGCCGTCGCTGCGGGAGAGGACATTGTGGTCATAGCCCTCTCGTCCAAACTCTCCGGCACGCATCAAAGCGCCGTGACCGCCGCCGCGCAGATCGATGCGCCCGTGCGCATTGTGGACACGCAAAGCGTTACGGTTGGCGAGCACATTTTGGTGAAGTACGCGCTGCAGCTGGTGGACCGGGGGCTTGATGCCCAGCAGATCGCCGACGCCGTTGAAGCCTCGCGCGACCGCGTGGTTGTCATCGGCCTGCTCGATACCCTTGAGTACCTGCGTCGCGGCGGCAGAATTTCCGGCGCGATGGGCGCGGTGGGGGAGATGCTTTCCATCAAGCCCGTGGTCACCGTTGAGGACGGCGAGGTCCACTTGATGGGCAAGGCGCGCGGATCCAAGAACGGGCGCAACCTGCTGACTAAGAAGATCGAGGAAGTGGGTGGCGCGGACTTCTCCATGCCTATCGAGCTTGGTTACGCCGGTTTGGACGATAAGCTGTTGCGCAAATACATCGCGGACAGCCGCGCGCTGTGGGAGGAGTATCCCGGGGAGGAGCTGCCCGTCCACTCCGTGGGCGCGACCATCGGTACGCATGTGGGGCCCGGCGCCATCGCGCTGGCGTTTTTCAAGAAGGCATAGAACCTGCCTGGGAAGCGTGTCGTAGCGTGTTGCCTTAAGCGAATAGCCTTGTTTCCGGCGAATGCGAGCCCGCACGGGGATTCTTCGGTATCATCTACCAAGGCATCCCCGTGCTTTTGCATGCGCTAGCATGGTGGGGTCTTTTGCAGGGATGAAGGGGGAACCATGATCAAGGCCGCGTTTTTTGACATCGACGGCACGCTGCTTAGCTTTAAGACGCATAAGATGCCGGAATCGACCAAGCAAGCGTTGGCGACGCTGCGCGAAAAAGGGATTTTGACCATAGTCTCCTCTGGTCGCCCCACCTACCAGCTGCCCCCGTGCATCAAGACCGGGTTCGACTCCTACATCACCTTGAGCGGCCAGCTGTGCTATGACGCAGACGGCGTCTTTCGCTCCAACCCCATTTCCAAAACTGGCGTGGCCAGCGTGGTGGAACAAGTCAAAAGCGGTTGCTACGAGGCCCTTGTGCTGCAGGGCGACAGGGCGTTTTGCAGCAAGCTCACCGATGACGTGGCGGAGGTGGCGCGCGCTGCCGGCCTTGAGTACGAGCCCGATGACATCGATCGCACCTTCGATGCCCCGGTGTATCAGTTCTGTGCGTTTTTGGGACAGGACCGCGAGCATATCATCACCGACGCCATTCCGGATGTCGCCACCACGCGCTGGACGCATCTGTTCTGCGACATCATGCCCGCAGACGGCGGCAAGATTCATGGTGTCCGGGCGGCGTTTGAGCGCTACGGCATCTCGCCACAAGAAGCGATCGCGTTTGGCGACGGCGAGAACGACCTCTCTATGTTTGAGGCCGTCGGTACCGGAGTTGCCATGGGAAACGCCTGGGACACGGTGAAGGAGCGCGCGGATTACGTTACAACCTCGGTGGACGATGACGGTATTTGGAAGGCATGCGAGCACTTTGGCCTTCTGTAGTCCATCGGCCTCATTTCGCCCATGTTTCGCGGGTAGGCTCATTGCGCATATTATGGTGATGCGGTTGCAACAATTTGCGCGTGCGTTATACTTTTGGCACTTGCATGACGTTCCATCTGGTTGTCATGACGCAATGCATTGAGGGATGAAGGAGATATTGATATGAAGAAGTACGCTGCAATTCTTGGCGCCCTGGTTATGGCGCTTGCGCTGCCCGTCAGCGCTTTCGCTTGGGTGAGCCCTACCGGCGACGTCAAGGCTTCCACGGTTACGTATGAGGCGCCCTCCGGCGTAGAGGTCAAGGCTGCTGCCGCATGCAACGGCACCGGTTCGCTGACCATCACCCCTGAGGAGTCTGTCAAGGCTTCCAATGCCGAGGTCCCCGAGGGCTTCACCGAGGTCGCGTCCTTCAAGATCGAGTCCACCGGCGATGTTGAGCCGCCCTACCAGTTCTCTTACAACCTGGGCGCCGAGTATGCTAACGCAGAGGTCACCGTCTATGTTGACCATGAGGGCAAGGCGGAGAACGAGGTTGTTACCAAGACTGCCAGCTCTGACGGCACCATCACGTTCACCACGGACGCGCTGTCCATCCACACCGTTGTAGCCAAGAAGGCAGATGGCGTGGTCAACACCGACACCGGCTCCACCTCTCCTCAGACCGGCCTGAACACCACTGCCGTTGCTGCCGGCACCGTTTGCGTCGCCGTCGCCGCCGGCGCCGTGTATGTTGCTCGCAAGAAGGTTTCCGAGTAACGGGCCTGCCTCTTTGACTTTATCGCTCTTGATGTAGATAGGGGTTCGTCTTCTGGCGAACCCCTTTCCGTATTAAACGGCTTGATCTGTGGGAGTCCCATGTCCAACGAATCATCGTCCAAGCGCAAGCGCGCGCTTACCGTTCTTTTGGGTGTGCTCATCGCATGCGTGTTGTGCGGGTGCGGCTATCTTATCTGGCAGCAGTTCCAGGTCTTTCGCGCCCAGCAGCAGATGCAGGGCGCCGCTGTTCCCGATACCCCCGATGATGGGGGAGAGCTGCAAGAGAACCCCATCGATTTCAACGCATTGTGGGAGAACAACGTTGAGAGCTACGCATGGGTCTATATCCCGGGCACCCAGATCAATGCGCCCATTCAGCAGAGTTCCACGGACGATTTCTACTACCTCACGCATGATCAGAATCGCGAGGGTTCCCCAGTGGGGTGCGCGTTTACCCAGTCTGCCAACAGCCTTGATTTCTCCGATCCCGTCACGGTGATCTACGGTCACGATACCGACGGCGTCTTTAAGAACCTGCACTACTTTGAGGACCAGGAGTTCTTTGACCAAAACGATACGTTCTACATTTACCGGCCTGGCCACGTGCTGACCTACACCATTGTTTCCGCCTATAAGTACGACGATAGGCACATTTTGAACTCGTTCGACTTTAGCAAGGCGAGCGTTCGCGATGAGTACTTTGCCTACGTGGCCAATCCCGATTCGATGCTCAAATGCGTGCGCGACGGCGTCGAGTTGAATGTCGACAGCAAGATCGTGCAATTTAGCACCTGCATGCTTGATGAATATCATGGATCTTCGCGCTACATTGTGACGGGCGTGCTTGTTGATGATCAGGAGACCAAGTAAATGGACGATGAGAAGATGACCGGGCGCCATTTTTCCGGCAGCTCTTCTGCTTCCGAGGGCACCGCTCCCGCAGGTAAGCGGTTTGCACATGCCGCAGCCCCCGAACTCGAGGTCGGCTCCGCCGCTCCCGAGCCCGCGCCGCCACTCGAGCCTGAAGCCGATGTCCAGGTCGCGACGGGTTCTGCGGGTAAGGTCGTTGAGGGGTCATCCTCCACGCCCGCTGCGGAGGACGGCACTAAAGCGCCCGCGAAAAGGTCCAAGCGCCGCATCGCGTTGCGGGTGCTGCTAGGTGTTGTCATCGTTTTGGCCGTGGCCGTCGCCGCCGGTGCCATCTATATCAACCAGTCCATCGCCCGTGGTCGCAAGGCTTTCGAAGACTCCATGAGCCAGGCTATCGAGGAGAAGGGCAAGACCGTCGAGTACAACGGCAAGACCTACGCCCTCAACGAGCATATGGTCTCCGTGGCGTTTATTGGCTTCGATAATCGCACTACCAACTCCGCCAGCGGCAACGACGTCGCCGGCCAGTCGGACACCATCATGGTCGTCGCCCTCAACACGGATACGGGTAAGGCCACGGGCATCGTCATTCCGCGCGACAGCATGGTTGACGTCGACACCTATATCTCGGGTAACTACAACGGCACGCACTCCATGCAGATCTGCTTGCAGTATTCCTACGGTTCGACCAGCGAGGAGAGCTCCGAGCTTGTTGCCCGCTGCGCCTCGCGCGTGCTGTACGGCATGCCCATCGACTATTACTTCACCCTTAACGTCGAGGGCGTTGGCCCCTTAAACGATGCCGTGGGCGGTGTCACGCTGGTGCCCGTTCAAAGCGTCCCCAGCGTTGGTATCAGCGAGGGCATGGAAACCACGTTGTACGGCAAGACGGCTGAGCGCTACGTTCAGTTCCGCGACACCTCTACGCTGACCTCCTCGCTTGACCGCCAGCGTCGCCAGGTTTCCTACCTTAAGGCGTTTACCGGCAAGGTGCTCCAGAATGCAACGGGCGACCCCGCGGCCCTGCTGAGCCTGTACCAGACAGCGCAGGACTACACCTGGACCAACCTTGGCTTTGATCAGTTCTCCTATTTGGCAAGCACTATGCTGGCGAAAGGCATGACTTCCTTTGACGTGGTCACCCTGGATGGCGAGATGGGCGAGGGCGAAACCTATGCGGAGTTCCATCTTAATCAGGATGCGGTTTACCAGACCGTGCTAGATACGTATTACACCCCGGTGGACGAGTAAACTTGCGTATGCAAAGGCCCCGTGCATGAAAGCGTGCACGGGGCCATATTTTGCGCGGTTGGTAGATTCACGTCCGTTCTCGTCCAGCCTCTGCGCGCTAGTCGGCTTGGCGGTCCTCTAGAGCTGTATCAGCGACGGGGGAATCCCCAAGGCAGTCCGGGCATATGCCGGTGAACAGGGTGCTGTGATCGATGCCGGCAAAACCCGTTTGCGCGCCGCATGCCTCATCTAGGTCAAGGTCATAGGCGAGTGGAACGTCTTGCACTCGCCCGCATTTTCTGCAAAGAATGTGCGCGTGCCCGTCCGACCTCCAATCAAAGCGGTTGCCGCCCGGCGTTTTGACCGAGCTGATGATCCCCGCTTCTTCAAGAAGGTTGAGATTGCGGTACACGGTGCCGCGGCTGATTTTCTCGTCCTGCTGGCGTACGTCCAAATAGATATCGTCCGCTGTCGGATGATCATCGTGCGCGCGAACGGCGTCGAGCACAAGCGCGCGCTGGCGCGTGTTGCGTCTCTGCACACCCATGGTGACCCCTTTCGATGCATCTATACCGCCCCGGTAGCATAAGCGTGCGTCGTAGCGCGACGCGCGGGCAGTGCGATGCAAATAATAAATGTCATAACCTCACTTGTATATTTCAACAGAATTCGGTCCGTATCTCAAGTTTCTGCTTGACATCTCCTTGTACCTACTCATAATAAGATTCAGTACTAATAAAGACAGCAAATAGCTGTGATGAAAGGAGACTAATTATGTCGCTTATCGGAAAAGAGATCGCCGATTTTTCCGTCCAGGCCTATCAGAACAACGAGTTCCGCAACGTCACCAAGGACGACGTCCTGGGCAAGTGGTCGCTGTTCTTCTTCTATCCCGCTGACTTCACCTTTGTGTGCCCCACGGAGCTTGAGGACCTGGCGAACAAGTATGCTGAATTCTCCGCTGCCGGTTGCGAGGTGTACTCCGTTTCCACGGACACGCACTTTACCCACAAGGCCTGGCATGAGACCTCTGAGCGCATCGGCAAGGTAGCCTATCCTATGCTCGCCGACCCCACCCACGCGCTTTCCCGTGACTTCGAGGTGCTCATTGAGGAGAACGGTCTGGCCGAGCGCGGCGCCTTCATCGTCGATCCCCAGGGCAAGATCCAGGTGTACCAGGTGAACGCCGGCGGTATCGGCCGTAATGCGGACGAACTGTTCCGCCTGCTGCAGGCAGCCCAGTTTGTCGCCGAGCACGGTGACGAGGTGTGCCCGGCTAAGTGGCAGCCCGGCGCCGAGACCCTTAAGCCCTCGCTTGACCTGGTGGGTCAGCTGTAAGGAGAGCCTTTTTCGAGGGTATTCTCGATGCGCTTGCTCGACGCGATTTCGCACATGAGCCCCCTTGGGGCACATACACGATCCTAAGAGGGGCCGCGGTGGGGAAGAGATCCCTCGCCGCGGCCCTTTTGCCGGGCGGGCGCCGTTATGGCTGCTTTCCCGGCTTATAACGTTGGAGGACCAATTTATGGACATCGATAAACTCTATGATGCCGTCATCATTGGTGGAGGGCCTGCCGGCCTTACCGCTGCAATCTATCTCGCCCGCGCACGTTACCGCGTGCTGGTTGTTGAGAAGGATCATTTTGGAGGCCAGATCACCATTACCGATGAGGTGGTGAACTATCCCGGCGTGTACGCCGCCAGCGGCTCGCAGCTCACGGAGACCATGAGGCGCCAGGCCCAGGCCTTTGGTGCCGAGTTCATGCTCGCGGAAGTGATGGGCTTTGATCTGGATGGCGATGTCAAGCGGGTGAAGACCTCTAAGGGCGATATCCCCTGTTTCGCAGCCCTGCTCGCTACGGGCGCCAGTCCTCGCAGCGTTGGTTTTGCGGGCGAAGATGAGTTTCGCGGCCACGGCGTCGCCTATTGCGCCACGTGCGATGGCGAGTTCTTCACCGGCAAGGACGTCTTTGTTGTTGGCGGCGGTTTCGCCGCGGCGGAGGAGAGCGTCTTTCTCACCAAGTACGCGCGCCACGTCACCGTTTTGGTGCGCGAGGATGATTTTACCTGCGCGCCCGCTGCCGCCGAGGAGGCGAAGCGCAACAAGAAGATCACCGTGCTCTACAACACCGAGGTGGTTGAGGCGACGGGTGATTCCGCGTTGCGTACCCTGCGCTACCGCAATATCAAGACCGGCGAGGAGGGCGTCTACCGCGCAGATGACGGCGACACCTTTGGCATCTTTGTCTTTGTTGGCTACGCACCCGCGACCCAGCTGGTCAAAGGCATCGCCGAGCTTGATCCCTTTGGCTACGTGCTGACCGACGAGCACCAGATGACCTCTGCAGACGGACTGTTTGCGGCGGGAGACGTGTGCGTGAAGAGCCTTCGCCAGGTTGCCACAGCGGTAGGGCAGGCGGCGCAGACCGCAACGGATATGGAGCGCTATCTCAAGGCCGCGCAGGAACGTACCGGTCTTGTGCCCGCGGCGCCGGCGGGACGCCCCGTGGCTGCTGCCGGGAGTGCATCAGGTGCTGGTGCGGGCGCGGGCGCAGATCCCGGCGCGGCGGGCTCGCGGGCAGGCGCTGTCGCCGGCTCCTCGTCCTTATTTGACGACTCCATGCTTGCGCAGCTAAATACCGTATTCTCCCGTATGGAGCGCTCTTTGGTGTTGCGGCTGCATACAGACGGATCCGATCTGTCTTCCGAGCTTCGCGCGTATATGGACGAGATTTGCGGCCTTACGGACAAATTGCATCTGGAGGAGGCGGAAGCGGCTACGGACTCGCCGGCGGGCGAGGGGCTTCCCTACGTTGAGGTATGCGACGCCGAGGGGAACCCGCTGGGTTTAGCGTTTCATGGAGTTCCGGGCGGCCATGAGTTCACCAGCTTTGTGCTGGGCCTCTATAACGCCGCAGGGCCCGGCCAGCCTATCGCCCAGGATGACGAAGCGCGGATCTCAGGGCTGGTGGACGAGGTTTCCATCAAGGTGCTTGTGTCGCTTTCTTGCACCATGTGCCCGGAGACGGTCGTGTCCGCACAGCGCATCGCTGCAGACAATCCACGCGTAACGGCGCACGTGTTCGACGTCGCGCACTTCCCGCGGCTCCGCGAGCGGTATAACGCCATGAGCGTGCCGTGCGTGGTGGTCGAGCGCGGCGGTACCGAACGCGTGTCATTTGGCAAGAAGAACCTAAGCCAGATGCTCGATGTGCTGGGTTAGTAGCGGACCTCGAACCCCTTGCTGTCTGTCTGCGGCGTGCGGTCCTGCTCCTCGTCCAACCAGATGCGGTTGTTAAAGCGGCGGTAGTAGGCGTGGACGGCATCTAGGTGCGCGGCGATGGCGGCGGGCGGCCCCTGGATCTCCATCTCAACCGATCCGTCGCTGTTGTTGCGTACCCATCCGGTGAGGTTGAGTTGGTTGGCGATGCCTTGATTGGTCCAACGGAAGCCCACGCCCTGGACGGTGCCTATAAAGCGCAGGCGCAGGCGTAGCTGAGCGGGTTCGCTTTGGGCCTCGCCGGTGTCGCAGCTTTGGTCTGACGCCTGGTGCAGCCTCGCAAGGAGACTTTCCTCTACGGGGCTGCGCTGGTCCGCTTTGCTGGGGCGGTCCTCGTCACCCAGGCCATATTTGGATGAGCGGGATACGATGCGGTCGATAAATCCCATGCGGCGCCTCCCTGCGTCTTACTGGTCTTGTTTGTCGCTGGGGAAGACCACGCCCGCCTGGCGGCGTGCGGCGTCCATGATCTCAAGCGACTCCAGGCTTATGGCTTGCAGGTCGCCCACGCTGCCCAGCCAACCGGCGGGTGCGTCGGCGGCGTGGGCACCCGCTTGCGTAGCCAGCACGGCGTCGATGAAATCATCCAGCTCATAGGCCATGGTATTGGGGCAGCTGGGCAGCTCAAGCGCACTTGCGGTGGTCGAGGTGCTGGAATATCCAACGCTGTCGGCCGCCTTGGTTTCGCGAAGGTCGATGCGCGCGTTCGAGGGCATCGACACCCCGCTGAACGTGAGCGTGCCCAGTTCGCCCTCTATTTGGTTTTCGGCCAAATCAGAGGTGATCTTGGAGTAGTGAAGCGTCGCTATGTGACCGGGGTAGCTTGCGCAGATCACGCCCGCGCCGTCTATGGCGCCTCCCGTGATGCCTCGTGTGTCATCGTCCAAAAGGGCCGCTGCGCACTGCACGGTTTGGGGCTTGCCAAACAGGGCGACCAGTGGTTCCACGCAGTAGACGCCGATGTCCATAAGCGCGCCGGATGCCATGGCGCAATCGAAGATGTTGGTGCGGCGGCCCGCCAGCACGTCCGTATAGCGCGAGGAGTATTTGCCAAAGCGCAAGGTGGTGCGGCGGATGGTGCCCAGGCGCGGCAGGGCGTCGCGGATCTGGCGCAGGGCCGGGTCGTGAAGGGGGCGCATGGCTTCGAGTGCGACCACGTTGTGTTTTGTCGCCTCGTCAAAGAGCTCGGCCGCTTGGCGTTGGTTTGCGCAGACTGGCTTTTCGACCAGCACGTGCTTGCCCGCGCGAACGCAAGCGAGCGCCTGGCTGTAGTGAATGGCGTTGGGGGAGCCTATGTATACGGCGTCGACGTCAGATGATGCCGCGAGATCTTCAACAGAAGAGAACCCGCGATCGCCACCGTGTGCCTGCGTGAAGGCCTCCGCGCGCTGAGCGTCGCGCGAGCAGGTGCCCACAAAGATGGCGCGCGGGTTTGGTTTGAGCACCTCTAACAGACTGCTGGTTATCATGCTGGTGCCGATGGTGGCGATGCGAATCATGGCGGCTCCTTTGGTCTGGTTGGGTCTAGTCGGCGTCTCCTTCGACAAATCCCGTGTCGATGTCAAGTGTACCCGAGTCTGCCGCGCTGGTTGCCAGCTGGTCGCAGCGCTCGTTGAGCGGGTGGCCTGCATGGCCCTTGACCCACATGAACGTGACCCGATGGGGCTCCTTTGCGGCAAGCAGGCGCTTCCACAAATCGATGTTCTTCACCGGCTTTTTTTGCGAGGTCTGCCAGCCGCGGCGCTGCCAGCCTTCGACCCAATGCTTGTTGAAGGCGTTAACCACGTACTGCGAGTCTGAGTGCAGCTCTACCTCGCATGGGCGCTTGAGGGCCTCCAGTGCTACGATTGCGGCGAGTAGCTCCATGCGGTTGTTGGTGGTGCGCTCGTAGCCGCGCGAGAGCTCCAGCACGTGCTCTTTGCCGGATGGGGTGACGCAGCTTAAAACCGCTCCGTAGCCGCCGCGCCCCGGGTTGCCTCGCGCCGCGCCGTCCGTGTAGACGATAACCCTCACCAGTTCCTCCTTAGTTGCCGTGTTCAAGGTCAACCATTCTACCCCTTGTGTATGCGTTCGGTGCTAAAACGTCTTTTCCAATCAGCCGCGCACACAGCGGGTCATCGGAAATCTTTAGAATAGTTTCCTTTGTGCAACTATTTGGGTAAAAATGATGGTAATCTCGATGCATATAATGAAACGCCGTTGCGTCGGACTGCGACTCGTTCGCCGCGGCGCATCGGGCTTGCTTTAACGGGAGGCCCTCATGTCGAAGACCGCCATCAAGATCTGCCCCAAGTGCTCTGGTATCAAGGGTAAGCACCTTAAAGAGGTTTTGACTAAAGATGATTATTCATGCGGTTGCTTTGGTAAATGCCTAAAGAAGAATCCCGAGCTCGAAGGCAAGGCCTATGCACGCATCAACGGGAAGCTGGTGGCCTGCGATTCGCGCAAAAAGCTCATCAAAAAGATGGTGGCCGCGGTAGCGTAGAGGGGGGGGGTCACGGAGCGGAATAGCGCCTACCGGCCCCTCTTTGGCCGAATTTGGGCTTTTGGGACGCCTGGATTTCTTGATAGCTGTTGGCGCGCGAAGCTACGTTGATAGGGTTGAGCGCCTTTTTCCGTGGGTATATTGGACGTTATGTATCAATCTGTCCTAAAACGGATGAAGGAGTGGACCGACGGTGGCCCAGGGTAACGACGATTTCAACAATGACGATTTCCAAGACATGCTCCATAGCATGTTTGGTTTTTCTGGAAATGGATTTGGATCGGGCTTTGGCGGCTCGTCCTCATCTGATGCTCATGACGGACCCATTCCCGTTGATGCGGTTATCGATGGGGAGGAGCGCCGCGCTGGGTCCGGTGGCTCTGCTGCTGGCAAGGGTTCCAGCAAGGGCGGTTCCGGTTCCTCCCGTCACGGTGGAAGGCACCGCGGGCGCCGTGCGCCCAGCCCCATCGCCCAGCGTATAGCGCAATGGAGCCGCCGCGCGTTTATAGCGCTCGCCATCTTGCTGGCCGTGGCTTTGGTTGCGGGCTACTGGTGGTTCCATCCCGCCCTCAACTTACAAAGCCCCGGTGTTTGGATGTGGGTTCTGGTTATCGCCATGGCCGCTATCTTCGGCTTCAAGATCGCCGCGCTGAGATCCGAGAAGCATGAGAAGCTCTTCAACCGCTTGGTCTTTGTTCCCGCTGCCGTCATCGTCCTATTCTTCCTTGGCGTGCTGTGGGGCGAGCCGTTCATGCCGGGTAACGCCGAGCGCTACGCGACCGTGCTTAACACCACGGACGGAGACTTCGCCAAGGACATCGAACAGGTGGATTATTCCGAGGTCCCGGTTATCGACCGCGATTCCGCCGTGCTGCTTGGCAACCGCGCCATGGGATCTATTCCTGAGTACGTGAGCCAGTTCGAGATCAGCCCCGCCTACAGCATGATCAACTACCAAGGACGCCCGGTGCGCGTGAGCCCGCTTACGTACGCGGACCTGTTCAAGTGGTTTTCCAACCGCAGCCAGGGCATTCCCGCATACGTGCTGGTTGACATGGTGACCCAGGAGGCAGAGGTAGTCCGTTTGAAGGACGCCATCAGGTACAGCGAGTCCGAGCCCCTGGCGCGCAATATCGACCGCTACGCGCAGCTGAAGTATCCTACCTACATGTTTGACCAGAAGTCCTTCGAGCTGGATGAGGAGGGGACGCCCTGGTGGGTGTTCCCCGTGCAGAAGCGCACCATCGGATTGTTTGAAGGAACAACCGTGAGCCGCGTGGTGCTCGTTAACGCGTGCACTGGCGAGACCGAGGACTACGCCGTTGAAGACGTGCCTAGCTGGGTTGATCGCGCCTATCCCAGCGACCTGCTGATCCAGCAGTACAACTGGAGCGGCGCCTACGCTAAGGGCTGGCTCAACTCCTGGTTGGGACAGCAGGGCGTGGTGCGCACAACGCCGGGCACGGATGGCCAGCTTGGCTACAGCTACCTTGCGCAGGGCGAGGATATCTACCTATACTCCGGCGTGACCTCCGTTACCGCTGATAACTCCAGCGTTGGCTTTATCTTGGTGAACCAGCGCACCGGCGAGTCGCATTTCTATTCCGTGCCGGGCGCGACCGAGGATTCCGCCATGGCTTCTGCCGAGGGCCAGGTACAAAACCTTAAGTACCAGGCGACCTATCCGTTGCTGCTTAACGTCTCCGGACAGCCCACCTACTTTATGGCGCTGAAGGACAACGCCGGTTTGGTCAAGATGTATGCCATGATCAACGTGCAGCACTACCAAAGCGTCGCGACCGGCTCCACCGTTGCGGCGACCCAGGAGAGCTATCTGTCTATGCTTGCTGCCGATGGCACCTTAAGCGAGGATGAGGCCGCCGCATCCGGTGCTGAAGAGAAGGCCTCCGGCAAGATCGCAAGCATCGCGCAGGCCGTCATCGACGGTAACTCCCATTTTTACGTGACGCTTGAGGGCGATGATGCCATCTACGATTTCGCTCTGCCCGATATGTTGGGTATTGTTCGCTACCACGTTGGCGATGCCATCGAGTTCTCGTATGCCAAGTCCGTCGAGGGCGATGATGCGGAAAGCGACGATGCGGCGACGCGTCAGGTTACCAAGTTCGGAGCCATCCGAGCGACCTCGCAGGGCAAAGATTCCGATGAGGCGTCGCCCGAGGCTGATGCCTCCGACGCCGCCGCCATGGCGTAGATGAAGCACGCCTTCGCGCGGAAACACACGGATTTTTGAGGCCCGCAGCCCTCTCCATGTTGCAATGGGGAGGGCTGCGGGTTTTGTCGGAGGCGGTGCGCGACGTCATTATGCACGCGGGCAATCTGCGAACTGCCGATTCTAATTCTTTCATACAGGCGGAGTTCATGAAATAAAGCCGTCAGCGTTTGGTGTGGCAATTGAAACGCTTCAGGTGGGTATGGGATTATTTCCATAGACTTGATAGTTCTTCCGAGTGAGATGGCGAGGCCGCGCCTGGGACTATTTGACTTGCTATTCTTCGTAATGTTGGAGACAAACTATATCTAAACGTTAGATATATAACTATCGTAGCTGCGTGAAATCCCTTCCGATGCCGGTTTCAGATGGGCGACAACGGCATATCGTGCGGCATTTGCTTATGTATAAGCTTGGAGTTACCCACCTCGTGGCCCTCATTGACCATACTGATCGCGAGCGCCTTCGCCCGCGAGGCCGTCGCGGGCGAGTATCATGACAAACGTACGCTTTAACAGGTGGGAGGCCTTATGGAATGCATTCGCTGGGGTATTCTGGGCGCGGGCTCGATCGCGCATCGCTTTGCCGCGGCGCTCGAGCGCGTCGAGGGCGCCGAGCTTGTGGCGATCTCTGGTAGGAACGCGGAGCGACTCTCCGCTTACGCTGAAAAGCATCGCGTTGACATGGGCAAGTGCTATGCGAGTGCAAGCGATAATGGATGGAAAGCGCATGAGCGCTTGCTGTTGGATGACGACGTGGACGCCGTGTACATAGCTCTGCCTCACGGCTTGCATGCTACTTGGAGCTGCCGGGCGCTGTCGGCCGGCAAGGCGGTGCTGTGCGAGAAGCCGGCGGTTCTCGCCGGGGCGCAGGCGGATGAGGTCGCCCGCGCGGCTCGTGAATCCGGCGCGCTGTTCATGGAAGCGATGAAGCCGCGCTTTACACCTGTTCGCTCGCGTGTTCACGAGCTGCTCGATAGCGGTGAGCTGGGGGCGGTTGCAAGCGTGGACGTGGCCCATTTACTCGATTACGGAGAGCTTCGCGATAGCTACCTGCTCGATCCCGATCAGGGAGGAACGTTGTATGACCTTGGCTGCTACGGGGTCGCGTGGACGGAGGATATCCTGGCCGGCGATGTTGCCGTCGAGCGGGCGGAGGTGCGTTGGATCGAGGGGCGCGGCGGAGTATCCGTCGACATCGCGGATGAGGTCCTCCTTCGCATAGGCGACGTTCCCGTGCGTCTCGATTTCTCGGGTGATAGCCAGGCGTATAAGGTCGAATGCCGTATCGATTGCGAGCGCGGCAGCATCCTTGTCTCCATGTTCCACCGTCCTTCATCTTTGTTGGTGACGCGGGGGAATGGCGAGCCCATGATTGAGGACATGCCGCTTGTGGTCGATGACTTCTACGGCGAGGTTGAGCATTTCTGCGGGCTCATGCGCTCGGGTAAAAGCGAGAGCCCCATCATGCCGCTTGCATCCACTGTCCGCACGGCGCAGATCATCGATGCCATCCGCGCGGCATGGGGCCCTCGCCCTGTACCGCATCAAGCGTAAAGGGCACCCGGCATACCGGGAAGCCCGCCGCCTACTCGCTATCCAAAAACGCGCCGGTCTGGCGGCTCCAAAGCGCGGCATACTCTCCGCCGGCCGCTGCAAGCTCGGCGTGCGTGCCGTCTTCTACGATCTCGCCGTCCGCTAGCACCACGATGCGGTCGAGTGCGGCGACGGTCGACAAGCGGTGCGCCACCACAATCGAGGTGCGTCCCTGCATAAGATTCTCAAGGGCGTCTTGCACCAGTGCCTCGCTTTCGGAGTCGAGCGCGCTGGTCGCCTCGTCCAGCACCAAGATGGGGGCGTCCGCGAGGATGGCGCGCGCGATTGCTACGCGCTGGCGCTGCCCGCCGGACAGTTTGACGCCGCGTTCTCCCACCAGGGTATCCAGCCCCGCGGGCAAGCGGTTGATGAACTCCAACGCGTTGGCGAGTTGCGCCGCACGGCGAATCTCCGCCTCGGTCGCATCGGGGCGCCCGTAAGAAATGTTTTCGCGGATAGAGCGGTGAAATAACAGCGCTTCCTGCGGAACGTAGGCTATCTGGCGGCGAAGGCTCTGCTGCGTGCACGCGGAGATGTCCTGACCGTCAACGTAGACGTGGCCGTCTTGCACGTCGGAGAGGCGAAGCAGCAGCTTGGTGAGGGTGGTCTTACCCGAGCCCGAGCGTCCCACCAGGCCTACGCGCTGACCGGGTTCGATGTGCAGGTTAAGGTCGCTAAACACGCGGTCGCCCTGCGCGGCGTCCGCGTAGGCGAATCCAATGTGCTCGAAATCGATAGCCCCGCGGATAACCGCAAGGTCCGGTGCGCCGGGGGCGTCTTCCACCAGGCGGGGCTCGTCCAAAATGCGCGCCATCTCGCTCGCGTCACCTATGGCGCGGTTCATGCGCTGCATCATGGAGTTGATGTAGTTGAACCTCATGGAAAGCTGGTAGGTGTAGGAGAACATCATCACCAGCATGCCGCTCGAGATGCCAAACCACGCGTTGCCGCCGGCGACGAAAATCGATACAACCAGCATGATCACGGTGATGATGCCGCTGGTGGTGAAGCCGCGCTGCATGGTGGCTCGCATCGAGCGGCTCTCGGCGCGCATGGCGTCAAGGTCCGCTTGGTTGAAGAGGTCCTTTTCAAAGTCTTCTCGTCCGCAGGTCTTGACGGCCAAGATGTTGGTGACGGCATCCGATAGCACGCCGGAGAGGCGGTTTTGCGCTTTGGCCGTTTCCGCGGAAAGCGGAAGGATTCGCTGGTACATGCGCGTCGCCACGATCACGTAGACCACCAGCATCACCGCGAGCGCTGCCGCGTAGGCGGGGACCGCCGGAGCGAGCGCGATGAACGTGCAGGCCGTGCTCGCGATGGTGGGGATGAGCGAGTAGACCACTACGTCCACCATCTGGGTGTAGCCGCTCATGAACTTGCTGGTTTGGCTAACCAGCGCGCCGCCAAACCGGCTGGTGTGAAACGTCATGGATTGGTTGGACAGCGTGTCGAAACACAGGCGGGCCAGGTGGTAGTTGCCGTTGATCTGTAGCTTGTAGACGGCGTAGTCCTGTAGCTTGGAGCATGCCTGGCCAATGAGGTTCACGGCCAGAAGCGCCAGGATGTAGGGGCCAAAGACCGTCCATACGTCGTCTGCCGCGACGGGGGCCGCCTGCACGCGGTCCACGATGAGGCCCATCACCCAGGTGTTCACAAAGACCAGTAGCGCTATGTAGGCGACCGATGTGAATACCGCGAGCGCCGCCGCGCCCGGCTTCATGCGGGTGACCTCCCAAAAGCGCCTGAGCGTCCTGCGTACGGCGGGCTTTTCAAGCTTGGTTACGTTTCTTTGCGACATGCAGATCTCCTCGTCCACGTTTTTCCCTCTTAGGTTATCCCCTGAACCTCGCTCAAGGTCAAGTGCGCGACGCTCGCGCGCGTATGCTACGGTTATCGCTAACGGCGAACGCCAAAAGGCGCCGCCGTTGTCCGAGGGGACGAGGAAGGGGGAGCGCATGCAGTACAGGATCGATCCTAAAAGCGGCAACAAGGTCTCAGCCCTGGGGTTGGGATGCATGAGGTTTCCGGGTTACCAGGTGGGTCGACCGGACGTCGCGTCGGCAAGGCGCATTATCTCCCGCGCCCTCGAGCGAGGTGTCAACTACCTTGACACCGCCTATCTCTATCCTGGAAACGAGGAGGTTGTGGGCGCCGTTTTGGACGAGTTGGGCGCGAGAGAGAGCGTGTTCCTTGCAACCAAGCTTCCGCATGCGTCTTGTAAGCGGGCAGAAGATTTCGATCGCTTTTTCGACGAGCAGCTGCGCCGCCTGCGCACCGATCATATCGACTACTACCTTATCCACAACGTTACCAGCCCCTCGCAGTGGGAGCGCGTCTGCGCCTTAGGGATAGAGGATTGGATCGCGCGACAGAAGCGCTCCGGCCGCATTCGCCAGATAGGTTTTTCGTTTCACGGAAGCGCCGGGGACTTTCCCGTGATGCTGGATGCCTTCGCGTGGGATTTCTGCCAAGTCCAGTACAACTATGCTAACGAGTACTACCAAGCGGGTACCGCGGGCGTGCTTTCCGCGGCCGAGCGAGGCCTTGCCGTCTTTGTGATGGAGCCGTTGCTGGGAGGTCGCTTGGCCGGCAAGCTGCCGACAGAAGCGTTTAAGGTGTTTGAACAGGCGGGCGACGCAGAGCTTAAGTCGCCCGTGGACTGGGCTCTTGCCTGGGTTTGGAGCCATCCGCAGATCACCATGCTTCTCTCCGGCATGGCCGCGCCCGAGCAGGTTGATCAAAACGTCCGCGTCGCCAACCTCGCCAACCCCGGTTGCATGGACGAGAAGAGGATGCGCGCGATCGCCCGCGTGCAGAAGATCTTCGAAGCGGCAAACCGCGTGCCGTGTACCGGGTGCAACTACTGCATGCCGTGCCCGCGCGGCATCAACATCCCCGGGTGCTTCTCTGCCTACAACGCGAGTTTTGCCCATGGGTGGTTCACGGGCGTGCAGCAGTATTTCACGGCGAGCGCCATTCGTACGTCCGCCCCCAAGCTTGTGAGCAATTGCGTCCATTGCGGTGCGTGCACCCGCCACTGTCCCCAGGGCATCGATATCCCGGCCCGTCTTCAAGACGTGGGCAGGCGCTTGACCCCCGGTCCGGTGGGTGCGGTGCTCAAGGCGATGGCGTCAAAGGGAAACGCGGATAAAGGCAATCGCTAGCGGCGCGCTAGATAGAGCATGGAGGCGGGGGCGATAATCATCACCGCAGCCCCCAGTATCGCATCGATGCCGCATGCGAGCAGCGCCGCCGCGCAAAGGCAGATGAACGCGACGTCCGGACCGGGTCTCTTCGCGCCGGGTTTGTACGAGGGGTCGTCGTAGATCGCCGTAGCAACTAGCGAAAGCGTCATGCCCGCACACATCAGGAGCCGCACGGTGATGGTGGGCACCGCCTCGCCCGCGCCGATCAAAAGGGTTGAGGCACCCGCGCAGGCTACGAGTATGCTGGCGGCGAGCGCGGAGTCTGCGAGGAGCAGGCGGATTCTGCCAAACGGCAGCGCATCGCGTATGATCCGGTTGCGGCAATCCTCCGTGAAGACCCTGGTGACCTCGCGCGCTGATTCCATGCCCTGGACGGCGAGCACCAGCCAGACCAGGTTCATCATAAAGTGGTGCGCGGTGGTGGCGAGCACGGCGTACCACGGGATAATGATGACGCCCCAGAACAGGGCGGCGCTCAGCAGCGGCATCGGTTGGCGCACGTGCGATATGAACGCGCGGGTTACCGGGGCAAGCATCCCGGATCCAATGTTGATGACCGATCTGAATCGACGCGCCTCGAGACGCCTGATGCGGAGGAGCTTGCGATAGGGCGCGCCGCCTCCCGGGGCGATGCGCAGGTGGCGAAGAGAATGCATGTCCGCGTAGAGGCTGTTGGCGTCGATGATCCTGTCCATGCGTGCGGCGCGCGCGGCGGTGACAAGGGGTGCGATGCCCATCGCGCAGGCGGATGCGCACAATGCCCCTGTTTGGGGAGGAAGCGTCACTGGAGCGAGCATATTGGCGCGGAGGATCGTTTCCATCAGTCCACCCAGGCCCCAGCAACCGGCTGCGCCCAGAGCAAGGATCGCGACGGCGGCAAGGCGGCGCCTGCGGGGCGCGGTCATGCGGGCCAGACCGGCGGCGTTGCCCAGGGCGGCGCCAATCGGTGTTCCCAAGCACATCAGGGCGGCGACCGCGATCGCTGCTTGCGTTCCGATCGCGCTCTCTCCAAAGGTGCCCAGCAGGTACCCGCAGCAGGCTGCCACCGCCGCATTCGCAACCAAATTCTTCGTCACGTTCGAGGCCACCCACAGCCCCTTGGGAATCGAGCGGCTCAGCCAGGCGATATCTGCAGCCGTCATATGCACGGGGCATCCCCTCAGCGCCTCGTCCGCTTTAAGGGCGAGGGCGACAAGAGGCGCCAGGTGAAGAGCGAGCATGCAGATGGATGCGCTGATGCCGGTAAGGCCCGCCCCCGCGCTTCGAGCGGTATCGAGGGCGAACATCCAGCAGGATGCGATGGCTCCCATCATTATAAGGACGATATAGAGCTGATAGATGCGGTCGATCGCATCGCGCTCGTCCGCAAGATCGGTGCCGGCGGCCCAAAACGCCCAACGCAGCTCGTCGGCAGCGTGGCGTACGTCGAGCCTCAGCAAAATGAGGGTCGGACTCGTCATGCTACAGCTCCCTTATCCCAAGAGCGCCGTCCCGTAGGTGGAAAGTGATGTCCGGGGCGAGCTCCGCGATCTCATGGTGGCTGCTGATGAGCATGGCGCAGCCATCCGTAGCCGCTTCTCGCAGGGCGCCGCTTAGAACATCGCTCGAATCCGGGTCGAGCGGTCCGTAGGGTTCGTCCAAAAGCATAACGCGCGGCCTTGCGGCCAATGCTATCGAGAGGGCGAGTTTTTGCCGCATGCCCCTTGAGTAGGAGGAGGGCAGGCGGTCGAGCTGGCGCGCTATGCCGAGGTCTTCGACAAGGGCCTCGATTCGCTTTTGCGTATCCGCGGCGGCGTTGTTGGCGCGTATGACCAAGTCGATGTGCTCGCGGGCGGTCATGTCATCATAAAAGGAGGGCACGTCGTTGATGAGTAGGAGGTCGGGCCTGCCGTCGCGATGCGCTCGTCTGCCCGCTGCCGCTTCTTGTCCAAAAAGGCGGATCTTGCCGCGTCTTGGGGGCATCCAGCCCGCGACGCATCGAAAGAGGGTGGATTTTCCCGCACCGTTGGGGCCGGTGAGACGATATGAGTTGAACATTGGGAGCCCCTCCCCTTGCAGCTCTATCGTGGGTCGGGCGACAATGGTCGTAGCGCCAACCGTGGCC
Source organism: Collinsella tanakaei YIT 12063 (assembly GCF_000225705.1). GTDB lineage: Bacteria > Actinomycetota > Coriobacteriia > Coriobacteriales > Coriobacteriaceae > Collinsella > Collinsella tanakaei. The sequence goes on from NZ_JH126467.1 coordinate 127,770, forward strand.
GCGCGCCACATGCGACGGAGAGGGGCCCGCCATGTCCAATTATGTCACAGCCATCGGTCTCGACGTCCACGCGAGGAGCATCTCCGCATGCGCCTTCGACCCCATGACCGGCGAGGTGTCCCGCGCAAGGTTCGGATACGACCCCGCGTCGGTCGCCGAGTGGGCACTGGGGTTCGAGTCGCCCAAGGCGGTGTACGAGAGCGGCCCGACCGGCTTCCACCTCTGCCGCGCCCTGAGGGCGCTCGGCGTCGACTGCGCCGTAGGCGCCGTCTCCAAGATGCACCGGCCGGCCGCCGACCGCGGGCGCAAGAACGACCGGCGCGACGCCGAGTGGCTCGCCAGGCTCCTCGCCTGCCGCAACGTCGTCGAGGTGTGGGTGCCCGACGAGCGCACCGAGGCCGCCCGCGACCTCTCCCGCGCCCT
>NZ_JH126467.1:128571-139117 GCF_000225705.1 Collinsella tanakaei YIT 12063
GTCGTGGCACGTGCCGATGTCGACGCGCACCCCAAGAAGCCGAGGCCGGGCCACGGGGTCGCGCCGGCGGCGTCGAGGCACGCCGCGAAGTGCAACCGCCGCCTGCAGGACAGGCGCGACGCCATGTCGCAGGCGGGAAAGAGGCCCTGCGTGGCGAACTGCGCGACGGCCCGCGAGATGGCCTGCTGGGTCTGGGCGATAGCGCTCATGGTCCGGTAGCGCCCGCGGCGAGATAGGAGTCCGACCCCGGGGCGCGCCGCGCTCGAGGCCGTTGGGAGGCCATTCCAGTTCCTTTTTCTGGGCAGCGGGGGACCGCCACGCCCGCCACGAGACTGCGATGAAGCCGGAGGCCCCCAGCCGTAGCAACGAAATGCGGTTCCGACCCGCGGATATTAGAGTGCCGAACGTGCGTCGAGCAGACACGCCCTCAAGCGGCGCGTCCCCCGGGTGAAGATAGGTCGTCCCCGCCCCCCGCGGTAGCTCCCCGGGGGCGGGGACGTTTTGCCACTTGACAATGTTCAACTCATATTAGAAATGCGACCTCGCCGGCGTAGAGCTCGAAATCGACCGAATCGAATACTAGGTCGCGTGCGGTGTAGCCGTAAGAGAGGTCCTCTACTTCAAGTGCGGGCGTCTCCTGCGGGGCGCTTTGGCTTGCGCGGGCGTGTCCGCGCGATTCGATTTGCTCCATGAGTAGCCTTTCCGGTGTGTGAGCGCTAGTGGCTCATGAACCACCAAAAGAAGAGAAGATAGGGGATTGAGACCGCATATAGCGCGACGGCGGGGATTATGATCCATCCGCCCAGCGTCTTGCCCTGTTCGCGACGCCTATTCGCTGTCACTGCAAAATAGACGGTAATGCCTACGGCGATTATTAGGCAGACCGCAGCCATAAGCGCCACGCCGGATAAGGCGAGCGCGATTCCCGCGCCGGCAGCTACGACGGGAAACATCAGCAGCGCGCAACCGCAGCCCCCGGGGCTGTAGACGCGTGCGCCGCCGCGCCGGGCAGCTGTTTTGCATGGCAATCCGCCGGAGTTCGGGCGTCCCATAGCCCCTCCTCGCGTTGATAATCGGAGCTTTCCATGTGTTGTCGATAGGTTAGCACTACATATCGATGGATGGATGTGGAATTAGCCGTATTGGGATGAGGGCTGCGGGGTATCAAAAGAAAAGTCTATGAAAATAGTAGGATATTTCACCCTGGAGGGATTATGTGTAAGGCCAATGGGACCAAAGAAGCCATTGCGACCAAGGCGGATGAGGGGGCGACGGACGCTCGGAAAAAGCTTCTGTTCATAGTTGGTTCGCTGCGAGCGGGATCGTTTAACCGCGTGCTTGCGGATTATGCCGCGCATGTGGTGGGCGATCGGGCCCAGGTCGACTATCTTGACTACTCGGACGTGCCGTTTATGGACGAGGATATCGAGTTTCCCGCCCCGGCGTCCGTGGAGCGGATGCGCCGGCAGGTGGATGAGGCGGACGGGGTTTGGATCTTCACGCCCGAGTACAATTTCAGCTATCCCGCCGCGCTGAAGAACGTGCTCGACTGGCTGAGCCGGCCCCAGGTTGCTGGCGATCATGATGCGGCGGTGTCGCTTACCGACATGCCCGTGGCCATAAGCGGCGCCGGCGGCAAGAACGCGTGCGCCAACGTGCGCCGCCAGCTGGTCGACCTGTTGAACTACGTGGAGGCGACCGTTGTTGGCGGCGAGGGCGAGGGCTTTGTGCTGCCCGCCGCCGCTTGGACCGAGGGCGTCTATGAGGCCCCCGAATGGGATAAGACCCGCATCGCCATGCAGGCAGAGGATTTGCTCGCTGCAACCGAGCGGTAGCGGACGCGTTGCATCGTCCACATACTTATGCATACCTGTTGTTGCCGTTTGCCGCGAAACGGACCTTCGCCCTTTACGCGGCTTCTATCTCTCTCTTTCCGTGCGTCCTCGGGTACGAATTGCATAACGCTACGGGTTTTGGCAATGCGCCCCGGTGCTTATGGAGGACGTCATGGAACGCCGCGACAAGCAAGGGAAGCGGTAGGTTCTTTATCAAGGTCGCGCTCACGGTCGCGATTCTGTTAATGGTGTTTCCGGCGTTCCTCTTGCTGCCCGGCGTCCCCTGTCTCCTTTGGCTTTTTGGGATTCGACGGCATTCTGGTAGCTTTTGCGACATGCGTCATCTCGCTTATTGTGCTGATATGGAAGCGCGACAAGCGATTTCTTTGGGTAGGGTGCCTGTTTTTTGTCCTTGGCGCCGGGTTTATGGTTGCGAGCTATTTGGACGCCACGCGCGGGCTGGGACAAAAAGTGAGTTAGTGCGGAGGTTAGGACAAATAATGCGTTAGTGTGGTCCCTAGAGTGTCAAATAATACGTTAGTGCGGAATGGGAGAGGAATAGCAAGGGTGCCTTATGAATAACGTGAACGAATCACCCGAGCTAGATGGCCCGGGTGATTCTGCTCGATGTATAAGCAATTCGTGTTAGGCCTGATCCAAACCGCACTAACGCGCTATTTGACAAAACCTCCGCACTAACGCGTTTTTTAACACTCCCTATCAAGATGGTGGGGTAATGCAAGCAGGGGTTTATGTTGGCTGGAAACTCGCGCTATTCCTCGTCCACAACAAGAGGAACGAACTTGAACGCGTTGCAGTCGACCAGGCCGCGATTGGTGAGGCGCAGGTCGGGCAGGCATGCGAGCGAGGTGAGGCCCATGGTCATGAAGGGCGAGGGCATGGAGCAGCCCATGTCGGTCCAGGCTCGCTCCAGGCCGGCCACCTCGCTCGCGACTTCTTCCAACGGCTTGGTGCTCATAAGGCCTGCCACCGGCAGCTCCACCAGTCCCAGGACGCGTCCGTCCTGCACGGCGACGGCTCCGCCGCCGCAATTCACCAGGGCGTTCGCCGCTATGGCCATGTCCTCATCGTTGTCGCCGACGACCAATAGGTTGTGGGCGTCGTGAGCCACGGTCTGCGCCAGGGCGCCGTGGATTCCGTAGCCGCTGGTGAAACCGTACCCAAAGGTTCCCGTCTCGTGATGGCGTTCGAAGACAAAGGCCTTGAGCACGTCTTGGCCGGTGTCGCAGAGCAGCTGGCCATTGGCCACGGGCACGGCCATATGGCGCTCGATGTTGCTCACGCGGCCTGGAATCGCCTCGACAACACGGACGAGGGCGGTGGGGCCGGTAAGGGGTTCACCGCCCGAATCTATCGCGGGGATACGGAAGGTTTCCGGCGTGATCTCTCGACCCAAGTGCATGGTGTTGAGAATCCATTCCGGATAGGACGTGCCCTTGACCTCGAAGAGCGCGCGGCCGTCTTCAGCCACCACGTCGCCGTCGATCAGGGTCATCTGCACGTCAAAGTCCACAAGGCTGCGCATCAATACCATGTCCGCGCACTTGCCCGGGGCGATGCTGCCAAGCTCGTGGTCCATGTGGAAGCAAGTGGCCGTGTTGATGGTCACCATCTGCAAGGCGATAACGGGGTCGACGCCCTCTTGCACGGCGCGGCGCAAGATGTGGTCCAGGTGGCCGTTCTCGACCAGCGTGTTGGGGTGCGTGTCGTCCGAGATGAGGTTCATGTACCGCGTGTCGATGGCGCCGGAAGTGATCGCCGGCGCCAGATGGGCCAGGTCGCGCCATGCAGAACCTTCGCGCAGCTGCGCGTACTGGCCCAGGCGCACCTTGGCGAGCACGTCTTCCGCGCGGGTCGATTCATGGTCGCATCGCACGCCGCTTGCCACGTAGGCGTTGAGGCCGCGGTCGGTTTCGGGGATGGAGTAATGGCCGGTGACGCATTCGTCCGCCCTAAGCGTCGCGGCGATCTCGCCCAAGGGGTGCTCGGCTCCCGCCAGAACGCCGGGGAAGTTCATCATCTCGCCTAGGCCTACCACCGCGTCCCAGGACATGGTCTCTTCAACGTCATCGGGGCTTATCGCGGCGCCCGTATCCTCAAAGCCGGGAACCGCCGGCACGCACGAGGGCGTGGTCACCATGGCCTTGAGCGGGGTGCGGCGCGCGTCCTCGACCATTACCTTGACGCCGTCGAGCCCGACTACGTTGGCGACCTCGTGCGGGTCCCAGTAGATGCCCACGGTGCCGTGCGGAACCACGGCGCGCGCGTACTGGGCGGCGCCCATCATCGACGATTCCACGTGAATGTGCCCGTCTAAAAAGCCCGGAGCCAGATAGCGGCCGGCGGCGTCGATCACCTTGGTGTCGGGTCCTATACAGTGCTCGGCGTCACCCACGTATGCGATGCGTCCGCAGCTTACGGCGACGTCCATATGGTCCAGGACCTCGCGCGTGTTGACGTTGACCAGTCTTGCGTCGCGAATGACGGTCTCGGCAGGCTGTTGTCCTTGCGCCACGGCGATAAGCGTGCGGCTGCATTCCCAAAGCGGCGTCTTGCAAAAGGTGTTGATCACGTTGGCTCCTCTCGTGCGCACCCGTTTTTGTTGCTCTACATAATACCCGCGGACGCTCGCGGCAGTCGGGCGGGTATGATGATGCGCAGCGAATGGAGGATGCGGATTGGAGGGTGCATATATGGATAGGTCTTCACGCGCGCGCTGTTTTGCCCGCGTGCCAAATTCGATTGGGGAGCACGTCGGCTTCGACCAGCTGCTCGACGCGTTTGCAGAGGGCGAGGCGCTGGTTGCGAACACGTCTGTCCACGGGGTCGAGCTCGCCTGTGAGGATGCGGGCGAGGCGACGTTTGATACCGTTCTCTTCCGCTCCTGCCAGTTCGATGGCGTCGACTTTTCCGGTTGCACGTTTCGCGACGTGCGCTTTGAGAGCTGCCGCTTTACCCGGGTCTCTATGGAGCGCGCGTGGCTTAACCGCTGCGACTTCATCTCGTGCTCCGCGCCGGGGCTCAACCTGCTGTCCTCCCGTTTGGCGGGCGTGCTCATCGCGGATTCGGATTTCTCGCTCGCGAACCTATCCGAGACCTCGATCGACCAGTTGCGCGTAACCTCTTCTCGCCTGCGCGAGGCCGCGTTGCAAAGCGTTCGACTCAAGCGCTGCGAGCTCAAGCAAAGCGACCTGGTGCGCCTAGACGTGTTCCGTACGCCGCTCAAGGGTATCGATGTGAGCAGCTGCGAGTTCTCGGCGCCCGTGCTCTCGTCCGATTACCGCGAGCTTCGTGGCGCGCGCGTCTCGCCCTCCCAGGCGCTCGAGCTCGCCAGCCTCTTGGGCGTAGAGGTTGCGGACGAGTAGCGTTTGGACGAGCAGGGCTTGCGAGCAAGTCCGTTATCTGGATGCGAATGCATACAATATGTATATAACCTCAAGTAATATTCATTATCTATGTATGCATGAAAATCGCCCCACATATGGGCGTTTACAAGAAAGGAACCAACCCATGCTTTCGATAGGATGCCATCTTTCTACCACCAAGGGCTATACGGCGATGGGGGAGACGGCGCTGTCCATAGGCGCCAACACGTTCGCCTTCTTTACCCGTAACCCTCGCGGCGGCAACGCCAAGGCGCTTGACCCGGCGGACGTCGCCGGCCTGCGCGAGATTCTGGACCAACATGGGTTCGCCACGTTGGTCGCGCACGCGCCCTACACCTATAACCCTTGCTCGGCAAAGGAGAGCGCCCGCGAGTTCGCGCTAGGCGCCATGGCGGAGGACCTGCAGCGCATGGAGATGCTGCCCGGTCAGTACTACAACTTCCATCCCGGTTCGCATGTTGGCCAGGGCGCCCAGCGCGGCATCGAGCTCATTGTCGAGGCCTTGTGCCAGGTGATGTTTGAGGGTCAGTCCACCTGCGTCTTGCTTGAGACCATGGCGGGCAAGGGCACAGAAGTCGGTCGTAGCTTTGAGGAGGTCGCGGCTATTATCCAGGGCGTTGTGTCGCGCCGTCCGGAGCTCGATGGCTGCTTGGGCGTTTGCATGGATTCTTGCCATGTAAGCGACGCGGGCTATGACATCATCCATGATTTGGACGGCGTTTTGGACGAGTTCGACCGCGTGGTCGGCCTTGACCGCCTGCGCGCCACGCACCTCAACGATTCCAAGAACCCTTGCGGCGCTCATAAGGACCGCCACGAGGTCATCGGTCAGGGCTACCTTGGCAGCGAGGACCTTGGTGGCGGCATGGACGTGTTCAAACGCATCGTGACTCATCCCGTTCTGCGCGACTTGCCGTTCATTTTGGAAACCCCCAACGAGCTTCCCGGTTACGCGCGCGAGATCGAGCTGCTGCGCGGCCTGGCGGGTTAGGCCGTCGCTCCCATGCGTGCTGGCTGCATGGGATGAAAGCGTATCCAATCGCCCCCGTTCTGAATACGGCTCCTCTCGTACTTGGGTGGAGCCGTTTCTTGTTCGTGCATACTGCGTGCATAACGATTCATCATTGATGAAACAAAGGGGAAACATTCAAGCATCTTTAGGTGCCGCATATGCAAGAAAGCGTATACTGCAGCGAAAGAAACTGCGTGAAGGGAAAGCAGCTTCTACTTTTCGCTTTTGGGAGTGATTGCATATGTTCAAGATGAAGAAGCTGGGTGCCGTCGCCGCATCCCTCGCATTTGCCGGTGCGTTGGCCCTGACCGGCTGCGGCAACTCCGGCGCCCCCGCGGATTCCGCGGGCAGCGCGGACGCCTCCGGTTCCGATACCATGCAGCTGGTGACCGACGGCACGCTGACCATTGGCACCTCTGCTGAGTACGAGCCCTTTGAGTATATGGAGGATGGCGAGTACAAGGGTTTTGACCTGGAACTCGCGCAGGCCATCGCCGACGACCTGGGTCTCGAGCTCAAGATTGAGAACGTCGACTTCGACACCATCGTCCCCGGCGTCGCTTCCGGCACCAAGTACGACATGGGCATCGCCGCCATTACCGCTACTCCCGAGCGCGAGAAGGAGGTTGGCTTTACCGACTCCTACTACATGGATGACCAGGCCATCGTCACCATGGCTGACAACACCGAGATCACCGGCGACAACTACGCTGATGCACTGAACGTCGAGGGCGTGAAGATCGCCGTCCAGTCCGGTTCCACCGCCGAGGCTTTTGCCAAGGAGAATTTCCCCAACGCCGAGCTGGTTCCCTTTAAGAACGCTACCGACTGCTTCGCCGCCGTCCAGTCCAGCCAGGCGAACGCCTTGGTGACCAACCGTTCCGTCGCCGCCCAGCTGGTCGCGACCTCCTTTAGCAATGAGCAGGTTATCAAGCAGATCTCTACGGGCGAGGAATACGCTATCGCCGTCAACAAGGACAACACCGCCTTGCTTGACGCTTTGAACGATTCCATTGACAAGCTCACCGAGGACGGCACCGTGGACGAACTGATGACCAAGTACAACATCAAGTAAAGGTTTTTATCACTGCGGAAACACGGCCCTCCCCGCCTGCGAGCGAGGAGGGCTTTCGCGGCATAAGGGGTGCCGGGTTTCGCAGCGCCCCGGTTATGGTTTTTGGTAAGAAGGGAAAGACGATGGAGATCAGGGGAACGTCGAGATTCGATGCGAATTGGCGCGATTCAGCCTGCAGGGGTGCTTGTAGCAAAGATGCGCGTCACAAGGGCATCCTCGTCCGTATGCGCTCACTGGGCACCACCGTGCTTGCATGCGCCGCGCTGGCGGCGTGCCTTGCCGTGACGGTCGCGCCCACCCAGGCTCAAGCGCTCGAGGTTGAGAAGCTCACCTGCCGACCCAACGGGGATTCCGGCAGCGACGTGCTGGGCGGATCCGAGACGCGTATCACCTGGGAAGTCCAAGCGGATGCGGACGAGGCGTTGAAGGGCCTTTCCATCACCGTGCCCGCGGGCACCACCTACACCACTGAGGACCTGCGCGTGACCATGCTTTCCGGCGAAGACCTTATGGACCGCGAGTTTATCGAGCCCAAGATGGAGGAGGACGGCGAGACCTTGCGCCTTACCTTTCCCCAGGCGGCACCCGCGGGCAGGTTCTTCCGTCTTGAACTTTACGGCGTGGTGTTTCCCGCTGCAGGAGGCGATATGCAATGCACGGGCACCTATGCGCTAGAGGATGGCTCCGAGCATGATGTTGAGGGCATTCCCGCAGTTACCGTAAAGGGCGTTACCCCCTTTGACCAGTTCAAGACCTTCCTTGAGGAACAGGCGTGGGTTCAGGCGTGGAATTCCAATACGTTTTTACGCCTGTTCTTCAATCCGGTGTTGATCGTTAGCAGCCTGCCAATCATCTTTACCGGCTTCTTGATGTCGCTTGCGATTGTACTGGTGGCGTTTCCGCTGGCGATTCCGTTCGGCTTCATCTTCGCCCTCATGCGCATCTCTAAATCAAGGATCCTGCGCGCCATCGCCGGGGTGTATGTAAACCTCATCCGCGGCACGCCGGCGTTCCTGCAGATATATATCGCGTTCTTTGGCTTGCCCTTGGCTGGCATCAATATCGATAACTACGCGCTGGGCGTCATTGTCATGGCCATGAACTCCGCTGCGTACCTGTGCGAGATTTTCCGTGCCGGCATCCAGTCCATCCCCAAGGGCCAGTCTGAAGCCGCGCGCTCACTTGGCATGAGCGCCACGCAAACCATGGTGTCGATCATCATTCCCCAGACGTTCCGCAACGTTATTCCCACTCTTACCAGCGAGTTCATTTTGCTGTATAAGGACACCTCGCTGCTTGCCGCGGTGGGCGTTATGGAAATTGTCATGTATGCGAAAACCATTGTGGCGACTACCGGCTCCATTACCCCGTACGTGGTCGCCGCCCTATTCTATCTGGTGGTTACATTGCCCCTTGCACGCGTGGTCAGCATGCTTGAAGCGCGCCTCACAGGTGCTATCGCCGGGACCAACGCCGGTCCCACCGGCAAGAAGCCCCAGAAGAGCGCCGGTACCGTTGTGCCCACCCCGCCCGATCACATCGCAGGCCTGTAGGGAGTGAGATCGATGAGTGAAATGACTAGCAATAATCCAAATGGTGGGGCTGCTGACGCAATCGAGGAGCCCGTCGTCCAAATTCATGGCTTGCATAAGGCCTACGGCGACAACGTGGTTCTGCGCGGCATCGACTTGGACGTGCACCGCGGCGAAGTGGTGGTTGTTCTGGGTCCATCCGGCTCCGGTAAGTCGACCATGTTGCGTTGCGTCAACCTGCTTGAAACGCCTACGAACGGATCGATTGTGGTCGAGGGCGTCGACATTACCAAGAAGGGCGTCGAGATCAACAAGGTGCGCTCTACCTTGGGCATGGTGTTCCAGCAGTTCAACTTGTTCCCACACCTCTCCGCAAAGCGCAACGTTATGATCGCGCAGCAAAAGGTGCTCAAGCGCTCCAAGGAGGAAGCCGAGCGCATCGCCGAGATGGAGCTTGCAAAGGTTGGCCTTGCCGACCGCGTGGACTTTATGCCCTCGCAGCTATCCGGCGGCCAGCAGCAGCGCGTCGCCATCGCCCGCGCGCTTGCCATGAATCCGCACGTCATGCTGTTTGACGAGGCGACCAGCGCGCTCGACCCCGAGTTGGTCCGCGACGTTTTGGGCGTTATGCGCGATCTTGCGCGCGGTGGAATGACCATGATCGTGGTGACGCATGAGATGGGTTTCGCGCGCGATGTGGCTGACCGCGTGATCTTTATGGATGGCGGCGTGATCGTGGAGCAGGGTACGCCCGAGGAGGTTTTCGACCATCCGAAGTCTGAGCGCACAAAGGATTTCTTGGGCCATATCGCCTAGTAGTCGCGGCTTTCTTGCCCGCGAATGGTTCTGAGCGTTCGCTAACGAATTTCAACGTTTGTGAACGCGCCGTTCGCGGACGTTTTCCTGCCGTTCGCGCACGGTTTCATGTTGGATGTTTAGTCCGGTGGAGTGCGGGAACATATAGCAATGAGTAAAGGCAGTCGCTCCAAAGTTAAGCGACCGAAACGGGAGGTGGTTCCGATGTACAACGATGAGATAGCAAACTTCGGACCCGCCGTTCGTGAAACCGAGGCCGAGTAGCGATTCAGGCGTTTCGAGAACGCCACCTTTTCCCGACATGGTATCGGGGTCAGGCTTAAGAAGGAATCACCGGCGGGTCCGCAAGAACAACCGCATCGTATCTGTCCCTCAGATCGATAGTTAGGGTGATACCAAAGGGCATAGTAACGGGGCGGCGCGAGAGCGTCGCCCCTTTTTAATATGAGAAAGCCATTGTCAAGAGGCAAAAGCTGCCAGGTCCGGAAATTTCTTTCCGGACCTTCTCGTATTACGACCGGTCGGGCCCGCGCGGATGCTCGTTAGTCGTCGCTCGCCTGGCAAGCTAATATCCGCGGGCTCGTGGCGCGGCGTGCGGGTTCAGGTATGTCGCCGCGCGCTACCGCATTTCGATTCTGCGTCCGGGACCGTCGTTTCGAAAAACCTTGGAGTCTCGATAGTCGGGCGCGGCCCTCGGGCTGCCCATAAAAAGGGTCGTGAGCCGGTCCCGGCGATGCGTCGAAGCGCGGGCCCTCCCGGCGGGAAGGCTATGTGGGCCCCGGGGAGCTACGCGAGCGTCCCCTCGGCGCGCCTGCCGACCTCCCAGGCCCAGCAGGCGAGCTCGCGGGCGACCGCGACGTTGGCGACGC
>NZ_JH126467.1:139439-183092 GCF_000225705.1 Collinsella tanakaei YIT 12063
ACACCTCGACGATGTTGCGGGTGGCGAGCAGGCGCGCCGGGAAGGCGGCGTCGCGCCTGTCGTTCTTGCGCCTCTTCTCGGCCGACGGCTTCTGCATCCTCGAGACGGCGCCCACGACGCAGTCGACGCCCAGCGCGCGCAGCTCGCGGCACAGGGCGAAGCCAGTCGGGCCGCTCTCGTAGACCGCCTTGGGGCTCTCGAAGCCCAGGATCCACTCCGCGATCTCGCCGGCGTCGGTGCCGAACCTCCTCTGGGCCGCCTCGCCGGTGAACGGGTCGAAGGCGCATGCCGAGACGGAGCGCGCGTGTGCGTCGAGGCCGATGGAGGTAATATAGGTCATGGGAGCCTCCTCCCATACGTGCGGTACGGCGGCACCGCAGGTTGACGATACACAACCATTGTTCCCGCCCAGCCCGCGACCCCGTATGCCGCGGGGAGGCTTTCCCTTCAATGGCTTTCTCATATCGTCTCGTGCGCGTAAGCTCGCGATGACTGAGCTTACCGGTTTTCATTGCTCCTCTGCTGGATTGGGCCAACACGTGACCTGGCGCAGCGCTTCGGGGGTTTCCTGGCGGAATCCAGTTGGGACAAAAAGTGAGTTAGTGCGGAGGTTTGGCCAAATAATGCGTTAGTGCGGTCTCTAGCGTGACAAATAATGGTTTAGTGCGGGATGATGATGGTTCGTCAAGGTACCATGTGAATATTGAGTTTGCATCATACGAGGTAAATGAGTTGCGTCGATTTGTATGATGCATAAGAGCGACGACCAGAAGCGCCTTCAAACCGCACTAACTCAATATTTGTCCAAATCTCCGCACTAAGCGATTATTTGGCACGGCTCCGTTACTACACCAGGCGATTATTTGGCGCTCGTTCAGATTATTTGGCGATGAGGTGTTTCGAGCCGGCGTCGATCTGATCCGTGCCGGCCGCGACCTTGGATACGCTGCATGCATGATGCAAGAGCTGCTGCAATCAAAATCACTCTGCTAACAAAAGCGGGCGCCCGCAGCCAGTTTGATGGCTGCGGGCGCACGGTGCTCGGTACAGATAAGATGGGGAGGAGGCGTCGATCTGTTTAATAGAAGCCTTTGCAAGAAGATAGAGGGCATCAAGCAGGAGATGCGGATTCGAGCTTCTATTTCTTGATCCAGCTGAACATTGAACGGATCTTCTCACCGGTGGTCTCGATGGGGTGCGTGTTGATGGCTTCGCGCTGCTCAAGGAGCCACTTGTGGTTGTTGTTGCAATCGTCCACAAATTCCTGGGCAAAGCTGCCATCCTGGATGCGGGCCAGGATCTGCTTCATGGCGGCGCGGCTCTCATCGTTGATGACCTTGGGGCCGGCGTAGTACTCACCGTACTCGGCGGTGTTGGAGATGGAGTAGTTCATGAAGTGGATGCCGCTCTCATACATGAGGTCGACGATCATCTTCATCTCGTGATAGCACTCGAAGTAGGCGAGCTCCTCGGGGTAACCGGCCTCGGTAAGGGTCTCGAATCCAGCCTTGACCAGCTCGACCAGGCCACCGCAGAGAACAGCCTGCTCGCCAAAGAGGTCCTCTTCGGTCTCCTGGGCAAAGGTCGCCTTGAGGATTCCGGAACGGCCGCCGCCGACACCCCAGCAATAGGCCAGGGCGATATCCCAGGCATCGCCGGTAGCGTCTTGGGCCACGCAGGCCAGATCGGGCACGCCGGAGCCCTCGGTGAACTGACGGCGAACGATATGTCCGGGTCCCTTGGGGGCGCACATGATGACGTTGACGTCCTCGGGAGCCTTGATGTAGCCGTAGTGGATGTTGAAGCCATGGGCGAAGGCCAGGGTATCGCCGGCCTTGAGGTTGGGAGCGATGAACTCTTCGTAGACCTTGGGCTGGGTCTCATCGGGGGTGAGGATCATGATGACGTCGGCCTCGGCCGCGGCCTCTGCCATGCCCATGACCTTGAGGCCGGCCTCGGCAGCCTTCTGAGCGGACGAGGAACCCTCGCGCAAGCCGACGCGGACGTCGCAGCCGGAGTCCATGAGATTGAGCGCGTGGGCGTGGCCTTGAGAGCCGTAGCCGATGATGGCGATTTTCTTTCCCTGGATGACCTCGGGCTTGCAATCCTGGTCGTAGTAAACGGTAACTGCCATTTCCTTGTTCTCCTTACATACGTACCTGCTGGTGTTTGTGTGTGCATGGCTTGCGTTAAGCCTATTTCTCATAAGCGCGGGCGCGCTTGGTGAGACGGTTGGCGAGGGCGCTTACTGATCGTGCGCGCCGCGCGACATGGCGATCTTGCCGGTTCGGGTGAGCTGCTTGATGCCGTAGCTTCGGAAGAGGTCCTCCATGGCATCGAGTTTGCTGGCGGTTCCGGTCGCCTCGATGGTGAGCGTGTTTTTGCCCACGTCGACGATGTTGGCGCGGAAGATGCCGGCGATCTCGATGATTTCGTGGCGACGCTCGGGCGGGGCCTGAACTTTGAATAGAACGAGCTCGCGCTCGATGGCATCGGAATGGGTGAGGTCGGAGATCTTGTACACCGCGACGAGCTTGTGAAGCTGCTTGGTAATCTGCTCGAAGCTCACCTCGTCCGCTTCCACAATGATGGTCATGCGAGAAAGGGTCTCGTCCTCGGTGGGGGCGACGGTCAGCGATTCGATGTTGAAGCCGCGACGGCTGATCATGCCCGTGACGCGTGACAGAACGCCGCTTTTGTTCTCGACGAGAACGGAGAGGATGTGAATCATGGCTACTCGTCCTCCTTATTTGCAAATGGAGAGGGCGTTGAACCAAAGCCCTTTTCGCTGACGCGCACGCCGCCTAGGGTGACGTCGAGCGCGCCGATGATGTCGTCGAGCGCGGCGCCGGGGGCGACCATGGGGTAGACGGTCTGCTCGGTTGGGATGATGACGTCGAGCAGGAACGGGCCGTCGGAGGCGAGCATGGTATCGAGCGCCTCGTCGACCTGGTCTGGATGCTCGATGCGCATGGCCTGCCAGCCATATGCGTCAGCCAGCTTCACGAAGTCCGGGTTGGCATCCAGTTCCGTGAAGGAGAAGCGATGGTCATAGAAGAGGCTCTGCCACTGGTGGACCATACCGAGCGCACGGTTGTCGATGATGACTACCTTAAGGGGTACGCGGTTGATGGCGGCCGTGGCCATCTCCTGCGAGTTCATCTGGAAGGAACCGTCGCCTGCGATGCAGACCACCTGGTCTTGCGGACAGCCGATCTGAGCGCCGATGGCCGCGGGGAAGCCAAAGCCCATGGTGCCCAGACCGCCCGAGGAGATGAAGGTGCGGGCGTGCTCGCGATGGATATTCTGGTGCGCCCACATCTGGTGCTGTCCTACTTCGGTGGTGACGATAGAAGCCTCCGGATCTAGCTTATCGGACAGTTTGGAGAGGACGATCTCAGGTGCGATCTTGTCCGGATAGTCAGCGAAGTCTGCGGCGTAGAACGGCCAGCGATCGCGCCAAGAAAAGACGGTCTTCTCCCACTCTTGATCGATGGGCGCGGCGCCGTCTTTTGCAAGGCGATCGCAGATTGCGCCAAGCACCACCTTGGCATCGCCCACGATGGGGACGGCCGGGTCGATGATCTTGCCGATCTCCGCCGGGTCGATGTCGATGTGGATGATCTTGGCGTGCGGCGCGAACTCGGAGACTTTGCCGGTGACGCGATCGGAGAAGCGCGCGCCCACGGCGATGAGCAGGTCGCATTCGGTGACCGCCATGTTGGCGTACTTGGAGCCGTGCATGCCCACGGGTCCCAGGTTGAGCGGATTGGAGCAGCGCATGGCGCCCTTGCCCATAAGCGAGGTGACCACCGGGATGCGCATGTGCTCCGCCAGCTGCGTCAGTTCGGCGCAGGCGTGGCTTGAGACAATGCCGCCGCCAGCGTAGATCAACGGGCGCTTGGCGGACTCTATCAGGTTCGCGGCCTGGCGCACTTGCTTGGCGTTGCCCTTGTAGGTGGGCTTGTAGCTGGGAATGTTTATGGAATCCGGGTAGTGGAAGACCATTTGGGAGCCCGAAAGGTCGCTGGGGATGTCGATCAGCACGGGGCCGGGGCGACCGGTGGAGGCGATGTAGAAGGCCTCGCGGAATGTGCGGGTGAGGTCGTCGCAAGACTGCAGCAGGAAACTGTGCTTGACCACGGGCATGGTGATGCCGACAATGTCGGATTCCTGGAATGCGTCCGTGCCGATGACGCCGCGTGTGACCTGGCCGGTGATAACCACCAGGGGCACGGAATCCATAAAGGCGGTTGCGATGCCGGTTACGGTGTTGGTGGCGCCCGGCCCGCTGGTGACCAGGACTACGCCGACTTTGCCGGTTGCGCGCGCGTAGCCGTCCGCCATGTGCGTGGCGCCCTGCTCGTGGCGGGCCAGCACGTGGCGAATCTTCTTTGAGTCATACAGCGCGTCGTAAATCTTGATGGCCTGGCCGCCGGGATAGCCAAAGATGGTGTCGACGCCTTCGGCCTCAAGGCTTGCGATGATGGCCTGCGCGCCGGACATGGTCTTGCCCTCATGCTCCGTGGCGCTGCCCGGCCCAAAGGGCTTGCCCTCTATAGCGCGCTGGCGGCGGGCGAGTTTTTCATCCAGGTTTGTCATGAGAGGTACGCCCCCTTATCTGCGCTGGTTACCAGTTTGGCATAGCGTGAGAGTACGCCGGTGGTGTACTTGGGTGCGGGCGGCTGCCAAGCGGCGCGGCGAAGCGCCAGCTCGTCCTCGTCCACCTCAAGGGTGAGCGTGCCCGCATCGATATCGATGGTGATAACGTCGCCGTCTTGCACCAGGGCGATGGGGCCGCCCGCTGCGGCCTCTGGGCTCACGTGGCCAATGGCTGGGCCCTTGGTGGCGCCGGAGAATCGACCGTCGGTGATGAGCGCACAGGATTTGTCCAGGCCCATGCCGCATATGGCGCTGGTGGGGGTGAGCATCTCCCGCATGCCGGGGCCGCCGGCCGGTCCCTCATAGCGAATGACCACTACGTCGCCGGGGTTGATCTGGCCGCCAAAGATGGCGGTGCAGGCTTCTTCCTCGCTCTCGAATACGCGAGCGGGCCCCTGGTGGTAGTGCATATCCTGGGAGACGGCGCTCTTCTTGACCACGCCGCAGTCCGGTGCGAGGTTGCCGCGCATAACCTTAAGGCCGCCGTCGGGAGAGTAGGGGTTTGCGTGGCTGCGGACCACCTCGCCATCCGCCT
This sequence comes from Collinsella tanakaei YIT 12063, assembly GCF_000225705.1. Lineage (GTDB taxonomy): Bacteria > Actinomycetota > Coriobacteriia > Coriobacteriales > Coriobacteriaceae > Collinsella > Collinsella tanakaei. Next base: position 144,637 of record NZ_JH126467.1, read on the forward strand.
GCGGATAGGTTTGGACGATGTCTGCGAGCGGCCCCATGCAGGTGAGTGCGCTGGTGTCGAGCACGCCGGCGCTCCAAAGCTCGTGCATGATGGCGGGAACACCGCCCACGTTGTTAAGGTCCTGGATGTGCAAGGGACCCGCCGGGGCGATGCGGACGATATTGGGCGTGGTCGCTGAAACACGGTCCCAATCGTCCATGGTGACGGGGCAGCCTGCCGCGTGGGCGATAGCCGTGAGATGGAGCATGGTGTTGGTAGATCCGCCAAAAGCCATATCGAGCGCCATGCCGTTATGAATGGATGCGGGGTTTATAAGGTCGCGAGCGCAGATGCCCTGTTCTAGAAGGTCCATCACCTTCATGCCGGCGCGCTTTGCCAGGCGGATGCGCTCGGAGTAGACGGCCGGAACGGTGCCGTTGCCGGGAAGCGCGAGGCCAAGGGCCTCGGACAGGCAGCAGATGGAGTTGGCGGTGAACATGCCCGAACAGCTTCCGCAGGTGGGGCAGGCGGTCTCCTCGAGCCAATGGCATTCCTCCTGCGTCATGGTTCCGGCGGTTACCTGGCCCACGGCATCAAAGAGCGTGTTGAGGTCGGTCTGCTCGCCACAGCGGCCGCGGCCGGCAAGCATGGGGCCGCCGGAGATGAGAACGGTGGGGATGTTCAAGCGGCACGCCGCGATAAGCATGCCGGGAACAATCTTGTCGCAGCTGGGGATGAGGACCATGGCGTCGAACTGGTGGCCCTGCACGGCGCATTCGACCGAGTCCGCGATGACCTCGCGGCTGGTGAGCGAATAGTGCATGCCCTCGTGGTTCATGGCGATGCCGTCGCATACGCCAATGGTGTTGACCTGCAGGGGGGTGCCGCCGGCAAGGCGAACGCCCGCTTTGACGGCGTCTGCGATCTGCTGCAGGTGGATGTGCCCGGGAATGACTTCGTTTTGGGACGAGACAACGGCGACCAGCGGTCGATCGAGTTCTTCATCCGTCAATCCATCGGCCTTGAGAAGGCTGCGATGCGGCGCTCTGGCCAGCCCCTTCTTGATGGCATCGCTTCTCAGCTGCATCCTTGTCCTCGCTCTCTTCCAAAAAACGCCTGCGCGCTATTGCGGGTGGGAGAAATGCGAGGCCGCGGAGGTGCGCGTCGCTCGATGCCGGTAACGGTGGCGGCCGGTCTTGGGTACTGGCGAGTCCGTCCTTCGCGGGGATGACCGCGGGCGACGGCTGCGTTGCCAAGACTGCTCGAGGGTCTTTTCTTCGCCGTCCACCGCGGGTTCTCAAACTGCCCGCTTGCTGTGGGATGGATGCGGCGCGTACTCGCCCTGTCCTCGCATTTGCTCATTGGGGCAAACTTTACAGGGCGCTTTAGCGTGGTGCAATAAAAAAGACCCAGCGGACACTTCTTTGTAACAAAGTGTCCGCCGGCCGAAAAATAACACTGCCTACCGAAGAGACTATAGCGATGTTTGGACGATGGACGGGTCGAAGCCGCCTGCCTCGAGCGCGTCGACAATCTGCCTTTTGTGATCCTCGCCGAATGCCTCGACCGTGACGCGCAGCTCGACGGCGGCGTTGCGGTTGGTGCCGACGAACTGGTTGTGCTCGAGTTTGATGACGTTGCCGTTCTCACGCGCGATGATGCTCGCCACGCTTAAGAGCATTCCGGGTCGATCGGGCAGCAGCACGCAGACCGTGAAGATGCGCCCGCGCTGGATCAGGCCGTGCTGCACCACGGAGGACATGGTGATGACGTCCATGTTTCCGCCGGAGAGGATGGAGACAACGCGCTTGTTCTCGGGAGGGAGGTGCTTCAGCGCCGCTACGGTGAGCAGGCCGGAGTTCTCCACCACCATCTTGTGGTTCTCGACCATATCCAGGAACGACACGATGAGTTCCTCGTCCTCGACCGTGATAATCTCGTCAACGTTGTCGCGGACATACGGATAGACCAGGTCGCCGGGTTCAAGGACCGCGGTTCCGTCCGCGATGGTGCTCGCTGCGGGGAGCTTGACCACATGGCCCGCTTCCACGGAGGCCTTCATGCACGCCGCGCCCGCTGGCTCAACGCCGATGACGCGGATTTTGGGGTTGTAGAGCTTGGCGAAGGTGGAGACTCCGCAGGAGAGCCCGCCGCCGCCGATGGGGACCAAGATGGTGTCGACAAGCGGCAGCTCCTGCACGATCTCCATGGCGATGGTGCCCTGGCCGGTGGCGACAACGGGGTCGTTGAAGGGGTGGATAAAGGTGTAGCCCTCGGTCTCGGCCAGGTGCATGGCGTATTCGCAGGCCTCGTCATAGACGTCGCCGTGAAGAACGACCTCGGCACCGTAGTCCTTGGTGCGCTCGACCTTGATGAGCGGCGTGGTGGTGGGCATGACCACTATGGATTTCGCGCCCGCGCGCGTGGCGGCGAAGGCGACGCCCTGGGCGTGGTTGCCGGCGCTGGCGGTGATGATGCCGCGCGAGAGCTCTTCGGGCGTAAGGGTGGAAATCTTGTAGTACGCGCCGCGAACCTTGTAGGCTCCGGTGCGCTGCATGTTCTCGGGCTTGAGCCATACGCGGTTGCCCGTTGCGGCAGTAAGGTAGGGGCTCTCGACCAGCTTGGTCTCCTGCGTAACTTCCTTGACCTTGATCGAGGCCTCTTCAAACGCCTCTAAGGTGAGCATTTCTGACATGGTTAACTTCTTTCGCGCGGAGGTTGTGCCATAAGGTTAGGGGTAAGATAGCAGACAACTCATTACAACTTGGGGGAGGGCTTCATGTTGACTCAGGCCGGCAGCTGCGCATCTGCGCCGTTGTTCCAGATTCGCGACGCCGAGGTGGTGCGTGCGGGCAAGACCATTTTGCACGTTGCTGACTTTTCATTGGACGAGGGCGAGCATGTGGCGCTGCTTGGTCCCAACGGCGCGGGCAAATCCACGTTTATCCAACTGCTTACGCGCGAGGTGTTCCCTTTGTTTCGCGAGGAGCCGCCGGTGAGGTTTCGCGGCCAGGCGCGCCCGTTGCTTGAGGACATCCGTTCTTCGCTGGGCATTGTCAGTGCCACCATGCACGATCAGGTTCGCGTCCACCTGCCCGCGATCGAGATCGTTATGGGCGGCGTGTTTGGTACGCTTGGCCTGCCCATGCGCGTCAGCGTGGATGGCGAGGTTCGCGATCGCGCGCGGGACGCTCTTGAGCGCCTGGGTATAGGCGACCTTGCGAACCGCGACATCATGACGCTCTCTACCGGCCAGGTTCGCCGCGTGCTGGTGGCGCGCGAGCTTGTTCGCGACCCCCAGGTGCTGGTGTTTGACGAACCCTGTACCGGTCTTGACCCGCAGGGCATGTACCACCTGCGACAGATTATGAGCACCCTGGCGGAAGATGGCCGCTCCATCATTTTGGTGACCCACTATCCAGAGGACATCGTCCCGGAAATCGATCGCATTCTGCTGATAAAGGACGCCGCAGTGTTTGCTAATGGCTCCAAAGAGCGGCTGCTTACCAGCGAAGTTATGAGCGACCTGTTTAGCGTTCCTTTGACGGTGGCAAAGCACGACGGCTGGTATTCGCTCTACTAACGCTGCGCACATTACGGACGGGCCGGCTGCGAGAGGCCTGCCGCCTGTACGCCGCCATATGGAAAAGGGACCGCGCTATGGCCTAAAAGGGAGCCGTTATGATTCAAGAAAAGACAGGTGTTTTGCTGGTGAATACGGGTTCTCCGGCCGCTCCGACGCCCCAGGCGGTGGGCGCCTATCTTTCCGAGTTCCTTATGGATGGCGCGATACGTCCCCTGCCAGCGCTGCCATGGTGGCTTATCTTGCACGCGTGCATATTGCCTTGTAGAAAAAAGACCTCGGCGGCAAAGTATCGCGAAGTCTGGCTAGATAAAGGCTCGCCGCTTGTTGTGTATGCGCAATCGCTTTCGCGCGGCGTGCAACGCATGTTTGATGATGACCGCGCGGTTTTTCCAGAGGGGTGTCGCGTGGTTTGTGGCATGTCATATGGCGATCCCTCCATTCGCGATGCGCTCGAGCGCTTGCGGCAGGAGGGCTGCCAGCGCCTGGCGGTTATCCCCCTGTATCCGCAAAGCGCCCATTCAACCACGGGGTCGGCCCTTCGAAGGGTACGCTCGTGTCTTAAAGAGATGGGCTGGTCTCCAGACGTGCGCGAGGTTGAATCCTACGGGTCTTACCAAGTATATGTGGACGCGATTGCCTCCTCGGTCGCCGCTGCCGGGTTCAACGTGGCAAAAGACCGCGTTGCATTCTCTTTCCATTCCATTCCGTTGACGGACGTTGAGGCCGGCGATGCTTATTCTTCTCAGGTTGAGGCGACGTGTGAGGACGTTGCGCGATTGCTGGGGATTCCTCGAGAACGTTGGTCGCTTTCTTATCAATCGCCCTTTGAGGACAACAGGACATGGCTCGGCCCCTTCACCACAAGTCGGCTTGGTGAACTCGCGCGCGAGGCTCGGCAAGACGGGGGAGACGTATACTGCATTTGCCCTGGATTCGCATTTGATTGCCTGGAGACGCTCTATGACGTTCCCCATGAGCTAGCGCCTGCGTTTCTCGCGGGTTTGTCAGACGCAGACCGAGCCGACGCTGAGCCCGCGCAGTTATTTGAGGCCCGTGCGCTTTTACCCCGCTTGGTGTACGTTCCTTGTTTGAACGACTCCCATGCACATGCGAGGGTTGTCCATGGTCTGGCCTGCCAGGCTCTTTTGGCAGGCTAGCGCAAGAAATGCAAGAAAGGGCTTGCTGTGAATTACGTTGATAGCTGGCTAAAACAGACGAGCATCTCAAGGCTCGGAGCGCTTGCAGCCGCCGCGATCGCTCCTGCCGCCCTTGCCGGGTGCGCGCCCGCAGCGCAAAGCGGGTCGCCAGCGCCCGGCTCTTCCTCTCCCTCGTCCACTTCTTCTTTCACTGCTTCTGTCGCCTCTTCTGGCGCTTTGAGCGACGCACCCGGCTCTTCGCAGGCAGAGTCGCCTACGCAGCTTTTGGCCAACATGAGCTTGGAGCAGCGCGTGGGCCAGCTGTTCATGGTGCGTCCGGAGCAGCTTGCGGGCGAGGCGAGCCGGCCTGCTTGGGCATTAGGGCTCTATCAATAGCTCCCCGTGTTCATGAGACCCACAAAAAGGACGCTTCTCCAGCCTTTTTGATCTGGAAAAGCGTCCTTATTGCGGGTCTCAAGGTGTAGGGCTCGCGCTGGAAGCCGGCGGCGGGTCCTCGGACGGCGCCCGCGCAGCGTCGTCCCGGGGTTACGGCGCGGTGCCGTCTGCAAAAACGGGGGCGCTTACAGTGCGCTGCGGTAGATCTCGCGCGCATCGTCCAGCGTGAGCTTCATAAAGCTGCCAAAGCTCTCGCCGCGGTTGATCTTAAGGCCGGGCATCATCTTCTCGATGTCGTCTTCGGTAACGCCAAACTCGGACAGCGTGCGGGGCATGCCCAGCGAGACAAAGAATTCCTGCAGCTCATCGATGGTGGCCTCGACCGCATACTCAACGGCCTGCCCGGGCGTGACCTCCACGTCGAGCTCGTCCACTTCCGGATCGACCGGCTCGATGCCAAAGACCTGGGAGCCAAATTCCAAGAAGCGCTCGGGGTGCTCGCGCCACACATAGCGCATCCAGGCGGGGAAGATCACGGCCAGGCCGGCGCCGTGGGTGATCTTGGTGTCCAGTGCGGACAGCTCGTGCTCAAGGCCGTGGCAGGTCCAGTCGCCGTCGCGCAGACCGGGGATGCCCAGGCCGCAGCCGGCAAGACCGTTATGGGCGAGCGTGCCCACCCACATGATCTCGGCGCGGGCGTCGTAGTCCTCGGGGTTCTCCATCACCTTGGGCGCGGCGTCCATGGCGGCGCGCACCAGCCCGCATGCGATGTTGTCGGTTGCGCCCACGGCGGGCTCGCCGGAGAAGAAGCGCTCCATGATATGGGCGATCATATCGGTCACGCCCGCGGCGGTCTGGTAAGCGGGCAGCGTGAAGGTAAGCTCCGGATCAAGGATGGCGATAACCGGACGGTTAAGGTCCGTGTTGATACCGCACTTAAGATGCTCCTCGTCGTTGCTGATAACGCAGGAATTGGAGGCCTCGGAACCGGATGCCGGGATGGTCACCACGCAGGCGACGTCGACACGTGCGGCGGGCGTGGCTCGCTTGCGGAAGAAGTCCCACACGTCGCCGTCGTAGACCGCGCCCAGGGCGATAGCCTTTGCGCAGTCCATGGCAGAGCCGCCGCCAACGGGCAAGATGACGTCGACGCCGTGCTTGCGGGCAAGCTCGACGCCCTCGCGGACCAGGCCAATCTCCGGGTTGGGGCGCACGCCGCCCAGCTCAACGTGCTCCACGCCCGCGGCGTCAAGCGATGCCACCACGCGGTCCAGCGTGCCCAAGCGAGCCACGGATCCCTGGCCGTAGACGATGAGCGCGCGGCGGTATCCGGAGGCGGACAGGGTCTCGCCAACCTTATCGGTCGCTTTTCGTCCAAAAACAAAGCGGGTGGGGGAGTAGAAGGAAAAATCGTTCATAAGGCTCCAATCTGCAGGTTCGCCCGTCGGCTCGCCTTTTGCCTGCACGGGTGTTTGGCGTGCGGGTTTTTGGACGAGTTTTTAGAGCATGGCCCGTGCGTTCAAAACACAGCGCGGGCGCGCACCGCTTGCAAGAAGACGGTTGGTGCGCCCGCGCGGGTTTTATTGTAGCGCCGGCGTTTCCCTCTTGGCCCGTGCGCTTATATTTGGGGCCTCTTTTGACCGTTGTTTGACAGCCTCTTGACGGCAGTCCGGCAGCCTTTTGGCAGCCTTTGGCTATGCCAGCGCGGCACCCAGTGCCTGGCAGGCGGCCTGCTCCTGCGGGCCGGGGGCGTCGTAGACGGCAAGCGAGTCGACAACGTTTACGCTCGCGTCCTCCGCATCCGCCTTCCAGTTCTCAAGCCACTCGCCATCAGCCCATTCATAGCTGCCAAACAGCACAACCTTGCGCTCGCCAAGATGGTCTTTTACCTCGTCCCACAGCGGCTGGAACTCCTCGGACTCAAGCTCCTCCGATCCCATGGCGGGACAGCCAAACGCCAGAGCGTCATAATTCTCCAGCATCGAGGCGTCAAAATCGGAAACCTGGAACAGGTCCACCTCGGCTCCCTGCTCGCGCGCCCCGTCCGCAACCGACGCGGCCATGGACTCGGTATTGCCGGTGCCGCTCCAATACACAACTGCGATCTTGCTCATGGTTTGTTCTCCTTCTTCTCGCCCCGCATCGGGGGTTTCCTACATGGCGGCGACCGCGAGGGATCCCAGGTCGCGGCCGCTGCGGTACGCGGATGTGGTGTCTGCCGTGCACCGCTTGTACCGCGCGAACGTTTCCAACGCGCTGCTGACGTTCGCGTAGACTTTCCACTGGCCAAACGCCAGGTAGCGCTCGCCCTTGTGGCGGATGAAACCGGCGACGTCTTCATAGGGGTATCCCAAGAAGTAGCCGATCTCATGGGGGAAGTCTTTCTTGCAGCGGCCGCCGGCGTGCTTGCAGGTCATGGGGCAGTCCGCTTTCTCGCCGCGCGGTGCTGCCTCGCCTCCCAGGCGCTGCGCCAGGCGGTCAAGGTCGCGCTCGAGGTCGCTTGCGGTGTAGCCCATCTCCCTTAAAGGGCGCGCCGCATGCGGGTCCGCGATCCAGCGCCTAAGCATGGCCGGTCGGTAGACGTACACCAGCGCCCCGCATGATCTCCAGGTGAGAACGCGCAGCGAGATGCCGCTTGGTGCGAGCGCCTTGGCGCATGGTTTCAGCTCTTCAAGGAGCCTCGTGCGGTTCGAGCGTGCCAGCCCTTGCTTATCGACGTGCTCGCCCTGCGCCAAAAAGACGCCGGGAAACGTGAACAGGCATGCCGGCTTAAGGCCGGCGAGCATGGGCGAGCAGTTGCGAACGATCGCGGCTTCAAGTGCCTGCTTGGTGATCTCGCGCGTCATGGTCCCCCTTTGGTCGCATGCAAGTTAGACAGGGATAACTTAAATGAGAGCAATGTCTCCGTTAAGAAGAAAGCTAGATAAAGCAAACAAATCTTTCTGGATGAGAAGCCAGTGGAGACCGTAAGCCACGGCGCTGCATAATACGACGGCTTGTTTATGTCCGTTGCGGGCTGCCGCGACGGGGGATAAGAGACGCGCGGGACGCCTATTCGGAGCGGCCTACGATCTCTACCGAGAGCACGTCCGCAAAGGGAATGTCCATATGCTCCAGCCGCATCTTTCTCAGCGTCGCATCGATTTGACGGACGATGTCTGTTCGTGATACATAGCCGTCGCGCTCGTAGTAGCGCACACGCACCAGGTCCCCGCGGTGAACCTGCGCCAGCACGTTGTCAAGCTCGGCGGCTTCCTCGTCCGTAAGCTCATGGCGCTCCTCGATCACGCGTTGCATCTCGCGAATCATCTGGTAGTAGCCCGTGAGCGCTGCGAAGGGCATAAACTGCTGGGCGCGGTCCGCACGCGGTCTGCCGCCGCGGGTGTGGCCCGGCTGCTCGCGGTCTAAGCTATTAGGCACGGTGTCCTCCCACCTGTTCGTTGCGCTCGCGCCCGGTGGCACCTTGTTTAAAGCTGGTTCCCTTAAGCAGGGCGTTCTTGCCGTAGCGCTGCTTCACGCTCAGCACCGCCTCCTGCAGGCTGCGCTCCTCCGCCTCGGCCTCGAGGTCCGTAAACAGGTTATAGGTTGCAAATTCCTCCGGCAGCAGGTTGCCAAAGCCTATGTTTACCCGGCGAATGGCGCGCCTGGGGTCGATGGTTTGGTCAAACAGCTGTTCAAAGCAGGGCATGAGGCTTTTGAACGAGCTTGTCCTCTCGCTTAGTTTTCGCTGCCCGCCGCCGTGCTCGAAGGCGCCGTAGCCCGCCGCCGGCCTGGTCCCGTGCTCTCCGCGGAACAGAGGTCCTCCCTGCATGCGGCCGCGCCCCTTTCCGATCATGACCGTGTCGTCCAGCGCGCTATGCGTCTTGAAATCGATACAGGTAGAAGGGATATTCCGGTTGGGCGCCTCGTCGCGGCCGTAGCCCACGTAGAGCGAGATCTGGTCGCACACCACCTTACGCTCCACCAGGTCGAGCACGGAGGTGTCCACCATCTCGCGCATCACGGTGCGGGCTTCTTCAAAACTGTAATCGCGTGAGAGCACCTGTCCGTTCATCAGCGAGGTTGCCTGGGGTCGGTAGGCGTGTATCTGGGCGATGGTGCACGGCTCGATGCCGTGAGCGTGGTCGATGAGGTATTCCGCGTTGACGCCAAGCTCGCGGTAGAGGATGCTCTCATCCAGCGCGGCTACGCCCATAAGGTCCTCTACATGGTATTTTGCCAGCCGTGCCGCGATGCCGGGGCCAATACCCCAGATATCGGTGATGGGGCGGTGCCGCCAAATGGTGCGCCTGAACTCGTCTTGGTCAAGTTCCCCTATGCCATCGTCCACGTGCTTGGCGGTGATATCCAGCGCGACTTTCGCGAGAAACAGATTGGGGCCTATGCCGGCTGTGGCGTAGATGCCCGTGCGCGACCGCACGGTGTCCATAAGGGTCTTGGCGAACCCGCGCGCGGTTTGGCGATAGAGCTTAAGGTAGGGGGTCGCATCGATGAAGCACTCGTCCACCGAATAGGCATGGATGTCTTCCGGGCTCACGTATTCCAGGTAAATGCCGTAGATCTGCGCCGAGACCTCCATGTAATGGCGCATGCGCGGTTTGGCCATTATGTAGTCGACTCCGGGCGGAATCTCAAATATACGGCAGCGGTTGTGAATGCCCAGCCTTTTCATGGCGGGGGTGATGGCCAGGCAGATGGTGGTGTGGCTGCGGTCCGGGTCCGCTACCACTAGGTTGGTGGTAAAGGGGTCGCACCCTCGGTCGACGCATTCGACCGAGGCGTAGAACGTTTTGAGGTCAATACATATATAGGTCTTCTGTGCCACGGCGCCTCCCTTACACGAACACATGTTTTGTAGAACTACTGTTCGATAGTACTCTTATACGCGTGGAACGTCAAAGCCTTTTGCTACAATGCCCTGCAACGTATACGACCCTTAGGCTGCGGAGCGGTTGGCGCTTAAACCGATCCCGCATTTACAAGGAGCTGTCTATGAAGCAATTTGACGAGCAGAGCCCGTTGGCGCCTCGCGAGCGCGAGAAGATGGCGGGTCGCGTGGCGAGCGCTGCGAGGAATAACAAGACGATTCTCTTGGTGACCGCATGCGCCGCGATCTTTTTAGGCCTGCTCTCATATGTCCTGCGAGGCGAGGTGATGAAGCTCGACCAGATGGCCTACTGGCTTGTGGTCGAAACCCTTCGTTCAGACTGGTTGACGCCCATCATGGAGTCGTTCTCCGCGCTGGCGACCCCGGTCTCGCTTATCGCCATGCTCTTGGTAATCGCCGCCTTTGCACCGGGTAAGCGTCCCGGTTGGTTTTGCACGGTCAACCTTGCTCTTGCGGTTTTGCTGAACGTGGTGCTCAAGACATTGATACAGCGCCCGCGGCCCGAAGGATTCCGTTTGGTGGTAGAGTCGGGCTTCAGCTTTCCCTCGGGCCACTCCATGGCAGCTATGGCGTTCTTTGGGCTGATCGTCTGGATGGTGTGGCACTACGAGCAGGACCGTCGCCAGCGCCTTCTGCTGACGGTCGCGTTCAGCGCGGTGATCGTTATGATCGGCATCAGCCGAATCTACCTTGGCGTCCACTACGCTTCCGACGTGCTTGGAGGCTTTTGCGCATCGATCATCTGGCTGGTGTTCTATACCAAGTTGGCGGCGCCCGCGTTTCTGGGCGAGGACGGGCTGCGCGAGGTGCAATAGGGATACAATAGAGATGTTGGACATTCGGCCTCGTACGGGAGGGCCGTCCAGCGGGGCGGGCGCCTGAGCCTGCTCCATCGCGTCCATTACAAGGAGGAAGCATATGACAACCGTCTCCGCGCCCATCGATGCGACCAAGACCCCCGCGTGGGCTGCGTTGCAGAAGCATCATGACGAGCTGGTCTCCCAGGGTATCAGCCTGAAGGATTGGTTCGCTGCCGATCCCGATCGCGTGGCCAAGCTGAGCTATGACCTGGGCGATCTGCACTTCGACCTTTCCAAGAACCTCATTACCGACGAGACCGTCAAGCTTTTGCTCGACCTTGCTTCCGAGCTGGGCATCGAGGCCCGTCGCGACGCCATGTTCGCCGGCGAGCACATCAACACCACTGAGGACCGCGCCGTTCTCCATACCGCGCTGCGCCGCCCCGCAAGCGATGCCGGCACCTTGATGGTTGACGGCCAGGACGTCGTTGCCGACGTGCACGAGGTCCTCGACCGCATGTATGCCTTCGCAGAGCGCGTCCGCTCCGGTGAGTGGAAGGGCGTCTCCGGCAAGCGCATCGAGCATGTGCTGTCCATCGGTATCGGTGGTTCCGACCTTGGCCCGGTCATGGTGTACGAGGCCCTGAAACCCTATGCTGACGCCGGCATCGATTGCACCTACGTCTCCAATATCGACCCCAACGACATGGCCGAGAAGGTCAAGGGCCTCGACCCTGAGACCACGCTGGTGATCGTCGTCTCCAAGACCTTCACAACGCTCGAGACCCTTACCAACGCGCGCGAGGCTAAGACCTGGATGCTCAAGAGCTTGCGCGACGCCGGCGTTATCGACGGCACGCCCGAGCAGGACGCCGAGGCGATTCGCCGTCACTTTGTCGCCGTGTCCACCGCGCTTGACCTGGTTGCGGATTTTGGCATCGATCCCGAGAACGCTTTTGGTTTTTGGAGCTGGGTTGGCGGTCGCTACTCCGTCGACTCCGCTGTGGGCCTGTCCCTTATCGTTGCACTGGGGCCGGAGCGCTTCCAGGGCTTCCTCGAGGGCTTCCATGAGGTGGACCAGTACTTTGTCAACACCCCGTTCGACAAGAACGTTGTTGCGCTCATGGGCCTTTTGAACGTTTGGTACGTCAATTTCTTTGGCGCCGAGAGCCACGCCGTTTTGCCGTACAACCAGTACCTGCACCGCTTCCCGGCTTACCTGCAGCAGCTGACCATGGAGTCCAACGGCAAGCATGTCCGCTGGGACGGCACCCCCATCACCACCGCTACCGGCGAGATCTTCTGGGGCGAGCCGGGTACCAACGGCCAGCACGCCTTCTACCAGCTTATCCACCAGGGCACCCGTATGGTCCCCGCTGACTTCATCGCGTTTGTGAATACCCCCAACGCGGTCGAGGACAACGGCCAGGACGTCCACGAGCTGTTCCTGGGTAACTTCCTTGCCCAGACAAAGGCCCTCGCTTTTGGTAAGACCGCTGACGAGGTACGCGCCGAGGGCACTGCCGAGTGGATGGTTCCCGCCCGCTGCTTCGAGGGCAACCGTCCCACAACGTCCATCTTTGGCGTCGACCTCACCCCGCACGCGCTGGGCGCCCTTATCGCCCTGTACGAGCACATTACCTTTATCGAGGGTACGGTCTGGGGAATCGATTCTTACGACCAGTGGGGCGTTGAGTTGGGCAAGCAGCTTGCCAAGCAAATCACCCCTGCCTTTCATGATGATGAGGCCCTGGATACCCAGGATGCTTCTACTAAGGCTTTGATTGAGTTCTATCGCGCAAATCGCCGCTAATACGTCTCAAGACTGCATAGTTTAACCAAAAAGGGCAACGGTGCCAGAATTATCGGTACCGTTGCCCTATTTAGTATGGACAACATTACATAGTACGTTATCTTATTATGTATTATGTTAAATCTTTCCATAGGGGTTGCTGTGATAACTTCAGCCAGTGCGGTCCCTCTGTATTTGCAGGTTGCAAGGGACTTGAAAAATCGAATCGAAAAAGGGGAGTTCTCCGCAAATGGAGCGATTCCCTCCGAGACCGTTCTTTGTTCCGATTATGACGTCAGCCGAGCGACGGTGCGCAAAGCGATTCAAACGCTTATCGATGATGACGTTTTGGATGTTCGTCATGGTAAGGGTGTTTTTGTCAGGCAAGCAAAGGTCACATCGAGTTTGAGCACGTTTAAGGGCTTTAGTCATTTCTGTAACATTAACAATATAGAGTTATCCTCAAATGTCTTGGTATTAGCCCTTATCGATCCCCCGTCTACGGTCTCCCATTACCTTCGTCTTAAAGAAGGGGAGAAGACCGTATATCTTAAACGCATCCGATCCATTGACCGCATCCCTGTGATGATCGAGCACATCTTTCTTCCCGCATCCCGTTTTTCCTTTTTGCTGGATATCGATATGAACGATGCTTCCCTCTACTCGGTTATAGAACGGGAAACCGGCCTTAAGCTGGAGGATAATTGTTTCCCATCCATTGTCTTGGAGGCAGGGCTCGCCACTGAAGAGGAAAAGGCCCTCCTTGGCGTGCAGGGCGAAGCCGCGATGTTCATATTAACCGAAACCGTATATATGAGCACCGGGTCCCCTGTTCATTATTCCAAACAAGTGATGCTTGGCGATTATTTCAAGTTTTTTTCTCAAATAAGGCTAACCAACTGGGTGTTAACTGGGAAAGCCTTGAGGAACGCGAAGGTAGAAAGTAGATGTCATCATGGTGAAGGCGATGAGTGCAGTCCCTCTATACAAGCAGATTGTTAACGATCTTATGGAAAAGATTGACGGCGGCGTGTTCAAAGAGGGAGACAAACTACCTACGGAAACTGACCTTATGGATCAGTATGACGTTAGTAGAATCACGGTGCGCGCTGCCATCAAGGAACTCGAAGATGCTGACATGGTTGAAAGGACCAGGGGAAAGGGTACTTTTGTGACCATGAAGCGCGATACGTATGCCGCTGACGATAGGGAGAGTTTTACCCATTCTTGCATGTTGTCCGGAAAGAAGCCCTCTACCAAAGTGCTCCAAGCTGGATGGGTATACCCGTCTCTTAAGGACATGCGCTTCCTAGGTGTGCGTGAGGACGAGAACATTCTTCAAACAAGAAGGCTTCGTCTGGTCGATGGCGTTCCGACTGTTTTGGAAACCAACAGTTATGCCCCATCCCTTTCCTTTCTTGATCACGAGGATTTATCCGGCTCGCTTTTGGAGGTTCTTGAAAGTCATGGGGTATCGCTCGGATCGAATGAGAGAACTTTACAGGTCTGCTTTGCCAACGGTTATGAGGCGGAGAATCTTAATGTTGAGACTGGTGCCGCCTTGCTTTTGTTTGTCGACAAGCGATGTGATTCAGAAGGACAGCCGATTTTTCTTTCACGACAGGTGTATTGCACTGAGCGTTTGAAATTCTATCTTTAAGCAGTATTTATAGTTGCTTGTGGGCGCGTTTTGCTTGTTGCATACGCGCCTTTTTGCCGTTTACGGGTAATTGCTTGCCATTTGCGGATGATGAAAAGAACGAGATTGACCTCATAAAAAATATTTGCATACTACTAATAACAATACAAAATAATACGTAGTATACATTTAAGTAATTGAAGAAAGATGAGGTTGCTATATGAGGAAATTGCTTCTCGCCAGTCATGGTCCCCTAGCGAGAGCCATGCGAGAAACCGTTCAGATGTTCTGCGGAGAGGATTCGCGAATCAATGTCCTTTGTGCATATGTTGATTCCGAATCCATGGATGTAGAGGCGCTGATAGATTGTTGGGAAGAGGGCCGCGAGGACGGGGACGAATGGGTCATCGTTACTGATATTTATGGAGGGTCGGTCAACAACGCGTTCATGAGTCGTCTTGGCGACCAGTCGATTCGCCTCGTTGCCGGTATGTCTCTCCCATTGGTACTCGAGGTTCTTGTAAGTCTCGACTCGCTCGATGATAAGGGGCTGGAAGATTTGGTAGATAGGATAGGTAAGAGCGGAACTAAGTTATGCGTTGTTCCAAAAGAAGCTGAAGCAGATGATGAGTTCTAATAAGGAAGGTTAACAATGATTACTCTGCTTAGGGTTGATTATCGACTGATTCATGGTCAGGTTGCGATGACGTGGACGCAGGAACTCGGCACCGATTGCATCCTTGTCGCCAGCGACGCTGTTGTAAAAGATGACGTTCGCAAAAATACGCTTAAATTGGCACGTCCGTCGGGCGTGAAGCTCGTTATCAAATCTATCGATGATTCCATTAAGGCGCTATCAAGTGGCGTAACCGATAAATATCGGCTGTTCATCGTTGTTGAGAGCATTGAGGATGCTTATAGGCTCGCTAAGGGTTTTGATGCGATAACCCATATAAATATCGGAGGCACTAAGCCGCGCAAAGAGGCGATACATCGACTTTCTCCAACGGTGTTTGCGAGCGACGCCGATCTCGAGATGATAGATGAGCTCAAGTCGGCGGGAATCGAGATGGAGATCAGGCAGGTTCCGAGAGACCAGAAAATCGAGCTGTAGTCCATTGCCTTTCGTGATATTTGCCCCCCGGCTCTTGAACGGGGCGGTATCGTAAGATTGTTCTGACCAGATTTACAAAGTTCCGTCCCGTCTTTTGCGTTAGGCAGAAGGCGGGACGGTTTCGTTTTTCTATATGCGCATTGAAAAGAGCGGCCAAAAATAAAAATCTGGGCGATAAAAGATACGGTGGTTGCCGGTCGCATATTATGTGCCATCTAGTTACGTACTGCAGATGGTTTAAAAAGATCTATATAACTATTACGACTATATGTCTTTCTGTGTTTTGCAACGATATACCGTTTACGGCAAGTTGAGACAATTGAAATATGCAGGTAAATGCGTTGGTAGGAATAATGAACACCGTTCGCGGAACTAATAGTATTACAGCTTTGATATCGATACGTTATATTACATAATACAGACAACGAAGAGCCCACCAGAACAGAGAAAGAAGCAGGGGTGGGGGATTCAAAGGCAAGGCAGCACAAATAAAGGAGGAAATGCCATGTTCAACTTTGATGTTCCGCGTTATGAGAAGGTTGTCGGCGATGCACTCGCCCTTCGTCCCCGGATCGACAAGGCCGTGGATGAGATCTGCGAGCAGGGTTATTCCAACATCTTCTTCATCGGCTGCGGTGGCACCTGGGCCCACACCCTTCCCATGCAGTACTGGTTCGATACCACCACGTCCAAGATCGAGACCCACTGCGTAATCGCTGCCGAGTTCCTTGCTATGGGCCACAAGCGTTTCAACAAGGATTCCGTTTGCGTCTTCTCCACTCGTACCGGCACCACGCCCGAGATCATCGAGGCGGCGAAGTACTGCCAGGAGCACGGTGCCCGTACCGTGATGTACGTTTCCAACGATAATACCCCCGCGACTGAGTACGCCGATTATAAGTTCTTCAGCTTTGCCGAGGACGACGTGCTGTGCGAGGCGATTTACACCTATCAGATCACCATGCTCGCACGCTTCCTCAAGAACGCCGGCGACTTCGCTGACTACGACACCTTTATGGATGAGTTCGCCCAGATCACTCCGTACCTCATCAAGGCCAAGGAGACTTACGAGGCTCCTGCCAAGGCCATGGCCGAGGACTTCAAGGACGTTGACTACCACATGGTCGTTGGCTCTGGAATGCTTTGGGGCGAGGCCTACGATTACGCCATGTGCATCCTCGAGGAGATGCAGTGGATCAAGACCAAGTCGATTCACGCGGCTGAATTCTTCCACGGCACCATCGAGCTGTGCGAGAACGACACCAGCATCATCATGCTCTATGGCGAGGATGAGACCCGTCCGCTGATGGACCGTGTTATGAACTTCACCAAGTTGCTTGAGGACGAGAAGGGCGTTAAGGTTAAGGTCAACACCTTCGACACTTCCACCGTCGAGCTGCCTTTCTCCAAGCCCGAGTTCCGCAAGATCGTCTCCCCGCTGGTTATCTACACCATCACCGAGCGTCTTAGCTGCCACCTGGAGAATGTGCGAAACCACCCGCTGACCACTCGCCGCTACTATCACCAGATGAATTACTAAGGCAGGCGTCATCCAATCGTTGGTCCGGGTTTGAAGGGTTCTCTTCAATCCGGGCCATCGGTGTTTTTTAAGGGGATCAAAATGGTCGTGCAATATATACTCATTGCGCTGGTCGCGTTTGTCGCGTCGATGGACGAGCAGCTATTCGGAATTACCATGCTCGGTCGTCCTCTGTTCACCAGCCTTTTCGTCGGCCTTATTCTTGGTGATGTTCAGACGGGCTGCATCGTCGGCGCCGCTTTGGAATCGATGTTCATGGGCGCCATTATGGTCGGTGCCGCAGTGCCTCCCGAGGTCTACGCATCCGGCGTTCTTGGCTGCGCATTTGCCATTATTACGGGTGCGGGTACCGCAGCCGCCGTGGCACTTGCCTTGCCTGTTTCGGTTTTTCTCCAGGTCTGGAGGAATTTTTGCTATGCGGTTCCGGGTGCTTTCGCGAGCAAAAAGATTGATGCAGCACTCGCGGATAGGAATCTAGCGAAGGCGAATTTCTACCATCTCACTATCGTTCCGCTTTCCATCGGCATCCCATCCGCCCTTCTGGTTTTCGGTTCGCTCTTTTTTGGCGCCGATCTTATCAACAACGCCCTCAACGCTATCCCGCAGTTCGTCATGGATGGTCTTAACGTTGCCTCAGGTGTCCTTGCTTGCGTTGGTTTCGCTCTGCTTATCAGAACCATGTCGAACGCAAAGCTGCTTCCGTTTTTGTTCATCGGCTTCATCATGGTGGTCTATCTGAACATGGACGTTATCGGCGTTGCCGCTGCTGCCACGTGCATCGCTCTGCTCATCGTATTTAACAAGAGCGCCGATAGGTCTCAGGCTACCGAGGTGGAAGAGGAGGATTTCTAATGTGCGGCTACGAGAACGCCACCGGGGCGAGGGATCATTCCGGTCAAGATAAGATCATGACTCCGGATATATACCGCAGTATGTTCTTAAGGCAATTTACCAGTCAGTGCTCCCAATCCTACGACAAGATGATGGCCTACGGCTTCATGTTCACATTGGAGAAGCCGCTTCGCAAGATTTATCCCGATGATGACGATTATTACGCCGCCCTCGACCGGCATACGGAGTTTTTCAACATGACTCCGCACATTCTGCCCTTTGTCGCCGGCTTGTCGGTGTCTATGGAGGAACAGGCGGCCAAGGATCCCACTTTCGATACATCATCGATCAATGCGATTAAAGTGGGACTGATGGGCCCCCTATCGGGTATTGGCGATTCATTTTACTGGGGCACGTTCCGTGTCGTTGCCGCTGGTATAGGTATTGGTCTTGCCGCTACCGGCAATCCCTTGGGACCGATTATCTATGCATTGATCTACTCCGTTATCAATATCGCTACGCGAATCGGAACGGCGCATCTCGGCTACAATGTCGGAACCAAGTTTCTCCAGCAGTCCGCAAGCGGCAATCTGATGGACAACCTTACCTATGGAGCGGGCGTCCTTGGCATGACCGTTGTTGGGGCGATGATTGCCACCATGGTTTCCCTCAGCACCTCTATGGTGTTCAACATCGGAGGATCTGAAATCGAGCTCCAGTCTTTGTTTGACGCCGTGTTCCCGGGCATCCTGCCTTTGATTGCAACGTTTACCTGTGTATGGCTCTATAAAAAGGGAGTCAAGACCATTTGGATTATCCTCGGCATTTTTGCAATCTGCATTTTGGGTACTTGGCTCGGAGTCTTCGCTGCAGCCTAACCCATTTATAGTGGTCAGGGTGCTTAAACCCTTCGCGCATCATCTTTCGAGATTTTAATGCCTTCTATTAGTTATATGGGCGGCACGTATCGTCTCGAGAGTTGATGCGCTTGCTTTCGCTGTAAAGGTAAGGATAGGTTTACGGGTGCATATGTGCGTCGGGCTTTAGCGAACTCGCGCAATTATGTAGAATCGAAACAAAGTCTTGGAACGTACTAAAAGGGGAGAAGAGAAGCATCTATGGCTATTCGCGCGATCGCGCTCGATATTGATGGAACGCTGACAAACGATCAAAAGGTCATCACGCCACGCACTAAGAAGGCGCTGATGGATGCGCAGGAGGCGGGTATAAAGCTCATCCTCTCTTCCGGTCGTCCCGTCCACGGCCTGCGTGCGCTTGCGCACGAGCTCGAGCTCGACCGTCACAATGGCTTGCTGGTCGCGTTCAACGGCGCGCAGGTACGCGATGCCAGCACGGGCGAGGTGCTCTATGATCAGGCTATTTCTGCTGACCTTGCACGCGAGGTGCTGGTTCACATGAAGAAGTTCGACGTCATCCCCATGCTGGTCGATGGCGACCGCCTCTACATTGAGGATGCGTATAACTGCACCATCTACAGCGGCGGCGAGCCCAAGAACATAATCAAGTACGAACGCGATGCATGCAACCTTCGCCTGCATGAGGTGCGCGATCTGGCAGAGTGGTGCACGGTTCCGCAGAATAAGATTCTCACCGCCGGAACGGGCGAGTATCTTCAGAAGAACTACCAGGAGATGGCGGCGCCCTTTAGCGATCGTTTGAGTTGCATGTTCACGGCCGAGTGGTATTTTGAATTTACCGACCGGGGTATCGACAAGGGCCGTGCGCTCTCGTTTGCCCTGCCGCGCTGCGGTATCGACCCCAGCGAGATGGCGGCGTTTGGCGATGGCCAAAACGATCGAGCCATGATTGAGCTCGCCGGCGTGGGTGTTGCTATGGGTAACGCCATTGATGAGCTCAAGAGCGTGGCGGATATGGTTTGCGGCACCAACAACGAGGATGGCATCGCGGGTGCTCTTGAAGAGCTTTTGGCATAGCGGCGATATCTGTTTGACGAGTACAGAGGATGGATGGCAATGGCTGACAAGACGTTTCCCTACAAGGCCGTTATCTTTGATATGGATGGCGTGATCGTCGATACCGAGGCGTACTATCAGCGCGAGCAGCGCAGGTTTGTGAACGAGATGGGGCTGAACGTTTCCGACCAGGAGATTTTGGACCTGGTTGGCCAGTCGCACCAAACGTTTCAGCGCGTGCTGGCGGACTGGTGGTCGCGCGCAGGTCGCGAGCTGACTTTGGACGCCGCGGAGCAAACGTATAGGGACTGGGAGGCGCTGCATCCTTGCGACTACAAGGCGATTTTGAACCCCGGCGTCGCCGACACCATTGACGAGCTGCGCTCGCGGGGTGTTCGCGTGGCGCTGGCTTCGTCTTCGCCCATGGACAGCATCTTAGCCGTTCTTGAAGCGTGCGATCTTTCTGATAAGTTCGAGCTTATTGTAAGCGGCAGGGACTTCCATGAGAGCAAGCCCAACCCCGCCATCTATCTCTACACTATCGAGAAGCTTGATCTCGATGCATCCGAATGCTGCTGCATCGAGGACTCCGTACCCGGTATCGCCGCTGGTAAGGCGGCGGGCCTTACCGTGTTCGCCAAGCGCGAGGATCGCTTTGGGTTCTCACAGGATAGGGCGGATGCCATCATCGACCAAATTTCGGATATCCTGGGTATCGCTTAGCCCTATCGCTTGCATTCTCAAGGCACTAATTTTCATCTCAGCCGCCCTTGCTCTAGTTGTGGAGTAAGGGCGATTTTAATTAGTGCTGCAAAAACACAGAACAACATAGGATGAATCTACGCCATACTATCCGCATTCAGATGATCGATAGGAGGCGTTATGCGATTCGTCAACATCAAGGCAGAGGTTGACCCGGCGGATTAGCTGTGGTTCCGCGCCGTTTTGTGGGTCATCTTTACCGCTGTGGGCATTGCCTGGACCATGCGCTACGCGTGCCGCGTTAAGCTCGATCCCAAGTCCTCGATAACGTATGAGGACGATAAGCAGAAGCGCATCGAGTTCGCCGTCGCCGATGCTTCCGCTGAGGAGGACGGAGACCGTATCTTCCTTGGGTCTAATGAGGACGGTATCCGCGGTGATATGCGTTACGTGATCGACCGTTTCGCCGCCGAATACGTTCGCGGCTTTGATTTGGTGCACAGCGGAAGCTGATGCTTCACCGAGCGAGAGCTGCCTAAGATCAAAGCTGCCGGCGTGCCTATCAGCTTCGATTTCTCCGATGACTCGACCGATGAGTACTTCGAGCAGATAGCGCCGTTTGTGACCTATGCCTTTATGCCGATGGGCGATGCGTCCCTGGAGGATATCAAGTCGAAACTCGAATGGGTGAAGGCTCTGGGTCCCCAGATAGTATGCGCGTCGCGCGGCAGCAAGGGCTCCGTTGCATACGATGGAGAAAACTTCTACGAGCAGGGCATCAAGCCCGTCGCGCCCGAGGACCTCAAGGATGCCATGGCGGCCGGCGACTCGCTGCTAACGGCGTTCTTGGTTACCTACCTCTCAAAGCAGAAGGCGGGCGAGGGCGGCGCGGACGCGATTCGCGAGAGTCTGGACTTCGCTGCGAGCTTTGCTGCCGAGACCTGCAAGGTCGAGGGCAGTTGGGGCCATCCGCTGGTATACGAGAACTAGGTTGCTCGCCGAGCCCGACCACGTTGCGTGGTCGGGCATTTTGCTTATGCGCACTCGTTCCGGTCGCGCTACCATTGGCGGCGTGTTACGGTTTCATTCATGTGCTGATCCTTGTTGCGAGGAGGAGCTTATGGCTATTAAAACGGTACTGTGCTTTGGTGACAGCAACACCTTTGGATATGACCCTCAGGGTGTAGCGAGCGGTACAAGGTTTCGCTATCCGGTCGATGTGCGCTGGCCCGGAGTTCTACAAGGGCTGCTGGGGCCTGATTGGCGGATTGTCGAGGAGGGGCTTTGCGGCCGCACCACGGTGCATCGAGATCCCTTTGAAGGCGGCCTGTGCGGTTTGGACGAGTTGCCGGTGGCGCTCGCCAGCACCCAGCCTATAGACTGCATTGTTTTGATGCTGGGCACCAATGACATGAAGACCTGCTTCAATCTTGCCGCGAACGACATCGCCCGCGGTGTCGAGTCCCTTGTGCTTGCCATCAAGCGTTTTCCCTGGGCGGTCGGCTGCCGGGAGCCAATGATCCTCGTTGTGTCTCCGCCGCATATCGGCGAAGGCGTTCGCAACGTGGTCCTTTCATCTTTTGGCGAGCATTCGGTGCGCGTTTCGCATGAGGTTGCGGAAGCGTATCGCGCGCGGTTGCGGATGAGCAGGGGTGCGCATATCTGGATGCGTCCAAGGTGTGCGAGCCCAGTCCTATCGACCATATCCATATGACCCCTCAAGGGCATGGGGAGCTGGCTCGCGAGGTCGCTAAAGCTATCGGGGAGATGTTCTCGTCCTTATGCGCCGCGCCGTGATTATCCTAGGAGCTCCTGGCTGGTTTGCGCTATGCTGCCGGCTAGGAGCTCTTTTCGCTCTATTCGGATATCGTCCAATACATCGAGCGTCTGCGTTAGCTCACCGGCAAGGGCCTGCGCGTCGCCCTGGTCTCCAAGCTCCTTTGGCGCATCGGTTTCAAGCAGCAGCTTGTCCAGCGGAATCTGCCGTGCGTATTCGCGCCCGCGCTTGGTGGCGAGCATGCGCGCATTGACGGAAAAGTAGCAGCCCAAAGCGCGGGCTCGGGCAAGCTCGTCGCTGGTGCCCGAGAACCAGTGGAAGATGCATGTCGAGTTGTGCGGCATGTCAAAGCGCTGCAGGGTGTCGAGCGCCTCGCTTGCCGCGCGTACGGCATGGATGGAGATGACTCGTCCCGTCACGGGATGCTCTGCGCAAGATTGGATGATCCAGTCGAATGCTTCTTGCTGCTGCGGTGCGGTCGCCATGCGCCCGCCGCTGAAGTCGAGACCGATCTCGCCCACAAAACGCGACGCGGCGCACATGAGCGCCGCCCGTGCAACGTCCTCTTCACCGCAGGCTCCGTTAGCGATCCACCAGGGATGCAGGCCGCATGCGGTGCGTACGTTGGCGTGATGATTCAGCCGCGCGGACCCGTTGGCATCGGTAGGGGAGACCGTCACGTTGAGCAGGACAAGACCTAGCTGCTCTGCCCGTTTCGCTACCTGGTCCGCGTTCGGCATGGAACCAAGGTGGCAGTGCATGTCATACAAATGCTCCATGTCGCGGATCACGACTTCTTTTTGGACGATGGCCCCTTGCGCCCCGCAAGCGCCCCGCGCCGCGCGGCATCATGCATGGCGAGTGCTGCGGCGGTATCGGACTGCGTGCCTACGCCGGATATTTGGCGAATGACCTCGCCCGCGATCATCTGGCCCATGATGGGCGGCATGAAAGACGCCGTGCCCAGGTCGCTGCGCTCGCTGCGTGCCGCGCCCTCGCGCGCCTTGAGGTGCATGGGCTCTTCGCAAGAGTAGAGCACTTTAAGATGGCGGATTCCGCGCTTTCGGCACTCTTTGCGCATGATGCGCGAGAGCGAGTCGTTAACCGTTTTATGGACGTCGGCGATGCGCAGACATTCTGGGTGCAACTTGTTGGCGCCCCCCATGGAGCTTATGAGCGGCAGGCTTCGCTCTTGGGCGAGCTTGGCGATGGCGAGCTTGGTCGAGACGGTATCGATGGCGTCCACAATGTAGTCAAAAGGTCCGCCGCATTCGCGTTCCAGCTGAGCCAGGAGTTCCTCAATGTTATCCGCGAGCACAAATGAATGGCGGGCTATCACGCGGCAGCGCGGGTTGATGTCGCGGATCATCTCTTCCGTCACGTCGATTTTGCGACGGCCGATGGTGCTGTGGTATGCGATTGCCTGGCGGTTGATGTTGCTGGGGGCCACCACGTCTTTGTCGACGATGGCGAGAGTGCCCACGCCGCCGCGCGCCAGGGCTTCAATGCAGTTGGAGCCCACGCCGCCGCAGCCAAAGACCGCTACGCGGGCTTGGTTTAAACGCTTGACGCCGTCTTCGCCCAATATGACCTCGAGCTTGGTGGTCATGGTCTCTGCGGGCTGGTTGTCGGCTTGCGTTGTTTGCTGCTGCGCCATCGGCTTCCCTTCGTAGCGAATGCTTATTGGAAAACAATATAGGTAAGAGTCGTTCCACCATTATGCGTCAATCCGGGTTTTGCTGACTGTTCCGTGGGTGGTGCCAGCAGAATTCATCAAGATTTTCCGCAGGGTTTTGTTTCATGCGACAATAAACCCGTATGACTGAGGAGCCCCTTATGAAACGGAGCTTATATGGCCGAGTTTATCTACCAGATGTATCAGGCGCGCAAGGCGCATGGCGACAAGGTGATTTTGGACGATGTCACGCTGTCGTTCTACCCCGGCGCTAAGATCGGTGTGGTTGGCCCCAATGGCATGGGCAAGTCAACCCTGCTCAAGATCATGGCAGGCATCGAGGAAGTCTCCAATGGCGATGCCCGTCTTACCCCCGGTTACACCGTGGGCATCCTTCAGCAGGAACCCCCGCTGGACGATGACAAGACCGTGATCGAAAACGTCCGCATGGCGTTTGGCGACATCCTTGCCAAGGTCGACCGCTTCAACAAGATCGGCGAGGAGATGTGCGACCCCGATGCCGATATGGACGCCCTGATGGCCGAGATGGGCCGCCTGCAGGACGAGATCGATACCGCCGACGGCTGGGATATCGACTCCAAGCTGGGCGTCGCCATGGACGCGCTGCAGCTGCCCGATTCGGATATGCCCGTCAACGTCCTTTCCGGCGGCGAGCGCCGTCGCGTCGCGCTGTGCAAGCTGCTTCTCGAGGCTCCCGACCTGTTGCTTTTGGACGAGCCCACCAACCACCTGGACGCCGAGTCCGTACTGTGGCTGGAGCACTTCTTGAAGAACTACCCCGGCGCCGTGCTCGCCGTCACCCATGACCGCTACTTCCTGGATAACGTCGCCGAGTGGATCTGCGAGGTGGACCGCGGCCATCTGTATCCCTACAAGGGCAACTACTCCACCTACCTGGAGACCAAGGCAGCCCGCATCGCCGCCCAGGGCCAGCGCGACGAGCGCCTGGCAAAGCGCATGGCTGCCGAAATCGAATGGGTGCGCTCCAGCCCCAAGGCTCGCCAGGCCAAGAACAAGGCCCGTCTTGCCCGCTACGAGGAGATGGAGGCGGAGGCCCGCGCCAGCCAGAAACTCGATTACACCGATATCCGTATTCCCGTGGGTCCGCGCCTGGGCGCCAAGGTCCTGGTTGCCGAGCATCTGCACAAGGAGTTCGACGGCCGCGTGCTGATCGACGACCTCTCCTTCACCCTGCCGCGCAACGGCATCGTGGGCGTCATCGGCCCCAACGGCGTCGGCAAGTCCACGCTGTTCAAGTGCATCGTCGGGCTCGAGGAGCTATCCGGCGGCAATCTGGAGATCGGTGAGACCGTAAAGATTTCCTACGTCGACCAGAACCGCTCCGGAATCGATCCCGATAAGAACCTGTGGGAGGTTGTCTCCGACGGTCTGGACATCATGCAGGTGGGCGAGAGCGAGGTTCCCAGCCGCGCCTACGTTGCCAGCTTCGGCTTCAAGGGTTCCGACCAGCAGAAGCGCGCCGGTGTTCTCTCTGGTGGCGAGCGCAACCGCCTGAACCTCGCCCTCACCCTCAAGCAGGGCGGCAACCTGCTGCTTTTGGACGAGCCTACCAACGACTTGGACGTCGAGACCCTGTCCTCCCTGGAGTCCGCGCTGCTTGAGTTCCCCGGTTGCTCCGTGGTCATCAGCCACGACCGCATGTTCCTCGACCGCGTCGCCACGCATATCCTGGCGTGGGAGGGCACGGATGAAAATCCGGGTAACTGGTATTGGTTCGAGGGTAACTTCGAGGCGTACCAGGAGAACCGCGTCGCGCGCTTGGGCGAGGACGCCGCTCAGCCCCATCGCATTCGTCGCAAGCTCACCCGCGACTAGCGCTTTATTCGCGAGAGATTCGCTAAGACAAACGGCTCCCACGCAGGTTAGGCGTGGGAGCCGTTTTGTATTGGGTGTTACCCTACAAATGATGCTATATCATCCAAATGTAGGGTAACGGGCGTTGTGGTGGCTACGCGCGCCGTCCCAAACTTTGAAAGGGGGCACGCCAAGAATGAACGTGTTTGAGATGCCAACAAGTAAGGTTTTGCCGCTGCTTAAGGCCAAAGCGCTCAAAAAGGGGAGGACGCAAGACGAGTTTCATGCGGTCGTTTCCTGGCTGACCGGCTACGGCGCTGAAGATATCGAGGCTATGATGGATGAGGATGTGCCCTACGGAGATTTCTTTCGCAACGCGCCCTGCCTTAATCCCAACCGCGCTCTCATTACCGGCAAGGTCTGTGGGGTCGCGGTGGAATCGATTGAGGACCCCCTTATGCGGGAGCTACGCTATCTCGACAAGCTTGTGGACGAGTTGGCAAAAGGGCGCCCCCTGGAGAAGATCTGCCGTGCATAAAGATTGCTGCAACAAACAAGAGCGCCCTGCTGTAATGGCGGGGCGCTCCCGGTCTATTGGTGCGAACTGTTCGCGACTGGTTTACAGCCACGCGGCATCGTCCATATAAATGGGCTCAAAACGATGAGCGGGCTACTCTGCGTCATCGCTATCTGCGACGGTGACTGAGTCGATGGCCCACGCGGCCCCCATGCCGTCGTCGCGACGCCTGCGAATGACTACATCCGCGGTCGCGCGTTGGCCGTTTTGCAAGTAGCAGATCGAAAACGTCGCCTTGCTCCTGCTCGCCTCGATGCTTCCGCGTTCGCGCGCGATAAGGCAGTATTCCGAAACAATGCCCATGACGTCGGCGCCATAAGGGTAGAGCATGGTAAGGGAGTGCAGCAGGGGACCGGGGCAGAAGACCTCGCTGCTAAAGTCCAGCGGAAAATCGCTTGGTAGCGCGGGTGCTACCGGTGCGGGTTCAGGTGCGGGCGTGGACGAGGAGTCGGCGGCGGGTGCGAGGGGCTTTGCCGCTGTCGCGGAGGGATCTGCTCCCTCTTGCGGCGTGGGCAGGGAGGCGTCTCCCTTTGGCGTCTTGTCGGCGGCCTCCTGGTGAGAGATCTCGGCGTTGGGGGCATCGTCGGCCTCCTGCTCCAGAACGGGCTTTTCGCTTGGGGCCGTCTCGTTTTGCGCGGCATCGTCTTGGTGCTCGGCGTCCTCCATGGCGGCCATGTCCGCTTCCGCCTCTGCGCGGGCGCGGGCTTCCGCTTCGGCGAGTTCCCGTGCCGCCTCGGCTTCCTTTTGCGCGGCGCGCTCCGCGATGGCGGCGGCGATAACGGCGGCGCGGCGCTCGCGCGCGATCTGCGCGGCGCGTGCTGCGGCGGCGGTAGCTTCTTGCGCGGCGCGGCGGGCGGCCTGCGCGGCGGCTTTTTCGGCGGCGCGCTTGGCTAGCTCTTCGGGCGTGGCTACCAGGGACGATTCGCCCTGCTGGCCCGTATAGGGGTCATAGGTGACGGTGAGGGCGATACGGGGGGAGTCCGCAGCGCGCTCTTCGGCGTCTTGCGCTGCGTTGTCGCCGCCGGGTGCGGCTTCAGACTCGGAAGCGTTTGCCTCTGCTGCGGTATCGTCCGCTTCGCCTTCGCCCTCGTCCTTTGCGGTATCTGCCTGGTCGGCTTCGATGCCTTCAAGCGAGAAGTTGGCATTGCGCAGGCGCGGGTCGCGGGCGGCGGCTTTCTGTGGTGCTGTGGGCATTGAGTCGGCCGTCGCTGCATTGGACAGGGCGGCGTCTGACGCAGAGGCGCTGCCTTCGGCGGCGTTGCGATCGGGGAGGGCTGGCGCATCGTCCTCGTCCGTCATTGCGGCGGGGGAGTCGGATGGGGCCTCGTCGCGCTTCACGCGCTTGGGACAGCTTGGCTTGATCGATTTGTCGCCCTTCTTTTTCTTCCAGGGCTTGTTTCCCTTTGCGGGAGTCTTGATCTCGGGGGCGGCAAGTGCCTTGTCCCAATCCTCGCGGGGTAAAACGGTGGCGTAGGCGCGGCCGCCTTTAAACAAGGTGATCTTCACCACGTCGGCGCCAAGCGCCTCTAGAAGTTGCAAGGTGGAGTCAAACCCCAGGTCTTCGGCGGTCAGGCGGTCTTGCGCTAAAACCTCGTCCACACGGGTGATAAAGGTCTGCTTGCCGCAACCAAGCTGGTCGCGAAGCAGGCGGTACATAAAGAGCTTGTTGGCCTCGGTGAAGCGAGGCGATGTGGATGTGCGCGGCATATGTGCTTCTTTCCAAACGGTACGATTGGAAAGAATCTTAACATCCACGGGCCATAGCAGGGCGCATCGCGGGCGATAAAAGCGACGCGAGCGCCTGTGGCGTTACATATTGTTGCTTGCGGCGCTTATTCGGCGGTGGTTCCGCTTGAGGTGCTCGCGCCGTCGGTGGTGCCGCTGCCGTTGGTGGTGGACGAGTCCTGCTTTTGAGAGTCAGACGAGGTTCCGCCTGCGGTGGAGTCCTGCTGGCTGGAGCTTCCGGTGTTCGTTGTGCCGTTGGTTGAGTCGCTGGACGAGGAATCGCTGCCGGTTTGCGCGGAGTTGTCGATCGATTCCTGGCCCTGCGAGCTATCGGCGGAGTCATCGGCCGCCCCGTTGGCGGTAGAGCTGGAATTGCTCGAAATGTCCGTCGTGGTGCCCGTTGCGGTCGAGGAGCTTGCCTCGGAATCGCTTTGCGTGCTCGCATCGGTTGAGGTGGTGCTCTGCGTAAAGATGGGGTTGGGGCGAGTGCCTAGACCCTCGCCCGCCGTGGCGAGCATGATGGCGCCGCTCACCAAGGCAAGGCTTAGGGCGGCGATGATTATGGAGGCTACGATCACCTTGCGCTGGGTGCCGGCTCGTTGCGCGGCGGCGCGTGCTTGCAGTTTTGTGGGGGCGACGCGGGCGCTGCGCGCGCTCGTGTATGCCTGTGCATAGGGGGTGTGCGCTTTCATCTGCGTGGGCTCGGGCGCGCCGTAGGCGCCCGCCGGTTTATGAACGGCGTCGAACGTCGCGTTTTGGAGCTTGCGAGCCCCCGCTGATAGCGCGCGTCGATACAGCTGCGTGGCCACAATGGTGACCGCAGAGCTCACGGCGGCGCCAATGACCGAGCCTGCGATGCCTATCTTTGATGCTAGCAGCATGGAGGTTGCCGCAGCGGCCGCGCTCGCGGCTATCTGGCCTATAGAGATGCCGTCGAACAGCCCCTTTTTTTTCGCGATGGGTTGCGTGCTGCCAATAGAGGCGTTCTCGCGCGGCCTGGTGTAGACGCTGTCGCGCTCGATCACGCGGGTTCTTTTCATATCGGTATATGTAGGAAAGTCGTTTGCCATTAATCCCCCTTATGAGTCGGGCGCCGTGTGCGGGCAATGAGGCAGCCCGGAAAAATCGTCCATATATTTTGTTACCGCTTGCACGAAATCTGAACGCCCCGCGCCCAGACAACAAAAAGAAGCGACACACAAGGAGAGCCTGTGGAGAATGCATTTCATTCCGCCTGCGCCTCGTGCGTATAATGAGTGGAGCTGATTATCTAGATGGGAGCCATCATGGACGAGTTGATCTTTGCAGGCGTGAGCGGGGCCGCGGGCGCCGGCGATGGTGACGGGTTCTTTCGCATAGCCGCGGCGACGCCCAAGATTCGCGTGGCCGATGTCAAAGGCAACGCGAAGGCGGCTCTTGACGCTGTACGCGAGGCTGCGGCGGCGGGCGTGGGCGCGCTGGCGCTGCCCGAGCTGAACCTTACCGGTTACACCGCGGGCGACCTGTTCCATGATCGGACGCTCTTGCAAGCGTGCGAGCGCGCACTGGCATGGTTGCTGGCCCAAACCCGTGACCTACCCATCTTCTTCACCGTCGGCCTGCCCTGGGCTCAGGGCGAGAACGTCTACAACGTCGTGGCTGCGTGCTGCCGCGGCCGGCTGTTGGGCCTTACCGTCAAAAAGCATCTTCCCAACCACAGCGAGTTCTACGAGCGGCGCTGGTTTGCCCCCGCGCCGTTAAACGTCTCCTTTGTTCAGGTTCCTGCGGACATTGCCGGTGGACGTTGCGTGCCGTTTGGGTCCGGCATTGTGTATCGCTGCGCGGATGACGGGTGCTCGGGCGTGGTCATCGGTGTCGAGATCTGCGAGGACCTGTGGGTGCCCGAACCTCCGTCGACATCGATGGCGCTGGCGGGCGCGACCGTTATCTTGAATCCCAGCGCCTCGGACGAGGTCATCGGGAAGGCCGGTTACCGCCGCGATTTGGTGTGCGGTCAGAGCGCGCGCCTTTATTGCGCCTACGCGTACGCGGACGCAGGGGAGGGCGAGTCTACAACGGACCTTGTTTTTGCGGGCGATAACATCATTGCCGAGAACGGCAGCCTTCTGGCCCGTAGCGAATTGTTTTCCACGGGGATGGTAGCCGCCGACGTCGATCTTGACCGATTGGCGGCGGAACGCCGCTCCTCGTCCACATGGACGCGCCCGGTATTTGCGACCGGAGCGGTTCAGGAAGTCTCGTTCTCCTATGGCGCCGCGAGGCCTCGCTGTGATGAGCGTGCATGCGATGCCTCCGCGCCCGAGATCCATGAAGCGCCGTCGCTCTTGTATTCAGCGCTTGAAACCCTGCGAGTGGCGCCGCGTGCGCCGTTTGTTCCCGCGGACGACCGCGACTTGGCGCAGCGTTGCGAGACCATCCTCGACTTGCAGACGGTTGGCTTGGCCACGCGCCTGGCAAATACGCCTTCCCAAAACGCGGTCATAGGGCTTTCCGGCGGCCTTGACTCCACGCTTGCCTTGCTGGTGTGCGTGCGCGCCTTCGATAGACTGGGCCTTGCTCGCACCGGCATCATGGCCGTGTCCATGCCCGGCTTTGGCACCACGGGCCGCACAAAGTCCAATGCGCAGCGCCTGGCCGAGCAGCTGGGCGCGTCCTTCCGCGAGATTCCCATCGGTGAGGCCGTGCGCCTGCACTTCTCCGATATCGGCCATGATCCGGAGGTCCAAGACGTAACCTATGAGAACTCGCAGGCGCGAGAGCGCACTCAGATTCTGATGGATTTGGCAAACGAGCTGGGCGGCTTTGTTATTGGTACGGGCGACCTCTCCGAGCTGGCGCTGGGCTGGGCCACTTACAACGCCGACCACATGAGCATGTACGGCGTCAATGCCAGCGTGCCAAAGACACTTGTTCGCCACCTGGTTCGCTACGCCGCCGACGTGTTTGGGGGAGAGATCGCCGAGGTGCTGCTTGACGTGCTCGACACGCCGGTATCGCCGGAGCTTTTGCCGCCCACGGGCGACGATGAGATCGCACAGCGCACCGAAGACCTTGTTGGCCCCTATGAACTACACGACTTCTTCCTGTACCACATGCTGCGCTTTGGGTTTGCGCCGTCAAAGATCTTCCGTATGGCATGTCGCTCTTTTGAGGGCGTTTACAATCCAGCGACCATTCATGTATGGCTGCGCACGTTCTACCGCCGCTTCTTTGCCCAACAGTTCAAACGCAGCTGCCTGCCCGATGGTCCCAAGGTGGGCAGCGTGACGTTGTCGCCGCGCGGCGATTGGCGCATGCCCAGCGATGCCTCTTCACGGTTGTGGCTGGACGAGGTCGATGCCATAGACGTCGACGGTATCGAGCTGTAGGGAGCTACTCCATCTCCTTATCCGGTTGGATAAGCTCTTCGTATCCGCTGATGGCGTCTCGTGCGTGCGGGATGACCGTCAGCAAGAAGCTGTAGATGACCTCGATGATGAGGGTCGCGGATATTTTAGAAAACGTGAAGTCCACGGTGGTGAGCAGGGCTTCATAGTTGACTGCCCTAAGGACTATGTCTGACATGCGGGCGAGGGGAGAGGTGGCGTCGCCGGTGATGAGGATCGCCGTGGCGCCGCCTTGCTTCGCAGCATGAAGTATTTTTTCAAGTCGCTTGGACTTGCCTGAATTTGAGATGAGAAACAGCACGTCGCCCTTGCGCATGCTGAGCGCCAACGACGTAGAGCTTTCGGTGATGGTGGTGGCGACGCTGCGCAGGCCCAGCTGGCCAAATTTGATAGCCGCGTCGATGGCGACGGCGTTGGTGTTGCCAACCGCCGCAAACAAGATCATGTCGGCACGGGCAAACAGGTCCACGACGCGCCTTAGGGTCTTCTCGTCCAAATAGTCGAGGGTCGATTCTATTTCGCGTATCTTCGCGTGCTTGATGTTGGCAATCGACTGCGGGACGTCGTCCAAAGAGACCTCGCGGGTAATCTGCGTGTTGCCGCCTTGAATTGCAAGGTCATGGGCTAGCGAGAATTGAAAGGCGCGGTAGTTTGCAAAGCCCAGTCGCCTGCAGAAACGCGATACCGACGCCTCGGAGGTGGAGCTTGCCGCAGATAGCTGCGCGCTGGTCATGCGGGGCGCTCTATCAGGGTTGGCAAGGATGAAATCAACGATACGTTGCTCACTGTCCAGAAAATCCCTGGTTGAGGTAATGAGCGCGAGCGCGCTTGGTTGGTCTGCAGTCGACACGATTCTCTCCTTACAATCTCCCTGTCTACAGCATAGCCCCAAAGTGCAGCACAATTGCGAAGGAGTAATGAAGCAACCTTACATAACCGCTCGCAGGTGTAAAAAAGCCTTTCACGGATGATACACTACGTGAAAGAAACCCATCAAATGTGCTCATGTAAAGTAGGGTTATTAGATGCACCGCCGGTGCATGGAAGTTAAGGGAGGGAACATGGCAGAGAAGTACGACATTATTGCTGCCACGGGCTGCCCAACGGGTATCGCCCACACCTTCATGGCGAAGGAGGCGCTTGAAAAAGCCGCGGCCGAGCGAGGGCTCACCATCAAGGTCGAGACCCATGGCCAAGTCGGTATCGAGAACGCGCTGACCCCCGCCGAGATCGCCGCGGCTCGCGCCGTGGTGGTCGCCGCCGACAAAGACGTCAACGCCGAGCGCTTCGCCGGTAAGCCCATGGTTTCCGTGGGTGTTTCGCGCGCCATTTCGCAGGAGGCAGCGGGCAGGCTGATCGACGACGCCCTGGCCGCCAAGGCGGACCCCAATGCCGTCGCCGCCGTTGCGCAAGAGGCTCTCAGCGCGGAGAAAGAGAGCTTCGGCCATCAGCTCTACAAGCACCTCATGAACGGCGTTTCCCACATGCTGGTGTTCGTCGTCGCCGGCGGCGTCCTTACCGCCGTCTCCTTCCTGTGGGGCATCACGTCTTTTGATTCCACCGCTTCGGATTACAACACGTTCGCCGCCATGCTTAAGACCATCGGCGGTATCGCTATGAACCTTATGGTTCCCGTGCTGTCCGCTTATATCGCCGAGTCCATCGGAAAGCGTCCTGCTCTGGTTCCTGGTTTTGTCGCTGGTATGATCGCCATCCAGGGCCTGCCCGTTTCTGCTGAGACCGGTCTTATCGATGCCGGAGGTTCCGGCGTGGGCTTTGGTTTCCTGGGCGGAATCGTTGGCGGCTTTCTTTCCGGTTACGTCATTTTGCTGCTGGAGAAGATATTCGCTAAGCTGCCCGCTAACCTGAACGGTCTCAAGGCGATCTTCCTGTACCCGCTGTTCTCCACGCTCATTGTTGGCCTTGTGATGCTGGGCATCTCCGGCCCCATGGTCACCATCAACAACGGCATGATGGACTTCCTTCGCAGCCTGCAGCACGCCGGCGCTATTCCCCTGGGCATCGCCATTGGCTGCATGTGCGCGGTCGACATGGGTGGTCCGGTCAACAAGGCTGCCTATGTAACCGGCACCATGCTGCTGGGTGTCGGCCTTGAGGCTGGCGTCGGCACGTCCGAGTACGCTGACGGCACCGCGTTCATGGCCGCCGTCTCCGCCGCCTGCATCGTTCCGCCGCTGGTTACCAGCTTCGCGGTTATCGCCGGCAAGAAATACTTCTCCCAGGAAGATCATGACGCCGGTATCGTCAACATCATCCTTGGCTGCACTCACATCACCGAGGGCGCCATCCCGTTCATGACTAAGAACATCTGGCCCGTCATGCCCATCATGATGGTCTCCTCTGCCATCGCCTCCGTGCTCACCTTGCTGTTGGGCGTCCACGTCCCCGCTCCCCATGGTGGCTTCCTGGTGCTTCCCGTGGTTGACGGCGGCCTCCAGTGGGTTCTCGCCATTCTCGTCGGCACCGTTGTGGGCGGCATTCTGTTCACGGCATTCAAGAAGCACGAGTGGACTCGCGAGCAGGCTTCCATTTCCGCCGAGCCCGCCGCCCCTGCTTCTGTCGCCGAGCCCGTTTCCGCCGAGGTTGATTCGGTTAAGCCCCAGCAAGTCGACGAGACCAAGGCCGACGAGGCAGAAGTCGCCGGTGGATTCGTCAAGGCGTCCAACGTCTTCTGCGACCAGAAGGTCGATGACCGCGATGCCGCGCTGAAGTTCATTTCCGACAACGCCGTCGCCGCTGGCATCGCTGACGATGCCGATGCCCTTCTCGCCGCGTTCCTTAAGCGCGAGGCGGAGGGTACTACGGGTATGGTCGATGGCTTCGCGATTCCGCATGCCAAGACCGATGCCGTCAAGCAGGCTTCCGTCATGGTCCTTAAGGCCCCCGAGGGCGTCCCCGGATGGGATACCATGGACGAGGCGCCCGTCACCTGCGCCATCGCCCTGCTTGTTCCCGAGGCCGAGGCTGGTACTTCGCACCTGCAGATCCTCTCCAAGGTTGCCATGGCGCTCACGGACGATGATTTCCGCGCCGCCTGCAAGGACGCGACCGATCCCGCTGCGGTCGCTTCCCTTATCAACGAGCGCCTGGTCTAAGGCCTCGCCGCGGGCTCGCGTTAGAGCCGTCCGCTGACGTTTCGCCCGGACCGGTGGTTTCCATCGGTCCGGGTTCTCTTTATCACCTGTATGTGACGGGAGGACTCACATGATCTACACCCTCACGGCCAACCCCGCGATCGACTACAACGTTTCTTGCGACCACTTGGATGCCAACACGGTCACCCGTACCCGCGATGCGGTTTATTCGCCCAACGGCAAGGGCCTCAACGTGTCCTTTACGCTCGACCACTACAACGTGCCCACGACCATCTTGGGTTTCTTCGCCGGCTTCTCCGGCAGGTTTATTGTCGAGGGCGCGCGCGAGCGCGGTGTTGAGGTGAAGCCCGTTTGGACCGAGGGCATCACGCGCGTCAACGTCTTCCTTAATGCCGGCGAGGGCGTTGAATACAACATGGTTAATGCCGGCGCCGCTATCACGCCTGCAGACGAGGACGCCATGGTCGGCCTCATCTCCTCGCTCGAGGACCTCGACTGCCTGGTCATCTCCGGCTCCCTGCCCCCTAATACCTCCAATGGTTTTTTGCGCCGTGTCCTTGAGACCGTTCGCGCCAAGGGCTCCCGCTTTGTTCTGGATATCTCAAGCACGCAGCTTGTCGATTTGCTTGAGCTCGAGCCCCTGCTTATCAAGCCCAACGACGACGAGCTTCGCGATATCTTCGGCCTGGACGTGCAGCCTGGTGACGATGGTTCCGCCGTCTCCGCCCTAGCGGA
This sequence comes from Collinsella tanakaei YIT 12063, assembly GCF_000225705.1. Classification (GTDB taxonomy): domain Bacteria; phylum Actinomycetota; class Coriobacteriia; order Coriobacteriales; family Coriobacteriaceae; genus Collinsella; species Collinsella tanakaei. The sequence goes on from NZ_JH126467.1 coordinate 179,801, forward strand.
TCTGCACCGTCGCGGCGCCCAAAACGTACTGTTCACGCTGGGTGGCGCGGGCGCGTACTTTTCCAACGGCGAGCACGTGTGGTTCGCGCACAACACCCACAAGGTGAAGGTGCTCTCCACCGTTTGCGCCGGTGACTCCTCGCTCGCTGCGTTCCTTTCCATCTGGGGTTCCGAGCCCGACCGCGTGGAAGACGCCCTTAAGCGCTCCATGGCCACCGGTGCCAACGTGGTCGAGTGTCCCGGCCTGGGTGATTTTGCCCATGTGGACGAGTATCAGGGCTATATCGACGTGCGCCTGGTCAAGTAGTTCGCAAAGCATCGCGCGCCGCGATTGGTTTCCATATGGGCCGCCTTGCCAAGTGCGGCGGCCTACGCCTTGACGCAGGTGCATAATGGGGAGGATGTATAAATGTCGATATCCCATCATGAGAGGGGATGTTTCCATGCAATTCTCTTCCAGGCTCGATCGTTTTGGTGACGAGGTGTTCGCTGCCCTCAATGCACGTAAGGTTGCTCTCGAGGAGGCGGGCCACACTATCTACAACCTATCCGTGGGAACACCCGATTTCGCTCCGTATGATCATGTCGTTGACGCGCTCATCGATGCTGCGCGCGATCCCCAGATGTGGAAGTACAGCCTGCGCGATCTGCCGGAGATGAAGCAGGCGGTGTGCGACTACTACAAACGTCGTTTTGACGTTGATGGGATCACGCAAGACATGGTCTGCTCGGTCAACGGTACCCAGGAGGGCGTGGGGCACTTTGCGCTCGCCTTGCTCGATCCGGGCGATGTTGTGCTGGTCCCCGATCCCTGTTACCCCGTCTTCGAGGCGGGCGCCAAGCTCGCCGGCGCCGAACTCTCGTATTATCCGCTTAATGCCGAGCACCATTTCTTGCCCTACGTCGCCGGCATCGATCCGGCCGTTGCCGATCGCGCCAAGTACATGATCGTGTCGTTGCCCGCCAATCCGGTTGGTAGCGTGGGTACCCCGGAGCTATACGAGGAGATCATCGCATTCGCGCGCGAGCACGACCTTCTCATCGTCCACGACAACGCTTATTCCGATATCACCTACGATGGTCCGCGCGGAGGAAGCTTCCTTTCGTATCCCGGCGCGCTTCAGGTTGGAGTCGAGTTCTTCTCGCTTTCCAAGTCTTTCAACGTCACCGGCGCTCGCATTGGTTTTCTTGTGGGCCGAGCTGATGTTGTCGCCGCGTTCTCTAAGCTCCGCAGCCAGATTGACTTTGGTATGTTCTTGCCGTTGCAGAAGGCCGCCATCGCTGCGTTAACAGGTCCTCTCGAGCAAGTTGAGGATCAACGCCTGGCATATCAGGAGCGTCGCGATGCGCTCTGCGCCGGTCTTGAGTCCTTGGGTTGGGAGCGTCCCAACGCGCATGGTTCCATGTTCATCTGGTGCAAGTTGCCGGGCGGTCGCACGGACTCCATGGCGTTCTGCGAGGAGCTTATGGACAAAGCGGGTGTCATAGTTACTCCGGGGGCCAGCTTTGGGCCTTCGGGCGAGGGGTACGTTCGTATGGCGCTGGTGCTTCCGCCCGACCGGATTGCGCTTGCTGTCCAGGCGATACGCGATGCTGGTATCGTTGGTTAATGTCAGCTTCAAACATAAGATCTATTGTCAATAAAAAATCGGTGTACGGCACTGATAAACCAGTGTAAGCGCGTTAAAATATTCATTGTCTACTGTTGCAGGAATTCGCGGCTCGCTATCTCACAGTCTATGCTTGCCTTAGTTTCTGCTTGAAGGGAAGGAATCTCCCATGGTTAATGACAGGAAAGTCGCTATCGTCGGTTGCGGTTTCGTTGGTTCGTCCTCCGCGTTCGCGTTGATGCAGAGCGGTCTGTTCAGCGAGATGGTGCTCATCGACGTCGATCGCGATCGCGCTGAGGGCGAAGCCCTCGATATAAGCCACGGCGCCCCCTTCGCCAGCCCCATGAAGATCTATGCGGGCGACTATAAGGACGCTGCTGACGCCGCCATCATCGTAGTCACCGCCGGTGCCGCCCAAAAGCCCGGCGAGACCCGTTTGGATCTGGTGAACAAGAACGTCAACATTTTTAAGTCGATTATTCCGCAGATTCGCGAGGTCGGCTTCGAGGGCATCCTGCTCATCGTCTCCAACCCCGTCGACGTTCTCACCTATGCCGCCATCAAGATGAGCGGTCTGCCCGAGAGCCGCGTTATCGGTTCCGGCACCGTGCTCGACTCCGCTCGTCTTAAGGACGCCCTGGGCGCGCACCTTGGCGTCGACCCCCGCAACGTTCACGCCTATATCATCGGCGAGCATGGTGACTCTGAGCTCGCTGTTTGGTCCAGCGCCAACGTCTCCGGTGTGCCGCTGCATGATTTCTGCGAGATGCGCGGCCACTTCGATCACGAGGCTTCCGAGAAGCGCATCGCTGACGAGGTCAAGAACGCTGCGTACGAGATCATCAACAAGAAGCACGCAACCTACTACGGAATCGCCATGTCCGTGAAGCGCCTCTGCACCGCCATCATGCGCGACGAGAAGCACATTCTGCCCGTTTCGAGTCTGATGGTCGGCGAGTACGGTTTGGAGGATATCGCTATCTCCATGCCCACCATCGTTGGCCGCAACGGCGTCGAGTGCCGCGTGCCCGTCTCCTTGGACGAGGACGAGCTCGCCGAGCTGCATCGCTCGGCCTCCGCTTTGAAGGACGTTATCGACCAGGTCGACTTTAACGCGTAAATCGTTTAGAACTGCATTAAAATGCCCTTGCAAGACTCCGTTGCGTTCGTGCGGCGGTCTCTTTTTAATATGAGTTGAACATTGTCAAGTGGCAAAACGTCCCCGCCCCCCGGGGAGCTACCGCGGGGGGCGGGGACGACCTATCTTCACCCGGGGGACGCGCCGCTTGAGGGCGTGTCTGCTCGACGCACGTTCGGCACTCTAATATCCGCGGGTCGGAACCGCATTTCGTTGCTACGGCTGGGGGCCTCCGGCTTCATCGCAGTCTCGTGGCGGGCGTGGCGGTCCCCCGCTGCCCAGAAAAAGGAACTGGAATGGCCTCCCAACGGCCTCGAGCGCGGCGCGCCCCGGGGTCGGACTCCTATCTCGCCGCGGGCGCTACCGGACCATGAGCGCTATCGCCCAGACCCAGCAGGCCATCTCGCGGGCCGTCGCGCAGTTCGCCACGCAGGGCCTCTTTCCCGCCTGCGACATGGCGTCGCGCCTGTCCTGCAGGCGGCGGTTGCACTTCGCGGCGTGCCTCGACGCCGCCGGCGCGACCCCGTGGCCCGGCCTCGGCTTC
>NZ_JH126467.1:183396-264947 GCF_000225705.1 Collinsella tanakaei YIT 12063
ACCTCGACGACGTTGCGGCAGGCGAGGAGCCTGGCGAGCCACTCGGCGTCGCGCCGGTCGTTCTTGCGCCCGCGGTCGGCGGCCGGCCGGTGCATCTTGGAGACGGCGCCTACGGCGCAGTCGACGCCGAGCGCCCTCAGGGCGCGGCAGAGGTGGAAGCCGGTCGGGCCGCTCTCGTACACCGCCTTGGGCGACTCGAACCCCAGTGCCCACTCGGCGACCGACGCGGGGTCGTATCCGAACCTTGCGCGGGACACCTCGCCGGTCATGGGGTCGAAGGCGCATGCGGAGATGCTCCTCGCGTGGACGTCGAGACCGATGGCTGTGACATAATTGGACATGGCGGGCCCCTCTCCGTCGCATGTGGCGCGCGGCCACGGTTGGCGCTACGACCATTGTCGCCCGACCCACGATAGAGCTGCAAGGGGAGGGGCTCCCAATGTTCAACTCATATCGTCTCGTTTCCGCCTCATCTGGCGATGCAAGGAGGCGGTCATCCGCGTTTGTTGGATGATTGCTGGGTATTGTGGCCAGTTTTGCGTCTTGCTTGGGTAATATGTAGCTACTGGCGAGGCGGGCGGTAGGCCTTTGTCTCATTACCCTGCAGGAGGCTGCATATGATTCTTGTGGACAAGATCAAGAAGAGCCTGGGATTCTCTTCCGAGACGGTGGAGCATCCCAGTGCTACGTTCGCAACCAGGCCGGATTCCATCTACGCCCCCATCTCGGGCGTTCTGGTAGAGCTTTCGGAGATTGACGACGATTCCATCTCATCCGGTTTGTTTGGCCGCGGCTACGGCATCGTCCCCGTTGGCAACGTCATCTACGCCCCCGCTAACGGCCGCATCGCCGCCACCACCGTCAGCAACCACTCTATCGGTCTGCGCACCGATAACGGCATCGAGCTTATCATTCACGTTGGTATCGACACCGTCAAGATGGAGGGCAAGGGCTTCAACCGCCTGGTTGAGTCCGAGCAAGAGGTCAAAGCCGGCCAGCCCATTCTGGTTTTCGATGACGACGCTATCAAGGCCGCGGGCTACGATGACGTGGTTACGGTTATCGTCACCAGCCCGTCGCTGCTTGATAAGGTGAAGCTCGTCGGCCAGTCCAACACGCTGTTCGCCGATCATCCGTTGGTCAAGATCGGTGACCCGCTCGTGGTCGTCAAGGCCTAACGGCGTGCGTGGAGTCCAAGGGCTTCTCGTTCATTCATATCGATTGGGAGCGCCCCTGCCTTACGGGTACGGCGGCGCTCCTTTTATGCGTATCAACGGGTAGTTAGAGGTTACATGAAAGTCAATCACGCCATCTTGCATATTCTCGATTTCGAGTCGGCCGTAAACGTCATGTCGCAGCGCGAGCTCGACCTGGACACGCGGGCGGTGAGGTCCTTTGTCACCTCACACCTGCGTCGCGCCCGTACTTCCGGTGATAACAAACGCGGGGCGTTCGCCGAGAACAGCGCCTTTGCCGGTGAGCTTAAGAGCTTCTTCTTTGGCGAGCGCGACTTCATCGATTTGTCCCAGCAGATCGCGGAATTTGTCTCCGGTGAGCTTGCAAAGGCGGAGAAGGTTGAGTCGACCGATGTCTTTGTGGCGGATTTTGAGGACGATGACGACGTCCGCTGGTTCGCCGTCATGCTTATGAACAGCCGCATGGCGTTTATGCACGAGGTAGCGCGCGAGGGCGGCGAGGTTCGCAACGATATCGCCCGTCATTACGCGATTCTGCCCAGCCCTTCGCAAAAGGTGGCATCGTTCGCGTTGGTTCGCGCCAGCACCATGGACGTTTATTTCCAGGACAAGAAGCGCAAGATCGCCGGCGAAGATACCTTCTTGATTCCCGACGGCCTGCTGCAGTGCGGGACAGGGGTTTCCGGCAAAGAGGTTATCGATGCCGTGACGCGCGTGGTGGAGCAGGTGGCGGAAGAGCATGGCGCCAATACCGCGGTGGCCCTCGCCAAAGCGAAGGCTGCTGTTGCCGAGGCAGTGGAAGAGGACGAGGAGCTTCCGCCGTGGGATATTGTGGACGAGGCGTTTGAGGATGAGCCCGTTATGCGCGACGCCATCAAGGCGAGCCTAAAGGAGGAGCGCCTGCCCGAGCGCGTTCCGGTGGAGCGCGCGCAGGTTGAACGCGCGGCGGTCCGCAACCATAAGATCCGTACCGACACCGGCATAGAGATCAGCTTTCCTGCGGAAATGGTCGACAATCCGGATTACATTGAGTTTGTGAACGAGCCCAATGGACTAATCTCCATTTCTCTGCGCAATATCGGCAGTTTCGAGAACCGATAGGCGTTTGACTCGGCGATGGGGGAGGGAGGCTCTATGTGTGTTCGCATGTGCCCTTTAAGCTTTGAGGAGGCTCAGGATGCGCTCGAGGCCCGTAAGCAAACGGGCAGGGCGAGGGTGAAGCGCGCGGACGAATTCGATGCCGATTTCGATGCGTATCCCGGCGCTCGCGTTCCCGCCTATGTGCCTGGTCCAGACGGCAATCTTGTCACCGTGGCCCTTACGTGGGGTTTTTCGCTTGAGGGTAAGAAGGGATCCGTCTACAACACGCGCATAGAGTCCGCTTTAGAACAACTTCGCCAAGGGAGGCGCGGCATGTGGGCCAACGCGATAGCTCGTGGGCGATGCCTGGTTCCCGTTTGGGCATTTTGCGAGGGACACCGCACAGAAACCGAATTGAGCGAGAAGACGGGAAAGCCCGTTCGCCGTCAGTACAGGTTTAGGCTGCAGCATGCCGGCGCATTTTTGCTAGCCGGCGTTCAGCAAGAAGGCCAGCTATCCATCGTTACTACCCAGCCCAATGCAGCCGTCTCTCCCGTGCACGATCGTATGCCGTTGGTGCTTGGGGCGGGGGAGTCGAGCATCTGGTTGGGTGCAGATTTTGCAACGCTGGCGGACAGGTCGGCGATTCAACTTACTGCAATTTCCGAACACTGATGAGTGCGTGGAGGTTTACGTGAACGATAGGGCAAGGGAATCTAAAGGCGGCAATCTGTGGGTAATTGCTTTTGACAAGGAGACCGGTGAGTGCGTCGACTTTGTTAGTTGCCCCAAGGGTCAGGTTCCCGCGCACACGATGATCTTCGAAATGAAGGGCTATCGCGTGGAGGTTCTTGACGGCGATGAGCTTGATAAAAGAATCTCCCAGGGGCTCAGGTGACTTAGCGAGGGTTCGTGGAGTCCTCCGTGCACGGCAAGTGACAAGGGCTAACGAAAAGCCCCTCCGCTTGCCTGCGGGATGCTTCGCGAAGCGCGCATCCTAACAGTAAACGGAGGGGCACCTTTTGCGTGTTTGTCCTTACAGTTGACGCAGGCCCTCTTCCAGGCCTGTCTTGCTATCGGTCTTTTCATCGCGTTGTTTAATCACGCGAGCGGGAACGCCGGCGACAACGGTGTTATCGGGAACGTCCTCGACAACGACAGCGCCCGCTGCGACAACCGCGCCTCTGCCAACGTGGACGCCTTCGAGCACCACGGCGTTGGCGCCGATCATGACGCCGTCCTCGATAATCACGGGTGTGGCGCTTGCCGGCTCGACTACGCCCGCGAGCACGGTGCCTGCGCCAATGTGGCAGTTCTTGCCCACCGTGGCGCGGCCGCCCAGGATGGCGCCCATGTCGATCATGGTTCCCTCGCCGATGACAGCGCCGATGTTAATGACGGCGCCCATCATGATGACGGCGTTGTCGCCGATGGAGACGCGATCGCGAATGATCGCGCCGGGCTCGATGCGCGCGTTGACGCCCTTGGTGTCGAGCAGGGGCACGGCGGAGTTGCGGCAGTCGTTCTCGACCTCGTAGTAATCGATGGAGTCGGCGCTGTCCTGCAGGATGCCGGACAGCTCGCCCCAGTCACCGAAGATGATCTTGCCCTTGCGGCCACCGAAGACATGCGCGCCCTTCCAGTCAATTCGCTGACCGGGCTTTTCGCGAACATACAGCTTCACCGGCGTCTTCTTCTCCGCGCAGCGGATGAAATCGATGATTTCTTGGGCGTTCATCTGGGTGTTGTCCATGGTGTTCCTCTCTTTGCAAGAATCTGTACTGGTTTGAGTGCCTGGTTGATGGCGTCCCCTGCAGGTTGGTTTGGTCTGCGGAGGGGAAATCTGCCGCAAAATCAGTCGAACATGACCTGATCAAAGGTGTAGAAGCCGGGCTGACGCGTCGCCATCTTGAGCGCTGCGGCAAGTGCGCCGTTGACAAATATCTGGCGGCTGCCGGCACGGTGCGTAAGCGTGACCTCTTCGTCCGGGCCAAAGAAGGAGACCGTGTGCACGCCCGCCACGGTGCCGCCGCGAAGAGAGTGCATGCCGATCTCGTGCGGGTCGCGCGCACCGCACATACCGGAGCGGCCAAACACGGGGGAATACTCCCCGCGGCCGGCGGCTGCCTGGGCATCCATAACGGCATCGAGCAGTAGATTCGCCGTTCCGCTGGGCGCATCGACCTTTTGGTTGTGATGCGTCTCACAGATCTCCACGTCAAAGCCGGGGAGCTCGCGGGCCGCTTGGGCCGTGAGGTGGCGCAGGGCCGCAACGCCTATGGAGTAGTTGCCCGAGTGCAGGACGGCGACGTCGTTGCCCAGCACGCGCAGGCGCTCCATCTCGTCCACGGAATAGCCGGTTGTGCCGCTAACCAGGGCGCATTCGCATCGCTTCACGTAGGCCTCGACCGCGGGCAGGGTCGCGACGTTTGAGAAGTCGATCAGCACGTCCGCTGCGGGCGCGGCTTGAGTCCGTTCAAGGTCGAATCCGATTTGGGCCACTACGTTAAAGACGGGGTTTTGATCTGCGTCGCGCATGGCCTCTGCTGTCTGGCGAATGAGCGATCCCATGCGGCCGTTACCCATGATGGCGATGTTAAGCAACTAGACCAGCCTCCTTCAAGGCGGAACGCAGCGCCTGGGCGGCGCCGTTTGACATGGCGGTAAGCGGCAGGCGGTAATTCGCCTCGATCATTCCCATCTGTGCCAGGGCCTCTTTGACGGGAATGGGATTCACCTCGCTAAACAGCCCGTGGATAAGGGGGAGCGCGGCGAGCTGCAGGCTGCGTGCGGTCTCAACGTCGCCGTCCAGGAAGGCCGCGCACATGTGGTGCACCTCGCGCGGCTGAAGGTTTGCCCATACGGATATGGTGCCGCTTGCACCAAGCGACATCAGCGGTACGGTGAGCGCATCCTCGCCCGAATACATGCGGAAGCCATCGTTGATAAAGCACGCGGCGTCGGCGGCGAATCCCACGTTGCCGGAAGCCTCCTTGAGGCCCATGACGTTAGGGTGCACGGCGAGGCGCTCGATGTTGCGCAGCGAGATGGAGCAGCCGGTGCGGCCGGGGATGTTGTAGAGGATGCAGGGGATGTCCACCGCGTCGGCGACTTCTTTGAGGTGCTGGTAGATGCCTTCCTCGTTGCTTTTGTTGTAGTAGGGGGTGATGATGAGCAGGCCGTCTGCTCCCAGTTCTTGGTAGGCCAGGCTCTTCTCCACCATGGTTTGCGTGCAGTTGGAACCTGATCCGGCGATTACGGGGATGCGGCCCCCAACCTGCTTGACCACGGCCTGGACCACGGCGTTGTCCTCTTCATGCGTCATGGTGGACGATTCGCCCGTTGTACCCAGGATCAATAAGCCGTCCGTATGGTTCTGCAGGTGGAAGTCCACCAGGTGAGACAGGGCTTCGAAGTCGATTGAGCCATCGCTCGCAAACGGCGTCACAAGCGCGACGATCGATCCCGTGAGTTCGCGTGCATCCATGGTTACTCGTCCTTTCCGCCGCAATCGCGGCAAGCGTTGATCAGGGCGCGTCCTTCTGGCAAAACGTCCAGGGTCGCAAAGTAGTCATCCGGCCGTTCGGCGCGTCGAATGAGTTCGTCGGTGCCATCGGAGCGCAGCAGCACCTCGGCGGAGCGCAGGCGTCCGTTGTAGTTGTAGCCCATAGAGTGTCCGTGGGCACCGGTGTCGTGAATCACCAGCAGGTCACCTATGTCTATATGGGGCATGGCGCGGTCGACGGCGAACTTGTCGTTGTTCTCGCACAGGTTGCCCACAATGTCGTAGACGGCGTCTGCGGAGGCGTGCGTCTTGTCCGGACCACCTGGCTGGCCCACTACGGTGACGTGGTGATAGGCGCCGTACATAGCCGGGCGAATGAGGTTGCATGCGTTGGCATCTACGCCAACGTAGTGCTTGTAGATGTCCTTGGTGTGGATGGCGCGCGTGACCAAGCAGCCATAGGGGCCCATCACAAAGCGGCCCATCTCAGCAAAGACGGCTACATCGTCCATGCCCGCTGGAACCAAGATCTCCTCATAGGCGCGGCGAACGCCCTCGCCGATGGCGCGGATGTCGTTTGCCTGCTGTTCGGGACGATAGGGGATGCCCACGCCGCCGGAGAGGTTGATAAAGCCAACGCGGCAGCCGGTCTCCTCCTGCAGTCGGCGCGCGAGGTCGAATAGAATGCGCGCGAGCGCAGGGTAGTATTCATTGGTTACGGTGTTGCTTGCAAGAAAGGCGTGCAGGCCAAAGGTTTCGGCGCCCTTTTCCTTTAGCATGCGGTAGGCGTCGAAAAGCTGCTCCTCGGTCATGCCGTACTTGGAGTCGCCGGGGTTATCCATGATGCCGTTTGCTAGCTGGAACAGCCCGCCTGGGTTGAAGCGGCAGCTTACGGTTTTGGGGACAGCGCCGGCCGTGCGCTCAAAGAAGTCGATGTGGGTGATATCGTCAAAATTGATGGTGGCGCCAAGCTCGCTTGCAAGCGCGAAGTCCGCTGCGGGCGTGTTGTTGGACGAGAACATGATGTCAGATCCCGTGATGCCCAGCGAGCGGGCGATCATAAGCTCGGTATCGCTTGAACAGTCGGCGCCGCACCCGTATTCGCGCAGGATCGAGATAAGCCGCGGGTTGGGATTGGCCTTTACGGCAAAGTACTCCTTGAATCCCGGGTTCCATGCAAAGGCGTCGCGGATGGCCTCCATATTCTTGCGTATGCCCGCCTCATCATACAGATGGAAGGGGGTTGGATAGTGCTGCACTAGGCTTTCGATCTGTTCTTTTGTGGCAAAGGGCTGTTTGGCCGCATAGGCGCGGTCCAGGTCTTCTTGGTTTTGCTGATGGTCTTCCATCTGTGGCCTTCCTGTGCGGCACGGGGCTTGTTCGCAGTCCTCGTCCGCGCACGGGGGCATGAAATACCGCCCCGGCGACCAAGAAATCACTTCGAATAGCACCCCTGCATGCTTGCAGACAGTCCCGGACGTGTTTCGCACGGGCCCACCCAAACCTCCGCGCCCGGAGGTAGGATTCGGCGGGTTTGCCTCCGCACGGGGTCGACGCCTGCCGGCTCGCCCGCGCATCTTCGCGCCCGCGCCTCTATCGAGTAGAGATACTTTATCATGGCGAAGCGTCTATTTGGCGCAATAGTTGGTTCGTTACCGTTTTAAAACAATTCGATTCCAAAGAGCGTCCGTGCGGGCACCCGCCCCGTATAATGGCGCAACGTTTTGCTGATGGGCCGCGCGTGGTGCGGTCTTATAAAGACGACCGCAGGTGCTATTGGTAACGGTTGTATGCGGCTGCTGCGGATTTCGCAACCGATGTGGATTGTGCGGTCGATGCAGGCGATGGGGAAGATGCGGATCAGGAAGGGGCTTTGTAGATGAGTGCATGGATGCTTGGCGCTCCCGTTGACACCGTGGCGGGTGCGGACGCGGAGTGGATTCTTGGGGAGCTGCGTCGCCATCGTCAAGCGTTGCACCGCATACCGGAGCTCGATTTTGAACTTCCGCGCACCATCGAGTACGTCCGTCACCATTTGGACGGCCTTTCCTGCGAGGTCTTTGAGCCCTGCCGCTCTTGCGTGTGCGCGTACTTTGATGCCGGATGCGATTCCACCGTCGCCGTCCGCGCGGATATGGACGCCCTTCCCATCACGGAGCGGTCCTGCGCGCCGACACCCTCGGAAACCCCGGGGCACATGCACGCCTGCGGCCATGATGCGCATATGGCCATGGCACTGACGTTTGCCAGCGTGGTAGACCGCGCAATCGCTAGCGAAAGCGCCTTCGTTGCGGATGACGCGGGGACGTGCGGCGCGGGGGAGCGCGAAGATGGGGGATGCGAAGCCCAATCCTCGTCCAAAAAATGCACCGCACCCGCCTCTAACGTGTTGTTTATCTTTCAGCCTGCGGAGGAGACCACGGGCGGCGCCAGGTCCGTCTGCGAATCCGGCGTGTTCGAGCGCTATGGAGTGAGCGCGATCTTTGGATTCCACGTATGGCCCGACCTGCCGGCGGGCACGGTGGCGTCTCGTCCCGGCCCGCTGTTCGCCCGTTCCAGCGAGACGCACATCGACATCAAGGGCGTGTCCGCGCATATCGCCGCCACCTACGTTGTCCCTGACGAGCAGACTCATGATGCGATGCTTGCCGCCGCTCGCTTTGTCGAGGGCGCGCGCCGTCTGATGATGCAGTTGGGCGAGCGCGAGTACTGTATCGCCAAGTTTGGCCTGCTGCGCGCCGGCACGGTGTGCAACGCGGTTGCGGACGACGCCCATATCGAGGGCAGCATACGCGTGTATTCCGACCAGCTGTTCGACGCGGCGCGCGACGGCGTGCGCTCCTGCCTGGAGGACGCCTGTGTCTCGACCGGCTGTACCTACGAGGTCTCTTTTGCGTCGGGCTACCCGCCCGTCATCAATGATGCGGCGCTGTTCGAGCGTGCTCGCGCGGCGGTTCCCCATATGATGGAGCTTGATTCTCCGTCGCTCACCGCCGAGGACTTCTCTTTTTACCAGCAGCGTATCGCTGGGCTGTTTATGCTGCTGGGCGTGGGGGCGTGCCCGGCGTGTCCCGGCGGAGCCACGTCCTCGCTGCATGCGGATGACCTTTACTTCGACGAAGAGCCCCTGCTGGCAGGCGTCGATACGTATTGCAGGCTGTTGGGGTTGGGGCCGATCGCGTAGCCGTGCCCGCGTTTCGGCTTCGTGCGCGCCGCCGGGCTTATGGAGCCGCCGGCGCCTGACCGCAGCGGTGGCGCTGTACCAAATAATGGCTTAGTGCGGAGGTTGGGACAAATAGTCGCTTAGTGCGGTCCCGAGTGCGACAAATAATGCGTTAGTGCGGAAAGGGCGACATATAGCATGGGTACCTTATGAATAGGGCTTTTATGTCGGCCAAGCTAGAAGGCTTGGGCGATGCCGTCTGATGAATAGGTAAAGCTCGTCAGGCCCTCTCCAGTCCGCACTAACGCGCTATTTGGCCAAACCTCCGCACTAACGCGTTTTTTGACACACCGCCCTTCACGCACTAAGGCGTTATTTGGCACAGCGGCCCGCGCCGCCGACGTCCGCGCCACGCGCGCGGATCCACGAACGCAAAAAAAGTACGTCTCGCGCTATGCCGTTTGGGTATAATCATTTTCACCGTGCCCCGTTAGCTCAGTGGATTAGAGCGTCTGCCTCCGGAGCAGAAGGCCGTAGGTTCGAACCCTATACGGGGCACCATTCCTTCTTTTCGTTTGACTTGCTCAATCATTGGATGGTGTATGTCTAGCTCCTCGTTCGACCCCTCTTTGCTCGATGCGAAGGCGGAGGAGGTGCCGCAGACTCACCCCACAGAGCTTCGCGGCCTTACGTCCGCCCAAGTGGAAGAGCGCATTTCCCAGGGCAAGATCAATCTCAACACCGATCTTAAAACCAAATCCATCAAAGAGCTGTTCATAGAGAACCTCTGCACGCTCTTCAACCTCATTAACCTTGTTCTGTCCATTTTGGTTCTTGTCACCGGGGCCTTTAAGAACCTCACGTTTTTGGGCGTGGTGTTCTTGAATACCGCCATCGGTGTCGTCCAGTCGGTTCGATCTAAACGCATGGTCGATAAGCTCACCCTGCTCGCTACCAAGCGCGTCGTCGCCATCCGCGACGGGGAAGAGGTCGAGCTCGACCTTGACCAGATCGTATTGGACGATTTGGTGCGCCTTGGCCGTGGCGACCAAATTCCCGCGGACGCCGTCGTGGTTTCCGGCGACGCCCAGGTAAACGAGAGCCTGCTTACGGGTGAGAGCAACCTAATTCGCAAGCAACCCGGCAGCAGTCTCATGAGTGGCAGCTTTATCGATTCCGGTATGGTGTTCGCGCGTGTTATCCACGTTGGCGCGGACAACTACGTTGCCAAGATCAATAACGAGGCCAAATACGTCAAGAAGGTCAATTCGGAAATCATGAACGCGCTCAACGCGATCGTGCGCTTCGCCAGCGTCATCATGATTCCGCTGGGCCTTGCGCTGTTTGTCTCAAGCGTGCACGAGTCCTATATCAAAACCGCTCCTCAGGACCTTACGATTATGTCCTGGCTGTTCTCGGGGCAGGCGCCGTGGCACTCCATCTCCGATGCGATTCTCACCACCGTGGGCGCTCTGCTGGGCATGATCCCGCAAGGCTTGGTCTTGCTCACCTCGTCCGTTCTTGCAATCGCCACCATCCGGCTGGCGCGCCGCAAGGTGCTTGCCCAACAGCTCTATTGCATCGAGACCCTCGCTCGCGTCGATGTGCTGTGCTTGGATAAAACGGGCACTATCACCTCTGGGCGCATGCAGGTTGAGGGTACCTATCCCATAGCTGTGGGCGAGTTTGAGGGCGAAGCCAAACATGGCGTGCCCGCGGGCGTATCCGTTCTCGATTTCGCCCTCGCCAACATCGCGCAGGCCACATCCATGGATGCTAACGAGACCTGTAAGGCCCTGCTCGACCATTACAGGGATTCCGGTGTGCCTATCAAGGATCCTTGCTCCGTCATACCATTCTCGTCAGCGAAAAAATGGAGCGGAGCCTCTTTTGACGAAGGTTCCTTCATCATGGGCGCGGCCCAGTTTGTACTCTCTCCGCATGCGTTCGCGTTGGTCGAGAACCGCGTCGCGGCTCTCGCCGATACGTGCCGCGTGCTTGTGGTTGCCTGCGTGGACGGGTTTACGGACGAGGGCGACATGATAGGCGAGGCTCGGCCCGTTGGCTTCGTCACCATTCGCGATGAGATTCGCTCGAGTGCGGCTGAGACCATCCGCTATTTTTGCGAGCAGGGCGTAACTCTCAACGTGATTTCCGGTGACGATCCCAGGACGGTTGCGTCCATCGCACGCGTGGTGGGAGTTCCCGGCGCGGGGCAGTTCGTCGACGCCACCACGCTCGATACGCCCGCCAAGATCGATGCCGCCGTGGACCGCTATCACGTTTTTGGCCGCGTCACCCCGCAGCAAAAGCGCGAGCTCGTGGTCGCGTTGAAGAAGCGCGGGCACACGGTTGCCATGACCGGCGACGGGGTCAACGACGTGCTCGCGCTCAAAGAGGCCGATTGCTCGGTCGCCATGGCCGCCGGTTCCGATGCGGCGCGCAATGTTGCAGAGATCGTCTTGGTCGATAACGACTTCGCTTCTATGCCCGCGGTGGTGGCAGAGGGCAGGCGGTCCATCAACAACCTGCAGCGCTCCGCCGCGCTCTTCCTCACCAAAACCCTGTTCTCCATGGGCTTGGCGGCGCTGTGCATCGCTTTTCCCCCATATCCCTTCCAGCCCATCACCATGACGCTGATCAACTTCTTCTGCATCGGCTTCCCCAGTTTTGTGCTGGCGCTCGAGCCCAACAACTCGCGCGTGAGCGGATCGTTCCTCATCAACGTGCTTAAGAAGGCGCTTCCCGCCGCTGCCACCGTCGTCATTTCGTCCGTTGCCTGCATGGCTGCTTCCACGCTGCTTGGTTTGGATGAGTACCAGTTGTCGACTTTCTGCCTGGTCGCAACCTGCTCGGTGGGCGCGGCCCTTATCTGGCGCATTTCCTGGCCGTTTACGCCGCTTCGCGCCGTCGTGTTCGTTTTTGTGGTCGCGGGTATCGGCATAGGCATCACGTTGTTCCCGGACTTCTTCTCCATCGCTTCGCTCACGTGGGGCCAGGCGATCGTGCTCGCCGCCATTGTTGCGGTCGGTTGCCTGCTGTTCTTCAAACTGGCGGATCTGTGCGAGACCTCGCTTGAGAGGCGCACCCGTTCTGCTACAGGTTTCGGCCGAGGTGTTCGCGTTAAACTCGGGCGCCGCGGTAAGAGCGTTTCGTCCACCGGCTCGGCGTTCAGACGCGCCGTGCAGACGGGGCGCGCCCGCGTGGAGCGTAACCGCACCCAGCGTGAACTCAAGCGCGCTCAATCGGAGGCCCTGCGCGCGGTCGAGACGGGGCATGAGGCTGACATGCCGGCAAAACAGGTCGAGCCTGGTCGGCCCGCTTTGACGCGCGTCACGCAGCAGCGCGCGGCGTCGCGCGCCTCATCGGTTGCCAGGGCGTCCGCAAGCTCTATGAAGGTTGAAAAGTCTTCGTCCGGCATCACGGTCAAGATGCCCACAAGGGGCGCTCGGCGTCTCAAAGGCAAGCCGCGGCCCAAAAAGGACGACAAGGAAATCTCATAGCGTCGCGTGGTTTTCTCGTAGCCGCGGCTAAGATGGTTCTATCCTCATGAGAGCGTATATTGGCTACGGCTTGGTTCCTATGCGAAGGGTTACAACGTGATCTGCCCCCATTGCTTCAAGACAATCGAAGATGACGCTTCCTTCTGTCCGCATTGCAGCACGTATGTAGGCGGCGCGGAAGTTTCCGTGCACGATGAGTTTGTATTTTGCGAGGGGTGCGGTGCCAGGCTTTCCGCGCATGATCGCACCTGCCCTAAGTGCGGCCGTCCTGCGCCGGGCATTCTGTCTACCAAATCCTCCTCGTCCGATCTCGCCGCCGGCAAGACCGCGAGCTTTCCGCGTCTAACGCAGAGCATGATCGAGTCCGAGATGCCCTCGCCCCGTCCGTCTGCCCCCACTGCGGCGCAGGTTCTCTCTGACTCGATGGATCCGTCCGCGACCAATGTTTTGCGCGCCTCCGACATCGAGGCCGCTGCGGCCTCGCCGTCTTCCGACGTCGATCCCTACCATAAGCCCAAGAAGCGCTACGTCAAGCCGCTCGTCTGCTCTGCGCTCGCAATCGCCCTGGTGGGCGGCGGAGCCTATTTTGTCATGGAGGATCCCTTGGGTGTGATGCCCGGGTTCTATCAAGCGTTTGAGGAGGCGGCCCGCGATATGTACCCTAGCCGTCAGCTTCCGCAAGGCTCCTCGCCCGCGTCTTCTGAAAGCCAGGCGTCGACGCAGTCCGTGGAGATGACGGATGAGCGCGTCTTTCAGATCCTGAGCTCGTCTTACAACAAGATCGTCTCTGCGTATGACTCCCTGGGCACCATAATCGATGATTACGAGTACGGCTTTATCGCTAATGACAAGTCCGTTCGCCAGGATAAGTCCTCCAGCGCGTATGCCGCCCGCGACGCGCTTGATCAGGTTGTGGACGAGATCGGTCAGCTTGATTTGGACGAGGATTCCGTCTACTACGAGGACGCGCAGCGTCTTATCCAACTTGCGGGATGGGCACGTACGCGCGTCGATGTGTACTGCGCCTCATGGGATATCTCCTTGGCCGTACCGGAAGGGGAGAAGCCCTCTGCCCATCAGTCGGATATCTTGGCGCCGTTGAGGGACCGCACGCAAGAGGATTCCGAGGCGCGCGATTCCTACTACGCCAACGTGGTTCAGTGGAAACCCGTTGAGAAAGACGGCGCTTCTGCGGAATAATCCCGCTCGCATGCCGAATTCGTGAACAAGCCGCCCTTTTGCTAAAATTGCAAGGATGACTATTTCTTGACGGCGGAAGGGCTGCTCATGTTTGGTAAGAAACTTCACACTCCCGAGTACACGCTTGCCGGTGACGAGGTCGCCGTCATCGAGACGTCCCAGGGTACCATTCGCGTGCGCCTGGACGGTGAGGGCGCACCCATCCACGTCGCTAATTTCTGCGAGCTTTCTACCATGGGTTTCTATGATGGGTTGAAGTTCCATCGCTATGTTCCCGGCTTTGTCATCCAGGGCGGCTGCCCCAATACCCGCGACATGACGCGCGACGAGGTCGCTCGCGGCCTCGAGGGCCCCGACGGCATGCCCGGCACCGGCGGCCCGGGCTATTGCATCAAGGCCGAGTACCTCACCAACCCAAATAACAGCCATGAGGACGGCGCGCTTGCCATGGCCCGTTCCATGAACCCCGATTCCGCCGGTTCCCAGTTCTACTTCTGCCTTGGTCCGCAGCACAACCTTGATTCCGGCTACACGGTGTTTGGCAGCACTATCGAGGGCAAGGACGTCATTTCCAAGCTGCGCGCCGGAGACGAGATTGTCCACGTCGAGATTGTCCACGAGACACGCTAGGCGCATGCCCGGCACCAAGCTATAAACGAAGGAGCATATATGAACGCACAGCTTATGGACCAGGCCCGCGCAGCGTACCGTGCCGGAGATTTTTCCTCCGCCGCCCAGCTATTCGCCTCTGCCAAGACTGCTGACGAGATTTGCGGCGAGGCCGATCACCTTCGCGGTAACTCTTTGATGAGGCTCGGCCTTTTCCAGGATGCTGCCGACGCTTATTCCGCCGCTTTGCGCGATGCTTCGTATGGAAAGTCCGGCGCTTTGCTAACCAATCAGGGCAAAGCTCTCGCCGCCGCCGGCGACCTTACAGGGGCCGCGAACAGCTTCGGTCTTGCCGTGCAGGATTCCTCCTATGCGACCCCGTACAAGGCGTACATGGGCCTTGGTAACGCTCTGTTGAAGAGCGGTAACCCTACGGACGCCGGCGTGGCGTTCCGCTCCGCCGCCATCGACGGAGCCAATCCCGCTCCGGCTGCCGCACTGATGAATCTCGGCGACTGCTTCTTGCTCATTTCTCGTCCCGAAGATGCAGTCGAGGCCTACCGCACCGCACTTGACTTCGTCGGGCCTCACGATGATCCGCGCGCTATCAACGCCGGCCTCGGCCAGGCGCTTGCTGCCGCCGGTCGTTACGCTGATGCTATCGAGGCATTTGGCCGCGCCACTTCAGACGGTATCTATCAACTTACGCCCGAGCAGCAGCAGTCGCTCGCCACGGCGCAGGACACCCTGTCCGCCCAGCGCTCCATGGCTCCTACCGTTCCGCAGACCACCGGCGCCTATGCTCCCGGCGTCGACCCCCTCGATCCGCTGGGACAGTCCGGCAACCTTATTCCCGATCCTTCCGATACCGGTTTCTTCACCCTTTCGGAGTCTGAGATGATTCAGCAGGATAAGAAGGAGATGAAGGTCCGCCGTCGCCATCGCCATGTTGGACTTAAGATCTTCCTGGTCATTTTGCTGCTCGTTCTTATCGCCGCCGGCGGACTTGGCTTTGCCTATACCCGCGGATATGGCTACCCCACCCAGCAAGATACGCTTACCAAGCTGTTCGAGGCGGTAACCAACGGAACCGAGACCGATTCCTATCTTGCTCCCGGCCTTTCTGACGATGCTAAGTCCGTGCTCGTTTCTTCCATTCCCGAGGGCTCCGTCCCCACTATCCAGGGTCTCGATAAGTCTATGACCGAGAGCACCGCGACCGTGTCCGTTGAGCTTTCCAAGGGCGGCAGCATGGATTACACCGTTGATTTTGTTCGCGAGGGCATCGGCTGGGTCGTTTCCGGCATCTCCATTGATTTCGGTGACGCTGACTCCGCGTCTGAATAGATGGTAACTTTTTCGAATCGCACCGTCGTTCTCAGCGTCTCCATACGTCAGCGCTACACTTCTTTGGAACCCTAACCTTTTGGAGTGACCTTGTTTTCATTGATGGATATGTTCTTCGGTCAGTATGATGGCGACCTTGCCATCGACCTTGGAACCGCCAATACCCTGGTGTCCGTTCGCGGCAAGGGCATCGTCATCCGCGAACCTTCCGTGGTCGCAATCGATAAGAATGACGAGCGAATCCTTGCCGTCGGCATCGAGGCCAAGCGCATGCTGGGCCGTACTCCGGGCAATATCGTTGCCGTTCGCCCTTTGAAGGACGGCGTTATCGCCGACTTCGATGTGACGGAGGCTATGCTTCGCTACTTTATCGATAAGGCCTCTGAGAAGCGCTATCCGTGGACGCCGCGTCCCCGCGTTGTTGTCTGCGTCCCCTCCGGCGTTACCAGCGTTGAGAAGCGTGCCGTCTTTGAAGCGACCATTCAGGCCGGAGCTCGCCAGGCTTACCTCATCGAGGAGCCCATGGCCGCTGCGATCGGCGCCGATCTTCCCGTCGAGGAGCCTACCGGATCCATGGTCATCGATATCGGCGGCGGCACTACCGAGGTCGCGGTCATCGCCATGGGCGGCATCGTTGTTTCGCAGTCTATCCGTGTTGCGGGCGATGAGTTCGACCAGGCGATCCTCACCCATGTTCGCGATGCCTATAACCTGGCAATCGGCGAGCGCACTGCCGAGGATATCAAGATCAAGGTTGGTTCCGCTGTTCCTCTCAAAGACGAGCTCGACGTCGAGGTGAACGGCCGCGACGTTATAAGCGGTTTGCCTAAAACGGTTCGCATTGAGAGCGAGGAGATTCGCAGGGCGCTTAACAAGCCGCTGGACGAGATGTCCAAGGCTGTTAAGGACGCCCTCGACGCCACTCCTCCCGATCTTGCGAGCGACCTTATGTACTACGGCATTCTCCTTACCGGCGGCGGCGCTATGCTGCGTGGTCTCGATGTGCGCCTTCGTGATGAGACGGGTGTTGCGGTCAACGTCAGCCCCACCGCTCTCGATAACGTGGTCAATGGCTGCGCGCGCGTACTGGAGGCGAATGCCTTCGACGGCGGCTTTGTCCAGAGCAACGCGTAAAGGGGCGTTATCGTTTTGCCTCGATCCAACAAGAAGCGCTATACATCGACGCTGAACAATAGAAGACAGTCATCGGGAATGCGCCCGTTTGTTATTTGTTGCCTGGTCTCCCTATTGCTGCTCACGTTTTACGTGCGCGAAGGGGAGGCCGGCGTCATTCACTCGATTCGCAGCGGTGTCAACACGGTCGCTACGCCCGTGAGGATGGTCGGTGCCGTGGTGGCGACGCCGTTCAACGCGATCGGTAACGTTTTCACAAACCTTTCGGCGCCTCAGGAGACGCTATCGGAGCTTAAGAAGCAAAACGAGGAACTCACCTCTGAGCTTGCCCAGCTTACCGAGGCCGAGAAGACCGCTGAACGACTCGAGAGCCTCTTGGGTCTTCAGTCCACTTACAACTTGCAGTCCACTGCCGCCCGCATAATCGGCACCACCGGCGACGCCTGGTCTCAGACGGTGACGATTGACAAGGGCTCTGCCAATGGATTTGAGATCGGCATGCCTGTTTGCAACTCCGGTGGCGTAATCGGGCAGATCATCGAGGTTTCCGCCGCAACGTCTACGGTACGCCTTATCAATGACGAGAATTCCGGCGTCTCCGCTATGGTTCAGAGCACGCGCGCGCAGGGAATTCTTCAAGGTCAGCCCGATGGCACGCTTATGTTGAGCTATGTCCCCGCCGATGCCGATGTTAAAGTCGGCGACGTCATTATCACCTCGGGTCTCGGTGGGCGTTTTCCCAAAGGACTTCCCTTGGGTACGGTTTCTTCGGTTAGCCGCGCTGCCAACGCGACCTACTACACCATCGTGGTCAGGGCCATCTCGACTGCCGAGAGCAATGAAGAGGTGCTCATCATCACGTCTCTGACCGATGAGCAGGCTGCTTCTTCCGAGGACGTCGCTGCCGCCAATACCGCTGCCCAGGGGAATGGCGTCGCCTCTACCCAGGATGCTTCCGCTGATTCGGCTGACGCATCCGCCGACGGCTCTACTAAGGAATAGGAGGGGACCTTTGGAAGTTCGCGATCCTCATCGCCAGCGCCGCTCGCTTGCCATCGCATGCGCTGTCGCCGCCGTACTTCAGCTTGCCTTGGCGCCCCAGATTTCTTTGTTTGGCGGCGCTTTCAATTTCATGCTCGTCTTCGCCCTTTGCATGTCGATGGGGAACGAGATCGGCTCTGCCGTGTTGATTGGCTTCTTTTCGGGCCTGTTCTACGATATGACGTCGGCGGCTCCGGTGGGTTTGATGTCGCTGCTCCTCACCATTGGATGCTTTTCGTTGGCTACCGTATCCCACGGCGTCTCGGGAAACGCGTCCTCGGATTCGATGCGCTTAATCGCGGTCGCGATTCTGGCAATTAACGTTGTCAATGGGGTCGTGCTGTTCTTCATGGGCGTTGAGGGCGGTTTTGTTTCCGCCGTGCTCGTTTACGGTCTTGCCTGCACCGTTCTCGATACGATAGCCGCTCTTCCTTTTCTTGTGCTTGTTGGTGCGTCGGAGCCAAAAAAGGGTTTCTCGGCACGCGCTAAGGGTACACGGTTCAAGAATTACAAGAGCCTGAAGTAAAAAGGGGGTGATCGTGCATGGATGCCCAAATGGTCGTCATCGTTGCTGGAATCATTCTCTTTGTCGCGGTTATCGGTTCGTTGCTGTTTCTACGCGGCTATTCCAGCAAGTTCACGTTTGATACAAAGAACGGTACCAGGCCCCGCGCCTCAGAGGGCGAGGGAAATACCCCCGGCGTAGCCATGAAGGGGCGTTTCCAGATTTTGACCGCCGGCGTTGGCGCGGTATTTGCCGCGGTCGCGGCGAAGCTGTGGAGCATGCAGATGGTCTCCTCTGATTATTATGAGGGCCTATCTCAGGATAACCAGACGCGTACGGTCACCACGCCCGCCCCGCGCGGTCGCATCCTCGACCGAAACGGCATAGAGCTTGTCACCAACCGTCCATCTCTTGTGGTGGGTGTCTATCGTGATTTTGCGGACGATGCCGTTGCCGTAAGGCATCTCGCTAACGTGCTGGGCATACCTTATATGGCAGCGCTGCGCAACATTCAGGACTACTCGCAGAGCGCGCAGAGTCTGCATACCGTTGCATCTGACGTTCGCTTGTCGACGGTCGCCCATATCCAGGAGCATGCGACCGAGTTTCCCGATGTCCATGTCTACGAGCGCACCGAGCGCGTTTACCCCTATGGAACGCTTGCGTGCCACGTGCTTGGCTACACCGGTACCATTACCAGCGACCAACTCGCTGCGCAAGATGAGCGCGAGGAGAACGGTGAGACCTCTGCGAACGATATCGAGTACCAGTCTGGTGACATCGTTGGCCAGGCGGGTGTCGAGACGCGCTACGAAAGCCTGTTGCAGGGAATCCGTGGCGAGCAGACGGTAAAGGTCGATGCCTCGGGTAACGTCACCGCCGAGGCGGGGGCAGTTCCGCCGCGAGCCGGTAGCGATGTCAAGCTCACGATCGACCTCCAAATCCAGCAGGCCTGCGAAGAGGGTCTCAAGCGCGCAATGGAAAAGGGCCAGGCCTCTGGTTATAAGGCGAACGCCGGCGCGTGCATCTGCATGGATTGCACCAACGGCGAGATCTTGGGCATGGCGAGCGCCCCCTCGTTCGATCCGTCCGTATTTATCGGTGGCGTCTCGAGCGATGACTGGTCTAAGCTCAACAGCGATGACGGCGGGCGACCCATGATCAACCGCTGCGTTAGCGGCCAGTATATGTCCGCGTCTACCATTAAGCCCTTCAGTTCGCTCGCTGCACTTGAGTATGGCGTCTACACCTCGTCCCAAACGTCTAATTGCCCTGGTTGGTGGACTGGCCTGGGCGATTCCGCCGGCCGTTGGTGCTGGGACCACGCAGGTCACGGCACGCTTGGCCTTCAAAAGGGAATCACGCTGTCATGCGACGCCGTCTTCTACGATATCGGCAAGGCTTTTTATTATGACGAGAAGAACCCCGAAGGCCTTCAGGAGATGTTCAAGCGGTGGGGCCTTGGCTCCCTTACCGGCGTGGATCTTCCTAGCGAAGCCGAGGGGCGCGTGCCCACGGCCGAGTGGAAGAAGGAGTACTTCAGCAGCTGGTCTGATGAGGAGCGCTCGTGGAACCCGGGCGACATGCTCAACATCGTCATTGGACAGGGTGACATTTTGGTTACGCCGCTGCAGATGGCGACCGCCTATGCCGGCATTGCCAATGGCGGCAAGGAGTACGTGCCCCATGTATTCCTTTCTGCGGTTTCGCGCGACGGCGATGGCGATGCGGCGAGTTACCAGGTCAAGGAATTGCGCGATGTCCAGGTGAACAACGAAAGCGAACTCGACCTGGTTCACAACGGACTCGAGGGGGTTATTTACGAGGCGAGTTCGTCCATGGCAAACCACTTTAGCTCTCTGGGCGTTCGCGTAGCGGGCAAGTCTGGTACCGGTCAGAAGACGGGCGATGACGACTACTCCTGGTTTATCTCCTATGCACCGGCAGACGAACCCAAATACGTTGTCGTCACACTGGTCGAGCAGGGTGGCTTTGGCTCCACTTCCGCCATGGTGGGAACAAGGTACGTGCTCGGCGTCATCTACGACGCTCCGGACTCTATGGCTGTCTCCGGCGGCAGCGGCGACTAGGAAAGGAAGTGATGGCCATGGCAACAGCCGCCCAAGGGCGCTCGTCTTCCGCGAGCAGCCTCAAGCGCGTCAACAAAAAAGTGGTGTCCTCGCGCAACTCCTTTTCCCAGCGCGTGAATGTTCCGGTTCTGGTCGCTACATTGGGACTGGTTATTTACGGCATCTTGGTGATCTGGACCGCCTCGCTGTCCATTTCAAATGCCTCCTTTCCGCGCCACCTGGTCGGTGTTGGCTTGGGAGCCATCCTCAGCATCCTTGTTTGGAGGACTGATCTGCGTGGATTGGCGAATATGTCGACAGTGCTTTTGGTGCTCGATATCATCGTCATCTTCTCCCCGTATATACCGGGCCTTTCTTACAACGCTAAGGGCATGACCGGCTGGGTTCAGATCCCTTTGATAGGGTTGACGTTTCAGCCGGTTGAGCTCGCGAAGATCATCACTACGTTTTTTATCGCTGGTTTGGGCGCGCAGTATAACGGCCACATCGATACCGTACGCGATTACGTGAAGCTGTGCGGCATGCTCGCCGTTCCATTTTTGTGCGTTCTGGCGGCGGGAGACCTGGGCAGCGGCCTTGTGGTCTTTGCCGGCGGCGCCGTTATTATCATGATGAGCGGTGCAAAGAGGGAGTGGGTTCTCTCGACCATAGCCATCCTTATCGGCTTGGTCTCGCTGCTTTTAGCGGCCGACTCGGTTGTCGATGCCCTGCTTGGCAAGGATGTCCTCATTAAGCAGTATCAGATGAATCGCTTGCTGGTATTCATCGATCCTTCCGCGGATACCTCTGGAGCGGGTTACAACCTTATGCAGTCGCTTATCGCCGTGGGTTCTGGCGGCTTTTTTGGTAAGGGCATCGGTAACGCGACTCAGGCTGCAGAAGGCTTCTTGCCCGAGGCCCATACCGACTTTGTGTTCGCATTGCTGTCTGAGGAGTTTGGCTTTGTGGGCGCAATCATCCTTCTGGCTTTGTTTGTCCTACTTATCTTCTCGAGCATTCGCGTTGCCGTAAAGAGCGATTCGCTTTTCCTTAAGTTGGTCGCCGTGGGCCTGGTGGGCATGTGGACGTTTCAGATCTTTGAGAACATCGGTATGTGCATCGGGCTCATGCCCATCACGGGCATTCCGCTTCCGTTCATCAGCTTTGGTTCCAGCTCCATGTTGATGCAGTTCACCATGGTAGGTATCATCCAATCCATTTGGAGCCATCGCTCCAAAGCCGCGTAACACATGTTAGGAGACAGGAGGCTGCCATGCGAGTTCCCGTCGATAAGGTGGCAAGCGCCGTTAAGATGGGCGCTGCTGCAAAGCGCGAGCAAGATGTTCCCGTTCGCGTCGCCGTGTTTGTTGATGCGACCGCGACGCGCTTTCTCATCGATACCGTGCGCCACGCGTTGGTTCCTTCGACCACGTCTGGATTGGTGCGGGTTGACCGCCTGGGCGAAGATCCCGTCGCCATCAAGCCTGACACCGATGTGGTCCTTGTTCTTTCTTGCGGGTCGGACCGTCTGCAAAGCGCCGTCCGGGAGCTTGTGGTTGGCGGAGCGCCCGTGTGCGTCCTATGCGAATCGAGCGTCGAGGCTCCGTTTATCCAAAGCGATACGCCCGTGCTGGGGTTGATTGCTGCGCAAGATGCCGACCACCTGCTTGGTCAACTCTCTGAATGGATTATGGACCGCACGGATAAGCAGACTGCCTTTGCTGCCTGCTTTGCCTTTATGCGGCGCGCCGCGTCTAATCGCGTGATCGCTTCTACCGTTGCGGCCAATGCCCTTACGGGGGCTTTGGTATTTATACCGGGCGCCGATTATCCCGTGATGACACTGGCTCAAATAGGCATGCTCTTCCAGCTTGCGAGTGCATACGATAAGCCTATACGCTTGGAGCGCGCATACGAAGCCGCTGGCGTGGTCGTTTCCGGCTTAGCGGTGCGTGCCGTCGCACGGCAACTGTCGAGCCGCGCCGGGTATGGCGCGTTTGCGGTCAAAGCGCTGTGTGCGGCTGCCGGCACCTATGCTATGGGGCGCGCGCTGACGTTGGTCTACGAAAGCGATATAGATTACGAGCCCGTCAACCGCGTTGTCCTGGGTGTTGCCGACCGTGTTCGCCAGGCATTTGCTGGAGGAGCCGAGACGGCCAGGCAGGAATAGGGGAGTCGTTTGCCACCCATCCCGTTATCGTCCAAATCATCGTCCTGATAAAACTGCAATAAAAAGGAGGCAGCGTGCGCATTCCCTATGAGGATCGCTTCGCAGATCTTGAACCCCTGCTTGCTCGCGTTGAGAAGCCTAGCCGCTACATCGACCACGAATGGGGAACCCTATCGAAGGTCGACGCGGATTACCGCGCGTGCCTGATTTATCCCGACACCTATGAGGTTGGTCTTCCCAACCAGGGTATCGCCATTTTGTACAACGTGCTCAACAAGCAGGAGGGCATCTCGTGCGAGCGCGGATACGTGCCTTGGGTGGATATGGCCGATGCCATGCGCGAGGCCGGGGTCCCCTTGTTGTCGCTTGAGGGCGCGGCTCCTGTCGCGTCTTTTGACGTGGTGGGTTTTCATGTCCCACACGAGATGGCATGCACCAATTATCTTGAAGCGATGGATCTCGCGGGCATTCCGTTTTATTCTGCCGATCGCGGGGAGGACGACCCCATCATCATCGCCGGTGGTCCTTCCGTTTATAATCCGGAGCCCCTTGCGCCGTTTTTCGATGCGATTTTGATCGGTGAGGGCGAGGAGTCCATTGTCGAGGTCTGTCGCGAGCACCAGCGCCTGCGCGATGCCGGGGCCACCCGTCAAGAGATCCTGCGCGGTCTTGCCCGCGTTGCGGGCACCTACGTTCCGAGCCTTTATGAGATTAGGTATGACGAGCCCTGCACGGAGCACGGGTATGCGGTCCCTCGTGAGGGGGAGGATGTTCCCGAAGTCGTATATAAGCGCGTGGTCGAGGACTTTGGCGCTACCGACCCGCTGAGTCAGTCTGTCATTCCGTATACCCAGCTGGTTCATGACCGCCTGTCTGTCGAGGTTTTGCGCGGCTGCGCCCGCGGTTGCCGATTCTGCCAGGCGGGCATCACGTACCGCCCGGTGCGCGAGCGCTCGGCAGACCAGATTGTCTCCGCGGTAACGCGTGGCCTGGCTAAGACCGGCTACGACGAGGTGTCGCTCACCTCGCTCTCGACCACCGATCATTCTTGCTGCGAGCAGATCCTGTCACGCCTTAATCGCCGTCTTGAGGATACGGGAATCTCCGTTTCCATTCCCTCTCAGCGCTTGGACTCCTTTGGCGTGAACATGGCGCTGCAGGTTGCGGGCGAGAAAAAGGGCGGCTTGACGTTTGCGCCCGAGGCGGGTAGCCAGCGCATGCGCAATGTCATCAACAAGGGCGTTACCGAGGAAGACCTGGAGCGCGCGACGCGCGCCGCGTTCGAAGCGGGTTGGCGTCGTTGCAAGCTCTATTTCATGATGGGGCTTCCTGGGGAACGGGACGAAGATATCGTCGCGATCGCCAATCTGGCCGACCATGTGCTGGACATTGCCCGCGAAGTGGTTCCCAAGGGCCAACGCGGCGGTATTTCCGTATCCATCTCCGTTTCCGTTTTCATTCCCAAGTCGTCCACGCCGTTCCAATGGTGCGCTCAGACGCCTGATGATGAGGTCAAGCGCCGCCAGCAGCTGTTGCTGAAAAGCGTCAAGAACCGTGCCGTTCGCGTGCATTACCACGATGCCGAGACGTCGTTGCTCGAGGCCGTCCTCTCCCGCGCCGGCCGCGATATGGCTCCGGTTATCGTGGACGCGTGGCGTGCCGGCGCCCGCTTCGATGCGTGGACCGAGCAGTTCTCGCTTGAGCGCTGGGAGCGCGCCGCGGAGAGCAACGGCATCGACTTGCGCCATATCGCCAGGACTCCCTTTGACCTTGATATGCGCCTTCCGTGGCAGCATGTGAGCCCGGGTGTATCCCAGGGCTTTCTTAAACGCGAATACCGTCGCGCCCTTGACGGCGTAACCACCCCCGATTGCACCCGTAGCTCCTGTGCGGGCTGCGGTATCTGCCCCACGCTTCATGCTGAGAACGTTTTGGTAGGTGAGCGCTCGTGAGCGACCAGAATCTTCCGTCCCTCTTCCGCTTGCGCGTCCGTTATATCAAGCACGGGCGCCTGGCGTACCTCGGCCACCTCGAGGTCCTGCATACCATCGAGCGCGTAATCCGTCGAGCGGCGTTGCCCTATGCTGTTACGCAGGGCTTTTCTCCGCACATGCGGGTGGGATTCTCCTCCGCGCTCCCCGTTGGTACTAGCTCGACATGCGAATACTATGACGTGTTCTTGACCGAGCTTGTGCCTCACGCAGAGGCTTTGCAGCGACTGGTCGCTGCCTCGCCTGAGGACCTTATGACTCAGGAGTGCGCCTACGTCGATGTTCGCACGCCCGCGCTCACGGCGCAGATAACGCGCGTGGGGTATAGGGTGGGGCTTTTCTGCCGTGAATCAGCCTCCTTTGAGTCGAGCGATATCGAGCGGGGTCTGGACGCCATCGCTCGGCTTGGGCAGATTCCCTATGCGCGCGGAAAAAAGAGCAAGGTGATGGATATCGAGCGCACGTTGGTTGGTTACCAGGTGGCTCCCGGTGCGGCTTTGGGCGATTTCATCGTCCAGCTCGATACGCGCTGCGATAACGAGGGTGCCTTGAGGCCCGAGATTCTGCTTGCCGCGCTCGATCGCTTCCTGTTGGGCCAGGAGATTTCGCCCGAGGAGCGCCCCATTGTTTCCACCGGCATCCAGGATCTTGTGTCCATCAAGAGTTATCGCGTGGAGCGCGTGTTTCAGATGGTGGAGGATGAAAACGGCAGCCTGGTAGACCCCCTTGCGGCTCGTCGCTAGCTTTGCTGGCTGACGGAGGGCGCGGGCGGGTTACCGTTCAAGCTGGTCATTTTATGTAGCCGCACCATGTATACGGGCTTTGAGCTATAGTTAGCACCTGGCGCAGCGTCGTCCAGCTCGCATCATCCGTATGCAGGTGCAGCGTCAATCCAGTGAAACAAGGGCAACTTGTGAATACGCTGGGGAAATGTTCCTCGTCTTTGTTGACGGGTTAAGATTCCCCTGCTACTATATTCGGCTGTTGCACTAACTGATGCATGAAGGGCAAGAAACAATGTACGCAATCGTAACAACGGGCGGCAAGCAGTATAAGGTCGCCACCGATGATGTTCTTACGGTCGAGAAGATCGAGGGCGAGGCCGGTACCAAGGTCGAGCTCCCCGTCATCTTCCTGAACGACGGCAAGAAGATCATCACGGATCCTGCCAAGCTCGCAAAGGCTAAGGTCACTGCTGAGATCGTCGACCAGTTCAAGGGTGAGAAGCAGCTTGTTTACAAGTTCAAGAAGCGCAAGCGCTATCACAAGCTTCAGGGTCACCGTCAGCAGCTCACCAAGCTGAAGATCACCAAGGTCCAGGCTACTTCCCGCGCCAAGAAGGCCGTTGCCGAGGACGCCGCTGCTCCCGCAGCGGAGTAACTCCACCCAAGAACTGTAGAGAGTAGGTATCAGACATGGCACACAAAAAAGGTCTTGGTTCCTCCCGTAACGGCCGCGACTCCCGCGGTCAGCGTCTCGGCACCAAGCGTTTCGACGGTCAGTTCGTGAAGACCGGCGAGGTTCTCGTCCGTCAGTGCGGCACCCACATCCACCCCGGTGAGAACGTGGGTCGTGGCAAGGACGACACCCTGTTCGCTCTGGCCGAGGGCAAGGTCAAGTTCACCCGTGGTGCTAAGCATCGCGTGAACGTCCTTCCCGTGGTTGAAGCCTAAGTCCCTTCACAGCATAGGCAAATAGGGAGGCCCTCGGCTGTAGCCGGGGGCCTCTTTTGATATGCTCAGGGTAGTTTTACCGATAACGAGGAGGATACGCAGATGTCCCAGTTTACCGATATTTGCCGCATCAATGTCAAGGGCGGCGACGGCGGCGCTGGCTGCATGTCGTTCCGCCGAGAGGCATATGTTCCCAAGGGCGGTCCTGACGGCGGCGACGGCGGTCATGGCGGCAACGTTATTGTCAAGGCTGACGCGCAGCTGTCCTCGCTGATTGATTACCGCTTTAAGCATCATTTCCGTGCCGAGCGCGGCACCCACGGCCAGGGTTCGCGTAAAGACGGTAAGAACGGCAGCGACCTTATCTTGAAGGTCCCCATGGGAACCGTGGTTCGCGAGATCGACGGCGAGACCATGGAGCCCGCCTATGAGATCGCCGACCTTACCCACGACGGGGAGAGCGTAGTTGTTGCTCCCGGCGGTACCGGAGGACGCGGCAATCCTCATTTTGTCACCTCGACGCGACGTGCGCCCGCTTTTGCCGAGAAGGGCGAGCCGGCGATTGAGCACTGGATCGAGCTCGAGATGAAGTTGATGGCCGATGCTGCTCTCGTGGGCATGCCCTCGGTCGGCAAATCCTCGCTTATCGCCCGCATGAGCGCCGCTCGTCCGAAGATCGCCGATTATCCGTTCACTACTCTCGTCCCCAACCTGGGCGTTGTTCGCGCGGGTGAATATTCCTACGTGGTCGCAGACGTCCCCGGCCTTATCGAGGGTGCAAGCGAGGGCCGCGGCCTGGGCCACCAGTTCCTGCGTCATATCGAACGCACCGCTTTGATCTTGCATGTCGTCGATATCACCGGTGGTTTTGAGGGGCGCGATCCGCTTGAAGATTACCGCATCATCAATGACGAACTTGCCGCCTATGCTCCCGAGCTCGCAGTGCGTCCGCAGATTGTTATCGCGAACAAATGCGATGCCAGCGGCATGACCGAGCGAGTCGCCGAGCTTAAGCGGGCGGCTTTGGATGACGGCC
The DNA here is from genome assembly GCF_000225705.1 of Collinsella tanakaei YIT 12063. Lineage (GTDB taxonomy): Bacteria > Actinomycetota > Coriobacteriia > Coriobacteriales > Coriobacteriaceae > Collinsella > Collinsella tanakaei. The sequence goes on from NZ_JH126467.1 coordinate 210,619, forward strand.
ACGCCTTCTTCGCCGTCTCGGCTCTTACCGGCGCCGGCCTTCAAACGCTGATGCTTGCTTGCGGTGAGCAGGTTGCCGAGCTTCGCCGCGAGCTTGCCGAGACCAGCGACGCCCCAGAACTTGATGAGGGCAAGTGGGAGCGCGAGCGTCAGGCTCGCGATCGTCGCTTCCGGGTTGTACGCGAAGATGGCGTAGCATGGCGCGTGGTTGGTCGCGGTATCGAGCGCCTGGTTGTTCAAACCGACTGGGAGAACGAGGAGGCCGTTATCTACCTTCAGCATCGTTTGGGTCGTATCGGCGTGGATGATGCTTTGGTCAAGGCGGGCTGCAAACCTGGCGACGAAGTCCGCATCGTGGGCTATGCTTTCGACTTCGAGGGTGCTGGTGACCTTGACGACGACGATTATGAAGACGACGTCGATTATGAAGACGACGTCGATTACGAGGCTCTTGCTCTAGATGACGAGGATACGGAGGAGTAAGATGCCCGCTCGAGCCCCGCAGCGCCTTCCCGAGCTTGGACTTGATCCGCAGCACGAGTACCGCCTTGGCATCATGGGTGGCACGTTTGATCCTGTGCATTACGGACACCTGGTAACTGCAGAGCAGGCTCGCGAGGCGCTTGACCTTGATTTGGTCCTCTTTATGCCCGCGGGCAGCCCCGCGTTCAAGGATGATGAGGTGGTGACGAGTGCTGAGGACCGCTACGCGATGACGGTGCTCGCCACTGCGGCAAACGCTGACTTTATCGCCAGCCGTTTCGAGATCGATCGCGACGGAACTACCTACACAGCCGATACGCTCAGGGCGCTTCGCGCGTATTATCCAGATAACGTGAAGCTGTTCTTTATCACGGGCGCCGATGCGATACTTGATATCGTGACATGGCATGATGCGGAATCCATTGCGGGGCTCGCCACGCTAATCGCCGCTACTCGGCCTGGATACGATATCAACCAGGCATGTGAGAGGGTCGAGGCATCCGGCATCTCGTTCGACGTTCGTTATATCGAGATTCCGGCCCTTGCCATCAGCTCTACTAACATTCGGCAGCGCGTTAGCGAGGGTAAGAGCGTTCGGTATCTCACCTCGGAATCCGTAATAGGTTATATTCGCAAGAACGGCTTGTATCGATAGCGTCGGTACCCATCTTGCGGCGATGCGCTGCTTGCCGTCGCCTTGCTTGAAAGGAGGGTCGCGTGCCCCAAGATCAGATTGAGGAGCTTGAGCGAATCAAGGCGCTGCTCGAGGAGCGAATGGTGTCCAAGCCCCGTCGTTATTCGCATTCGCTCGGCGTCGCCTCGTGCGCGGCGTCGCTTGCCAAAACCTATGGGGTCGACCAGTTCGATGCTGCGGCGGCGGGTCTGCTACATGATTGGGATAAGGTTCTCGACGATCATGAGCTGCTGGTCCGCGCTGCTCACATGGGCATCGAGGTCGCCGGTTCGCCCTCCATGGCCGTTGGGCTGCTGCACGGCCCCGTTGCCGCGCTCGAGCTCCTCGAGCTTTTCCCCGCGCTCAATCCAAGCGTGTTCCAGGCGATCGCGCGCCACACGGTAGGCGCTGTAGATATGACGCCGCTCGATATGGTCGTCTTTATCGCAGATGCGATCGAGCCCGGTCGACGTGGTGACTACGCTATCCGTCTTCGCGAGATGGTGGGCGAGGCTTCCTTGGGCGAGCTATTCTTCCAATGTTTCTCCCAAGGACTTTCCTACGTCATCTCTACCGGTCGCTATATGTATCCCACGGCAATTACCATCTATAATCATTACGCGTGCGCGCGTTCTCATTAGAAAGGCAGCTATGTCAGACCAGATTGCAAATCAGGACGTTGAGAAGACCGAAGGCGATGGGAAGGGTGTAAACGAGAGCTACACCGCCAGACCCGAGCGCGCGGCAGCATCGCTTTCAAGCGCCGGCATCGATGCTCGTGCGGTTGCGGAAGTCGCTGCCCAGGCAGCCTATGATAAGAACGGCGATGATATCCAGGTTCTCGATCTCACCGAGCTTTCCGATGTGTGCGATTACTTCGTTATCGCCACGGGTAGCAATACGCGCCTCGTCGATTCAATCGTTGATGAGATCGAAGAGCAGGTTGCCAAGAAGTGCGATGAGCATCCGTTTTCGATCGAGGGACGCGACGAGCGCTCCTGGATCTTGATGGACTACGGTTCGGTCGTCGTTCACGTCTTCACGCCCGAGGCTCACGACTACTATCGCTTGGAAAAGCTGTGGGGCGACGCTCCGGTGCTGGACCTCGTTCTCGACTAGGTCCTAAAGTTTAATTTTTACACTTGGCGGGACGTCGGGAGACGTCCCGTTTGCTATTTCCATTTATCACGGTTGACTAGGTCGGAATCAAATCGGGTCGCGCGTCCATAACCTACGGCCGCATCGCCAAAGCGCTCGCGAACAGCGTCCAGGGCGATTGAAAGATCGCGTCTGGAACTCGCCACCGCACCCCGTTCGTCGACCTCGCAGAACAGATCCGTCTGGATTCCGCCTTCCAAATCGAATCCGCTAAGACCTATGCCGGCCAGCCTCACGGGCATGTCGGGCGACCAAATGCTGTCGAGCAGCCCTGTCGCCACCGGGACAAAGATATTCTCGTCATCGGTGGGATGAGCGAGTTTGCGCTGGGCGGACCTGCCGCTTCCGTAGGAGTATTTCAGCTTGAGGGTGACGGTGCGGCCGGCAAGCCCTTTTTTGCGCAGCCTTCTGCCCACGGACTCGCCCAACACGGCGATGGCCGCCTCGATATCTCCTCGGTCGGTAAGGTCGCGGGCGAACGTTCGCTCGTTGCTGACCGATTTCACGTCCTCGGGATCGTCTATGCGCGCGACCGCGCTTCTCTCTCGCCCCTGCGCACGGCGCTTTATCAGCTCTGCGTTGACGCCAAAAATGGGGCGAAGGATTGAGGGCGATGCCGAGGCGAGCTGGCCAAGCGTGTGGATTCCTGCTTTTGATAGCTCGTGTTCGGCTCGTTTGCCGATTCCGCTCATAGCGCGGACGGGGAGGGGAGACAGGAATCCCTGTTCGGTTCCGGGCAGGACAACGGTGAGCCCTCGCGGCTTGTCGCGCTCGCTTGCTATCTTGGCGACGGTTTTATTGCAGCCCAAGCCTATCGAGCATGTCACGCCCAAGCTCGAAACGCGTTTTGATATTCGTCGGGCTATGTCTATAGGACTTTCCGAGCAATAGCGGCCCGGCGTGATGTCAAAGAATGCCTCGTCGATGGAGACGCGGTCGACGAAGGGCGTCTCATCAACGAGAATCTGCATTACAAGAGCGCTTACCTCTCGATAACGATCGAAATGTCCGGGTGTCCAGATCGCTTGCGGGCAAAGGCGTTCCGCTTGCGCTGAGGGCATGGCGGAATGCACGCCAAAGGCTCTTGCCTCGTAGGAAGCGGTCGAGACAACGCCGCGCTGAGTCGAGCTTCCGCCCACGATGACGGGTTTGCCGCGCCATTGCGGGTGGTCGAGCTGCTCAACGCTGGCAAAGAACGCGTCGAGGTCCATAAGGCCAATTGCCGGACCGTCCCAGCCACCGAAGAGGCCGGCGGTGAAGACTGCGGCATCGAAGCCGCGGTCGCAATCGTATGTGTGTTCGATATCCATGAGGCAAGTATAGCGCGTTTTGTTGAATATGCTTGCATTTTGTCATTTCCTGCGTAAGATAGAAAAACGTCTGCGGCAATTTCGAAGAAGTTCCTGTGTAAGGACTTCACCTGCTCCCGCCGTTGGCGTAGAATATTCAGTCGTTTGTTTATCGTTGCAGCAGAAAGCTGCTTGGTTGGAGGAGTTTGCATTGGCAGTCAAGATTCGCCTTGCCCGTCACGGCTCTAAGAAGCGTCCGTATTACCGTGTTGTCGTCGCCGACGCCCGTTCGCCCCGCGATGGCCGTTTCATCGAGGAGGTCGGCCGCTACAATCCGCTGACCACCCCCAAGACCATCAGCCTCGATCTTGAGAAGATCGCTGACTGGCAGGTCAAGGGCGCTCAGCTCACCGATGCCGTCGCCGCTCTGGTGAAGGCCGCTAACGAGGGTGAGAAGGCTGCCGCCGAGCCCAAGAAGTCCAAGAAGCAGCTGGCCAAGGAGGCCAAGGCTGCTGAGGAGGCCGCCGCTGCCGCTGCCGAGGCTTCCGAGGAGTAATCCAAGGTGTCTTCTGAGATCAACACCGAACTCGATGAGATCGTCGAGGGCGCCGACACCGAGGCCCTGCTCTCCGACCGCATTGCGGACTTGGTTGAGTATCTCATCGTGAATATCGTTGATGACGTGGATTCCGTCAGCCTCGAGGTCATCGATGGCGCAGATTCCTCCACTATCGAAGTGACCGTTGCCGAGGGTGACGTCGCTAAGGTCATCGGGCGCCACGGGCGCACCATCAAGGCCATTCGCACGCTTGCGCGCGCGTTGGCTGCTCGCCTCGGCACTTCTGTCGAGGTAGAGGTTCTGGGCTAGACCTATGTCCAGCCAGTATAGAAATATTGCCCGCGTGCTTAAGGCGCATGGGTCTAAGGGGGAGGTCACCGTGGCACCGCTGCGGGGCCTTCCTCTTCTTGTAGAACCGGGCATGGAGGTCGCGCTCACGCCTCCCGCCCTTAATCGCGATAGGTTTGTGACCGTTGACGCCGTTAGCGACGATGGGGACACTGCCCGCGTTCTGTTCTCCTGCTCGTCTTCTATCGATGATGCCGAGGCTCTCCAAGGGTGCTTTATTTTGGCGCATGAGGAGGACATCGAGCTTGATGAGCTTACTGCGGCGTATGAAGACCTCATCGATCGCGATGTGATCGACCGCCGTCGCGGTTCGCTCGGCCGTATCGTCGAGGTTATGGAGACCCCGGCTAACGATGTCTGGGTTATTGACGGGGGACCTTACGGCGAGGTCCTGATTCCCGTGGTTTCCCATGTTGTATCGTCGATCCCCCAGGATGGACCCATCCTCGTCCAAATTATGGACGGACTCATTAACGAGTAACGAGAAGAGAGGCATGCTGCGGATGCTCATTGAGACGCTTTCTGTTTTCCCAGAGATGTTCGAGCCCGTGATGTCCGCCTCCATTCTTGGAAGGGCGCGTTCTCGCGGCCTGTTCGACTTTAAGGCACATGATTTGCGTGATTGGACGCATGATCGGCATCGCACGGTGGACGATGAGCCATATGGTGGCGGTGCCGGTATGCTCATGAAGGTCGAGCCTATCTACGAGGCCATCAGCGAACTCAAGTCACAGTCGGATTTGTGCCCTCCGCGCGTTATTTTTTTCACGCCCTGCGGCGCGCCTTTTACACAGCATGTTGCCGAGCGCCTCGCGGGCTGCGAGCGCCTATTGTTTGTCTGCGGTCGCTATGAGGGTATGGATGAGCGAGCCTACTCGCTTGCTGACGAGCGGCTGTCTATTGGTGATTACGTTCTTACCGGCGGTGAACTCGCCGCTATGGTGGTAACCGACGCCGTGGTTCGTCTTATACCGGGAGCGCTCGGCGATTCTATGAGCAGCGTAGACGAGTCCTTCGCTACCGGTGAAGATGGCGGGCTTCTGGAGTATGAGCAGTACACTCGACCCTCATCCTTTAATGGCATGGACGTCCCGCCCATCCTGCTGTCCGGCGACCATGCTAAAGTAGACGCCTGGCGCCGCCGAAACGCCATTGAACGCACGTGCCGCTGGCGTCCCGATCTTATCGAGTCCGCTGGCCTTACCGAGCAAGAGCGTGCGTTTGCTCTCGACCTCATTGCTCGGATGCACCCTCATGAGGAAATGGAGTAGCCGTGGAACAGAAGCCTTCCGTTTTCAGAAGCATTCTCGAATGGGTTGTCATCATCGCGATCGCCCTGGTTGTTGGTTTCTTCATCAGAACGTTTGTCGCCATGCCCTTTGTGGTTCCCACCGGATCGATGGAGCATACCATTGAGATTGGAGATCAGCTGGTCGCTGAGAAAGTGACGCTTTCTTTGGGTCAGCCCGTATCTGCAGGCGACGTTGTGGTTTTCACCAACCCGGAGACCGATTCCGATCATGATTTCCTTGTCAAGCGAGTGATCGCGACTGAGGGGCAGACCGTTACGTTTATCGGCGGCCGTGTTTTTGTCGACGGGGAGGCTTTGGATGAAGACTACACCGTCGGCAAGACGTATCCTTTGGATCAGCAGGCGGTCGATGTCGATCTAGACTATCCCTATACGGTTCCCGATGGCTGCGTCTGGGTAATGGGCGATAATCGCGAGAATTCGGCTGACTCTCGATATTTCGGTGCGATCCCGCAGGACAGCGTTGTGGGCGTTGCGTTGTTCCGCTACTGGCCCCTTAACCGCATCGGCGGAATCTAGGGCTCATCGTCCAAAAGCACTTAGCGACCCGGCTGGAGCTTCTGCTTCGCCGGGTTTTTCTTTTTAATGAGAATCGTAAAAATATCGCAGCTTGGAACCCTTATGTTACATACGTGTGCAGTTGCGCTAGAATTAATGGTTGTTTTATCCAACGTCGAGGAGATAGCAGGTTCATGAACGCTTCAGCTCTTTCCTTCCAAGACATCATCCTGAAGCTCCAGCATTTCTGGGCTTCAAAGGGATGCGTCGTCATCCAGCCGTATGATTCAGAGGTGGGCGCGGGCACGTTCCATACTGCCACGCTGCTTCGCTCGCTTGGTCCTAAGGACTGGCGCGCCTGCTATGCCCAGCCCTGTCGCCGCCCTGCCGACGGCCGTTACGGCGAGAATCCCAACCGCATGCAGCACTATTATCAGTTCCAGGTCTTGATCAAGCCCTCTCCGGAGAACTCTCAGGAGCTCTACCTTGAGTCGCTGTCTGCTATTGGCATCAATCCTGACGAGCACGATATCCGTTTTGTCGAGGACGACTGGGAGAGCCCCACGCTGGGCGCCTGGGGACTTGGCTGGGAGGTCTGGCTCAACGGCATGGAGGTCACGCAGTTCACCTATTTCCAGCAGGTGGGCGGCCTTGAGGTCGATCCCGTTCCCGTGGAGATCACCTATGGCCTGGAGCGCCTGGCCATGTACATCCAGGGCGTCGACTCCGTGTACGATCTTGTCTGGAGCCGTTCTGAAGATGGTTCCGTTGTAACGTACGGCGATGTCTTCCTGGAGAACGAGCGCGAGTTCTCTAAATACAACTTCGAGGTCGCTAACGTGGAGCTTATGCGTTCCAAGTTTGATGAATTCGAGGCAGAGTGCCATTCCTGCCTAGAGGCGGGTATTCCGCTGGCGGCATACGATTGCGTTCTCAAGTGCTCCCATTCCTTCAACATTCTCGACGCGCGCGGTGCCCTCTCCGCTACGGAGCGCATGGGCTACATCTTGCGCGTCCGCACCATCGCCAAGGCCTGCTGCGAGGCATGGCTGGCTGCTTCCACCGCAGATGCATCTAAGGAGGCTTAATCGTGGCTACACGTGATTATCTGATCGAGCTGGGCTGCGAGGAGCTGCCCGCTATTCCGCTGTACAAGGCGACCAAGCAGTTTGGCGACCTGGTTCGCGACGGCCTTGATGCCGCCGGTCTCGCCCACGGCGACGTCCGCTCTATGAGCACCCCGCGTCGCATCACCGTCATCGTTTCCAATCTCGCCGAGGCTACCGAGGCTGAGTCGCTGAGCCTTCGCGGCCCGGCTGCCGCTATCGCGTTCGATGCCGACGGCAATCCCACTAAGGCCGCCCAGGGCTTTGCCCGCGGCAAGGGGGCCGATGCATCCGAGCTTGTTGTCCGCGAGGACGAAGGCCGCGAGTACGTTTTCCTTGACATCGAGAAGCCTGCCCGCCCTGCAACCGAGATCATCACCGAGGTGGTCTCCGCCTCTATCCCCAAGCTTTCCTGGCCTCGTTCTCAGCGCTGGGGCCGCGGTCATGAAACGTTTGGTCGCCCGCTGCGTTGGATCGTCTCCCTGTTCGGCGACGAGGTCGTTCCTGTTCGCTTTGCCGGCGTCGAGGCGGGTCGCACCACCCGCGGTCTTCGCGTGCTGCACGTCGAGCCCGCTATCGCCGACGTCGCTTCGTATGAGTCTGTTCTCGAGGACGCCGGCGTCATAGTCGATACCGACCGCCGTCGCCAGCTCATTCTCGATGGCATCAAGAAGATCGAGGACGAAAACGGCCTCCGCGCCGAGACCCCTGCGAAGATCTTCGACGAAGTCGTTAATCTGGTTGAGTGGCCTCAGGTCCTTATGGGCGCCTTCGATGAGGAGTTCCTCCGGGTACCGCATGAGATCATCTGCGAATCCATGCTGTCCAACCAGCGCTACTTCCCGCTGTATAACGCCCAGAGCGGTGAATTGACCCGCAACTTTATCCTTGTCGCCAACACTCCGCTCGACGTTGCCGATACGGTAGTCGATGGTAACGAGCGCGTCGTTCGCGCCCGTCTGTACGATGCCAAGTTCTTCTACGACGAGGACCTCAAGGTCTCCCTCGAGGAGTTCCGTAGTCGCTTGGCACGCGTGGGTTTCCAGGAGAAGCTCGGCACCGTTCTGCAGAAGTCCGAGCGCGTCGAGCGCCTCTCGTCCGCAATCTGCGAGGTTGCCGGCCTTGATGCGGAGACTTCCGCGGACGCCATTCGCGCCGCGCACTTTGCCAAGGCGGACCTTGTTTCCGGCGCTGTCATTGAGTTCACCAGCCAACAGGGCGTCATGGGCGCATACTATGCCAAAGCTGCTGGCGAGCACGAGGACGTGGCCATCGCCATGAGCGACCATTATCGTCCGCGCTTCGCTGGCGACGAGCTGCCTCGCAATATCGCCGGCTGCGTTGTCGCCGTCGCCGACAAGTTGGATACCATCGCCGGCATGTTTGCCATCGATGAGCCTCCTACCGGCTCCAAGGACCCCTTCGCGCTTCGCCGCAGCGCTATCGGTATTTTGAACATTCTTCGCGAGAAGCTCCACATCGGGTATGAGGAGCTCGTTCCCGCAGCGCTCGAATCCTATGCAGAGCAGGGCATCGAGTTCGATGCAGGTGCCGTCCGCGCTTCGGTTTGCGCGTTTATCAAGGGTCGTTTGGAGCAGATGGCCCGCGACGAGAAGATCGACGCCGATACCGTCGCCGCCGTTTCCGCTGGCTCCGTGAGCGCTCCGGTTGATTACTTCGCTCTGGCGCACGCCCTTAAGGACGCCCGTGACAACGATGCGGACACTTTCGATAACCTTGCGACCGCCTATGCTCGCGCCAGCCATCTTGCAGATGCCGATCTCGGCGTCGATGTCGACGCGTCGCTTCTTGGCGATGCCGAGCGCGAGCTGTTGCAGGCATCTGACGCCGCCCAGGCCGCTGTTGACGCTGCATTCTCTGCCAAAGATTTCACTGCTGTCATCGCAGCCCTGGCCGGTCTCCGCGCACCTGTCGACCGTTTCTTCGACGAGGTGCTTGTAATGGATCAGGATGAGGCTTTGCGCACCAACCGCCTTCGGTTGCTCAACCGCTTTGAAGCTGTGTTTTCCGATGTCGCTAATATTGGAGAGCTCGCACGCAAGAAATAATCCGGACTGCTTGATGGCGGATTGATTCGCAATATGATTTACAGGGGTCGTCATCCGGCGGCCCCCGTTTTTTTATCTACTCCGTATTTGCGGTCTTGCGATTCTGAGAATTTGCTACGGTAGGGATTAACCAATGCGATTCATGTAGAAAGGGCAGGACTATGTTGCATGAAGAGGCTCGTCCGCTCGTCCTCGTCGTTTCCGATTCCCTTGGAGACACGGCTTTTGCCGTTCTGCGCGCGGCTCTTGCTCAGTTCAAGCATGGTTCGTGTGAGGTTCGAAGACTTGCAAAGATCAATGACGTGGAGTTGCTCCGTGTTGTTTTGGACGAGTCGTCGAGCCGATCCGTTGTGGTCCTCCATACCATCGTAGACGTTGCGCTTCGTCGGAAGGTCGAAGGCCTCCTTGATTCTCGCTGCATTCCCATAATCGATGTGATCGGTCCGGCGCTCGACGCGCTCTCGATGGTTTTGGGGCAGAGCCCTTCTCAGCGGGTTGGCGCCGTCCATCAAACCGACGCGCGATATTTTGAGCGAATCCAGGCCATGGAGTACTTTGTCGCACATGACGATGGACGAAATTGCAACGATTTGTCCGATGCGGATTTGGTTCTTATCGGCGTTTCCCGCACCTCTAAGACTCCTTTATCAATGTATCTTGCATATCTTGGTTATAAGGTTGCCAATATTCCCCTTGCGCTGGGGATTGAGCCGCCTGCAGCTCTATTCGATGTTGACCCAGCCCGTGTGTTCGGTCTCGTCTCAACGGTCGAGGAGATTGCGCAGATCCGCTCTAGTCGCTTGGGTGATGAGGTTTCTCGCAGCGTAGCGGGGCGGTATGCCGATCCATCCATTATCTTTGAGGAGCAGCGCGCCGCCCGTGCGCTTATGGGAAGGATCGGCTGTATCGTCATCAAGACCGACCGCAAGGCCATTGAGGAATCCGCTGCCGAGATTATCGGGCATCTGGACTATGTTCTTAGTCAACGTTCTGTTCGAGAATGTGGTAGTGCTAAATAAATACCAGCTGGTATCACCACGGTATGACCACAAGTACGTCCGTTTGCCGTTATAAATTCAACGCTCGCTTCGGTTCATACGTTCTTCAAAGCAATTTATTCATTTCTTCCTATCATGCACGATATCCGTCGGGTCCCCATACGACGCGGCGGTTTATTCGCATTGGTGCCGCGTTGCACCTTGAGAAGGGGGTTTGTATGGAAACGGAAAAGTGTGTGTACAGGTTTGGTGCGGCAGCGGATGGCGTCGACGTCACAGAGGGCGATGCCAGCATGAACTTTGTCCTTGGGGGTAAGGGGGCTAATCTTGCCGAGATGGCGCGCCTGGGTTTGCCCGTTCCTCCTGGCTTTACCATCACTTGCAAAACATGCATGGGATATGCGAATAGCGGCAACGAATGGCAGCAGGGCGTGCTTGACCAGATAGATGCGGCTACGCGCGATCTCGAAGAGCGCATGGGCAAGCGCTTGGGTGATCCCGATGATCCCCTGTTGGTGTCCGTGCGATCCGGAGCCCCGTTCTCCATGCCCGGCATGATGGATACCGTCCTCAATCTCGGTCTTAACGATGAATCCGTTCAAGGTTTAATTCGGCAGACCGAGAATCCTCGGTTCGCTTGGGATTCCTATCGCAGGTTTATCCAGATGTTCTCCAATGTTGTTCTTGGAGTCGATGCAGATCTGTTTGAAAACGCGCTGTCGAAACGGCGCCTGATCGCAGGTGTCCGGCAAGACAGCGACCTTTCCGCGGAGGATCTCTGTCAACTCGTTAGCGAGTTCAAAGCAATCTTCCGAGATAACGTCTCGGTCCTTCTTCATCCAGAGCTCGCCGATGCAGCCGGGGACGCTGCTTTCCCTGCTGATCCCGCGCTTCAGCTCCGTCTCGCCATCCAAGCTGTATTTGGCAGCTGGCTCAACGAACGGGCTTGTCTGTACCGCAAGCAGAATGGTATTTCCGATGACCTCGGAACAGCGGTAAACGTGCAGGCGATGGTGTTTGGCAACAAGGGTGAGAGCTCGGCTACGGGCGTCGCCTTTACGCGCAACGCGGCAGATGGAACTAAAGAGTTTTACGGAGACTTCCTAGTTAACGCACAGGGTGAAGATGTTGTCGCGGGCATCCGCAACACAGAGCCTATTTCCCAACTTAAGGCTAATCCCACTTTCAAGGAAGCGGGGGAGCAGCTCGAGTCGATATTCGGCATCCTCGAGAGCCATTATCGTGATATATGCGATATCGAGTTCACCATAGAGCAAGGTAAGCTGTGGATGCTGCAGACGCGTGTGGGCAAGCGAACCGCGGCGGCTGCGATCAAAATCGCTATTGATATGGTCGAGGAGGGGATCATCACGCGTGAGGAGGCTGTTGGGCGCGTGAGCCCCAAGCAGCTCGATCAGTTGCTTCATCCGCAATTCGACCCCGCGGCCGATATCGAGGTGCTGGCCTGCGGGCTCAACGCGAGTCCGGGGGCCGCGGTGGGGGAGATCGTCTTCTCGTCCGATGACGCTGTTAAGGCCGTGGCATCGGGCCGGCGGGTCGTCTTGGTCCGCTGGGAGACAAATCCCGATGATCTCAAGGGCATGACGGTGGCGGAGGGAATCCTGACCAGCCACGGCGGCAAAACCAGTCATGCGGCTGTGATCGCGCGTGGTATGGGGACGCCCTGCGTATGCGGCGTTGAGTCGTTCCAGATCGATGCGAAGGCAAAGGAGGTGCGCATCTCCGGCACGGACCTTGTGCTTCACGAGGGCGATGTCATATCGTTCGACGGAGCCCGGGGAATCGTCGTTTTGGGCGCGGTACCGCTCACCACGGCTTCATTGACCAAAGACCTTGATACTCTGCTCGCATGGGCGGATGAGATTCGTCTTGATGGCCCCGATGGCCGCGGATTCCACGTTCGCGTCAATGCCGACAACCCGAAGGATGCGGGGCTTGCCTTGAGTTTCGGCGCCGAGGCGATAGGATTGTGCCGAACAGAGCATATGTTCCTGGGCGATCGCAAGCAGATTATCCAATCATTCATCCTGTCCGAGGATGCCGCTGTGCGTTCGGCTGCCCTTGCTCAATTGCTCGAGGTCCAGACCGATGATTTCCTCTCGATGTTCCGAACCATGAACGGCAGGGACGTCGTCGTCCGTTTGCTCGATCCACCGCTTCACGAGTTTTTGGACGATCCTCGTGAGCTCGCGGTTTCGATTGCCCGTCTCGAGGCGTCGGGTGCAGAAGGGGAGCGACTTCTCGAGGCTCGCTCGCTGCTTCGACGGATCGACGGGATGGCGGAGTCCAACCCCATGCTCGGCTTGCGAGGAGTGCGGTTGTCGTTGCTCTATCCCGAGCTTCCCTTGATGCAGGTAAGGGCCATCGCTAGCGCGGCGGCCGCCCTTAAGCGTGACGAGGGGCTGGACCCTAGGCCAGAAATCATGGTTCCGCTCGTGTCCGTTACTCGGGAACATGTGCAAGTTCGAGACGTTATCGAAGGCGTTATCGGTCAGGTGGAAAGGGAATATGGCGTGAAGCTCGAGATTCCCGTGGGCACCATGATCGAGCTTCCTCGAGCCTGTCTGGTCGCCGACCAGATCGCTAAGCATGCAGACTTCTTCTGCTTTGGAACGAACGATCTTACCCAGACGGTGTTCGGCTTCTCGCGTGACGATGCCGAGGCAAAGTTTATACCCGTCTACCTGCATAAGGGGATTCTTGACGTCAATCCATTCGAGACCATTGATGACGCGGTTCTTGAAATGGTATCGATGGCGGTGTCCAAGGGCCGCGAATCCAATCCCGCCATGAGCTACGGTGTCTGCGGCGAACACGGCGGAGACCCCTTGTCCATCAAGCGGTTCTTTAAGGATGCGAACGTCGACTATGTCTCCTGTTCTCCTTATCGCGTTCCTGTCGCGAGGCTTTCTGCGGCCCATGCGATGCTCGAGCTACGATAGGTGCTTAGCTGCCCGCATCTGGCGATGACGACTGCGCGCTGCCGGCAAGCATGATAAAGGGCCCGCGTTCCCAGAGGTATAAGGACGCGGACCCTTTTGCTTTTTGGATGGATGGCTGGCGCTACGCTTCTGCGGAAAGGTGCGTTCTCCCGTTGTCGCTGTGGATGGTGAACGGGTGCAAGATCAGTTCGATTCCAAGCAGCAGCACATGATGCTCGATATTTTCAAGTGGACTAGCAATGAGGAGCGTGCCGAGTACCACTTCTATGGCGGAGGAAAGCGCGAGCAGCGCGAAGGGCGCCCTAGCGCGAATCGCATGGAATGTCTCGTCTATCTCTCCGGCGGCCTTGCTTAATCCTATGAATCCCCAGACAACTCCTACCAGGGTGAGCAGGGCGGTTCCCTTTACCAGCAGCATTCCTCCGACCACGATCATGACGACGTCGGAACCCTGGCTGATGCTGCTGGCTTTCTTATTTGGATCTGTAAGGTCCGTAATCAAGTCCGCGGCTCCAACCACGAGCATCAGGCCGCCCAGAAGATATGGTAGGAAGTTCATGATTCCTTCCGGCGCTAGTATGCAGGCGATCCCGATGAAAGGGAACAGCAGGGATGCAATGATCGCAGCCTTTCCAGGCGTTGGCTGCTGTTTGATTTCGCTGACGGAATCGATTCGTGCCATGATGGGATAGTTCCTTTCAAATCTGCTGTCTAATTCTGGTGACGGTTAGGTCGGATTAGCCGTCTGATGTATTGTTCCCGCATTTGGCATCGTATGTTCGTTATCATAGGTATATACATGGATACCTCTTTCCTTTCGTATGGTCAGCCATAAATGTGCAGATAAGGTGTTGGATGAGGTTCATCCCTTGGCTACCAGCGAAATGCTTATACTGAAATAGTTTGTTCAACCTATGTGTCGGCGTACGCGCGCGGCACCTCTAGAAGAGTAAGGATCGAAAGATGGATTACATCCGCGCAATCGAGCGCCAGCAGATCCGTGAGGACATTCCTCAGGTCCGCGTTGGCGACAACGTCAAGGTGCATTATCGCATCAAGGAAGGCGACCGCGAGCGTATCCAGGTCTTCCAGGGCGACGTCATCCGCATGAGCGGCGGCTCCTCCCGCGAGACCTTCACCGTCCGCAAGCTTTCCTTCGGCATCGGTGTCGAGCGTACCTTCCCGCTTCACAGCCCCAAGATCGCCAAGCTCGAGGTTATCCGTCACGGTAAGGTTCGTCGCGCCAAGCTGTACTACCTCCGCGACAAGGTGGGCAAGGCTGCCCGCATTCCCGAGAAGCGCTAAGCTTCATTCTTTTTTCAATTACGCGCACCTGGCCGCTCCGAAAGGGGCGGCCTTTTTGGTTGCATTACGCTTTCGTTTAACGGCGTTCGCGGTACCATGGAAAAGATGACGGTCTGCATCCAAGGAGTCCCAATGGCAAATATGACAAGTTCGGCCCCCGCCGCGCAGGTTGCGGCAGAGCTGGGGAGCGCTCCGTTTGATGAAATTCAGTTGCTTGTCGATCGTTATCGTGAGGACCCTCGCGTTCAAGTTCAAAAGGCCTGCGAACGCGCGTTGAAGCGCTGGAGCAAGGAGAAGGCGGAACACGAGCGAGTAGACGGCATGTACCGTCTCATGGATGAGCTTGGCGGCAGCGGTATCGTGGTCGGCGTGGACGAGGTGGGACGTGGTTCCGTCGCGGGGCCTTTGACCGTCTGCGCCGTCTGCCTTCCCTCCGATCCTAAGATTTGGGGCATCAACGATTCCAAGCAGTTAACTCCCGCAAAGCGCGAGGCCCTGGCTTCCAGAATCGCGCAGGAAGCGGTCGCGATCGGCATCTGTCACATATCTCCCGAGCGCATCGATTCCGTCGGCATGGCATCTGCTCTTCGCGAGGCCGTCGCGGGCGCCGTTGCCGATACCGGACTTGAACCCGATTGCGTTTTGATGGATGGAAACCCTCTGGGCGCGGTCCCCAACGAGCGCGATGTGGTTCACGGTGACTCGCAAGTGGCTTGTATCGCCGCCGCCTCGATTGTTGCCAAAGTCACCCGCGACGAGATGATGGTCGAGCTGGATGCAGAATATCCCGGATACCATCTGGCGCAATCAAAGGGCTACGCATCGCCCGATCATATCAAGGCCATACAGGAACATGGTTTGACCCCCATTCACCGAGTGAGCTTTTGTGGTAATTTCTTGCAGACAGGCACCCTTTTTTAATGGCGCCGGGCGCTTTTGCCCACGCTGGCGGCACGTTCTAGCTTTCGCTAGCATTGTTTTGCAATAAATCATCGTTTTACTTTCGGCATTTCTGGAAGATTCAGCCGACCTTGCGCGAGCTAATACGCCTCCATGCTTTCCGTTAATTATTTTCCAACGGAAAGGAGCGCGAAATGTCACGGCGAAGCAAGGACCGAGTTCCTGATCTTGGCGGTTTCGAGGACCTGTTGTCAGAGGATGCGTGCCTTGATGATGATAGGATGCTCGACGGCCTTACTACAAAACAACTGGGTAACGTTGGCGAAGCGATCGCGGCGCTCTATTTGAAGGAGCGGGGATACGACATTCTCGAGCGCAATTACCGTTGCCATGAAGGGGAGGCGGACCTTATAGCGCTCGATACGGTCGAGGGCGTCATCGTTCTGGTTGAGGTCAAGACGCGAAGGGTCCGTCATCTCGATGACGATGGGTATCCCGAAGAGGCAGTTAACGATAAGAAGCGCCGTCGGTATCGCCGTATCGCCGCAAATTATCTTATGGATCGCTTTCCCGTACCCGCGATTCGTTTCGATGTGGTCGCCGTTTCGGTTGCGTCCGGTCACCTTGCGGGCATCAGGCATATGGTAGGGGCCTTTGACTGGGAGGCGGAGCCGTGAGTTCTGATAGGCCCGGGTCGTTTGCCGTCCATGCTGCATGTATCAGAGGGGTCGAGGCACAGCCCGTTACGGTCGAGGTCTCATACGGCGGAAGCATACCGGGTATCACGATCGTGGGCATGGCGGACAGTTCGGTTCTCGAGGCGCGGGTGAGAATTCGCTGCGCCCTGGTTGCCTGCGGATTCGACGTTCCGCGTCGCGCGATCATCGTGAACTTATCGCCTGGCGATTTGAGGAAGACCGGTTCTGGATTCGACCTGCCCATCGCCGTTGCAATACTCGCCATGTCGGGGCAGATACCGCGCACGGGCCTCGATGATCGGCTGTTTGTGGGCGAGGTGGGATTGGACGGCGAAGTCCTTCCCTGCAAAGGTGAGGTCGCCTACACCTTGCTTGCTCGAGAGGCGGGGCTTTCTCTTGTGGGGGCCTTGAGGCCGGATCATGTTCCCTTCGACGGCGTGGCGTCATCATATCTGGATAGCATAGGAGCGCTTCGCATGGGCGTCGATTGGGCTTGCAAGCCCTATCCCGTATCTCCCATATCGGAAAGCGTGGTCCAGCCTCGACTTGACTATGCCGATGTCGTTGGACAAGAGGTTGCTAAACGGGCGATCGCGGTGGCGGCGGCAGGCGGGTTGGGCATGCTTATGATTGGACCTCCCGGCTCCGGTAAGAGCATGCTTGCGAAAAGGATGACAACGATATTGCCGCCGATTGATCCCGTCGAGCGCCAGGAGGCCCTGTGCATCCATTCCGTCGCGGGAGATGGGTACGAGGGCCTTCTTGCGGGGGAAAGGCCGTTTCGTAGACCGCACCACAGCATCACCCCTGCTGGTTTGGTGGGAGGTGGAAGGCCGGTGCGGCCGGGTGAGGCGAGCCTCGCGCACGGTGGCGTTCTCTACCTCGATGAGCTCGGGGAGTTTCCCACGGGCGTCCTCCAGACGCTAAGGCAGCCTATTGAAGAGGGGTGCGTGCGCATCGCCCGTGTTGATGGCACATATATTTTTCCATCACGTTTCCAGCTGCTTGCAGCAAGCAATCCCTGCCCGTGCGGTCATTTGGGAGATGGGGAGGTAGCCTGTAGGTGCACGCCGAGCGCCATCTCAAAATATAGGGCCAAGCTCGCAGGGCCGCTTGTAGACCGCATCGACATCGTTCTCGATGTCTCAAGGCCGGATCCATCTCTCATCATCGAGGGTGAAGAAGGGCTTACATCGAGTGAATTGCTTGAGATGGTCGAGCGCGGGCGAGCTTTTGGAAAAGACCGTGCGGCTAAATGGGGCACTTCGATTTTAGAGGGAACGGAACGTTTCGAGAGAGTTATCGAGCAGAGCGGCATGAAAGGCGACTCTTCTGATGTTCTGCTCGACATAGCCGCACGTAACCATCTGAGCGCAAGGGGCATCGTTCGTCTCTGCCGCATTGCAAGGACCGTTGCCGACATCGACCAGAGTCCAACAATCGCGGTCGGCCATGTTCTCGAGGCCGCGATGTACCAGGGAAGGAGGAACGATGGGCGTATGTAGGGGGAGGATGGAGCTCAGGTTGGGACAACCCTTATATCCAAGCATGGTCGCAGAGCTGCCGGACCCGCCGAAGACCATCTACGTGAGAGGCGATCCCACAGCCCTCAATGCTTCATGCATCTCGATTATCGGATCGCGGAAGGCAACACCTTACGGCCTTGCCGTCGCCGAGATGGCGGCGCATGTTGCCGCGGAATCGAATTTGGTTGTCGTATCCGGAGGGGCTTTAGGTTGCGACCAGGCTGCAGGGCGTGCTGCTCTTGAGGCGGGCGGTAGACACGTGGTGGTTTTTGGAAGCGGGGCGGATGTCGTCTATCCGCGCGGGGCTGAAGACCTAGTGGAGCGAACGCTGTCCCAGGCAGGCGCGGTCATCTCTATCGAACCGTGGGGCGCCCAGCCTCGCAAGTACACGTTTCCCAAGCGCAACAGGGTGATCGCCGCTTTGTCGAAGGCCTTGTTTGTGACAGAGGCGGGGTTGCCGTCGGGTACCATCTCAACTGCCGAGTCCGCGCTGGGCTTGGGTAGGGAAGTTCTCTCTATTCCGGGCTCTATTCTGTCTCCGGAATCAAAAGGGACAAACTACCTCATTTCCGAGGGCGCGACGTGCATTACGGATGAGGAATCTCTTGAGGTGGCGATATCGCGCATCTACGGCACGCTACGGTGCCAGCGCGGTGCCGCGCCCGGTTTGATAGGGCTGAATGAAACCGAGTCGCTGGTGCTTGACGCGCTTATCGCAAACCCTATGCGCATAGACCAGGTTTCAGCGATGCTTAAGAAGGACGTTGCCACCACCTTGAAATTTCTCGGTGCTCTTTCGGTTCGAGGATTGGTGGAAACGCTTTTTGATGGACGATTCGCGCCGACCAAGATCGCGCTTCACGCCCGCAGCCGTTTGGGTCACAATATGGGTTCGATGAAAACGTGAAAGGGGAGACCATGGCATATGAGCGCGTGACCGTGATTGGCGGAGGGCTTGCAGGAAGCGAGTGCGCCTGTCAGTTGGCGGACCGTGGCGTCGCCGTTAGGCTGTTTGAGATGCGTCCGAGTCAGATGTCGCCCGCTCACCATACCGATCATCTTGCCGAGCTGGTCTGCTCTAATTCCTTCAAGTCCACGCGCCCCGATTCCGCTGCCGGGCTGTTGAAGCAGGAGCTTCGATCGATGGGCTCCGTCCTCATGTCCTGTGCTGATCGGGCGGCGGTGCCTGCCGGCGGAGCTCTTGCCGTCGATCGAGGCCAGTTCTCTCAAGAAGTAGAGGCAGAGGTCGAATCGCGTCCGCTCATCGAAGTCGTTCGCGAAGAGGCGGTTGATATTCCCAGCGGGCCCGTGGTCATCGCTGCGGGCCCGCTTTGCTCGCCCTCTTTGTCGCAGCGAGTCTTGTCATTGGTTGGAGGCGATGCGCTGTCGTTCTTCGACGCCGCCGCTCCCATTGTCGATGCGTCTACGCTGGATATGGACGTTTTGTTTACCCAGTCTCGCTACGGGGAGGAGGGGACGGGAGACTACCTCAACGCACCGTTGAATCGCGAGGAGTACGAGGCTTTTATCGAGGCGCTCATTTCTGCGGAGCGAGTCGTGCTTAAAGATTTTGAGCGAAAGGACCTGTTCCAAGCTTGCCAGCCTGCTGAGGAGGTTGCGCGAACCGGTATCGATGCCATTCGATTCGGTGCGATGAAGCCCGTTGGCCTAACCGATCCGAGGACTGGAAAAAGACCTTGGGCGGCAGTTCAGCTTCGTGCCGAAAACGCCGATCACAGCGCCTACAACCTTGTCGGCTTCCAAACGAATCTCACCTTCGGCGAACAGAAGCGAGTGTTCAGGATGATTCCGGGCTTGGAGAACGCCGAATTCTTCCGCTACGGCGTTATGCATCGCAACACGTTTGTCGATTCACCCCATGTTCTTGATCGCTCATTTTGCGTTCCGGGGACATCAGTGCGTCTCGCTGGGCAGATTACGGGCACCGAGGGTTATGCCGAGGCGGTTGCGTCCGGCCTTCTCGCGGCTCTCAATACATATGCCGATCTTGCCGGATTGCCGCGCGTCGAGTTGCCTCGTACCAGCGCTTTCGGTTCCCTCGTCGCCTACGCCACGGACCCGGCCACCCAGGGATATCAACCCATGCACGTGAATTTCGGAATCATTCCGCCGCTCGAGGATGGAAAGCGCCGTTCCAAGCGCGATCGATACGCCGCCTACGCTGAGCGCGCGACCAGGGATCTTTCCGTTTATATCAAGAACCGCGGCGACCTGTTTTGCTAGATGAAGCGGACGGCCGGACGCACGATCGGGCGCTCGGATATGTGGATGATTACATCGCGTACGTCGCAAGTGTCTTGTGCCTGTCGGAAAACACCGTTCGCGCTTATGGACAACATCTTCATGCGTTCGTCGATTGGTGCGATGTTCGCAGCATCGACCCGCTTCGGGTGACCGTCCGCCAGCTGCGTTCTTATATAGGCGACATGCGCTCCTCGGGCCTGTCGCAACGAAGCGTCGCCGCTCATCTCTCGTCCATTCGCTCCTTTTTTCGATGGATGATCGTCGAGGGCCTCATCGACTCGAATCCGGCTGAAGCCTTGACGTCCCCCAAGCTTCCTGAAGCATTGCCGGTGACGGTGTCCGCTCGACAGATGCGCGCTCTTTTCAGCGTTGTCGAGAGCGGCACCCCTTCGGGATTGCGAGATGCTTGCATGCTCGAGCTGTTCTACGCGACGGGGGCCCGTATATCCGAGCTCGCGTCACTGAGGCTCGATTCCTTCGATTGGTCGAGTCGCTGCGTGCGGTTGTTTGGCAAGGGCTCCAAGGAGCGAATCGTGCCCGTGCATCAGCGTGCGGCCGAGGCCGTGCATGAGTACGTTCAAATAGGCAGGCCTGCTTTATTGTCCAACAGCAGCCATAAACGGCCCCTTGATACCTCTTCGTTTTTCATTTCCAAGAAAGGCCGCGTTATGGACTCCGCCGCTTTGAGATATCGTTTCAAGGCGCTTTCACGAAGGGCCGGCCTGCCTAGTGACATCACGCCCCATACGATGCGCCATACGTTTGCGACCGACCTGCTTGATGGAGGGGCTGATCTTCGCTCCGTTCAGGAGCTATTGGGCCATGCAAGTTTATCTACTACGCAAATATATACGCACCTAAGCGTTGATAGGATGAAGGGCGCTTTAAAGCAGGCTCACCCCAGGGGCGAGTGATGAGGGGCGCTCCGATTCTCCGTCAGGCAAGCAGCGCGCCGCTTCACACAACACCAACACAAGCCAAGCCCTGCTGTTGGAATCGTTCTTGATTCCTGCTATCATGCTTCAGGTTGCTGCTATGTGCAGCGCTTGTATCACACACGCGCGACTACTTTTCAGCCGTGGTGCCCGGGACTTGGTAGCTCATGCTCGGGTGGCTGTGAAGGTCGACACCGCGCGGAGGCAAACCACAGGAGGTATCATGGCTACCACAATCAACATCCGTACCCTGCTCGAGGCCGGCTGCCACTTCGGTCACCAGACCCGCCGCTGGAATCCCAAGATGAAGGAGTACATCTTCGGCGAGCGCAACGGCATCTACATCCTCGACCTGAAGCAGACCATCATCAACGCCGACCAGGCCTATTCCTTCCTCAAGACCGTTTCCCGCGGTGGCCAGGTTCTCTTCGTCGGCACCAAGAAGCAGGCCCAGGAGGCCGTCAAGTCCGCTGCAGAGCGCGCCGGCATGCCCTACATCAACCAGCGCTGGCTCGGCGGTATGCTGACCAACTTCGTCACCATTCGCTCCCGCATCAATCGCATGGAGGAGCTCGAGGCTATGGTCGAGGACGGCCGCATGGCTCTTCTGCCCAAGAAGGAGCAGGCTGTTCTTGGTAAGGAGCTCGCTAAGCTCCAGACCAACCTCGGTGGCGCCCGCGATATGAAGGGTCTGCCCTCTGCGCTCTTCGTCATCGACACCAAGCGCGAGGAGAACGCCATCAAGGAGGCCCAGCGCCTGAACATCCCCGTTGTCGCCCTGATCGACACCAACTCTGATCCGGACGAGGTCGACTACGGCGTCCCCTGCAACGACGATGCCATCTCCGCTGTCTCCCTCATGTGCGAGCTGTTTGCTGACGCCTGCCTGGCTGGCGCTGGCAAGGAGCAGATTTCCGAGGCTGAGATGGCCGGCGAGACCGCTGCTGACGCCCAGTAAACACGTTTTGGTACGTTAAGGTTCGTTCACCTCTCATTTGAAAGGAGCCATCATGGCCCAGATCACCGCTGCTATGGTTAAGCAGCTTCGCGAGATGACCGACTCTCCTATGATGGAGTGCAAGAAGGCCCTCGTCGAGGCCGACGGCGACATGGACGCCGCCGTTGACGTTCTCCGCAAGAACGGCCTTGCCAAGGCCGCTAAGAAGGCCGGTCGCGAGACCAACGAGGGTGCCGTCGCCGCTTATATCTCCGAGGATGGTAAGACCGGTGCCCTGGTCGAGCTTTCCTGCGAGACCGACTTCGTTGCTTCCAACCCTAAGTTCACCGGCTTTGCCAGCTCCTTGGCCAAGGTTGTTGCCGACGTTAAGCCTGCTGATGTTGAGGCCCTCCTGGCCGCCGAGATGAATGGCGAGACCGTCGAGGCCGAGCTCACCGAGCTCATCCACGTTATCGGCGAGAACATGAAGATCGCTCGCTTCGCCGTCCGCACCGTCGAGGCCGGTGCCCTTTCCTCCTATATCCACATGGGTGGTAAGATTGGCGTTCTTTGCGAGTTCTCCTTCGATAAGCCCGAGACCGCTTCCGCCGATGCGTTCAAGACTTTTGCTCACGATGTTGCCATGCAGGTCGCTGCCACGGCTCCGGTCAGCGCCCGCCGCGAGGATGTTCCCGCTGAGATCGTTGAGCGCGAGAAGGCCATCTACATGGCTCAGGCCGCCGAGTCCGGTAAGCCCGAGGCAATTCAGGAGAAGATGGCTGTTGGCCGCCTTGAGAAGTTCTTCAAGGGCTCTGTTCTGAATGAGCAGGAGTTCATCAAGGATTCCAACATGACCGTCAAGTCTTACTCTGAGTCCGTTTCCAAGGAGCTTGGCGACACCGTCAAGGTTATCGCTTTCGATCGCCTGGTTCGCGGTGAGTCCGACAACTAAGGTCTTCGTTACTATGCCTTTTAGCAGGCTGTGGGGTTATCCTGCAGCCTGCTTTTTTATGGACCGCGTCTACTTTGCTGCTAAAATCACAAGCAGTGTAACTTTTTTTAAGGAGGAGCCTTGTCTGACTACCGGTACAAGCGCGTTCTACTCAAGCTCTCCGGCGAGGCCCTGATGGGCGATGCCGTATCCGCCATCGATCCGTCAGTGACCGAGATGCTTGCTCGCCAGATCAAGTCGATTCATGAAGACGGCATCGAGGTCGGTATTGTTGTCGGTGGCGGCAACATCTTCCGTGGCCTTGCTGGTTCCGCCAAGGGCATGGATCGCGCTCAGGCAGACTATATGGGCATGCTCGCCACGGTGATGAACGCCCTCGCGCTTCAGGACGCCTTTGAGCATGAGGACTGCTCTTGCCGCGTTATGAGTGCTATTCAAATGAACGAGGTCTGCGAGCCCTACATTCGTCGTCGTGCGATGCATCATCTTGAAAAGGGCGATATCGTCATTTTTGCAGCCGGCTCCGGCAACCCATATTTCACCACCGATACCGCTGCTGCGCTGCGCGCATGCGAGATCGATGCTGACTGCCTGCTCAAGGCAACCAAGGTTGACGGCGTGTACGATAAGGATCCGGTCTCCCATACAGACGCGGTTCGTTTCGACACCATCAGTTATCATGAGGTCCTGGTGCGCGGCTTGCAGGTTATGGATTCTACCGCAACCGCTCTTTGCCAGGATAACCGCATGCCCATCATCGTCCTCAATATCGAGGGCGAGGATAATATCAAGCGCGCTCTTTGCGGAGAGCCCGTCGGCACCGTCGTCGTTCAGGAGGACTAACAATGGCGAGCATTACCGAGCACATGGACAAGACCATCGAGAGCCTCAAGCACAATTTTGCCAAGGTTCGCACGGGTCGCGCGAATGCCAATATCCTTTCGGACATCACCGTCGATTATTATGGCGTTGCCACTCCCATCAGTCAGGTGGCGGCCGTCAAGACTCCTGAGGCGCACATGCTTGTCATCGAGCCGTGGGACAAAGCGCTTGTCAACGCTATTGTTAAGGCGGTTTCTGCGTCCGATCTTGGCATCACGCCCAGCAGCGACGGCTCTATCGTCCGCCTGCCGTTCCCGGCTCCCACCGAGGAGCGTCGCCGCGAGCTGGTAAAGGAGTGCCGCGATATCGCCGAGCAGGCTCGTGTCGCCATCCGCAATATCCGTCGCGACTTCAACAATAAGATCGAGCGCGATGAAGAGCTTACCGAAGACGAAGTTCGTCGCGAGCAGGCTAAGGTCCAGAAGTATACCGACGAGTACATTGCCAAGATCGATGAGCTCTTCAAGTCCAAAGAGTCCGAGGTAATGGAGATCTAATCGTGCTATATGACGAAGAGAAGCTCGTTGCGCACTTTGCCGACGCTCCGGACGATATCTGCCTAAACGATATCGACCTCACGCGCGTGCCCCGTCACATTTCCTGCATTATGGATGGCAATGGAAGGTGGGCAACCTCTCGCGGGCTTGCTCGCACCGAGGGACATAAAGCCGGTATCGTCGCGTTGCGGGAGGTTATCACCACCGCCGTGAGGCTTGGCGTCGACGTGCTTTCGGCATATGCGTTCTCGACCGAGAACTGGGGGAGGCCCCAGCACGAGGTCAACGTCCTTATGCATTTGTTTGCCAAGACGTTTATCGATGAGCTTCCCTTGCTTAAGCGCGAAAACGTTCGCGTCGTCTTCTTGGGTGATATTTCCGCCCTGCCCAAGAAGACGCGCGACGTCTTTGAGTACGGCTTGAAGGAGTGCGAGTCCCATACGGGCATGGTGCTCGCGCTTGCCGTAAACTACGGTGCCCGTGCCGAAATCGCCCGCGCCGCGCGTCTGCTTGCAATGGACGTCCTTAGCGGGGCCATCGATGTTGCCGATATTGACGAGAACTCGGTGTCCAATCGGCTTTATACTGCGGGACTGCCCGATCCCGAGCTCATAATTCGCACGTCCGGCGAGCTTAGGATTTCTAATTACCTGCTGTGGCAGGCAGCGTATTCCGAGTTCTACATCACGGATACGTATTGGCCGGATTTTGATCGTTGGGGAATGCTGCGCGCCGTCGCCGCGTTCCAGGGACGCGACAGGCGTTTTGGCGGTCTTAGCGCGTAAGTTGCGCTGCGGATCATCATTTCGCGTTCACTAGGAGTATGTACGGTGGAATCTTCTCGTAAGAAAAATTCCGCAGTTCAGGGGGCGTCTGTGCAGCAAGCACGCGACGCCTCTTCTTCTGCCGATTCTAAGGCCGCCCCTTCGCGGCTTCATTCCTTTATTGTTCGAGCGGGCTTTGGTATCGCTTATGCCGCGATATTTATCGCCTGCCTATTGCTTGGCGTGGTTCCTACCGCGGCCTTTGTCGCTGTTATGAGTTGGTTTTGCTGCTTCGAGTTCTATCGAATGATGAGGCTCGACGGCAAGGTTCCCAATGAGATCCTTGGGCTGACCGCCGCCGTCTTGTTCCCCCTGTCTGCGCTTGGCGAGTCGGTGTTGCTTACCGCTACGCTTTTCATCCTTATCTTGTCCGTGGGTATGTGGTACCTCTATTCGCCCCGCACGCGTATCGCCGATGTTGCGGTTACCATATTCGGTCCTTTGTATACCGGCTTCATGCTCTCTGCCATCGTGTTGACGCGCGCGTCTATCCCTGGCCTTGCAGGCGCGTTGCTATCCATCGGTATCTGCGCTTCTCTTTGGGTCAGCGATTCGTTTGCCTATATGGTTGGAAGCAGGTTCGGCAAACACAAGATGGCTCCCAAGATCTCGCCCAACAAGACATGGGAGGGCTTCGCCGGCAGCATCGGCGGGTCGCTTATCATCTGGTTTATTCTTTATGCTACTGGTTTTTATAAGCTCAACATTCCCATGACGTTGTTGTGCGGCGTCGCGGTTGCGATATTGGGTGTCTTCGGCGACCTTATCGAGTCGCGGATTAAGCGCGGGGTCGGTGTGAAGGACTCCGGGAATCTTATCCCAGGTCATGGTGGCATGCTTGACCGCAGCGATTCCCTTATCTTCGGCTGCATTACCGCCCATCTAATCTTGACTATTGGAGGCATCCTATAATGCAGGATCTCAAGCGAGTCGCGATTCTTGGCTGTACGGGGTCAATTGGAACCCAGGCTCTCGATGTGTGCCGTCAGCATGCGGACAAACTAAGTGTTGTCGCCCTTTCCGCTCACTCTAG
Source organism: Collinsella tanakaei YIT 12063 (assembly GCF_000225705.1). Classification (GTDB taxonomy): domain Bacteria; phylum Actinomycetota; class Coriobacteriia; order Coriobacteriales; family Coriobacteriaceae; genus Collinsella; species Collinsella tanakaei. Next base: position 236,828 of record NZ_JH126467.1, read on the forward strand.
AACTTCCGACCTTGCCATGTTCGCCAGGGAGTTTGGCGTTGCCCGCGTAGCCGTTACGGATCCTGATCATTTCGATGATGCATCGCTGTGCGATCTGCCGGATGCCTGTTCTTTGTATAAGGGTTCCCAGGCGGCAATCGACATTTGTATGCATGAAGACGTCGATATCGTTCTTGTCTCCATAGTGGGCGCTGCTGGTCTTTCCGCAACGTATCAGCTTATTGCCGCTGGTAAGCAAGTTGCCCTTGCCAACAAGGAATCGCTCGTTGTGGGCGGCGACCTTATTATGCCCATGGTTAAGCCGGGCCAGATGCTTCCCGTTGATTCCGAACATGCGGCGATTTTCCAGTGCTATCAGGGCGAGAATCCTCGTGAGACGCACTGCATCTGGCTTACGTGCTCTGGTGGTCCGTTCTTTGGTCGCACGCGCGATCAACTTGCTTCGGTCACCCCGGCCGATGCGCTGGCTCATCCCACGTGGAATATGGGTGCCAAGATCACCATCGATTCTGCGACCCTTATGAACAAGGGGCTTGAGCGTATCGAAGCCAAGCATCTGTTTAACGTGGGTATGGACGATATCGTCGTTGTCATCCAGCGCCAGTCCAAGATTCATTCTATGGTCGAGTTCGACGATGGTTCCGTCATCGCGCATCTTGGTGCCTCTGACATGCGAATTCCCATCCAATACGCTTTCTCCTATCCCCAGCGCTGGGCAGCTCCCGCCCCCCGTGTTGATTTCCGCACCATTGGCAGCCTTGATTTCGATAGCCCTGATATGGAGAGCTTTCGTTGCCTTAAGCTTGCCGATTATGCCGGACGTGATGGGGGAACCATGCCCTGTGTGCTCAACGCTGCCAACGAGGTCGCTGTCGATGCGTTTCTTCACGGGGATCTCCCGTTCACGGGCATCGACGAGGTGGTCGAGGAATGCCTTGGTACCCATGCCCGTCAGGACGTTGAGACGCTTGAGCAACTGTTGGACATCGACGCGTGGGCGCGCGATGCTGCCCGTGAGGTCATTCGCTGCCGCGTGGGATAGGGTTGGCGTATATGGAAGCAATTTCTGAAATTATCGCTCCTATTTTTTGGGGCGTTCTTTTGCTGTCCGTGCTCGTCTTCGTTCACGAGGGTGGGCATTTTCTTGCCGCGCGGGCTTGCGGCGTCCGCGTAACCGAGCTTTTTTTGGGGATGCCCTGTCGTTTTAACGTTCATTTCTCCTCCAAGCGTATTGGTACCAAATTTGGAGTGACGCCGCTTCTCATCGGCGGCTACGCTGCTATATGCGGTATGGATCCGCAAACGGTTCCGTGCGCGCCGGCGGTTCTCGCGGCTGTGCATCGTCGCGGCACGGTAAGCGTATCCGAGCTTGCTCGCGAACTCGAGCTTGATCCGGATGACGTTTTGGATGCATGCGCGTTTCTTCTTGGCTGGGGTTCAATCGCGCCCGTGTATGAGGACGAGAGCAAGCAGAGCTCCAAGTATTACCCCATGACGTATGCGTCCATGCCGCGCGACGCTGCGGGAAACACCGTATATGATGGCAAGGCCTTCGACCGAACCCATGCGACTAAGCAGGGCGATGCGTGGGTTCCTCCCATGGGTGATGATGAGTTCTATCGCTGCGAGCGCTCCCATACCTATTTGGGCAAGGGTTTTTGGAAGCGCGCGTTCATGCTTGTTGCGGGCATTATCGTGAACATCTTGACCGGATTCATTCTCATGGTGGGTGTCTACTCAATTGTTGGCATTCAGTCAGTTGACAACGTCAATACCATCGGGGCTGTCGAAGCGGGGTCTCCTGCGGCGAGCGCTGGCCTTAAAGCCGGAGACGCTATTCTCATGGTCGATGGAGAGAGTACCGCTACGTGGGAAGAGGTGTATAACGCCTTACAGGAATCGGGGGAGGACGGCACCGTTGACCTCACGGTCGAGCATGGCGGCTCTCAACGGCAGATGAGTATCGAGCTAAGCGATCAGGGCACGCTTGGTATCAGCGCGTCCGTCCGCACGGTTCGCCTTAATCCATTGGATTCCATGCGGGTGGGAGCCATGTACATCGTCCAAACAGCGCAGGGCGTCATTCGCATGCTTACCCCGCAGCATACGGTTGAGATGCTGAATAACTCCGCGTCAATCGTTGGCATCTCGGTTCTTTCCGCCCAAGCAGCACAAGCCGGTGCGGGCACGTTCCTCAGCTTTGCGGCGCTCATCTCTTTCTCGCTGGGATTCATGAACCTGTTGCCCATTCCGCCGCTAGACGGCGGCAAGCTGCTGATTGAAATCGTCCAAGCTCTGTCTCGCCGGCAGGTGCCCATCAAGGTCCAGGCTGCTTTTTCCTGGCTGGGTATCATTTTGTTCGGATTGCTGTTTGTATACATGCTCAGGGTTGATATCCTGCGCTTGCTTTAGAGAAGGGGGTTTCCCATGTCGAAGGCGTCCGTTCCCGCACGTAACCTCACGCGTCCCGTTAATGTTGGCGGGGTGCAGATTGGCGGGGGAGCGCCCGTTGTCGTCCAGTCGATGACGTGCACTCCCACCACCGATGCCGATGTCACGCTCGCGCAGGTCAATACTCTTGTCCAGGCGGGCTGTGACATCGTCCGGGTGTCCGTGCCCACGGCGGAAGCCGTCGAGCCGTTTGGACGAATCTGCTCGTTAAGCCCCGTTCCCATTGTGGCCGATATTCATTTCGACTATCGGCTCGCCATCGCTGCGGTCGAACACGGGGCTTCAAAGCTGCGCATCAACCCCGGAAACATTGGGTCTTGGGATCGTGTCGACGCCGTCATCGACGCTGCCGGCCAGGCTGGCGCTGCGATTCGCATTGGTGTGAATGCGGGGTCGCTTGATAAAGATATCGCCTCGCGCGAGGACTTATCGCAAGTTGACAAGCTCGTCGCCTCGTCCATGCAGTTCGTCGAGCATTTCGAGACCCGAGGCTTTACCGATATCGTCTTGTCTGCCAAGGCTCACAGCGTTTCCACCACGCTCGAGACCTACCGCAGGCTCTCTTCCGAATTGCCGCAGATCCCCTTGCATCTTGGCGTGACTGAGGCCGGCGGTATCCAGCAGGGCACCATTAAGAGCTCTATCGCTTTGGGTGCGCTGCTAGCGGAGGGTATTGGCGACACCATGCGTGTGTCCCTTACGGCCGACCCTGTCGAGGAGGTCCCCGTCGCCTGGGGTATCTTGTCCGCGCTCGAGCTTCGTCGTCGTGGACCGGAGATTGTTTCGTGCCCAACCTGTGCCCGCTGCCAGGTCGATCTTATCGAGATCGCGGACGAAGTGACTCGTCGCCTTGCGTCTTGCACCAAGCCCGTCACTGTTGCCGTCATGGGTTGCGTTGTCAACGGACCCGGTGAGGCTTCGGATGCGGACGTGGGCGTTGCTTGCGGACGAGGTTCCGCCTTGTTGTTCCGCCATGGCGAAGTTGTGAGGAAGGTCGATGAGTCTCAGATCGTCGATGCCCTCATCGAAGAGGTGGAGGCGCTGTAGCGTCGTCCCGTTTGCGGTATCATTGCTGTTGTTTTGCACATATATCAGAGGAGTTCCATAGTGTCTACCAAACGCACCAAGGCCATGAAGATGTCCGCGTTGTACGCCCCCACGCTTAAAGAGGATCCGGCGGAGGCCGAGCTCGCCAGCCATCGTCTGCTGCTGCGCGCCGGTATGATCCGCAAGCAGGCCGCCGGCCTGTATAGCTACCTGCCGCTGGCTTGGCGCTCGCTCAAGAAGATCGAGGACATCGTCCGCGACGAGATGGACGCCGCCGGGGCACAGGAGCTTCTTATGCCCATGGTCGTCGATGGCGCCCTGTGGCATGAGAGCGGCCGTTGGAACGCTTATGGGCCCGAGCTGATGCGTATGAAGGACCGCCACGACCGTGAGTTTGTTCTTGGTCCCACTCATGAGGAGACCATCACCGATTTGGTGAAAAACGAGTTGCGTTCCTATAAGCAGCTGCCCGTCAACTTGTATCAGATCCAAGATAAGTTCCGCGATGAGATGCGTCCCCGCTTCGGCCTCATGCGCGGCCGCGAGTTCATCATGAAGGACGGCTATTCCTTCTCCGCCACGCAGGAGAGCCTGCAGGAGATCTACGACGACATGAAGGACGCCTATGCCCGCATCTGCGAGCGCTGCGGCCTTAAGGCCCTGCCCGTAGTCGCCGACTCCGGTCAGATCGGCGGCGATACCTCCGTCGAGTTCATGGCTTTGGCGGACGCTGGCGAGGCGAGCCTGGTCTACTGCGATGACTGCGGATTCGCCGCTGACGATGAGGCCGCTTCCACTAAGGTCGCGGTGACCGAGGGCCCTGGAGACGGCACCTTGGAAAAGGTTCTCACTCCTGGCATGGGTACCATCGAGGCCGTTGCCGACTTCTTTGGCTTCCCCCAAAACGGGACCCGCAAATCCCTGGCCCTTATTGCCGAGGACGGTACCAAGGTTGTCGCCATAGTTCCCGGCGACCATGAGCTCAACGAGTGCAAGGCTGAGAAGATTTTTGGCGAGTATCATATGATGAGCGAGGAGGAGCTTGTCGAGGCCGGCCTCTTCAAGGGCTTCATCGGGCCTGTGAACCTGCCCCAGGGTATCCGTCTTGTTGTTGACGAGTCTCTTCGTGAGTCCCGTAGCTGGGCCTGCGGTGCAAATGAGGTCGACTACCACTTTATCGGTGCATGCCCCGATCGCGATTTCACGGTGGACGAGTGGGCTGATCTTATCACCGTTCGCGAAGGGGATCCCTGCCCCCACTGTGGCCGTCCTCTCAAGGGTGCCCGCGGTATTGAGGTCTCCCAGGTGTTCCAGCTGGGTACCAAGTACTCCGAGGCCATGGGCGCCACGTTCGCGGACGAGAACGGTGAGGAGAAGCCGTTTATCATGGGTTGCTACGGCGTGGGCGTTTCCCGTACGCTTGCCGCCGTCGTCGAGCAGCACAATGATGAGCATGGAATCATTTGGCCCGTCTCCATCGCCCCGTATGAGGTCTCCATCGTCCCGCTCGATCCTAAGCTAGACGAGTGCGCCGCCGCCTGCGACGCCATCTCTTCCGCCCTGTGCGATGCCGGTATCGAGGTTGTTGTGGACGATCGCGATGAGCGCCCGGGCGTCAAATTCGCCGACAACGACCTTATGGGCTTCCCGTACCAGATCGTCATCGGCAAGCGCGGCCTCAAGAACGGCACCGTGGAGCTGAAAGATCGCGCTACCGGCGATCGAGTGGACGTAGCAATCGATGAGGTTGCCTCCAAGGTCGCTCAGATGGTTGTCGACGCCCGCTAGGCTGGGTTTCCTGTTTGGTTTGAATATTGCTAGGGGAGGGGCTGGCTTGGCCCCTCTTTTGCAACCGGGTGCGCAATGCTTAAGCCGTAGGCCTTAGGGTGGGCGAGTTTGAGTGAGCGAGTTTCAAATTTTCTTAAATTTATCCTTGCATTAGGGTGGGCTTTCCCGTATATTATTCATCGCACCGCTTGGGGGCGTAGCTCAGCTGGGAGAGCGCTTGACTGGCAGTCAAGAGGTCAGGGGTTCGATCCCCCTCGTCTCCACCCAAGAATCTGAGAGCCTCCGAGTTAGTTCGGAGGCTTTTTTCATACACGGTGTTATAAGGGCTTGTGGCGCAACGGTTAGCGCAGGGGACTCATAATCCCTGGGTTCTGGGTTCGAATCCCGGCAGGCCCACCATTGAATCTGCAGGTCGTGCCTAGTGCGCGACCTTTCTATATGTATTGGGCGGACTAGAGACTTGTAGGATCTGCTCATTGAGATGCTCATTGAGATTTCTCATAACGAAAAAAAAGTTCTTGCAATGCTTCTCGATGCATGGTTATAATTTCTTTTGTTGCTTGGGGGCGTAGCTCAGCTGGGAGAGCGCTTGACTGGCAGTCAAGAGGTCAGGGGTTCGATCCCCCTCGTCTCCACCCAAGATTGTTCAAGAGTCGGAAGTTCTCTTCCGGCTCTTTTTTCATATGCGAGTGATCAGTCGGCTAGTCTGCTTATCGATTAATTGTCCAATTGGTGCAATTGGTCCATCTGAATCTTTTTCAAAAAAGTTCTTGCACGCAGCTATCTATTCCCGTATATTATTTTCCGCACCGCTTGGGGGCGTAGCTCAGCTGGGAGAGCGCTTGACTGGCAGTCAAGAGGTCAGGGGTTCGATCCCCCTCGTCTCCACCCAAGAAATTTCAAGAGTCGGAAGTTCGCTTTCGACTCTTTTTTTGTTGAGAAAGATCCTCTACTCGGGTACATTTCGCCTTGCGGCGGATTCTCTTGCATCGCGGCAATCGTCCACGCTTCGTTTGTGTAACCGAGGTGTTCCGTGGCGTGTCTAAAAGGGGAGAACCCGGGGCACTTCTGATAAACTCGATACGATATAAATCAGCAGTCTTTAAAGGGGAAGAACATGGACCCCGCTCCGTCACATGGATACAACACACATTCCGGTGCCCAACAGGTGCTGAGGTTCGTCAGCAAGCTTTATCTTGCTTGGTATGTGCTCTCCGCGTTTGTCGCCATCGTCTTCTTGGCGTTTTACCTGTTGAACGGTTTTGATATCACGGACTTCTCCAGCGCCGTGACGCCCACGCGACAGGCTGCGCTTGCAAGTGGTGCCGTCTTTCTGGTCGATCTTGTGTTCAACATTGTCCTCGCCATCGCCGCATTGCATTGCGCCGACCATCCCAGGTTCGCCAAGCGCTTCCGTATCCTCGCGATCATCCTTGTGATTCTTAGCGCGGCCTCTTGTGCGCACAATGCGGTGAGTGGGCAGCTTGCCAGCGTTGCCTCTTCGTTGTACAGCCTGTTTATCAACGGGCTATTGCTCTACCTAGTTACGCAGGTAAAGAAAGACCAGCTTGCTGGTACGGCGTTTGACGTATTCGACCTTCAACGCACGCCTACGGGCAAGGTTCTTCGTACCGATCGACAGGTTGCTCGCGCTATCGAGCGCGGCGAGATTCCCGTTGTCAATCCTTCCTCGTCCACAACCTTGTCCATAAACGCGACAAGATTCCAAAAATAGTTGTTGGCGTATTTGGAATCCCATGGTAATATTCTTTCTGCTGAAAAGCGCTAAGGGCGATTGGCTCAGTGGTAGAGCACATCCTTCACACGGATGGGGTCACAAGTTCGAATCTTGTATCGCCCACCAGAACTTAATGGGGACCCGGGAGACCGGGTCCTTTTTTCTTATTGGTCAAAGTGCGAAGGTGATGGATACATGATTCTCCTTGCAGACAAGATCGAGAAAAGCTTTGGCGCCCGCGTGCTGTTCTCCGGCGCCACGCTTCAGATCAATGCCGGCGAGCGCTATGCGCTGGTTGGACCAAATGGTGCCGGCAAGACCACCATGCTCAAAATCATCATGGGCCAGGAGTCTCCCGATTCAGGCTCCGTGCAATATGCCAAGGACGTTAAGGTGGGCTATCTCGAGCAGGAGACCAAGCTTGCCTCCGACACGTCCATCATTCAAGAGGTGATGGCATCGGCCGAGGAGATTCGTCGAATGGGCGAGCGCGCCGAGGAGCTTCAAGTGCGCATCGCAGAGGCTTCTCGAGACGATAATTTGGATGAGATGCTAACCGAGTACGGTCGCGTTCAGGACCGCTTCGAGCATCTTGGCGGATACGAGCTGGAGAGCAACGCTCGTCAGATCCTCGCGGGCTTGGGTTTTCGCGTAGAGGATTTCGATAAGCCGTGCTCTGAATTCTCTGGCGGTTGGCAGATGCGCATCGCGCTGGCGAAGCTCTTCTTGCGCAGGCCGGACCTTCTATTGCTGGACGAGCCGACCAACCACTTGGACCTCGAGAGCGTCCAGTGGCTGCGCGGCTTCATCGCGAACTACGAGGGCGCCGTTCTCATTGTCAGCCACGACCGCGCCTTTATGGACGCCTGCGTGGACCACGTCGCGGCTTTGGAGAACCGCCGCGTAACGGTGTACACGGGCAACTATTCGTCCTATCTTAAGCAGCGCGAGGACAACCTTGAGCAGATGCGCGCCAAGCGAGCCGCCCAGGAGCGCGAGATCGCCCATATGCAGGTCTTCGTGGATAAGTTTCGCTATAAGCCCACCAAGGCGGCGCAGGCTCAAGAGCGCATGCGCCGTATCGAGCAGATCAAAAGCGAGCTTGTCATTTTGCCCGAGGGCCACAAGCATGTAGACTTCAAGTTTCCCGATCCCCCGCGCTCCGGAGACATGGTTGCGGCGCTTGAGGGTGTGAGTAAGTCCTATGGCGACAAGCATATCTATAGCGGTATAGATCTCAAGCTCTACCGCGGCGACCGCGTGGCCCTGGTTGGCCCCAACGGCGCCGGTAAATCTACGCTCCTCAAGATGCTCGCCGGTGTCGAGGCGCCTTCATCTGGTACCCGCGAGCTTGGTCTTCACGTAGGCGTTGCGTACTACGCCCAGCATCAGCTGGAGGGCTTGAAGGAGTCCAACACGGTGCTGCAGGAGATCGACTCGGTGGCACCTGGCTGGACCGTTCCGCAAGAGCGCAGCCTTTTGGGCGCGTTCCTCTTTAGCGGCGACTCCGTCGACAAGCGCGTAGGCGTACTGTCCGGCGGAGAGCGCGCGCGTTTGGCCCTGGCCAAGATGCTGGTAGCCCCCGAAGCGCTGCTGTGCCTGGACGAGCCTACTAACCACCTTGATATCGATTCGGTCGATATGCTCGAGAATGCGCTGCGCAACTTCCCCGGCACCATCGTCCTCATTAGCCATGACGAGCACCTAGTGCGCGCTGTGGCGAACCGCGTGGTTGATATTCGCGACGGCAAGATGACCGTGATCGACGGTGATTACGATTACTACCTGTATAAACGCGAGGACCTGGCGCAGCGCGCCGCGGCGGAAGAGACCGCATCGCAGCAGGCCAAGCAGCCCGCCCGCGCACCTCGTGTTCACGTTACGGAGCAGACGCCCGTCCGCGAGGGCAAGAAGACCCGCGAGCAGCGCCGTGCCGAGGCAGACGCCCGCGCCGAGCTCAACCGCCGCCTTAAGAAGACCAAGACGCGCTTGGCCGAGGTCGATAGGCTTCTAGAGAAGCATCGCAAGCGCTATGACGAGCTCATGGAGTTGATGGCGTCTGAGGAGCTTTACGCCGATCAGGAGAAATTCAACGCCGCGTTGGTGGAATATAACGGTCTCAAGAAGGAGATTCCCGCGCTCGAGGATGAATGGCTCGAGCTCTCGACAAAGATTGAAGAGGAGACCGCACGTGGACTTGCGTAGAGCCGGGGCTATCGTCCTGAGCATTGTGGCCATCGCGCTGAGGCTATGCGCTATCGCGATGTGCGCCATCACCGTCGTCCTGTGCTTTTCCGGGCTTTCGGCGCGGCTCAACATGGTTGGGTTCGTAGTCGACCTCTCTCGCGCCATGCCCGCCGTCATCGCTGGCTACGGAGTCATCACCACGCCGTTTGGAGGGGTGTTCCGTCTTGATTTCGCCCTGGTCGCCGCAGTCTTGTTCCTTCTTGACTACGTATGCTGCCGCGCGTCTCGCACCCTGCGCCTTTAGGAGGTATCGCAACCGATGGGTCTAGATATAGAATCGCTGCTTATCAGCGCCCTTGCCGTCATCATCGGCATCGTCATCCATGAGAGCGCGCACGCGCTTGCCGCTTATGCCCTGGGTGATAAGACGGCGCGCTCGCGTGGAAGGGTGTCTCTCAACCCGCTTAACCATATCGATCCGTTCGGCACTATATTGCTGCCGCTGCTCATGATCGCCGCAGGCGGCCCGGTGTTCGCGTTCGCCAAGCCGGTTCCGATCTATTTGGGCAACCTCAAGCATCCCAAGCGCGACGAGCTCTTGATCTCGCTGGCGGGGCCCGCTTCCAACATCGTGCTTGCGTGCCTGGGCGCGCTGTTGCTCTCCGGCGTGGTAAACGGGTCGATGTGGGCCACGGCCGCCGGTTCCATTGTTGCGGAGTTTGCGCTCACGTTTATCTTCGTAAACCTGTCCCTGGCGTTTTTCAACCTTATTCCGCTTCCCCCGCTGGATGGCTCCTCCATCTTGGTGCTGTTTCTCAAGGGCGAGGCGCTCAACACCTACTACCGTATCCAGCAATACGCCATGCCCATCTTGATCGTTGTGCTCTACCTGCTGCCCATGCTCACGGGCATCGACCTCATCGATATCTACTTCGATTTCACGGTGTATCCGCTGGGCGATGCCCTTCTGTCCTTCGCCCTGGCATAAGAGTGCGGTACACTTTTAGCAGTTTGTGCAGATAGACCGCATTTGCCTTGGGTGCCTTGCGGTTTTACGGGTCGAGTCCAAGGAGGCTGGCGTTGTCTTATCGCGTTTCCACGCAGGCTTATTCCGGCCCCTTTGACCTGCTGCTCCAGTTGGTGAGCAGGCAAAAGGTCGATATCGGATCCATCTCCATTTCAGAGGTCGCCGAGCAGTATCTCGCCGAAGTCGAACGCATGCAGGCGCTGGACCTGGATGTTGCGAGCGACTTTTTGCTTGTCGCCGCCACCCTCCTCGATATCAAAGCGGCTTCCCTGGTTCCAGATGAACCCATTAAGGCGTCTTTGGACGAGGGCGAGGATGAAGAGCTTGCGGACCTGGACGGCGACGCGCTTCGCGAGGTCCTTATCGCCCGCCTTATCGCGTACAAGCAGTTCAAGGGTGCGGCGGCTGCCCTGGGCGCCCGTATGGAGGCCGAAAGCCGCATGCATCCGCGAGTCGCCGGTCCCGACCCAGAGTTTTTGAACCTTATGCCAGATTACCTGGCCGGCATCACGCTGCGCGGACTGGCGGTGATTTGCGCGGATATCGATGGCCGCCGCGAGAAGTTTCTGCTTGAGGCCGAACATGTCGCCCCGCGCCGCATGCCTATCGAGCTTACCGTTGCCTCCGTTGACCGCGTTACCATTTCTCGTCCTCATACTACGTTTAGGGAGCTGCTCGATGGCGATGCCACCACAGAGCAGGTGGTCGCCACCTTTTTGGCGATTCTCGAGCTTGCCAAGCGCGGTTCGGTCACGCTTGAGCAGGACGAGAATTTCGGCATCATTCGCATCGACCGCGTTGAGGGCGCGCCGGAGTACCGTCTCGGCGAATCGCTTGAAGAAGAAGGGGAGTAGCCCGTATGTCCGACCTTTCTACGTTGGGCCCCTCGTCCATAAAGGGTGCGCTCGAAGCGTTGCTGCTGGTTTCCAGCGATCCGGTAAGCGCCAGCGCGCTTGCGGCTTCGCTTGATGTCGCTCCGGGCGAGGTCGCATCGCTTCTAGCGGAACTCCAGGTTGAGTATGAGGAGGCGAATCGCGGTTTTCAGCTTCGCGAGGTTGCGGGCGGATGGCGCCTGTTCACGCACCCGGCGTTTCACGACCAGGTTGAGGCGTTTGTGCTGTCTTGGGACACCCAGAAGCTCAGCCAGGCGGCGCTCGAGACGCTCGCCGTCATCGCGTACCACCAGCCCGTTACGCGAGAGACCGTCAAGGGCATCCGCGGCGTCAACTCCGACGGCGTCATCTCGTCGCTAGCCGATAAGGGCCTTATCCGCGAGATGGGTCGCGATCCCCAGCGCGGGCAGGCAATTCTCTACGGCACCACGGCGGCATTCTTGGAGAAGTTCGGTCTTCGCAGCGTGCGCGACCTGCCCGATCTTGAGCAGTTTGCACCGGATGAGCAATCGCGCCAGTTTATTCGCGAACGCTTAAGCGGCCGCTCCATCCAGTCCACCTTAGAGGAGACGGAAGAGGACTTGGAGGAGGAGCGCGACCTGCTGGGTACCGAGGATGTTCCGGATGCGGACATGGAACTGATCGGCGGCGTCGCCGATGGCGACGCGGATGTTACGGATATGGAAGGCGGTTCCCATGAGTAGCCCCGCATTCCGCCCCGATGAGCGCCTGGTCCCCATGAGGTTGCAGCGGTTTTTGGCCCGTGCGGGCGTCGCGAGCCGCAGGGGGTCGGAGGATCTTATGACGGCGGGACGCGTCAAGGTGAACGGGCGCATCGCATGCGAGCTGGGAACCAAGGTCGATCCCTTGGTCGATCTTGTCGAGGTTGACGGCGTTGCCGTAGTGCTGTCGCGCGGTAAGGCATACCTCATGCTCAACAAGCCCGCGGGCTATCTCACCACCATGCGCGATCCCCAAGGCAGGCCGTGCGTGGCGGAGCTCGTTCCCGTAGATAAATACCCGGGCCTGTTTCCGGTTGGTAGACTTGATATGGATACCACCGGCTTGCTGCTGTTCACCACTGACGGCGATTTGGGCCAAGATCTCCTGCATCCCTCAAAGCACGTCTGGAAGACCTATATCGCGTTGGTCGACGGCGATGTGCGCGATGAGGACCTGGAGCCTTTGCGCCGTGGCATAGAGCTGGACGATGGGCCTTGCCAGCCCGCTCGCTGCCGCATCGTTTCTAGGCGGCTCGCCGCTCCGGTGGCCTACGGCAACGTTCCCGCGCATACGGGTTTTGTCGAGGTCCAGATTAGAGAGGGCCGTAAGAATCAGGTCAAGCGCATGCTCGGCCGCGTGCACCATCCCGTGTTGCGCTTGCACCGTTGCCGTTTTGGGGATCTTGATCTGGGTGACCTGGCCTTGGGTTCTTGGCGCGAGCTAGATGAGCGCGAGGTCGCCTTGCTCAGAGGGTAGCGGTTCGCGAGTAGAATACCGCTCCTGCTGGTTCGCTTGTATTGATATGTGTTCCGCCGCCCTCGACGGCGCGCGGCTGAACAGAAAGGAGACCGGCGATGATCGTTGCCATCGATGGCCCCGCTGGTTCTGGAAAGTCCACCATCGCCCGCGAGATCGCGAGGCGCATGGGGTTTGAGAAGCTGGATACCGGGGCCCTGTACCGCACCGTCGCCTTTGCCTGCACGCTGCATGGTGTGGATTTGGACGATGAAGACGGGGTCGTCACCCTTTCTCGCTCTCTTGACATCAGCTTTGATTCTGCGGGCGAGGCTACGCGCATTTCCGTCGATGGGCGCGATGTAAGCGATGATATCCGCACGCCGGCTGTAGACCGCATAGTCTCCAAGGTGTCTGCTTACCCCGGCGTTCGCGAGGCCATGCTGCCCGTGCAACGGCTTTTTGCCCAAGATCGCGATGTCGTCGCAGAGGGGCGCGATATCGGCACCGTGGTGTTCCCCAATGCGCTTGTCAAGGTTTTCCTTACGGCTGATCCCCGCGAGCGAGCGCGGCGCCGCGTGCTGCAGCGTCACCCCGGCGAGCAGTTGAGCGATGAGGCTCTTCAGCGCGAGGTAGATGAGACCCTGGCGGATCTTGAACGTCGCGACAGGCTCGATTCTTCCCGTGAAACCGCGCCCTTGCGCGCCGCCGACGATGCCGTTCGCATCGATTCGTCCCGTTTCACCATCGACGAGGTCGTCGACCAGATTCGCGACCTAATCTCTAAGAGGCGAGATTCATGAAGCTGTTCCATTCAACTTATGATGAGTACTACGACGCGGGTGTAGGCGAGTTTCCGCTGCCCATTCGCTGCGTTCGCAATGTCGCCCTCGCGATTGTGTGGGCGTTCGCCTTGTGCATGTGGCGCGCCCGCATGGAAGACGAGCGGTATATGCTCGAGCGCTCTGATGGTAAGGGCACCGTCATTATCTGCAACCACACCTCTATGGCAGAGGTGGTCTCCATCTGCACCTACCTGTGGCGCCGCGGCCGCATCTTCCGTCCTATTTTTAAGAGTGAATTTGGCTCGCATCGCATCGTGGAGTGGGTGTTCTCGCGCGCTGGCGGCATTCCCGTCGAGCGCGGCACCGCAGATATGAAAAGTCTTCGACGCGCGCAGCACGCCCTGCAGCGCGGGGAGGATGTTCTTATCTTCCCGGAGGGCACGCGCATTCGCACGGATGAGCAGCCGGTCGAGGTCCACGGCGGATTTGCGCTTATGGCGCAGATGGGCAAGACGGATATCACGCCTATGGCCGTGTGCGGTTTTCGCGATATCACCCCTGCCGGCAAAAAGGTTCCTCGTCCAAAAAAGTGCTGGATGAGGGCCGGCGAGCATGTTTCCTTTAACGATGCGCCCGAGGGCATGAAGCGCCGCGAGCGCTCCCAATGGGTCGAGGACCTGGCGGTCTCGCGCATGTACACGCTTCGCGACCAGCTCCGCGCCGAGCATCCCGGGAGGTTCTAGACCGTGCCTGCATCTGTTATTGAAATCGCTCTGCACGCGGGCGTGTGCTACGGCGTTGAGCGCGCGTTGTCCATGGCATATGCCGCGGCGCATGATGCCGCCCAACCTGTCCATACGCTCGGCCCTCTTATCCATAACCCCCGCGTTGTTTGCGAGCTTGAGCGCGAGGGGGTTGGGCTTGCCGATTCCGTAGACGATGCGTCTGCGGGCACCTTGGTCATTCGCGCCCACGGCGTGGTGCCGCAGGTTATCGATGAGGCGCGCGATCGCGGCCTGCACGTAATCGACGCCACCTGCCCCTACGTCAAGAAGGTCCACGCCGCCGCGGCCAAGTTGGTCGCCCAGGGATATCAGCTTATCGTGGTGGGGGAGAGCGGGCATCCTGAGGTCGAGGGCATCCTGGGCCATGCGGGCGGCGCGGCATTTGTTGTAAGCAATGTCGAGGACCTTGATTCCATCGACCTTTGCCGTCGCGTTGGCGTGGTTGTGCAAACCACGCAGACTCCCGAGCGCTTGGCGCAGATTGTCTCCGCTCTTGTTCCGCGCGTGGCGGAGGTCAATGTTATCAACACAATATGCAAGGCCACTCATGAGCGTCAGGCCAGCGCCGCCGATTTGGCGAGCCGTGCCGACGTAATGGTGGTTGTGGGTGGTAAAAACTCGGGCAACACGCGTCGTTTGGCGCAGATCTGCTCTGAGCGCTGCGCATCCACGCACCATATCGAGGACGATGCAGAGATCGACCCCGCGTGGTTTGAGGGCGCCTCGCTAATCGGCATCACGGCCGGGGCCTCTACCCCCGCCGCGCACATCGAGCAAGCTCGCTCCGTTATCGCCCGGGCGGTTGGACTATGAGTGATATAGATGTTGTCGACCTTACAGTCCCCGCTTACGCCTCGCAGGCGTCCAACTATGGTTCGTCTACGCGGCGCGCTCAGGGGGACGGCGCGTTTCATGGCGCGCTGGTAACCGCGGTCCGTCCTGATTCCCCTGCATATGACGCTGGCATCGAACCCGGCATGTACGTGTCCCGCGTCAACCGCGAGCCATTGACGGATATGATCGTGTGGTTGTGGGAGGCAGATGAGGACGAGGTCGAGCTTGAGGTCTTCGATCCATCCGACAGCACGACGGCCTCCTGCGTGCTCGAGCGCTTCCCTGGAGAGGACTGGGGGCTTACGTTTAACGACGCCGTCTTCGACGGTATGCGCACCTGCGTCAACGCCTGCGTGTTTTGCTTCATGACCATGCTGCCTCGCGAGAGCCGCAAGACGCTTACCATTCGCGATGATGATTATCGGCTTTCATTCCTGCAGGGTAATTTTGTCACGTTGACCAACATGAGCGATGAGGATGTTGAAAACGTCATTTCCAAGAACCTCTCGCCCATGAATGTCTCTATACATGCGGTGACGCCCGAGGTGCGCCGCCGTCTCATCGGTAGGAACGCCGCACGCGGCATGGAAGTTCTCGAGCTGCTCATGGCTGCGGGTATTGAGATCCATGCGCAGATCGTGCTGTGCCCCGGCCTTAACGATGGCGAGGAGCTTGCGCGCACGCTTGAATACTGCGAGGCCCATCCCCAGGTTACAAGCCTGGGTATAGTCCCGCTTGGTTTTACCAAGCACCAAAGCCGTTTTACATCCTCGTATTCACATGACCCGGCTTTGGCGCGCGCCGTCGTCGAGCAGGTGCGCCCCTACCAAGACCGTGCTTTCGAGCGCTTTGGTCGACATACCTTCCAGCTCTCAGATGAGTTTTTCATCGCCGCTCGGCTAGACCCGCCTCCGGCTGATTTCTACGACGGTTATCCGCAGTTTTACGACGGTATCGGAATGATTCGCTCGTATTTGGACGATACCGATGCCGTGTTGCGCAACCCGTCTCGTATGGTTGCCGTTCGCGACATCTTGCGCGAGCGCGGTTTTGAGCTCCTCGTTCTATCCGGTGAAGCGGCGCGTCCCACGGTCGCGCGTTTTATTGAGGACGAGTCCCTTGCGGGCAAGGTTACAGATATTAAGAACCGCTATTTCGGCGGCAACGTCAACGTAACCGGCCTTCTCACCGCCGAGGATATTCTTGAACAGCTGCCCCAAGATTTGGGCGGTGTTATGCTCATTCTGCCCGAAGTGATGTTCAACGCTAGCGGCCTTACGCTGGACGGGTATCATCGTGAGCAGCTTCTTCAATCACTGGAGAAGCGCGGGGGCGCGGTTCGCGTGGCTCCCACAACCCCGGCGGAGCTTCTCGATTTCCTCGAAGAGGACCCGCTTTTGCAACACTAGAGATTCGGACTGTAGGAGCCTGAATATATGAAACCCATCGTCGCTATCGTCGGTCGCCCCAACGTGGGCAAGTCCACACTTGTCAATCGTATCGCGCAGACCGCTGATGCCATCGTCCACCAGAGCCGCGGCGTCACTCGAGACCGTTCGTATCATGAGGCGGATTGGAACGGACGTAGCTTCACTTTGGTCGATACGGGCGGCATCGAGCCCCTTAAGAGCGAGGACGTCTTCTCCGCCTCTATCCGAGACCAGGCCCTCGCTGCTTGCGAGGAGGCTGCGGTCATCTTGTTCGTCGTCGATGGCACCACCGGCGTCACGGAAGAAGATGAATCGGTCGCCCGCATGCTCAAGCGCGTCAAGGCACCTGTGTTCTTGCTGGTCAATAAACTTGATAACCCTGATCGCGAGGGCGATAACCTGTGGGAGTTCTACTCTCTTGGCGTTGGCGAGCCTATTGCCATCTCCGCCCTGCACGGCCACGGTACCGGCGATTTGTTGGACGAGGTTGTCGCGCTGTTCCCCGAAGAGGACGATCTTACCGCGGAGCCTTCGGATCCCAATTCTCTGTCTGTCGCCATCATAGGCCGACCCAACGCTGGCAAGTCCTCGCTGTTCAATAAGATTATCGGTTCCGACCGTTCCATCGTATCCGATATCGCGGGTACCACGCGCGACGCCATCGACACCATCGTCGAGCGCGATGGGCGCCGTTATTGCATGGTCGACACCGCCGGTATTCGCAAGAAGAGCACCGTTTACGAGAACATTGAGTATTACTCTATGGTTCGAGGACTGCGCGCTATCGACCGCGCAGACGTCGCGCTCCTGGTGGTTGATTCCACCACAGGCATGACCGAACAGGATCAAAAGGTTGCCAACCTCGCTATCGAGCGCGGTTGCGCACTGGTCATCCTGCTTAATAAATGGGACCTTCTCAAGGACGACCGCGAGCGCGAGCAGGTTATGGAGACGGTCGACCGCCGTCTCACCTTGGCTCCGTGGGCCAGCGTGCTTCGCATCTCCGCTCTTACTGGCCGTTCCGTCGAGAAGATCTGGGCGCTTATCGATGCGGCAGCCGCTGCACGCGCCAGCAAGGTGTCTACATCCCGTTTGAACCAGATGCTTACCGAGATGCGCGAGTTCGGCCATACCGTGGTGGATGGCAAGCGCCGCCTTCGCATGCATTACGTGACGCAGACCGGCACCAAGCCGCCTACGTTCACTTTCTTCGTTAACCATACCGATATGGTGAACGATACGTATCGTCGCTATATCGAAAACCGCATGCGCGCCGCTTTCGATTTCAAAGGTACGCCTATTCGCCTGCGATTCCGTAAGA
This sequence comes from Collinsella tanakaei YIT 12063, assembly GCF_000225705.1. Classification (GTDB taxonomy): domain Bacteria; phylum Actinomycetota; class Coriobacteriia; order Coriobacteriales; family Coriobacteriaceae; genus Collinsella; species Collinsella tanakaei. The sequence continues at coordinate 254,572 of NZ_JH126467.1, forward strand.
AAGATTCCAAGAAGGAGGACTAATCCCGCCCATGGATACTTCTGTATCTCCCATTGTAGTCACAGTTATTTGCATGGCTGTTTGCTACCTGGTTTGCGGTATTCCCTTCGGCCTCATCATCGGTAGGCTCTCCGGTAACGTCGATATCCGTAAGGCAGGCTCGGGCAATATCGGTACAACCAACGCGCTTCGCGTCGCCGGTCCCAAGGTCGCGGCGCTCACGCTGTTGTTTGACTGCCTCAAGGGCGTTTTGGGGGTCCTTATTGGGCGCTGGGCCATCGCTGCATTTGGCTACGGGGCGGGCGCCTCCATTATGGATCCCGGCGCATCGGGCGATGTGTTGCTGGCGCTCGTGGCATTGTCCTGCCTCTACGGGCACATCTTCTCGCCATACCTTAAATTTCACGGAGGCAAGGGGATCGCGACGGGCGTGGGCGTGCTCTTTGGATTCTGCTGGCCGCTCGCACTTCTTCACCTGGGCATATTCATCATACTGGTGGCCATAACCAAATATGTCTCCGTGGGGTCAATCACCACGGCCGCCCTTGTTCCGGTTACCGTGTATCTTCTGTTCCCCCAGATCAGCCTGTCTGCGCTTGCTATCTGGGCAGTGCTGGGTTGGACCGTTGTTTGGGCGCACCGTGGCAACATCTCTCGCTTGCGCGCCGGCACGGAGTCAAAGCTTTCCTTTACCAAGCGCGCTACCAAGATGGATGGTGAGTAACAGACATGAAGATCGCCCTTGTCGGCGCAGGTTCGTGGGGCACGGCCGTAGCCGGCCTTGTCGCCGATTCCGTCGATTCCGTTGCCATGTGGGCTCATAGCCCGCAGACGGCGGACGGAATCAACTCCAATCACGTCAACCCCCGTTACCTTGATGGCTATCGTCTACCTGATAACGTTACCGCCTCTTCGTCCCTGCAAGAAGTCATCGATGGCGCCGAGGGCGTGATCTTTGCCGTGCCCTCGACGCATCTTCGATCCGTTGCTCATGAGGCTGCGGTTTATCTGGACGATTCCGTTCCGGTGCTTTGCCTTACCAAGGGCGTGGAACTTACTTCAGGCTTGTTGATGACCGAGGTCATAGGAGATGAGATAGGTCATCCCGAGCGCATCGCAGCGCTATCTGGCCCTAATCACGCCGAAGAGATTTGTCGCGGGGGCCTATCTGCCGCCGTCATCGCCTCGGAGGATCCGGAGGTGGCCGAGTTCTTCAAGGCGGCTCTTATCTCCCCTGCGCTTCGCGTATACGTTTCTCCCGATGTGGTCGGCGTTGAGATGTGCGGCGCGACCAAAAATATCATCGCCATCGTGTGCGGCATCTCAGCCGGTTCAGGCTATGGCGATAACACGCTCGCTCTCATTATGACTCGCGGCCTAGCAGAGATCAGCCGTCTGGTCCATGCGCGCGGGGGAGACCCCATGACTTGCATGGGCCTTGCAGGAATGGGCGATCTGGTCGCCACCTGCACCTCCGAGCATTCGCGCAACCGTTCTTTCGGCGTCGCGTTCGCCGGCGGCACGTCGCTTGACGAGTACCAGCAGCGCTCCCATATGGTGGTCGAGGGCGCGGCTGCAGCTCGCAGTGTTTCCGAGCTCGCACGCGAGTTGGGCGTGGATGCTCCTCTTACCTTCGCTCTCGAACGTACGCTCTATCATGGCGGTACCTTGGCGGAGGCCCTCGAGTTGCTCACGGACCGTTTTCCCACCCAAGAGTTCTATGGCATGGACGATTAGAAAGGCTGGCACCATGCGCGATTCCGTATTGATTTCCCCCTCGATTCTTTCCGCTGACCTTGCAAACCTTGGTCGCGACCTCAAGATGATCGACAATGCCGACCTCATCCATATCGATGTTATGGACGGCCACTTCACCCAGAACCTCACGTTTGGATCCGGTGTCGTCGCCGCGGCGAAGCGCTCCTGCGACGTTCCCCTGGATGTCCATATGATGGTTACCAATCCTGACGAGACCATCGACTGGTATATCGATGCCGGCGCGGATTACATCACTGTTCATTACGAGGCCTCCGTGCACCTGCACCGTACGATCAAGCACATCCAAGAGCGCGGTTGCAAGGCCGGCGTTGTCTTGAATCCCGCCACTCCCGTCTGCGTTCTCGAGAGCATTATCGAAGAGCTCGATATGGTCCTGGTCATGAGCGTGAACCCGGGCTTTGGCGGCCAGTCCTACATCGAGAGTACCTACGCCAAGCTGCGCCAGCTCCGCGGTCTTTGCGAGGCGCATGGCGTGTCTCCCCTCATCGAGGTCGACGGAGGCGTTTCGTCCAAAAACATCAAGCAGGTGGTTCGCGCTGGCGCCGACGTTCTGGTCGCGGGTTCGGCAGTCTTTGGTGCCGATGATCCTCGTGCCGAGGTCGATCTGCTTCGCGAGCTCGGTAACCGCGGCCTTGCGGTCAACGCGTAGCGGATAGGGTCGCGCTCAATGGAAAACGCATCCATCAACCGCATCGTCAACCTTGATTACGCCGCTTCGACGCCCTTGCGCGCCGAGGCGGTTTCCGCTCAACTCGCCTACGACTCCTCCGATATCGCCGGCGCAAACCCAAACTCGCTGCACAGCCTTGGACGCAAGGCGCAGGCCGCTCTCGAGTCGGCTCGCAGGGACATCGCCAAAACGTTTGGACCGCGCGTGCGCGCGAGCGAGGTGGTCTTCACAGGCGGCGGTACCGAGTCGAACTATATGGCTCTCATGGGCCTGTCCCAGGCGGCTCGTGCCCGCGATGCCAAGCGGTGCCGCGTGATAGTTTCCGCTATCGAGCATGATTCCATCCTCGATAACCTCGGACAGCTTCGCGCCGCCGGTTTCACGGTCGACGTGGTTAAACCTTGCCGAAAGGGGTTCATTACCCCGGACGCCCTCGAGGCCTTGCTGGGACGGGACGTCGCGCTTGTCTCCATCATGCTTGCCAACAACGAGACCGGCGTCGTGCAGCCCATCGAGGACCTTGCGCGCGCGGCTCATTCATGCGGCGCGCTCTTTCATACCGACGCTGTGCAGGGCTGGCTCCACATCCCCCTCGATGTGCAACGGCTTGGCGTTGACGCCCTTTCCGTCGCGGGCCACAAGGTTGGGGGACCCGTGGGTATCGGCGCGCTGTATCTCAAGAACCGCACTCAGCTTGCACCGCTGTTCCATGGAGGCGGGCAGGAGAGGGGGCTTCGTCCCGGCACGCAGGACCTTCGAGCCATTCTCGGTTTCGCCGCTGCTGCTCGCACGGTGCACGCTTCCCTTGAGCGCGATCACGCCCTCTTGTTAGAGCTTTCCCGCGCGCTATACGGGCGACTTGCCTCGTCTGCTCGTATACACGCCACCATGGGCGACCCCGCTGCGGTCGACCGTCTTCCCGGTATCGTTTCGGTTTATGTGGACGGCATCGAGTCTGAAGAGCTCATCCTAAAGCTCGACGTCGCCGGGTTCGAAGTCTCAGCAGCCTCCGCCTGCTCCAGCGGGTCCATGGATGCCAGTCATGTCCTCACCGCCATGGGTATTCCGCGCGAGCGCGCCCTGGGTTCGCTTCGCATCTCGTTCGACGACCGCGTCGATCCAGCGGACCTCGATAGGTTCGCCGGCGCGTTGTTGAAGATTGCGGGGTAGATAATGCTTATCTCAGAGCTTCTTGAGGGACTTTTCAAGCTATTTCCTGCTGATACGGCTGAGCCCTGGGACCACGTGGGCCTGTCCGTCGGCCGTCCGGATGATGAGATCCGCGGGGTAACGGTGGCGCTCGATGCGAGTGAGGCGAACGTTCGTCGCGCTGCGGCCGATGGCTCGAACGTCTTGCTTACCCATCACCCTGTCTACATCAAGGCGCCGCAGGCTTTTGTTCCCGCTTCGCCCGCGTACCCGTCGTCTGCGGCCGCCGTGTTCGCGGCTGTCGAGTGCGGCGTCAGCATCATCTCGCTTCATACCAACCTCGATCGCTCCTGCGAGGCGCAGCAACTCCTACCGTCGCTCGTGGGCTTGCAGGTTGTTTCGTCCTTGGAATCCGCCTCCTGTTCTGGGGCGCTCGGGTTGGGTTCGCTTGCGGACGCTTCTTCTAAACTCACCTTGGAACAGCTCGCATCTCGCTGTAGTGAAGCTTTCGGCTGCGATCCGCGCGTATGGGGAGATCCCGACCGGGCTCTTGGGCGCGTTGCTTTTCTGGGCGGCTCCATGGGCGATTTCGGCGAGCTCGCCTTAGCGTGCGGGGCGGACGCGATCGTTACGGGCGAGGGCGGCTATCATGTATGCCAAGACCTCCTCGTCCGCGGATGCAGCGTTATCTTGCTTGGACACGACCGCAGCGAGGAGCCGTTCGTGGATATCTTGGTCGATGCGCTTGCCCGGGTGGGATTTAGCGGTCCAATCGCTACAATAAAGAACCCTCATCAATGGTGGACCTATACAAAAGGAGAGCGCGCATGACCGTCGGATCTACGCTTTTGAAATTGCAGGAACTCGATCTGGCGCTCGAGCGCGACCAGGCCGCGCTTGACGGCATGCCCGAGATTGCCCAGCTTGCTAAAAAGCGCAAGGCTTACCTCAAGCTCAAGGGTGATGCCAACAAGCTCCTTGCTGCACGCAAGGACCTCGAAAACGATCTTGCGGATTTGGACGAGGACGAGGCGTTCTGCAATGCCGCCGTCGACCAAGCGCAAAGCGAGATGCAAAAGCCCGAGAACCACCGTCTCATGAAGGAGTTCGAGCAGCAGCTCGCCGGCATCGCAAAAAAGCTCGACAAGATCAACTTCGCCCGTAAGGACAAGATCGCAGCGCTCGAGAAGGCCAAGTCTAACGAGGCGTATGCCACTGAGTACATCGCTAAGTTCGAGGCGTCTGTGATAGAGGACACGCGAGCTGCCCGCGAAAAAGCTGATGAGATCAGAAACCGCATCGAGGTATCCCGTCATCAGCGCGACGCCCTTATCAAGACCGTCGATTCATCCATTATCGATACATACAACAAGGCGTCCAAGCGCTTCAATGGCCTGGGAGTCGAGAAACTTGAGGGTACTGTTCCCAGCGTTTGCCGCATGTCGCTTTCTCCTTCGTCCATGGACTCCCTTAAGGGCGCGGACGAGGTGGCCGAGTGCCCCTATTGCCATCGCTTGCTGGTCATTTCGGCCGAGGAAGAATAATGGGTGCGGCCCTTTTGCGTTCCGACGGCAGGCAGGCTTGCGCGCTTGTCTGCGTCACGGGTTGCATCGCTGCATATAAATCATGCGAGATCGTCCGTCTACTGCAGAAGGCGGGCGTTCGCGTAAAGGTGCTCATGAGCGAGCATGCGACGCATTTTGTCGGGCCCACCACATTTCGCGCGCTAACGCACGAGACGGTGGCGGTGGGTCTGATCGATGATCCGCAGGACCCCATCCATCACATCTCGCTTGCTCAGGAGCCCGACGTCGTTCTGGTCGCTCCCGCGACCGCGAACGTTATGGCTAAGATGGCCCATGGCATTGCCGATGACCTGCTGTCAACTACCCTGCTCGCTACCAACCGCCCCATCGTTATCGCTCCTGCGATGAACACCGGGATGTGGGAGGCTGCTGCGACGCAGGAGAACCTCTCGACCCTGATTGCCCGCGGATGCGAGATCGTGCGGCCGGCATGCGGCAGGCTTGCATGCGGCGACGTTGGGTCGGGCAAGCTGGCTTCCGTTGAGGACATCGCCCAGCGTACGCTTGAGGCGTTGGGGCGCACCATTGCCGGCGACGCTAGCGGCAATCTCGCCCAAGAATGCGCGGGCTTGCTTCAGGGCAAGCATGTTGTGGTCACCGCTGGCGGCACGCAGGAAGCCATCGATCCGGTGCGCTACATCGGCAACCGCTCTTCTGGAAAGTTCGGCTATGCTATCGCCTCGGCCGCGCACGCCATGGGTGCGCGCGTTGTCCTGGTCTCTGGACCAACCAACCTGCCATGTCCCGACAGCGTCCATCGCATCGACGTGGTGAGCGCGGACGATATGTTCCAAGCGGTCGACGCCGCATTCGATGGCGCGGATATTCTGGTATGCGCCGCTGCCGTTGCCGATTACACGCCCGTTCGCAAGGCGGACCATAAGCTTAAGAAGGCCAACGAGCGTCTTGATTGCATCGAGCTGGTCGAGACGCGCGATATCCTAGCCTCTATGTCTGCGCGTAAGGGCGATAGGGTAGTGGTTGGCTTCGCCGCGGAGACCGATAACCTTATCGAGTACGCCTCATCCAAATTGGCATCTAAGGGCTGTGATGCAATTGTTGCCAACGACGTCTCCCGCAGCGACTCCACGTTTGGTTCTGATACTGACAAGGTGACTTGGATCACGGCAGATGGTGCAGAGGAGCTGCCCTGTATGCCAAAGAATGAGGCTGCGTTTGAGATTCTCAGGCGCGCCGCGCTCCTTTATCGTTAGGGACGGCTATCCCTTATCGCGTTGATCAGCTTTTGCAGTCGCGGCCGGTGCGTTAATTCGTGCTGGCCGTTTGCATGTTCTTGAAGGCGATTCGTATTTTCATATATGAACGCGGGTGTCTTTATGTTGCCTTGTCGTATTCCAGGTCTATAGATTATAGAAAAAGCGCAGGTAATGGGTCGTGGCAATCAAGTGTTGCTAATGCGGAGAAAAGAGATTCAACTTTTTTGAAAAAAGTTCTTGCATAGGTTGGGTGGTCTGGGTTAAAGTATTCCCTGTTGCAAGGCAGAAAGCCAAAAGCAACATTGCTTCGGGACGTGGCGCAGCTTGGTAGCGCACTTGACTGGGGGTCAAGGGGTCGCTGGTTCGAATCCAGTCGTCCCGACCAGAAGCTTCAAGCCCGACTCTTTGGAGTCGGGCTTTTTTTTATTTCTATTTACTCCTTGCAAGATACTCCTCCAGCGCCTCGCCCGTTTGGTAGATTTCGCCAGCGGCCTGTTTTCCCACGTAGCGGTAATGCCAGGGCTCATTCGAGATGCCCGTCACACCAACCTTATCAAGCGGGTACCTTAAGATGAATCCGTATTGGTGCGCGTTGCTGGCAAGCCATGTGTACATGCCCTCATCGTCCTCTTCATCATTTATATCCACGGCAAGGCCTAGCTCGTGCTCGCTTGTCCCCGGTAGCGCAACCCATTGTAGTGCGGCGGAAAGCGCGTCTTCCCCGGAGTAGCCGGCTTCGCGGTATAGCTCCACCCGCTCGTTGAGAATCTGCTGCTGTTGATCTCTCGTTCTAAATGAGGAGCGAATGAAGGGATGATATCCCGCTTTTCTGCAATCTTCTAGCATCGCGTTCAGGCTGTCGGCGATTCGCTTGTCTACGCTATGTCCGCCGCCCACATCCGCGGTTTCAACTGAGAAGCCATCTGGCAAAGGGTTTGAGGCGTTTACCAATACAAGGGACCACGTACACTCGTCCTCATCAAACTGCAGAAAGGTTGCCGCAGCGTTTGGCTCTATCAGAACAACTAGCCGGTTCGCTAGCCCGCTGATGTGTAGCAGCCCGGCTATTGCCACAATGGCGACCAGGACGTTTCTTGCTCGGTTGAATCGCGAGCGCCTCTTGCGGTGCACCTTGGTCCCAAGCGGAGCGGTGGCGGATGCGTGGGACGAGTACACTCTGCGTGCGGGGCGGCATGCGGGGCGATATGCGGGTGCGGCATCTCTCGTGTGGTTATTGCGGTGAGTGCGGTTCATTGGTGTTCCTTTTGGGCACCGGGAGAGCGCCTGCGCGCGCCTGGTTGCCACATTGCAGCCTTCTGTGTACGCTCTCATACGCTACGCTTGAACCGCCTTATGCATCTCATGGCAATACCTTAGGTTTTTCTGCAGACCCTTAACGATTCCTTATCTCGTTGCAGCCGGGGCATACGTGTTGCGGGCGGCGTTATACAATGGCGTCATGATTGAGAATCCAAACATATTGATCGTTGATGACGAGCGTTCGATCGCTGAGCTGGTAGCCGAGACCCTCCAGGGCGCCGGCATGTTCACCCAGGTGTGCGTGCATGCGGGCGAGGCTTTGCCTATGGTTCGCGAGGGGTCGTTCGACCTGATTATTCTCGATGTCATGATGCCGGGGGTAGACGGTTTTGAGCTCTGCGCGCGCATGCGTGCGGAATCATTTGTCCCCATCATCTTTTTATCAGCCAAGGACGAGGAAGCCGATAAGGTGTTGGGCCTTACGTGCGGGGGAGATGACTATATAACCAAGCCGTTTTTGCCGCGCGAACTTGTCGCCCGCGTTAAATCATGCCTTAGGCGCAGCTCCTATGCCAGCGACGCTCCGTTACAGCGTGTACTTCGCTGTCGCGGTATCGAGCTTGATCCGGCGACCCATGTGGTGTCTCTTCATGGAGAGCGGCTTTCGCTTACGCCAAAGGAGTTCGATCTGCTTGCGGTGCTTCTGCGAGCATCTGGGAGGCCGGTTGCCACCCAAGACCTCTATGAAGCGGTTTGGGAAGATCTGTATATGCCCGCAAGCTCCAATTCCGTTATGGTGCATATTCGCCATTTGCGATCAAAGCTCGCGGCGCTCGACTCCGAGCAGGTGTTTATCGAGACCGTCTGGGGTGTTGGCTACAAGATCGCGCCCTAGTTTAGGCCGAGATGTTTGGGGCGATGCTTAGAAGGGAATCGCTATGAAGATGAGGACCATGCAGGGCGTTTTGTGCCGGCGCCGCGCGTGCGCGGGGCTCGCTCTTTCGCTTGTCGCCTATACCCTTGGTTTCATCGCATTGATTTCGCTTTGCCGGGCTCTGTTTGCAGACTCCCTTTCCGTTGTTATCGCCGATGCCACCTCTACGTGGGTAAGCGTTCCGGATTCCCAGGTTGATCTCTACCGCATGCTTGGGATGCAAGAGGGCTCCATGGCGGATGGACTGCATCGGTTCCGTGACCTCAGCGATTACCATGCGGTTGTTGGCTTTATCGAGGGGCCGTTGGTGTGGTCTGCATACGGCGTGGGCCTCGTTGTTATCGCCGCGTTGCGGATCCACATTGTCGCGTTAGATCTGGACAGCGTTATCTGGGCGCTTTCCCAGGCTTCCACCAATAACGGTTCCCTTGTTGCGCCAAAGCTGCCGGAGCACCTTGCACAGGCCCAGCTGGAGCTTGAGCGGCTGGGGGAGCGCGTCGAGAGCGCCTTTCATGTGGCCGAGGCGGCGGAGTCGCGCAAGAACGAGCTTGTGGCGTATCTTGCGCATGATATCAAGACGCCTCTCACCTCTGTAATTGGCTACCTTGCTCTGCTTGCCGAGGAGCCCGACTTGCCTTATGAGAAGCGAGAGCGCTTTGCGTCTGCCGCGCTTGATAGGGCTCGCCGTCTGGATGGCATGATGGACGAGTTTTTCGAGATAACCCGCTACAACCTTGGTTCTATCCCCGTTGAACGCGAACAGGTCGACGCAGTGATGTTGGCTGAACAGGTTGCAGATGAGCTTCTTCCTGCTGCGAGCGGTCGCGGGGTCTCAATTGCCGTCCACGCGCCCGATCGACCTGTTGATTCTTTTATCGACCCCGATAAGATGGCTCGCGTTTTAGGCAACATACTCAAGAACGCCGTGGCGTTTGCGAACCCTTCAACAGAGGTTTTGCTTAATGTTCACATCGAGGGCGAATCGGTTGTGTTTGCGGTCGAGGATACGGGACGAGAAATCTCTTCGGAACACCTTGTCCATATATTCGAGAAGTTCTACCGCGTCGATGGGGCTCGCTCGACTGGTCGCGGGGGTGCCGGGCTTGGCCTTGCCATTTCAAAGGAGATCGTCGCAGCGCATGGGGGCGACATCACGGCGACGAGCGAGTCCGGCCATACGGTGTTCATAATTCGAATTCCTTGCTCTTGCAGCGCTAATAAAAAATGATTCGCTGAATCCATTCATACATTAGGTTCGCAGCAAGGGAAGGACTATGTTTAGGTGGCCATGCGGTTCGGTGTCCAATTAGCATAGTTACGAGACGATATGAGTTGAACATTGGGAGCCCCTCCCCTTGCAGCTCTATCGTGGGTCGGGCGACAATGGTCGTAGCGCCAACCGTGGCCGCGCGCCACATGCGACGGAGAGGGGCCCGCCATGTCCAATTATGTCACAGCCATCGGTCTCGACGTCCACGCGAGGAGCATCTCCGCATGCGCCTTCGACCCCATGACCGGCGAGGTGTCCCGCGCAAGGTTCGGATACGACCCCGCGTCGGTCGCCGAGTGGGCACTGGGGTTCGAGTCGCCCAAGGCGGTGTACGAGAGCGGCCCGACCGGCTTCCACCTCTGCCGCGCCCTGAGGGCGCTCGGCGTCGACTGCGCCGTAGGCGCCGTCTCCAAGATGCACCGGCCGGCCGCCGACCGCGGGCGCAAGAACGACCGGCGCGACGCCGAGTGGCTCGCCAGGCTCCTCGCCTGCCGCAACGTCGTCGAGGTGT
>NZ_JH126467.1:265145-383152 GCF_000225705.1 Collinsella tanakaei YIT 12063
CCCGATGTCGACGCGCCACCCCAAGAAGCCGAGGCCGGGCCACGGGGTCGCGCCGGCGGCGTCGAGGCACGCCGCGAAGTGCAACCGCCGCCTGCAGGACAGGCGCGACGCCATGTCGCAGGCGGGAAAGAGGCCCTGCGTGGCGAACTGCGCGACGGCCCGCGAGATGGCCTGCTGGGTCTGGGCGATAGCGCTCATGGTCCGGTAGCGCCCGCGGCGAGATAGGAGTCCGACCCCGGGGCGCGCCGCGCTCGAGGCCGTTGGGAGGCCATTCCAGTTCCTTTTTCTGGGCAGCGGGGGACCGCCACGCCCGCCACGAGACTGCGATGAAGCCGGAGGCCCCCAGCCGTAGCAACGAAATGCGGTTCCGACCCGCGGATATTAGAGTGCCGAACGTGCGTCGAGCAGACACGCCCTCAAGCGGCGCGTCCCCCGGGTGAAGATAGGTCGTCCCCGCCCCCCGCGGTAGCTCCCCGGGGGCGGGGACGTTTTGCCACTTGACAATGTTCAACTCATATTAAAAAAGGCTCCCTGAAATCAACAGGGAGCCTTTGCTTGCAAGCAAACGTTTGTCCAAAAAGGGGAGACCTTAGGAACGAGCCACCTTGGCGGCCTTGAGGCAGCTGGTGCACACGTTCATCTTGCGACGATGACCGTTGACAACAACGTACACGCGCTGGATGTTCGGACGGAACGTACGGTTGGTGACGCGGTGAGAGTGGCTGATGGAGCGACCAGCAACGGGGTGCTTACCGCAGATTTCGCAAACTTTGGACATTTCTTGACCCTCCTTGGGCGGCTAGATTCGGTGCCGCGTGAACAAACAGCAATGAACTATAGCACAGCATGGGCAACATGTGCGTAATCTACATATTGCACATGTTACTTTTTTCTGCACTTGATTCGAGCTTGGGCTCGGTTTCGTGGGAGTCATATTATCGCCTGCTCAAGATGCTCATGCAAGACTCATTTGCTATGGCGCCTAATAAATAATCATTCCGTGCGTATTCTCATCACATTATTAATTTGCAGGGACCGGAAGATGCCTTTGGGCACTCGTATGTGGAAAAGCAAGCGTTCTACAAGTTTCCGTATTCGTGCTCGAAACAAGGTGGAAACATGTGTATACTTACAAAAGACCTTTAAGCGCGTACGAGATACCGCAAGGATACATACCTCTTCGCAACTGTTGTTGCCCTCGAGATCACTCTTGCCGATGTCTCAACCGCGCTAGCGGTCGGGCATCTATTTTTTTGCGGTGTCTCATCAGTGCGATGGCGCCGCGAGGAGCAGGGAAGGAGATCGATGGGCACGTCTTCACCCAAGGCAGTCATCATGGACGAGACTGCTGTGCAGCGCGCGATCACGCGTATTGCGCACGAGATCATCGAGCGCAACGAGGGCTGCAACGACCTTGCCATTGTCGGCATCGTGACCAGGGGAGATATCCTGGCGCGCCAGCTCACAGAGCAGATCAACCAAATCGAAGGTGCGGAGGTTCCGCTGGGAAGCCTTGATATCAGCTTCTATCGCGACGACTTCCTTACCCATATTTCCCCCGAGGTTCACGAGACCAAGATTCCGTTCAATGTTGACGGAAAGCGCATTGTTCTGGTCGACGACGTCCTTTATACCGGCCGCACCATCCGCGCCGCCCTGGACGCCGTTATGGACCTTGGCCGCCCCAAGAGCATCGAGCTCGCCGTCCTTGTTGACCGCGGACATCGCGAGCTTCCCATCAGCCCTGATTTCGTTGGAAAGAACGTTCCCTCGTCCCGCGACGAGAACGTCCGTCTGTATTGCAAGGAAGTAGACGGCCGTACGTCCGTCGAGATCACCGAAGTCGCGCCGGGCGCCCGTGTGGGCTCCGCGCCGCTGGGAGGCGAGTAGAGCCGTGTTCAACAACCATAAGCACCTTATCGACATCTCGGAGTACTCCGATACCGAGCTCATGACGATCCTGCAGACCGCCAAGGCGTTCTCCGAGGTCAACGAGCGCGCGATCAAGAAGGTCCCCACTCTTAAGGGTAAGACTATCGTCAACATGTTCAACGAGCCTTCTACGCGCACCCGTAGCTCCTTTGAGCTTGCCGAGAAGCGCCTTTCCGCCGACACTCTTAACTTCGGCGGCTCCTCCACGTCTACCGTCAAGGGCGAGAGCCTCATCGATACCGTCATGACGCTCGATGCTTATAAGATCGACTGCATCGTTGTCCGCGATAAGCACGCCGGCGCCCCTCATATCGTTAGCCAGGCGAGCCCCGCCGTGGTCATCGACGCCGGCGACGGCAAGCACGGCCACCCCACCCAGGCACTGCTCGACCTGTACTCAATTTGGGAGCGCAAGGAGAGCTTCGATGGCCTTAAGGTTGGTATCGTTGGCGATATCGGCCATTCTCGCGTCTGCGGCTCTTTGATCCCCGCCTTGAAGATCATGGGCGCCGAGGTCACCGTCGTTGCCCCCGGAACGCTCATGCCCCCTCGTCCCGATGTCCTCGGCGCCGACCATGTAAGCTATTGTCTGGACGATGTTCTTCCCGAGCTCGACGTGGTCTACATGCTTCGTATCCAGCGCGAGCGCCTCGAGGGTGCTCCGTTCCCGAGCTTGCGCGAGTATCACCAGCTCTTTGGCCTTACGCAGAAGCGCGAGCGCCTTATGAAGCCCGACGCGATCATCTGCCACCCCGGCCCGATCAACCGCGGCGTTGAGTTCGATTCCTACATGGCCGACCATCCCGAGCGCTCGGTCATCCTCGATCAGGTCTATGCCGGCATCTGCGTCCGCATGGCCGCCCTGTATCTGCTGCTTGGAGGTGCCGATAATGGCCTTGCTTCTTAAGAATGCCCACGTTGTCGATCCCGCTGCCAACCTTGACGGCGTTCTCGACGTCCTTATCGATGGCGACCGCATCTCCGCGGTGGGTGAAGGTCTCGACTTCGATGGCGCGGAGGTTATCGACCTTACCGGTAAGTACCTAGTCCCCGGTCTCGTCGATATGCACGTGCACCTTCGCGAGCCCGGCTTTGAGCACAAGGGCGACATCGAGTCCGAGACGGCTGCTGCGGCCGCGGGCGGTTTCACCGGCGTCTGCTCCATGCCCAACACCAACCCCGTTGCCGATAACGGCACCGTTATCACCTATATCAAAGCTCGCGCCGCCGAAGCCGGCCATTGCCGCGTTTACCCTGCGGGCGCCATGAGCAAGGGTCTTAAGGGCGAGATCATCTCCGAGATGGGTGATATGGTCGCGCGCGGAGCCGTCGCCTTCACCGATGACGGCCGTGGAATCCAGGGTGCCGGCATGATGCGCCGCTGCATGGACTACGGCAAGATGTTTGACAAGGTGTTCATGAGCCATTGCCAGGACGAAGACCTTGTTGGCGAGGGCCAGGTGAACGAGGGCGTCGCCTCTACGCGCCTGGGTCTTCTCGGCTGGCCTGCGGAGGGCGAGGAGCTGCAGATCTCCCGCGATATCATGCTCGCGGAACTCACCGGCGCCAAGCTGCACATCCAGCACATCTCCACCGCACGCGGCCTCGATATGGTTCGCGCCGCTAAGGCCAAGGGTCTGCCCGTTACCTGCGAGGCCGCCCCGCACCACATGTTCCTCACCGAGGATGCCATCACCGGCGCTTACGAGACCTGCTTCAAGGTCAACCCGCCGCTGCGCACCGCTGAGGACGCGCAGGCGATTATCGAGGGCGTTTTGGACGGCAGCGTCGACGCCATCGTGACCGACCACGCTCCTCACGCGGATTGGGAGAAGGCTCGCGAGTTCGAGCTCGCCCCCTTCGGCATGATCGGTATCGAGGCTTCGCTCGCCCTTATCAACACCAATCTGGTCAAGACCGGCAAGATGGGCTATGGCAAGCTGGTCGAGCTCATGTCCATCAACCCCCGCAAGATTCTGGGTGTCGAGCCTGTGAGCATCGAGGCGGGTTCCCTTGCCGACATCACGGTCTTTGACGCCGATGTCGAGTGGACCGTTGGCGAGGACGGTTACGTCTCCCATGCGAAGAACTGCGGTTTTGCCGGCACCAAGGTGACCGGTCGCGCCACCGACGTCTTCGTGGGCGGCAAGCAGACTCTTAAGAATGGTGCTATCTGCTAGTTTTAGTTAATATAGCTTTCATGAGAGGCCGTGGTGCGCGCCCGCGCTCGCGGCCTCTTTACACTTTGTAACAAGGGCAAGGGTTTTCGAGCATGCGCTCGATTTAAATCCGCAACAGGTAAGGAGCATATATGCCTACGCCTTCACCCGCCCGCCTGCACGACTTCACGGTTGTGTCGAACGAGAAGATCGCCGATGGCGTTTTTTCTCTCGTAATCTCGGCACCTCGCCTCGCAGGCTCGCTGAAACCCGGTCAGTTTGTTAACCTTGCGGTTCCCGGCAACGCAATGTCTCTTCTGCGCATTCCGCTGAGCTTCGCCTCCGCGGATGCCGATAAGGGAACCGTTGAGATCTGGTATGCCGTGGTGGGCGAGGGGACCGAGCGTCTCTCGCAGATGCAGCCCGGTTCCACCTCTACGTTGCTCGGCCCCGGCGGTCATGGATGGACCGTTCCGGAGGGATGCAAGAAGGCTTTGCTCGTCGGTGGCGGCATCGGCGTTCCGCCGGTGCTTTGCCTGGCCCGCGACCTTGCTTCCAGCGGCATCGCCTTCGATGTCTGCGTTGGCGCCGCGAGCGCGGATTCCATGGTTGGTGTTGAGGAATTCAATGCCGCCGCCGCGGGAAAGGTTCTCGTCGCTACCGATGACGGCTCCGCCGGCTACCATGGGTTCTGCACGGATCCCGCCGCTGAGCTTCTGGCGGCTGGCGGCTATGACTACGTTGCCACGTGCGGTCCCAGCCCCATGATGAAGAAGGTCGCCGCTTCTGCAGCCGACGCCGGCGCGTTTTGCGAGGCGTCTCTCGAACGCATGATGAGCTGCGGCTTCGGCGCTTGCGCTACGTGCGCCGTCGAGACCGTCGACGGCATGAAGGGCGCCTGCATGTGCGGTCCTGTTTTTGACGCTTCAAAGGTGGTGGCATGGTGATCAAGGTGAATATGGCCGTCGATTTTGGCGGCGTCAAGATGAAGAACCCCATCAACACGGCTTCCGGCACGTTCGGTTACGGCTGGCAGTTCTCTGAGCTTATGGATGTGTCCCAACTGGGCGCCATCACCACTAAGGGTTGCGCGGCCGAGCCGTGGCCCGGCAACCCCGCTCCGCGAATGGCGGAGGTTCGCGGCGGAATGATGAACTCCGTCGGTCTTCAGAACCCCGGCGTGGCCGCATTCGCCGCTCAGTCCGGTCCTTGGCTGGACGAGCTTTCCCAAAAGGGCACTCAGGTCATCTGCCAGGTCGCAGGCCATTCCACCGAGGAGTACGTCAGCGCCCTCGAGATGTTCTGCGAGCTGTGCCCGTGGGCAGCGGGCTTTGAGATTAACGTCTCCTGCCCCAACATCGCTGCCGGCGGCATCGCTTGCGGTTCAACCCCGGAGGGTGCCGGCGACGTGATGCGCGCATGCCGCAAAGTGACCGACAAGCCGCTTTTCGTCAAGATGGCCCCCGTCCGTATTCCCGAGATCGCCCGCGCCCTTGAGGCGGAGGGTGCAGATGGCCTGTCTGTCATCAACTCCATCCCCGGCATGGCGATCGACGTCCACACGCGTCGTTCAAAGCTGAGCAAGCCTACCGGCGGACTTTCCGGCCCGCTTTGCCATCCCATCGCGGTCCGCATGGTTTGGGAGGCTGCCAATGCCGTCGATATTCCCATCAACGGTGTGGGTGGCGTCATGACGGGCGAGGACGCGGCCGAGTTCATCCTTGCAGGCGCTACGTGTGTTTCCGTTGGCATGGCTAATCTTGTTGACCCGACTGCCTCCGTTCGCATCCTTGCGGAGCTTGAGGCCTGGGCTGAGAGCCAAGGTGTTAACGATATCAACGAGCTGATTGGAGCCTTGGAATGCTAGAGTCGCTCGCTCGCGATCGGGTTATCGTCGCCATCGACTGCGGTAGGGATCGCGCTATCGAGCTTGCTGATGAGCTCAAGGGTCACGCACGGTGGCTCAAGGTGGGTATGACCCTGTACTACGCCGAGGGCCCCTCCATCGTCCGCGAATTCAAAGAGCGCGGCTTCAAGGTATTTCTCGACCTTAAGTTCTACGATATACCTCATCAGGTTCGCGGCGCCGCCCGCTCGGCGGCTTTGGCCGGCGCGGACCTCATGTCCGTGCACGGGATGGGTTCGGGTGCCATGCTTGCCGCATGCCGTGAGGGCGCCGAGGAGGCTGCGGAGGTTACGGGCTCCCGTCCCCAGCTCGTTGCCATCACGGTGCTTACGAGCATGAGCCAGGACTCGCTGACCGAGATCGGCATCGATAGCCCCATCCCCGTCGAGGCTGATCGCTTGGCGAGGCTTGCGCGTGAGAACGGCATCGATGGCGTTGTGTGCTCGCCGCAGGAGGCGGGGGCGATGAGGTCGGTGGTTGGCGAGGATGGACTCGTCGTCACGCCCGGTGTGCGCCCAGCCGGCGCCGCCCTGGGAGATCAGACGCGCGTCGCCACTCCTTCCTCGGCATTCAAAGCTGGTTCCAGCCATATCGTCGTCGGTCGTCCCATCACCGGTGCCGAAAATCCCGTCGATGCATATGAGGCGATTATCGCTGAACTTTGCGCGATGGACGATTAACGGCCCCTGCATTTTCCTGCGGAATCTTCGCGGTAGTTATATGGATTAGCAACAAAACTGCAAGTAAAGGCATGTGTATGCTTGAACTTTGGAGTTTGTTCGTCTAATCTATATGGCTGTTCAAGGTTCGATTTGCTGAATTAGCAGGTAAAACCAAGTTTTTTAGATTGTAACTACTCATTTGGAGGTACACATGGCTCTTCCTCAGCTCACCGATGAGCAGCGCAAGGCTGCCCTGGAGAAGGCTGCTGCCGCTCGTCACGCTCGCGCAGAGCTTCGCGAGAAGATCAAGAAGGGTGAGGTGACACTCGAGTCCGTCCTCAACTCCGAGGATCCCATCGCTTCCCGTATGAAGGTTTCCACCCTCATCGAGTCCCTTCCCGGCTATGGCAAGGCCAAGGCCGCTAAGATTATGGACGAGCTGGGTATCTCTGCGACCCGTCGCGTTCAGGGCCTTGGCGTTCGCCAGCGTGAGCAGCTCCTCGAGCAGCTCAACAAGTAAGTGAGCTCCATCGAGCCAAAGCTCTTTGTGATTTCTGGACCGTCGGGTGCAGGTAAGGGCACGTTGGTATCCCGCGTGAGGGAGGCCATGCCTAACCTGGGCCTGACGGTTTCGGCTACTACAAGAGCGCCCCGTGCCGGCGAGGTAGACGGCGTCAACTACCACTTCCTCTCTGAGGATGAATTTTCCCGGCGTATCGCAAACGGCGACTTTGTCGAGTGGGCCCAGGTTCACGACCATCGCTACGGAACCCTGGTTCAAGAAGTCGAGCAGAAGTTATCTAGTGGATCTTCGCTCATCCTAGAGATCGACGTTCAGGGTGCCCTAAACGTTAAAGAGCGTTTTCCGGATTCGATTCTCATCTTCATCGAGCCGCCTTCTATGGAGGTGCTTGAACAAAGGCTCGTTGGCAGGGGTTCCGAAACCGAGGAATCTCTTCGTCTTCGACTCGCCAACGCCCGTCATGAGATGAGCCTCGCAGACCGCTACGATGTTCGCTTGGTTAACGACGATCTTGACGCCGCTACCGATGAGCTTTCCAGGGTTCTGCGGGAATATGAAAGGAACTGAACCGTATGTCAGTCATTAAGCCTAAGATCGACGACCTGCTCGATAAGACCGATAACAACCGCTTTCTGCTCGCTTCCTTAGCTTCCAAGCGCGCTTGCGATATCAACAGCATGCTTCGCGAGCAGCACAGCCGCGTTCTCGCTGTTCAGGATATCGACGATATCACCATCGCTATGTCCGGCAAGGATACTATTTCGATGGCCATGGAGGAGATCGTCGATGGCAACATTTCCTTTGAGCATGATAAGTACGAGGCTGCTCTTGGTCACAAGGCTGCCGAGGAGTAGCTCTTATGGCCAGCCGTGTGTGTCTCGTTCATTATCATGAGATCGGGCTTAAAGGCAACAATAGAGCGCGTTTCGAACGCATCCTTATGGATAACATCAAGGCGGCTTTGGCCGCCTTTTCCGTTGCCACAATTACCCGCATCTCCGGTCACATTCTAGTGACGTTCTCGGTCTCCGGCGAGGCCGAGCGTGCATTCCCGCTCATTGCCAAAGTTCCCGGGGTCGCTCGCGTCTCTCTTGCGTTTCATACAAACAGAGAGCCGGGAGAATATTGCGCTGCGGCCATTAAGGCGTTGGAAGAGTTTGGCGAATTCAACTCCTTTAAAGTTGTTGCCAGGCGTTCCAACACCGATTATGAACTGACTTCCATGGATCTCAACAAACAGGTTGGCGAGGTCCTGTGCAACGCGTTTCCCGACAAAAAGGTCCTTATGAAGGGTTGCGACGCGCAGGTGCATGTTCTTGTCGTTCAGGGCAGTGTCTATGTGTACGCGCGCTCCGAGCGCGGTGTTGGCGGCCTGCCGCAGGGGAGTGCCGGCAAGGTCGTTACCTTGCTATCTTCGGGTATCGATTCTCCCGTTGCGACGTGGCTGCTTGCACGTCGAGGCGCCGTGCCTGTTCCCGTCCACTTCTCAGGTCGTCCTCAAACGGCGGATACCAGCGAGTATCTTTGCCAGGACATCATCCAGGCGTTGGCGCCGTGCGTTCAAGTGGGACGTCTATATGTCATCCCCTTTGGTGATTGCCAGCGTGAAATCTCCATCGCGTGCCCCAGTGATCTTAGGGTCATCATGTATCGTCGCGTCATGTACGCCGTTGCGGAGCGAATCGCGCAGCTCGAGGGCGCCAAGGCGCTTGTAACCGGTGAGTCCCTGGGTCAGGTTGCCTCACAGACGCTTGAGAATATCATGGCGGTTAACGAAGTCGTTGATATTCCAGTCTTCAGACCGCTTATCGGTTCCGATAAGCAAGAGATTATCGCTCGCGCCGAGCAAATCGGCACCTATGACATTTCGACCCAGACCGCTCCGGATTGCTGCACGTTGTTCATGCCTCGTCGTCCCGAGACTCATGCGAAGCTCGATGAGGTTCATGCGGCATGGGAGATGTTCGATCACGAAGCCATGATTCAGCAGCTTGTTGATGCTGCCGAGTACATCGATTTCAGCGCTCCCACGTATAAGCCGCCGCGTTGTATGCGCGAGCGCCATGACGAGCTTGAGATTCGTTATCAGCGGAAGAGCGCTGAAGGTAAGCTCCGCAGCCTCTTTTGATATCCTTTATAACGTATAACAATCTCAGTTTATGCAAACATATTGATATCTATTGAGCCGGTTTCCTGCTGTGGGAGATCGGCTCATTTCATTTGCACCCTGCTACCTGCCCAATCTAAATTAGGACGATATTTTTGGAAGACGGCCTTTCACTTCTTCATTTTGTCGAACACCTGGCAGCATCCTCTTTAGACAATTAGATATGGGGAGTGATGAGGTATGCAAGAACACGATGACATTACGCCGGCGGCATGGAGGCTGGCATCCCTTTTGCGGTCGCATCCTTGGAGGGTCATTGCCGTAATCGCTTCGGTCATGCTGATTTTGGGGACAGCTCTTGCCGGAATCGTCAACGCGAATACGAGCAGCAGCGACATCGTCGTTTCAACTGATGATGCCAATCAGGACGAGGGTACATCTCGCAAGGGTGGCGACGGCGATTCCCGCGCATACGAGGACGATGTCGAAAATGGGAAGGCAATTGCTGTGACAGTCGATGTCGATGGTGCGGTTGTGAATCCCAATGTTATCGAGCTGCCAGAAGGATCGCGTGTCCAAGACGCTATAGAAGCATGCGGCGGGCTTGCTGCCGACGCTGACGTGAGCGGCATAAACAGAGCCTCCATTCTTCAAGACGGGCAAAAGGTCTACGTTCCCAAGGTGGGCGAAGCGCCGCAGACGTCCGGATCCGCAACGGGTACGGCCGCAACGGGAGGAACGCTCGTCAACATCAATACCGCTACGGTTGAAGACCTGGACGGGCTTCCGGGTGTAGGCGATGCGACGGCGCAAGCTATCGTAGACGATAGGGAGGCAAATGGTGCGTTCGCCTCGATTGAGGACCTTATGCGCGTGTCTGGGATAGGGGAGAAGAAGTTTGAGAAGCTTCGTGACCTTATATGCGTCTAGGGGGCGACGTTCAAGAGCGTTCTGTCGTCGCCTCCGGGGCGGGCGCTGAAGACGCCAAGCCCATTCGACCATTGCTGCCTGATTTCTGGTGCGCAGCTGTCGCTCTCCTGGCAACATGCTTGCCACTCACCCAGGTAGGCTGGCTTGCCCAGATAGATGTTATTCCCAAGGGGCTGCCGATCGTCCTCATGGTTGTCATCGCAGTCCTTGGTTTTGCTCTTTGCATTGCAGGGCGCCATGCATCCATGCGAGCCAGGAGACTGCTATATCGGACCTCGGTAGGCATTCTTGTCGCCGTTTTGTGCTGCTTTGTGTCGAGTGCGCGATTCATTGCGGCTTCGTTCAGGGTGGCTAACGTCACCGTTTCATCTTGTCGCCTCGATCCCGTTGAGGACCCAAAGATCGGCGCTTCATCGATATCCACCATCTGTAACGTGCGCCGTGTTGATGGCGCCGTTTTGGGGAAGGTCCTTGTTCAAACCGATGACGTTCTCGATCCCGGCAGGCTCTATCAAGTTGCAGGCTCTCTCGAGCCTTTGGACGATAGCTCATGGCATCGATATCTTTATATGAAGGGATGCGTCGCGATCGTTACCACGCATGCCGTTATCTCCAGTTCACCTAAACCCGCTAACCCTGTTCGCATGGTAAGGACATGGCTGCTGGATGCGATATCACCGTCATCAAGTCCCTCAAGAGCGCTTATCGCGGGCGTGATCTGCGGTAGAACCACCGAGCTTTCTCAAACTCAAGCGCAGACGGCGTTCAGCCTTACCGGACTCACCCATCTTGTCGCCGTTTCCGGTAGCCATCTGGCGTATATAGCGATGTTGATTGAATCTTTGCTGCTCGCGCTGGGGTGCCCGGTGCGGACCCGTTCGGTAGTCGTGGCCTGCATCATGGGAGCTTACGTTGTATTTACCGGTTGTGCGGCATCTGCGATGCGCAGCTTCCTCATGGTTGGATGCAGCTCTTTGACGCTCGCGGTGCGTAGGCGACCCCATGCCCTGTCCGGTCTGGCCCTGTCGTGTATGCTTCTGTGCGCCTTCAATCCAAAATCGGCTTGGGATCTGGGGTTTCAGCTATCCGTAGCGAGTGTATTGTTCCTTAACCTGTTTTGCACGTATGTAGCCTGGACTATAGAGCGCGCAGGCGCGCCAAGGATGGTTTCCCAGCAGCTTTCCATGACGCTTACCGCGCAATGGGCCACCCTACCGTTAACGGTTCCTGTATTTGGTTCCATCTCAATAGTATCCCTTGCAGCGAACCTGGTGGTTGGTCCGTTGATGACGGCGTTGCTCGCCGCGGGACTGGTTCTAGTCCCCATTTCCGCCCTCGCGCCCCTTCGTGCCGTCGCTATGATTCCATTGGATGGACTCGCGAACGCCTCGATATTCTTCGCAGATGCGCTCTCTAAGATACCCTTTGCAACCATTATGGCAGACGGTGCCGCCCCATACCTTCCGCTGCTATATCTTGTCGCCCTTGCGGTATACGCGCTATGGCCGGTTATTCCTAGGCTGGGGACTGTGATCGCCTTCATGCTTGCCGGCGTTGCCTTTACCTGCCACGTTATCTTCTGGTCATATTTTGTGCCTCCTTCCATCACGGTTATGGATGTGGGTCAGGGCGACTCTATCATCATCAGAGAGGGCTCTTCATCGCTCTTGGTCGATGCGGGGGTGGACGAGGCCGCGCTCGAGGCGCTCGTCCGAAACAACGTGGTCGCGCTCGACGGGGTGGTTATAACGCATTGGGATAAAGATCATTGGGGCGGTTTGCCGGCTATATTGCAGCGTATTCCCGTTAGGCGGCTCTTTGTCGCAAAGGGAGCGGTTGACGCCATGCCAAAGGACATCGATGCGTCTTCATTCGAAGATATCGTTGAATTGGGGTTGGGAGACTCTATAGCAATTGGCAGTTTTACCTGTGATGTCGTATGGCCCCAAGAAGACGTTTCGGGAGAGGAGAATGGAGATTCCACGTGTCTGGTTGTCACTTACGACCACGGGGGGAGAAGCCTTCGCTGTCTGCTCACGGGAGATACCGAGCTCGATCAAGAGCGCGCCTATCAACGTGACGTTGGGAACATCGACGTTCTTAAGCTTGGCCATCACGGGTCGGGATTATCGGTTGACGGCGATCTTCTCAAGGCGATAGATCCAGAGGTTTCGATTGCAAGCGCGGGGAGGGGAAACTCATACGGGCATCCCTCTCAGGAATGCGTTGACTGCGTGCGCGGCTACGGCTCGCAGTTCTATTGCACCATAGACTATGGGGACGTCTGCATCGAGCCATTGCAAGGTGCTGTTAAGATAAGATGCTCTAGAAACCTTTGAGCGCGCGTCGTCGCGCCTCGTTCAAGTTAGTGGAAGGGGCCATTATGTCGAGTACAGAGTTGCTTCCCGGCTATCTGGTTGTCGGCGCCGATGAATTCAAGCGTTCTAAAGTGGTTGCGAAGATGAAAGCGCGCTTGGATGCCACCGGCATGGCTGATTTCAATTTGGACGAGCGCGATATGACGAAGGATCCGCAAATCGACGACATAATCGCCTCGCTCAATACGCTTCCCATGGGTTCGGATTTTCGTTTGGTCATCCTCGAGGGCTGCGACAGGCTTAACAAGGCCGTCAGCGAGCCGCTTGTAGCGTATTTTGATAACCCGTCTCCTTCTACCGTCTGTTTGGTGGTTGCGGAGAAACTTGCAAAAAGCACTCGTCTCCATAAAGCGATTAGCAAGTTTGGCGCTAAGGCGGTTATCGATTGCGCTCCTAAAAAGGCTTGGGAAATGCCCAAGCAGGTTGTTGTGATGGCGAAAGCCCATGGAGCCACCATTACGCTGCGCGCTGCCGAGGAGCTGGTTAGCAGGGCCGGTGAGAATTCACGCATGCTCGATAACGAGTTGAAAAAGCTCGTCGAAATGGTTGGTACCTCTATCGATCTTCCGGACATCGAGCGTCACATCGCGAGAACGGCCGAGGCGAAACCATGGGATCTGTTGAATGCCATGTCCGCCCGAAATATGGAGAAGACGTTGCAGCTTCTGGCTTTGCAGCCCGATAAGAGCGAAGTGAGGCTCTATATGCTTCTCGTGGGTCGTCTGCGTGAGCTCATTATGGCCAAGGCGCTTGATCGTCGTGGTCAGGGCAGGGAGCTGGCGGCCAAGCTCGGCGTCCAGTCTTGGCAGGTAAAAAATCATCTCAACTGGGCCCGCAACTACTCTATGGAAGAGCTGCTTCGCGCTCTTGCGCGCGTGGAAGATCTCGAGCTTGCCCTTAAGGGGTCCCGTGATTCCGCTCTCGCGCTTCGCCTTTGGCTGGTCGATTTCATCGAACGTTAGCGCGCCGTCGCCATTTGTGTTCATTTTCCGTGCGCTCTTCGTGTATCGAGGGGCTCATTTGGTCTTGCCCATTTATTACGATGCGCTTTTCCAGTGCCGATATAAACCTTGGAAGATTTATTCGATAGCGAGGCGATAGTTTCGCGAGATTAACCGCTGCTTCAACGTTCCTTCTCAGCCATACGATGTGGTTCCCTTTTCGAGGTCTGGAGGAACATATGGACAACGTGTATGCAGGCAGAGATCCACTGTTTTTTGGAGGGGAGACCGCAGTCGAGTACTGGCGGCGAGCCAGTAGGCGGGGAGTGAGGCCCAAGCCCGTTACGGGCGTCACGCTTAAGAGCGCTCCAGACCTGAAGCATCTCGCCGAGTCGTCATATAACGTTCGAGCAATGGCAAACCTTCGAGGGATGCTGCATGTCTACGTGTCAAATACTGGTTGCGTTCCCAATGGCAGGCTTGGGGTGCCATTTAACGTTAAGCTCCCAGACCCCAGATTCGCTCACCATGGTTCGGGTGCCGCGATGTGCGGCGATCTTGATTCGTATCGTTATGAAACCGTTACCGCGAAGATGGTCGCGCATAGGCTGTCGACGGACTCGAGTGTCGGATCGTATTGCTTCGTGGCTCCAGACGTTTACGTCGCATCTCCAACGCTTGCGCTTCTGCAATGCGCTGGGAGCCTGCCGCTGCCTTCGTTGATGCAACTCGCCTACGAGTTTTGCGGCATGTTTTCAGTTGATGTCCTGAACCCAAAAGGCTATATAGAGCGCTTGCCCCTTACCGACAGCTCAAGCGTGTCGGCAGCTATCGACCAATTTGTGAAGACAGGCCCGGTAAGGGGCTCGGGCGCACTCAAAATAGTTTCCGATAGGCTGATTGATGGCATCCGTTGTCCGTCTGCCGCCGCGCTCTGCTCTTTGTTCTGCGCGCCTGCGGGCAGCGGCGGATACGCGCTTCCAACGCCGCGTGCAGGCGTGCTGCATCGGCTTGCTTCCGAGGAAATCGATGATGGGATACCCTGCAGAATACTCATTGACTTGCTGTGGACTAAATGGCCCGATAGGCCGGATATGGATTGGTCCTGTGGTCAGAGCATCGGCGTGATAGTCTGCGACGGGGGAATGAAGTCGAGTAAGCGGATCATAGAGCTTCACGAGTCGGTGCCCAACAGCAGGAACATTGCTCTTGTCTGTCTCAGCGCTTCCGATCTGCAGTCGCGCGCTACCTGCAATTCGGTTGCCAAGATGATAAGGGGGGTCGTTGGCGGTAAAAGGCCAAAGCCGGTGGGCGATTACGACTTGCGCAACGAATCGATGCGCAGCGATCTGTTTGAGTCCGTCTCAATAGCTTCATAGCGAATAGATACAACAAAAGGCCCCGTGAATCACGGGGCCTTAACGCGTAAATATGCTTGGAAGATCCAAGTAATGGTTAAGCGATGGTGTTAACCAGGTTCTGAACGCCGGACTTACGGTTAGAAGCCTGGTTCTTGTGGATAACGCCCTTGGCGGCAGCCTTGTCCAGCGCGCGGTAAACGCGGGTGGCAGCTGCGGAAGCGGCCTCCTTGTCACCAGCCTCGACGGCGGCGTGGACATGCTTGACGAGGGTCTTGAGCTCGGAGCGAATCGCCTTGTTACGAACGCGAGCGATCTCATTGGTGCGGATGCGCTTCTTCTGAGACTTGATGTTTGCCACTTGTAGTTTTCCTTTCGAGTTCTTCTAAAAAAGCCTGACTATCCGGCCTCTGAGACACGGTTGAGGTCATACAGTCAGGTGAGTATAGCACTCGCCCATGCAGAGGTGAAGGGGTAACCCTGTGGAATACACGTGAATCTCCGCTGTTTCTGCACGTTTTGGCTCTCGCGCTAGGGGCGAATCATGCTGTATCATAACTCGCATGAATACTATAGATACCTCACATATCAGGAATTTCTCGATTATCGCTCATATCGACCACGGCAAGTCGACTATCAGCGACCGAATTCTTGAACTCACCCGAACCGTAGACGATCGCGATATGGCATCGCAGCTGCTCGATACCATGGATATCGAACGCGAGCGCGGCATCACCATTAAAAGCAACGCCGTGCGCGTCATGTATGACGCCGATGATGGCGAGACCTACCAGTTTAACCTTATCGACACCCCCGGCCACGTAGACTTCACCTACGAGGTCTCGCGTTCCCTTGCCGCCTGCGAGGGCGCCGTTCTGGTCGTGGACGCGACGCAGGGCGTCGAGGCGCAGACCGTATCGAATGCCAACCTGGCGATGAACGCCGATCTGGATATCGTTCCTGCCATCAACAAGATCGACCTTCCCTCAGCGCACCCGGACGAGGTCAAGACGGAGATCGAAGACGAGCTCGCCATTCCGGCGGATGGCGCGGTATGCGTTTCCGGCAAGACGGGCGAGGGCATCCATGACCTACTCGAGGCAATCGTATTTCTCGTCTCTCCTCCCAAGGGCGATCCGTCGGCTCCCTTGAAGGCGCTCATTCTCGATTCGTATTTCGACGAGTATCGCGGCGTGGTGGCAACGGTTCGCGTGTTCGACGGTTCTATCAAAAAAGGCGATATCTTGCGCATGATGCAGGGCGGCGAGGACTTCCTCGTCGATGGCGTTGGCGTCAAGCATCCTGCTGAGGCCCTTGTTGAATCTATCGGCGTCGGCGAGGTCGGTTTCGTAGTCACCGGCCTGAAAGATCCCGAGGCCGTCCATGTGGGCGATACCCTTACCATGCGCGATGAGCCATGCGATGCGCCCCTACCCGGCTACCGCGAGGCCAAGCCCATGGTCTATACCGGCATATTCCCCATCGATAACAAGGATTACGAGAATCTGCGCGACGCTCTCGAAAAGCTCCACGTCAACGATCCGTCGCTTACGTGGACCCCTGAGACATCCGTAGCGTTGGGCTTCGGTTTCCGCGTGGGATTTTTGGGACTGCTCCATATGGAGGTCGTCAAGGAGCGCCTTGAGCGCGAGTTCGGACTTGCCTTGATAGCCACCAGCCCTTCGGTGGACTACCACGTGTATAAGACCGATGGCACCATGGTCGAGGTTCGCAGTCCGCAGGACCTTCCCGACGCAACGCGCATCGATCGCATCGAGGAGCCCTACCTCAAAGCCAAGATTATCGTTCCTCCGGAGTATACGGGAGCGGTCATGCAGCTCGCTATCGAGCATCGCGGTATCACCACCGACATGATCCATCTCTCTCAGAAATCCGTTGAGATGCGGTTCGACATGCCCTTGGCTGAGCTCATCCTCGATTTCTTCGACCAGCTCAAGAGCCGTACAAAGGGCTATGCGTCGCTTGATTACGAGTTCTCCGACTATCGTGCGAGCGATCTGGTGAAACTCGATATCCTGCTTTCCGGTGACGAGGTGGACGCATTGTCCTTCATCGTCCACAAAGACAAGGCGTATGCGCTGGCGCGTGGCTTGTGCGATAAGCTGAAGGAGATCATCCCCAGGCAGCTCTTCGAAGTTCCCATCCAGGGCGCTATCGGTAACAAGATCATCTCCCGCTCGACGGTGAAGGCGCGCCGTAAAGACGTGCTCGCCAAGTGCTACGGCGGCGATATCTCGCGTAAGCGCAAGCTTTTGGAAAAGCAGAAAGAGGGAAAGAAGCGCATGAAGGCGATTGGTTCCGTCGAGGTTCCGCAAGAGGCCTTCATGGCTATTCTCAAGGTTGACGAGTAGGTTATCTGCCTCATGGACAATGCCGACGTTTTGAAGAAGCGGTTTAGCGCTCATCCATATCTGCTGGCTCCCATGGCTGGCGTGACCGATGCCGCTTATAGAATCATGTGCAGGCGCCGTGGCGCCTCTATGGCATATAGCGAGATGGTGAGCGTCGCGGGGTTGGCATATGCTAGCGAAAAGACATGGGACCTGGTTCTTCCTCAAGACGAGGAGTCCCAGATTTGCGTACAGCTGTTTGGCTCCAAACCGGAGCAGTTCGCTGGCGCCGCTCGTGCGGTGAGCGAGCGCGTGGGGTCTAAGCTCGACGCCATAGACATCAACATGGCGTGCCCCGCGCGAAAGGTGATTACAAAGGGCGAGGGCTCGGCGCTTCTCGAGCAACCTGAGCTCGCCGAGAAAATCGTTGCCGCCTGCGTCTCCAACTGCAGCGTGCCGGTGACGGTGAAGATCCGTAAGGATTTTAAGTCCGGAAAGCTTTTGGCGCCAGATTTTGCTGCCCGTATGGAGCAAGCCGGCGCCTCCGCAGTGGCCGTGCATGGAAGGTCGGCGGGACAGCTTTACTCTGGATCTGCAGACTGGTCGGTAATCGATGCCGTGGCAGACCGCGTCTCCATCCCCGTTATTGGAACGGGGGACGTCTTTTGCGCTCAGGACGCAGCGAACATGCTCGCCCAGACGGCTGCCAGCGCAGTGTTTATCGCCCGCGGCACCTATGGCAACCCGTGGATCTTCCAAGACGCCGCCGCCCTGAGCGCTGGATCGCCGCTGCCAGTCCATGATGCTTACGAGCGCCTTGCCGCTCTTCGTGAGCATGTAGAGCTTCTTGACTCGTTGGGCGGCCACATGGCTAAGGCGCGTACGTTTGCCACGTGGTATCTCAAGGGGATTCCCCATGCGGCGTTCTGGCGCGGAAGGTCGGTTCGCTGTTCCACTACTGAAGAGTTTCTCGACCTTGCGGACGCCATCGAGCGCGACCTCGCATGCTGCGAGGAGCTGGCAGGCAAGGGCCTCCCCATTCCGCACGACCCCTTTATCTAGCCATGTCCGTCGAGTCCCTCTACATCCATATCCCGTTTTGCCATGCCCGCTGCACGTATTGCGACTTCGATACCAAGGCGGCGTGCGGCAGCCAGTTGCTCTCCCAAGGCGACGCATATGTCCAAAAGCTCTTGCGCCGGCTGCGTGATGCGGATCGGGCAGGAGTCCTAGAGCGAGTGGAGACGGTCTATATAGGCGGCGGCACCCCCACCGTTTTGGGCGAGCGTCTGGTGGACATCGTCCGCGAAATCCGCGGCTATTGCAATCCTGTTGAGTTTACCTGTGAGGCTAATCCCGAGTCCTTTACTCCCGAGCTCGCATTCGCTCTGGCTCATGCCGGCGTTACCAGGGTTTCTCTTGGCGTGCAGTCTTTGGACGATGATGAGCTCGCGCTGCTTGGCAGAATTCATTCATCTTCCCAGGCGGAGCGCGCCGTAGGTCTCGCCCGGTCATGCGGGTTCTCCACGTCTGTCGACCTTATCTGCGGTCTTTCGGGACAGGCCATGGCGTCGTGGGAAAAGACGCTTGATCGAGCGTGCGCGCTCGAGACCGACCACGTCTCCGTCTATCCCCTTATGATCGAGGACGGCACGCCGCTGAGCCGGGCGATCGAAGCCGGTAGGGTTGCTGAACCCGATGAGGACCTTCAAGCGGAGATGATGGACGTGGCGAGGTCCGTGTTGACGGGCCGCGGGCTTGAGCGATATGAGGTTGCGAGCTATGCGCGCGCCGGTAAAGAATGCCGCCATAACATCGCCTACTGGACGGGGAAGAGCTATCTGGGATTGGGGAGGTCTGCCGCCTCGATGTTCTCGTCCAAAGATTACGGGGCGTGTGCCAAGCTGTTCGATGCGCTCGACGTTCCCAGCGGCGCTTCGAGGATCCGCATAGTCCAGCTTGATGATGAGGGTACCGCTTTTGACGTCGAGACGCTCTCCTCTCGCGAGGCGCTTGCCGAAGACCTTATGCTGGGCGCTCGGATGAGTCGGGGCATCTCGTATGACTTGCTGCACCGTGCGGCCGCGGTGATCCCCCCTTCGCGCCTCTTGGGAACTTTGAAAGAGGCCGTAGACTTGGGTTTACTGAGCTTGAGCGATTCTTGGGATTCGCTTGAGGCGGCGCTGTCTTGCGATGTTTCGCGGTCGGGGCCATGCGCTATGCCAACCAGGCTGGGCTGGCTTATGGGCAACCAGTTGTACGGCATGCTGTGGGACCTGCACAAGGACGCTCGCTTCTGTTGACGGTGCGTCTTATAGCCCATTGATGGGTTTGCGGTGCATCAAATAATCTTGTCAGCACCATCACATATACTTACAAAAACCTATTCGCTTTCGCACAGGAGGTCGTTGCCCCATATGGCGACAATGAACGAAAAAGATTACTACGCTATTTTGGGCGTCCCCAAGGATGCTTCGGCGAAAGATATCCAAAAGGCTTTCCAGCAAAAGGCCCGCAAGCTTCATCCTGACATTAATAAGGCGCCCGATGCCGAGGAGCGCTTCAAAGAGGTGTCAGAGGCGTATGCCGTGCTATCCGATGACGCCAAGCGCGCACGCTACGATGCCATGCGTTCCGGCTCTCCCTTTGCCGGGGCCCCGTCGCAGCCCGGTTCATCCGCCGGTTCATATGGCGGGGGTTTTGGCGGCTTTCCGTTTGGTGGATTTCCCTTTGACGCCGGCTTTAGCCAGTCTAGACGGGCTGCCTCTGCCTATAACCCCGAGGAAGGCGCTAACGTGGTGGTCGAGGTCGACCTTACTGCGGCTCAGGCTAAAGAGGGGGCTAAAAGGGCCGCTACCTATCGCAGGTACGAGAGCTGCTCGCATTGCCATGGCTCCGGCTCGGTCTCGACCGACCATGCTAAAACGTGCCCCACGTGTGGCGGAACCGGCTCGATCGACGTGGATATGGCATCCCTTTTTGGTATGGGCGTACTCAAGATGGTCTGCCCCGAATGCGCGGGTTCGGGTCGAGTTGTCGCCGATCCCTGTCCGCAGTGCGGGGGTTCGGGCCGCACCGCGGTGACTTCCGAGGCCGTTATCGAGTTTCCGGCGGGAACGCATGACGGCGACGTGGTGCGCATCAAGGGTATGGGCCATGCGGGAACCAACGGTGCCGCGGGCGGCGACTTGGTTGGTAGAGCGCGCGTCTCTTCGGAGCGCCTTGAGGGGCGCGCGGCCAACGGGTTCTACACGGTTGGAGTGATGCTGCCGTTCCTGCTGCTCTCCGCGTTTACGGGCATCTTTTCGTTGTTTGCGCTCATTTGTCTGGTTCCGCTTGTTATGGGCATAGGCATGATCGCGTCGGACGATGCTCTGCATAGGCCCTCCCTGTGGTGGAAGCGCGGTCTTTCCCAGCTTCTTAACGGCGCGGTCAACGGCCTGTTCTTCGCCCTCATCATGGTTTGGTTTACCAGCTGCACCAACGGGTTATTTCTCAGCCCTTATAGAATGATGTGATGGTTAGCCCGCTGATGTACGGGGCATAATGACAAGCGGAAAATGACGGCGGGTCGCACCCGCTTAGATCGGGAGGTTCTTTCTCGTGGCGGAGAAGAGAGATTATTACGAGGTTCTTGGCGTCGATCGCGATGCTGATCAGCGCGCTATTAAGCGGGCATTCCTGAAGAAAGCGCGTGAGGTGCATCCTGATGTTTCAGATGACCCTAATGCCGAGGAGCTTTTTAAAGAGGTAAACGAGGCATATTCCGTTTTGTCCGATGAACAGAAGCGCGCCAACTACGATCGTTTTGGCACGGCTGACGGTCCGGGTATGGGAAGCGGTTACGTCGACTTCTCCGACATCTTTGGCGGTATGGGCGTCGATGACATCTTCTCGTCTTTCTTTGGCGGCGGGCGCTCCGGTGGGTCCGCGCGCAATCGTCAGGCTCGTCGCCAGGGCCGTGACATGGCCATCAACCTCACTATCTCTCTTGAAGAGGCGGCGACTGGTTGCACCAAGACCATCAGCTACGATCGTCTGGCTCCGTGTGAGGACTGCAACGGTTCCGGCCTGTCCGAGGGCGCCCAGGAGAAGCAGTGCGACCATTGTCATGGAACGGGCTATGTAACAACTTACCAACGCTCCATTTTTGGCGATGTTCAGTCTACGGCACCCTGTCCGGATTGCCAGGGAGAGGGCACCGTTATCGATCATCCCTGCGAGATGTGCAACGGCCAAGGTCGTACGCCCACTCATGAGAAGCTTGACGTGCAGATTCCTGCTGGCGTGGCAACGGGCAGGCAGTTGCGCGTCTCCGGGTACGGCGAGGCGGGCTATCGCGGCGCGGAGTCCGGCAATCTCATCGTCACGGTTCAGGTTTCTGACAATGAGCGTTTCCAGCGAGGTGGAGACGACCTCTATACCGATGTGACCGTCTCCATGGTTCAGGCCGCGCTTGGTTGCTCGGTCACCGTAGACGGCATTCTTCCGGACGAGAAGATCGAGGTCAAGGTTCCCGCCGGCACGCAGTATGGCACCGCTATCCCCGTCGAGGGCTACGGCATGCCCCGTATGGGCAGGTCTGGTCGCGGCAGGCTGGTGGTGCGCGTCCTCGTCCATATTCCCGAGCACCTTTCTTCTGAGGCGCGCCAGGCGCTGGAGCGCTACGAGGACGCGGTGGGCGAGGATTACGAGAAGCAGCACAAAACGGTGGGCGATCGAATTCGCGACGCCATCGATGACATCCTTGATTAGGCGGGCAACGTGCGTAAAACCACTGCTTCCGTTATCAATCTTGGATGCCGCGTCAACCGGGTGGAATCCGATAAAATCGCCGTCGGTCTCATCTCGCACGGTTTCGAGCTTGTGGATGAGGAAGAAGCGCAGCTGATCGTGATCAACACCTGCGCCGTCACCGGCGAAGCGGAGGCCAAGACGCGTAAAGCCGTTCGCAAGGCGGCCGGACGTCCTTTGGAGCCCATCGTTATCGTCACCGGATGCGTTGTTAACCTCAACCCCGGGGAGCTCACTTCTATTTCTGATCGCGTGATCGCCGAGCCTTCAAAGGTGGATGTGGTTTCGCGAGCCCTGCATGCTATCGGAGACATGACGGATTCATCAGAGGGCCGGCACCTCGATGACCGCGAGTCTTCGACCATGCTTTCGGTCTCCTCTGGTGAGGCCCATGTGGACGAGGACCCCCATGCCATCTCTGATCTATTGGGACGCTCTCGCTATGGAATCAAGATACAGGACGGATGCAACCACCGTTGCACGTATTGTATTGTGTGGAAAGCGAGAGGGCCCGAGCGTTCCGTTCCCCTAGACAGCGTGATACGCGATGTTCGCTCCGCTGAGCTCGCCGGGGTGCCCGAAGTGGTCCTTACCGGTGTCAACCTTGGCGCCTATCGTTATGAACTGGCTGACGGTACGGTTGTCGGTATCGCGCGCCTGCTCCAAGAGATTCTCGACCAAACCGCAATTCCCCAGGTCCGCCTCTCGTCCATAGAGCCTATGGACGTCGATTTGGACCTAGTGCGCGTTATGTCTTGCAATCAGGACCGTGTGGCGCCCTTTTTACACCTTCCCATTCAGTCTGGCTGCATGCAAACCTTGAGGCGTATGGGACGGCCCTATTCTGCTGAGACGTTGCTTGCGAACGTGAATGCTATTCGCGACATCTTGCCCTCTGTCTCGATTTCCTGCGACCTCATCGTTGGCTTCCCAGGTGAGACGGACGAGGAGTTCGCTCGCACGCTGGAGGCATGTCGCAAGATAGGGTTCTCGAGGATGCATGTCTTTCGATACAGCAAACGGCCCGGTACCCCGGCCGCCGCGGCGCCCAACCAGGTCGACCCCAAGGTTATGGCCGCGCGTTCCGCCCGGGTGAGGCGCCTGGCCGAGCAGATGGCGCGGCAAGATGCCGCGTCGCGCATCGGTTCGGTTGAAAACGCCGTCTTCGAGTACGAGGACAAGGGAACGCTGGGTTCGTTTCACAAGGTTATTATCGAGGACGCTCCGGCGGGTATGCGAGGAGCAATCGCCCCTGTCCGCATCGTGAGCCTCGATGATGACGGATACCTACATGCCCGTCTTGTAGATTATCAGAGCTAGGAGCACCAATATGGATGCCGCAAAGGTTCGCCTTACCATTCCCCAGG
Source organism: Collinsella tanakaei YIT 12063 (assembly GCF_000225705.1). Classification (GTDB taxonomy): domain Bacteria; phylum Actinomycetota; class Coriobacteriia; order Coriobacteriales; family Coriobacteriaceae; genus Collinsella; species Collinsella tanakaei. The sequence continues at coordinate 288,554 of NZ_JH126467.1, forward strand.
GTATCGACCCTGCTTTGGTTACCGGCGCGGGGGATTGCATCCTGCGCGCGGTAGACGCTATGAAGTGCGGCGAGGCGTTGGTGAGGGGTGACTCCATCCAGCTTTCAGGCTCTCCAGATGAGGTCGAAAAGCTTACGCGCCTGTTTACCCAGCTCATCAAGATGGCATCTGCCGGTCAGGTGCCATCTAGCGATGACGCCGATCGCATCATGGAGGCCCCTCGTCATCAAGATCTCGCCGGTGCGGGTTTTGCTGACGATATCATCCTTACGTATCGCGGTCGCGCCATTCGTCCTAAAACCGCCGGCCAGAAAGCGTATATAGACGCCATCCGGTCCAATACGGTCACGTTTTGCCTGGGGCCTGCGGGTACGGGTAAAACCTATCTTGCCATGGCTATGGCGATCGCCGCGCTCAAGCGTCGCGAGGTCAGCCGTATCGTCCTCACCAGGCCGGTCGTCGAGGCTGGAGAGAGCCTTGGCTTTCTTCCCGGTACGCTGCAGGAGAAGATCGACCCCTATATTCGTCCGTTATTCGATGCGTTGTTCGACCTTACTGATATGGAGCGCGCAAATGAATACATCGAGCGCGGAACCATCGAGATTGCGCCGCTTGCGTATATGAGGGGGCGCACCTTGAACGACGCCTTCGTTTTACTTGACGAGGCCCAAAACACCACGCCCGAGCAGATGAAGATGTTCCTGACGCGCCTGGGCTTTAATTCGAAGTTTATTATCACCGGTGATGCCACCCAGCGAGACCTTCCCATCAAGCGTGGCGGGCTCACCGACATCGAGGATATTCTGGCGGACGTCGCAGACGTCAGCTTTATCCATTTGGGAAGGTCCGATGTCGTCCGTCACCAGCTGGTTGGTCGGATCGTCGAGGCGTATGACGCATTCGAGACCGCTCGCGACGCGCGGGCGCGCGCGAAGAAAGGGGAGCGCCATGAGCGTGCTCATTAGTAACGACGGGGGCATCCAGGTTCCTATCGACGCAGATGAAATAGTCCAGGTCATCCAGGCGGTCCTGTCTGCTGAGGCGGTGGAGCGTGAATGCAGCGTTTCCGTCTCCATTGTGGACGAGGATGAGATCCAGTCCCTGAACGCCATGTGGCGCCAGATCGACGCCCCCACCGACGTGCTTTCTTTTGAGTGCGACTCGCCGTTTGGCGACGAGGTTCCCGATGGTGAAGTGGTCGAGCTGGGCGATGTCATTTTATGCCCCGCCGTCATCGCCGCGCAGGCGCCCGACTTCAACACCACGCCTGCCGATGAGTTCCGCCTTATGCTGGTCCATGGCATGCTGCATCTGCTTGGGTACGACCACATCGACCCCGATGATGCGACGCGTATGGAGGATCGAGAGCTTGTGATTCTGCGCAGTCTTGCTCAAGTGCGCGGCATCGACCCCCAATCGATTGTAATCGGTCCAACCACCAGCCATCTGGATGATTAGGAGCCGCCATGATACCCGGTTCGGATAGGGACCATCCCACTTTTGTCCAGTCATTTCGCTATGCCATCGAAGGTCTCTTCACGGCGATCAGAACCGAGAGAAACATCAACGTGATGCTTGTCCTGGGGGTGGTCACCGTTGTTGCCGGCATTGCGGTGGGGCTCGACCCCGTCTCTTGGTGCCTCATCGTTATTTGCTGCGGACTTGTCATCTTTGCTGAGCTTTGCAACACCGCAATGGAAGCGATCGTCGATCTCGCTACGCAAGAACTTCATCCCCTGGCAAAGCGTGCGAAGGATATCGCTGCGGCCAGCGTTTACGTTCTCTCGCTCACGGCTGCGGTTGTGGGCGTCATCGTCTTTTCCCACGCCCTCGGTGTTATTTAAGAAGGAGTTGCCATGAGCGACCAATCTATCAATTCACATAGCGCTCTCAATGACGTCGATGACCGCAGCCTGCTAGAGGACGCGGACGGCGACCTTTTCGATGTCGAGCAGGATTTCGATCCCTTTGCAGAGCTGGACGATGATGAGCTCGATGCGATGCTCGCCAAGGCTGAAGGCGGCTTCGATGCTACTGCTTCCGGCGTACCGGAGGGGTTCCGCAGCGGCTTCGTGGCTCTTGTGGGGCGTCCCAACGCTGGTAAATCCACTTTGCTCAACGCATGCTTCGGCCAGAAGGTCGCCATCACATCACCCGTCGCGCAGACTACGCGTCGCCGCATGAGGGCCGTGATCAATCGCGAGGGCTGCCAGATCGTCATCGTCGATACACCGGGCCTGCACAAGCCTAAGGACTCGCTTGGCTCCGAGCTTAACAAGAGCGCGCTTTCCGAGATTGGCGACGTGGACGTCGTGGCATTTCTAGTCGACGCCACCAAGCCCATCGGCAGGGGAGACGCCTGGGTCGCAGAGCATGTTGCGGCGTCCAGGGCTACAAAGATTCTCGTCCTTACCAAAGCCGATATCGCCAATCCCCAACAGGTGACCTCTCAGCTTGAAGAGGCGAGGAAGCTTGTCGATTTCGACGAGGAGCTCGTTGTCTCGTCCACCGAAGGGTTCAACGTGGAGGCGTTTGTCTCCGTTGTGGCTAGCTATCTTCCCGAGGGACCCAAATGGTTCCCCGACGACATGGGCGTCGATGCTTCCGATGAGACGCTTGTTTCCGAATTTGTGCGCGAAAAGGTCCTCCTTCACACGCGCGAGGAGATTCCCCATGCCGTGGGCGTTCTATGCGACGGCTTTGAGTACAAGCGCGACCTGTTGAAGCTTCATGCCACCATCTACGTTGAGCGCGAGGGCCAGAAGGGCATTCTCATTGGCAAGCGCGGCGAGATGATCAAGAGGATAGGTATCGAGGCGCGACGCGACTTAGAGCGCATTTTCGACACCCGCGTCTACCTTGAGCTTGATGTTAAGGTTAAGCAGGGCTGGCGTGAGGACCAGGGCCAGATTAGGCGATTTGGCTATTCCGCGGACGAGTAGCAGGGGCGCGTGCGCGGTATGGCGGGCTCGAGAACTTATAGAACCTGCGCCATCGTTTTGGATAAGACCAAGCTCAAGGAGACCGATCTTATCCTTACGCTGCTAGCGCGAGATGGACGCGAGATCAGGGCGGTTGCGAAAGGCGCGAGAAAGCCGGGAAGCCGCCTGGCTGCTCGTTGCGAGTTGTTCTGCACGGTCGACCTGCTGCTTGCTAAGGGGCGGTCGCTCGACGTGGTCTCGCAGGCAGACCTTGTGGGAGCCCCGCTGGGCGCCGCCCCCACATATGAGGCCATGCAGCGCGCCTCTGTTATCGCGGAGGTGGCCTCGCTATGTTGTTTTGAGGATGCCACGGATCCCTTCGTCTTCAGCATCAGTGCGAAAGCTCTTCGTGTTTTGGGCTCTTTACAGGGTGATTGTCCGCATATGGACCTTTTGGTCGCCGCGTACGTTTTCAAGCTTTTGAGCCACGTTGGTTATCGCCCGGATTTATCGTCCTGCGTTGCCTGCGGGGATCCGGCGTTGGCGTTTTTCTCCGCCTCCGCTGGAGGCCTTCTATGTTCCTCGTGCGCGTCCAGCGTCGCGGGGGCCGAGGCGGTGGATGCGGAGGCCGTTAACTGGCTGAGGGCGTTGCTGCCGCTCACCTTTGACGAGCTGGTGCTTCAGCATGTCGATACGGGTACGTCCAACCTATTGCTCGCCCTGTCCCATGCCTGGGCCGCCACCCATCTTGATGCGAGGCTGCGGGCGATGGAGTTCCTACTGGGCAGATAGGGTGTCTTGTGTTCATCCTGCGTTGATGCGTTGGTTGTGGTACTATATCGAGCTGTTGGTACCCCGACCTTGGATGCGCGCTTTCACCGGCGGCTTCCCAGTACGGGGCGAATAGAGTCCTTATAGACCATAGAAGAAAGGTGATCAACATGACGATCTCCAAGGAGCGCAAGGCCGAGCTCACCGCTCAGTTCGGCAAGAACGCACAGGACACCGGTAACTCCAAGGTCCAGGTCGCCATCCTGACCGAGCGCATCCGCGAGCTCACCGAGCACATGAAGTCTCACCAGAAGGACTTCCACACCCGCCGCGGCCTGCTCATGCTCGTTGGTAAGCGTCGTCGTCTTCTTTCCTACATCAAGAAGAACGACATCAACGAGTACCGTGAGCTTATCGCTCAGCTCGGTATCCGCGACAACATCCAGTAATATGGCATTTGGGAGCGCTACGGCGCTCCTTCTTGTGTGAGGGCACCGCGACCGCGGCCCCGACACCCGTCCGAAACGGTTTTTCGGACATGAAGACGCCCGTGCGCAATGTGGCGTACGGAGATGAAAGAGGAAAAATGACTCTCGTATCCAAGACCTTCGAACTCTACGGCAAGACCTACACGCTTGAGTCCGGCGAGCTCGCCAAGCAGGCTACCGGCTCCGTGCTGGTGAAGCAGGGCGACACCACCGCCAACGTGACCGTCGTCGTTTCCAAGGAGCGTAAAAACTACGACTTCTTCCCCCTGACGGTCGACTTCATCGAGAAGATGTATGCCGTGGGCCGCATCCCCGGCGGATATCTCAAGCGCGAAGGTCGTCCCAGCGACAAGGCCACTCTTACCGCCCGCATGATCGACCGCCCCATCCGCCCCAGCTTCCCCGACGGTTTCCGTAACGAGGTTCACGTCGTCGCTACCTCTCTCGTTGCCGATCAGGTGAATCCCATCGATGTCATCTGCACCATGGGCGCCTCGCTTGCCATGACCTTGGGCGGCGTTCCGTTCGAGGGCCCGCTGGCTTGCGTCCGCATCGGTCGCGATCGCGAGACCGGCGAGTTTATCGTCAATCCCACCTACGAGGAGCGCGACAACTCCGATCTGGACCTGGAACTCGCGGGCACTCGCGACTTCATCTCCATGGTCGAGGCCGGCGCGGATGAGATCTCCGAAGAGGACATGCTCGCCGCCATGCAGTTTGGCCAGGAGGCCATCGGCGCCTTCTGCGATGCCCAGCTCGACTTCGTTGAGGAGTGGGAGCGCGTCAACGGCGAGATCATGGTGAAGGAGTATCCGCTCGATCAGCCCAACGAGGAAGTCCACGATCGCATCTTCGCTCACTACGACGAGATGTCCGCCGCTCTTCGCGACGCCGACAAGCTCTCTCGCATCGGCAAGGTCGAGGCTCTGAAGGAAGCCATCAAGGCCGAATTCAGCGAGGACGAGCAGCTGCTGTGGGAGCGCGAGATCCCCGTCAACCTCAAGAAGCTCGAGAAGCAGGCAATGCGCACCATGGTTGTCGAGACCGGTGAGCGCGTCGACGGTCGTGCTGCCGACGAGATCCGCCCCATCATGGTGAAAGACAACTACCTGCCCCTGGTTCATGGCTCCGGCCTGTTCCAGCGCGGTCAGACCCAGGTACTCTCCGTGCTTTCCCTGGGCATGCTCAACGAGGGGCAGCGTCTCGATACCATCGAGCCCGTCGAGGGCAAGCGCTACATGCACCAGTACAACTTCCCGCCCTACTGCACTGGAGAAGTTGGCCGCATGGGCTCTCCTAAGCGTCGCGAAATCGGCCACGGCAACCTTGCCGAGCGCGCGCTCCTTCCCATGCTTCCCTCTGAGGACGAGTTCCCCTACGCCATCCGCGTGGTTTCCGAGGTTATGGAGTCCAATGGTTCCTCGTCCATGGCTTCCACCTGCGCGAGCACCTTGGCGCTTATGGACGGCGGCGTACCCATTAAGCGCCCCGTTTCCGGCATCGCCATGGGCCTGATCCAGGAGGAGGGCAAGACCGTTGTCCTGTCCGATATCCAGGGCCTTGAGGACTTCCTGGGCGACATGGACTTCAAGGTTACCGGTACCGAGCGCGGCATCACCGCCCTGCAGATGGACAACAAGGCCACGGGCCTTACGTTCGATATCCTTCGCACCGCTCTCGAGCAGGCAAAGGTTGGACGTGCCTTCATCCTGGACAAGATGCTTCAGGTCATTCCGCAGACCCGACCCGAGACCCGCCCCTCCGCTCCGCGCATCGTCTCCATCTCCGTTCCGGTCGACAAGATTCGCGACGTCATCGGCACCGGCGGAAAGGTTATCCGCGGTATCCAGGACGAGACCGGTGCTTCCGTGGACATCCAGGAAGACGGTACCGTTTACGTCGGCGGCACCGGCGAGTCCGTCGAGCAGGCCGTCGAGCGCATCCAGCTTATCATCAAGGTTCCCGAGCCGGGCGAGGAGTATACCGGTCGCGTCGTTTCCATCCAGCCCTTCGGCGCCTTCGTTTCCCTGCTTCCCGGTAAGGACGGTTTGCTTCACATCTCCCGCGTCGCCCAGGGTCGCGTCGATAAGGTCGAAGACGTCCTCAACGTAGGCGACGAGGTCAAGGTGCGTGTTCTCGAGGTCGATGAACGCGGCAAGATCTCCCTCGACCGCATCGATAAGCCCGAGGCTCCCGCCGGATCTGGTAACGGCGGTGGAGAGGGCGAGCGTCGCGAGCGCTCCGATCGTCCCCGTCGCAACCGCTCTGAGCGCTCCGATCGTCCCCGTCGCGCACCCGGCGATAATGGTGGCCGCACCCCGCGCCGCCATCATGAGGGTTAATCCTCGATTGCCAAATCGTTCGACTGACAGCTTGCTTTAAGTACGTGGCCCCGTTGGTTTCGGCGGGGCCATTTTTTTTCTACTTTTGCATTGGGTGATTTCAATTGTTTATTCGGTAGGGAAGAGTTATGGTGAATCGCTGCAGTCTTTTCCCTGCTATCATTTAAAAACCTGTGTTTGGGTAGAGATAATATCCATATGAATTGATGCGGCGATTGTTCGCCGTGCATATATCTGTACGACTATCTGAAAGGATTGCATTCCGTTTATGGCAACAACTAAAGGTAAAACCGCGCCGCTGAAGGTCATCCCTCTCGGTGGCCTTGATGGCATTGGCAAGAACATGACCGTTATCGAGTGCGGTCCCGATATGATGCTGGTCGATGCTGGCCTTATGTTTCCGGATGACTCCCAGCCCGGTATCGATTTGGTGCTTCCGGATTACACGTACGTGCTCGAGAACGAGGACAAGCTTCGCGGCATTATTATCACGCATGGTCATGAAGACCATACCGGTGCTCTTCCGTACCTGCTGCAGGACCTCAACAACAAGGTACCCATCTTCTCCAGCAAGCTCACTTTAGGCTTTATCGAGGGCAAGCTTTCCGAATTCCGCATTCGCGCACCCAAGTTCCGTGAGGTAAAGGGTGGTAGCCATGTAAATCTGGGCTGCCTTTCCGTTGACTTCTTTTCCATGACGCACTCTATCCCCGGAGCGCTCGGCATCTTTGTCAAGTCTCCGCAGGGTACCGTTATGCATACAGGAGACTTCAAGCTCGATCAGACTCCTATCGACGGCGTCACCCCTGACTATGCCGCGATCACCCGGTTTGGCAAGTCCGGCGTCGACCTTCTTTTGTCGGACTCCACTAATGCCACCGTCCCTGGCTTCACCAAGTCCGAGGCCGAAGTCGGTCACTCGCTGTACGATGCCATCAAGAACGCCGAGGGCCGCGTTTTTGTCGCGTCCTTCTCCAGTCACATCCATCGTCTTCAGCAGATCTGCGATGCTGCTAAGGCATGTGGCCGTAAAATCGTAGTCACTGGTCGCTCAATGCTCACCAATACGCGCGTTGCGCGCGAGCTTGGCTACCTTAAGATCGATGAAAACGATCTGGTCGATGCTTACGAGCTCAACGGCATTCCCGAGAACAAGGTTGTCGTCATGTGCACCGGCTCACAGGGCGAGCCCCTCTCCGCGCTTTCCCGTATGGCCAACGGTGAGCATAAGACGCTTTCGATTCACGATGGCGATACCGTCATTATCTCCGCCACTCCCGTTCCCGGCAACGAGAAGGCCGTTCAGCAGGTTGTCAACAGCCTTGCTAAGCTTGGTTGCGACGTGTATGACAAACATCGCTGCCTGGTTCATGTGTCCGGTCACGGCAGCCAAGAGGAGCTCAAGCTCATGCTCGCCATGGCTCGCCCCACCTACTTCATGCCCGTTCACGGCGAGGCGGTCCATCTGCGCGCCCACGCAAAGCTGGGTGAAAAGATGGGCATTCCACGTGACAATATCTTTGTCATCGACAACGGTGATTCCCTTGAGATGCGCGCCGGTAAGGTCAAGCGCGGCCGAGCCGTCGAGAGCGGCGTGGTCTACGTTGACGGCCTTCGCATCGGTGATACCGACCCCATCGTTTTGCGCGACCGTCAAAAGCTCGCCAACGACGGCATGGTGACCGTCGTAGCCACCATGTCGACCAAGCGCAAGAAAATCGAGGCTATCGAGGTGTCCGGTCGCGGCGTTTCGTTCACCATCGATGATGAGTTCACTTCCGATGCCTCCGACTCGATCATGAAGATGATCGAGAAGGGTTCCTTCAACTTTACCAGCAGCGGTACGGACGCTCTTCGCAAGGCCGTCCGCGATTCGCTTTCCAACTTTATTTGGAACCGTACGCATACTCGACCCATGATCATCCCGGTCGTCATGGAGGTCTAGCGTGGCTAGAAGCGGGGGACAGGCCAAAAAGGGGACTGCGACGACTAAGTCAGATCAATCTAAAAAGGCGCGGAGTGCTTCGGCGGCTCCGCGCCCCTTGCGCGCTAACGCTAAGCATGAAGAGGAGCTGTATCAGGACGTCCCTCCTTTGATGGGGGAGTCCGTTAATCGCGATATCGCAGGGGTCGTGCTCGCCGTTATCGCCGTCGCCTCTATGATCGCGGTGGTTGCCCCTGCTTCTGCACCGGTTACCAGCGCGGTCTCTTCCTTCTATCATCTCGGGTTCGGCTTGGGAGCATATGTGCTGCCCGTCGCGATGCTCGCGGTGGCCGCGTTGCTGTTCTTGCGCGACCGCGCTCCTGTCAACGCTCGAACCACCGTCGGCATAGCCGTTATTTTTGTTTTCATCTGCAGCGCGCTGTCTTTGATGGTCCCCAACACCGAGCTTTCCACCGTTGCCATGTTCGAGCCCCATAACCTCGCTTCTAGCGGTGGCTATCTGGGCGCTTTCGTAGCGTCCGCTTTGCAAAATGCGCTTGGTAAGTCCATTGCAATGGTGCTTTGTGTAGGCGGCGTCATCCTCGGCATGGTCATCATCGGCTTCTCTGTGAGCCAGTTTGTGCAGGGCGCCGCAGCTCGTGCAGCGCAGATTGCACAGAAGCGCAAAGTCGATCTTAACGATAATCCTTGGGGCGAAGCCGTTCCCGCCGCCGCTCTCCAGCACCGCCGGGAAGCGCCTGTTGCCGCAGCCGGCAAGCAGCAGTCGCTCTTCGATGACATCCCTGAGCCCGAGACCACGTTTTTGGGCAACCGCGAGACCACCGTTCTTCCTCGTCCAGATGATGATGAGGACGATGGTGATCCCTTTGTCGATGTGAAGGACGAGTATGAGGGCGAGAGCGCTAAGACCACGCTTATTCCCGTTAAAGAGCGCTTTGCTAAGGCAGTAACCGCTGCCGCTTCCAAACCTAAGCGCGGCAAGGCCCTGGACGTCATCGCGGACGCAACGGATTCGCTCGAGGCAACCTCTGCAGCCGAGCCCGCTATGGATACGCCGCCCTGGATCGCCGCAAATGACGCTGCGTCTGTCGAGAAGCGACCGCTTCCGGATTTCCTGCAGTCCTCGCCCGCCCGTGCCCAGCAGACTTCCGCCGATCGCGATGCCGATGCGTATGCCGATGAGCACGCCCAGGCGTCGTCGCAGCAGGGGAGAGCCAAGGCAGAGCCTAGGCCCGAAGATATCAAGGTGAAGCCCGCGAGCGGTGTCGACGATTCTGATGATGAGCGCCAGCTGCCGCCCTCGTCCATGCTTAAGCACAGCCCCAAGGCCGCTGCCTCCTCATATTCCGAAAAAGAGCTTGAGCAGACGGCTGCGGCTCTTCAGTCCACCCTGCAGGAGTTTGGCCTTCACTCGCGCGTGGTTGGATGGATCTCCGGCCCCACGGTCACCACCTTTAAGGTGCAGCCCGGCGAGGGCGAGCGCGTGAGCCGTATCTCCAACCTTGAAGACGATATCGCCCTGTCGCTTGCTACCGATTCGGTGCGTATCTTCGCCCCCATTCCGGGGACGTCGCTGGTTGGTATCGAGATTCCCAATAGAAGCAGGCAAAACGTTTCCTTTGGCGACATTTTGCCCTACGTCAAGGGCGGTCCTTTGGAGTTCGCCCTTGGTCGCGATGCCGAGGGTACGCCCATGGTCGCGGACCTGGCCAAGATGCCGCACCTGCTTATTGCCGGCACCACCGGTTCGGGTAAGTCCGTGGTCATCAGCTCCATCCTTATGTCGCTGCTCATGAGGACGTTCCCCGAAGACGTGCGCCTGATCATGATCGATCCCAAGCGCGTCGAGTTCGCACCCTATGACGGGCTGCCGCACCTGTACGTGCCCGTGGTGACCGAGCCTAAGCAGGCCGCGAGCGCGCTGCAGTGGGCGGTTTCCGAGATGGAGCGTCGCCTTAAGATCTTCGAGCGCATTGGCGTTCGTAAGATCGCGACCTTCAACGAGAAGCAGGCCGCCGGCGAATTCGACCATTACGACAACCCTCCAACCAAGATGCCCTATCTGGTCATCGTTATCGACGAGCTCTCCGACCTCATGATGGTCGCGGGCAAGGACGTCGAGGCCTCCATCGTCCGAATCGCGCAGCTTGGTCGCGCCGGCGGTATCCATATGATCGTGGCTACGCAGCGTCCTTCCTCTAACGTTGTTACCGGTCTCATCAAGGCGAATATCACCAACCGCATTGGCCTTACGGTCGCTACCGGTATCGACTCGCGCGTCATTTTGGACCAAACGGGTGCCGAGAAGCTCCTGGGCCAGGGTGATATGCTTTTTAGCCGCGTCGATTGGGGCAAGCCCAAGCGCATCCAGGGTTGTTATGTTTCTGACGAGGAGATCGTCGACGTCGTGGGCTTTGTTAAGGAGCAAAGCGCCGCCGACTACCATGAGGAGATCTTGTCCGCCGTCACGCCGGCTCTTGTTGGAGGGGCTGGCGCTGGGCCCGCCGGCATGGGTTCGTCCGAGCCTTCTGAGGACGATCCCTTGCTGTGGGATGCCGCGCGCATAGTTGTTGATTCCCAGCTTGGTTCCACGTCCGGCCTGCAGCGCCGCCTTAAGGTGGGTTATGCTCGTGCTGGTCGTATTATGGATATGCTCGAGGAAAAAGGTGTTGTGGGACCGCCCGACGGCTCTAAGCCGCGTGAGGTCCTGCTCGACGCAGAGGGTCTTGCCGAGCTGGAAGCCGTAGAGGCGCAGCTCGCTGCCGAAGATGAGTTTGGAGGGTTCTGATGTCCGCCCGATTTGGAGAGATGCTGCTCACTCGCCGTCGCGAGCGCGGTATGTCTATCCAGCAGGTATCGAACGCTATAAAGATCCGTCCCCAGATTATCGAGTACTTCGAGACCGGTAACTTTGCCTCCATGCCGCCGCGCGGCTATGCGCAGGGCATGATTTCGAGCTACGCGCGTTTTTTGGGGTTGAACCCTCGCACCGTTGTCGACGCGTATTTCGACGAGCTTCATACGTATGAGCGCGTCAACAATACCGGAGCCGGCAGGTTCCAGGATTCCGTTGCCGAGGCAAGTCCGCACAACGTGAATCCTGAGGGCCGCTTCCTCATGGTCAACGGACCCGTGCCCAACTCTCGGTATGGGCAGAGGCCTCCCCAGGCGGGCTACGTTTCCGAATCGGTGTCTCCGCATGAGCCCATGTCTACCAGCACTCTTCGGTACGGGCAGGCAAACCGCGGCGGCAGGCAGCGCGCGTTGCCGCAAGGTGGTGGATACGGTCCTTCCGGTCAGTCTCGCTATGGGCAGGGCCCGCGTCCTGCTCGCGGCGACCAGTTTCCGTCCCGCGGCGGCCGTTCTACGGATTCCCGCTACAGGGGGTCGGCGCCCTCTGCAGGCAGACCTCGTCCCCAAGGTTCCATGCAAAACGGTTATCGCTCCGCTTCCGGGCGCCCCGGCCAGCAGAACCCCGGTCGATACCAGCAGTCGCGCGGTAGGTCCTCTCAGCCTCCCTCGCCGTTTTCCGATAATAGGGTCCTTATGCTGCTGGGTGCAGCCGTAATCATCATCTTGCTGCTTTTGCTCCTGCTGTTCTTCAGGGGTTGTGCGCCTTCGTCTGACGCGTCCGCTCAGGGCAGTACGCAGACCTCGCAGTCTCAATCCTCCACATCTTCTTCCAATAAGGATGATGATTTGGACGATGACTCTGCTGACGATGGAAGCGATGACGCCGCGACTACCTCCTCGCAGGATGGCTCATCTACCGCTGCTTCCAACACGACCAGCCAGCAGAACGAGCCTACTGAGACCAAGGTTAAGATCAGCATCGCCAAGGGCAAGACGTCTTGGCTCGAGATCAAGCTTGATGGCAAGTCTGTCTACGGCGATACCGTTGTTGGGCCTTTTGAGCAAGAATATACGGTCACGCAGTCGATGGAGATCACCGTCGATAAGCCCGCCGACGTCACCATCACCAAGAATGGTGAGAAGGTGCGCTATGACAGCAAGAGCGCAGGCGTCGCGCGCGTTACCATCACTGCTCCCCAGACCGACTCCACACAGGACGGTACGGACGCCGATGGCACCGCGCAGGATGCGGACGGCACGCAAGATGCAACCCAGGCGGCGACGGATCAAAATACCGCTACCGGCCAGCAAACCACCCAATCAAACGGCGACTAGGGCGTTTCGATTGGTTCTACGTACGAAAGGAGCCCAACATGGCTAAAGATTCAAGCTTTGATGTAGTGTCTCAGGTCGATATGCAGGAGGTCGACAACGCCTACCAGCAGACCGCGCGCGAACTCACGCAGCGCTACGACCTTAAGGATTCCGGCGCCACCATCGATCTGTCTAAAACGGACAAGACGTTCACCATCAGCGCCCCTGCGGATTTTGTCTCGAGGCAGATCATCGACGTTCTCAATAGCAAGCTCATCAAGCGCGGCGTTGACATCAAGTCCGTCAAGTGGGATGCCCCCCAGGCCGCTTCCGGCGGCACCGTGCGCGTGATCGGCCGCATTATCGAGGGCATCGACCAGCCCACCGCTAAGAAGATCAACAAGGACGTCAAAGACATCAAGCTTAAAGTCAAGGTCACCATCGAGGCCGACAAGCTTCGCGTGAGCTCTGCTTCCAAGGACGCGCTGCAGCAGGTTATCGGCTTTTTGCGCGACCAGGATTACGGTCAGCCCCTTCAGTTCACCAACTATCGATAAGGCATCAGCATGGCTAAAGGTTCTCTACTCTACATCACGCTTGGTTGCGCCAAGAACGAGGTCGATACCGACCGCATGAGGGCGCTGCTTGACGCCGCGGATTACCAGGAAGTCGATTCCGCACAAGACGCCGACGCCGTCATCATCAACACGTGCTCGTTCCTTGCCTCCGCAACCTCGGAGAGCATCGAGACTACGCTCGCTTTGGCCGAGGAGGTCAAGGAGGGTGTTCGCGCTGCGCGCATCATCATGTGCGGTTGCGTGCCCTCTCGTTACGGCGACCAGCTGCCTCAGGAGCTGCCCGAGGTCTCCGCGTTTGTCCGTGCGGATGAAGAGGACGGTATCGTTGCGGTTGTGGACGAGTTGCTGGGCGTTGAGCGCGATATGCCCTCCTTTATTCCCAACATCAAGCGCACCGTCGAGGGCTCCGTCGCTTATGTGAAGATCTCTGATGGATGCGACCGTTTTTGCAGCTTCTGCGCTATTCCGTATATCCGCGGTAGGTATCACTCTCGCCCTGCCGACCGCATCATCGCGGAGGCGCGCGAGCTTGTCGCCGGCGGCGTTAAGGAAATCGTCCTTATTGGCCAGGATACCGGTATCTGGGGTAAGGATTTCAAGGACCAGGTCGATGGTCCCGCAAACCTCGCCCAGCTCCTTGTTGCGCTGGCTGAGGAGCTGCGTCCCCAGCACGTATGGATCCGCGTTCTCTATCTTCAGCCGGAAGGTATGTCCGGCGAGCTTATCGCGGCGATTCGCGACACGCCCGAAGTGCTTCCCTATATCGATATCCCGGTTCAGCACTGCAACGAGCGCGTCTTGAAGTCCATGCATCGCAGTGGCTCCGAGCAGCAGCTCGACGAGTTGTTCGCTCGCCTGCGTTCCGAGATTCCGGGCATGGTCATTCGCACTACCAGCCTTGTAGGGTTCCCCGGCGAAACCGACGAGGAAGCGGAGCAGATGCTCGCGTTCATGGATCGCAACTCCTTTGATTACACCAGCGTGTTCGCTTACTCTCGCGAAGAAGGTACCAGGGCCGCCGAGATGGACGATCAGGTGGACGAGGACGTCAAGCTCGAGCGCGCCCAGAAGGCCCTGGACCTTGCCGAGGCCCTGGGCTTCGCCGCTACCGCCTCGCATGTGGGAGAGACCGCCGAGGTCATCATCGATGGTATAGAGGAGAACGACGGTTTCTCCGAGTTCATCGGTCACGCTTGGTTCCAGGCTCCCGACAGCGACGGCGCTGTCCACCTTGATATCGAAGAGGCCTGCATTGGCGACATCGTAACGGTCGAGTTCACCGACAGCTTCTGCTATGAGCTGGTCGGTCATGTTGTTGAAAGCGAATAGTAATGGCATCCCAGCATAAAGAACTGCAAAGCATTTGGACTCCGGCGAACATCGTCACCTGCGTTCGCATCCTGTTTATCCCTGTGTATATGGCTTTTGCCCTCGGCGCCTTTACCATTGTGGGCATCTCCTATGAGTTCCAGGCGATCGCGGCATTCGTGATCTACATGGTGCTGAGCTTGACCGATAAGGTCGATGGGCATTTGGCTCGTTCTCGTGGCGAGATTACCGATTTTGGAAAATTCCTCGATCCCATCGCCGATAAGCTGCTCGTCTTTTCCGCGCTTCTTATCTTTATCGAACAAGGGGTGCTCGCTTCCTGGATCGTATTCATCATCCTCTTCCGCGAATTTCTGGTCAGCGCTCTTCGCATGGTCGCCAGCGCTAACGGCGAGGTGATCGCTGCAGATAAACTGGGCAAGTGGAAGACCGCGGTTACCATGGTTGCCATCTGCGGATACTTGCTTGTTGATGTTATAGCGCTGTATTCCGTTGATGCAGCATCCATTCTGCTGACCGTATGCCATGTTTTCATGGCTGCCGCCGTTGTGCTCACGGTGGTTTCCGGTGCGCAGTACTTTTGGAACTGCCGCAAGATTGTGTTTAGGGTGTAGTGCATGGAGCTTGAACAAGATATTTACGCGCTTTGCCAAAAGTTGGTCGAGACGTGCGCGGCTAAGGGCTTGACCGTATCTACGGCGGAGTCTTGCACCGCAGGTCTGGTCGCTGCTCACATCGCCGATGTTTCCGGGGCATCCGCTTGTCTCAAAGGCGGCGCCGTTACATATTGCGATGAGGCGAAGCAAGCGCTTCTAGGGGTCTCGCCTTCAACCTTGCATTCTTTTACCGCGGTGTCTCGACAGACCGCTTTGGAGATGGCAACCGGTTCTCGCCAGGTATATGCTTCGGATATAGCGGTTAGCACCACTGGGTACGCAGGTCCCGGCGGTGGCACCGAAGAAGATCCGGCGGGCACGGTTTACATCGGCATCGCCTCCAAGCGCGGCCATCAGGCTTGGTGCTGCTCATTTGCCGGTGACAGGCAGCAGGTCCGTCTCGAGGCGGTCCGATTCGCGCTCGATCAGCTTCTATGCGAATCCATGGAGCTTTCGTGATGTAAACCCTCTACAGCGTCGCATGTTACGACTTGAATGGGCTGTTTTACGTGCGGCGCTTAGATTTAACCGTTTTTCGAGACTCCTTTTTGCAATTAACGATAACGATTCTGTACAGATGCTCCTGCTTAGCATAAAGATATTTTCTTGCAACGAACAGCTGTTCGTAGTAGGATTATCAAGGAAATCATTCGTTAGGAGTCAAGATGGCAAAGAGCACAGGCCCTGCCCGTCAAATTCACGAGCGCACTACCGGCGCCGAGCGCGATAAGATGATCGAGGCGACCACTAAGGAAATCGAAAAGAAGTTTGGAACCGGCTCGATCATGAAATTCGGCGATGGCGGACCGGAGCTGGAGGTTGAAGCCATCCCTACGGGAGCGCTCGCCCTCGATGCCGCTCTTGGTATCGGTGGAGTGCCGCGCGGACGTATCATCGAGATCTACGGTCCTGAATCCTCTGGTAAAACCACGCTCTCCCTTGAGATTCTCGCTGAAGCGCAGGCGATGGGCGGCGTTGTCGCCTTCATCGACGCCGAGCACGCGCTCGACCCCACGTATGCCGCTCGCATCGGCGTCGACATCGATGAGGTCCTTATCTCCCAGCCGGATACGGGTGAGCAGGCGCTTGAAATCTGCGACATGCTCGTTCGCTCGGGCGCTATCGACGTGATCGTTATCGACTCCGTAGCAGCGCTTGTTCCTCGCGCTGAAATCGAAGGTGAAATCGGCGATAGCTCCGTGGGTCTTCAGGCACGCCTTATGAGCCAGGCGCTGCGCAAGCTCGCCGGTTCCCTCGCAAAATCAAAGACTACTTGCATCTTCATCAACCAGCTTCGCGAGAAGATCGGCGTCATGTTCGGTAACCCCGAGACAACGACCGGCGGCCGCGCGCTCAAGTTCTTCTCTTCCGTCCGCATCGATATCAGGCGTATCGACAGCATCAAAAACGGCGCCGATATCATCGGCAACAGGGTTCGCTGCAAGGTTGTCAAGAACAAGGTTGCGGCTCCGTTTAAAACTGCTGAATTCGACATCATGTACGGCACGGGTATATCTAAAGAGGGCTCTATTCTCGACATGGGCGTTGAGTACGATATCGTAACCAAGTCGGGCTCTTGGTACACCTACGAACAAGAGCGCTTGGGGCAGGGTAGGGAGGCTGCGAAGGAGTGTCTTCGCACCAACCCTGATCTACGGGATGAGATCGAGCACCGCGTACGCGTTGCGTGCGGACTTGATTTTGAAGACGACCCCGTTGGCGAGGTCGTGGATCAGACCACGGCGTAATGTCGCCCGCTTGCATAGTTTTCCATCCTAAGTGAGGCTCCCCTTGAGCGATATCGCTTCGGCCGCCGTCTTCTTTCCGGAGAAGGCGGCGGTTTACCAATCATCCTTTCAGCAGGTCAAGCCTACCTCCCGCCTCGTCCTAACCCTTATGGATGGGTCTGAGAGGACTTTTCGCGTCCCCATGCGGGTGGGGCGAATTCTTCAAGCCGACCTCGATGCGCTGCCCCAGTCCGCCTCCGAGGCTGTCGATTACATCGATTCCCTTCAGAGGCGAGTCGCATTCTCCTATTTGGTAGACGTGCTTTCCAGACGTGACCACTCTACAAAGGAGATCCAGGACAAGCTTAAAGGCCAAGGCTTTTCGCCGTCTTCTATTGAAAGCGCCGTCGAGAAGGCCCGGCAATCCCGGTACCTCGATGATGCGAGGTTTGCCAGCTACTTTGTGGATGAGCGGGTGCGGCGTGGATGGGGAAGGATTAAGATCGAGCAAGAGCTGCAAAGAAGGGGCGTGGATCCCGCCGAGATACCCGGGTATCCGGAAGAGTTTTTTGATGAACAGAGCGATGTAGAGAGAGCCGCGGCCCTCTTGGCGCGAAAGTCCATACCCGAGAACAAACCGTTTGAAAAGCTTGTAAGGCATCTTATGTCTAAGGGCTTTTCGTATTCAATAGCGCGAGACGCCGTTCAGCAGCGACTTTGTCGGGATTCCTGATCTTTGCAGTCCGTGATTCTTTAGTTTTGCCTGCTATTCATTTCATTTTGGTTTTTCGTCCAGCTCATTCACCGAAGTCTTTACCGTCTGCCCATGCTTCATTGACATACGTATATTATCAACGTACGATGATTAGGTCATTTGTTATGTGATATGCGCTCATCTAGGATGAGATTGATATATTTCTCATATTCATTTTCATGCGGTGGACTCAATCCATGCAAATGTCCCGCGCGCGGTCATTGGCCTCGTGCAGTTTGATGCATTCAAAATTCTAAAAAGGAGCGTACAAGCATGGAGATTGGCATTGGCATTGTCTGCCTTCTTATAGGAGCAGGTATCGCCGTGCTCGTCATGCGCAACGCCAAGACCGGTAGCATTCGCGAGGCTGAAAATAAGATTCAGTCTGCACATGCAGAGGCTGAGCAGGTCATGGGTGATGCGCGTCGAGCGGCTGAGACGTTGAAGAAAGAGGCTCTTCTCGAGGCGAAGGAAGAGATCATCCAGAATAAGCAGGCAGCAGAGGCCGAGGAGAAGCTTCGCAAGAAGGAACTTCGCGTCCTTGAGAATCGCGTTATGCAGCGCGAGGAATCCCTGGATCGCCGCAACGAGGCACTCGATAAACGCGATCATCAGCTTTCCAGCCAGCAGGGCCAGATTGAGAAGAAGTCTCGTGAGTTGAACGAACTGTATGAGAAGCAGACCGATGAGCTTGAGCGAATCGCTGAACTCACTCGCGAGGACGCCCATAGGGAGCTTCTCGACAAGGTTCGCGGCGAGGTCACCCATGAGGCGGCAACGATCATCCGCGATAGCGAGCAGAAGGTTAAGGCCGAGTGCCATAAGACCGCTCAGGAGATCATCTCTCTTGCCATCCAGCGCTGCGCTGCCGACCATACCGCTGAGGTCACCGTCACCTCGGTGCATATTCCGTCCGATGATCTTAAGGGCAGGATCATCGGTCGCGAGGGCCGCAATATCCGCACCTTCGAGCAGGTTTCCGGTGTGAACCTGGTTATCGACGACACCCCTGAAACGGTTGTTCTCTCCAGCTTCGATCCGGTTCGTCGTGAGACGGCTCGCGTCGCTCTCGAGAACCTTATCGCAGACGGTCGCATCCATCCTGCGCGCATCGAGGAGATGTATCAGAAAGCTGCCGATTTGGTTCAGCAGCGCGTTCGCGAAGCGGGCGAGCAGGCATGCTTCGATACCGGCATTCACGATCTTCATCCTGAGATTGTCAAGACCCTTGGCGCCCTTCGCTACCGTACCTCGTTTGGCCAGAACGTTCTTCAGCACTCTATCGAGGTGTCTGAGCTCTGCGCAATCATGGCTTCCGAGCTTGGTGTGGACGTTCGCGTGGCCAAGCGCGCAGGCCTGCTGCATGATCTCGGCAAGGCAATCGATCATGACGTAGAGGGTCCCCACGCCGTTATCGGCGCCGATCTCGCTCGCCGCTACGGCGAGAAGCCCGTTATTGTCCACGCGATCGAGGCTCATCACGGCGATGTCGACCCCAACACCGTTCTTGCCGTGCTTGTTCAGGCTGCAGATGCAATTTCCGCGTCGCGTCCCGGTGCTCGCCGCGAGTCTGCCGAGAACTACATCAAGCGCCTTGAGAAGCTTGAGGAGATCGCCAACTCCCACGACGGCGTCGAGAGGACATATGCTATGCAGGCTGGTCGCGAGGTCCATGTCATGGTGCAGCCTGATAAGATTTCCGATGCTGAATCGACCGTTCTGGCTCACAACATCGCTCAGCAGATCGAGGAAGAGATGGAGTATCCCGGCCAGGTTCGCGTCGTCGTGATCCGCGAGAGCCGCGCTGTGGATATCGCTAAGTAACATGAGCGACTCTAACGACCTCATCGCTTTCATCGCCTCCATGTCCGGAGAAGGCAATCTTCGTGTTGAAGAGAACCTAGGCGACGGCTACGTAAAGCTTCGAGTTTCCGAAGCTGAGCGCCGTCAAGCTAAGCACGACATTCAAAGTGTCGAGGATATCGTTATCGAGATGCTCAGAAACGCTCGTGACGCTGGAGCCGATCGGGTCTATATCGCAACATCGAAAGAGGAGGGTGTTCGCACTCTCCTCTTCCTTGACAACGGTTCCGGTGTCCCGATGGGCATGAGGGAGCGCATATTCGACGCCCGCGTCACCTCCAAGCTCGAGACCATGAAGATGGACAAGTGGGGCGTTCACGGTCGCGGTATGGCCCTGTTCTCCATTAAGCAGAATGCTCAATCCGCAGAGGTCCTCACGTCCGGTCCGGGTCTCGGATCCGTTTTTCGCGTTATAGTCGATTGCTCCTCGCTTAAAGAGCGAGTCGACCAATCGACTTGGCCCCAGGCTGAAAAGAACGATGAGGGCGTCTTCGTTTGCACGCGCGGGCCTCACAATATCGTTCGTACCGCCTGCGAGTTCGCTTTGGAAGAGCTTCGTGGTTGCGATGTGTTCTTGGGAACGCCTACAGAGATCGCCTCTACGCTCTATAACCAGGCTCGCCGCGAGTTGGATGCTTCAAGCCTTTTATTTATGGACGATGAATCGGGCCTTCCGGTGATATCTCGCCTAGGCTTTGCCGCTGATGCGTCAGATTTCATCCAAATTGCTTCCACTTTGGGCATCGAGATTTCCGAGAGGACGGCTCATCGCATTCTTGCGGGGTCTATCGCACCGTTGAGAAGCGTATCCGCTCGTCTTTTAAGGGAGCGAACCACGCCTAGCGAGAGGTTGATGCGTCAAGTTGATCTTGAACGCGATCGCAGGGGGCTAAAGATTTCCAAGGATGATATCGCCAGCTTTTCTCGGGCCGTGGAGAAGGACTTTAACGACCTTGCTTCACGGTATTACATCAACCTCTTGGGTGAACCAAAGGTGCGAGTCCTCAAGGATAAGATCACGGTTACCTTTGACCTTGGTAAAGAAGAGTAAACGGTTTTCCAGGTCGCTCGCTTGCGGTATACTTAAAATAATATGCATAAACGCACCACACACGCTGGAGAAACATAGATGGAATTCCTCAAGGTATCGAGCAAGTCTTCACCTGCTTCCGTGGCGGGTGCCATCGCCGGTATGGTTAAAGACGGTGTGCCCGTCAATATGCAGTGCGTTGGCGCCGGTGCCGTCAACCAAGCGATCAAGGCGGTAGCCATAGCTCGCGGCTTCCTTATTCCTACGGGATTCGATATCTCCTGCGCCCCCATCTTCTCCGACATTCTCATTAACGGTGAATCGCGCACGGCTATCAGGCTTTCTGTGTACGTTCACCATCTCTCTATTCAAAGCTCGGACGCTGCCGAGCTGCTTAAAGATTTTCAAGAGGTCTGCTAAGAATGAACTCCTCTATCCTTTCAGGTAAAACCTATTTCATCCGTACGTTCGGTTGCCAGATGAACCTTCATGATTCCGAGCGTGTGAGCGGCTTGCTCGACTCCCTTGGGTGCTTGGAGGTCGGCGAGCCCTCGGATGCCGATATCGTTATCTTTATGACGTGCTGCGTTCGCGAGGCGGCTGATACACGTTTGTACGGACAGTGCTCCTCCTGTAAGAGCCTGCCTAAGTCTCCTAGCGGTCGCCGCGTTATCGCAGTTGGCGGCTGCATCGCTCAGCGTGATGGCGAGGGACTTCTCACCAACCTCGACAACGTTGACGTTATCTTTGGCACCCATTCCATCGCTCACGTGGGCGAGCTTATCGCCCAGGCCTTCGAAGATGGCGACCATCACGTTAGGTGCGAGGAGATCGAAGATAAGGGGGCCACAAGCATGCCGTGGCATCGCGCCACCACGTTCCATTCTTGGGTCCCCATCATGACTGGTTGCAATAATTTCTGTAGCTACTGTATCGTTCCTTATGTTCGCGGCCGCGAAAAGAGCCGTCCGTTTGAGCAGATCGTTGACGAGGTCGCCGGACTTGTGCGCTCCGACGTTCGTGAAATCACGCTGCTCGGCCAAAACGTTAATTCCTATGGACGAGACATTTTTGGCAAGCCGCGCTTTGCCGACCTGCTCCGTGCAGTGGGAGAGACCGGCATTGAGCGTATACGCTTTACATCCTCTCATCCTAAAGATCTCTTGCCTGAGACCATTAATGCGATGGCCGATGTTCCCGCCGTTATGCCTCACCTTCATCTTGCGGTTCAGTCCGGTTCCACCCGTGTGCTTAAAGAGATGAATAGGCGCTATACGCGTGAGCAGTACATCGATCTTGTTCGCAGCATCCGTGAAAAGATACCTGGCATAGCACTGACCACCGATATTATCGTCGGCTTCCCTGGTGAAACTGAAGAGGACTTTTTGCAGACCCTTTCACTTGCTGAAGAGGTTCGCTACGCCCAGGCCTTTACGTTCATCTATTCTAAGCGCGAGGGCACGCCCGCTGCAATGATCGATGATCCCACGCCGCATGATGTCATTCTCGACCGTTTCAACCGTTTGGTCTCCGTTATCGAGACCACGGCACATGAATTCAACCAAGGGCAGCTGCATACCACGGTTCCTGCGCTCATCGAGGGCACGTCCAAGAAGGATGATTGCATGCTCCAAGGTAAAAGCCCTTGGAATCAAACCGTTCATGCTCCACTGCCCGAAGGCGCCGACATCGATTCCTACATCGGTAAGATCGTCGATGTCGATGTTGATGTTGCTAAAACCTGGTATCTTTCCGGCTCCTTGGTTGGCGGGCCTCGATGACAATCCCCGTTATCTCTATTACGGGTCCCACTGCGTCCGGTAAGAGTTCTCTTGCCGATGAGGTCGCCTCTCGACTGCATACAGATGTCATCTCTGCTGATGCTATGCAGGTCTATGTTGGCATGGATATCGGTACTGCAAAAACACCAGAGCCAGAGCGTAGGGTACCGCTCCGTCTCGTGGATATCGTTTCTCCTTCAGAGAGCTATTCTGCAGCCCTGTATCAGCATGATGCACGGGCGATAATTGACTCGCTCCTTTCTGCAGGCAAGCCGGCCATTCTCTGCGGTGGCACTGGTTTGTACCTTCGTGCTGCTTTGGACGAAATGGAATTTCCGAAAGGCGAGGTTGAGGGCGAGCGCCGCTCGCGGTATCAGCATATAGCTGAGGAGCTTGGCCCGGAAGGGCTTCACGCCCTGCTTCGTGAAAAGGATCCTGCTAGCGCCGATCAGATTCATCCCAATAATGTTCGACGGGTTGTCCGGGCGCTCGAAATGATCGATGAGGGTATTAGCTACGCCGATCAAAAGGCCGGATTCTCCACGCCCCGCGCTCACTATGATTACGTTAGCTTCGCTCTCACTATGGATAGAGATCGTCTGTATAAGAGAATCGATGATCGCGTTGATATCATGATGCATCAGGGCCTTCTTGATGAGGTAAAAGGTCTCGTCGCTTCTGGTGCCGCTGATGCGATCACAAGCAGGCAGGCCATTGGCTATAAGGAGATCATCGATTATCTCGAGGGGACCTGCTCGCTTGCAGATGCGGTCTCTTTAATCAAGCAGAGGTCAAGGCGATATGCAAAAAGGCAGCTGTCTTGGTGCAGGAAGGATGATAGGACCATTTGGTTGGATATGGACCAGCTGTCAACCAATCAAGCTGCTGATTTCATAATGGAGAAAACGGGGTACTAAATGGCAAAACCGGGCTTCATCTCTACGACTCCCGTCCCGGAGCGAGCCCTTCTCGTTGGCGTAGACTGGAGGGTCAACTCATGTCCTATCGATCGGTCTCTTGATGAGCTCGAGCGCCTTGCTCATACAGCAGGTGCTGAAGCTGTTGCAAGACTTACGCAGCGACTAGACAAGCCAATCCCCAAGTCATTTATTGGGTCTGGCAAGGTTGAGGAACTTGTTCGAATGGTTCACAGCCTTGATATAGATGTCGTCATCTTCGACGATGAACTTTCGCCATCTCAACAGTCTTACCTTGAAAAAGCCGTAGGCGAACCAGTGAAGATTATCGATCGCACCGCATTGATTCTCGATATATTCGGTTTACATGCGAAGACTCGCGAGGGTCGCCTTCAAGTTCAGCTTGCCCAGCTTCAATACCTTCTTCCAAGGCTTCGCGGTATGTGGAGCCATCTTGCAAAAGAGCAGACTCGTGGTGGAATCGGAAGTCGCTTCGGCCAGGGCGAAAGTCAGCTTGAAGTGGACAGGCGCTTGATCCGCAATAAAATCTCCGCGCTTCGAAAGCAATTAAGGCTCGTCGAGAAACGAAGGGGAGTGCAGTCTAAGGACCGACTGGAATCAAGTGCTTTCAGAGTAGCCCTAGCAGGTTATACCAATGCTGGAAAGTCGACTCTACTCAACCGCCTTACGGGCGCCGATGTTTTCACCCAGGATAAGCTGTTTGCAACCCTTGATCCTACAACTCGAGCGTATGCCCTTCCGGGCGGCAGGTTAATTACCGTCACCGATACGGTCGGTTTCATCCAGAAGCTTCCGCATGGGTTGGTTGAGGCTTTCAAATCGACGCTCTCAGAGGTTCTTAACGCCGATCTCATTCTCAAGGTTGTAGATATTTCAGATGATGACTGGATTCGTCAAATGGATGCAGTCGAGTCCGTTCTTTCTGAAATCGGTGCGGGCGATAAGTTATCTGTTACGGTCTTCAATAAAGTTGATCTTCTTGATCCCATTGAGCTTGGCATTCTCAAGTCCCGCTATTCCGATAGCATCTTTTTTTCCGCGCTTACTGGCGAGGGGATTGATTCGCTTACCTCTCGAATTGCCAACGAGGCATCCGCAAGTGACACCGTGCTCAGCGCCACGATTCCGT
This sequence comes from Collinsella tanakaei YIT 12063, assembly GCF_000225705.1. Classification (GTDB taxonomy): domain Bacteria; phylum Actinomycetota; class Coriobacteriia; order Coriobacteriales; family Coriobacteriaceae; genus Collinsella; species Collinsella tanakaei. The sequence continues at coordinate 312,973 of NZ_JH126467.1, forward strand.
ACAAGGAAGCTGCGCTGATTTCGTTGATTCGCGAGCAAGGTCAAGTTGTTCATGAGGAATTTCTAGGCGAGGGCGTGCGGCTGATTGCTCGCGTTCCCAGCCGTATCGCTCCTCGGATCGAACGCTATATTACCGAATAGCCCCTGCTATCTCACTAACCCAGTGTAGCTGTGAGCAAGGCTAGGACGATGGGCTGGTGGAGTAAGTAGACCAATAGGCTATGGCGTCCAATAATCGTTAACAGGTGGCAGTAATCCCTCTTCATCCAACTTGGATATATATAAGATTTCACGTCTCTAGACAGGTATGCGATCGCTGAAAACACGCCTGCGGCATAAAGGAAGAAGTAGGGGATTGGGGGATAGTAATCTCCGGAAGCAAATCCCGGTCCCGGAAAGCCCAGCCACGACAGCCCTGCAAACATATAGCTACCCCTGGGAACTCCATAGGTGATCGCGAATAATGACATGCAGATTGTTATGCCTATTAAAGGGTTGAGCCTCTTGAAGAATCTCGCACCCGCTCCATAGGCTAAGGTACAAAAAGCCATGCAATAGAGAATTCCGAAGGATACGGGTGTGTCAACACTTGCGACAGATGTAACGAGAAACACCACCAATGCGGCGATGGCATACATCGCACCCCTTTTAAGATTGTTCCGCGAGTGTTGGGTCATCCAGCCTGCAAGTATAAGGAATGTCCAGCTAATCGCAGCTCTCCAAATATCTTGAAATATGCTAGATGTAAACCAAGGCAAATCAATCCCATATAGATATGCCAAGTCGTATGTGGTATGGAAAGCGACCATGGAGATTATGGTCAGCCCGCGAATCGTATCGAAAAAAACGATTCTTTCCGCGGGCTTTTGCTGGTCGATGTCAGACTCGGTATTCATCTAGAACCTTCGCATCAAAGCTACAACCTTGCCAAGAATGGTGGGGCTCACAGCATAGATTGGCTCCATAGAATCGTTTTCAGGCTGCAGCCTCACCCTACCCGCTTCTTTGTAGAAGGTCTTAACGGTCGCCTCGCCATCGATCATAGCGACGACGATCTCCCCGTTCATGGCGTTGTGCTGTTCGCGAACAACTATATAATCCCCGTTGAAGATTCCCACGTTAATCATAGAGTCGCCGTGAACCTCAAGTATGAACGAACTTGAATCGGTTGCTATTTCAGTGGGTAGCGTGAACGTGTCTTCAACGTTCTGTTCGGCGAGAATTGGAATTCCGGCTGCTACGCGTCCAATGAGAGGCAGCGATATGGTCCCACGATTCGGAGTTTCAGTGACATTGGCAAGCTGGGCGTTGGTTCCGTCTTCATTAAATACTTCAAGAGCGCGCGGCTTTGTTTTATCACGGCGAATCAAGCCATGCTGTTCGAGGGCGCTGAGATGGGCGTGTACGGTTGAGGGCGAAGACAGGCCCACGGCGGCTGCCATCTCGCGAACGCTAGGGGGATACCCTTTTTCCAGCTGATACGAGCGGATGAAATCGTAGATCTGCTGCTGGCGCTTCGTAATCTTGCGTGCCATAAACACTCCCTTCATAGTGAAACATTTGTTCGTATTTATCTTGACAAGAACAACTGTTCGAAGATAATAATAAACGAACACTCGTTCTTGCGCTAGTCATTTTTGTCCAGACGAACATATATATCTTTAATCGTTAAATGAGCCGAAGGGAGATACCGATGAATACGCAATCTTACGTTTCTGGAAACCTCGCACTTTCCGTCTATCCGGAACATGAGAATAGTCTTGTTGTTATCAACGGTGGGCGCGATTGCGCTGCGGTCGATACATCTATGGTTAAGCGTGCGCCTCGTACGATTCATTCCCGTAGGCTTTCTGCAATACGTGTTGCCGTCTTTGTTATTGTGAGCGTCGCGGTGTTCATGGCTACCTATCAGATTTCAGTTGCAGCTTTAGCTCCCACTTACGACTTGATCGAGACCATGGACTTACAGTCTGTACGGGCAAAGCAGGGAGAGACGCTCTGGGAGCTTGCTGAGGCGTACCATGTCGATGGGATATCGACTCAGGATATGGTCTCCGCCATTAGAGATTGGAACGACCTCGACTCCTCGATGCTCCAACCGGGTCAAACGATCTTGGTCGCCAATCCTTCGTAGCCATCCTGCTTCAACGCATCTTCGCTGTTCTGGGTTATCCTATATGCATTGTATATCTGAAAGGATGCTATTATGCGGTGCCCTAAATGCGGTGGAGAGAACACGAGGGTTATTGATTCGCGCATGCAGGAAGTAACCAACGCAATTAAACGACGTCGCGAATGTCGTACGTGCGGTCATAGGTTTACGACGTTCGAACGCTGCGAGGACCCTATAGAGGTTGTCAAAAGCAACGGTACCACTCAACCATTTGATAGAAACAAGCTGATGGTTGGTCTTATGCGAGCAACCTCGAAACGGGATATCGATCTTTCTCAGCTCAACTATCTTATTGATGACATTGAGCTAGAGCTCCGATCGAGAACGGTTAGAGCTGTCTCTTCTCATGAAATCGGCGACATGGTTCTAAAGAGGCTTGCCAACCTAGACAAAGTCGCATATATTCGCTTCGCATCCGTCTATCGTGATTTTAAGGATGTTGAAGAATTCTTTAACGAGCTCGACAAGTTGAGGTGAGCTGATGGCTGCTATTACGGTGCCTATTAAAAAGTTGTCCCCAGAAGTCCAGATTCCTTCGTACGCCTATGAAGGAGACGCAGGACTTGATCTTCGCTCTATTGAGACTGTTGTCCTTCAACCTTTTGAGCGCGCTCTTATCCCGACTGGACTGGCTATCGCACTGCCGGATGGATACGCTGGATTCGTCCAGCCTCGCTCCGGTATGGCAATCAAAAAGGGCCTCTCTATTTTGAACACCCCCGGTCTTATCGATGCGCATTATCGTGGCGAACTCAAGATCATTGCCATTAACCTCGATCCCCATGAGTCTATCGTTATCGAAAAGGGTGACCGTATTGCCCAGCTTGTTATCCAAGCCGTTCCTAGCGTGACGTTGCTTGAGGTCGATGAGCTCGATGAAACTGACCGAGGCGAAGGCGGCTTTGGTTCAAGTGGATCCAAATAGTCGGCTTTTCTAATGGAGGCTCCCTGCGCGGAGCCTCCAAGTATCTATCGGGTGTGAGCGGGTTTTTCACCCCAGTAAAACTCAAGAAAGTGCTTCTGTCGCCTTCTTTTGATCTTCGTTTGCCCCATGGTAGCTCGAACGATATCTTCTGCCGCATTCGGTTTTCTCAATGCATTGGCACCAATGAGCAGCGCATCGAGCGCTTCGGGGTGCCTATGGATTCGCTCAAGCGTGAGGACAAGCTCACGTGCTGTGGTCGCATGGAGGCTTGCGCCAAAAGACGTCAGCATTACCGTATTGGCTTTTTCCTGCCCATATGATTTCCCAACCAGGAGCATGGGAAGGTGCGCGCACAGGCATTCGGTAACGGTGAGGCCGCCAGATTTCAGTATCGCTAGGTTTGACGCCCTCATAAGAGAAGCCATATCGCTTACATAATCCAAGACGGTGGCGTTTTCTAGCTTCATTCCAGAGAACAAAGCTTTTAGGTTTCTTGCATATTCATGGTCTTTGCCCGGGAGAAAGACAAAGTGCATGTCAACGAAACGTCGCAGATAGGGTAGCGTCTGCTCGATCGCCATTCTAAAGCGAACGTACGGCTGCGGTAAGCTTGCTCCTGCGAGAACGAGGACGATTTTCTTGTTTACAGGGAGTCCGAACTGCTCAAGAACAGCATTCCTATCGAAGGGCTCATCCTCAAAGCCTCCTCTAACTGGTATGCCGGTAATGGTTATATTCGCTTCCGGAACCTTACGGGGACGAAGCGTCTCTGCCATAAACTCCGTTGCAACGCAGAACATATCCGCTTCTTTATGGGGCCACAAGCCCTCTATCTCGTAATCGGTGGGGATGCAAACGATGGGATAATCGATATCGGTCATCATTCGAGCACCAACCGCTACGTTTGCCGCGGTGATATGCGTGCATATTAGTGCGAGGGGTCTCTTTTCACGAACATAATCATTAAAGGCTGGGAACATAATGCGTGACCAGGCGGAGCCACCGCCCCAAAGCAAGCGTCCCGTTAACGTGTATCGCCAAGTGATATCGTAAATGGGGCGCGTGGCGCCGGTGAACGAGGCTGCGGTCTTGTTGCCGTCAAATTTAATTCGTCCAAAGTCCAACACGTCGAGGACTTCAACGATTACGTTGGATGGAACATTATTGGTTCCGCGCATTCGGTCTATCGCCTGAGCGACCGCATTGGCTGCAGCCTTATGTCCTGATCCGACGGATGCATGCATGATTGTTATGACCGGCGCAGGCGTGGCTGTGTTTTGCCAAGGTGCCATCGCACGCTTCTCGTCCATGTTCACTCCTTGCGTAAAATCAATCTTCTCCATTCTACGATTAACTTATCTACTTGTTGTCTCTAATAACGGGTATGAAAAGAAAGACTGATTGGAGGTCATGAATGAATGAACAGTCGACTTATGATGTCGCCATTATCGGCGGTGGACCCGCTGGATATACGGCAGGCATCTACGCCGCCCGCGCCAGCCTCAATACAGCCGTGTTCGAACAAGGTATGCCGGGTGGACAGATTGCAACATCCGACACAATTGATAATTACCCTGCGTTTCCTTCGATATCTGGCGCCGAGCTTGGAATGAAAATGCAGGATCATTCTGAACAAGCTGGTGCTCAGACCATCTATGAGATGGTGAACAATGTTCATATTGATGAAACGGGGGAGTTTGATGTTGAGACCGTCTCCGCCACGTATCATGCGCGATCGCTGATTGTTGCTACCGGTGCAAGGCCCAGACTCGCGGGTTTTAAGGGTGAAAATGACTATCGCGGCAGGGGCATCTCTTATTGCGCAACATGCGACGGAATGTTTTATCGCGGAAAAGACTTATTTGTTGTGGGCGGCGGAAACTCAGCCGTCGAGGAAGCGATGTTTCTGGCTAAGATCGCTAAGCACGTTACGATGGTTGTGCGAAAAAATCATTTTAGAGCATCTCGGGGCATGGTCTCTAGGCTACTTGAGCATGATAACGTTTCAGTTCGCTTTAACACATCCATCACTGAGGTTACCGGCGGCACGCTTCTTAATCGTATAGAGTTCATCGATACGACAAACGGCGAATCTAGAGTCGAGGAACTTCCTGAGGGGTCATTTGGCATCTTTGTCTTTACAGGCAACGATCCCGTGGTCGATCTTGTGAAGGATTACGTAGACCTTGGTTCAGACGGCGGCGTCATCACCGATGATTCCATGATGACGAAAACGCCTGGCTTGTTCTGCGTTGGCGATATGCGCACTAAACAGCTTCGTCAGGTTATTACTGCTGCCGCGGACGGCGCCATTGCCGGTACGGCAGCGTACCGATACCTGGAGCAGTTGGATTAACGCTATTTGATTGTTTGCTTTGGGAGAAGGAAGGCTTCTATGCTCAAAGCAGTCCTTCTTCCCTTTTCTATTCGCGATAATATATCTTATGTAAAGTTGTTATTTATATAATAGACCCGGCCGCCGCTATCAGCATCTTCATGAGCGGCGGCCGGGTCTACGGTTATTTTGAATGCGGACTATACCCATCCATAGCCAACGATAATACCGCTCGCTTCAGCGTAGTACGAACAAAGGCCACCGCAAGGCAATATCTTTATTTCTGCGTTTGGCCATTGCTCTAAGAGGGTGCTTTTAAGAAGTTCAGCCGTATGCTCGTTATTAACATGATCAATCGCTATGAAGCCCCCGTGATACCCATCGGAGACCATTGCATCTATGATACCGCGAATCGCTTTCTTCTCGCCTCTTGAGGGACCGACTAGCTTAATCGTTCCCTCCGAATTTGCCGTGCCGAGAATGCGGATATTTAAACGACTCGCAATGGCGCCGGCAACGCGAGGCATTCTACCTGCTTTTACCAGGTTCTCATAACTGCTAAGTGAGAAAAGGACCTGCGAAGTTGCTTCGAGCTTCTTTGCGTATTCAACCGCTTCGTCGAAAGTAGGATTATTACTTAGGTACCTATCTAATAGGGTAACGATAAGTTCAAGCTTGCCGCCGGCAGCGCGTGAATTTAGAACATAGATATTCTTACCAGCGATAACGCCGTTGCGATCTCGAGCATATTCGTCTAATACAATATTACGAGCCATCATGGCGGCATCATAGCTACCAGATAGATTCGAACTTATGGTTACGGCGATAACGTTGTCTGCCGACTTAAAGATCTCAGTCCACTCCCCTACACTTGGACAAGAACTCGAACTTGCGGATGCCTCGATAGCTACAGCCTGGTTAAGCGCGTCTACATCGAGGTGCTCGTCATCGACATACTCGATACTGCCAACATTTACCTTAAGCGGCGCCAGACGGAATGACAAATGAGGAGTCTCGGGGGTGTACCCGCGAAGATTACAGCTTGAATCTGCTGCAATGCACCATGACATAGCAGTTCCCTTCTAAGATGATGAAGTTCAAGTTATTATACTCCTGCTCTCCATGTAGTTTTGTATACTAGGTCTAGTAATTTACAGTATCTTGTTTAATGTAACCTTAATTCTTAGAAGAGAAGGACGAGGGGTTGTTCATGAAGCCGTCTCCCCAGGTTATTCCTATGGCAGATTCATCTGAGCAGATTTCTCCAGATGATCTTATTCCCACATTTCTTCCTGACGCATTTCTTAGATCAGAAGCGGCTATTAATATGCAGCGCTTCAAATTGCCCCGTTATGACGATCTCCCAGAAATCCCTTTATACCGTGAACAAGTCATCTCTTATATAGAAAAGGCATTTGAGCCGCTGTCTTATTGCGTAGAAGGTCCTTGGATAACGCCCTCTATGGTCAACAACTATGTAAAAGCTGGTCTTGTTCCCCCACCGGTGAAAAAGCTATATGGTAAAGATCAGCTTGCGCTGCTTGTTGCTATCTGCATCTTTAAGCAGGTTCTATCTATGTCTGCGATAGAGCACCTCTTTAAAATTCAACGCATTACCTATCACAATGATGTCGCGTATAACTACACCGTTACTGAGGTTACCAATTCCCTTTCAGCTGCATTCACTTCCACGTTCGAGACATCGGAAGATTCCGCCAAGTTGGTGACACGCGAATCACTTTTAGTTAGAAGTGCGGCCATTGCGTTTGCTTCTAGGTGCTACCTTATGGGCTATCTGAGATACACAGGTCTAGATAAGTCTTATAAATAATGGTCAGCAAGTGGCAGATAATTAAATCGCTAAAAAACAAGGCGTCCGATTATCGGACGCCTTTCTAATCAATACATGGTTTTAAAAATATGTCTAGCTTACCTTGATAAGGCTGAATACGTCGTGATTGCCAGACTCAGCAAGCGTCGTACGAGGATTAAGGAACTGCAGCTCAAGAATGCAAGCAAACCCGACAAGTTCGGCACCGATTTGTTGGACGAGCTTACCGGTCGCTGCAGCAGTGCCACCCGTTGCGATGAGATCGTCGACTATGAGAACCTTATCGCCGGGTTTGATTGCATCCTTGTGAATCTCAAGCGAGTCGGTACCGTATTCGAGTTCATAGCTAACTGAATAGGTATCACGAGGAAGCTTTCCGGGCTTGCGAGCAGGAATGAAGCCCGCACCCAGTTCCATGGCTACAGGCACGCCGACGATGAAGCCGCGCGCTTCAGGTCCGACAACCTTGGTGATTCCAGCATCGCGAAAATGGTCGGCAATGGTTACAACGGTCTCTCGGAGACCATCCGGATCGGCGAAAAGAGGCGTGATGTCTTTGAAAACGACGCCGGGCTCGGGATAGTCGGGAATATCGACGATAAGGGACTCGAAGTTGAAATCGGACATTGAACGGACACCTTTCCTGTGGCTGGCCTATAGCATCGTCTAACGACGAGAGCTTGAAACCGAAGCACGGTTCTTAAGAGACGGAACCTCGATGGGCTTTATCTTCGCGGAATCGACATTGCTTTGAGCTGCCCGGGTCTTAGCGGCCTGGTCTGCGCGAGAAAGCTGCTCGTCGATCGTGTCGACATCAGCGTCCTCTACAACAGCATTAAGCGACTCGAAAACTCTGTTTTTGAGCAGAGCGGTGCGAACGCCGTCAGTGAGATCGTGAAGCTTGTTGAAAGCTCGTTCCAACTTTGCGGCGCGGTCATCGTCCGAATCGTCCATGCCGAGCATGCCAATCAAAACTTGCTCGAACATGGTCGACTCGCGGTTGGCTGCGGAAACGTACTGGCGAAGGTTGCGCGGCTCGATATGAAAACGAGAAAGCTCAGCGCAGTAGCGGATGATCTCGAAGTCACGACCATCGATGAGTTCGCGATTCTGCGGACTTTTGATGATGCGTATGAGGTCATTCTCAGCAAGGGAGCGAACGAATGATATCTCAACCCCGAGCAGATCCGGCATGTCCTCTATAGGATGCAGTTTCTGCTTGCTCTCCTTAGGCTGCGCCTTCATGGGGAGATCGGAAAGCAATCCGATCTCAAAGGCGAGAGTGGATAAATCGGTAGCGCTCTCGAGCTTCTGCTTGATTACGTTCAACGGCATGTATCGCGTTTTTTGTAGATGCAAAATGACTTCGAGTCGATCAACGTCCTCTTTTGAGTATTGACGGTAGCCTTTTGGAGTGCGATGCGGCGTTATCAGCCCCTCGTCCTCCAAGAAGCGAATCTTGGAGTTCGAGAGGTCTGGATAGGCACCGCGCAACAAGTTGACGACCTGACCGATGCTGAGGTAGCTGCGCTCAGCCAAATTACTCACCAGTCTCAATGCGCTCCGGCGTGCTCTCGTGATAGATGAGCGTGAACGTACCGATCTGAACGGAAGAACCGTCATGGAGGGGCGCGGAGTTTACGATAGCGCCATCGACCCATGTGCCGTTAAGGGAGCCCAGGTCCTCGATGAGGACTCCCATGGGCCCACGCTTAATCTTCGCATGAGCGCGAGAAACGGTCATGTCGTTAAGGAAGATGCTGTTAGCCGGATCGCGACCAACGGTTGTTTCAACCTCGTCGAGCTCGAAGGTGTTGCCAGTCTGGGGGCCCTTAATGATGGTGAGAACGGGAGTGCTAACTTGGACTTTTCTCATAAGATCGGGTGCGGTCGCATCGTCCAAAGGCATACGAAAAACGCAGGTGGCATCGGTGCCCTCGCCCATGCCGGACATGTTGTTATAAGTCTCTACCATGGCAAACCCCTAGTAAAAATTGAAATTACATACTCGATATTCTACCCCACTGAGAATGATTAGTGCTCAGGGGAAACCTGCTCATCGGACTCAATTATTTCCGGATTGAGAAAATCCGCTTTCTCATCTTCCGGGTGATCAAGCGCGTGCCTAATCGCCTTGACACCCTTGTAGGTGTATATAACGCCCGTGATCATGGAGAAGACAACTCCAAGGTATACGAAGAAAATTCCCATAGGCGCCGGGGTACCGTTAAGACCCGGAAAACTGGAAAAGGACGCGGGCAGAAAGCTCAGGCCATCCAAAACAGGGAGACCAAATAGCATCAGCGAAAAGCCGGCCATAAGGAAGGCAGTGGCCGCTTTGCCGGTGTAGACGACGTCGATGGGTCGCCTATGATATCGGCGAACGATGAGGTTGCCTAAACCGAGATATACATCGCGACCGATAATGAGCGCGCAAACCCATAAGGGAAGCTCCGCTCTCGCAACAAGCCCGACGACACCAGTGAACAGAAGGGCACGATCAACGATGGGATCCATCATCTTGCCCAGCCAGCTGACAGTTTTGGTAGCTCTAGCTATCTGGCCGTCAAGCCAATCGGTAGATGCGGCGACCGCATAGATTACAAGCGCTACATAACGGTTGTAATCCGTGACAAATAAGTAGAGAAATACAAACGTTAAGATCAACCTTATAAAGGTAATGAAGTTAGAGATCGTAAAAATTTTATTTGAGGGGTAATCGGATGTACCGATTAGCTCTTTTTTAATCTTTTTCCTAAGGCCCACTGGCGGTCCCCGGTTTCCTCGAGAGTACACAACGTTTCATTACTATACCCGCTAACCATACTTTGAACGCTATCCCCACATACGTTCTGAATAGGTTTTCAAAAAAGTACCCGAATATAACCAAAAAGCAGCTAATCGTTACCCCTTCTTCGTTCGGCGAAAAATGATTCTAGATAATCCTGCTCTGAATAAACTAGCTATAGAAAATAAAATATTGAAGCGCTCCAACTTTCTATATGCTTACATTTGCTTTAACCAGAACTTATCTATAATGAGAATAAAGATTACTAGGAGAATTGCCGATTTTTATAGGGTGACAGCTCACTAATCAACCCGTTCACCATCTTGCTTTTAAAAAATATATAGACATTGGAGCGCTTCAATTAGAGAGAATTGCCAAAAGTCTGTTCACTTCCCTATTCCTAATTGCTATCATTCAAGTTGTTGGGTAAGGCCGCCGCTTAAGGAGAGCAGTATGGCAAAGAAACCTATCGCAAACCCTGCACCCCAAATCGTAGACTCAGTTGAATCCCTTGAGGCGAAGCTCGCGCGCATGCGCGAGGCCCAGGGGATTTTTGCTAAGTTTACGCAGGAGCAGGTCGACAAGATCTTCTATGAGGCTGCGATGGCCGCTAATAAGGCTCGCATCCCCTTGGCCCGTATGGCCGTAGAAGAGACCGGTCGTGGAGTCCTCGAGGACAAGGTGATCAAGAATCACTACGCCGCCGAGTACATCTACAACGCGTACAAGAACACAAAGACATGCGGAGTTATCGAGCGCGACGAGGCGTACGGCATCACCAAGATAGCCGAGCCCATCGGTCTTGTTGGCGCGGTCATCCCCACCACCAACCCCACCTCCACCGCTATTTTCAAGTGCCTTATCTGCTTGAAGACTCGCAACGCGATCATTATCAGCCCGCATCCCGCAGCTGCTAAGTGCACTATCGCCGCTGCCAAGCTGGTTCTGGATGCTGCCGTCAAGGCTGGCGCACCCGAGGAGATCATCGGCTGGGTCGACGTTCCCTCCATCGACCTTACTAATATGGTTATGCGCGACGTCGATATCATCCTCGCGACCGGCGGCCCGGGCATGGTCAAGGCTGCCTACAGCTCCGGCAAGCCCGCCCTGGGCGTCGGCGCTGGCAACACCCCCGTTGTCATCGATGACACCGCGGACGTCAAGCTCGCCGTCAACTCCATCATCCACTCCAAGACCTTTGACAACGGTATGATTTGCGCTTCCGAGCAGTCCGTTACCGTTATCGATACCATCTACGACCAGGTCAAGTCCGAGTTCGCTCGCCGCGGCTGCTATTTCGTGAAGAAGGGCGCCGAGATGGAGGCCCTGCGCGAGGCCATGTTCAAGAACGGAGCCCTGGACCATCGCATCCCCGGTATGCCCGCCGCCAAAATTGCCGAACTCGCCGGTATCGAGGTTCCCGCAAAGACCAAGATCCTGATCGCCGAGGTGGAGTCCACTGATCCCGAGAAGGAAGAGTTCTCGCACGAGAAGCTCTCCCCCGTGCTGGCGATGTATCACGCCGCCAACTTCCAGGAGGCAGTGGACAAGGCGGAGCACCTGGTCCTCGCCGGCGGCCCTGGCCACACTGCGTCCCTCTACGTGCATCCCGCCCAGGCCGAGAAGATCGCCCTGTTTGAGGACACGATGAAGGCTTGCCGCATCGTCGTCAACACCCCCTCCTCTCAGGGCGGCATCGGCGACCTGTACAACTTCGGTATGAAGCCCTCCCTTACCCTGGGCTGCGGTTCCTGGGGTGGCAACTCCGTCTCCGAGAACGTTGGGGTGAAGCACTTGCTGAACGTAAAGACCGTGGCTGAGCGCCGCGAGAACATGCTCTGGTTCAGGGCTCCTGAGAAGGTCTACTTCAAGAAGGGTTCCACCCCCGTCGCACTCGACGAGCTTGGCACCGTCATGGGCAAGAAGCGCGCCTTCATCGTTACCGACCAGTTCCTCTTCAAGAACGGCAATACCCGTGCTATCGAGGCTAAGCTGGACGAGATGGGCATCGCTCACGACTGCTTCTACGATGTCGAGCCCGACCCCTCGCTGCAGTGCGCGCGCCGTGGTGCCGCCCAGATGGCCCTCTTCGAGCCCGACGTCATCATCGCGGTCGGTGGCGGATCCGCTATGGACGCCGGCAAGATCATGTGGATGATGTACGAGCACCCCGAGTGCAACTTCGAAGACATGGCCATGGACTTCATGGACATCCGCAAGCGTATCTTCACCTTCCCCGAGATGGGCAAGAAGGCTTACTTCGTCGCCGTCCCGACCTCCTCGGGTACCGGCTCCGAGGTAACGCCGTTCGCGATCATCACCGATAAGGACACCGGCATCAAGTGGCCGCTCGCCGACTACGCGCTGCTGCCTAACATGGCGATCGTCGACGTCGATAACGCAATGACGGCCCCGCGCGGTCTTACCGCTGCTTCTGGCATCGACGTTATGACCCACGCCATCGAGTCCTACGTCTCCATCATGGCTTCCGACTACACCCAGGGCCTTTCCATGAAGGCAGTCAAGCTGGTCTTCGAGAACCTGCCTTCCGCTTACGAGAACGGCGCCAAGGATCCGCACGCTCGCGAGGAGATGCACAATGCCTCTTGCATGGCAGGCATGGCATTCGCCAACGCCTTCTTGGGCCTCAACCACTCTATGGCCCACAAGCTCGGCGCCTTCCATCATCTGCCCCACGGTATCGCGAACGCCATCATCCTGACCCGCGTCATGCGCTACAACGCCGCCGAGGCTCCTGTCAAGATGGGCACCTTCTCCCAGTATCCCTACCCCAACGCTCTGCACAACTATGCCGATCTCGCTCGCTACGCGGGCATCCAGGGCAAGGACGACAAGGAGGTCTTTGAGAACTTCGTCGTCGCCCTTGAGGAGCTCAAGGAGACCATCGGCGTAAAGAAGACCATCGCCGACTACGGCGTGGACGAGCAGTACTTCCTCGACACCCTTGACGACATGGTCGAGCAGGCGTTCAACGATCAGTGCACCGGTGCCAACCCGCGCTACCCGCTCATGAGCGAGATCAAGGAGCTCTTCCTCGACGCCTACTACGGCCGTGAGCCGCAGTCCTACGAGGTCTAAGGGACTTAACCGTTGTTTAGAGCGGGGACGCTGATGTTCCCGCTCCCACCTGTCGGCGCTATACCAGAAAGGATGCGCAGATATGATTCTCTCCGATTCCAAGACCCAGATCGTCGAGCGCGGTAACAAGAAGGTCTATGACCTGGGCGACAAGATCGTCAAGGTCGCCAATGCCGCCAAGCCCGTATCGGATGTTTTCAACGAGGCCCTGAACCTCGCCCGCATCAATGAGGCCGGTATCCGTTCCCCCAAGGTTCTCGAGGTTTCAGAGGTCGAGGGCGACGGTTGGGCCGTTATGACCGAGAAGGTTCCGGGTGTCACTCTTGCCGAGAAGATGGCAGAGGACCCCAGCCGTTTCTATGAGTATCTTGAGCAGTTTGTCGACCTCCAGATTGAGATTCACGGCTTCCGTGCCCCGCTTCTTAACCGCCAGCGCGACAAGTATGCTCGTATGATCAACAGCCTGGCCCAGATCAACGCGACCACCCGCTACAACCTTCTTGAGCGCCTTGACGGCATGAAGAAGGAGTTCCAGGTGTGCCATGGTGACTTCAACCCCTCCAACGTTATTGTTGGCGAGGACGGCAACCTCTACGTCTGCGACTGGGCCCACGCCACCCAGGGCTCTCCCGCTGCCGACGCAGCTATGACCTACCTGCTTTTTGCGCTTCAGGATAAGCAGCAGGCAGAGGCCTATCTCGAGCTCTACTGCGATCGCGCCGATGTGCCCATGCAGATTGTTCGTCGCTGGATGTCCATCGTCGCTGCCTCCGAGCTTGCTCGCGGCCGCGCTGACCAGGATGCCGACTTCCTGCTGAGCTGGATCGACGTCGTCGATTATCAGTAGGAAATACAAGGCCTAGCCTCTAGCTAATAAATCCCCCGGCAGCTATATTCAAGCAGCAGCCGGGGGATTATTGTTTCTATTTGAAGATGGCTCCGTCAAGCTCAGCGTAGGAAAACCCAGGCGACTATGGTTCCTTTGTGGCAGGTTATCGAACCGTCTGGATAGTCGAGCTCGTTGGAAATGCCAAGGTCCGATAACAGGGTCGCCTGTTTGTGGTCGAGCTCCCACCTCATCCGATGCTCAGAGACCTCGCACGTGTCTGACAAGGGGATGAAGGAAAAGCGATCACCCTGGTGACCTCCAAGGCTCCACGCCTCCCCGGCCTTGAGAATGCGGCCCCTCCTTCCATCGTGAATAAGCTCAACTGATCCTTTCCAATTCATCAATCTGCCCATAACGGCTAGAAAATGATCTGGTAGGCCGCCTTCAAGACACGTTGCGATTATATGGGCAAATCCCCATCTGGTCTCGATGGCCTTGAGAGCAAGGTCCAAATCAGTAAAGTCCTTATGAGGGTTATAGCGCTCGACCTCTATAAGGGCGAGTGGGCCAGAGGAAGAACCGATTCCGTTCACCAGGCGTCGGCCTTCCTCTCCAACAGAATCCGCATCACCGCAAAACAGGTCAACCGCGATTCCGGAGGCTAGCAGCATGTCGAGCCCCCGATCCACAGCGACGACTTTATCAACTTGATCGGCGATTCGACATAGAAGGTCGGCCGAGCACTGCTCGGGAGATCCCCCAACAAGCAAAACCTTCATGCGAATCACATGCCAAACGTTAAAATGCGGTCAAGTAACTCATCGCTGAAATCATCGATAAAGATCTCCGAGTTTTCAATGACGTCGTTTCTGTCGCATCGCCCCGCGGGATCATGGATGCCGACGCGCTTATAGCCTGCAGCCCCGGAGCTCATCAGCCCGAATACAGCATCTTCGAAAACCCACACACTGGATCGCGGAGGAACGGTCTCTCCCGAGTGCTCCATGAGCGTTTTGAGTGACAGGTCGTAGACGTCGGCATGTTTCTTTGAGGCTCCCGCCTCGCCTGTGGTTGTGATATTTGAAAAATACCGCTCAAGACCATTCGCCTCCAGCCCAAGCCTTACAAGATCAGAAGGAGTCGAGGTCGCTATCGACATAGGAATGTCGGCCGCTTTTGCGGCGTCGAGGAATGCGCGGACGTTTTTGCGCGGTGCAATCATTTTCTGGTACCGCTCCTGCAGCATCAAACTCATTTCTTCGAATAAAGCTTTACCGGAACGTCCAATCCCCCACTTTCTATGGTACGCCTCGCATTCCTCCTCCAGAGCGAGGTGTTCAAATTGAGCGAGGTCTTTGGCGGTGACTTGGATTCCGTATCTCCTGAGAAACTCAGGGCCAAGATCGAGCCACATATCCATAGAGTCTAGAATGGTCCCGTCGCAGTCAAAGATAAAAGCCTGCGGCGTACATGAGCCTGAGTTCACGCGGCCCGTCCTTTCATTCGGCAGATAGATAAGCATCATATAGTTAATCCATGTTAGCAAAACAACAGTCTGTATTTATGCAGGTAGCGTCATGAGTACTTAAGGAGAATATATACATTTGTCAAATGCGAATCCAACCTTTTCGTTCACTGATAAAAACCTGCCAATCCCGTGTCTTCCCAGGATTTATCGAACCTTGGAGTGCTACATTAATGTTCGTCACAGGTTCCACATACATGCATGGATATTGTGGGCCGATAGCCATCTATCACTTCTAAAGCATGCCTGTAGAGCCAGCGACAAAAAAGGTACGGGCAAGCGGTTTAATACCGTCGATAGATGGGATGGTTCATCAATGGCACAGAAAGCCTCGCCTGCGGCATCCTCTCCCTGTCTCATGATTACTCCCGACGACATCCATCTTTTCAGCGAAGGCGCTTGGCAGCGCGGCTGGGAGAAGATGGGCGCTCATCCGGATGTGCAGAACGGAGTAGAGGGATGGCGATTCTGCGTTTGGGCTCCCGATGTTACGAGCGTGCACGTAATCGGCGAATTCAATGAGTGGAATCCAGAAGCTCACGCCATGTTCCCTATCGAGAAGAGCGGTCTTTGGCAGTGCTTTGTTGCTGGCGCCGAGAAGGGCCAGCTGTATAAGTATCTAATCGAAACAAAGGATGGCGAGAAGCTATACAAAGCTGATCCTTATGCCTTCTATTCTGAGTGCCCTCCGGGTACGGCGTCCAGACTTTGGACCATCGATGGCTATGCGTGGAAAGATGGCCGCTGGATGAACTCGCGCAAAAAGCGTGACCATATGCATAGTCCGCTTAATATCTATGAGGTTCACCTTGGTTCTTGGAAGCGCCATGGTGACGAGCCTCAGGGCGAACCGCGCGAAGACGGCACCTATCCGGGTCCCGGAGACCCGTTCCCCGCGCAGCGCGGCGAATTCTACAGCTACGATGACCTCTCTGAGGAGCTTGTAGATTACGTCAAAACCATGGGATACACCCACATCGAGGTTATGCCCGTGCTCGAGCACCCCTTCGATGGTTCATGGGGCTATCAGCCCACCGGCTACTTCGCCGCGACCTCGCGATATGGCACCCCCCAGCAGTTCATGCATTTTGTTGAAAGCTGCCATAAAGCTGGAATCGGTGTCATTCTCGACTGGGTTCCGGGGGGATTCTGCGCGGATGCTCAGGGTCTCTCCACATTTAATGGCAAGATGCTCTACGAGCGCGAGATCCATCCCAACTGGGGAACCCACAAATTCGATTTCGGTCGACCTGAGGTTGTCAGCTTCTTGATTTCCAACGCATTGTTCTGGGTCGAATGTTTCCATGCAGACGGCATTCGCATGGATGGCGTATCTAGCATGCTGTACCTAAACTTTGGTGTCGACAATCCTGCCGATAAGAAGTTCAATAAGTACGGGACAGAAGAAGATTTGGATGCATCCGCATTCATCCGTAAGGTCAATACCGTTATAGGTGAGACCCATCCCGACGTTATGATGATTGCAGAGGAATCCACCGCATGGCCCTTGGTCACCTATCCCCCTGCAGACGGTGGTCTAGGATTCCATTTCAAATGGGATATGGGCTGGATGAATGATACGCTGCACTACATGCAGACGGACTTTCCATGGCGTCCCGGTAACCACCGCATGCTGACGTTCTCGATCATGTACTCGTTCAACGAGAACTTCGTACTGCCCTTGTCTCATGACGAGGTCGTTAATGGGAAATGCTCTCTTATCGGTCGAATGCCCGGAGACCAATGGCGTCAGTTCGCCGGCTTGCGTACGCTGGCCCTGTATCAGATGACTCATCCTGGCGCCAAGCTCAACTTCATGGGCAATGAGCTTGGAATGTATATCGAGTGGCGCTATTACGAGGCCCTTCAGTGGTTCCTCGCCAAGGATTTCGAGGCTCATGCCAAGCAACAGTCCTTTATTGAAGCCCTGAATCACTTCTACCTCGATGAACCCGCTATGTGGGAGAATGCCTACGATGCGGACGGATTCGAGTGGATCGACGCCAACAATGACACACAGTCGATTATCTCTTTTGTTCGTCATGGCAAGAAGGAAAAAGACGACCTTGTGGTCATCATCAACTTCGACCCCGCTTCATACGAGACCTTCCGCATGGGAGTCTCACGCGAGGGTGACTGGAAGCTGGTCTTCAATTCCGATAGCCCTGCGTTTGGCGGAAGCGGAGACCTTGGTGTCGACGTCGCAAGCAGCCAACCCGCTGCATGGAACGGCTGCAAAGATTCAATCGAGATAGCTCTGCCCGGTCTTTCCGGCTTGGTATACAAGCGTATTGGCAAATCCAGCTACGTACCCCCTAAGCCTGCCGTCAAGAAGACGGTCCGCACTCGCAAAGCCCCTACGGCCAAGCCTGCTGCCGTCAAGCAAGGGGCGCAAACCAAACCGACGCAAAAGACCCCCGCGACAAGCGCTAAGGATACGGCACCTAAGCCCAAAACTCCGGCAACCCGTGTGGTGAATGAATCCGAAGTCGCTGCGGAGCCAGTATCTCCCAAAGCGCCTGCTGCAAAGCCAAAGGCGGCCTCAAAGTCAGCTACCAAGGCATCGACCAGGGGCGCTAGCGCTCTTAAGTCTAGCCAGAAAGCAAAGTAAGTTCGTTCTATCAATTCGAGTCGGGGCACATGCCTCCAATCTCGCAAGCTGCCCGCACTCGCTGCGTCATTGACATCGCGGAATAGCTTGGGAAAGGAAACAATGGATACTATCTTCAACAGCAAGCAGGAGTTCATCGAGGAGTACCGCGAGGCGGTTCGAGAGCTTTCCGGAAAGAAGTTCGAAATCACCAGCGATATCGATCGCTTCAATGCGCTGGCGGGCCTTATCGCATCCAAAGCTCGCTCCGTATCCGCGCGCACCGATGACCGCTTCAAGAAAGAAGGAAAGAAGCGCGTCTACTACTTCTCCATCGAGTTCCTTATCGGCAGGCTTCTCGATAACTATCTAATCAACTTTGGCATTCGTGACATGGTTGACGAAGCGCTTCGCGAGATGGGTTGCAATTTGGACGACCTCTGCCGCATGGAGCCCGACGCTGCCCTTGGCAACGGTGGTCTTGGCCGCCTTGCAGCCTGCTTCCTTGATTCCATGGCTCATGAGGATATCGCCGGCTATGGTAACGGCATGCGCTATCGTTACGGTCTTTTCAAGCAGGAGATTGTAGACGGCCGTCAGGTCGAAGTCGCCGATGAATGGCTCTCCCGCGGCTATCCGTGGGAGGTTCGCCGCCCGGATAAGGCGGTCCGCATCGGCTTCGGCGGCCATGTCGTCGGTCATACCGAGGGCGATCGCATCTTCTATTCCGTCGAGGGTACAGAGGACGTCTTGGCCGTTCCCTATGACATCCCCGTTGTCGGCTTTGGCGGAAAGACTGTGAACAAGCTTCGCGTTTGGAGCGCCGAGCCCATTGACGAGCATTTCGATCTCGAAGCGTTCAATCGCGGCGAGTACGCTATGGCTGATGCCTCCCGAGCCGATGCAGAAGCGATATCCGCCATCTTGTACCCCAATGACGCCGGCGAGCACGGTCGCCTGCTGCGTCTCAAGCAGGAGTATCTGTTTGTTGCGGCCGGTATCCGTACCGCCCTTGACGTATTCCGCCGCGAGCACGGCGCTAAGTGGGAGCTTCTGCCCGATTACGTTGCCATCCACACCAATGACACGCATCCCGCCATGTGCGGTCCGGAGCTCATGCGCATTCTTATGGATGAGGAAAAGCTCACGTGGGAAGAGGCATGGGACATCGTCACCAAAACGATTTCCTATACCAACCACACCATTCTTCCCGAGGCGCTCGAGAAATGGCCCATCGCTACCTTCAGCAAGCTTCTCCCCCGCATCTACGACATCATCGATGAAATCAACCGCCGCTGGCGCGACTCTTTTGACACTTCCCAGGAAGGTTGGCAGGAGCGCCTGCGGAAGACCTCCGTTCTATGGGACGGCGAGGTCCGTATGGCAAACCTGTCCGTTATCTGCAGCCATTCGGTCAACGGTGTCGCCAAGATTCATACCGACATCCTGAAGCGTTCCGTTCTGAACGATTTCTATGCGCTTACGCCCGAGAAGTTCAATAACAAGACCAACGGCATCACACCGCGTCGTTTTCTCGCGGAGGCAAATCCCTCTTATTCAAAGCTCATCACCGAGGCTATTGGCCCCAAGTGGATGGACGATGCCGATGAGCTTAAAAAACTCGTAGAGTTCGAGAAGGACCCGTCCTTCCTCGTTCGCGTAGGAGATTCTAAGCGTCAGAACAAGGTTCGCCTTGCCCGCTACGTTCGTCGCGAGACCGGCCTGGTAATCGACCCCGATTCCATCTTTGATGTTCAGGTTAAGCGTTTCCATGCCTACAAGCGCCAGCTTATGAACATCATGAAGGTTATGGATCTTTACAATCGTCTGCTCGATGATTCGTCCTTTAGCATCCAGCCCACCACCTTCATCTTCTCCGGTAAAGCCGCTTCCAGCTACACCTTCGCCAAAGAGGTCATCAGGCTCATCAATTCCGTTGCAGACGTCGTCAACAACGACTCTCGCGTCAACGACCTTATGAAAGTCTGCTTCATCCCTAACTTCCGCGTCTCTAACGCCCAGCTCATCTATCCAGCAGCTGAAATCTCTGAGCAAATTTCCACTGCTGGCAAGGAGGCCTCGGGCACTTCGAATATGAAACTGATGATGAACGGTGCGATTACCCTCGGCACTATGGACGGCGCCAATATCGAGATCGCCCAGCTCGCTGGCGAGGAAAATGAAAAGATCTTCGGTCTCACCACGCCCGAGGTGGAGGAACTTCGCGCGAGCGGCAACTACTTCGCATGGGATGTTGTGAACGCAGACCGCGACCGCTTGGGCCGCGTTATGAGCGAGCTCACCGATAATACCTTCGCCGGTCTTTCTGGAAACTTCGATAGCATCCACAATGAGGTCATGTCCAACAACGACTACGACCTAGTTCTTAAGGATTTCCGTTCCTACGTCGATGCATGGGAAGAGCTGACTAGTTCCTATGCTGACACGCGGGACTGGAACCGCCGCGCGCTTCACAACACGGCGATGTCGGGCTGGTTCTCTAGTGATCGCACCATTCGCGAGTATCGCGACGAGATCTGGCACGCGTGATCTAGCGCGCAGGTTCGGGGAAGGAAATATAGGTTCAGCACGTATTGAGAGGAAAGGTTCGATGAGTAAGAAAGAATGCATCGCGATGCTCCTCGCGGGAGGACAGGGCAGCAGGTTGGGGGCGCTCACATCCAAGATAGCTAAGCCTGCAGTCTCCTTTGGCGGAAAGTTCAGGATTATCGATTTCTCGCTTTCCAATTGCGCAAATTCGGGCATCGATACCGTTGGCGTTTTGACGCAGTATCGTCCGTATCTGCTCCATTCCTATGTCGGCTCCGGCGAAGCTTGGGATTTGGACGAGCGCGGCGCGGGCGTTTCCATCTTGCCGCCCTATGCCACCCAGGAAGGCGGCGCTTGGTATGCTGGCACCGCCGACGCGGTCACCCAGAATCTTGATTACATCAAGCTTCATGACCCCAAGTACGTCCTCATCCTTTCCGGTGACCATCTCTATCGTATGGATTACCGCAAGATGTTGAAGACGCACATCGAGAACAATGCCGACCTTACGGTCTCCGTTATGCCCGTGCCCTGGGAAGAGGCGAGCCGCTTCGGTATCATCACTGCAGATGAGAACGATGGGCACATCGTCAAGTTTACCGAGAAGCCCGAGAAGCCGGATTCGAACCTCGCATCTATGGGCATCTACATCTTTAGCGCCGACGTGCTGATCGATGCGCTCGAAGCCGACGTCCTTGACCAGCGTTCCAGCCATGACTTTGGAAACGATATCATCCCGAAGCTGCTCGGCGATGGTAAGCGTCTCTACACCTATGAGTTCAATGGTTTCTGGAAAGACGTGGGCACCATCGCTAGCTTCCATGAGACCTCTATGGATTTGCTCGGACCCAATCCCGAGTTTGATCTGTATGACAAGAGCTTCCCAATCATGAGCAACGTCACCACGCGTCCGCCGCATTACATCGGCCCCGACGGCCGTGTCGAGGACTGCTTGGTATCTAACGGATGCAAGATTTTTGGCACCGCCCGTCATTCCATTCTTTCAACTGATTCAGTGGTCGGCGAGCGCGCTATCGTTGAAGACTCCATCTTGCTGCCCGGCGCCGTCGTTAAGGCAGGAGCTCACGTTGTCCGCGCAATTCTGGGAGAGAACGCGGTTGTTGAGGAAGATGTGAAGCTTGGCAGTGTTGACAGCACGAAGGATACCGCCGTCGTCGGAAACGACGTCGTGATCGGGAAGGGGGAATGAACCGATGATTAACCGTAAGGCCATCGGCTATATCACCGCTAATTACACCTGCAGGGAGCAGAGCGTTCTTCTTGAGGATCGTCCTTTTGCATCGCTGCCTTTTATCGGACGTTATCGCCTCATCGATTTTCCGCTCTCCAACATGATGAACGCGGGCATCAAGACCGTTGGCGTCGTGATGCCCGGAAACTACCGTTCTCTTATAGACCACATCGGCTCCGGTAAAGACTGGATGCTCGACCGCAAGAAGGGCGGCCTGTTCCTGGTCCCCGGCAACCCCTATGGCACGTCTCGCCGCGGCATGCGCTTCTTGCTTCGCGACATCATTTCCAACAAGGTGCTCTTCCAGCGTTCCGACAAGCCCTATGTCGTTATGTGCGGAAGCAACGTAGTGTTCAACATCGATCTCAACCAGATCATTGATGCCCATGCATCCAGCGGGGCCGGCATCACCATGGTCTACTGCAAGGCCGAACGCGCACACGAGGACGTAACTTCCCTCGTTATCGGCGAAGCCGGCCGCGTCCAGTCTGTCAAATCCGGCTGCCAGTTCGGCGACAACAAGTTCCTGGACTGCTTCATCATTGACCGCCAGCTTCTGCTCGAGATCATCGACCAGTACGCCAGCGCCGACTACATGGACTTCTTCGAGGCAATTGCCGGCGACTTTGCTCGCGTCGACGTCTGCAGCTACGAGTTCAAGGGCATGGCAGTTGGCATCTTTGATGAAACCAGCTTCTATAAGCGCAGCATGGAGCTCTTAAATCCGGACGTCGCCGACAAGTTGTTTATGCCCGATCGGCCCATCATGACCAAGGCTCACGACGTGCCGCCCGCAAAGTATGCCGCGACTTGCCATGCGTGCAACTCGCTCATCTCGTCCGGCTGCAACATCAACGGTACGGTGCGCAACTCCATCCTGTCCCGTGGCGTTATCGTCGAGAACGGCGCATCTGTAACCAACAGCATCATCATGCAGGACTGCGTCATCAAGAGCGGTGCGCGCGTCGAGAACGCGATCGTTGACAAGAACAATGTCGTTCCCGCCAACACCGAGCTGCGCGGCACGCCCGAGGCCATCCTTGTTCTTCCCAAGGCGCCACTGTAACGGTTTCGCCTTGAGGCGTGGTATGTAACCAGCGCTTCACATGATGCTGGTATGATTGAATCGCCGTCCAGAACAGACTCTGGGCGGCGATTCTTAAAGGAATCTATTCTTTGGGAGAGAGCATGTCTGACAATCATAGGAAGATGAACGTCGTCTTTGCTTCGGCTGAGGCGGCTCCGTTCGTCAAGACCGGCGGTCTGGGCGACGTTGCGGGCTCCTTGCCCGCCGCGCTGCAAAAGGCCGGCGCAAACGTTATCGTCATGGTCCCGCTCTATGGGACTATCTCCGATGAGTACAAAAACAAGATGGAGCACGTTGCAGAGTTCTACGTCAGCCTTGGCTGGCGCAACGAGTATTGCGGCCTCGAGCGCCTTATCCATAATGACGTGACGTATCTCTTTGTCGACAACAAGCGCTACTTCGATCGCGATTATCCGTATGGATTCTTCGATGATGGCGAGCGCTTTGCATTCTTCTCCAAGGCGATCACCGAGAGCCTGCAGTATTTGCCCGATGGCTTTAGGCCGGACATCTTGCACTGCAACGACTGGCATACCGCTCTCGCACCGGTATTCCTGCGCGAGTTCTACCAGGGCATGCCGCTCTACGAGAACGTCTCAACCATCTTCTCCATCCACAACATCGCCTTCCAGGGCCAGTTCAGCGCTAAGGTGCTCGAGGACATCTGCGGCTTGGCGCACATCCCCGCCGCCGCGTTCCAACTCACCTGCGGCCACGACGCCGTCAACTTCATGCAGGGTGCTTTGAACTACAGCGACGCCATCACCACGGTCTCCCCCACCTACGCCGGCGAGATCCAGACGCCTGCCTACGGCGAGCACCTTGATGGCGTGCTCCGCCGCCGCCGCGAGGCCCTTCAGGGCATCGTCAACGGTATCGACACCGACCACTTCAACCCCGAGACCGACCCCGCGATCGCCCAGAACTTCAGCGTTTCCGATCGCTCCGGCAAGGCCATCTGCAAGGCGAAGCTTCAGGAGGAGCTGGGCCTTACGGTTCGCGACGACCAACCGCTTATGACCATGGTCACGCGCCTCACCCGCCAAAAGGGCATGGACCTTGTCACCTATGCGCTCGACCGCGTCCTGTCTAACGGCGTTCAGGTCGCCGTTCTCGGAACCGGTGATTACGAGTACGAGAACGCGCTTCGCTACTTCGCTTCCAAATACCCCGGCCAGATGGCGGCTCGCATCCAGTTCGATCCCGCCCTGTCCCAGCGCATGTACGCCGGCTCGGATATGTTCTTGATGCCGTCGCTCTTCGAGCCCTGTGGTCTGTCCCAAATGATCGCCATGCGTTACGGTACCCTTCCCGTCGTTCGCGAGACCGGCGGTCTGAAGGATACCGTCATCCCTTACAACTATGAGACTGGTGAGGGCACCGGATTCTCCTTCGCCAACTTCAACGGCGATGAGATGGGCGATGCCGTCTTCCGCGGCGCACGTCTTTTCTGGGATAACCACGACGCATGGAACAACGTTGTCACGCAGGCGATGAACCAGGACTTCAGCTGGACCCGTTCCGCGAGCAAGTATATGGATCTGTATCGCTGGATGCACCCCGAGGTTCCCGTGTGGGTTCCCGAGTTGGAAGAAAAGACCGAGGAGATAGCTGTAGAGCCTAAGACAGAGGAAGCCACTGCCGAACAGCCCAAGGCTGAAGAGGCAAAGGCTCCCGAAGCAGAGGCGCCCGCCGCTAAGCCCGGTCCGGCAAAGAAGGCGGCTCCTCGTAAGACCGCTGCCAAGAAGCCGGCTGCTAAGCCCGCTGCAGAAGCTGTAGAGCCCACTAAGGAAGAGGCCCCTGCAGCAAAGAAGCCCGCGACCAAGGCCGCCAAGTCCGCATCGAAAAAGTGCGCCGCGGCCGCGACCGCAGCAGAAACTCCTGCGAAGCCTGCTACTGCAAAGGCTGCTACTTCCAAGACCACTGCAGCTAAGGCTACGGCGTCGAAGGCCGCTACTACAACGAAGGCGGCAACTAAGGCGACCGCCGCTAAGTCCACGGCGGCAAAAACCACTGCGACCAAGGCTGCAACTGCCACCAAGACCGCTGCTGCCAAGACCATCGCAGCCAAGCCTGCTGCAGAAGAGACAGCGCCCGCAGTAAAGCCTTCCGCTAAGGCAGGGATGAAGGCCGAAGAGCCCAAGGCTCCTTCCTCGTCCGTAAAGACCGCTGCCGCAGCGACCAAAGCTGCCGCCAAACCCGAGCCCCAGTCCGCAGCTACGCCCGCGGCTGAGAAGAAGCCTGCTGCAAAGACGGTTTCCTCCGCCCGTAAAACTCAAAAGCGCCGTTAAGACCTGCTGAACCGTCTTAACGCGCAGGGCCCCGTTCTCATCGCATCGGTGGGAACGGGGCCGTTTTCATGTTTCGATATTTGGTCTCGTCCACATAGATTGCATATAATAGTAACGCTGAGATTCTCATGAACCTGGCATTCGCGCTGGATAGTACCCGTAAATGCGCAAGGAGTCACGTATATGAACATTCGACACAACAGCCGTTTGGCAGAGTACCGCTCCCCCTTTGGCGCCGTCGTCATCGGAACCACCGTGGAGCTTTCCATTCGCGTGGACGATATCGATCCCAAAGCGGTTACCGCCAAAACCCGCATTTGGGTGGACGGAGTCGGTGAGACCATAATCGATATGGATCACAAGGGCGATGGTTGTTTCAGCGCTTCAATTGAGTGCGACAAACCCCAGCTTAAGTGGTACAGCTTTATAGTTTCCACGCAAGATGGCTATACCTGCCACGTGGGAGCGCCCGTGGGCGTAACGGGCGGAGAGGCGGTCACCTACGACTACGCCGATGTCCCCTCATTTCAAATTACCGTCTACAAGCACCGTGCAACCAGGCCGGCTTGGTATGAAAAGGGCATGGTTTACCAGATCTTTCCCGATAGGTACCGCCGTGATGCCAATTGGCGCGAGCGCGCTGTAAAAGAGGTTGAAAAGCCCCGCAAGGGTCCTGGAAAGAAGATCGTCTGGGATTGGAATACCCCGCCTGTCTACGATAGGGCTACCGATAATTCGATCCAGAATTGGGATTTCTACGGAGGCTCGCTTGAGGGAATCCGCGAGGATCTTCCCCGTTTGCACGAGATGGGCATCACCGCCATCTACCTCAACCCCATATTTAAAGCTCTGAGCAACCACCGCTATGACACCGGCGATTACCTCACCATCGACCCCATGCTTGGCACGGAGGACGATTTCAAGGCGCTGGCAAAAGACGCCAAAGAGCTGGGAATAAGCTTGATCCTCGACGGTGTATTCAATCATACGGGCGATGACTCGCTTTATTTCAACCGCTACGGCAACTATCCAACGGAAGGTGCCTGGCAAAGCGAAGACTCCCCCTGGCGCGACGCCTACCACTTTAAGGAGGACGGTAGCTATGCCTCTTGGTGGGGCATCGGCAACATGCCCGCGCTTAATGAGGACTCCCCGCTTGTTCGCGATCTTATCTTGGGCGAGGACGGCGTGATTCGCAAGTGGATCCGCGCCGGCGCGAGCGGTTGGCGACTGGACGTCGCGGACGAGCTTTCAGATGAATTCATTCGCGATATTAAAACGGCGCTGCTCAAGGAGCGTCCCGACGGTCTGCTTCTAGGCGAGGTATGGGAAGACGCCTCGAACAAAATTAGCTACAGCAAGCTTCGAACCTACCTGCAGGGCGACGAGCTCGATTCCGCGATGAACTACCCCTTCCGTGACATGATGCTCAACTTCCTGCTCGATAAGGAGACCGCGTACCAGGCTGCCGAGCGCATCGAATCGATTAGGGAGAACTATCCGCCCGAGGCCCTGATGTGCGCCCTCAACCTGCTGGGCAGCCATGATAAACCGCGCGTCGCCTCTGTGCTGGGCGACGGTCCGGATGAGTCGCAGATTCCCGAGAGCGAACGCGGTCGCTTTAGGTTGGACGAGAACTCCATGGGCCGCGCCAAGGGCCGTTTTTGGCTTGCCACGCTGATGCAGATGACGCTGCCCGGCGTCCCTTCGATCTATTACGGCGATGAGTTCGCGCTCGAGGGCCTCTCTGACCCCGGCAACCGCCGCACACTTCCTGAAGAGGACGACATCCACGACCGTGACATGCTAACCATGATCAGGAACGCCTCGGGCCTGCGCAAAACGCTTCCGTTCCTTATCGACGGCACGCTGCAGGCGCGCGCTCTGAACGACGACGTGTTGTGCTTCAAGCGCCGCAGCGCCGATGGCCAGGTCGCCACCATCTTAATCAACCGCAGCCTGTCGAATACGCGCGTTGTTCGCGTTCCGGTTGAAAACGACATGGCAATCGACCTGCTGAACGGCAACAATCTAGTTCGCGCGGCAGACGGTTGCGCCGAGGTCAAGCTTTGGCCCTTGGGATCCTCGGTCATCTACGCGAACAAGCAGCAGCGCCTGCAAAAAGACATGGAGCCCGGTGCGGGCGTTATCTGCCATATCACGTCCCTCCCCAACACCAAGGGAGAGCCCGGCACCCTGGGCGCCCCCGCGCGTCGCTTCATCGACCATCTCGCCGAGATGGGCATGAGATACTGGCAGGTACTTCCCGTCAACCCCACCGATAGTTTTGGGTCCCCCTATGCCGGACCGTCCGCATTCGCGGGCAACGAGTCGCTTTTGGAAGAGAGCGCGAGCGAGATGAGGCAGGCGTTCTCGCAATTCAAGAAGGCCGGCGGCTTCAAGAGCGCCTCTTACCTGGAATTTGCGCGCGAAAACGAGCAATGGCTCGACTCCTATTGCGCCTTTATGGCGGTCAAAGAGTTCCACGCCGGCGCTTCTCGTCATAAGTGGCCCAAGATTTTGCAGCGCTACACCGTTGGTATCCTCTCCGATGAGACATTCTCGCCCAGCGCTGAATACCATGCATACGCCCAATATCGCTTTGATCGCGAATGGAAGGAGATGCTGGAGTACGCCCATAGCCGCGGCATCCAGATCATCGGAGACATCCCCATGTACGTCTCCGATGATTCGGCAGATGCGTGGTCGGAGCCCAGCATGTTCTCCCTGGGAAAGGACGGTATGCCCTACGAGATCGCTGGCGTTCCGCCCGATCGCTTCTCTGCAACCGGCCAGGTTTGGGGCAACCCCACGTACAACTGGGACAGCATGAAGAAGGATGGATACGTTTGGTGGATGGCGCGCCTGCGCCGCTCCTTCAAGCTGTATGACCGCGTGCGTCTGGATCACTTCTTGGGTTTCCAAAACTACTTTGGTATTCCCGCGGGCAAGACGGGTGCGGACGGGCGCTGGCTCAACGGCCCGGGCTTCGACTTCTTCCGGCGCGCGTATGAGGAATTTGGTCCCCTGCCGTTTATCGCGGAGGACCTGGGCTTGCTTACCCCCGCCGTTCGCGCACTGGTCGCTTCGTGCGGCTTCCCCGGTATGGACGTTCTCGAGTTCGCCGATAACGATGTTCGCCAGGAGATCTGCCCCCATCTGGACAAGATCCTGTACATCTCAACCCATGACACGTCTACGCTCACGGGTTTTGTGGGCCGCGCATTCTGCTCGGACAACGACAAGCAAGGCGCCAAGTACCTTGCGGGTGAGATCCTCACACGTTCGCTCAGAAGCCCCGCGCGCGTGGTCATGATGCAGTTGCAAGACTGCATGTTCCTGGATGATGACGCCCGTATGAACAAGCCTGGTATTGCTGAGGGTAACTGGGGTTGGCAGGCCGATGAGACGCAGCTCAACGCGTCTTGCAGCAAGATGGCGACGCTGCTCGTGGAATCGGGACGCTTTCACGACGCTAGCGAGCAATAATCGTCCCGCGCCTCCCGTAATTGGGTAAAGTATCAACCGTAAACGTGAGGCGCCCGCCATGTTCAAAATGACATGGCGGGCGATTTATGAGAAGCAGAAGGATTTGAAATGGCACGCTACGACTATCGCTGCGGCAGCTGCGGACACGTATTCGAGGTAGAGCACGGCATGCAGGAGCATCCCGCCGTCGTTTGCCCCCAGTGCGGACAGCCTGCGGATAAGGTGTTCTCTGCCAGCGGAATCAAGTTCGAGGGCAGTGGATTCTACAACACGGACATGCGAGGCGGATCGTCTAGCACCAGCGCTACCACCGGTTCGTGTGGATGCGCCGACTGCCCACACGCCAACTAGGTAACCAACAATTATTCGGTAGCCAACTACTCGGCCAATAGCGCCTAAGAAGGCATACGGCCCCGCCGACGGCTTATATGACCGTGGCGGGGCCGTTCTTTTTGGACGAGAATCACGTGGGTAAGAGGCGAGTGGAGCGTTTTCAAGCGCTGCTCAAGGGCTAAGCGCGAACAAGGCGTGCGCAGAAATGGCCGTCCGGTTTACCCGGAGCAGGATGGCTCGCATAGCATCCGATCTCATTCTCGGAATCCCTAATGGTTGTAGACGCTTGAGCAAACGCCGGCAGATCGAAGATGTCAGAGCTGCTAACCGGGGCGAGCGTGAACTGGGACCCTAAAGGCGAAAATAAAAACCGCTGGACAACGGCCATGTTCTCGTCATATATGATAGAGCACGTCGCGTAATAGAGCTCTCCCGCGGAAGCGACCCTCGAGGCGGCAGCGCACAGCAAGTCGAACTGCAATGCAGGCAACTCGCGCACTATATCTTGTTTCGCGAGGCGCCAGGGAATCTCCGGATGACGCCTCATGGTTCCCGTACCAGAGCACGGCGCATCGAGAAGAACGGTGTCGAACATCACGTGCGCGCCCGTCTCGCCATCGATTTCGTTAAGAACGGCATCGAGGTCGCGAGCATCGCCGTGCGCAAAGCGTGCCGGCGGTAAACCGGCGTCGATAAGCCTAGCGGCATTCATGTGGCATTTCTCTTGGTAGAGATCGACCGCCACGTGGTCGCGGTTCCATCCAGCCCTATATGCCTGGCAAGCCATGATGAACGTCTTGGTTCCTCGTCCAGAGCCAATCTCAAGGCAGGATCCGGGACGCGTCGCAGATGTAGCGATAAGCTGGGCGCTTGCATCGCTGGCGACCGCCTTGTAGGCGCCTAGCGCACCGGAGCGGATATAAGCAGCGGAATCCACGGGTTCGATGCAACCGGGAAGAGAGCCCTTCCCCACGCCGTCGCCTTGGGCGCAATCTCCCGTAAGCGGATTGAGGTGGAAGGTGACGGGCGCGGGCGTGAGCTCAGACGCGAAGACGTCGCGGGCGGCATCTTGCCCTAAGGAGTCCTCAATGATCCTTGCAAGCCATACGGGCGTGCCCGACGTGCGAGCAAGCGAGACGATGCGCGCATGAACCGGATCGACCCCTTCCGCCTCACGGAAAGAGGATCGATTTGATGCGGCGCGGTGGAGCACCGCGTTGGCAAGGCCCGCGGCGCCGCGAGATTGAGAGCGCGCAAGTTCAACACCCTGGCTAACGGCTACGTTTGCGGGGGCGTCAAGATAGAGCAGCTCAAAGAGCGCTATGCGCAGCGCGCAGCGAACGCGGGGGCTGAAGCGGGTTTTAGGATCGCTACACTGCTGAAGGAAATCGTCCAGGCACCCGGACGTTGCGGTAACGCCCAGTACAAGGCGCCGCGTTAAACCCGCATCGCGCTCGTCCAGATTTTTAAGAGAGGTATTAGCATTCAGCACATCGCGTGCGAACGCATCGCGCCGCCCAACGTCGAGAAGGATGTCGAGCGCTAGACGGCGGGCGGGAGACAAGGTTGTGGCGTGGTCGCTCATCAGGAAATCGAATCCCAGCTAGCATCTTGCCCGCGCAGGCCGGCGGACCAGGAACGTGCATCCATAAGGCGCTTGCCATCGGGCTTGACGGACAGGACCTCGAACGCGCCGTCCGCGCAGCCGGCGAAAACGCGGCCACCGTGAACCGATAGAACGCCTTGCTGGACGGATGGCGCCGCACCATCAGCCATATCGATGAGAGAGGCGCCTACAATGCGGGCGCCCTTGCCGGCAAACTCGCAGCGCGCGGGTGCGGTATCAGAAGACGCAAGCACGCGGCGCACGTTATCGAGGGCGGATGCAGCCGGGTCGAGCTTGAGCTCGGCTTTGGAGATCTTCGCCGCATGCGTTACCAGCGCCTCGTCCTGAACGGCCCAGACAACCTCATGGGAAGCGAGTCTGGGCAACGTGTCGACAAGTAGGTCTCCGCCAAGCTTGGCGAGCTCTTGCGTAAGCTGGTCGGCATTTTTACCGGGAACCGAGCAGGTGGCCTGCGCGCAATAGTCGCCGGTGTCGACGCCGTGGCCAATGCGCATGATGGAGACGCCCGTGACGTCGTCACCCTCTAGGATGCAGCGCTGGATGGGCGCCGCACCGCGCCAGCGCGGCAACAGCGACGCGTGGACGTTGACGCAGCCCAAAGGCGCGATCGTGAGCACTTCATCGGGAAGGATGCAACCATATGCGGCGACGCAGAACACGTCGGCCTCCGCATCGCGAAGGGCCTTGAGCACGTCTGCATCGATGCGGGTTGCCTCGAGTACGGGGAGCCCCAGTTCATGGGCGGCAACCTTGACGGGAGACGGCTCGAGCTTCTTGCCGCGCGAACGGACGGCATCGGGCCTGGTAAGCACCAGGGCGACGTCGTGCTCTTGAGCAAGGCGTGTAAGAGATGGCACGGCAAACGCCGGCGTACCCATGAAAACTACGCGCATAGGTGGTTCCAATCTTTTGGTTCCAATCTTTGGACGATGAGGGAGCTACTCGGTGTCGCCGGGCTTGGCGCCGCGGTCCAGCGCTTCTTGATAGGCCCTTAGCGCATGCACCCGCTGCATGGGAGAGAGGCGCTCGAACATAGTCATGCCATGGAGGTGGTCGATCTCATGCTGCAGGCATACGCACATCAAGTCGCCGGAGGCCTCGTAGCGCATAAGGTCGCCATCAAGGTTGTACGCCTCTACAACAACATGATCTGGGCGCTTGATCTCGCAGTTGATACCGGGAATAGACAGACAGCCCTCGTTATAGGGCACCAGGTTGTCGGACTGTTCGACGATAACGGGGTTGATGAGGATGTAGGGGTCGTAATCTGACTCGTCCGAATAATCGGTATCGACGATGGCGAGCTGAATGAGCTCACCCACCTGGGGCGCCGCAAGGCCACAGCCGCCGTTCTCGAACATGTCGTCTTTCATCTTCTCAACAAGGTGCTCGATCTCGGGCGTAATCTCCTCGATGGGCGCGCACTCCTGGCGAAGACGGGGGTCGGGTGAAAGGACGATGCCGTTAAGCTTCATCACGCTCTCCTTTTGCTACATCAAATCGTAGGCGTCGACGTCGACGCTGACGTTAATACCTGGCTGGGGCCCAATCTGCGACAACGCGCCGTCGATGGCCTCTGAAACATGGTACCCCACAGGGGACTTTACAACAAAGTGGAACCTATAGCGGTCTTTCGCCCGCTCAAGCACACAAGGAGTAGGCCCTAGAACGATAGGGGCTGCCGTTGGGTCGCCGGCAAGCGACCACGCCTGGTCCGTCCCTCGCAGGGAATCGAAGCACTGGCGCACCGCCGCGGCGAGCTTGTCAATATACCGCTTTGTCGCAGCCTGATTTGTCCCCCACACCAACACGTTGGTTAGGCGAACGTACGGAGGATAGAAGGCCTCTTGGCGCTGGGCGAGGTCATGCGCGGTGAAGATCGAGCGATCATGGGTGGCGACCGCGCGGATTACGGGATCGTGCGGCAAATAGGTTTGGATAACCACCTCGCCCGCAGACGCTCCCCTGCCAGCTCGTCCCGCAACCTGCTCGAGCAAGTCATAGGCGCGCTCCTGGGCGCGGAAGTCCGGCATCTTGAGGGCGTAGTCCGCATTGATAACGCCAACCAGCGTGACTTCGGGAAAGTCCAGACCCTTGGCGATCATCTGGGTACCCACCAACACGGCGCACTCCGATGCGTCGAACGCCTCGAGCAGCTCTTTGTGCGCGTCCTTGCCCTTGGTGGAGTCCGCGTCCATGCGAATGATGTCCACATGTGCGGGCATGATCTGGCGTAAGGCGTCTTCAACCTGCTGCGTGCCCAGCCCCATCTTCGCGAGATATCTGCTGCCGCATTGGGGACAGGCCGAGCCGGGCGCGGGATACGGGTTGATGTGGTAGACGGCGCCGCACGTATGGCACTCAAGCGCGTGCGTGCGCTCATGATAGGTTAGAGACGTGGAACAGTGCTTGCAGGTGGGCACGCATCCGCACTCGCGGCACAGCAAAAACGGCGCGAACCCTCGCCTATTATGAAGCAGCACGGCTTTCTCGCGGCGCTCGGCGACCCTTATAAGGCCATCGTAGAGCGGTTTGGAGAAAATGGAGCGGCTGCCCGCCGCGAATTCGCGGCGCAGGTCGGATATAACTACTCTTGGAAGCACGGACGAGCCGGGACGTTCCGGCATCTCGACACGGGTCCACCTCTGCCCCAGATGCTCGCCCGCCGCAACGCGGGCAAGCGCCTCTGCGGAAGGAGTCGCCGAGCCGAGCACCAGCGGAAAGCCTCCGAGCTTAGCCATGAACGCGGCGACGTCCCTGGCGTGATAGCGAGGGGACGAGCCCTGCTTGTATGATTGTTCGTGCTCCTCGTCGATAACGATGAGGCCCAAATCCCTTAAGGGGCAAAACAGCGCGGAGCGAGCCCCAACGACCACGCGGGCCGCGCCGCTTTTCACCATATCCCATTGGTCCAGGCGCTCGCCGGCGGACAAGCGCGAGTGGAACACCGCGACCAGACCACCAAAACGAGAGCGAAACCTGCCGACGGTCTGAGCGGTAAGCGAGATCTCCGGAACCAGGACGCACGCCGTCTTCCCCTGTTTGAGGACGCGCTCGATGGCTGAAAGATAGACCTCCGTCTTACCGGATCCGGTAACGCCGTCGATCAAGATGACGTCACCGCGCCCCGCTTGCAGACAAGAATAGATTTCCTGAAGCGCGCGCTGCTGCCCGTCGGTAAGCGTTTTTGGTGCAGCGACGCGGGCGGAGGAGAGCGTGGTCTCATCGCCCAGGCCACGCCACGCGCGTCGCTCGTCCACCCTTACCACGCCCTTTTTTGAGAGCGTGCGAATGGTAGAGGACATATCCGTATACAGGAGATTGAGCTCCCTTGTGCTGACGGGGCCGCAGGAGAGCGCCTCGATCAGTTGGCGCTGGCGGTGCGCATTCGCGGGCGGGGCGTAATCCGCGCCCTCCGGCGTGATGGACACCACGCGTTCGCTGACGGCGTGCACGGCGGGCTCTTTGAGGCGATAGGTGCCATCGTCCGCTTTGTCAAGGCGCGGCGTGCCGCCTGGAGGAAGAAAGAGCCGTAGGCACTCGGAGAGCGCAGCGACGTACTCGCGGCTCATCCAAAAAGAAACTGAAGCAAACAGCTCGCTGCATGAGGAGGGGGCGAGAAGATCTCGAATGGGTTTTACCTTGGATGGGTCAAGATCGGCGGCGGCGGGAAGCTCGCTGAGGATGGGCGACAAGGCGACGACGTAGCCCATAACCATGCGGCGTCCAAAGGAGACGAGGACAACAGACCCCTCATCGATATCGTCCGCATAAGCCGCCTCGACACCGTAAGCAAAGGGGTCGGAAAGCGCCCTGGAAGGAATGTCGATGACCACGGAGGCGTAGAGCGGATACGACGTACCGGCGGGACCCGTGGGCGCCTGGATTTCCGTAAGAGGGGTTTTGCCCGCAGATGAGGAAACGCCCGCGGTGGCGGGCGCTCCAAATAAACTCATCTGTTCTACATCACGGTGCACCATACGGCTATTTTACATGCCGCAGGCCGCGCGAAGCTGGGCAACGCGGTCGGTGCACTCCCACGTGAAGTCGGCGTCCTCGCGACCAAAGTGGCCGTAGGCTGCCGTCTTCTCATAGATGGGGCGACGCAGGTCGAGATCGCGAATGATGGCGCCCGGGCGCAGGTCGAAGACGGTGGTCACGGCGCGCTCGATGACGGATTCGTCCACATGCGCGGTGCCGAACGTATCGACCATGATCGACAGCGGATGAGCGACGCCAATGGCATACGCCAGCTCGACCTCGCATCGGTCCGCCAACCCGGCTGCTACCACGTTTTTGGCAACCCAGCGCGCCGCGTACGCCGCAGAGCGGTCGACCTTGGTGCAGTCCTTGCCGGAGAACGCGCCGCCGCCGTGGCGACCATAGCCGCCGTAGGTGTCGACGATGATCTTGCGGCCGGTGAGGCCGGTGTCTCCCATGGGGCCGCCAACTACAAATCGACCCGTGGGGTTGACGTAGAGCTCGGCGTTATCCCAATCGATGCCAGCCGCATGCATAACGGGCGCGATGACATGCGTCTTGAGGTCTCCCTTGATAAAGTCCATGGACTCGATCTCGGGCGCGTGCTGTGTAGAGATAACGATGGTCTCGACCGCGACGGGCTTGCCGTCCTCATAGCGCACGGTGACCTGCGTCTTTCCGTCTGGACGAAGATAGGGCAGCGTGCCGTCGTGGCGAACAGAGGCCAAACGCTCCGCAAGCCTGCTGGCGAGATAGTGGGGCATGGGCATCAAGGTGGGCGTCTCATTGGAGGCGTAGCCAAACATCATGCCCTGGTCGCCGGCGCCGATCAGGTCGAGGGGGTCGGTGGTGCGTCCAGCCTGCGCATCGTAGCTCTCGTCCACGCCCTGCGCGATATCGGGGCTCTGCTCGTGGATCATATTGATGACGCCGCAGGTCTCGCAGTCAAAACCAAACTTAGCTCGGTCGTAACCAATGCGGCGAACAACGTCGCGGGCGATCTGCTGCACGTCGACGTAGGCCTGGGTGCGGATCTCGCCGGAGACGATGATGGAGCCGGTGGTGACCAACGTCTCGCACGCGCAGCGCACGTTATCGACGTTAGCAGGCACGCCGCTGGGGGAAATGTAGCCCTGCGACTGCAGGGTCGCCTCCTTTTCGAGGATCGCATCGAGGATGGCGTCGGAGATTTGGTCGGCGATCTTGTCCGGATGCCCCTCGGTCACCGATTCAGAGGTGAATACAAAGGATCGACTAACGGTAGCGTGTTCCTGGGTGGAACGATTGAAATCTGGCATATAACCTGCCCCTTTCGAAAAAACAGCCGGGGGCCGTTACCATTCCCCCGGTCAATGCCCGCACATTATACAACTAGGATGGGATGTAGAATGTATCTTCCACAACTGTCCAATATCGACTCACATCTTGTGCGCAGTTGGCACTCGAGCCGTACCAACGCAGTCGTTTAACCCTTGACTGCTCTATAATGCGTGTGGCAACAAACACCAACAAATATTGGGAGCTTACATGACTTCTAGCGTTCGAGTCCGCTTCGCGCCCTCCCCTACGGGCAAGCTGCATATCGGCGGCGCCCGCACGGCTATTTACAACTGGGCATTCGCCCGCGCGAACGGCGGCACCTTCATCCTACGCATCGATGACACGGACCCCACCCGCTCCACGGACGAAAACACCCAGATCATCCTGCGCGCCATGCGTTGGCTGGGCCTTGATTGGGACGAGGGCCCCGAGGTGGGCGGCGACTTTGGACCGTACGCCCAAACCGAGCGACTCGATATGTATAAAGAGGCCGCTCAGAAGCTGTGGGACGCCGGCCGTGCCTACCCCTGCTTCTGCACCACCGAGCAGCTGGCAGCGGATCGCGCCGCAGCACAGGCCCGCAAGGACCCGTTCCAGGGCTACCAGCGCCGCTGCCGCGACCTTTCCCGCGAGGAGGCCCAGGCCCGCATCGACACCGGCGAGCCCTACGTCCTGCGCATCAAGGTTCCCGCCGACCGCGGCGACGTGGTGATCCATGACGCGGTCCACGGCGACGTGGTCTTCGATGCCAAGGAGCTCGATGACTTTGTCATCTTCCGCTCCGACGGTACGCCAACGTATAACTTCGCGACCGTTGTAGACGATGCCATGATGGGCATCACCCACGTCATCCGCGGTGACGACCATCTTTCCAACACCCCCCGTCAGGTCATGGTGTACGAAGCGCTAGAGGCGCCCGTTCCCACCTTTGCCCACATATCCATGATCTTGGGCGCAGACGGCAAGAAGCTCTCAAAGCGCCACGGCGCCACGTCCGTAGAAGAGTATCGCGACGCCGGCTACCTGTCCGATGCCTTTGTGAACTACCTCGCGCTTCTGGGCTGGTCGCTCGACGGCGAGACCACCGTCATCCCCCGCGACGTCCTGGCGTCCCAGTTCTCGCTCGATCGCATCTCCAAGAACCCCGCGACCTTCGACCCCAAGAAACTCGACTGGATGAACGCGGAGTACATCAACGCGATGAGCGACGCCAATTTCGCCGACCAGATCATGCTGCCCCAGCTGCATGAGGCCGGCCTGATCGATGACGGCTTCGAGGCGGACGAGGCATGGGTCGACGCCCTGGCAGCCATCGTCAAGCCGCGCACCAAGATGCCTGCGGACGCCGCGGTTGTCGCGGCTCCGGTGTTCGCAACCGCTCAAACGCTTGAGTATGACGAGAAGTCCGTTGCCAAGGGCCTTGCCAAGGATGGCATGGGTGCCGTTCTCGACGCCGCGCGCGAAGCGCTCGATGCCGTCGCGGGCGACGCGTGGACTCCCGAGGCGATCGACGGCGCGCTGGAGCCCCTTCCCGATGCGCTCGATGCAAAGAAGCGCATCGTATTCCAGGCCGTTCGCGTAGCCGTGTGCGGCAACATGGTGTCTCCCCCGCTTGGCGAGACCATGGCCCTGGTGGGCAAGGACGATTGCCTGGCAAGGATCGACCGCGCCCGCGCGCTCGCGCTGTAGACGCATAGCTCACGTTACAATAGGCCCGAACGACACATAAGGTTGTTCGGGCCTTTCGATTATTCTCGTCCAACCCTAATCCTCGTCCACGCCTTACATCAAACGTCCGCGCGCCCCGATAGGAGAACGCCCATGGCTTCCACGCCGCAAACCCTTGCCACCACATCCGCCTTTGAGATCTTGGGCCCCGTTATGGTGGGTCCTTCCTCCTCTCATACCGCCGGGGCGCTTAGATGTGCGCAGGTAGCGGCCTCGCTACTTGAAGGGCGCGTGGTCCAGGTGCGCTTTACGCTGTGGAATAGCTTTGCCCACACGTATCGCGGACACGGCACCGACCGCGCACTGGTCGCCGGCATACTAGGGCTCGACACCGATGACGAGCGCATCAAGGACGCCTTCGAGCTGGCAGACAGCCGTTGCCTGGCGTACAGCTTCACCATCGCCGGCGACGACGGATCGATCCACCCCAACACAGTCGACATCGACATGGTCGATGAGTTTGGATCCAAGGCGCAGGTACGCGGCGAGAGCCTGGGCGGCGGCAAGATGCGCATCACGCGTATCAACGGCGTGGGCGTCGACATCTCGGGCATGTATTCAACGTTGTTTGTCTCTCACCGGGACGCCCCCGGAGCGCTCGCCTCGCTTACGGCCCTGCTGGCCAACGCCAACGCCAACATCGCCTTTTGCCGCACCTATAGAACCGAGCAAGGCGGCCGCGCCTACACCGTGTTCGAAACGGACGGCGCACCGGCGGAGTCCGTCCTGCCCCTTGTGCAAGAGCTCGACGTGGTCGACCACGCCACCTACATCAAGCTGCCGGGGTCGGCCTCCACGCTGTCCCCCGGCGTGTCGACCAGGGAACTCTTTGATGACGGCCAGCAGCTTTTGCAGGCATGCGAGAACATGGGGCTCACCATTGGCGGCGTGATGGCGGAGCGCGAGCGCCGCCTGCTGGGAGCCGAGCAATCCTTAGCCTCCATGACCCGCGTGCTCGAAGTCATGAAAAGCGAGACCACCTCGCCCATAGCCACCCCGCAGCGCTCTCTTGGAGGGTTCATTGGCGGCGAGGCTAAGCTGGTTGCAGAAGAGGGCGTCGCCCGTTACGCCGCGCCCCTTATGGGCAGCGTCCAGACGCAGGCGGTCGCGCGCGCCATGGCGGTGCTGGAGCGAAGCGCCGCCATGGGCGTTATAGTGGCGGCGCCCACGGCGGGATCTGCGGGCGTGGTCCCCGGCTGCGTTTTGGCGTTGGCCGAGAACCTGGGGCTTGGGGACCAACAGATTATGGAGGCCCTGTACTGCTCCGCAGCCGTTGGCTTAAGCCTCACCACATCCGCGTGCGTCGCCGGGGCAGAGGGCGGCTGCCAGGCAGAGGTGGGCAGCGCCGCCGCCATGGCCGCCGCCGCGTTGGTGCAGATGCTAAAAGGCACGCCCAAGCAGGCGCTTGACGCCGCGGCGATCGCGCTGTCGAACCTGCTTGGCCTGGTGTGCGACCCCGTGGGCGGCCTGGTTGAGGTGCCCTGCCAAAACCGCAACGCCATCGGCGTCGCCTGCGCGTTCTCGTCCGCGCAGCTCGCGCTATCCGGCATCGAGAGCCTGGTTCCGTTTGACGAGATGGCCAAGGTCATGCTTGCCGTTGGCCACGCCATGCCCTCGAGCTTGCGGGAAACCGCGAAAGGCGGCATCGCCACCGCGCCCTCGGCGCTTGCCGCCTGCGCGCGATGCGGGACTTGCGCGTAATTTTTGGTAACAAGCGGTCGAGTGCTTGACGGCGACTATAATGCTGTACTTGCGACAACATTCGTTAGCGCCAATCCATCAAAAGGGGCGCCCAACCTCAAAAGTGATCAAATGAACTCTTATCAGAACAACACATCACCTTTCGAGACCCTAACCGGACCAAACCCGCTGGACCCCGCCCGCAGGGACCGCCTGCCGGACATTGTCCAAAACAACGAGAATAAGGGCGGCAACCACTTTGCCCCCAAAGATAATGGACCTAAGAATGCGGACGAGAAGCCGCACCGCAAGCACCGCGCACCCAAGGTGACCCTTGCCATAGGGCTCACCTTGCTGGTCGCCGGTTATGGCGCGGGCGCCTACATCTTCGCCAACCGCTATTACCCGGGCACGCAGATCGCCGGCATCGACGTTTCCTGGTTGCCGCAGGCAGACGCCGCGACGCGCCTGCAGAAAGCCGCGAGCTCCTATTCGCTTACGGTTACGGGCAATGATTTCGCGTGGACCTATAAGCCGGCGGACGCCACAACGCTCATCGATGCGGACCAGCGGACGCGAGACATGCTGGAGCATGCCGAAAGCTTTATGTGGCCGGTAAAGCTCTTTGAATCCTTGAGTTCCTCAAGCGCGTCATCGTCCACATTATCCCAAACCGACGGCTACGCCCCGGATTTGCCGGATACGTTTGACCAGGCCCAGTTCAAAGCCCAGCTGCAAGAGGCGGTGGACTCCTACAACCAGGGACGCAGCGGCGTCTTTGATGCGGCGAGCGCCTATGACGCCTCGACCGGAACGTTCACGCTTGAGCAGGCAAAGAAGAACGTCAAGATTAAAGACGATGGTATCTACCAGGATGCGCTTCGCGCTATCGCGATGCTTGACACCGACCTTGAGCTTACTCAGGATGATTTTGAGCAGTTCGCCACCGGCGCCACCGACGAGCAGCTTTCGCAGGCGTGCGCGCAGGCCAACGAGCTCATTGGGACCGACCTTTCCCTCAAGCTTGGCGGGATGGACGTGGGCACGCTGGACGGCTCGACGCTTGCCCAGTACATCACCTTTGACGACACCCTTACCCCAACGCTTGACAGCGTGAAGCTTGAGGAGTGGACCCGCACCCTGGCATCTACCCTTGATACCGTGGGCACGGCGCGCACCTACACCCGCCCCGACGGCAAGGCCGTGCAGATCGACGGCGGCACGTACGGCTGGGAAGTGGACGAGGACCAGCTGATCAGCGCGATTCAAGACGCGGTTGCCAACAAGACCACCGGCGACCTTGAGATCCCTTGCACCAGCACCGGCGCCGTGTTTACCAAGCAGGGCGAGAAGGACTGGGCGGAGTACGTCGACATCGACCTCGCCGAGCAGCACGCTCGCTATTACGATGCCTCGGGTACCCTACAATGGGAATCCGGCTGCATTACGGGCAACCCCAACAAGGGCAACGCCACGCCCACCGGCGTGTACCGTATGAACCAGTGCGGCACCAACATCACGCTGCGCGGCGCGATCGACCCGGAAACCGGCGAGCGCGAGTACGAGACCCCGGTGTAGTATTGGATGCCCTTTATTGGCGGTGCGGTGGGCTTGCACGATGCCGACTGGCAGTCTTCGGCTAGTTTCTCCAACCCCAACGCCTACACGTATGTGGGAAGCCATGGTTGCGTAAACCTGCCCCCCGATAAAGCGGGCGAGCTCTACAATCTGGTCAAACAGGGCATCTGCGTCATCGTCCATTGGTAATGCAAAGGCGCCGGAACTTCTAGCTACAGAGGTTCCGGCGCTTTTCGATGCGGCGAGCGCCTACACGGTTACCGAAAAGAAGACGATATCGAAGCGCGCTCCCAAAACCGCTCCGTCGCGCCCACGCGCATTGGACGCCTTGATAGCGCCGCCCTGCGCGGAGACAAGGCTTTGGGCAAGCGACAGCCCTATGCCCACGCCAGAGGGGTCGGTCGCGGTCGCCTCGGAAGAATCCTCGCCGCGATAGAAGCGCTCGAACACATGGGGAAGATCTTCTGGAGCGATCCCGGGACCCGTATCCTGGATGCAGATCCTGCATGCTAGCGCATCATACGACACGCTCACTTCCACGCGGCCGCCCTCGCCCGCATGCTCCATGCAGTTTTTCATCACGTTCAGGACCGCCTCGCGGCTCCAAGCGGCGTCGCCGGTATAGCTGCACCCATCTTCAAGATGCAAGACCAGCTCAACGTTGGCCAAATCGAATGGAATGGCAAGCGAATCGGCGGCCTCCCTCACAACCGCGGCGGCGTCGACCCGCTGACTCGCCAGCTTGACCACGCCCGCATCGATGCGCGCGAGCTTGAGAAGGACCGATACCAGCCAGCGCACCCGCTCTTGCAGAAGCTGCACGGAACGAAGCTTGTCGAGCAGGTAGCGAACATCGTCCTCACCGATATTGGACGATTCTCGAACGCGCGTCTTCATGAGCTCGCACATAATCGACATCGATGTCATGGGTGTCTTAAGCTGATGGGAGATATCCGCAAGCGAATCCGCAAGCGAGCTGCTCTCGCGCTCAAGCCGGTCGGCCGTTACGTGAAGGCGCGACACCATCTTATCGAGCTCGCTGGCCAAAATGGACAGCTCGCCTTCTTGCATGCCCTCAAAGAACAGATCGCGGTTGCCGTTGAGGATCGCATCGATTTTGGATGAGAGCGACGAGAGTTCGCGATAGCGCGCACGGGTGAACACCGCGAACACGCCCATGAGCAACAACGCGGTCGCCGCCACGCACCCGGCCGCAAGGCCACCTGCATACCAGTAGGTTGCGGCAACGGCGAAGATGGCGACCAAAAGCACGCACGCCACAAAGCGGGCGATTTCCCTGTTCCGCAGCATCGCACGCTACCCTTGCGCCTTGTAGCCAAGGCCGCGCACGGTGACGATAAGCCGCGGATGCGTGGGGTCGTCCTCGATCTTGTCGCGCAGGCGCTTGATGTAGACTGAAAGCGTATTTTCCTCGATATAGGTGCCTGCATCGTCCCAAAGGGCGTCGCGGATCATGTCGCGTGAAACCAGCTTGCCCGCGTTGAGCGCGAACAGCAGCAAAAGACGGTATTCCAGCGCGGAAAGCGGCACCTCTTTGCCATCGCGCTCAACATGTGCCCTATCGGCATCGATAACCAAGGGGCCCAGCGCGATCGCGCGGCGCTGTGGCTGCGCGCGCCGAATGACCGACGCGATACGAGCAAGGAGCTCGCGCGGCCTAAAGGGCTTGGCGATATAATCATCCGCACCCATCTGGATGCCCGTCACCGTGTTGAACTCGTCGTCGGAAGCGGTGAGAAAGATGACCGGTAAGCTGGGAACCGCCTGCTTGATTGCGCTGCAGACGGCAAACCCGTTGCCGGATGACAGCGTGACGTCCAACAACACCAGCGCGTAGATGGATGCCCCCGCAACGCCGGCAGAAGAAGCCAGGGCTTTGGAAATCGCCTCTTGCTGGGAATCCGCGGTATCGACCGCATACCCTTCCGCATGCAGAAGCTCCGTAAGCGAGGAGATGATAAGCGGATCATCCTCAACCAGAAGAATCTTGTCAGCCATGATGCCCCCTACCGCACCGTGCGGGCAATGCTTATAGATCAGGTCGCATCAATGCTACCACGAAGCCGCGGGCGCTCCATGATCCCTGCGCTCTTTCATATCAGCCAGGCTGATTTTGAGCGAGTCCAATCCATGCATGATCAACTCGTGCGCTATCTGGGAAACCTGCTCCACAGAGACCGACCTATCGGAATTCACCCAGCTCTTATAAATGGATATGATGCCGCC
Organism: Collinsella tanakaei YIT 12063; assembly: GCF_000225705.1. GTDB lineage: Bacteria > Actinomycetota > Coriobacteriia > Coriobacteriales > Coriobacteriaceae > Collinsella > Collinsella tanakaei. Next base: position 356,230 of record NZ_JH126467.1, read on the forward strand.
CATAATGTAGGAAAGGTGGAACTCCAGCAGGGCGTCCGGAATCTGCGCAAACAGCATGTCGCGCTCAACCAGCTTGACCTTAAACGATTTGAGCACGCGCGTAAGCAGCTCGTCCGCCGGGAAGGACTTGCGACGGCACACCGAATCGACAAGTTTGGTGCACACCACCTGGTTGGCGATGTCGAAGAACTTGGCGATGGCAACGTCGATCTCCATGTCGGGCGACGCCGTGGAAAGCGCGTTCTCCATAACGTCCAAGATCTCGTCCACACGCTCTTCTGCCAACGCGTCCAAAAGGCCGTCGATGGTGCCAAAATGCACGTAGAACGTTTTGCGATCGATATTGGCCTCGCGAGCAATCGCGGAGACGGTGATTTGGTCGAGCTCCTTCTCCTCAAGGAGCCTATCAAAGGCCTCGATGATGGCCTTGCGGCTGCGCAGGACGCGACGATCGATATGCTTTGCGTTTCTACCCATGGTCCACCTCAAGACGGGCGATGTGGAATACACCACAGCGCATTCACTTTCGTTGCTTACACATATTAGACTATTCCTCAGTTGTGGTTTAGTCAACTTGTGAGTACTATTTCCACAGTTGTTGCGCACTTGGAAGGAGTACTTATGGCTATTACCGAAGCTGCGGAACGTCTTGCACTGTACAAGGTCATCGAGTATTTGGACGAGGACCCGGCGAACCATATTGAAAAGATCATGGGGCTGGTCAACAAGTTCACGCCAGACGACGTGTTCCCCACGCAGCGTGCTGCGTTCTCCCATGCGATCGACGCCAAGACCAACTGGTACGAGCTGATGATGAAGGTCTTCAACCTCAATCCGCAGATGCGCTCGCGCCTTCTTAAAACCCTCATCGCGGACGCCAACATCCTTGCCTGGCCAAAACAGGAAAAGATGCGCGAGAAATATCGTTGCAATATCCCGTGGGCCATCCTTCTCGATCCCACCAGCGCGTGCAACCTTAGGTGCACCGGATGCTGGGCCGCCGAGTACGGTCATGCGCTTAATTTGACGTTTGATGATATCGATTCGATTATCCAGCAGGGCAAGGAGCTTGGTTGCCACATCTATATCTACACCGGTGGCGAGCCGCTGGTGCGCAAGGCAGACGTCATCCGTCTGTGCGAGAAGCATCAGGACTGCGTGTTTTTGCGCTTCACCAACGCCACGCTCATCGACGAGGCGTTCTGCGACGACATCATCCGCGTCGCCAACTTTGTACCGGCGATTTCCGCCGAGGGAACCCGTGAGACCACCGACGCGCGCCGCGGCGAGGGCACGTATGACAAGATAGACCACGCCATGGACCTGCTGCACAGCCGCGGCATTCCGTTTGGCATCTCCGCATGTTGGACCAGCCAGAACGCAGACGCCATCGCCAGCGAGGAATACTTTGATTGGATGATCGACAAGGGAGCCCTGTTCTGCTGGCTGTTCCACTACATGCCCGTTGGCGCCGGCGCGCCCAAAGAGCTTATGCCCACCATGGAGCAGCGCACCCACATGTACCAGTTTGTCCGCAAGATGCGCGAGGTCAAGCCGCTGTTCACCCTCGACTTCCAAAACGATGGCGAGTACGTTGGCGGATGCATCGCCGGCGGACGCAGGTACCTGCACATCAACGCCGCGGGCGACGTGGAGCCCTGCGTGTTCATCCATTACTCCAACGTCAACATCCATAACGTATCCTTGCTCGATGCGCTGCGCTCTCCCCTCTTTATGGAGTACTACCGCCAGCAGCCGTTCAACGCGAACCACCTTATGCCCTGCCCCATGCTGGAAAACCCCGACATGCTGCCCAAGATGGTGGAAGAGTCCGGCGCCGTATCGACCGACCTAGTCGAAAAGGAGTCTCCCGAACAGCTGCGCGATAAAACGCGCGAGTACGCCCAAGCTTGGAAGAGCGTTGCCGAGGACCTGTGGAGCGATCCCGAAAGCCCGCTGCTTGAAAAGCGCCAAGACCCCACGCAGGGAATGGCCGCGACCGACCTCTCGAAGCAGATCAACTAGCAATGTGTCAGGACCAAGCGTGACAGAATAGTCATGTGGCGGTCATATGGCCGAAAGCCCGTCCATACAGTATGGTAGGTGTCATATAACGGGGGAGCCTAAGCAAGACTCGGCACGGCCCCACACCATACTAAGGACGAGAATGAGCATACTTTCGGTCGAACATCTCACCAAGATCTACGGCGACGGCGACACCGCTGTGCGCGCGCTGGACGATGTATCGTTTACGGTTGAAGCGGGCGAATTCATCGCCATCGTAGGGTCGTCCGGCTCCGGAAAGTCCACGCTGCTCCACATCATCGGCGGCGTCGACCGTCCAACCTCTGGATCCGTCTACGTCCAGGGGCAGGACATCTACCAGCGCAGCGACGAGCAGATCGCCGTCTTTCGACGCAGGGAAGTCGGCCTTATCTACCAGTTCTACAACCTCATCCCCATTCTCGACGTCGTCGAGAACATGACACTGCCCGTCCTTATGGATGGCCGGCAGGTCAACCAGGATCACCTGGAACAATTGATACGCGCGCTTGGGCTTTCGGGCCGCGAGCACTATATGCCCTCGCAGCTATCCGGCGGCCAGCAGCAGCGCGTCGCGGTGGGTCGTGCGCTTATGAACTCCCCCGCCATCGTGCTTGCTGACGAGCCCACGGGCAACCTCGATGGCAAAAACTCCGCCGAGGTCATGCACCTGCTGCGCGACTCCAACAAGCGCCTCAAGCAAACGCTGATCGTCATCACCCATGACGAGGACATCGCCCTTATGGCAGACCGCGTGATCGCGATTGAAGACGGCCGCCTTGTCAGCGATAGCCATCAGGGCTGATGCTATGAACATCTTCTACCGCCTTGCCGCCCGCACCCTAAAGGTCAACTACGTGCGCACGCTGGTGTCGCTATGCGGCATAGTGCTTTCAAGTTTGCTGCTCACGGCCATCTTCACCTCGGTGGAAACGCTTAGCAACCTACTGATCACCTCCACCATTGCCGCTTCTGGTTCCTGGCAGGTCGCGTATACCGACGCTTCGCAAAACGATGTGCAAGACACCCTCGCAGACACCCGCGTTACCGCCTCGGCCCAGGTCGAGCGCTACGGTTACGCGCTCGCCGATTCCGCAGAAGAGGATGACGGCTACTTCACGTACTTCTCGCTCTCGTCGCTTTCCAAGAAAAACCAGGATGACCAGGTGCTTCCAAGCATCGCTTTGGCAGAGGGGCGCCTGCCCCAAAACTCCCATGAGATCATCATCCCGGAGTCCCTTCGCGGCTACACCTATGATGAGGGCTTCGATACGGACGGCTTCGAGCAATCAAACAGCTTTATGGTTGGCGCTACCGTTGGTATGGCCCTGGGAAAGCGACAGATGACGTCAGATGGCCAGCTTATATATTTGGACGAGAACTACTCGGTGCAGATCGATGAACAGGGCAACGTAACCGAAGAGCTGGTCGACATCGCCCCTATGCGCACCTTCACCATTGTGGGCATGTACTCCATGGAGGGCACCCAGAATGAGTTTTGGAACAGTCCGGCTGGATATTCATTCATCACGTATGACGATGGCGGCATAGAGCCTATATATTCAACGCTCTACGTGCGCGCGGACGGCCTCAAGACCTATCAGGAGATAGAGGGTTTGGCGCATAGGTTCGATGCGGACAACGGAACGGTTTCGGCAACGCTGCACAACAGCTTGCTCACCTATCAGGGCCTCACCGAAGACACGCCCGCGTCGGCCGCTTTTTGGGCTATAGGATGCCTACTCTCGGGCATCGTGCTCGCGGCGTCGGTGACGCTGGTCTACAACTCGTTCGCCATATCTATCGCGGAGCGTACCCGGCAGCTTGGCCTGCTCTCGTCCATAGGCGCATCCAAGAAACAGCTACGGGTCGCCATCTTCACCGAAGCGGCGGTGCTGGGCCTGGTGGGAATCCCTGCGGGCATCCTGCTTGGCATAGCCAGCACGCGCGCCGCGTTCGCGCTCTCTCAAGACGGCCTGCTCGCCTTGCTCTACGGCAACGGCGCCATCGAAACCACCAATGCAAGCGTCAACATCGTGGTGACAGCCCCCATCCTCCTTGGCATCGTCGCCGTCGAGGCCGTGACGCTGCTGGCGTCAACCGCAGTGCCCGCCATACGTGCCAGCAAGGCCTCTGCCATCGATGCTCTGCGCCAGCCTCGGGATTCGCGGAGTACGCAGGCGGGGCTCCGCAAGCGCACCGCCCGGATCCTGCCAATATGGGCCAAAGGAATCAGGCAGGCCGTTGCGCAGCGAATCGATAGGGCCTATCTGGCTCTCGGCGGCGTGGCGCACCTCCTGGCGCGCAGAAACCTCAACCGACCCAACCCCAAGGGCCGCATCGCGGTGCTCTCACTTGCTATCTCGGTCGCATTGCTAGTCCTTAGCGGCGCTCTGATCCAATACCTGGAACAGGTTGTCGACATTGTGGGAACCCAGGGCGTGGACATAACGGCGTATCTCGACCGCGAGATCCAACAGGATGAAACGGTTGCGGACCTACTCGCAGACGTCCACACGGTCGGAGATAAACTTGTGAACGCAAGCGACGCGACCCTGGTTGGCTACTCATCCTTTATATCCAGCTACGGCAGCCTTTCAAGCGGGACCTATAATCCGCAGGCGCTCGACACCATCCAAAAAGAGACAGACATCCTTTCTGATGACGCTCCCACCGTTATCGATGATTCATATTACGGCATCATCCACATACAGTTTGTGGACGATGAATCCTGGCGTGCGTACATAGAATCGCTAGGGCTAGATGCGGACCAGTATTGCGACGCAGGCAATCCCGTTGCCGTGGGATTTAACGGGGCATATCAACAATGGGATGGCAAGCGCTACGTGGTGAAAAGCTTTTCCAACACCGGCACGGCGACGCTCTACACGTGTATCCAGGCTATCGACCAGTCATCGCCCAATGCCATCAAAGCTGCAAAAGACGGCCAACCGGAAATGGAATACTATCTCTACGACGAAGACGCGACGGTGATACGCCGCCCCATAGAAGACGCTGTGCAAGGAACTTACAAGGTGCCCATAGGCACCATCGCCGACACCGCCCCCGCATGCGCCGAGGACACGGGCGTATATTCCCCCATGATCATCCTGCCGATAAGCGCGCTTGCAACCATTTCTAACGCCGCGACACCCACGGTGGACAGCGTTCGCGCTCAAGAGCAGGCGGCGGGCATCTCGCTTGAATCGAGATGGAGCGAGAACAACCCCTTCTCCTTCTATCCCAGTGGAGAAGGCAACGGCGCTTATCACATGTTCCCCCTTTCCATCACGTATTCGTTTGCCTCCGCAAACCCCCGCCAGACAACCGAGCAACTGTCGCGCGAGCTCAACACCATGCTCAACAACCGCGCCGTCTATCCGTATGGCTCCGCCAACGATGCCACCGAATCCACGCGGACACAACGCGCCATCATTCTGTCCGTCAAGATCTTCACGGGGTGCTTTGCAGGCATTACCACGCTTATCGCCGTCGCGAATGTGTTCAACACCATCTCGACCTCGTTTGTGCTACGCAGGCGCGATTTCGCGGTGCTGCGCTCGATAGGCATGGACAACAAGATGTTTCGCAAGATGATCGTCCGCGAATGTGCCAGCTACGCAGTTCGCGGTTTGGCGCTGGGTCTCATACTTGCCTTTGCAGCTATAGGCGGGCTGCTGTTTATCGCAGGGGGCGTTCTTGTGGATGCCGCGTTTGCCCTGCCGCCGGCATGGATCGCCCTGGCGGCGCTGGAGGTCCTTTTTGTGCTCGCAATCAGCACCGTCTACGCGCTGCGCAAAAGCAGTGCTGGAAACGTGGTGGAATCGCTGCGCGAGGACCTAGCCTAAGAGCGCCTCAGCCTTTATGATGGTACTGTCACCTAAATCGTGAACGCACCCAGCACGTCTATAGGTATCATCGAACATACTGGTATAGACTCTATCGATTTTGCGACGCAATCGACCTTTTAGATAGGATCCACCATGGGCGACAAGCCGATTCCAGATTCCGAGAAACCCTCGAAACTGGCCAATCTTATTCCTGTTATCAAACCGGGCAAGCCCGCTGACGATCCCGACGCCAGCGCAACCGTAACCATGCCGGTTATGACGGCGGAAAGCGACAAGACAACGCAGGGCGAGATGGGCATGGACGCTTCGGATGCCGAGGCGTATGCGAAGCTGAAGGCCCGCCGCGCCGAGCGCCGCAAGAAGAAGCTTGTGCACCGCGCCATCATCGCCGGCATCACCATCGGCATCGTCGCTATCGGCGGCGTAGCTTATAGCGCACTCAACCAGCCTCCCGCTGAAAATGCATACGTGCCCATTACAGACGCCGCGTTCCGCGGCACCTACTCAAACGAGGTGGACGCCAAGGGCACCCTGGAGCCGCTCTCCTCCACCGTGGTCTCCCCCACCATCGACGGTACCATCGCCACGGTCAACGTGAGCGCCGGGCAGGCGGTCGCCAAAGGCGATGTGCTGATGACCATCAAGAACGACGAGCTCGACCGCGCGATCGCCGAGGCCGCGCGCTCCGTCGAGGCCGCCAAGGCGGATCTCGCGACCGCAAAGCGCGGCACCGACGTAGTCGATGAAGGGGGCAACACCACCTACGAGGTTTCCCAGGACAACGTCGATGCGGCGAAGCGCGCCCTCGCCGCCGCGCAAGAGGGATACGACCAGGCCGTCGCCAAGGCGGCGGAGCGCACAGTAACCGCGCCGTGCAACGGCAACATCGTGGAGATGAACGCTCAGGTGGGCGCCTCTGCAACCGGCGTTGAATCCGGAAAGTCCCTTATGCAGATCGCGGACCTGTCCCAGATGAAGGTCACCGTCCAGGTGAGCGAGGAGGACATCGCGAAGGTCGCCGTGGGGCAAACCGCAAACGTCACCTTCCCGGCGTTTCCCGACCTCACCCTGCAGGGCAGCGTGACCGGCATCGCCTCGATCGCATCCGCGGACGGCGGTACGATGAGCTATGACGGTTCCAGCTCCGTGGGCTTCGACGTCGACATCTTGATCGCGAAGCCCGATTACCGCCTCAAGCCCGGCATGACCGCAAAGGTATCCCTTGTCACCGAGCAGCTCGATGACGTCATCATGGTGCCCTCGATGGCGCTTATGACCGACGACGGGCAGAACTACTACGTAATGGTGCAAACCGATGCCGAGACGCAGGCATCCGAGCGCCGCGACGTGACCGTTGTGACAAAAAACGATGACTTCGCCGTCATAGGCAAACCGGCGCCCGATGGCGAGGAACCGCAGGGCGACCCTAACCAGACCGATCCCAACGCATCGCTGCCCGAGTCCGCTGTCACCGACGGCGAGATCCTGCTGATTGGCGCCACCGGCGATACGGGCATCGACGGCGGCATGTCCGCTGACTCCTCCGGAGTGATGCTCTAATGGCCAGACCCGTCATCGATATACGGGGCATCCATCGCATCTTCGAGTCTGACGCCGGCTTTGCCCACGTGCTGCACAACATCACGTTTAGCGTGCGGCCCGGTGAGTTCGTCGCCATTACCGGCCCGTCCGGATCCGGTAAGTCAACGCTCATGAACATCTTGGGATGCCTCGATACGCCCACATCGGGAACATACCTTCTGGAAGGGCTCAACGTCGCGGAGCTGGTCGATGACGAGCTTGCAGAGGTGCGCGCCACCCGTATTGGCTTCGTATTCCAAAGCTTCAACCTCCTGCCCCGCATGAGCGTGCTCGACAATGTCATGTTGCCCCTGGCTTACACGCAAGCCCCGCGCTTCCAACGCGAGATGATGGCCGTTCACGCCCTGCAGGCGGTTGGCCTGCCGGTCGACCACTACGACCACCGCACCAACGAGCTCTCGGGCGGTCAGATGCAACGCGTCGCTATCGCCCGCGCCCTGGTCAACGACCCAGCCATCATCCTGGCAGACGAGCCCACCGGCAACTTGGATTCGCACACCGGCCGCATGGTGCTTGAGACCTTCCATAAGCTGAAGGACACCGGCAAGACAATCGTCCTCATCACCCATGACTCACACGTGGCAGCCGAGGCGGACCGCATCGTATCCATACGTGACGGCAGGCTCTACCACGAAGACACCAGCGGCATCATCAGTACAACGGGAGGTGGACGATGAACGCGCGCGACTTGCTCCGCGAAGCGGTTCGAGCCCTCGAAGCCAACAAGGGACGCAGCCTGCTCACCATCTTGGGCATAGTCATAGGCATCGCTTCGGTGATCGCTATGACTTCGCTCATCGGTGGCGTGAGAAACAACCTGGTAAGCGGCCTTGGCCTCAACGCCGCGCGCCTTGTTTACATCTCCGCTGCGAGCACCATGAATCAAGACACCGTCGACGACCTCAAAGCCGTCATGCCGTCATACGAGGCCATCGAGGGCACGGCCATGTCCTATACCCAAAAAAAGGTGAACGACAAGGACATCAGCATAAGCATCACCGGCGCCTCTAACCAATACTATGAGATGACGGGCCAGCTCAAGCTAGTTGAAGGTCGTCTGTTCTCCCAACAAGAGGAGTCTGCCGATGCTCGCGTATGCATTATCGAGCGCAATGGCATCAAGATGCTCTTTGGAGACCCGCAAGCTTCTGTTGTGGGTAGAACCGTCGAGCTCGACGGCCGCGATTACCTCATTGTGGGCGTCTCTGAATCGCAATACCCCAGCGAGGACTACATGCAAGCGTACTTTCCCATGGGCACGGTCCTAAATGACTTCAACCAGGGGGACGAGTATCTATCGCAAGTCATCGGCCTTGTTCGCGAGGGCGAGGACGTAGACGCCGTGATGAGCGAGACCATCACCAAGCTCGCGACCATCATGGGCTATTCAGAGGACGAGGCGCAGGATATGATCTACTGCTACTCGATGAAGTCCTCCATCGATTCGCTCAACAGCTTCATGATGTCCTTCCAGCTCATCATGGGCGCCGTCGCCGGCATCTCCCTTTTGGTGGGCGGCATAGGCATCATGAACATGATGCTCACCAACGTGACCGAGCGCATCCGCGAGATCGGCATCAGGCGCGCGCTTGGAGCCACCAGGCGAGACATCACCGCCCAGTTCCTTACCGAGTCGGCAGCGCTGTGCGTGACCGGCGGCATCATTGGAACCATCGCGGGCTTCGCCATCGCATGGGGGCTGGCCACGGTGGCAAGCTCGATGGACCTTACGTCGAGCATGGGTACCTCGGGAGTCATCACGCCCCTCATCTCCCCGCAGACAATCCTGCTCGCCGTTGGCCTCTCCATTGGAATCGGCCTTGTCTTTGGCTACTATCCCGCGCGCCGTGCGGCAAAGCTCGATCCGGTGGAATGTCTCCGTTACCAGTAAGCCTTGCATTAGAGCAACCATGAGGCGGGAGCACCCTTGCGCGCATACGCGCGTTTAGGGCGCTCCCGTTTTTTACCGAACTCGTTTATTGCGAAACGAATAAACGCCCCGTCCATCCAGCCCTCATAACGGGCGCTCAGGTGGACGGGGCTCTTCCCTATCTATGTTCTGACTAATCCTAGCGCTTGCTGGCGGTGCGCTTTTTCTTCATCATCGTCGGAGATACGGTGATGCCCTCAGACGTCCTGCGAACAAGGACGCGTGCGTGAGAGGCCCTAGAAGGCCTTACCGTGGTCGCACTGGACTCAGGAGCGGCAGCGGGAGATTCCGCGGCGCTTTGGGCCGCTCTGGCGCCTTCGACCTCATGCAGCGCGACGGAAACAGTGTTTGCATGATGATGCGGTGTGGCGCCGTGGGACGCACCCCTTTTGCCCGAACGCTTCTGCTTGGGCTTACCGACAAGCCGATCCCAACGCGCGTGGATGCTTTCATTGTGCGCGCTCTTAAGACCCAAAAGGGGCGCCGCCAGGATGGTGGGCGCGATAAAGGTGATCAGACGCCATAGCAGATAGCCGGCCGTGGCCGCCTCGCCATAGAAGTGTCCCAAGAACAGCGCAAATCCGCCTTCGGCTCCACCTGTGCCGCCGGGAAGCGGGACAGCGGAGCTCAAGAGTTGAACAAACGCCGAGGCCGCCATGACGGAGAGGAAATCGACATCGTGCTTGCCAAACGCCAGCATGATGAAATACGGGACCAAGTAGAAGAAAGCAAGCTGCAGCAAGGTGATGACCACGGTGAGCGCCATGGAGCTGAAGTGGCCGGCCGAGAGCTTGAACTTCTCGGAGAAGGAATACACCTCGCCGTCAACAAAGGCGCGCCAGCGCTCTACCTTGGCCGTGGAGACGCCAACGCGTGCAAGGATGGTAAGGCCCCAATGGGCCACGCGTATAACCGTCTTGGGCATAAGGGCGATGGCGAAAATCATGAGCAGGATCATGACGTGCCCGCCAAAGCTGAAGAAGCACAGGATGGTTAGCGCCTGGACGTCCGAATAGCGCTCCAAAAAGAACGGCATGCGGGCGGCGAGCAGTATCGCTCCCCAAACAACCAAACCGAACTGGTAGACGATGAAGCGCGTGAACTGAGTGGCTCCAGCCTCACCCACGTTCTGGCCGGCTTTGGTGAGGCGGTAGATCTGCGCGGGCGTGGAGCCCATCATCATGGGCGTCAGGTTACCAAAGAAGATGCCGCTCGCCTCGACCGAGATAAGGTCGCGAATTCCCACGGGAGAGTTGGGATCGAGCCAGACGGCGATCGCATACGCGGCGATACCGAAGATGAGATAGAGAAGCATGCAGACGCAGGCGGCAACAAGCCAAGGAGCCTGAACGTTCTTCATGGCATCCATGAACTGAGCAACCTGGCCGGTTGCAACCAGATACACGACAAAGCAGAGAAGCGCAAAGCCGATGAAGATTGCTCCACGGCGCGCGCTCTTATGGTCGTCGCCGCCTGCGGGCTGCGCGTCAACGCGAGGCTTGGGGGCGGCTGTGTTGGTCGAGTCAACCATAGTGCTCCTACAAGGTCCCTAGAGAGTTACATCCCTATTGTACGTTTGATGATGCGCAACGGGCGCGTGGTTGTACCGCAAAGACGAATTCAAAGCATCCCCGCAACCATCAAAGAATTGTCGACATACTTATAGAAGCGGAGATTGCGAGTTTAGATAAATAAACAGGCCGGATACCCGGCCTGTAAACTGTTGGTAGCCCGTACCGGATTCGAACCGGTGATCTCCGCCTTGAGAGGGCGGCGTCCTGAACCGCTAGACGAACGGGCCAAATATGTAATGGGACTATCTGAGTGTCCCGAAAACTCATGGTAGCCCGTACCGGATTCGAACCGGTGATCTCCGCCTTGAGAGGGCGGCGTCCTGAACCGCTAGACGAACGGGCCAACTAGAAGGAGCAAACAACTTGGCTGGGATGGAGGGAGTCGAACCCCCATTGACGGAACCAGAATCCGCTGTCCTGCCATTAGACGACATCCCAATCGGTTGTTGTCTGCGCCCCTCAGCGCGAGAAAACATAATACGGGAGGTCTCCCCCAGACGCAAGCGTGAACCTCAAAAAAGTTTGTATTTGTGTTCACCTTATGGAGTACGCAGGTCAGAGAGGTGTATCGATAAGGCTGAACACGCGGGTGGAGACACGACGTACCAAGGAAGGCGAGTGCGAGACGAAGATGAGACCCAGGCCCTCCTCCGTCAGCCGCACCATCTCCCCCATCAGCTGCGCCTGAGTCACAGCATCGAGCATGGCCGTAGCCTCATCGGCGATAAGGTAGGCGGGATCGACCAAAAGGGCCCGCACCATGCTAAGGCGCATGAGCTCACCGCCCGATAGCTCATGCGGATATCGATTGAGCCAGGATGCCTTCGCGTCGAATCTGTCAAGGAGTCGCTCTAGGGACTGCTTGGACACCGCCCCGGCATCCTCAAGCGACCTGGACACCCTGGCACGAGGATCGAAGGCGAGCTCTGGTTGCTGCCACAGCAGCTGCACAGGCATGGGACGCCCAGCGAAGCTTTCTATGTTGGCACCGTCAATCTCAACTGTTCCCTGCGATAGCCTAAGATATCCGGCCAAAATGCGGCAGAGCGTGGTCTTGCCCGTACCAGAAGGGGCTGAAATGGCAACCCGCTCGCCCGGTCTCACGGTAAGGTCAATGTTAGAGAACAGTATGTCACCGCAAGGGTGCCGATATGCTACTCCAGATGCTATGAGTGTCACAGGCATCACCGCCTTTTGCTACTGATATCAGGCGAGTTGAAAAAGTCGTGCTCGGGAAGCGCATGCCACAGCGCTTTCGAAAATGAATGGTCGAGACGATCGGGAGAGGCAAACGAGGCGGTCGAGGTTTCCTCGACAACGGTTCCAGCGTGGAAGATAGCGACCCTGTCCGCACATCGCAGCGCAAGCTCGATATCATGCGTGATCAGCAGCACTCCCCCGCCAGCATCGGCAAAACGGCGCAAGTCACCGATGGCGCGCAGGGCCAAATCCAAATCCAATCCCGGCGTGGGCTCATCGGCAATAATGAGGCGAGGATCGTCCATCAGCGCACAAAGCAACAGAACGCGCCTGAGCATGCCTCCAGACAGCTCGTGCGGATACATGCACTCCACGTCGGCTCCAAGCCCGTATTGGGCGAATAGCGACCTCATACGGGGCCGTCGCTCTTCAAGCGAAGCGCGACGCTCACGGCGCGTCGCCCCCCGTGGTGCACCGATCACCTGTCGGCCGATGGGCATGAGAGGGTCGAGGTTGGAGACGCTTTGCGGAACCATGGAGAGCCCGTTGCCGCGAAGCGCTTGGATACGGCCCGCATCAAGCCGCTCGCCATCGAACCAGATAGTTCCAGACACGATTTCATTTGGCTGCCAAAAACCCATGATAGCGTCGGCCAGCACGGTTTTGCCCGACCCGCTCGCGCCTACAAGCGCCAGAACTTCGCCCTTATGCACGGACAGGTTCAGGTCATGAACCACCGGAGCGATAATTTTGCCAGCGGAGAAATACGACGCATCAGGTTCGTACATCTCAAAGCCAACCGAAAGGTCTTCGATAGCCAGCAGGTGGTGTTCGCCGGGATGCGCTGACGTCGCAGCGTGGGAATGGTGATGGTGGAACTCGCTATCATGATGCGGTCCATGCCTCAATGGTTCCTTGTTCATAGCTGCACCCCCTCCTTAGAAATCAACGTTCGAAGCGACGAGCCCACCTTCTCGAACAACAGCACGGTGAACAGCAGCGCGAGCCCGGGAAAGACCGCCAACCACCAAGAGCCGGACGACAGGTAACCCATGGCTTCGGATAGGATCACACCGATCGCCGGCTCCTCCGGAGAAAGCCCGAAACCCAGAAACGTGATGGACGCCTCGTGCAAGATGGCGTGGGGAAACAGCAGCACCAATCCAACGACAAACTGCGGAAGCACCGCGGGCAAGATATGGCGAAACGCGATAGCGGGCCAGCTTGAACCAAGGGAACGCGCGCACTGGATATGGGGTTCGCTGCGGACCTGCAGCATTTCCGCACGTAGGACGCGGGCAAGGCTGGGCCAGTGCGTGACGGAGACGCCAACGAAGACGCCCAACGCACCGCGACCCAGGGCGTAGCTTATGAGGACCAAAAGCACGATATGGGGGATGCCCATAACCAGGTCGATAAGCCAGCACACCACGGCGTCCGCGAAGCGCCCACCAAATGACGCGATCGAAGCCAGAAGAAAGGCAATAACAGAGGAAGCGAGCGCGGCGATGAGGCCGATGTATATAGAGGTGGAAAGACCGCACACGGTTCGCGCAAGCATATCTCGTCCCATCCAGTCTGTGCCAAAAAGATGGACGAGGCTTGGCCCCAGGCCTTTGAGCGTGAAGTCGGCGCGGACCGCGGTATCGTGCAGCATGGGCCCTAGAGCCACAATGATGACGAGCGCGGCACAACATAAGATGATGGAGACGAGCAATGCGCGCCGCCCTGTCAGCGCACTTGCGTGACGGCCGTCATGCAAAAGGTGGCCCGAGCGCTCGGGCCAGGCGCTACAGTTGTCCTGCATGGAACAATCCCCCCTTCACGCGGGGGTCGAGCACCTCTTGAATGAGGTTGGAGATGAGGTTTCCCGCAAAGACTATGCATGACGTGGCAAGCGCGATGCCAACGAGTAAGGGTGCGTCCCCACCAAGACCGGCGGTGACAGCCGCCTGCCCAAGCCCGGGGTAGGAAAAGACCTGCTCCACCAAGACCGACCCACCGATGATCTCGCCAATCGACGCGAACTGCAGCGTAATGGCCGGCATGGCCAAATTCCTCAACCCGTGGTGGACGAGGACGGACCAAGACGACTCGCCGCGCGAAGAAGCGAACCGCGCGTAATCAGACGCAAGGAAGTCGATGGTCTTCTCGCGCGTATGCAAGGCGATACTGGCGACGCCGGTCAGCGACAAGACCAGCGCGGGCAGCGCCGCGTGATAGAACTTGGTCGCAAGCGACACGGATGCGGACGATTCACCTATAGGTATGGAGAAGCCCAGCGGAAACCAGCCCAACTGGACGGAAAACACCATGAGGGCGATAAGGCCCAGCCAAAATGTAGGGGACGTCGACAGCACGTAGCAGTATCCCTTGATAACGGTATCGACCGCGGTCCCGCGCTTTGCACCGGCGGCGACCCCAAGGCAAAAGCCCGCAATGCCCGATATGCACCACGCGACGGCGAGCAAAACGATGGAACAGGAAAGCTTTTCGGCAACAACCTGTATAACGGGAGCGTTGTACCTAAGGCTGTACCCCAAGTCTCCGGCCAGCGCGTCGGAAACCCATGCAGCATAGCGCGCGAGAACGCTTTGGCCAACGCCCCAGCGCTCCGCGAGCGCAGCCCTCTTTTCAGCACTCATGGTAAGGTATGCCGCTTGCCCGACATTTGCCTGCACGGGATCGATGGGCGACATGCCAACAAGTAGAAATGTAATGAAGCTCACGGCGATAAGCAGCAGCGCGAAGCGGGCCCCCGTTGCCAACAGCCAACGGAGTTTTGAGCCGTCGACGCGCGGGGATAACGAAGATGAACGAGGTCTCAAAAGACTTCCCAACAAGGACAAGGCCCGTCGCCACGAACGGGCGCGGGCCGTATGGACAAAGCGGACGAGAAATGACTACCGGGACCAAGACCAGGTGTCGACGTTGTTCACCAAAGACCAACCGTGGCCGTGGGGGTGCGGCTTTTGCTTCGCCACATCCAGGCCGCTGCGTTTCCAATACAGATGGTCCACGTTGGCGATCCAGCACCAGGTCGAGGCGCCCTGCGGGGCCACACCCTCTTCACCATCCCACATGGCCTTCTTCCAAAACGAATAGGATTCCTCAAGGGTGGTTTGAGCCAGCGCCTGGTCAAGATAAGCGTCGACCATCTCGCTCTCGTAGCAGGGATAGTTGCCCCAGCCCGTGGAATAGTGCAGCTCGTACACCTCAACCGGCGCATTGGAGCCCCAGCCCCACAGCACGGGTGATTCAAACTGATGCAGGTAGATCTCATCCCAGCTAGCGCCTCGCGGCGTGGCCTCGATACCCAGCTCGAGTACTTGATTGCAAAACTCGTTTGCAAGGGCCTGGCGAGCCGAGTCGTCAGAAGAGTACCAGACGTCGAATGCGGCGCGAACGCCATCGCGCTCGCGGATTCCGTCAGAGCCCGCGCTCCACCCCGCCTCGTCCAAAAGCTGCTTGGCGCGATCAAGGTTGTAATCAACAACCATATCATCGCTGGACCAAGGCATCCCGTCCCCCACGCTATATGCGACGTGCCCATATCCGTTCAACACGTGCTCAACCATGCTGGAGCGGTCGATTCCGCAGTTGATGGCGCGTCTGATCGCGATATCGCAGGTGACATCGTTGCCTGCATTGTAGGCGATGTCGCCCTCGAGAACCTTGGTGGCGCCGGCGGCGAGGGTTGGCAGCGAGATGCCGCGCGAGTCCACCGTCTTGTAGTTCGCGAGCTCAAAGCCATCGATGGTTTGCTCCGAATACGTGGGATAGGTGAACGCGATATCGACCTGACCGGATTTGGCGGCAGCAAAAGCGGCGTCCTCGGCCATGAACACAACCACCACGCGCTCCATATTTGGCTTGTCGCCGTAGTAATCCGGGTTGGCGGTAAAGATGACCTGCTGGCCCTTATCCCACTGCTCGAGCATGTAGCGGCCCGATCCAATGGGGGCGGACCCGTAATCCTCCCCGTAGGCGTGCTCCGGGACGATACCTAGCACCGCAAGGGTGAACAGAAGGGCGTTGTAGGGTTTGTTGAGGCGGACCTCAAGGACATGGTCGTCGGTGGCGACGGCGGTATCGACCATGGACAAATCCGCTTCGGACGTATCGCCCTGGGCGACCGAGTTGATAGTGAAGGCGACATCTTGAGCCGTCAGAGGCTCGCCGTCCGTAAACTTGACGTCGTCGCGCAGCTCAAACGTCCACACCAACCCGTCTTCCGAGCAATAATAATTCGTCGCGAGGTCGCCGACGATCTCCATCTGGTCGTTGGTTGTGACCAACGTGGATTGGATGAGGGGCTCATGCACGTGCTCGCCGCACCCCCACGCGACCAAGGGGTCGAAGCCCGCGGCAGGCTCGCTGCCGGCGTTCATCGCAATGGTGACGGTGTGATCGCGATCGACAGGGGAAGACCCGGCGGGATCAACGCTACCAGAGCCGGAGCAGCCCGCAAGACCAGTAGATGCTGCAAGTGAAATTGCAGACGCAAGCGACCCTCCAACCAATGTCCTTCTATTGATTGGACGAGATGAAACGGCGTGATTCATGAGCTGACCCCAATGAGTGTTACGATGTTGTCACATCGTGTTACCAGTAGTGTGAATAATCCTACTCTAGATAACACGATGGGACAATTACATTTGTACACACACGCAGTGATTGGTAGTGCCCCACGTTGCGAAGCGCCGGACCAATAGCAGCGAGACGCCCGCCTAGGCAAGACGAAGATACGCGAGCAAGTCATTCTTTGAATTGGGAGCCGTCCCAGCGATAGTGGCGTCGAGTGCCCTGTCAAGCAACTGCCCTATTCTGGGGCCGGGCTCGACCCCGGCTTGAATAAGGTCCCGACCAGTTAGATTGAGCGTGGCTATGCTGTAGGCATCGCCATTGGCCACAAGCTCACGAACCATCTCGCGCATCCGCTCTATCTCTTCCACGTAGCTAAAACAGCATGTCGCCTTACCCAATGTATCCGCGCGCTTAAGGTCGAACAGCTCGCCGATAAGGCGGGGAACGTCCCTGCCCTCGCCTGCAAAAAGCGACATGCCCTTAAGAAGGCTAGACCGCTCAGGGTAGAGGGGAAGATCGTGATAGGAGATAAGGAGGCAGACGTCGCGGACCAGGTTGTCGCATAGTCCGAGCCGCTTCATGATTACGCGTGCCTTTTTTGCTCCGGCTTCGGGATGACCATAGAAATGACCACGGCCCGCCTCATCAACAGTGAAGCAATCGGGTTTGGCGATATCGTGAAGCAACGCCGACCACATAAGTGTCGGGGAAACCTCGCAAGATGGATCCCCGCCATCGATGCGAAATGCCGACAGCTCGCCGGCAACGGTGAGGACGCGAGCAATATGGTCGTACACATCAAAGGCATGGTAACGCGTACATTGGTCAAAACCGCGGCATGTCTGAAGCTCTGGAATGGCGGCGCACATAAGATCGGGGTAGCGGACCATCGCGTCCCCTCCCCTTCTTGTAGCCAAAATGCCCGAAAGCTCGATCCCCACGCGCTCCCGGGCAACCGAAACAAGAAGATGAGCGCACTCGGAAAGAGCCGACGCGGTCTGAGCCTCCATGGCAAAATCGAGACGGCAAGCGAAACGAACGGCCCTCAGCATTCGAAGGGCGTCTTCCTCGAAGCGAGTGCGGGCTACGCCAACCGCGCGAACAAGGCCCTGAGAAAGGTCAGAGACGCCGTTGTACATATCAAGAAGACCGCGCGCTGGATGCCACGCCATGGCATTGATAGTGAAATCCCTGCGAGCAAGGTCATCCAGGATTGAAGACGCCATAACGACATCTTCCGGATGCCTGCCATCGGTATAAAAGCCGTCTTTTCGATACGCCGTGACCTCTATGCGCTCACCGTCCGCGATGGCGGTGATGCCACCGAAGCGAATGCCGCTACGGACAACGTCCACTCCAGCGGACAGCAAGGCATCTTCACTTTGCCGCCACGTACCGGAACAACAAAGATCTACATCATGGGAAGGCGCTTCCAGCAAGGCGTCGCGAACCCATCCGCCAACAAACCACGCTTCAAGACCGGCATCCTCCAGTGCGCGAACAACGCGAACGGACGCGTCCGATGGGACCGCACCGCACAACGAAGCACCCTTATACGAATCGTCCAAATATGAATCGATGCTAGCGTTTTCAAGCTGAGGCATAGCTTCCACCTTTCATAGTGTGGATAGTATACTCGCGATTGATAAAGCGGCCGTACCTAAAGATCCGAAATGGCACAGCGAGGTTTCTTCGAAGGCTCGGGCGAGCGGGTCCAGCTTGAAACCCCCCCACAGACATGTCCAACCAAACCAAAACGAAAAGCCCCTCTTGAAGAGGGGCTCAAATCGATTAACTTGGTCGCCATCGAAAGACAGCGGTAACAATCGATTGTTAGCGAGGCAACTTGCGAACGGCGATGCGCTTGCTGTACTCCTCGACGTGACCGAAGTCACCAAGGCCAACGCTCTCGGCAACGTTGGCGCCCGTTGCGAGGGCGAGCTTGAGGGCGTCCTCGACGTTGTCGCGGTCGTCATACCACTTATGCAGGAAAGCAGCGAGCGTGGAATCGCCGGCACAAACGGAGGAAACGAGCTTGATGTTGAACTGACGTTGGGCGTACCAGATGTCCTCGCCGTTGGAGAAGTAGGCGGAGCCACGGCTACCCATGGTAAGGAGAACGTTCTGAATACCGATCTCATGAGCCATGGCGAGGGCACGACGGGCATCATCATCGGTATCGATCTGGACGCCGAAGATCTCGCGCATCTCATGATGGTTGGGCTTGATGAGCAGCGGTTTCTTGGCTGCAAGATCCTTCAGCTTAGAGCTGGAGAGGTCGAGGACGACATCGGCACCGCGGGCCTGGGCATGGTCAACGACCTTATCCAGAAAATCCTTGGAGGCGCGAGGAGGAACGGAACCGGAAACGACCAGACAATCGAGGTTGCCGGCGGTGTCCAGAATCTTGTAGAGCTCTTGCTCGTTCTGAGGGGTGATAGGAGCGCCGGGATTAAGGACGCCGTACTCGTTCTCGCCATCGTTGATGTATGCGCAGATACGGGTGATGCCGTCAACCCAAACGGGGCGGCAAAGGCAGCCCATGTTCATGGTCTCCTCGACGATGAACTTACCGGTAAAACCGGCAAAAAAGCCAAGAGCTACGGAATCGACGCCGAACTTCTTGAAGGCGTAGGAAACATCCAGGCCCTTACCGTTGGGCGTATAGCTAGCGGAGCCAGAGCGGACGTTCTCGTTAGGAACAAGACCGTTGCAGGAAACAGTCATATCGACAGCTGGATTAGCCGTGAGTGTATAGAACATATTGCCCCCTTTATTCAATGAGGGGTCGCCTCGCCGCGTTGCGAAGCGGCCCCTCGATTACAAAACCGTAGTCGGTCGCAAGCCCTAGCGGGCGGCCTCCTCCAGAAGAGCCTTAACCTCAGCGGAGGTGGAAAGCGAAAGCGCGCGCTCGGCGAGCTCGTCGCACTCCTGCTTAGACCACTGGGAAATGGTCTTGCGAGCGCGAAGGATGCTGGGCGCGGACATGGAGAACTCCTCCAAGCCGAAGGAGATCAGAAGCGGCTCGAGCAGCGGATCGGCAGCTGCCTCGCCGCACATGCCGACCATGATGCCCGCCTTGACACCGCATTCGATGATGTTCTTAATCGAGCGCAGGACCGCAGGATAGTACACGTTGTACAGGTTGGAGATGCGATCGTTGCCACGATCGGCGCACATGGTGTAACCGATAAGGTCGTTGGTGCCGATGGAGAAGAAGTCAGCCTCCTCGGCGAGCTTATCAGCGATAAGGGAGGCGGCCGGGGTCTCCATCATGACGCCGACCTCGGTATCAGGATTGAACTTGAATCCCTCCTGATCGAGCTCCGCCTTGCAGACCTCGACGAGCTCCTTGACGGCGCGAACCTCCTCGACGCAAGTTACCAGCGGGATCATAATCTTGATGTCACCAAAGGCGCTGGCGCGCAACAAAGCGCGAAGCTGCACCTTGTACTGGTCGGCGTTATCAAGGCAGTAGCGAACGGCGCGATAGCCCATAAAGGGATTCTCCTCCTTCTCCATATGGAGATAGGGGATTTCTTTGTCGCCGCCCACATCAAGCGTGCGGATAATGACGGGAGCGCCCTTGAGAGCGGTGGCAACCTTACGATATGCCTGGAACTGCTCCTCCTCAGACGGAAGCTCAGTAGCA
Organism: Collinsella tanakaei YIT 12063; assembly: GCF_000225705.1. GTDB lineage: Bacteria > Actinomycetota > Coriobacteriia > Coriobacteriales > Coriobacteriaceae > Collinsella > Collinsella tanakaei. The sequence continues at coordinate 376,669 of NZ_JH126467.1, forward strand.
TCCATAAACAGGAACTCGGAGCGGAACAGACCGATCGCCTCTGCATCGTGGTCGAGCGCGTTGGCAACATCGTCCGGGCTGCCGATGTTGCAAGCAAGAATCTTCTTGATGCCGTCAGCGGTAACAGTCTCTTTGCCGCGGAAAGCCTCGAGCGCGGCCTTCTCCGCAGCGAACTCCTCAGCCATAGCGGTGTACTTGGCAAGAACGTCTGCGTCGGGCTCGGAAATAACGACGCCGTCAGAGCCATCAACGATTGCAGTCATGCCGTTGCGAAGCGCAGAGCAGCTGTTGGCAACGGAAAGAACCGCGGGAATCTCGAGTGCGCGAGCGATGATCGCGGAGTGAGATGTACGGCCACCGGTTTCGGTAACGATACCGGCAACGTTCTTCTTATCGATAGTCGCCGTCATGGACGGGGTAAGGTCATGAACGACGACGACGGTGTTCTCGGGCAGGACGGAAAGGTCGACGACCTCGACGCCCAGAAGCTCGGCGAGAATACCGGTGCGGATATCTGCGATGTCGGCGGCACGAAGACGGAACATCTCGTCGTCCATAGACAGGAACATGTTCTCGAACATGGTGCTAGCGTCGACAAGCGCCTGCTCAGCGCAGGTGCCGCCATCGATGGCGCCGTTGATGGCATCAGTCATGCCGGGATCCTGGGCAAGAACGATGTGCCCCAGCATGATCTCGGCCTCTGCCTCGCCCACGGCGGTCTTCATATGATCAGCCTGTGCCTGGGTCTTCTCGCAGAAAACCGCAAGCGCGGACTGGTAACGCTCCTTTTCAGCAGCGGCGTCGGCGACCTCATGCGGCTCGAACGTAAGGTCCGGATCCACAGCGATCATGACGGTACCGATACCGATGCCCTCAGACGCATTGACTCCCTGGTACATTCCCATTCCTCTCTCCGTAGCTTGCAAGTTGCAAGCATACAAAATGCAGGCGCCCACACAAGTGTAGACGCCTGCGACATTGCTATGAACTCAATTGTTCAAGGCTAAGCCCGCGGGCGAGCTACTCGCCAAGACCGCTCTTGATGAGCTCGATGGCTGCAGCGAGAGCCTCGGCCTCGTCAGCGCCGTCGCACTTGACCTCGACCTCGGTGCCGCAAGGGATGCCAGCGGCCATCAGAGCCATGGGGCTCTTGCCGTTAACTTCCTTGTCGGGGGTAACGACGGTGACGTCGCATGCAAACTTGCCCATGGTGGAGGCGAAGAGGCCTGCAGGACGCATGTGGAGACCCTGGGGATTAACGAGGGTAGCCTTCTCAGAAACCATAACTGACTCCTTTTCAACATGCCATGGCGAAAAGCCAAGAAGCACGATATAAGACGCATCTAGTTTAACGCATCATGTAATAAATTCCATTCACAACAAAGATGAATTGGTAGATGTAAATACATGATTACGGAGACATATGATTCTAAATGTGGAATATCGTGGATGCTAATCGTTAACCCAATTATGGAATAGGATAGTAATTCGCACAAAAAATGGCCGCGCGGAGCACGGCCAAAACACCTCTAGGGTGCGCCATATAGGATTCGAACCTACGACCTTGGGATTAGAAGTCCCCTGCTCTATCCAACTGAGCTAATGGCGCATGTAGACAAATTATAAACGAGCCGACCGTTCTGGCCAATAGGTATACCATGGCCCTTGTGATGAACTATGATTTCATGCGGAAGAATCAAGTCGTTGAGGAGACACATGAGCTCACTAGAACACCGGAACAATAAGATCGCAGTTCTAATTCCCTGCTACAACGAAGAGGCCACCATTCATAAGGTTGTGAGCGATTTTAAGCGCGAGCTTCCCGAAGCTGATATCTACGTTTATGACAACAATTCGTCCGACGATACCTCCAAGCTCGCAAAAGACGCTGGCGCCATCGTTAGGTTCGAGCCTCGTCAGGGCAAGGGCAATGTGGTTCGCCAGATGTTCCGAGATATCGATGCCGACTGCTACCTCATGGTAGATGGAGACGACACGTATCCCGCAGAATCCGCTAGAGAGCTTTGCGAGCCCATTCTGAACGGCGAGGCCGATATGACGGTTGGCGACCGACTTTCAAACGGAACGTACGCCGAGGAAAACAAGCGCGCTTTCCACGGTTTTGGAAACGACCTGGTTCGCGCCATGATCAAATGGATCTATGGATACAGTTTTGATGACGTCATGACCGGGTACCGCGCGTTCTCCCGTCCTTTTGTAAAGACGTTCCCCGTAATGTCTGAGGGCTTCCAGATCGAAACAGAGATATCCATACACGCTGTGGATAGGCGTTGGCGCATAAAGGACGTACCCATTATCTATCGCGATCGCCCTGAAGGCAGTGTTTCCAAGCTGAACACCATTGGTGATGGCATGAAGGTGATGATCGCCATCGCATCCCTGTTCAAAAATTATCGTCCCCTAAAATTTTTCTCGCTAGCAGCCCTCGTACTTGCAGTCATCGGACTGCTTTTAGGCATTCCCGTCATTGTCGAGTTCTTTGAGACAGGCTTGGTGCCCAGGCTTCCAACCGCTCTGCTGGCAACAGCGTTCATGTTTTTATGCGGCCTGTCCTTCGCAACCGGCCTTGTGCTGGACAATCTTGCGAAGACGGAGCGCAAGCAATGGGAGCTGGAAGTCTACAAGATCTCAGAGAACGATAAATAGCGCATAAAGATTCGCGATCACGTTGCAAAAGAGCGGGGCCCTCATATAAGGGTTCCGCTCTTTTCTAGATCAACTCTGCAAAGTTTCGATATTGGATAGCGGCCCTATCGTTCACCAGGTCGATATAGGGGGATCCATCGTCATCGAGGGAATACCACTGACCGTCAGGCGATCGATATCCAAACGCATTGAGATACGAAAGCGTTTCTTGCAGCGCAAGAGAAGACTTTTGATACTCCGTGAGCGGAACGCCAACGTACTCCAAAAGGAGCCCTGCAAGATTGCAGATGTTGGTATCCATGTACTGAGAAACCTGGTCGCTGCTGGGAAGGTCGTAGTTGGCCCACATGAAATAAGGGGTTTCGTAAATCCTTGCCTGCCCCGCGATGCTATCGGTATCTCCAAATGCGGCATCGTTGAGCTCGTTGGTGAAAGCCGGCTGATGATCGCCGAAGAAGACAACGACAACCGGCCTGCCAATCACCCTTAGCTCGTTTAAAAACCATGCGAGGTCGGCGTCCGACTTATTGATGCAGGCCACATATTCGTTCAACGCGTTCCTCACGGTATCCGAGACACCTTGGGGAGAATAGGAAGGAAGCTGGTCTGCCGGGATATTGCCCCAGTCGTATCCGCCATGGTTTTGAATGGTCACATCGAAGATGAACTGGGGCGAGGAATCATCCCGAAGGATGTCGAGGATCTTAGCGTAGCTGCACGCATCGGACAGGCCGGCGTGGTACCACTCTCCCCCATCGAAATCATCCCTGGCGATAAACTCATCGAAACCGATCTGCCCGTAGATAACGTCGCGATTCCAATTGGTCGCAATATAGGGATGGATTGCCGTGGAACTATAGCCGTAAGAGCTCAATTGCTTGGGTAGGCTAGCGATATTGGAAAGGTTATAGGACGTGAAGGGGTAGGTGCCAAATCCCACGTGCGCCATCGACACGCCGGTAAGGAACTCGAATTCAGAGTTGCACGTTCCGCCGCCAAACACAGAGGAGAGAACTTTACCCCCGACGATGCCGTCCTGCAGCGTTCTGGGATACGCAGCGCCCTCATAGCCGCCATCAAGACCGTTGAATACGGACAGGTCGGCATACGACTCGTTCATGATCGCAACGATGGCGGGCTTTTGCCCTGCAAACTGCTCTTGCGCCATGCGGACACCCTCGCTCGAGCCCCTGGTGGCATCATATTGCGAGGCGTAACCCTTCTCTAGCTGGTCCGCCTTTTGATCGGAATACCCTTCCGGCTCCTTGATGGCCAAAGACTGGGCAAGGGACGTAAAAGATGGGAGAAAGCCCTGAGTCTTGTAAACTCCCAAAGGATCCCAATAACTGTTGGTGCACCCAAAGGTGTTCACAAAGTCAGTGGTCACAAGCGCGTGTGCAAAAGCAAAGCAGAAAATACAGCCAAGCGCGCCTTCGATGAACATGGAATAGCGCCTCTTACCGAAGATCCGAGGACGAACCGGGACCATGAAGGACAGCAGGACGATGGCGGCGGAATACCACGGAACGAGCGAGACGATCGAATCGGTAAAGACAAAGTCGTAACCATCGCTCACTGCCATAGCGGTGCCAAGAGCCATCAAGTCGCTTGGCAGGATTGAAGACTGTTTAAACTGGGAGATAAAGTACTGAGCGATACCCACGAAGAAGAGGAACGACATGCCCAAGGCGACAAGCGAGCCCGAACGCAAGCCAAGCAAATAAAGGCACACGAAACCAAGGGCAATCATCGCGAAGTTGAGGAGAACCATATTGGCGGGCAGAGCGTAGAATTCATCGTTCCAAGGCAGCTCTATGAGCACCACGGAGAGAACCGCAGCCCCAAGTACGAGCAGAACATCTCTAAAAATAGTGAATGCAAGGGCGCTCGATACCGGAAGGTCGCGCTGATATCGAGTGACATTCGGGCGAAAAGCCATAAGGCATCCACCTACGATGAGGGAAGCCATGGCAGGCGTGAAAGACCATTCGCATTCAAGCCATCCTTTGACATCAAGGAAAACGAACCCGCATAACAATGCGACGAAGGGAAGGCCCCACAACGCGGCGACAACGCGATCGCGCGAGACGGGAAAGCCATCACGGACGAGAAAGAAGGCGTGGCAGCAGATGACGAGCAAGACCCCGATAACCAGATCAAATATTTGCACGGTAACCCCCATAAAAACGACCCGAGAGGCTAAACGGCTGACAATCTGTTTACCCAGGCCTAATACATGCTTGATTTGATATCGAATTACTATAGCACGAACAGCAAACCCCGAATCAAAAGTGCATGTATACTAAATCGATGCGGGTAGCTATAAAAGTCGATTTGCGCACACATATGTACCTGCACCCAATGCGTTGAAAGGATCCGCATGCCCTTTTTAAGTGTTCTCATTCCCGTATATAATGGCGAGCGCTATCTGGGTTCCGCCATCGAGTCCGCTCTGAACCAACCCTGCAAGGACCTTGAGATCATTGTTGCCAACGATGGATCAACGGATAACTCGCTTGCCATAGCAAGGCAATATGCAGATAAGGATGATAGGATTCGCGTTGTCAGTCACGAGAACGTTGGCCCGGGACAAACGCGAAACGAGGTTATCCCCGACCTTAATGGCAAATGGACCATCTTCCTTGATTGCGACGACCAGATTCTGCCCAATTTTTATACGGAACAGCTCAAGTCCTTCCTTGAGTACTGTATTGAAAAAGAGATCGAGACCATTGTTCCGTGCAGGCTGTGCTGCACACCCGATCTTACGAAGGCGAATATGGAATACGTCCCCTTTGATGAGGTGTTTGAATCTGCAAGCGACGCCTCATGGAGGATCGACTACGAGTTCGCAACCCTCTTGTACTTTACTCCCATGCTTAAACGGGAGCACATAGTATTCAGCACCACAAGGCCCGCTGAGATGGAGAGCATCTTTAGGCACAAAGCCGCATTCTGCTCCAAGCACTGCCTGTTTACAAACAAGATCTGGTTTGCGATGAGGAGAGAAAACCCCCATCAAACCACCAAGAGCAAGAGCTGGGGCACCGAGCGAGTCGACAGGATAAGGTTTCAAGAATACGGAAAGCTTATCGAATGGCATGCGGCGCGTGGGACGACGGGTTACGTGATCGAGGAGGCCCGGCGCAAGCGCGATGCCGCAAAGATAGCCATTAAGAACTCCGGCGTTAAACCCACCCTTCGCCAAAGGATCGAAGAGTATAGAGGCATAAAGCGGTGGCGGGCGGAACGCAAGAAAACCGCCAAACCGATTGCAGACTATATCCTCGATGAGCCTTCGCAGGCCCATGCGATTTCGGAGCTCGTAGAGCTTATCGAACGCGCGTAGCTACAGACCATAACGAAAAAGGCCGCCCGGATAGACGAGCGGCCTTTTTAATATGAGTTGAACATTGTCAAGTGGCAAAACGTCCCCGCCCCCGGGGAGCTACCGCGGGGGGCGGGGACGACCTATCTTCACCCGGGGGACGCGCCGCTTGAGGGCGTGTCTGCTCGACGCACGTTCGGCACTCTAATATCCGCGGGTCGGAACCGCATTTCGTTGCTACGGCTGGGGGCCTCCGGCTTCATCGCAGTCTCGTGGCGGGCGTGGCGGTCCCCCGCTGCCCAGAAAAAGGAACTGGAATGGCCTCCCAACGGCCTCGAGCGCGGCGCGCCCCGGGGTCGGACTCCTATCTCGCCGCGGGCGCTACCGGACCATGAGCGCTATCGCCCAGACCCAGCAGGCCATCTCGCGGGCCGTCGCGCAGTTCGCCACGCAGGGCCTCTTTCCCGCCTGCGACATGGCGTCGCGCCT
>NZ_JH126467.1:383434-559848 GCF_000225705.1 Collinsella tanakaei YIT 12063
CGTCCTCCAGGGCGCGGGAGAGGTCGCGGGCGGCCTCGGTGCGCTCGTCGGGCACCCACACCTCGACGACGTTGCGGCAGGCGAGGAGCCTGGCGAGCCACTCGGCGTCGCGCCGGTCGTTCTTGCGCCCGCGGTCGGCGGCCGGCCGGTGCATCTTGGAGACGGCGCCTACGGCGCAGTCGACGCCGAGCGCCCTCAGGGCGCGGCAGAGGTGGAAGCCGGTCGGGCCGCTCTCGTACACCGCCTTGGGCGACTCGAACCCCAGTGCCCACTCGGCGACCGACGCGGGGTCGTATCCGAACCTTGCGCGGGACACCTCGCCGGTCATGGGGTCGAAGGCGCATGCGGAGATGCTCCTCGCGTGGACGTCGAGACCGATGGCTGTGACATAATTGGACATGGCGGGCCCCTCTCCGTCGCATGTGGCGCGCGGCCACGGTTGGCGCTACGACCATTGTCGCCCGACCCACGATAGAGCTGCAAGGGGAGGGGCTCCCAATGTTCAACTCATATCGTCTCGTAGACGCTACTTCTGGATAAGCGCTTTAAGCTTGCCGGGAAGGTACGTGAGCTTGGAGCCGATTTTGAAAGACGTGGAGTTCCTCAACTCGTCCACTTCAGCGCGAAGCGCATCTGCCTCGCTTGATTTTTTCTCCAGATATCGATTCTTCTCCTCAAGCTGCAACGTAGTTTCCTGAAGCTCGGTTTCGAGAACCCATGCGCGCCAACGCAGGTAATCGATTTGCTCGCTGTTTCCAGTGATATTACGCTGATACAGCTCGGATCCATGCGAAAGCAGTCGAGCAGCCGAGGTGCCGGCCTCCAAGCACGCGACGACCTCATCCTCAGACTCGTTCGCAAGATCGCTAAGCGCGCCCACGCCCTTCTCGATGCGCGAGAGAAGGAACTCTCTCCTCTCGAACAGATCGACGAGATGCCTGAAGATCTCATCGGAATCAGCATCCATTCGAAGGATGTGATTGCCAAGGCCGCACTCGCGGTACAGCGACACAACCTTGGGTAGGTAGCCCAAGCCAACGCAGGGGACGCCGCTTCGAGCCAAGATTAACGAGCAGTGATAGCGCATCGACAACCCGCCGTAGCAACGAACGAGCATTCCCGCGATGGCATCGATGTCGTCGCCGGGATTAAAGATGAGGGCGCGATCGGAAAGCTCCATAGCATCGATAACCGCTTGGGACGGAACGATATCGTCCTGGTCGAGAATGCAGAACAAGAAACGAGCATCTTGATATCGCTTGCCAAGGGAATCGAGAGCGCGAGCCACGGTTTTATCGAATCCGGGAACCACGTTCTCGTAATCGCGAAGCGACACCACGATCAACTTCTCCATTCGATAATCGACACCGTGGTCTATGAGCCACTGATCAGCATACGCACTGGGTTCAGAGGTCGCGGTAAACGCAACGTCAGCGCGCCTGGCTACCTGATCTGGAGACACGCCTGCCGCGAGAACCGCCTTCGCGGTCATCTCGTCACGGGCAAGGAACCTCGCGCCAAGCGAGCCCATATAGCGAACCAGGAGCTTTCCATCCCTTAGATCGAGAGGCCCCGCACCGATTCCGTAGAAGAAGACCGGCGTGTCATTGAGCAGCGCGACCTGACAGAAAGAGGCGATACCCGGCAAGTCAGAATGCATCTGCGTGGAAACCAGCTCGCCCTTGCCCATGGTCCAGCGAACGCCTTGATCAAATAGCAACCCAGCCATCACAAGAGCAATCGAGCTGGCCTCGAGAGCCCGATCGAGCGCAAACGAATCTTCAAGTCCAATGGAGTAGATGCCGCGATGCACCAGCGTATGCCAGGGATCCTCACCCACGGCGAGCAAAATCGTTCCAGGGCACCTTAGGTTCAAGCGCTTGGCGATGGTGGTCAAGATGTACTCATCGCCAAAATTGCCCTTGCCAACATAACCAAACAGGGTCGCGATGCGGCAGTGGTTAAAAGAAGCCTCCCCATCGAACAGGCTGTCGAACGCTGAAGCCACAAACTGCTCGAACGCGGCATCCTCGACCTCGCATTTATACCGCTCCAGAAAAGCGCCGTAGGAGATGGGGCCGCCGCATTCAACGCGATAGCCCATATCGTCTCTCGAAAGGACCAGAATGGAGGCATCGCCTATGATGGACCCGCACATCATCAAATAACGCTGAAGTGGCGCGGGCTCGCCATCGCCCTCATCAAAGTAAATGAGGAGATTGGAGAAGCCCATCGCATAAGCAAGGGAAGAATAATCCGAACGGATCTTGATCTCCTCGGGCCAAGAGTCGCCCAAGCAACGCACAACGGTGTCGTTTCTGTCCGCCAGCCCCTGAAGGCACGCAAGGCGCTCGGGCGTGAAATCCTGCAAACAAAGATATCCCCTTGAAAGGGCAATGTCATTTGCAAGAACGGTGGAGCGAAGCTTCGCGTCCGGAGCTAACGGAAGCAACAAGTTGCTGGAAAACCGACCCTCGTGCTCCATATCAGAGGCACAGATAACAAGATCCGCAGTCGTGTTCAGTGAATCGAGGGAGCAACGGCACTGCTGCTGATCGAGGGCGTAGACAACCACGCTAAGATTATCCAGGACATCCGACTGCTCTGCATCGACCTGAACGCCATCTGCCAGAACAAGGGCCTTAACGCCCCAACGGTTGATGAGGTTTCTTAAAAAACGCAAGGCGCACCCATGCGCCTTGAAAGAGCAGCGGCCATGTATGTGCTGAGAAGTAGAACACTCCATATCCAAGAATCTCAAGTGTCTCCTTAAGCCTCCACGAAGGAGCCAGGACACCAAGATTGGGGTCACCGATAACGATCACATTGCGAGAGTCTTCAACTGTAGCAAGTTCAGACATGATGTTCCTCTCATTACCGTAACGAACGTTAAATGATTGTAGCGCGATGGGGCCAATCTCCAACACGCGGTCCCCCGATACACCGAGAACACCCGTTTCAGTCAAAAAGCGACCGTCGCGATGCAAACGGGAAATGACAGAAGAGCCTTAGCTAAGTACAATTAACCGTAAACGCAATTGCTAAGGACTAGATATGAGCAAATCGACAACGAGCCCTGTAATAACGCCGGCCAGCGTGCCTCCGCATCCTTCACAAAGGCTCGAATGGATAGACATCGCCAAGGGCTTCGCGTGCCTTCTTGTAATAGTCGGCCACACGATATCACCGGAGTCGGCGCTCTATCGACACATATTCTCGTTTCATATGCCCCTATTTTTCATTTTGGCTAGGTACACGTTTAAACCAAAACCCCTGATGCCGCTTGTGGCGTCGTCGGCAAAAAGGCTACTGCTTCCCTACACTATAGTCTTTCTGCTTTGGCACGGAATGCTCGCGCTCAAATCTGGCCCCATAACGGACCAAAGCATCTTGTCCCTTGCACTCACCTACACCTTCGCCTCCGGCATCGACCTGGAAACGCCCAAGGTCGTCGCCGTTGGAATGGCATGGTTCCTCGTGGTCCTCTTTGTCGCCAGAATCCTCTTCAACATCGCGGCGGCCGCGGCGCAACGCTCCAAGAAGCCGCTGGCCACCTTGGGCATCCTCAGCTTGACCAGCCTTGCACTTGGCTATTCGCTGGGCGCTCGACTTGGCATCTACCTGCCCTTTAGCTTCGACATCGCACTTGTGGCGATCTTCTTCATGTACGTAGGATATGCGGCGAAGCAGCTTGACCTATTTAGCAAGATCAAGAGCAAATGGCTCGCTCTGCCGATATCCGTTGTCCTTTGGCTCGCTACCTCAAGCAACAGCTCGCTCGAGCTCGCAACGCGCGCCTATCACAACGTAGCGCTTGCGCTTATCGCCGCCATCGCGGGAACGCTGTCGGTCTGCCTGGCTGCCGCCGTCCTCTCAAAAGCTTCCCATCCGGCTATTAACTATTCCATAAAGAAGCCCCTGCTTTTTTATGGACGAGAAGGAATGGCCATATACTGCATGCATGCGCTCGATTGGTGGATAGCATGGAGCTCGCTTCCGTTCTTGATCGGAATGCCATTTAGCAACGGAATCGCATCCATTGTGAGAATCATGTATTGCACGGGCTTTGTCCTACTTTTGAGAACGGCGTAAAGGAATCATCGTATGAACAAACCAGGCAATCACTTCGCTAAGAAATCGATGCCGGCGATAAAGACCAAATGCGAGTCTTCTCCATCAAGGCTTGCCATGAAGGTGCTCGTGGCACTCGTAGCGATATTCGCAATCGAAGCCATCGTATTCCATTGGCGCTATTGGCTTACGCTGGCAGGTATCATTTCTGGCAATCCCGGGCCGTTTCTCATCTCTAAGGCCCGCCTTGCGGTGATGGCGATTATCTACGTGCTGTTCGAGATATTCAAACCCTCCTCGGCCATCTGGAATATCAAGTTTTTTGACATGGGAGCTAGGGCAAAAGTATCCCTTGGCATCGCGTTCGCGATAAGCTGTATGGGTATGGGTGCGTTCTCCCAGCTTTCGGGTCAAGCGGCATGGCTGGAACAGGGCCCGGTCTACAATGAGGGAATCGAAGCCGTCCAGGACGGCAACCAATATAACCACCTTGCCGACGCGCTGCTCCGCGGAAGCCTCAGCCTTGATCTTCCCTCCTCACCCATCTTGGATAGCATGGAAAACCCCTACGACCCGGCTCTTAGAGCGCAGCTCAATAAGGAAGCTCGCGAACCCATCTATTGGGACTACGCATATTACGACGGAAGCTATTACTGCTATTTCGGCGTAGTACCGTGTCTGCTGACGTTTCTGCCCTTCAAGGCGCTTACAGGCATGCACTTACGCACAGATATCGTTGTCGTTGCGTTCGCGTGCCTCACGCTTGCCGCTTCGGCACTGCTTCTTGTCGAACTCGCTAAAAAGTATGCTAAAGATATATCTCTTGGACAGTATCTTATTGGCTTTATATTGCTTGGACTGAGCTGCGGTGTATTGGAGCAGGCCTTTCTACCTAGAATTTACCCCATCCCAATACTCTCCGCGCTGTTCTTTACATACATGGGCCTCTACTTCTGGATCAAGGCGGAGCGCCAATTTGCCCAATCGCGAACATGGAACAAAGCCTATCTCGTTGCAGGCTCCTTCTCTATAGCGCTCACGCTGGGCTGCAGGCCGCAATTTGTACTTGCATGCTTGTTGGCGTTCCCCATCTTCTTTGACGAGATTAAGCAACGTGAGTTCTTCTCCGTCCGCGGCATCTGGAACACACTGGCTGTCATCGTGCCGTTCCTCATCATTTTGGCCCCCATCGCATGGTACAACCAGGCACGCTTTGGCTCTTGGACCAACTTTGGAGCCTCATATAACATCACGGGCGGAGACATGACCTCGTACACGTTTAGCGCGGCGAAAATCATGATCCAATTCCTTGAATACCTCTTTTTACCCTTCCAGCTTATTAGCTCCTTCCCTTACATCTCTACCATCAATACGTCCCCCTTACTGCAAAAGCTTCCCAATGCTATTCACCAACGAGCCCTTTTACGCTGGATTCATGTTCCTCACGCCCGTTACGCTCTGTCTCTTTGGACTGCTGTTAAAAAAGCCGCGCCACGCCCTTAAGGAGCGTGGAGGTCTCAAGTTGTCTGTAGCCTGCCTTGCCATCGCCTCTTTCGACATCGTTGTTGCCAGCTATGTGTCCGGCACCAATATGAGATATTTTGCAGACTTCGCATGGCTGCTACTCATCCCAACCGTCTTGCTTCTTTGGAGCCTGCCATCAAACGATGGCCCAAAGGGGAAGCTCAACCCGGCGATAGCGCTCCTTTCGATAGTTGGTATAGGCCTGTACTGCTGGACGTTTTTGGGGACAGACCGATTTGGAGCCCTCTATATCGAATGTCCCACGCTCTTCAACGTCGTCAAAAACGCCGTTGAAACGCTGATATAGCGTATGTTGCTGAATGCCGACTGCCAGTTATCGATTTTTAGCGGACCGCCGGCATCTCCGCATCTAGAATTACCGTACGCCATGCCAACCCAAGCAGATTCATCGCTGCCAGACGCTGTTCCAAGGAGATAGTTCATGTCGGATCCGCGCGTAAGCGTTATCGTCCCAATCTACAATGCAGACCCGTATCTCGATGAATGCCTTGATAGCATCGAGAATCAAACCGAGCAATCTCTTGAGATCATATGCGTCAACGACAAGTCGACCGACCGCACGGCGGAAATCCTTGAGATACGCTCGCAATCAGACACTAGGTACCAGGTTTTTCAAGGGGAGGGTCTTGGTGCGGGAGCCGCCAGAAACCTTGGTATAGGCGCTTCAAGGGGAACTTATCTCATCTGCCTGGATGCAGACGATTTTTTCGATGAGACGTTTATCAAGGATGCGGCGGATAAGCTCGACACCACCGGCGCCGATCTCCTTATTACGCAGTCCTATACCTATGAAAACGACACCCATGAGGAATATCTTACCGACTGGACTTTTGTGACGGGTAATCTCCCGGATAAAGACGTGTTCAACTATAGGGACATGCAAGACTCCATCTTCAACACATTCTCCAACGTACCGTGGAACAAGATGTACAAAAGGAGCTTTATCGTTGAAAACCAGCTGTGGTATCAGCAGGTAAAAAGAACGGACGACCTTCTCTTTACCTGCTTGGCGCTGGTGAAGGCGCGTTCGATTACAACGATCAAACGCCCCTATCCGCACTACCGAATTAGCTTGACCACCAATAGCACCTCGACCAACGAAGTCGATCCGCTTGCGTTCTTTGAAGCTTTTCGATCGCTTAAAGAAGAGCTGGAAAAGCTCGGCCTCTTTGAAAACGTTAAGACAAGCTATGTAAACCATGCCATCGATGGGTACTACGCCAACCTCACATCGCAAAAAACACTCGCAACCTTTGTTAAGGTATTCGAATCTGCAGAACGCTATTTCACCGAGCTGGAACTAGGAAGCCTTAAGACGGCGGAATACCTTAACGCGAGCCAACTGGCATACATTAATAACGCCATAGCCATGAGCTTTGATGAATTCATCTTTACCCAGCTGCAAGAGGTAACCGCACAGCGAGACCTATCATGGAAAACCAACCGTACCAATGAACGAGAAAGGTGGAAGTATTACGACGCCTATACGCTGCTAGCTCCGCAGATACCCATTCTTGAGGAAAAGCTTCACAATGAAACCGAAGCGCGTAAAGACGTGGAGGGAAAGCTGCAGCGCGCTGAGGAGGAAATAGAAACGATACTTAACTCGAAGGCGTATCGATTTGGAACATCGATTGCGACGCCGTATCGAAAAGTGGTCGACGCGCTTCGTCACTAGTTTATCGATGCTTCCGTAAATCCGCTGCGATCAAAAGAAATCGGACTTTCACCCAAAGGTTGGTGAAAGTCCGATAGTTGTTAAGACCGATAATTCGCCTGAGATGATTCCAACTGAATCATCTTGAGAGCCTGTGAGCACATCGAAGCATCTTGTTGTTCGAATACAACAGACTCCAAAAGTCCCGCAGCAGCGCGCCTGGATAGCGGCAACCTGGAAGAGACGGAGCGCCCGACACGACCGATGATTCCGGTAGTCTTAACGCGCTGCCATACCCTGGAGAAAAAATCTCGAGGATCGCTGTGCAGACTGTATGCATAGAACATCATCTTGTGAGAGACGCCATATGCACGCTTGCGATTTACCAGAACGGCATCGACCAGGGAACCGTATTGGGGATCCGAAAGCAGGCCGTCGATTTGCTCGCGAGAGAAATACACGGTCCAAATGGCAGCAAGGAAATTGAGCAGGTCCACGCGAATAGTCTTGGGAGCACTCAGCAAGTCGACGATAAGGAATTCGCACCCAAGATGCAGCAGCTCGGATCCATACGACTCGACAAAACCAGCATCCGACCAGTCTTTTACAATGGCGTGGAAAATCCTCAGGTGATCATAGAGCCTGAGATGACGGTCTTCCGCGCGCGAGCTCATAAGAGATCCCTCGCGGTCAAGCCGGTAGAGATACAGCTTGTTGGAAACGAAGACGGTCTTTGAGGAGCGCGGATAGATGGAGTACAGGAATAGCTTGTCCTCGCCAAATCGAAGCTCTTCGTCAAACGCAACCCCATGGGCAAGCAGGAAATCCCTACGGCAGGCGGTTCGCCAGGCAAAGGGATCGCATGGCTCCTTTTCAAAGATATCGGGAGTGAACGTATCGTAAACGACATCGCGAGGGCTCAGGACTCGGTCAAGCCAAGGATATGACTTAAACGAAGGATACGCAGAGCCTCCAAAGGTTACAACGTCGGCGGAAGTGGATTCAAAGATGGAAGCTATAACCGCGGCAGCATCACGGGTAATCATATCATCAGAATCGACAAAACACACCACGTCACCAGTAGCGGCGGCGATGCCGGCATTGCGGGCAGATGAAAGACCGCCGTTTTCTTTATCAACAACCTTAATACGGGCGTCGACCGACTGATACATAGCAAGGATGTCGCGAGAGCGATCACGGGACCCATCGTTGACGCAAACGATTTCAATATTCGAATACGACTGGTTGCGAATGGAATCGAGGCAGGGAGCGAGATATCGCTCAACGTTGTAAACGGGAACTATAATACTTACTTTAATCATCAATAACCAATCGTTAATGAGTCAGGCGGAAGAGCGCAATCTTAAACGCAGCAAGAACACCGCCGTGCTTTACCAAGCTTTTGAAGCGGTCAGAGCGAGACTGGACTCCATCGGACGCGCGTTTGATGGCGTACAGTTTGGGATCATGAAGCAACAGGGCGCGATTGATCCTCTTACCAGGATCGAAGATAGAAAGATCGACGCGTCCAAGCTCCTCATCATGCTTCAAATCCTCAACCATGCGAGGAACAAATTCTTCACGCAGCTCGGGAACAAGACGGTCAAAGTTCCACTCGTACGTGTCGAACTTCATCCTGGAAAGGATGGCACGAAGATACGGCCTGTCGAGATGGTGGGTATCGAGATACTTATTCATCTCCTGATACTCGTCGCAAACGCAAAAGACCTTGCCCGGAGAGTTGACGGAAGACTTCTCATTATCCTGACGATAATGAAGGATGGGTTTGTCGATAAGCACGGCATTAGTGCAGGAAGACCACACCTTGAAATTGAAGCCCGCATCCTGATACGAGGCACCGGGAGAGGGAAGGAAGGTCACATCGTTCTCGATGAGGAACTCACGCTTATAGATAGCCGACCAGATCGAAGGCTTGCGATAAAAGACCTCGCGCTCAACCTGGGGGTTGATGTGGCCGGCGATGCGCGAGTCGACCCACATGAAGCGGTCGTTTCTTACGTCCGGCGTAGACCAGAACAGGAAGAAGTCCGCCTTAACCACCTGGGCGTCAACCGACTTAGCAGCCTTATACATAAGCTCGAGGGCATCGGGTTCAAAGAAGTCATCGGACTCGAGGATTCCCACGTACTCGCCCTTGGCGATGGAGAGGCCCTTGTTCATGGAGTCGCCGTAACCGGAATTGGGCTTATCGATAACGACGAACCTGTCATCACGGGATGCGTATTCATTGATGATTTCCAACGAGGAGTCGGTGGAGCCATCGTTGATGCAGATGATCTCGATATCGGTCAGCGTCTGCCCCTGAGCGCTGTCCAGGCATTCGCGCAGGTAACGCTCGACGTTACAGATTGGTACAAGAAGTGAAATCGACGGGGTATCGGTCATCGGGATGGTGATCCTTCCTAACGTTGCATACAACCGCAGCGTGTGCGACGGGCAGATGTTGAACAGAGTTAATTCTATACAATGAGCCATGCAAGGGGCCTAATAGCACAGTAACTACAAGTGCGCCCGACTGTGGAAGCAGCCGGGCGCTAGGGTAATCAGTCCCTATACAAAGGGGCGGGCCACCGCAGTGGGCGCTCCAAGCCAAAAGACGCTCGCAGTCCTTACGCGCGGAGGGGTCGCCTCGATAATCTGGTCGTTACCAAGATAGATCGCAACGTGACCGGGGTAGAAGACCAGGTCTCCGCGCTTGCGGTCGGCAAGCTTGACATGCATGAAGCGCGGGTCGACGCTCATGTTGTTTGCATCGTGGCTGTGCCAGGGATCATACCAATGGGCGTAAGGGTTGTACTCGCCCAAATCCATACCGCACGCGTACGCCGCCTGCATGACAAGGCCAGCGCAATCCACGCCCTTTTGGGGGGAAAGCGAGTAGTTCCACACATAGGGGGCATTGATATACTCGAATGCACGGGCAATAAACGCCTCAACGCACTCCTCCCTCGTGGCATCGACATCGATCCTCGAAGGTGTCACGTAGCAATACGGCGTGGAGTACGCTGCGTCCACCAACCGAACATTCTTGCTGCTTACCTGGAAGAACTGAGACGGATTTTGATAGCCGATTTTGCCGGGAGCCTCAATAGACGTAAGGTGCCACTGCTGGGAGCGACTGTGGTTCGACGTATAAGTCTGAACATTTGACCCGTTGTACGCCTCGCCGCCCTTTACATCCAGGACGGTACCCAGCATGGAGACGATCTCCACGCCATTCTCCCCCATCCTGAACGTCCATTTTTGAGCGGCGGTACCGTTTTGGTCATATTGGTCCACGTTGGTTTCGGGGGAAGCAGATCCACCGGCAACATCGAGCGCCTTGGCAGAACAGGCAGCGATGATGCTATACCACCCGTTGCCGGCGCTCTTGACCATCCATTTCTGCGAGGATGTGCTGTTGTTCGTATAGATCTGGACATTGGCGCCATTAGCGCTTGATCCCTGGGGGACGTCCAAGACAAACGAGGAGTTAATCGAGGAAGCTATCTGATAGAAGCCTTCGCTCACAAGCTCTTTCGCCTGCAGCATCCACGCCTGGGCCTTGGAGCCGTTGGACGAGTAGACCTGGACGTTCGCACCAGCCTTGCTGCTGCCACCGGAAACGTCGAGCACCCTACCCGTCGCCACGTTCTTAAGGACGACGCCGAACAGGGAAGCCTCGGTGGTCCAATCGCAACGTGAGGTCAACGAAGACTGAACGACGTTATCAGAGCTGTCAGCAGAAAGATATTTCCCGGAGAGCACATTTTGGAAGCGATACACGCCATCGGATACCTTACGAACGTACCAACGCTGGGCAAGGGAGCCGTTGTTGGTCCACATGCGAACGTTGGCGCCGCCCTGAATGCTGCCGCTGGCAACGTCAAGCACGTTATCGCCCACGCCGGACTTAAAGATGTAAGCGCCGGCCTCGATAACGGGAACGTACTTATTCAGCGACCAGCGCTGGCTCGAAGAGGAGCTGACAGGATTGCACACCAGCGAGCTCCCGGACAGATCCCACGCAAGGCCGGTGGAAGCAGACACCACCGAATAAGTGCCGTCGCTGTTCTTGGAGACAACCCACTTCTGGTTCTTATTGGCAGAGGAATAATCCCACTGCTGGATCTTGGCGCCCGCAAGGAAATCGCCGTCTTTTAGATCAAGGCCCTTTTGGGAGGAGACGGAGCGAATCCTGTAATACCCGTCATCGCCGTACGTGAGCATGAACTGCTGGGAGGTGGAGCTGCCGTTCGCGTCCGCGATGCCCAGCAGCGTTCCATTGGCATCAAGCGGCTCGCCAAGGGCTACGGCACTGTTTGAATTGGACGAGGATACAATGGTGTAAACGCCGTCATCGACAACGCGGCCCTGGCTGGGCACGTTGGGATTAAGGTTGTAAGCCGTAAACGACTGTGCGATGGTCCCGTTAGAAGTGTACACGTCGATGTTCGCGCCGTTGTAGGCGCCAGCGACCGAGACATCCAGGACCAGCGCGTTCGCGACGGCGGAATAGAACACATATGAGCCGTCGGCCTGCTTAACGGGGAGCCACAGCTGAGCCCTACTGCCGTTCCAGCTATATTGCTGCACGTTCGCGCCGGGAGTATTGGAACCGGATTGGATATCCAGCACTTTGCCCGAGCCCACGTTGACGATACGAACGTAACCGTTGGATTTATCGACGCGCTCAACCGACCATTTCTGGGCAGCGGACCTGTTGGACGAATAGATCTGTATGTTCGCGCAGCTACCCGTCGAACCGCCGCTTACATCAAAGACAAGCCTGGACGACGTACCGGAGCCAAACGCATACGTGCCTTCTGGCAGCTCGTCGATGTGCTCTTTGGCAAGGGCGTCGATATCGTCGTGCGAGATAGGAAGAATGGAGCGCTTATACGTAAACGCAAGGGCTCCGCTATCGGTTTTGGGAAGCGTGACCACCTGCGCACCAGCAGCGCGAGAGGACGCGGCCAACGCATAGCCGTTCGCGGCATTGATGATCGAGACGGTGCCGTCGCTATTCTTCTCGATGACCCAGTAGCGCTGCTTAGCCCCTGCCGTGTCGCCCCATTGGGCAACGCTGGCCCCGGGATAGCATGCTCCGTTATCGGCATCCAGAAGCTTCTGCGAATGGGCCGGCCTGATGGTGTAGTAGCCCTTACCGCCGGAAATCTCGTGGAAGCTTACAGAGAACAGCTGGGCCGCCGTCCCGTTGGACGTGTACAGCTGCAGGGCAGCGCCGTTAGCCGTGCTGGCGCCGGCGATGTCGAGCGAAAGTCCGTTCAAGGTAAAGGAATACGTTCCATCCGGCAGGGTTCTGCTTTGAGAGGAGACGCCATCGGCGCTATAGAGGACGAAGGTTTGAGAAGAGGACGAGGCGTCTTCGCCAACCACAGCGTTCGCCCCGTTATGGGCGCCCTGGGGAATATCAAGAACAAGGTGCTTACCCAATGCAGAGCGAAGGACGATGCCATCGCCCTGCTTGGTAGCAACCCACTTTTGAGAACGGGTATCGCTCCAATCCTCTTGCTGAACGTTGGCTCCCACCTGCGAAGAGGACGGGGTGACGGACAGCGCCTTTCCGCTGGCGAGGTTGGAGATCTTGAGGTATCCGCCGTCGACGGTTTGCACAACCCACGTTTGAGCCACGGACGCGTTGGCATCATACGATTGAACGTTAGCGCCCGCATAGAGCGAGCCGCCGGAAACATCGAGAACCTGGCGATTGCCCGCAGCCAAGGCAACTACATAAGAGCCATCCTGGAAAAGGCCCTTATTTGCTGCAGCAAGCTTGTCCATGTACTGCGGCGTACCCTCGGGATCGTAAAGGTAGTTCACGTCCACGCGGCCGGAAATACCGTCCACGGAGCCGGAAGAGCTATACTGCCACAGCGTGTAGTCGCCTTCGTAATCACAGGTAGAGTTGTATTGAGCAACCCAGCGGTCCCAATTGTCGAAGACGCTATCGGTAAGGTAGTTGTTCCACCAGCGAAGATTGGCGTAGACGCCCGGGGTGTAGCCGGCAGCAGCGATCTTAGAGCAAAATGCCTTGCCCATAGCGGCAAACGTTGCGGAGCCGCCCTCGATCTCATGGTATTGGTTCTTGTCATCAACGCCCGCGGGACGGCCCGTGGCGGGATTCTGGTTCTCAAGGTCATAATAAACAGGCAGACCAAGATCACTTGGCGAAACGCCGGCATTGCGCAGAACGGTCAAAGTCCACTCGGCCTCAGAGGTCGCGGTGGAAGCATTCCAGGCATAGCTGTAGAGGTAGACGCCAAACTTGATGCCGTTAGCCTTGCAACCCTGGACGTTTGCAACAAAACGCCTATCAGAACCGCCAGCGCCGTATCCAAGCCTCAGGATGGCGAAATCAACGCCGTCGGCCTTCGCCTTGGCCCAGTCGATATCGCCCTGAGCAAAGCTTACGTCAACGCCCCATTCGGCCGCGCCCTCGGGAAGCGTTGGACGAGAAAGAAGCATGACATCGGAATCGCCGGCCTGGATCTCGAGCTCACCGGCTTCATAGCGCCAGGAGTAAGCAACGTCCTCGCTGGACGAGACGGCATTCGACGCTTCCGCCGAATCTTCGGTAGCCTCAGCCGAGCCCTCCCCTTCTACAGCAAGAGCAGAAGGCTCGTCAGTCGATGCGATGACCGCACCGTCAACGACATCTTCTCCAGCGGCGATAAATACGGGCCCGCACACCAACGCAATAAGCACTGCGAAGGTCGATAGCAGCAGGCCCCGAGCACGTCTACTCATGGGCATCCCCCTGTCGATAGCAGAAAACCAATTCGAACACTTAGAAACATTTTACTATCTCTTTGGTCAGATATGCCCAAATCGGTCGATGGTCTGCCGATTTGGAATGCCCTTATCTCATCAGCTGTTCGATAAGCTCGACAATCTTCAAATAGGAACGCCTGCGATTGAATTGCTCTTGGGCCACGGCGCGAGCCCTCTGGCCCATCGACTCCATAACGGACCTGTCGTCGATCAAGTCGACGAGCGCGCCCGTGAGTGCATCCACGTCCTCAGGCTGAACGTTTACGCCAAAACCGTCTGCAGCCACTTTGGACGAGAACTCCGGACTCAAAGACGTATTGACCATGGGCTTACCGGCGGCAAGATAGTCGCCGATCTTGGTGGGGATGCTTTGCGGAGCGTTTCCGACCAAGGAATTGATGAGAATGTCGGACTTAGAAAGATAGGCCGCCATCACATCGTGGGGGCGATACCCCAAGAACTCGACATCGCAAGAAACCTCGCGGGCAACGACCTCAAGATCTTCGCGAACCACGCCATCGCCCAGCAACTTGAGCTTAACCCAAGGCCTATCGCGCTGAATCCGCGCCACGGCGCGAATAAGCGTCCCAAGGTCATAGCATGCACTCAAGGTGCCGGCGTATGCCACCCACACCTCATCGTCCGCTTTATTGACCTCGTCCGCATTGGCGGCGACGCCAGCGTCGAAATCGTCCACGTCGTTACCTACGTACACAACAACCTTGGGGATATCCTGAGCACGGTCCTTAAATCCGCGCGAGGCGTATTCATCAGAGGTACCAACGATCGCGTCGGCGAGGTTATATGCCGCCTTTGCCTGGCGGTAGAAGGGGAAAAACGCGATGTCGGAGAGGACGGGGACGTCCAGAGCGATGCGAAACGCCTCGGGCCACAAATCGTTCACGTCGATGACAAAGGGAATGTTGTATTTCTTAGCAACCCGGCCGATGGCCAACGTGATGTCGTTAGGCGGAATCTGCGAATAGATGAGATCGTAGGCGTGGTCGCTCTCGAAATACTCGGCGACGCGGCCCGCCATGACATGATGAGCCCAGATACGCTGAGGGCACATGTTCTTGGGATAGAAGGGTTCCTCGATGAACTTGATGTTGAAGGAGTGCGCGGAGTAATCGAACGCGTCGAGATCGCGCTGGCGCTTCTCCCAATGCTGGAAGCGAGACGTGATGAAATCAACCTCATAGCCCGACTGCTGCAGAAGCTCGGCAAGGTAGACATAACGAGTAGCGCCCTTGACCTCGCGGCCAAGCTTGGCGTCGATGCTGAAGATCGCTATGCGTCCCTTTGAAGCCATGATGGTCCCTTCGATGTCACCTGCGCGCCTAGCGCCCGAGAATGTTACTCATGCGAGTATACGAGATACCCAATCGATTGAAGAGCAATGCAACCCTATACCGTTTCTCCCCCAACTTCCACTGCGCCGGATTGCGATTTTTGAGGTCTTGCCTAAACGCCGCGGCGCGAGCACGGCCCCGAGCCCTGTCCTCGTCAAACAAAAGCGCGATGTTGTAGTGCGTATCTATGATGAGATGCGCCTTGTGGCGTACGTAATCGAGTGACTGCGTCCCCAACGGGCCATCCGTACCGGATGCAAGGACCTCTCCATTCTCGCAACGCTCGAGGTAGGCCAGCACCTCATCCACCACGCGCGTATGGTCGCCCCAGCGCTTGACGTAGTTTTCAAAACTAACGCTTTGGTGGGCGTTGCCCACCAGGTATTGGTAGACCTCGATATCGTAAAAGACGATATCGCGCGCGGGAGCGCTCGCCTTGAGAATGTACTCGTAGTCCTCGTAAAACGTGTGCTCCAACAGTTGAAGGCCGGTAGAGCGCAGATAGGAGGTCTTGGCGGTGAGCGTATGGATCATGATCTGCGACGCGGCCTGATGGGCCCCGCACACCGAGGAAAAGGAAAGGACGTCCCCGGGCGTGATGCCATCGGGAAGCTCGAACAGCGTGCTCTCCCCCGTCACCATGTGGACCTCGCGCTTCTTGTCGATCACCAGATCGCAGTCAAGGCTGCTAAGACGTTCAACCAGATCGATAAGTCCCTGGGTGCACACCCAGTCATCGCCATCGACCACACGGAAGTACTTGCCGCGAGCCTGCTGCAACGCCGCGTTGATGGTGGATCCGTGGCCGCCGTTCTCCTTAGAGATGACCGTGAAGATCGACGGAGAGCGCTTGACAAAGGACTCGGCGATGAGGGCGGTGGCGTCGGTGGAACCGTCGTCGACGACGATAACCTCCAACCCGCTTTCCAGCTTGGGCGAGCAGTAGCTTGCAAGGCCGTGCTCAAGGTAGCGCTCGACGTTATAGGAAGGGATGGCGATGGTAAGGACCTTGGAGTAACCTTTGGATCCATCCGTTTGCGTACAAGACATCGTCATCACCTCTGCATCTTCAATTGCGCGTACATACGGGAGCCAGAACCGCGAACCAGATGGATAAGCCTGCCGAGCGCGCAGCAAGCAAGGACAGAGCGCGTTTTCAATACGGCAAGCCCCAAGCTAAGAACTTTTCCACCCCGTGAGGTGGCGCCGGGAATAAGGGTCAAAAACAGCGGGTCCGCAAAAAGAGAGCGGCACCAGGCGATGCGGCCCGCACGGTCAAGATGCGCGCGCGAATCGCAATTTCTCTCCAGGGCGCTCATGATAAAGCGACCGTAGAGCGACCCCAGGCGGCTGCGCACCTCTTGGTTATCGAGCCCCCACGCGCGCTGTTGGTTAAAAAGGGCCTCGATGCGGCGCCTGTGAACCTGGTAGTACTCAGGCACAAACTTATTGGTGAGGTTGGCGTTAAGCCGTTTGGCGTAGCGATAGGGGGCATCGTCCAAAAACACGCAAACGCTGGCGTTTTGGAAGAACGCGATGTTGAACAGGATATCCTCGATAAGCGGGACGGTTTCAAACGCAAGGTCTGAGAGCTCAGAGCGCCTGTAGACCTTGTTCCAGGCGTAGCCGTAAAGCGTCGCCTCTTCAAGGTCGAGAACGCTGCGATGCAACGCATCGCCGGACGCGACGCCGGAAACCGGAGGCACGATGCTTCGCGACCCGGTGAGGTTGCCCTTGGCGTCGAAGTACTCCTCTGTGCAGCCAAAGACAACCGCATCTGCGGCAGTGTCGGTGAGGACAGCGTGAACGCGCGCGAGCAGCGTGCGGTCATACCTGTCATCGGGATCGGGAATCCACACATAGGCACCGCGGGCATGCGAAAGCCCGGTGTTGCGTGCAGCGGATAACCCGCGGTTAGCATCGTGCCGGACCAAGCGAATGCGGCAATCAGCGGCCATGCGCTCGCGGACTAGCTGGGCGGCGTTGTCCGGCGAGCCATCGTCCACCACGATCAGCTCCCAATCGCCGAACGTTTGCGCCTGGACATCGTCCAAAGCCGCCTCGATATAGCGCTCCACCCCATAGCTTGGCATGATGATGGAGAAAAAAGGCGCGACGGACGTCGTAGCGGCGGCATTGGGATCATTGCGGCACACGCGCGGCGCGCCCGCCCTTATTAGGGTATCCATTGCAATGCCGTGCTAGTTGAACTGGTTGCGGTAAGCCTTGCAGACTTCCTCCACCGGACCGACCATGCGCTGCCTGCCCTTCTCAATCCACACGCAGCTCTTGCAGAGGCGCTCGACCTGGTCGATGCTGTGGCTGACGAACAAGACGGTGACGTTGCCGGAATCGATGAAGCTCTGAATGCGTCGCTCGCACTTCTCCTGGAAGAAGACGTCGCCAACGGACAGAGTCTCATCAACAATGAGAACGTCCGGTTCCGTGACGGTAGCGATAGCGAAAGCGATGCGCGCAACCATGCCGCTCGAATAATTCTTCAAGGGCATGTCCATAAAATCGCGAAGCTCGGCAAATTCAATGATATCGTCCAGATGCTGGTCGATAAACTCATGGGTATAGCCCAGAAGCGAACCGTTGAGGTAGATGTTCTCACGTGCGGTCAACTCGAGATCGAAACCTGCACCAAGTTCAATGAGAGGGGCGATGTTTCCGCGAACAACAACCTCGCCCTCAGTGGGCTCCAGAACGCCAGCGATGATTTTAAGCATGGTGGATTTACCGGAGCCGTTGGTGCCCATAAGGCCCACGACCTCGCCCTTGGGCACATTAAAGGAAATATGGTCAAGAGCACGGAACTCTTTGAAGAATAGTTCGCGCTTGGCGATCTTGATGAAATATTCCTTGAGGCTATTAAGCTGCTCGCTGGCCATATTGAAGACCATAGAGACATCCTTCACCTCGATAGCGTAGTCATTGTCTTGAATTGAAGTTGTCATGAGCGCAAACCTCGCCTAAACGTAAAGAATGAATTTGTGCTCGGTCTTACGGAAGATGAGCAAACCAATAACCAGGGCGAGAACGGCCCAAAAACAACAAAGACCAAAAACGGTAGCTGAGGGAACCTGCTGCCAAAGGAAGATATCGCGCATGAACGTGATGTAGTTGTACATGGGATTCACCTTAACAAGCGTGATGATCCAAACGGGCGCGGCTTTATCGATCAAAAGCTGAAGATCCCAGAAGATAGGGGTCAGATACGTCCAAGCCAAAATGATGACTCCCCAAAGGTGAATAATGTCCCTGAAGAAAACCGCAAGGGAACCGATGGCGAGACCGATACCGATGCAGAAGAGCATGAGGAGGACGAGAACCACGGGAAGCATGACGAGATGCCAGGTGGGAACAACCCTGAACCACAGCATAACGAACGCAACCGCAATCAACGAGAACGCAAAGTTGACCAGCGCAAAGAGAACCTTCTGCACCGGAAAAACAAAGCGATCGACCTTAACCTTCTTAAGAAGCGGAGCCGCATCGATAATCGACCAAAGAGCGGCGTTGGTTGAGTCGCTCATAAGGGAAAACGTAACGTTACCGACAATGAGGTACAGGGGGAAATTCTCTACAGACCCACCAAACATGTACGAGAAAACAATACTCATGACAACCATCATGAGCAACGGGTTAAGAACGCTCCAGACAACGCCCAAGACGCTGCGTCGATATTTAAGCTTAAAATCCTTGCTTACAAGCTGCTTGAGAATAAAGATGTCTTTGGCAAGCGCGCTCGATGCGTGGCTCTTTCCGAGCTTGGCCTTTGTTGACACGATTGAACCCCTTACAAAGAGCAAATGCAGTCAAATACGCAAAACATGGTAGCACAGCGATATTTTGCAGAAAGCGGTTCAATAAATCTACGGCTGTTGAACATGCGGCATGCTGTTTTTATATAAATCGAGCTTTTGCCAGGCATCGCCCGCTTAGTAAAAGCATGAGTTCACCTAACATCACTGAACCATTCTTGTTACAAAGCTTGGAGCAACTCATGAGGAATTTGATCACGCAAATCATGAAATTCGGAGTCGTCGGCGTTATCGCTTTCGTCATCGATTATGGGGTCATGGTGCTGCTTACTGAGGTATTCAGCATACCCCCCGTCGCCTCTGCCACGGTCTCGTTTATCGTTTCCGTTGTTTTCAACTACCTCGCGAGCATGAAGTATGTCTTCAGTCACAAGAGCGATATGAGTCGAAAGCGCGAGTTTGCAATCTTCATCGCCCTCTCAGTCGCAGGCTTGCTTATAAATGATGCAATCATGTGGGCGGGCACCGAGATCGCATCCATCGATTACCGAATTGTCAAGATCGCGGCAACGGCAATCGTGATGGTATGGAACTTCATTACCAGGAAGATCTTCCTCGACGGCGGAGATGCCGGAGGAGATGCAGAAAAACAGTAAGCCTCTTAATCCCGCAACAACAGATTCACCCTAAACCCTACAAGCGCACCGCGGCGATATGTGGTGCGCCTGTAGTTTCACCGAGAGCAGCCTACCTTTTGCTGACAATATATTTATAGTTCTTGACATACACTCTGTTGTAAGGGGTTTTGGTGCGAGCTGCATTGACTCAAGAAAATACAAAGCAATTCGGCAAATTCGCCATTGTTGGACTAACGTCACTGGCTGTCGACTACGCGCTCCTCATGTTTTTAGTAGAAGCGTGCGAGGCAGACCTGTTCTTCAGCACCACGGTATCGTTTATCGTTTCCGTGATAATCAGCTATGTCCTGAGTATGAGATACGTTTTCGACCATCGCGAGGGCATGAGCCGCAAGCGCGAGTTCACTATCTTCGCCATCCTTTCAGCCGTGGGGCTTGGCCTGAACGATCTGTATATGTTTGTCGGGGTTACCATGCTCAATATTGGTTACCAGGCAATGAAACTCATCTCGACGTTTTTGGTGACGTGGTACAACTTCTTCTCACGCAAGAAGTTTCTCAGCAACAACTAATAACAATCCCCGGCATCGTGGCCATCACCAAGCCACACCTCATTTGGCTTCGAATAAGCCGGGCATCCTCAAGGACGCATTCAAGCGCGTGGATATCTCAAAAGGTATCCACGCGCTTGTCTTTCAACTAAGCCTCGCCCGCGAAGGCAGCGCAATCCTCACGCGCTTGCATCCAAGCTGCACGCACTTAAACAATGGTATCAGCGCGTATCGATTTAGGATGAAGCCAAGGCGCGACATATGTACGATATCCGCTGGTTGTCGCATGGTTTTGTAGCGCTCTCAAGGGTAGAATCTACCCAAGAGCCTAACCTTAAACGTGAACTTGAAACTCTATAGTTGCTTCACAATTCATCAAACTTGCAGGTAGCTGACTATCCTAAACCTTCAACTTGACCCTTAAAGAAGTCTAAGGTTCAAGTTCAACTCGAAGTCAGGTATATACTATGGCCTGCAAAAAGATTTCGCACGTTGTCTGCTATCGAAGGATACGTACATGCGCAATTATGGACATACTCACAAGGTTCTCGTTATCGGCGCTGCGTTGGCGTTCGCGCTTTCGGGTACCGCGCTGTGCCCTACAACCGCTCTGGCCGTTACCCAGGAGACTGAGGCACAGCTGACCGAGACCCAGAAAAAGCTTGAGGATTCCGCCGCCGCCTATGACAAGGCAACAGAGAATGTCGCGAAGCTCCAGGCCCAGATTGATGAGAACAATGCGCTTATCGCCGAGCTCGAGGCCAAGCTCCCCGAGCAGCAGCGCAAGGCCAGCCAGGTCATGCGCGATATGTACAAGTATGAAAAGGCATCCAATCCGTTCATGAGTTTCATCCTGAACTCCCAGTCCTTCGACGAGTTCTTCACCCAGATGGCTTACATGAACCAGATCAAAGATTCCAACACCAGCGCGCTCGAAGAGCTCAATGAAACCCAAAAGCAGCTTGAACAGACGAAGGTAGAGCTCGAGCAGGCAAAGGCCCAGGCAGACACAGAGGCCAAGGCGGCCTCCAACGCTCTTGCCGAGGCTCAGAAACTCCGCGAGGCCGCTCAAAAGAAAGCAGACGAGGAGGCCGCTTCCGAGCTTGCAGCGCTTCAGCAGGCATCCAGTGAGCTTGCTGGCGGCACCGAAGAGAGCTCATCAGTGGTCCTGCCCGACACGTCCGGCGTCAACTGGAACACCGACGAGGCCAGCTTTGTTGCCAAGTGGTCTGCACGCATCGATGCCTACCTTGCAGGCTCCCCTCTCGAAGGCTACGGCGCGACCTTTGCAGCCGCTGCCTGGAAATACGGTGTCGACCCCCGCTGGTCCCCCGCAATCTCCAACACCGAAAGCTCAAAGGGAGCCTATTGCTTCCGCGAGCATAACGCCTGGGGCTGGGGTGCAATCGACTTCTCAAGCTGGGAAGAAGCCATCGATACCCATGTGCGCGGACTTGCCCGCGGCTATGGCTACACGATTAGCGTTCAAGCGGCTAAGAAGTACTGCCCGCCCAATTGGTACCATTGGTACAACAACACGCTTTCCGAGATGCAGAAGATTTAATGAATAAGTTCGCGCAACAACAACAAGCGCGTTTAACTCTAGTTATTCGTTTTTAAGAGCGTATAACTCTAGTTAAAACAGCAGCTAGGGATACGCTTGGGATATTTTTCAGGTTTAGAACCGCCGCTGATTGGTATCACATCTAATACCAGTTAGCGGCGGTTGATTTGGATATATTCTATTCTGTTATGTATAAAAACAGCCCCTCCACCATACCGGCGAAGGGGCTTAATTTATGCGACCGCCACTTATCGAGCGAGAAAGAAAAGCCCCAGCGACCATCGCAGGGGCTGGTGATACGCCGACGGATTCGGCGGTTAGATGATAACACGGCACCGAATCGCGGCATAAAAAAACGGCCGATGGCACGTCTGCCACCGACCGATGCAGGTCTGGGTCCCTGCTACCCTCGCGCTCTACCGCCCCCACCGCAGCGCGTCATCGGCGGTGGCGGTGCGGCCCATGTAGTTGAGCCGCGTGCCTAGGGAGATTATACGCGATGCCGCTCACCCAATCGCGGCACAAAAAAACGCCCCTCCCCACCGCGATGGTGGAGAGGGGTGAATCGTGTCTACAGTTTCAGCGCGTTCGCGAGCATCGCCGCCACCTCTGCGCGGGTCGCGGTGTCGTTCGGTCGCAGCTTGTCGGCGTTTCCGCTCAGGATGCCAGCGCGGACGGCCTTGTCGAGCGGGTCGATGTACCATGCCTCAGCGTCTAGGTCGGTGTACTTCTTCAGCGCGTCGGGCAGTGGCTTGTCCCCCGTGTAAACGGGGCGCATGACGTCCTGTACCACAGACCAATCGCGGGTGCGGCGAGCGACCACGCCGCCGTTGCCCTGCGAGCCGGATGCGCCGCTGGACGTGTTGCCCTCGATGGTCTGGATGTAGTTCCCCTTGTTCAACTCCACGAAGCCCACGTGGTCGTTCGCGCCGTCGCGCGAGCCGGGCCAGTCGAAGATGACGATATCGCCGGGCTGCGCGCTCATCTTGGACACGATCATCCCAGCGTTTGCGCACGCGTTTCGGAGCGTTGTGCATGACGCCGTGGGCATGCCGGGGACGGTCATCCCCGCTTTGTCGAGCACCCACCACACGAACATGCAACAGTAGGGCACGCCTGAGTTGCCGTAGTACGAGTTGCCCACCTTCTCGGCGAAGGCGCGCCCGTACTTGGTGCCAGCCTGCGGGTCATCCCAGCGGGAGTAGCCGACCTCGCCCGCTGCGATGGACAGCACCTTGTTAGCGCTCGCCATAATCGACCACCTCCACCTCTGCCACGTCTCCTACGTCCGTTGAGTCCTGCGCTTCGATTTGATTCTTCTCTTCGCTGGTAAGCTCTGCCATCTTTTCCGCCTACTTCCGCGCCGTGACGGCGCTGAGTCCGAGAATTGAGCCGAACAGCGTGGTAAGCGCCAGGCACACCTTCGTCACCTCGTCCGCGCACGGAAGCTCCAACATCGCGTAGAACGTGCCGACGGCTGGGATGCCCAGCACGCCCAGCCACTTCAGCACGTCGTAGAGCCACGCGGGGAGCCAATACCTCATGTAGTCCTTGACCTCCACCTCGTCCGGGATGTCCGGCAGCTCCAGCTTGGTGGTGGTGGAGGGGTCTTGCTTCTTAGTCGTAGTCATATGTCCTCCTAGTCTTCAATCGGCAGCTCGCACAGGCGCTTGTACATCGCCGTGCCGCCGCCGTTGCCGCCGTATTCATCGTGGTAGAGGTGGTACATGCGGTCGAGGTCGCGCCGCTCGGCTGGGCGCATAGGCTCGCCCTTGCCGATGTGGACGTGAAACTCGTCTTTAATTCGGTAGTAGAGCAGCAGCTGCAGGACGGAGTGCTCGGCGTCGATGGCTTCTTGCAGCTCGCGCTTGTTCTCCTCACGGTCGCGCTTGGCGTTGCGGATGCCCTGCGCGGCGGCACCGAGCGCGAGCGACACCACCATCAGCAGGACTTGGTATGCCAGGTCTCCCATGTCCACTGGCATCCCTCCCCTCGGGGTCGTTGGTGATAAAAAAAGCCCCCGCCAAGCTGATGACGGGGGCATGCGTTCGTCGCTGGTTGATGCGCTAGGCGTTGTCAGCCGCCAGCATCTCCTCGACCTTCTTCTTCCACAGGCTGGGCACCTTCTCAATCGTCCAAGTGCCTGCGTGGATCATGTTGTAGTAGAGCTTTGCCATTTCTAACTCCTTAAAATCGCTTGCCAGACCCTATGCCTAGCAATTTGTCAAATCGGATACCGCCACGCCCAGCTCGGCTGCGGCGGTCTGGGTATCGGACGCCAGAGCGCCGAGTTCGGCGATTGCGTCGGTGTTGGTGGAGACGGCTGCTCCGAGTTCGGCCACCGCGCCCTCCACGTCCGCGCCGCACCGCTCGGTGGAGTCAACGTAGACCTCCACGCTGGCATCATCGCTTGCGTTGATGACGATGTTCATGGGTCAATCCTTTCTATCCCTTGGCGCTTTCCAGCGCCTCTACACGGACGGTCAAATCAGCCACCATGCCGCCAAGCTCGGCAACAGCCGCCTGCGTGTCGGTGCCGTCGCTGATTGCCTGCGACGCGATGACGCCCAGCTCGGCGGCAGCGCCCTCGGTGTCGGTGGCCCTCTGCTGCGCTGCGTCGGCGGTGTCCTGCGCCGCGTCAGCCGCCTTCTTTGCAACGGCGAGGTTGGTCTCCAGCGCCTTGATGCTCTCGGCGGTCTGGGGGTCGAGGGCACGCGCGGTGTGGAGCGCGATGTAGCCGTCCTCCTGCTTCACGGCGGCAACGACCTTATGGCCGTCCATCGCGGCCACGTCATCGCCCGCGTCGGTGGTGACCTTGAGCGCCTGTCCGTCCAAAGCGACCGCCGTGGCGAGGTCGGTGTCGAGGATGAAGCACGCGGAATCGCCGTCGATCGCGTAGCTGATGAGCGTGAGTTGGTTTAGTTTCATGGTTGCTCCTTTCGGATGGTGGAGGTATTCGGTTGGTGGAGGTGGAGGTGCTAGCGGTAGCCGACAACGTGGATAATGTCAGCATATTGCCCATCGAGCACGATTGAGAATCCATTGATAACGTCGTTCTTGATGGTTACGGTGACGTTGCCGTAGTCTTCTTGAATGGTCGCGGTCGCTCCGACTTTCGCTTGCAGCGTCATTCTGCTGATTTTATAATTGCCCATTCCAATCATGCAACGGACGTCCACATCGAACCGCTGAAAGTCGCTCAAGTTGCCGTAGCGCGAGACATTGCTAGACGCGTTGCTGCCGTCCGCTAGCAACGTCTCAGGGAGATACCCCCCCCCATCAGCTTCTCGACCACCGCTTTTAGGTTCGCCGCGCTGATAGGTTGCTCAGATGAGATTGCCATTTGGCACCTCCGGTTTATTTGGTTTGGTTTGGTTGGTTAGAGTTTGAAGCCAATGGCGGCAACGAAGTAGTAATCGCTGCTAGACCCGCTGCCCTTGAACGTGAGCTGCGTGCCGTTGGTAACGGTGACTTCCACGCCAGTGTTTGTGTATTTGATATCTTTCTTGCCGCGATGAAATGCGAAGAACGTGTTGTCGTGGCCGCCCTTGCTCGTTCTTTGACAAATGTTGAAGAATGCGATGAAATCGTAGTTCTCGATGCTGTCGGAGAGCGTCCCGCTGAAATTGCGGCCGGCGTTGCTCGGGGCTTCGATTAGTAGCTTAGCTTTCAGGAGCGACCCCCCCGTCAGCCCATCGAGCGCCGCCTTGAGGTTGCCAGCGCTGATTGGCTGGTCGGAATTGATAGACATGGTGGATACCTCCGTTATCTTGGTGGATGACTTAATTCCTATAATCGCGGCGATTTTGGAGCCAGCGCCGCCGTAACGGTTGTTACTGAATATCTTCCATCTACCGTCTGGCAACAGCGTGAACTTGTATCCGCCGTCATTGATGTTGTACCTCCATTGGTAGTAGCCGTCCTTCATATCTGATTTGAGGACAAGCTCGCTTCCGATGGTTGCGTCTGCAGGCACGATGACGATGGCTCTGTACCCCTCCATATCAATCGTCACGGTACTGCTTGTGCCGCTCGTAATTGTGCCGGAGGTGTTGTTCTTCACACCGTAGTAGAGCACTCTAGCTTCTGGGATACCCCCCCCCACTTATTTTCAGCCGCTTGCATGGCTGCCTTGAGGTTGGAGGTGGAGATTGGTTGGTCTGGTGCGATTGGCATGTGCTCGCTCCTATCTGTAACCTATGACCCTGTGTATATGCAGCTGGTCGTACTCTTTCGAGCTGCTCGAATAGGTCGAGTGGTAGACCCGCTTACCATCGATACTCGCGACCCAACCATCCGCAGGGTTGTAACCGTTGATGAATATCGCGCAGCCGTCCCCCTCAGGCATGCTCACGTCCTGCGAGAGGAAGTAGAACGGGTCTGGGTCTTTGCCCGTCCGCTTCGTGGAGATCGAGAAGAACACGCGGATGAACTTGAAGTTTTTAACGTCCTCGCTCAGCGTGACGTCTGGGGAGCCTGTCTCATCGTGGTAAAGCTCCTTTGCTATGAGCACCCCCCCCGCCACGATTAAAGACTGCTTTAAGATTAGCCGCGCTAATCGGCTGCGCGTCTGACACTGCCATTTGATATCTCCTTTACGCTGTTCGCTTCCAGATGTACACGGATAGATAAGGCGGCATGTTGTTGTGGGGTTGGTCTCCACCAACGCTATCCGTACTCTGATATTCCGAACTGTTAAGCTTGCCGAATGAGATTGTGCTCGAATCAGAATCTTGAAACGAATAGCCTCTAATCGTATGGCTGTGGCTCGGCATCTCATCCACCGTCAGCTTATGCGTCTCCTCGCCGCCAGTGCTGCCAGCTGCATGCTTGGAATCAGCCGCGAAAAGGAACCTGCCCTGAATCTGCTGCCACGTGCCGCCGAACAAGGTGGAGGGGTTGGTGGAGTTCACGCTCATGTAGATGCTGCCCACGGGGTACATGCTATTTATGAGACCCCCCCCCGCTATCTTTTGCAAAAATAGCCTTCAAGTTCCCGATCGATACGGGCTGGTCATCACTGATTGGCATATGCGTCCTCCTAGATGATTCCTACAACTCTGATAACATTCACGCCGCTTGACTTGAATCCAGCACGATTGAATGTGATATGCGTGGTAGTGATGCCGGTCGCGTCTATCTTCACATCTCCGCTGGTAAACGGCACCTCGACAACGTAGTAGTGGTAAGTTTTGCTCGATATTTTATTTGCGTAGCTGATGCGGGCTATCCTGCATCCGCTCGCGTTGTACGTGCCCTCGCTCGCTCCATCCGCGTTGTAGAAAAGCTGCTTTTCCTGCGGGGTCGTTTTCTTGAGGTTGTTAATCGCGGTCGTAATCTGCGAACTCGTCCACGTCTTCGCCGAGTCGATTTGGCTTGTCACCCATGTTTTGAGGTTGTCTGTCAGCGCCTTGACGTTGGCAGAGCTGGTCGGCTCGTCACCCTGAATCGCCATAACCTCCACCTCCTTATTTGAGACCTAGGTAGGTCAGAAGCTCGTCATTGCTTGGGAAATTGAACACGGCCTTGCGCACACCGTCTATCGTGGTCTGCCCCGTGCCGCCGTGCGCCACGTCAAGCGCCGCTAGCGTGTTGCCCAAGCCCATCGCGTTGCGGTGAGCGGCGGGGTCGCTGATATGCTGTGGCTGGACGGATTTCTGCATCAGCTTGGCGGGGCCGACCGATGAATTGGCCAGCTTATCCGTTGTGACCGCGCCGCTCTCAAGCTTGGCGGTGGAGACGGCGCCAGCCACCAGCTCGGCGGTGCCCACGCTGCCGTCTGCCATCTTGTCAGCCGTGACGCTATTCGCCGCGAGTTTCGCGCTGGTGATACCGCCGTCCTTGACCTGCAATTGCTGGCTCGCATTTCGCGAGATCGTGGTGCCGTCAACCTTGACCTCGGCTTGCGCGATCAACTCGTTGACCTTTTCATCCGTGCCGTCATACGATACGAAGCCGCCAGTTGCGTCAACGATCGCGGCGTGCTTGAGCTGCAGACCGCCGTCCTTGACGCTGAGACGGTTGTCTTTGTTGGTAATCGTGATTTCGTCAGCAGATGGAACCACGTACGGCGCGAACTCCGCCGTGACATTCACATCGTTGCCAACGTACGTCACCACATCGATGAGCTTTTCGATAGCCGTGGCTCCACCGCCAGCGGGGATGGTCTCGGCGCTCTCCCCGGTGTTTCCGTAGCTATACAGGATTTCGCCGAGGTCGGGGTCTTTGGCATATAGACCCAGCTCGCGCCATTCGAAGTCCTGCGATTGTTCGCTGTTGTCGTACCTGCCGCCTACCACCGCCGCGCCGTTGCCCGTCACCTCGCACTTGGTGATTTCCATGGTCGCTTTAGGAGACACAACGGCGGTCATGTGCTCGGGCACTTGGCTGGATGGCATGTAGCCGTCACCCATGACGATGCGCGTGAACGTGATGCTGCCCTTGCTCGCCATGACCTTGGCGATTAGCAGGCTGCCAGCGTCCGTGATTGCGTTGACGTCAAATCCGCTCAAATCTCCACCTCCTTTTACTTGTGGTTGCTATAACCGAGGTCGATGGTGTCCGCGCTCGTGATGCGCGTGGAGATTCCCACGTGCGCGACCTGCGACCCCATCAGTCCAATTTCGATGCCGTCCAGCACGCTCGACTTGCGCTTGACCTTCTCGAGCATGGTTAGGAACAGGTCGAGGTTCTCCGCGACCGCGCTCGGGTCTGTTGTATAGACCTTGAAGTGGTGCGGCAGACCGCCGTACTCCGTCCATTCGCGCACCTTGCCCGTGCCGAAGTAGGACGCGACCACGCTCTCGACCGCCGCGACCGTGCCGAGCCGCATGTGTACCAGGTCGCTGTTGCGGATGAGGTCGCGCTTGGTTGCGATGCTCGCGCCGTCCTCCCACCACTGGATGTCGAGCGCCCACGCAAGCTCATCGAGCGCGGACTCCGGCAGCACGTCCAGCGCGTCCCAGATGGTCAGGCTCGCCAGCTGCGGGGCGGCGCGGGTTATGGAATCGTCCACACCCTGCGCCAGCGCTATGTCCGCTTCGTCCGCCTGCATCCATGACGGCAGCAGCCGCCGCATCTCTAGATCGCTGAGCCGCATCACGACCACCCCGCCGTGCGCTCGACCGTGTGCGTGGCTTTAGTTGTGCCGTTCCAATGCGCTACCTGCGTGGTGCCGACCGCCGTGTGGACGGGCTGCTTAACGTCGCAGCGCAACGCTCCCGCCTGCATGACGTACGTCTTGAGCACATCGGGATTGATGGCGCGACCAAGCACCTCGCACTGCTCGGACTTGTAGCGCTCGATGGCGCCGCCAGCCCCCTCCACCGCTTGTACCACGGTGGCTTCGTCCTCCACGGTGGTGGTATAGGAGAGCTGGATTCCGTAGTCCACGTAGGTCGGCTTCTCCACCGTCACCACATCGGTCATGGGGCGCACCGTGCGGTCGTTGACAGCGTTTGCTACCTGCTCCACCACGTCATCATCGGGCTGCCTGCCGCCCTCCATGAGCGGGACTACCTTGACTCGCCCGTCCATACGGCGCTGCACCGCGACCTCCACTGTGCTTTGAGACGCGAGGGAACCCGTAAGCGTGATGTCTAGCAGTGAATCTGCGTAGACGTACGTGAAGTCCGTGGCCCTGCCGTTGACGGTCAAAAGCTCGTCAGGCTCCAGCAGGTCTCCACCTATGTACACGTGGTTGTTCACCGGCTTGCACGTCTTTGTGTCGGTGTAGGTCTCTGAGAAAACAGCCACGTCCACGATGTCGGCGTTGGCGCTCATCGCGTGGTAGCGGTACGCCTGCTCGGGGCCAGCGGTGGAGAGCCTGTTCGGTGCCAGCTTGATGCGCTCGCGGTAGCGGTCATCGCCGTCCGTTGTGTAAGGCTCGCCGTCATCGCCGCCGCTCGTCACGGTCATGTTCTGCACGGCCTTGACGTAGGGCTGGAGGTCTACCAGCGTAGCCACATCTCCAACGAGGATGCCGTTGCCGACCTCGCCCGCCGTCTCGCATTCGGCGGGAGCGGTTCCCGTGAGCTGCCCCGCGTTTATGACGCATGCCGCCGTGGTTCTGAAATAGATCGTGCCGTCCGTGGTGACGCGCGTCATCGCGGGGATGGTGATAGCTCCAGTTTGCGCGGCACTCAGCGTGAACTTGAGCGTTGTGGTCGCTGGCGTAGCCGCGATGCGCTCCACGCCAAGGCGCTCGCCAAGCGCGTCAAGCACCTTGCCGCGAGCGTAGCGCAGGAATGTCTGGCGCGATGCGTCATTGGCCTTCGCTAGGTACGTTGCCAGAACCGCCACCAGCGCTTCGCCGAAGATTCGGCGTTCGTCACCGGGGTAGAGCGCTTCGCTAACGCCTTGCTCCAGATTGACCAGCACATCGCTGTAGATGGTGGAGGTATCCACGTCCACGAGATTGATTTCGTCTGCCATGCGAAACCTCCTTAGTCTGAGATTGAAAGCGTGACGGCGTTGTCCCCGTCCATTCCATCGGTCAGCACATCGAGCGTCACGTCATCGACTACAACGCGCGGCTCGTAAGATTCGACCACCCACTGCGCGTCAGGCCGCACCCTCCACCTCTCCGTGGATGGCAGGTCTATGAGCGCACGGTCGATGCCCTTGGCACGCGCGTACGGCACCTCGCCGCGCACGATGCGGACTAGGTTCAACGCGCACACCTGCGGCCTTCCGTTACCGGTTGAAAGCATGCTCATCACATCCCCGCGTTGGTCGGAATCTTGCCAGCCGCCTGAGAGGTGGAGGGGCCTACGCTCACGGCGCTGGTCGCGGTCTGCTCGAAGATGCCGGGCTTGAGTTCGGTTGCCGCGCCCTTCTGGGCTTTAAGTCCAGATGCTTCTTGGGCGTATTCCTCAAACTTGAGCGAAATCTTGCACTCTTGGAAATTGCCCGAGCCGTCCATGATGATGTCGCTGCAATCGGCGCTGGTCAGCAGGAACAAATCGCCTAGGAACTTGCGACCGCCCAGATAGAACGGCGCGTACGTGCCGACCAACCTCCGCCATGCACCATACACGGAGCGCGGGTCTTCTCCCGTGGCACCGCGATTGACGGTGTAGTCCACATCGATGGTCATGAGGTCGAAGGCCACCGTCTGCGTTGCCGGCTCGCCCTCTTTCTCCTCGTTGCGCTCGACCGACACGGAGCGCTTGGCGGCTATTGATTCGAGCGGTTTTATCTGGTCGGGCGAAATCTCCCACCGTATGCCCGACCATTCGGCTTGCACGCCCATGGCGGCACCTCCCGATTTCTAAAACGAAGCGATATAGGCGTTTCAGAACGTTTTAATTGCGTTTTTCGCAGTTTTTTGCCCTGAAACGCGATTAAACCGCTGATTTCGGTTGTTTTGGTTGCGTTTAATGCGGCGTGCCGGTCTCGCCGTGGACGCCCGAGTGCGTGTGTCCCTTGAAGCTCACTCCGCCGATCGTCACGTCCGTGGGGACGCTCGCCGACCACTCGCCGTCCGCTCGGCACAGGACGATTCCCGTGCCGTCCGCGAACTTGGCGCACACCACCTCATCGCCGACGTTGAGCGGGCACATGCCGCCGCGCATCGAGAAGTGGAGGGGGAACGGTCGCGTGACCACGCCATCGGCCACCAGCGGCAGGACGCTCGCGGTCGAGCCGTCCAGCGTGGATACGCGAGCCTTGAAGATGGGCGGGATTTCTGCCATATCAGTACCCTTCCAATGGTTTAGTGAGCCAAATCTTGCAGCGGCTGTCGTAGTAGTCGTGCCGCATCGCTTTGACGAATGCCTTGCCGTCCCAGCTCGCCGCCTTGTCGGCGTGGAGGGTCAGCACGGAGCCAGCCGCATATTGCCTGAGCATGCTATCCGTGCGTATGGTCATCTCCACCGCATCGCGGTTGGCTTCGCGGAGCAGACCCTTGGCGAATCTGGACGCTTCCGCAACGTTGCTAATCCGTCCCTGGATGACACGGTTAAGGCTCTTACCTTGTCCAACCGTGAAGGTGGAGGTGGTGGAGCCGTCCGTGACGGTGCATGAACCGTAAGCGAGGTTGCTGTCATCGCGGAACGTGTAATCAAGTCCCGCGCGTATCTCCACCTCGCCGTTCGATTCCTGCGATTCCATCCACGGTGCGCTGTAAGCGATGAGCTTGCCGTCGAAGATGATGAGCGCGGCGCTCTCAAGCGTTAAGCGCCTGTTCAAAAACGCCAAATCGCTCTCGTTGTCCTGTTCAACGTAGGCGTACTCTGGATTGTCCAGTCCGTAGCTCTCCCACTCCATGCCGTTAGTCCGCGCTATCTCGCTGACCAGTTGCAGCAGACGGACGCGCTGCCACGATCTGTTGCGGCGCTCGCGCATCGACTGCGGCGCGGGGTACGCCGTGACCTGCATCTGGCTTGACTTAGGCGTGACGTGCGCGATGTACATCTTGCCAGTGCGGGCGGCACCGTCCTTAATCTCGATGGTGTCACCCGCCTTGGGGTTCCACTTGTCCCATGTGCCGTTAATGTCTCCGAAGTCCACTTGCAGGCTGTCCATCGCGCCATATGCTCGCATGTCGTGCCAGCAGCGGCCTACGCTAATCTCCGGATAGATGTCCACGCCCTCGTATATGACCTGCATAGGCTATCGCCGCCAAGGTGGCAGCGTGTCGGGAGTCTCCACCGTCTCCACCAGCGGCAGGCGGATGGTCTCGCCGCCATCGAAGAGCAGCACGTCTATGTAGTCGGGGTTCTCCTGCGCGATGACGTGAGCCATCGTCTCGGTGCCGTAGGCTTGCGCCGCCAAGAGGTCGAATGAATCCCCTTGCCTGCACACGTAGGCCTTGTAGCCCTTGACCTCCACCTTGCGATTAGACATAGGCAGCCTCCTCGCGCCGCGCGAGCGCATCCATAACAAAGTCCATGAAATCGCCCTCGCACTGCATGATCGCGGCCACGATGTCATCCTTGCTCGCGTTGCCGCGAACTATCACGTTCGGCGAGAACGTCATACCGCTGAGGTCGTAGCTGACGGAACCTCCACCGCCACCAGAGGAGGTGGAGGAAGAGCCACCGGAGCGAGCGCCGAGCATATGTCCCGCCATCGCCCAGTACCTGAGGTTTTGCGCACGGTAGGCGGGGTTAAACGAAATGACCGCTTCGGTTGGGTAGCGCGGGTCTTCGCCGGCGATGGACGGGCCAGCCGTGAATCCGCCGGTTGCGAAGCCAAGCAGGCCGCCGATGCCTCCGATGATGCTTCCGCCGATTTCCGCGAGCTTCGCGGCAGCTCGTCCAGCAAGGCTGATGATGGAGCCGAGAGCGCCCAACACCGGCTGTATCGCGTTGAACAGGCCGATGAAGAAGCTGGCAGCGGACTGGATGGGGCCGTACATGGACGCTATAGCGCTGTTGACGGCTGGCATGACCTGGCTTGCAACCGTTGTGAAGATGCCTCGCACGCTGTTCACTACGCCGAGCACGCCGTTGAAAGCTCCTATCAGCCCCATGACGATAGGCAGCACCGCCTGGATCACGGGCGTGAGGAACTGAACAGCGCTCGTGAGCATGGGGAGCACGGCAGATGCGATGTTCGCGATGACGGAGGCTATAGGCGTGATGTAGTTGATGAGCGGAGGAAGTATCGCGGTGGCTATCGCCGAAATCAACGGGATGATGTTCGATATGGCCGAGAATAGCGGGGGCAGAACCGCATTAGCCAGATTCGTAAGAGGAGGTCCCACGGCTTCTATGACCGGCTTAATGGATTCCATCGCGCTGGACAAGGCCGACATGACGCCGCCGGCGTCGATGTTCGGGAGCTGTATTCCGAGAGACCCGAGCGCCGACACGGCCATGTTCCAAGCCCCCGCGAGCGCTTCGGATAGCACGGGCGCTATCTTGGAAGCAGCCCCGGCGAGCATATCCGGAAGCGATTCCATCATCTGCCCCGCGATCTGGTTGATGCGCGGCAGAACGTTCTTCGCCACGTTGTCTATGGACTTCACGAGGTTGTCGGTCAGCTGGGACATGTCGGCGTCCTCGTTGCCAAGACCAGTGAGCCAGTTGCTCCACGCCGCCTTCA
Source organism: Collinsella tanakaei YIT 12063 (assembly GCF_000225705.1). Classification (GTDB taxonomy): domain Bacteria; phylum Actinomycetota; class Coriobacteriia; order Coriobacteriales; family Coriobacteriaceae; genus Collinsella; species Collinsella tanakaei. Next base: position 417,426 of record NZ_JH126467.1, read on the forward strand.
TCGAGTTCACGGAACCCTCGATGGTCGTAGCCGCCTCGTCTGCGGTGGCACCCGTGATTCCAAGGTTCTCCTGAACCGCGTGGATAGCCTTGATGACGTCACCGAAATTCTCGGGGTCGAGCGCTTCGCCCGTAAGCTTCGAAGCGTCAGCGACAAGCTTCTCCATCTCCTCCTTCGTGCCGCCGTAGCCGAGGCGCAAGTTGTCCAGCATCGCGTACGAGCCGCGCATGAGCGATTGGTACGTCGCCTGCACGGTCTCGATGTCGGTGCCCATGCGGTTGGCGTTGTCGGACATGTCCTTGATTGCCATATCTGCACGGTCAACCGCCGCATGCGTATCACCGCCGAGCGACTTCATGAGCGACGCGGAGAAGGACGTCACCTGGTCGAGGTATGCGTTTGACGAGATGCCTGCGGTTGCGTACGCATCGTCCGCGAGCCCTTGGATATACGGGTAGATCTCGTCACCCATGATGGCCTTGACGCCGCCCGACAACTGCTCGAAGCTCGCGTAGCTCTTTAAAGAAGCGGTGCCTATCGCGGCGGCGGCGGATGCTGCCGCTCCGGCTACGGCGGTTGCCGCCTGTGCCGTGACCTTCAGCGCCGCCCCACCCATGTTCATCAGCCGCTTGTTTGCCGAGCTGGTCATCTTCTCGGCTTTGTTGAGAGCAGCGCTAACGGACGGATCCATCTTTCCGAGCAGCTTGATGGTGGCTTGCAGCTCCCTGCCCTTGCCCATCTCGTCCACCCCCTATGCTGTTATCAATGTCGGCGGCGCGGAGACCTGAACTTTTGCCGCGATTGCTCCGCCTTAATCTTCTTTTCGATTTGCTTCTGCTCCTCCTCGGCGTCCTCCACCGCTTCTGATAGCTCGCGGAAGAAGTCGAGCATTCCCATCTGCCTTATTTCGCGGGGGCTTTCGTTGAAGCATTTTGCGTAGGCTCGGACTCCTCGCCTGACTGATCTAGCGTCAGGCCCTCCAAGGCGCCCAAGGTAAAAAAACGTCCAGCCGCCGACATGGCCATCGCATCTTTAAGGCACAGACGGTCGAGGTCGGTGGAGTCGAGCGATTGGTCGGCTGCCATGGCCGCTTGGTAAGCGACCTGCAGATGCAGCGCCGAATCGTTCTCTGACATGATGATGCCGATGTTGCCCTTGTGGCACTTGGCCGCCGCATCGGTGGCAGCCAAGAAGCCCTCCACCGTCACCGAATCAAAGTCGAGGTCGATGTGGTCGCGCTCGGCGCCGTTGACGGCCAGGGGCTTGGACAATTTGACTGTTTGCACGATTAGCTCCTTAAAAAAGGAGGGGCGTCCCGAACAAGTGAGACGCCCCAGATGGTCTATGAGGTGGTGGAGGGATTAGAGCAGCTCCACCACTGCGCTGCCGTAGTCCGTGCCGTTCGCGCGGAAGATGTCGTTGAGCTGGTCGATGAGGAACATCTCCTCGCCGTCCACGAACAGCTGGTAGCGGGTGACGCCAAGCGTCAGCTCGTTTTCCTGTGCGCTGCCGACCTCCACGGATAGACCTGGGATGGTCTTGGGAGTGGCGCGCATGAACGCCTTGCAGCCGACCGTGCGCGAGGTGCCATCGTTGGATAGCACGTCCTGCGCCCAGCGCACCTCCACGTTGTGCGTTCCGAAGGCCACGGCCTTCTTCATACCTGCGTCGGGGCCAGCGAGGGTCACGGTAGCCTCCATCGCCTCCACCTGCGCGGGGATGGGGATCTCCACCGTGCCGCCAGCCTTGAGCTCGGAGGTAACGGGGGTGACCTCGGGCAGGGTCACGGTGGCGTTCTTCGCGACCAGAGCACCGTCCACGTAGACGGTGTTGGCAGCGACAGCGCCTACGATGTCGAGCCATGCCATTATGCTTCACCTCCGAAATAAGCGGAAAAGCCTTCGTCCGTGTAGGAGACGTAGGCCGTGGCGGACTTGAGCGGCGGGGTCGGCGTGACCTGCATGTCCCAACGGAAATCGCCGTTCATGAGGTTGCTCACGGGGTTCTCGGCTTCCTCGAAGTAGATTTTCGGCTTGCCGATGAGTGCGCCGACCGTCACGTAGGCGTCCAGCTTCTCCTGCTCGCGGTTCACGATGCGGTCTTTGAGTGCGCGGGTCATGGGGCCATCGATCTCGGGAGACCATTCCGCCTGGAATCCGTTGGTGATGTGCATGAGCATGCGCATCGAGGTCGCGAAGATGGCGCGGGCGTCCATGGTGGGGTCATCGAAAGCGTAGGCTGCGGTGTGGCTGCCCCACAAGACCCACTCCCCCGCCCAGCCGACCACGGTGGTGATGCCGTGCTCGTTCAGGCTATTCGCCGTCTGCTGGTCAAATCCGCGGTTCTTGGAGTTGTCCCCAAAGAACTGTTTGACCACGGGAACGGCCTTGTTGGAGCAGGATTCGAACGGCACGCCCTTGTGCTCTTGGTCGATTTGCTGGGATGCGGCAACGACCAGAGAAGACAGATGGAAGCGGCGGTCGGACTTGTCCACGGCCATGGGCCAGCAGACGATGGAGCGCTCGGAATCGAATCCGTTCTTGGCCTTCCAGTCCTGCGCCTTCGCGATGGTGTCCACTGCCTGCTTGGACGAATCGACCACGGGAAGGTCAGCCACTACCATGGCGTCCCAGTGGCCGTTGATTTTCTGCGCGGCGGACACGAGCGCTGCGTACACGTCCTTGTCCTGAGACCAGCCGGGCGCGGCGATGAGGTTGGGCACCACGAACAGGTTCTGGTAGACCAGACGCAGAGCCGCGATGCCGCTGTACTCGCCGGTCTCGGACGCCATGCCGATGACATCGGCGGAATCAACGGTGGAGCCGTCCATCTCGGTGTAAGTCACCTTGATGTTGCCGTCAGCGATGGTATCGCCGACCTTGCTGATGACGACCGTCTGCGCCGTGGCGTTGTAGAGGTAGTCCACGGTGTAGTCCGTGCCCTCGTTGTACGTGGTTGAGCCAGCCTCGTTCTTAACCTTGAGCGTGTCGAGCACGATGGTGTCGCTCGTGAAGCTCGCGCGACCCTTGGCCATGGCGATGGTCTTCTCGGTCTCGGGAGACTTCTTGTGCTGCGCGGGGTCGAGCACGTTGATGACGTAGATCGGGCCTACGCCGTCTCCACCGTTGTCAAAATGCGCGGCGATGGCTTCGCATAGCGTGTAGCTCGCGAAATCTTGGCTGTAGCCGACCTTGGCCTTGGCGTCGGCCAGCGAGGTAATCTTGACGGGGTTGTTCACCACGTCCTTACCAGCGTAGCCGCGCACCAGACCCACGGGCGCAGTGCCGATGTAGACCGGCACCGTCTCGGACGTGACGGTCTTCTTGACGATGCTCGCATCGATGTGGCCGTAGGCTCCGTGCAGATAGGTATCTGCCATTTGCGCACCTCCTTGTGCGTGTATATATGTTTACAAATAGTCTTGATAATCGATATTCTCGGCGGTCGCTTGCTGCACTGCCACGTCCACCCAACTAAACCAGTAGGGATATAGGTCGAGGATTGCGCCCTGCTCGGAGTATGGCCCGAAGTTGATAGGCTCGCCGCGCACGGGGGTCACGCCCTCGCCGTAGGCGGCATGCGTCCGTAGCTCTCGGAGCAGCGTGTCCATGAAGTTCCACGCGTCCTGCCAGCACTCGTCATAGCGCGGCGCGAAGTCCCTGTCCTCTCCGCGGACGTATCCGACCTCGGACGGATGCCACACGTCGCGCCCGTGGATGCCGGGGTTCCACACGCCCAAGTGCAGGCGGATGTGGAGGGTCTGCCGCATGTTCGCGGCGTCTTCTTCCCCGTCCAGCACTTGTACCATGATGCCCGGATGCGTTGTCTCCACCTGGGGTGGCAGCTGGGCGCGGTCGGCGGGCCAGTACATCCCTAGGACAGCTGGATGCACGAGCCTGTAGTCGTAGCCGTCCGCGCTCTGCTGCATGGCGGGATTGGTGGAGTTGTCGGGCGGGGCCTTGAGGGTGACCTTGGGACACACCTCGGTCTTGAGCCAGTCCATCAACGTGTTGACCGTCTGCACCACGCTCATGTCTCCACCACTCCTTTACTCGTAACGGATGAGGCCGATTGCGGTCAGCCCCATGTCCTCGCGGTAGCTGGATACGCCGTACGCGATGCCGTCCACCACCATGTTGCCGCCCACGGGAGTGCGCCGTTGGAGCTGGTCGCTCTTGACGTACAGCACATGCGTGGCGGCGGGGATGCCCATATCGCGGTCTCCGTCATCGCGCTCGGATTCGTCCAGCACACCGACCATCTCGATGCCGTCAACGGTCAGGACGTCCGCGAACTCATCCATGTCTAAAAAGACCTCGGCAAGGTCGCGGTACACGTCCAGCTTGAACGACATCGCGCTACACCGCCTTGATGGCGGCGATGATCTCGGCCTTGCGGGATTTCGCTTCTACCTCGATGCCGTTGGCTTCGGCGTAAGCGATTAGCTCGGCCTTTGTCATGTCTTCGAGGTCGATGGCTTCCTCCACCTGCTCGGGCGCTTCCTCCACCTCATCTGTGGTGGTGGAGGGGGTGGAGGGTTCCGCGCTCACGAATTCCGCGATGCGGTCTACCTCCACCAGCCTGCGCTCTAGGTCGGGGTCGCATTCGAGCGTCTCGCCGGCCTTATAGGGCACGCGGAATCGACCATCGTAGTAGATGAACGTGCCCTTGATGATGCGCACCATATGCACGCACCTCCTTTACTAGGCCAGCAGGCTCGTGGCGCTGATGAAGGGGTTCTTGTTGACGGGCACCAGCAGCGGGCGCGCGGTAAGGGTCAGCGTGCGGACGCCGCCCTCGGCGCTGGAGATGTACTGCGGGACGCGGGAGCCGGTGTAGGTGTGGAACTCGCCGTCTGCCTGCTCGACCTGGGAAACAGCGCCGTAGAGCGTGGTGCCAGCGCCGGGGGCGGTCATGACACCGGTGCCCTTGGCGATGTACTGGGCGACCTTGCCCTTATCGTTGGTGTAGGTCTTGTTGTAGCTGATGATGTTGATCATCTGGCCGTAGATGTTGAGGACGGCCACGGTCGCGGCGCTCGGGTCATCAAAGCTGGGAGCGACGTTGCCCATCTCGAAGCGGCGGATGTCGAGCAGCTTCTGCACCTGCGCGTTGTTGATGATGGCGGCGGCCACATCGGGGCTGCACACGAAGTCAGTGGCGGGCAGGCCCTTGGAGGTCAGCGCGTCCGCCATGGATGCGAGGTCATCGATGATGGTGGCGTCGGAAGCGCCCCACTTCTTGGTGAAGGTCATGGTCGCGGGGTTGGTGGATTCGTCATAGAAATGGATCTCGGAATCGATGGTGTTGGTCGCGTCATCGCCGATGGCCTTCATGACGCAGCCGTTGGTGGTCATGACCTCGGCGGCCATGGCTTCCTCGCGGCGCGTGATGGCGTGGTCGAGCTCGGTGAGGTCGCGGACGGCCAGCACCTGGGCGCGCTGCTCGGGGGTGAGGTCGCCGTAGATGGACTCGCCGAAGCCGCGCTTGGTGATGTCATCGATGGAGACGGGGCGCTTCGGCGCGACCTTGGCGGGCATGAAGGACTTCATCTGCTCGCCCTCGCGGGTCAAAGTGACGCCGCCCTTGCGGGGAGCGACGAAGGGGGCCAGTCGCATATCGCCGTCTCGGTACTCGACCAAGACGGACTCGGATGCGAAGTTGGAGCCTGCGGTCGCGGGGAAGTAGCGGTCGCGCAGGAAGGAATGGGCGGGGTCGATGCCCTGCACCGCCATGAGCAGGCGTGTGGTGCTGTAAACGTCAAGTGCCATGTTGCACTCTCCTTTCGTTTATTGATTAAAAAACGTCCTCGGTCTGGATGCCGGACTTGCGCAGGTACTCGATGTCGGCTGCGGCGAGCTGGTAAGTGCCGTCCGTGATGAGCTTGTTGCGCGCGAAGCAGCCGGTCTTGTAGGCTTCGGCGGTCTGGGCTGCGGCGCCGGTCTTGACGTCCTCGGCAAGGATGTACACGACCTCGTTGGTCAGCGCTGCGGCAACGGCGTCGCAGTCACCGCCAGCGGCGGCGGCGCACACGACGGTGCCGCGCTTGAGGGTCTTGTTGGCCGCGACCTTGATGGTGGAGGTCAGCGGCGCGGGCTCGGTGCCAACGACAAGGCCGTCGTAATTGTGGGTGCCGACAACGGAATCAATTCGTGTAGCTGCCATGGTTAAGCTCCAATCTTCTTGACGTATGCGATGGCATCGGCGACCTCAGCCTTCGCCTTGGCTTCCTCGTCCTCTTCCTCGGACGGCTCGGGTGCGGCGGGAACGTCCTCCGCGCCGCTATCGTCCTCGTCCTCCTTGGCGTCAGCCACGTAGGCCGCGCGCGCCTGGGCGTCGCGCTGCATGGCGGCGAGGGCGAGCTGTGCTGCGTCCATGGGGTTGGCGTACTTGGCGTCCTCCACCATGTCGGCGGGGACGGACGCGGCGATGCCGTCGATGGCGGCGATGCGCTCGCGCTCTGCGGTGGCCGCTGCGTTCTCGACCTCGCGGATGAGGTCGGGACGCTCGGCGCGCAGGTTGTCGAGGGTCAGGGATTCATAATCCATGTCCTCTCCTTCCTTTTCTGCCGCCTGTGGCGGCGCTGCTGAAATATGTGCATCGGCGGCGGCGGGATTGTCCCCCTCCACCTCCGTTGTCACCTTGTCTGTGTCGGGCCTGCCTGCCTTCATGGCCGCTGCGATTCGAGCGGTCGGCAGGTTGTGGAATGCGCTCACGTCATGGTGCAGGCCGTTGGTCACGATGCCCTCGCCGTCCTCGTCCACCTCGGTGGTGGAGGTAGAGGACTCGTCCAGCGTATCGGCGAATCCAGCATCCACGATCTCGTCTCCGATGAGCCACGTCTCGGCTTCGACAAGCTCGGAAAGCTCGGCGATGTCGCGGCCCGTCTTGGCGGCGTACACGTTGACGATGGACTTGTTGCATGCGTCAATCTGGCTGCACATGGTGGTGAGGTCGGCGCTGTTGTAGTAGCCGAACAGGAACGCGGCGGCGCTGTGAACCATGAAGATGGATCCGGGCATGACCACGACCTCGTCACCCGCGCACGCGATGACGGATGCGGCGGATGCGGCGATTCCCTCCACCTTCACGGTGATGGTGGCGGGAAGCGCTTTCAGGACGTTGTGGATTGCCAGACCAGCGAAGAGGTCTCCACCGCAGCTGTTGAGGTGGACGGTGATGTGGCTCGCGTCCTTGATGGAGTCCAGCTTCTCGTTGAATTCTTGGACGCTGATATAGACACCATCGAGTGATTCGCCAGACCAGTAGTCCTTAGGCGATTCCTCCATCACCTCGCCGTAGAGGGTTATCTCGGCTTCGCCGTTGCCCAAGTCCGCCACGTTGAACACGGGCGTGATGGGCTTGGCTTTATTCGGTTGGAACAGTCTGGGCATGCTCGCCCTCCTTTGTTAAATCAGTGGTTGGGACGGAGTCCGCGAGCGCTTGGTTCTCTCGCGCCAGACGCCGCACGTTTGAATCCCAATCGCTTCCGTTGATGCGCACCGCCGCCGCTTCGCGCGTGGTAATGCCCGCTTCGATGGCGGACAGCTCGGCGTTTATCTCCTTGGTCGGGTCGAGTTGTCCTGCGGACGGGCCAATCCATTCGCATGCGGTGTACGCGCGGCGGATGAGTGGGTCTGCGAAAAAGCCCGGCGCGGAGATTCGACCAGATGCCACGGCTTCGGTCAGGAACAGCTCCCACACGGGCTGGCAGAAGTCGGAGACAAGCCAGCTGCGCCGCATCTTGAAGCCCTTCCACGCTTCCATGAGCGCGGCACGGCTCGCCGAGTAGGACGAATTGAAGCTCTTTAGCAGCAGGTCAGCGGGAATCTCCACCGCCGCGCCTATCTGCTCGGCCATGGCTCGCATGAACACATCGAAGCCAGCGTTCGGATGAGCGGGGTTGGCGAACGTAACATCCTCGCCCGGCTCCATGTAGTTGATGGTGCCTGGTGCCAGCTCGTACTCGTTAGGCTCGGCGCTGGCGTAATCGCCGTCCGTGCCCTCGCCGCCGCCGACCTCGTTCCACGGGTTATCGATGGGGTTCTCCACTTTCACGAAGGCGGAGAAGGACGCCTGCACGATCGCCGCGTCAAGCTCCGCCTGCGTGTATCGGCGGGTCTGCAGCAAAGGCTCGATTGCCTGAGCCAGCATGGACACTCCGCGGTACTGGTCGGGGCGCTCCGCCTCCATGATGTGGAGGATGTTGGGCTGCCCTGTCTTCTTTCCGAAGGCCTGCACGCGCGTCCATTGGAGCGGTTCGCGATAGAACTCCTGCGGATAGCCGTTGCAGATGTGGTAAGCCACGGCGCGGCCTGTCGAATCGACCTCCACACCGTCATAGATCGCGTTGCCGTTGTCTGGGTTGCGCCCCTCGGTGGAGGATGCCACGGGCACCCCCATCATCGCGGGGGTGGAGACGCGGTCGGCTTCGATTATATGGAGCCTGAGCGTGTAGGGACGCATCGGCGATGCTTTCCGGTGCTTGATGAGCGCGAACACGTCTCCGCTCATGAGCTGGGATTGCATGATGAGCTGTTGGAGTTCATAAAAATCGTTAAGCCCCAAAGCGTCGCAGGCGATTCTATCCTCAGCCCACAGCGCGAACTCGCGCCTCGCCGCATCCTGCCATGCATCGGCGGTCGCGTCATCCATCCGCAGGTACTCGCGGTCGATGCGGGGGCGCGGGACAACGCCGGTGCCGACCACGTTGGTGCGGGCTGTGCGGACGGCGCTGGTGGCTATCGGTGCTCCCATGTAGAGCGCACGAGCGCGGTTGCGAAGCGTGTAGTTGTTGTCATCGATGTCGCGCTGGGCGCTGCCGCTCGACACGCGGAAGCCCTTGAGCGCTCGGCGCGTGCCGCTGGCTCCGCTGTCTCCGTAGCCCGATGCGCGGACGGGCGCGGCGGTGGAGCCATGCACGTTCGGTTTACGTTTTTGCTTGCTCAAATCTCCACCACCTACCAATCCCTATACACAACGCCGACTGACTTACGGCGCGAACCGCCAGCCAGCTGGGCGTCCATCTCTTCCAATGCCTGCTCCAACGCGGCGATCGCTTTGCGCACCTCGGCGAGGTCTGCGTTGTACCGCGCGAGATTTCGGCTACCGATTCCGTAGCTCTGCACGCCGCCAGCGAGGATGTCCGCTTCCTTTTGCAGGTACGCTTCGTAGCGCTTCTCATAGACCTCGCGGCGCTTCTCCAGCCTTTCGCGTTGCACCTCCACCACCTACCAATCCACGGAGCGGGTTTTTCTGCCGTTCCGTCTCCGTCTGGGCGCGGGGTGCGCCGTATTGTCTGTTTTCGTTTCCGTACGGGCGCGGAAGAGCGCGTCCATGTCGGGATTGAGAATCTTTAGCGCCGCCATCGCGTAGTTGCGGCAGTCCAACGGCTCGTTGCGCTCGTGCCCCGGTATCTTCTCCCAGCGCCAGCGGTTGCCCGTGGAGCCAGTGGTCAAGACCATGCGTTCGCTGAGCAGGCCGTTGAAATAGTTCTCGTCATAGCCTTTTCCGCGCGGAAAGTGGGCGAAGTTGGGGCCGTGCTCCTGCACCTTCAGGCTCGACATGATGGACGATTTGCCAGCGTCCACGCCGATGGTGTACAGCCAGCACGTGGCGCGCTTGTCGCGTATCGCAACCTTGGTGGGGATGGAGGTGTATGGGATTCCCTCGCCGCCCTTGCCCTTGATGGCGAAGATGCGCGAGCCTTGCCTTGCACGGCACCGCTCGTAGACCTCCTGCGTGTAGTGTCCGCCTGAGTCCACGCAGGTCATCGAGATGCGGATACCTCCACCGTCCCTGTACCTGTAGACATGCTCCACCACGCCATCGAGACGCTGCCAGACCTCATCCGTGTCTGGCCTGCCCATGATGACGCCCTTTTCGATGCCCCACGTTTCGCCCCACTGGCCGTGGCCGACCACCTCGTATTCGAGTCGGTTGTCTTGGGTATCGACGCCGCACGTAAGGCACAGCACGCCATCTGGCAGCTCCACCTCCGTGCCGTCCGGGCGCGTGCCGTAGTCCTCACGGCGTGCCAACAGCTCGTCATCGGACGCGAGGTCTCCACGGTCTTCCCAGAGCTTGCCGAGAAGGGTGTTGTAAACGACTTGGAGCTTCTGCGGGTCATCCTTGGCTTCGAGGAAACGTATAACGATCCGTTCCCACGGCACCCACGGGGACGCGAAGGCGTTGAGCCAGAAGCTGCGAATGCCCTTCTCCTCGTAGGCGCTCGGGTTGTCAGCCCTCCACTTGTGCGGCGCGTCCCGCACCTCCTGCTCGGATGACAGGCATCCGCATGACGGGCAGCACCAGTCAACGCCGCCCTTGATATGCCAGACCTTCTTGCCGTTGACCGTCTCGCTCCACGGCTCGAAGCGGATGTAATCGAAATCTATGTCGTGCCATTCGCCGCAGTGAGGGCACTCCACCACCCAACGCTCCTGCGTGCCGCCAGCGTAGGCGGTCTCGATATTGCTCGCGCCTTTAATCGTGGGGGTGGAGACCTCCACGCTCTTGGCGTTGTAAAACGTGGTCTGTCGTGCTTCGGCGAGCGCCCACGGGTCTCCTTCCTTGCCCGCACTCTTCGCCCATCTATCGCGTTCGTCACCGAAGATGTAGCGTGCGGGGGTGGAGGCTAGGGCGGACGGGGCGTTGGAGCCTGTCAGCATGAGCATGCCGCCAGGAAAGGACTTCTGGAGTACCGTCTTGGATGCCTTGCTGTCGCGCACGTCATGCACCTTGCGTTTCAGGCGCGGGCAGTCGCGCAGCATCGGCGCGATGCGTAGGCGGCTGAACTTCTTGGCGTCATCCAGCGTTGGATGGACGAAGATGACCGTGCCGGGGTCTTGATCCATGACGTAGCCGAGCGCATTAAGCTCCACCTCGGTCTTGCCGACCTGCGATGCAGCGACAATCACTACCTTGCGCACCTTGGGGTCGGAAAACGCACGCATCGGCTCGCGCATGTACGGGGTTCGGCTCGTCCTCCACGGGCCGGCTTCGGCTGAGCTTTCGGCGGACAACCTACGGTGTCTGTCAGCCCACTCGTCCACGCTGATGTTCTCGGGAGGTTCGAAGTGGCGCACCGCGCGGGAGATCGTGCGGTTTAAATCACGTATCGCTTGATTCCTCGTCTTCATCGTTCGCCGCGATCCATCCCTTCCGCTCGCGCACCATCTGCGCGTACACCTCGGGGTCGTATTCGTATTCACTCAAGCTGTCGAGCACTTGGCTCATCTCCGCCTGTAGCAGCGCGCTAATCTCCTGCGCCGTCTTGCACCGCGCGGCGTCCACCGCCACGCGCCCGGGCACGGCCAACAGCATCGAGCGCACGGAGTACACCAGCGCCGTGACCGCGCTCTCCACGTCCTCGGCGCTGTGCATGCGACCTTCCAGCTCGGCGAGCTTCAATGCTTCTTGGTCTGCCTTGGCGCGTTTGTAGTCAGCATCTGCTTGGAGCTTCTTCTTCTCGGCTTCGGCGTCTCCCGCTCCCCTGCCCTTGGCGTTCTCCACCGCGAATGCGATGTACGCTTGTATCGTCTCATCGAAATCGTACTTGGCGGGCTTGCCCTCGGCGGTCAGCACGCCCTCGGTCACGAGCTGGTTCACCCGCCGCTCGGTCAGGCCGAGCGCGTGGGCGATCCTACGCACGCCGACTTTCTCGGACATAAAGCCCCCTTTGCAGGTAGGAGTCAGGGTATTTCAAATTTTTGAAAGTTCGATTTATTTTGCGCTCGAAAGCGCCGCACGGGCCGACCACGCTGACAGAACCTATCGACCTGCGAGAACGACGGTCAGCATTGCGACAAGCGGTAGTTCAGCTTCTCCTGCATGAGCTTCGCCAGCGCCTTCTGGGTCGTTCCGTATATGTTCTCGTTGGTGACCATCTGCGGGATGGACAGCGTGGTAGCGGCCTTGTGCTCGGCACCGGGATGGACGTATGACTTGCGCCCGCCCTTGGGGCCGTTGGATTTCCCGCCCTTCGCCCTCATAGTCGTTCCACCGATTCGCTGCATAGGTGGCTTGATGCCGCCCATGTACATGTAGGGCGACTTGGCGGAGTACGCGCCGCCCATGCTTCCCGGCTTGCCCACTGGCGCCATCGCCTTCTTGTGCCCTTTCAGGATCTCCACCTTGATGGTGTATCGGCGCCCGCCCGCTGGTGCCGCAGCGGGCGCGGGCTTGAAGTGGAGCACTGTGAGCATGCGGCTGCGATACGTCATCTGAAAGTCGCGCACGCCCCCGGTGATGGAGCACCTGCCCTGGAACCTCTTGGAGTTGGGGTTGATCTCGCCCTTGGCTATCTTGTAGCGCCCCGTGGTGATGTCGGCCACGGTCTTCGGCGCTGAGCGCTTCATGTCGGTGATGGTGCGGTTCATCGCCTGCGCGTACTTGTCGCCCTTCTTGGTGAGCTGCTTGCTCAGCGACTTGACGTCTATCGTCGCGCTCAACTTGATACCGGGCACGAGCTCCACCTCCTATGTATATGGAAAAGGACGGGCTCGGATGTGCGTCCGTTCGTCCCGTCCTTTGACCATCGCGCTTACTCGCGCACCTTAGTTATATCAGCGATTCGCGTTTAATGCCGTCCAACATCTGCCAGATTATCTAGATTCGTCCAGCGCGTTCAGAATCGTCCAGAATATTTATTTTTCGCGCAGCGCCCCGCCCGTCTCCACGGGGGGGGAGGGGAATAGCCGCGCAGCGCCACGGTGTCGGCGCATGAAAAAAGCCCCCGCGTCTCCACGGGGGCGGTCGGCTAGGCCTTCTTGTTCTCGCGCTCCATATCCTCGCGGATGAGGCGCTTGACGTATGTGGCGAACGCGCCGCGCGTGTCGGCGAACGCCAACAGGTCGGCTTCGGACGGGTAGAACGCCACCATCTTGCGCGTCACGTGCTCGCGAACGTACTTGGCCGACGCCCTGCGCTGGGCTTCCGATTGAGCCATGGCTACCTCCGCTTCCTGAACAACACGGTGTCCGCCAGCTTGTAGCCGATGGCGCCGAATATGCCCGCGACCACGGCGAATGCGAACATGCTCATGATTCCTCCCCATACATGCTTTAGAATGGTTGTGCAGGGGCACCGCGCCAACGGCACCCCCATCGACTGCTAGGGTTCCCTGAAATGCTTGCCGGCTGTTCTCGGAACCCTGCTTCTTCGGACGCGCTCGATTAGGGATTCGAGCAGATGCTCACCGACCTTGCCGAAGATTCCGCCGATGAGACCGCCTATCGCGGTGCTTACAAGAAACTCAATCACATATCTACCTGCTTTCTAACATGGGTCGCGCCTTCCGCTCCCCGTTGGCACTATTATATAACGGCGACGTTATATGTGCAAGCTATAATTGCAACATTTCCGCAGCTAGATAGCAAAAAAGCCCCGCAGGCAGATGCCCACGGGGCGCGAGGTCTAGCCGACCACTTCGAGTTGCAGCGGCGGTTGGTACGCCGGGGCGCAGTATCGACGCGCCATCCACTCCAGTCCCTTCGGCGTCACGAGCGCGTAGGGGTCGCGCACGCGGCGCTCGCCGTCCGGCGCGGTGAAGGACGTGGCTATGTTGGTCAGGTAGCCGCGCTCCACCGCCCTTGCCGTGGCGCGGTTGGTGCGCTGCTCCATCATGTGGTCTACGCGCAGGAGCTGGAACAGGCGGCGGCGCGACATGGAGCCGTCCAGTTGGCGCAGTAGACCGGATGCCTGCGTGATCGTGTACGCTCCGTCCGCATCGAGGAACGCGTCGGCCATCGCGGCCTTCGGGGCGAGGACGGCGTTCTCCCCAGCCAGCATGTCGATGTCAGCGCGCTAGCGCTCGATGGTGTCCCGCGCGATGAGGATGGCGCGCGCCATGGTCTGCTCAGGCGTCTCGTCGGGAACCTCCACCATGTAACCGCCGCGCTTGCGGATGGACGGGAGGACTTCGTGCGTGACCCAGCGCTGGAACGCCTTGGCTTCCGGCTTGCGCGAACGCATGACCAGTTTGTAGAAGCCGGGTTCTGAGATTATGTTCGCTTCACCTTGACGCCCTAAGTTGAACTTAGCTCGTTCGTCATCATCAAGCGAATTGACCGCAACGGTTGGGTTGGTAAGCTCAAGCGCATCGCAAACGTCTTTCGCCACGAACCAAGGCTCGCCCGTCTCATCGCGCAGAGCCCTGATGACCCCGAACTCTTCATTTTCGAATGGTATGATTGATGACGCTGCATTCATATGCAGCTCCTTTCTGGGTCTTCGAGACCCTGCCACGGGGGCATCCGATTATCTTGGTGGATTGGCGGATGCCCTATTTTTCTGCCTTCGCGCGGTCTTCGCGCTCGACCTTTTCTATGATCGCTTGGCGTATGAACTCGCCACGGCTGCCGCCTTCGCGCGCTATCTCGTCCAGTCGCTCTATCGCTCTGGCGTTCTTCTTTCGATGAAGCACGGTGCTCATCCGGTAGAGCGTCTTCCTGTCGTAGCGCTGCTTCGGAGTCTCCATTCCGTTCACCTCCTTCTCTTGTTGGTCTTAACCATAATCGAACGAAAGCCCATGTAGAATGATGTATTTCGGCGCTCCACAAATGCGGGAAGCGTCCAAATGTTTAGGCTCATGTTTGATTAAGCGCGTGTAACTCTAGTTAGTTCGAATAAGAGTCTGTAAGAGCAATTAGAAAATCCCATTTGCATAGGTTTATGCAAATAACGAATAAAAAGAAATATCGGCGGCGGTGGTAATCTCCATAATTCGGAGCCATCGCCGCCGTCATAGATCTAGAACAGCGCCGCCTGCCCCATGCCGTCCTTGGCCCGCGCGATGCCCACGGAGTCCACCCATTCGAGGGCGCGTTGAAGCTCGATGTAGGCTTGGCTGCGCGAGATGTACAGCGCGCAGGCCAGCGTGTCGATGGTCATGTCCTCGATGTAGTAGAGCTCGAGCGCATCGCCCCAGAGCGAGTGGTGCGGGTTGGCGGCGCGCACCCCGCGGCACACGGCGCGGGCGTCCTCCACCACGGAGAGCATGTCGGCGCGCTCGCGGCGGAAGCGCTCTTCCATGTCCATGCGCGAGTCGGTGAGCGTGCGTGCGTCCGTGCTGCCCGAGCCATGCCCGATTGAGTCGTAGGACTGCGCCTTGCACGTCTCGCGCGAGAGCATCGCCTGCACCATGTAGGGGTGGCGCTCGATGCGGCGCACGGTGTCCCGCGCGATCTCGAAGTATTCCTCTGCTGTCAAATGGACGCACCTCCGTTAGTCGGCATATTATCCCACGTTCTAAGGGGGTAATGCAAAGGACGCCCAGCTAGACAACCAAAAGACCAGCGGTGCAGCGCGCGAGGTAGAGCAGCGCGTTGAGCGCGATGAGAAGCGCGATGAGCTTGCCGACCAGCCGCATGAATTCGTCCATGTCTCACCATCCCATCCCCGCGACCATGCGCCCCATCGCGATGTCGGCGATGACGAGCGCGAGCGCGGACGCGATGAGGAGCAGCGCGGCGGTGATGCCGATTATGAAGGCGCGGAAGATGCGGAAGGCGGTCGGGGTGGGCTTCATATGCAATGGCTCGTGTCGCTTCATCGTCCGCTGCTCCCGAATCCATCGGCGCCGCGCTCCGTGGCGTCCAGCTCCGCGACCTCCACCGTGTCCACGCGCGGGGACGGCACAATTAGCAGCTGCGCGATGCGGTCGCCGCGCTCGATGTCGTAGGCAGCGTCGCCGTGGTTGATCAATCCGACCTTGATGGTGCCGCGGTAGTTCGGGTCGATGAGTCCGGGTGCGTTCACGACCGTCACCATGTCGCGGCACGCCATGCCCGAGCGCGGCAGGACGAGCGCGGCGTACCCTTGCGGCACGGCGATATGTACGCCAGTCTCCACCATGCGGACGCGCCCCGCGTGGATGCGGCACGGCTCGGACGCGTAAAGGTCGAGCGCCGCGTCATCATCGCGGGAGTACGCGGGGAGAGCCGCGCCATCGTCTATGTTAACGTGTAGTTCCATTCGGTTCCTTTCTGCTTCTAGGCTTTCCGCGCTTGAACTCGCCGGCGCACTTTGGCGAGCAGCATCGCGATGGGTTGTTTGGGTTGGTCGGCTTGAAGGTCTTGCCGCACACGGGGCAGACGCGCTCGCGCCCGGTGATGGAGCGCACGCGGTCGTTCAGGCGCATGATCTTGAGCGCCGTCTCGAACGTCTCGCGGTCGGAGTAGGTCAGCTTGTAGGTCGTCATCTTCGCGTGCTCTGCGTGGCTGAGCCGCGCGAGGTTGGACGGGTCGCAGTTGAGCTTGTCCCCGTCCAGGAACACGATGATGTCATCCGAGGTCAGCTTGACGTTATGCGCCCGCTCGTAGACCAGACGCTGCTTGAGGTCGAAGCACGACCTGTGCTCCGCATCCGGTCGCTCGCGCACCTTGACCTCGATGTAGCCGTCCACGTTGACGCGCTCGTAGCCCATTGGTCTGGTGTTGTGCGGGATGCCGTGCTTTTTGAATCGCGTGGCCTTGGTGCGCTCGATCGCTTCGGGCGTCATCCATTCCGACTGCGGCCTGCCCTTGTTGTATGATTCCTGACCCTTGAAGAATCGACCGCCGACCGTGCCGGACTTTATGCCGAAGCGCGTCTTGAAGTTGGCAACCTGCGGGACGCGAAGCTCGACGTCCCAGCGCTCCTTGAATGCTGCGATTATCTCCTGTTCGGAATGGCCGGGGATGTACGCCGCCAGCCACTCGCACCACTCGGGATGCGCCGCCCAGCTCACGGCGCCGGTATCGCGGTGCACGCCGAGATCGCTGGCGCGAGCGGTGAGCGTGGTCGGCTTGATGGGGCGTCCGAACACACCCTCGAAGAGCCGCGCGGTCTCCTTGGCCTCGTGGTAGGGGTAGACCGCGCGAATCCACTCATCCTCAGCGGGGTCGTTGCGCCTGCGACCCATCAGAAGCCCTCGGGGAGCTTGGGATGGTTGACGGTCGCCCTGTCGAGGTATTCGGTAGCCTTGAGCGAGTTGGCGCGCGATGTGTTTATCTGCTTCGCCACCGCCGACACCGCCTTTGCGCGCTCTATCTCCTTTTCCAGCTGCTCGTCCGTGAGCGATTCGTCACCGAGCCGTTCAAGCTCGGCGAACAGGTGGTTGTCGAGGTCTATCTGGCGGTTCTTTACTGCCATTGGTCTATCTCCTTTGCTTATCGGTCATCGGGATATGTTCAAGGTCGGTCGCCGGCATCCACATGGCTCGCTTCAGCGTGTCGGCCACCTGCACCTCGCCGTTTATATCGTCCAGCGCCACGACCTTGTAGATCGTGCAGCCGCCATCACCGGCTATATGCACCGTGTCCCCGCGATGGATTGCCGAGCCGTCCGCGTAGCGCGGCATGCGGGAAGCGTAGTACTCCACCATCTCGTAGCCGTACTGCTTGCCGGAGGTCGCACCAGTCCCGCCCTCGCGCATCCTATCTGCCATCGGTATCAGCCTTCTTAGAGAGGTCGAGGAGCATGTCACGCGCCGCCGCGATGTGGTGCAGCACTCTCTCCCGCTCGTAGCTGTAAGGCAGGCGCTCCGCTTTGTCGATGGCGCGGTTCAAGTCGAGCGCGATGATCTTGGCGGCGAGCCACGTCTCAATCGTCCGCATCGTCCGTGCCCTCCACCTCGTATTCGCCGATGAGCAATTTGTTGCAGATTCGGCGTATCTGCTGGAGCCTCGGCTTGTAATCGTCTGGCATGCGACCGAGCCTGTAGACGTCCATCTCCATGCCGCATGCCAACTCGGACAGACGGTAGACCGATTCATCGAGCGTCATATCCTCCACCTCCGTTGTTCAGCGATTCCGTTCCATTCCATCTCACAGCCCCTCCCTAAAGATGATCCATGCGACCACCGCCAAGAGCGCGAACGGCGAGAGGATGATGACTAGCAGACCCACGGCTAGAGACGCCATCACCGCTTCCATGCTCATATCTCCACCTCCAAATAAGACGGGAGCGCCGTTTTAGACGCCCCCGCGATACGTTGCTATTTCTTCTGCCGTCCGTCCCACCATTCGAGCAGCCCCGCGAGCTGGTTGGCTCCCAGCCCCTGCACGCGGCGGTTCTCGGCGATTGAGAGACGCGTCATCACCTCGTCCGTTGCCACCTCGCCAACTCCGGGGAGGGCGCGGATAAGGTCGCGGACGCGCACGCGCCGCATGACGGGCAGCGCGATGGCGTGCTCCAGATCTATGCGGCCTTCCTTCAGGTCGCGCTTGATGTTCTTTCGGGCTTGGCGTACCGCAGCCGCAGCCGCAAGGTCAAGCTGGCGTTGCTCGGATGTACGTTTAGGTAGTGGCATCAGTGCTCATCCTCCATGTAATCGATGATGTAGTCCAGGTACTCGCGTGCTTTGCGGTAATCCTGCAAGCCGTTCTTGAGTGGTGCGCGCCACAAGTATTTGACCGCGGTCAGCGCCCAGTGCGCCACGCAGCTCGGGCATGCCGCTCGGTCGTATCCCGCGCTCATGGAGAGCTGGGCGCGGCGGCACTCCACGGTGCCGTCTCCGGCGTAGTGCGGGGGCGCGGTCACGTTGGAATCGTCTACCATCCGTGTTCCTCGCATTCCTTTTGCGTCTCTAGAATCGAATCGATGTAGGCCTGGATGTCATCGCAGCCCTCGGCATGCGCGAACTCACGAAGCGCCATCTCGCACTCCGCTATCGCGATTAGCAATGAGAGCACCCCCCCCCGATGGCTGAGTCGGATTTGAAATAGTACCCGCGCACCTCGTCCAATCTGTCCGATGCGGCGAGCACGCGTGCGGCGGTGCTAACGACTTCCACCGCTAGGTCTCTAGGCTTCTTTATATGAATCGACCTCCAATGCGGCGAGCTTGCCGCTGTCTCTAAGTTGAAAGCATCCAAGCGCCAGCATAATCTGCGCTTTCTGGTACGCTGGCCAGTCAACGCCGCCAGCCGCCCTCGCGCGAGACGTCGGCCCGAACGGCTGCACCAGCGCCGTCTCGATCGTGCGGAGCGCGTCCGTGATGGCTGTGCGGTCGCTCTCGGTGAACGTGGCGCCGTGCATCTTGCGCAGGGTCAGCATCGGGCCGAGCGTGCAGTTCGCCGCCCATTCCTCGAAATGGTCGCTCATTCCTCCACCTCTCGATTTGTGTTGAGCCTGCCACAATAAGGGCAGTAAACGTAGTCCTCCGCATACACCGAGTCGCACGACCTCCCGCAATGGTCGCACTCGTACACTCGCACCGGCGCGTTCGTCCGCTCGGATGCGGTCGGCTCAAGCTCGCACGTGAGGTCAGGGTCTGGGTCGATGAGGTCGGCGAGACGGGCGCAAAGCGGTTTGGCGTCGAAGTAGTACGGCGCGTGGCCGACTCCCGCCGCCTCGGCGATGTACGCGCACAGAAGCGACCTGCCGTCCCCATCGTCCATGGAATGCGCGGTGAAGCCAGAGCAGTCGATTTGCCGGATGTAGCCAGCCACCTCGCGGCGCTCGTAATCAGTCACCATAGCGACCGCGCTCCCTGTTCCTCTGTTCGCAGCGCTCCATGTACGGCGTCATGTCGCTCACGCCCACCATCGCGGCGAGGTTCGCGCACGCTTGGATGCAGTCGGCGATCTCGTCCATGAGCGATTCTCGAGACGGGCACGGCGCGGGGTACCTGTTCGCAGGGCCGTTGTATGCCGCCCGGCTCTCGTCCGTATGCTCGCATACCCGGCACATGTCGGTGCATGAGTTGTATTTCTGCCATTCGGCAAAGGTTTCCGCCGCCTCTTCCAGCGGTTTGAGCGCCTGCGCTTTCGGCTCAAGGTTGCAAAACGCCTTGATGGTCGGAATCGTCACGTTTGTAACGGTCATTCGCCCTCCACCCTCTTAAGCTCGTCATCGAAGTAGTCTTGTGCTTCACCCAGCAGGTCTGTCGCGTCTATGTCTGCAAACCGCCCGCACCCATGGCACTTGAAGATGACGCTCATCACCTTCGGCTTGCCCCATATGTCGAGTTCCGCGCCCACGTCCCCGCCGCATACAGGGCATTTGAAGGCTGAAACGTCCAGGTATATGCCGCCCATGTCAGTCACCGTCCCATACGCCGTCGGGCCGCAGCTTCGCCAGCGCGATGAGCTTGTACAGCGCCCGCTTGGCGTTGCCCTCGGTGTCATCCCAGTAGTTGCCTGTCGCATCGTCCCCGAGCTGGTCGGCGGCGCGTTGCAGCACGGGGATTGACTCCGCGCCCGTCATGCCGTAGATCGTTCGGATGCCCTTGTCTCCCAGCACGCGGCGGAAGATGTCGCCGTAGTTGTAGGTCACGTTGAGCCAGCAGAGCGTGGTGCCGCCCACGGCGTACGTGCCGCCGCGCATGTCGTGCGGCTCGTCCAGCTCGAGCACGTCGCGCGTCACGGGGTCGCACAGGTTGATGTCGTAGCTCATTCCTCCACCACCTCTATCCTCGCCAGCACGTCCACGCTTATCCTGCCGCCCTTGTAAGGGAAGAAGCCGCCCTCGTGCTCCATGCGGTCGCGAAAGAACTCTTCGAACGTGTATCCGTATTCGTTCGAGAACCGCGTGTATAGAACCTCTCCGCTCTTTGTCACGTACCTGACCTTCACGGTGTTCTCCAGCGCCGTCGTGCACACGTATCCGCAGTTCTTGCAGCTCGTCTCGTCCCAGCTCTCGTTTCCGCAGATGGGGCATGCCGTCAGTTCGCTCATCGCCCCGCCTCCCTATCCGCGAGCGCCTTGGCGCGGCTCACCAGGCACAGAATCCTGTCCTGCACCCCGTCCCCGCGCTCTTCGAAGTCGCTCGGCGAGTAGTCCCCGAGGTGGAGGGCGATTTTCGCGACGATGTCGGCTGCGTCAGCCTTCAAGCGCTCCCATGAATCGGGGCGGGTGTGGGTGAGGCTAAGGCTGCGCACTTCTCTCCACGGCGTCGCGCCACGGATGACGTGGACGTTCACGATCGTCTCGCCGTCCTCGATGCCGCCGAACCCATCGACCCTCAGCATCGCTCCGTCCTCGTGCCACACCGCGTCCCCGACCTTGATGGGCGCGCCGTCCGCGTCCAGCACCTTGGGCGCGGGGCGCTTGACGTACGGGTCTGCCGCTTTCCAGTTCCAATAGCAGCCGTCAAGCGCGGAGCTTCTCAGCTTGCCGTGTGCTCCCTCGAAGTAGATGTTGCGGACGATGAACTCCTTGCCGGCGTTCTCGCCGCTGTTCGCCACGGCCTTATCGCCGAGCTGCACGTAGTTGCCGTCCTCGAACTTAGGCCACATGTCGAGGATGCGCCGCTCCGTCTCCGTGTATGCCATCTACTCCACCTCTTTCGTAAGCTCCATAACCTGCTCGTGCATCGCGATGATCGCGTCCAGCAGCTCCGATTCGTCCGCGCCGATTGCCACCTGGTCGCTCTCGTTGAACTCGATTGCGCGGCGGATGGCGGCGGCAAGGTCGTTGGGGTAGCAGTCGATGGTCAGCAGGCGCCTGCCGTCCGATGCGGTCTTGGTCTTCTTCTTGCCGTCCCACCCCTCCGGCATCACCTTGTACATCTGGTAGCACCATTGGTTCGCGGGGTGGAACTCGTAGTTACCGATTCTCACGGGAACCCTCCTATTCGATTTTGCTGTTTTAAGGGAGAGCAACGGCGGCACGGGCGTTTTGAGCGTTGACCCCTAGC
This sequence comes from Collinsella tanakaei YIT 12063, assembly GCF_000225705.1. Taxonomy (GTDB): domain Bacteria; phylum Actinomycetota; class Coriobacteriia; order Coriobacteriales; family Coriobacteriaceae; genus Collinsella; species Collinsella tanakaei. Next base: position 439,047 of record NZ_JH126467.1, read on the forward strand.
CAGTGCCCACGTTGCATGTTTTGAGCCGTCTACGGGCTTGCCGATTAATCAAGCGCCAACCGCGTGCCGTCTGGACGCTGGGCGCGTTCGCCGCCGTTCAGCTTGACGTAATGGAACATCTGCGAGTCGTAGAGCAGTACGCAGCCATAACGGAAGACGATTGACGCCACGTGCACATCGCACATCACGCCCTTGACACAATCGCCGATGACCACGGGCGCGCCGTCCGCGAATCGCGGCCACGCCGCGCCGTACGCGCTCCCCTCCACCGCATCGAGGGAGCAGAGGTTCTTCATGACGGCCATCACTCCACCTCCCTGTAGTCCGCGCAGTCCTCGCCGTCCTCGTACATCGTCATGCAGTCGGCGAGCTTGATGCCGGTTATGCCGCCGTCCAGTCGGCTGACCTCCACCGCGCAGATGCCGCATCCGCCGCACCCCTCAGACCAGTGCTCGCACCAGCCGCAGCAGCGCGAGTCGGCGGCGGTAGGCACGCCGTTTGATTCGAGATCCATAACGAACCCCCTTATTCGGTTGTCGATTAGTTGGTAACTTCATCCCATGTAACGAAATCGCCGTGCGCGCCGTCGTAAGCCAGCTCAATCGGCTCGCCGAATGTCCCGCGCCTGTTCTTGACCAGGCATAGCTCGACCTCGACGTAGTTCCTCGTCTTTCGCGCGTTCTTATGGCGTACCAGCGCCATCGCCGTGAGACCCGTGTACTCTATCCATGACGAGCCGCGGAATATGTCCGCTCCGGGGTTCTCGCCCTTCTTGCTGTTGCGCATCTCGCTGCCCTTGGCGCGGTTGACAGCCGCGATGACGATGACCGCCACGCCGTAGCGGATGCCCGCGAGGTTTATCTTGCGCACGGCCTCCTTCATGGCCTCCGTCTCGTCCAGACCGAAGCCGGCATCGATGCACTGCAGGTAATCCACGAAGCAGACCCTGCCGCCAGCCGCACCCGTCATCTGTATCTCGTTGAGGATGCAGGCGAGGTCGTTGGCCTTCGAATTGGCGATGTTGTCCACGATGCGCATGTTCGGGCACCGCGAGACGAGTTCAAGATCTGCACAGTACACGGGGTCATCGTCGGGGTTGTACGTTCCGCTCGCTATCTTCGCCTTGCACTCCGCGCCGTGCTCCTCGAAGTCCGCCCATGCGAACGGCTGCAACCCCTCAAGGTGCTTCGACAAGCGCGAGCCCATGCGTGCGCGGACTTCCGCCGCTGACAGCTCCAGCGAGATGATTGTCACTCCCGTAGGCTGGCCCGTCTCCTCGTCCGTCATAGACGCCATGCGGTGCGCCATCCACAGGCACAGGGCGGTCTTGCCCGCGCCCGTGTTCCCGCCGATGAAATGTATGCCGGGGCGGAACCCGCCTTTAATCAGGTCGTCAAGCTCCGGGATGGTGCTCGGCACGGGCTTGACGGCGTTCTCGTACGAATCGAGGTAATCGGGCATCGTGTCCGCGATGTTCCAGTAGGAGGTTCGCGGACGCCCTGGCGCTCCCAATTCCATAAACCACCTTCAATCACAGGACGGCGTTGTCCGTTCCATCCGCCTGCTTGTATCTATTTCTGGCGCTCGGCTGACTTAAGGAAGCCGAAGCGCATTCTTTCCTTCTTAGGGGGGTCCCTGTAGATACCCCCCATTTCGGCACGTCTGGGGACCCCTTTTCGGCATCCGTAGGGACCCCTTTTTTCGTAATGGTGGGTACGCTCAGGCACCCCTTTACATTCGGCATGAGTTGATACCGCTGGCACTTGCCGCTATACGACTTTCCGCACGTCTGCAATGCGCCCTTTTCCCGCAGCGAGATAATTGCTTTGCGCACTGTGTCTTCTTTCAGGCCCAGCGCATCAGCCATCTCAACTCGCGGATACCACGAGTACCACCGCCCCTTCCCATCGGACTCCATACGGGAAACGAACAGAAGCAGAATGCGTTCCTGCGTTCCCGAAAGCCCCATGCGCGACCATTCCGCTATCCACGGGACGAAGGCCCGCGCGAACGGAGTCTGTCTGCTCATTCCTCGTACTTCACCCCCAGAAGGTTGCAGATGACGCGCGCCGTGTCCCGCTTGTCGCAGAACAGGAAGCGCGCGCCGTGGTCGTATTCGATTCGGTCGATGATCTTGCGCAGCGTCGGGCCGTTCAGCGGTTTGAACCGCCGCGCCACGCACTTGCTTTCGAGCGGGTCGCACTTGCGGCACCTTCGGCACACGCCGCTCACCCATGTGGCGAGGAGGTCGCGGTCGGCGTATTCGGGATGCTCCTCAACGAGGATGTAGAGCCGGTACCCCGCCTCCGCCGCCCTGTCGCACTCGCGGACGAACCGCGCGTGGTCGTGGCCGACGTTGCCCGCCACCTCCTGCATGTCCTGCTTTGAATCAACAACGATGTTCCCACCGTTATCGACCTCTGCGTAATCGCCGAAGTCAAGTTTTTGGTAGAAATACTCGATACCATGACTGTCGAACCAGCTGTCAATGTTGGCGTGCTTGCCAACTTGCTGTCTGGTGTCAATTTGAATTCGCGTCATATTGCCACCTATATCCGCCAGCAGTCTTTGATCTGCCATGGATGCAGCTTGATATATCGCTTCTTAGAATATTGGTCATTCGCTCTGCGTCAGCGCCACTTCTAAACCGCGCTATTACGGTACCGGTATCGTTAATTGCAACAATAGGTATCGCACGCTTATCTGCTCGCCGTTTCATACCAGTGCCATAAGTAGAATTGTATGAAGGCGTGCACCATTCAAGATTATCGACACAGTTATTAGTCTTGTCCTCATCGATATGGTTGACCATCGGCAATTTTTCAGGATTTGGAATAAACGCATCAGCTACAAGCCTGTGGGTGCTCATCATGTGCTTTTTTCCATCTTTGCAAAGCGCGACAAAGAGGTAACCATTGCCGCGCTTCTGCTGTGGTCTCAAGCGCTGAGGGATTCTTCTAGGTACTTTTCGCCCTTTTATGGTCGCAGTAATCGTTCTTTCAACGCCGCGAACGCGGCCAAGGTTGCTGACCTCGTAATATCCTTCGAAGCCAGCAACCTCTTTCCATATCTCTTTAGACATGTCAGCCATGGCCCACCTCTTAGAAGGGCACGTCCTCGGCGTACAAATCGACCTGCGGAGCCGCGCCGCCGGACTTGTCGAGCACGGGGCTGAAACCGGCATCCTTGAGCATCTGGCGCTTAACATCGTCCTTGAGCGTCTTGGGCAGCGGGTCGGCGTTCTTAGGATCCATGAGGTCGGTCAGCAGGCACATGCGGTCGGGGCGCGGGGAGCCGAGCTTGAACTCGCCCGTCTTCTTGTCGAGGTATTCCTCGGCGCGGAAGACCACGCCGACCGCCTTGCCGACGAACATGTTGAGGTTGCCGGCGTTCCATGCCGCCTCGGGGTCGAAACCGGGGTTGCATCCCGCGATGGTCTGCAAGCGACCCTTGAGCATGCCCAGCGCCTTGTCCTTGTAGCTCAGGACGATAGAGTGCGACCAGGGCTTGTCCGCGTAGAACTTGTCGGAAAAATAATTGGCGTGCTCGCCCTGGATGATGTCTACCATCATGCGGACGTACTCCTTTTCTGCGAAGTCCTCCATGGCCATGATGGAGCAGACGTACGCGCCCGCGGGGAGCTGCTGGTAGGTGCTGCCCTCGGCAGTGGCCTCTACCTCGTTGAAATTGACGCTACGCATTTGCATCTTCCTTTCCGGCCTTCTCGGCCTTGTTCTTCTTGTTATCGGTGAGGGGTGCGAAGCCCCAGTAATCCCTAATCGCGTCATCCACGATCTGCAGGTCGTTGTCGATTCGCTGGGTCGCGAACATGCCGTCAGGTGACTTGGTGATGCCGTCCCCGTTGGTGACGAAGCGGTAGTGGCCGTCCTCGCATACAGAGCGCAGGACGATGGACACCATGCCTTCGAGCGTTACCTTCTCATCGAGCAGCTTGCCGATTGTCTTGAGCTTCGGCCTGCCCAGCTCGTCCGTGTCCTCGTGCATCATCAGGTAGACCACGCGCTCGGGCGGCAGCTCCTGCGCGATGAAGCGGATGAGCGAGTAGAACGAATCGCCGATGTCGTTGTAGAGCGCGAACACGCCGTTGCCCTTGCCTGCGTCTGCGTGGCGCGTCATGAACATGTCGGTGATGAGGTATCCCGCGTCATCGACAACGAGGGCGTTCGCCTTGGCGCTCTTGAGCGTGGCGCGTACCTTGTCGTAATCGGTCGTTGCCACGTAGCGCACCTTGCCGCGGAACGGCAGTGGCTTGCCCAGCACGTTGATAAGGCCGAACGACGATGGATCCATGTTGCGCATGGACGTGGACTTGCCCGTGCCCGAGCGCCCGATTATCAGAACCGCTACTCCCATCTACTCCACCACCAATCCATCGAACGCGCGTTTGGCGCTGTCGGTGATTCCGAGCGATTCGTCATCGATGCCCATCAGCCTGCGGTTGTCCTGCGTGAGCGCTTCGACGCGGGCTTCAAGCTCGGAGATGCGGTTGCGCCGCCATTCAGCGTCTTGGATAAGCCCGCGGTACTCTGCGAGCGTGATGCAGATGGTGAGGTCGCAGCCGTTGGCTTGGTTGTAGTCGGCCATCTACTCCACTTCCCCTGCATCGAGCATCCCGGCGACCGCGCTAGGCAGCTGCTTGCCCATGGCCTGCGCTACTTTCAGCTTGTCAACCTTGAGCACCGAGCCCTTGACGCGCTTAGGCTCGCATACCTGCTCCATCGCGCAGCCATCGGGAAAAAAGCCGTAGCCCTTCGCCGCTTTCAGCACATCGCCCATCGCCTTGCCGATGACCGCGTCCAGCGTGTCCTTGCCCTCGTCGGTGGTTCGCAGCCAGTTGACCAGCTTGCGCGGGTCGCGGCATACGATGACCGTCTCATCGACGGGCTTGGTGAATGTCAGCGAGAACGTTCCAACCTCCTCGCCGTTAACCTCCACCTGCATCTTGGTGGCGCCTGTGTTTTCATACAGATCCAGCAGCGCCGAATCCACATGCGCTCGCAGGTTGTCATTTGGCTTGGTGGAGGTCATCTCTCCCACCGCCTTGCTTACCGCGTCGGCGAGTGCCAGCTGCGCGAGCATGTCCTTGATGTTGTTCTCCATACCTAGTCCTTCAATCTTCCGACCATGTACAGTCTGCGTATCTCCCGCTCGGCTGCGTCTCTCGGCGCGTCCCTGTCGATGTCGAGCGGATGCTTGCGCCAGACCAAGTTGGTCGTGTTGTAATCGTCCTTGGCCACGCATTTCACCGCGTACCAGCCGTCCTGCTTCCTGTACGCCTGCCAACCGAAAAATCCGCTCACAGCTTCGCCGCCGCGACAATGAGCGCAACGGGGATGAGCGCGACAAGCGCCAGCACCGCCGCATCTGGTATACGCACCATGTTCAGCGCCGCATCGATGATGGACGGCACGAACGCGAGCGCCGCGAACCCAGCGCATCCCGCGATGGCCTGCATGCGCGTTGGACGCTTGTAGTCCGAGCAGTCGGTGGATGGTATGATTCTGTTCGTCATAAGGTCCTCCAATCTATGACCGTGCCCTGCCGATGGTTCCAGCATCGACGGGGCTTTGTTTTTATGTTCAGCTTTCGCGCCCTTTCTCCACCCATTCGTCCACCCACTCGGGGCGGATAAGCCTGCCGCGCTTTCGACCAGCTGGGAGCGTGCTTTTCAGCCGTCCAGCTTTCAGCTCCAGCAGCAAGGTGGAGTACGGGATTCCCATGATTCTGGCTACCTCGCCCACGGGATAGAGGGCTTTGGGCTTGATGCCAAGCTCCCTCGCGATCTCGTCGAAGGTCATGTAACCGACATCCTTGTATTGCGTTTGTAATACACACGCCGTCACCGGCTCGGGCTGCTCTCCTGAATGTCTTATCTCGTCGCACTAAAAGAAGGGAAGGCCATATGGAGGTATTGCATGTCAGGAATCAAAAGGTCGCGGATTTCCCGTCTCACGGGGCTTTACGCGAAATCGACCACCCGCCAGGGTGGCGGAGAGCAGTCCGCGCCGATGGCGGACTTTTATGAAGCACTGCACGTCGCCAGCGCGCGAAGGTCGCGTGTTGGGATTAGAGCCGTCTGCGTTATGGAGGAGACACATAACCGTGGAGTTCGCCTAACCATCCACGGCCTACAGGGGTTCGGTGCGACCCCCGCGCGCTGCCGGCGCTCAATGCTTCGTTTTCAGCCGCTTTTGCTACGGGAGCGGCAAGCCCCACCCATCGGCGGCAACCCGCAGGCTCCCCCTGTTCGGTGCTCGATGGGCTGATGCTGTTCTCAAGGTACTCTCGCGTCTCGGGGACGCATTCCTCGGCTTGCTTTACGACCAGCCGAGTAGGTCGTTAGGCGTGCAGCCGAGGGCTTCAGCCATCGCGAAGAGCTTGTCCGTGCCGGGGACGGTCGTGCCGTCCTCGTACTTCACGATGGTCGTGATGTTGACCCCAACCAGCTCCGCGAGCCTGCCCTGCGTTATGTCTGCCTTGCCGCGCATCCCGCGGATGTTCGCCGCCAGCTCGCTGTTATCGAATTTCACGTTCAGCCTCCTTTCTCGTTCGGTCGTACGCGATAGATCCCAGATACGTGCCGAATAGAAACATCGAGAGAAGCAGAAGCGCCTCCCTCGCTTTCTGGTCTGTTTGCGCCAGCGCTAGGACTGTGCAAAAGACCTGAAAGAAGACCAGCACGAAGCGGACAATCATCTAGCGCCTCCCGTACCTTCCATCGCACCGTCTCCTCGCGGCAGCGGTCCCCTGCTTGAACCCGATGAGCAGGATGCCCATAGAGAACATCGGGAACGACCAAGGCCCCGGCGACAGCGCCGCGATGACCATGAGCACCGTTGAGACGAAGTACATCGGATACCACCTCCTTGGTGATGGTGCAACTTCTTGCACCGCTCCATTTACTATAGTGATATTTTCTGCACCGTCAATAGTAAAGGCAATAATTTTTTGCACCATGGGTAATTTTTTTATATAATTGCTATTGCATTGGGACATAGAGAAAGAGGCCTGATTATGAAGTTGGCGCTCGCTGAATATCGCGATAAAGCAAGGTTAAGCCAGACGGCACTTGCTAAAGCTATAGGCAAATCAGTCAGGACAATTAAGATGTGGGAAGCAGGGGAATCGTTTCCCAATGCAGAATCTCTATGGAACATATCAGTAGTTCTTGGAACTGACCCAAACACTTTAATGGGCTGGTACGACGCCCATCCCCGCCAGGACGCTCCGCCGTTCTCGCAAGACGAGCTGACCCTTGTAGACAACTACCGAAACTGCACGCCACAGTGGAAGACCAACGTGTCCATGACCGCCCTTGCCGCCGCTGGCGAGTCTTTAAAGGTGTCCGAATCTGCTCCACTTGCCGCTGAGGGGGTGAGCGCGTGATCGATTGGGTCATGCAGAAGTTCGCCGACTGGCTCATGGCGGACGGCAACGTCATCGCGTTCGCCATCAGATACCCGCTGCAATCAGCCGCGGCATCGCTCGTCCTGCTCAGCATAGGATTCGCTTTCGGAAACATCTTCGGACAATCCAAAGCCGGGGTTCCGAAACAGAAGAGCATATGGAGGGCCAGGCGGGAGCAAAAGCTCAAAGAGAAGATGCTTTTCAAAAAGCGCATGGAAATGGTCGCCGCCATCGAGCACATGCCGCATCAGCGCCAAAGGATAGTCCTGCATGCCATAGCAAACGGCGAATTCGTCTCATCCAAGAGCACTGACGCCCAGGCCATGACCCTGCTCAAGGAGGGGTATCTGAACGCCGCGGGGGGAAATGGAATCGGAGATATGGTCTTCACTCCTCCTACGTGGCTTGTAGAGCTGGTGAACACGAACGACAAGGCGCTTGCATCGGTCGAGAAGGCGGCAGCGATCTACAAATCGGAGGAATAGGAATGGGACTGCTAGACGTGTTCAAGAAGCCACCGACCAAGGTCACGGGCAACCCGTTCGGCACGAAGCGAGTCGAGACCACGTATACGAGGGTGGAGATGACGCCAGAAGCGATGGAGAAGGCTAGGCGCGACGTGGAGCGCAAGGCTCTTGAAATGCGCGTGAACGATCCTGAGGACAAGGGATGATGGCGATGGGATTGCTAGGCTTCATGAAGGCACCCGCCAAGGTCACGGGCACCCCGTTCCATGCGGCGGACGGATACGACACGGTGGAGTCAATCGAGCGCTTGGGCACCGAGCTTCTAGATCTGGCAGAGCGCGAGGGAGCCGATGTCACCGAAGCGCGCGCGGCGCTCAGCTCGTCAAAGGGCTGCACGCGCGATGTCTCATTTGACGGCGGCCAGTCTCATTACGCGAAGAGGAACAAAAAAGATGGGTGGAGCGTCCACATAGACGTGGACGATGACCGCAGGCGCTTCGCGTTCTCCACCGGAGACAGAAAACACGTAACACACGTGGTCGCAACGCGCGACATGGCGCTCGACTATCTGAAAGCGAACGGCAAGCGAATCAAATAAAAAAACTCCCCCTCCACCATGCTTGGGGATCGTTCTGATGGAGGGGGATGGCTGGCGGGCGCTCGTGTTAATGATGTGCGTCGGAAGCGAATGGCGTTGACGGTATCCGAAAGGTGGGGTTAAATGAACAGCAACAGTACCCCGCACGCGACCCACGGAAGTGGAGCGAACCAGGCGGGGTCGTTTTCTATCGCGCAAGCGTGCCAGCGGTCGCATCCTCCGCGACATCATTCAATTATTGGTATTTTGGTAAAAATAATTTGACATTTCTCGCCAGTGAACAATAATTGGTGTCAGATTCGGCCCTAGGCGAGATGCCCCGCAACGATAAGCGGTGTGCGTAAGCCTAGGGCCTTTATTTTTTTGGAGCCAAATATGACCAAGACCGCGATACTCGTAGATGGCGGATTCTACCGCAAGCGCGCGAAGGCGCTATGGGGAGAAAAGAGCCCCGAAGAGCGAGCCGAAGAACTGAACCGCTATGTCTTCAGGCACATCCTCGAAAAGTCGGACGGGAAATCGGAGCGCGAGCTGTACCGCATCTTCTATTACGATTGCCCTCCGGTTCAGAGGACCGTGTATCATCCGCTCTTAAAGCGCAACATCGACTTCGGCAAAGCTGAAACGTACCGGTGGACGCTCGATTTCTTCGATGAACTCAAGTGCAAGCGCAAGATGGCACTGCGAATGGGCAAGCTCTCTGACGTTCGACCGCATTTCGCACTCGACCCCGAAAAAGTCAAGCGGCTTTGCTCGGGCGCGATCGGCGTGGAAGACCTCGATGAGCGCGACTTCCACATCTCGTTCTCGCAAAAGGGGGTGGACATGCGACTCGGACTCGATATCTCCTCGCTCGCGTACGAAGGCATCGTCTCGCAAATCATCCTCGTTTCGGGAGACAGCGACTTCGTTCCCGCCGCCAAGATAGCGCGTAGAAAGGGTATCGACTTTATCCTTGACCCTATGGGGAACTCCATCAGCAGCGACCTGATGGAACACGTCGATGGCAAAGAATCGTTCACCGATAGGGACCCCATGGACAAGCCGGCGCGAAAGAAGCATCAGAAGTAACGGGGAAAACATGATTAGCCCCGCTCCCCCATCAGCTTGCAGGCGAGGGGAACGGGGCCGTCACCACCACCAACAACAGCTGTAGAACGGCCTACGGGCCATCGTGATTGGAGGCGTACCCATTATGCCATCAAACGAACGGGATGGCGGACTTAGCTTCCTTAACGAAATCGAGCGCCTTCTGCATCATGGAGTTCTCCATCATGAACTCGACACCCTCGATAGTCACGCTCGGGTTCACGACCTGCACCACGTCACCAGAGGGTTTATGCACTACAACCACGCCGCGAATGTAGCCCCTGTTGGCGAGGTCTGCCACGATGGCCGTCCAGTACCTCTCGTTGATGCCGAGCGCTTCGGCGGAGAACTTGAGCGGGTCAGGGTCGATTCCCGATTTCAGACACTCGTACAGGTATTTGAGGATCGTGTACATGATGACGTGCATATCGTCTCTGGCCACGTTGGAACCTCCCGTCTCTATGGGGTGATTTGATTATGGCACAGTCTCGTAACTCATGGGGCAGCAACAACCCCGCGCGCCGCAAGGGATACCGCACCCTGCGCTACTGGGCGGACGAGCACGACGGCAGGGGCTACGTGCGCCACACGATGACCATCAAGGGCACCAAGCGCGACGGGGACGCCAAGCTCGCCGAGCTGCGCGTGAAGCACGGTGCGGATGCTCCGATGCCGACGGTCGGACAGGCTTACGAGCTGTGGTACCTCCCGGACTGCCACGCCAGGCTGGAGGTGTACGAGCGCACGGGCAAGCCGGGCAAGCGCGGCGAGACCTTGAAGCCGTCCAGCATGCGGCAGATCGAGAGCGCGTGGAGGGCTCACGTCGCTCCGCGATGGGCATCCGTCTCGATCGGGGACGTGCGGTACACGGACGTGCAGCAGTGGCTTGATTCGAAGACCGAGCAGACAGCGCAGCGCTGCATCTCGATTCTCAAATCGACGCTCAACTTCTGTATGCTCAACGAGGTCATAGACAAGAACGTGGCGGCATATGACTACCGCATGCCCACCGCCTGTAAGTCCCACGGCGATGGCACGTTCACGCTCGGGCAGCTGTCAAACATCTGGCGCGAGCTCTACGGGAGCTACGCGGAAGCGGCGTTCATTCTCATGGCGTTCGACGGCGCACGCACCGGCGAAGCGCTCGCCCCGCTGCTGTCAGAGGTCGAAGAGGTGGAGGTGGAGGGCTACCGCATGGCTTCCGTCCCCTTTATGCGGCAGGTGGATGACGGCGGCGCCGTGTCGCTCGACCAAGACCTCAAGAACGTATGGTCTCCGCGCTCGTCAGTGCTGCCGCAGCCGTTCGCCGACCGCATATTGCAAATCAAGGCGGAGCGCGAATCTGAGGGCTGCACTTACTTGTCCGATGACGGCACCGGTTCCCCGCTCCCACAGCGCATCGAGCGCCGCGAGTACTACGCCGCGCTCGGCCGCGCCGGTATCCCCCGCCAGCAGATGAGGGCGCTTCGCCGCTCGTGGAGGTCTTGGGTCTCCACGCGGGGAATCAGCCCCGAGATCCTTGAGAAGATGATGGGGCACGTGGGACTTGGGACGACTGGACGGCATTATTTGAAAATGGATAAGGAGCTTTTGGCAAAAGAAGTCCACCGCGCCTTCGCGGCGAATCCGGTGGAGTTGGAATGGTCTCCCGTTGGGATAAATTGGGATACAGACGCTTTATGCAAGCCTTCTACCTGCGGAAATGCAAAATAGTCTAGATGCAGAAGATATAGCTTACAGAGAGCTTCAACTCACCAATTTAAACGACGACGTCTCCAAGGGGACGTCGTCGTTTTTGCTTCACACTCGAACTCTAAACAAAAGCCGCGCACCAATGGGCACGCGGCTTACACGCATATAAGCGAAAAGGAGGCTAGCGAGCGACCTTAAGAACGGCCTCGCCTGCAGAAACAGCGGAATCCTCGTCCGCGCACAGCTCTACAGAAGCGAACTCAGCGCTGTTGGAAACAGCCAGCACAACAACGTCCTTATAACCAGCAGAGGCGATCTTACCGCGATCGATGCCCAGAATCGCCTGACCGGCAACTACGTGATCACCCTGGGCAACATAGCCGGTAAAGCCCTCTCCCTGCATGTTAACGGTATCAACGCCCACATGCACCAGAACCTCGACGCCGTCATCGCCCTGGATGCCAACGGCATGGCCCATGGTAACGGTCACCGTGCCGGTAACGGGAGCATAAACGACGTCGCCCTCGGGCCAAACGCCGCAACCCTTGCCGAGGACCTCGGAGCTAAAGACCGGATCGGGGATATCAGCCATCTTGCAAACGCGGCCCTTTACGGGAGCGCACAGCGTATCAGCAGAAACCTGAGCCGTTACGGATGCGGGCACCGCGGGCTTCTCGGGCTCCGCCGCCTTCTTAAACCTGTCAAAAAATCCCATTGGATCCCCCATTCAAACATCGCACCACCTCATAAGGCGCAAGGATTTACACAACACTTCATGAGTGAACGTTACCTGCCATACCAGCAGGTAACGCCATAATAATACCACGCAAAGAGCACGCAAGCAGCACGCGTCGCACAGCCATTCGCACATGAGCGCCAACGCGTTCGATGGCCTATGCCAGGTCCTCGCCGTTAGACTCGATAACCTTCTTATACCAGAAGAAACTATCCTTGCGACTGCGGTCGAAGGTGCCGTTACCCTCGTCGTCCGCATCGACGTACACAAAGCCGTAGCGCTTGCCCATCTCACCGGTTGAAGCGGAGACCAAATCTATGCAACCCCACGGCGTATAGCCCATAAGGTCAACCCCGTCAACCTCAACGGCCTTCTTCATGGCTTCGATATGCATACGCAAGTAATCGATGCGATAGCTATCGTGAATAGCTCCGTCGTCCTCAACCGTATCGAACGCGCCGAGACCGTTCTCTACAACCATCAGCGGGATACGGTAGCGCCCGTACAGCTCGTTGAGCGTCCAACGCAGGCCATCGGGGTCGATCTGCCAACCCCAATCGCTTGCCTTGAGATACGGATTCTTAGCACCACCCATGAGGTTCCCGCCGGTCGAAGCGAGAGCGGGGTCGGTAGACACGGCATTGCTCATGTAATAGCTGAAGCTGTAGAAATCGACGGTACCGCTTGCGAGGTCCTCCAGATCCCCTTCAGCAACATCGAGCTTAACGCCATATTTATCCCAGACCCTCTGGGCAAAGTGAGGATACTCGCCGCGAACCTGAACGTCGCCGCAATAATAATTACCCTCGTCCATCTTCTGCTGGCATGCGATGACGTCAGCCGGGTTGCAGCTATACGGATAATTGGCCATATAGGCGATCATGCAACCGATCTTGAAATCAGGGTTGATCTGATGGGCGAGCTTGACCGCGCGGGCGCTCGCAACAAACTGATGGTGTAAACCCTGGAAACGAAGCTGCGGGTCATCCACCTGGTTGAGGAAGTCACGCGTTCCCTCGTTGAGGATGCCCAGGCCCAGATAGCCGCCCAGAGGCATGGTACCGCAATTGATCTCGTTAAAGGTGAGCCAATACTTCACCTTATCGCGATAGCGAGTGAAGATGGTCTCGCAGTAGCGAACATAGAAATCGATAAGGTCGCGAGATGCCCAACCGTTGTATTTCTCGGTGAGATGCCAGGGTAGCTCGTAATGGCTGATGGTTACCAAAGGCTCGATACCCTGCTCGTGCAGTTCATCGAAGACCTGGTCGTAGAACGCCAGGCCCTCCTCGTTGGGCACCAGATCATCTCCGTTGGGGAAGATGCGGCTCCAGTTGATGGAGATGCGGAACACCTTGAAGCCCATCTCGCCCATAAGCGCGGCGTCCTCGGCATGGCGATGATAAAAGTCGCTTGCGAAGTGGTTGGGATAGCACAGGCCCTCTTCCCACGTACGGGTGATCTGTCGCGGCGTGGTATGGGTGCCGTTGGTCATCATATCTGCGTCGCTAGGACCCTTGCCGCCAAGGTTCCAGCCGCCCTCGAATTGGTTGGCTGCGGTTGCACCACCCCATAGGAAGTTCTTAGGGAAAGACATAGTGGGAATCCTTTCGCAAAGAAGGAAAACGAAGGGAACAAAAGGGCGCGGGGCCGAAGCGAGATGCTCCGGGCCGCGCGCCCCATATCTTGCGCAGCCCATATTAAGAGCTGACGCGATTACTACTTAGCAAGCTTCTGCTCAGGCTTATAGGTGACGTACTCGAGGACGAAGCCCACGACGGCGCCCACCAGGGAGGCGATGACGGCAGGGACGATGAAGCTAGCTCCCTCGACACCCGCGGGGGGAAGGAAGGACAGCCAGCTGAAGACGCCCAGGCCACCGGAGATGTAGACCACAGCGCCGGTGATGCCGATTATGAGGCCGCCGACGGCGGAGCCGATAGAGGCGATCACGAACGCCTTCTTATCGGGCAGGGCGACACCGTAGATAGCAGGCTCGGTAACGCCGAAGAAGAAGGATGAGATGATAGCGGGCAAGCAGATGCCGCGGAAATCCTGGTCCTTATTCTTGAGGTACATGGCGAACAGGACGGCTCCCAGGGAGAAGGAGTGGGCGATAACGGCGCCGAGGATGTAGTCATGGCCAAGGGTGGTGAGGTTAACAAGCGCGATAGGGACGAGCGACCAATGGAAACCAAAGATGACCAGGCACATCCAGAAAGCGCCGACGACGGTGCAGCCGAGGATGGAACCCACGACGGGAAGACCGAACAGGGTCTGGAAGAGCAGGCCGAGCAGGTTGGTGATCAGCGTAGCGACGGGGCCGATGAACAGATAGCCGAGAACAACGGTGACGGTGACGACGACCAGCGGGGTGAAGAACATCTTGACGGAAGCAGGCATAACCTTTTTGACCTTGTGCTCAAGCCAGGCAGCGAAGGCAATCATGAGCACGATAGGAATAACGGAGCTGGTGTAGCCGGAAGCGGGCATGATGATGGGAATGCCGAAGAACGTGGCGTACCAGGAGAACGTGCCCGCAAAGCCAAGGTCAACAGAACCAAGGACCTCACCAGAGGTCAGCGCGACCATGGTGGGATACACAAGAGCAAACGCGATGGCCATGGCGTTGAACTCGCTCATGCGGAACTTCTTAGCGGCGTTGTACGCAAGCACAACAGGAAGGAAGTAGAACATGCCGTCGGCGACCGTGTAGAGCAGCGTATAGGCGCCATCGGTAGCGAACTCAGGGAAGAACTGCGTCGCGGCGGCGAGCAGGCCCTTCATGATACCTGCGGCGGCAAAGGTGCCCAGCATGGGGGCGAAGATGCCGGAGATCAAGTCGATGAGGATAGCGGCAGGGGTCTTCTTCTCGTTGGAATCGTCATCATCAGCCGCGACCTCGCCGCCACCGTGTAGACCGGATACTTTCACGAAGCTGTCGTAGACCTCCTCAACCTTGTTACCCACGACGACGTGGTACTGACCATTGGCGTCGAGAACCTTGATGACGCCGGGAAGCGCTTCGATGGCCTCGGTATTGGCCTTGGAAACGTCCTTGAGCTTAAAGCGCAGGCGGGTGATGCAGTGAGCAAGGGATTTGATGTTGTCCTTGCCACCGATGTTGTCGAGAATGCTCTGGGACAGCTCGTCATAGTTTTTCTGAGCCATGATCATTCCTTCCGCATAGTTTCATTAATACCTATTGTTCGGATGCCCCGTCCGGCGCCTGGACGAGAGATCCCATCAGCGGCTCGCGAGGAACCGATTGATGTACATCATGAGATAGAGGCGTTCTTCCTCGGAGCACGCGCGGCCAAAGCGGTCCTCCAAATAGGAGGCAATCGCGTCGGCGCAAGCGCTGACATCGGGAAAATCATGAGAGATTCGAGCGAACAGATCGGCATTGGAATCGGAAGATGCCCTGTCCGCCTTAAGCCTCTTGATGAGATAGCGAAGATGGGTGGTGAAGCGGGCGTAGTTATATGATGCGCGGTCCACGGTGATGCCAAACTCGCGCTCCACGATATTGGTAACTTCGTCAATTGAGGAAAGCGTACGCATGACCTCGTCCATATCGTCAACCCGACCATCCGCGCGCTCGTAATTCACAAGGTGCATGGCGATGGAGCAAGCCTCGGTCCGCGGCATGGAAAACCCGGTCTCCTTCTTAAGGATCGCGAGGGCGCGAAGGCCCAGACCATGCTCGACCGGATAGACAAACTCGACCGTATCCGATAGCGGGTTCTCGATAACGCAGCCATCCTTAAGGCGCTCGACCGCAAACTGAAGGTGATCGGCCAAGGTAAGGACAACGTTGGGATTAAGCTCGCAATCAAGCTCAGCTTTTGCCATATCGATGATCTGCAGGGCGGCATCGATAACCTCGGACGGCACGGTGCGAACCATGGAGAGAATACCGTTGTTGATATTTGAAAAGACTGCTTGGAGCGTCGACTCGTCTTCGAGATAATACGGGGTCTCGTGAAAACCGATCCCCTTACCGAAAACGACCAACTCGTTGCCGCGATCATCGCGCGCCATGGCAACGTTGTTGTTGATCTTCTTAACTATGATCATGAAAAACTCCCCTAAGCATCTCATTGATCGAATCGGACGGTCCCCTTTTACGGGAAACATCCGTATCGACAAGTGATGCCTCCCGAGGAGTAACAACCTTGCTATGGCTGAAAGCATAGCCTAACAATGGCGAAATTGTAAGTATTTGTTTTCAAATACCGTTCACAGATGAATTTATACCGTTTGCGGACTGAAGCGAATAGGGAAAAGGATTAAAAAGGACGAAAATCAATCGTAGTGTGGCAAAGCGATCCAAGGGTCCGAACCCTCATCGATGAAATACAGATCTGCCTGAGGCGCAAACATCATCGCATCCATACGCGAAGAAGAACGATATGCCTCGAGACTGAAGACGCTCTTGGAATGGGACGGCGCGGAAGTGCTATCGACAATCACCCGAGAGTCGCGAAGGGCATCGATGCGATCGGTCGCAACATGCGCCATGCCGGCAAAGCCGTAATCAGCCCAGGTGCACTCACATAGATACGCAACGGCGTAAGCAAGCTCCACGCTTTCCTCCGGACAATATACAAAGAGCTCGATCACGGGCCTGGGAGCAGGTAGCCTGCCTCTGTCTTCATGGACGCCAAGGTGCTCCGCCCACCGCATGCCCCACAGGGAGAACGCGTTAGCCGCATCAAGATCTCCGCCAATAAACGTAGCACGAAGCGGAATTTGACCTGTAAAACAGGCTGATTCAAGCTCACCGTCGCTATACAAGAAGAAGTCCTCCCCCTGCTCATTCTTAATCAAATACACCGCGGCACGCGCAAAGCCATCTGCTAAACGGACCACAGAAGCAGCGCGGCAACCAAAGCAGCAACTTCCAAGGCAACAAAACGAGCAATAAGCCTCGGCAAACCGATCGATATGGCCCAATCCACGAAAGCGAATCTCTTTCTTAGCCACGATTTATTGTAAAGCAGCCAACAGCCGAATAGAAATATCGGCAGCACCATAAAGTAAGCAATGACGACAAGCGCGGGAATCGAAGCATCTCTCATGGATTCCGTGGGATGAGCGACCAGCTCTAAAGTCGCCTGCACGCAAACGACGGCAACGAAAAGGACCGTTATGTTCCAAGGTATGCGTACGATCGGATTATCGATAAAGCGCGCGCGAACGGTCCGCGGGGCCTGCGGAACCTGCGGCGTCAGGGTGGAAGACGGCGCCATAAAGAGGGAGTCTTTGGCAGCTTTGCCACTCGATGCATCCCCACGCTGCCTGCTGGAAGGAAGGTCGCCAGCGCCCACCGCAGCAGAAAACGCATTCAGCAGCGCTTGCGCGGAATCATAGCGATCGGCTGGATCGAATGCGCAAGCGCGCTCGACCACGCGTATAAGCCCCGCGCTCGCGTGCGCGCCCGTCAGCGAAGAGACAAGCTGCTCACGAGGCACGGTCGAGCCGATAAGGCAGTACGCGAGCAACATGCCCAGCGCATACACGTCGCTTCTAACCGTGGTTTGAGAAAAACCGTATTGCTCTGGTGGAGCAAACTCCCTGGTCCCAAAATGAACCGTATCAGACGACTCTCCCTCGCGCCATTGCCTGGCGATGCCAAAATCGATGAGCACAGCGGTGGGTTGGGACGAGAACCTACTTTGAGCCATGATGATATTTGAGGGCTTAAGGTCGCGGTGGATGATGGGCGGCGCGAAAGAGGCATGCAGCTCGATACAAGCGCGACACACGTCCTCAAAAGCTTGAAGAACAACGCCCCGATCAAAGCCGGCTGCCGTGAGGTACGTCTCGAGCGTAGGGCCTTCTACGTATTCCATAAGCACATCAAGCTCATCGCCCTGACTGCTAACGTTCAAAATCTCAGGAAGGTGGGCGAACCTTCGTCCTGATAGCCAGGCGTCATGAAGCGTGCGATATACGGTGCCCAAGCCGCGGTCCGCCGCGATAACCTTGTGGACAAACGGACCGTATTCTCCCCCACCCGCGCCAAGCAGATATACCACCTGCGTGCGCTCGCGCGAGCCATCCTTTAAGACGCGCTCGACACGATAATCCAAGCCCGCCTCACGGCTGGCTAGCATCGATTCAAGCTGGTCTGTCAATTCATCTGTATCCATAGCTCCAAACTATAGCAAACCGCCCGGACACAACAACGGTATCCGAGCGGAACGCGGGAACAAGGATTCTAAGACCTAGCAAATAGTGCGCTCTCCAAAACGATAGAGCTCTTCGTTCACCTTCTGAAGAGAACAACCCTTGTCGAGGCAGTAGATAATGATGGCATCGCGCCTGCTCCTGCAGTCGAGCCTGCCGGCGTCGGCGTAGCCCAACGCCCTATTGGCCTCCCTCAGCGAAAGGGCCATCGCGAAGCATATCTGCAGCACCTTATCCCTACTGGGATGACGGGCGCCCGTAAAGATCTGATATCCAAAGGTCTCGTTGAGGTCCGCCATGCGCACGACCTGGACGCGCTTCAAATGCTTCTCGTCCAAAAGCTGCTGAAGATAGGAAGCGAGGGTTATAGCTGGTTCCGTACGGTCGCGAAGAAAGCCGTCCACGCCAGAAGACCCCAGCAGCTCGTCCAACAACTCCTCTGTCAGCTTCTCAGACATTCAATGCACCCATCTTTTTTTACACCTAAGCAAGAGACCACGACGCGGAAGCATCATCGCTTAGGACGGAAGAGAAATACAGAGCCTTTACGGTTCCCTCTTTGAAATAGAGGAATCCGGTCTTTGTACCGCCAGGCGCCAACGAACCAGAGCTGAGTTCTTTGCCGTCATCAGAGAAGAACGTCGAATTCTCCTGAGCCCCCTGAGCATCCTCACCCTTCCAATCATACATGTTGTATTCTGCGGAGTTATCAGAATTGTTCACGTAGGTAACCTGAACGCCCACCAGCGCGGAACCATCGTAGTTCACGATAGAGGTATCGACCGCATCGACGGTTACCGAAAGGCCGCTTTCAAGATCAATGGAAGTGCCGACGGCGAGATTCTGAGTATTGGATGCATCGCCTGCCCCATCGTCTTCCTTAGACGGATCGTCGCCACCCTGCTGAGTGCTAACTCCCGAGACATCCGGGCCGTTGACCGCATCGTCAATGGCGGCGGAATACATGCTTTGCGTGGCGAGCACGACCACGATAGAAATAATGCTGACAACCAACCCGGCAATGGCGACACCCTTGCCAGACTTCTTACCGCGCGCACAGGAAATAACGGCGACCAGCGAAAGAATAGCCGAGATGAGGGCGAGGAAGAACGAGAAGTTGTTGACGATTGGCATGAACGAGGTAGCTGCTGCGATTATCGCAAGAACCAGACCGACTATTCCCATTACCGAGCGGGGTGCATGTGACCGCGAAGCATCCATATCTAATTTCCCTTCAATAGTGATTGGAGCAACATGTACTCAAGTATGGTTTGCACCGCGCTCAATTTCATTAGCTCAGAGCTAATAGCGGGCTACGAAATTGTACGTACGCCAAAAGCAGGTCGGCGTTTTGAGGCAAACCCTCTATCGCATTTGTAACGACATGAGTTATGGCCCTCAATATTAATAAGGATGGTATACACTTCTGTAACTTATACATTTGCACGCGCATGAGTTACTTTTGGAGGACCACATGATCGCAATCCTGCGCAAGGACGCCTCGCCCGAAGCCGTTGAGCATCTACTCAGCTGGATCGAAAAGAAGGGCCTTCAAACTAACTATAGTAAGGGCGAGAACGAGACCGTCATCGGCCTGGTGGGAGACACCACCAAGATCGATCCCTTCCTGCTTGAGTCGATGGACATCGTTGAACGCGTACAGCGCGTCTCCGAGCCCTTCAAGAAGGCCAACCGCAAGTTCCATCCCGAGGACACCGTCGTCGATTGCGGACACGGTGTCAAGATCGGTGGCGGCCACTTCCAGGTGATCGCCGGACCCTGCTCGGTCGAAGGCAAGAACCTCATCAAAATCGCCAGGCGTGTTAAGGCTGCCGGCGCCACCATGCTACGCGGCGGCGCATACAAGCCCCGCACTTCTCCGTACGCATACCAGGGCATGGGCCCCGAGGGCCTCGACCTGCTGCGCGAAGCTGCCGACGAGCTCGATATGCCCATCGTCACCGAGATTATGGACCAGCGCGACGTCCAAACGTTCCTCAATAAGAACATCGAGGTCTGGCAGATCGGCGCACGTAACGCCCAAAACTTCCCCCTGCTGAAAGAGGTGGGTAAGACCAAGGCCCCCATCCTACTCAAACGCGGCATGGCGGGTACCATCGACGAGCTGCTGATGGCGGCCGAGTACATCATGAGCGAGGGCAACGAAAACGTCATCCTGTGCGAGCGCGGCATCCGCACGTTCGAGACGCGTACCCGCAACACCTTCGACCTCAACGCCGTGCCCGTCCTGCACTACCTAAGCCACCTTCCCGTGGTCGCAGACCCCAGCCACGCCACCGGCTACACGCGCTACGTCGAGCCCATGGCGCTTGCCGCCACCGCAGCGGGTGCCGACGGCCTTGAGATCGAGGTTCACGACGACCCCAGCCGCGCCTGGTCCGACGGCGCTCAGGCCCTGACTCCCGATATGTTCGACCAGACCATGGAGCGCATCCGCCAGATCCGCTCCGTCATCTGCGACACTGAGAGCTGCGAGGCGTAAGGAACCATGGACAACACCTCTACCCCTGCAGAAGCAACTTCAAACAATCCCACCGTAGGCATCTTGGGCCTGGGCCTTATCGGCGGCAGTTTCGCCCGCGCCTACCACGCTGCCGGCTGGCGCGTCGCCGCATTCGATACCGATGCGGACACGCTTGCTATAGCCATGATCGACACGGTTGATACGGTCTTGGACGATGCCTCGCTCGCAGACTGCGACCTGGTGATTCTCTCCGCATACCCCGAGGCCTGCATCGCATGGCTTCAGTCCCGCGCCCAAACGCTAGACGAGCTGGGCGCGGAAGGTCCTTTGGTCATCGATAGCGCCGGCGTCAAGGGAGCGCTCTGCAATCGCGCGTTCGACCTGGCGAGTACCTATGGATTTACCTTCTGCGGCGCGCACCCCATGGCGGGTACCGAGCACTCCGGATACGCCTACGGTAGCGCGGATATGTTTGTCGGCGCTCCCATGGTTCTCGTCCCGCCCCAGCTGGACGATGTCGCCCGCCTCGAGCTTCTCGACAGGGCCCATACGTTGCTCTCCCCCTGCCACTTCGGGCGCTTTAGCGTCACCACGCCGGCCGACCATGACCGCGTCATCGCCTTTACCAGCCAGCTGGCCCACGTGGTCTCCAACGCGTATGTGAAGAGCCCCACGGCCCAAGCCCATCATGGCTTCTCCGCCGGCAGCTACAAGGACCTCACAAGGGTGGCGCACCTCAACCCCGATATGTGGAGCGAGCTGATGATCCAAGACGCCGACTACCTGGCCGATGAAATCGAGATCATCATCAACGCGCTCGATAAATACCGCGTCGCCCTCATCAACCGCGATCGGGTAGGGCTTCGCGAACTTCTTGCAGAGGGCGACCAGATCAAGCGCGCACTCGATGACATGCCGCGTTAAGATCTGCGAAAGGCAGGACCATGTACTCTCTTGATATCCAGGCATCTAAGCCCTACCAGGTGCTGATCGACACCTTCTTGCTTGAACGCGCAGGTGAGATCGCGCGTTCGCTCAACGCGGGACGGCGCACCCTCATCATCAGCGACTCCAACGTCGCTCCGCTCTATGCGGAACCCGTGAAGTCCGGTTTGCAGGCTGCCGGCTACACCTGCGAGCTCGCCGTATTCAGCGCCGGTGAAGAGCACAAGCGCGCGGAGACGTACATCAGCCTCCTCGAGAAGGCCGCGTCCTTTGAGATGACGCGCTCCGACCTCATCATCGCCCTTGGCGGCGGCGTGGTGGGAGATGTCGCGGGCTTTGTCGCGGCGACCTACATGCGAGGCATCGACTTCATCCAGATTCCCACCACGCTGCTGGCCATGGTCGACTCCTCCGTTGGCGGAAAAACCGCTATCGACCTTGAGGCGGGAAAGAACCTCGCCGGTGCATTCTGGCAGCCGCGTGCGGTTCTCGCCGATGTAGGCTGCCTGGGCACGCTAACGGACGAGCAATTCGCCGACGGCTGCGGAGAGGTAATCAAGCATGCCGTTATCGCGGACAGCGAGCTGTTCGAGGAGCTCGAGAAGACGCCGCTTACGCCCGAGCTCCTCAAGCAGGATCTTTCTCGCGTCGCCTACCTCATCGCCCGTAACATCGATATTAAGCGAGCTGTTGTCGAGGCGGACGAGCGCGAGTCCAACATGCGCAAGCTCCTCAACTTTGGTCACAGCATCGGCCATGGCGTCGAAGCGGCGGAATCCTACCGCCTGGGACACGGAACATGCGTCGGTATCGGCATGGTGGCCATCGCCAGCGCCTCTGTCACCGCAGAAGTGTGCGAACCCGATGTTCCCGATCGAATTGCCGCGCTCCTACGCAACCACGGGCTTTCACTTCATTTCCAAGCCGACGCCCAGAACATCTATAACGAAGCCCTTCATGATAAGAAGCGCGCAGGCAATTCGATCGATCTGGTGGTTCCGCGCGCAATCGGGGCGGTCTCGATAGCACCCACACCGCTCGATGAGTTCAAAAAGATCCTTGAGGTGGGCCTTGCCTGCGTGCACGCCTACGCCGGGGACATAGAAGACGAGTAACCAGCACATACATTTCGCAGCATCAAGGGAGCATGTATGATTGCCCATATTCATCCGACCCTGCTTTCCGGAACCATTCCGGCCATCGCCTCGAAGTCGGTTGCACATCGCCTCATCATCGTCGCCGCGCTCGCTAATGGCGACACCCACATCAAGTGCAACACCACGTGCGCCGACATCGACGCCACCATCCGCTGCCTTACGGCGCTTGGCGCCAAGATAGATGCGGTCGACGATGGCTTAATGGTAAAGCCTATGCCCAAAAGCGTCGCCTTCGGCCTGCTGAGGGCGCTGCATCATGCCACCCTCGACTGCGGCGAATCCGGCTCGACGCTTCGCTTCATGCTTCCCGTCGCATGCGCGCTGGGTGCAGAGGCGACTTTTATTGGAAGCGGTCGTTTGGGCGAAAGGCCCCTCTCCCCGCTTTCCGAGGAGCTAATCGCCGCCGGATGCGAACTCGAGGGTCTCGGCGGCTTCCCACTCAAAACATCTGGTCGAATTCGCCCTGGACGATTCGAGCTTCCCGGCGATGTGAGTTCTCAGTACATTACCGGCCTTCTGCTCGCAGCGCCGCTGCTCGACCACCCCAGCGAGATCGTTGTGAACGGGCGCATCGAGAGCCGGCCCTATATCAACCTCACCATACAGGCCATGCAAACCTTCGGAGTCGACGTCTACGTTGATCGCAGGACCCCGGGCGATGGCACAGAGGTCACCGTCTTCACCACCGAGGACGACACCTACCGCACCCCGCATGAGGCGACCGTAGAGGGTGACTGGTCCAATGCGGCCTTCTGGCTGTGCGCAGGCGCTCTGGGCAGGCTGCCCATCAAGGTCGACGGGCTCTCGCTTTCTTCCGCCCAGGGCGATCGCAACGTTCTCGCAGCCCTGTCGCGCTTTGGTGCCCGCATAGGCCGCTCCACCGACGCCGCCATTTCTCGTCCAGACAAACTCTGCGGCTTCGAGATGAGTGCCAAGGACATCCCGGATTTGGTCCCCATTATCGCCGCGGTCGCCTCCGTTGCAGAGGGCCGCACGGTGATCACCGACTGCGCTCGCCTGCGCATCAAAGAATCCGATAGGCTCGCCACCGTCGCCAAAGAACTTAGCAACCTGGGAGCGCAGATCCAAATCAAACGCGACGCGCTCATCATCGACGGCGTCCCCCAACTGATCGGCGGCACGGTCGATTCCCACAACGACCATCGCATCGCCATGATGGCTGCCATCGCCGCCTCCCGTTGCGAAAACGATGTCTACATCAAGGGCGCGGAAGCCGTAAACAAGTCCTACCCGCTGTTCTTCGATCATTATCAAGAGCTTGGCGGCATGGTCGAGCTCACGCAAGAATAGGGGCTGTCTGCATGTCTTCTTTCACCGGCAACGTCCTCAAGCTCAGCATATTCGGTCAGTCCCACTCGCCTGCCATCGGCTGCTCGCTCGACGGCATCCCGGCCGGCGTTCCCATTGACTTGGAGCGACTCCAGCTCTTTCTCGATAGACGCGCGCCGGGCCGCAATGAGACCGCGACCGCACGCAAGGAGACCGATACGGCACATATCATCTCCGGCATAGTCGACGGCCGCACCTGCGGGGCACCCATATCCGGCATTATCAAAAATGCCGACACGCGCTCGCAAGACTACTCCAACCTGCGCAGAATCCCTCGCCCCGGTCATGCTGATTATGCAGCGTATATCAAATACAAGAACAACCATGATGTCGCGGGCGGCGGTCACTTCTCCGGTCGCCTCACCGCACCCCTGTGCATCGCTGGCGGCATCGCGCTACAGGCCCTCGAGACCCAGGGCATCCGCATTGCCGCCCACATCGCCGCGCTGGGTCCGCGAGATATTCGCGATACGCCGCTCGACCCCATGAAGCCAAACCAAGTTCAGCTCAAAGCCATATCCACTAACCCGCTCCCCTGCGTAAGCGCGCACGCGGCGGCCTCTATGCGCGAATGCATAGTCGATGCAAAGTCTCATATGGACTCGGTGGGCGGCGTGATCGAATGCGTCGCGTATGGCGTTCCCGCCGGCATCGGCGACCCAATGTTCGACGGCATCGAGAACCGCATCGCCCGCCTCGCCTTCGGCATTCCCGCAATCAAGGGCGTGGACTTTGGCGCCGGGTTCTCCTCGGCCCGTCTGATGGGAAGCCAGAACAACGACTCGTACCGAATGCAGGATGGCCAAGTACTACCTCAAACCAACAATGCGGGCGGTATCGTCGGCGGCATCACCACCGGTATGCCCGTTATCTGGCACATGGCGGTAAAACCCACGCCGTCGATCGGACAGCAGCAAGACAGCGTGGATCTTGAAGCACATGAGAACGCGGAACTCAAGATCCACGGTCGCCACGATCCCTGCATCGTTCCGCGAGCAGTCCCCGTAGCAGAAGCCGTTTGCGCGGTCGCATTACTCGATGCCATGCTCGAAGACGGTGCTTTCGTCCTGCCCTGCCAAGCCGATGCCCGCTTTCGCTAAACCCAATCCCGCCCAGGAGCCCAGCATATGAATCTAGAAGAAGTACGTGAGCATATCGATCGCATCGACGCCCAGCTTATCGAGCTGTTCAACGAGCGACTCGACCTCGCCCCCCACGTTGTCAACGCGAAGCTCGAGATGGGCAAGCCCATTTTCGACCCCGGCCGCGAGCGCGATAAACTCGCCGGTATCGCTCAGGCGGCCCCTCAAGACAGGCAGGCGCAGCTCATCTCGCTCTTCTCGCTTCTAATGAATATGAACAAGATCGAGCAGAACCGCTACCTGGCATCGCTTGATCAAAAGCCCCAATCCAAGCGCGCTATCAACACGCTACTGCCCGCAGACGCCCAGTTCCCCGTCACCGCATCCGTTGCGTGCCAAGGGGTCGAGGGCGCCTATAGCCAGCTCGCCGCCTCCAAGCTCTTCAAGGTACCTTCCATCACGTTTTTCGATACATTCGAGGGCGTGTTCAGGGCGGTACGCGACGGCCTGTGCGACTACGGTGTGCTACCCATTGAGAATTCCACCGCGGGCTCGGTCAACGCCGTCTATGACCTGTTGGCGCAGTACAGGTTCTCCATCGTCCGCTCGCTGCGCCTTAAAATCGACCATAACCTGGTCGCCAAGCCCGGTACGCGTCGTGAAGATATCCGCGAGGTCATCTCTCACGAGCAAGCGCTTGCCCAATGCGCCGATTTCATTGAATCTATGGGCGTCAAAGCGACAACGGCCAGCAATACCGCGCAGGCAGCAGAGTTCGTCGCATCATCTGAGCGCAGCGACATCGCAGCACTTTGCTCCCGCAGTTGCAAAGCCCTTTATAACCTCGAAATCCTGCAAGAAGATGTACAGGATTCCGACAACAACTACACCCGCTTCGTCGTCATCACCAAAGATGCCGTCATCTATCCGGGGGCGGACCGTACCTCGCTTATGCTCACGCTCCCCCATCAGCCCGGATCGCTCTATCGCGTCCTCGAACGCTTCTACGCCCTGGATATCAACCTTGTCAAGCTGGAAAGCCGTCCCATCCCCGGACATGACTTCGATTTCATGTTCTATTTCGATCTCATCTGCCCGGTGGGTTCACAGCCGTTTATGACCTTGCTGGATTCTTTGGACGATGTCTGCGAGCAGTACACGTATTTTGGCAGCTATCAGGAGGTGCTCTAAATGGAAGCTAAGCGTCCGTACGGGGTTCTTGGACGAGTATTGGGTCATAGCTATACCCCCGTCATCTACCACGCTCTCGCCGGTCTCGACTACCGAAAGTTCGAGCGCGAGCCCCAAGACATCGAGAGTTTCCTTAAAGGGGACGAATGGGAGGGCGTCAACGTGACCATCCCATATAAGCGCGACGTCATGTCCTATTTGGACGAGCTCTCAGACGTCGCCGAACGCCTGGGCAACGTCAACACCATCACACGCCTTGCAGACGGCAGGCTCCGTGGCGACAATACCGACTATTACGGCTTCAAAGTGCTGGTTGAAAGCGTGGGCGTACCGCTGGCAGGCAAAGTGGCCTTGGTCTTTGGCGGAGACGGAGGAGCCGGATCCACTTGTATGAAAGTGCTTGAAGATTTAGGCGTCGAAGCCCATGTAGTGAGCCGACAGGGGGAGATTACCTACAGCGATCTTGCCCAATGGAGCCATGCCGCGCTGGTGGTCAACTGCACGCCCGTGGGCATGTTCCCCAATTGCCCCGCAAGCGTCTGCAGCCTTGATGAGCTCACTCAACTTGAGGCTGTGGTCGATATCGTTTACAACCCCGCGCGCACGGGCCTTATGTTGCAAGCTGAAGAACGCGACATCCCATACGTAGGCGGCTTGCTCATGCTGGTAGCCCAAGCGGCTCAAGCAGTAGAGCGCTACACAGGCGAAACCGTATCACGCGACCGCATCGTGGAAGTCACCAATGCCCTGTCGCTCACCGAGCAAAACATCGCCCTCATTGGAATGCCCGGATCCGGAAAGACGCGCGTTGGCGAGAGCTTGGCGCAAATCACAGGTCGAGAGCATATCGACCTCGACCACGCTTTTGAGCAGATGGTCGGCGCTCCCTGCGCAGAATTTATCCTTGAACGCGGCGAAAATTCGTTCCGCGAGCAAGAGACCAAGGTCCTCGCCGATGTTGCCGCTCGCAGCGGGCTTGTCATCTCTTGCGGAGGCGGCGTGGTCACGCGCGAGGAAAACTACAGCCTCCTTCACCAAAACAGTCGCATCGTCATGCTCAATAGGAATATCGACGAGCTGGCCCATAAGGGCAGACCCATCACCGCGCGCGACGGCGTCGACAAGCTCGCGCAGCAGCGCATGCCGCTGTACCGTGCCTGGGCGGATATGGTGGTCGATTCCCTTGATTGCGCTGAAGCGACGGCGCGCGAGGTCGCCCGCCGTCTCGGCGAGCCCCAGGCACTCTAAACGCCTACACGATTGGACAGCATCCTATGAATGTACTCGTCATCAACGGACCCAACATCAACATGCTCGGCATTCGCGAGCCCGGCATCTACGGCACGCAGAATTACGAAGCACTTGTCGCCATCTGCGAGGAAGCGGCAAGCGCATGCGGTTTTACGCGTGTGGAGTGCTTCCAATCAAATCATGAAGGCGAGATCGTCGATAAGATCCAGCAGGCATACGGCTCTTTTGACGGCATCGTCATCAATCCGGCTGCCTATACGCATACCAGCGTCGCCATCCTCGATGCCCTCAAGGCCGTGGCCCTTCCTGCAGTAGAGATCCATATCTCCGCCGTGGAAGATCGCGAGGATTTTCGCCAGATATCCTACGCCGGCATGGCTTGCTTCGAGCGTGTCACCGGAGAGGGTCTTGAGGGATACGCCCACGCGATTCGCATCCTCGCCCATCATCTCTCAAGCGAGGCCTAGCTCGAAAACCCTGCGATTTGCCTATAATTGCAAAATGCCCCGCGCGACCAGAAAAAGTCGTACGGGGCATTTTCCTACAAAGATTCAAGCATCGCGCGCGCATGGGCGAGGGATTCAGGCGAGCTATCGCCTGATAGCATACGGGCAATCTCAGCCACGCGCTCATCCCCCTCAACGGGAACAAGCGATGTTTCGGGAATACCGCTGCCCGTATCCGCCTTTCGTACAACGTAATGTGCATCCGCAACAACGGCCACCTGCGCCAAATGCGTGACAACGATAACCTGGTGCGTCTTGGCTAAATCTGCAAGGACCGTCGCGAGAGAACGGGCGGTTGCACCGCCAACGCCCGCATCGACCTCGTCAAACACAAGCGTGCCCGCATGGTCTGCAGAACCCATTACCACTTTAGCCGAAAGCAACACGCGCGACAGCTCGCCACCGGAAGCGATGCGCTTAAGGGGACGAGGGGTGAGCCCCGACCCGCTTCTATATAGAAGCTCGCAAATAGAAGATCCGGAGTCGGTCCAACGCTCACGAGGCAGCTCGCGCTCGTCCCACAGCACTTCGGCTCCGCCCATCTCAAGGCGCGCCATCTGCCTTACGACCTCGCGACAAAACCGCGGTCCGGCAACCGAACGCGCCTTCATCAATGCACGAGCCGCTTGGACAAGATCGCTCTCAGCCGCATCAAGCTCTAGCCGGGCACGCTTTACTCGCTCTTCAGCATCGTCAACCAGGCTCAGCAGCTCTTTTGAAGACTCAAGACGAGCAAAGACATCGTCCATAGTGGGACCGTACTGTCGCAACAGCCCTTTAAGCTGGGCAAAGCGGTCTTGCTGGCGTGCAAGCTCCTCAGGATCAAAGTCAAAGCTATCGCGATATCGACGAAGGTCCGCAGCGGCATCCTCAATAAGAATCGACGCTTCGGCTAAACTATCTGCAAACTCGGAAAGTTTCTTATCAACGCCCGCCATTCGTTGCAGCTCTGCGATGGCGCCATTGAGCGAGTCGAGCGCGGCGTTCTCTTCAGACAGCAGCGACTGGGCATCATTGGCAGCGCTGGCAAGCGCCTCGGCGTGCTCAGCTCGGGGAAGCGACTCCTCTAGCTCCTCATATTCTCCAAAGCAGGGGTTGACCTCGGAAATACGCTCGACAGTGAAGCGTGCCTCGTCTAGCAACGCACCCTTTGAACGGGAAGCTTCGGTAACGCGGGCAAGCTCGGCGGCAGCGGCTCGCGCCACGTGGAGCTTCGCACGGTAATCGTCCAATATGGGGGCAATAGTATCTGCTGCCCATAAGTCGACCATGCGAACATGGTTGGCAGAATCGAGCAAGCTTTGATGTTCATGCTGGCCGCATAGGTCGATCATGGAGCCAACGCGCGTCGCGAGCTCGCGAACGCTCGAGATGGAACCATCGATTTTGACGCGGCTACGACCATCGGCAGATACGCTACGGACAACACCGAAACCCTCGGGATCATCTGCGCCCTTGAAAAAACGCCCTTCCACTACAAGGCCCGCCTCGCCCTCGCGCACGCTCGACGCATCTGCGCGTTCTCCCATAAGAAGCTTCAAAGCGGAGAGCAGCGCGGTCTTGCCGGCACCGGTCTCGCCGGTCAAAACGGTAAGACCGCTGCAAGGGACAAGGCTCGCCTCTCGAATAAGGGCGAGGTTCTCTACGCGAATCTCATCAATCATGACGCCTCACTCCGTAAAACACGCGGGAAACGGAAGCGTAGAAGCTCTCTGGACCGTAATCGAGCAGCAGCGTATCAAACGGAGCACGTGACACCTCGACGCGCTCGATTTCGCCCTCGGGCGCCAGAAATTGACCATCGACCGCGATAGCGGGAATGCTGGGACGATTTTTGGATATCGATACCTCTACCACGTCAGAAGGAGACGTCATGAACGCGCGCGCCTGGATGGTATGGGGCGCGATGGGAACGCAGATTAAACCGGGGAAGTCAGGGTTTACAATGGGGCCGCCGGCAGAAAGCGCGTATCCCGTAGAACCGGTAGCAGTAGAAACAACCACGCCGTCGCCACGAAGCCTGTCAATATGATGTCCCGATACGGTCATATCAAACTCCACCATATCAGAAAGCGGACCGCGGGCAAGCGCCATATCGTTAAGGCCGAAGTGCTCCAAAACCGCCTCCGAACCATCCTCAAGAATGGAATACACGCGGGCCCGCAACATAGCGCGGCGGCTTACGTGCATCTCGCCCGCAAGCGCGTCCGTAACCACGGATAGGATATCGACATCCTCCGGACTCGCGGCGGTGAGAAAGCCCAGATGACCGTAGGATAAACCCAGGATGGGGATCTGCCGATCCCCAACGATGCGAACGGCGCGCAACAAGGTTCCGTCGCCACCAAGCGAGATGACAAGAACGCTGCCCTCGATATCTGCGGGCACGTTCAGGCTCGATCGCTGGTCAGCCGCCCATGCTACATCATAGCCCTGGCGGTTCAGCCATAACTCAAGGGTAAGCCCGCTTTGAACGGCTTCCGTCTTGTAATAGTTGGGGACAAGAAAGACCTTCATAGTTCCACCGTCTTTCTAACGAGCATGTCAACTTGGTTGGCAAGGTCCAAATCATCGGCGCGGGTAAAAAGGCTGCGATCGCCAAGCAGGAAAAACTCCTTGTTACCCTTAGCGCCAGTTATGGGAGAAGCGCACACATCAACAGGATACAAACCAGAATCTGCAAAAAGGCGGATAGCCCATGCGAGAACATCTTGATGAACAGAAGGGTCCCTTACGATACCACCCTCGCCCACCAAATGGGAAGGTGCTTCAAACTGCGGCTTTACCAAGGTAAGAAAACGCCCGCAAGGCGTAAGAACAGACAGCACTGAAGGAAGAACGGTCGCGATGCTGGTGAAGGAGACATCGCAAACGGCCAAGTCGCAGCAAGATTCATACCCCATCGACGGTAAATCAACCATATTGGTGCGCTCCAGAAGCACAACGCGTTCATCCTGGCGCAAGGACCAGTCGAATTGGGCCCGACCCACGTCGACGGAGATCACATGAGCGGCACCGCGCTTGAGAAGGCAATCGGTAAATCCACCCGTCGAGCAACCAACATCGACGCAAGAAAGCCCGCTGGGATCAACGTTGAAATGATCGAGCGCACCGGCGAGTTTAAGGCCGCCGCGCCCAACATAGGGAATACGCCCCTTAACATGAAGCTCGATTCCCGGCTGCACCTTAAGACCGGGCGAGGTCAGGCGTTCACCGCCGGAAGAGACTAGACCTGCCATCAATGTGCGCAGGGCATCCGCGCGATTATCGCAGATGCCCTGAGAAATCAGCTCGTCATCAAGACGGACACGTTTCATATCGCTGCCAATCTACGCTTTGGCGGACGAGGATTGACTACCCTCGCCGGTAACACCTTTCGCTTGGCCGTCTTCAGCGCTCGCTGCGGTGCTGACGGGTTGGTCCGAATCGAGAAGATCGGCTTCGCGCGGAGAGAGGTCGAACTGGTCCACCATATCGACGGCGCGACTGCCGAGCTTGATAGCCTCGTCGAATAAATCGAGGCTGCGCTCAAGAGAGGTGTCTTTAGAGCGAACCGCGGCAACGATCTCATCGAGGCGATCGGTGATGTCATCGAACGTCTTGATGGTGGTATCGGCCATGGCTACTCGCCATCCACGTAATCGGAATCGAGGACTGCGTCAATCGACTCCTCGACATCGGCATCGGATTCCGTCTCGACGTCGGACTCCGTATGGGCTTCGATATCGAATACCCCCTCAGATGAATCGACCTGCGCCTCGTCCTCGGACTCAACCTGACCCTCGCCCTGCTCGACCGGAGGCTCGGGAAGCGTCTCCATGCGGGAGATGCGTCCCAACACACCGTTGACAAACCGAGAAGACTCATCTGTGCCATAAGCCTTAGCTATCTCGACGGCCTCATTGATGATGACCGCATCATCGATGGCGGCGTCACCGGTAAGGAATCGCATCTCGTATACAGCAAGACGAAGCAGGTTGCGATCAGTGCCGGGCATACGATAGAGGCTCCAGTTCATGGAAACGCTCTTGAGCGCATAGTCGATACGATCGATATTGTCGTGGCAGCCACGAGCCAACTCGACGGCATAGGCGTCAAGCGGGCCCTTGGAAATCAGATAATCGCCGGCGAGAACGGTATCGACCGAAAGATCGAGCGCCTCCGCCTGGAACAGAATCTGCAGGGCCTGGCTACGGGCGAGGGTGCGTCCGCGTTCAACCTTTAAGCTCACGCGCTACTCCTTGGGAAATACGAGGCCGTCGATGCAAACGTCCACAGACTCGACTTCGACGCCGACCTGTGCATCGATAGCCTTGGCGGTAGCCTCGCGAATAGACTCGGCGAGCTTCTTGAAGGGATAGCCGAAGAACACGGTGACGTGAACGGTAATCGCGAGCTTCTCATCCACTACCGAGCACTCGACAGCGGGACCCGCGGGAACGTTCTTGGAGCTCAGCATGGAAACGAGGTTGGTGGCGATATCGCGCACGCCAACGGTTGCGATACCCTCGACCTCCTCGACAGCGCGAGAAACGATGGCGGATAGGACCTCGGGTGCGATGCCTATACCGGCAATCTTGATCTCTTCGGTCATGGTCTTCTCCCCTACTACGAAAATGCGGACTGTAACGGTTTGGGGCTAAGCGCGGGAAACGAACTCGCCGGTGCGGGTATCGATCTTGATGCTCTCGCCCTCGTTGAGGTACATAGGGACCTGAACAACGGCACCGGTATCGATGGTCGCGGGCTTGTAGGCGCCCTGGACGGTATCGCCCTTAGCGCCCGGAACGGTCTCGGTGACCTCGGCGATGATGAACATCGGCGGGTTCACGCCCATGAGCTCCTCCTCGGCGTAGAGCAGCTGGCAGGTATCGTTCTCGCGAAGCCACTTGGAGTTGTCGCCCACAAAGTCGGCAGGAACGGAAACCTGCTCGTAGGTCTCGTTGTCCATGAAGATGTAGTCGGCGCCGTCGTTGTAGAGATACTGCATCTCCTTGGTGAACAGCTGGACGCTCTCGAACTTGGAGCCGGCGTTGCAAGTCTGCTCGACTACGCGACCGGTCTTGATGTCCTTGGTCTTGTAGCGGACAAAAGCGCCGCCCTTGCCGGGCTTGACGTGCTGGAACTCGACGAGAGTGCAGACCTTGTCCTTAATGCGCAGGCCGATGCCGTTCTTGAAGTCGGCGGTGGAGATGGTTGCCATTGAAAACCTTTCCTCATGCGACGTCAAATAGACGCCACCCAAACATACATATACAGATAGTTAATTATACTCTTTCGACCCATAACGCTATGAGCGCTACAGAAAACCTACTTAGCAGTCGATGACTACCAGATCGTGGCTGGACTTGGTGAAGGGCTCGAAGCCATCCTTGGTCACGATACCGTAGTCCTCTAGGCGCACGCCGCCAACGCCGGGAAGGTAGACACCGGGCTCAACGGTGACCACAGAGCCTTCCTCGAGCACGTTGCTGGTGCGACCAAGGTTGGGTAGCTCATGAATATCGATGCCCACACCATGCCCCAAGCCGTGGCCATAATAGTCGCCATAGCCCGCATCGCCGATGATCTTCTTCGAGAGCATGTGGATCTCATGGCCATCAGCGCCCGCATGGATGGCCGCCGCGCACTCCTCATGGGTGCGACGGACCAGGGCGTAGAGCTCGAACTGCTTTTCAGACGGCTGGCCGACGCAGACGGTGCGGGTCATATCGCTGCGATAGTCGCGGTACCCCGCGCCACAATCCATAAGGACGAAGTCGCCCTTCTCGACCATGCGGTCGCTTGGGATAGCGTGAGGATTGGCCGTGTTGGGACCAGAGGCCACAATGGATGAGAACGCAAGGGAGTCCGCTCCGTTGTTGAACATGAACGTCTCGAGCTCGGTACGAATCTGCTTCTCGGTAAGGCCGGGACGGATAAACTCGCACATGTGGGCAAAGGCGGCGTCGGTAATCGACTGGGCGTGACGCATCAACTCGATCTCTTCGGCGTCCTTGACCGCGCGCATGCGCTGGATATCGCCATGCATCTGGGGAAGGCTGGCGCAGATAGAGACGTCCTCTAGACCTCGCTGGATACCAAAGTAGAAAGAGATCTGCATGTCGTCCTCGACTGCGACGACAGAGCTTTTTGTTTCGAGGGCGCGATCGGCCACCCAACGAGGCATAGCGATCTGGTCCATATCGAGCTCCCAGGGATTGCCCGCAGGAAGGTTCTCCTCAAAAGAGTTGAAATAACGAGAATCAGTGTGCAGAAAGCAACGGTCGCGCGAGATAAAGGCAACGTGCGGGAACTCGAAGGTGTAATCAAATACGCCCATAGCGCCGGTGAGCCAACGCAGATTGGCCTCATCGCGAACAACCACGGCATCATATCCGCGCTGAGCCATCATCTCGCGAACGCGGGCGATGCGCGCTGCGGGTCCAGAAATCTCTGTAGACATGTAAGTAGTCCTTCCTATGCGTGTGCGTACCGATAACGATAGTAACCCTACCGCGGCAGGCTAGAGTAGTCCTTAGGCGGGCTCGTCCATAAGCTCCGCGCGCGAAGCGAGGTAGGCGCGAGCATGCCGCTCGAGTACATCGTCCTCCACCGTGGCATAGCGAACGGTGCCAACGTGGCGGGGCAACGAGAACATGAAGCGATTCGAACGCTTGAAGCGGGTCTCCTTGAGAGCGGTCAAGAACCTATCGAACTCAAGCTCGAAGGGAAGCTCCTCCACCCCAAGGTCATCGAGCCTGTCATCCAGTGAAAAGACATCGTCGATATCAAAGCCAAACGCATCGACCGCTAGCCTGGCTTCAAAGCGCATGCCCTCGGCGAGGAGGTGATAGGCGGGAATCGAATCTCCGAGGCACGACCGAAGGGCGCGGGCGGTGGTGACGCCGAACTCCAAAGCGTTGCGAGCTGAGGGATTGGCCGCCTTGATTACGGAGGATCGGGCGGTCTGAGCCATGCAGAGAGCATCTACCATGGGAACTTCGGCGTTATCGAGGACGCCCTCGACCAGCTCCTCAAAACGGTCCCACTGACGCCTGCTGTCGATAAAGGCCGAGGCGCAAAGCATCACGTAGCCGTTCATGCGCTCGTCATACGGACACAGGGGCACCAAGTCGAGGTCACAAGCGACCAAAGCGGCACGCGGCTCGACGGATATCATTTGAGACGAGGAACGGGTATCCAGCGGTCGCATGCTTGTAGCACACGAGGTCATCGCATCAAGCGTGGTGGGCACCAGGGCGAACGGGGTCTCCCCGCACCAAGCATGGGCGCAAAAGCTAACCAGCGAGCACACGCCCATGCCGCCAAGGCCAACGATTACGTCGTCGCGCGTGATGTCGCAAGAGTCGAGAGCATCGAATAGCTGGACGGCATAGGCCATTGTCGCCACGTTCTCCCCTGTTGGAAGCGACAGGTCGCTCACCGTGAAACCGGCATCGATCAAGGCGCGCGAGACCTCTAGACCGTAGCTCTCCGCAAGGGAGGATTCTGTAACGATAACGGCACGCTTGGGGGTAGCGACCAGGCATTTAACCATCTTACCAAGCTGCTCGACAACGCCCTCGCCAACGCGGAAGTCGGTACTGCGCGAACCGAAGTTGATAAGTTGACGACGAATCATAGAAGACCACACTCCAAAAGAAGCTCGGCTACGGAATAGGACACATCGGTAAAAGACCTGCCGCGGATATCGACGGTGAAATCGGCCGCCTGCTTATAAAGGGGACGACGGTGCTCGAGAAGCGCTGTCGCATGCTCGGCAGAGCGAAAATCCGGCCTGGTGTCGCTACGGCGGATCTGCCGCAGGGAATCATCGATGTCGCCGTCAAGGTACACGCAATATCCAAGGCGGTGCATGATCTCGATATTGGCGGGAGTCTCTATGACCCCACCGCCGCAGGATACCAAAAGGCTCTTGTCGCGCGAGAGCGATTCGAGCGCTCGAGTTTCCAGCGCGCGGAACTCCTTCTCGCCAAACGTCTCGAAGATCTTGGTGACGCTCATGCGCATCTTGCGCTCGACCATGCGATCCGTATCGACGAACCTACGGTTGAACATACCGCCGAGGTTACGGGCAAGGGTCGACTTGCCGGCGCCCAGAAAACCGATAAAGAAGACGTGGTCGCACCCTCGTTTCTCAACCTTGGTCATCGTAGGCCATCGCCCCCTTCCTCGCATGGAAGGTCGCGAAGCGCACGACGCTCGAAAAAGCGGAACGCGTAGGTGTACCACATATCAACATGCGTCTGCGGTTTCACCAAAATGGAATCAATGCCCGCCAAGCGCGAAGCGAACACATCCGTATAGAGCTGATCGCCCACAAGAAGGGACTCCGAGCGCGTTGCCGAGAGCTTATGCAGCCCCGCCCACAAAGCAAAGGGTGCCGGCTTCATAGCGCACCAGATAACATGGTCTATACCAAGCTCGCGGGCAGAAGCCTCGACCTGGCTGCGGTACCAGTTGTTAGACACAAGACAAACGCGAAAACCAAGTCGGCGCGCCCGGTCAAGCCAATCGCGAGCCTCGGGAGGGGCGCAGGCGGCGTCGCGGGGAACGAGCGTGTTGTCTCGATCCACCAGCAACGCGCGCTTACCGGATCGATAGAGCTCGTCCAAATCGATGCAATCGACCGAGGCCACATATCGCTTAGGGGCGAGGAACGTCATGACGCGGACCCCGAGTACTCCTCACGGTCCTTGAGGAACTGGTCGTAATCGCTGCTGAACTTATGCGTGCCATCCATAGCAGAAGATGCCACATAATACAGGTAATCGGTATCCGCAGGGTCAATCGCGGCCTTAATGGACGAGATGCTGGGCGAGCAGATGGGACCAGGGGTAAGGCCCTTGTTCTTATACACGTTGTAGGGCGAGTCGATCTCGAGGTCGGAGTAGGTAACACCCTGGCTGCCGCCGCCGCGGGCGTAGACGATGGCGGCATCGATCTGCAGGGGCATGTCGGCATCAAGGCGATTGTAGATAACGCTCGCCACAAGGGGGCGCTCGTCTTCCACGGCGGTCTCGCGCTCGATCAAGGAGGCCATGCACATTATCTGCTGGAACGTAAGGCCGTTGTAGGTCGCCGAATAATCGATATCGGCGGTTTCGGCCACAAATTGATTCAGGAGGGCGCGGATAATATCATCGGCAGTGGGGGCGTCTCCCAGCGAGTACGTCTTGGGATAGAGGTATCCCTCTAGCAAGTCGTTGTAGGCGCCCTTGAGGAACGGATAGTCGGCAACGTAATTCGACGCCTTCGCTTGGGCGAGGAACTCGTCCACGGAAATACCGTAGGCGGCCTCGACGTTGGCAGCGGTCTGCTGAACCGTGAGGCCCTCCTGGATGACGAGCTTCACGCCCTCGACATTGGGCCCCTCTACAAGCTGGCGAACAACGTCCTCCGGATCCATACCCGTGTAGAGAACGTAGTCGCCGGGCTTGAGCGACATGGCGGCGTCGAGCTTCTCGACGGCAGCGTAGTACTTCTTGGGATCATCGATGATATGGGCCTCGGACAAGCGACTGGCTATCACATCGCCGGAAGCACCCTCGGGGATGGTCACCTGCACCTCCTGTCCATCAGGAACAGACGAGGTAGAGGGCGAGATGAAGTTGGATACCGTGGGAACCACGAACAGAAGCACGCCGGCAACGGCAGCGACAACGGCAACGATCGCGATAACGACGATAAGCGGCGAGGGTCCGCGTCGGGGCGAGTTATACGGAGATCGCGAGGGGCGAGCCGCGCCTCGACCGGAATCATGTCTAGCGGGGCGAACGGGCTGGGGGCGCACGGCTGACCGACGGGCCTGCGAGGACGAAGCGGAACGCTGGACTCCAGATGCCACGGGGGCCCCGGATTTAAAGCGCTTTCCCGCGGGGCGCGATGAAGGCTGGGCGCCGTTAGCGCCTCGGATGTCGCGTCGGTCGTTAGCCACGAGATTCCTTTCTATCGTGTCCATCAAGCCAAGCCTGAAGGAACAGGGATGCGGCGATCATGTCGACTTTGCCGCGCATCTGCCGCTCGCTGAGACCCTCCTCGCGCAAGATCCTCTTCGCCTCACGCGAGCTTAAACGCTCATCAGCAAATGCTATGGGCAATCCAGTGGCATCGGAGAGCTTTTGAGCAACGCCCTTGATGCGCTCCGCCTGAGGGCCCTCCTCTCCCGCCATGGTTTGAGGGAGCCCGCAGACCAAAAGCTCGGGCTC
Organism: Collinsella tanakaei YIT 12063; assembly: GCF_000225705.1. Classification (GTDB taxonomy): domain Bacteria; phylum Actinomycetota; class Coriobacteriia; order Coriobacteriales; family Coriobacteriaceae; genus Collinsella; species Collinsella tanakaei. The sequence continues at coordinate 477,430 of NZ_JH126467.1, forward strand.
GTAGTCTTCAAGGAGCATGCGGAAGGGACGAGCGAGGTTGATGACCTCGTCCGCATTCATGACCTTAACGGGCATCGCCACGCGACCGGAGCGGTCGGAAGCGGCGATGCCGATCCTGGTCTCGCCGATATCAAGCGCGAGCACAACCATATTCGTTACGCGGTCGCCATTTCGCGAGCGGCCTCGAGCGCGGCCGGAATACCGGAAGCGTCCTTACCGCCTGCCTGGGCCATCTGCGGACGGCCACCGCCGCCGCCGCCAACCATGGGGGCGATCTTCTTGATGACGTCGCCGGACTTGAAACCCGCCGCGACGGCTTCATCGGTAGCCGCGGCAAGAAGGGCAGGCTGACCCTTAGAGGTCACGGTCGCAATGACGCAAGCAACAGCGGATCCGCCCTTCTGGCGAACGGTATCCCATACGTTTCGTAGGTCGGCAGCCTCAAGGCCCTCGAGCTGAGCGATCACGAGCTTGTAGGAACCGCAATCGACAGCGTTTTCGATAGCGCTGGAGATGGCATCGGAAGAACCGCCGGTGAGCGCGGCCTTCAGCTTCTGCTTCGCCTCGCGAAGCTCGGACTGAAGGTTGGCGATGCGGGCGGGAACCTCTTCGAGGCGGCACTTGAGCGCAGCGGACGCATCGAGAGCGATCTGAGCGCGACCCTCGAGCCACTCAATGGCACCGGTACTGGTCACGGCTTCGATACGGCGGATGTTCGAACCGGTCGAGGACTCGGAAACGATCTTGAACAGGCCGATCTCGGCGGTATTGGAAACGTGGGTGCCTCCACAGAGCTCGCGGGAGAACGGCTGGTCCTCTTCACCCACGGACACAACGCGAACCACGTCACCGTACTTCTCACCAAACAGCGCGACGGCGCCGGAGGCCTTAGCATCCTCGATGCCCATCACGCGGGTGACGACCGGTTTGGCGGCGAAGATCTGAGCGTTGACCAGGCTCTCGATCTGAGATATCTGCTCGGAACTCAGGGCCTCGAAGTGGGTAAAGTCAAAACGCAGGTAATCATGGGCAACCAAGGAGCCAGCCTGGTTGACGTGATCACCCAGGACACTCTTCAAGGCAGCATCGAGCAGATGGGTCGCGGTGTGGTTGCGACGCAGCAGGGAGCGCCACTCAAGATCGTAGCCCGCAAAGACAACATCGCCCTCGGAGAGCGAGCCGTTGAGGGTGCCCTCGTGCACATACAGGCCACCCTTGGAGACGGTGGCGTTTACAAACAGCTGTGCCTTATCGGTGTCGATGAGGCCTCGATCGCCCATCTGGCCGCCCATCTCGGCGTAGAACGGGGTGCGGTCGAGAACAACCTGGACCTTCTCCGCGTTGGAAGCCTGGGAGACGCGCTCGCCATCAACCACGATGGCGAGAACGCGAGCGCCCTCGATGCTCTCGTTGTCATAGCCAACGAACTCGGTAGCGGGAAGCTCGTCAGAGAGCTCGGTCCACACGTCGTTGAAAGAACCCCAGGCATCGCCCTTGGCGGCGGCGCGGGCACGGGCCTTCTGCTCGGCCATCTCGGCATTGAAGCCCTCGATGTCTACGGCATGGCCGGAGCCTTCCGCGATCTCGACGGTGAGGTCGATGGGGAAACCGAACGTGTCATGGAGCATGAACGCGGCCTTGCCGGGAAGCACGTCTCCCTCACTCAGGGCAGCAAGCTGCTCGTCAAGGTAAACGCGACCGTTGTTGAGCGTGGTGGAGAAACGCTCCTCCTCCGCGTTCACAATACCCTTGACCAGGTCGGCGTTCTCGATAAGGTTGGGATATGCCTCTCCCATAACATCGTTGACGGTATCGATGAAGCGACCCAGGAACGCGTCCTCGATACCCAGCAGGCGACCATGGAAGACGGCGCGGCGGAGCAGGCGGCGCAGGACGTAGCCGCGACCCTCGTTACCGGGAAGCACTCCGTCGGAAATCAAGAAGTCGACCGAACGAGCGTGGTCGGCGATGATGCGCAAGGAGCGGGAAGCCCCGGTATAGTCGTTGTCCACGTAGGTCTTGCCAGAGATGTCTTCGCCCAGCTTGATGAGGCTCTGCATAACGTCGCCATCGAAGAAGGAGCTCTTATGCTGCATGATGGCAGCCATGCGCTCCAGGCCCATGCCGGTATCCAGATTGCGATGGGGCAGCTCGGGCATGGAGCCGTCCTCCTGGCGGTCGAACTGGGTAAAGACCAGGTTCCAGAACTCGAGGAAACGGTCGCAATCGCAGCCGGGGGCGCAATCCGGGCGACCGCAGCCAACCTCTTCACCCAAATCGAAATAGATCTCGGAGCACGGGCCGCACGGGCCGGTGGGTCCGGCTGCCCAGAAGTTGTCGTCCTCGCCCAGACGCGTGATGTGGTCGGCGGGAACGCCAAGCTCGCGCCACACGCCATAAGTCTCATCATCATCCGTGAAGACGGTGAAATGCAGGCGCTCCTTGGGAAGCTTAAAGACCTCGGTGATGAGCTCGTAGGCCCATGCGCATGCCTGCTGCTTGGTGACGCCGCCGAAGGCGAAGTTGCCGAGCATCTCGAAGAAGGAAGCATGGCGGCCGTCGGCGCCGATGATGTCGATATCGTTGGTGCGCACGCACTTCTGGCACGAGCAGGCACCGATCTCCTTCATGGTCTTCTTGCCCTGGTAGTACTCCTTAAACTGATTCATGCCAGCATTGGCGAGCAGCAGGGAGGGATCATCGGGGACCAGCGAGGAGCTGGGGTACAGCTTGTTGCCGCGCTCCTCAAAGAAGGAAAGGTACGCCGAGCGGATCTCGGCGGTTGTCATAGTCGGATAATCAGCAGTCATGAGATGCGTCTCCTGTGGTAGTGCAGTATTTCTCAAACTAGATAAGTATACCTATAGTTACGCTGCGCGTCACAAGCCAATCGAGCTGGTCAGAGAATAACAACAAGCGCGCGGGCGGCAACAATACCGTCCGCGCGCTCAACACGTTGCGCACCAAGGCACCAATCATATGGAATATGGAGAAGGTGGACACCAAGCCGCACGAATTGACTACGCTCTGTTTTTGGCCTCCGGTTGGACTTGGGGTTTCTGCTGAAAACAGCCTCCGTTTGCACCCGCCATCTACTTTTTGGGTCCAGTTGGACTTGGAGACGCTAAAAACGCGGTCCAGTTGAACTTGAGCCCGGAGGGTTCCGAAAGGCCGCGAGAAAAAGTGCTGGATAAGGAACTAGCGTATCCGGCCTCCGGTGGCGCCAACTCCAACCGGAGGCCGTTTTTAGCGTTAGAGGTGAACTGGAGCCTGTTTTCAGCAGAGCGCCAAGTCCAACTGGACCGCGTTTTCAGCAGTAGCCCGCATGAAGTCGATGAGGGGTCAATTTTGAGAGGGAGCTAAGATACGAAAGGGCGCTGGGAAGGGAAGGGCGGTCTACTTACCGTCATCCTCGTCCGCGGCGGCATCGCTATGCTTCTTGGACTTCTCATCCATAGATGCAAAGGGGTTCTTGAAAACGCCGGTGGCACCCATGTTCTCAAACATATTTAAGGTAGACCAAGGGTTATCAAGATGGGGCTTGGGCACCGCCTCCGCCTTGGGCACCGATTCGTCATCGATGATCTGTGAGTCAGCGACAAAGATATCGTTACCCAGCGCGTCGAAAGCGGGCACGGGATCGCCCTTCTCATCCAGGAAGGGGGTTCCGCGAAACAGCGCGCCCGCATAGGACACAAGTTGGCGGTTGGTGCGGCTCTCGTAATAGAAGATAAACAGGCTCTTCAGAACGGCGGCAATGGGCAGCGCGATGATCATGCCAACCGTGCCGCCAAGAGTGGAGCCGATGACCAACGCGGTCAGCGACAGCACGGGATGAACCTGCATAGTGGACTGATTGATCTTGGGCGCGATAACGTTGTCCGTGACGTTTTGGGACAGCATGGCCATAACCATGGTCCATACCGCCATCATAGGGCTATAGAACAACGCGATGAGCGACGCGATGATAGCGGAGATGCTGGGGCCGACCACCGGGATGATATTGAGCACGCCGGAAAGAACGCCCATCGCCGCAGCATACGGATGGCCCACAAGGGCGAAGCCGAGAAACGCCAAGAAGCCCTGAATAAGGGAGTTGATGAGCGTGGAACGCAGGTAGCCGCCCACGGAGCTGGATACCACGGCCACCATAAGACGGTAATCAAGCGCGCGATCCTCGCCCAGAAGACCGCAGATCTCCTCGTTGATCTTGGGGTAATCGAGCGCCAGCCAGTACGCCAGCACCAGACCCAAAAACACGGTAAACGTAGTGGAAGCGATATTGTTCACAATGGGGACGATTCCATCTTTGATAGATGCGAGCAGACCGGAGGCGAGCCGGTTGAACAAGTCGCCCAAAGAGCTCATGAGCGAATCGAGCTTGACGGTGTCAAAGAAGTGCTCGAAAACGGCATATTGCTGCTCCAGGTCGACAAGCCATCGCCCCAAGGCGGATAGCCAGGAGGACGAATGGCTGAGCAGCTCAAGAAGCTGGCTCGCCATCAACGGGATAACGATGACGAACAGCAACAAGACCGCCACGATAACGACCAGGATGCCCAACAGGGCGCCGGCGCCGCGGGGCACGCGATGTCGCTCGAGCCAGTTGACCAGGGGCGAGGCGATGAACGCCGAGATGCACCCGACTGCCAGGAACAATAGCGTACCGCTCAGCAAGCCCAACAAGTTCAATACGATAAGGAAGATGATGACGCAGCCGATGACGGTCCACACGTTGAGAAATGCGGACTTGAGAGAGCGGCCGCGGTCATCGCGCGACGGTGTGCGAACCATGTATCTCCAAACGCGCGAACAACCGCGCTACTTGCTCATAACCCCTTCGGGGTCGATCTTATCTTGAATCTTCTTGAGAGTACGGCGCAACAGGCGAGACACCTGGACTTGGGAGATACCAAGCTGCTCGGCAATCTCTATCTGCGTCATTCCCTGCAAGAACCTCAGGTCGATGACCTCGCGCTCGCGCGGGGAGAACCCCTTGAGAGCTTCCTCGATAATCAAGCGGTCATCAGTAAAGTTCAGAGCGGAATCCTCGGTAGCATAGCGATCGAGAACGCTGGGCGCGTCGTCGTTATCGTTGTTGCCGGTGCCCTCGAGCGGTACGGAGCTATAGGCAGAGGAAGACTCCATCGCCTCGAGAACCTCGTCCACAGACGCATCCAGATACTCGGCGATCTCCTCGATCTTGGGCGATCGCTGAAGCTCGGTTGTAAGCACGTCCGTAGCCTGGTTTACCTTTGCGGAAAGCTCTTGAAGGCGCCTGGGGACTCGAACGCTCCAACCCTTATCGCGAAAATGTCGCTTGATCTCGCCCATGATGGTGGGCGTTGCGTACGTGGTGAATTCAAGGCCACGGCTAGGATCAAAACGGTCGATCGCCTTGAGCAGGCCAAGATAACCCACCTGGATAAGGTCGTCGAGCGGCTCGCCGCGGTTCTTAAACTTGTTTGCAAGGAAGCGGACGAGGTTCATGTGGGACATCACGAGCTTTTCGCGTGCCTCGACATCGCCCTCCTCTTTATAGCGTCGGAAAAGCTCGTGGGTCTTTTCCTTGTCCCACGCCGCCTTTCCAGACTTTGTTGCGCGTTGGGTATCTGCCATTACACATCAGCCTTCAGCATAAGCACTAGAGTTGCGGGGTCCTCCCGCTTCTCATAGGAGTCGCAAACGGCACCAAGGATCAGGTCGACGTACGCTGACGTGGGATCCTCTTCAGAGGGCTCTGCAAACGCAACGTCGCCAAGCTCAAAGGTCATGCCCACGTGTTCGGAATCAACATCAAAGGAAATCGAAAGGTCCGCACCGGGCTCGGTGGAGCAGGCGTAGATGAACGCTTCCTCGGCAGCCATGCGAATGTCCTCGATGCGGTCCACGGACATGGACGAGAGCATAGCGACGTTAGAGGCGGTCATACGCACCAGGCGTGCAAAAGAGGGGTCGGCCTGAACGGTCAAGCATACTGGACACGAATTAGTCATTGGAGTCCTCCCCGGCGGTGCCATCGGAATAGGTGAAGTAACGGTTAGCGGGAGCCTCGATAGGAGCGGGCTCGGTATCCGCACGAGTGTCCGCATCCTCTGCGGCGAGCGCATCGGAAGCGTCGGCGTCCTTAGGTTCTGCAGACTCAGAAAGCGCGCGCTTGGCAGAGGCCGTGCGATGCTTCTTGCCCAGAAGCCGCTGGACCTTCTCGGTCGCGGCGTCGGCGATCCCGGAGACGGCGTCCGACGCAGTAGAAACCGTACCGGTTACCTGCGAGACATCGCGAAGCACGCCGTTAATCTCAATCAAGTCCGCAGACAGCGCTTCGATAGCGACGCTCCCCTGCTTGAGCAAAGGCTCCACCTGGGACAACGCGGGCTGCAAATCATCGACGACGCCGTCAAGCTTGGCGATGACGGGGCGCGCCTCGCCAATGGCCTCGTTAACCTCGTTCATGGTCTTGTCGAGAGTGTCGACGGTGGTGCGGGCGCGGCGAATGGTCAGTGCGAGTTCGACCACGGCCCAGATACCTGCGGCGACAAGTACAATCAGGACGATTTGGATAGGCTCCATGTTGCCTCCAAGAAGTTACGGTTGATACTCAGGTGCATACCGCCAAGCGACATACGCTGTGTATGGTACCCCATGCAAGGGCAGGCTAACCTAACCCCAATACCAGCTCCACGGGAAGGACCAAGACCGCGATCCCGGCAACGCGGGCGGCGGAGAACAGTCCTTAGTCGACTTTCGGCGCGCGTCCGCTACGGTCGCGGGCAGACTGCTCCACCCGCCATTCTTCCCAGCCCCTGCCGGCGGGCTTCCAAAACGCCCCGCGTTCGAGCCCCTCTGGAAGGTAGCGCTGTTCCACCCATCCTTCTGGATAGTCATGGGGATACAGGTAAGGACCGTATTCATCGGAACCGGGACGATGCCGGTCGCGCAGATGCACCGGAACCTCGCGCTGACCGCTCGAGCGCACATCCGCCAGCGCGGCATCTATCGCGGCTTCGCACGCATTCGACTTGGGCGCGAGCGCGTTATAAATAGCGGCTTGCGCCAAATTGATCCTGCACTCCGGATACCCAATGACCTCGGCGGACTTAAAGGCAGCTTCGGCCACCAGAATAGCCTGGGGATCAGCGTTGCCTATGTCCTCGGAAGCGGCGATAAGGATGCGACGGGCGATGAACTTGGGATCCTCACCCGCATCGATCATGCGAGCCAGCCAGTATACGGCGGCGTCCGGATCGCTACCGCGCATCGACTTGATAAAGGCGGAGATAATGTCGTAATGCATATCCCCGGACTTGTCATAGGACAAACCTCGGCGAGGATTGGCGACGCGGACATCCTCTAGCGTAATGGCGCCGCCATCGCCGTCTCCCCTGGTAATCGCAATCTCGCTGGCAAGCTCCAACGTGGTCAGCGCACTTCGAGCATCCCCCGCCGCCAGCATGCAGACGGCGTTCACCACCTCGTCGTCCATGGTGAACCGGCCCGCAAGCCCCCGCGGATCTTGCAACGCGCGCCGGATGAGCTTCTCGACGTCATCGTTGCGCAGATGCTCTAGCTCCACCACGCGACTACGCGACAGCAGAGCAGAATTCACCTCAAAGTAAGGATTCTCCGTGGTAGCTCCGATCATGACGACCGTGCGGTTCTCCACCGCGTGGAGCAGGGCATCTTGCTGAGAGCGCGAAAAACGGTGGATCTCGTCGATAAACAATATCGTACGACGGTCAAAGGACATCAGGCGTCGCTTAGCCTCATCGATCTCGCGGCGCAGGTCCTTTACCGTACCGGTCACGGCAGATACCTCGACAAACTCGCTGCGCGTATGCGCGGCTATGATATGGGCGAGCGTGGTCTTGCCCGTACCCGCCGGACCGTACAAGATCACGCTCGACATAACGTCGTGCTCGATGGCGGAGCGCAGCCACGACCCCGGGCCGACGGCCTTCTCCTGACCGACGTAATCATCAAGGCTGGTAGGCCTCATGCGTACGGCGAGCGGCGCGTTGCGCAGCTGGGTGGCACGCTCATGTTCAGAAAACAAAGTATCCATACAAACCATTCTTCACAAAGGGGTGATCGAACATACGGCCCCAACAAGAGACACTACACCCTAGCAGACTTCGTTGATGTACGTCCTGCGAGGGAACTTTAAATCAGGGAAGAGTTTGGATGCGAGCTCGGCAAAATAGCCGTCAGTCATGCTTGCGATGTAGTCCACCACGGTTTGATGGGGATCCTCTCGCCACCGATAGGTTTTACCGTAATGGGCGAGCGCTCGCTCGATGCGGTCGATATGGTGACGGAAGATGAAGCTCGTGCGATCCTCGTCCAAAACATCGCGCAAGAAATAGTCGTACATAAGTGCGAACGCACGACCCAGCACCTCCTCGCGCTCCCCCTCGATACCGCTTGAGCGATAAATCTTCTTGTAATTTTCAGCTTTTGCACGGCGAATCTCCTTGAACATCGCCTCGCTCATCTCGATGCGATCCTTGCCGTAGCTGTTCTCAATGATGTCAACTGACGCATGCGTCAAAATCCAGGAATTATATTTGCCACCAAGGCCGTCGTCGAATGCGTCCTCGTCCAAAAGCCCCGCCTCGATAGCATCCTGCCGGTCTCGCCCAACATAAGCGATGATGTCGGAGATGCGGACCACGCACCCCTCGAGCGTCATGGGACGAAGATGGCCGATAGCGGCGCCACCAAGCTCGCAACAATTCTCGACCGCTTGATCGAGCTCATCAAAAGAAGAAAGACCCGACAGCTCGAAAACCCGCTGTTCATACTCGCCGTTGTGGCATAGCGCGCCGTCGAGCGTCTGAAGCGTGAGGTTTCGTCCATACAGGCGATCCATCACGCGAACGGAATGAACGTTATGGAAAAACCACTTGCCGGTTCGATCGCGATACACGTCGTTAAGGAAACGCTCGCCAGCGTGGCCAAACGGGGTGTGCCCTAAATCGTGTCCCAGCCCTATCGCTTCGATAAGATCGCAGTTGAGGCCCAGCGCGTAGCCTATATCCCTTGCGATGCGCGCGACCAGCTGGACATGCAGGCCTCGACGCGAGAGATCATCGTTGCTCCTAAAGCTGAACACCTGCGTTTTGCCGGCGTAGCGGTTATAGGCTGGCAGGTGCAGGATCTTCTCGGTATCTCGGACAAAGGCGGGGCGCCACAGGCTACCGTGGTCCTGGACGCGGTCGACGCGCCTTATGGCATCGGCGTCTTGCGTTTTGCAGGGGTTGGTCCAACCGCGACGGCGGTCGTCAATCATGCGTTGGACTAGCGCGTCGGAAAGGGAGGAGGGCATGCCATCAAGCCCGGCACGCAGGGAGTTGTCTACCAGAGTCATGATCCTAGTCCTCTCGTAAGCTCTTTTGCCCATAATCGCACAAAGCGCGGACAACGGGGGCCTAAAACACCATGCTGCCATCCAAACGTGACCAAACGGAGGGGCAAATTACTACGAGAAATGCAAACGCTGGCAAGAGCAGGGGTAGCAAAGGCAAAGATTCAAGCCTTCGCACCAGGCAGATAATCGAAAGCAGCAACATGGAAATGCAAAACGCGGCAAACGCCGCCAAGGGCGAAAGCAAAGCCAATATCGCCAGCGCCTTGACGTCTCCCATTCCCAAGCCCGAGCGTCCAGACGCCCGTCGCCAAACAAGTTCGAACCCAACGAGAACGCAAAGAAAGGCAATGCTGCAACAGACGTGGGTAAAAAAGACGGGCGCGGAATAAAGCGACCATGCAAGGCCAACGGCGACAAGCGACATGAAAGCAGCGAGGATATTGGGGAACCTGCGCGAGCGCACATCGATAGCCGCAGCAGCTATCATGGATGCCGCAAACACTCCTACCAGCGCAAATACAACGATACCGCGCAATCCTTCCATGGCTCCCCCTCTCGCCATAGGCATGTAGAACGTAAATGTATCGTTACCCAAATAAAGAGCGCCTATAATGGTCGAGTACCCATTCACACTAAGTATCGCGAAAGGGGCAAAGCGCCGTGAACGCGACCGAGCACCCGTATCAAACTATCACCGCGCAGCGCACCGTGGAAAGCGCGAGCGCTTCCACCCTACCCCAAACCAATTCCTCGCGCTTCGCATATATTCTCACGGCTTCCGTGCTGGGCCTTATCTCCTTGCTGGCGCTCGCGATCACGCTGCTTATCTATACCGCGTTCTCCACCTATTATTTCTCGACTGACGTGCCCAGATATCTCTACGAAGAGGATGACCATGACGCATGGGGCCCGCAATGGGACGAGGATGACTTCGCCTTTGACGATGGCTATGGCTTCATGAGCGATACCGCTATGAACTCATAAGGGAAAAGCGAAACCAAGAAGCTCAGCGCTCAGCAAACGCCTCAAATGGCGCAATCGATTCCGATGGCAGATGAAGCCCTCTAAGTGAGATTAGAAGAATGATTCAGCGCCCGCACCATGAGCAAAAGAACGTCACGGTGCGGCTTGCGCTCGAAAAACCCAATGTATTCCGCGCTAGCGTGCGCCCTGGATGACTTCATCGAGTGTAACGGAGACATCATGCGGCGTGGGAACCCAGTCGACCTTGAGGAACAAGGCTGCAACCGTCAACGGAATATACGTAAACATAAAGAGCGGGAACGTGAACAAGTTAGCCACGATCCTCCATTTCGCAGGGCAATGGATATGCCTGAACTCAGTGATGGTTGTGAGCAGACCCATGGCGAAAAACGTGATGTACATAAAGCCAAGCGTAAGCAAAAGCGAGCCTACGCACATTTCAATCTCGGCATCTGTAGCCAAGAACCCATGCGACATCATGCCGACGATGATAAAGGTGCCGTTTGCAAGCAGGGAGATCAACGTCAAGAGCATGCCGGGGGCGATGGTCATAAGCAGGTCATAGGCCGCGAAGCGACGGAACTTGCTAATAGCTTTGAGCAGGTGTCTGCCATACGTAAAGAACACCTGATAAAAGCCTTTAGTCCAACGCATGCGCTGTTTCCAAGAAGCGGAAAGCGTCAACGGCTGCTCATCATAGAATTCAGCGGGGGTATAGCCGATGCGAACGCCGTGCACGGCGCAGAACGTAGAGAACTGGATATCCTCGGTAAGCGTATGGAAGTCCCAGCCGTGCATTCCCTCGATAATCTTGGAAGAAACAAGGTAGCCGGAACCGGATACCGCGCATGAGGTGCCCAAGATCATACGAGCGTTGTTGAGATAACGGGCCTCGCGTAAAAACCAGGTCGCGTAAGCGGACGAAATCCACGAGCTGCCAAAGTTCTTGGAATTACGGTAGCTGGTAAGTGCGAGATAACCCTGGTCGAACGCATCGTTCATAATCGATACGTAGTCGCGCGACAACAAGTTATCCGCATCAAAGATGAAGAACGCTTCGTGCTTGCCGGGGTATTCACGCAAGATACGGTCAAAACCATAATCCATAACCCAGCTCTTTCCCTTTCGAGCGAGGTCGTTGCGCTCATAGACAATGGCACCGGCGTCTCGCGCGGCCTGAGCGGTGTTATCCGTGCAGGCGTCAGCGACCACAAAGATATCAATCAGCTCTGCAGGGTAATCCTGGTCCTTGATCGATTGAACTAGGTTGGCGATCACGGGCTCTTCATTGTGGGCCGCGATAAAGAACGCATAGCGGTGCTGCTTTGCAGCCTTGGGCACCTTGACCTCGCCGTGAAACAGCCCGACAAGCATATAGATGACCTGGTAGAGGAAGCAGACGGTGAACAGGACACCGATCACAAAATTGAAAACAACGATGGGCGCCAAAGGTCTCTCCCGATCATCTAGGTGAATCGATACATTCATTTCAGTGTACTGCAAGGCCGCGTGAGCTGCGCTCGCAGAGCAAGCCAACATGCAAAGGATGCAAATTGTTAATCTTCAAGCAAGCCAAGCATGGGGACTATACGCTCACCCGCCTCGGTCCGCCCAAGGCTGGTGGGCGCGAGCTCGTCCAAGACCGCCGCCAAATCCCAAGGAAGCTCATCGAAGCGCTCGATCTCTTCCCCCGTAACCGGATGGGCGAACTTGACGCGCCAGGAATGGAGGAACTGGCGCTGCAGGCCGTAGTTGGCGCGGTCGTTGCCCTTTCCGTAGAGCGGGTCACCCACAAGCGGATGCGCGATATGACGCATATGCACGCGAATCTGGTGCGTACGCCCCGTATAGAGATGGCATTCAACAAGGGTGTAGCCATCGTTGCCGCGCGTGGCCTCAAAGCGCTCGAGTACCTTGAACGTGGTGATTGCCTGACGTGCAAAGGGGTCGTCCGTCACGGCCATCTTGACGCGGTCACGCGTTGAACGCGCGATGCCGGTATTGATGGTGCCCGCATCATGCGCGATGTAGCCATGGCACAAAGCGATATAGCGGCGGTCGAGCGTACGCAGGCGAATAAGGTCCTGAAGGGCGCGCTGGGTATCATCGTCCTTGGCGGCAAGCATGAGACCGGACGTGTCGCGGTCGAGCCTATGCACTATGCCGGGACGGTCCTCGCCCTGCAAGGTGCCCAAATGCTCGATGCCGCAGTGGTAGACCAAAGCGTTTGCGAGCGTGCCCGAGTCATGCCCGTGAGCCGGATGGCACACCAGGCCGCGCTGTTTTGAAAGGACGATGAGATAATCGTCCTCATAGCGGATATCCAACGGAATGGGCTCGCCTGCAACAACTCCAGGCTCCGGCTCGTCCGGAAGTTCGACGGAAATTCTGTCACCCGCCTGAACAGACTCTTTTTTAGACAGGACCGTTTCGCCATTAAGCGCCACCGATCCGCCTTCAATCAGCCGCGCGCACGCACTGCGCGAGGGCATACCGTCTTGTGACCCCAGATAGGCATCCAGACGGCAGCCTACATCGGAAGCATCAACAAGGTAGTGGGCATCCATTGCCATTAGCGATCACTCCCGTCTTCAGCACCAGCCTGCAGGTTGTTATCGTTGTGCTCGCGCGCGGCGGGCGAGAAGAACATAAAGCCGATGAACGCAATCGCCACGCCGCACGTGATACCGATATCCGCCACATTGAAAACGGGAAAATCGATAAAGCGGGTCGCAAAGAAATCCGTCACAAAGCCAAAAACCAAACGGTCGATTGCGTTGCCGATAGCTCCGCCCACAACCATGCCCATACCTAGCACCTCGAGCCGTGAGATCTTAGGCGCGCGAAGAAGGTAAACAAGAACAAAAGCAGTAACACCCACGGCGAGCAGAACGAACACCCAACCCATGCCCTCGCCCAGGCCAAAAGCGGCGCCTCGGTTGGCGACAAACTCCAGGCCGAGCACACCGGGAATAACCTCCACGCTGAAAAAGCCCGTCATGACGGCGCGGCGAACAATCATCTTGGAAACCTGATCAACCACCAGGAACACCAATGCCATGGCCCCGGAGACAAGCAGGCGCCATACCATGGAGGGAACAAGCGCGCCTTTGCTAGAAAAGCCTTTATTGTTAGAACGGGTAGATTCCATCTGCCTCTTTCCTTATAACCGCGAACTGGACTATAGGGTACCCGAATAAAACGGTGCAAAAAGCGGCGCCCCCGAAACCCCAGAAGAGGAGCACGGAGACGCCGCGCAAAACACGTACGAATCTTGGAGAATAGCCCTAACGATTCGCCGTATCGACTATGAGATTACAAACCCAGGGCCGCAGCGCAGCGATCGCAGATATGCTCATGTCCTCCGTGGGCGCCGGTGGACTCGCGGAAGTTCCAGCAGCGATCGCACTTCTCACCATGCGCCGCCTCGATGGTGGCGGAGAAGTCCTCGCCCTGCTCCAGATCGACCTCGGAAACAATGTAGAACTCCGCAAGATCGCAGGCATGCTCGCCGGTGAGGAGTGCGTAAGCCTCGGCGGGAACGGTAGCCTTCACGCGAACCTCCTGGCTCTTGGTAAACGAGCCGTCGGCGCGTGCATCCTCAAGCGCCTTGGTGACCACACCGCGAAGCTCGATAGCCGCCTCGAGGACGGGAAGCAGGTGAGAAGCCTCGTCCATGGAGAGCGGTGAGCGGTACCAATCGAGCATGGCGGCGTAGGTTTGATTGTCCACCAGGCTCCTGGGAGCGAACGCCATGGCCTCGTCCACGGTGTAGGACAAGATGGGCTGCAAGTCGCGCATGAGCATGGAGAGCAGCTCGGCGAGCACCGTCTGGGCGCTGCGGCGGGACACGGAGTCGACGCCGTCGCAATACAGACGATCCTTCAGAGCATCCAGGTAGACGTTGGAGAGCTCGGTCACCACAAAGTCATAGAGCACGCGATAAACGCGGTTGAACTCATAGCGCTCGTAAGCGGCATCGACTTCTGCCTGCACCTGGGTCAAGCGGGCGAGCATGAGCTTGTCGAGCGGCATAAGGTCTGCGATGGAGACCGCGTCGCGCTCGGGCTCGAAATCGTCCTCCAGAACGGAGAGCAGGAAGCGCAGGGTGTTGCGGAAACGACGGTACGCGTCGGAGGTACGGGCGAGGATCTCATGGTCGCAGGCGACGTCCGTGGACGTATCCACGCTGGAGACCCACAGGCGCACGATGTCGGCGCCCATCTCGTCGCAGATCTTGTTGGGGTCAATGACGTTACCCAGAGACTTGGACATCTTGCGGCCCTGGCCGTCCAGGGTGAAGCCCTGGGAGATGACGGCCTTGTACGGAGCGACGCCGTTTGCGCCCACGCTAGTCAGAAGCGAGCTCTGGAACCAGCCGCGATGCTGGTCGGAGCCCTCCAGGTAGACATCAGCCGGGTACTTGAGCTCGGGGCGGAACTCGCAGACGGCCTTCCAGGAGACGCCGGAATCCCACCACACGTCCAAGATGTCGCGATCGGCCTTGACGTGATGGCCGCCGCACTTGGGGCAAACGCAAGCGTCGCCAAGATAGCTTTCGGGCGTATCCGTGAACCAGGCGTCGGAACCCTTCTCATGGAAGAGCCTGATGACCGCGTCGAGCGTGTCGTCATTCATAATCTTCTCGCCGCAGTCCGCACAGGTGTAGCTGGGAATGGGGACGCCCCAGTTGCGCTGGCGAGAGATGCACCAGTCGGGACGCTGCTCAACCATGGCGCCGATGCGGTTGGAAGCGTGCTCGGGATACCAAGCGACGTGGTTCTTCACCTGGTCCAAAGCGGTCTCGCGCAGGCCGGTCTTGTCCATGGAGACGAACCACTGGTCGGTAGCGCGGAAAAGCACGGGATTCTTGCAGCGCCAGCAATGCGGGTAGCTGTGGGTGATCTTCTTTTCTGCCACCAGGGTACCGCGCTCGCGCAAGAACTCGATGATGTGCGGGTTGGCCTCGTCGGTGTCCATGCCGCTGAACGGGCCGCCGGTACCGAAGTCCTCGCCCACGTAGAAGCGACCGTCGTCGTCGACGGGCATGCAGATGTCCATGCCCTCCTTGAGGCAAACGTAATAGTCGTCCACGCCGTGACCGGGCGAGTTGTGGACGATACCGGTACCGTCTTCGGTGCCGACGTAGTCAGCAAGAAGAGCGACGCCTTCGACGCCGTCGAAGACGGGTTGCTTGTAATGCAGGTGATCGAAAGTCTCGGCGGGAACCTCATAGGGCTTGCCGTCGACCATGACCGGGGAGTACTCCCAGCCGGCGATCTCGCAGACCTGCTCGGCCAAGGACTTCATCATGATCTCGGCGCGTCCCTCGTGCTCCACGGCGACGTAGATGGCCTCGGGCTTGAGCGAGACCGCCTGGTCGGACGGGATGGTCCACGGGGTGGTGGTCCAGATGACGAAGTCCACGGGGCCGTCGAAGTTCTCAAGGCCGGCGGGCTTGGAGGTCATCTCAAAGCGGACGTAGATGGAGGGGCTGGTCTCATCGCCGTACTCGATCTCGGCTTCGGCCAATGCGGTGTGGCAGTGCTTGCACCAGTGAACGGGCTTGTGGCCGCGATAGATCATACCGGCATCGAACATCTCCTTGAAGACCTCGATGTCCGCGGCGTCGTGCTGATGGTAGAGGGTGAGGTAGGGGTTATCCCAATCGCCCAGCACGCCCAAGCGCTTGAAGCCCTCGCGCTGCAGGTCGATGTTCTCGACGGCGAACTTGTTGCAAAGCTCGCGGATCTTATCGACCGGGGTCTGGTTGAACTTCTCGGTTCCCAGCATCTCCTCGACCTTGTGCTCGATGGGCTGGCCATGGCAATCCCAGCCGGGCACGTAGGGGGTCTGGTACCCCTGCATGGAGCGGTAGCGGTTGATGATGTCCTTGGAGATCTTGTTCATAGCGTGGCCCAGGTGGATGGGGCCGTTCGCGTACGGAGGGCCGTCATGCAGGACAAACTTGTCATGCCCCTCGTTTTTCTTCATGAGCTGCTCGTAGACGTGGTTGTCCTGCCAGCCCTTCAGGCGGACAGGCTCGGACTTGGCCAGACCGGCGCGCATGGGAAACGCCGTCTTGGGCAAGTTCATGGTCTTCTTGTACTCGTTCGCCACAAGTACCCCTTTCATCTCACGGACGCAAAAAGGCGCCCGTCCCTGCAAGCTGGGACGAAGCGCCTTCCATAAAACCGCACAAAACGGTAGCGTTTCGCTATACCACCCAGCTTAGAGGTCACGCTCTCGCGCTCCCCTCAATACTCGGCTGGCCTATAACGGCGGCCATCCCGGCGACGTCTACTAAGAAGCGCAAAGCATTCCGTTGGGGCCGCGGCTCCGGGGTGATATTCTCCTGGGCGCGCGCGTCCGGCTCTCAGCATGCCGAACTCTCTGTAGCACGCGTGGTCCAAGGTACTCGTCCCCTTCAACGCCTGTAGTCCGACATCATAGCACGGAGCGGGCGCACGTCATGCGAAAGTATCCGTCGACCATGCGCTCTCCCCCATTTTCATCAGCGCGAAACACGGGCAATAGCAAATCGATGGACGATAAACGAGCGACGCTATAAATCGGCCACGTCGACAAGGCGAATCCCCGCATCGTCCAGAGCCCGGGCGAACAGTCCCTTGCCCGCGATAAGCGTGCCGGAAAACGTACCGTCGTAGACTTGATGCACCCCGCAACTGGGGCTGCGCGACTGCAGGATAGCAGTCTCCACCTCGCCCGCCTCGATGGATCGACTCAAGCGATCCATAATCGCAGCGACGCCCGCGCGGAACTCCGCATCCACGCTTACACCGTCCTTGTTGATCACCT
Source organism: Collinsella tanakaei YIT 12063 (assembly GCF_000225705.1). Lineage (GTDB taxonomy): Bacteria > Actinomycetota > Coriobacteriia > Coriobacteriales > Coriobacteriaceae > Collinsella > Collinsella tanakaei. Next base: position 494,600 of record NZ_JH126467.1, read on the forward strand.
CGCCGTTGACGATCTCCGCGGCCGGGCGAGGCGTAGGAAGCCCTCCCGCCACCTCTGGGCACACGCCCACCACTTCGATGTCGTCGCGCGCCGCGAGCAGCTCTAGCATCCTCTCGCTTTTGTTGTTTCCCCCGCTGTACTTGCAGCACTCGCCCAGCAGGCAAGCGCTTACAACAACTTTCTTCATGTCACCATCACACCCAACAACTTGAGCCGACCCTCAAACATATCTAATGAGCGCCTTTATTTCTGCAGCTACATCATGTGACGCGCGCACCAATTAACTGAGAACGCATAGAACACAATTAACAGTACAGAAATCAAAATGCGTTTCGCAATGAAAACCAATCGCAATAACTACCATAGCCCACAGTATGCGTGCGCGGATTGGAGTGCCATGAGAAATATCCAGATGAGTGATTACACGGTGGGAGAAGATTGCTTTGGCGCGGTCCCAGCCGCCCTTGCGAGCTATCGCGCCAAGTCGGTAGTCCTGGTGGGCGGCAAGCGCGCCCTGTCGGCAGCAGCACCCATGATCTTGAAGGTACTGGAAGGCACCGATATCGAGGTTCTGGATACCATTGCCTACGGCACCGATTCAACCGAAAGCACCATAGCGACGCTTGAGGCCAACCCCTCTTTCCAGCAGGCGGACGTCGCCTTCGCCATCGGCGGCGGCAAAGCCATCGACACCGTGAAGACCGCGGCGATCGCCACCAAGAAGACGGTTTTCTCCGTACCCACCATCTGCTCCAACTGCTCGAGCGCCACGGCCATCGCCGTTGTGTACCACGATGACCACTCGCTGAAGTGCTACTCCTACCCGGATGCACCGGCGCACATCTTCATAAATCCCGCCATCATCGCAAACGCTCCCCAGGAGTATTTCTGGGCGGGCATTGGAGACGCGCTCTCCAAGCAGCCAGAGGTAGAATACGCAACCAGCGCAGGCAACCTTACCCACACCGGCGCGCTAGGCCTAGCCCTCGCACATACCTGCTCGGCGCCGTTGTTCACCTACGGCGAGCAGGGTCTCGCAGACGTTCGAAACAACACCGCCAGCGAAGCCGTCAAGCAGATTGCACTCGATATCGTAGTCAACACCGGCTACGTTTCCAACCTTACCAACCAACCGGATTTCTACTACAACTCCTCGCTGGCCCACGCGTTCTACAACGCGACCACCGGCGTGCCGCGCGGCGGCAAAACACATCTTCACGGAGAGGTCGTGAGCTTTGGCGTCCTGGTGCTGCTCTCATACATTGGCGACCAGGAGGGATTGGCCCGCTACGCCGCGCTAAACAAGAAGCTCGGCCTGCCCACCACCTTGGCGGAACTCGACCTTTCCGAGGAGCACCTGCCCGGCATTGTCGAGCTCGCCCACAACACCAATGAGTGGAAACAAGGCAACCCGCAGCCCTTTGAGGACGAGAAGCTTGTAGAGGCCATCAAGGCTGCCGACGCATATGGACGCTCCCTCGCATAGCTCAAGATCAAGCCGGCCGCACCCTAGATTCAAATAAACCCGCCGCCACCCTGCATTAGGGGATGGCGGCGGGTTTTTCCATTCATATCGGAATAGATCGATCTTGAGCGATGTTGCAAACTTGATAATGTTGCAAACTTGATAACACGGCAAGCACATCGTGGAAATACAGGGTCCTACTCAGCCTTGACGCGCAGATAGATCTGGCGATGCCCGGAGTCATCGGAAGGCTCGTCGAACTCGTAGACGCCCAGCGATTTCAAAAACGGACGAAGCTTCTTAAAGCCGTAATTGCGCACGTCAAAATCTGGAAGACGACGAGCGAGCTGGTCTCCCAACTGGCCAAGGCTCACCCAGCCGTCATCATCTGAGAACTTGTCGATGATGGCGTTGATGGACTCGCGGATCATGCGCATGTGACGACGGCGGTCCGCCTTGCTCATCTGGCCAAACTCCACCTCGACGGCATCCGCCTCCGCCTCACCGGAGAACCCTGCGGACACCTCGGCAAGCGCGTCGGCATCCCCGGGCATATCTCCTGCCGGCACTGCGAGCACTCCCCTGTCGCCGGGACGGCGGCGAGCCCGGCGCTGGGCGGCACCCGCGTCTGCAGCATCTTCGATATCGGCTGCAACCTCGATCAGGGCGTCGCCCTCATTCCTATCGATTGCGAGCTCGGCATCGGCGTCTTGAGAACGCTCGGCAGCACGAGATTGCTTGCGACCGCGCGAGCGCGAGCGGCGCTTCTTTACCGGCACTTCCAGCTCCTCGTCCTCATCAGCTTCATCTTCGCTGGCGCGAGCAGCCAAAAGCAGGTCGAGGTATTTGAACTGGTTGCATGCGGAGATAAAGGGTCGAGGCGTCTTTTGCTCGCCCATGCCTATAACGTACATGCCGCTTTCGCGCAGGCGGGCGACCAAGCGCGTGAAATCGGAGTCCGAGCTCACGATCGCGAATCCGTCGACCGTGCCCGAATACAGGATGTCCATCGCGTCGATGATCATCGCGGAGTCCGTTGCGTTCTTACCAAAGGTGTAGCTGTACTGCTGCATGGGGATGATGGAGTTATCCAGAAGGCACTTCTTCCAACTGGAAAGCCTGGGGCTGGTCCAATCGCCATAGATGCGCTTATAGGTTGCGACGCCGGCGTTAGCGACCTCGTCCAAAACAATCTGAACATATTTCTCGCTTACGTTATCTGCATCGATAAGGATAGCGAAGCGAAGATCGGGTTCCCTATTCAAGAGAGCCCCCTTTCTAAATGGGTGCGATATATGGGTACGGTGGCACGCCGCGGATGCAGCCGCCACCGAAGATAATTCCGCGCCCATTATACCCACGGTACGCGTGCGTCTATAACAAAAGGAACCCTCCCATATTCCACGCGCTGCGCAAAGCAAGCATGGAGATACAGGAGGGACCCGTCAACGGTTTTAGAAAACGCGATTACTGCTTAGGCATCAGCGAGTTCTCGCGGGTGAGAAGGTTCATGAACTCGTCGCCAGTGATGGTTTCCTTCTTATAGAGGTAGTGGGCGAGCTCATGTAGCTTGAACTTGTTCTCCTTCAAAATCTGCATCGCGCGCTCATGAGCCTCGGTGATCAGCTTCAAAACAGCCTCGTCAACGCGCTCGGCGGTGCCGGGAGCGCAGGTAAGCGAGGTGTCCTGGTTGAGGTAGGCGTTCTGGACGGTACCCAGCGCCATCATGCCAAACTCGTCGGACATGCCAAAGCGCGTGATCATGTTGCGCGCCAGCTTGGTGGCCTGCTCGATGTCGTTGGCGGCACCCGTGGTCATCTCGCCAAAGATGAGCTCCTCCGCCGCACGACCACCGCAGTAGACTGCCAGCTTGTCGAGGACCTCCTGCTTGGTGGTCAAGAACTTCTCGTCCGCCTCAACCTGCATGGTGTAGCCCAGCGCGCCGGAGGTACGCGGAACGATAGTGATCTTGGTAACGGGAGCGGAGTCCATCTGGCTTGCGGCGACGATAGCGTGACCGATCTCGTGATAGGAAACAACCTGCTTCTCGTGATCGGACAGCACCGTGGACTTACGCTGCTGGCCGGCGATAACCACCTCTACCGACTCCTCGAAGTCCTCCTGCGTGGCGCGCTTGCGACCCATGCGCACGGCACGAAGCGCGCCCTCGTTGATGATGTTCGCGAGGTCGGCACCGGAAGCGCCGGGCGTAGCGCGGGCGATAGCGGAAAGGTCGATAGGCGGCTCGGCCTTAACGTCCTTGGAATGCAGCTCCAAAATGGCCTTGCGGCCGGTAAGGTCGGGCAGCTCGACGGGGACGCGGCGGTCAAAGCGGCCGGGTCGAAGCAGAGCGGGGTCAAGGCTGTCGGGGCGGTTGGTCGCAGCGAGAACAACGATGCCCTTCTGGTTATCGAAGCCGTCCATCTCGGTCAGCAGCTGGTTGAGCGTCTGCTCGCGCTCGTCGTTGCCGGAGAACCCACCGCCATCGCGCTTCTTGCCGATGGTGTCGATCTCGTCGATGAAGACGATGCAGGGCGCCTTCTCCTTGGCTTGCTTGAACAGGTCGCGCACCTTGGCGGCGCCGCGACCGACGAACATCTCAACAAACTCCGAACCGGAGATGCTGAAGAACGGAACGCCCGCCTCGCCGGCGACAGCCTTTGCAAGCAGCGTCTTACCGGTGCCCGGAGGGCCTACAAGCAGGGCACCGCGGGGAAGTTTGGCGCCAATCTCCTCATAGCGCTTGGGGTTCTCGAGAAAGTCGACAACCTCCTTCAAGGACTCTTTGGCCTCTTCCTGGCCGGCGACGTCCTTGAAGGTGACGCCGACATCTTTGGACGCGACGATGCGCGCGCCGGACTTGCCCAGGCCTCCGCCCATGCCGCCAAAGCCGCCGCTGCCAAAGTTCATCGAAGGGTTGTCTTCGCCCATAGCCTTCTTCATACGGCGGTTGAGCCACCAGCCCGCAAGGAAGAAGATGGCGATGGGCAACACCACCGTAAGCAGGATATAGGTCATATAACCGGAGTTTTGGTCCGGAATATCGACCGTGGTGTCCGCCCCGGACTCGCGGATGAGGGTCCAGATGCCGCTATCGCCCGCAGGCACCGTGGTGCGATACGCGATATCCTTCTCGCCCTCAAGCTGATACAGGGCAACAGATGAGGCATCCTGCGTATACTCCAGGTTGCTTACATCTTTTGCCTCAAGCTTCTCAACAAAGGTCGAGTAGCTCACGTCCTCCACCTTGACGCCAGTTTTCATGCTAGGGAACAGCACCTGGCTCATAACAAGGTAGACAACAAAGGCGATGAGAACGTAAAGGATCATATTCCTTCTACGTTTATGATCATCCATCTCCATACGTTGTTTCTCCATCCCAAAGGGTTTGCAATGGTTTAATGGTACCCACAGAGCAAAACGATAGTCCGACACTTCCTTAAGGAGACTTAAGATGACGCATCTCGACACCGGCAAAGTCCAGATCTACACGGGCGATGGAAAAGGTAAAACCACCGCGGCCATGGGTCTGGCGTTTAGGGCGACCGGCTACGGCCTCAACGTTTTGATGCTGCAATTTGTAAAGAAGCTACACTGCTCGGAGCACGATGCAGCCGCCCGCTTTGGCCTACCCATCATCCAGGCAACGCGCGCCACGCCCGCAGAATGCGCCCAGCAAATTATGGAGATGGCGCGAATAGCTCTCTCAGATGACGGCAGCGCCGAAGACGAGCAGGCCTCCCCTGATTGCACGCTACCCTGCCCCACCCCGGTTGACGTGTTGATTTTGGACGAAGTGGGAGAGGCGATGCGCAGGGGCTTTGTCACCCGTGAGGACATCGAGCGTCTGATTGCCTTGAAGCCGCAGACCACGGAGCTGGTTCTTACGGGCCGCGGCCTGACGCCGCTTGCGGACCTTGCCGACCTGGTGACGGAAATGCGTCCCGTAAAGCACTACTTTGATGAAGGGTTGCTCGCCCGCAAGGGAATCGAGTATTAGGCGGCCCCTACAGCTGAACCTCCAGACGGGCGGCCTTCTCCTCTGCATGGGTTAGCCAGTGGCCAAAGTGATGGTAGGCAACAAAGAGGGCCGCCGTGAGGATCCATGTCACGGGGTAGACCAGCAGCATGGTCTCGACCGTATGGTGCATGGGCACCACGACCAGCAGCCACACCACGCGAAACACGCAGGTGCCCAGGATGGTGAGCAGCATGGGGCGGAAACTCTCGCCGGAACCGCGAATGGCGCCAGACGTGTTGTCGACGACTGAGTAGAACAGGTAGAACGGCGCGATGAAATGAACCATCTTTGCCGTGTAACCCGTGACCGCGGGGTCATCGATAAAGATACGCGCCAAGGGTTCGACGAAAACAACCAAGAACAGTGACAGCGAGCCCACCAAGAACACGGTAATGACAAGCGAGGTGTGGTAACCCTGGCGCATGCGCTTGTAGTTGCGCGCGCCAAAGTTCTGAGCTGCGAACGTGGTGATGGCGACGCCCAGCGCCTCCGTTACCAGCCATACGATCGCGTCGAGCCTGCCCGAGAGGCCCCAGCCGGTGACGGCGTCGACGCCAAACGTGTTGACGGTGGACTGCATGATGATGTTTGAGACCGAGTAGACGCTGGACTGAATCGCAAGCGGCATGCCGCAGGAGAGCATGGAGCGACAGATTCGTCCATCGACGCCAAGCTTGCGTATATCGAGACGCCAGGCGCCCTTGGCGCGCATGAGGCGATAAAGCACGCAGCAGCAGTTGATGAAGATAGTGGTAGCTGTGGCTATGCCGCAGCCCAGCGCCTCCAGACCCAGCCATGCCACAAGGATGAGGTCGAGAATCACGTTGATGACGCAGCCGCTGGCGATGATGAGGGCGGGAGCGCGGGTATCGCCCACAGCGCGAAGCAGGGCGGTCCCCATATTAAGCAAGAGCGCGAACACCATTGCGCCAAAATAGCAGCGAGAATAGGATACCGACTCCCACATGAGCTCTTGGGGCGTTTCCATAAACTGAAGAATCTGGGGGATGAAGATCACACCGGCGACCGACACGATAAGGCCCAGGACCAGGGCGATGGTCATAGCGGTGTGGACGGAACGCGAAAGGCGCTCGTCATCGTGCGAGCCAAAGAACTGCCCCGTAATGACCGCGCAGCCAGCTCCAAGGCCGACGGAGAACCCGACCGCGAGCTCAGTCAGGCTCATGGTCGCCTGGATGCCGCCCAGCGCGAGCTTGCCGCCAAACTGGCCCACGATAAACGTATTGATAAGGGCGTACGATTGCTGAAAGAACGATGCGAAGAAGATGGGAACGCAAAGCGCTATGATCTGCTTCCAGATAACGCCCTGCGTGACGTCGATTGAACCACTTGTCCCGCGCTTACCCATGCTTCTCCCCCGAACACACGATGTGCGCCCATCCCCCGACGCATATGCTCCAATGTACCAAAAAGAGAGTACGCCCCCATGCTTCACGGTACAAGGGCGCAATCTAGATGCAGTAGGCAGAGGTCTATAAAACGGTCGCAGATGCCGACAAGCGGCATGCGGGCAATCTTAGGATCGCTTGGCGGGGATGATCTCGATCCAGAATCCATCCGGATCCTCGATAAAGTAGATGCCCATGCGCTCGTTGACCTTCACCACGCAGCCCATCTGGGTGTGGTGCGAAAGCGCCGCGTCGTAATCGTCCACGGTAAACGCGAGGTGAATGTCTCCGCCGCCGTTATCATAGGGCTCGGTGCGGCCGAGGTTCCAGGTGAGCTCCAGCTGGTAGTCGGTCTGGTCGTTTTTTAGGAAGACGATCTTCCAAGAGCCGTCCTCCGGACCCTTCTCGCGGACGGGCTCCAAACCCAGGGCCTCCTTGTAGAACGCCAGCGAGGCATCGAGGTCAAGAACGTGCACTTCCGTGTGGACCATCTTGAAATTCATGGCAACACCTTTCTAACTCAACGGAAAAGCGCTCGACAAAAGCGAGCGCTCAAGTAGGCTATAAGATTATAAGGCACAAGCTAGTAGCGACCGGGTTGGTAGTGATATGCGTTATCAACATGGGGACACAGCTGCCAAAACGCCACGGCGGAGGCAGCCGCCACGTTGAGCGAGTCCACGCCGTGCGCCATGGGAATGCGGACCGCGCGGTCGCAGCCAGCGATGGTCTTGGCTCCCAGACCCTGTCCCTCGGTCCCCATAAAGATTGCAAGGCGGGGCTCGTGCTGCAGCACGGGGTCGTCAAGCGGAACGGAATCGTCCGTCAACGCCATAGCAGCGCAAGAGAAACCGGCGCCATGCAAGGCATCCAATCCATCATGGGGCCACGCGCGCGCCTCTGAACCGATCCTGGTCCAGGGAACCTGAAAGACCGTGCCCATGCTCACGCGCACCGCACGGCGGTACAGCGGATCGCAGCAGGTGGGGCTCACCAGGATGCCGTCGACGTTGAGGGCGGCAGCGCTGCGGAAGATGGCACCCACGTTAGTGTGGTCCACAATGCCCTCTAGCACGCACACGCGCACGGGCCGCTCGCCCGCGTGCTCGCAGATGCCGCGTAAAAACGCGTCGGCAGGCTCCAAGCGGGGTCGACGCATAGCGGCAAGGGCGCCCCGAGTGACCGTGAAGCCGGTGAGCCGCTCCATCAGCTCCATGGGAGCCACAAACACGGGAACGCTCTCTTTTGTATCGAGCGTCTCAAGCAGCGGAAGCAAGGAGTCCAGCCAGCGCTCCCCCATCAAGAAGCTGATGGGTTCCATGCCGCCAGCGAGCGCTCGCTCGATAACCTTGGCGCTCTCTGCGATGAAGATGCCCTTTTGGAGTTCCAGCACGCTACGGAGCTCGCGTTCGGTCAGACGCGTATAGGCATCGAGCCTGCTATCGTCCAGGGAATCGATATGGATGATCTCGGGAGCCATTACTCAGAATCCGCCTTGGAGTCGGCGTCGTCCACGGACGAGGATTCCCGGCGAGATGCCTGCGCAGCGGGCTTTTTAGACTTACCGGTGATCTTTTTGGCAGAGCGCTTGATATTGGACATAAGGCCGCCTGCCGGGTGCGCCTCCTGATAAGCGCGGCGCTTCTTGTACTGCTCGTATTGCTCGTCCAAAATATCGCCGTAGTCATCGAGAAGCTTCTTGTAGAACTCTAGGCACGCCTGGATATCGTCCTGGTTGGGGCGGCCCTTATTCATGCCGCCCATAAACTTGTACGGGCCCCACGTATCGAAGCCGGCGCAACCCCAGCAGGCCAGGAAGACGGCGCGCTTCATGCGGCAGATGCCATCGATATCCTTGCCGTACCACTTGCTGGAACCGCCGTAGGTAATGAGGCCGAAGATCTTCTGCCCCTCGTTGATGATGTGCTCCATGACGCGCGCCAGGTCATCGTCGATCTTGCCGTAGTAGATGCCCGTAGCTATGCCCACCAGTGGGTACTCGTCCAAATCCGGATACTCGTTCTTGCCAAGCGCGGCGACATCGATGGCGTCGACGTTGTCGAAGTTTGCCACAACGGCATCGACAAGTTTCTTGGTGTTGCCATGGTGCTTGGAACGGTACAGGATGACGGTCTTCATGGAGCGGGCCCTTCAACGAAGCCGGGCCGCTCGGGCCCGGACACAATGCGACGTATAGATTGTATGATACCCCAGCGGGCGAAGATTTACCCCTGCTGGCGGCGCTGATAGGTAGCAAAAGAGAAGCTCACGCCCTCATCGCCTTCGCCGCGACCCAAGATAATGGGTTCGGTCTCATCTACAAGCTCCCAGGCCTCATCTTGGTCAAGATTGGGAAAATAAGCGTCAGCCGCGCGTAGGCAATGGTTTTTGGTGACCACTGCGCGCTCGCAATACGGCAGGAGCTGTTGGTAGACCTGGCCCCCGCCGATAACCCATGCTTCGTCCTGGTCGCATACGAGGTCGAGCGCCGCATCGACGCTATGCACCACCTCGACTCCCTCTCTATGAAAAAAGGGGTCGCGCGTGAGGACGATGTTTAGGCGGTTCTTTAAGGGACGTCCCCCGGGAAAGCTCTCAAGCGTCTTGCGGCCCATGATGACGGGGTGTCCCGTTGTTGTGCTCACAAAATGGCGCATATCCTGCTTATTCGCGACTACCATGCCGCCATCGCGGCCGATGCCCCAATCATCGCAGACGGCGACGATTGCTGAAAGTTTGCAACTCAAAGCGAAATCCTCCCTAAACGGCGATGGGGATGTTTTTGACCTGGGGGCCATGGTTGTAATCCTCGACGATCAGGTCATCGATGGTGAAATCGTAGAAGTTCTGGACGTTGGGATTGAGCGACACGCGAGGGGCCGGATACTGCGGCCGCTCGATAAGCTCGCGGACGATGTCGACATGACGATCGTAGATATGAGCATCGACGATAACGTGGAGCAACTCGCCGGCAACCATATCGACATGGCGGGCGACCATCATGAGCAAGATGGCGTACTGGCACACGTTCCAGTTATTAGCCGCGAGAATATCCTGGCTGCGCTGCATGAGAACCATGTTGAGGACGGGCTTCTCATCCCCTTCGCCCTGCGTGACGTTGTAGGTAACGCTATAGGCGCACGGATACAGGTTCATCTCATGCAGGTCCGCAAACGTGTACATATTGGTCATGATGCGACGGGAGAACGGCGTGTGCTCGAGATCGTACAGGACACGGTCCATCTGATCGAACTCACCCTCGCGATAGCTCGACTTCTGGGCGATCTGGTAGCCGTAGGCCTTGCCAATTGAGCCAGACTCATCGGCCCACTGGTCCCAGATATGGCTGTTGAGATCGTTGATGTTGTTGGACTTCTTTTGGTAGATCCACAAGATCTCGTCCATAGCGCTCTTGAGAGCGGTGCGACGAAGCGTCAACGCGGGAAATTCCTCACGCAGGTCATAGCGGTTGGTGACGCCGAAGTTCTTGATGGTGTAGGCCGGGAACCCGTCCTCCCAGCGGGGTCGAACCTTTTCGCCCTCCGTGGTGGTGCCATGATCCAGAATATCCTTGCACATAGAGACAAAGAGCTGATCAGCCTTGCTCATGGGAGACTCCTTTCCTGATCGTCGGGACGCATTATGCCAAATAGGGATGGTCAAGGCGTTAACCGACGTGTATGGCTTTACCCCCGTAGGGGGAACCTCAATCGGCGCAAAGAGGCGCCGCACGCACATTCTAAACAAAACGGGCGGTCAACGGCCGAGACCGCGAACCGCCCGCGAAAATGCACCTTGCAGCTATCGCTAGCGCTTGTTGCGCATCTGCTGCTCCATGGCGCGCAGCATATCCATATCGCTGCCACCGCGACCCATGGCGCCAAACGGGTTGCCGCCGCCCATGCCGGGCATGCCGCCCATGCCGGGAATACCAGGCATGCGCATCTTCTTGCCCTTCTTACCCTTCTTGCCCTTTTTGCCAGAACCGGCCTGAGCCTGCTGCGTCATGGAGCGCATCTTGCCCATCATCTTGTTCATCTCGCCCCACTGCTTCATGAGGTTGTTGACGTCTGCCGGCGTGGTGCCGGAGCCGCGGGCGATGCGCGCACGGCGCTGGCCGTTGATGATGCTGGGCTTCTCGCGCTCCTCCTTGGTCATGGACATGATCATGGCCTCGTTGCGCTCGAAGATGCTCTCGTCCAGGTTGCCGCCCATCTGGTTCAAGGCCTTTTGTCCACCGGGGAGCATGCCCAGAATGCCCTTCATGCCGCCCATCTTCTTGACGGCGCGCATCTGGTCGAGCATGTCGTTCATGGTAAAGCCCTCGCGAAGCATGCGCTCCGCAGCCTCGAGCTGCTCGACATCGGCCATCTCCTGGGCCTTCTCGATGATGCCGATGACGTCGCCCATCCCCAAGATGCGTTTGGCCATGCGCTCGGGGTTGAAGACCTCGAGCGAGTCGGGCTTCTCGCCCATGGAAACGAACTTGATGGGCTTGCCGGTGACCTCGCGGACGGAAAGCGCGCCGCCGCCGCGTGCGTCGCCGTCGAGCTTGGAGATGATGACGCCGTCGAAGTCGGTGCGCTCGGCGAAGGTGGAGACCACGTTGACGATATCCTGGCCGGTCATGGCGTCGACCACCATGAGAACCTGGTCGGGCTTGACGGCCTTCTTGATGTCGACGGCCTCCTGCATCATCTGCTCGTCGATCTGAAGGCGGCCGGCGGTGTCGACGATGACCACGTCGCGCATGTGGTCGACGGCCTCGCGGATGGAGGCGCGAGCGATCTCGACGGGGTTTTGGCCGTCGCCGCGGAAGACCGGCACGCCGATCTCCCCACCGAGCGTAGCCAGCTGGTCCGCAGCCGCGGGACGGTAGACGTCGCAGGCGGCCAGAAGCGGGCTTTTACCCTGCTTCTTGAGCAAGTAGGCGAGCTTCACCGCAGCGGTGGTCTTACCGGAGCCCTGCAGGCCCACCAGCATAATGACGTTGGGAATGCGGTTGGAGAGGACGAGCTTGCTCTCCGTCGAGCCCAAAAGCTCGATGAGCTCGTCCAAAACGATCTTGACCACGTTTTGCGCGGGCGAGAGGGACTCCATGACCTCGGCGGTCATGCAGCGCTCCTTGGTGCGGGCAACAAAGTCCTTGACCACCTTGAAGTTGACGTCCGCCTCCAGAAGCGCCATGCGGATGTCGCGCATCGCGCTGGTGATATCCGCCTCGGTGAGCTTGCCCTTGCCGCGCAGGCGGTCAAAGGTATCTGTCAGGCGATCGGACAGGCTATTGAACATGGGTCCTCCCCCACTCAAACAATCTTTTCACTGGTAGGTGATTATACGGCAAAACGGGGCTACTCCTCGCCCACCAGGGCGCGCGCGAACTCGTGCGCATCGAACTCCTGGAGGTCGTCCACGCTCTCGCCCACGCCGATACGGTAGATGGGAAGCTTCAAGCGCGAGGCGACCGCGAGCGCGATGCCGCCCTTGGCAGTACCGTCGAGCTTGGTCATGATGATGCCGTCGAGCCCCAGCGCGTCGTTGAACTCAAGCGCCTGGTTGAGGCCGTTTTGACCGGTGGCGGAATCGATGACCAGCACCACGTGGACCGCCATGGGCCCGCGCTTCATCTGCTCGGCGCGCTTGCGGGTGACCTTGACCACCTTGGCGAGCTCGCGCATGAGCTCGGGCGAGGTATGGAGGCGACCGGCGGTATCGATGAGGACCAGATCGCTTCCCAAGCGGTCGGCCTCGTCCAACACGTCGTAGCACACGCTGGCAGGATCGCTTCCACGCTCACGCTTGACCACGGGCACGCCGGCGCGCTGGCCCCAAACATCGAGCTGCTCGATGGCGGCGGCGCGGAACGTATCGGCGCTACCGATCACAACCTTCTTTCCACGGTGCGCCATGTCGCTGGCGATCTTTCCCACCGTGGTGGTCTTGCCAGCCCCGTTGATGCCTACAAACAGCACGCAGCTGGGGGTATCGCGGAAGATGTCGCCATCGGGCTGAACGAACACCTGGGATAGACGGTCCGCCAGCGCGCCGCGCAGCTGACGGGCGGTCTTGAGATTGCGTCGCGCCGCCTCGTCGCGCAGGTCGTCGGTGACCTGCATGGAGATCTCGGCTCCCATATCGCCCATGACGAGGGTGTCCTCGAGGTTCTCCCAGAAGTCCTCATCTACCTCGCCGCCAAAGTAGAAAACCTCGTTTAGAGCCTCGCGGCTGCGCTCGAGGCCGCGGGAAAGCGCTTCAAAGAATCCCATTATGCATTCACGACCTTTCCGGTTTCACGATCTAGCTTCTGGCTGACGACGCGGCTCACGCCGTCCGCCTGCATGGACACGCCGTAGAGCACGTCCGCCTCCTCCATGGTACGCCGCTGATGCGAAACCACCAAGAGCTGCGTGGACTCGCGCAGCACGTTGATGGCGCCGATCAGCTTCGAGAGATTCGAGTCGTCAAGCGCCGCCTCGACCTCGTCCAACACGTAGAACGGCACGGTACGGGTACGGTAGACGGCGAACAGCAGCGCTAGAGCCGTCAAGCTCTTCTCGCCGCCGCTCATGAGCATCATCTTGGTGATACGCTTGCCGCGCGGCTGCGCGACCACCTCGATGCCCGTGTCGGCCGGATGCTCGGGGTCGGTCATCTCCAGATGCGCCTGACCTCCGGGAAACAGCATGCTGAAGACCTCGCGGAAGTTTTGGTCCACCTTCTCGAAGGTGATGAGGAACTGCCTGCGCATCTTGCGGTCGATGGCCGAGGTGATCTTGGTGAGGGCCTTGCGCGCGCTCTCGAGGTCCGCCAGCTGCGACTCCACGTAGTCCGCGCGCGTCTTGAGGCGCTCGTACTCCTGGTAGGCCACCTGGTTGACGGGACCCAAGTTGTTGATCTGGCGGGCAAGGCTCTCGAGCTCCCGCTCCGCTGCAGCGCGATCGGTGGGCGCGGGCAGCTGCAGCGCCTCCTCGAGCACCATCTCCCCGTCTGCCGTGATAGCCTGGATGGCGTTTTCAACCTGCACCTCGAGCTTGCCGCGGGCGACGCGGGAATCGTTTACCGCGGCGGTGGAGCGCTCCACCTCTTGCTTGGCGCGGGCGACCTCGCTCTTGGCGTCCTCGATGGTCTTCTTGAGCGAGGCGGAGTCCGCCTCCTCGATAGAAGCCTGGTCGCGCAGGCGGGCGGCCCAGTCCATGGCGCGCTCGGAAAGGGCTTGATAGCGATTGTGCAACGGGTCGACGCGAAGGCGCAGCACCTCGAGCGAACGCGATGCCTGCTCGGTGGCGCGGATGCGACGGTCGATGCCCTCGAGCCGATGCTTGAGCTCGGGTTGGCGGGCGTTGAGGCTGCGCAGCCGCTCCTTGGACTGGGCAAGGCGCACCTTGGCATCGGCGAGCTTGCCTGCCGCCTCGGCGTCGTTGGCTCGCACGCGGTCGAGCTCGTCGGCGGCATCGGCGACCCTGGAAGCGAGATCGGCCAAAAGCTCTTGCGCCTCCGCCCGCTCATCGAGCAGCTCGTCGACGCGTGGCTGGGCGGCGCGAACCGCTTCTGCTGCTTCCTCGCGGCGACGCTTGAGTTGCTTCTGTTCGGCGAGGATACGCACCAGCGACTGCTCCAAACGGCCGATCTCCGACAGCACGCTGGAGCGCTCGCCGTCCAGACGAGCGATCTTTCCAGATGCCTCGCCCTGCACCGAACGAACCTTCTCCACGGCCGCCGCGGCATCCTCGACCTGATGCGTCAGATGATCGAACGCGGAGGCAAGGTCGGGCTCCAAGCCCTCGAGCTCGCGAATGCGGCGTTTGCGCTCGAGGGTGCCGGTGTTTTGCGACGCCATCTCGCCAACGCGAACGACGCCGCCATTTGTCACCCTCGCGCCGTCGGGTGTGACATAGAGAACTCCGGGCACCGCGGGGGCAGTCAGGGCCTGAGCCAAGGATTCAACAACATAGATATGGCCGATGAGCGCGGAGATCGCGGGAGCGAAGCCCTCTTTGACCTGTAGGCGCTCGACCAAGCGATAACCGGCGGCGCCGTCGACAGACGGTACGGAATCGATGCTCTTGGGCAGCAGAAGCGCCTGGCCGGACGAGGATGACTCGCCCATCGCCAGGGACGCGACATCCTCGAGGTCGCTGACTCCGTTAAGGATGAAGGCCTCGATATCGCTCGCGAGCAGTCGCTCGACCAAATCCTCGAGGTCCTTGGGGGCTTCGATGACGTCCCCCAAACGGCCGGCGATGGAATCGGGGCGAGCATGGGCAATCTTTGATACCAACGGGGAGGATTCGGAGATCTTCTCGTCCAGCCTCTTCAGGCTTGCGAGCTCCGAGCGAACCTCGGACACGCGCTGACGCGCCTCGCTTTCGCGGCGACGCAACTCCTCGAGGGCGCCTCGCGCGGTCTCGATGGCGAGCTTCGCCTCGTCCTGCTCCTCGCGTGCCGCCCTGAGGAGGTCCTCCACCTCCTCCGCGCGGTCGCGACGGCTGACCAACGACTCGTCGATATTCTCGATGTTCTCCTCGATCTGCTCCAGGCGCGATGCGTACATGGAATCCTCGAGCTCGGCGTTTGAGAGCGATTCGCGTACCTTGGCAAGCTCCAGCGAGGCACTGTCAACGGTGCGCTGGGCGTCGCGCTGCTCGCGGTTGAGCTTGGAGATGAGCTCGTCCAGCTCGACGCGGCGGTTATGCAACTCGCCCGCAGCCGGAGCGTACTCGTCTACATCCTGCTGGGCCAGCTCCGCTGCGGCGCGGACCTCGTCCAACTGGCGCTCCACGTCCTCGAGCTCGCTTGAAACGCGGCGGCGCTGGTGCTCTGAACCCGAGAGGGTGCCGCGCATCTCAGAGAGGCGCGCAACCATGTTGCGGCCCTTTTCCTCGAGAAGGCGCATGTCGGACCCTATGCGGCCAACCACGTCCTGCATATGGCGACGCTGCTCGCCGAGGTCGCCCACAAAGAGGCCTTTCTCCTCGAGCATGACCTGTAGCTTTTCGAGCTCGCGCTCCTTTTCTGCAAGACGGTAGCGGGCGAGTTCCAGCGAAGCATCGGCTTCTTTGGCCGCGCTCTCCATATCGCTCCAGCTCGCCTGCAGGCGGCGGAGCTCGTCGACCGCGAGAATCTGGGTGAGCTCTCGAGCACGCGAAGAAAGATCCTTGTACTTGCGCGCGCGGTCGACCTGGCGCTCAAGGGGTTTGAGCTGGCGCGAGATTTCCCTGTTGATGTCGCGGGCACGAGTGAGATGCTCGTCCATAGAGGCGATCTTCTTGAGAGCGCGCTCCTTACGGCGCTTGTGCTTGGAGATGCCGGCGGCCTCCTCGATGAGCGCGCGCCGCTCCTCGGGCCTACTCTGCAAAATCGCGTCGAGCTTGCCCTGCGAGATGATGGAGTGCGTGTCCTTGCCCAATCCGGAGTCATGCAGGATGTCCTGGATGTCCATCAGGCGGCAGGGACTTGAGTTGATGAGGTACTCGCTTTCACCAGAGCGGTACATGCGCCTGGTCACCGCGACCTCGTTGAAGTCGACGGGAAGCACGTGGTCCGAGTTGTCGAGTACCAACGTGACCTCGGCAACGCCCACGGGCTGGCGCGCGGACGAGCCCGAGAAGATGACGTCCTCCATGGCCTGGCCGCGGAGCTGCTTGGCGCTCTGCTCGCCTAAGACCCACAGGATAGCGTCTGAAATATTGGACTTACCGGAACCGTTGGGGCCCACAATCACGGTGAGACCGGGCTCGAACAACATGTGAGCCCGGTCTGCGAATGATTTGAATCCCTTTAACGTGAGCGATTTGAGATACACAGATGCCTCGCTTAGCCCAGCTTCTTTTTAAGGATGACGCCGTTGTGGGTATAGCCCATGCGGTTGAGCGCGTCCAGGGCGGCGGCAGCCTCCGCCTCCTTCTTGGAAGAACCCGAGCCGCGACCGCGGCGGATGCCGTCCACGAGCGCGACGGCGGTGAAGACGGGCTCGTGTGCCGGGCCCGACGTGTCGACCAACTTGTACGAGGGGGCCTCGAGGTGGTCCGCCTGCACGCATTCTTGCAGGTAGCTCTTTGGGTTGGTGGGATGCTCCGCGCGCTCGGTCGCCAGATGCGGCTTAAGCGTACGGTGGACAAACTCCTCCGCAACATCCCAGCCACCATCCAGATACATAGCGCCCACCAGCGACTCGAATACGTTCTCGAGGGCGGAATGCATGCCGCGGGCACCGGTGCCGGTCTCTGAGGCGCCAAAGACGATGCACTTATCGATCCCCAGCTCGCGGCCGACCTCGGACAGCGTCATACCGGAAACCAAAGACACCTTAAGGCGCGTGAGCTTGCCCTCGTCAAAGCCGGGATAAGACTTGAACAAAGACAACGCGACGATGGAGCCAAGTATGGAATCGCCCAGAAACTCCAGGCGTTCATATGAAGCGGAGACGGGCTGGCCCTCCACCGCGGATGGATGGGTGATAGCGCTTTGCAGAAGGTCGCGGTTCTTAAACGTATGGCCGCAGATCTGCTCTGCAAGGGCGAGTTTCTTTGCTATGGTCAAAACCTTATGCCTCCTGGGCGGATTCGATCGCCTCGACAGCGTCGGCAACGGAGCTGATGGCGAGAAGCTTCTCCTCATCGATCTCCAGGTCGAACTCGTCCTCCATAGCCGTCACAAGCTGAAGGCGATCAAGGGAGTCGGCATCCAGGTCGTCAAACGTGGTCTGCTCGTTGACGTCATCAGGGTTGGTGCCCAAAACATCGCTGGCGATCTCGATGATCTTCTCAAGAATCTCGTTGCGCTCCATGGTTGGCGCTCCTTTCGGTGAAGCAGCGAAGGCGGCGTTACCTTTCGCATATGCTAGTGATTCTACCCGCTTGAAGCAGCCGCCTCAACCAGACCGATAAGGAAGGTTGAAGGCGGCTGGTAAACGTTGCCGTATGCGCGGGCGGATGGACGAGCGATCCCTAGAGGATGCCCTCCATGGAATCCGCGACGTTTTGAACCAGGTCTGCCCTGACCGCTTCTGCAGCCGCGAGCGTACCGTTCTTGACGGCCTCGACAGAGGTCGCCCCATGGCCGATAAGAACCACGCCGCGCAGGCCAAGCAGGATCGCGCCGCCCTTGGCATCGCCTGAGAGCTTTGCCTTTATCGCTTTGAGCTCGTCCTTAAGAAGCACCGCGGCGATCTTGCCCTTAAGCGACCCCATGAGAGCGCCCTTGAGCTCTGACATGATGAACTTCGCCGCGCCTTCGGTCGCTTTAAGGGCGACGTTGCCCGCAAAGCCGTCGGTAACCACCACGTCGACGTTGCCCGACACCATGTCGGACCCCTCGCAGTTGCCCGCGAAGCCCTTCACCTGCTGACGCATCAACGGAAAGCATTCCTTGGTGAAGTGAGAGCCCTTGGTGTCCTCCGTACCGTTGGACATGAGTCCGATACGGGGGTTCTTGATGCCCAGGACGCACGAAGCGTAGGCGGCGCCCATCTGGGCGAAGCGCACCATGTCATCCGGGTCGACGTCCGGGTTGGCGCCCATGTCGCAAAAGACCGTAAGGCCCCCCGAGCGGTTGGGCAGCGTGGAGGTGATGCACGGACGGATGGGGCGGCGCTCGCCCTCCGCGGTCACGTAGCGAAACGGCGTGACGTAGGCGGTGCCCGCCGCAGTGACGGCGCCGGTAGACCCCGCTGAGAAGAAGCCGTCGGCGTTACCTTTCTTGACGGCACGGCAGCCGATGACGATGGAGGACTTGCGCTTGGTCATGACAGCCTGGATAGGGTCGTCTTCCATGGTGATGACATCGGGGGCGATGAGAGCCTCCGCGCGATCGGTGGAATCGCAAAACGGAACCACGATATCCTGAGGACCCGCGGCGAGCACGGTGAGGGCGGGATCGGCGGCAAGGGCGGCGGAGATGCCGTCGAGCACAACCTGGGGCTCCTCGTCCCCTCCCATTACATCGACAACGATGCGTACGTCTTTCATGGATACTCCCCCTTTATAGCGAAATGGCCGACTCACCGAGCCGGCCATACTGTTTCGCGATAGCGTCACGGTAACTCACCTTATGTAAGTTACTCGGTAACGATGACCTCACGATCCTTGTAGAACCCGCAGTTGGGGCACACATGGTGAGGAAGCTTCACGGCACCGCAGCGAGGGCAAACAGAGCGAGCCGCAGCGGTGATCTTCATGTTCGTGGAGCGACGGGAATGCGTCTTCGCGCGACCCTTTTTTTGCTTAGGTACTGGCATGTTGACCTTCCTTATAATCTAAATCGAGCACAATTACGCGCAAGTAGCGATATTAGCACAGTTACAGCAGGTGTACAGGTATTTTTTCCATAACGGTCCCTGTACGCCCGATTTGTGGACGAGACGTGGATTGGGCGCGGCCTTAATCGTCCAATTTGAGGTTCTTCAACGCGGCAAACGGGTTCTCGTCGCTATCGACCCAGTCCTGCTCGGCTTTATCCGCGCATCCGCAGTCGCCCTCATTGAGGTTGGCGCCGCAGGTGGGGCAGATACCCAGGCAATCCGGGCGGCACAGCACCACAAAGGGCGTATCCATAACGACGGCATCGTTGATGGCACCGGAAAGATCGACCTGGCGGTCCTCCCCCACCAGCTCGAATCCATCCTCGTAGGCTTCCTCGTCCTCAGGCTCTTCGAAAAGGTAGTATTCCTCGATCTCGCCGGCAACGTCGAAGCTCGCGGGCTCCAGACAGCGGTCGCACTCACCCGTGGCGTGCGCGCGAACCATGCCGGTAACAAGGATACCGTCGCCGGCATTGGTGAGGACCACATCGTATTGGATACCGTCAGAAAGCTGCAGTTGTTTATCGCCCACCGAGTAACCGTCCACCTCAAGCTTGCCGGATACTGGCATGGATTCGCCGGGATTTTCAAGCTGGCCGGTAAGATCGACGATGACGCTGGGCGCCTGCGGCTGATCCACCGCGCCGGGCTGGATGTCCATTTCGCTCGCCATAGCTACCAGGCACCGTTCTGCGACTGGTTAGCGCTCTCATTGAGCTGCTGGCGGCAACGGGCGACGGTGGAGGTGAGGCTCTTGAGGTTCTCCTCCAGATGCGTGAACACCTGCTCTGCGTAGTCCTCGGCAGCATAGCGGGTCTCGCGCTCGTACTGTTGGGCACGATCGCGAATATCATCTGCCTGCTGCTGCGCCAAGCGGACAATCTCCTGCTCGCCGGCGATGGTGAGCGCCTGCTGCTGAGCGTCCGCGATGATGGAATCAGCCTGGGCGGTAGCAGAGGCAAGAAGCTCATCGCGCTCGCGAAGGATGCGACGGGACTTCTGCCACTCCTCCGGATAGCTCATGCGGATCTCATCAAGGATGTTGAAGAAGACCTCGGTCTCGATAATCTTCTGCTGAGCCTTGCCGAAAGGAGCCTTGGACTCCTGGATGATGCCCTCGAGCTCATCCACCAAGCTTTCGATCCTCTCGCCAGGAAGGTTCTCGCCCGGCATCGCAGTCTCCTTTCAACGGTTGCATATCAACAGGTAATAGTACCACATGCAGCAAGATACTATACAAACCGCTCTTTCAAGGCGCGCTGAACGCAAACGGGAACGAATTCCGATACATCCCCGCCAAACGATGCGATCTGACGCACCACGGAGGAGGACAAGTACCCGTATTGGGGCGAGCTCATCACGAATATGGACTCGAGCTCAGAATCCAGGCGGTAGTTGAGGTCTGCCTGCTGGAGCTCGTACTCAAAATCCGTCATGGCACGCAATCCCTTTACCACCGCGCCGGCGCCAACCTGCCGGGCGAAATCAACAAGCAGGCCGCAAAACGGCTGCACGTCGACGTTGGGAATGTCGCTCAGCGCCGTGCGGGCAAGCTCCACGCGCTCGTCCAGCGTGAACACCGTGCCGACGCCGTTTTTGCCCAAGGATTCCGCCACCGCGACCGTAACGTGCGGGAACAGGCGGCTCGCTCGACGCGCTACATCGATATGGCCAAAGGTGATGGGGTCGAAGGTGCCCGGCACCAACGCATGGGTAATCTGTTGCATAGTACCTCGCATGTGTGCGATCAATGGGACAGTCAAAATGGATTGAATACGCTGACGAGTTTACTCGACTTCAGTCGAACGCCGAAGAAGCTGAACCGACGTGCTGCCATAGCGCTTGTCGCGCTCCTCGATAAAGCCCAAGGGGTCGAGTCCGGGCTTGGCGGAGGCGTGCTCGTAGAGTACCAACGCGTCATCGGCAAGGCTGCCCGAGGCAGCAAGGCGCTCGACGAAGGCGGAGACGTCTGCCGGGTCGAAATCATAGGGCGGGTCCAGGATCACCAGGTTGAACGGCGCACCGAAAAGACGACCGCGGGTCGACATGGCAAGCACGTCGCCGGACGTAACGCGGTAGCGAGCGCCGGCGCACCCCATGGACTCCAGGTTTTTTCGAACCAGGCCGGCCGCCTGCCTATCGATATCGAAGAACGCCGCGAAGCAGGCGCCGCGCGACAGCATCTCCATGCCCATGGCTCCGGAACCCGCGAAGGCATCGAGCACACGTGCCGCCTCGATGCCCCCTACCAGCGCAGAATCGACCATGGACGCGCACGCCTCGCGAACGCGATCGGTCGTGGGCCGCGTGACTTCCCGTCCGCGGGGCTCGGACAGCTTCCTGCCCCTCCATTCGCCAGCGATGATTCTCATCCGCCGCTAACCTCCTTAAAGATATCGCCGTAGCGATCGATGACGCGATGCCTGATGGGAAGCGTCGCCACCGAATCGAGCGATGGCGCGTAGCGAAGCGTCTCGATGGCATCTGCATGCGCCCACTCGATAAGATCGGCGTCATCGTCCAAATCAACAAACCGCAAGCTCACGCCGCCATGCTGGCGCAAACCCAAGATCTCGCCCTCATGACGCAGCCGCAAGTCCATCTCTGCCAACGCAAATCCATCCGTCGTTGACTCAAGGGCCTCGAGGCGGTCGATGGCAGGAGACCTACGGCCCCGCTTGCGCTTGAGGGCGCACATGACGTAGCACGAGCCCGATAGCTTACCACGTCCAACGCGGCCGCGCAGCTGGTGCAAGGTTGCCAAACCAAAGCGCTCTCCGTTCTCGATAAGCATGACCGTGGCGTTGGGAACGTCCACGCCCACCTCGACCACCGTTGTGGACACCAGGATATCTATGTCGCCGGAGCGGAACTCGGAGATGATACGGTCTTTCTCTTTGGACGACATGCGACCGTGCAACGCCTCGACGCGCTTGCCCCTATAGGCGATGCGCAGCGCCTCGATATCCTTCTCAACCGAGCGCAACGGCGGGGCGACGACCCTGCCATCGTCATCGCGCTCGAGGGCGGGAACGTCTTCCAACTCTGAGTCGTCCTCTTTCTCCGCGACCAAGGGGCAGATCACGTATGCCTGGCGGCCTTGCTCTAATGCGTCGCGGATGGCGCCGTAGGCGATATCGCGATTCGCCTCGTCCAGCACCTTGGTGGCGACGCCGGCGCCCTCGACCGGACGATGGCGAATAATGCTGGTATCAAGATCGCCGTAAACAGACAGCGCGAGGGTGCGCGGGATGGGCGTCGCTGTCATGACCAGCAAATCTGCACCGGGACCCTTGGATCGCAAGGCATTGCGCTGACCGACGCCGAAACGATGCTGCTCATCGATAACGACGAGGCTTAGCAGCTTAAATGAAACGTCTTCGCCCAAAACGGCATGCGTGCCAAAGAGGACGTCGATGGAGCCGGAGCGCAGCCCATCCAGAATACGCGCGCGTTCCTCCTGCGTGGTCGATCCCGTGAGCAGCGCCCACGAGATTTCCGCCTGCTCGAGCAGAGGACCGCATTTTACTGCATATTGCTGGGCGAGCACGCCCGTTGGCGCCATAACGCAAGCTTGAGATGAGGAATCTGCCACGCTTGCAAGAGCGACGCTTGCCACCGCGGTCTTACCCGTGCCGACATCGCCGAGCAAAAGCCTGTTCATGACGGATCCGCCGTTGGTCATATCTTCCAGGATCTGATCGACGGCCAGCTGCTGCTCTTCGCTGAGCTTGAAGGGAAGGTGCTCGATAAGCGCGTCAACATGCGACCCAACCCGGTGCTTGAAGGGACGCACGCCAAGAAGGCCGGCGTTGCCGCGCAAGCGCAAGGCGAGCTGAAGGTAATACACCTCTTCATACGAGAGGCGCTTGCGCGCGAGCTCTCGCTGGGGCATGGCGACGGGAAAGTGAAGCGAGCGATAGGACCGCGACAGACTCATAAGGCCGCGCTTTGCCCGAAGGCGCGCGGGAAGCGGATCGCAGAAATCGGCGACCTGCTCGAGCGCACCGGAAACGATGCGCCTCATCCAAGCCTGGCTTATACCGTCGCGAACGGGGTGCACCGGCAGCACCGTTCCGGACACCGATGCGGCGTCGAGCTTTTCAAAATGGGGCGACGCCATCTGCTTGAAGCCGTAGGAGAACTCGACCTTGCCCATAACGGCGAGGCGATCTCCGCGCGACAGCTGCTGCGAAATCCAAGGCTGCTTGAAAAACGCCACCTGCAATACGCCGGTTTGGTCAACAAGAGAGACCTCCGTTACCACCATGCGAGGCCGCGGGCGCTTCTCGGTCACGCGATCGACGGTAGCGATGACGGTGTAGACCTCGCCCAGCGGAGCCTGCTCGATGGAGTAGGCTCTGGTGAAATCCAAGTAACGGCGCGGAACGTGGAGGAGGAGGTCCTCCACGCACTCGATACCGAGCTTGCGAAGGGCCTCCTCACGAGCGCCAGAAACGTATTTGAGTCGAGAGACGTCGTCGCTAAGGGCGGCCGAGCGAGCAAGGCGCGCGGACGCGGCGGGCAGCTTAACGCCTGTCGACATGGAGTTGTCCCCTATTCGATAGAGAAGATGACCGGATACAGCGGCTGCTCGCCACGATGGGAATCGATCTCGAGGTCGGGCTGGGCCTCCTCGATGGCGTCGAGGATCTCCTGGAACGCATCGTCAGAAAGCTCTTCGCCGGCGAGGATGGTAAGGGAGTCGCCCTCTTCCTCGTCCATCATGCGATTGATGCAGTCGACCGTGACCTGGAGTACGTCGGAACCAACGATGTCGATGGAACCGGCGATGATACCCATAACATCACCGGAGTGGATGGGAGAGCCGTCGGAAGCGGAGCTATCGCGCACGGCGCGGGTGACCTCGCCGTCGCGGACTTCGGAGTACGCATCGCACATGGCCTCGACAACGTCGTCAACGCCCGCATCGGGCATGACGGCGAACAGCGCGGAGAACGCCTGGGGGACCGTCTTGGTGGGAACGACCACAACGCGCTTGTCCTCGCATGCGTTGGCAGCGGCCTCCGCAGCCATGCGGATGTTGCCGTTGTTAGGCAGGATGATAACGGCCTCGGCGTTGACCTTGGCGACGGCATCAAGCAGATCGGCGGTAGAGGGATTCATGGTCTGGCCACCGGAAACGACGACGTCGACACCAAGGGACTTCAAGATCTCCGCCTCGCCGGAACCTGCCGCAACGGCGACAAATCCAAGGGGCTTAGCGGGCTCGGCGGCAGCCTCCTGATCGGCATGGATCTTAGCGGTGCGCTCGGCGACCTCCAGGTCCATGTTGTGGATGAAGACCTCGTAGACCTGGCCAAACTGGAGCATGTGCTCAAGGACAAGGTTGGGGGTGTTGGAGTGCACGTGAACCTTGTAGTCGGGATACGCACCGACCAGCAACTCGCAATCGCCCATAGAGGCGAGGAACTGCAGCGCCTTGTCCTCGTCAAAATGCTTCTCAGCCTTGAAGAGAAACTCGTTGCAGTAGCGGTACTCCGATCCCTCCCAGTCGTCATTCGCCTCGATCTTGACACGATCCAGGGCGCCGGCCTTTGCAGAATCCGCATCGGTATCGAACGTGGCGGAGAAGTCCTCGATGTTGCTCGCACGTCCCAGGGCTGCGGCGACGAAATTCTCAAGGAAGATAGCGAAGCCGAAGGCGCCGGAGTCCACCACGCCGTTCTCCTTCAGAACGGGAAGCAGATCGGGAGTGCGGGCAACGGACTGGTACGCCTCTACGACGATGGCGTCGAGAGCTTCCTCGGCGGTCATGCGCTTCCTTTCGCACTCATCGGCCTTAGTCGAGATGTCGCGAAGGACGGTGAGGATGGTGCCCTCAACCGGCTTGCGGACAGCTTGGAAAGCGACCTTGACGGCGCGGCGAAGCGCGACGGCGATATGAGCGGAAGTGGCGGGCTCGGTTGCACCAACAAGACCTTCGGCGACGCCGCGAAGGATCTGGGAGGTGATGACGCCGGAGTTGCCGCGGGCGCCCATCAGGGAACCGTGGGTGATGGCGCCAGCGATAGCCTCCATATCGGCATCGACGGGAAGGGCGGAAAGCTCCTTAACAACCGACTGGAGGGTAAGGGACATGTTGGTGCCGGTATCTCCATCGGGCACGGGGAACACGTTGAGCTTGTTGATTTCCTCTGCCTTCTCAGCAACCGCGCCGGCGGCGATGGGAAAACAGGTGCGAACGGTCTTTGCGATCATTAGATGTTGCAGCTCCATCTCGTGGACAACGCGTACTAGGCGCGCGACTTCATAGCGTCGATGTGAATAGCGATCTTAAGCTTGGAGGGATCGATCTGGGCGATCTCCTGCAGCGTGAAGGTGACGGAGCTGGCAAGGTTCTGGCTCACGGACCTCATGTTGACACCAGCCTCGATGACCACGTGAAGATCTACGGTCAGCCCATCTTCAGCGGTGGAAACCAAAACGCCCTTGCGAAGGCGCTGGCCGGAGGACAGACGAACGCTCTCAGCGCCCTGCAGCTGCTCAGCCATGCCAACCACGCCGTAGCAGGACATGGCAGCGTAACCGGCGATGTCGGCGATGACGTCGTTCGAGACGTTCAGGGAACCGGTAATGGTCTCAGACATGTATCTCCTTCCGCGACGCGCGGGATGTCGCGTCAGTTCATGGGAGTAATCTTTAATATGATAATACGCCTTGAGACCGCGAGACCTAAAAACAGACGCTTCACACGTTGCGCAATGTGCTGATAAGACCGTTATCTGTCTTTTGTCGCTTATCTTTTTTGAAATTCCCCCTTGCGCGTCCCCCAGCCATGGATATAATAAATTTAGTTGCTTAGCCGCAACCGAATTCCTCGATAGCTCAATGGTAGAGCACGCGGCTGTTAACCGCGCTGTTGTAGGTTCGAGTCCTACTCGAGGAGCCAGAGCTTTCACCCCGTTCCTTGGAGCGGGGTTTTTTGTTATTTAAAGATCTTATCGGCGATGCAAGCTGGCAAACTGAAGTTTGATCGCCCTTCACTTCGATCTGCCCCGCTATTAGAGTCGGGAAAAAGCGGCGAAGCCACGTTCCAAACTTTTTTGAAATTCCCCCTTGCGCCTCCCCCGGTCATGAATATAATTAACTTTGTTGCTTAGCCGCAACCGAATTCCTCGATAGCTCAATGGTAGAGCACGCGGCTGTTAACCGCGCTGTTGTAGGTTCGAGTCCTACTCGAGGAGCCAGAGCTTTCACCCCGTTCCTTGGAGCGGGGTTTTTTATTATTTATCTAGATAGCCAACCGTTCAACCGTTTGCACGGGATCACGACCAGGTAGCGTAAACCTTCCACTTAGCTAAAAAGCAAATCGTTTCCACTCCAACGCGCCCTCAACCATCTCCCCTAAAGGGCTGTGCCAAATAATGCCTTAGTGCGAGAAATCCGGTGTGTCAAAAAAGGGCTTAGTGCGGAGGCTTGGTCAAATAGTGCATTAGTGCGGATTGGAGAGGGTCCGAAGAGACTTCCCTATTCATCGGGCAGCATCGAACAAGCCTCCTAGCTCAGACGATGCGAACGGCCTATTCATAAGGTACCCTTGCTATATCTCGTCCTTTCCACACTAACGCATTATTTGTCGCGCTCGGGTCCGCACTAAGCGACTATTTGTCCCAACCTCCGCACTAAGCCGTTATTTGTCCCAGCCCGGTTCCGCACTAAGCGATTATTTGACACCCGCAGTTCGTAAAGTGATCGATGACGCCCTCTTGAGGTCGCACGGCTAGCATCCTGCAGAGAAGCGCCTTCAGATAAAGCGCCTCGATACAAAAAGGACCCCGGAAAACCCGGGGTCCCGAAGGGCATCAATGTGATTTAGCTCTCGATATAGTCCTTGAGCTTGCTCGAACGGCTGGGATGGCGCAGTTTGGCAAGAGTCTTAGACTCGATCTGACGAATGCGCTCGCGCGTCACGCCAAATTCGCGGCCAACCTCCTCGAGAGTGCGGGGATGACCATCGACGAGGCCAAAGCGAAGCTCGATAACCTTGCGTTCGCGATCGGCAAGAGAGTCGAGAACCTGGGTGAGCTGCTCCTGAAGCATCGAGAAGCTCGCGGCCTCAGGGGGAACGACGGCCTGGGAGTCCTCGATGAAGTCACCCAGCTGAGAATCCTCTTCCTCACCAATAGGCGTCTCCAGGGAGACGGGCTCCTGTGAGATCTTCTGAATCTCGCGGACGCGATCGGCGCTCATATCCATCTCGGCACCGATCTCCTCCGGGGTTGGGTCGCGACCCAGATCCTGGAGCAGCTGGCGCTGCACGCGAACGAGCTTGTTAATCGTCTCGACCATGTGCACGGGAATACGGATGGTACGGGCCTGGTCGGCGATGGCGCGCGTAATGGCCTGGCGAATCCACCACGTAGCATAGGTGGAGAACTTAAAGCCCTTCTCGTAGTCAAACTTCTCGACCGCGCGAATAAGGCCAAGGTTGCCCTCCTGGATAAGGTCCAAGAACAGCATGCCGCGGCCAACGTAGCGCTTTGCGATGGAAACGACCAGACGCAGGTTTGCAGAGATAAGAGCCTGCTTGGCCTCAAGGCCAACCTGCTCGACGCGGGTAAGACGTCGCATCTCGGCACGAGTGAGCTCGATCTCGCCCGCATCCGCAGCCTCAAGCTTATTGGAAGCCTCAAGGCCAGCCTCGATTTTCATAGCGAGGTCAACCTCATCGGCAGCGGTCAGCAGATCGACCTTACCGATCTCCTTGAGATACATGCGAACCGGGTCGCCGGTGAGCATTACCGTGGACGCATCGATGCCGCGGGCGCGATTGCGCGAACGAGCGGTGCGAACACGGGACTTCTTCTTGGGCTTCTCCGACGCCATCTCGGCGTCCGCCATCTTGGCGACCTTGACGTCGTGATCCTCATCGCTCTCATCGTCATCCAGGCTCACATCGTCCAGATCGCTGACATCATCCGGATCGAGAGCGGCGTCTTCGTCATCGTTTGCCGTGACGATCTCAACACCGCGGTCGCGCAAGCTTCGATAGATGGAGTTCAGCTGTGCATCGGAAACGTCGACGTCCTTCAGTTCGATCTGGATGTCGTCCTCGGTAACCGAACCCTTTGTGGCTGCCTTGACAAGCAGGTTTCCTACATAGGAATCGAGCTCGCTACCGGTGCTCTCCGTCTTTTTAGGCACAGAATCTCCCTTCATAGCACATAGGACACATTACTTTAACACACTCGACTATACCCAGCCAGACTCTTTGTCAATCCGTTGGATATTTCTACAGATTCCTAAATGGGTCGGCAACGCCCTCGACAGCCTTGGCGAGCTCCCTTGCGCGGGCAGCGTCCTGCGTCGCCTGGATGGTCATCGCACGCCTCTCTTCCGCCGTCAGGTTCTTGTCGCTGCGAAGCTTCGACTGACTCGCTTTCATACGGCGGCGCAACGTGAACAGCTCAAGGCTGTCAAGCAAGAAGGCGATGTTGGTCTGCGTGGGATGCTTGCTCGTCGCATCGATGGTGCCCGCGCTTACCAACTGCGCCGCATCCGGGCAGACGGCCCGCGCGGCGGCCATGACGTCTTGGGGCGACGTACCCTCAGGCGTGGCGAGCACGGCCCACGCGATAGTCTCGTTCCTTGGCTCCACCCACTCGATCTCCGTAATCCGCTCTGCATTGGGACGAAAATCATCTGGATAGGCGGTCAGAAGCGTCAAGAGCTCCCTCTCGCATGCCAGGGAGCGTCGCTCCAAATCCGTTAATGCGACCGCAAATTGATGGGCGGGTGCAGGTGCATAAGCTTCCCCGGCATCCGGATACGGCGCCTCGTCCGCATACGGCGCGTCCTCATAGGCATCCAAGGGCACATAGTCGTAAGGCTCTCCCCCGTCGACCGGAGCCGACGCAACGTCTGTCGGCGCTGAGGAGCCAGTCACGCTCCATGCGCCCTGCGAGGCCGCGGGGGCGGCCAAAGAGCCGCTTCGCGATCGGGATGCATCGGAGCGATAGGACGAGGATTCCCGATCGCGGCGCTGCCGCTCATAACGCTCCGCGCGGCGGGCGGATGCCTCCTCCTCTTTCTGCACATCCCTAAAGACGCGCGGCGCCACGTCGCGCACCATGTCCACATCGACACCGAGCCTGTCTGCGATCTGCATGAAATACGTGTCGATCACGTAACTCGACCGCAAGGGATAGATGAGCCTGCACGCGTCCTCCAATGCCCTGGCGCGTCCGCCCGGGGTGGATGTGTCGCTGCGCTCCTCTAGCTTGCGGTACACAAAGTCCATGAGCGGTTCGGACGCATCGAGCATGTCGCGAAGCGCGTGGCCGCCAAACTGGTGCACAAAATCGTTTGGATCCAGGTTGTCGGGCAAAATGACGCAGCGCAGATCGACCGAATCCTTCTCGATAAACTGAATCGCGCGCTCAGCGGCCTTCTGGCCCGCGGCATCGCCGTCAAACAGGTAGATGATCTTTTTTGCAAAGCGCGTCAACGTTTTAACGTGATGCTCCGTCAGCGCCGTTCCCAGCGTTGCCACCACGTTGCCAAGCCCAGCCTCCCAACATGCGATACAGTCCGTATAGCCTTCAACCACCACGGCCTCACCCTGGGCGACGATATGCTCCTTAGCCCAGTTAAATCCATACAGGTTGCGCTTTTTATGGAACAGCGGGGTCTCGGACGTGTTGAGGTATTTCGGCTCGCCATCGCCCGTGATGCGGCCACCGAAGGCAATGCATTTCCCCTGCTCGTCAAAAATAGGAAACATGACGCGCTCGTAGAATCGATCGACCAGCCCGCCGCCGCGACCCGTAAACGCAACGTTGGCATCGATCATCTCTCGAGGGGTAAAGCCCTTTTGGGAAAGATGGGCGACCAACGTGTTGCGCCCAACAGAATAGCCCAAACGATAACGACGGCACACGTCCGCAGTCAGCCCGCGGTGCGAGCAGTACTCCCTTCCACGGCCGTCTTTACCCCTCATCAACATGGTATGGAAGAACTGCGACGTCTCTTCGCACACGTCGATGAGGCGAGAGCGCTTGGTACCCTTGCGAGCCGGCCCCTCATCCGATATTTCTATGCCGGCACGCTCCGCAAGGTAGCGAATCGAATCGGGAAAGCTTAGGTTTTCGCGCTTCATGGTATAGGTAAAGACGTCGCCGCCCTCCCCGCAACCAAAGCAATGCCATACCTGCGTGGATGGAATGATGTGAAACGACGGGGTCTTCTCACCATGAAACGGGCAGCAGCCCCAAAACTCGCTACCGCGCGGCTTGAGCTCGACCGTTTCTTGGACGAGCTCCACTAGATCCGTTGCCGACCTAACCTTATCTTTATCTTCATCGCTAATCATGGGCAATCCTTATCGCCGAGTCGCCATGAAGGCGCGAGACCGTTTCGATATCGCCGTTGACAACCTCGATGAGCTGAGCGATTGAGTCGAAATGGCATGAAGGCCTGAGTCTTTTTGTAAACGAGACCTTAAGGTCTTTGCCGTACAGGTCGCCGGAGAAACCCAAAAGGTTTGCCTCAAGACGAGCGGACCGCTTGGATTGGGCGAACATAGGCGGAATCCCAACGTTCACCGCAGCGGGCCACGCGAACCCATCCAGATAGGCGTAGCCCGCGTAGACCCCATCGAGCGGCAGCTGAATCATGGGATCCACTATGACATTGGCGGTGGGAAAGCCCATGCCGGTCCCCTGCCCGCGGCCGGAGCCCACGGCACCGCGAACAACGTAGGTGCGTCCCAGCTCTCGGCTCACGTCGTCGATTTCGCCCTTGGACAGCAAAGAACGAATGCGCGTCGCGGTAACGGCAACCCCTTGGTCAGAAACAAGGTCGTGCCCAAATACCTCTATGGAACGCTGCGACCCCCATCGCGCGATGACATTGACGTTGGACGCCCCGCGTGCGCCAAGCCTGAAATCCGAACCAACGTGAATAGAGCGGATATCGAGGTATGGAGCTAGAACGCCCTCGAAAAAGCCCACGTGGTCAAGCGCCGCGACGGACCTATCGAAAGGGACGACGAGCACGGCGTCGACGCCGCTTAGGGAAAGCGCGCGAAGACGGTCCTCGACTGACATGAGTTTAAGCGATGGGTTGCGAGACACCACCTGATCGGGATCGGGATCGAACGTGACCACGACGGAAATGGTGCCGCGACGGCGAGCGTCCTCCACCGTGCGGCCGAGTAGCTCGCTGTGGCCAACATGTAGACCATCGAATACGCCGATCGCGATCGATGCGGGCGCAGGCCCATCGAATCCATCAAAGAAGCCCTCGCCGATGCGTCGCACGCCGGCAGCGCGCGCACCGACCAAAAAGTCGCGTCTTAGTTCGGCGATCGAATACGTCATCCACGCACCCCTTCAATACCTTGCGGAAAAACATGCTCCATCTTGAAGCGGTCGCCGTCGACCCGAGCGACGGCCCTCAACTGCCCTACGTGCACAAGCGCCACCTGGCTGCCGTGATCGACAGGCAATCCGTTGGGAGCAGAAATGGATCTACCCAGCAGCACGTCCTCAAGTTGCTCATCGCAGATCGAAGAGGCATGTAGATTCAGAGTTGCCACGGGATCGAGCGCGCGCTCGCGAGCCGACTTTGCATCCAAACCATCAACCGCCAGGCACTGGCCGATGCCGACGCCGCCGGAAGCGGTCCTCCTTAGCGCCGACACGTGGGCAGCGGATCCAGCCGCGCGGCCAATGTCGCGGGCGAGCGCTCGGATATATGTACCCTTGCTCACGCTGAACGCGACGGTCCAAACCGGATTTCCAGACTCAGGATCCAAAGATATCGAGATGAGGTCGGCTGCGGAGACTTCGATGGGTCGAGCGGGCAGAACCACCTCGTCCCCCGAACGCGCGCGCTTGTAGGAGCGCACGCCGTCAACGGAGATAGCCGAGAACGCGGGCGGAACCTGTTCGGATGCGCCGAGGAATCCCGACAACACGCGACGGGCGCCCTCTTCGTCGAACAGGGATTGATCGGGTTCCACCGTGCGGGTCGGCTCTCCTTCCGAATCATCCGTATTGGTCTCGTATCCAAAATGGATGTCGGCGACATAGCTTTTTGAATCAAGCGTGAGCATGCCGAGCAAACGCGTCGCCTGGCCAACGCCGATAATCATGACCCCCGTAGCCAGTGGGTCAAGGGTTCCTGCATGACCCACCCGACGCTCGTGCACCGCTCGGCGCACCTTTGCGACGACGTCGTGAGAGGTGCAGCCGAGCGGCTTGTCGACTGCGAGGAGCAGGTTCAAGTCTGCGGGTTTGCGCTTTGCCATAAGTTGTGCATCACCTATCGACGGGCGTTGGTTACCAATTCATCGAGTTCGGGCAGGAGGGTATCAAGCGCCTCCTCCACCGTTCCGTAAAACGTAAATCCCGCTGCGGCAGCGTGTCCGCCGCCATTATGGGCCGACGCGATATGGGAGATATCCAACGAACCCTTAGAGCGAAGGTTGCCGCGGATAACGCCCGGCTCGTTCTCCTTCAAAAACAGGCAGACCTCAGAGCCCTGGACGGAGCGGACGACGTCGACCAAGCCATCGCATTCGTCGGACGAGACACCACATGAAGCCAGATCATCGGCATAGGCGTAGCTATAGGCCACTCGTCCACCGGCGATTGCCTTGATACGGCCCATCACGATCGATTCAAGCCGTAAATATTCGATGCGCTGGCTTTGATAGACCTCGAGCGCGATGCGCGAGGGCTCCGCGCCGGCGTCGACAAGACGCGAAGCGCATGCAAACGCCGACGGGTCGGCGTTTTGGTACTGGAACCTTCCCGTATCGGTAACAAGACCGGTAAGCAGGCAGGTAGCGATTTGGGGAGACCTGGGATAGCCGGCGGCTTCGAGGAGCTCTTCAACAAGAACGGCCGTCGCAGCGGCGCTGACCACGCGAACGGCTGCATCACCAAACTCCTCGCGTGAAGGATGGTGATCGATGACCACGCGGCCGCGGGAACGCTTTGCGACAACGGCGGAGTCCGCCAGCCGCCCAAGCGTAGGGCAGTCCACGGAAATGAACAGGTCAGGAGTCTCGTGATACTCGGCGGCAGGAACCATCATGTCCGAACCGGCCATAAACCGGTAGACGCGCGGAACAGGCGCTCTATCCGCAAGCAAGAAAACGATCTTTTTAGAAGGAAAGTTCTCGCGAAGGGAGAGACCGAGACCGAGGACGGAGCCCAGCGCATCGCCATCGGGATTGGTGTGTCCCGAAATAGCGATGGTCTGGGCGCCCTCGATGCAATCTATAACGCTCCCCCACATGTCGGGGGTAGTGCTCCGCGCGAGACAACAAGAAGTGCTACTCATGCGACTCCTGGTCATCGTCGTCTTCGATACCCGCATCGAGTTGGTCCAAGCCAAGCTTGGCGCGAAGCTCGGGAGCGAGCGGGTATCCTTCCTCGTCCTTCTCGACGTCGATAGTCTCCGGCGCGTTCTCAAGAGCCCTCGCGATGCGCTCCGCCTCATCGGTGGAGCGGTCGATACGAAAATCGAGCTCGGGAGTCACGCGCCAATCCAGAGACCGGGCGAGAAGGCTGCGGATGCGGCCCTTGGCTGAGCCAAGGGCCTCGAGGACCTCTTCATAGCGGTCCCCATCGCAGCTAACGAACACGCGGGCAAAAGAGCGATCGATGGAGACTTCCACGCCGGTGAGCGTTACCAGGTCGAGCCTGGGATCGGAAACCTCGAACAGCAGGATGTAGCCCAACTTCTCACGAAGCTGCTCGCCAAGCCTGCGAGTGGCGTTGTTCTGCTTCACGCTTGCCCTCCTTATTTACTCGGTACGAGCGACCTCGACGATCTTGTAAGCCTCGAAGATGTCGCCGACCTTGATGTCCTGGAACTTCTCGATACCAAGACCGCACTCATAACCGTTCTTAACGGTCTTGACATCGTCCTTGAAGCGGCGCATGGAGCCGAACTCGCCGTCGAAGATGACGACGCCGTCGCGAACGACGCGGACCTTGTCGTCGCGGCTGATCTCGCCCTCGGTAACCATGCAGCCAGCGATGAGTCCTGCCTTGGGAACGCGGAACGTATCGCGGACCTCGGCGCAACCGGTCTGGACCTCCTCCTCGGTGGGAGCAAGCATACCGATACGGGCGGCATCGATGTCCTCGATCGCCTTGTAGATGATCGAGTAAGTCTTGATCTGCACGCTCTCCTTCTCCGCGGCGTCGCGAGCCTTACCCTGCGGACGGACGCCGAAGCCGATGATGATGGCGTTCGACGCGGCGGCAAGCGAGACGTCGGTCTCGGAGATGGCGCCGACGGCGGAGTGGATGATGTTGATACGGACCTCGGACTGGTCCATCTTGCCGATGGAGTCGGCAAGTGCCTCGATGGTGCCCTGGGTGTCCGCCTTGACGACCAGGTTGAGCTCCTTGAGCTCGTTTTGGCTCATCTCCTCGAACAGCGTCTCGAGGGTGACGTGCTTGACCTTGTTCTGCTCCTCGATACGGGCCTTGAGAGCGCGCTGCTCAGCAAGGTCGCGAGCATCGCGGGCGTCCTCGAAGACGCGGAACTCGTCGCCGGCTGCCGGAACCGAGTTGAGACCGAGGATCTCGACGGCGTCGGAAGGCCGCGCCTCGTCCTTGTGCTCGCCGTGCTGGTCGAGCATGGCGCGAACGGAGCCGTAGCTCTGACCCGCGACGATGGTATCGCCAACGTGCAGCGTGCCGCGCGTGACGAGCAGCGTGGCGACCGGACCGCGGCCGCGATCGAGCTTTGCCTCGATGATGTTACCGGAAGCAAAGGTATCGGGGTTGGCCTTGAGCTCGAGAACGTCAGCCTGGAGAAGGATGGTCTCGAGCAGCTCATCGATACCGATGTTCTTCTTAGCGGAGACGTTGACGAACATGTTCTGTCCGCCCCACTCCTCCGGGATGATGCCGTACTCGGTCAGCATCTGGCGGACCTTATCGGGGTTGGCCTCTTCCTTATCGCACTTGTTAACGGCGACGATGATGGGCACGCCGGCGGCCTTGGAGTGGTTAATAGCCTCGATGGTCTGGGGCATAACGCCGTCGTCGGCAGCGACCACCAGGACAACGACGTCGGTGATCTTCGCGCCACGGGCGCGCATGGCGGTAAACGCCTCATGGCCCGGGGTGTCGACGAACGTGATCTTGCGGCCGTTGATCATGACCTCGGAAGCACCGATGTGCTGGGTGATGCCGCCGGCCTCGCCGCTCCAAACGTTGGTGTGACGGATGGCGTCGAGCAGGCTGGTCTTGCCGTGGTCGACATGGCCCATGACGGTGACCACGGGCGGACGGGGCTTGAGGTCCTTGGGATCGTCGTAGAAGCTGAAGGAGTTCTCCTCCTCGGCGGTGACGATGCGAACCTTGCGGCCCATGTCGTCGGCGACGAGCTCAACCAGGTCATTGCTCATGGACTGCGTCATGGTAAGCGGGGTGCCCAGCAGGAACAGGCGCTTGATGATGTCGTTAGCGGAAACGTCGAGGGCCTCGGCGAGCTCCGCCACGGTGACGCCCTCGGAAACTTTGACGGCGTCGAGATCCTCAGGGTTGATGCCCTGGGCGATAGCCTCCTCGAGCTTCTTCTCCTGCTTCAGCTGCTCCGCCTCGCGCTCGCGCTTCTCCTTGCGCTTCTTGCGGCGACCGGTAGACTCGCGGGACGCCTCCTCGACGGCGGCTCGAGCCTCCTCGAGGACCTTCTCGCGGCTGTACTCTTCCGCCTCGCGAGCCATGCGGGCGTAACGGTCTTCCTCAACGTGAGCGGAACCCTTGCGCTTCTTACCCTTGCCACCCTTATCCGGGGACGGGAAGTCGACGTTGCCGGGAACAGCGGGGGCGGCGTTGCTGCGGCGACGATGAGCGGGCGCCTCGTTCGTCGCGGAACCGCGATCACCGCGATCGGAACGCTCGCCGCGCTCGCCGCGCTGGCCGCGGCCCTTGCGCGCGGGTCGCTCGGAAGCGGAAGCAGCCTGCTTCTTCGCGTCCTCTTCCTTCTTCTCCTTCAGGACGGCTTCCTGAGCCGCGATCTGATCAAGCAGGGAGCGGAAGCGGGAGCCGGAATCCGATGCCGGAACAGCACGACGCTTGGCCTCGAGCTCCTCGGCGGCGATGCGCTCCTTCTCCTTGCGGGCAGCCTCGCGGGCAGCCTCCTCGGCTGCGGCGCGGGCGGCCTCCTCGGCGGCCTGGGCTGCGAGGGAGAGTCGACGCTCCTCCTCGCGACGGGCCTCGGCGGCGATGCGCTCCTTCTCGGCCTCCGCCTTAGCAGCGGCCTCCTCGGCTGCAGCAGCCTGCTGCTCGGCAATCTTCTTCGCCTCGATCTCAGCAGAACGGGCCTCGATCACCGGGGCGAGCTTCTTCTTCACCATGGAGACGTATGCGTCTTCGAGTGCAGACGAAGCGGACTTCGCCGGGATCTTCATTTCTGCGAGCTGGTCGAGCAGCTCCTTGGAAGTCATTCCAAATTCTTTAGCAAGGCTTGATACGCGAACCTTCGCCATACGCCTTTCACCTACCTCTCAAGCACATGCGTGCTCATACATACGAAACGGGCCATGCTTGACAGCGTTAGATCAGTTCGTCGGCGTCGTCGATGATATCGGCGCCGGGCTCACCCATTACAAGTTCGTCGTGAACGCCGCAGAAGCGCGAGCCGGGGCGGGACTGGTTGCGGCAGCGCACGCCGTCCTCGTCCACATAAGCGCAGCGCTCGGTCTCAAGGTCCTCATCGTCCTCGTAGATAAGGTCCTCGGCGGGGGCGGCGGGAACCGGAACGTTCTTGAGGATGTCCGCAGCAAGGGTCTCGTTCTTGATGTCGATGTGCCAACCCGTGAGGCGAGCGGCGAGACGGGCGTTCTGGCCCTCCTTGCCAATGGCAAGAGAGAGCTGGTCGTCCGGGACGATGACGCCCGCGTAGTTCTTCTCCTCATCGATCAGCACGCGGGTGACCTTAGCGGGAGACAGAGCATTGGCAACGTAGACGGCCGGATCGGCATCCCACAAGATGACGTCGACGCGCTCGCCGCGGAGTTCGGAAACCACGGTGCGGACACGGCTGCCCTTGGGGCCAACGCAAGCACCGACCGGATCGAGGCGGTCGTCCAGGGAGCGGACGGCGACCTTGGAGCGCATACCGGGCTCGCGGGCGATGGACTTGACCTCGACGGTGCCCTCATAGATCTCAGGTACCTCGAGCTCGAAAAGGCGCTTGATCAGCGCGGGGTGCGTACGGGAGACCACGATAGGCGGACGAGAGTGCTCGCCGCGAACGGGCTGCAGCGTGGAATTGGGGTCGCGGACGTCGATGATGACGGCCTTGAGGCGCTGGTTGTGAAGATAGCGCTCGCCCTGGGGACGCTCGTTGCGCTCGTTCTCGTAGCGGCGCTGGTCAAAATGCGGGAGCTCGGCCTCGACGCCCTCGCGGATCTTCACGATGGTGAAGTCCGGGGTGGACTGAAGCACGGTGCCGTTGATGATGTCGCCGATACGACCGGAGAACTCCTCGTAGATCTGCTCGCGGGCGGAGTTGCGGACGATCGCGTTGATCTCCGCCTTGGCGTGCTGGGCGGCGATGCGAGAAGTATCGCGAGGGGTGACGTCGATCTCTTCCCACTCGGTGTAGTTGCCCTCTTCGTCCATAGAGTCATCGATGGGGATGAGCTTGTAGACGTAGATCTTGCCATTGGAGCGGTCGATGGTGACCTTGGCGCCCCAATCAAGATGCAAGATCTCGGCGTAGCTCTTGGCAAGCGACTGCTCGAGGCGGTCGATCAGGTAGAGCTGGTCGATGTGCTTCTCCTGGCACAGCGCCATCAGCGCGTCCATCATATCGGATGCCATTTACTTCTCCTCCTTCTTGGGCTTGAAGTCGAACACCGGCTTCAAGACGCACTTCTTCACTTCGTCGTAAGAGATGGTCGCAGGGTCCTCGCCCTCAAGCTCCAGGGTCACCTGCGTATCGGTCGCCTGGGCGATAGTGCCCTTATAGCTGCGACGGCCCTGCATGGCCGTGGTGGTGAGCTCAACCGGCTCGCCCACAAAGCGGGCGAAATCGGAAGGACGACGCAGGGGGCGCGCCATGCCAGGGCTCGAAACCTCGAGCGTATAGGGTCCGGCGATAGGATCGAGCTGCTCAACGCAATCGGAAACCCATGCGCTCTGCGCGGTCACGTCTTCGAGCGAGATGGATTCGCCGTCAAGGCGATCGAGGCGAACGCGCACGCACGGCGCCTTGGTCGCGCCCACGATCTCGACATCGACTACATCGATACCGTGGTCCTGGGCGACCGCCTCCAATGCGTCGATGATCTCTTGCTCCAACTTGCTCTTGACCATGCAACACCTCCTCATACAAGAAAGGAAGCGGGGCCGAAACCCCACTCCCTCTTACGAAACAGCTTCAATTACTTGCCAAGCTTACCACGAATAGGCTGAACTTGCAAAAAATCGGCGAACTGGTCGAAATAAGCGGACGAATGGGGGCTACGTCACCACAATGTTTCCATGAGATTGTGGTGCATCTCCCCCGCCAAGTCCCAATTCGAACCGTTATTTGACCACCAGGTTGACGAGCTTGCCGGGCACGCAGATGGCCTTGACCACCGTTTTACCGTCGATCCACTTAGCGACCGCGGACTCAGCGGCGGCCTGCATGGCGGCGCTGTCGGCTCCAGCGGGCACCATGACGCGGGCGCGCATCTTACCCAGAACCTGAACGGCGATCTCGACCTCGTCCGCGGCAGCCTCCGCGACATCGAACTCAGGCCAGGGGGCAGTATAGACGCTGCCGTCGCGACCCAACGCGGCGTGCCACAGCTCCTCGCAGGCAAACGGGCAGATGGGGGCGAGGACGGAAACGATGTCCTCGGCAACCAGCGCGGTCAGGGCGGCGTCGCGCGACTCCGGCTCCACCGCGTTGATATAGGCGCTCGCAGCGTTGACCAGCTCCATCATCGCGGAGATTGCCGTGTTGAACTGGCCGCGGTCGAAATCGTCGGTGCACTTGGCAAGCGTGCGGTGACGCTCGCGGTACAGATCGAGCGCGGGAGCGTCCAGGCCCGCCTTATCGAGGGTCGAGGAATCACCGGCGGTCTCGCAAAGCTGCCAGACGATGCGCCACGCGCGCTTGATGAAGCGGTTGGCACCCTCCACCGCGTTGGGATCCCAGTCAAAGTCCTTCTCGGGCGGGGCGATGAATAGGATGGCAAGGCGCATGGTATCGGCGCCAAAGGGTTCGATAACGCTGGAAGGCGGAACCACGTTGCCCTTGGACTTGGACATGGTGTCGCCGTTCTCGTCCTTCACCATGCCCTGGCACAGAAGGTTGGTGAAGGGCTCGTCCACATCGAGCAGCCCGATATCGCGCAGCGCCTTGGTGAAGAAGCGGCTGTAAAGCAGGTGCAGAATCGCGTGCTCGATGCCACCGATGTAGTTATCAACCGGCATCCAATGGTTCGCGGCGTCCTTGGAGAAGGGCAGCTCCGTGTTGTGCGGATCGGTATAGCGCAGGTAGTACCAGCTAGAGCACGTGAAGGTGTCCATGGTATCCGTCTCGCGGCGAGCGGGCGCGCCGCACACGGGGCAGGTGGTCTCGTAGAAGTCGCGGCACTCCGCCAGTGTCTCGCCGGCGCCCAGGTCGAGGTTCTCGGGCAGCATCACGGGCAGCTGGTCCTCGGGAACCGGCACGATGCCGCAGCGCTCGCAGTGGATAGCCGGGATGGGATTGCCCCAATAGCGCTGGCGGGAGATGAGCCAGTCGCGCAGGCGGTACTGCACGGAGCGGCGTCCGGTACCGGACGCCTCCAGGTCGGCGACGATGGCCGCCTCGCCCTCGGAGTGCTTGCCGCCGATCATACCGGTGTACTTTCCGGACTGGACCAGCGTGCCCTCGCAGGTGAGCGCCTCCTCCCAATCGACGGACGTGACGACCGTGCCCTGCTCGTCCTTGAGCTGATCGAACAACGGGTCGTCATCAGAAAGGATGATGGGGACAACGGGGAGGTTGTACTTCTTGGCAAACTCGAAGTCGCGCTGGTCGCCGCAAGGCACGGCCATGACGGCGCCGGTTCCGTAATCGGAGATGATGTAGTCGGCGACCCATACCGGCACCTTGGCACCGGAGACCGGGTTGACAACATAACGGCCCGTGAAGGCGCCGTGCTTCTCAAGGGTGCCCTGGGCGCGCTCGACGGCGGAGATGTGCTTGGCGCCCTCGACGACCTCGCGGACCGTCTCCTCGTACTCGGTGCCCTCGACAAGCTCCATCAGGCCCTTGTACTCCGGGGCCAGCAGGAAGAAGGTGTTGCCAAACAGGGTGTCCGCACGGGTGGTGAAGACGGTGATCTTGCCC
Source organism: Collinsella tanakaei YIT 12063 (assembly GCF_000225705.1). GTDB lineage: Bacteria > Actinomycetota > Coriobacteriia > Coriobacteriales > Coriobacteriaceae > Collinsella > Collinsella tanakaei. Next base: position 535,126 of record NZ_JH126467.1, read on the forward strand.
TCGTCGCCGGGGATGGGCTCGCCGTTCTTATCGCAAAGGGTGAAGTCGACCTCGGCACCCTCGGAGCGACCGATCCAGTTCGCCTGCATCTGCTTCACGCGCTCGGGCCAGCCAGGGAGCTTCTCCAGGTCATCGAGCAGCTCCTGTGCATAGGCGGTGATCTTGATGTACCACTGCTCCAGGTCGCGCTTCTCCACCTCGGAGTCGCAGCGCCAGCAGCGGCCCTCGGTCACCTGCTCGTTCGCAAGGACCGTCTCGCACTTGGGGCACCAGTTGACGGGGTTCTTCTTGCGGTAGACAAGGCCTCGCTCCCACAGCTTCTCGAAGATCCACTGGCCCCAGCGGTAGTAATCCGGGCTGCAGGTCTTGACCAGGCGGTCCATATCGTAGGAGAAGCCCATGCGCTTCATGGTCGCAAGCGCCTGTTCCATATTCTTGTACGTCCAGGCAGCGGCCTGGGTGTTGTGCTTGATGGCGGCGTTTTCCGCAGGAAGGCCAAAGGCGTCGAAGCCGATGGGATGCAGCACATCGAAACCGCGCATGCGGGCCTGGCGCGCCATGGCATCGCCGATGGTGTAGTTGCGCGCGTGTCCCATGTGCAGGTCGCCCGAAGGATACGGGAACATCTCCAAAACGTACTTCTTGGGCTTGCTCGCGTCGGTGTCGACGGCAAAGAGGCTGGAATCCTCCCAAGCTTTCATCCACCGGGACTCAATGGCCTGCGCGTCGTAGGCAGGGATCTCATCCTTATGGTCTGTGCAATCGCACATATCAGCTCCTTTAATCTTAGCTGGGGTCGGTCGGCTTGGCTTTACTCGCTACTGCGGACAGTCCTGCTCGCACGAAGGCCACATTAAGTGGTCTTCGGCTCGTGCGGAACTTGTAGCGAACAAAGCCAAGCCGACCGACCCTAAGGTTAACTTGACTGATGATAGCAAATACAACAAGCGAGATGCCTGCGACTTGTTGGCATCTCGCTTTATCAAAAAAGAGTATGTACAGGGATAACACACTTCATTGGTTGTGAGTCATCAAAGGCCCACCAAATGAGTAACTGGACCAGCAAAATCAACTAAGTTGACCCTAGCCTTCAAGTTCACCCTGTTCGGCCTTATTGGGGTCAAAGAAGAACCAAGTGAGTAGGCCCGACACGACTATTCCAACGCCGTGGATAATGAAGTAGTTGATGATGGCCTGCTGGCTGTACAGGTAGGTAACGATACCCGGAATGGCAGCGACACCCATACCGGTGCTGGCCGCATGAAGCATTGCACCACACCAACCAGCACAGGCACCACCGCAAAGTGCGAACAGGAACGGCCTGCCAAACTTAAGGTTCACACCGAAGATTGCCGGCTCAGTAATGCCCAGGAAGGCAGGCAGCGATGCAGCCATATAAAAACCACGCTTTTTAGGATTCTTCACCTTAAGACCGGTAACCAGAGCAGCGGTAGCTTGGGCCATAATGCCGCCGGAAATCATGGCGTTAAAGGGATTAAAACCAGTGGTGGCAAGGTAGTCGGTTTCGAGCGCAAGGAAGATGTGGTGCATACCGGTAACCACGATCGCCTGCTGCGTGCCGCCAAGGATCAGTCCACCGAGGCCAAACGGCAAAGCAATAACAAACTTAGCAGCCGCCAGGACAGCGTGCTCGACAGTCTGGCACACGGGACCGATGACGAGCATGCCAAGCAGGCCGGCGACAAGAATAGTGGTGAATGGAGTAACGATCAGATCCATCACATCAGGGACAACAGACTTTAGAGCTTTCTCGGTCTTCGCAGCGATAAGGGCGACGACAAGAGCAGGAAGAACAGAACCCTGATAGCCAACCACATTCCACTCCAGACCAAACGGGTGGAAGGTGATTGCCTCAACCGTACCCTTGACCACGTCGTTAGGGTTAGGAAGAAGCGGGTTTACCAGCATGAGACCAAGGACGATACCGATAACGGGGCTGCCGCCAAACTGCTTCATACCCGACCATGCAATGAGCACGGGCAGGAACGTAAAGGCGGTTTTCATCAAGATAGTTGCGATTGTCAGAACGTTGGGGTCCATCTGGACACCAAACGAGTTAATGCAGTTAATAAAACCGCTAAAGAGACCCGTTGCAACCAGAACGGGAATGACGGGAATAAAAATATCGCCCAGAATACGGGATAGTTTCTTAGGGAGCGACATGCCAGCGTACAGATCAGCCTTAATATCGGTGTTAACGCCACCCTGATTCTCTCCAGCAACAATGTCATACACGCGATTGACGAGGCCGGTACCCAAGATTACCTGATACTGCTCGCCAGCGAAGAACTGGCCTTTGACGCCCTCGATGTCCTCGATGGCCTTTTCGTCGACCTTGGCCTTGTCGTGCAGCGTCAAACGCAACCTGGTCGAGCAGTGGCCGACCGCCCTAATATTGTCCATTCCGCCAATCGCGGCAATAATGCCATCGGCAATGGCCTTATCGTCAGTTTTCATGATTAATCCCCTTTCGAGAAGTTCAAAATACATAGTTATGAGTCACGTTACGGACGAGCAGCCGAGCCATCCGGAAGCCTGCAGAGAAGCCAGCTCAGATCCTTATCGGCAGGAGGGAACTCCGCTGCAAGATCCTCATCGATATCAACGCCAATGCCAGGCTGATCGTTTAGATACACATAGCCGTTCTCAACAACCGGCATGCCGGGGAACACGCGATACGTATTCTCCTTAATGCTGCAGCTCCACTCTTGAATGCCAAAGTTCGGAGACGAAATGGAGAGGTGCGTGTTGACCGCATGCCCAATACCGGACATATCGCCGGGCCCATGCCAAGCCGTACGGACACCGTTAACATCCGCAAAAGCAATAATCTTGCGAACGGGCGTGATGCCGCCCGCCTGGCTAATGTGGAGACGCAGATAGTCAACGCTTCGATTCTGAACAAGCTGCATCCACTCGTGAGGATTATTGATGAGTTCGCCCATGGCAAGCGGGCACGTCGTATGAGCACGCACCTGATCGAACCACGCGATCTGCTCGGGAGGCAGCACGTCCTCAAGGAACAACAGGTCGAATTGATCCATCTGCTGCGCAAAGCGAATCGCTTCGGAGGGCGTCAAACGCTCGTGTACATCGTGGCACAGCTCGATGTCGTCGCCAAATTCTCGACGCAGCGCAGCAAAGCCCTTAATGGCTGTGCGCATATAGACCTTGGGGTCATAGTAGGCTCCAGGCAACGCACCCTTAGGCTTGTTCTCGACGGGAACGTTTCCGCCGTAGCCGCCAATCTGCACGCGAATTCGATTCCATCCAGCATCAACACGCTGCTGAACCAAATCAATAGCACCCTCGACCGTCTGCGCATCGGCATGAATGTAAGCCGGAACGGCCTCTCGGCATTTACCGCCAAACAGGTCGTAAAGCGGCATACCGGCCATCTTGCCCTTAATATCCCAAAGTGCCATATCTACGCCAGAGAGGGCGTTGTTCCAGATTGGCCCATTGCGCCAATAACCAGAAACGTGCGCGGTCTGCCAGATATCCTGAATCCGAGCAGGATCCTTACCAGCCAAGAAAGGTTTTAGGTAACGATCGACTGCGTGCGCCACCGCCTCATAACGCTGCGTAAATGTGGCGCAGCCAACACCGTAGATAGACGGGTCGTTCGTCTCCACTTTCACCACAACGAGGTTAATACCCTCAGGAGCAGTGCAAATTGGGCGCACGTCCGTGATCTTCAAGGAGTCCATGTGATTCCTTCCCGATTCATCGAGACACGCTTCTGTTCGCGGTCTCGCCTAACGAGGCCCAGTGTAGGAGGCCAATGTCCCCAAGTGATTCGAGAAAGCAGATATAGGTACTTCGTCCGCGGTTGGGACGAATTCCCAAAGGCTGGGAATTTTCCACAGGTCGCTTACCTGCAAAAACTTAACGATGTGCCCGTTTATATTCGGAATACCTTAAGAACAGGATGCTGACGAGGAGGAAGTACGCATCAAGAACATCGTAGGTGCGCCCTCCGCCGATCGGCAAACTCTCGGTACCGACCAAAATGCTCGCATCAGCAAGATGAGCGATATCGTTATCCAGATAGCTCGTTACCGCAATAAAAGGAACATTTCTGGCTTTGAGATTTCGCGCTAATGTCGTCGCGTTATCAGACTGGCCTTTCAAAGAGAATACAAACAACAAGTCATCTTGAGTTAACGCACCCGTAAGGGCGGCAGTCTCGTCAACGCCTTCCACGACATAAAAGTACTCATCGCCGGCCAGAAACACGCGACGCATCTCCTGCGCAACTGCGCGCTGAAGTGTTCCCGTACCATAAAGGAACACCTTTGAGCTTTGTTCGATGAGCCTAAAAACAGACGTGAAATCGCGGGTCAGAAAATCCTTAAGACATTTCGAAACGATGGAGGTATACCTATCGAGAACTGCGGCATCAACCATACCGCGCGCATCAGCTTCCACCTCTGCCTTAAGGGCATACTTGAACTCGGAAAACCCTCGAAATCCCAAGCGCTGAGTAAAGCGAAGCACAGCAGACTTCGATGCATTGCACTTAGCAGCAAGATCAACGAGCGTTGAGTTCGCCGCTTCAAAGCGATGTATCGAAATATAATGCCAAATATCACGATCGATCTCACCCAAATCGACGTAATGGTCTCGGACCAGTTCGTCAATCTTCATTTCTAATATCTCCCTTATGAAAAGCGCCACAGGACGTTTGAGACAACGATACTCGAATGTGGACCTATCGAAAACAAAAAGCGTCGCCCGCAAATGAAGCGGACGACGCCTTCAACATAAAAACCCGCTAATACCTAAACGCTAGCGATAGGTAACGGACTGCTGCGAATCCTTCACGACAACGTCGTGGGCGCCGCCTTCGACGATGGAGGTGGAGCTTACCAGGGTCAGGCGTGCCTTTTCCTGGAGCTCGGGGATCGAGAGGGCACCGCAGTTGCACATCGTGGACTTGACCTTGTAGAGCGTGCCGCCCACGCCGTCCTTGAGGGAGCCGGCGTACGGCACGTAGGAATCGACGCCCTCGACAAAGGAGAGCTTCTGCGCGCCGCCCAGGTCATAGCGCTGCCAGTTGCGAGCGCGTGCGGAACCCTCGCCCCAGTACTCCTTCATGTACTGGCCGTTGACGTTCACGCGAGAGGTCGGGGACTCGTCGAAACGAGCGAAGTAGCGTCCCAGCATCATGAAGTCGGCGCCCATGGCGAGCGCGAGCGTCATGTGGTAGTCGTAGACGATGCCGCCGTCGGAGCACACGGGCACGTAGATGCCGGTCTCCTCGAAGTACTCGTCGCGAGCGCGGCAGACGTCGATCAGCGCGGTGGCCTGGCCGCGGCCGATGCCCTTGGTCTCGCGGGTGATGCAGATGGAACCGCCGCCGATACCCACCTTGATGAAGTCGGCACCGCAATCTGCCAGGAATCGGAAGCCCTCGGCATCGACCACGTTGCCCGCACCGACCTTGACGGTCTCGCCGTAGTTGGCGCGGATCCACTCGATGGTGCGCTTCTGCCACTCGGAGAAACCCTCGGAGGAGTCGATGCACAAAACGTCTGCACCGGCCTCGACCAACAGGGGCACGCGCTCGGCGTAATCGCGGGTGTTGATACCGGCGCCAACCATGTAGCGCTTGTTGGCATCGAGCAGCTCGTTGGGGTTGGTCTTATGGCTATCGTAGTCCTTACGGAAGACGATGCCCACCAGGTGGTCGTTCTCGTCCACAACGGGAAGAGCGTTGAGCTTCTTATCCCAGATAAGGTCGTTTGCATCCTTCAGGGTGATGTCCTTATCGCCCACGATGAGCTCGGCGCGCGGCGTCATGAACTCGGCAACCTTCTTGGAGTGGTCGTCGCGGCTGGGGCGGTAGTCGCGGCTGGTGACGATGCCCAGCAGCTTGCCGCGGGGCGTACCGTCATCGGTCACGGGCATGGTGGAGTGCCCGGTCTTGTCCTTGAGCTCGATGACCTGGGCCATGGTCATGTCCGGGGTCAGCGTGGAATCGGACTCAACAAAGCCTGCCTTGTGGTCCTTGACAGCCTTGACCATGGCTGCCTCGGACTCGGGAGTCTGGGAGCCGTAGATAAAGGAAAGGCCGCCCTCGGTTGCCAGGGCGACGCCCATGTCGACGCCGGACACGGACTGCATGATGGCGGAGACCATGGGGATGTTCAGGGTGATTGCAGGCTCCTCGCCGCGCTTGAAGCGAGTCAGCGGCGTCTTGAGCGAGACGTTTGTTGGCACGCATTCAGAGGATGAATAACCGGGGACGAGTAGGCACTCGGAAAAGGTATGGGACTCACCTGGGAAAAACGTGGCCATGGTACTCCTTCGCATGTCGCATGTCGTATAGGTTGCAGCCCATTGTAGCGCAGTCGGTGCTGCTACAATGCAGAGTGTCCAAACTATTACACGATATTCCAATGCATCGCGATTGTATGAAGGCAGGTCGCATATGAAATTGAAGGCTTCCGCGCGCCTTGTGGTCAACTCGGAGAACCCCGAGCTGCCGGGCACCTTTAGCCACGGCTGCGTCATGCTTCTCGACGGCGTGTCTCGCACCAAATCGCTTAACAAGGCCGCCAAAGAGCTTGACATGGCTTATTCAAAAGCGTGGCGCCTGGTAAAGGAAGCAGAAGGCCAGCTTGGCTATCAGCTCTTGCTGCGCGACGGGGCCAGAGGGTCTAGCCTTACGCCCGAGGGCGCTCGCGCGGTAGAGGCCTATCGCATCCTTCAGGATGAGATAGACGAGCTGCTACGGCGACGCACCCCCGAGTTATTTGGATAGGCGCGAACACAGGCTAACCGAAAAACGCCTTAAGGCCGATGAAGATCAAGACGATGCCGCCGGTAATCTGAGCATGAGAGCCGAAGCGCTCGCCCAAACGACGCCCGATTATCAGGACGGCAAAGCAGCACGCAAGCGTGGTGAGACCGATCGACAGACCGTACATCACGATATCGGCGCCCGATGCGGCAAGAGAAACCCCGACCACAAACGCATCGATAGACGTTGCGATCGACTCGAAGAAGATAGTGGCGAACGAAAGCTTGGTGGCCGAGCACGCCTCGGGCTCGCGCAACTCCCGTACGGCCTCGAAAATCATCTTACCGCCGACGAACGCGAGAATAACCAGCGAAACAATGCCCGCATAGGCCTCGATGACAGGCGCTATCAAGGTTCCGCCAAAATACCCCGCAACCGGCATAGCGGCCTGGAAGACGGAAAAGGCGATGGGGATGGCGATCTTCTTTGAGATAGGCATATCCGGCTCGCACAGGGTATTGGACAAGGTGACCGCCATGGCATCCATAGCTAGCGCGATGCCCAAAACAATGCTCTCGACCAAAGAACCTATAACCGCTGCGTTCAAGTTTCCTCCCCATACTAAATCTGCAACACCGACGATGCAGAACCAATTCACAAGATGAATGCGACCAGGCCCGACGCCTAGACGATGCCGCGCAGCGCCCTGTCGATATCATCCACAACGCCAAGAGGGTTGTCGGTCCCCGCAAAAAGCCTGACGGTGCAACCCCCGTCGCCCTCGAGCGCGGAAACCCTGGTGCGGGGGCCTCCTGCGGGAGCCGTACGGTACTCGGCTCCAAGCGCGCGGATAAACTCACCCGCCCGCTCGCCCCGCGGCAGCGCGAAATCAATCGCCGGACCTGCGCCGTGCATAAGCACACTCGAAGCAACATTGCGATCTACATGGGCCGAAAGACCGGGATAGTCGACACGCGGTATAGCTGGATGGGCGGAAAGGTATTCGGCGATCGCCCTCGCGTTATCCATATGGCGCTGCATGCGAACCTCGACGGTATCGAGTCCTTGGGCGATGCAGTCAAGCGATGACGCATCCCGAAGAAGGGACGTACGCGCCTCGCTTTGGGACAGCCGCGACTCCAGATGATTTAACGCCGTTCTTGCCGCGGGATCGTCCGCGCGATGCCCGCCCCGCTTAAATTGATCGCGCGCAACGCTCACGGCAACCACCTTGCAGCCAAGAGATCCGGCGGCAATGCGATCGAGGGCCTCGAGCACCACGTGAGCTCCAAGGGAAAGGGCACGGCACCCAAAAAGAGAGGCGACGGTGTTATCGACAACCAACAGCGCTCCCTCTTCTCGAGCGACGACCGCAAGCGCGCGAAGATCTGGAACCCTGAGCCCCAGGCAGCCGATAGAATTCACAAACCAGACAAGTGAAGCGTCTTTGGATCCCGCATCCCTCCCCGCTCGTACAAACTCGTCCACGCACGGACGGTCGATAAAGCGAATGCAGGTTGAATCGAAACCCTGCAAAAAAGCAGCGGTGAAATCATTTGCGCACGCCACCAAACACGTACGGTCCGCAAGGCCCGTTAGCGCAAGGGCCGCGGGCGCATGAGCTGCCCGCATAAACCAAGACGCGCGAGCCGAGCATGCGCACGCATAGCGCTCCTCGATAGACACGAGGTCACCCATTGCAATCCCCCCCTTTTTTTGCAAATAAGAAGAATTTATTATTCCATCAAAAAGGAAAGCCCCGCAACCAAAAGGGCTGCGGGGCGCTGTATGGACTCTGTAATGCTTTGGCCGATGAGCCCATCTAAGCAAAGCCGTTAGCGACGCTCGGCGATCTCTGCCTTGATATCGGCGATGAAGTCGGAAAGCTCGCGCTGGACAGTCTCGTTGCTGCGGTCGCGGACGGAGATGTTGCCGCTCTCGACCTCCTTCTCACCGATGATGAGCATGTAGGGAACGCGGTCCGTGCTACGGGCGTCGCGGATCTTGTAGCCAATCTTCTCGTCGCGATCGTCCACCTTGGCGCGGACGCCGGCATCAACGAGCTGATCGCAGACGGTGTGGGCGTAGTCGCGGCTCTTCTCGGAGACGGGCAGGACCTTGACCTGCAGCGGAGCGAGCCAAGTGGGGAACTTGCCCTCGAAGTGCTCGATCAGGATGCCGATGAAGCGCTCGATGGAGCCGAAGCAGACGCGATGGAGCATGATGGGGCGCTTCTTCTCGCCATCGGCGTCAATGTAGGTGAGATCGAAGTTCTGGGGCATCTGGAAGTCCAGCTGAACGGTGCCGCACTGCCAGGTGCGACCCAGCGAGTCCTCCAGGTGGAAGTCGATCTTGGGACCGTAGAAGGCGCCGTCGCCCTCGTTGATGACATAGTCCATGCCAAGCTGCTCGAGCGCGGTCTTGAGGCCGGCCTCCGCCGCCTCCCAATCCTCGTCCGAACCCATCGAGTCATCGGGACGAGTAGAGAGCTCCAGGTGATAGGTGAAGCCGAACTTGTCATAGACGGAGGTAATGAGGTTCACAACGCCCACGATCTCGTCGGTCAGCTGCTCGGGGGTAACGAACAGATGGGCATCGTCCTGGTTGAAGCAGCGGACGCGGAACAGGCCGTGCAGGGCGCCCTTGAGTTCGTGACGATGCACCAATCCGATCTCGCCGGCGCGGATGGGAAGCTCGCGGTAGCTATGCGGCTTGGAGCTGTAGACAAGGACGCCGCCCGGGCAGTTCATGGGCTTGATGCAGTACTCTTCGTCATCGATGACGGTGGAGTACATGTTGTCCTTGTAGTGGTCCCAGTGACCGGAGGTCTTCCACAGCTGCTTGTTCATGATCTGGGGCGTGGAAATCTCGACGTAACCGGCGGCGGTGTGGATCTCGCGCCAATAGTCAAGCAGCGTGTTCTTAAGAATCATGCCGTTGGGCAGGAAGAACGGGAAACCGGGGGCCTCGTCGCGCATCATGAACAGGTCCATATCGCGGCCGATCTTGCGGTGGTCGCGCTTCTTGGCCTCCTCGAGCAGGCGCAGGTGCTCCTCAAGCTCGTCCTTGGTGGCAAACGCGGTGCCGTTGATGCGGGTGAGCATCTTATTGTTCTTATCGCCCTTCCAGTAGGCGCCGGAAACGCCGGTGAGCGTAAAGGCCTTGAGCGCCTTGGTATAGGTGAGGTGCGGGCCGACGCACATGTCGATGTAGTCGCCCTGCTGGTAGAAAGTGATGCGGGCGTCCTCGGGCAGGTCACCGATATGCTCGACCTTGTACTTCTCGCCACGCTCCTCCATGAGGGCGACGGCCTCCTCGCGGGGAAGCTCGAAGGTGCTGAACTTGAGGTTCTCCTTGACGATCTTCTTCATCTCAGCCTCGATCGCGGGCAAATCGTCCTCGCTGATCTTCTTGTCACCGAGGTCGACGTCGTAATAGAAGCCGTTATCGGTTGCGGGGCCGTATGCAAAGTCGGCCTCGGGGTACAGGCGCTTGATGGCCTGCGCCATGATGTGAGCGGCGGAGTGGCGGATTACGTGGACGACATCCTCGTCCGCGACCTCTGCGACGGAGCCGTCGTTATACAGTGCCTTCATGTAAATCTCCCTCTTGTAGATGAGCTTAGTACCAGAATAAAGATGTATCGCCATGCGCCCACGCACAATGTATCGATACCGCAAAACACCCGCCATCCACATATTTGGAAGACGGGTGCTTGGACGCGCATATCACGCCGCGAAAACCGGAGCGTGCGCGCCTATTGGATGTGAGTTCGGCAGTACGGGCACACTTTCCAATGAGCGTCGAGCGGCTTGTGGCATGAGGGGCAGACGTTGCGAACCTGCGTGTTGCATACCGGGCAGACAATAAAGTCTTTCTCGATGGTGGTGCCGCACTTGGGACATGCGCCGTACTGGGCTAGCTGGTGCTCGCGGATAGCGACGTCGAGCTCCTGCTCCTCGCGATCGGACGCATAGGAATTGGGGCGCAGGACAATGTATGCGATGAGGCCGACCAGCGGGATGAGCGCGACCAGGCCCCACGCCCAAAACGCCTTGACGCCGCGGCGCTTCGCGTCGATGAACACATAGACGACGGAGAGCACGTACAGTGCGACAATGAAGCCGATGAACAGATAGACCGCCATCATCAACTGCGGCGACATGAGCTCCTGGATATACTTCGACATAGCGATGCGCTACCTTCCTATCTGGTACGCCGACTTGCGGCGACATGGTCTTTGGCATTGTATACCGCATACGGCGGCTTCGTCCATTATTCATGCATTTTGATTCAACGCGGCCCGGTGGCGGCATCGCCCAGCAGCAAGAATCCCCGTATGTATAGAAACGCGTCGGGGCGAATGGCGCCGTCCGCTAACGGAGCATAAGGCCGTTCGCGGACGCTTATTGACGCTTCGTCTATATCATGCGTGCCAATCCTGCCGCAGGGATACCATAAGCCATGAAACATGAACACCTGACACCAAAAAGGACGTGATATCAGGGTGAGACACTACGATATCGTCATCGTGGGAGCAGGCATCACGGGGTGCGCCATCGCGCGCCAGCTTTCACGATATGACCTTGCGATCGCCTGCGTGGAGGCGGGCAACGACATCGCGCTGGGCTCGACAAAGGCAAACGGCGGTCTTGTCCACGCCGGATACGATCCGGCGGCAGGCACCGTCAAGGCGAGCGTTAACGCACGCGGCTGCGCCCTCTACGGCCGTTGGGCCAAAGAGCTTGGATTTGGTTTTAAGCGCACCGGCTCCATGGTGCTGGGTTTCTCCCCCGCCGACCGCGAGCACCTGGAAAAGCTGCTGGAAAACGGACGCGCCAACGGCGTCGAGGACATGCGCATTATAGAGGACGATGAGATCTGGGAGCACGAGCCCCGCGCGAGCAAGGAAGCCACCTGCGCGCTGTGGTGCCCCTCGACCGGCTACGTCGACCCCTTTGAAGTCGCCATCGCCGCCGCCGAGAACGCCGCTGCGAACGGCGTCGAATTCTGGCGTAGCGCCGCGGTCGACGCGATCGACGAGCATGCCGACGGCTTTGTGCTCCATACGTCCGCCGGCGACCTTAGCGCCTCCTACTTGGTTAACGCCGCAGGCAACGGCTGCGCCGACATCTCGCGCATGGCGGGCGGCGAACACTTTGAGTTGGTATGGCGCCAGGGCAACATCGCTGTTTTGGACCATGAGGCTCGTCCCCTCATGCCGCTCTACCCTATCCCGACGTCGGTTTCCAAAGGCGTCATCGTGACCGGAACGGTCCATGGCAACACCGTCATCACCGCAACGGCCGCAATTCACGAGGCGGGCGACAACGATACCTACGCCGCGGACGTGGAGGAGCTGCTTTCCGGAGCCCGTAAACTGGTCCCTGACCTGGATACGCGCCGCTTAGTCCGCGCGTTCGCGGGCGGGCGAGCAGTCATCCGCGGACTTAACGACTTCCTTATCGAGCGCTCCGCCGCGCAGCCGCGCCTGTTCCAGGCCGCCGGCATCCAGTCCCCCGGCGTCGCCAGCGCGCCCGCCGTGGCAGAACGAATCGAGGGCCTCATTCGCCAAGCGGGCATAACGCTTATCGAAAAGCCCGGCTATAACCCCGCGCGCACCGTGCCGGAGGATTTCGACCTCGCCTCGCCCGATCGCAAGCGAGAACTCATCGGGTCCGACCCTGCCTGGGGGCGCGTGGTGTGCCGCTGCGAAACCGTGCCGGAGGCTGAGATTGTCGCCGCGATCCGCCGCGAGCCGGGAGCCGTCTCGGTCGAAGGCGTCAAGCGCCGCTGCCGCGCCGGGATGGGAAGGTGCCAAAGCGGTTTTTGCCAGAGCCGTGTGGTGCGCATCCTCGCCCGCGAACTCGACTGCGATCCCGCCGACGTCCTTCTTGAGGACAAGGGTTCGAACATCGTCTACGGCCCTGTAAAGGAGGTGCGCTAGCCATGAGCGAAAATGCACGTAAACGCACCCGCTATGACGTTTTGGTCATTGGCGGCGGCCCCGCGGGAATGGGAGCTGCGCTCTCCGCGCAGGCAGTCGGCGCACGTGTCGCCATCATAGAACGAGACGCGCACTTGGGCGGTATCCTTCGCCAGTGCATCCATCCGGGATTTGGTCTCGAGCACTTTAAAGAGGAGCTCACCGGACCGGAATACGCCCAGCGGCTCATCGACCAGGTGAAGCAGACCGCCGTCGACGTCTTTACCAACACCATGGTGCTCTCTATCGACGGCGGCGACGCGAACGGCGCTGCGGGCATCGACTCCCCCGCGCCCTCGCGCGATTCGCACGCCGTCCACACCGTCGCCTGCATGAGCCCCAATGGATACATCGAGTTCGATTCCGCATCCGTGGTCCTCGCCATGGGATGCCGCGAGCGCACGCGCTCGGAGATCAAGATCCCCGGCAGCCGCCCCGCCGGCGTCTTCACCGCGGGATTGGCGCAGCGCTACATCAATATCGAGAATCTGGCGCCGGGCAGACGCTTCGTCATCTTGGGGTCCGGCGACATCGGCCTCATCATGGCGCGCCGCCTGGCCTTGGAAGGCTTCGAGGTGGAGGGCGTCTACGAGCTCATGCCCTACGCAAACGGACTGTTCCGCAATGTGAAGAATTGCCTTGAGGACTTTGGCATTCCGCTGCACCTCTCAACCACCGTCACCCGCATCATTGGCCATGACAGGCTCGAAGCGGTCGAGGTTTCGCGCGTAGACCAAAATCTCGCCCCCATCCCCGGCACCGAGCGCACCATCCCCTGCGACGCGCTGCTGCTCTCGGTTGGCCTCATCCCAGAAAACGAGATCTCCGTCGCCGCCGGCGTAAAGCTCGACCCCCGCACGCGCGGCGCCATGGTGAACCAAGACCTTATGACAAACGTGCCCGGCATCTTCTCGTGCGGCAACGTTCTACACGTGCACGACCTTGCGGACAACGCCACGGCTGAGGCCGAGCGCGCGGGCGCCGCCGCGGCATCGTGGGCAAACTCCATGTACGTGGACGAGGAAGACCTTGAAAGCCGGGAAGGCGCTGCCGCCAACGTCAACCCCGCCCCCGTCCAAGCCGAAAACCTTAAGGTAGAGGCGGGCGGCATAGCCAGCTACGCCCTGCCGGAGGTCATCTCAAACACGGATAAGCTGGTGAAACTGTACTTTCGCGTGCGGCGTCCGCATGACCGCGCGCGCATCAAGGTTTCTAGCGGCGGCACGGTCATCTTTGAGGGCAAGCCGCGCGCGTTCAAACCCAGCATCATGGAGTTCATACCACTCACACCCAAGATGATGCAGCAGGCGCACGGGAGCATCACGTTTAGCGTCGAGCCCGTCGAGGATGAGGATACGCCCGCAAAGGAGGTACGGTAACCATGGCAGACACGCAAGCTTTGCAGTTCCACTGCACCACATGCCCGTCCGAGTGCCTACTCGACGTGGTAATTGAGAAAGATGGCGACGTCACCCGCGTCCTATCTGTCCACGGCAACCGCTGCCAGCGCGGCGCGGCATTTGCGGAGCAGGAGACCACCTGCCCCATGCGCATCTTGGCAACCACCGTCCCCGTCACCGGCGGCGACCAACCGCTGCTGCCGGTTCGCACCAAGGAGGCCATCCCGCGCGCACTTCACATGCAGGCCATGGAGCTGCTGCGCGCCACGCAAGCGGTAGCGCCGGTACGCATGGGCGATGTGGTGGTGCCCGATATACTGGATAGCGGCGTCGACGTGGTTGCGTCCCTCGATATCGATTGCGAGCGCTAGGCCCTTGTCACTGCTCGCAACCGCGACCGCACCGATGCAGGATGCACCAATGGCACCAAAAATGGTCCAAAGTAATACCGATGTTTTAGGTATTACTTTGGACCATATTGAAGCCCTTCAAGTGGCACGTGGCAATACCAACTTTGGAATCGGTATTATCATGTGCCACTTTTTTTGCAAAAAAGCGTCCCTTTTAATACCAATTCTCATAGCGGTATTAAAAGGGACCACATAAGCCGTCTAAAACGGTACAAAGTAATACCAGACCAGGCACGGCGCCCAGAGATCGCGTGCTATGCCCTTACAGGAATGCCTACGCGTCCAGCCTCACCGGCTCATGCGTATAGGAGTTGAGCACTTCGACGCCCTCCTCACCCACAAGGACCAAGTCCTCGATGCGCACGCCGGTGCGTCCGGGCAGATAGATCCCCGGCTCGATGGAAAACGTCATACCGGGTTCCACCACGGCCGTGTTAGAAAGAGAGACATCGCCCGGCTCATGATCCTGCATGCCAATGGAGTGGCCCAAGCGGTGAGTGAAGTACGGCCCGTAACCGGCCTGCTCGATGATATCGCGCGCGCAGCGGTCGATGTCGCAAAAGCGAACGCCCGGACGCACCATGGCCGCGGCAGCCTCGTTCGCGCGACGCACCACGTCATAGATGCGAGCGGACTCCTCGTCCGGCTCGCCCCAAAAGAAAGTGCGCGTCATGTCAGAGCAATAATCGCGATACTGGCCGCCGATATCAAACAGCACAACCTGGTTGTCGCCCAGCACGGTGTCATCCGGCTCGTGATGGGGATCTGCCGCGTTGGCGCCAAAGCTCACGATGGGAGGGAACGAGAATCCGTCGCACCCCAGCTCCTTGTAGAGGCCCGATAGCCGCGAGGCAACCTCGCGCTCCGTCACGCCCGCATGCACCAGGGAGGGCAGCTGCGCCATCACCTGATCGTTGATCTGGCTTGCACGGCGCATAAGCTCGCGTTCGCGTTGGTCCTTGATCGCCCGCGTGCGCGCAACGGCGTAAGACCCCAAAAAGAACGATGCGGCGGCGCGGCGCTCCTGCAACGGCAGCAGGAAACCAGATCTCATCTGCGCATCGATGCCCAGCGGGCGCTCAGGGTCGATGCGAGCCATCAAGACCCCTGCAAGGTCATCGGTATCGCTAAAGAGCACCACGTCCGCATTGTCATACTCATCGATGGGGAACAGCGCGTTGTCAAAGATGACCGGGCGCTCGCCATCGGACAGCAGCAGACCGGAGAACCGCTCCCCCATCTCCGCATAAAAGCCGGTTAGATAGTAGATAGACCACGAATCGGTCACCAGCAGCTGGGAGCCGGGATGCCCCTCGCCAAGAACCTGCAGCACGCGAGCGATTCGCGCTTCATCAACGGTTGCCATAGCTCCTCCAATATCGACCTTGCCGCAACCCGCGAGCACCCGCATAGGCACCCGCGAACATCGCGGCGCTGCAAACAAATCCCAAATAAGGTTCCAAACTCGTCACGGCGCATGCACCCGCACGCACCGCGCTCGCAGTTGATTCTATCCTAGCGAGCGCAAGGCTATACTAGACCCAATGCTAGATTTCAACCACGTATAACAGGGACACCATGAAGCACATCAGTTTTCTCATCAAGCCGGCGTCATCGCTTTGCAACATGCGCTGCCGATACTGTTTCTATGCAGACGTGTCGGCGCATCGCGAGGTCAAAAGCCACGGCGTGATGCAGTCCCAAACCATGCGCGCCCTTATTGACCGCGCGCTCGGCCTGGGCGAGGATGCGGAGGTCACCTTTGCGTTCCAAGGCGGCGAACCCACGCTGGCGGGGCTCGAGTTCTTCCGGGACTTCACCCGCTACGTCTCGGACCACCGCATCAATCAAACCATCCATTACGCGCTGCAAACCAACGGCTATCTCGTAGACAAAGAATGGGCGGAGTTCTTCCATGAGAACAACTTCCTGGTAGGCGTCTCACTTGACGGCTACCGCGACCTGCACAACTGGCTGCGTCCTGACGCCGCGCAAGAGGGCACCTACGACCGCGTCATGCACGCCATAGAGCTTCTGCGAGCGGCGCAGGTCGACTTCAACGTCCTCACGGTGCTCACCGCGCAGCTGGCCAAGCATCCGCAAAAGGTCTACAAGTTCTACCGCCAGCATAAGCTGGACTACGTGCAGCTCATCCCCTGCCTACCCGGCTTTGACGATGAGGAGGGGGACGAGTTCTCGCTGACGCCCGAGGCTTTCGCATCGTTTTACAAGGCCTTCTTCCGCCTATGGACAGAGGATTTCCGCCGGGGCCACTACATGAGCGTGACGCTTTTCGACAACGTGATCCCGCTGTTTCGCGGCTACCCGCCGCAGCAGTGCGGCATGCTGGGCCGATGCGCTCCGCAATTTGTGGTCGAGAGCAACGGGGACGTCTACCCTTGCGATTTCTACGTGCTCGATCAGTACCGTTGCGGCAACGTTCAAACGGACTCGCTTGAGGACATGGCCACGTGCGGCGCCGTCAAAACCTTCCTGGCGGAGCCGCGCCGCGACTGCTCGCAGTGCGCCACCTGCCCCTTCGAGCGCATCTGCCACAAGAATTGCAAGCGCTTGAACGTTGCCTATTACCGCCAAGACTACTGCGGCTACCGCGACTTCTTGGAATACGCCGCGCCCGCTATGCAGCAGATCGCCCGCTCGCTATAGCAAGTGCCTACCTGCGGGAAAGACAGCCCGCCACCTCGCCCGCAAGCGTAATGGTACCCGCGGCGACCACGTCTCTACCTGCGGCGGTGAACGCATCCAGGGCATCGTCCACACAGGCGAACACCTCTACGGAAGCGTTCGCGCGGCCGCAGCGTGCAAGCTCGTCCTCAACGAGCTTCGCTAGCTCGCCCGCAGGTAGCGCACGGTCGCTCGCCGTTTGGGTCACCGCAAAGGTAGGAAAAGCCGGGAGAAGCACGTTTACGATGCCGGAGACATCCTTGTCGGCCAGCGCGGCCACCAAGAGGGCCGGCCTGTTTTCCACCACCGGATCGATCTCGTCCAACGCCGAGACAAAGTTCTCGCAGCTCTGCGGATTATGGCATGCGTCTACCAGCACCAGGGGGCTTTCACGCAGCACATCGAACCTGCCGGGCGTGGGGCAAGCCGCAAGAGACGCCTGCAGCGATGCCGCGTCAAGCGCTCGCCCCATATACGCCTCGCACAGGAAGATGGCACACGCGGCGTTTTGCGGCTGATAGGACGGCTTGGGCATCGAGACCTCGTAGCGGCGCCTAGCGGTCTGGCAGGCAAAGCGGACGCGATCGCCCAGGCGCTCCGGCAGCTCAAGCGTCTCATGCGAGGAGACCAGCGGCGCAACGCCGCACTTATCGCATCGCTCGCTCATGACACGCCACACACCGGGCTCGTGCGTGCCCTCGCCCAGCACAACGATACGCCCCGGCTTGATGACCGCCGCTTTCTCGGCCGCGATCTTCTCCAAGGTATCGCCCAGAATCCTCATGTGGTCCAAGCCGATGCCCGTCACGGCAACGGCTACGGGGTCGGTGGCGCTGGTGGCATCCCAGCGACCGCCCATGCCAACCTCCAGCACCGCCACGTCTACGCCAGCCTCTGCAAAAACTACCATCGCGGCAACTGTAAGCAAATCAAAGGGCGTGATGGTATAGCGGGCCTCGCCGGCCTCCTCGCGACGAAGGTTGACGCGACGGCCCGCCTCGCGAGCCGCGGAGACGCCGTGGGCAAACTGCGCAGGCGCCACGGGGGCGCCCAAGATCTCCATGCGCTCTTCCATATGGACGAGCTCTGGCGAGGTATACAACGCGCACTTCAGTCCCTCTCCACCAAGGATCGACGCTGCGAAACGCGATGTCGAGGTCTTGCCGTTGGTACCCGCGATCTGGATGCAATCAAAGTGCGAGTCCGGGCGCTCGAGCTCGTCCAGCATATCCACCACGGTCTCAAGCAAGGGACCGGCGTCGCCGGAGATCTTCCCCGTATCGTGCGCGATGCGCACCGCCTCGTCATACGCCAGCTCCTCGATGGAAAACGGGCAACTATATGTCATCGCGAGCACTCCTTCTACCGCGGCGCACATGCGCCGGCACGCAAATTGAACATATCAAAAAAGTGCGCCCCGCAGCGGACATCCCACCGCGGGGCGCACCCAAACATAGCGCTACAACTATGAGAAGTCAGCGAGCTGACCCTTCAGGGCCTCCAGAGCGTCGGCAAGCTCTGCCGCTCGGGCACGCTTGCCCTCGACCACGGCGGGAGCCGCCTTGGAGATGAAGCCCTCGTTGGCGAGCATGCGCTTAAGGCCGGCGAGCTCCTTCTCGGAAGAAGCGATCTCCTTCTCGATGCGAGCCTTCTCGGCAGACAGGTCCACCTTGCCCTCCAGGACGATGAAGACCTCGACGCCGCCTTCGACAATGGCGGTGCTGGCCGCAGGCTTATCGACGTCGGCGCCCATCACAAGACTGCTGGTACGGGCGAGCGACTCGATGGTGCCACGCAGGCCCTCGAGCGCTTCGACGTCGGCAGCGCCGGCGCGGACCACCAAATCAAGCTCCTCGCGCGGGCTCAGACGGTAGCGGGCGCGAGTGGAACGGGCTGCGGTCACCACGGTGCGGAGCAGCTCGAACGAGCGCTCAGCGTCCTCGTCCACGTACTGGGCGAGTGCGTCGGGCTCGGGCCAGGCGGCAACGATCAGGGCATCGGCGCGGCTAGCCTCACCGGTAGCCGGGTCAACGTCAAGCCAGCTAGCGGGCATGGTATCCCAAATCGCCTCCGTGACAAACGGCATCAAGGGATGCATGAGGCGAAGCGACGCGTCCAGGACAAAGATGAGGTTGCGCTGCGCCTGCAGGCGGGTGGACTCGTCGTTCAAACGACCCTTGGTGATCTCGATGTACCAATCGCACACCTCGTTCCAGAAGAACGTCTGCACGCCGCGAGCCATCTCGCCAAACGTGTACTGCTCGATGCCCTCGGTAACGCTACGCGACGCCTTTGCCAGACGGGAGAACATCCAGGCGTCCGCGGCGGTCTCCGCTACCGGGGCACCGGGCGTGTAGCCCTCCATGTTCATCAGCAAAAAGCGGCTGGCGTTCCAAATCTTGGTCACAAAGGAGCGAGCCTGGTCGGTACGCGGGCTATCCACCAGCTGCTTGGTCTTTTTATCGATGTTGGCATCGAACTTGACGTCCTGGTTGGTGGTGCACAGGGTGAGCAGGTTGAAGCGCATGGCGTCTGCGCCGTACATGCCGATGAGGTCCATGGGATCCACGCCGTTGCCCTTGGACTTGGACATGCGGCTGCCGTCCTTGGCCAGGATGGTGGGATAGATCACCACGTCATGGAACGGGACCTCGTCCAAGAAATACAGCGAGCTCATGATCATGCGGGCGACCCACAGGGCGATGATGTCGCGGGCGGTCACCAGCGCGGTGGTGGGATGATGGCCCTCGAGCAGCTCGGGCTTCTGGGGCCAGCCCTGCGTGGCGAACGTCCACAGCTGGGAGCTAAACCAGGTATCGAGCACGTTCTCGTCCTGATGCACGTGAGTGCTGCCGCACTTAGGGCACACGTGCACGTCTTCCATGCAGGCATCTTCCCAGCCGCAGTCCTCGCAGTAGAAGACCGGAATGCGGTGTCCCCACCACAGCTGACGGGAGATGCACCAGTCTTTAAGGTTCTCCATCCAGGTGGTGTAGGTCTGGGTCCAGCGCGCGGGGTGGAAGGTCACGCGACCATCCTCGACGGCCTTGAGCGCGGGCTCCTTCAGCTTGTCGACGGCAACGAACCACTGCTCGGAGAGCCAGGGCTCCAGCGTGTTGTCGCAGCGGTAGCAATGCATGACGGAGTGGTCGTGGTCCTCAACGTGGTCCAGCAGGCCGTGCTCCTCGAACCACGCCAGAACGGCCTCGCGGCACTGTTCGCGGGTCATGCCGGAGAACTCGCCGTAGCCCTCGACCACCACCGCGTGCTCGTCGAAGATGTTGATCTGCGGCAGGTCGTGAGCCTGGCCCATGGCGTAGTCGTTGGGATCGTGCGCAGGGGTGACCTTGACAAAGCCGGAACCAAAGCCGGCGTCCACGTGCCAATCGGAGAAGATGGGGATCTCGCGGTTGACGATGGGCAGTATGACGGTCTTGCCAACAAAGGCCTCTTTCTCGGGGTCCTTGGGGCTGACGGCAATACCCGTGTCGCCCAGCATGGTCTCGGGACGAGTGGTGGCGACAACGATGTAGTCCTGGCCGTTGACGGGCTCGGTCAACGGGTAGCGAAGGTGCCACAGGTGGCCGTCCTCCTGCTTGTACTCGGCCTCGTCATCGGAGATGGCGGTGGTGCAGCTGGGGCACCAGTTGACGATGCGCTTTCCGCGGTAGATCAGGCCGTCATGGTACCAGTCGCAAAAGACCTTGCGCACGGCCTCGGCGTAATCCGCGTCCATGGTGAAGTGCTCGTCCTCGAAATCGATGGAACAACCCATACGCTTGATCTGGTCCTGGATAATGCCGCCGTACTCGTGGGTCCAATCCCAGCAGGCGTCGATAAACTTGTCGCGTCCAATCTCGAGGCGGCTGATGCCCTCCTCTTTCAGCTTCTTATCAACCTTAGTCTGGGTAGCGATGCCGGCATGGTCGGTGCCCAGGATCCAACGCGTGGACTTGCCGCGCATGCGCGCCATGCGGACGATGGCGTCCTGGATGGAGTCATCGGTTGCGTGGCCCATATGCAGCTTACCGGTAACGTTGGGCGGCGGAATGGTGACGGTGCAGTCGCCCACACCGGGACGACGGCGATAGTAGCCGCCATCAAGCCACTTCTGAAGGATTGCGGGCTCGTTGACCGCAGGATCATATGTCTTGGGCATCTCTTCTGCCATATCCATGCTCCCCAAGAGTCGAAGTTTGCGTAAACGCATAACAGGATAACACAGCAAATGAGCTGCAGACATTTCGCTCAAAGACGCCGCCAATCTCTACGTGAATTGTGCAGCAATAAGCCTGGATACAGCACGGCGGAACTCGGCGCCATCGCGAACGCCAAGCTGACGATAGGCACACGTTCGGCATGCGCGCACGCGCGACGGAGACATATAGAGCTCTTTTGCAATGCTCGCCGCGGTTTTGCCCAGACACGTATCCGCTAGCGCCTTCGCCTCATCGTCCGAATACCCCATAGCGACAAACAAGCTGCAGGCACGCCGGTAAAACTGATTCCTATCGAGAAGGGACGGGAATTGCATGCTCTCAAAAGCCTGACGCCGGCAACCCAGGGCGCGGACAATCGCCACGATTGAAAGGACTGCGATAAGCTCGATATCGAGCTTGACGCTGTTTGGATCGGTATAACCGCGATCGGTGTACATGCGCGCGCTGAGCGAGATGAGGCAGCACGCCAAGACGCACGCGGCGCCCCATTCATTGTTAGTGATGCCCTTATCGCGCGTCTCCGTCTGTGTAGTCGTTTGTTCAGTCGTTTGGTCAGGCGCTCTACCCGTCGCGCCAGCGAAAAGCAACACGATTCCCACCGCGAAAACTGCAACAACGAGTACGGGGGATAGCGCGAAGCGCACCTCGAAGGGCAGCAGGCTTAATGGCACATAAAGCACGGCCGCCACGAAAAGAAACGGCGCGGCGCTCACCAGCAACGGGTGCAGTACCTGCGAACGCCGGGCGGCAAGATCAGCGCCTGTCACCTGGGTAGAATCTCCCCTGACTTGGCGGCGCGCTTCCAACAGGGCGATCAACTCCTCCTTTGAGGTGAAACCGAGCTTCCGATATGCACGCGTGCGATAGGTCCCCGCAGTAGCGACCGAAACACCCAGCTGAGCACCGATCTCCTTTTGGGTAAGACCTTGCAACGTGAGGTCAAGCACCTCACGCTCTCGGGAAGACAGCGCATCGATTCCATCAAGAGCGACAAGCGAGGTATTCGCTCGCAGCTCTTGACCCCCATACTCCACGCTACCATCAGCATGGCCGCGCTTCAGATGCACGGCAACAAGCAACAGGATAAGAATGGATGCAAGGGCAACTCCAAATATCGCGGCAATGGAAAGGCTCGCACCAGCTGGCACCAGTCGCATAAGCATAAGGGCACTCACTTTTGAGCAAAAATACACCAAAAGGTATGCGTGCAAACCCATGCCGCTCGCAAGCCAAGCTCGCAACGGAAGCAACGCGCACGCAGCGAAGGCGAAAGCCGAGAGACCCATAGCAAAATCGACCGGTAGCGCGAAACCCTGCTGCGCGAAGAACGAGGACAACCAGGCATCTGCTACATCCATCCCTAACGACGACAGCGTAAGGCCACCAAAGAGTGCAAGAGCGATCCGGGGATAGTTGCGATAGCCAACGAGTCGCTTGTCGTCTGACCCTGCGCGCAAACCATCTTGAAGGCCATAATCGTGCGCCGTAGCGTCCGCGTGCATCCGGAGCATCCATTGCATCACCAAAGTCATATAGAGAACCTGCTCGAGAACGAACCAGCCCTCATGCGTGCTCGACACCCAAGCCGGAGTATCCCTAACAACAAGAAACCCCACCTCGAGGGCAAGATACAGCAGGCAAGCGAAAGCAATCACCTTAGCGCGCGCAAGCGGACGTAGATGTTCGTCCAAACCTTCGATCATCATTGCGAGAAGAGAGACGATAAGCAACATGACGAGTTGGGGAAACCCGCTCAAGCCAAAGCCGGCGGGAGCAAGTGCGCTCGCGCGAGCGAATTGCGGAAGGGCTAACAGAAGTATGCCCCAAAGAGCGTATGCGGTAGCTCTTTGAACGCACGGGGCCATTGCTTTGTTTGGGCTGCGTTTCATGGCGGACCTCCTTGTGGATTTGGTCATCAGTATAGAGCTCGCCTGCGCAACCGTCTTGTCATTAAAGCCGCCATTTCTCCTAATGACAGCCGGTGCCATCAAGTGAAGGACATCCAATGATGCACGCCCGCGTAATGGAGCCTTATAGAATACAAAGCGTGCTTTTCAGTGTAGCCAAAGGGGATACATATCCTTGTGGCCCAGCTCCCCCATACGGGTCCGTCGCCCCCGCGCTTGGGTGATGCCGAGCAGGTCCTGTAGAGCGGGTCGATATCGTCGTCGGTCGGCATGGAAAGAAGGGGCTCCAGCCGGAGTCGGGTTCTCGGCGTGCGAGCAGCCCAACCAGAAGTCCGCCCGGAACGGGCACGGCTGCGGACAGCGCTCCGCCCACCAGCCGGCCGGACGGAGCACGTCCGGGTGCACGAGGTCGATGGGAGGCGTGTGAAGCTTCCCGCCCCACGAGAACAGCCGCACCGGGAGATCCTCGAGTCTGGCGACGTTGTGAGTCCTACGAAACGGTCCCAGGTGCCCCGCACAGCTCGCAGCGCCATCTCCGCGCCCACGCCTCAGTTTTCTCGTTACTGCGCACCTCCGCCCCGCAGCACGGGCACTTCGCCCTTTTCATCGAACCCTTCCGCCCGAAAGGAATAGCAGCTCGATTATCGGGCGCCCACCTGCAGCTTCACCGCTTAGGAGAGCACGCTTTTTGTCCGGGAGATAAAAACGGGGCACGAGATTTAAGCGAACGGGAAACGGCCGCCCGCCTTTTGTCCTATAGGCCCCTCTTCATCCTGCGCTACGGCTACGTTATTGTTGAGTGCCTTGGTGAGCCTCACGGCTTCAGCCCCCGTTCAATATCGCGGCCCATAAAACGAGACGATATGAGTTGAACATTGGGAGCCCCTCCCCTTGCAGCTCTATCGTGGGTCGGGCGACAATGGTCGTAGCGCCAACCGTGGCCGCGCGCCACATGCGACGGAGAGGGGCCCGCCATGTCCAATTATGTCACAGCCATCGGTCTCGACGTCCACGCGAGGAGCATCTCCGCATGCGCCTTCGACCCCATGACCGGCGAGGTGTCCCGCGCAAGGTTCGGATACGACCCCGCGTCGGTCGCCGAGTGGGCACTGGGGTTCGAGTCGCCCAAGGCGGTGTACGAGAGCGGCCCGACCGGCTTCCACCTCTGCCGCGCCCTGAGGGCGCTCGGCGTCGACTGCGCCGTAGGCGCCGTCTCCAAGATGCACCGGCCGGCCGCCGACCGCGGGCGCAAGAACGACCGGCGCGACGCCGAGTGGCTCGCCAGGCTCCTCGCCTGCCGCAACGTCGTCGAGGTGTGGGTGCCCGACGAGCGCACCGAGGCCGCC
>NZ_JH126467.1:560152-636853 GCF_000225705.1 Collinsella tanakaei YIT 12063
AAGTGCAACCGCCGCCTGCAGGACAGGCGCGACGCCATGTCGCAGGCGGGAAAGAGGCCCTGCGTGGCGAACTGCGCGACGGCCCGCGAGATGGCCTGCTGGGTCTGGGCGATAGCGCTCATGGTCCGGTAGCGCCCGCGGCGAGATAGGAGTCCGACCCCGGGGCGCGCCGCGCTCGAGGCCGTTGGGAGGCCATTCCAGTTCCTTTTTCTGGGCAGCGGGGGACCGCCACGCCCGCCACGAGACTGCGATGAAGCCGGAGGCCCCCAGCCGTAGCAACGAAATGCGGTTCCGACCCGCGGATATTAGAGTGCCGAACGTGCGTCGAGCAGACACGCCCTCAAGCGGCGCGTCCCCCGGGTGAAGATAGGTCGTCCCCGCCCCCCGCGGTAGCTCCCCGGGGGCGGGGACGTTTTGCCACTTGACAATGTTCAACTCATATTAAAAACCCAGGTCGATAGAGCCACCCTTATGGAACAATGCTATCAACCCGGGTCCCGCCCGCTATTCACAGTTGCACGCCCCATTGACGCACGATTTGCGATTGAATGCCTTCTTTGTGCTCCTTTTCCGCGATGGTATACCGAAGACAACGGGCTCGGAGACGCCGCAGAGCGCCGGAGCGACAGCCATCTTGCCAAGGGATTTGCAGCGCTCGCTCTTGGCCACGAAGAGCATACACGGCACAAGGCCGATGATGCCGCCGGAGCCGCCGAGCTGGACGAAAGTGAACCACCAGGCGTTCGTGAGGATGTTGGGCAGCGCGGTCGCGCCGGCTGCGAACGCATCGAGCTTCTCAAGCGCGGCGGCCAAGCACACTCAAGGGCCGGACCTTCAGGCTGCCGGACCTTCAGGCTTCCAAGTCTTTAAGCGCACATCACAAAATCGCAAACCGAGCGAAGTTGTAAAGACTGATCGCAATGATCAGCAACAACGCGAAAACATACAGGCGATCGATGGTGGAGCTGTCCATCCGCTTCGACAACTTGCGACCCACCACGGAGCCCATGACGGCCATAAGGCACATACCGACAAGCACGATAAGGGAAAAATCGGGCACGCTGCCGCTGACGAGGGTATAGACAAGGCTCGCCGTCTGCGAAAACGCGATGATGAACAGGGAGGCCTGAGCCGCCGTCTTGCTTTCCATGGAGAAGAAGAACACCAGGATGGCCAAGTTGAACGGTCCGCCGCCGATACCGAGGAACGACCAGCAGGCACCGGCAAAAATACCGGCAAGGGCCTGCGGAGCGGCACCACGAAGCTCAACGCCGGCGATACGGTCTTTGTTGAGGGTGTATATGAGAACAAGCACGGAGAAGACGATGAGCACCGCCGCCTGTGCCGCACCCACAAGATCGGCGTTGGGAAGAACGGCAATCATTTGGTTGAAGGCGACCTTGCCCGCCACACCGCCCACCGCGGAGCCGACAGCGATGGGCATCAAGGACCGCGAGTCGATTGACGACGATCGCGTACACGCATTTTGGACGAGCGTGGACAGCGACATGACCAGCACCGAGACGCTCGACAGGAAGCTTACCGCGCCGACGCCCATCACACCCATCGCATCAACGACCGGTTTGATGATCACCCCGCCGCCGATTCCGCACAGAGGGCCAAGCAGCGAGGCCAGAAAACAAACTATGAACACCGCGACGAAACGCACGTCCACAACGCACCTCTCAAACATATACGAACATTTTGAACAAAAAAGAACAGTAATCTGATAATACCACGTTCGAATCTGTGACACAGAGCTCATGGAGGCACTCTAGAGGCGGATGGACGTCGCGCTCTCGGGCGTCACGGGCCCGCTCGACGGCTTCCCGACGCCCAACATGGTCGTCGCCCAGCTCGGAAACGACGCTAACCTGTACGGCGCCGTTCAAGGGGCGATGAAACTTATATCGATTGCATAATTACTAACGATATTAACTACAGCAACGCCGCCCCAAAATCGCAAATTCGGGGCGGCGTCATGCTGGTAAATGCAATGGCAAGGGCTAGTCGAGATCGATATCGGAACCCTTGTAAACGCGACGGGGCTGCTCTTCACCGCGGGCCGCGGCGGCGGTGACAACCACCTTGGCGACATTCTGCTCGCTAGGCAGGTCGAACATAGTCTGCTGCAGCAGTTCCTCGCAGATGGAACGAAGACCGCGGGCTCCCGTCTTGCGGGACAGCGCCTTGGCAGCGATCTCATGCAGGGCCTCGGGCTCGAACTCGAGCTCGCAGCCCTCCAGCTGGAACATGCGACGATACTGCTTGGTGATCGCGTTGCGCGGACCGGTGAGGATCTGAACCAAGTCATCCTCGTCCAAAGCCTGGGTCTGGGTGATGACCGGCGTACGGCCGATGAACTCGGGGATCATGCCAAACGCGTTGAGATCCTGCGGAAGCACCTGGCGAAGCAGGTCGTTCTCGTCGGCGGAGGTGGGGCCGGCGATCTCGGAGTTGAAGCCGACGCCTTTGTTGCCCACACGGTCGGAGACGATCTTGTCCAAGCCAACAAAAGCACCGCCGCAGATGAACAGAATATTGGTGGTGTCGATCTGCAGAAGCTCCTGCTGAGGGTGCTTGCGGCCGCCGGTGGGGGGAACGCTCGCGACAGTGCCCTCGAGGATCTTCAAGAGCGCCTGCTGCACGCCCTCGCCGGAGACGTCGCGCGTGATGGAGAGGTTTTCCGCCTTGCGAGCAATCTTGTCGATCTCGTCCACGTAGATGATGCCAATCTGCGCGCGGCCGATGTCACCGTCCGCGGCGTTGATAAGCTTGAGCAGGATGTTCTCAACGTCCTCACCAACGTAGCCCGCCTCGGTCAGCGCCGTGGCGTCGGCAATCGCGAAGGGCACCTCGAGGATGCGAGCGAGCGTCTGCGCCAGCAGGGTCTTGCCGGTACCGGTGGGACCAAGAAGCAAGATGTTGCTCTTGGCGAGCTCCACTCCCTCGAGATCGTCCGCATCGTTGGCATGCTTGCCAAGCGAGCTGAACGAAGAGGCATCAGTCTGAGCGGTGGAACCTTCCAAAACGCGACGGTAGTGGTTGTAGACGGCAACGGACATGGCGCGCTTGGCGTCTTCCTGGCCCATGACGTATTGGGAAAGCTCGTCATAGATCTCATGCGGCGTGGGCACGCGGCGGATGAGGCTGGATGCGACCTCGGAAGTGGAGGGATCATCTTCCTCGACTTCGAACTCGCCCATTGCGTCCTGTATGGGCGGCATGCCGTAGGAAGCAGCCATGAAATCCTGTGCCAGCGACTCCTCGAGAATCTCAGAGCATGCGGCAACGCATTCATCGCAGATAAAGGTATTGGAGGGACCCTTTACCAGCTTGCGGACTTGATCTTGCGTCTTACCGCAGAAGGAGCAGCGGACGACGCCGTGATCATGCGTATCGTGATTATCGGAAGGCATGCTTAATTGCTCTCTTTCGCAGCTTCGACGCGGGAGGAAACGATGCGGTCGACCAGACCGTACTCGAGCGCGGCCTGAGCACGCATATAGTTATCGCGCTCGGTGTCGGCCTGAACCTTCTCGAAAGGCTGACCGGTGGCGTCGGAAAGAATCTTGTTGAGCGTGGCGCGGGTCTCGCGAATCTCGCGCGCTGCGATCTCGATCTCGGTCTGCTGGCCCTGGGCACCGCCGCTGGGCTGATGAATCATGACGATGGAGTTGGGCAGGCAGAAGCGCTTGCCCTTGGCACCGCTTGCAAGCAGCACAGCGGCCATGGAAGCAGCCATGCCGACGCAGATGGTGGAGACCTGGGGCTTAATGTAGTTCATGGTGTCCAGGATGGCCAGGCCAGAGTAGACCTCTCCACCAGGGGAGTTGATGTACAGCGAGATGTCCTTCTCGGCATCCTGGCTCTCAAGATGAAGCAGCTGCGCGATGACCAGGTTGGCGGTCACGGAGTTGATCTCTTCACCAAGGAAGATGATGCGGTCGTTGAGCAAGCGCGAGTAGATATCGTAGCTGCGCTCACCGCGAGGGGTTTGCTCGATGACGTACGGAACGAGCGCGGAGTCGATGCGTGAAACCATGCCCTCTCCTTTCATTCAGCGTTACATAGACGTACGGTGCACGACCGCGCATGCGCGCTATGAGTCGTTGCACCGTACGAAACTGATCCGGTGTTACCCGGTATATTACTCTACCCTCGAAGAGGGTGTGCGAGTCGGTTGATATCCCTACTGGGCGGCACGCTCGGCGTACTCGTCAACCTCGGTAACCTTAGCGGTCTCGACCAGCCAGTCGACGGCCTTGGAACGACGGATGGAGTCGCGGACGGCAGGCATGCGGCCCTCAGCAACAAAGGCGGCCTTGGAAGCCTCGACGTCCTCGACGCCGGCGCTCTTGAACTCCTCGTCGATGTCCTCGTCGGTGACCTCGAGCTTGAGCTCGCGGGCCAGGGCGTCGAGGGCGAGGGACTCGCGAGCGACGTCGTCAGCCTGCTGGTGCAGGTCGGCGATGAACGCCTCGGAGGTCAGGCCGTTGGCGGACAGCCAGGCGTCCAGGGTCATGCCACGAGCGGAGAGGTTCTGCAGGAAGTTCTGACCCAGCTCGGAGAAGACGGACTGCTCGTAGTCCTCGTCAACCTTGTCGAGCTCGAGACGCTCGGCCAGCTTGGCGACAACGCGGTTCTCCTTGAGAGCGGGAAGCTTGGAGGACTTGTCAGCCTCGACCTCGAGCTTGATAGCGTCGCGCATGGCGTCGATGCTGTCGAAGCTGAAGGACTCCTTGACAAACTCATCGGTCAGCTCAGGGACCTTACGCTCCTTGACGGACTTGAGGGTGACCTTGATAGTAGCCTCCTCAGCGCCCTCGGGGGTCCAGGAGATCTCCTTCTCGTCGCCGACGTTCATGCCCAGGACGGCCTCGGTGAACTCTGCGGGCATGGACTGGGAGTCCATAGCGAACATGCGACCCTCGCCGGCGATGGCCTCGGCGTTCTTAACGTTCTCGACATCCATGGTGATGTAGTCGGAAGCCTCGACGGCGCGCTCGACGTCCTCGAAGGTTGCGTGATAGCCCATGAGCATGTCGACCTGGGAGTCAATCTCAGCCTCGGTGACCTCTGCAGGGGGCATCTCGATCTCGACGGCGTCATAAGAAGTCAGGACGACGGAGGGACGGAGGGTGAACTCGACGGAATAGGTGTAGTCCTCACCGTCGCGGCAAAGATCGATGTTCTCGTAGTTGCCCTCCTTGACAGGGACGATGTCGAGCTCGTTGAGAACGTTGGCCTCGTTGGAGCCGATCAGCTCGTTGGTGGCCTGAGCGAGAACGGCCTCGCTGCCCAGCATGCTGTCGATGACGGGACGAGGGGCCTTGCCGGGGCGGAAACCCGGGAAACGGTACTGCTTGGCAGCAGCCTTGTAGGCCTTCTTGATGGTGGCATCAACGTCGGCAGCGGGAATGGTGACCGTAGCGGTAAGCTTGGCGTCCTTCACGTCAGAAGCAGAGATGTTCAACGTTCCTCCTCAAATACCATCGGCTTAGATGGGGTGCCGATCAAACCCAGTTGACGATAAAACCAATGTTGTCAGATGGTGCGGGCGAAAGGACTCGAACCTTCACGGGAATCCCACTGGAACCTAAACCCAGCGCGTCTACCAATTCCGCCACGCCCGCATATATGACAGCAACTTTTGTATGATAGCAGATACATGGGCATTATGACCCATGAACATAGAATAGTGCCCGGGGCAGCACACGGTCCGTCCACAGATGAACGTAAATTTGATCCACATGCTACACCAAACAAGCCTTTTGCACCGCTCCCCTATCGGCGTTATGAAAGATGCGTTTCATACATCGTCCAAATAAGCAGACTGGACCCGCTCGATCCTACAATCGCTCCAGCCTAAGAACTGGCTGAATGAGCTGCTAGCGACGGCAAGAGGAAAGAAGCTGTTATGAAGCTACTGCGTGCAATGAGAGAACCTTTGAAATACGTTCAGGGAAAAGATGCGACGCTCCAATTCCACAATGAAATGGGATACATGGGCCATCGCTGGCTGTTCATTTGCTCGCGCAGCGGGCACAGCGCTTGTCACGACAATATTGAGGCCAGTTTTGGCGATTCAGAAAACTACCGCCGCTATGAAATCTTTGGCGGCATGTCAAACAATGGCGAGATAGCCAAGATGCAGGCAATTGTTAAGGACGATAAAATTGACGCCGTTGTTGCGGTGGGCGGCGGATCGGCTGTTGATACCGCAAAGGCCACGGCATACTACACCGGCAAGCGCGTTGTCATTATCCCTACGGTCGCCGCAACCGACGCTCCGTGCACGGGGCTCTCCGTAATCTATAACGATGACGGAAGCTTTGATAAGTATCTGTTCTACCCGACCAATCCCGACGCCGTCATGGTTGACAGTACTGTTATCGCCAACGCGCCCACACGATTCCTCGTAGCCGGAATGGGAGACGCGCTGGGAACCTTCTTCGAAGGCCGCGCATCCATTCGCACGGAATCCCCAAGCCTTGAGGGAACCGGCATCACCCGCGCAGGCATGGCGCTGGCGGAACTTTGCTACAAAACGCTGCGAGACTATGGGTCCCAGGCGATTGCCGCCTGTAACGCCAACGTGGTGACCCCTGCGCTTGACGCCATTATCGAGGCAAACGTCTACCTCTCTGGTGTTGGCGCTGATAACGTCAACTGTGCCGCCGCGCACTCCTTCTACAACGGTTTGACCGCTCTGGGCGGGCATAGCGCGCCCCATGGCTGCTGCGTCGCGTTTGGTACGTTGGTCCAGCTAACCCTGGAAGGCGCGACCAAAGAGGAGTTCGAAGACGTCCAGTCTTTCTGCCTAGAAGTGGGTCTCCCCGTTACCCTAGCAGAGCTTGGTGTCACCAACAACGACCAGGTGCGCACTATTGCAGAGAATGCATGCGTACCGGGAGAGACGATTCACAATCTTGCTGGAGACGTTACGCCCGATGAGCTTTATGCCGCCATACTTGCAACTGACGCGTTGGGAAGGAGCGTTACAAAATAACAATCCACTAACGAGGAAGTCAGAATAGCAAGTAAATAAGGGCGTCCCCGACAAACCAAGGACGCCCCTTTGATGAAGGCTATATCAAATGACGAACGAATCGATTAGACGATGCCCTGGGCCATCATGGCATCGGCGACCTTCTTGAAGCCGGCGATGTTGGCGCCGACCATGTAGTTGCCCTCGAAGCCGTACTCGGTCGCGGCGTCGTCGCATGCGTGGTAGATGCCGCGCATGATGTTCTCGAGCTTGCTGTCGACCTCATCGAAGCTCCAGGAGAGGTGCTCGGCGTTCTGAGCCATCTCGAGGCCAGAGGTGGCAACGCCGCCGGCGTTGGCAGCCTTGCCGGGCATGAAGGCGACGCCGTTCTCGATCAGGTAGTTGGTGGCATCGGTGGTGGTGGGCATGTTGGCGCCCTCGCCCACGATCTTGCAGCCGTTGGCGACCAGAGCCTGAGCGTCCTCGAGCAGCAGGGTGTTCTCGCGAGCGCAGGGCAGGGCGATGTCGCAGGGAAGCTGCCACACGCCGCGGCCGTCCTCTGCATGCCAGGTAGCGGCGGGACGCGCGTCGACGTACATGGCAAGGCTCACGCCGCGGTCGTTGCCGGAGCGCTTCTTGTTGTAGATGTCCTCGAGGACCTTGTAATCGATGCCCTCGGGATCCTCGACCCAACCCTTGGTGTCGGAAGCGGCGATGACCTTACCGCCCAGCTGGGAAACCTTCTGGATAGCGTAGATAGCGACGTTGCCGGAGCCGTGGACCACGACGGTCTTGCCCTCGAAGGAGTCGTTGTGGCACTTGAGGTACTCGTCCACAAAATAGACCAGGCCGTAGCCGGTTGCCTCGGTACGGGCGAGGGAGCCGCCGAAGGAGAGGCCCTTACCGGTGAGAACGCCGGTCCACTCGTTGCGCAGGCGCTTAAACTGACCGAACATGTAGCCGATCTCGCGACCGCCAACGCCCAGGTCGCCGGCGGGAACGTCGGTATTGGGACCGATGTGGCGGGTGAGCTCGGTCATGAAGGACTGGCAGAATCGCATGATTTCGTTATTGGACTTGCCCTTGGGGTCGAAGTCCGAGCCGCCCTTGCCGCCGCCCATGGGGAGCGTGGTAAGGGAGTTCTTGAAGATCTGCTCGAAGCCCAGGAACTTGAGCATGCCCAGCGTTACCGTGGGGTTGAAGCGCAGACCACCCTTGTAGGGGCCGATAGCGGAGTTGAACTCGACGCGGTAGCCGCGGTTGACCTGGCACTTGCCCTCATCGTCGACCCAGGGAACACGGAACATAACGACGCGCTCGGGCTCGACCAGACGCTCGAGAAGGCCTGCCTCCTCATAGGCGGGGTTGGCATCTACCGCAGGGGCGATCGAGGTCAAGACCTCGTCTGCAGCCTGGATGAATTCGGGCTGGTCGGCATAGCGCTCGTGCAACTCTGCAACAATTCGCTGGGTATAGCTCATGATATCTCCTTTAGCTCTTGCTGGATGGGCATAGCGCCCTCAGCCATACGGCGTAACATGATAAAGCACGCGTAATGCTTTTACTCTGATGCATCAAGTTGAAACTACGCCGCAACATGTTGTTCATGTTTGCCAAAATAAGAAATCATTTGCCTGTTTGGCGAGAAAGCTCTATACTGCCTCTTTGTGGACGTCGGGACGTGGCGCAGTTTGGTAGCGCGCCTGCTTTGGGAGCAGGATGTCGCAGGTTCAAATCCTGTCGTCCCGACCATAGACGCGGGCGTAGTTCAATGGTAGAACCCCAGCCTTCCAAGCTGATGACGCGGGTTCGATTCCCGTCGCCCGCTCCAGACAGATTTGCAGGTCAGAGTGCTTAAAAGCTCTGGCCTGTTTTCTTTTGCGGAATCCATGCCATAAGCCTATGCATTCAATATGCCGCCGACGCTTTACTCGCAATGCATCGGCGGCAGCATAGCGCGCTGATAGCAAGTTCGCCCCAGCCTACCGATATCAACCGTTTCACGCGCCGACCGAATACCGGTTATTATCTACCATTTGCACTCTTACCTTACATATGTAACCGTTCTCTCTCTTTTCAAGTGACATCTGTATCCATACACTACGTTGACCGGCTGGCTATAGCGCGGCCGCTCCGACAACGCCCTACCGCCTCGCCTACCAAGGTGGTACGTAGCAGAATGGATGGATACATGGAACTGAAGTCATTTGGGACAATCGCCGCGGCGTCCCTCATCGCCGCCGGGCTCGCGGGCACCGCCGTACCCGCCACGCTGATCGCAAACCCTCTTTTTGAAGCCCAGGCAGCGGCAAGCGCCACCGCTCCCCTGCCTTCGGTAAGTTCGCGCGCGCTTTCAGGCACCACGGCAGGCCAGCCCTTTGTCTCCAACCAAACCGGCAACAGCCAGCACTACCGCATCCCGTCGATCATCACCCTGGATAACGGCTGGCTGCTCGCCGGCGCGGACGCGCGCTGGGGCGTTTACGGCGACTCCCCGGAGAACCTGGACGGCCTTGTGAGCATCTCCAAGGACGGAGGCAAAACCTGGGAGTGGGAGCTGGTGAACGAGTTTGTGGACTACCCCAGCCAAAACGGCGGCCACAAGGGAAACAGCGCCTCGTTTATCGACCCCACGTTTATCCAGGGCGGCGACGGCACCGTCTACATGATGGCGGATGCCTGGCCGGCGGGCACCGGCATTTGGGGCACCGGCGGCGCCAGCTGCCAAAGCACCGGCTTCGACGAGAACGGAAACTTCCTCATCAGCCGCGGCAAGGCCGGCGCCATCGCAAGCTTGGACGCAGACCAGTACACCTACTATTGCGATGCGGCAGATAAGCAGACGTTCGACATAGACGGCGCGCGCATCGATCTTCGTCCCATTAAAGACAAAAACGGCGCGCTTACCGGCTCTTGGGTCGACGCGTACTTCGACCTGTATACCGTAGCTGACGGCGCGGCGTCTCGCACCGTGGTCAAGCAACATGAGACCGGCAAGGATATCCAGGCCAACGTCTTTTACTCCCAAAGCGAATGGAAGGCATACCCCACCTGCTACATTTGGCTAGTCAAGGGCACGCCCACGCAAGACGGCATCGACTGGGGCGAGCCTTCGATCCTGAACGTCAAGCGCAAGGACGACCAGCCCTTTACCGGCATCTGCCCGGGGCGCGGCCTGGTGGTTCCGTTCCAGGGCGGCGGCGAGCGCATCATGTTCCAAATCTACGAGAGCAAGCAAGGCGGTAACGAGAGCGCAAGCGCCATTTGGAGTGATGACGCAGGCGCCACCTGGCAGCGCGGCGAGCGCTCCAACAAATTTAACGGCAGCGGCAAGTCCAGCGAGTCTCAGACCGTGAGGCTGCCCGCCGGCGGGGTGCGCATGTACTCGCGCAACAGCGCGGGCGCGATCTCGTATGCCGACAGCTTTGATAACGGGCAGACCTGGAGCGCCTACACCCTGGATACGGAGCTTCAGTACACCGGCAACTGCATGGTCTCCTTCATCAACGTCGACGGCTGCCTGGTAGATGCGCAGGGCCGCGTGTGGTCCAACCTCATCGCCGCGTCATACCCCAAGACAAGCGGCCGACGCGACGGAGCGGTGCGCATAGGCTCCATCGACGCCGCGACCAACAAGGTCACCTGGCTCAACGCCAACGACATCAAGTTCCCGGGGCGCTTTCTCTATTCCTGCCTCACGCAGGTAGACGGCGATAAGATGGCTATTGTCTACGAGCAGCAGGAGCCAAAGAGCGACGGCACGCAGGATGTGATCTTCAACCAGTTCTCCCTGCTCGACCTTGTGGGCGAGGGCTGGAGCTACAGCGCGACCACGCCCGCCCTTGCGGTCTCCAACATGGTCGAAGCGCTTGATGTGGACGAGGAAATAGAGCTTTCCGCCTCAGTCGACGGCGTGGACGCGATCGAATACACCTGGACGGTCGAACAGACTGCCGGCAATGACTCCACCGACAGCGCTCCCGCCGTAAAGATCGATGCCGCAGGCGCTAGCGCCACCCTAACCGGCGCGAACGCGGGCAAGGCACGCGTCAAGGTGGTCGCCGCCTTTGATCTGAACGGCGCGAAGGCCCACCTTGCAGCATCCTGGGACGTCTACGTATCCAGCCGCGGGGCCACGGTGCTCCCCGACCGCTTAGGCACCCATGAGGTCAACGCCACCTACGAGGCGCCCTACACGCTGGCGACGCAGCTTCCCAAGCACGGCGTCTACCTTATCCACGGACAGGAAGACGGCGGACGCATCATGTACAACCTGCCGGGCGGCGCCGCCCCCGACCGCCTGCGCAGCTCCATCTCCAACAACGCGGTGACGCCGGATACGTCCGGCAAGTTCCCCATAGCAAACCAGGTGTGGAAGATCGACCGTACGGGCGACGGCTACACCATCGCCAGCGTTGCGGACGGGCGCAAGCTCGCCATCACAGCGGGCGACAACGGCTGCAACCTGGTGCTCGGCGACGCGGGCAGTATCTTTACCATCGAAGGCGAGGGTACGGCCAAAACCGTCTCAACAACCGTAGGCGACAAGACCGTCTACATCGGCATGGGAGCAAAAGGCGCCTTTGTTGCGGGCGAGACCCCCTGCAACAAGATTTCGCTGGGACTTGGCGTCATGAGCAACTGGACCGTTTCCACCACGCTCATCTCCTCCGTTTTGGACGAGGCGAACGCGGTTACCAACGACGACGTGTATACGGACGAGAGCTGGAAGGCATTCACCGCCGCACGCGACGAGGCCAAGGCATCGCTCGATAGCTGCTTGGACACCTACGACACCGAAGCGGCCGCAGAGCAGCAAAAGGATCTGCTGGACACCGCAGCGAAGAAGCTCTTCCGCGCCCAGCGCGGCCTTGCCGCAAAGCCGCTGCCGGAACCCGATCCCGAGCCGCAGCCCCAGCCGCAACCCCAGCCCCAGCCCCAGCCCCAGCCGCAACCCGATCGAGACAACATCAAGGTTGAGACGGATGATGCCGGTAACAAGGTGACCACCACCACGCATAAGGACGGCACGTCCACCATCGACACCACGGCTCCCGACGGCGTCAGCACCACCATAAAGCTCGACAAGGACGGCGACGCCACCGCCATCAGCGCCACCGTTCCGGCAAGCGTCGCCAAAACCGGCCGCGCCACCCTGCCCCTCAAGTACGCGATCGCCGGCGCAAGTAGCGCGGACGCACCTGCGATTACCATCGACATCGCAGGGACCGCGCCGGCGAGACCGTTGCAGGTCAGCCTGGACTCGCAGGACAGCGAGCTGGCCCCGGGCACCGTCGCCGTGCTGGTAGACGCCAACGGGAACGAGAAGGTGCTCGCCAAGACAGCGCTGGCGAACAACCGCGTCTCCTTCCCTATCGAAAACGACGCCACCATCAAAATCGCCAGCCGCGGCAAATCGTTCGAGGACGTACGGGAAACCGACTGGTTCGCACAAGAAGTCGTAGGCTACGCGAGCGCCCGCGGCATCATCAACGGCGTTCCCGGGGAGCGAGGAGCGCTGCAGTTCCAGGGCAACGCGGCGGCAAGCAGGGCCATGTTCGTCTGCATGCTCGCTAACTTGGAAGACGCGCGCCAGGACCAGCCGGCAAGCGCCTTCACGGATGTTGCGCAAAGCGACTGGTTTGCCAACGGAGCCGCATGGGGCAGCGAAAACGGTATCGTCGCAGGTTACGGCGACGGCTCCGTCTTTGGTGGCGAGGACCCCGTAACCCGCGAGCAGGTCGCGGTGTTCCTCATGCGCTATGCAACCATGCTGGGGCTCGACACCTCCGCGCGCGTCCAGTCCACCCATCCGGACGCAGGCCTCACCTCGCAGTTCGCTGCGGACGCCATGCAGTGGGCGGTGGCAGAGGGCCTAATCCTGGGAAATGAATCGGGCATGCTCAACCCCGCCTCGACCGCGACGCGTGCGGAGGTCGCCGCCATCCTGGCGCGCTTCATCAACACGCAGCTCGCCTAAAGAGCGCTCAAAGCGCACCTGAAACACGCGTGCACGCAGACGGCGGACGATCGCCCATTGGCTAGTCGTCCGCCGTCTTTTACCTATTCACCATCAAGATCTTGGCCGCGTCAAAATGCATGCGCAGGCAATCGCCCTCGCGCGGCAGGGTCGCCATGTCCGCGCCCACCGTGTTCACCTTCCACGTAAGGCGGCTCGATGCGTCCGCGCGCGGCGGATCCAGTAGCACCAGGCGCTCAAAACGAGAATCGCTCACCCGCGCCACGCGCAGCATATAGCTGTTCTTGCCGGGCGCCTCGCGGTTGTCGATATGGAAGTAGTTGGCGCGCACGCCCAGGTAGGCAACATCGTCTGCAACCGGAGCGCCCACATCGAACGTCATGCCCCAATCGAGCGCCTCGACCAGGGTATCGCCCACCTTCCGCGCGCGGCTGGTGTTCTTGCACCCGGTCAGACGCAGCGCGGCAAGCGTCTGGGGCCGCTGAACAACCTGCTCCACCGTGCCGTCCTCTTCCACGCGCCCGTTGTGTAGCACGCAGATGCGCTCGCACAGTCGGCACGCCTCATCGATATCGTGGCTTACATAGAGCACCGTGGAATCGATGACGGAAAACAGGTCAAGCAGATTTTGCTCAAGCGCGCTCTTTAAAAACGAGTCGAGCGCAGAAAACGGCTCGTCGAACATGTAGATCGCCGGACGCGCGGCCAGCATGCGAGCAAGCGCGACGCGTTGCTGCTGTCCGCCGGAAAGCCTGGCGGGATAGCGGTCCGCATACCCCGCCATACCAAAAATGGAGAGATAGCGCCGCGCGAGCTCATCGCGCCCTTCGCGCGAAAGCCGCCCTTCAACGCCGGCAAGAACGTTATCGGCAACGCTCAGGTTGGGGAACAGCTGGTAGTTCTGAAACAGCAGGGCGCACTTGCGCTGCTGCGGCGACAGGTTGATGCCGCGCGCAGAATCAAAGAACGTCACGCCGTTCACCGCTATTCGGCCTTCGTCGGGCGTCTCCACTCCGGCGATGCAGCGCAGGGTGCAGCTTTTCCCGCAACCAGAGGCTCCCAGCAGCGCCACGCGCTCGCCGGCGGCTTCCAGCCTCACGTCAAGCGAGAAGTCCGGGTAGGCCTTCTTGATATCGAGGACCAAGGACATCAGCGGCCTCCCTTGCCGTCTCGCGTTGCGGATGATGGGGACGAGGACCCACGTCCCGTCGAAACCGCGCCCGCGGCAGCTCCCGCCGCAGCGCCCGCGGCAGCTCCCGCCGCAGCGCCCACGGCTGCGTCCGTGCGCATAAGTTCGCGCAGGGCATCGCGGTCGATGCGCAGCGCGTCGCCGCCCGCGGCCTCGTCATCGTCCAAAAACGCCGCATCTTGAACGCCCTGCACCCTAGAGCCCACGTGTAAAGCGTCGCCGACGGCGCGACCCTTGATGTAGCCCCGGCTGCGATAAGCCTGCGAACGCGCCGTATACAGGTTGATAAAAAGAATCACCAAGAAGCTGAAAGCGATCACCACAAGCACCCAGAACAACGCCACGTCCGTGTCGCCGCCCATCCACTCAAAGTAGATGGCAATGGGGATGGTCTGCGTAATGCCCGCATAGTTGCCCGCGAAAAACAGCGTGCAGCCAAACTCGCCCATGGCTCGGGCGAAGGCCAGCACCGTGCCCGCGGCGATAGAGGGCCAGCCCAGGGGCAGCATAAGCGAATGGAAGATGCGCCACTCGGACCAGCCCAGCGTACGGGCGGCATCGAGCATCTGCGAGTCCAGGGCCTCGAAAGCCCCCAGCGCGGTACGGTAGACCAGCGGAAATGAGACGACAATCGCAGAGATCACCGCAGCGGGCCACGTGAACACCAGCGAGACGCCGTGGTCGATAAGCCACCTGCCCACAGCGGTGGACTGGCCAAAGAGCATCAGCAGTAAAAAGCCGCATACGGTGGGCGGCAACACCATGGGGATGGTGAAGACGGAATCCAACACGCCCTTGATGCGGCTTGTGGTACCCATGGTGCGCCATGCGGCAAGCAGCCCCAGCGCAAACGAGACCGCAAGCGCCACGCCGGCCGTCTTGATGGACACCCACAGCGGACGGTAATCGATTCGGGCGAAAAACGCCCCCAACCCCTCGAGCCACGTGGGCTCGGCCGCCAAGGACACCTGGTCGGCGGCTACCAGGCGCGCGTCATCGCTCCACAGCGCACCGTCGCCCAGATCGATGTCTTCAGCTGCAGCCGCAGCGTCGGCAGCGTCCGCCTGTCCGGCGGCGTCCACCACCGCGTAGGCGTCGCCGTCCTCGCCCGTCACGCAAAACCGGTAGCGGTAAGGAGCCTGCACGCATTGTGGCTCGGTAGTGAAGATCCAGGGGTTCTCGACGTCAGCCAGCGCGGCGCCGCCCATAGAGTGCGCCGCGTCAAGCTCGCACAGCATGCGCCGCAGCGCCGCTTGATCGTCCGCGTCCTCGCAATCAAAGCCAGCTGCCTGGGCGGCACCTGCGTCAACGTGCACCAACACGTTTGCAGGCGTGCGAACAACTACCACGTTAGAGTCATCCAGCAACGGAAAACGATACCCCGCCGGCTGGCCGTCCATAGCGCGCGCGGTGCCCTTGGCGTTGCGCTCAAAGCCGTAGATGCCAAAAGCGGCGCCCTCTTGC
The DNA here is from genome assembly GCF_000225705.1 of Collinsella tanakaei YIT 12063. Lineage (GTDB taxonomy): Bacteria > Actinomycetota > Coriobacteriia > Coriobacteriales > Coriobacteriaceae > Collinsella > Collinsella tanakaei. Next base: position 575,777 of record NZ_JH126467.1, read on the forward strand.
GTGGCGGCGACGGCGGGGCCGGAGGCGCCGGCCGCCATGACGGGCGCGGGCCACAGGGCGACGCTCGCCACCATGATGACCGCGACCACCACTGCCAGCCACGCCGCCCTTGCATCCGCCGTATCGATACGCCATGCGCTCAACGCGCCACCTCCTTGCCGCGTTGCGCGGCGCATCTATTCAGAGAGCTCAAAACCGTACTTGGCCCAAATCTTCTGCGCATCCTTATTGGTAAGGCAGAACTCCAGGAACTTGGCCGCTTCCTCGGCATTCTCGCTGGTAGCGGACACGGCGCCGGGGTACACGATGGGCTTATGGGAATCCTCCGGGCAGACAAACGCCTCTTCGATGCCATCGTAGCGGAAGATATCGGAGCTGTAGACAAAGCCGGCCACGCAGTCGCCCGTAGAGACGTACTTGGCGGCGGTGCCCACCTTGTCGGCAAGCGCGACCTTGTCCGCGATCGAAGCGGCGTACTCGCCATCCGCGCCTTCGGCATTGGTGTAGAGGCCAACGGAGGCCAGCGCCTGATTGGCGTACTTGCCGGCGGGCACCGTGGCCGCATCGCCGATAGCGATCCTACCGTCCAGGTTGGCAACGTCCTCGATAGAGGCAACGGCAAGGTCGGAACCCTCGGCCTTCACGATCACCAGGTCATTCACAAACATGTCCTCGCGCGTGGACTCGTCCACCAGATCAGCCTCGACCGCATCGTCCATAGTACCCTTGGACGCCGTGATCAGCGCGTCGACCTGTGCCCCGGCGCGCATCTGCTCAACCAGGTCGCCGGACGCCTTGAACTGCGTGTCCGCAAAGGTCACGCCCGTCTGCTCCGTATAGAGCGCCTGAACCTCGGGCAGCGCCTTCTCCAGCGAGTTGGCGGCAAAGATCTGCAGCTCCACCTTTTCCGCGCTTTGCGTGGACGAGGAACCGGCAGCTTCGGCGCTGCCCTGCGCGGCGGTGTTGCCAGAGCAGCCGGCAACGGACCCCGCAATAGCAAGCGAGGCGATAAGGGCGAGCGCGCCGCGGCGGCTCATGGCGGTGAACATTGACATGAGATTTCCCCCTTTAAGAATAGGCTGGTGCGAAACAACGCCCTCATTATACTCGTAAGAGAATAATTACAAGCACACGCGTTAGTGCCCGCAGCCGGCGGTCATCTTGCATGCGTGCTCAAGCTGGTCGCTTATACCCTCCCAGCACTCCAGCGCCGCCTTGGTGGAACCGGGGAAGTTGATCACCAGGTGGCGTCCACGCTGCATGCACACCGCGCGCGACAGCATGGCGCGGCGCGTCTTTGTCATGGAATACGCCCGCATGGCCTCCGCGATGCCCGGGACGTCTCGGTCGCATACGGAGCGGGTCGCCTCGGGAGTCACGTCGCGCAGAGACAGACCCGTTCCGCCGCACGTGATCACAATGTCCGCATCCACCTGGTCGCATGCATCGACGATGGCGAGAGCGATCTGCTCCTGCTCGTCCTTGACCACAACATGGCTGGCAACCGACCAGCCCGCCTCCAACACCAGGCGCTTAAGCGCGGCGCCTGCCTCGTCGCGAGTAAGATCGCGCGTATCCGAGCACGTGATGACGGCAAAAGATATATCCATAGGGGCCTCCCCGGCTATATGCGATTCGATACGGCTACAAAACGGTGCCCTCGGGCAGATCGATGCGCACGCAGGGCACCATATCTCCCGCGGAAAAGCCCGCGTCCCCATCGGGCACCATCAGCAGGCAGTTGGCATTTTGCAGGGTGCCCAGCAGCGCTGAATTCTGGCTTTTTGCCGCAACAACCACCAGCTCGCCGCCCTCATCGCGAGACAGCACCGCACGGTCGTAGAAACGCCTGGCCTGGGTCTTGCGCACGTTATGGGCGACGCGGGCATACTGCAGGGGACGAGGAACGACCGCGTAGCCGCGCATCTTACGCAGGGCGGGGCGGGCAAGCATCTCAAATCCAACGCACGCCGCCGCGGGGTTACCGGAAAGTCCCAGATAGGGCGTATTACGGATAAGTCCAAACGTGATCGCCTTGCCGGGACGCATGGACACGCGATCGAACAGCACCCGACCCTCGCGCCGCACCAGACGGGTCACATAGTCGTAATCACCCGCAGACGCGCCGCCGCTCGAGATAACAAAGTCGCACTCTTCCGCCGCGGCGAGCATCATGTTCGAGATCTCGTCCTCGCTATCGCCCGCTATGCCGTAGAACCTGGGCTCCCCGCCCGCCGCGACCACAGACGCCAAAAGGGCGCTCGAGTTTGCATCGCGAATCTGCCCGCGACCGGGGACCGTATCCGGCGCCACAAGCTCGGTGCCAATTGACAGCACGCCCACCACCGGCGCACGATGCACGGGCACCGCCGTGATACCCGCAGACGCCAAAAGGCCGCATCCAGCGGGAGCCAGGACCTCGCCCGCGTGCATGACCGCCTCGCCCGCACGGGCCTCAAGGCCCGCTTCGCGCACGTTGTCACCCACCTGGGCGGAAGCGGTGAAGCGCACCGTGGAGCCCTCGTTGCCGTCACCTTCCATAAGCTCGACGATCTCGTACTTCACCACGGCGTCCGCACCCGCCGGCATGGGCGCGCCCGTCATGATGCGCACCGCGCAACCCTCCTCGACCGCGCCTTCAAACACGTGGCCCGCAGCCTCATGTCCAATGACGACAAGCTCCACGGGAAAGTCCGCGCTCGCATCCGCAAGGTCGCAGGCGCGAACCGCATAGCCGTCCATCGCGCTGTTGGCAAAAGGCGATAAATCGATATCGGTCGCGAGGTCCGCTGCCGCGGGAAGACCGGCTGCCAGGTGCAGCGGAACCTCGACCACGGGCGTGGGGTGGACGTGCTCCAACACGATCGCCTGGGCCTCTTCCAACACCATCAAGTTCTCGGCCATGCGCCCTCCCCTTTCGCGCCGCACCCGCGGCATGCAAGCAGTACTATTCTTCGAGAAGTATAGTCTCCAAATGCCAAGCGCGTAACTCGAACCGTCGATGAAACCCCTATACTTGGTTCCAGCCCGCACGCGCGATATCCCGCATCACCACAAAGCAGGACAAGTCCGACTTGTCCGTGCCTTGCCCAAGATTGAATAAGGACCGCAACCATGGCAACCAACACCACCAAAAAGCCCCTTGAAGACGCAACCAGCGCTATCGCATACGGCGAGCGCCTACTTGCCGCAGATGTCCGCCGCAACGCGCGAAACATGCATGCAAGCTGCAAATTGCTTGCGCTGGTGCTTTTGGTCTCATGCGCCATGGGTGCCGCCGCATGGGCGTTTTTGGCATCGCTTGACCTTGTGAGCGGCGCGCGCGAGCAGCATCGCGCCCTGTTCGCCCTGCTGCCACCCGTACTGCTCGCCACCGCGTGGCTCTACCGCACGCGCGGCCTGCAGGCCGGTCGCGGCAACAACCTGGTTATCGACAGCGCCCTCACCGGCCGCCTCATCCATGCGCGCATGGCCTTCCTCACCTTCTTCTGCTCCGTCGCCACGCACCTTGCCGGCGGATCTGCGGGTCGCGAAGGCACCGCGGTCCAAATTGGCGGCACCATCGCCAGCAACGTAAGCCACGCGTTCAAGCTGGGCGAGCGCGACCACCATGATCTTATGCTCTCCGGCATCTCGGCCGCCTTCGGCGGGGTCTTCGGCACGCCGCTGGCTGGAGCGTTCTTTGGCATGGAGATGTGCTACGTGGGCAAGCTCGATTACAGTTCTGGACTGTACTGCCTTATCGCGTCCTTCACCGGCGATGCGGTCAGCCGCATGCTGGGCACCCACCACGCACTCCACGTTATAGGCAACATCCCGTCCATGTCGCCGCGCACTATTTTACTGGTGGTGCTCGCCGCCGTCGCGTTTGGTCTCACCGCCAGACTCTTCTCCTTTTCCATTCGCACCATCAAGCGCTTCTACGCAAATCGCTTTCGCAACTACCTCGTCGCAGCGCTCGTGGGATCGCTTGTGCTGCTGGGCGCCTACGCCGTCTTTGACGGATGGCGATACGGCGGCCTTTCCGAATGGATGGTCTCCTCCGCGTTCGAAGGCGCTAGCTCGCCCATAGACCCCTTCGCCAAGCTCGCCTACACGGCGCTCACGTTGGGCGCGGGCTACCAAGGCGGCGAGGTCACGCCGCTGTTCGGCATTGGCGCGTCCATGGGCAGCGTGCTTGGCCAAGCAGTGGGCTTCGACCCCTCCTTTCCCGCCGCGCTGGGCATGATCGCCGTCTTTGGATCTGCCCTCAACGTCCCCATCACCACCATCATGCTGGGCATCGACCTGTTTGGCGGACGAGCGGCGGGCTATTTTGTTATCGCCTCCTTTGTAAGCTACCTGGTCGCCGGGCACCGCGGCGTGTATCCAGCGCAGCGCATCGTCACGCCCAAGCGCCGCTCTCTTGCGGGCGATGAGCAGCTCACGGTGGACCAAGCCATCCAGCGCCATCGCGAGCAAGTCGATCAAAGCGCCCCGAGCGACGCCACCGACACCATCGCCGAAGCCAACAGCGCAGACGCCGCCACCGCAACCGTCCCGGAGGACTGATGAACACCCGCACCAACTTGGGAAAAACGCTGATCATCGTCAACCCCACCGCGCAGTCCGGGGCAGCAGCGACCGCAGCCCAACAAGTCCAGCGCTTCTTGTCCATGTACATGCACGATGACAGCGCATTCGAAGTGGTCCACACCACACACCCGCGCCATGCCACGCAGATCGCCTCGCAGGCAACCGACTACAACACCGTGCTCGCGCTGGGCGGAGACGGCCTGGTGCATGAGACCGCCTGCGGCCTTATGGCGATCGGATCCGAAGCGCGCCCCTGCCTGGGAGTGCTTCCCGTGGGTTCGGGCAACGACTACGCGCGCACGCTCGGCATGGACCAGACTATGGGCGCGGACCTTAGCTGGCTTTCCCACGCGCGCAAGCGCGCCATGGACGTAGGCCGCATCGATTACGTCGGCGAGGCGGGCCGTGGCACCGACTACTTTGTGCAGACCTTCTCCTGCGGTCTGGACGCCGCCATAGCCATTGGCACCTACGAGCTGCGCAAGTCGACCGGCCTCTCGGGGGACACGCTCTACCTGGCCAGCGGCCTCAACGTATTCGGCATCGGTTACCGGCGCTTTCCCCTGCGCGTCAAGTTTGAGGACGAGGCGTGGCATGAACTTGAATCCATCATCATGGCCATCCAGATAGGTCCCACCTACGGCTCCGGTTTTCGCATCTGCCCGGACGCCGACCCCTCAGACGGCCTGTTCGACATCTGCTACGCCCACGGCAAGATCCCCCGCGCCATCGCGCTACCGGTTTTTTTGCGCGCCAAGAACGGACATCACCTTAGCTCGCGCTACGTTCACGGCCGCCGTGCGCAGAGCGTGCGCCCGCTCTTCGACGGCGAAGATTATCCCCTGCAGGCGGACGGCGAGCAAATCCGCGCCCGCAGCGCCACCATCACCATGGTCCCTAGTGCCCTCACCGTCCTGGCACCGGCAATGTCTCGGTAGCCATGAGCTCAACGAGCCAGCCCATATCGCCAAAAACGGATACAGCGACATGGTCATCATGAACTCTGTTGCTTTTTTAAACGATGCGATCAAACCATGAGGCGATTGGGCTAATGAACAACAGCCGTTTGCGCGCTCGCGTCGCGCTTCCGTGGAGAGGATCCAAGAAAGCAGCGAAAGAGCGACTTCCCGTCATAGAGGCACTCTCGCGCCGCTCGACCAAAGCAAGTCACGCGCCCCGTTATCTTCTAGTCGTCCGCACCGGGGCGGCGACGCCGTTCCTTTGCCTGCGCGCGGTGGCGCTTATCCGCCAGGCGACGCGCGCGGGCGGCCTTAGTGGGCTTGGTGGGTTTCCTCTTTTTAGGTGGACAAGAACGACGTTCAAACTCCGCGTGCAACTTACGCAGACAGCACGCCCTGTTCTGGAACTGGCTGCGGCTCTCGCGCGACGTCACCGCGATGCCCGAGGGAACATGGCGCATGCGCACAGCGGAATCCGTGGTGTTCACGCCCTGGCCGCCCGGACCGGTCGCGCGAAAAACCTGCACCTCGCAGTCGCGCGCGACCTCCTCCAAGCTCTGTGCCGCCCATGCGGCGAACGCCTTATATGTCGGCTTTTCCTCGTCCATATAATCAACCTGCGAAACAACCTGTAAAACGGCTTTCAAACGAACCCGCGATACGGTCGCCGTTAGGCGAACTCGATCTGACCCGTTTCATCGTCCATAGACACGATGCGGGCTAGCGACTCCAGGTGATAACCGCGCTGGCGCAGCTTGTCACCACCGGACTGGAAGCCCTTCTCGATGGCGATGCCAATGCCCTCGACCGTGGCGCCGGCGGATTCGCAGATGCTGATGAGTCCCTCGAGCGCGCAGCCGTTTGCCAGGAAATCGTCCAGGATCAAGACATGGTCGCCCTCGGAAAGGAAGCGCCTGCCCACGATAACGGGGAACTCGCGCTGCTTGGTGAAGGAGTAGATAGTGGTGGAGTACTGCTCGCCATCCAGGTTGATGGACTGGGCCTTTTTGGCAAAAACCACCGGCGCGTTGCCAAAGTGGCGAGACGCCATGCACGCCAAGCCTATGCCGCTGGCCTCGATGGTGAGAATCTTGTTGATGGGAGCATCGGCGAACAGGCGCGCCCACTCGGCGCCCATGTGGTCGAACAGCTGCGTATCGCATTGATGGTTAAGGAACGCATCCACCTTCAACACGCCCCCGGCCTTGACGATGCCGTCCTTGCGAATACGATCTTCAAGCTCCTTCATTACAGCGTTTCCTTCCCTTTTCCGACCCGGCGCTTACTTGCGGCGCATCATCCGAACAAGCGTCATCACAAAACCTATGGCGACCAGCGCCGCCGTAACTACATAGACTATACGGTATCCGTACAGGAAAATGTCCGGTCTTCCCGCAACATACGAAGTAACGCGATATCCAGCGGCCACGCTCATTTGGCTGTAGAGTAGCGACGTGGATCCGCTGATGCCGATCGCCATGCCCAAATAGCGGGCAAGCGCGGCCAGGCTACCGCCAAAGCCCAGGGCCTCGCGCGGCAACGAACCCATCACCAGGGAATTGTTAGGCGACTGGAAGATAGAGGTGCCAAGCGACGCCAGGCCCAGGCAGATGAGGATGTGGACGAGCCCCGTCTCCTCGCCGAAAAAGCCCACCAGCAAAAGGCCCGCGGCGAACACGAACAGGCCCACGCACGTAGGGCGCTCGCATCCGATTCGGTCGGACACCGCGCCGGAGATGGGGCCGGCGATGGCGTTCGCAAGCGGGATGACGCAAAAGATCAGACCCGCCGTATCGGGCGAGAAACCGCGAGCATCCTGCAGGTAGAACGGCGTCATGAGCTCGTAGACGCCGATGGCGACGAAGCTGATGAACAGGGACGCGATGTTCACCATGAAGGCGCGGTCGCGAAAGACCGAAAGCGCGACCAAGGGGTCGTCCACCCGGCGCTCGACCATGACGAACGCGACCATAAGACCCAGACCCGCCGCGAGCATCAGCAGGGTCGAAGGCGTGGCCCCCGCTTCGAGCATGGTGATGGATATGAAGGTGAGCAGCATGCCGGGAACCAGCAGCACCGAGCCCAAGACGTCAAGGCGCCGTCCAACCGACTGCGGCGCTACGTGGGGCAAGGTCTTAAAGCCAACAAACAGCGAGACCACGCCCACGGGCACGTTGATAAGGAAGATATACTCCCAGGGCAGCGCGCTCACGATAAAGCCGCCCAAAACCGGACCGCACATCATTCCCAGGGCAACAAAGCTCGCGAGCAGCCCCAGGGCGCGCCCGCGCTCGCGCGCCGGGAACGATTCGGTGATGATACCCATGTTGTTCGCCATGGCCGATGCGCAGCCCACGCCCTGCACCGCGCGGGCAAGCACCAAAAACTCAAGCGTGGTCGCCATGCCGCACAAAAGCGAGCCCAGCGCGAAGATCGCCACGCCCACCTGGAAAAAACGAACCTTGCCGTAAATATCGCCCAGCCTGCCGAACACCAACAGCACGGCGCAGGTGGTGAGCAGGTAGATGGATGAGACCCATTGAATCTGGTCGAGCCCCACGCTCAACTCCTTTTGCATCACGGGCAGCGCCACGTTGACGATGCTCGAGTCGAGCGTGGCCATAAACGTCATGATTAAAACGGTAAACAGGATAGCCCATTTGTTCTTGCCGTGGGTGTTGCCCTCCACGGCATCGTGGATGCGCTGATCTTCGCTCATGCGTACCTCGCTTGTTCACAAGTGGCGCCGCGCGCTCTGATGACGAAGGTGCACCCCTCCCGCCACGTGCCGCGCTATCGTTCCCGCGGCCGCGTAGATACGCCGGGGTCCGACCATAACGTGCCCGACCCTGCATTTTTCGCACAGTGTTGTAACACGGAACGGTCGAAAGGGGCAAGGTAATACCATGCGCCGCACGAAGATTCCGCGACATGTATAATCAAGTTTGCCGGCCTCCGATGCAGGGTTTTCGCGCTAAACGCAATCCCTTTGCACCGTCCGCCCACGACAACGCCCAAACATCATCAAGACAAGGAGGCAGCTCGCATGGCTCTCAAGAAGATTGTCAAGGAATTCCAGGACTTCATCAGCCGCGGAAGCGTAGTCGACCTCGCCGTCGGCGTTATCGTGGGCGGCGCCTTCACCACCATCGTCAACTCGCTGGTGGCAAACATCATCCAACCCCTCATCTCCTTTATCACCGGAGGCGGGGCGGAGATTCCCGGCCTCGCGATCAACCTCAACGGCAACATCGTCGACTTTGGCGCGTTTCTCTCCGCCGTCATCAACTTCCTCATCACGGCAGCCGCGGTCTTCGCCATCGTAAAGGCCTTGAACAAATTTAACGACATCAAGGAGGCTGCCGCGAAAGCAGCCGCGATCAAGGCGGGACTTGCCGAGGAAAAAGACGGCGATGCCGCACCGAAGCCACGCGTATGCCCCTACTGCAAGCAGAAGATAGACCGCGGCGCCACCCGCTGCCCGCATTGCACGAGCAAACTGGACGGCTATCAAAACGCGCTGGAATAGCGAGCCGCGCGCCGGCGCCTTCAGCTTTATCAAGGTTGCTTCGAAACACGCGCCATCGCCAAACGGCAGTGCCGAAAGCGCAATGAAGGCTAGGAGCCCAGCACCTCATCAAGCCAAACGGAAACGTCCTCATGCACCTGACCCTTGATGGGCTCGTTCAGGATCTCATGGCGAACGCCGGGATAGATCTTCACGTCAACGCGCTCCATGCCGGCACGGCGATACATCTGAGCTGCGCGCTCAATGCCCGCACCGCAATCCCCCACCGGGTCCTCTGCACCGGCGATAAAGAAGAGGGGCAGCGCGTGGGGAACGCGCGCGACAAGCTTGGGATCGGTCGCGTCCGCCACCAACGTCGACAACGTGTGGTAGGCGCCCACGGTGAACTTCTGGCCGCACAGGGGATCGCGACGATACTCATCGACCACCTCGGGATCGGTTGCGATCCAATCGACGTCCGTCCGCGCACCCTCGATCGCCTTGCCATATGCTCCCGCACCCATGCCGTCGACCAGCTCGCTGACGTATCGCTCTCCGCGCGAACGGGCGATACCGCGGGTCAACGCCTTGCCCACCGCCGAGAGTGCGCGCGGTTGCTGACCGGTGCCGCAAATCACCGCGGCGCGAACGCCAAGGGCGTACCTCGTAAGGTAGACGCGCGTGATAAAGCTGCCCATGGAATGTCCAAAAATGATATACGGAAGGTCTCCGGACGAACCGCTGTCCTCGCGCAGGCGCTGCATGACAAGCTCTCGTAGCGCGTTCACGTCATGGAGCAGAACCTCCTCGCCTTTCTCGAGCGGCATGTGCCCAAGGTCATCTGCGCTCGCCACCGTTTTACCATGACCTATATGATCGTTGGCGCACACCGCAAAACCCCGGCCGCATAGATACTCGGCAAAGCCCGCATAGCGCTCCACGTGCTCGGACATACCGTGGACAAGTTGCACCAGACCACGCGGGCCTGAAGGAGCGGCCTCATGGTCCGGCTCCCACAGCAGCGCGCGGATAGTCGAGGTGCCATCATAGCTTGCATAGGTAATGGTAGTGGTCTTCACGGGAGTGTCCTCCAAACAAGGGACGAGATCCAACGCCGAGAATCATCCTACCCAAAAAACTAAGCCCGCACCGTCCATACAGGCGGACGGTGCGGGCTTGTTTCGCATGCGCTCATGCGCGAGGTCCATGCGCACGAGGAGGCCGCGTCTTTAGATGGTGTCGAGAGCCTGGGCGATGTCGGCGATAAGGTCCTCGGTCGACTCGATGCCGCAAGAGAGGCGCACCATGTCCGGGGTGATGCCGCAAGCGACGAGCTCTTCGTCGTTCATCTGGCGATGCGTCGCGTTTGCAGGGTGCAAACAGCAGGTGCGGGCATCGGCAACGTGCGTGGCGATCTGCGCCAGACGCAGGCTCTTCATAAACTGCTCGGCCGCGGCGCGACCCCCGTTGAAGCCAAAGCTGACCACGCCGCATCCGCCCTGGGGCAGATACTTCTGGGCGAGCTCGTGATAGGCGTCGCCCGGAAGACCCGGGTAGCGCACGAAGCTGATCTTGGGGTGCTGCTGCAAAAACTCCGCCACCGCCTGGCCGTTCTTGCAGTGCTGGGGCATGCGGACGTGCAGGGACTCCAGGCCCAGGTTGAGCAGGAAGGCGTTCTGGGGAGACTGGATGCAGCCAAAGTCGCGCATAAGCTGGGACGTCGCCTTGGTGATAAAGGCGCCCTCCAGGCCAAAGCGCTCGGTATAGACCACGCCGTGATAGCTCACGTCGGGCGTAGTGAGGCCCGGGAACTTATCGGCATGCGCATTCCAATCGAACGTGCCGGCGTCCACGATCGCTCCGCCCACGGCGGCGCCATGGCCGTCCATGTACTTGGTGGTAGAGTGGGTCACGATGTTGGCGCCCCACTCGATGGGGCGGCAGTTGACCGGCGTGGGGAACGTGTTGTCGACGATCAGCGGCACGCCGTGGGCATGCGCCGCGGCGGCGAAGCGCTCGATATCGAGGACGGCGAGCGCGGGGTTGGCGATGGTCTCGCCGAAAACTGCCTTGGTGTTGAGCCTGAACGCGGCTTCCAGCTCCTCGTCCGTGCAATCAGGGGCGACGAAGGTGCACTCAAGGCCCATGCGGCGCATGGTATGGGCGAGCAGGTTATAGGTGCCGCCGTAGATAGCGGAGCTCGCCACCACGTGATCGCCGCAGCCGGCGATATTGAAGATGGCGAAGAAGTTCGCGGCCTGGCCGGAGCTGGTCAGCATGGCGGCGGTACCGCCCTCGAGCTCGCAGATCTTCGCGGCGACGGCGTCGTTGGTGGGGTTCTGCAAGCGAGTGTAGAAGTAGCCGGACTCCTCAAGGTCGAAGAGCTTTCCCATATGCTCGGACGTGTCGTACTTCCACGTGGTGGACTGGTAGATGGGCACCTGGCGGGGCTCCGCGTCGCCGGGACGGTATCCACCCTGGACGCACGTGGTTCCGATATGTTCAGCCATAGTTCGCTCCTTCTTCAGACGCTTTCACATGCGCTCGATACGCGCACACGAGTAAAATGGTATACCCAACTCGATACGCAAAGGACTTCAACATGGCAATCAACAAGGATGAAATCTTCTTGAACCGCTCCGAGATCAAGAAGGAGGCCGCACGCCTGCATGAAATGGGCTACAACTGCGCGCAATCGGTCGTCTGCGCGATGGCACCTGCCATCGACCTCGATGCAGACGGCGCCTTTGTACTGGCGGAGGGCTTTGGCGCCGGCATGGGCGGCATGACCGAGACCTGCGGCGCCGTCTCCGGAGCCGTCATGGCCTTAAGCCAGGTGGAAAGCACCGGCCGCGACCAGATTGGCAGCAAGGTCAAGACCTACAAGCTTTCTCGCGAGCTGAGCGCCCGCTTTGCCAGCACCAATGGGTCCACGGTGTGCCGCGAGCTCAAGGGAATCGGCTCTGACGCCGGAGCCCTGCGCAGCTGCCCGGGCTGCATCGATGACGCGATCGACCTCGCCGTTGATATTCTGGTCGAGCAGGGCGCGCACGAGGCCGGCGCGCGATAGCGCCCATCTCCCCCGTGCCCTTTAGTCCCGTGCTTTTTGGAATGCGCTCCTTTGGGGACCGCAAACCCCTAGGACCTAAAACTCGGCGAAGCGCTCCTCGCCAACACTCACGTCTTCGCGACCGCCCATAAGCTCGGTGAGCGCTGCCAAAAAAGCAGCCTGCTCCCCCGCTTTGAACACCAGGTGCAGCAACACGGTATCCGTGAAATCGGTGCCCGCGATCTTGCAGCCAGAACCCGCTGCCAGATGCTGCACCTGGTCGTAGAGCGGATACGGCACGCGAACGTCCACGGAGACCACGCTGGTCATCTCCACCAGCTGCCCCGCCGAGCGCGCCGCGGCGATCGCCTCCTGCGCTGCGGCGGTGTACGCCCTCACCAGGCCGCCCGGCCCCAGAAGCGTTCCGCCAAAATAGCGTGTGGTGACGCAGCAGACGTTTTTAAGGCCGGCCCCGCGCAGCACCTCCAGCGTGGGCATGCCGCTGGTGCGCTGGGGCTCCCCGTCGTCGCTTTGGCGCTCGCGCCCGTCTAGCAAGATCCACGCCGACACGTTGTGGCGGGCATCGTAGTGACGGGCCCTCACCGTGGCGATATGGGCGTTGGCCTCGTCCTCGCTCTCAACGTGAACCAGCTGCGCGATAAAGCGGCTCTTGCGGTCGACGAACTCGCCAGTCGCCTCGACACCCTCCCTCATGGTGATGTAATCGTCCACAACTCCCCCTTTTTTCGGCGCCGCCGGCAACAAGCGCGGCCATCGAAATCCATGTCTTTCAGACACCCATTATATATGTGGAGCGTTCGATGATACGCACGGGCAAGCGCGGCGGCGCGCGGGGCGTGCTACAATACTCCATCGCAAAGCGGGCCAGGCGATCGCGCGTGCGGCATGTTCGCATGTGAGGAAAGTCCGGGCTCCACAGGGCAGGATGCTGGCTAACGGCCAGGCGGGGCGACCCGACGGAAAGTGCCGCAGAAAAGAAGACTCCCGCTGCCCGCTATATGCGGGTGAGAGAAAAGCTGAAACGGTGGTGTAAGAGACCACCAGCGTCGTGGCAACATGGCGGCTTGGTAAACCCCATCCGGAGCAAGCGCAAATAGGAGCGCCATGGACCGGCCCGGTCCGCGTTCGGGTAGCGTGCGTGGAACTGCACGGTGACGTGCAGACAAGATAAATGATCGCCCACGACAGAACCCGGCTTATCGGCCCGCTTTGCCTTTTCACCACCAACTATCCCAACGAGATACAGACAGCCGTCTACCAAGCGCGCGTAGCCTCATGGGCCGTTAGATGGGATTACCCAAACCACTTGGTGCTCGATGATTTAAAATCCCTTACGGAGTCCTTACAAACGATAACCGTATTAAGACCTCGTTAATATTGTGTAAGGTGTTATCCTATTATGTGCTTTGTAGGGTGCGGAGGGACATCCGCACGATAGGAACGTGGTTTCAGTGGACGTATCATTCTCCTATTTCATCTCGCAAGTCTTTTCCAATCCAATACTTGCAATGACGGTCGCCCTCACGCTGGGCGTAATCTTTGTCAACGGCTGGACGGACGCGCCCAACGCGATTGCAACCTGCGTGACCACGCGTTGCCTGCCGCCCAAGGCCGCGATCATCATGAGCGCCATCTTTAACTTCCTGGGCGTCTTCATCATGACCCACATCAACGCCAGCGTCGCTTCCACCATCTCCAACATGGTCGATTTTGGAGCTAACACGCAGATCGCGCTTATCGCGCTATGCGCGGCCCTGTTCTCGATCGTCGTCTACTCGGTGGGCGCCAGCATCTTCGGTATCCCCACCAGCGAGAGCCACAGCCTCATCGCGGGCCTTACCGGCGCGGCGATCGCCCTGGGAGGCGCGGACGGCGTCAACATGAACGAGTGGGTCAAGGTCCTCTACGGTCTGGTCCTCTCGCTTGGCTTGGGCTTCGCCGCGGGCTGGGGCGTTTGCAAGGTCGTAACGCTGCTCTTCGCGAACACGGACCGCCGCAAATCGAACACCTTCTTCCGCTGGGCGCAGATCGCCGGCGCCGCGGGCATGAGCTTTATGCACGGCGCGCAGGACGGCCAGAAGTTCATCGGCGTGCTGTTCCTGGGCGTCGCCTTCTGCAACGGACAGGCCTCCGTCGAGAACATGGTCATCCCCGTATGGCTCATGTTGCTGTGCTCGATCGTCATGGGCGTGGGCACCTCCGTGGGCGGAGAGAAGATCATCAAGTCCGTGGGCATGGACATGGTGAAACTCGAGAAATACCAGGGCTTCTCCGCGGACCTCTCAAGCTCGCTGTGTCTGCTGCTAGCCACCCTCACCGGCATCCCGGTTTCCACCACCCACGTCAAGACCACCGCCATCATGGGCGTCGGCGCGGTCAAGCGCCTCTCGGCCATCAACTTTGGCGTTGTCAAAGATATGCTGCTCACCTGGGTCTTCACCTTCCCCGGCTGCGGCCTCATCAGCTTCCTCATGGCAAAGCTCTTCTTGCTCTTCATCTAAGCGAATCAATATAGACGAAACGCCCGCACGGGCGATGTAGAACCCCAATCAAGCGGTACAAAAGGAGCCATCATGGCAAAAAAGAACGACGCATTCTATTACGACAGCTTCGCAAAGGCGGCAGAGCTCGCCTGCAAGGCGGCAGAGAAGTTGGACGATGTCATGCGTCACTTCGACCCCGCCAAGATCGAGGACGCCGTCGCCGAGATGCACGAGATCGAGCAGAGCGCCGACGAAATTGTCCACGAGGTCAACGACGCGCTGATTAGCGCATTCATCACACCCATCGAGCGCGAGGATATCTCGACGCTCGCCAACGCGCTCGACGTTGTCACCGATCGCATCGAGGGCGTGCTCCATCGCATCTACTTCACCAACATCCAAGAAATGCGACCGGACGCGCTCATGATGTCCGCCAAGGTCATGCGTGCCTGCGAGCAGATGCATGATCTGGTTCTCGAGCTCCCCCAGTTCAAGCGCTCCAAGAGCCTGCGCGAGCACGTCATCACCGTCAACACCATCGAGAGCGAATGCGACGACCTGTTTATCAACGCCATGCGCACGCTGCACACCACCGACCTCGACCCTCTGGCCGTCATCTCCTGGCGCGACGTCTACATGTTCCTTGAGTTCGCTGCAGATTCCTGCGAGTTCGTCGCCGACACGGTCGAGTCCATCGTCATGAAGAACAGCTAGGATCCGCTGAAACGTCAGCTCGTCCTTCAGGCAATGATCTTCTACGGCTCCGCCAAGCGGGGCCTTTTTCTTAGCTATCGCCGAAAGTCGCATCACAAGAATCCCGGCGCACGCCGCATATGCCAACGCGCTTGCGTACAATAGAGCGCGTTGAGACTCGTTTGATTCGGATCCAGATGGTCATCCGCTACGAAAGGAGGGCCCATGGCCTTTTCCAACCTTACCCTTACTCGTTATTCTTGCCGCGACTACCAGAACCGCCCCGTCGAGGACGAGAAGATCGCGCAGATTATCGAGGCCGGCCGCCTGGCGCCCTCAGCCTGCAACAACCACCCCACTCGCGTGATTGTCTGCGACACCCCTGCCCTTAAAGGGAAAGCCGCCAAGGCGGCACACCATTTTGCCAAGGACGGAAGCGTCTTTGGAGCGCCGCTGGTCCTTTTGGTATGCGCTAAAGAGCAGGTTGCCTGGACGCGCAAGTACGACTCCATGAATGCCGCGCAGATCGACTCTGCCATAGTTACCGACCAGATGATGATGCAGGCGGTCGACTTGGGGCTGCAGACCTGCTGGGTGTGCCATTTTGACCCCCGTATCGCCATCGATGAATTCGACTTGCCTCAAGACGCCTACCCCATCCACATGCTTACCGTGGGCTATGCGGCAGACGCGATCGCAGAACCCGAAAAGCGGGCAGAGCGCACCATCGCAAAAGAAGACTTCCTTAACGTTCGCGCCTAGCGCCCTTATCACCTGGAAGGATAAGCATGTTCAAAGCAAGCAACGTACTTCCCGCCTTTGCAACCGCCCTGCTCTGCACCGTCTGGATGATCCTGGCGCCCATGGCGGGCATTCCGGGTTGGTCGGGCTTTGCAGGATGCACCGCGTACTTCGCAGCGCCCGGCAAAGGCACTAAGAGCCTGCCTGCGACCTTTGCCTGCGTAGCAAGCGGTATCGCCTACGCCTTGCTCTCGCTCAATCTGGGAGCGCTTATAGGCGGTCAGGCATTCGGCCTCTTCATGACCTTCGCCACCACGTTTCTCATGTGCTTTGCAGGCGGAAGCAAACTGCTCTCCTTTGTGCCCGGCGCGTTCATGGGCTCGTTTTCCACCTTTGCAGCAGGCGGCGACATGTATGCCGTAGGCGGGATACTGCTAGGAGTGCTGCTAGGCCTTGCGTGCGATACCTTGGGAAAGGCGTTGGTCAGCGCCAGCGCAAGCAGAAGCTAAGCGAATCCGTTCTAGAGCGCGGACAAAGCATCGCTGCCGCACCCGCCACTCATCCGCTACTCGTGCGCCACTCGTCCAAAAACAAAAACCTAGAAAAAAGAAGGCCTCGCACATGCGGGGCCTTCTTGGCAATAGCGATAACTATGAAATGAAGACTAGTCCAGATCGTCAGCGCCAAAGTTGTCCAGCGGAGCAAACGGGTCAGCCACAGGCATGGGCTGAGGGACAACCGGAGCGACGGGTTCCACGGGAACAGCGGAAGCAGCGGAGCCGGTGGGCGTGCTCATGAGCAGGTCGGACGGGAAGGAATTCTGAGCCTCGTCCATAAAGTGCTGGATGAGCTTGAGGTACTCGTTCTTGAAGTCCTCGCGGGAAGCCTTGAGACGGTCGATCTCCTCGATCTCGCTCTGCTTCTCTGCGAGAGCCTGACGGATGACCTCGCGGGCCTTGGCATCGGCCTCGTTGCGAATGCGCTCGGCGTTCTCCTGAGCCTCGGCAACGATGGCATCAGAGGTCTGCTGCGCAGCGATAAGGGCCGCGGAGATCTGGCGCTCAGAAGCGGTGTAATCAGGCGCGGGAGCGGGTGCGGGAGCCGGCGCGGGAGCAGCCTGGGCCTGAGCGAGCTGCGCCTGGGCCTCGGCGAGCTGCTGCTCAGAAGCGGTCAGGCGATTCTTGAGATCCACGATCTTGTTGAGCATAGCGTCAACCTCAGAGGAAATCTTCTCAAGGAAGACGTCGACCTCGGCGGGATCATAGCCGCGCTTGGCCTCAGAAAAAGTCTGGGCCTGAATATCTGCAGGGGTGATAGCCATCGAAAAATCCTTTCCGTGCCGTTAATGCCGCAACTTACTGCCGCGACCATGCATTCCTACAAGATTATACCTATCAAATACACCAAAAGACGCTCGATGAAGGTTAACGCAAGAACAGCAATAACAGGTGAGAAGTCTATACCCCCCATGGGAGGCATGATCCTCCTAAAGAAATTAAGGTACGGGCCTACAATGCCATCGAGCACCGCGCCAATGTCCGCCAGCAATCCGTTGGGGTTCATGGGAATCCATGTCAGCAGGCAATAGACGATGATCAGGATGTTGTAGAAATTGATAAGCGAATCAATAATCTGAACTAGGGTGTACGGGGTCACAGCTCTCCTACTTGGTCTTTATATAGCCCTCGGCGCGAAGCTTGGCCAGATCGGATTCCTTGACCTCGCAGCCCTCGGGCAACACGATGAAGACGCGGTCGGCGACTTCCTTGACAGACGCGCCAAGGCCGCAAGCGAAGCCATAGCTAAAATCAAGCACGCGCTTTGCAACCTCGGTGCGAACGCCGGCGAAAACCAGGGCGACGGGCTGACGGGTGCGCACGCGGCGAACGACCGTCTCGATGTCGTCATAGCTCTCCGGACGAAGAATGTATGCGGGAAGCTGAGGGGTACCGTTCACAACGGCGCTGCGATGAGCCGCGGCGTCAGCTGCCGTGGAGCTGGAAGCAGGGCTTGCCGGCGAGGGGACGGAGCGAAGGGTCTCGGCATAGCTCGACGGGGTGTCATAAGCGCCGGGACGATACGCATCGTGCGAGCGCGTGGGCGGGTTGAACGTGGTCGCATGGCGATCGGCATCGCCTACCAACTGGCCGCTACGGGTGTAGACCGCTACGGACTCCGCCTCGCCGCGACGGGTCTGGCCAAGCATGCCGTTGCCGCTGTCCTGTTCGCCATACGAGCCGTAGCCCTGGTCGTTTCCGCCATAGCCTGCGGACGAGTAATCATCGCCGTAGCCGGCATCCGCACCGCCATCGTCATAGTAATCGTCATAGCCGTCGCCCTGTGCATAGGAATCGCGGCCATAGCCACCCTGTTCCTGCCCAAAGGGGAGCTTGCTCTTGAGTTCACCTAGGAAGCCCACGTTTCCTACCTCTCTGCCCGTCGTGCGGTTAGTGTGTGAATGGTGCAGGTCAAGCCAACACGCCTGACCAGCCTATTCTACTGCAAAGGCGGGGTCAAACACCACCCTGCCAAGGCGAACGATGGTAGAACCCTCCTCGAGCGCGATCTCGAAGTCCTCGCTCATTCCACAGGAGAGCTCGTCCAAAGAAAGATCGGGGTACTCGACGGAAAGTTCGTCCCTCAACTCGCGCAATCCCGCAAACGTCGCGCGAGCCATTTTCTTATCCCCTCGCGGCGCCATGGTCATAAGTCCGCAAACGCGAATTCCATAAAGTGTCTGCAGGTGCGGTATGGCCTGGCGAACCTCGTCGACCGAAAAGCCCGACTTGGTCTCCTCGCCGCTCACGTTCACCTCAAGCAAAACCGGCTGCGCGGCGTCAAGCAGGCCATCCTCGATGCGACGGGAAGCGCGGCTTGCAACGGCTTCTGCCAGGTGCAGCGAACTGATGGAATGGATAAGGTCCGCACGTCCCAAAACCGCGTTGATCTTATTGGTCTGCAAGTTGCCGATCATGTCGAAGCGCACGTCCGGTATACCCGCGCCGGCAGCGCGCATCTGCTCCAGGCCGTCGATCTTACGGGCGAGCTCCTGCGGGCGGTTCTCACCAAAAGCTCGGTAGCCGGCGGCAATGGCGGCCTGGACGTATTCCACATCCACCGTTTTGGACACGGCGATAAGCTCAACGTCCGCAAGCGTGCGACCGCTTTTGCTCAAAGCCGTATCCATGCGGAAGAGAATCTCCTCGCGACGGCGCCTCAATTGATCCTGCAAGCTGATGTCCATACGACCACCTTCGCCAAATAACCATGTGAGCACATACTAGCGCACCTTTGAGGCGGCACCCCCGCGCAACGCATCTCGTAACACGGTATGCGCAAAACAAAGGCGCTTCGGGAACGTGCCCAAAGCGCCTAGCGCAATCTATAAGGAAGAAAACCGCTAGTCCTCGTCCTCATCTTCTGCATCGAGCTCGCGAATCAAAGTGGCAAGCTTCGCGCCAACCTCGTCCAAAGGCAGGTCGGCAACGTAGCGCGCGTCAGACTTGGGCTCCAGGATAACACCCTCGCCAGACGGGATGCGCATGCTCTCGAGCTCGCCCTCGTCCGCCTCCAGGATGTCGGAGGCGCTCCAGCGCTGACCGGTCAAAAGGAAGGTCAGGCGCGTACCGATCTCAACGGAGACGCTGGAGATGCGCTCCAGGTAGCGGGAGGTCATGATGGTGCGGCGAAGGTCGTCGTAAGCGTGCTCATCGGGCTCCTCGACGGAGACGATGTGGTTGTACACGCGGAAGAACTCCTCGTAGACCTGACGCACCGGCTCGTCCAGGTCCATGAGCGAGCGCATGGCGGACAGGTCGTTGTTGACCAGGGCCGTGGCGGTGGCGCCCAGAACCTGGTAGACCAGCGAGGCCTCGGTCTCGATGAGCTCGACCAGCTCGTTGGGGATCTTGAGATCGGCATTGGCCTTGTGCTTGGCGCCGCGGGCGATGGAGCGGACGTGGTCGCTCATGCGGGCAAGGTTGAAGTTCACGTAGATGATGGTCTGCAGCAGACGGAAGTCGGAGGCGACCGGCGACTGCGTGGCGATGAGGTTGTAGCAGACGGCCTCGAGGTTGGCGCAGCGGGCATCGATCTGCAAGGTGGCCTTCTTAGCCTTGTTTGCAAGCTTCTTGTCGTTTAAGACAAACGCCGAGATGGCGTCATGAAGCGTGAGGTCGACTGCCTCGAAGATGGAGAGCATCTCGTGACGTGCCTCGACTAGCTGACGGGAAAACAGTTTGCGCATTCTTGGCTCCAATCAGACGAGCGCGGGCGAATACAAACCCGCAACCGATAATGACCGGTCGGCTGTCCAATCAGCCGAATCGACCGGTGATATAGTCCTCCGTGCGCTTATCCATCGGACTAGTGAAGATAGCGTCGGTCTGACCATACTCAATCAGTGTAGCAGGCTCTCCGGCAACTTCCTGCAAGAAGAACGCGGTGTAATCGGAGATACGGGCGGCCTGCTGCATGTTGTGCGTAACGATGATGATGGTCATCTCGGGCGCGAGCTCGGCCATCAGGTCCTCGACCTTCTGAACGGAGGTGGGATCGATGGCTGAGCAGGGCTCGTCCATCAAGAGCACGTCCGGCTGAACCGCCAGCACGCGGGCGATACACAGTCGCTGCTGCTGTCCGCCGGAGAGCGCCAAGCCGTCCTTAGAGAGCTGATTGGATACCTCTTTCCAGAGGTTGGCGCGCTTCAGGGACTCTTCGACTATGTCGTCGAGGTCGCTTTTGCTAGTCACGCCCTGCAGTCGAGGGCCAAAAGCGACGTTCTCGTAGATGGATTTAGGGAAGGGGTTGGGCTGCTGGAAGATCATGCCCACGCGGCGGCGCAGATCCACCGGATCGACGCCCTCGGCGTAGATATCGGATTCGTCCAGCGTCATGGTGCCCTCGATACGGGTCCCCTCGATAAGGTCGTTCATGCGGTTCATGCAGCGCAGAAACGTCGACTTACCGCAACCAGAGGGGCCGATGAACGCGGTGATCTTGTTTTTAGCGATGTTGAGGTTGACGTCGGTAAGAGCATGGAAGTCGCCGTACCAGAAGTCGAAGTTCTGGGCGATCAGCGCGCTCTCGGTTACTGCGGGTGCGGACTGGTATACGGACACGGGATAAGCTCCTTACTTGCTCTTTCGCGACAGGTGGCGGGCGAAGAGATTGAACGCGAGAATGATGACCATCAACAGCAGCGCCGTACCGTAGGCGGCGTTCATGTTGATGCCGTCGTTGGCCAGAAGGTACAGGTGCACGGTCATGGGGCGACCGGAATCAAGCGGCGTGACGGGCATGTTGATTGCCTGGCCCATAGTGTAGAGCACAACGGCGGTCTCGCCGATGGCGCGGCCGATACCCAAAACGATACCCGTGGCGATGCGGCCGAAAGCGGAGGGAAGCACGATCTTAGAGACGACCTGCCACTTGGTGGCACCCAAGCCGTAGGCGCCCCAGCGGATGTAGCGGGGAACCGAGCGGATGGCCTCCTCGGTGGTGCGCATGACGATGGGCAACATGAGCAGCGCCAGCGCGAGCGCGGCGGAAAGCATCGAGAGTCCCAAACCCATGGCCTCGACAAAGAGCGCGTAGCCAAACAGGCCCATAACGATCGAGGGCACTGAGGCCAGCGTGTCGGCGGCATAGCGAATGGTGTTGACGAGCCTGCCCTGCTTGGCGTACTCGGCCAGATAGACGGCCGCCAAAACAGCGATGGGCGTGCAGATGAGCATCGCCAGCGCCGTCACGTAGATAGTCGAGACGATGGTGGGCCAGATACCGCCCTCCGCGTTGACGCCGTGGGGCCAGCCGAAGATGAAATCGAGCGAGATATGCGGAAGGCCGTTGACGACGACGTAGGCGATGATGGCCACCAGCACCAGCGTGGTGATGGCGGCAGCCAGGCGAAAGACCCCAAGCATCACTTTGTTGGAGGTGTTCTTGGAGATACGGCCCTGCTTGCCGTGCGAAAGGGCGCGCTTGATGCGCTGCGAGGAGCTAAGCTGCTCGGTAGAGGTAGAAGCGTCCTGAGCCATCGCCTACCCCTCCTTCCTCATCTTTGAGAGAACGCGGACGATGCCCACCAGCGCGGCGGAGATGATGAAGAGCACCACGCCCATGCCGAACAGGGCGGTGCGGTGCAGGCCGGACGAGTAGCTCATGTCGAGCGCGATCTGGCTGGTGAGGGTGGATACGGGGCTTGAGATGGAGTCCGGGATGACCGGGGCGTTGCCGACCACCATGAGGACGGCCATGGTCTCGCCGATAGCGCGGCCCATGCCCAAAACCACCGCGTCGACGATGCCGAAGCGCGCAGCGGGGATAACGACCTTGTAGATAGTCTGCCACTTGGTTGCGCCCATGGCGTAGGAGGCCTCGCGGATACCCATGGGGATGGAGTTGAGCGCGTCGATAGTGAGCGTGGTGATGGTGGGGACGATCATGATCGCCAGCACGAACCACGCGGTAAGCGCGCCGAAGCCCATGCCGCCGGTAAGCTCGGCCACCACCGGGCGGATGATGACCATGCCGAAGAAGCCGTAGATGATCGACGGGATGCCGGCCAACAGGTCGACGGCGGGGCTGATGAGGGCGCGCACGCGGTCGGTCGCGATCTCGGTGAGGTAGACGGCGGTGCCCACGCCCAAAGGAACGCCCAGCACCAACGCGCCTACGGTCACCAGACCGGAGCCCGCGAGGAGCGACAGGATGCCGTACTGTCCCTCCGTGGGAGCCCAGGTGAAGCTGAAGAAGTTGGCAAGGCCGATATCCGTGAAGACCGGAGCGGCCTGCATCATGGTGAAAGCGAAGATCAAAAGAACGGTGACCACAGCAAGGAAGGCGCAGCCAAAGAACAGGTACTGCAACCCCTTTTCCTTAAGGTAGGTGCTGCGGGATACCAGGGCAAGATCGCGTTTGCGCGATTGAGACGTCACTTGGACGTTGGAAGCGGTATCGCCCATGTGCTACTCCTCCCCTGCTTCAGAGCCATTGCCGGCGGGAATGAAGCCGGCCTCGCGAATCTGCTCGTCCATTTCCTCGGACAAGACGTAGTCGATATAGCCCTGTGCCTCATCCGTGGGCTCGCCCTTGGTGAAGAAATACAGGTCGCGGGAGATGGGGTAGCCGCCGCTGGCGACCGTCGCCTCGATGGGCTCCACGTGGTTCACGTTGATGGCGCGAACCTGGGTCTCGGCGTACTTGGACTCCACGAAGCCCATTGAGATGTAGCCGATGGCGCCGCGGGTGCGGCTGACGACGTCGCGCACCTGGCCGGTGCCGGAAAGTACGGCGGCACGGCGGTCGAAGGGCTCGCCGTCCATGATGATGGACTTGAACGCCTCGCGGGTGCCGGATGCCTCGTCACGGTTGACGAGCTGGATAGCGAGGTCCTCGCCGCCCACTTCCGACCAGTTGGTGATCTTGCCCGCATAGATATCGCGAAGCTGCTCGGTCGAGAGGTTCTGGACGGGGTTGTCCGGGTTCACGATGACGGCGATGCCGTCGTGCGCGACCGGGATGGTGGTGAGGCCCAGCTTTTGCTCTTCTTCGTTAAGACCGCGCGAGGAGGTCGCGATCTCCGCCGTCCCATTGGAGACGGCCTCGATGCCGGCGCTGGAGCCCAGGCCGGAGACGAGGACGCTGAGCCCCGTCTGCTCGGTGTAGGCTTCAGCGGCGACCTCGGCGATGGGCAGGCAGGTGGTCGAACCCGCCACCGTGATCTGGCCATCCGAGGCACCGGAAGAGCATGCAGAGATTGATAGGGCTGTTGCCAGGGTGAGGGCCCCGATAGCGATGCTCGCTAGAGGGCCACGGCTATGGCGGCGTGGCGACCACAAGTGCCGTTCTCCGCCCGGTACGAGAAGAACCGGTCGTTGAGACGCACGGTCGAGAGCCGCAAGTCGTGAATTGCGCACGGAGGAACTCCAATTTCTTCGAGCGACTGACGTATGCACGCGGACAGATCCAAAAGCCGCGATGCGGTTTCTGCAATGGTATCAAATTGTAAAGAGAACTTATGCATCAGGTCATCAGACACCTGATATTCGTCCCCTTGAATATGCGGGCCAATATACGCAGAAATAGCGGATGGGTCGACTCCCGTCTCCTCGCACAGCGCGCGGGCCGCCTTTGCTGCGATACGGGCATATGTGCCCTTCCAGCCGGAATGAACCACGGCAAAGCCATTGTTTCCGCAGGTCAGAATAACCGGTACGCAATCAGCGAAGCAGAGCATGACGGGAACTTGGCGGGCGGTGCATACGATGGCGTCCGCGCCCTGCGCAACCCGCTCGCGAATACTCTCGAGATAGCCTGCACCAGAATTTCGCACCGCCACCACGTCATCACCATGAACTTGGTTGGGAATTATCAGGGCATTGTAAAGGTTTTCAACTCCCAGCGCACGCAAGACTAAAAGCCTATTATGCTGTACTGCTTCAAGGTCGTCTCCAACATGGCTTCCCAGGTTAAGCGAGGCATACGGAGGCTTGGAAACCCCTCCTGTGCGCTCGGTGAAACCAAAGGCGATATCGGCATCACGAGACCCCACAAGGGTCACGCCGTCAACGGTAAAGCGCTCCACAGCATCGACCACCAATCATCAGTATCTGCATAACGGAACGGGGCGAGAACGCTTCCGCCCTCGCCCCAAACTCATTTGGTATACGTTGTACCCGCAGCACGCGATCCTCACACGCCGCGCTTCATTTTAGTCACCACCGGATGCGCGGGAGCTCTCAACCACCTCGATAGCATCCGGCTGGATGAGCGCCGGCAGTTCATATGGGTTGTCAACATCTTTGGTCGCTACCGCAAAGCGGACATCGACCACATCGCCCGCGCGCAGGCTCTGCACATCGACATCCTCCCCCTGTTCCGTCACGCGGGTGTTCTCCCCTGGTGAGTCACACCCAACCGCATGGCGATCTGCTCTTGACTATATCCCCTGCCCTGCCGCAGGGCGACCAAACGCTCCCCGAACCCCTTGTCCATCGCTTCGCCTCCCATAGAAAAGCCGCTTCGATACATCCACCATCTCACAATCGGGCAGCCTGTCCTAGCAACCAGCGCTTGCATGGGTCAGATTATGGCAACCATATCGTGCAAAGGGGCCGCACGGGGTGCGAGACGTGTCTGCACGAGAGCATAAGCTCGAGAAACAAGAAGACGCCCCGACGTTGATGCCGGGGCGCCCTATATAAGCAAGCTATCGTACTGAAAAAACGTTAGAACGTGCCGCGCTTAAGGAAGTCGGGCAGCTCGAACTGGTCGTTGCCAAAGTTGGGAAGCTCGGTGCCGCCGATGTTGCGGGTGGGAGCGGCCTGGGCGGCGTGCTGGGGAGCAGCCTCCGCCTTTGCCTGGGCCTGGGACTGAGCAAAAAGGTCATCCTGGCGGTTGACGTTGGAATCGGAGAAGCCGGTGGCGATGACGGTGATGCGAACCTGATCGCCCAGGGACTCGTCCACAACGGTACCGAAGATGATGTTGGCCTCGGGGTCGACGGCGTTGGCGACAAGGTCGGCGGCGTCGTTGATCTCCTGGATGCCAAGGTCCTTGGAACCGGCGATGGAGAGCAGGACGCGGGTGGCACCATCGATGGAGCTCTCGAGCAGGCGGCTGGAGATGGCCTGCTGGGCAGCGTCGACCGCGCGGGAATCGCCGGAGGCGACGCCGATGCCCATCATAGCGGTGCCAGCCTGGCGCATGATCGTCTTGACGTCTGCGAAGTCCAGGTTGATGACGCCGGGGACGGTGATCAGGTCGGTAATACCCTGGGTACCCTGGGAAAGGACCCCATCGGCGTTGGAGAAGGCCTCCAGCATGGTGGTCTTCTTCTCGGCGATGTCGAGGAGCTTATCGTTAGGGATGACGATGAGGGTGTCGACGCTGTCGGACAGGGTCTTGATGCCCTCCTCGGCGGCCTTCTTGCGCTTGCGGCCCTCAAAGGTGAAGGGCTTGGTGACGACGGCGACGGTCAGCGCGCCGACCTCGTTCATAGCGATGTCCGCAACGATGGGAGCAGCGCCGGTACCGGTGCCACCGCCCTCGCCAGCGGTGATGAAGACCATGTCGGCGCCAGCCAGAGCCTCGGCGATGTCGTCGCGGCTCTCGTCAGCTGCCTTGCGGCCGACCTCGGGGTTGGCGCCGGCGCCCAGGCCGCGCGTGAGGTCGGTGCCGATGTGCACCTTGATGTCGGCATCGGAGATCGCCAACGCCTGCGCGTCGGTATTGATGGCCACGAACTCGACGCCGCGGATACCCTCTTCAATCATTCGATTGACCGCGTTGGTACCGCCGCCGCCGACACCGACCACCTTGATGACGGCAAGATAGTTGTTGATCTCGTTCTCGTGCATGTGTCGGTCCTCCGAACATCCGTATACGCAAGATTGCGAATAAACAACGGTAATGATAACCCTCAAGTTAAGATTAAACCTAGAGATAAAACACGTTATCTTTGCATGTTTTCCCGATAAAAGTCAAATGCATACGCCCCCAAATGTGAATTTAACAAACAAACAGCAGGTAGACCAGCTGACCATTCACCGAGAGCTGGGATTTTGTCCAAGGCATCACGTGGGAACGCTGCGGAATGTATACGCATTGGGCGTTCGCACGTTGATGAAGGTGACTCCCTGCTCCTGCTGGAGCAGCTGCGTCACCACACGCTCCTTCAGGGCGATATCGTCAGGCGGGCCGAGCGCGATCTCCACTCCGGAGTCAAGGTTTGCAGAAATCGCCTCCTCGGACGCAATGGAGATATCTTTGATCTGGGCGACGAATTCCGGCGTGAAACCCTTCGCGTAGGCGATGCCGTCCAAGACCAAATCAGAGGTGACGTCATCGCCACTTGACGGAGACACATCGGCGGAAACGTCGCACAGCAGAATCGCGTTCGACTGCTTGGCAAGGGCCTCGGCGGCATCTTTGCCGGAAAGCGCGGTGATGCCCTCGGGCAGCGCAGTCGCCGCCGTATCCACTTGATCCTGAGCGTCCGCATCCTGCGAGGCGCCATCTTGGGTAGCGCTGTCCTGGGAATCGGCGACGACGGGCTCTACGTCATCGACGATGTTGCCGTCCGCATCCACGTACACGCTCAGCGACATGGGCGCAATCCAGCACGAATCATCCCCGATCGCCCACGCGATATCATCCGCGGCGATATAAGCGATCGCTATCACCGTTCGCTCGTGCGGGGTGATGACAAGAGTATGGGGAAACTCGCGCTCGATATCCACGCCGGAGACCCATGGGTTCTTCTTGAGCGCGCTCGACAGCTCGGCTTCGTTGACGTTGAAGAGCGTTGTCCCCTCTTTGATGTCGATCAGCTGCTCCGCTTGCCCCTGCGTCACATGGACGCTGCCCTCTATCTTGATCTCGGTAGCGGCGAACAAGCCGGAGTTCAAGATAACGATGGCGGCGACTGCCAGCGCCAGCACGCCCAGCAAAACGGCGGCGATGGCCGCTCGCGGAACACGGGGCACCGGCAGCTTAGAGGCGATGGCCTTTGCACCGGATGCGATCTTGCCGGCGGGACGCGGCTCCTTGGCAGGCGCTGCCTGGGGAGCCGGGGTATTTAGCGCGCGCGCCGTTACGGGGCGCGAACCCTTCTTTATTGATTGGTTGAGAGTTGGCACGGCGGCCTTGCGCATGCCGGCTTTCTTGATGCCCTTGCCAGACATGGGAGCGGCGGCGGGTTTTGCCGGAACGCTTTGAAGTCCGCGGGGAGCCGGCCCCTTTCCAGAGACCTGCTTGGCGGGTCGCTTAGCCTTAATGCTTGCCGCAACCCTGCTGGAGGTTTTGCGAGACGGCGCGGTATAGGCGCTGATAGGTTTTTTGGGAGCGGGAACCGAAGCTGGACGCGTGGCAGGAGCGGAGCTTGAAACGGGGCGCTTCTGCGCAGCGGTCGCCTTGCGGAACGTGGGCTTCGCGGCTCTAGAAGCCGAGGAATTTGACTTCCGGTTGGAGCTCGACGCCATACGTTTCCTTTACCTTTCCGTGCACATGTCGAATAACCGCCGCGACATCATCGGCCGAAGCGGTCCCTTTGTTCACGATAAAGTTAGCGTGAATCGTCGAGACTTCGGCGCCGCCTATAGAAAAACCCTTCAATCCACAGTCCTCGACCATCTTTCCAACACTCATGTCGGGCGGATTGCGAAACACCGATCCGCACGAGGCGGAACCGATGGGCTGCGTGCGGCGACGGCGCGCAAGCGAGCGCTCCATCTTAGTCCTGATATCGGCCTTGTTGCCGGGGGCAAGGCGAAGCGTAGCCTCCAGAACGATCTCGTCGCGCGGCAGCGTGTTGGTGCGATACCCCCACGTGACGTCATCGCGACCGTAATGGCGAATGCCCTCGCCCGCCTTATAGGTAAGAACGTCTTGGACCAGGGCGCCTATCCACTCATCGCGCGAGCCCGCGTTCATGGATATCGCGCCGCCCACGGTACCGGGAATGCCGACGGCAAACTCCAAGCCCGAGAGCTCACGGCTCAACGCCTCGTTAACCAAGCGCGCCAGCATGGCGCCGGCGCCGGCGGTAATAGTTACGCCGTCATCGGCGAGCACAAAGCGGCTGAACTCGCGTCCCAGCGAAATCACCGCACCCTGGTAGCCGTCATCGGCGACAAGCAGATTGGAACCCTTGCCGATAATGACCCACGGCACCTGCTCGCGCCCCAGAACCTCCACGGTCCGGCGCAGCGAGTGGTAGCTATGGCAGGTGATGAAGAGGGACGCCTTGCCGCCGATGCGGTAACTGGTATGGCGAGCAAGGCGCTCGTCCTCTACAACCTCGGTATCGATGAGTCCCGAGAGGGACATGACAGCGTTGAACAGACCCATGGCGATCTAGCGGTCGCCATCGAGCTGCTGCACGTGCTCGAGGTAGTCGGGACCCACGGTGGTGACGTCGCCGGCGCCCATGGTGATCAGCAGGTCGCCGTCCGAGACGGTCTCATCGATGCACTGCATAAGGTCGGCGCGATCGGCAACGTAGCGCACGTCCATACCGGGATGCAGCTCGCGCACCCTGTCGGCAAGCATCTTGCTGGTAACGCCCGGAATGGGCATCTCGCCCGCAGGGAACACGTCGATCAAGATGAGCTTGTCGGCGTCCGCGAAAGCGTTGGCGAAATCATCGCGCAGCGCCTGCAAGCGCGAGTAGCGATGCGGCTGGAACACAACGGACACGTGCTTGAAAGCAAGCTCCTTTGCCGCGGCAAGGGTCGCCTTGATCTCGGTGGGATGGTGGCCGTAATCGTCCACCAACGTCACGCCGTTGACATCGCCCACATGGGTGAAGCGGCGGCGCACTCCCTCAAAGCTGGAAAGCGCCCGGGCGGCAGCGTCCACGTCCAACCCAAGCACGTAGCTCACGGTGAGCGATGCGGTGGCGTTGAGCATGTTGTGATGGCCGGGGTTGTGCTTGATGGAAACCTCATGGGTGGTGCCGTCGGGCAGCTTCACCGTAAAGGTTGCGCCGATGGCATGCATCGACTCGCCGGGGATGCAGACCACGTCGTTATCGGCATCGACGCCATAGGTGATCACGCGACGGCCGGTGGAACGGGCAAGCTCGGCCAGGCGCTTCTGGTCGCCGCACGCGATAACGCAACCGTCCTCGCCCACCAAATTCATGAACGTGCAGAACGTCTCCTCGATCTCTTCAAGGGACGAGTAATGGTCCATGTGGTCCGCCTCGACGTTGGTAACCACCACCACGTTGGGGTTGAGGTACAAAAATGAGCTATCGGACTCGTCCGCCTCGGCGACAAAGAACTCGCCCGAGCCGTTGCGGCCGTTGGTGTCATAGCCCTCGACGATGCCGCCGATAAGGAAGCTGGGGTCCAGGTCCATACGGTCGAGCATGGTGGCGCACATAGAAGACGTGGTGGTCTTGCCATGCGTACCCGCCACGGCGACAGTGGTGTAGCCCTGGCCCAGCGCAGAGAGCATCTTGGCGCGAGGCCACACGGGAATACCCAGCTCGCGTGCGCGAACCAGCTCCGGGTTGGTCTCGGGAATAGCGGTCGAAACAACAACCACCTCGGGCTTGACCTCATCGATGGTCTTGGCCTCATGGCCAATATGGATATCGACGCCGGCTCGGGTGAGCTGGCGGATGTAGCGGGAGGTCTTGAGGTCCGAGCCGCTCACCGCGTAGCCGCGCTCATGCAGCACCAGCGCGATGCCGCTCATGCCGGCGCCGCCAATACCAATGAAATGCGCGCTCTTAAACGCGGGCGCCTCGGTTGTCTCGGGTACTACGATGTTCGACATGCCTACTCCTCGTAGCGTCGCTTACATGATTAACTTATCTATTGTACTCTCATGCGCGCCCTTATGCACTCACCGCGCACGCATAGGAAAATACCCCCATCCCGCAGGCGATCGCCCAGGCAAATCAACCAGCAGGATGGGGGCATGCAAGCGGTTAACGAACCAATGCCTCTATCTGGTCCGCGAGCATCTGCGCCGCGCGGTCTTGCGCCAAATCCTTGGCCGCCCGCCTCATCGCGGAGCGTTTGGACGAGCTCGCCAGCAGGTCTGCCAGGGTATCCTCAAACGCCTTGCCATCGATATCCGCGTCCGCGAACATCACAGCCGCATGGGCATCTACCAAGAAGCGGGCGTTGGTGGTTTGGTGGTCCGCCGTGGCGTGGGGATAGGGCACCAGCACGGAGGGCACGGCCAGGGCGGCGATCTCGGCGATGGACGAGGCCCCGGCGCGCGAGAGCACCAGGTCCGCCGCCGCCAGCATATCGCCCATATCCTGGATATAGGGCTGGACCGTCCAACGGCTTGCCTCCGCATCCGTCAGGGCCAAAAGGTCGCGCGTCGCCTCAAAGTCGTCGGCACCGGTCGAGTGCATAACATGCAAGCCGGGGACTGAAAGCAGGCGCTCTTTTAACGCAGCGATGCGCTCGTTGAGGTGATGGGCACCAAGAGAGCCGCCAAAGACCAGCAGCAAGGTCTCGTCCTCGCCCACCCCCAGCGCAGCGCGGCCGCGAGCGCGATCGCCCTCAAGCACGGAGCGGCGCACCGGGTTGCCGGTCATAACAATCTTGGTATGGGCGCCGGCATGTTCACGGAAGATCTTCTCAACGCTGGGCTGCGCGATAGCGATAAGAGACGCGGCATTGGCGGATTGCTTGTTGGCAAGGCCGGGTACGGAGTTTTGCTCGTGCAGCGCCACGGGGATACCCATCTTGGCGGCGGCGCGCATAAGCGGGAGCTCGATGTAGGCGCCAAAGCCGATGGCCACGTCCGGTTTGAGCGAGGCATCGTCCTTAAACGCACGGACAAGCCTGGATTGCTCGCGGCTTAGATGGTACAGGGCGGTCGCCAGGGTCCATGGGCGGGCCCGGTCAAAGCCGGTGACGTGTACGGGAAAGAAGTCGAATCCCGCCTGGGGCACCAACTTGCCTTCAAGGCGGCGCGACTCGCCAAAGAAGCGGACCGCATGTCCGCGCTGCCGCAGCTCCTCCGCAAGCGCAAGTGCGGGATTAACGTGTCCGGCAGTGCCGCCGGCGGCGATAGCGACAGAGAGCTTATCGGTCATAACGACCCCTCCTGGTTGAATTTGAATATCCGGTACGACCACCATGGTTGTCGCGCCGGCCAGAACCATCATACCTGTTCACGCGCGGGCCGGAATCGCGCGACCGCAAGCGGTCCGAGGGGTCGCCGTTAAGGTTCACGCGATCATAGCCTCCGGAGATGCCGGTACGACCATAGCCCGCAGGACCCCGCGAGGATGTGGACGAGGACCTTGCGCCCCGGGTGGAACCCCCCTGACGCGGCGAGCCCGACTGCGAGGAACGCCCGCGCGAAGATTCGCCTCGCGCGGAGCCGCCGCCCGTAAGCACGCTAAAGCCAGATGAGGTCGCCCGTCCACCGCGGTCGCGATCAACCACGGAGAGGCTCTGGCGACGCACGTCATGGATGGTGGTCTGGTTGCTCTCGATCGAGACGCGCAGGATAAGACCGGCCATGATCATCGACGTCAGCACGGAAGATCCGCCGTAGCTAATGAAGGGAATGGGTTTGCCGGTCATAGGCGTGACGCCCAAGATACCCATGACGTTGACAAAGAACTGGATGCCAAGCATGAGCGAGGAGCCGTAAGCTATGAGCCTGCCAAACCGATTAGGGCAGCGCGTTCCAATCCTAAAGGCAGAGACCAACAGCGCTATGAAGACCGCAAAGAAGATGACGGTGCCCACCAGGCCGAGCTCTTCGCCAATGATGGCAAGAATATAGTCGTTATGCGCCTCGGGCAGGTAGTTGTACTTCATGGTCGACCCACCGATGCCGCGGCCGAACAATCCGCCCGACGCAAACGCCATGATGGCGAGCGTCGCCTGGTAGCCGTCACCGTATGGGTCCTTCCAGGGGTCGATCGCAACCATCAAGCGGGCGATACGGTAGGGCTGCGCGACAAGCGCGGCGGTGCCGGCGACCGCGAAAACGCCGAGGATGTAGAAGATATAGCGCCCGGGCAGCCCGGAAAGGACGAGCATAAAGAAGACCGCGACGGCGATGATGAGGGTACTGCCCATGTCCGGCTGAACAAACACCAGGGCTAGAGGCAGACCGATGCCCAAGACCAGGCCTTTAATGAACTTCTGGGAATCGATTTCTCGGTCGATAAAATAATCCACGGCAAGGCGCGCCGCGATGATGATGGCAACGGGCTTGGCAAACTCAGAGGGCTGGATGGTGGTAAAGCCAAGGTCGATCCAGCGAACAGCGCCGCCCGACCCCGCACCGATCACCTTAACAAGCACCAGCAGTCCCATGATGATAACCCAAAACGGCTTGGTCCAAAAAAAGCGATACGACTCAAGCGAGAAAGCGGGCGCGATGCACATGATAAGAATGAACGCCAAACCGATAGCCATATTGATAAGCTGGCGAACCAGGAAGTACGTCGAGCTGCCGGTCTCTTGAAGCGCCTCGACCGAAGAGGCCGAATACACCATAAGCAATCCGAATGAGCACAGCGCCGCAAGACAGACGATAAACACCAGGCGGGGCGCCATGATGCGCGCGGGAACGCCGGCGATCAGGCGCTCGCCCATGCTGGAATGCTCAAACTCGGTAGCGCGTCGGCGGCGAGGGCGCTCGGCCCGACCGCGAACCCCTTCCCCGGCGCGTGCGTCCATGCGCGCATCCTGGTTGTTTCGCGTATCACGTGCCACTGGCGGCTCCTCGTCCAACTATAATGTTGCGATTCCTTAAAACCGCCCCTAGTCCATTTCAACTTCCGCTGCATGTTCGCGCAGCTCTTGCAGGTACGCCTTAAAGCGGCGTCCGCGCTCCTCAAACCCGGTGAACTCGTCAAAAGACGAGCACGCGGGCGATAGCAGCACCACGTCTCCCCTGCCGGCGAGCGAGCGCGCCACGTCAACGGCGTCGCACAGGTCGCTGGCGACCGCGATGTCGATGTCGCTGGCGCCCTCGGTCTCCTCCAGCGCGTGCCGGAAGCGCTCACGCGCCTCGCCAAAGCAGACGACGGCGCCCACCTGAGCGGCGACCTGCTCAGCGAACTCATCCAGGGGCGTGCCCTTATCATGGCCGCCAAGCAGCAAGATCACGCGGTCTTGCGGAAACGCGGTAAGCGCCTTGAGGACGGCGTCGGTGTTGGTCGCCTTGGAATCGTTGACGTAGCGGACACCGTCAAGCTCGCCGCACGGCTCGACGCGATGCTCCAGCGGCGCAAACACCTTGAGACCCTCGCGAACACCGACCGCGGTGGCGCCGCAAGCAAGGGCCGCAGCAGAGGCCGCGAGCGCATTGATCACGTTATGGTGACCAAAGATCTTGAGCTCGCCCGCACTCACCAGCGACGTCTCATCGTCCGCCAAACGCACCGTAAGGACGCCGTCGCGCACAAAGGCCGCGTCAGCGGTGCCCGGATCCTCAAAGGAGACGCTCAGCACGCGCCTGCCTGAAACGAAGATCTGGTCGCGGTAGGCGTTGATGCCATCGTCCTCCACATCCACGATCGCAAGATCATCCTTGTCCATGTTCTTAAAGAGGCTGATCTTGGCGCGGGCGTAGTTATCGTGCGAGCGGTGCCAGGCAAGGTGGTCCGGCGTGATGTTGAGCAGCACGGACACGCGGGGGTGAAGCTCGCACGTGGTGGCCAGCTGGTAGCTGGAGAGCTCGGCGACCAGCCAGTCCCCCTGCGAGCGCGAATCAACGGCACTGATGGCGGTCATGCCGATGTTGCCCACGGCAGAGGCCGCCATGCCGCTAGAGCGCAGCAGGTGCTGGGTGAGCGAGGTGGTGGTGGTCTTGCCATTGGTGCCCGTGATGCCGCACCAGCGCTGGGGAGACAGACGCCAGGTAAACTCGGGCTCGCCCATAATCTGGACGCTCGCCGCGCGAGCAGAACCAAAGAACTCGGAGAACTCCGAGATGCCGGGGCTGGCTACGCACACGTCATACGATCCCTGAACAAGCTCGGTGCCGTAGACAAACTCAACACCCGACGCCTCGAGCGAGCGGGTTTTCTCCGTAGGCGAAGAGGAGCCGCCGCCGTACACCGTAATGGAGTCGACGCGATCGCCGCGATGGCGCAGGGCCCAGGAGACGACATCGAGCCCCGTGGTTCCCTGGCCGAGGACCAGCAGAGAAAATCGATCTGGCAATGACATGGGTACTCCCCTATGCAAGTTGGAAGAAGAAGGCGAGGCCCAGCGCCCCGCATGCGGCGGCGATGATCCAGAAGCGGATGACCACCTTGGTCTCCGCCCAGCCAAGCTTCTCGAAATGGTGATGAATGGGCGCCATGAGGAAGACGCGCTTGCCCGTGGCCTTAAAGCTGACGACCTGGATGATGACGGAGAGCGCCTCGACGATGAACAAGCCGCCCACTACCAAAGAGATGACCTCCGTGTTGGTGAGCACGGCGACGGCGGCAAAGCCCGCGCCCAGCGCAAGCGAACCGGTATCGCCCATGAAGATGCTTGCCGGATAGGCATTGAACCACAGAAAGCCAAGGCAACCGCCCGCGCATGCGGCGCAGAAGATGGCCAGGTTGGGGTCTCCGCGCAAGAAGCAGATGGCGGCCATGACCAACATGGCGATCATAACCGTACCGCCGGCGAGGCCGTCAAGACCGTCGGTGAGGTTGACGGCGTTGGACATTCCCGCAAGCAGGAGGAACACAAAGACGAGGTAGAGCCAGGGCACCGAGATGGTGGTGCCCGCTACGCTGAACGTGGTGGTGAGGACGCCCAGATCGATCGCGAACCCGCCAGGGAAGCGAATGACCGGTTCCACACCGCACAGGTTGACGGCGGCGAGGAAGAACGCGACCACGATCAACGTGAGACCCACCATCTTGGCTCGCGGCGTCAAGCCAAGCGAGCGGCCCTGTGCCACGGAGGTAACGTCATCGAGCAGGCCCAGCGCACCGGTGGCCAACGCGGCGCCGGCAGCCAGCATGATGGAGGGCGCGGGCTGCGCCAGCAGCAGGCAGGACACCACTATGCCCAGCAGGATCACTACGCCGCCCATGGTGGGGGTGCCCTGCTTTACCAGATGGCGCTTGGGACCGTCGGCGCGAACCTGCTGGCCAATCCCCTCGTTTTTAAGAAGCTTGATCCACAGCGGCATGAGGAGCGCCGTAACTATAGCAGCGATACCCAGGGCGACAAACGCCTGATACGTTGGGTAAGCGGGGTTGAAGAACATCTAGCACACCTCTTCAACAAAGCGATCGAGGCCCACAAAGCGCGAGCCCTTAACAAGTACAAGGTCGGTAGGGGCGAGAACATGCGAATAGCGGGCGATGAGCTTGTCGCAATCCGGCACCACCTGGATGCCGTCCTCGTCCATACCCATAAGACGGGCGGCGGACGCCATCTGTCGAGCGTTCTCATCGCCCACGCAGATCAGCAGCCCGGGCTTTTTGGAAGCGGCGTATGCGCCGACCAGCTGGTGCAGGCGGGGAGCCTCATCGCCCAGCTCGCCCATCTCGCCCAGGATCGCCACGCGCGCGCCGCGGCACGGCAGCGTGGAGAGCAGATCCAGGCCGGCGGCCATGGACTCGGGGCTAGCATTGTAGGAGTCGTCGATGACGCGCGCGCCGTTGGCAGCCAAGCGAACCTCCTGGCGGTGCCCGGTGATCTGAGCCTCCCGGAACACCTCATCGATGGTGAACTGCGGAATGCCCAGTTCGGACGCTACGGCGGCGGCGTACAGCGCGTTTGGCACAGCCTGCTTGCCGGTGATACCCAGCTTGGTCTTGAACTGCGCGCCGTTGGCGAACATAAGGTCAAAGACAGGCGAGCCGTTCTGGTCCAGCTCTATGTTGGTGGCACTCACGTCATCGTCCGCAGACGTGCCGCACAGCACCACGTCCACGCCAGCCGGCTTGGCGAACGCAGCGGTGATAAACGGCGTGAACTCGTCCTCGCCATTGAGGATGAGCTTGGAATGATGCCCCTCGAAGTTCACGGACGAGGGAGCCATGCCGCAAACGATCTCCGCCTTGGCGCGCGCGATGTTCTCGCGGCTGCCCAGCAGGCCGATGTGCGAGCTGCCGATTTTAGTGATGATGCTGTAGGTGGGCTGGGCGCAGCGCGACAAGCGCTCGATTTGGCCCAGCGAGTCCATGCCCATCTCGAGCACCATGATCTGGGTATTGCGCGGAGCGGCCAGAATGGTGAGGGGCATGCCGATAAGGCTGTTGTAGTTGCCGCGCGTGGCGTGGACGCGGTAGCGCGTCGCGAGCAGGGCGCACAGCACGTCCTTTGTGGTGGTCTTGCCAATGGAGCCGGTGATACCTACCACGGTGCAGCGCATGCGCGCTCGATAACCCTGCGCCAGGCGCAGGAGGAACTCGGTGGCGTCGTCCGCGGTGAAGATGGCGCACTCGTGATCGTCCGCCTGCCTTATCAGCTCGCGAGACGGCTCGCGGGTCAAAACGACGCACGCCGCACCCGCCTCGATCGCCTGGGAAGCGTAGTCGTTGCCATCGACGCGCTCGCCCGGGAAGGCGACAAAGATGGAATCGGTCTCCACCTGACGTGAATCGATGACGCAACCCCGGCAGACGCGGTCGGCATTGCCGGTCCATGGCTTAGCACCCGTCACGTTCTCGAGGTACTTTACCGCTATCTCTATCATGCTAGACCCTTCGTTAGCTTATAGACAGCCTGCTATTGTACCGCTCGGTCAAGACGCAATGGTGCAGTCCATGTGAACAGCGCATGACGGCAACATGCGCCCGCCCGCACTCGTCCACGCCGGCGGGCGGGCGAAGAGTGCCATAGAACGCTTTTTACTCCCCCGCCTTGATGCCAAGCGCGTCGATAGTCGCCTGCATAATGGTCTTGAACGGCGGCGTCGCCACGCTGGAGGTGTAGGCCGTGCCGTCCAGGGTGATGTAGACCATGGCCTTGGGATGTTTGGGGCTTACAAAACCCAGGAACGACGCCATGTTGTTGTTTTCCTGGTAGCCGCCGCCCTCTCCGGCGCGCTCCGCGGTGCCGGTCTTGCCGGCGATGTTGTAGCCCTCGATCTGGGCGCCCGCGCCGGTACCCTCGGCCACAACCGTTTCCATCATGGAGACAACCTGCTCGGCCGCCTCTTCGCTGATGGCACGTTTCTCCTTGGAAGCCCAGTCGATCTCTTCGCCCTTTTTAGACTTGAGGAAGTGAGGGGTTACCATAACGCCCTTGTTGGCGATGCCGGTCATAGCGCGCAGAAGCTCGATGGGCGACACGGCGATACCCTGGCCAAAGGACATGGAGCCCAAGCTGGAGCCGTCATATTCGCTGCGATCGCGAATGATGCCCGTGGATTCACCCGGGAAATCGATGCCGGACTTGGTGCCCAGGCCGTACTTCTTTAAGTATTTAGCGAAGTTATCCTCGCCCACTTTACGGCCAACCAGCACCATACCGGTGTTGGATGAGCGGCGCATGATCTCGCGCACCGACATAGTCATGGTGTAGTCGCGTTTGTCGACGTCGTAGACGTGGTCCGAACCAACCTCGACGCTGGCGGGGACCAAGAACTCGGTGTCGGGCGTGACCTTGTCCATATCGATCGCCATGCCGCAAACCAACGCCTTGAATACCGATCCGGGCTCGTAGGCGTCGGTCACCACGCGAAGGTTCATGTCCTCCGTGCGCGCCTCGGCAAGGTTTGATTGATCATAGGTGGGGTACGAGCACGCCGCTAGAATCTCTCCAGTTGTAGGATCGCATACCACGGCCGAACCATAGTTGGCGCCGGACGAGGTCACGGCCTCCTTCATGGCATCCTCGGCCGCGCGCTGGATGTTGGCATCAATGGTAAGCACCATGTCCGTACCATCCTGCGCAGGGACCTTCTCATAGGCGCCGCCCGCGATATAGCTGCCGTCACGGGCGCGCTCGCGGACAATGCTGCCGTTCTCGCCCATAAGGTCGTCGTTGTAGTAGCCCTCCAGGCCGGAGATGCCCTCATTGTCGACGTTGACCACGCCCAGCACCTGCGAGGCCATGCTGCCATACGGGTATACGCGCTTGATGGTGGGCTCAAACTCAATGCCCGCGATGTCCTTCTCGGCAAGAAGATCGGCGTCTTCTTGATCCACTTGGCGCTTGACGTAGGCAAACGTGGTATCGCGGTCCAGGATGTCGCGAACCTCGGCGGCGTCCACGCCCAAAATATCGACCAAGGCGTTTACCGCCTTGCGCTTGCTCTCGATAAGTTGCGGGTTCACGTAAACGTTTTGGCACTCCACGCTGGACGCCAGGACGTTTCCGTTGCGGTCGTAGACGGTACCGCGCTTGGCGAAAAGCGTCTGGTGCGACAGGCGGCGGTAATCCGCCTGCTGGCGATATTCATCTGCATTGAAGACCTGGTAATCTAGAAGCTTGGCACCGCACAACAGAGCGCCAAAGCCCATAAGACCTCCAAAGAACTTTCTCCTTGTTACCAAAGAGCGCTCAAGCTCCTCGTCCCTGCGCTGCTCTTCACGCGCATTGCGCACGCTGCGGCCATCTCGCGGTTTATGAGGGCGATATCCCCTCTCGTCATAATTGTTATAGGGCATAGTCCCTCTAAAAATCGCGGAGCTCTACTGAACGGATGCGACCGGCGTAGCGGACACGTCGACGGTGACGCCGCCCTCGGCCTCGACCATGCCGAGCGTGCCGGCGGCGAGGTCGCGAATACGGGTGGTAGCGCCGTAGACGGAACGCATGACCTCCAGGTTGGAGCTTTCCTCCTGAGCGGTCTCAAGCGTGCTGTTGAGCTGCGCGTTGCCGTTCAGAGTCGCCGCGGTCGCGCTCGCTATGGTAACACGGGCGACGCCAAGGGCGAAGAACATGGCCACCAATACAAGGGCGACCTTGATAACACGGGTGAACACCGGGCTGACAGCCTGGTTTGCCTCTCGGCCCGCGCCACCGACCACGTCGAGGCGCGGGCGCTCCAGGCGTTGGGGGCGAGCGGGGGCAAAAGCCTCCTCGCCCATATAGGGCTCGGCCGTCATATCATAGGCGACTGCTGTGTTTGTGTTGTAATAAGCCATGATATGAGACCCCGGTCCTTAGCTATAGTTATGGTTCGTTTAAAGTTGCGCCGCGGACCTGCCCAATCGTTACCGCTATGCGGCTACAGCCTCATAGCGACGCGGATTTTAGCTGATCGAGCCCGCGGATTGCGCTCTACCTCCTGAGGGGAGGCGACAAGCGGCTTTCGGGTGATTACCTTCAATGTCGGCACGTGCCCGCATACGCACACCGGAATCTCCGGCGGGCAGATGCACCCCTGGCTCATCTCCTGGAACATGTGCTTGACGATGCGGTCTTCAAGCGAATGGTAGGAGATAACGCATATGCGGCCCTTGGGGTTGGTCCAGCGAATAGCCGCTTCAAGGCCGCGCTCCAAAACTTCGAGCTCGTGGTTGACCTCGATGCGGATGGCCTGGAAGCTCCTCTTCGCCGGATGACCACCGTGGCGGCGAGCCGCCGCGGGTATGCCCGCTTTGATCACCTCGACAAAGTCTCCGGTGGTCTCGATCGGCGACGTCTCGCGGCGGCGCACGATCTCGCGAGCGATCTGCGATGAGAACTTCTCCTCACCGTAGACGCGAAGAATCCGGGCGAGGTCTGCTTCGTTATAGGTGTTGATGACCTCAGCTGCGTTTAGGGTGTTGTTACCCGGATCCATACGCATATCAAGCGGGGCGTCCTCGTTGTACGAGAATCCCCTTCCAGGGATATCGAGCTGTGGGCTGGAAACGCCCAGATCGAACAGGAATCCATCCACCCCCGGCACCTCTGCAGAGCACAGAAGCTTGTCAAGATCCCCAAAGTTGCCTTTAAGGAGCTTGGTGGGGGTTCCCGGCGCCTCGCGCTCAAGGCGCGCCGCCGCGGCCTCTAGGGCCATGTCGTCCTGGTCGACGCCAAGCAACAGTCCGTCCTCGCCCACCTGAGCAGCCATCTTTACCGAATGGCCAGCGCCGCCAAGCGTGCAATCGCACACAACGGAACCGCGCTTGAGCTTCAGGGTGTCGAGCACTTCCTGGAGCATGACGGGTTCATGCCGAAATGCAGGTGTCAAAGTTCCCGATTCCATGTTCGCGTTCAGTCCTTACGAGTAGAAGAGGTCGGCTAGGTCGTCATCGTCGGCTTGCTGCGTCTGCTCCCACACAGCGCGGTCCCAGATCTCCAGGTGGTCGAAGTTACCAACCACGGTGACTTCGCGAGTAAGATGCTTCTTCTCGCGAAGCGCCTCAGTGAGGCCGATACGCGATGCCGAATCGATATCCATCGGAGTCGCCATCGAGTTGATCTTCCTCATGAGCGCCTGGTCCTCGCGCTTGCGGGGGTCGAAGCCGCCGCGCTTGTCGAAGAGGCCCATAACCCACTTCTCGTACTCATCGCTCGAGAACACGTACAGGGCTTCGACATCGGGTGCGGGCAACACGTAAACGTGCGAAGAGAGCTCGTCACGGACGGCGGCAGGCAGGGACAGACGACCTTTGGCATCGAGATTGCGCTCGTATGTTCCGGTCAATATCACTGCTGCGCCCTCCCCTCGGTTGCTCGGATGCGCGTGTACGGGGAACCACCCCCTCTGTCGACGCTTTCAATATTATGGGCTAGAGCGACTTTTATCAACACTTTTTCCCACTCTCTCCCCCCACCCTCCACCCATCCCCCCACTCATCCCATAAAAACGACCACTCGCGATTTCAAGCAACCACTACATATTGTGTTGTATCAGCTGTTTTTGCCCACCCCTCGCCCCTGGATAGAGCGCCCTAACCTTCAAGTTAAGCTTGAATCGACTTTTGAGAGTTTGTGGCAGCGTTGTGAACCAGCAGGTAGATGGCATTTTTTGATAATTAGTCCGCCCAGTCATGCCAAATGGGGACCGTCCGCACCAGCGCGCAACGCCCCACCCCCACAAATTGGGTTCATATCCATATTTATCTCAATTTTTGAGGCCCAATGGAGTCGGCGACGTCCCACTCGCTCCCCCCCCACCGCACCCCACGCCCGCACCCGCTCTCGAGTCCCACTCGCTCCCCCGCGCGGTCCCACCAAATCCCACGCGCGGTCCCGCACGCGCCGCGCTCGCGGACCGCTAGGCGCGCGGATGCGCCGCCAGGTACACCTCGGTCAGCTGGGTTCGGTCAACATGCGTGTAGATCTGCGTGGTCGAGATATCCGCATGCCCCAAAATCTCCTGAAGCACGCGCAGATCCGCGCCGCCGGCGAGCATATGGGTCGCAAACGAGTGCCGCAGCGTATGCGGGTGCAGGCCCTCGATACCCACCGCGCGGCCGTATCGCTCGCACGTGGCATGAAGGCTCTGGCGCGACAAGCGCCCGCCGTTCTTGTTTAGAAAAACCGCCGGGCACTCGTCTAGCGTTCGCGCATGGGCCGCAAGCCCGTCGCGCGCGCCGCTATATATATAGTGTTGCAACGACTTCGCAGCCGACCCCGCGATGGGAACCAGCCGCTCCTTGGACCCCTTGCCCGTCACGCGCAGCAAGCCCTCGTCCAAATGCACGTTGCGAATATCAAGCCCCACCAACTCGCTTGCGCGCAAGCCGCATCCGTACAGAACCTCAAGGGCGGCATGGTCGCGCTCGCCTGCGTCGGTTTGGGGAAACGGCTGGTCAAGCAAGGCGGCGGCGGCGTCGATAGAGATCACGTCCGGCAGGCGCTCGGCCTTTTTTGGCAGCTTGATCGCAGATGCGGGGTTTGCGGTCGAGAACCCCTCGCGCAGCATGAACCTGTGCAGGCCCTTGACCGCAGACAGCGAGCGCTCCACGGACGAGACCGCGTATCCGCCCAAGCGGCGCGCCATGGCAAACGCTTCTATATCCGCCCTTGTCACATCGCGCAACTCCACGCCGCGGCGGTCCAAAAACGCCACGTATGTCCCCAAGTCACGCCGGTAC
Source organism: Collinsella tanakaei YIT 12063 (assembly GCF_000225705.1). Taxonomy (GTDB): domain Bacteria; phylum Actinomycetota; class Coriobacteriia; order Coriobacteriales; family Coriobacteriaceae; genus Collinsella; species Collinsella tanakaei. Next base: position 618,243 of record NZ_JH126467.1, read on the forward strand.
GCCTCTATGGAATTGGACGAGAGGCCGCGCTCGACAGCCAGATGGTCCAGGTATTCGGCAACGGGCCCGCACCCGCCCGCAAAAGCGGAAGCTTCATCTTGCACGGTCGTGACCCTCCCATCTCTATCAAGCAGGGGCGCCGCGTAGCACAGCAGCGCCCCCGTACAAGCAGCGCAACGTTGCGCCGTATCTACAATACTCCCCTAGCAGCCGGTCTCATGCAATGCGATCGACGCGCGTACAAACTCACGGAAAAGCGGCTGCGGCCTAGTTGGACGGCTCTTGAATTCCGGGTGGGCCTGCGTGGCGACAAACCACGGGTGAACGTCGCGCGGAAGCTCCACCATCTCGACCAAGCGCTCGTCCGGCGAGACGCCGGAGATCACCAAACCGGCATCCTCAAGGCGTCCGCGAAACGCGTTGTTGAACTCGTAGCGATGACGATGGCGCTCGTAGACTAACTCGCTACCGTACGCCTCGCGGGCAAGCGTGCCCTCGGCCAGCCTGCATGGGTAGGCGCCCAATCGCATGGTGCCACCCTTCTCCGTCACATCCTCCTGCGAGCTCATGAGGTCGATGACGGAATATGGGCCGTCGGGGTCGAACTCGGACGAGCTTGCGCCCGCTAGACCCACCACGTTGCGCGCAAACTCGCACACGGCGACCTGCATGCCCAGGCAAATGCCAAGGTAGGGAATCTTGTGCTCGCGTGCGTACTCGGCTGCGCAAATCTTTCCTTCAAGCGCGCGCTTGCCAAAGCCGCCGGGCACCAAAACGCCGGAAGCATCGCCCAATACCTCGTCCACGTTATTCTGATCAAGCTGCTCGCCGTCAACCAGCTCCACCTGCACGCGACGGTCAAAGAACACGCCGGCGTGGTGCAGCGCCTCGATAACGGAGAGATACGCGTCGGGCAGCTGGGTGTACTTGCCCACCACGGCGATCTTCACCGCGTCGACATGGCTGTCCGCATGGTCCTTCTTGGCCAGGAACGCATCCCACTCCGCCATGTCGCGCTCGCGCGGGTCCAACCCCAGGCGCTCGCAGACGCGCAGGTCGAAGTCCTGGTTGGCAAGAAGGGCGGGCACGTCGTAGATAGACGCGCAGTCCTCGTTGGTAAAGACGCAGTTGGTGTCCACGTCGCAAAACGACGCGATCTTGGAGCGCGTGTCGTCGCCGATCTCATGATCGCTGCGCAAGACGATGATATCCGGCTGGATGCCCAAGCCGCGCAGCTCTTTGACGGAATGCTGCGTGGGCTTGGTCTTAACCTCGTGCGCGGCGGCGATGTAGGGCACCAGCGAAACGTGGATGCAGCATACGTTCTCGGGGCCGGCATCTTTGCGGTACTGGCGGATCGCCTCGATAAAAGGCTGGCTCTCGATGTCGCCAATGGTGCCGCCCAGCTCGGTGATGACCACGTCGGCTCCGGTCTGTTCTTCAACGGCGCGGAAGCGGGCCTTGATGGCGTCGGTCACGTGCGGAATCACCTGCACGGTACCGCCCAAGAAGTCGCCGCGGCGCTCGCGAGCGATCAGGTCGCGGTAGATCGCTCCTGTGGTGAAGTTGGAATCGCGGGTAAGGTTCTCGTCGATAAAACGCTCGTAATGACCCAGGTCAAGGTCGGACTCATAGCCGTCCTCGGTAACAAAGACCTCACCATGCTGGTACGGGCTCATGGTGCCCGGGTCAACGTTGAGATACGGGTCGGCCTTCTGCATGGTCACCTTGTATCCGCGAGATTTAAGAAGACGCCCTAGCGAAGCCGCGGTAATTCCTTTTCCCAGCGAGGAGACAACGCCGCCCGTTACAAACACATGCTTGGCCATAGGTACACCATGCCTTTCCGATTAGTTAACCTACTGTTCTAACCGGAATTTAATTGTACTGCGCGATTGTTTCCAACATAAAGCTGTAATGAAAACGGGCGCCATGGTTCACAAAATGGAAACCATAGCGCCCACGCGCATGAGAATTATATGGACGATGGCCCGCAGCGAGTCCGCCGTCCCCGCAGGTGGCAGGCAGGCCTAACGAGCAAGCGCCTATTTGTGGTAGAACGTGTGACGCTCGTACTTGGGCTCGCAGCACACGTTGATACCCAGCTTGCGGTAAAGCTCCTCGTCCGTTTGGGAAATGATCACGCTAAAGAACGCGTCGCAGCCGCGCAGCTTGGGCAGCCCGGCGATCACGCGCTTGGCGGTCTGGCTGGTTGCGGACGAGATGGACAGGGCGATCAGCGTCTCATCGGAGTGCAGGCGATGGTTCTTGGAATCCAACTGCTCGGTCTTAAGGCGGCAAATGGGATCGATGGCGCCGTCATCGATCACGTCCTCTTCAACATCCACGCCGGTGACGGTCTTAAGCGCGTTCATCAGAAGCGAGCTCGCCGCGCCCAGGCGCTCGGAAGTCTTGCCGGTAATGACGCTACCGTCCGCGAGCATCATGGCGCCCACCGGGCCGCCCGTCTCTTCCTCACGCTCAAGGGCGGCGGCACGGGTGGGCAGGTAGCCCTTGTCGATGCCGGCCTTCTGCATGATGGCCTTGAGGCGGCCCACCTGCTCCTCGCCCGTACCGGTGCGCTTTACGTTCACGGCGGCGGTAAAGTAGCGACGGACGATTTCCGCCAGCGAGGCATCACGGCACGCCTCGTCATCGCTGATGGCGAAGCCGACCATGTTGACGCCCATGTCCGTGGGGCTCTGGTACGGGCTTTCACCCAAAATCTTGCCCATAAGGGCCTTGACCACGGGGAACGCCTCGACGTCGCGGTTGTAGTTCACGGCGGTCTTGTTGTAGGCCTCCAGATGGAAGGAATCGATGATGTTCGCATCGTCCAAATCAACGGTCGCGGCCTCATAGGCGATGTTGACCGGATGGTTCAGGGGCAGGTTCCACACCGGGAACGTCTCGAACTTGGCGTAGCCGGCCTCCACCCCGTGCTTATGCTCGTGATAGAGCTGCGACAGGCACGTGGCAAGCTTGCCCGAGCCGGGACCGGGAGCGGTCACCACAACCAGCGGGCGAGTGGTCTCGACAAACTCGTTCTTACCGTAGCCGTCCTCGGAAACGATGAGGTCGATGTCGTGCGGGTAACCCTCGATGGGATAGTGCAGCTTGCAGGTGATGCCCAGGTCCGCAAGGCGGTGGCGGAACACGTCCGCGGCGGGCTGGCCGGCATACTGGGTCAGCACCACGCCGGCGATGCGAAAACCGTGCGCGCGGAAGATGTCGGCCAGGCGAAGCACGTCCTCGTCGTACGTGATGCCCAGATCGCCACGTGCCTTGTTCTTCTCAATGTGGTTGGCGTTGATGGCGATGATGATCTCGACATCGTCCACCAACTTCTGGAGCATGCGGAACTTGGTGTCGGATTCAAAGCCGGGAAGGACGCGCGAAGCATGGTAGTCATCAAACAGCTTGCCGCCAAACTCAAGGTAGAGCTTGCCGCCCAACTGGTCGATACGTTTGCGGATCTGCTCGGTCTGCAACTCGATGTACTTCTCGTTATCAAAACCCTGACGCATGCGCACATGCTCCTTCCAGCGTATCAGTCGGTAACCCCCGCATTATACCGAAGCTTTGGTGGGCAACCTCCACGCACTCGACCGCTCACGGCTTTTACGCACCGGCCCCCTACACAAAAGCGCCCCCTCCCGCGCACGGAACGGGAGGGGGCGAAAGGTAGGGGTCGCAACCGGTCGATCGTTTTTGGACGAGCGGCCGGCCGGACATCTTATCGGCAACCGCCGGACTCGAAGCATGAAGCTACTTCATGCAAGGGGTCATGCTGACAGCTGCAAAGCCGATGAATCGACCTAGATCATCACGCACGCAATGGTGAGGATGGCAACGGAGACCAGGGCGATAACGACGATAACCTTCATGGCGAACTTCAGCCAGGTGGTCCACTCGATCTTGGCGAGGGCCAGACCGCCCATGATGGCGCCGGACGTCGGGGTGAAGAGGTTCACAGCACCGATGGCGGCGGAGAAGATCATGACCATGACCTCGGGCGAGAAGCCGAGCTTGACGGCCAGCGGGCCCATGATGGGCATGGAGACCGTAGCCATACCGGAGGTGGAGGGGATCAGGAAGGACAGGCCGAAGTAGACCAGGTAGCTCATGGGAGCGAAGATGATGCCGGAGAGGCCGGCCAGCGCATTGGCAGCGGCGTCGAGCACGTAGACATCCAGGCCGGTGGAGGCCATGAGGACGGAGATGCCGCGGGCCAAAGCGATGATCAGGACGACGGACATCATGTCGGCGGCGCCGGCGATGAAGGTGTTCACGATCTGCTTCTCGGACAGGCCGCCGATGATGCCGATCACGATAGCCATGATGAAGAACCACGTAGAGGCCTCATCGAAGTACCAGCCGCCGATGGGCACGCCGGTGACGATTGCGGACCAGCCGAGGGAGTCGGTCACGGTGGAGGTGGACTCGCCGGTCACATCGCCATCGAGCACGGTGGTGGTGCCGTTGGCGTCGTCGTAGACGGCGACCAGGTCGTCGCCGGTTACCTCGACAACTTCCTCATGGGAGGCGGCGCCGGCGTCGAAGAAGTCGGCAACGCCCTGGTTGAGGTCGGCCAGCGGGATGAAGCCGACGATCATGACGACGAAGGTGAACGCGAAGGCGACCAGAACGCCCTTCTGGCGACCGGTGAGCTTGATGTCCTTGGTGACCTCGGCGGCAGCTGCGCCATGGGCCTCCTCGGCGTCCTTGAGCTCCTGCATGGACAGGATGGTGGAACCCTTATCGGCCTTGACCTTCTTGGCGTACTTCATGACGAAGAAGATGGAGATGAGGGTGGTCACGATCCACAGCACGGCGCCCAGGCCGATGATGATGGACTGGTCGACCTCGATGCCAACGCCGCGCAGGGAGTCGACGGCAGCGCCGACGGCGAACGGGTTGACGGTGGAGCCCAGGCAACCGCAGCCGGCACCCAAAAGGACGGTGGCGGCGCCGACCAGCGGGTCGAAGCCAGCGGCCATCATGGTTGCGGCGAGCAGGGCGTAGAAGGGCACGGTCTCCTCGCACATACCATAGGTGGTACCGCCGAGGGAGAAGATGAGCATCAGTATGGGGATGATCATGAGCTCGTTGCCCTTGAGCTTCTTGACCAGGACGGCGATGCCGTTATCAAGGGCACCGGTCTCGGTCATCATGCCAAGGAAGCCGCCGAGGATCATGACGAACAAGCATACGGGGAGCGCGTCCGCGAATCCGCGAACAGGTGCCATGAAGAAGTCATCCAAACGGGCAGCGGTGACTTCGCCAGGGGCGATGCCGGCGACGGCGACGGTAACGAGAGCGACGACGGCCAGCAGGATAAGAAGAATGGTGAACGATGAAGGCATACCACGCTTTTTCTTAGCGGTCTCAGTCAAGGTTCTCATCCTCCCTTCATTTCAAGATTCTTGTCTGTCCACCGCGTCCATACCGTGCCGTGCTACTTAAAGACGCGATGGGTGCAGAGGACTGCCAAATGCAATGCCCTAGGGGCGGGCACCGAACGCGCGGCGCCCGCCCTTAAAGGAGGCACGACAAAGAAATTACTTCAGGGTCGCGTACATAACGGCCTTGATGGTGTGCATGCGGTTCTCGGCCTCGTCGAAGACCTTAGACTGCGGGGACTCGAAGACCGCGTCCTCGACCTCCATCTCGGTGACGCCGAACTTCTCGGCGATCTCGGCACCGGTGGTGGTGTTGGTGTCGTGGAAGGCCGGCAGGCAGTGCAGGAAGATGGCGGAAGGATCGGCCATGGCCATGAGCTCGGTGGTGACGCGATAGGGCTCGAGCTGGTTGATGCGCTCGGTCCAAACCTCGTCCGGCTCGCCCATGGAAACCCAAACGTCGGTGTAGATGACGTGGGCGCCGGTGCAAGCCTCCTTGGGATCCTGGGTGAGGGTGATGGTGCAGCCGTTGGCCTCGGCGATGGGCTTGCAGGCCTCGATGACGTCGTCAGCGGGCATGCACTCCTTGGGACCGCAGGCCACAAAGTTCATGCCGAGCTTGGAGCAGACAACCATGAGGGATCGGGCAACGTTGTTCTTGGCGTCGCCCATGAAGACCAGGGTCTTGCCCTTGATGTCGTAGTTGAAGTTCTCCTGAACGGTCAGGATGTCGGCGAGCATCTGGGTGGGGTGCCACAGGTCGGTCAGGCCGTTCCACACCGGAACGCCGGACTTGGCGGCGAGCTCCTCGACGTCTTCCTGATCGAAGCCGCGGAACTCGATGCCGTCATACATGCGGCCCAGAACGCGGGCGGTGTCCTCGATGGACTCCTTCTTGCCCATCTGGGACGAACCGGGATCCAGGTAGGTGACGCCCATGCCCAGGTCCATACCGCCGACCTCGAAGGCGCAGCGGGTGCGGGTGGAAGTCTTCTGGAACAGCAGGACGATGTTCTTGCCCTCAAGGTAGCGGTGCGGCGTGCCGGTGCGCTTGAGATCCTTGAAGTTCTTGGCGAGAGCGAGCATGTACTCGATCTCCTCGGTGGTGAAGTCGAGCAGGCGCAGGAAGCTGCGGCCCGAGAGGTTAACACCCATGTGCGTATCCTTTCGTATATAAGCAGGTGCCGTGCATCGCATACGCGACAGGCAGTAAGTATGACGGCGCACCACGACAGATGCGCCGTCAATTTAAATCAGAACTTAGAGGTCCTCACGCCAGAAGGGCATGCTCATGCAGCGCGGGCCGCCACGGCCGCGGGAGAGCTCGGCGGAGGGAACAACCAGAAGGTCCAGGCCCTCCTTGTAGAGCACGTCGTTGGTGACGGTGTTGCGTGCATAGACGCAGATCTTGCCGGGGGCGACGGCCAGCGTGTTGGAGCCGTCGTTCCACTGCTCGCGCGCAGCCGCGATGGGATCGCCGCCGCCGCAGGGGATGAGCTTGATCTGGTCGACTCCGGTAGCGTCCTCGAGGATGTGCTCGAGGGTGTCGCAGATCTCCTTGATCTTGACGTCGCCGGGGGTGGTGCCGGGGGTGAGCTCGTACACCTTCAGGGTGCCCATGATGGCCGGGTGAATGGTGAACTTATCGACGTCGATCTGGGTGAAGACGGTGTCGAGGTGCATCATGGCGCGGTTGTTGGGGATGTCGAAGGCGAGGATGCGGTCGACCTTGGAATCGCTGTTCCAGAAGATGTTCTGGGCCATGACGTCGATGGCGGCAGCCTGGGTGCGCTGGGAGATGCCCACGGCCAGGGTGTGCTCGTTGATGTTGAGCACGTCGCCGCCCTCGGTGTGGAACGCGGCATCGCGACGGAAGTACAGGGAGACGTCCTTGTAATCCGGGTGATACTTGAAAATGTACTTGCCGTACAGGGTCTCGCGGTTGCGGGTGACGGAGTACATACGGTTCAAGCAAACGCCGTTGCCAACCACCGCGAACGGGTCACGGGTGAAGTACAGGTTGGGCATGGGGTCGATGATGAGGTCGGACTCGGAGTCGGAGTTGACCAGGGAGTCCAGGGTGGTGGAGGCGTGAAGCGGCATATCGATCTCAGCCTTGGTGAGACCGGCCATGGTCTTCTGGACAAACTCAAGGTTATCGGTGATGGAGTTCAGCTTCTCGCGAACAACCTTGGGCATCTCCTGGCCCTTGATGCCGGCCTCGGCGATGTACTGGTCGAGGAACTCCTCGCGGGCCTCGGGCACGGTGTCGAACACCTCGGCGACCAGCTTCTCAAGATAGAGAACCTCGACGCCCTGATCCCTCAGAATCTGAGCAAAGGTGTCGTGCTCCTCCTGAGCGACCTCGAGGAAGGGAACGTCGTCGAACAACAGACGCTCGAGCTCGAAGGGCGGCAGGTTCAGGAGCTCCTCGCCGGGCCTGTGCAGGCAGACCTTCTTAAGGGCGCCAATCTCACTGGGGACGTGCAGACCTTTCGTCATTGTGCCTCCTACCTTTCTTCCTAGGAATCGCGGACGCGACTCCTTGATCACGTTTCTCCCCCACATGAGGGGGTTCCGCTTGGACAACTAGATTTATATCCAATTTGGCAAGCTTTGTCACCGTCACCCGCCAGCGGTATCAAAGTGGTTGGGAACGGTATATTTCCAGCGTATTACCAGATAGCTACTTTCACAAATTAAAGCGTTTTACGTGCGAAAACCGTATTACCTAAAGAAAGAAGTATTTTTCAGTCTGGAATTGATAGTCATATTTTTTGAATATGTATTACCTCTTTATGAATATCGGCTTTGAATCGCCACGCTTTTCATCGTCTTTAGGCATATACATATAGAAGATATTTTTATACATAAATAATTGCTTCGTAACCGTTGGCGGGTCTAAGGATACCGCTCGGCTGGAGAAGTCCGCCGCCCCACATTCGTAAGGGCTTCATTAAGGTTTGGAACTTGCAGGCCAACCGAGATGACTGACGCATTATATATAAGGATGGATAATTGACGGTATCTCACACCAACTTGGATGAGGAGCTTCACACATGGCGCAGAAGGGCACAAAGAAAACCGGCAAGAACGGCAAGGGGATCTCCGCGGCGGACCGCCACGACTTCTCCTATACGCAGAACAGGGAGCTTTCCTGGCTCCAGTTCGACAATCGCGTGCTCGATGAGGCGTTCGACACCACCGTCCCGCTGTTCGAGCGACTCAAATTCGTCTCCATTTTCGAAAGCAATCTGGACGAGTTCTTCATGGTGCGCGTCGGCGGCCTGTCAGACCTCGCCACGCTCAAGCACCAGCCCGTCGACAATAAAAGCAACCTCACCCCTGCCCAGCAGATCGACCGCATCTTCTCCGCGCTGCCGCCCCTGCTCGACCGCGTCAGCACCGCGTTCGGTGCAATCGAGTCCCAACTTGCGCAGCACGGCATCGTCCGAATCGCACCGAATGCCCTCGAAGGCGAGGACCGCACCTTTGTGGAGGCATTCTTCCGCTCATACGTCTCCCCCATCATCTCCCCGCTGGTGGTTGACCCGCGCCACCCGTTCCCCAACCTCAGGAACGGCGCGCTCTACATAGTCAGCTCCCTTGAGGGCATGGACGAGGAAGGGCTGATGGGCCTCATCGAGATTCCCTCTTCCCTCCCCCGCATACTGCAGATTCCCTCGCAGACCCCAAGCGATACCTATCGCTATATCCTGCTCGAGGACGTGGTCATGGCGTGCCTGGACGGCTGCTTTGGCTCCTATCTGCCGCAGGACGGCGCCGTGATACGCGTCATCCGCAACGCGGACATCGACCCGGACGGCGAGGGCGTAGAAGAGGACGAGGACTATCGCCAGCACATGAAGCGCATCCTCAAAAAGCGCCTGCGTCTTCAGCCGGTGTGCCTCACCGTCAACGGCGAGCTCGACAAGGCGTCGCTGAAGCTCATCCGCCACGCGCTCGAGCTTCCCAATAAGGCCGTATTGCCCGTCAACTACCCCCTTGACCTTGGCTTTGTCTTTGGCCTGGAATCGCATATCCCGCAGGCGGAGCGCGCCGAGCTCTTGTTCACCCCCTTCGTCCCGCAGCTCGATCCCGCGATAGACCCCAACCGCCCGCTGCGCGACCAGGTGCTCGAGGGCGATAAGCTGCTGTTCTATCCGTACGAGTCCATGACGCCGTTCCTCGACCTGGTGCATCAGGCCGCCAACGACGACGAATGCATCTCCATCCGCATCACGCTCTACCGCGTGGCCAAGCAGTCCCGCCTGTGCGAATCGCTGATCTCTGCCGTCGAGAACGGCAAGGAAGTCACCGTCTTGATGGAGCTTCGCGCCCGCTTTGACGAGGCCAACAACATCGAGTGGGCGGAGCGTTTGGAAGAGGCCGGATGCACCATCATCTACGGCTCCGAGGGCTTTAAGTGCCACTCTAAGATTTGCCAGCTCACGTACCGCCGCGGCATGGCCATCGAGCGCATCACGCTGCTGGGTACCGGCAACTTCAACGAGAAGACCGCCAAGCTTTACTCGGACTTTATGCTCATGACCGCGCACCCCGGCATCGGCGAGGACGCCAACCTGTTCTTCCAGAACCTGTCGCTGGGCAACCTCAACGGCGACTACCGCTACCTGGGCGTAGCGCCCGCGGGCCTCAAGCCCCTTATCATGACCGGCCTCAACCGCGAAATCGAACGCGCACGCGCAGGCGAGCCCGCGCGCGTCTTCTTCAAGCTCAACTCGCTCACGGACCGCGAGGTCATCGACAAGATCTCCGAGGCGAGCCGTGCCGGCGTACACGTGGAGATGATCATCCGCGGCATTTCCTGCCTGCTGCCAGGAGTGCCCGAAAAAACTGAAAACGTGCAGATCCGCTCGATTGTCGGCAGGTTCTTGGAGCACGCGCGCGTATACGCGTTTGGCGAGGACGCGGACACCATCTACCTCTCGTCCGCCGACATGATGACCAGAAACACCGAGCACCGCGTCGAGATCGCCTACCCGCTACTGGACGCGGACGTTCGCGCGGCTGTCCGCGGTTACATGGACGCCCAGCTGGCAGATAACGTCAAAGCTCGTCGCCTCACCCCGTCCGGCACCTGGGCCAGCATCGCCAAGACTCCGGGCGAGGTGCCTTTCAACTCGCAGGAGTTCCTGCTTGCCCAGGCCTATAAGGATGCCGAGAACGCAGAGGAGATCCAGCGAAAGGCGGCAAAGCAGCGCTGCGCGGCCAACCAGCCCAAAATCGAGAAGAAGGTCGCCGCCGCGTTCAGGACGGTCCCCTCGCAGGAGGAGGCGGTCGAGGACGTCGCGACCGCTGCACCCGAAGGCGCGCCGCAAGCCGAATCCGCAGCGCCCGCCGCGCCGGCCGCCCCTGCGCCCAAGCCCGTCGCCGAACCCGTCGCGGCCACCATCATCGAGCCCGAACCGGTCTCCGAGCCCGCCGAGCCCGTTGCGAACACAGCTGCGACCCAGTCCAGGCCGCAAACGGCGCTCGTCCCGCGCAAGCGCGGCCGAGTTGGCACCGCGCTCGCCCTGTTTGGCATGGGATTCAAAGCGCTTTTCGGCAAGGACCCGCGCGCTTAATCACGCCCGATCGCAAATCGCGCCGCCCGCTTCAGCGACGCTCGTAAATAGCAGATCGAAGCGTTAACCGCCCTCCTTTCCCGCAATATGGTGGGAAGGGAGGGCTTCTTGTATGTATGTAGATCGGCGCTCGAAAGACTGGCGGCACCAGAAAAGTCAGACCAAGCCATCGCTCAGAGATTCGAGGCCGGGAGCACCTCGCGCGCGGCGCCGCGCTAATCCCGGGCTTCCCTTCAGCACCCGCATGGCAGCTTTGTGCCAAACAACGCCTTAGTGCGTGAAGTCCGGTGTGTCAAAAAAAACGCGTTAGTGCGGAGGTTTGGTCAAATAGTGCGTTAGTGCGGACTGGAGGCGGCCCGGCGCGACTTCTGCATGCATCGAGCGCCATCGCCCGAGCCATCTAGCTCGGGTGATGAGAATACCCTATTCATAAGGTACCCTTACTATACCTCGCCCATTCCGCACTAACGCATTATTTGTCACTCTCGGGTCCGCACTAAGCGACTATTTGTCCTAACCTCCGCACTAAGCCATTATTTGGCACAGCCCGCCTTCCACCGTAAGGTCGCGACAGCCCCCGGCGGACGCCTAAGCCGGCGGGCGCCCAAACCGTCGGGCGCCCCGAAACGCTCCGCAGATATCGCGTGGACGGCCGCGCGCGCCACGGGAGGCCGGCTGGTTCTGATACGCTATCAACAACAAACCGCACCATATAACCGCCGCGCGCGCGGCGATTCGCCCAACAGAAAGGCAAGCTATGCAGCTCACCATCACCGCCATGACCTACGGACCGGATGGACTCGCAAGGGACCCCCAAGGCAAGGCGGTCTTTGTTTCCGGCGGCGTCATCGGCGACGTGGTGGAGGCTCGCGTGGTTGAGGACGGGGCCTCCTTCTCCCGCGCCGTCGTCGAAGAGCTGCTCGAACCCTCTCCCTCGCGCCGCCAGGCCCCCTGCCCCTTCGTGGGCGTCTGCGGAGGCTGCCCCTGGGGTTCCATGTCGCGCGAAGCCCAGCTCGCTGCTAAAGAGGAGAACCTGCGCTCCACGCTTGACAGGATCGGCCGCTTCACCCCGGAAGAAATCGATAATCTGGTCAAACCCATCCGCTTTGCCAAGGACGAGTGGGGTTACCGCAACAAGGTCGAGCTCGCCCCCATCCACCAAAACGGAAAGTTCTCTTTGGGCATGCACGGGCGCGACCCGCAGCAGGTCATCCGCGTTGACAAATGCCCCCTGTTCGAAAAGAAGTACCCCAAGGCGCTCAAGGGCGTGATCGGCGCCCTTAGCTACCTGGGCAACTCGCGCGACCTCGAGATCGAACGCGTCGGCATCCGCGCCTCCCGCCGCACCCGCGCCCTGGAAATCGCGCTCTGGACGCCAACGGGGGCGTTTCCGCGCGCGCAGGTTTCTCGCGTCCTGGGCGATTCGCTCAAGCCTTCCAGCGTTGTGCGCGTCATGTCCAAGGGAGACCGCCGTGCCCGTAAAGTGGCGGGGGTCGAGGCGCTTTTGGGCGAAGGCTCTTGGACCGAGTCGATAGCCCAAGAGCAGATGCGCCTTTCCGCGCCATCGTTCTTCCAGGTCAACACCGCCGCTGCAGAAATCCTCATCGAGCTGGTGATGGATGACCTGCAGCCCCAAGAGGACGAGGTCGCCGTCGACCTTTACTGCGGGGCCGGCACCTTCACCCTGCCGCTCGCCCGCCGCTGCGAATACGTAGCCGCCGTTGAATCCTATGGCCCGGCCGTTCGCGACCTGAGGCGCAACCTCGAGATCGCCCGTTTGGACAACGTCGACGTAATAGGCGGCGACGCCGTGCGCGAGTTTCCAGACGAGGAAGCCGACCTTTTGGTGGTCGACCCTCCGCGCGCGGGCCTCGCCCCCGAGGCGATCGACCTCATCGCCTCCACGCCCGCCCGCGCCGTGGCATACGTCTCCTGCGACCCCGCGACCCTGGCGCGCGACCTTCGCAGGTTCTGCGATCAGGGCACCTTCACCCCTGTATCCGCCACGCCGGTCGACCTCTTCCCCCAGACCTTCCATTGCGAGACGGTTGTCCATCTGGTCCGGCGGTAACGGCCCTCGGGCGAAACTTGGATAAATCGCCGGCTGCAAATGCGTTTGCTTGCGATATTCGGGGTATAAGCGCGAAAACAGATTATTCCCCTTGCGCATCGCCCAACCGAAAGGACACGCCATGGCTGCCGTCGCCATCCTCGTTGCCGATGGATTTGAAACCATCGAATGCCTCACCATCCTCGATATCCTGCGAAGGGGCGGCGTGCGCGCGTCGCTTGTTTCCATAAACGACACGCGCGACGTCATCAGCGCGCAGCAGGTCAGCATCACCTGCGACGAGGTCTTTAGCGACGTCGATTTCGATGTGTACGATTACGTGGTCCTGCCCGGCGGCATGCCCGGCACCACCCATCTGCGCCGCGACGAGCGCGTCTGCGACGTGGTCCGCGAGTTCGCCGCCACCAAGCACGTCGCCGCCATCTGCGCCGCCCCCTCGATCTTGGCCGAGCTCGGCCTGCTTGAGGGCCGCCGCGCCACCTGCTTCCCCGGCTTTGACATCGACTTCCCCGCCGGCACCTTTGCGGGCGAGAAGACCGTTGTCAAAGATGGCAACATCATCACCGCCAGCGCCATGGGCCAGGCGCTGCCCTTCGCCCTCACCGTGCTGGAGGACATCGCCGGCGAGCGCGCGCTCGAAAAGGTGTGCGAGGGCATCCAGCTCTAAAGCGAGTAACCTTGCATTCACGGCCCCGTCTTGCACGCCGCAAGATGGGGCCTTTCCACGTTAGGAGTACCCAAGCATGATCCTCGCCTCCCAATCCCCCCGTCGTATAGAGCTTATGAACGAGGCGGGCTTTACGTGCCGCGTCATCCCCGCGGACATAGACGAGACGCCGCACGAGGGCGAGCAACCCCTGGACCTTGTGGGCAGGCTCGCCAAAGACAAGGCCCTCTGCGTCGCAAGCGAGCACGCGCGCGCCGGCGAGATCGTGGTCGCCGCCGATACCATCGTCACCATAGACGGCGTTATCCTCGGCAAGCCCGCGGACGCGCAGGACGCCAAGCGCATGCTCCGCCTGCTGTCCGGCCGAACCCACCAGGTCGCAACGGGCGTCTGCGTGGCCCGCGCTAACGCCGCAGGCGACGCGGCCGAGCCCGTGCTGCAAAACTTCGTCGAAGTCACAGACGTTACCTTCTACGCTTTGGACGAGGATACCATCGAGGAGTACGCGCAATCCGGCGAGCCGCTGGACAAGGCCGGTGCATACGGCATCCAGGGCAAAGGGGGCCGCATGCTGGTCGAGAAGATCGACGGCGACTTCTACAACGTGGTGGGTCTTCCCATCGCGCGCGTCGCACGGACCATACGCGACATGCAGCAGGACTAGGCCGTTATTCTAGAAAAGGGACCAGCAATGTCGAACCAACTCGAACCCATCAGCATCAACGACATCGAGGGCTTTGCCATCGGTCACTGGACCAACCTCCAGGCGGGAACGGGCTGCACGGCCATCGTGGCGCCGCAAGGCGCTACCGCCGGCGTAGACGTCCGCGGCGCGGCGCCCGCATCGCGCGAGACGGACCTGCTGAAGCCCGAGAACACGGTCGATAAGATCCATGCCGTGATGCTCTCCGGCGGTTCCGCCTTTGGCCTCGAGGCCGCCTCAGGCGCGGCACGGGAGCTCGAGCGTCGCGGCATCGGTCTGCCCGTGGGCCCCACCACGGTTCCCATCGTCTGCTCGAGTTGCCTGTTCGACCTCGCGTTCGCAGATCCCTTCACCCGCCCGGATATAGAGGCGGGCATCCTCTCCGTTGCCTGCGCGCTTGATAACTGCGCCCCCGGCAGCCCGGTACCGGAGGGCAACGTGGGTGCGGGATGCGGCGCCACCGTGGGCAAGCTGCTGGGACCCGACCACGCCATGAAAGGCGGCTTGGGCGCCCGCGCATTCCAGCTAGGCCAGCTCAAGGTAGGCGCCATCTCCGCGGTGAACGCATGCGGAAACGTTGTTGACCCGGAAACCCTCAAGCCCATCGCCGGAGCACGCGCCACGCCGGACGGCACCCAAATCATCGATATGGAAGAGGCCGCCCTTGAAGCCGCGGCAGATATGAAGATGCCCCTCGACCGCACCAACACCACCATCTCCTGCATCATCACCAACGTTTCGCTCTCCAAGGCGCAGGCAACCAAGGTGGCGCAGATGGCGGCAGACGCCTACGCGCACACTATTCGCCCCACGCACACCACCAACGATGGCGATACCATCTACGTTATGGCCTCTTGCAGCGAGTCCGTACCGGATCTTCCGCTGGACCTCATCGGCCTGGTCGCCACCCGCGCCCTGGAAGCGGCGATTTGCAGCGGATGCGCGACCGCTGACGGATTGGGCGGCCTGCCCTCGGCGAAAGACATCGCGCAGTAGGGTTATCCTTATATCATGCAACCGTTTGGCCCCGTCGCCCTTGGGTAGCGGGGCCTTTTCACGCATCGTCAAAGGAAACCCAACACCATGAGCCAGACCGCACCAACCCCACCCCGCAAGAAAGGCATCAGCCTGGTAGGACTTATCGCCCTGGTCATCAGCTCATCCATCGGCTCGGGCGTGTTCGCGCTCTCAACGGACATTTCCGCCGCGGCGGCCCCCGGGCCCGCGCTGCTGGCCTGGCTTGTAACGGGTATCGGCTTTATGGCGCTCGCCAACACGTTTGGACGCCTCTCTATCGTCCAGCCGCACCTAAACGGTATCGTTGCGTATGCGGACAAGGGCTTTGGACCCTTTGTGGGCTTTGTCTCGGGCTGGGGCTTCTGGCTTTCCATTTGGATTGGCAACGTCGCCTTTGGCGTTATGCTCACCACCGCTATAGGCTACTTCTTCCCACCGTTCTCCCAGGGGCTCACCGTGGGCGCCGTCGCGTTCATCTCCGTTCTCAACTGGGCTATCATCGCGCTGGTAAACCGCGGCGTGGAGGAGGCCTCTGCGCTCAACGCCATCGTCATGGCATGCAAGCTGGTGCCCATCTTCGCCTTTATCGTCGTCATGATCATGGTCTTCGACTTCAACGTCTTCACCGTCGACTTCTGGGGCAAGCTGGCAAACAACGCGGCGGGCGGTATGGGCGGGGACGGCGCGCCGGGATCGATTGACGCCCAGATCATCAATTGCTTCATGGTTATGATGTGGGTCTTTGTTGGCATGGAGGGCGCCTCCGTGCTAGGCCATCGCGCACAACGCAAGTCTGACGTATCCCGAGCGACCATTCTGGGATGCACCGCGCTGGTGGTCATCTACGTCGCCGCATCCGTCCTGCCCTACGGGTACCTACCGCGCGAAGAGCTCATGGCGCTGGGTTCGCCCTCGATGCCCTACATCTTCGAGCACGCTGTGGGTCCGTGGGGCGGAGCGTTCATCTCTGCCGGTCTCATCATCTCGATTTTTGGCGCATGGCTCTCCTACACCATCTTGGCGTCCGAGGCCATGCACGGCATGGCGCGCATGGAGCTGCTTCCGCGTGTATTTGATCAGCTCAACAGCTACAGCGCGCCCAGCACGTGCCTGCTCGCCACGGGCGTGATGATCCAGATCCTCACCATCGTGATGCTGTTTTCCGACGCCGCGTATCAATTCGCGTACTCGCTTTGCACCGCATCGATTGTGATCTCTTGGACGCTTGCCGCCGCGTACATGGTTAAATGGGCATGGCCGCGCCGCCATGACGGGCAGATGGGCGGGCTTGTGCTCGCAGCGTTTGCTTGCGCGTTCCTCACCGTCGCCGTGCTTTTGGCAGGCGTCGAGCTACTTATGCTGTGCTGCATCGCATATGTACCCGGCATCTTCTTCTACGTGCGCGCTCGGAAAGAACGCGGAAGCTCTCCCGTGATGACGCGTAAAGAGAAGGCGCTCGCAGCGTTTATCATCGTCGTCGCGATCGCGGCGGCGGCATTGCTCGCTTGCGGGGTCATCACCATCTAGTCAAACAGCGCATCCCACAGCGCCTTGCGCTTCTCGGTAAAGCCGCTTGTCCTAATACGCAGCTTACGATTTTGCAGCTTTCCCACGTGTTCCATAACGGTGTGGAAAAGCTCTGGGTCGCGCAGCTCTTCGGAAGTAACGGTGACCACCGGTATACCCAGTGCCGACAGCGCGTTGGCGCGTTTGGAGTCACTTCGCAAAGCCTCGCGAGACGCATGATACAGATCGCTTTGATACTCGATATCTATCCTGCCTATCAGCAAGAAGATGTCGCACTTTTTAAGCGTCTCCTCAGAGTCAACGCGATAATCCATCACAAGCGGTCCACGGCCATAACCTCCCATACTATGCGGCAGCAGCATCACGATCGCAAGACGCGCCTCTTCGGGCGACCGCGCGGAATCTGCTGCGTATTTCAACGCCTTGAGCGCCAGCTTCGACCCACGGATTTGGGGGTTGTTCTTAGCAAATGTCCTAAGTCTCTCCACGGTCGCAAGCGGTGCGCGCGTGACTGCTTTTGCCTTATACGCCTTCTCCCCCGACTTCGCCTCCTCGTCATAATCGGGGTTTGGGACAATAGCGTAGTAACCGCAAAGCTCGTAGGCCAGCAGCATGCGCTGCACAAAGCTGAGCCTGCAGCATATCGAGACGTAGAAGTACTCGATTGAGAGACCTATGATTCCTCCTCCAAAGTCTATGTAGCTCTCGGGCGTTGTCGCCTTCCCCAAGGCATGGCAAGCGACGTCGGAGAGCGTCAAGCTATCTTTGACGCTAGGCACCGCCACATGCAAAGTCTTGGACTTCGACCCAATTGCCTTGACGCGAGACCGGCACGCCGGCCCCACCGAAGTGGCGCCAGGAGCCAGGAGCTGCGATCCCCCTGTTTGGTTGATCCCAGGGCCGCCGGGCGCTGTCGCCGCGCGCAGGCACTCAAGTTCCGTTACATCACAAATGCAAATATCCATGTCTCATACGCTACGCTTTGCGCAGACCAAGGGGGACGTCAAAAATAGAAAGTGAAACCCCATCTTCCAAAAGTATTGCCATAATCTTGTTCGCGCTGGTAGATGCCCATACGTTCCTGCATATCGCGGCATTTCGCTTTATTTGGACAAAGCACTTAACTGGGATGATATCGTTGATGCATAGCCTCGCGCGCCATTTCTACTGACGGGCCAAAACTATCCCACGCTTCCACCCCGTCCCGTCAAGCGCTCATCCCTCCTGTGCACGTTCCATCCCGCTGTGTCAAATAATCGCTTAGTGCGGAATCCAGGTAGGACAAATAATTCGTTAGTGCGGAGCTTGGGACAAATAGTCGCTTAGTGCGGTCCCGAGAGTGACAAATAATGCGTTAGTGCGGAGAGGACGAGATATAATAAGGGTACCTTATGAATAGACCGATTATATCGCCCGAGCTAGAAGGTTTGTGCGACGCTACCCGATGAATAGGAAAAGCCCGCCGGAGCCCCTCCAATCCGCACTAACGCACTATTTGACCAAACCTCCGCACTAAGCCCTTTTTTGACACGCCGGGCTTCTCGCGACTTCTCGCGCGCATCCCGCCGGCCCGCCCGCCCGCGCCAGCCCGTTCCGGCCCGTCCGCGCCCGCCCGCTTGCGCGCTCACCCGCTCGC
>NZ_JH126467.1:637201-684565 GCF_000225705.1 Collinsella tanakaei YIT 12063
GCGCCCGCCCGCTTGCGCGCTCACCCGCTCGCGCTCGGCGTCGCACGCGGGTCGCACCCCGCTATCTCACCTGATGAGCCCCGCCTGGGTCGCGGAAACAAAAGAAAGGAGCGGGCGGACCTTTATCGTCCACCCGCTCCTAAAGAAACGCGTTATGTCGATTCGCAACTCAGCATGCCGTCATCGCTGCGAAAACCGCGCCAGGCGGGCAAAATCGCACCGACCGTGAAAGCCGCGCCAAGCACGCAAAGCCCGCGCTAGTTGAACTTGAAGATCTTGCCGGCCAGGTGATACAGGCCGATAGTGGTCTTCTCCCCCATCTTGGACGGCAAATTGGTACCCATACCGATCACGCCGTAGCGGGCGTGGCGGTACATGCGCTCGTCGTAAACCTTTAGGTCGTGCCACAGATCTTTCAGGCTCTGCGGTGCGGCGGGGTCGTCAGAAAGCTTGGAGAACACGGAGCAGATCGCCATCATCATGGTGAAATAGCCCATCATGTAGTTGCGCAGACGGGGCTTCTCAACATCCTCGTAGAGATGGTAGGCCTCCATCATGATGCGGGTGATGCGGAACTGCTGGTCCAAGCGCTTGACCATGGTGGCCTCGTTGACGCTCTGGCCCTCGCGACCAATAAAGTAGCGGTACAGGTCGATGTCCGCGTAATAGATGGTCTTGCAGCGCGGCAGGGGCACGTAGGCGTAGATGTTATCCACGTAGAACGTGTGCGCGGGCAAGGGCAGGTCGCCGTCCAAAAGCACGTCGCGGCGGTAGCACAAGCTGTGCATCAGCAGGTTTTGGCTAGGCAGGAAGCGACCGATCTCATCCCAAGAGAAAACGCGCTTGCGCGGCAAGGCGGTCTTGTAGCTGATGGTGGTACGGGTCCCCTCATACACCTTCTCGTACACGTAGTTGGAGATGAAGAGGTCCACGCGAGTGTCGCGCTCCTCGAAGCCGCGCAAGATGGAGAGCATGGTAGAGAGCGCGGAGGCATCCAGCCAGTCGTCCGAGTCGACCACCTTGTAGTAGGTACCCGTAGCGTTGCGCAGGCCGGCAAGCACGGCCATGCCGTGGCCGCCGTTTTCCTGGTGCACGGCGCGGATGATACCAGGATAGCGCGCTTCCCACTCGTCGGCCTTCTGCGGGGTCTCGTCCTTAGAGCCATCGTCGACAATGATGATCTCGATGTCAGCGGCGTAATCACTGCCCTCAAGGACGGACTCCACGCAGCGGTCGATATCCGCGGCGGCGTTGTAGCTGGGGATGCCGAAGCTCAAGACCTTGTGGGTCCCGGCTTCGACGGAGTGCCGGTCTTGGTTGTTATGCATGGCAGGAAATGATTTCGTCCGAAAGCTCGAGGGCGGAATTGGTCACCGCATCCATGTCGTAGTAGCGGTACTCGGCAAGACGACCCACCGGATGGAAGTTGGTCACGCTGGAGACGCGCTCAAGATAGCGCTCGTACAGCTTGCGGTTGTCGGGGTCGATGATCGCGTAATACGGGGTCTGGCCGCTACCGGGCTCGTAGGCGTGGCTGTACTCCTTCATGATGGTGGTCTTGCCGGGGACAACCTGGCCCGTCATGTTCTTGAACTCGGTGATGCGGGTGTAGTCCTCGCTCACGGTGTAGTTGACGGTGCCCACGGGCTGGAACTGGTCCACGTCCAGGGTCTCGAACTTCATGTCGAGGGTGCGGTACGGCAGGGCACCCAGGTCCAGGTTGAACAGCTCGTCCAAAGGACCGGTGTAGACAACCTCGCCGCCGTAGACCTCGCCGTTGACCAGCACGCGGCCCTCGTCGATAGTGAGCAGGTCGCGCGCGTCGACCTCGCAGAAGACGTCAATCAGGTCGTGCTCCAGCATGTTGGCGAACAGCTCGGTGTAGCCCTCCTTGGGCATGCCCTGGTAGGGAGCCTGGGGGAAGTAGCGGTCATCATCGCCCACAAACACGGGCACGCGGCCGGTGACGGAAGGGTCGATCTGGTCGGGCGTCTGGCCCCACTGCTTCATGGTGTAGTGCAAAAAGACGTTCTCGTAGACGTAGTCCGCGACCTCCTGCAGGTCGGGGTCGTTCTTCACGCGCAGCTCCATGATGGGGACCTTCTTGTTCTCGCCAAAGGTCTCCACCAGCTTGCGGTAGAGCTGCTCGCCGCGCTCCTCGCCAAAGGCAAGCTTGAGGCTCTGGTGGTTGAAGGGAACGGGCATCAGGGTGCCGTGCACGTTGGCGAGCACCTTGTGCTGGTAGTCCGTCCACTCGGTGAAGCGGGACAGGAAGGAATGAACGCGCTCGCTGTACGTGTGGTAGATGTGCGGACCAAACATATGGACGAGGATGCCGCTCTCATCGTAATAATCGTACGCGTTGCCCGCGATATGGTCGCGGCGCTCAAGGACGGCGACGCGGAACCCCACGGTCTCGGCAAGGCGGCGGGCGCACACGGCGCCGGCGTATCCTGCGCCAACAACGATCATGTCGTACTCATGCGGGTTGAAGCCAGTCGGAAGACCAGAGGTGATCTGCATCGAAACTCCTTGGACAGGCCCGCAGCAAGGCGGGCGCTCGAATTACGTGTTGCACAGTTGTGCGTATTGTCAGAGCGATTATAGCGCTTGCCGCCGTATAATAACCTACGTCACACAAGGAAAGCTCAACATGCCTAGCTGAATGCGACGCGCAGCGCAGACCACCGTTCCCGACGCGGGCGGGATGGCAAGCCGAACAACAACTGGACACAAGGGCGCTCTAGATTTTGAGGAGAATGATGAGTGACTTTCTGACCCGTATGAAGAATGCGGCAAAGGCAGACAAGAAGACGATCGTCCTGCCCGAGGGCGAGGACCCGCGCACCATCGAGGCTGCTAAGAAGATCGTCGAGGAGGACCTCGCCAACCTGGTCATCCTGGGAAACCCGGACGAGATCGACGTCCCCGGCGCCACCGTCATCGACCCGCGCAACGCCGAGAAGCATGAGGAGTACGCGCAGAAGTTCGCCGAGCTGCGCGCCAAGAAGGGCGTCACCATCGAGCAGGCCCGCGCCCAGGTGATGGACGCCACCTACTTTGGCACCATGATGGTCAAGATGGGCGACGCCGACGGCCTGGTCTCCGGCGCCTGCCACTCCACCGCGGACACCCTGCGCCCCGCGCTTCAGATCCTGAAGACCGCCCCCGGCACCAAGCTGGTCTCCGCCTTCATGATCATGTGCACCAAGACCCCCGAGTTCGGCGCAGACGGCACCCTGGTCTTCGCTGACTGCGGCCTCAACATCGCCCCCACCTCCGACGAGCTGTCCGAGATCGCCATCGCTTCCGCGAACTCCTTCAAGACCTTCATGGGCGACGTCGAGCCCAAGGTCGCCATGCTCTCTTACTCCACCATGGGCTCCGCCGGCGGCGACACCGCCAAGAAGGTCCAGGAGGCAACCGCATTCGCCAAGGAGAAGGCTCCCGAGCTCGCCATCGATGGCGACCTGCAGCTGGATGCCGCCATCGTTCCTTCCGTCGCCCAGCTCAAGGCCCCCGAGTCCAAGGTCGCCGGCCATGCCAACGTCCTGGTCTTCCCCAACCTCGAGACCGGCAACATCGGCTACAAGCTGGTCCAGCGCTTCGGCGGCGCCGAGGCCTACGGCCCCATCCTGCAGGGCATCGCCAAGCCGGTGAACGACCTGTCCCGCGGCTGCTCCGCAGACGACATCGTGGGCGTTGTCGCCATCACCGCCGTCCAGGCTCAGATGGCCAACTAGCGCATCCGCCCGCGCGATCGCGTCTAGAGCGCGACTAGCTTCGCGGAAACCACGCTCGATAGCTACCAAAAACGGAGGTCCCCCTCATAGACGGGGCCTCCGTTTTTTTCATGCATGCCCCCACGGGTTCGCGCATGCATCTACCTATGCGTCTCTGGACGAGGACGAGCCGCGCGATGCATCCCCATCGCAGCGCCGACGCTGCCGCAACCGCCAACGCGTCCCTACCGGCACGCACCCCTACCTGCACGCCTCCACAAACGCCCGCCAAATGGCGAAGTCCGTGGCAATGCGCTGCCAGGTGTACTCGGGGTGCCACTGCACGCCCAGGCAGAAGCGGGCGGACGGCACCTCGATCGCCTCGGGGATGCCATCGGTGGCGCGGGCGACCAGACGGACGCCCTCCCCCATCTTGTCCACGCAGCAGTGATGGCTCGAGTTGGCCTGGATCTGCCCGGCGCCACCGATGCAGCGGGCCAGAAGCGTGCCGTCCTCAACGTCCACGGGGTGCGCGGGATCGGTCAGCACCATGGCGTGGCGCCACAGACCCGTGCCCTCAAGCGGGGCGATGCCGGGCACGTCCATGCACAGGCTGCCGCCCAGGGCCACGTTGAGCAGCTGCATGCCGCGGCAAGTGGCAAAAAGCGGCTTGTCAAGTTCTAGCACGCGGCGCACCAGCTTGAGCTCGAACGCATCGCGAACGCCGCACAGCAGCGACTCATCATACGGGGATTCATCGCCCCAAAGTGCCGGGTTCACGTCCTGGCCACCGGGAACGGCGACGCCGTCGCACATGGCGAGCATGGTCTCCAGCACGTCGTCGTCATCGGTAAGCGGCATCATCAGCGGCAGGCCGCCGGCGGCCAGGATAGCGTCGGCAAAGACGCACGCCATGGCCTCTTCCGGGGCAAGCTGCTCGGGAACCTCCAGTGTGCGCTCCATCTCCTGCCAGCGCGGGGCGACCAGGATCACGGGGCGCTTGGAGGGCGCGTCGGCCGCACCGGGCGCGCCGTTCGCGCTGGACGCGGTAGTCATAGTTGGCGCAAAAGTAGTCATGCTGGGAGTACCTCCATGCAAGTAGAAAGCAAACAATGGATTTGTGCGGCCCGGACTGCGACAGGCGCTCGCGCGGGCCAAGCCTCAAGCGGGCGCAAAAGCTAGTGGCCCTTGATGGAATCCAGGAAGTCGCGGGCGCGCTGGGTCTTGGGATGGTCGAAGAACTCCGCCGGCGTCCCCTCCTCCACGATCTGGCCGTCCGCCATAAAGACCACGCGGTCCGCCACGCGGCGCGCGAAGTTCATCTCATGCGTGACAACCACCATGGTCATGCCGCCGCGGGCAAGCTCCACCATAACGTCCAGGACCTCGTTGATCATCTCCGGATCGAGCGCGCTGGTGGGCTCGTCGAACATCATGGCCTTGGGATGCATTGCGAGCGAGCGAGCGATGGCGGCGCGCTGCTGCTGGCCGCCGGAGAGCTGGGCGGGCGACTTGGCAGCCTGCTCGGCCACGCCCACACGGGCGAGCAGCTCCATGGCGCGGGCCTCGGCCTCGTCCTTCTTCATCCCTAAGACCTCGATGGGACCCAAGGTGACGTTTTGCAAGATGCTCATATGGGCGAACAGGTTGAAGCTTTGGAACACCATGCCAAGCTCGGCGCGCATACGGGTGAGCTCGCGGCCCTCTTGCGGAAGCGGCTCGCCCTCGATGAGGATCTCGCCGGAATCGATGGTCTCCAGGCGGTTGACGGTGCGGCACATGGTGGATTTGCCCGAGCCCGAGGGACCCACCACAACCAGCACCTCGCCCTTATGGACGGTGAGGTTGATGTCTTTAAGGACGTGCAGGTCGCCGTAGTGCTTGTCCACATGGCGCAGCTCGATGATGGGTTCAGTTGAGATTTGCTGTGTCATAGCTCTTCCGTTCCAGAATGCCTAGCGGATGATCTTGACGCCGGTGCGGTTGGCCACCGCGACGGACGCCTTGTTGATGGCGTAGTTGATGAGGATATAGATGAGGGCGATGGTGAAGTAGACGGAGACCAGCGCGTCATAGCTGGTGATGAGCACGCGCGCGTTCTGCATGAGGTCCGGGTAGCTTACCACGTAGGCGACGGTGGTGTCCTTGACAACGACCACCAGCTGCGAGATCAGCGAAGGGATGACGTAGCGGACGGCCTGGGGCAGCACGATCTTGCGCATGGTCTTGGCCGGCGACAGGCCGATGGACATAGCCGCCTCGACCTGGCCCCTGGGCACCGCGTTGACGCCCGCGCGAAAGACCTCGGCCAAAACGCCGGAGGCCGCGAGCGCCACGGGCAGCGTCAGCATCCAAAAAGAGGACATCTTGATGCCGTACTGCGGAACCACCAAAAAGAAGAAGTAGATCAATAGCAGGCTGGGAACGCCGCGAAAGAAGTCGATGACCACGCGGCAAGCGGCGGAAAGGGGTTTGATCTTGCTGACGCGGCCCAGCATGAGCAACATGCCCAGCACCAGCGAGATGGCGCCCGCGGTAAGCGCCACGCGGACGGTGCCCGCGAATCCCTGCAGCAAAAAGCGCCAGGTAGACCACTCGAGAAAGAACGTCCAGTAGCGCGGGTCCAACTGGCCGGTGGCGTAGAAGCGCTCCAAAATCGCCAGCAAGATGCAGGCGACCACCACGGCGGACACGGCGGTGCCCACCATGATCTTGCGCTTGGTCTTGGGACCCGGGGCCTCGTAGAGCGCATCGCGCATAGAGGTTGCGTTTCCGTGTGAGCTCATCGCAGGATCCTCACCTTCTTGTCGATGCGGTTACCCACCAGGCCGATCACAAAGGCGGACCCCACGTACGCCAGAGCGGAGATAAGGAAGGCCAGGATGCCGCCGGTGGCGCGCGTGTTGACAAAGGACACCACGCCGGTGAGCTCGCGCGGGTTAAGCGGTACCTGGGATCCCAGGGCGGTGGTGAGCATGACGGCGATCAGCAGGTTGGTCATGGGGAGCACGGTGGTGCGCAGCGCCTGCGGAATCACGATTTTACGCAGGATCTGACCAAAGGAGAGGCCGATGGAGCGAGCGGCCTCGATTTGCCCCACGCCGATGGTGTTGATGCCGCTCATGAAGTTCTCCGACCCAAAGGCCGAACCCATGAGCACCGTGGTGGCCACCACGCAGGTGCGGTAATCGAGCACGACGCGCAGGTTGGGCAGGGCGTAGACGATGATGATGAGCAGCGCCACGCCCGGGATGTTGCGAAACACCTGCACGTACAGGTCTCCCACCATGCGCAAGGGCCTAAAGGGCGACACGCGCATAACGGTGATGAGCACGGCCAGCACCATCACCATGGCGAACGAGGCCGCGGTCATGCCCCACGTCACCAAAAGGCCGTTGAGGTAGTCTTGCCCGTATGTGGACAAGAGCTCGGAAATCCCCATGTATCCCCTCCTTATACATACATGGGCCCACCGCAAGCGCGGAAGGCCCATACTCGTCAATACACCGCCCGCGATGATGCGGGCAAAGATGTGCTTTCAGCGAGCGCTATGCGCCGATCGCAGGGGGCTCGGGAACGTCGTCGATGCCGGCGCGGTCACCGATGCAGACCTGCCAGAGGTCCGCCCACATGCCCTCGTCCTCGATCTTCTGGAGGAACTCGTTCACAAACGCAACGCCGTCGGAATCCAGCGGCAGGCCGATGCCGTAGGCGTCCACCGGGCCAAAGGGGTCGCCCGCCAGGCGGTACTTGCCGGGCTGGCGAACCATGCTGCCCAGCAGCATGTTGGTGTCGATAACATAGGCGTCGACGCGGCCCTGGGACAGCGCGGTGCGAGCCTCCTCATCCGTCTTGAACTCCTGGACGGTAGCCTTGGGAGCAAACTCCTCCAGGATGGCCGGGCCGGTGGAGCCGGATTGGGCGGCAACGTTCTTACCGGCGAGGTCGTCCACGGAGTTGATGTCCTTGTTGTCGGCCATCACCAAAATGGACTGCTGGGTGGTGTAGTACGGACCGGCGAAAGAGATGACCTTCTTGCGGTCGTCGTTGATGGAGTAGGTGGCGAAGACCACGTCGACCTGATCGTTCTGCAGAACGGACTCGCGCGTGTCGGAAGTGACCTGGGTGTCCTCGATCTTGGCGGCGTCGCCCATGATGTAGCGGGCAAGCATCTGCGACAAGCCGGCGTCGAAGCCGCGCAGCACGCCGTCCTTCTCGTTGAGCAGGCTGAACAGCATGGAGGTCTGAACGCCGCCCACGCGCAGGACGCCGGCATCCTTCACCTTGGTAGCCCAGGTGCTGGCAGCGATCTTGGCGTCGTCAGCGGCGGGGATGGAGTCGATCAGCTGGTCGTAGGCGTCCGCGTCGATCTGAACGGTCTCGTCCACCTGCTCGTCCGTGGAAGAGGAGGAAGCGGGGGCAGAGCCCGCGGTCTCAGAGGAGCCGCAAGCAGCAAGGCCAAGAGAAGCGAAGATACCCAAGCCGGCAGCGACGGCGCTACGGCGGGAGATGCTGTGCTCGGAAAGAGTCATTGAGAATCCTTTCGCTTGATTGAACGTTTATCTACAACATTCGGCAGATATTGGTAACAGTGTATCCGCTTTTTCCGCGGTTAATCCTACTAATTCTCTATGACATACATTCGAAACTCAACAGAAAAGGTCGCAGCACCCGCGAGAATCCACAGAATAGCTGCCTGAACGCACGCAAAAGGCCCGCCGCCGGCGTGTATACCGGAGACGGGCCGAATAGGTCGCTATAAAAGAAGGCGATTAGCCGAGCAGGGCCTCGACGTCCAGGGCGATCATGAGCTCCTCGTTGGTGGGGACAACCAGGCAGGTGATCTTGGAGTTGGGCGTGGAGATGACGCGCGGGTCATCGGAGCGGACGGCGTTGAGCTCGGGATCAATCTCGACGCCCAACCAGGCGAGCTTGTCGGCGACGCGCTGGCGCAGCTCAACGGAATTCTCGCCGATGCCCGCGGTGAAGGCCATGGTGTCGACGCCGCCCATGGAGGCAGCCATCTCGGCGAAGAGCTGGCCCACGCGATAGGAGAACATCTCGAGCGCCATCTCGCAGTTCTCGTCGCCCTTATCGGCGCCCTCGCAGACGTCGCGGGAGTCGGAGGAGACGCCGGAAACGGCGAGCAGGCCGGACTGCTTGTTCATCATGGTGTCGATCTCGTCGATGCTGTAGCCACCGACGCGGCTCAGATAGAAGACGGTTGCGGGGTCCAGGGTGCCGCAACGGGTGCCCATGACCAGGCCGTCGAGCGGGGTGAGGCCCATGGTGGTATCCATGCAGTGGCCGTCCTCGATAGCGCACAGGGAAGCGCCGGAACCCAGGTGGCAGCTCACGAGCTTGTGGGCCTTGCCCTCCATGAACTCGTTGACGGTGCGCCAGATGAAGCGGTGGCTGGTGCCGTGGGCGCCGTACTTGCGGACGTGGTGCTTCTCGACCACGTCGCGGGGCAGGGCGTAGCGCCAGGCGCGCTCGGGCATGTTGTAGTGGAACGCGGTATCGGGGACGATGACGTTGCCCAGCTCGGGGAACATGTCGCGGCAGATCTCGATGACGTCGGCCTCGGCATAGTTGTGCAGCGGGGCCAGCGGAGCGACCTCGCGGACCTGGGCCAGGGTCTCATCGGTGACCACGGCGGACTCGGGGAAGTACCAGCCGCCCTGGACGACGCGGTGGCCAATGCCCTCGACGGGAGCGTCAACGGTCTCGAGGATCTCGAACACGTGCTTGATGGCAGTGCGGTGATCGGGCAGGGCGACCTCCAGGGTCGACTTGCCGGCGCCCTTCTCCTCGTGGCCAATGAAGGAACCGTCGATGCCGATGCGCTCGCAGTTGCCCTTGGCAAAGACCTCACCGGACTGGGTGTTGAGAAGCTGGTACTTCAGGCTGGAGCTACCAGCATTGACAACGAGAACGTTCATGTGTCTCCCATCTTGTAATCTCTTCGCCCCGCGGGGCGACATGCCTATTGCATACCGTTCCTAATCATACGCCATACGGCGATTGGAGCGCGGCACGTTTAGGCGGAATGCTTGACTGTGGCCCATGGACTAGCGAACCATGTGCTTAAGACCATGCCGGGCCACACGCTTGAGCCGGGTCTTTAGACCAGGTTCTCGCCCAAGGGCTTGCCGCCGAGGACGTGCATATGAAAGTGGTGAACGGTCTGGCCGGCGACCTCGCCGGTGTTGGCGATCACGCGGAAGCCGTCGTCCAGGCCCTTGGCGCGGGCGACCTCAGAAACGGCGTTGACCATGGCTGCCAGCACGTCCGCCGGTACACCGTCGATGATGTTGGCGTAATGGTCCTTGGGGATGACCAGCGTGTGGACCGGCGCCTGAGGTGCCAGGTCATCGAAGGCGATAACCTTATCGTCCTCATACACAACGGTGGAAGGGATCTGGTGAGCTGCGATCTTGCAGAAGATGCAATCGTCCATAGCGGTTCCTCTCTAAGCGGGTTTGGTCGATGGTGCCGTATGCGGCGCGGGCGCCACGCCCCTATTCTAGAAGCTAAGGCCGTCCGTGGTGTCGGCAGACTCGCCGGCGACCAAGGTATCTCCGCCGTCGATATCCTTCATGAGGACGGAGACCTTCTGCTCCGCGGCGGCCAGGCGAGCGCGCAGGCTCTTGAGCAGCTCCGCGCCGCGGGTGTAGCCCTCCAGGGACTCCTCGAGCTCAAGGTCGCCGGACTCAAGGTTGCGGATGATGCCCTCCAGCTCGATGGAGGCCTCTTTGTAGCTGAGCTCCTCAACGCTTTTGTTCTGTGCCATGGTTTTTTCTCCTATCAACCATCTGCTAGCCAACAATCATCTGCTAGCTACCGATTATCTCTCAATACAAAGGCCCTTCAAGCGCCAACACGGGCCGCGGCCAGATGCGGGTCCCGGGCAACGCGCGGCTTCGGGGGCCTACGCGGGCCCCAAACCGCTTCGACCGGCGGGGCGCACCGGCAGGCAGCGCTAGTCCACGGTGCCGGACGGCTCCACGCGGTCGACCGTGCCGTACACGTCGCCGTCCGCCAAGCGAACGCGCAGCCGCGATCCGGGGGCGAAGGCGGAGGTGGACGTCGCCACGCGATCTTGCGAGTACGCGATGGAGTAACCGCGCGCAAGCACGCCCAACGGCGAGAGCGCGTCCAGCTTGGCGGCGCCCTGCGCCAGGCGCGCCGCCGGCTCGCTCAGCATGGCGGGACCCGCCGCGGAAAGCCTAGAGGCCGCCAGCTCCAGCGCGTGGCGCTTCGCGGCCAAACCGGACGTGGACGCGGCCAGGCGCGGCGACAACGCATCGAGCTCGCGGGCGTAGCGCTGTTGGGATTGGACGAGCGCGGACGAGAATCGCTCCGCGGAACGCGCAAGGTCCATCGAGCGCTGCTCGACCATAAACGCGGGCCGCATGAGGCACGGGCGCGACGCGGAGGCCGCAAGCGCGGCATCCATCTGCGCCAGGCACTGCGTCATGGCGCGCCCGGCGCGCATCGAGGAGGCGTCCAGGTCCGCGCGCGCGGAGGCGGCCATGGACGTGAACGACTGGACCAAACGATGCTCGCGAGCCGCCAGAAGCTCCGCGAGCTCGGTGATGGCGGGGGCCACGGACTCCGCCGCCGCGGTAGGCGTGGAGCAGCGGCGGTCGCCCACCATGTCGCAAATGGAGGTATCCGGCTCGTGCCCAATACCGGTCACCACGGGCACGGGGCAGGCCGCCACCGCGCGGGCGAGCGACTCGTCGTTAAAGGTCATAAGGTCCTCGAACGACCCGCCGCCGCGCACCAGCAGGATGCAATCGGGCGCGGGCGTGATCGCCGCGGCGCGGCGGAGCCCCTCGATAAGCTCCTCGGGCGCGCCCTCGCCCTGCACCTTGGACCCCACGCAGATAAGCTCCACCAGCGGGTTGCGTCGGCGCAGCGTGCGCTTGACGTCGTCGATAACGGCGCCGGACAACGACGTGACCACGGCGACGCGCGAGCAAAAAGCGGGGATACGGCGGCGGCGGGACTCGTCCATAAGACCCTCGCGGCGCAGCTTCTCGGCCAGCGCCGCCACCTGCTGGCGCAGCATGCCCTCGCCCGCAAGCGAGAACGAACGGGCGACAAAGCTCATCTTGCCCTGGGCCTTATAAAGGTTGAACGAGCCCGTGAGATGAACCTGCATGCCGTCGCGCAAATCGAACGCGCGCTTAAGATAGGTCCCTTTCCAGATGATGCAGTCCATGGCGGACGAATCGTCCTTTATCTGGAAATAGCAGTGGCCGCTGCGGGCGTTGGGGCCGCGAAAGCCCGTGACCTCGCCCAAAACGCACAGCTGCGGAATGCGGTCCAGCGCCCCGGCGGCGATGTCGATCGCCTGCGAGACGGAGACGGCGTCTTCCTCCTTAGCCGGCGCGCTCGAGGCTCCGGTAAGGTTCCAACCATCCATGGGCAGCCCTCCTTTCACGTTGTTGCACATCAATGCGTCCCCGCGCCTCCGCGCGCGCCGATCCCTCGCGCGCATCGAGGCGCCCGCTGGGGGCGTCGCTTTATGGTTCCCAGTCTACCGCCTCGCCCGGACATATGTTGAAAAAGACATCTAACAAGGCAAGCCGCTGCGGATGCTGCAGACGATTCCGATGTGAACGATGCGCGCGCGGAACGGCGGTCTACGAAGCGCAAGGCGACGTCCGTCTGGGCACCCAGCTTTAAACCGGATGCCCTTTCGTGCGCATGAGGCCGCGTGTTTGTACGTTTGGGCGCCCGGCCCATATCTGGGTGCCCAAACGCACAACCCAAGCAACGCTATTGCACGAATGGGCACCCAGAACGAAACCCGGTGCCCAAACGTACAACCCACGCACGGTCTTAGGTACAAAAGGGCACCCAACTCAAAGATGGGCGCCGCAACGTACATAACGGCGAACAGACCAGAAAGCAAAACTGCAAGGCCAACTCCGCACCCGCCGCAAAGCGGGCGCGCACAAAAAACGGGCGCCCGAAACTCGGACGCCCGCAAGCAGCATCTATGTGCAAAGCGCGGAAAAGCCCGCAGCCACAGGACCGCGTCGCAAACCGCCCGCAAGCCCGCGGTGACGGCGCCGCCAGACGCTCCCCTACTCGTCGTCGCGCGTGCGGCCCATGATATAGAGAAGCTGCAGCACGCTCGTCAGCGCGGCGGCCACGTAGGTGAGCGCCGCGGCGGTCAGCACCTTCTTGGCGCCGCGCACGTTAACCTCGCCCATGCCGGACTGCTCGATGTAGGCAACCGCGCGGCGGCTCGCGTCGATCTCTACGGGCAGCGTCACGATCTGGAACAGCACGGAGAACGAGAACAGGGCGATCGCCAGCGTGGTGAGGCCTGCGATGTTCATAAAAACGCCCGCCAGCAGCACCAACATCCAGATGCTCTGGGTAAAGTTGACCACCGGCACCAGGGCGGAGCGAAACTTCATCATGGCATAGCCGTGCTCGCGCTGGGCGGCGTGTCCCGCCTCATGGCACGCCACGGCGACGCTTGCGACCGAGCCGCCGGAAAGGTTCTCGCGCGACAGGTACAGATTGTTGTCGCGCGGGTCGTAGTGGTCGGTAAGGTGGCCGGAGACGCCGCGGATGCCAACGCGGCCGCAGCCCAGCGAGTCGAGCATGCGGCGCGCCACCTGCTCGCCCGTCTCGCCACCGGAGGGCACGCGCGACCACTTGCGATACGTCGAGTTGATGTAGCTTTGGGTAAGCCCGCCCAGCACCAGCGAGATAATGACCAGCGCCAGATACGCCGGGTCCATGCCAAAGCCGTAATACATGGGATACATTTGCGAAAAAGCTCCTTGCCATAAACCTGGGCCGCACGCCGGCGGCCGCGATCACATGGATATTCACATGGGTACGCTTATACCCAGCCATCCCAAGTTATGCATGCGGGCAAGGAGCCGTACCAGAAGCCCAAAACCCCGCGGGGCGGACGCGGCGGGGCCGTGCCGCACCGGATAGCGCTCGTCGCGCCCCAAACGCGGGCGCTATAAGATCTCGAGCGCGCGGTCCTTCACGGTAAGGCCGATGTCGCCGTTCAGCAGGTCGTCGATCAGGGTGCCGACCAGCTCGAAGCGCCAGCCCTCGCGAAGCGGGCTATCCTGCGGGTGGTCGACGTAATCGACCAAATCGTCGCGCGAGGCGATCATGGCGGTGGCCACGCCGGAGCGCTCCCCCACCAGGCGAATCAGCGCGTACATAAGGTCGATCACGCTCTCGAGCTCGGGCGATGCGGGCTTATGCGTGCGGGCGATAAAGGGGTACTTGTCCGCCGGGCAGCTCTCGCCGCGGGCGATAACGGAAAGCGCGCCGGCCACGTCGGCGTCAGACAGCTGCTCGGTTCCGCGCACGCGGCGCAGCGAGGCGGCGTCATGCGGCGGGCGCTTCGACAGCGCGATCAAGACCTCGTCGGACATAAGCCACTTGCGTGGAATGTTGGAGTACTCAGCCCTGGCCTCGCGCCAGGCGGCGAGCTCGCGCGCCACGGCAAGCTGGCGGCGGGTAAGCGAGTTGACGCGCTTGACGCGCTTGAAGGCGACGCGGCGATCGACCACGTAATGCGAGCGGTCGGTCAGCGGCTTGATCTCGTCCAAAACCCAAGACGCGCGGCCGGATTTATCCAGACGCTCCATGATCACGTCGTAGGCCTTGATAAGGTAGCGCACGTCGTCCAGGGCGTACTCGATCTGCTCGGGGGTGAGCGGACGGCGGGACCAGTCCGTCAGCGACTCGCTCTTGGGCAGGGTCACGCCGCAAAACGCGTGCACCATGCCGTTGTACGAGGCCTGCATGCGCTCGCCCAAAAACGCCGCTGCCACCTGCGTGTCAAAGATGGGGGCGGGCAGGGCGCCCAGGGTGTAGTTGAGCACCTCCATGTCCTGCGAGCAGGCGTGGAACACCTTGACGGTGCCCTCATCGCGCATAAGGATCGCTAAAGGCGCCAGGTTGTCGATGGCGATGACGTCTATGACCACGCACTCGTCCGGCGTGGCGACCTGCACCAGGCACAGACGCGGATGATAGGTGCGCTCGCGCAAAAACTCGGTATCGACCGCGATGGCGTCGAAGCGCGCCGCGCGTTCGCAAAAAGCCGACAGTTCTTCATACGTGGAGATATACATGCCTCACCCATAGATGTGGTTTGAGCCCCGCTCGCGGGGGTAGGATTACGACACTGTAACTATACTCGGCTTCGCTCAAGAATAGGAACATTCCGCATGCGCTGTCTTATCATTCACAACCTCGCCTCAGGACCCAAGTCCGACGAGATCTTCACCTTTGCCCAATTCCTCTCCCAGACAGGGGACGAGGTGGTCATGCGCTTTCTGGGCGATGGCATGGAGCCGGAAGACGCGACCGCGGACGTAGGCCAATTCGACCGCGTGGTGGTATCCGGCGGCGACGGCAGCGTCTCCAACGTGCTCAACCACATGCGCAACACCGGCGTGCCCATCTTGGTGTTCCCCTCCGGCACCGCAAACCTGTTCTTCAACAACATCGGCAACGCGCCGGAAGCCGCGGCCCTTGCCGCCGCCTGCCATGCCGGCAAGACCGCCAAGGTGGACATGGGCGAGATCTCTTGGACGGACGAGGAGGGCACGGAGCGCAGCCACGCGTTCATCATCATCGCCGGCACGGGCTTCGACGCCGCAATCATGGAGAAGGCGGAGTCCACCAAGGGCGACATGGGCGAGATCGCCTACATGCTCTCCGCGCTGGCGACGCCCTCCCCGCAGGTGGCGCACTTCACCATCGAGTGCGACGGCGAGGTCCATGAGCTGGACGGCATAGGCTGCATGGTGGGCAACACCGCCGTCATCCAAAATGAGATCAACCTGTTCCCGGACTGCCGCATGAACGACGGCATGATCGACATCGTGGTCATAGAGCCCGCCAAGACTGTGGAGCTTCTGCCCACGCTGATCGCCGGCGTGCTGGACAAGACCGGAAAGGCCATAGGGCGCCCGCAGTTCACCATGTTCCAGGCCCGCGAGGCCCACGTCGCCTGTAGCCCCTCCATGGGCATGCAGTTTGACGGCGAGCTCATCCACAGCAACGCCGGCAGCTTCAGCGCCCGCGTGATCCCGCAGTGCCTGGACCTCATCATCGACGGCTTCTCGAACCTCACCGAGTAGCCGCGTCCGCCCGCCCGCCGCATGGCAGCCCGACCGCCGCATGGCCGCCCGACCGCGCCGTAACAAACTCGCAACGAGAAAACGAATTGCGTTGCGCCCGCCCGCCGCTATGCTATAGTTCCTTCCAACAAATGGGGACAGCCCCAAACCTCGATTCCGCGAAAGGAGATGCCGACATGATCAACGCAGCCAACAACTCCGTGATGAACTGGTGGTGGCGCGATGCGATCTTTGTCGGTCGACGGTGAGTCCTATCGCGCCAGAATCTTCTAGCAGCGAACTTTTTAGGCCTCCGGTTTGACCGGGGGCCTTTTTTCTTACCCCGGCAACCACATCGACCGGCACCGCGCATCGCGCGCCTCCACCCCCACCAGCCCACCGGCACCGCGGCCCCGCGCAAGCGGCGCACCCGCAACCACCTTGCACCACCGGCGCAAACGCGCACGCACCAAAAGGAGCACACCATGTCCCAGAACACCGCCGCCCGCACCGTCACCGCCAACGACCACGGCAAGCTCGATATCCGCGCCCTGGTCCTGCTCGCCATCCTGCTGGCAGCCGGCCTCATCCTCAACTTCACCGTGGGCAAGGCCATCTCGTCCATGTCCGCCGGCATGATCAGCCCCGAGTTCATCATCTCCGCGTTCTGCCTCACCATCCTCATCATCCGTCCCAACATCGGCCAGGCGCTGGTGATAGGCCTCATCTCCGCGGCCGTCATCCAGATCACCACCACCTCGCCCTTCATCGACTTCGCTGCCGAGGGCATCTCCGCCATGGTCATGGCCGTCATCGTCCGCGCCGGCATGCGCGGCGGCGCCGCCAAGGTCACCCCGCTGGTCGGCACCTTTGTCACCACCCTGCTCTCCGGCGTGATCTTCATGCTCATCAAGATGGCCATGGTGGGCGCCGCTGGAGAGCTCGCCGCCGCCATGCTGCCCGTGGTCGCCGCCACCGCCGTCTTCAACGCCATCCTGGTTCAGGCCCTCTACATCCCCATCAAGAAGGCTCTTAAGCTGGACGATTAGCCCTCAAAGGCCCTTCGCCCTCCCCTCGATTCATCCCACCCAACCGCCCTTCCATCCTCGCGGTCGGCGAGGCACCGCAGCATCGTCGCCCGCACTTTCTCCAAGCGCTGCCGCGCCAAAAACCACCCGCAAATCAAATACGCACCAAAAGCATCCGCCCGCAAGCGGTATAGGCCCCGCCGTGCCAAGACGCCATGCCGCCTCCCCACCCAAGGACCCCGGGCGAATGCGGACGAAAAACCCAAGAGAGGAAACACCATGGACCAGAAACCCCGCACCCGCACCGTCGCCGCCTCCAGCCGCGGCGCGCTGGACATCTCCGCCATCGTCCTGCTATCCGTCCTGCTGGCAGCCGGCTTCATCCTCAACTTCACCCTGGGCAACGCGCTTGCCATAACCGGCATCAAGCCGCAGTTCATCATCGCCGCCTACTCGCTCGCCATCCTGCTCACCCGCGCCAACCTCACCCAGTCGGTGCTCTACGGCCTCATCTCCGCCGCGGTGATCCAGCTCAGCACGTCGGTCCCCGGCCTCAACTTTGTAACCGAGGTCGCGGGCGCCCTGGTCATGGCGCTGCTTTGCCGCCTTGAGGTCGCGCCCGCCGGCAGAAGCATCACCCCGCTCATCGCCGGCTTTGTGACTACGCTGGTTTCCGGCGCGCTCTTCGCGGGGCTGGGCACCGTCCTTATGGGGGCCGCCCTTGTTACCGTCACCGCAAAAATCCCCGTTGTGCTGGGCACGGCCGTATTCAATGCTATCGTGGTACAAGCGCTGTACACCCCGTTGAAGGCCGTCCTCAAGCGCGGTTAAGCTCGTTCGTCATCACCAGGAAGACCTCATGCAACCAATCATCCAATTAGAAAACGTCAGCTTCTCCTACAGCCAGGAGGCCTCCCGGGCGCTTACCGACGTCTCGCTTTGCATCGAGCAGGGCGAGTTCGTCGGCGTCATAGGCCCCTCGGGCGCCGGCAAGTCCACGCTGGCCGCCGTGCTCTCCGGCGCCATCCCCCACCATTACAGGGGCGCGTTCTACGGCGCCGCCCGCGTGGAGGGACGCGACACCTGCGAGATCAGCCTCACGGACATCGCCCGCGTGGTGGGCGCCGTGGCGCAGGACATCGACGCGCAGATGGTCGCCTCCGTGGTTGAGGACGAGATGCTCTTTGGCCTGGAGAACTTCGGCGTGCCCCATGACCAGATAGAGGGCCGCATCCAGCGCGCGCTCGCCACCGTAGGAATAGAGCAGCTGCGCGACCGCGAGATCGCCACGCTCTCCGGCGGGCAGAAGCAAAAGGTCGCCATCGCGGCGATCTTGGCCCTGGAGCCCCGCGTGCTTGTTTTGGACGAGCCCACCGCGGCGCTGGACCCGGTGAGCTCGCGCATGGTGTTCGAGACGCTGCGCGAGGTCAACCGCGTGGCGGGCGTCACCGTGGTGGTCATCGAGCAGATGGTCGCCCTGCTCTCCGAGTTCTGCGAGCGCGTCATCGTGATGAACAAGGGCTCCGTGGCCCTGGACGGCACCCCGCGCGAGGTGTTCGCCCACGCGGAGGACCTGCGCGCCATAGGCGTCGACAGCCCGCGCGTCACCCGCGTCTACAACAGCATGCGCGCCCAAAACCTGCTCGCCGTAGACCAGGCCCCCTGCCTCAACGTTCCGGAAGCGGCCGATATGATCGCCCGCGCGCTGGACGGCCACGCCGCCCCCAACCAAAGCCGTGCCGGCGAGCTGCAGCCCTCTCCCCATGCGCCGGCACGCCCGCACGCCCGGGGCGCCCAGCCGGTGCTTCGCATCGAGAACGCGAGCTTCTCCTACCCCGCCGGCGGCGCCGCCGTGCGCGACCTCGCCATGGAGGTCTACCCCGGCGAGCTGGTGGGCGTGGTGGGCCAA
This sequence comes from Collinsella tanakaei YIT 12063, assembly GCF_000225705.1. Taxonomy (GTDB): domain Bacteria; phylum Actinomycetota; class Coriobacteriia; order Coriobacteriales; family Coriobacteriaceae; genus Collinsella; species Collinsella tanakaei. Next base: position 655,989 of record NZ_JH126467.1, read on the forward strand.
AACGGCGCCGGTAAAACCACCCTTACCAAGCTCATCAACGGCCTGCTCACCCCGTCATCTGGCTCAGTCACGGTCGCGGAGATGGACACGCGCGAGACCCCCGTCTCCGCACTCGCGGCCAACGTGGCCACGATGTTCCAAAACCCGGACCGCCAGATCTGCAAGCAGACGGTTTTGGACGAGGTCGCCTTTGGCCTCGAGCTCCACGGCGTCGAGCGCGAAGACGCCCTCGAGCGCGCGCAGGCGGTCATCGACCGCTTTGGCCTGCCCGCGGACCAGGCCCCCTTCTCGCTCTCGCGCGGCCAGCGGCAGATGGTGGCCCTGGCGTCCGTCGTGGTCATCGAGCCCAAGCTGGTGCTTTTGGACGAGCCCACCAGCGGCCTCGATTACCGCGAGTGCATGACGGTCATGCAGACGGTGCGCGACATGGCCGAGCGCGGCTGCGCCGTGGTGATGGTATGCCATGACATGGAGGTTGTCTCGGACTTCGCCGATCGCCTGGCGGTCATGGCGAACGGCCGCATCCTGGAGCGCGGGCGCACGGCGGAGGTCTTCGCCAACACCGGCCTTATGCGCGAGGCGAGCATCACCCCGCCTCAGGTGGTCGCCCTCTCCCAGGCGCTCGCGCACACCGTGTCGCCCGCCTTCGCCTCCATCACCGAGGTCTCCCAGATAGTCGACACCGCAAAGGAGCTGATCGAGCGTGGTTAACGTCATCGACTACGTACCGGGCGCCACCGTGCTGCACCGCCTCAACCCCGTCGCCAAGCTGGCGCTCGCATCGGGCATCATCATCGCCACGTTTCTAGCCGCCTCCTACCCCGCGCTGGTGGGGCTGCTTGTCATCACTCTGGCGCTGGGCGCCTATGCGGGCGTCTTCAGCCGCCTGGCGTCGCTTCTCAAGGTGCTTCTGCCGCTCGCCGCCATCATGCTGGTGCTGCAGATGATCTTTGTGCAGGGAGGCGAGCGCCTGGTGGGCTTTGTCACCAGCGAGGGACTCGTCACCGGCTCAAAGGCCTGCCTGCGCCTGCTGGGCGTGGCGCTGCCCTTAGTGCTGGTGCTCACCGTCACCAAGCTCACGGACCTGGCGAACGCCTGCGTGGAGATCTTGCACGTGCCGTACCGCTACGCCTTCGCGTTCACCACGGCGCTTCGCTTTGTCCCGCTCTTTGGCCAGGAGATGAACGCCATCATGGAGGCGCAGACCGCCCGCGGCGTGGAGTACGACACCAAGAACCCCATCAAGAAGCTCCAGCTCATGCTGCCTTTGTGCATTCCGCTGCTTATCTCGTCCGTAGGCAAGACCGACGCCACGGCCCTTGCGGCAGAGCAGCGCGGCTTCTACCTGCGCACGCGTGAGAGCTCCTATAAGCGCTACCCCCTGCAGGCGCTCGATTTCGCAGCCATCGCCGTCGCGGTCGCCCTCATAGTCGCCGGCGCGCTCATGTAGCCCGCGCCGCTCCAAGAGCACCGCGCCCCCCGGCCCCGCCGCACATTCAAACTGCTTTCTGGCACAATAGAAGGCGCCCCAAACCGGGGCGCCTTTTTAGTTACGGAGATAACCATGAGCACACCAGACGGCATCCCCGCCTTCCTTGTCCAGCAGGTCCAGGCCGCATACAGCGAGGACATCGCGAACCAGATATTCGACGGATACCAGCAAGCCGCCCAGCGGCCCACCACCCTGCGCGCCAACACCCTCAAGGCGAGCGCGGACGATGTCGCCGCCGCGCTCGATGAGGCGGGCATCCCCTACGAACACGTCCCCTGGTATAAGGACGCCTTTGTGGTGGACGCGCCCAGCGAGCGCGACGTCTGGGGCATGGGCATCTACCGAAAGGGAGGCATCTACCTGCAAAGCCTCTCGTCCATGCTGCCCCCGCTGGCGCTCGCCCCGCGAGAGGGGGCGGACATCCTCGACATGTGCGCCGCACCCGGAGGCAAGACCTCGCAGATCGCCGCCCTCACCCACGGCGCGGCGCACATCTGCGCCTGCGAGCTCAACGTGCCGCGCGCGGAGAAGCTGCAGTACAACATGGATAAGCAGGGCGTTACCAACCTGCAGATCATGCGCGTCGACGCTCGCAAGCTGGACGAGTTCTTCAGCTTTGACCAGGTCTTGCTAGACGCCCCCTGCACCGGCACGGGCACCGTGCGCGCAGGCGATCCCAAAGCGGAGAAGCGCATCACCCAGCAACTGCTCTCGAAGGTGACCCGTTCGCAGCGCGCGCTACTCGACCGCGGCCTCACCGTGCTCAAACGCGGCGGCACGCTCATCTATTCCACCTGCTCGATCCTGCCCGAGGAAAACGAGCTCATGCTCGCCTCGGTCCTCAAGCGCCATCGCGACTGCGAGCTGGTCCCGCTCGACCCTCAAGCGCTCGCAGCCGCTCCGGATAACCCGGAGCTCGCCCTTCCCTGCCTGCCGAACGGGTTGGAAGGCACCATCACCGTGCGCCCCACCCGCCTGTTCGAGGGCTTCTTTATCGCCGCGATCAAGAAAGCGTAGGCGAAGCCGCCTTAAAGCTCGCAACCCACCGCTTGTGCCCGCCTTAGCGCGGGCACAAGCTATTTACCGCAAGGACCTCACGCGCACGGGAGCGTGCATAACCGCATGCATCGCTGTGATACCCTTCCCATACCGGCAAAACCAGCCACATCCTTCTTGCTGTGCCAAATAACGCTTTAGTGCGGAAAGGACAGCGTGTCAAAAAAGGGCTTAGTGCGGAAGTTTGGTCAAATAGTGCGTTAGTGCGGACTGGAGGGGCTCCAACAAGCTTTCCCTATTCATCAGGCAGCATCGCCTGAGCCCTCTAGCTTGGGCGATGCGAGCGGCCTATTCATAAGGTACCCTTGCTACATCTCTTCGCTTCCGCACTAACGCATTATTTTTCACGCTGGGGTCCGCACTAAGCGACTATTTGTCCTAAGCCCCGCACTAACTCAATATTTGTCCCAACTGGATTCCGCACTAAGCGACTATTTGACACTCGGGGAGGCAGGGCGACTCCGGCAACCCGCAGCAGCGCACCATCTGGTCAAGCGAGTTCGCGCCGGCAGGCAAAGGCGCCGTCAACTCCGCGACGACGGCCTACTGTTTGCGATGACGGGGAGCGTGCGTCTCGCGCTTCTCCCTGCGGCGGTCTTTAATAAAGGTGAAGAGTGCATAGAGCGCCGCGACAGCGGCGATAGCGCCGATGCAAAGGGCAACCGGACCCACAATGGTCATGACATCCATATCGGCACCGCCAATCTAATCGCACAGTTCCATCAAAGCGCAACCATCGCGCCTGTCTGCAAAGCTTAACAGATATACGCGCGCCGTGCGTTAAAACCATCAAAGCGGTATCCATCGCAAGGCGCGGGTTCCGCCCGCGAGAGCTCCGTCCTCCGTAATCCACCACAGCTGCCGGCCGGAACCCGTCCGCCCGCGCGCCCAGCGCCCCCAACCGCGCCCGCGCTGGAGGCGACCGCTCCCCGCCTGCCGCATCCACATCTAAGAAATAGCCGTGGACTCGAAAGCCAAATCGGTATAAGCTACAGCGTCTCGGGTAATATCTCGAGCGTTATTTCGTGTTACCACAAGGCACATTTCGCCTTATCACCATGAAGGGGGACGATTATGGATTCCATGGATGCGACTAAGCAGGCGACCAGCGCCCAACAGCCGCAGGCCTCCACGGCAGCCGCAGGCGCTCCCGTGCCAGACCCCCGTCCCGATGCTCCCGTGCAGGTGCCCGCAGAGGTACCGGAGTCCATCGAGGCCACCATCGATTTCTCAGAGGTCGAATTCGCCGAGGAGTTCGCCGAACCCGTCACCGCCATCACCCCCGGCGGCGTGCTGCCGCTCGAGCCCGCGCCCATCGAGGGCAGGCTCCGCAAGGCGGCGCTCAGCGTTCCGGATGAGATGGACGAGTGCAGCGGCTTCACACTCTTTGGCCGTCGCATCAAGTCCATGCTCTACACCACGGACGTAGCCGTCATCCGCAACTCCAACGCGGACGCCATCTTCGCCGTCTACCCCTTCACCGCGCAGCCCGCCATCACGCAGGCGCTGCTCACCGTGGCGGAGTGCCCGGTCTTCGTGGGCGTGGGCGGCGGCACCACCGCGGGCAAGCGCGCCGTGCAGCTTGCCGCTGTCTCGGAGATGCAGGGTGCTGCGGGCGTCATAGTCAACTCCCCCGCATCGCCTGAGATGGTCGAGCAGATCGCCAGCATGGTCGACATCCCCGTCATCGCCACGGTGGTGCGCTGCGATGACGTGGCACACGCCAAGGTCAAGGCCGGCGCCAAGATCTTGAACGTCGCCGCCGGCAAGGACACCCCCGCCGTGCTGCGCCAGCTCCGCGAGCACTACCCCAACATGCCGCTCATCGCATCCGGCGGCCGCTCCTCGCTCTCCATCCGCGAGACGCGCGAGGCGGGCGCCAACGCGGTCATCTGGACCCCGCCCTCGGCCCAGCAGCTGCAGGCGGACATGATGAAGCGCTACCGCGAGATGGGCGCCACGCCAGAAGGCCCCATCCTGGACCCCATCAAGGCGAGCGCGGAGAACCCCATGGAGAGCGCCCGCGCGGACGTTCCTATTCCGGACGAGCAGCTGGCCAAGGCCCACTCCCCGCGCCAGCGCCTGCGCAAGAGCCGTCCCGGCGGCTTCTTCTTCCCCCGCGGCAAGGGCAAGGCCGGCCTGGCGCTGCTGCCGGTGATCGCGGCAATCGCAGACAAGTTCGTGTAAGCGCGCGTCGCAACCGGTGCACAGCCACAACCAGTGCAGGCGCTGCGACCGCTACGGCAATGCACGGCGCTGCGTCTCATAGGCTCCAAACGCAAACGACCCCGCTCGTCTTTTTCCGGACGAGCGGGGTCGATTCTTTTGCAACGCTTCTCGCGCCATAAGCTCGCGCTTCTTCTTGCGCAAACCTCTTTCTCAATCTTTGGTCGAGGAGGGTCTCAAGCGGCGAGCCGTCTACTCCCCGCGGACCTGCCCCATAAAGAACACGACGGCGGTGCCCGGGCCCGTGTGCGAGCCGATCACGGCGCCGATGTTGTGAATCGAGACGCCGCCGCTCACGTTGGGGAAATGCTCCTCGATAAGACCGGCCAACGCCTGCGCGTCTTCCAGGCAGTCGGAGTGGCAGATACAGCACTTGCCGTCATAATCCTGCCCGCCGTCGGCGCGCTCGGCCATAACGCGCACCAGCTCGGCGATAGCGCGGCGCTTGGTGCGGATCTTCTCGCGCGGAACCAACTTGCCCTGGTTGTTGATATCCATCACCGGGCAGATCTTCAGCGCGGTCGCGAGCACGGCGCTGGTAGCGCTCACGCGCCCACCGCGCTTAAGGCAGTCGAGGTCGCTCACAAAGAACCAGTGGTTGAGCTTGTACTTGTTGGTCTCCGCCCAGTCGACCAGCTCGTCAAGCGTGGCGCCCTGGTCGCGAAGGTCCGCCATGTACTCCACCAGCAAACCAAAGCCAGAGCTCGCAGCCAAGGAGTCGACAACCTTGATAGTGCGATCCGGGTAGCGCTCCGCAAGCGCGGAGGCGGCCAGGCAGGCAGAGTTATAGGAACCGGAGATGCCGGAAGAAAGGGTCACGTGCACCACGTCCAGGCCCTGGGCAAGGTAGGGCTCCCAGAATTCCTGGTACTCGCCCACTCCCACCTGCGAGGTCTTGGATTGGCCACCCGCCTTCAAGCGACCATAGAACTCTGCGGGGGTGGTGGACTCGTAGAGATCATCCACGTACTCCTGGCCGTCCATCTCGTAATGAAAGCAAACATATGGTATAGTGCGCTGCGCAAAGAAATCGCGCTCGTAATCCGCGGTTGAGCAGGTTGTAAGTACGTATGTCGACATAATCCCCCTCATCTGGAAATCAGAATAATCCAATGTGAGATTATGCCATGATGCACGTGTCATCCACAACAATTCATATTGTGCACTGGCACTTGTAACAATAGTGTGAAATAAGCCCGCTCGCGCTCCCCATAGCGCATGCCAGCATCCACGCACCCCTCGGCGGCTTCGCGCGCCGCGCAAGGCCTTCGCCCACGCAAAGCCCATGCCAGCGCAAACCCCTCGCAAACAAAAGAGCCCCCGCGACATCGCCGCAGGAGCCCCAAGCAAGTTAGAAGGTGGCCGTGCTATACGCCAAACTCGCTACTCGTCGAGCTTGTACTTCTCAAGCGCAGTCAAGACAATGGCGCCCGCCTTGGTGCAGAGCTTCTCGTCCGGAGCCTCGGTAAGCACGCGGACCAGCGGCTCGGTGCCGGATGCGCGCACAAACACGCGGCCGTTGCCCTCGAGGTACTCCTCCGCCTGGGCGATGGCCGCTTTGATGTCCTCGCCGTTCATGACGGCGTCCTTATCAGAGACGCGCACGTTCACCAGCTGCTGCGGGTAGAGTTTCACCGGACGGGTGAGCTCGGAGAGCTTCTCGCGCTCGGCGCGCAGCACCTCCATGATGCGCAGCGAGGTGAGAATGCCGTCGCCGGTCTTGGCAAGGTCGCCAAAGATGATGTGGCCGCTCTGCTCGCCGCCCAGGTTGTAGCCGTTCTCGCGCATGCAGGCGTAGACGTACTTGTCGCCCACGTCGGTCTTCTCGTAGTTAAGGCCGGCGGCCTCCAGCGCGCGGAAGAAGCCGAAGTTGCCCATAACGGTGGGAACCACGGTGGACTTGGCCAGGCGGCCGTACTTGTTAAGGTAGGTGCCGCACACGTACAGGATCAGGTCGCCGTCCACCAGGTGGCCGCGCTCGTCAACGGCCAGGCAGCGGTCCGCGTCGCCGTCGTAGGCAAAGCCAATGTCCAGGCCGTTCTCAACAACAAAGCGCTGCAGGCCCTCGATGTGGGTGGAGCCGCAGGCGACGTTGATGTTGTAGCCGTTGGGGGCGTTGTTGATCACGTGGGTCTCCGCACCCAGGGCGTCGAAGACAGGGCGGGCGACGCTGGAGGCCGAACCGTTGGCGCAGTCCAAGCCGATCTTCATGCCCTGCAGCGAGAAGCCGCAGCTAGAGATAAGGCTGGCGATGTAGCGGTTACGGCCCTGCATGTAGTCCACAGTGCAGCCGATGTTCTCGCCGGTAGCCAGCGGAACCTCGCTCTTGCCGTCGATGTAGTCCTCGATGAGCTCGAGAACGTCCTCGTCCATCTTGTAGCCCTCATGGTTCACCAGCTTGATGCCGTTGTCCGTGTAGGGGTTGTGGCTGGCGGTGATCATGACGCCGCAATCGAAGCCGCCGTCGACAACCTCATAGGAGACGCCGGGCGTGGGGATGACGTGCAGCATATAGGCGTCGGCACCGCTGGCGACCAGGCCGGAGACCAGCGCGGACTCGAACATGTAGCTCGAAAGGCGCGTGTCCTTGCCAATGATGACGCGGGCCTTCTTGCCGCGGCGGGCGCCGTAGTACCAGCCTACAAAACGGCCGATCTTGAATGCATGGTCAACGTTGAGGCCCTCGTTCGCACGGCCGCGGAAGCCGTCGGTGCCAAAATACTTCATAGATGAAATCCTTCCGTTTGATACGGCACGCGCACATGCCAGCAGCCTTGGCGATTCGCAACCATGGCGACCTCGCCGCCGTGGAATCTCGCCGCTACCCGCGCATGCGCGGTAACAGAAACATGATACCAGCGCGCACCCATACGGCGGCATATATGCAAACTCTTTACACTGGTGAGATGACACCGTGAGACGGTACCTACCCGCAAGAAGGGAGAACACATGACCGCAATTGACCTTACATCTTTTGTTGAAGATTATGAAACCGCAGAAACAAGAGCACATAAGCACGCGCTCGACATCAGCTTTGATTTTTGCTTGAGAAAAGGCATCTGAATCAATTGTGTTCTTCACGTGGGACGGTTTTTCTTTGCTAAGACCAGCCAGCAGGCAGATCAAAGTGAAGCTATCGATTGCTAGAGCCACTAGAGCCACTAGAGCCCCAAATCGGGCAACGCCTTTTTGAACGCCGCCATCTCCTTCGGCTGATGGTAGGCAGTATTGAGGCTTTTCTTCCTGTACGCCAAATACGTGTCTGCCGTTACCTTAATAAGCTCCTTTGTGAAGAACTGCTCCCAGCTAAAGAAATCGGCGCTCACGCAGCGAATACCGCTTTTCTCGCAAAGGGCACGGTGAAACTCATAGCCGGAGTTCGAGTCCTCCGCTATCACAACTTCTGGACGCCCGCCGCAACAAGAACAAACTCGTCCATGGCGTGGATGATTTCCCCCGTATTGGCAATGCGCGCCGTGAACCTGCGGTTGCCAAAATCCATCATATGGTACAGATTGATGGTGATATCCTGCATCTGGCGCCAGGCGAGCCAGGGATGCGGCGCCGCGCGAGCAATCATCCGCAGCAGCCGGCGCGCACATCCTCCCGCTCGCGATAGAGCGCCTCGGTAGCCTCTTTGGCAGGACGCCACCAATCTTCATGCGCTTTGTACCACGCTATAGTATCGGCAAGGCCGGACGAGAAATCCGTATAGGTAGGCGTCCACCCAAGACGGCGCAGCTTAGAACTGTCAATCGCATAGCGACGGTCATGACCCGCTCGGTCGCGCACCCAGTCAAAATCATCCCCATCGCGCCCAAACGCCCGCAGCAGCTCGGCAAAACGGACAGGTTGTCGCGCTCGCCATCAGCACCAATAAGATAGGTCTCGCCCGCGGTGCCGCACGTAAGGATCTGCCACACCGCAGAGCTGTGGTCCTCAACGTGGATCCAATCGCGAACATGCCTGCCGTCGCCGTACAGCTTGGGCCGCACCCCATCTATGAGGTTTGTGATCTGGCGGGGAATAAACTTCTCCACATGCTGGTAGGGACCGTAGTTGTTCGAGCATATAGAGATGGTAGCGCGCAGACCGTACGTGCGCACCCATGCCCGTACAAGCATGTCGGCAGCCGCCTTGCTAGAGCTGTAGGGGCTCGAGGGCCTGTAGGGAGACTCCTCCGTAAAGCGCGCCGGGCTATCAAGCGGAAGGTCGCCAAAGACCTCGTCGGTCGAGATATGGTGGTAGCGAACGTCAAGCTGCCGGCACGCCTCAATTAAGGTATACGTGCCCTCAACGTTGGTTTTCACAAACGGAGCGGGGTCTGCAATAGACCTATCGTTATGGGTCTCCGCGGCAAAATGCACCACGGCGTCCGCCTTGGCAACCAAATCGCGCACCAGCCTAGCATCGCACACATCGCCCACCACAAGCTCAACGCGATCCCGTGGCAGCCCAGCGATGTTTTGCGGGTTGCCCGCATACGTAAGCGCGTCAAGAACCGTCACGTGCACGCCCGTATGCTCGCGCACCACATGGCGCACAAAGGCGGGGCCCGCAAACCCGCACCCTCCGGTAACAAGAATGTTGTTCAGCGCAAAACCGCATGCCACGGCAAAACCTCCCAGCCGGCTGCTATCAAGTCCCTACGTTGGCCAGCTCATACAAACGGACGTGCTGTAAAAAGCGCCGCCCAAATCGCCAAAGTAAATCGTAGGCACAAAACGCCTTTCTATAAGCCTGGCTATAGTATAAGGCGCGCCCGCAAAAAGCCGCCGCCTCAACCCACTCCCCCCATAGCCAAACTCTTCCGCAAACGCGCCATCATAGGAGAGCTCAATTGTCACTCAGAAGCATGACTCTCCCCATTAATTGGCGCCTTTTTCAGCATGGTGCCTATTTGGATGAGAGGATGGTTGATAGTGCGTCCGATCAACTTTACTAGAAAATGCCAATATTGAATACTACTATACAGACAACTATTGCATTCAATAGAATAGTGTTGCGATATTATCTTCTTCTCGCCATCTGGCAAGCCCCTCATGCTATATAAAGTTTAAAGAACGCCGCTAGATAACGACCGACAGATGTTAACAACGCACAACAATAGCGTCATTGCTGATCAGTCTGGAAAAACCTTTTTACAAACATGTACTATTCGGTTGGGGCATCACACTTTAGAAGCAATAATCTATGAGAACAGGTAAAAAAACAGGGCGATGGCAAACGGGCAAGCGAAGCCCATGGAATCAGCCAACCCATCATTAAGTTGACGTTCTCTGAAAAGCTCGGACTTTATAATTACCTTAATAATAACTACCTGTCTCTCCGAAAACTATGATGAGGTGCGTAAGCTTGCTAGATTTCTTTAGAGAAGAATTGCTCTCTTGGTTGATCGACTGGGCTAAAACCAAAATAAGCTACCTGACAAAAAGGCAAGCAATAATCCGCCATATAACTGAAACTACCATGCGCGCTCCCGCTATTCATTCGTGTGTTAATTTGAAAGAGAAAGTCAAAAACCCTCACCTCGTTAAAGAACTGCTCGCCCATCGATCTCTGCTCGATATAAGCAAGGATGAAGCAATACGCACATTTTTAGGCGAGGGCTATGACGAACCCGCATATGAGTTTGTCTCGCAATTCTGGGACTCAACGAACGCCATCTTGGCCGTCGGTGAAGAATCGTTAGCAGACAGGAAGGCGGTTGAGGGGTTCGAAGCCGCTAACAACAAACTTGACAATCTTGCCAAAGCCCTTCTATCCAACCCAACCAATTGCGAGATCTGGAAAAAGAAGTTGGCAGATTACTGCAACGAGCTCGCCCAATGCTACAGCGAAACAGCGATTCCAAGGAAAATGACAATGGAAGAATCAGGAGATCTCCTGTTGCAGTCGGCTCTCCTAAAATGTGAGCGATCTCTGCTTATCTACGCCGACCCCGGCATGGGCAAAAGCAGACTGCTGAAACAAATAGCCTCTGAACTGGCAATGGACTTAATCACCGGAAAAAATAACAGTATACCAGTGCTTCTCGAAGCGCGAAAATGGTCGCGCCAATACTCTAACCTCGAAGAGGCCGTCGCGAAAGAATTATTGGGTTCCACGACCGAAGAATCAGTATCACTGATAAAGGAAAATCCCGCCTCCTATTGCCTCATCGTTGACGGCCTCGATGAAGCTCGATGTGATAGAGACCTCCTCCTGGCCGAGCTAGCTCGTTTCGCTAACAGCGATAAAGGACGACTCATCTGCTCCTCCCGCTTCAGTAGCGACCGCAAGCGAATCGGCATTGAAGGCGCGTCCCTACAGAGTCTATCTGAAAATGAAGTGATCTCCCACCTTCGCGAAAGAGGCATACGCTCACCGCTGGATGTCATGCGCAGACTCAACGAAGCAGGTCGTGAGCTTATGGGAAACCCGCTGCATCTCAACTGTTTAATTGAGTATCTTCACACCAAAGGAGACGGTGCAACGCCTCGGAATCTTGCAGCGATCTACAGCACATGTATCACATCCTTAATTGAAGCGAAGCTAGACCCCGACTGCGACCTAGACGCTGACTACCTCCAGCGAGAGCTGGGAAACTACGCATTGGAATGCCTGATAAATCAGGAGGCTCTTCCATGCAGAAGCTACTTGCTCCAGCAATGCGCTCCCACCGAAGCAGAGTTGATAGAACAAATGGGCAAGTATTCCGGCCTTCTCGTCATAGCAGACGGAGCGGTTGGATTCTCTCATACAGTTCTACAGGAATACTTAGCAGCGAGTTTCCTCAACAGCCTGCCTGATGAGGAAGTAAGGGTGTTCTGCAAAAACCATTCGAGGGATCCGCTGCTGAAAAACTTTTTTGTGATACTTTGCGGTTGCACAGCAAGCGCAACCAAGCAAAAACTAATCCTCGATCAACTTGAAAACAACAACTTAAGCCTCTATATGGACTGCTTACGTGGAAGAATGAACCTTTCCGATGAGCTGGAGGGAAAGCTCAGCAAAACCGACATAACGACAATCGCCCTCCAAGCCATTACAACCTACACAAACATAACGAATCGCTACTTGAAAAAAGCGAAACCACACATTCCTTTCTGGCGAACACTTTCCACGCCCGAAGCCCCCATTCGAATGGTGATTAGCTACAGTGCCACAACCACAGTTGCCCATATTGTGCTATCAGAAAAACGACCCGGAGACGACCGCATACTCGTTAAGCTGTCCGACGATAAACATGGGCCGGTAATAAAAGGGCCTGACGGTTCCACCACTCCCATATTCTCGATAAGGCTGTCCAATCGACCCGAAGCTCATACTTATCGGATTGGGGCTCTTTACGAAGGCATCGATTGTGCCAGGGAAATGGCTTTATCAATGATCGTCGATGACCTTGAAGGGTTTTTCGAATCGGCAGAGCCCGTTCTCAGCGAACCATTGGGAATGAAAGCCGCTTTCACAGAGGAGGCCCTCAGGTGCAGTCGCATTTTACGTGAAGGCAGCATTGGAAGTCGTGAGTATCTAAATCTTCGAAATTGCAGCGCCGATGAACTAAGCATGCTGCTAGCTGAAAAAAGTAATTACAACATCAAAGTTTGCGAAACTAGCATTCCATTATCGCTGCTGCCCTATCTTGTTAAGATGCTTGAGATCGGCCCAGAAAACCATCTGCAGTACCTACCCCCCAATCCTGACAATCTTACCAAAGGCCGTTGCAGAGTCTGGGAGAGCTATACAGACGAAACCTTCGAATCATGGTGCAAGACCGTACTTCCCGAATGCGAAAAGTCATACAGGCTTTTCATCCGAACCTTCATGGAAGAAATTGGAGAATATCTTCCTGGTTATGCAGATGGGCCATTTTCTTTGCAAGCAACAATTATACCTGCCAACGAAAACAGCATGCTTCCAGATAGGCGAATCTGCATATCCCCATTTCCTATCGAAGACGAAGACCAGATAGAATTGATATTTGTTGAAAACTGCTTTTACAATGATTCAGGTTTTGTTGGAATTGAGGAGCGCATACAAAACTACATTCAAACAGCAAGGCTATTGGGAAGACCAGGAAATGGCTACGAAGAGTCAATCCTGCTTGGGTCCACGTTGCTAACTGACAAAGCCTATATACACAACGAAGTGCGTAAACGCATTCAGAAAGAAGTCTACGCTCTATTCACGTTACATTAGAACCCATGGAGAGCGTGTACCTATTTGGTTTCGCCGGTCCCAGCCCTTCAAATACTCAGCTTTCGCAGGAGTCGATTATTATTTCGCGCTGCGGGTACAGGTCATTTCGTGATTTCCGCATCAGCGCGAACGCAGCGGAGTCACCTTCAACCTACGGTTCAACCAGGCTGCGTGCGCCAAGCTATCGAAGAACAATGCCTCAGACGGAAACTGAACGAGGCCAGAGCGTCGTGGCGCAGGGTCTCACAAGCACCAGGAAAATCCACCTCGTCTATGCGTTGCGGAGACCGCAGCCAGAGGCGCCCTGCGCGCTCACTACGCAGGGCGCCCCGACTTGAAGAATCTGCGGCACTACCAACCCGTGCAAGCCGAATACCCGCACTTCGTCAGCCATCAAACTCTTGGTATTAAGATTATAGATAAAGCCAAAGTATCTTGGGAAATCGCCTATCGATTAAAGACCAGGCCAATCTCTCGCAAGAGAAGCATGCGAGAATCGCAATCGAATAGCCCAGGAGATCAAATAGGAGGTCCCCGGCGTCGAACTCCCTACCGGGAACGAAAAGCTTATGCGTCTGATCGAATAGGGATGCGAAAACGCAGAGCAGAAATGAGAGCGGAACCCGTGATAGCAACCCGCGTGGCCTTCCCCACCAGAATACGAAGGCCAAAGAAACGGGAATACCAAGAGCAAGAAGCTCAACGGTATGAGCCCATTTGCGAACACTGGCATAGGAAAGCAGTGCCGTCCCAAGATCAGAGATAACACCCAAGGACGCAGTGGGGCCGGCACTGGAAGAAGCCTCAGCGCCGTCGCCCATTCCATTGTCATGGTGGGCAACAACCGCTTCATTCACGGCAGACGAGAGCACTGATGTCTGAACAGGGGTCTGTTCGGTAAGAACGAATATGATGCTAAAGACTCCGATCGCCAAGGCAACAGAGATCCAAAACATAGTTTTGCGCATTAGCATACTTCAATCCCCTCCCCTAAAAGCGAAACGCGGTCGACTAGAGAGGTTCCAGTCAACCGCGTGAAACGTGACAATGCACAGCAAGGTAAAGAGGCTCTGGCGCTCAAGAACGAGCGTTTGGACGAGGCCGCCTAGCGACGGACCAATCCCCCGCGCTCGTCGACAGCCTCCCAGAACTCCTCGGCGAAGCGGGGGTCGGCCGCGGCCATGAGGGCGTTGGTCGCGATCCAGCCCGACGGGGTGCCGGTGTCGTAGCCGGACAGCGGGTCGATGACCACGGCGTACATGGCCTCGCGCTCGAGAGAGCGGGCCATGGCGTCGGTCAGCTGGATCTCCCCTCCCTTGCCGGGCTCCTGGTCGGCCAGCAGGTCCATGACCAGGGGCGAGAGCAGGTAGCGGCCCACGATGTAGAGGTTGGAGGGGGCCTCCTCGGCGGCGGGCTTCTCCACCAGGCCGGAGACGCGCCACACCGCGCCGGGCTCGTCGTCGGCGACCCCGCCGAGGCCCTCCAGGGTGTCGACGCGCTCGCCCGCGATGACGCCGTAGCGCGAGACGTCGGCCGGCGAGCAGGGCGCCACCGCGATCACGGACGCGCCGGCGTGGGCGCGGGAGACCTCGAGCATGCGGGTGCAGATGTCGCGCGAGGGGACCACGTAGTCGCCGAGCAGCACCAGGAAGCTCTCGCCGGCCACGGCGTCGGCCACCGAGCGGATGGCGTGGCCCAGCCCCTTGGGCTCGTACTGGTAGCGGAAGTCCACGGGCATGTCGCCGGCCTGGGCCACGGCGTCGGCGTAGCCGTCCTTGCCGCGCTCGCGCAGCAGCGCCTCCAGCGAGCGGTCGGGCTGGAAGTAGCTGAGCAGCTCGGGCTTGCCGGGCGAGGTCACGATGACGGCGCCGTCGACCTCCTCGGGCTCCAGCGCCTCCTCGACCACGTACTGGATGACCGGCTTGTCGAGCACCGGGAGCATCTCCTTGGGGGTGCACTTGGTCGCCGGCAGGAAGCGGGTGCCGAGGCCGGCTGCGGGGATGATAGCCTTCATATAAGAAGTCCTTTCCTAATGGAATTAATGATTGATGAGTCATCACGTATCCGCTGGCAATACAACGATGAGGGACTGTGAGCGAACGTCAATCAGCGCGCAGGACCCTATTAACTAAAAATTGCAATACGTCGACTACCAATGCGACAACCCGTTGAATGGGCACGTCTATCAATACGCACGCTGTAATAGTTAACAAGGAAATGAGAATGGACAAGGCGGGCCACATTTCAGAACCCTGATACATCCCCACATCAATGATTAACGGAAGAACAGAGGCCCTAAACGCCCCCTCAAACAGGTAGGCAGCCAAAACGTGTCTAGAAACACCATTTACGCTGACGGATGCAAAGTTATAACGTTTGAACATGATGAATAAAGAAACAGCCTGCAATAGGACGAAAATGCTGCAATCCCTGGCAAAGGGAATATGAACAGATCCCGTAACTGCGCTCGCGGCACAGTTTAACAGCAGGATAGCAAAGGTTGAGGAAGCATATGTAGCTACAAGTGCCTTATTAGATACATCTTCGTCCGAAGCATATTTCCTCAAATAACTACCCAACAGATACAAAGTAAGCATGTTGATTGCATTTTTCCCCGTCCCCAACACGTGATAGTAGATCACAGTTGGAAGGACATAGAAAACGGCAACCATTAAAAGGATCAACCGCTTTAGGTCATCTTTCCTTAAGCATTGTACGGCGTCGTTGATATATGGTGCAAAAAGCATGAGTAGCATATAACACGACAAAAACCAGTACTGATTGGTGGAGATTGGTATAAAGGCTTGCAACACGACCTTCAGTGACGTACCCCCCCCCTGCATACTCGAAAGGAGAGCCGTCAGTGCAGAATAAACAATCGCGGTAATTTCGAGCACGGCTGCCTTATGCCATGTCCTACGGATACCGTAGTATCCAGAAATCAACACGAAAACAGAAACGCCAGCGTTAAAGAGACTGTTCTCAAGTTGAATCCACGCCGCCGTAGACCCCTGCGCAGACGACATCAACTCTCCGTTGATGTGCATTGTGACAATTCCAAAAATAGCGAAGATGCGGAGCAGCTCAATGCTGCTATTCCTACTCGTTGCCACAAAACCCTCCCCAGTAGTCGGCAACATTACCTTCCAATCTTTCGTAAAAGCAAACTGGCAACGTTGTAGAGATCGTGTCTGTATATCAATAGTAGGCAGAGAAAAAAGAGCATCTGGATTGCAAGGACCACCAGGTTGCCAAGCGATAAGAATAGAATTAGCGACTGGCCAAACAGAAGCGCATAAGATGCTATGTCGCGACCAAGATTAATTGAAAGACTGACAATGCCGCTCGCCTTCTTTAACCGGACAAACCAAACGAGCCCATAAGACACCATGGTTGAAAAAGCTGCGCCGATTGGCCCTGTAACTCCAACCAATGCCAGATTCATCAGGATATTAACCGCTGCCCCCGCAACTGTAGACGTTGCGAGTATCTTTGTCTCCTTAGCTGCCGCAAAGATACCTTCGAAGACACCGCACAGGCAACTGAACACTACCGATATTGTTAGCAAAGGAGCATATCGCCACGCCTGATAAAAATCGTTGGCGTATAAAACTCTAGCAATCAGCTTATCCCCCGCAATAAGAAGGGAACACAACAGCACGAGCGCGCAATTATATGCTGAATAGATGCGGGAGTAGAATTCGCCGGATGTTTCATCCAGCTCCTTTACCGCTGAAAGAGTCCATGCCTGATTAAAAATCGATTGAAAGACATTCAGGATTGAGGGGATTTTGAAGGCAACCGAATAGATTCCGTTTGCCGCCGCGCCACAAATCCAAGCAACAACGTAACGATCAGAAACGTTGTTAATCCACCAAGCAATCTGATCAAATATAAGAGGTCGGCTGTAGCTGCGCATTTCGCAACGAAGCTCCCTGACATCACCGTCACGAAGGTAATTCCACAGCTTCAATCGAATTGTCAGATACGCGATTACAATCGCAAAAGAAGAGATATTGGCGATAAAGTACCCTGAAATACCCAAAGGAAAAACGACCAACAGCGCGATATTAAAAATGATAATGGCAGCCGAGCTTAAAAGCCCAGCAATAGCAACGTCGGCTATCCTCTCAACGCCCCTTGCAAAAGACAGAAGGATGTCAGACAAGAGGCACAGGACGTAATAGACAACAAAAAAGACAGGGTATTCATTAAACAGCGGAATAACATTAAGAGCGCCATTAATGGCAATCGCGAAAACCACCACCAAGCTTGCCTTTACAAAGGAACGCATTGACTCCGTAAAAACGAGGCAACGATCCTTGTCAGGTTCAAGAGAAAACCTCAGAGTTGCCTGGGAAACGGCGCCGGACAGGAGTGGTACAAGCAAGAATGCCGTAGTAGTGTAGATATCATATAAGCCGTACTCTGATGTCGAGAGCACGCTTGTGTAAAGGGGCACCAGCAGGAACGCAAGAATTTTGCTTGCAAAATTACTTAAGGTCATAAGGCCGATATTTTTGAGGAGATAACTATATCTGCTCATTTCAGATACCTCCGACCCTGCCGAGCCGCTTACCGCCGATCAATTGGTCATCGTAAGAAGAGCAGACCAATCCAAGGGCAATAAAACCAATTACCCCTGCAGACGAAGATAGGATAGCCGAACCAACCGCATGGATCATATACGAAAGAAAAGCGGCATAGAGGAACGCCTTTGATTCAAACTCATGCTTTACGGGCCCCTTGAACCCTAATACTATCCTCAAGTACAGGATGACGAGCAAGGCAAATGCAATCCACCCGAACTGGCCGATTGCCATCGGCCAAAATGTATCACTCAAGAAGGAACCATCTTCAGGATTCAAACCAAAAAGATACGAGAAACCAAATTCATAGTACAGAGGTGAATATAAGCGAGCCGCCTGGTCAGATCCAAAGGTTGAAAACCCAGCACCTAATGGGAAGAAGCGATTCGCAAGTTCAGCTCCATGAAGGAAAAACAAGTAACGCGGAGCATTTACGTTCATGAGATAAGTCTGAATCTGATAGGAACCGACAAAAATAACACCTAAGAACAGCAATGCAACAACGAATGCATTAAGCTTTTTAAAGTGATTGAAATAATATAAAAGAACAAGAAAGAGCAAGCCGAATAAAAGTGGCGCACTTTTTGTAGCCAACATAAGACTTATCGATGCCAGTACATAATAAACTTTACGATTCTTCGCGTTCCCCTTTATCAGGATAGCAATTGCCAATAGCGACACAGCCATAAATTGAAAGCTGAAAGGAAATACGAATCGAAAACCTTGCAAACCGTATCGCTGCGATTCGGTCATTCCAATATTAACCACCTGGCTGACGATAGAGCAAACAAAGGCTGAAATAATGTAAGCCTTAGCCAAAAAGACTAAGGCTGTCGCAAACGTTTTTCCAGTTTGCCCTCGAAACATATATTTTGCTGCAAAAAAGGCCCAAAGAACCTTTGTCTCAGCGACGACATCGATGAGAACGGAAGTCAGCGGCCTGCTAATCCCAGAGAAAACATTCGAAGCCAGCCCAATAAAGATGACAACCATGAGTATGAAGAGTGAAACTGAGTCATAACGTGAAAGCTCATCCCTGATAGCAAGAAATAAGAGATAGAGAACGGAGACGATCGAAAGAGCCTCATCGAAAAAGCTACGGCCACCAATTAGTTCCATATAAATCAAAACGGAAATAATGAAAAACGCAGCAATGGGCTTTAATGACCGCTTGGGCTTCAATGGTCCCGTTAATTGAGAGTTTTGATTGCCAGCCGACAATACACTAGTTGTTTCTGAAGCGCTATTTGAAATGCTCATTTATCTCCATTAAGTGATGTACCGTGCAGCTGGAACCGCATTCCGGTAACTTATAAGTAAGCTTGTGAACCGTTGTGATTCGCTTGATCTGCTCTATGCGGGCACGGTTGAATGGTTGTTGCAGCTCCCGCATCAGTAGGTGATTATCGATTTGATGGAAGTAGGGAATCCTCTCCCAATCCAACCTATTCTCATCTTCGACTATGCGAAAAATCATATGGAATAAGAAATAATTCTTGAGGAAGCTATAGCGTTTCCAGTATTCGAATAGCAAGTCTCGAACCTGCTTGAGAAAACGGTTTCCACCGAACCTAGAATAAATGAACCAACTCTCCATGTTGATCATGTCGCTGTCCATCCATCCGTTGCGATAGACAAAGAGCTCGTTATCCAATACGTAATCTGGGAGTGGCCCAGTCATGAATGTGGTGGCGTCAACCCAAAGGCCGCCGTGTTCCACAAGCAACGCAACACGCAAGATATCAGAGAAATGAGTATGGGATATAATCCCACGCTTCCATTTATCTACAATGTAATCTGGAATGGAGACGTATTGGTCATAATTCTCCGAAGTGATCGTCACGATATCCCAATCGCTAAGCCATTCCTCAAGAGAAGCATAGCACTGACGAACAACAGCGGGAGCGTTTTCAATCCCTTGAAACCAACATACCCATACGGTCTTGCTTGCCCCGCCGCTAGAAGATGTTTGCCCAGACAATGACCTGGCAGAATTGAGATAATCTTTATAAAAGGGGCCGAGCTTCTTTGCTACCCACGAATATGCCTTATACATACTGTTTAAGCCGATTAAATACTTGTCTCCGAACCCAAGAGGTATTAAACAGTAAGAAAGTGTATCGCCAATAAGCGTTCTAGACTGAATGCTTCTACGTATTCGCCCTTTAAACCCGCTCATTACACTCCCCCTTTTTCATTTTCAAGGCTCGTGTAGGCTCAAACAAGATGAACAGCCACCAGCGACGTTCAGCAATTTCATAGATTGCGACAGGAATAAAGACGCTCGCTATAAACCCGACTGTCAAATGGATCGCTAGGGAATCCAATCCAAATTTAAAAAGAATAGCGCGCATGCATGCAGCGCAAATCGTATGCAATACATAGATCGGCAAAAAATAAGCACTCATCTGCCTGAGCAGCCGCGATTCATTGGTTACATCGATTGACATAAACAAATCCACCAAGGAATATACGAAAGCGAACCCGATTAAGAATTGAGTGATTTTATCCGTATTCTCCTTGCCGTACAGCACCAAAGAAGCGACAGCCGCTGCAATGAAAAGCACGATTGCCATCGCTCGATGCATCATAAGTTTCCCAAAGCCGGCGACCGTCAAGCTCATCCCCAAGGAAAACCATACTAAATTTGAGGCAACCTTTCCGATGAGGTCTGGAAGCACTATGGTTTCTGGCAACAAGACATATACCACTTTGATGGCCAGCGAAACGGCCAGCAACTTCAAAATGGCACGCGGGCTGCCAAGTCTTGGAATGATGCAAAAGATCAACAGTAGCGTATAGAGATACCAGTAGGGAGCGATAGGTTCGAACAAAATAGTACGAAGAAATGGCGTTGCCTGATTGTTCACCTCAGAAGCGAATGCATTTTTCAAAAGCAGCGTAGCCGAAGAAAAAACTATGTAGGGAACGCCGAGGTTGATAATCTTCCTTTTCAGTGACATCAAATGGCTCGAAAAGGAGGATCCTCCTTTGTTGTATTGATAAAGAAATCCGCTGCAAACGAAGAAAACCGGTACATGGAAAGTGTAGACGGTCTGTATGGGCAGCAAATAAACAGCGCTATCACCATCCATCAGTCCGGAAGAAGCCATTGACATATATAAGTGCCCGAAAACAACAAGCAGGCACGCAAATAGTTTCAGAGAGTCCACCCAGACAACCCTATCAATACGGGTTTTCTTTGGACTGGATTCCGTTATCAGGGTATTCATTTTCACAGCTAACCATTTCTTCGACCGTACAAGGCTCTCGCAATCCCTTTTCAAGATAGGGCTCCGAGAAGGCAAGTAGTTTTCTTCTTGACTCCTCATAGGTCCCGATTATTCTTGCAGGGACACCGCCCACTACGGAACCGGAAGGGACGTCCTTGGTCACAACTGCCCCTGCTGCGATGATGCAGTTGTCGCCAACTGTGACCCCGTAATTGATGATTGCATCAGCACCGATGTAAACGTTACTCCCGATCTCGACCCTGCCGTACCGGCAGAGATATCGATCGCTGCCCTCAGCATGATTAAAGACCGTATTCAATGCGGAATGCGTAACTATCCGAACCCCCGCCGAGACAGCCACGTTATCGTGAAACGAGACAAGGAACGGCTCCGCGGGCAGAAGGTTCGACTGGTAATAGCAGTTCTCTCCTACAGATGCAAAGTAATGATGGCGCTTCATAAACGCCATCTTCTTCCAGCCATCTCTAATGGTAATCAACCTCATCTGCCGCCAATAGCGCCTGAGGGTATCAAAGGTTTTGTAGATCTGCATACTTAACACCCGTTTTTATAACCCAGCATTCCCTTCACGTTAAAAACGATTCGCTCTAACGTGATCTTGTGCCTGTTGAACCATATCGACTTAGCGTAGTATTTCACCTTGCTTCGCTTGCTCTTTCGACGTATCAGCTCCTCATCCATGTGAAAGGGCTTGTCAGTCGTGACATCGGGGTAGATCAGATATTGCCTGTTGGGATCATATTCATGAATCCTGAAAGACGTCGGACGGCACCAGTAGTGCAGATATAGATACTCCTTGGTCTCTATGCGTCCTTTATATAGGTAGTGCCTGGTCACGACTCCATGGGACCAAGTAAAGACCTGCGCCTCGTTCTTCTCCCTATCTTCCTCATCCTGCCAATCAAGATAAAATCCGTAATCGTACTTAAGGAGATTTGCGAAGTCGATTTCCTTGTAGACGGGGATGCCGAGTGCCTCATATATCGCGTCCATCCCGGTTTCGTCGAACGCGAAGCCCTGATCTACGCTGAAGACATCCCGATAGCTTAATGCGCCCTCGACGCAGGTGCGATAACGGGAGCAAACTTGCGGAGTGTTCCTGAATAACATCGAGTGGCCATTGAAGCCGACCTTTTCATAATTCTCTAGTACTTCATCCGTATAGAATTTTCTGATATCCCCCCAGACGAGGTCGATATCGCAATCGCCCCAGAAGTCGTACCCCCGAAGCTCCCGTTCGAAGATCTCCCCGTACGCCGGCTTATAGTCGCAGAGCTTATACGGGCGCTCGAGAGAAATGGGAAAATCAAAGATGCTCTGGACGCGGGTTCTCATTTGGTCAAAGGTCCAGTACGTAACCTTTACGTTATCGGGATAATCATAATCGGTTCGATCGTCGGTAAAGATGAGCCAGTCAATTGATGGGTTGCAGCCACAACTCATGAGCCAAAACTGAAATCCCTTAGGAAACTTCCCGAAATAGGGGACAACATATGCAATCGAATACACATTGCACCTTTCGATTATCTATCACACAGATTCAGAAACTCTTGCGCCTTGCATGACGTTGAAAGACCGTTTCGATAGCGAAGGCAGTTGGCCCGAAAAGTCTCATGGTTAACGACGATTTCTCTAAGATCGTCTTCACCCCATCGAGCCTTTACGATTCCTAGTGACTCCCTTTTTATATAGGAGGCATTTAAGGGAACGTCGGTCGTCACAACAGGTGTTCCCACAGCTATAGACTCAACGATCGATACCATATTGTTGTCTTTTGATGTATTTACTAAAAGAGCCCATGACGCATTCAAAATACCTAAAAGCTCCGAGTGCGGCAGTTTTCCGGTAAAGACAACGTTCTCATCCAGCTTCAGCTCGTGCGACAGCATCTGAAGCGCTTCCCTTTCTTCGCCGTCCCCGACAATATACAAAAACGTGTTCGCATCGTAATGCTTGGTATATTCCGCGAAGCACTTTATGATTCCATCAATTTGCTTTCTCGGAATGAGTTGAGAACAAACTATAAACTGATTCCGCACGGCATCCGATGTTGTAAATACATCCAGGTTAACGCCGTGCTCGATGATCTTACCCGAAACATTCTTACAATAGCGGGCAATAAATGATTGAGCCTCTTTTGAGCGAGCAACCACCGTTGCATCTCGCATGGCAAAGCGAGCCACAAGGTTATACCAAATAATAGAGGGAATCTTTTTGAAGATGGCATTATGCTTTGACAACTCATGCCATATTGCAACTTTCCCATCTAGCGAACGGCAAGCAATAAGGCTGTTTATCGAAAAGACCTCACTCGAGATCACCAAGTCAAAAGTGTCGCCTTCGGAGCGAAGAAATTTTCTCAATCCTGACAAAAAGGGCAAACAATTAGGCTTGAAGATACGCGGACAGAGACAATCCATCCACACGACTTCAAAAGGGTATTCTTCTTCAGCGTAGGGTTTGAAAGGCTCCGCAGCAACAAGGGTGACCTCGCAACCCAGTTCTTTAAAAGCGAGGCATAAGTCATACGCCATGCAGTCTTTTATCGATACCGTACGTGGAACGCTAGAGGTCTCGCTGGTATACATGATCGGGTTTATTAAAAGAACTTTCATGTATTCATCCTTTGATTGAAGCCACATTCTTGCAGCGATCCCCTAACACAGATATTAAAGACCGGCTTAACCGCTTAAATGCACACGAGCAAGCTACCGCACCCACCAGCACCAAAAACAGCGCAAAGGCATAAGGCAGCTGATCCATTGGTAGCAATTTGTCCAAAAGCCTATATACAGCCATGTGACACAGGTATATTTCTAAACTGATACCGCTTACAAAGATGGTGAATTTATTAACAAGCCAGCTAGGCTCTTCAGAAATAACTGCGTAGACGAGAAGGGCAACAACAAATAAGAGGAGCAGAAGAATATTTGTACCAAAGACTGCAACAATGGCAAACGAGAGCGCCGCAACTGCTAATAGAAGGAACCTGATCGAGTTCGCCGCTCTCCCCGCTTCGGCTGGACGATATAGATAAACCAATCCCCCCACAATGAAGAAGACGCTGCAGAATAAGATATTGCTTCTAAAATCATATCCGACAACGACGTGATTCGCATCGAAGAAATATAGCCGGCAGACCACGTTATAAATGAGAGCGATAGCAAGCGCGAGCCATGCCCGCCTCTTGTCCCCCATCAAAAAACAGAAGAACGGAAAGGCAATGTAGAAAACAAACACCAGACCGATAAACCACCCAACGCCCACAACAGACATAGATGAGTTTGGTAGCAAGCCAAAGCAGAGCGTTACATTTGCGAACACTTCGTATAGCGAGTCAAAACTTGGATGGGAAATAAAATCGATGAGACAAAGCAGCGCAAAGAATGGCACCAGCCTTGCAAAGCGCCTTCCATAAAAAGAGCTGATAGAAAAGCTGCCATTTATAAATTGTTCGTAATAGCCGCAGCACAGCGAAAAAGCGCTGACGGCCATAAACAGGTATACAAATTCGCCCATCGGACTTATCAAAAGGCTCAATGGAGTGGGAAGAGCGTATTGGCCATTCGTCATAACATGCATTGATATAATGCCAATCGAAGCATAGGATCGCAAGCCATCAATTGATGCGTATCTCTTGTCTTTCTGCACCGCCATCGTCCTCCCCCTTCTAATTACTGTGCTATTCGAAGATTTACAAAGCCTCGTGCGCTTCGTAGACGTGCGCGTCCGCCTTCGACGCTTCCGAAAGACCATCGTTAACCTTGGCGCACAGGTCGCAGGTCGAGCAAGCGTCAAGCTGTTCCTTAGTCACACGGCCCTCATCGTAGTCGCGAACAATCTTGAGCTCGTGCATGTCGTAAGGCTTCTTGCTAAAGAGAGCCTTGGCCTTGTGCTTAAGCACCCACCATGTGGGCTTCCAGATGTACTTGTGCATGGCAGGCGAGGCAGAGCCGATCATCCAACAGTTGCGGTCGCAATGGCGCACGTGGGAGCGGACCCTCTCCGCTGCATCGGAGTTCCAGAGCTCGTCCCAGGTCTGCACGTTGAGGTTGCCCATAACCTCCTTATCCTTGGTGCCGTTGCAGGGCATGACGTCACCATAAGGGTCGATGAAAAACGTGTCGAAAGCCATGTCGCACGGCAGAAGACGAGGCTGGCCGTAGATGTAGTTGATGAGACCATGATTGAAGTAAGCACGGAACCACTTTTTCGGCTCGTTGCTTCTGAGAAGCTCATTGATGAGCGCCTCGAAGTTCTTGGCAACCATGGGACGGTCGTGGATGATGTTCTTGGCCTCGACAAAGTAGAAGCTATTGTGGAGCGATGCGGTTGCGAACTCCATACCCATCTCATTGGCAATCTTGTAGAGCGGCACAAGATCTGGGGCATTGAGGTCCTGCACCGTCACACCGAAGCCTACGTCAGGATGATTGAGCTCGACGAGCTTCTTAAGCGTCGCATAACCGCGCTTGTAGCCATCCGGGATCCCACGAATGGCATCGTTTGTCTCCTGGAGGCCCTCGATGGAAATGCGGATACCGACCTTAGGGAACTCTTCGCACAAATCAATGATTCGATCGGTGAAGAAGCCGTTGGTGGAGATCACGATGCGGTCGGACTTCTTGTAGAGCTCACGCACGATGTCCTTGAGATCCGTTCGGACGAACGGCTCGCCACCCGTGATATTGGTGAAATACATCTTGGGAAGCTTCTTAATGGTCTCAAGGGTAATTTCCTCATCGGGGCGACTAGGCGCCTTGTAGCGGTTACACATGGTGCAACGGGCGTTGCAGCGGTACGTGACGATGACGGTACCGTTGAGTTTCTTTTCTGCCATGGGGCTTAGTTTCCCTTCTTGCTATCAATGAGCTCTTTGTAAAGAGCCGTAAGTTCTTTCATGTACTTGCCTTGTGAGCAACGTTCAAGGACATATGCTCGGCAGTTGGCCTGCAAGGAGGCGTATCGAGCCTCATCATTGAAAGCTGCAAGGCCACGTATGATTGCCTCTGTCAAAGATGGTGAACTGTCCGGATCACAAATAAATCCGGTCTCCCCCTCGATCACAAGCTCGGGAATACCGCCGATATTCGTGCCGATCACCGGAGTACCCGCCGCGAACGCCTCCACGATGGAGTACGGCATGTTCTCTCGCCATCGCGAGCTCGCGATGGCGAGAGAGGCTCCCTCGACATATGCTTGAAGGGCGCTGCCGGCCTGATAGCCGGCAAGCTCGATTCGACTTCTAATACAAGAGTCCGCAGAAGCAATCTTCTCCTCGATGCTCTCACGCTCCGGCCCATCACCAGCTATGACAAGCCTGACATTAGAGGGGAGCGATGGGATGGCCGCGATGAACGCATCGACGAGGACATCGATACCTTTCTCCTTAGAAAGGCGCCCAAAAAAACAACAGGTAAGGGTTTTCCCGGCTGGTTTTGTCGGTAGCCTTCGAGGCGTTATCCAAAAACTCCTGTTTGGCGAAATTCTGCATACAAACAACCTGCTGGGTGGGAAAGCCACCCTCGATGAGCTTCCCTCTCATAAACTCAGACGGAGCGATGATTCGATCGATTTTACGATATGACTTGCGAAGCTTAAGGTACTCAGCCTCAAGCGCACCCATGGCGCTTTTTGCGGTAGAGCCCTTGACACACTTTCGCTTAAAGCAATTAGTAAACTTGCCGTCCAGGCAAGCATCGCAAACGTTGCTAGCGCCATCGAGCATCACATAGCTCGGACAGACGAGGATGTAGTCATGCGAGGTGAACAGCACGGGCACATGATGCGTTTTAAGATAGGGAGCGTCCAAAATTGAAAGCGTAATCTGACGGTGCACAAGATTCATGTGCACGATATCTGGCTGAACGCGCTCGCAGAGTGCCTGGAACTTATGCTTCGCCTCTTTAGAATATATCAGCGAAGCAGCGGCGTTTATCTTCTGAGCAAAGGAAGTAGGGCCATTGTAGTCCTTTGAGGAAACAAAGAGATCTTCATCCTCGCAAGGAACATTGTCCGGTCCCTCCATCGCAAAAAAATGGACTTCATGACCAAGGGCTTTTAACCCCTCGGCAAGGCCGAAATAGTAGGTCTCGGATCCACCCTTGAGATAATGGAACTTGTTAACAAGGATTATCTTCATCGTCGAACTCCCTCATACAGGTCAAGTGTCCGCCCAACAACGGAATCCCAGGTGTACGTCTTCTCAACGTGCGCCCTCGCGGCGGCGCCAAGCTGGCCGGCGCGCCCGATGTCTACCAGCAGGGCGCGCAGAGCGGTTCGCAGCGACTCGGCGCTACCCTTCTCAAACGTCACGCCGTTGCCGGCGAGCACGTCCGCGCACTCGGGAATGTCGCTCGTCACGCAGCATCGACCGTACGCCATCGCCTCCAGCAAGCTCATGGGCATGCCCTCAACATCTGAAGGCAGCACATATGCGAAGCAATTTGAATAGAGCTCCTCAAGCGGCTCACCGTTCACGAAACCCGTGAACACGATGCGCGGGTCGTCCGAAGCAAGCTCATGAAGATGCGACTCAAAATCGGAAGTATCCGAGCCTCCTCCAGCGATCACCAGCTTTTTATCCGTATCGAGCCCCTTGAACGCCTCGATAAGCAACTCGGGACGCTTCTCTGGAACCAGGCGACCCAAGAACAGGAGGTAACCCCCTTCTGAAAGGCCCCACGCGGACGCAATGAGGTCCGCCGAACTCGGAAACTTTCGATCCATTCCGTTGGGGATCAGCATCGAATCGCGACCGTACGCATCCTTGAAATATCGCTCTGCAGCTCTTGAAAGGACGATAAGGCCGTCGGCTTTCTTAGCCGCGGCCTTCTCCCCCAGCTTGATGTACGCGCTGGCAAGCTTGCCCCACTTTGCGCGCTGCCAGTCAAGGCCATGGATGGTCGCCACCGTGCGGATGCCCGCCATGCGCGCAAGGGGCAGCGGCACACAGGGGCCCTCGGCGTGGTAGTGAATGACGTCGGGGCGTTGGCGGATTGCGGCGAGCGTCGCGAAGAACGAGGAGCTCAGCGCCGCCAGCCCCTTCTTGTCTATGGTCCTGACTGGCACGACCCTCACGCCGTCCACGACGCGCTCGCGCGTGTCCGCGGCGCCGCCGGTCATGACGTCCGAACCCGAGCGGTCGTAGCAGGTGACCTCGTGGCCCAGCGCCGCCATGCGCCGCGCGAGCTCGGTCACCACCACCTCGACACCGCCTTCGCGACTGCCGTAGTGTTTCTGGCCGATCATCGCGATCTTTAGAGGGCGCCCCACTAGTACGCCCCCTCGCCGGTAACGACCACCTTGACGGTCTGCAGGATGGTCCTGAGGTTCACCCAAAGGCTGCGCTCGCGGATGTACTTCAGGTCGAGCTCGACCATGTCGTCGAAGTCCAGGTCCGAGCGCCCGCCCACCTGCCAGTAGCCGGTGAGGCCGGGCTGTATTTGGTAACGTCTGATTTACGAAAATGGTAAAGGCCGCTTTCCATTCCGGTAAACGAAAATTTTCCGAAATGGTAAGGCCCGCGCCGACCGCCGCCTTGGACCGACAATTGTCGATGCGATCCGATTTCGACATTAGGAGGTCCGGAAAGGAAATGATCGGCGTGGACAAGGTAGAGGATATCAGGAGGAGGGCCAGGAGGGGCGAGTCGGTCAGCGGCATAGCCGCCGCGACCGGCGTCTCGGGCCCGACGGTGAGGAAGTACATCGCGGCGGGGGACCTGTCCCCCAGGCCGCCGGCGACGCGCGGCAGGACGTCGTCTCCTATGATGGAGCC
>NZ_JH126468.1:0-173874 GCF_000225705.1 Collinsella tanakaei YIT 12063
CACCTCGACGACGTTGCGGCAGGCGAGGAGCCTGGCGAGCCACTCGGCGTCGCGCCGGTCGTTCTTGCGCCCGCGGTCGGCGGCCGGCCGGTGCATCTTGGAGACGGCGCCTACGGCGCAGTCGACGCCGAGCGCCCTCAGGGCGCGGCAGAGGTGGAAGCCGGTCGGGCCGCTCTCGTACACCGCCTTGGGCGACTCGAACCCCAGTGCCCACTCGGCGACCGACGCGGGGTCGTATCCGAACCTTGCGCGGGACACCTCGCCGGTCATGGGGTCGAAGGCGCATGCGGAGATGCTCCTCGCGTGGACGTCGAGACCGATGGCTGTGACATAATTGGACATGGCGGGCCCCTCTCCGTCGCATGTGGCGCGCGGCCACGGTTGGCGCTACGACCATTGTCGCCCGACCCACGATAGAGCTGCAAGGGGAGGGGCTCCCAATGTTCAACTCATATCGTCTCGTCCATCCCTATCTGCAGACTTTTGCAGATAGACTGATATGCAAAAGTCTGCACTCAAGAAAGTCTGCTTATGGACGATGTCACCAATCCTTACGCCCACCTCATCGATGGGCCCATGGATATTGTTATCCCCCGCCAGGTCGGCATATACGTGCGCGAGGCCCGCAAGCGCCAAGGCCTTACGCAGCGGCAGCTCTCATGGCTTTGCGGAGTTTCCGAGCGTTCCATCATCGCACTCGAAGTAGAGACAGCGCCCGGCATCCGCCTCGACAAGCTGCTCTCGATACTCGAATCGCTGGGCATATCCCTCTCCGTGCAGGCGGATCCGCAGTTTAAAGCTGTCGCACCCGACGGCCCACCGCAAAAGGAGCCACGGCCCACAACCTATGACGAGCTGTTTAGGCACATCACCGGCAACACCACCGATCCGCTGCCCTACGCTAGCGCTGAGACTCCCCAAGAGCCCGAGGACTGGCAGCGAGGAGGTTTCTAATGGCATCCATCTACTCGCAAGCGACAATCAACGGCCAGGTAGCGGGCACGCTCTGGCAAGATCAACAGGGAATCGCGCATTTCGTGTACGATCCCTCTTACCATGGGGCCCCGCTTTCCATTGCGCTGCCCCTCAAAAACCAGTCCTTCCACAACACCGAACTGCTTCCCTACCTCTTTGGCTTGCTGCCGGATAGCGAGCGGCAACGCAGCGCCATCGCACGAGAGTTCGGCATCCGTCCTAACAACGCCATCGCTATGCTTGAGCATATTGGACTCGATTGCCCTGGCGGCGTACAGTTCTTTCCACTGTCTCAAAACAGGGACCAGAGTATCGCCGGCCCTCGTCCCGCCACATATAAACCGCTATCAAACCACCAGATCGCCCTGCGCCTTAAATCCGTGCGAGACGATGATGACGCTACATGGCTGGGAAAGAATGAGAGCTGGTCGCTCGGCGGCAATCAGGGCAAATTCGCCTTGGCATAGCGTTGACTACCCGCGTCGACGATCGATTCGCATGGTCAGCAGCGTAAGCGCGCATGCCACCAGCGAGAAGACGGCGCCCACCACGCCCGCACTCGCCATACCGGGCCCCGCCACCACCGCGGACCCCACCGCCGTTCCAAAGCTGATGCCAATGTTGAACGCCGTGGGCTCGACGGAGCTCGCAAGCATCATGGCCTTGGGGTGGCGCTGCCGCGCGACGCGCATGAACATGGAGATACACGGTACCGAGAGCACATACACGCCGCCTACGCCAAAGATGAAGATGGCCATGCCCACCAGCAGCTGGGGCTCGCCCAAAAGGCCGATCTGGTCTCGAACGGTCGCCGGCTCATCCGTCTCTCCCGTACGCGGCAGCATGGCCACAAGCGCGGAGCACACCGCGATAGAGACCGCCAGGCGGTGCACACCGGCGCCCCCTAGCTGCCATAGCCAACGCGAACGACTTGAGTGCCCGCCATTCGCATCGCATTTTTTCCACGCGGTGCTGGTACCATAGGCAAAGCAAAAAACAGCACCTACCTGCGAGGAGCATTATGACACCAACCATCGCGATCATCGGCGCCCTGGAGAAAGAGGTTCGCCAGATCTATACCTCCATCGAGCACGGCACCGTATGCGAGGAAGCCGGCCTTAAGATCATCGGCGGCGAGTACCACGGCTTCAACATCGTGAGCACCACCGCCGGCATGGGCACGGTCAACGCCGCGGCCGCCGCACAGCACCTCATCTCCAAGTACAACGCCAACGCCATCATCTTCAGCGGCATCGCCGGGGGCCTCAACCCCGCGTTGCACATCGATGACGTAGTGATCGGCGAGCGCCTGCGCTACATCGATACCGACACCGCGTTGA
The DNA here is from genome assembly GCF_000225705.1 of Collinsella tanakaei YIT 12063. GTDB lineage: Bacteria > Actinomycetota > Coriobacteriia > Coriobacteriales > Coriobacteriaceae > Collinsella > Collinsella tanakaei. The sequence continues at coordinate 2,316 of NZ_JH126468.1, forward strand.
TTGCCGAATCCAAGCCCGGTCTAGAGGAATTCGAATCCACCGACTTCCTGGTAGACCTTGCAGAGGAGACCCTGATCTCGCACGGCTTTATGGATGCCAACCTTTCGGATGAGGAGATCGCACAGGGCACCCAGGCGCGATCCGTCGCCGACGCCTCCTTCTTCCGCCGCAACAACACCGATGCGGAGCCCCGCCGCTACCTGCGCGGAACCATCGCCACCGGCGATCGCTTCATCTCCGGCAAGGAACTTCGAGACCAGGTAGTCGCCGTAACCCAGGCAGATTGCGCCGAAATGGAGGGTGCCGCCATCGCGCACGTCGCCGCCAAAAACGGCATCGACTGCCTGGTGCTGCGCGCCATCTCCGATAACTGCGACGAATCCTACGACGCCCTGTGCGAGCGCGAATTCGACCTTGAGGACTACGCCCGCTCCGCCAGCGCCCTCACCCTGGCCATCGTCCGCCGCCTGGCCGCCAAGCTGGGTCTCGAGAGCCGCTAAGGCTCCCAAACCCAGGCCTCGCCCCTACCCTCAGGAGAACCCATGGCAAACATCAACTACAACCTCGCCCACTTTGTCGCCAGCTACGGCAAGGCGTCGCAGATTCCACCCTCTACCTGCCCGGAAGTCAGCTTTGTGGGTCGCTCCAACGTGGGCAAGTCCTCCATCATGAACAAGCTGTTTGGCCGCAAGGGCCTGGTCAAGGTATCAAGCACCCCCGGCAAGACCGCCAACATCAACTTTTTCGAAGCGGACGGCATCCACTTTGTAGACCTGCCCGGCTACGGCTTCGCCCAGCGTTCCAAGGCGGAGCGCGACCGCTGGGCCGTTCTTATCGGCGATTTTCTTGAGAGCGAGCGCAGCTTCAACCTGGTGGTCTCTCTGGTCGACATTCGCCACGATCCCAGCAAGCTCGACTTCGAGATGGTCGATTACCTGCGCGAGAACGAGTTCAACTTTGTGGTGGCACTCACCAAGGCGGACAAGCTCAGCCGCGCCCAGCAGGCCCGCCAGCTGGCAAGCATCCGCAAGCAGCTGGAACTGCCCGCCGAGCAGATCTTTGTCACCTCTTCGCAGACCGGCGCGGGCATCGACGAGCTGAAGCGCCGTATCGCGGAGCATTGTTTGGACGAGTAAACCCGCCGCAGCCTCCCGCGGTCAGCCGCCGCCCCTACTGCTCGGCGCAGCCAGCCTCGGCTTGTCGCTGCCTACGCGAGCTCAACCTTATATGCGTACGTTCGCGCGCCATCGATATCCGGACGAGGGCTGATAAGCCAGGAAAGGCCCTCGCGCTGCAGGTCCTCATCCGACACCACGTAGTAGAACTGATAGCGCTTCTGCGGAATGATCCACAAATCGCGCCAGAAATCACCAACGGGATCTCCCGGCTGCATGGCACCCGGCCCATCGTAACCGCTCACCCACAAGGGATTGTCAGCACCCGTGAAAATGCTGAAGGCGCCCTCGCCCGCGTAGCCCACCTGGTCAAACTCCGTGCGCGGGTACGTATTGGCGTCGATTCCCTCAAACGTAAGCGCCGGATCGTCGTTTGCGCTATAGACGCCCAACATGCAACCTGCCGTGTTGAAGTTGACCTTCTCATCCAGCGGATTGCGAATGGAAACGTCCACCACCAGATAGGTGAACCCTTCCGGCAACGTGGTGTCCTCCGCTACATCGCAGGGCATCTGCGAGCTCTTTACCGTGCCCGCGCCCATCCCCATCAGATCGAAATAGTAGACGTCGCCGCGCGTCATACCATCTGGCAGCCTATCTGCCAAGCTAAACGCCGGCTCGCTGTACTCCAACGCCCGTAGCAAGGTGTCCTCCGCCGTGGGCTCGCCCTCCGCCAAGCGGCAGGCGTTCTCGACCATAATGACCTCGCTTGCCGGGGCGGGCGGCTCGATGGTGATGGTAACGTCGGAGAGGTCGGAAGGATCGTCGTCGCCGTTGCCCGCCAAGCCCTTGCCGGAACTTCCGCCCGCGGTGCCGCGCGAGCAACCCGCCAGCGACGCAAGCGCCAGCGAACCCGCCGCGCACAGCAAACCGCGCCGCGAAATCTCGGCCGTCCACAAAGCCGAAGGGCTCTTTGCCCCCATCATTTCCTTCATCTCAATCTCCTTATGCTACAGGTAGAGTTCGTTATAGATATCGATCGCCTTGGAGGCGCAGGCGGGGCCGGAAGCAAAGTGAGCCCCGGCGCTCGGCGCGGCGTGCGCGGGCGATGCCGCGGTTGAAGCCGACGCGGACGACAAAGGCGACGCTGTCGAAGCCGGCGCGGCGGGCGCTGACGGGCCGAACAGCACCAGCCCCTTGTCCTTTACAAAGAGAATCTTGTCGCTGAGCTGGTCCACGTTATCAAGGATGTGGGACGACATGATGATGCCCGTCCCCCGCTGGGCCAGCGAACGCATGATGGCGGAATTGAGCTGCACGTTAGTGGGATCCAGCGCGTTCATGGGCTCGTCTAGCAGCAGGTAGCGCGCCCCCGTCATATAGGCGATGGCCAGCGTGAGCTGCTGGCGCATGCCCTGAGAGCACGCGCGGACCCGCTTGCTGAGAAAGCCGTCGACCCTGCAGGCGCGGGCGACGTCGTCGATGGAGCTCTGGGAGCGCCACAGCTTGCGCGTCATGGCCAGGTGGTCGCCCACGGTCATGCCCGGGTAAAGTAAGGTGCCCTCGCCCGGGGCGTAGAACACGCGCGCACGGCGGCGGGCAACCTGGTTGGCAGGAAGATCGTCCACCGCGATTGCGCCCGTGACGCGAGCTGCCTTGATGTTGGCCATGGCCTTGAGCAGCGTGGTCTTGCCGTAGCCGTTGGGCGCCACCAGGCCCATGATGCAACCTGGTTCAAGGTCGAAAGACACGTTCTGCAGCAGCACGCGTCCACCGTAGGACAGGGTGAGATTTGTAACAGAAAGCATGAGCGCTCCCGTGATTGAGGTCCAATATCGTCTTGGCCATCGCCTTGCAGCCAGCGCTGCCGCCAAGTTGGACGAATATCAGATTCTAATCACGCAAGAGGAATCGCGCACGCGCAGGGACCGGGCGCGTTGCGCACGGACAACCATGTACGCCGCGGCGACCATGACCGGCAAGGAGGCCGCCAGCACGATGCAGGCCGCAAAGGCGGAGACGCCGCAGCCGGAGATAAGGCCGTAACCTGCGGTGCCGACCACGCGCGCCACATCCAGATACGTAAGCGGTAGCCACCCCAGGGCCACCGAGGCGATGCTATCCGCAGGCGCCAACGCAGACGCGTTGGCGGCGAGCGCTGCCAATGCCAACGTAGCCGCAGCAGCGACGCACACGCTACGGAAACTCCTGGTCGCCCGCTCTATGCAGGCCAGGAACACCACCACAAACGCGCTGGCTAGCGCCTGCACGCCGGCGCCGGACATAAGGGCGCTCGCTACGGTGGTAGCCACCACGCCGCCGCTCTGGATGAACACCACGGGATAGCCCATCTCGCCCACGCCGTTGCGCATGGTGGCGTACGCGGTCCCCGGAATAACAACCAGCGCCAGCACAGCAAGCGCGATGGCGGACGCCACCACGCAGCCCGCCCCCAGCTCGACCGTAAAGGAAACGGGCGCCTGCTGGATAAGCGATCCGCGGCAGCGATGTCGCGCAATCAACAGCGCCGTCACGCATGCGGGCGCCAGCCAAAACGCGAAGGGCGCTGCGCCAAACACAAACGACAGGTAGAAGGATCCCGGCATGCGGGTGCTCATGTTGTAAAGCTCAAGCTGGTCAGACGCCGCCAATCCTTCAAGCAGGGCGATCTTCGCTTCCACGCGCAAGGGGTCGCCCACGGGGTCGTTTTGGGCAAGGGCCGGCAGGTCCGCCGCCTCAAGCCGCAGGCGCTCATACTCCGCCAAACTCGCGTACCCCTTGGCTGAGGTCTCGCTATACACGTAGCCACTCAATGCATCCGCCTGGCGCTGCAGCATATGGTACTCGTCCGAATCATGCGCATATGCGCCGGACTCAAGCTGCGCGTAGAGCTGGCGAAGCTGCATGTTCTTGTAGGACTCGACCGAGAAGTCGCGCACGTTCGTATCGACCGAGAACACCGCGGGGACCACTAACGCCGCCGCCATGATAAGGGCGAGCGCGTAGAGCGCCGGACCGCTGAGCAGCATGCGCGCCAACGCGGCAGTGTAGGATGCGAAGACGGAAAGGGACGAGAATGTTGGGAGCGCAGGGCGGGAAGAGGACGATGGGGAATGAGATGACCCCGCCGCCATGCCGGCGCTCGCAGCACCTTTGTCCATCGCCGTATCACGCGAACCCGTGCGGTGAGAAGCGGCGCGGCGCAGGCGCGAGGACCAACTCACCAGCGCGCCCGCCGGAGCCAGCAGCGCGAGCAAAGCGGAAAGCGCGAACGTCGCGGCGCCAAGCGACACGCAACCGCGAACAAAGGAGACGCCCAGCAGGGGCCGCGCGCCGGGCATCATAGCCGAATCGATGGAGCCCGCGGCGTATTCCACCCACAGATACGTGGAGGGCAGCCAGGGCGCGACTTCGCGATAGGACGAGAACTCGCCGTAGTAGCCCGGTGCCAAAGGCAGCGCCATCATGCACAACGATGCGACCACCGCCGGCGCCACGGAATCGAACACCGACGCGCTGAGGTGCGCCAGCAGCGAGAACATCGATGCGATCAACACGTAGAGCACGGCGGACTTAAGCAGCGCCTCCCCCACCGTGGAGACCACCAGCGAAGCACCGGACCCCACCACCACGGGATAGGACGCATCGCCCACACCCGCGCGAACCGCCTGCAAGATCAACGTCGGTGCGCAGATAAGGGCCAAGACGGCAAGGGCCAGCAAGGCAGAGGAAGCCGCTCCGTAGAGCATGCGGCGGCGCGCGCCCAACGGAGCCTGCGTCATAAGGCGCTGCTTGGTTTGGGTCGAGGCGCCAAGCACGCATACCGCCAGCGGCGGCACCGTCCAAAAGAGCAGCTCGACCTGGCTGTTATACCTATAGATGCCGTCACCTTGCGATGAGTAGACAATAGGCATGGCGCCGCTGGGAAACATGAAGAGGCCCTTGCCACCCATGGCGGCGTACAGGAGCGCCGGCGCATCACTAGACACCGCATAGGCCTGCGTGGCGCCGGAGTCTGCCAGAGCCTGGTAAAACGCCGCGCGATCGAGGTTGTAAACGGAACCCGCGTAGCCTTGCACCTTGGCGCTCATCTGGTAATACTCCGCCGCGGCGGCGAAGTAGCCGTTCGCATCGCCCGCGTCCCAGCGGTCGAGCAGCTTATCCGCCGCCCGCGCCATCTTGATATCGTTCGCACGGTGCCACGATCCCACCGCGTCGTCTTCTGGATATCCGTTTAGGTCGAGCGACTGGCTGGAGCGGTACATGCGAATGGACTCGACCTCAGTCGATGCGATTGAGTCTTGCCAGCCGCCCATGGTTGTTTGTTTAAGCGCGGGCAACAGGTAGAGCACTTGCAGGACGATGATGAGCACAAGCAGCAGGCGCGACGATGCGACGCGCTTGGCGATGGTGCTGAAAATGCGTCCGAACATACTGCCTGCGCCTCCCCTCGCGTTCGCGCGCACGCGGGCGTCCGCGCCCAATGATGATGTCAACATATCACACTAGCACGCTAAAGCGACTTGGGAGGACGAGTGGTCAGCATGGTCGCGCGTGCGGTCGTTCGTCACTTTGCACCCGGCTGCATCTCAACAAATAAAGACGGGTTCGTCGCAGCAAGATAGCGCCACAGCGAACCCGTCAATACGGCTGATTTGTTTGAGGAACCTTTACCGCTACTCGGCCAGCTTCTCGACCTCGGTCTCATGCTTGTGGGCCTCGCGGCCGTAGGCGATCCAATAACCGACGCCAACGATGAGGATACCGCCCGCGATGTTACCCAGCGTGGCGGCAGACAGGTTGTAGAGCATGGAGCCCGCGGTGAGCGACTCCACGCCCGCGACCGCCGTCCCAAAGCCGGCAGCCTTGGCGGCGAGACCCATGGGTAGGAAGAACATATTGGCGACGCAGTGCTCAAAGCCCATCACCACAAAGGCCGAAACGGGCAGAATGATGCCGAGAACCTTGTCCGCCGTGGTACGCGCGCCAAAACCGATCCACACGGCAAGGCAAACCAGCAGGTTGCATAGCACGCCCTTGAAGAACAGCGTGTGCCATGCGGGTGTGACCTTGCCAACGGCCAGGGATACCATCGCATCGCCCACGGCACCGCCGTTCATGCCCTGCAAGTTCGACATAAAGATGAGCGCCGCCAGCATAAGGGCGCCCACAAAGTTGCCCAGCCAGACAATGGACCAGTTGCGAGCCAGCCCTCGTCCGGAAATCTTGCCGGACGCCTTGCCCAACACCATGAGGGCGTTGCCCGTAAAAAGCTCCGCGCCGCACAGAAGCACCAGCTCAAGGCCAAGACAGAAGCATAGACCGCCCAGCGCGCGCTGCGCCGCGAAACCCATCTGCGCGTCCCCCATAACCACGGTGAAGAACGCCGCACCCAACGCTACGAACGCGCCCGCGAACATGGCGAGGACAAAGAGCTTGATGAGGGGCATGTTCGCTTTGCTGATGGCGACGTGCTCCGCCTTGGATTCGATCTGCTCCGGCGTAAGGGCGTCCGGGACCAGGTGATGGGCGGGCAAGTCGTGCATCGGCTTGGGCTCGACGGGCATGGGTACCTCCTGTGATTTGAATCAAGCACAAGAAGTATACCGAACCTTGCCGTGGCGGCACAGATTGCAGAGCGCAGCTAACCAGCCAACCGATAGCGCGTTGAAGGTCCTCGCCCCTCTTGGACGATAACGCCGTCTTCTGCCAGACCACGCAAGACCTTGCCCGCCGTGGTCTGACCTACGCCAAGAAGCTCTTCTATCTGCTTACGCGTCACCTCGCCCTCGACTTCGATGAAGCGGACAGTGCGCTCGATATCGCTCAAGTCAAACGAAGCCAATGCGCGCTTGCTGCCGCCCTCTTCGCGCAACGCGTTACGCGGGCTTGGCTCGCCGGCGGCGGTACGACTCCTCAACCAGAGCGAAGACGCCCCCTCGCCAGAAACCTCGAAGGGCTCCCCCGCACCCCGCAATGCCAACCTTGCCGCATCTTTCTCGCTCGACAACGCATTCTTGTATGAACGATTAGGAAGCGCGATAGTGAAGGCGCCTTTAGAGAACGAGATCTGGGGCCTTTTGACATCGTAGCGATATGCAGACCGTATTTTCGCTATGCCCGTACCGTATGCCTCAATCAACTTCAATCTAAAAAACACCCCTGCGAGCTTAGGGTTTCGAAGCCTTGAGACTCCTGCCGCGATGTCTTGCAGCTCAATGCCGTCTGGCAAGCCGCCCAAGTTGACGATTTGCATTTGGTCATCGAACATCTTCACCAACGTTGCATCGCTAAAGGAATACTCGCGATGGACAACCGCGTTGATCAGCGCCTCGCGCACGGCGTCCACCGGATAGTCGCGAATATCGATGCGCTCGAGACCCTCGATTTTAGACGCCAGGTTATTTCGATCATCGATAAATCTAAACGCGTCTTCCAACTGCTGGAATATCGAGCCGGTGAACTCGTCCCTATTTCTGAACGAGAACTGACCTGCCGCCGTACCGTCAAACCACGCCGCCTTGAGATACGGCGGGCATTGGTCGGAAAGCAGTAGCGCGAGATTGGTGAAAACCCCATCATCGCTTAAGAGCCCAAACGATCGCATTTGCGACGTTCCCCACGCAACGTCGTTCGCTTTAAATAGGCTTTGGGCCTTCTCGAACGTGAGGTCTTGGCAAAGCGAACGCAGGTCCTCAAAACGCTCCCCATCCGCTTCGCGCACCATTCTGCGAATCGCGGTATTGGTTGCGGGAATCGACGATGTTCCCTGGCGAACGTAGACGCCATGCGGAGTCAGCCCCTTTGACCGCAGGAAGTAAGGCTTGGACACCCCCGCGGAGACGTCGATGCGAACGCACTGTGCCTCGCCGTTCGAATGCCGCTCCTCGCTGAGGCCGGTGCCGTACACAACGCTGCATCTCATCAATTCCGTGGCATCTGGCTGGATGGCGTCTCGCACCATGCTTTCAACGGCGAGCATCGCAGCGGCAGAATCGCCCACGCCGGAAACGGTGCCATCATCTTCAACACCTACGTATATGACGCCGCCGCGACCGTTCAAGAACGCTATGACTTCCCTTGCAAGACGAGGAGTGACGGAGCGCTTGAACTCGCACCCCTCGCTTTCCACCATCTTCATCCGCACCCCTATCTAACGCGTTAGATACTATATCTATCACTCTACCCGATAGATGCGTTAGATAGTCAGTTTGCGTCAATGATGATGAGATGACGCGGAAAATGAGGCGGACGCGCTGCTCCCTACTCCTGCGGCACCTTGCCAGTAGTGAGAATCTGCTCCAGCTGGGCCTCGTCCAAAACGGGCACGCCCAGGCTCTCCGCCTTGGTAAGCTTGGAGCCCGCCTTGGGACCCGCTACCAGATAGCTGGTCTTTTTAGAAACCGAACCCGTCACCTTAGCGCCCAGCGCCTTAAGGGCCGCTCCGGCCTCGTCGCGCGTGCGAAGCTCCAACGTTCCGGTGAGCACAAAGGTAAGGCCCTCGAGCGGGTGCTCCGCCGCCAAATCCGCGTCCACGCCGGTCTGCTGGGCCACGCGCGCCGCGGCGGCGCCCAAATCCTCCTCAAGCGAAAGGCCTGCGTCGCGCAAGCGCTGCAAGACCTCCAGGTTCTCAGGGACCGCCAAGAACTGCTTGACGCTGGCGGCGATCTTGGGGCCGATGCCCTCGCAGCCGGCGATGTCCTCCTCGCTTGCCTGCACCAGCGCGTCGATGGTAAGGAAGCGCTGTGCCAGCACCTCGCCCACGGACTTGCCCACGTGGCGGATGCCCAGCGCGAACAGCACGCGGCCCAGCGGCTGCTGCTTGGACTGGTTCAGCTGGTCTATGACCTTGGCGGCGATAGTGGGGCCCACAGGGATGGGGTCGCCCGCAGCCACGCCCTTCTTGGCGTTGGAGGTTGCGTAGGTACGGCCCGTGTCCAGCGCGGCGACGGTATCGACATCCAGCTGGTAGAAGTCCGCGACGTCATGCACCAGCCCGGCCTCGACCAGCTTATCGACCAGCTCCTCGCCCACGCCGTCAACGTCCATGCAGCCGCGGCTGACCCAGTGGATCAGGCGCTCTTTGAGCTGTGCGGGGCAATCCAGCGACACACAGCGGTAGGCCACTTCGCCGTCCTCATGCACCACGGGACTTCCGCAGGCGGGGCACTCGGTAGGCATGTCCCACTCGACCGAATCGGGCCAGCGCTTATCCAGCACGGGACCCACTACCTCGGGGATCACGTCGCCCGCTTTATGGACGATGATGGTATCGCCCACACGAACGTCTTTGCGGCGGATCTCGTCGATGTTGTGCAGCGTGGCGCGGGCGATGGTGGAGCCGGCGACGGTCACCGGGTCGAACTCCGCCACGGGGGTGAGCACGCCGGTGCGGCCAACCTGGATGCGGATCTCTCGCAGCACGGTGGTCTTCTCTTCCGGCGGGAACTTGAACGCGATGGCCCAGCGCGGCGCGCGGGCGGTGAAGCCTAGGTCGCCCTGCTGGGTGAAGCTGTCGACCTTGACCACTACGCCGTCAATGTCATAGTCCAGGTCGCTGCGATGCGCCAGGGCGTCCGCGCAGAACTGGTGCACGGCCGCGGGCGTGGTGCAGCGGGCCACGTTGGGGTTGACGGAGAAACCGGCGCTACGCAGCCAGTCGAGAAACTCGTGCTGCGAATCCACGTGCAGCGGCGCGGTGTCCGCGATGGCGTAGATGAAGGTAGCAAGGTCGCGCTTGGCCGTGACCTTGGGGTCCTTCTGACGCAGGCTGCCCGCGGCGGCGTTGCGCGGGTTGGCGAAGGGGTCGCGCCCCTCGGCATCGGCCTCGTCGTTGAGACGCATGAAGCTGCCCTTGGGCATATAGACCTCGCCACGCACCTCGATGGGCGTAGAGCGATCAGCGGCCATGTGCTCCAGCGCGGCCTCGGAGAGATGCATGGGTACGTCCTTGATGGTGCGGACGTTCAGCGAAACATCCTCGCCCGTGGTGCCGTCGCCGCGCGTCGCCGCGCGAACAAAGGCACCGTCTTGATACGTGATAGCCACGCCCAGGCCGTCGATCTTAAGTTCGCAGGTATACGCGACGTTGCCGGCACCCAGCGCAGCCTCCGTGCGGTCGAGCCACTCATCCAGCTCTTCCAGGTTCATGGCATCATCCATGGAATACATGCGCGCCATGTGCGTGACGGGCGTGAACTGCTCAGCATCTACAAAACCGCCCACGCGCTGCGTGTAGGAGGAGGACGTCACCAGATCGGGATATGCGGCCTCGATCTGTTGGAGCTCTACCAGCAGCTTGTCGAACGCCGCGTCCGTGATCTCCGGGGCGTCCAAAGCATAATAACGATACGCGTGGTAGTCGAGCAGGTGGCGAAGCTCCGCCGCGCGCTCCGCCGCCTTAGCGCGGTCGCCTTGCTGCGCGGTCGCGGCCGGGGCTCCAGAAGCCGCCTGCTGCGCCCGAGTTTCATTGTCCATTGCCAAATCACCGAACAAGCTCTGCTGCTCTGACACGCGTGCCTCCTTGGTACCTGTTTTCAACCCTTACAGGGTACCATCACGCGGAAGGAGAGACGCCCGAATCAAAGGGCGCATCCAACGCAAAACCATCCCTTGTAGCACCGCGTCGCGCCCTCACACCATCTTCAGCGCGAACAGTGGAGCGAAGACGAGGAACAAAATGACCACCCAGGTAGCAACCATAATAGCCGTCCAATGGGGCAAAAGGCGCCGCCATAAAAACGTCTGCGGCAACGCGCTGCCGGGCTTATACCCTTCTAGGAACGCCATGGTATCCACTGCGCTTCTGATTTGACGCTCGTTTCTAATAGCGTTTGCCCTGAATGCCAGCACGGACCAAGGAACCATGAGGCAGAATCGGAGCGCCGCCTCAACGTTCGAAATGACATGGGCCGTATCCCAATTGAGGAACTGATATGACAATGAAACAACAACCATTCCCGTAAGACCCGCAAGAATGTATACCAAGCTACTCGCAAGCGATAGCAAGATGGTTCGACGATCGCGTTCCGTTTGGCGCAGATATTCCTCCGACCGCTCGTCCAGCAGCGCGTCAATCGTTATGCCATAGGCGGCAGAAAGGAGCTTCACGCTCTCGATGTCCGGCAAGGTCTTGCCCTTTTCCCAGTTGATAACCGTTTGGCGCGATACGAACACACGCGAAGCTAGCTCGCCTTGGGACATGCCGGCGGCCTCGCGCAAACAACGGATGCGTGCTCCCACCGCGGACTCGATGGGATTCTCCTTGGTGCGCGTCACGTCCTTTGGAAGCTCCGCCGCTGCCGTTGCCGCATGTTGGTCGCTCTTTGTCATCGCAACCCCCTCATCAATCTTCCGACGTGCCGCCTTTGAAAACCAAGCGGTCTTCGGCGTCTTTCGTTGCGCACACTATACCCGCGCGGTGGCGCTCTTTGTACCACGCAATCGCTATCGATCTGTATAAATCCTTTTACACCCCTATTTATCAGGCATTTTTTCGAACAGCGACAACAGCTCCGCCCATAGGCCCCATAGCCGCCGAAAGGACCCGTGCGCAGTTCTTGAGGATAATTGCATCGTTTTTGATTTTTCCTCGAGTAGTCACCCTGTACATGGAGCGTTTTTCAAACAAATACAATATGTTACCGTTTTTGTATACTTAGCATTTTCAAAAATTGATGCGCTTATCCGCAAGAACTGCGCGGCGCATCGACCCGGGAGCAAAACAACGCCCTAAATCATACGCCTTACACTCCAGCTCTTGACAAACCGATAGTCGAAAGACGTCTCGCCGCCCGCCCCGCGCTTCGACGGCGTGCGCGAGCTCGTGCCAAAACCACCTGTAGACTATTGATTGTTGCTTGCGCGTGGAGACCCGCGGGGTCTCGGCGGCAACATATCTCGAGAGGGAGAGGATCAACCATGAAGCAGTTGAACGAGAAGGTCGCGATCGTAACCGGCGCCGGCCAGGGCATCGGCAAGGGCATCGCCCTGTGCCTGGCCAAGCGCGGCGTCAAGATCGTCGCCACAGGCCGCCGCCTGGAGCCCATCGAGGCAACCATTGCGGAAATCAAGGAGCTGGGCGGCGACGGCCTGGCCATGAGCTGCGACTCCGCAGACCGCGAGCGCGTCTTCGAGGTGGTCAAGACTGCCATCGACACCTTCGGCTCCATCGACGTCATCGTCAACAACGGACAGGCGATCGTGCCCTCCCAGCCCGTCGAGGATACCGAGTACGAGAACATGCTCAAGGCATGGCAGTCCGGCGTTATCGGCTCCCTCAACTATATGCAGGCCGCCTTCCCCTACATGAAGGAGCAGCACGAGGGCCGCATCATCAACTTCGCTTCGGCCACCGGCATGTTCGGCATCGCCGGCCAGCTCGCCTACGGCTCCAACAAGGAAGCCCTGCGCGGTTTGACCAAGATTGCCGCCAAGGAGTGGGGCCAGTACGGCATTTGCGTGAACATCGTGCTGCCCGGCGCCGAATCGCCCGCAGCTAAGGCTTGGGCCGAGAAATTCCCAGAGGAATACGCTAAGCAGGTCAACCTTAACCCCATGAAGCGTTTTGGCGATCCCGAGGCAGACATCGCCCCCGTCGTCGCCTTCCTCGCCGGTCCGGACTCCTGCTATTTCTCCGGACAGAGTGTCATCGTCGACGGCGCCAACAGCATCATGCCGTAACGGGCCCGCGGGAGCTCTTCGCGCACCCGTCCGACTCATCGATTCGCATCTCATTCACTCTGAAAGAGGGACCCGCAAGGGGCCCTCTTTTACCTTCTAACGGTTAGGATCAGCTCGCTTAGTTCTTCTAGCGCCTCTCGTCTTTGCATACCTTATGTACCTGCAGATTTGATTGCGCATCCAATTGAGATGTCAACCAAAAAGCGCCCCCGGATAATTCCAGGAGCGCTTCTTTTCACAAGATATGCGGGACGAGCAAAGCCTTAGGCCTCTTCTGCCTCCACAGCAGCGGTCTCTTCGGCCTCCGCCTCGGCGCGTGCCTCGCGGCGATCAGCGAAGTTGTTCACGCCCGCGCAGATGCACAGGGCGAGAGCCACGCCGCCGCCGATAATGGCGAGCAGGATGGGCGGGACGCCAACCATGATGAAAGGATCGGTCATCTTCAATCCCCCTTACACAAACAGTCCGCCGGCGATGCCCGCGACGCCCGTGAAGGCAAGCGCCATCAGCGAGGCGGTGATCAGCGTGATGGGAAGGCCGCGAAGCGCATGGGGAACCAAGCGCTCATCGATGCCGTTACGGACAAAGGCGAACAGGACGACGGCCAAGAACAGACCAAAGCCCGCACCAACGGAAGCGCCGAGAGCGGACGAGAAGGTCATGGTATCCGCCATGGCGCCCTGGGAAAGCGGCACGGCCAAAACGGCCGCGTTGCAGGCCAAAATGGTGCAGGCGCGCAGAATGCGGGTACGCTCCTCGGAAGGCTTGCCCGCACCCATGATGGTGCCGCCCACAAAGATGGCGCCGGTACTGGCGAGCACGCAGCCAAGGGGAGCAAGATAGGACACACCCCAAGGCAGCAGGAAGCCCGCGTAAAGCGGCCAGCAGATAACGCCGGCAACCGCTACGGAGATACCCAGAAGACCGCCCATGCGAATGGCATCCTGCGGGCGCTGGGCGAGCAGAATCACGGAGACCATGGCGATGAGCTGCGCGAAGACGATGTTGTTATCGAACGCAGCGGTGAACAGAGCGTTGAGGAATTCCATTAGCGCTCACCCTCCTTAGCAGCTGCGGACTTGGCGCGCACGTCGCAGATGGACTGGACAAAGGTGGCAACCAGGGCCAAGACCAGCAGCGAGCCGGCGGGCTTGCCGAAGATGGACAAGGGAGAAGCGGCGAGCTCGGGCATGGTAAGGCCAAAGACCTCGCCCGTGCTGAGCATGCCGTTGATGAAGCCCACAAAGGTAAGCGTCGCGAAAGCGCACACGGCGGCGAAGGCGGCGGTGCCAAGCGAAGACTTGGAAGCCGGCTGCGCGGAGAAGCCCTCACGGGCGACAAAGGCCACTGCCATGGCGTTTACGCAGGTAAGCGGCAAGTAGATGCCAAGCGCCTCGTGCACGGCGGGCTCGACCACGCGCACGGCAAAGCTCACCAGCACCGAAACCATGGCGCCGGCAAGCAGCGTCACGGGCAGGTAGGAGAACGCGCCGGTAAAGCGACGGGTCACAGGAGCGATCAGCGCCATGGCAAGGATGGCGACGGCGGTCGCGATGCCGATGGCGGCACCGTTGACAACGGAGGTGGCCACAAAGAGGCCCGGCAGGGCTGCGGCAGTAACCACAAAGGTGGGCGTACGGACAAAGTCGGCGATGCGCTCGTCCTGCTCGCGGATGACGTTCTGGTTCAAAGCCATCTTATTTGCCTCCCATCTGCGCATACGCCTCGAAGGCGATGTTGAGGTCGGCGACGACAGCCTTAGTGGTGAAGGTCGCGCCGGAGACGCCGTCGACCTTGGTCTCGCCGCTGCCGGGCTCCTCGACCGTAAGCACGCCGGAAGCGTCCAGGTCGGTAAAGGTGCCGAAGTAGTCCTCGGTCAGGGCGTTGGTACCGATACCATCGGTCTCGTCCTCGGCGACAACCTGGATACCGGCGACCTTGCCGGCAGACGTGATGCCAACCATAACCTCGACGTCGCCGTGGTAGCCCTTGGAGGCGACATCGAAAACGTAATCGCCGGAATCGGTCTTATACACGGAGACAAGCCCCTCGACGGCGGGGGCGGACACCTTCTCAAAGGTGGCATCCGGGAACAGCAGCGCGCGCTGGGCGCCGCCCTTGGATTCATCGAGCTTGGCGTCGGCCTCGGCGAAGGCATCGGTCATGCCCCAATGAACCGCAGCGGTCACGCCGCCGCACACCAGCGTGGCGACCAAAATGAGCGCGAGCGTGTAGAAGGCGCCGTTGCGATGGCGCGAAAGCCAGGAGTTAGACGAGGGCATTCTTCACACCTCCCACCGGACGGGGACGGGTATAGCGATCGATTAGCGGCACGAACATGTTCATGAACAGGATCGAGAAGGCAACGCCTTCGGGAGCGGCGGCGAACAAGCGCACCAAGGAGGTGATGAGGCCGCAACCGATACCGAAGATGATCTTGCCCTTGGGCGTCATCGGGGTGGTGGTGTAGTCGGTCGCCATGAAGAAGGCGCCCAGGGCCAAGCCACCGGAGAGCAGCTGGAAGACCACGTCCTCGCCAGCAAGGCCCATGACGACGGCAACGGTGCCGATGAAGGGCAGGGTCGCCCATGCGTCGACCACCTTGATGGCCAGCAGGAACAGATAACCGGCGAGCAGGGTGATGATGCAGGTCTCGCCCAAGGCGCCGGCGTGGTTGCCCAGCAGCATATCCATGATGCTGTAGGGGTTGGACTCCATCGCCAGCGGAGTGGCGCCGGTGATGGCGTCAAGCGGCTTGCCGGCGACGTCCGGGTAGGAGGACAGGGCGCTGGGCAGCGCGACCATCACGAAGATGCGCGCGGCGACCGCGGGGTTGGCAAAGTTGTTGCCGATGCCGCCGAACATCATCTTGACGACGACGATTGCGAACGCGGTGCCCAGGACGGCAACCCAAAACGGGCAGGTCGCGGGCAGGGTGAAGGCGAACAGCATGGCGGTGACCACGCAGGACATATCGCCCGCCGTGGACTCGCGGTGCATGATGGCGCAGCACAGATGCTCGCTCACCAGGGCGGTGGCGATGCACACCAGCACCAGCAACGGGGCGCCCAGGCCGTAGAGCCAGGTGGCGGCGATCAGCGTGGGCACCAACGCCAGGCAGACGGCGCCCATGATCTTGAACGTGGATGCGCTGCCATGGAAGTGCGGGGAATCCTCAGAGATGAGATTCATACGTTACGCCTCCTTCGCAGGTTGGGTGAGGCGCGCGACCTCGCCGCGATAGACCGCCTTGCCCTCGCGGATCGAGGCGGTGATACGCCTGTGGGCAGGGCAGGTGAACGCGCAGGAGCCGCACTCCATGCAGTTCATGACGGCGAGCTCGTCCAGCTCCACCGCATCATGTCGACGGCTGGCGGGGTCGAGCGCGTAGGGCATGAGGCCCAACGGGCACACGCGCACGCAGCGGCCGCAACGGATGCACGGGGACTCCTCGGGCAGTTCCGCCTCCTTGTCAAGGCAGAGGATCGCGTTGTTCGCCTTCAGGATGGGGCAATCGATATTGGTGATGGTGCGGCCCATCATCGGTCCGCCCATGATGATCTTCTTGGGATCCTTCACCAGGCCGCCCGTAGCCTCGATAACGTCGCGAACGCTCATGCCCAGGGGCACGCGGTAATTGCCGGGGTTGGCGACGCAATCGCCCGCAAGGGTGATGGTGCGGCGAACCAGCGGCACGCCGTAGCGGAAATACTCCTCGACGCGGGAAACCGTGGTGACGTTGAGCACCAGGCAGCCGGCATCGATGGGCAGGCCGCCGGCGGGGACGGCACGGCCGGTCGTGGCCTCGATCAGGACCTTCTCGCCGCCAGCGGGGTACTTGGTGGGAACCATGAGGACCTCGACCAGGTCAGAAACGCCCTTCTCGGCGATCGCCTTGTTGAGGGAATCGACCGCCTCGGGCTTGTTGTCCTCGACGCCGATGACCACGGCGGGGATCTCGAGCGCGCGCGAGATGCGGACCACGCCGTCGATCACGCGCTCGGCGTGCTCGATCATCTGACGGTAGTCGCTAGTGATGTAGGGCTCGCACTCCATGGCGTTAACGACCACAAACTCGAACTTCTTGCCAGCGGGCGCCTGCATCTTGAACCACGTGGGGAACGAGGCGCCGCCCAGACCAACCACTCCGGAGTTGCGGACGCAGGCGATGAACTCGTCCTTGGTGGAGTAGGTGGGGACCTCGAGCGCGGGGTCGTTTTCCATCTTGCCGTCCGAGGTGATCTCGACTACGGGCGCGGTGGCGCCGGTGGGCAGCTTCTCGGTGGCAACGGAGGTGACCGTACCGGAAACACTCGCATGGATGGGGGCGTAAAGGCCCTCGCCCGTTCCGATCAGCGTGCCGATGTAGACGTGGTCTCCAACCTCGACGCACGGGGTGCACGGGGCGCCGATGTGCATGTTCAGCGGGATGCGAACCTTACTTGGGGGCTCGATCCACGTGCAGGGACAATCCCGCGTGTCCTTGCACTGGGGCGGATGGACGCCGCCCAGCGTCTTATGAAGAGAGAACATTACTCCCCTTTCGCTCCTCTTCCTCTTCTGTTCCGCCGCAGCGAGCTGTTGCAGAACAACAAAGTCCAACGTTCTATTCTAGATGCTTTTCTTCATCATTTAAACACGTACCATTATTCGAGAATTAGAATAATGCTCTAAAAGAAAAAGAACTCGCTCGATACAGCCGTACCAAGCGAGTTCTTTGGCGATTATCTTTCTTGATGCGCAGCCTTGCGCTTACTGTTTGCGGACGAGGATTAGCCCAAGTTACCGCCCTGTCCAAAACCGCTGCTGGAGCCGCGGCCCATAAGCTCTTCCAGATACTGGAGGAATTCCTCCTCGGTCATGGAGTTGCCGGAGGCATCGCCCTGCGAGTTGTCCTGCTGGTCGGTCTGCAGGGCCTCATCGGAACCAAGCGTGACCTCAACCTCCCGCTCCTTGGAGTCGCGAACCACGGTGAGGGTCACCTTGTCTCCCACCTCATGTTCGCGCAGGGCGATGATCAAGCCGTCTGCAGAGGTTACCTGTTCGCCATCGATCTTCGTGATGATGTCGTTCTCCTGAATGCCGGCGTCCGCCGCGGGACCGCCATCGCTTACCGCGACCACCAGAGCGCCCTCGGTGGCACCCAGGTTATTGGCGCGAGCACTCAGCGCGTTCACCGAGGTAAGGCTGACGCCAAGGTACGGATGGACGGGGGTCTTGCCGTCGATGATCTGGCTGGCGATGTTGATGGCGTAGTTGACCGGAATTGCAAAGCCAACGCCCGAGCTGGAACCAGAATAGGACTCGATGATGGAGTTGATGCCGATAAGCTCGCCGTTATCATTCACCAGCGCGCCGCCAGAGTTGCCGGGATTGATGGCGGCATCCGTCTGGATCATGTTGGCGTAGATGGAGGTGCCGCTGGTAGAGGGCAGCGCGGTGGAGCGGTACAGGGCGCTCACGATGCCGGTGGAAACGGACTGCTCGTTACCAAAGGGGCTGCCGATAGCCATAACCCATTCGCCCACGGACAGGTCATCGGAGTCGCCGATTTCGATAGGGGTCAGCTTGCTGGAGTCGACGTCCTTAAGGCGGATAACGGCCAGGTCGCTCGAGGAGTCCTCGCCCACCAGCTCCGCCTCGTAGCTCTCGCCGCCCATGGAGACAACCAACTCCGTCGCGCCCTCGATCACGTGGCAGTTGGTGAGGACGTTGCCATCCGTATCAAGCACCACGCCCGAACCCACACCGGAGCCTTCGCTGGTAGTGGTGCTGATAGAAACCACTGAGGGCTGTGCCTTTGCGGCGACAACCTCCGCCAGAGTGGTGTCCTCCGCGTCGATCTCGATGTTTTGCGTAGCAGTGCTGCCCGTCGCCTGAACGTCCGAGTCGGTGATCTTAAAAGCGCCGGACATGACAAGCGCGATTACCAGCACCGCGCCCACAACCAAGCCGCCAAACGACGCCAAAAAGACCGGAGCCTTCTTGGTCTTGGTCTTCACCACGGTGTGCTTTACGGTCTCGGTCGTCGGAGGGACCGCGCCGGGCATAGCGGGGTCCTGCTGCGGAGAGGCCGTATGGGTGGTTGGCTGGGCAGGCGTGGGCTCAACCTCGACACGCGGGGCGGAGCCGTGGAAAAAGGAGTCGCCAACGCCGTCGGGGCGCTGCGGAATCTTGTCATCACTCATGGTTGCTTCCTATCTTCAAACCGTTGGGTCAAGAAGAGTTTTACCCCAATGCGGCGCTCCGTGCGTGGCAGAACGGAGCACATTAAACGTTTCGCAAGCAGGCTTAAGTAATCCCTTAAGTAAATGGTTGCCCACCATTAAGAAAGAGGACGAGGGAAAAGAAAAGGAGGGCCAAAAGACCCTCCTCGATACGGTGCTATGCAGAGCACGGGCGCAACGGGGCGGCACCCGTCAAAACGCTACTCCTTGAACAGGTAGCCCACGCCGCGAACCGTGGTGATATGCGCGGCGATCTGCGGGCCGATCTTGGAGCGAATGCGACGAATGTGCACGTCAACCGTGCGCGTACCGCCGCAATACTCAAAGCCCCATACGCGATGCAACAGCACCTCGCGGCTATAAGCACGGTTGGGGTGCGTGGCCAAGAAAGATAGCAACGAGTACTCCATCAGCGTGAGGTCGACCGGCTCATCGTCCAGATACACCTGATACGTAGCAAGGTTGATGGTCATGCCGTCAACGGTGAGGATATCATCGCCCGCAAACGGGTCCTCCTCGCCCATAAGGCGACGGGCGCGGATCTCGAGCTCAAGCTCCGTAGCGCCAGAACAGATGAAGTCGACGCGTGCGCGGGAGGGAATGCGCAGGCTCGCCAGCGCGTCCTCGTCCGCGATCAGCAGCATGGGAATGCTGCCGCGCCCGTCCAACCACTTGGCGATATGGTCCAGGCGATCGTTGCGCAAGCCGTCCACATCAAGGATCAGCAAATCGAAATCATGGGTGGCGTTGGGCGAATCCGGCGTTGCCGCGTACACCTCTACACCCATGGTAGAGGTCAGGGTCCGGGCAAAGTCATGGAAACGCGTAGTACGCGCCATAAAGAGTACGTTCTTCTCGGACATTCGCACCTCCCTTTTTAGTGACATGATAACAAGAACCGCTGGTAGATATATGCGCTATCAGCAGTCATTTTTATTTTTATGTAAAAAACTTTCACTCGCGGCGCGAACGGGGCGCCGTTTCGAATAAAAGGGGCCGCACCGCATCAAAACGACGCGGCCCATGACGCTATCTTTCTTCTATGAAGAAGCGGCTACGAGTTAGCCAGGTAGTGCTTGATCTCCCACTCGGTGATGGTGGACGAGTACTTCTCCCATTCGCCGCGCTTCTTCTTAAGGAAGAACCCGTGGATGTGCTCGCCCAGCGTCTCGCGCATAAAGTCGGAGTTCTCGAAGTAGTCGAGCGCCTCGGCAAGGCTGCGGGGCAGCGGCTGGATGCCATGGCGGCGCAGCTCGGCGTCGCTCAGGCTGGTGAGCGCGCTGGTCGCCTCCTCCGGCAGGGTGAGGCCGCGCTTGATGCCGTCGAGGCCCGCCGCCAGCGTCACCGCGTTGGTGAGATAGGGATTGGCCATGGGATCGGGCGTGCGCAGCTCGATACGGCTTGACTGGTGCTTGCCCGGCTTATAGATGGGGATACGGATCATCGCGGAGCGGTTGCGCAGACCCCAGCTTGCGCAGGTGGGAACAGAGCCGCCACCGGTGACCAGTCGCTTGTAGGAGTTCACCGTGGGGTTGGTGATCGCGGAGATCTCGTTGGCATGGGCCAAGATACCGGCCATGTAGCTCTTGGCAATGGGCGACAGGTGGTACTCGGGGTCATCCTCGCCCCAAAACACGTTGTTGCCGCTCTTATCGAACAGCGACTGGTGCAGGAACATGGCGCTGGAAGGCTCCTTGGCGATGGGTTTGGGCATGAAGGATGCGTGGATGCCCGCCTCGAAGGCCTCTAGGCGAATAACGTGCTTGGCGGTCATGATGGCATCGGACATGGAAAGCGCCTCTGCATGGCGAAGCGAGATACCGTGCTGCGAGCGACCGGAAGAATGGAAGGTGTACTCCACCGGCACGCTCATCTTCTCGAGCATGAGAACGGTGGAGCGACGCAGGTCGCGCGCGGAATCGGATGGAGTGAGGTCGAAATAGCGAACATCGTCCAGAGGCTCGGGCGTGGACTCGTCCGGGAAGTAGTAGAACTCGAGCTCGGTGCCCACGTTCATGATGTAACCGTCTTTTTCGGCCTTCTTGAACATACGGCGCAGGCACTCGCGCGGATCACCGGCAAACGGCTTGCGGTCCGGCGTGCACACGTCGCAGAAGATGCAGGCGACGCCGTCATGGCTAGGGCGCCAAGGCAGGACCTGGAACGTGGAGGGATCGGGGAACGCGAGCATATCGGACTCGTCGGGCGTGGTAAAGCCCTCGATAGCCGAGCCGTCGAAACCGATGCCCTCCTCGAATGCAACCTCGAGGTCCTCCGGGGCGATTGCGAAGCTCTTAAGCCTACCGAGAACATCGGTAAACCAAAGGCGAACGAAGCGAATATCGCGTTCCTCGACTGTGCGGAGCACGAAGTCGATGTTCTGCTGCAGGTCCATGGGAAGCCCTTTCACGCTTAAATCCCAACATATAGCTTTTTATATTTGCATAGCTATGTTTCCACTGAGTTACCTGTGGTTGCGGCGCCCCCAACATTGATGCTCCCCCTAAACAGTCGACCCCGGCCACCAAATGAATGGAGGCCGGGGCCGTTATCCTTACAATTGCACTGCCGTGAGCGGGGCGCATAATCCCATTCCCAACTGGGGCACCTATCTACAGATGCGCTTTCGTCCTAAATCCCCAGGTAGGACATAATGCCGGTGACAGCGCGGTTAGCGCCGGCCACAGCATGAACCACCGTCGAGGGACCGCTCACCACATCGCCCGCCGCGAAGACGCCGGACATCATGGTCATGCCGCTCTCGTCCACCTCAAGCAGGCCGCGATCATTGGCGACCAGGGCGTCGGTTGTGAGGACCAGCTTGTCCTTTGCCTGCTGGGAGGCGGCGATCACCACGGTATCGCAGCTTACGTGGCCGAGCTCGTCCTCATAGCCAACAACGGCGTCCTCCTCATCGAAGATGGCGGTACGGAACACCGGGCCGTTGTCGTCGATCTCTTGGACCGCCTTGCCGTACACCAGCTCCGCTCCGTCCAACTGGGCGAACTCGACCTTGTCCGAGCTAGCGGAGACATGCTTGGAGCGAGCATAGATGGTGACGTTGCGAGCGCCCTGGCGAAGCGCGGTGCGCGCCACGTCCATGGCAACGTTGCCGGCGCCAATGACCGCGACGCGCTTGCCGCAACTGGGAGCCGGCGCAAACTCATGGCGCTCCAGGTAGGTGGTCGAGATATAGTGCTCGATGTTAGAGAAGCTCTACAATATGAACTCCCATACCAATTCGCTCCTATCAACTATGCCCGCGACATCAAGCGATTCGATGCCGCGGGCATAAGCAAGTCGTATATCGAGACGGACTACAGCGTCACGCCGTCTTTCCAGATCGAGATCTCATGGCAGCCGCGGCGTTCGGCGCTGGTCTGCCTGCCACTCGCCGTCTCGAGCACCAGGTCCCACAGGTCCTCGGCGGCCTCATCGATGGTGCGTTCGCCCGTGGCGACCACGCCGGCGTTGAAGTCCATCCAGTTGGCCTTGTGCTGGCACAGGCGCTCGTTGGTAAAGACCTTGAGCGTGGGTGCCGGGGCGCCAAACGGCGTGCCGCGACCGGTGGAGAACAGGATCACATGGCAGCCCGCCGCGGTGAGCGCGGTGGTGGAGACCATGTCATTACCGGGGCAGCAGAGCATCTGCAGACCGGGCTTGCGCACCGTGTCGCCGTAGCCCAGCACGTCGACGATGGGCGCGTCACCGCCCTTCTGGACGCAGCCGCAGCTCTTGTCCTCGAGCGTGGTGATGCCGCCGTCCTTGTTACCGGGGCTGGGGTTCTCGTACACAACCTCGCCGTGGCTGATGAAGTAATCCTTGAAGCCGTTGAGCATGTCGGCGGCCGCATCGAACACGTCCTGGCCCTCGCAGCGGTCGAGCAGGATCGACTCGGCGCCGAACATCTCGGGCACCTCGGTAAGCACGGAGGTACCGCCGCCGGCGACCGCGATGTCGGAAACGCGGCCGATTACGGGGTTGGCGGTGATGCCGGACAGGCCGTCGGATCCGCCGCACTTGAGGCCGATGGCCAACTCGGAGGCAGAGATGGTCTCGCGCTTGAACGTCTTGGCGTGAGTGGCCAGCTCGGAAAGGATCTTATGGCCCTCTACCAACTCGTCCTCAACGTCCTGACAGGTAAGGAAGCGCACACGCTGCGCGTCGTAGTTGCCCAGCTCCTCAAGTACCTGGTCGTGCGTGCAGTTTTCGCACCCCAGCGAAAGGAAGAGCACGCCGGCGGCGTTCGCATGGCGAGAAAGCGCTACCAGCAGCTTGCGGGTCTGCGCATGGTCGGCACCCGTCTGCGAGCAGCCAAAGGGATGCGGGAAGTAGTACACGCCCTCAAGACTGTCCCCCACCAAGTCCTGAGCCTGTTCGCACATGGCGCGGGCGACCTCGTTCACGCAGCCGACCGTAGGGATGATCCACAGCTCGTTGCGCGTGGCGGCGCGGCCGTCGGCACGGCGGAAGCCCTGGAAGGTCTTGGGCTCGATAGCCCGGAGCACCGGGCGCGACGGATGGTACTCGTAATCGACCTCGCCAGAAAGGTTGGTCTTGACATTATGCGTATGTAGCCAGCTACCTGCTTGGACATCGCAGGTCACATGGCCGATGGGCAAACCGTACTTGATTACGTTGTCACCGGCGGCGATCGAGCGAACGGCCATCTTGTGACCCTGGGGAATATCCTCGGTCGCCGTGACCTCGCCTGCGCCCGGAACCGAGACCACGGTACCGGCGGCAAGGGGCTCGAGCGCCACGATCACGTTATCGGCCGGATTGATCTGGATGGTCTTCACGTGTGGCTCCTCCGATCATGAGAAAAACCGCAGGCGGGTACTGCCCCGCCCGCGGCATGCAAGGTTTACAGAGCTGCAGCGTACGCGGCGGCGGCACCCTGGGTGCGAACAATCGCCAGCGCGCTGGTTACAAAGTCGAGAAGACCGGGGACCTGCGTGAGGTCCTGACCCCACATCTGCTCGTTGGAGAGCACGGCGGCAACCAAGTCGGCGTCGGCATCATCCGCATGGGCGGCGTAGAAATCGAGGACAAAGGCGTCATCCCGTGCAACGTAAGCCGTGCCGTCGGCACGACGCAGGTGCAGGCCATCGTCCGCGCGACCCTCCAGGCCGGTGGAGTAAAACGCGATCAAGGTCGCCAGACTGGTAGCCAGGCACGCGGGCAGCTCGTCCTTCTGCTCAACGTAGTCCAGCAACGTGGGCAGGTCGCGGGCGCGCCACTTAGCGGTCGAGTTCAAGCAGATGGAGAGCAGCTGATGGTCGATAAACGGATTATCGAAGCGGTTCTCGACTGCCGCGGCGAACGCGCGCAGGTCTTCCTCGTCCAACTCACCGGACAGGGTGGGGATAACCTCATGGTCAAGCATCTTGTTCATGAAACCGCGCACAACCTCGTCATGCATGCAGTCGCGAACAATGTCGAAGCCGGCAAGCCAGGCACCCGGAACAAAGCAGGTGTGGGCTCCGTTCAAGATGCGGACCTTGCGCTTCTTGTAAGGGGTCACATCCGGGGTGACAAAGACGCCCGGCAGCTCCGCCTGGATGAACGGCAGCTTGGCAGCCAGCGCCTCATCGCCCTGGATGCCCCACATCTGGAAGGGCTCGCGAACCGTGAGGAAGGGGTCCTCGTAGCCAAGGCGCTCGGCCACGGCAGCCGCCTCGGAGGCCTCGCGGATGCGGCCGGGGACGATGGTGTCAACAAGGGTGGTGCAGAAGGTGCACTCATCATCGAGCCAGGCGCCAAACGCGTCCTCCAGACCCCAGTCGGAGACATGCTGGTGGACAATGCGCAGCAGCTCGGCGCCGTTGTGGTCGATAAGCTCGCAGGAAAGGACGATCACGCCGGACTTGTTCGCCTTCCAGCGCGCATAGAGCACCTGCGTCAGCTTAGCCGGGAAGCTCGCCGGGGGCTCATCGTCCAGCTTGCAAGAAGCGTCGTAGGCGATGCCGGCCTCGGTGGTGTTGGAGACGATGATCTCCAGGTCGTCGGAGACGGCAACGCCCATGAACGCCTTATAGTCCTCCGCGCGGTACGGGTTAAGGCAGCGGCTGCAGCTTGAGATCAGGCGAGCCTCGTCCACCTGCTGACCGTTCTCACGGCCGCGCATAAGCACGGTGTACAGCCCATCCTGGGCGTTGATGCCATCTGCGAAGCCAAACGCTCCATTGATGGGCTGCACCATGCAGATGCGACCGTTCCATCCGGTCGCCTCATTTGCCAAGTCGAAGAAGCGGTCGACGAAAGCGCGGAGGAAGTTGCCCTCGCCAAATTGGAGAACCTTCTCAGGCGCGTCGGCGGGCACCACGTAGCTGGTATTACCGGTCTCCGCCAGCGTCGTACGATTCAAGGTCTTCATTTACTTCTCCTCTGCAAGATCAAAGCCAAAATAACGGACAGCGTTGTTGTAGGAAATATCGCGGACCAAGCTGCCCAGCAGCTCCATATCGCGCGGGAACTTGCCGGCCTCGACCCACTCGCCAAGCAGGCCGCACATCACGCGACGGAAATACTCGTGACGCGGGTAGGACAGGAAGCTGCGGGAATCGGTCAGCATGCCGACGAAGTTGCCGAACACGCCGTTGTTGGCAAGGGAGGTCATCTGATCGCGCATGCCCACTTCGCTGTCGTTGAACCACCAGGCGGAGCCGTTCTGGAGCTTGCCGGCGACGGGAGCCTCCTGGAAGCACGCCATCACGGTGTCGATCATGGTGTTGTCGACCGGGTTCAGGCTGTACAGGATGGTCTTGGGCAGGCCGCTGTTCTCCTGGATGGAGTTGAGGAAATCTGCCAGCTGGTCGGCGGGGGTGTAGTTGGAGATGCTATCGTAGCCGGTATCCGGGCCAAGCTTGGCGAACATGGCGCGGTTGTTGTCTCGCTTGCAGCCAAAGTGCAGCTGCATGGCCCAACCCAGACGCACGTACTCGCTGGCGACAAACTGCATAAAGGCGGTCTTGTATGCCAGGACCTCGTGCTCATCAAGAGCGTCGCCGGCAAGCGCCTTAGCGAAGATGTGCTCGATCTCATCCTCGGGCGCGGGCACGTACATCACGTAGTCCAGCGCGTGGTCGGAGGCGCGACAACCAAGCTCATGGGCGACGTCGTAGCGCAGGGAGATGGCGCGCTTGAGGTCTGCGAACGAGGAGATAGAGACGTGGGCCACGTCTGCCAGACGGCCCAGGTAGCTCACGAACTCGCGGCCGCGTTCGATACGAAGCGCCGCATCCGGGCGCATGGCGGGAACAACCCGCACGTCGAAGGTGGGGTCGGCAGCGATCTTCTTGTGCCACTCAAAGCTATCTGCCGGGTCGTCGGTGGTGCAGATCATGCGGACATTAGAGCGGCGAACCAGCTCGCGGCAGGAGAAATCGTCCTGGGCAAGCTTGGCGTTGGCCAAATCCCAAACCTCCTGGGCGGTCTGGGAGTTGAGCACGCCCTCGTAGCCAAAGAAACGCTTGAGCTCCAGGTGGCTCCACTCAAAAACGGGGTTGCCAACGCAACGCTCCAGGGTTTCCGCCCACTTCTGGAACTTCTCGCGAGCCGGGGCGTCGCCGGTGATAAAGCGCTCGTCCACACCGTTTGCGCGCATAAGGCGCCACTTGTAATGGTCGCCGCCCAGCCAAACCTCGGTGATGGATTCAAAACGCTTGTCCTCGTAAATCTCCTTGGGGGAAATATGGCAGTGATAGTCGACAATGGGCATGTGCTCCGCATAGGTGTGGAACAGCTCCTCACCCGTCTGCGTGCTCAGAAGAAAATCCTGATCATCCATAAAAGCCTTCATGTGCATCCTCTCGACTTCGCAAACATGCTCGATGCCTGCGACCCCCGGGCGAGAAAAGCTGTCGCTCGCCTTTGTACAAGGTGAACGTTACCCTAAAAGAAAGGTAAATGCACTAGCTAAGGTGAACGTTCACTTTACCTATACAGACGAACGGTTCGTTTTCATCGGCGAACGGTTCTTCGCTCGATGGGGTCCGATGGGATTAAACCAGGGAGCACGTTGCTGGGACCGCCGCCAAACGCGCCTGTCGCGGGCTTTCAAAATCCCACGCTCATCTGGCGCTGCACCGATCTCCCGTCTGGCTGCACCGCTGTTTTTCAGCTTCAGATGGACTTGGGGCTCTGCTGAAAAAGGCCTTCGTTTACACCCTCTTGCTATTTTTAGGCTTCAGTTGGAGTAGCCTCTGCTGAAATCAGCCTTCAGTTGGACTTGGCATAGAACCCGATGGAGACCTAATTGGAGAAACCCATGGTAGATAGACCAGCAGAATCGAAGACTCGATTTCGCGAGTCCAACTGAACCGCATTTTTAGCAACGAGGGTAACACGGAGGTCGATTTCAGCAGATCCCCAAGTCCAACTGGAGGCCGACTTCAGCAGCGCGTGTATTTTGCTGCCCGGAGTGTCCAGCCTGCAGGCATGTCGCCGCCGCTCGTGATGTGCGGTAATAGAAAGGGCGCCGCAAATAGCGACGCCCCTGGTATAGATGGGCCATGGGCCGTAATCTATGCGCGCATAAAGTGAGCCCTAAACGCTTGTCTATCCCGTGACCTCAACGTGCGCCGCAGTTGCGTAGCGGTCGAGGTTGCTCCTAAACACCAGCTCTACCATACCGCGCTCCACGTCGCTTTGCGGGCGCTCGCCCAACAAAACAAAATCAAGCAGCCTCTTGAGGGCGGTCTGCGCCATGCCAAAGGGATCCTTGTAAACCAGGTTGTTCACAATGCCGCGACGCAGCGCCAAAACGCTCTCGGGGAACAAATCGTTGCCAATTGCCAGGACCTCGCCCGCCATGCCAAGTTCCACCAACGTGTCCGCAAGCACTTCCGATCCCACGGCAAACACGCTGCAGACCATGTCTGGCCTCGCGGTATTCAACACACGGGAAAGCTCCTCATGAAGACGATCCTCCTGCTGGTGAGCTCCGCACAGATCATCCACCCTCACCTGGGCGCGCTGGGTGCGCAGGTATTCATGGAACGCGCGGGCGACCACCGCATGCGATTCGGATTGAGGGTCTCCCGCAAGCAGCAAGATTCGCGCGTCCTGTTTGCCGCGCAGCAAATTGATGGCCTGCTCGGCCATAAGACTACCGGCCATAGCGTAATCGGACACCACGGCGGCGATGCGCTTGGTCTGAGGCTTATCGCCATCCAGCAGCACCACCGCCGTGCCCGCCTCCGCTATCTTCTCCAAAAGCACCGTTCCCTCAGGACGGATGGGAGCAAGCGTCAGCAAACCATCGATTCGCTCGCCGGCATCGATTCGGTCCAATATACCTGCAAGGGCAACGGGATACTGGCCAAAGGCGTACTCGATGTTCTCAAACGCAGCACCCACGTCCGGCGCGTCCTCAATATAGGAACGGCAGCCTTCCCACAGGTAGGCATAGTAGTAACGTCCGCTATTTGCCGGACTGGGCAGGCAGATCACAATCTTGGCGTCCTTGCGACGAAGGCTGGATGCATTGGCGTTGCGACGGTACCCCATCTCATCCGCCAGGCTCATGATGTGAGCGCGGACCTCGTCCGACACGCCGGGCTTGCCCGTCAACGCTTTATGCACCGTGTTGACCGACACGTCCATGCGCGCCGCGATATCCTTCATGGTCACTCGCGCCATGATCCACCAGCCTTACACCTCGCCGTCCCAATTAGGGAACGTTCACTTACAGTAACCTACCTTACCACGGACGAGGAATCTGTGCGGGGCATCCGCCATGACCAATCTTGGACATCAGATCAGCATGCCGGCCGATTGGTTGAACGATGCGGGTGCGGGCAGACCGAAAGCCAACCGTTCAAGTTTCGGCCGCCCCGCGGCCAGCCCGCTGTTGACTGCATTCCAGTCACATGTCGCGCTCGAAACTATTTCACGCCGCGTGAGAGCTCCTTCTCCACGGCATCCACGCCCTTTACAGCGGGACAACAGCTTTTCTGCTTAGAGCTGCAGTGCCCCGAGCACGAGCCGGAGGACGAGCAGTCTCCACACGTGCCCTTGCGTTTGGCGCGCACCAACACGGCGACAAACGCCGCGCCGATTGCAACCAGCAAGATGATATCGATAGGACTCATGGTTCCTCCTTTGTTTACTATGACTAACTTTAGCGCATATGCAGGGCAACACGGCCGCTCCTTGTCCACGCAACACAAAAACGCCGCGCCCCGCATAGCACAGGGGGACACGGCGTTAAAAACGGCAACGGGGATTTGGGACAAGCCTAGAGCGGCGCGGCGCTATGCAGAGGCACCCGCCGGGGTAAGGCGCTCCGCCGCGTCATCGTCCCACGCACCGCGGGGCATGGGGCGGAACAGCTGGAACAGGATGGCCAGCGCAAAGAGCACGGCGATTACGGTCCAGATGCTGAAGACCCCCTGGGCGGCAAGGTAGAACTGGTTGATCATGAGGCCCACGACCCAGGCGAAACCGCACTCGTAGCCCAGTGCGACGGCGGTCCACTTGGCAGAGTTCATCTGGGCGCGAATGGTGCCCATGGCAGCAAAGCACGGGGCGCACAGCAGGTTGAAGGCGCCGAAGGCGGCGATGGCGCCGGCGCTGGGGAAGAGCGCGGCGAACGCGGCCCACAGGCTGGGGTCGGTCTCGGTAGCATCTGCCAGATGCAAAAGCGACGCCGCGGTGGCCATGACGTTCTCCTTGGCTACCAAGCCCGTGATGGACATGGCCGTTGCCTGCCAAGAATCGAAGCCAAGCGGCGCGAAGACCCACGCGAGCAGGCCGGCGAGAGACGCCAGCAGAGAGTAGTCGGTGAACTCCTCCGGAATGCCCTCCATGGCGGGCAAGTAACCAAAGACGCCGTTGAACAGGCCGAAGTTAGACAAGAACCACACCACGATGGTGGAGGCGAAGATGATGGTGAAGGCCTTCTTGACGTAGGCGCTCACACGCTCCCACACATGCAGCGCCCAGCTGCGAGCACTCGGCATGTGATAGCTTGGCAGCTCCATGACAAAGGGCGTGGGACGACCCGCGAAGAGCTTGGTCTTCTTGAGCATGATGCCGGAGACGATGACGGCGATGACGCCCAGGAAGTAGAAGAGCGGCGCGATCCACGTGGACTCTGCGTCGCCGATGAGCGCGCCCATGACAAGCGCGATGACGGGCAGCTTGGCGCCGCAGGGGATGAACGTTGTGGTCATGACCGTCATGCGGCGGTCCTTCTCGTTCTCGATGGTCTTGGTGGCAAGCACGCCCGGCACGCCGCAGCCGGTGGACACCAGCATGGGGATAAAGGACTTACCGGACAGGCCGAAGCGACGGAAGATACGGTCCATAACAAAAGCGACGCGGGCCATGTAGCCGCAATCCTCAAGGAAGGAGAGCAGGACAAAGAGGACGAGCATCTGCGGGATGAAGCCCAGAACCGCGCCCACGCCGGCAACGATGCCGTCGCAGACCAGGGAGATCACCATATCGCTGGCGCCCGCGGCGGAAAGCCAGCCCTCGAACAGCGCGGGGACGCTGGGCATGGCGGCACCGAAGAAGTCCCAGCCGTCGCCGAAGAGGTTGTCATTCACCCAGTCTGTCATAGAGGTGCCGAACGTAGAGATGGCCAGGTAGTACACGCCAAACATGATGGCCGCAAAGATAGGTAGGCCCAGCCAGCGATTGGTGACGATGCGGTCTATCTTCTCCGAGGTGCTCATCTTGGCGGGAGCGCGATGCAGGCACTCGTCGATGATATGGGCGACGACGGCATAGCGCTCGCCGGTGATGATGG
Organism: Collinsella tanakaei YIT 12063; assembly: GCF_000225705.1. Taxonomy (GTDB): domain Bacteria; phylum Actinomycetota; class Coriobacteriia; order Coriobacteriales; family Coriobacteriaceae; genus Collinsella; species Collinsella tanakaei. Next base: position 33,101 of record NZ_JH126468.1, read on the forward strand.
ACTCCGCGTCATCGTCGCAGTCGGCTTCGCACTGGACGATAAGGGCTTCGATCTTCTGCGCAGCAGCGCCCGTCAACTTGATTGCGGATGCGGCATCCGAGTCGCGTTCGAACATCTTGACGGCATAATAGCGGCGGCGATTTGCAGCAACGGATGCGGGCAGCTGCGATTCGATATGCTGCAGCACGTCTTCGATTGCGGAATCAAACGCATGGCGCTGGCCAGAGCCCTTGGTAGCAGCGGTGGTTTTTGCCTTATCGATAAGGGCGTCGACACCGTTATTCTTCAAAGCGGAGATCATGACGACCGGGCAGCCCAACGCCTTCTCCAAACGGGCGACGTCGATGTCGTCACCGTTCTTTTTCACGAGGTCGGCCATGTTGAGAGCGACCACCACGGGCAGACCCGTCTCGATAACCTGGAGCGCCAGGTACAGGTTGCGCTCCAAATTGGTGGCGTCAACTACCTGCACCACAACATCCGCCTCGCCGCTCATAAGGTAGTCGCGCGACACCTGCTCTTCCGGGCTATACGGAGACAACGAGTAGATACCCGGGAGGTCCGTGATGATAACGCTTTTATCAACGGACAGGGGCGCCTGCTTTTTCTCGACCGTAACGCCCGGCCAATTGCCCACGTAGCCGTTTTGGCCCGTAATCAAATTGAACAGCGTGGTTTTACCGCAGTTGGGATTACCCGCCAACGCTATATGAATCTGGGATTCAGCCATCATTCCTTCTTTCACATCAAGGCTTTGAGATTCAAGCAATTCCTGAGTTGGCCATTGTTGTTAGATTTGGCTAACTCTACCTGTAAAAAGAAACGCTTCAGGCCTACTCGACCTCTACGATCGCCGCTTCTTCCTTGCGGATAGACAGCTCGTAGCCGCGCACGGTAATCTGCACGGGATCGCCCAGCGGAGCGACCTTCACCACCTTAAACGCGGTGCCCTTGATAAGCCCCATGTCCATAAGGTGGCGGCGCAGCGCGCCCGTTCCGTGCAGCTTGACGATGACGGAGCTATCCCCTACCGCCACATCTCCCAATGTCTTCATGCTTCCCCCTCTCGGTTCGACCTGCATCGCCCAACACGGTCGGCAACCGTCCTTAAGCGACCATTACGTTCTTGGCCACTTTGGCATCCAAGCCAAAGCGAGCACCTTTGACGAGAACGATGATGTTACCCCCGCCCGATGTGACCACGTGCACCTGCGAGCCCTCGACAAACCCGAGCGTCTCCAAGTGGCGCTTGACGTCCGCCGCGCCCTTCACGCGCGAAACCGTCACCGTGTCACCAGCGTGCACCATCGAAAGCGGCATCGCCGGCATCTGCGGACCCTGAGGCATCCTCAACCACCGTCTCTCCTCGTCCCAACACATCGCATAGCCGCTTTGCCGCGCTTTCGCTTTCACACCGCTTCGCACTTTTGCGCGCCGTGACGACGAGCACGGTGCAAACGCAGGAAAACTTCCCTTTCGCTACAGCAGCAATGGTGCCCCGCTCAAGGGAAGTTAGCCATGGCTATGTTTACCTTGATAAACTACCACCACTGAATTGAATTGAAAACCCAGAAAGACGATTTACCTGAAAAATATAATTGTTCGCTCATTATCACATTGATTCATCAAGCGGGAACACGGGGGCGAATGCATAATAAAGGGCGGACGCGACACCCCATCGCATCCGCCCTTCCCGAGCAAGCCGTCTCAAGCCGTGCGGCACCTAGATAAGGCTCCGGTACATCGCACGCATATCCCCCTGGGATACCGGTTTGATGGTATTTGCCGGGCTTCCGCTGGCCTCCGCATCCGCCGCCATCTTATCGATAGCCGCGGTAAAAGCATCGGAATCAACACCGAACTCGACAAGCGTTGGAATCTTGATCCTGGTCAGAAGATCATCAATCCCCTCCATAAGGCCACGCGCGGCAGCGGCGTCATCATCGGAAGCGGACAGCCCGCAGGCCCTGGCGACCTCCGCAAAGCGGTCATAAGCGCCGTCCAGGGCAAAGTCGAAGCAGACCTTCATCAGCATGGCGTTCGAAAGACCGTGGGGAACATGGAACACGGCGCCGATGGGGCGACTCATACCGTGAATGAGCGTGACGCTAGCGTTGTTGAACGCTACGCCCGCCTCAGTGGCAGCAAGCGACATCTGGGTCCTGGCCTCGATATTGTCGGGCTCCTCCACACAGACGTCGAGGTTGGCGAAAATCCTCTTAGCGGCCGAAAGGGCGAAGACCTGCGACAGAGGCTGCGCCTTACGAGAGGTGTACGCCTCGATAGCATGGCAAAGAGCGTCCACGCCGGTCGCAGCGGTCACGCTGGCGGGCGCCGTCAACGTAAATACCGGATCGACGATAGCCAGCGCAGGAATCAGCGGAGCTCCGGAGATGAGCATCTTAACGTCGTTTTCGGTATCGGTGATAATGGTGAACTGCGTAGCCTCGGACCCCGTTCCCGCAGTTGTGGGAATGGCGACCATGGGGCAGACGGGACCGCAGTAAGGCCTGCCCATGAAGGCGGCGATTTTTTCCCCGCTTGCGGCGCACATGGCGATTGCCTTCATGGTGTCGATGGGACTACCTCCTCCCAGGGCAACCATAAAGTCGCAACCGTCATCTTTGAATCGGCGTACGCCCTCCTCGACCATCTTGTCAACGGGCTCGGAGTTGATGCCATCGTACACGCTGAACCCTATGCCCTCGCCCTCAAGCGCCTGCGTGAGGCGAGCCAGGTTTCCCAGCTTCACCATCATCGCGTCGGTTACAATCAGGGCCTTCTCTCCCATCTGCGCCATAGACGGGGCAGCCTGGCCAAGCGCCCCCTCTCCGTAGACAATCTTGCCCGGCATCAAAAAAGAGCGTGCCTCGATAGAAGCCATATCAATCTCTCCTTGTCTTGGCCTTTTGGCCAGTCACATTAGCAATGCTTCGCGAACGACCGGCGCACTCGCGGTCTCAACAGCTACAAGTTCCCTCTCGAGAGCATGTCCTCGAGCGTTTGAGGCCGGTCGAAGGTATACGGGTCGTTACCGCACCTGTTCCCCCGCGCGTCAAGCCCATCCAGCGCGGCGATGTCATCAACACCGAGCTCGAAACCCAACACATCCAGGTTTGCCCGCATGCGGTCGACGTGAGTAGACTTGGGAATAAAGACATGGCCTTTTTGGAGGTGCCATCTCAGAACGACCTGTGCAGGGGTCACGCCAAGCCGCTCGGCAGCGTGAACCACCGGAGCCGAGGCTATATCCCCGCCGTGGCCCAGCGGCGAGTACGCTTCGATCGCAATGCCCTTCGAAACGCATAATTCCTCTAGGTCAGGTTGCCAGTAACCGGGATGCGATTCGATCTGGTTGATGCAGGGCAGCTGACCGGTCTCGAGCTCGATTCGCTCGAGATGCTCCCGCATAAAGTTGCTCACGCCGATCGCCCGAACCGCACCTTGATCACGAAGCTCGATGAGCGCGCGCCAGGCATCGACATAGCGATCTTGCGAAGGCGCCGGCCAGTGGATGAGGTAGAGGTCCACGATATCGACACCCAACTTAGCTCGAGACTCCTCGAAGGCGCGCATCGCGGATTCGTAGCCTTGGTCCGCGTTTCGCAGTTTGGTTGTAACGAATACCTCGTCCTCCTTGCCAAGCGCCTTTAGCGCGGCACCAACGCCCTCCTCGTTGTTATAGGCCGCCGCGGTATCGACATGACGGTATCCAAGAGTCAAAGCCTCCTCGACCGCGCGCTGCGTGTCGCAAGCGGGAATCTTAAACGTGCCGAATCCTATTTGGGGAATATCGACCCCACCCGCAAGCCTTAGCGACGGCACGGATTCATCGAATCTCTTTTCCATAAAGCGCTCCTCTCCTCATGCTCAGCCGTCCGCGGCAACGGACGGACATCAATGGGCCCATGGCCTATGCAACCCCTGACTCCGCATGGGCACGAGAAACACGCTCGGCCCACTCGTCCAGACGGTCGGGATGGAAGGTGTAGCAATCGTCGGTATTAAGCGAATCAAGGAGGGCCATGTCGTCCTTGTCCAACGCGAAATCAAAAACCTCGCTGTTCGAGCGGATGCGCTCCGGTCTATTGGATTTAGGCATGGTGACGAATCCCTTCTGGAGCGCGTAACGCACGCAGATCTGCCCAACATCCTTACCCTTGCGCTCCGCCAAGGCCACCACGTCCGGATTATCGAACAGGTGCCCCCTGCCAAGGGGAGCCCATGCCTCGAGCTGAATCCCGTGCTCCTCGCAGTACGAAACTGTTTCACGCTGCTGGTAGGTGGGATTGTGCTCGATCTGATTCACCATGGGGGCTATGCTCGCATGGCGCGCGAGCCCTTCGAGATGATGCACCAAAAAGTTCGAAACTCCTATCGCGCGAATTCTGCCCGCCCGATACAGCTCCTCGAACGCACGCCAGGTCTCGGCGACGCGCTCCTCCCATACTTCCTCGGTACCCGCGACGCGCGGCCAATGGATAAGGTAAAGATCGAGGTAATCCGTGCCCAGCCACGCCAAAGAGCGTTCGAAGGCTTCGAGGGTGCTCTCATACCCTTGGTCGGGGTTGTTCAACTTGCTCGTGATGAAGAAATCGGAACGGGGCAGACCGGACTCGGCCATGACTCTACCGACCATATCCTCGTTATGGTAGCTGGTGGCGGTGTCGATATGGCGAAAACCCATCTCGATGGCGCCCCTCAGAGCATCCTCCCCCACCTTGTTGTTGGGAACCATATAGGTCCCATACCCCAGGCACGGTATCTCGACGCCGTTGGACAAGATATAGCGATCGTTCTTGCCCGCGAGGCAAACCGCGGGCAAGACCCTGCCCTGCGGAGACGAAACGCCACAAAAGCCCTCGTTATTGTCCATTCCTCGCCATCCCCTTAAATGATTCGAACGCCTCGAGCATCGCTGCCTCGTCAACAGAGACATCGTGCTCCCCAAGATATGAAACGACCTCTGACGCATGCATCACGGGGTACGAGGAATCGATCCCCGATAGGTCCGCGGCGTCTTCGAAGGAAACTGCGTAACCCACGCGCACGCCCCTCGCGATTCCATCGAGAAGCTTTTTCTGACGGCGAAGGTAGACGATGGGAGAAGCGCATGCCACCACCTTGCCGCCCCGATCGACGGTCCAGGAGCCGGTGTCGCCGCCGCGGTACGCCCCAACGCCGCCAACCATGCAAATGCTCGCCACCCCGCGCGTCGAGAATACGGTCACAAACGTCGCCGCCTGCTTTCCGCTTCCATCGAAATACGCGTTGTAACCTAAACGATGAGGGCCGATTTTCTCATTAAGGTAGCTGGACTCCGAGAGGTCCCGTTTCATGGTGAAGCGCCAAAAGTACTCGGCATAGCTTCCAAACAGCTCTTGATACAGACTGCCCCTATACGACGGGTAAGCCTGATACGCCTTAAAGCCCATGATTCCGATAAACACCACGCAGATCGCCGTTACCAGCTCTCCCATAGCTACTCCCCTCTCGCTTCAGCCAAACCACTCGCCAGCGGCGCCACGTTTCCAAACGCAGCCCTTGTAAACCTCGTCGCAAACAAGCGATTCATCACATTGATCATCCGGCCAAGGAATAGGGCGGATATCACCGTCGTGGGCCCGAATCCTCCAGCAGTTCCGAGGACCGTAAGGGTCAACGCCAAAGCGGCCGCGACATGAATGGAATCGAACGCTACCTTGACGTCTCCAAAACGTTTCTGCATCTTCTCGGCAATAACCTGCACCAGGCCGTCGGGAGCGTTCGGCACAACGCCCATGTTCACAACCAGACTGACCCCGAACGACGTAAGGAGCAAGGAGACACACATTGCCGCTACCCGCTCGGAAAGCGCGACGGGATGGATGGGAATCAGGGCTGAAAAGACGTCGGTAAACATGCCTATCACAACCGAGAAGCCGATCTCGAGCAGGATACGGGGCTGGAACTCGCGTCCCAGAATCACGAGCTGGGCAAACACGTAGACGATATAAGTCACCGAGACCATCGTGCCCAACGAAACCCCCGATATGTGCGAGAGCGCATCGGCAAAGCACGTCAGCGACGCCACCCCCATGCCCGATTCGGTCTGAATCACGATGCCGAGCGCCAGAATCAAGACGCCGGAAAGGTACATGGCCATCCTCAGCACGGTCCTACGCCAATCTACCCTGACACCGTCCAGAACAAGCAGCGGCCTCATGCCCGCGCCACCATCTCCCCGTACATCGCCTTCTCCTCGTCTATGAAGGCCTGGACCTCGTCCGGAGAGGGCAGGGCGTCAGAACAATTGTTGGCGCGAACCATCATCGAGGCTTCGGCCGATCCAAACTCAAGGCAGCGCTGCATGTCCCAGCCTTGGAACAGGCCGTATATAAAGCCCGACCCATAGCCGTCGCCGCCGCCGAATCCTTTACGCGCCGTGACAGGGAACGGCTTGATAGAGTAGCGCTCCCCGCTCTTGAGATATGCCGTCGAGCCCTCCATACCGTGCTTGATGACAACGATCTTCGCGACCTGCCCGTGCCAGTACGCGGCGCTCTGCTCATCCGTCATACCGGGTGCGATCAGCGCCTCCGTCAGGTCGAACTCCTCGCGAGAGCCCATGATGATATCTGCCTGGCGCGCGACCGCGGAGCAATAAATCGATATCTCGTCCGCATTCTTCCAGTTATAGGCACGGTAATCGATATCGAAGATGACGGGCGTCCCCACCTGGCGGGCGACCATGGCAGCCTTCAGGGCCGCTTCGCGACTGGGACTCTCGGCCAGAGCGGTGCCAGAGATCAACAGGACCTTCGCTTGAGCGATGTATTTGGGATCGATATCCTCCACAGAAAGCTGCAGGTCGGCGATGCAGTTGCGGTACATAAGGATCGAGCTCTCGGAAGGGCTCAGCATCTCGGTGAACGTAAGCCCCAGCTTCTCGCCGCCGGTGCAGCGAGCGATATGGCTGGTATCGATGCCCTCTTTATCAAAATACTCGATAACAAAGTCGCCAAACTGATCGTCTGAAACGCGACCGATGAACCCCGCTTTGAGACCGTGATGAGTCACGCCCACGGCGATGTTCGCCGGGGAACCTCCAACGTATTTCTCGAAGTAGTGCACGTCCTTCAACGGCTTGAAGTCCTCCTTCACGTCTTCCGAGTAGGCGGGGTTGAAGTCGATTGCGATGCGACCGAGAAGGACAATGTCGAGGGGACGGGTCTGGTCAAGGTCGATGTATGCCATGATGGGATAACTCCTGTGCTATCGAATGAATGGGTTCTCCTGAGCAAGGCGATTCAATAAGCCGCCGCGCTCGCGATTAGAAGGGAAAGAAGACGAGGACGAGCGCGGCAGCGATGACTGCCCAGGACGCGTAGTAAATTTTGCGCTCTCCGTCGGAATACGAGGTTACGCCGGGGTTCGCCTGCTGGCGACGCGTGAACCTGACACGGGCGAGGGTTATGCCGGCCAGCCCCACGATGGCGCATGCAATCTGGATATACTCGGACAGCTGCATGGCTATTCCTCCGGAAGAACGGGGGCGGGAGATGCGGGGACGTCGCATACTTTCGAGGCGTCTTCCAGACCAAGGATCGCCTGCCAGATAAGATCTCTGGTGACTGGATAGGGCACGTGGCGGAGCTCCTGGTTTACCTCGGTGGCGGCAAGAGCCTCGGCAAAGTCATCCTCGACCGTGAGGCCAAGATCGGCTAGGCAGGTGGGAAGACCGAGCTTGCGATAGAGCGGCATGAGGAAATCAAGCTGCTCGGAATCCTTATCCATCACAAGCTGGACCAGGACGCCATAGGAAACCACCTCGCCGTGGCAATGGTCCCGCTCGATCGAGGGAATGGTGGTGAGGCCGTAGAACAACGCATGGGCGAGCGCCGAATTGTAATCAACCCCGACGAGACCGGAAACCAGACCCGTACTTACCACGATGTTGAGTGCGGCATGCGTGAGAGCGTCCGAAACGCGATTGTTCTTGCAGTCCTCATACGCCTCAAGAGCGCAGTCAATGAGGGGGCGGTTGCACATGCATGAAATCGCCCGCCCCAGCACGGGACCGTACGAGGGAGAATCACCGCGCATGGAGAAGACCACTTCGTAATACTTGGCGATGGTATCTCCTATGCCCGCCCACAAATACATCTCGGGAGCCTCGGCGATAACCTGGGTGTCGATGAAACAATGTGCCGGCGGCTCGTGCAGCTGGACGATCTCTTTGAAGCTTCCATCCTCGTTATACATGATGGATATGCAGGAGACGGGCGAGCAGTTGGACGCGATAGTCGGGAACGTATAGAGGGGCTTTGCCAGCCTATGGGCGACGATCTTACAGGTGTCAACCGCTTTGCCGCCTCCCACTACAAAGATGGCATCCGCCTCCGCAACCTCGGGACTCGAACAAAGCTCCTCCACGCAGGAATACGCCGCCTTGCCTCCGTACCAAAACGTTCCGGTGACGCTGACATCGCTTCCCTCGAGAGCGGCGGTAAGACGGTCGCTCGCGGCGGTAAGCGCCTTACGGCCTCCGATCACAGCAACGCGCGCAGCACCCACTACCTGCGGAACCGCGCGGTACGCATCGACGCCGACCGTGTAGCTCGGCAGATATTGGGTAGTGCAGTTGGACATATGCCTCAGCTCCTCGAAATAATAAAAGGCGGGAGGAGGCGTCCAAGGGGGTTAGAACGCCCCCTCCCGCGTGAGAAAAAGGGGAAACCTAGTTACTCGCGAACCATGGTTGCGAAAGGCTACTCTGCCAGCTCGCGAACGAGAGCCTCAAGCTCGGCATCCTGGCAGTTAGCGTAGAAGCAATCCAGGAAGGCCTTGGTCAGCGCGGTCTTGACCATCTCGGGATCAAGGGCGCGAAGGATCTCGGGAAGCGGCTTGGCGACGCGCTTCTTGACATCGTCCAGCAGACGGACGTTCTTGTTCTGGGATTCCTTACGATCAGAGGGATAGCCTTGGCCCTTGGGAGAACCGAATGCACGGGTGAAGATGGTCTCAAGATTGAGCTCGGCACCCCAGCCAAAGCCCTTGGCATACGGCAGGGAGAGGGCGTTGCCGTCATTAATCTGCAGGAAGAGGTAAGCATCGGTGGGTTCGATGCAGTAGCCACAAACGACGCCGGGGTACATGTTGCAGCTCATGAGAGCGCCCTGGCCGGTACCGCAGCCGGTAACGACAAAGTCAACGGCACCGGAGTTGAGCAGCAGCGCAGCCTGAATGCCGATGTGCAGGTAGGTGAGGCGAGGATTCTCCTCGGTGTAGTCCTCGGGGCGGTCGTTGGGGTTCTCGACCTGCTGCATACCGGTATTGAAGACGGTGTGGCCCATGGGCTCGACGACCTTCTTCAGCTGGCCCAAGATGACATCGTTCTTGGAAGCCTGGGAAAACTCCTGGATAAGTGCGATCTTCATTGTTTTTACTCCTTGGAACCGGACTCGTACTCGGCGTAGGTATAACGACCGTTCGAACCGATGATATGCATGTACTCTTTAACGAACTTCTTAATAGAAGCCTCGGCTGCCATCTGCAGGGCGAGGAAATCGGCCTTGGGATTCTCCTCCAAAAGGGCGAGCATACCCTCCTTGCCGGCCTGGAACGCATCGGTGCAGACGTTGATCTTGTTGATACCGCCGGCAACCGCCTTCTTGAGGTTCTCCTCACCGGAGCCGGAACCGCCGTGCAGGACCAGAGGCATCTTGAGGGCGTCTTTGAGCTCCTTCAGGCGTTCGAAGTCGAGCTGGGGAACAAAGCCCTCGGGATACTTGCCGTGAGCGGTGCCGATGGCGACCGCCAGAGCATCGCAACCGGTGCGCTCGACAAAGTCCTTGGCCTGCTCGACGTTGGTGTACATGTCATCGGTGCGGCCGTCGCCATCGGCAGCCTGGCCGACGTGGCCGAGTTCCGCCTCGACGGACACGCCCATGGGATGGGCCAGCGAAACGATGGTCTTGGTCTTCTGGATGTTCTCCTCATAGGGAAGGGCCGAGGCATCGATCATGACGTTGGTGAAGCCGGCCTGGATGGCGCGGACCTCATCCTCAAGCTTCGATCCGTGGTCGAGGTTGAGGGCAACGGGCACGGGAGCTGTCTCGGCGAGCTCCTTGATGACAGGGAGCATCTCGTCCAGATGCGCGTGCTTGGCAATCTGACCGGGGCCCATCTGGATGATGATGGGAGAGCATTCTTCGGTGGCCGCCTCGATACCGGCACGCACCATCTCGATATTGATCGAGTTCATCGCCATGACGCCGTAGTAGTTCTCATTAGCGTCATCGAGGATGGCCTTCATGGAAACGAGCATTGTTTCTACCTCGATTTCTTGATGTTCAGTAATGGAGCCGACGATGTCGGTCGCCGGCTCCTGAGGGAATCTTGCTTAGAGGTCAATGTCGAGCTCGACGATCTCCTCTTCGACCTCTTCAGCCTCTTCGGGCTTCTTCTTGATGAAGGCGTAGACCACACCGGTCACCAGGGAGCCCGCGACGAGGGCGACGACTGCCCACATGGGGTTGACCATAGCCGGGAAGACGAAGATGCCGCCGTGTCCGGCCATGGACTCGACGCCCATGCCTACCGCGATGGCGCCGGCGACGGCGGAGCCGAGCATGGAAGCGGGGATGAAGCGAACGGGATCAGCAGCTGCGAAGGGCAGGACGCCCTCGGTGATGAAGCACAGGCCCATGGGAAACGCGGTGATAGCGGTATCGCGCTCGGTCTGGGTGAACTTATCGCGAGCGATAAGGGAGGCAACGAAAGCACCGATGGGAGGGGTCATGCCGCCGATGATCTTAGCGGACATAGGGCCGTAGATGCCGTCGGCACCGAGGCCGTTAGCAGCCATGGAAGCGGTCTTGTTGACCGGGCCGCCCATGTCGAAGCCCATGCAGGCACCGATGACGGCGCCGATGACGGCCTTGGAGCCGCCGTTAAGAGACGCGATCCACTGCTGGAAGACGTCCATGACCCAGGCCAGGGGCTGGGCAAAGACGCACAGGAAGAGCATGCCGCAAACAAAGGTAGCGAGGACCGGGATGATCAATACGGGCATCAGACCAGCGCCCCACTTGGGAAGCTTCCAGGTCTTCATCCAGAGAATGAAGTAGCCGATCACAAAGCCCATGAGCAGACCGCCCAGGAAGCCGGCCTTGGACATGGTGCAGACGTAGCCGATGATGAAACCGGGGACGATACCAGGGCGCTCGGCGATGGAGTAAGCCATGAAGGCGCATAGGATCGCGACCGCGAAGTTCATCGCGTAGGAGCTGAGCATGTTGACGCCCCACCAGAAGCCGCCCCAGGTGAAGGGCTCCATACCGGTGAAGGGCGTGGGCCAGCTACCGGCGACCTCGGCATAGTAGTTGCCGATCTCCCAGCCGCCGAAACCCTTTGCGAGAGCTCCGAGGATACCGCCGGCAACGACCATGGGGATCATGTAGGAGATACCCGTCATGATGGTCTTCATCACGCCGACCTTCTTGATCTGAGACATGGAACTCCCTCCTTTCTTACTTAGCCATATGGCAATTCAACACGGAATACCTGAGAGAACCGCTTACTTGCCGAGCTTCTTCTCGATGGTGGCGATCAGGCTCTTGGGATTCTTCATAGCGGTGCTGATGGGGATATCAACAACCTTCTTGTCCTTGAAACGAGCCTGGTCAACGGCGATGTCGTGGGCGATGATCACGACGTCGGCGGCGGCAATCTCCTCATCGGTGAGGATGTTGTCCGCACCGATGGTGCCCTGGGTCTCGATTTTGCACTCGTGACCAGCGGCCTCGGCGGCGTCCTGAATCTTCTGGGCGACGATGTAGGTGTGCGCGATTCCTGCAGTGCAAGCGGTAACTCCAACGATCTTCATTACTTCCTCCTTCTAGTTGCTCTCCTTATGGACGCAACGCGTCCCCCAATTTCCAACGCGCATCTCTGCGCATTCCTCGGCGCTTCTTTACGCCGTAAGAATCTCGATAACCTCCGCAGGGGTCTGAGCGCCCTGCAGGGCCTCGACAAGGCTGTCCTTGCCGATCTTGCCGGCGAGCTCCGCCAGCAGGCGCATGTGGTTCTGGGCAAAGCCCTCGTCATCGGATACGCAGAACAGGAAGAACAGGTTCACGGGCTGCTCGTCGTAGCTCTCCCACTCAACGTAGTGCTCGGAGCGACCGACGGCGATGGTGATCTTCTTGACCGCGCTGCTCTTACCATGGGGAATGGCGATGTGATTGCCCGCTCCGGTAATGCCAGCAGCCTCACGGACATAGATATCCTTCACGAACTGATCGATATCGGTGATGTAGCCCGCGTCGAACAGATGCTGAGAGAGCTCGTGAAGAATCTCGTCCTTGGTGGTGCCTTTGAGGTCGAGGTCGATGATGTCCTCGCTCAGAATCTCGCGCAAATCCATTGAACGCTCCTCTTCTGGATAGGGGATGGTAAGGCCCTTGTTCGTCTTGACGGCCCTATTTGTACAACACGCCGAGGAGGTAAAACGTTTTCGCTCGGCGAGCGTACTAGTTTCGTACGTAAACGGTATATTTGGTTCAATTTAAAGCCCGTAGGTGTTCTTCAACTTCCAAGCGTGTAGTATTGTTACTGCAGGTAGATGGCACTTTTTTATAAGTTCTTAATACCTGAGCGAAGGAATTTAGATGTTCTGTTTTCTTTCGTTATTAGCATTAATTTCGTAAGTGTCGATATTTTGTTCATATATTTCTTTCGGTTTCTTACGAAGTAGCAAAAAGCACGAAAAGGGAAAGGATTTTACGATGGTTCAGTATGATCTCGACGGCAAAGTCGCGCTTGTCACCGGCGCATCGCACGGCATTGGATTCGCGATGGCCAAGGCTCTAGGGAAGGCGGGCGCCCGCGTCGCATTCTGCTGCAGAACAGAAGAAAGGCGCGATGCAGCCGTCGCCCAATACCGAGAGTGCGGCCTTGAGGTCGCAGGCTATGTTTGCGATGTAACAGATGAAGAGCAGGTCTCCAGCATGATCCGTGCCATCGAGAGCAACCTCGGAGGCGTAGACATCCTTGTCAACAATGCAGCGGTCATCAAGCGCGTCCCCATGCATGAAATGGATGCCGCGGATTTCCGCAAGATTATCGATACGGATCTCACATCCGCGTTCATCGTTTCCAAGGCGGTGCTCCCGCATATGATGGAACAGCGCTCGGGCAAGATCATTAACCTTTGTTCCATGATGAGCGAATTCGGTCGAGAGACCGTATCGGCGTACGCCTCCGCAAAGGGCGGAATCAAGATGCTGACGCGCAACATCGCATCCGAATATGGCCAGTACAACATCCAATGCAACGGCATAGGGCCGGGCTACATCGCAACCGCCCAAACCGCGCCGTTAATCGAGCGCCTTCCCGACGGCTCGAGAAACCCCTTCGACCAATTCATCATGTCCAAAACTCCAGCAGATCGCTGGGGCACTCCGGAGGATCTCATGGGCCCCACGCTCTTCCTCGCGAGCTCCGCATCCGACTTTGTAAACGGACACATCCTTTATGTTGACGGCGGCATCGTGGCGTACCTTGGTCGTCAGCCCAAATAACCCCGACCATCATCAACGCAAAACGGGGCCGCGAGATCCACCCATCACGCAGCCCCGTTCCTTCGACTCGAATCGCTAGGCAAACGGCTACATTACCCTACCAACATGTCTGGTAGCCTGACGCCCTACTTCAAATTCGCCGACCTCGTCCGCTGCTGTATCTGCAGTAAAGCCATCGGGCCTCGCTTCGATTAAGTGAGCGTGGGCCCCATTGTCTGCAATTGACCGAGCAATTACACCTTCGGGGTCATAATCGGTGATAACGGTATCAAAGTCGCAAATAGTGGCAAATTGGATGAAGCTTGGCGGACGAACCTTTGATGCGTCCATGATCATGAACCGCTCCCGAGCGCGGCGGAGCATCAAACGTTTCACATCAGCATTGCCGGTATATTCAGTGGTAAACCCATACTCCTCATGAAAGGAATCAGTCGCCACAAACGCTTTATCCAAATGTAGGCGGCCGAGAATCTCGTTGGTAATCGAACCGGTCATATAGCGATGGTTTTTACGAAGGGCGCCACCAAGCAGCATGACATCCGCATGGGGAAGGTTAGAGTCGGCAAAGGTAGCAATTGACAAATCGCTAGTGACGATGGTGATGTTCCGCTTATCGTACAAAGTGTTTACGAACTCAAATGTCGTAGTTCCCGTATCGATAAGGAGGGAATCCCCGTTCGACACGAACTCGGCGGCTTTCTGGGCTACAGCCCTCTTCGCCTCAACATTGATATTCATTCGTTGGTCTGGATATGAGACGGTAATCGTACGAGAAATTGATACGGCACCTCCGTGGGTACGCCGCAGCTTTCCGCCCTTCTCAAGCTTATCCAGGTCATTGCGAGCCGTAACCTCGGACACGCCAAAACGTTCGCAAATATCCGTCACCTGAATAGATGAGCGTCGATTCACTTCCTCCACAATCATCGCCCGACGCTCATCGATCGTCACGCGACGTCCATCGCTCGAAGTTGACTGCCACATATCCTTAGCCCCGCACATCTCCCATACGCTCAGATTTCGAGAACCCATGACGTATCTGATACGTTCGCCCCCACAGTATAACGAGGAAGGCAAAAAGAAGTCCTTCGCTATCGGCGAACGAAGACAAGTCGGAACGTGGACGCCCCATTAGCGAGTAACCCTATTCCAGCGTATCGAGATACTTCAATGCGTCTTCTACGGAAAGCGCGCTTACGGGGGCATGGCGAAGCAAACCCTCATCATTTGTTACAAGCAACGTCGCTCCCAGCCGAATAGATGCAGCAATAATCAAATTGTCCTCGTAGTCTGGATGCAAACGCTTCTGTTTTTCGGCAATCCAGACATCTCTTCCATCGCATCCAACCGCAGTCGCAATCTCCGACATGTTGCGAACACAGCCCCATGCCATCTCGCAAGCTACGGCTGCCAAATCCTCAGATGAGCGCTCTTGATTAACGGCGCGGAGCACCCCTTTGTACGCCCTTCCAATAAGATAAAACACATCTTTGCTGCTAGGAACGGTATACACCAGCTCGGCTCCATGCTCAAGTGCATTATTAATCAGCTTGAACGCCGCCTTTGAGCCGCTTCGGCTCGCGTCATAATAATCCATCCAGACATTAGTATCTATTAGAAGAGAGATCTGATGAGACATGGTTACACCATCGCTTTAAAGAACAAAGCGCCGTCACCATACTTCTCTTGATAAGCTAGCTCTTTGAGATCATCAAATGATAGCTCTGGAACAGAAGAGTCGATGGGATTCAACCCGGAGGCGCGTATAACATCCTCCATGATATGAGGACCTTGCGCCGCCAGCTTCAGCTTCCTTGCCTTTTCCTTATCATGAGCAGCCACGGAGATTTCCTCCTCGTGAGGGAACAAAACAGCGCGCAGCCGCTCGGGCTCGTCCTTATGATTTGCCGCAAGTTCCCACAAAGCCCTAACCGCCTGCGAAGGTGACAACCCTATGCTAGTGAATACAGCATCACCCGCTCGCTTTAAATCAGAATCAATTCTTACATTAAGCTGCGAAGATGCCATCACCTTAGCCGTCGCCATTGCAATCCTCCTCACTTCATAGCTAGCTTGCTATAATAAGTGTATAGCATGCATAGCAAATATAATCAAGGTGAGGCTTCTATTACCCCAGCAGGTTAAGGACGCGGCGCTTGTGGTCGAGGAAAGCGGGCGTGAGCGAGAACGAGGCGCGCTGCGAGCGCTCGCATGCCACGGGCTCGCAGCCTACGATATGAGCGGGCTCGCCGCGCTGCGGGGCCCCGCGCATGACGTAGATGATGTCCGCGAGCTTGACTGCCTCGTCTATGTCATGGGTCACCACCAGCGCCGTGGTGCCGCAGGTATCGACCACGTTGAGAAACCACTCGTGCATGTCCGCCTTGGTGAACGCATCGAGCGCGGAGAAGGGCTCGTCCAAGAGCATGAACTCGCGCGAGAACAAGTAGCTGCGGAGCAGCGCGGCGCGCTGGCGCATGCCGCCGGAAAGCTCGGCGGGCCAGCGATCCTGGGTGCCCTCCAGGCCAAATAGACCAAGCAGCTCGCGCGCTTTATCGCGGGCAGAATCACGCGGCTCGCCTTTGAGCACCAAGGGAAGCGAGACGTTGTCCAGAATCGTTTTATGGGGCAGCAGCAGATCTTTTTGCAGCATGTAAGCAAGACGCCCGGACTGCCCAGTGATGTCATGCCCGTCCAGAAGCACGCGACCGGCCCAGGGGCGGGAGAGACCTGCGATTGCATGGAACAGCGTGGTCTTGCCGCAACCGGACGGCCCCAGCAGGCAGGCAACCTGGCCGGATTCCACATGCAAGTTGATGGCGTCCAAAACCTTGATGTCACCAAAGCCCTGGGAAACGTCCTCGATATCCAGACTCGCCATGCGTTACTCCCCCGCCCCTTCTCGTCCAAAATAATAGGTGCCGTCTGAGAAAAACGACGGCACCCGATAACCGCCAGCCACGGACTGCCGACGACGCACCACGTGCCGCAGGCATCGCGTGCCGCACGCCCCGCTTGTCGCGGGCGCCGATCACCGCGGGCGAGCCGCAATAGGCGCTAAGCGCTGATAAAGTCCATGGTCATGCCAGCGCCCGGCTCGATTGCGGGCGCAAAACCCTGGTCAGAGACCCAGGAGAAGAAATCGTCCCAGCGCTGCTGGTCCATCTGGCCCCACATGGAAGCGTCTGCCTGATACTGATCCGCCAGGTAATTCTGCGATGCGTGGACCAGCTCGCTCTCAAGCTCGGGAGCAGCCTTGAGCAGGATCTCGGCGGCGCCGTCAGGGTCCTTGATGCAGTCCTCGTAGCCGGCGCGCGTGGCATCCATAAACGCCTTAACCGTGTCGGGGTCGCTCTTTATGAGATCGTTGTTGGCGATGATGACCGGCGTGTAGAAATCGAAGACGGGGTCGATGTCTGCGAACGCGAAGTAGTTGGTGTCCAGGCCCGCGAGCTTGCACTTCTCGCCCGCCCACGCCCAGTAGATCCAGATGCTGTCGACCTGGTTGGTGGAAAGCGCGGTCACCTCGTCGGTCACGGTCGAGGGGACCATCTGCACGCGGCTATAGTCGCCTCCGTCCGCCTCGACGCAGCGCTGGATGACGCCCTGCTCGATAGGCATCTCCCAGGTGGCGTAGGTATGGTCCATCATCTTGGCAGGGCCGGTGATACCCTTGTCCTTCATGCTGATGATGCCCGAGGTGTTGTGTTGGATGATAGCGGCGATCGCGGTGACCGGCATGGCGGCGTCGCCGGACACGTAGGAGGCCATAGTGTCCTGGAAGCTCACGCCAAACTGCGCGTCGCCGGCCGCCACCAGCGGATCCGCACCGTTTTCCGGCGCCTGAAGGATCTCGACCTCAAGCCCGGCATCCTTGTAGTACCCCTTCTCTTGGGCGACGTACAGGCCGGTATGGTTGGTATTGGGCGTCCAGTCCAACGCGAAGGTCACCTTGGTGAGGCCGCCTTGGGTTTTGCCAGAACCCGCGGAACCCGCCGGAGCGCTAGCGTTGCCACCCGCGCAACCCGTCAGGGCCGCAGCGCCGGCGAGGCCCAGCCCCGCCAGGCCCGTGCGCACAAGGCCGCGACGGCTGATGGTGGCCTGCATATTGAACATGTTGTTGGAACGCATGATGAATCCTATTCTCCCTGGTTACCCTTGACGCGCTCCCAGGGCATTGCGATGCGGCGGACGGCCTCGACGGCCCACATGAGCACCAAGCTCAAGGCCGAGATGAGGAAGATCACCGCGAACATCTTGTCGAACGAATACGCCTTGCGGACGCGTGTCATGTACACGCCAAGGCCGGAAAAACCTCCCAGCCATTCGGCAATGACCGCGCCCACGATGGCATAGGCGGCGGAGATCTTGAGACCACTGAAGAACTGCGGCAGGGCAGCCGGGATCTTTACATGGCGCATGATCTGCCAGCGCGACGCCCCCATGGAGCGCATAAGGTCTATCTCGTCCGGATCAACCGATTTGAATCCGCCCAGAAGCCCCACCGTGATGGGAAAGAATGTGGCCACCACAATGAGCACCACCTTGGGCAGCATGCCGTAGCCAAACCACAGCACCAGCAGCGGAGCGATGGCGACCGTAGGGATGGTCTGCGTAAGCACCACCAAGGGGTAGAACGCACGGTAGAGCAACTCGAAGCGATCCATGGCGACCGCCGCCGCGGCGCCCAGCGCAATACCCGCAGCAAGACCGATACCCGCCTCCGCCAACGTGGTCACGGCATGGCCCGCCAGTAAGGGCCAATCCCCCGCCAGCGCGCGCAACACGGCAACGGGGCTGGGCAGCAGATAGGGAGGCATGATACCGGCCGAGCACACTGCCTGCCAGGCGGCCAGCAAAGCGACCAACGTCACGGGCGCGGCGGCAGATAGCCAGCGGCCACGCGAAGCAGGATCCCTGCGGGTTGATTCGGCTGTCTTGGACGAGCGCGACATGTTATTTCTCGTCCAAATGATACTTGGTGATCTTTTCCTCAGTGGTGAGGACGCCCTTCTCGGGGGCAAAGAAGATCTTGACATAGGTCGCTACTTCGGGCGCTCCGGCTGCGACCACAATGCGATTGACCTCGGCTACCACCTTCATGCAATGGTCGTACTCGCCCTGGATAGTGGTCTCGAACGGACCCACGTAGGCATCTGGGAACTCCGACTGGATGTAGGCGATCGCCTCATCGACGATGCGGACGACCTCTTCGGTGCTCTCCACGAATTGGGGCAGTACCTGAATGGCAACGCTTGCCTCCACTGCTCCTCCCTTCCGGGCCAAGAAAAGGCCCCTCGTTTTCCGTAGGGGCCTTGCAGTTGCAAAAGCAAGGCTGTTGGTTCCCTACGCCGGCATTATCCGGATCAGGTTGCGGGTCGAGCATCGCGGGCATGCTCCTCTCAGCCGGGCCATCGTCCCAGCTCCCCATGTACGCGGTCGAGTATAGCACTCGCACCGCCGCTCGCATTGCGCAAAAGGCCGTAGAAGCAACGTCGACACCGCGCCCCAGAAAGATGGCATGAGGCGGTGGTAGGCCAAGCATCTTAGCGCGTGCATGCGCCGTAAAGTTTTCGCAGGATTTCTTACTGCTCTATTCACGTTTTATGCAATCAATGCAAATTAGCCAAGTCGTCTCGAATCGGTATGGTCACTGAGTGCCACGAGGCGGGTACGGACTCGCCTAAATAAACTCGGTACGCACAAGCGAACCCTCCGCAAAGCCGTGACAGAGCCACTACCGGATAAAAGGGCCGCTCAACAGATGTAACTTATCCAACGGTTCTAATGGCTCTGTCGCCATTCACAAAAAGCACGAATCGGAAACGCACGCCGCGCGTCGACGCAGACCCCGCTTAACCGCTATGCATAGAGAAAAAATCCCGCCTGAAACGTTTCAATTGCCATCCCAATCAGCCACGGTTAAAACCAGTGAATCAACCCGCGATAAATGGCCGTTCCCACGCCAAGAGCAACCGCCGTGAGAACGCAGAGAAGAAGCAGGTAGAGCGTAATCGCAGTAGTCATCGCAACCTCCCGCCTACGGGCCCGGCACCCACCGAGCTTTGCCACCATCTTTAGAATGGCACTCGAACCACGAGCTCATGAACAGCTCTTCTCGTCCGGAGCTTGTCGATGCCCAGACCCAAGAGGTCGTCTCATCCATCGACAGCGCCACCGAACTCGCGAAGCTTGGCGACTCCATCGCCGGGCTGGATGCTGCATCCTGGAAGCTCGTCTCGTCGGCGCCAGATGACTGCGTGGCGGACCGCTCGCTGCGCTTCTACACCAACCCCACCGAGACCTTGCTTGGATCCAGCAGCGACCAAGACACCGAATCGCTCGACATCACGCTATACGGCGATACCGACTACATCACCATGTACATCCCCGCCATGGATCTTACGCTCGACTTTGAGCTGCCGCAGCAAGACATCGATACCCTGGGGTCCCTCTTGTAGTAAATCGCCGCGCATTCGGCGGGCGCCAAGCAACTCGGCACCGCATCAACTAAAACCAGCAGAGCGGACCCCGCGCAAAGCGAGGCCCGCTTTTTCAAGCACCACGCGCGTGGTGGCTTTCGAGCGCATGCAAGCCACCCAAGCCATAGCGGACCAAACGGGCTTTGCCCCCGGCGACGAACTCTTCGCCATCGAACGCATCCGCACCATCGATGGCGAGGCGCTCATTTTGGACCGCAACTTCTTCCTCGCCAGCGCAGCGGAGGGCCTCACGCCGCAAATAGCGGAAGCCTCTATCTACAACTATCTAGAGAACACGCTGGGCATCACCATCGCCATGAGCAAGCGCGAAATCACCGGCGAGCGCGCGACCGATCGCGACCGCGAACTCCTTGATTTGGACGATGTCGACTACCTCGCCGTGGTCAAGAGCCAGACCTTCGATGCACAGGGCACCATGATCGAGTACACGCAGTCGCGCCATCGCCTGGACCACTTCTGCTTCCGCAGCACCGCGGTGCGCCAAAACGTGTAGACGGAAGGCGGAGCATGCAAATCCATCATCGTTCGAGAGAAGGACGGTGTGTCAAAAAAGGGCTTAGTGCGGGACTTAGGTCAAATAGTGCGTTAGTGCGGACTGGAGGCGGCCCGGCGCGACTTCTGTATGCATCGATCATCATCGCCCGAGCCTTCTAGCTCGGATAATTGGAGAGGCCTATTCATGAGGTACCCTTACTATATCTCCCTCTTTCCGCACTAACGCACTATTTGACACTCCAAGGCCCGCACTAAGCGACTATTTGACCTAAGTCCCGCACTAAGCCATTATTTGTCACTCGCTTCCCGGAGCCAGTTGACTCCCGGCGCGGGCTGCCTCCCAGAACTGGTTGCCTCCCTACCCGATTGCCTCCCTGCCCCGGGCTGCAGGATTTGCATCGCACCCCCTAAGTCGTCAGCAGGCGAAGTCGTTAGCGGGCGTCCGCCCCTCATTCGATGAAAGCAACAAAAATGCCCAGAATGGCTGCCATCTTGCATACCATTCTGGGCCTTTTATTAGGTCTCATCAATTCCAAGCTCAAAGCAAGGAACGCAGGAGCCTCGAAAAGCCGACTACTCCATGCGGAGGCCGACTTCCTTAAGCTGACGCGCGGAGACGGCGCTGGGGGCGTCGGACATAAGGTCGGAGCCGGAGCTGGTCTTGGGGAACGCCATGACCTCGCGGATGGAATCGCAGCCGGCAAGCAGCATGCAGACGCGGTCGAGGCCGAGCGCGAAGCCGCCCATGGGGGGTGCACCGAACTCGAGGGCGTCCATCAGGAAGCCAAACTGCTCGCGAGCGCCCTCCTCGGTGAAGCCGAGCATCTCGAGCATGGCGAGCTGCATCTGCGCGTTGTGGATGCGCATGCCGCCGCCACCGGCCTCGTAGCCGTCCATGACAAAGTCGTAGGTGCAAGACCCCGCGGCCAGCGGGTTGGCCTTGATGGCCTCGAGGTCATCCGTATCAGGCAGGGTGAAGGGCTGATGCTCGGCGGCGTACGCCTTGCGGTCCTCGTCCCAATGGAACAGCGGGAAGTTGACCACCCACAAAAAGTCGTGGCCCTCGCGGGGAACATCCAGGGCGTCGGCCATGTGGCAGCGCATGCCGCCCAGGATCTCGTCGGCGCCAAGGCGATCGGCGACGGCGAACATGACCAGGTCGCCGGGCTGAGCGTCCATCTCGGCGCGCAGGGCGGCCATCTCCTCGTCCGTAAAGAACTTCACGATGGGACTGTTGATGGAGCCGTCCTCGCGGAAGGCGATCCAAGCCAGGCCCTTGGCGCCAAACTCGGCGGCGACGCCGGCGAGCTTGTCGATCTTGGCGCGCGGCCAGGTACCGGCACCCTTGGCGTTGAGCGCCTTGACGTACTGGCCATCGGTATTGGCAGCGCCGGCGAAGAGCTTGAAGGAAGAGTTGGTAAAGATGTCCGTCACGTCATGGAGTTCCATGCCGTAGCGGGTATCGGGCTTGTCGGTGCCATAGGTGTCCATGGCGTCCCAGTACTGCATGCGACGCAGCGGGCAGGGCAGCTCGACGCCCATCTTGGCGAAGGCGTCGCGGAGCACATCCTCAAGAGCGCTCATGACATCGTCCTGCTCGACAAAGCTCATCTCGATGTCCACCTGGGTGAACTCGGGCTGGCGGTCGGCGCGCAGATCCTCGTCACGGAAGCACTTGGCAACCTGGTAGTAGCGCTCCACGCCGCCGATCATAAGAAGCTGCTTGAGCAGCTGCGGGCTCTGGGGTAGCGCGTAGAAGTGGCCGGGCTGGATGCGGCTGGGGACCAGGAAGTCGCGAGCGCCCTCGGGCGTGGACTTGAACAGCGACGGGGTCTCGACCTCCATGAAGGCGCGCTTGTGCAGGGCCTCGCGGATGGCGAAGGTGAAGTCGGAGCGCATCTGGAGGTTGGCCATCATCTTGGGGCGACGGATATCCAGGTAGCGATAGCGCAGGCGGATGTCCTCACCAGCCTCGATGTGATCCTCGATCTGGAAGGGCGGGGTCTTGGAAGTGTTGAGCACCTCGATATGAGAGACCAGCACCTCGATCTCGCCCGTAGCGAGCTTAGCGTTGGACTGGCCCTCGGGGCGCTCGCGCACCACGCCGGTAACCTTGATGGGCCACTCGGAACGGATGGTCTCAGCGGCGTGGAACGCGGTGCCGCCGGAATGCTCGGGGTCGAAGGAGATCTGCGTAACGCCCTCGCGGTCGCGCAGGTCGACGAAGATCAGGCCGCCGTGGTCGCGGCGACGCCACACCCAACCGGTGAGGGTCACCTCCTGGCCAATGTGCTCGAGACGAAGCTCGTTGCACGTATGCGTGTGCATAGAGTGGATTTGGGTCATAAGAACCTCCTCATCCGTGCCACCCCGTGTCGTTACGGGCGGCTTGCTGTACAGATGGCCCCGCCTGCGTAGACCGCGCAACGAGGCTGCTCGCAAACGACTCGGACCGACCGGTCGCGTGCGGCAAGTCAATAGGATAACGGATGTGCGGCGCGGCGGCCAAAAGAACCGGCGCATCCACCCGCTCTTAACAGGGATGTGACATTACCTTCAGCGCTCTACAACGCCACGGGGGCCTGCAAGCAGCAGAAATCCACGCGATGCTCCTCGTTATAACTGACGGTATCCATGAGGCAAAGGTCGCATACGTCGTCTAGCACGCGAAGCCCATGGCTCTTGGCGTGCCCAATAAACTCCCTGGCGCCTTGCGGATCATAGGGCATACCCCACCTGCTGCAGCATAGATAAATCCCTTCTGGCAGCAGACGAACACCGCTAAACGCCGATGGATCAACGCCAGCGGGAAGAAAGGCGACGGTCCCCGCCCCCGCAAGGGGGTCATCGCCTTCAAGCTCATCGTAACGCAGCATGGCCCCCCATCCCCTAAACGGAGACGCGCCGCCCTCGTCGCGCATGCGCGCAAGCAGCCTCATAAGCGTGGTATGGAGCACGCGTCTATCGATGGCGCCATCGTCAAACTGCTCAAACACAACATAACGGTCGGGATAATGACGAAGATGCGGCACGCCCAAGCGCTCTTTCCAATAGAGCACCTCTTCGTAGAAGCACAGCCGCTCGTGCGCGCCGTCGCGCTTTGCCCGGAGACGATCGATTTCCCCATCAAGGCGTTCGACTTGATGGGCGAGGCAGCTTACCAGGCTATCCGGGTCCGGTCGCCTTAGTACCTCTTTAATCTCCTTGAGCTCTAGGCCCAAATCTCTCATAAGGCATATGAGGCGCAAAAACGGAATCTGCGTCGGCTCGTACAGACGATATCCCTCTTCATTTACATGTGCTGGGGCAAATAGGCCAATGCGGTCATAATAGATAAGCGTTTGACGAGTAAGACCAAACATCGCCGCCATCTCGCTTATGGAATACGCATTCCCCTTCACGTGGTCACCCCCTAAAACCGCGCAGAGCCCCCGGTGGACACCAGGGACTCTATTGTAGATAAGGACATGGAGGCGCGGCAAACGCGTTTTGCAGCATGCGCAGCCACGTGCAAAAGGCTATATGGGCTGCCGACATGACACGTGGCATCGACCCGATACCCGGCAGCGCCAAACATCTGCCTCTTTCAGCGAATACCGGTACCGGCCACCGTTAACTCCAACGCTGAAAACCCTCGGGCTCAATACCGAAAGCGTCCAATGCCTTGCACGCGACATGGTGCACCATCTGGTCCACCGTCTGCGCGCCGTTGTAGAACGTGAGCAACGGCGGTAAAAGCACCACCCCGGGAATGCGGACAAGGCGCTGCATATTATCGACGTGGATGGAATTGAACGGCGTTTCGCGCACCATGAGCACCAACGGACGGCGCTCTTTCATGGTTACATCTGCCGCACGAAGCAGCAGGTTTTCCGAATACCCGCTTGCAACTCCCGCCAGCGTTTTCATAGAGCACGGAGAAACAATCATGCCAGCGGTTTTGAAGGTTCCGCTTGCAATCGCGGCTCCGATGTTACGGTTGTTGTAAACCACGTCCGCATGCGAGCAAAACCCATCGACGCCAATAGACAGCTCTTGCTCGATGGTCAGCTCCGCGCCGCGGGTGAGCACTAGATGGCTCTCAACCCCCGCCGCCCGCAATCCATCAAGAACCGCAAGGCCCAATGCCGCACCGCTTGCCCCAGAGACGCCAACGACGATGCGCCTCGACCCTGAATTATCCATCTATGCCTCCCGCCTCTAAGCCACCGCGCCAAATCAGATTGGCAACCACGCCCTCCGCAAAACAAGTTGGGACAATTAGCAAGGCGAGACACCGGGCGGGACCCTACCCAATACTCCCGAGTACACCCCGCGTCCAAAGTTGCCCCTTATCCGATCAGCGGCAAAATAAGATCTGCAAACATCCAGCTAAAGGGCATGATAAGCACCATGGCGGGCAGCATGTTCGCAATGGGAAAACACTTGATTCCGCAAATTCTAAAGCCGGTGCAAAGCATGAGAACACCGCCGCACGCGCGGAAGTCTCCCATCATGACCTCATTGGTGAGCGGCATGATGACGCCGGCAAGCACAAACAGCACCGCCATGATAACCGCTTGGGGAATACCGATCAGCGGGGTCATGAAGCCCAGATCCGCAGCGAAGATGGCGGCGGTAAAGAAGTCAAGGATCGCCTTGGAAATAAGAATCGACTGGTCGCCATTAAGGCCGGACTGCAGTGCGCCAAAGATGCCGGTACCCGAAGCGCAGAACAAAACCACCGCGGCGATGTAGCGGCTCATCCATTCGTCCTCGCTCATGTCACCCGAGGGCTCGCTTCTAACCAAAGCGGACACAGGGCCCTGCAGCTTGGCGGCGACACCCGAGATGCCGCTTTCGAGGTGGACCAGATGGCCCACGGCGGTCCCCACGATAATCGCGAGCATGAGCGCCGGCAACGTCTGCAGCTTAACGATATAAGAAATGCCCATGGTCATGGAGCAGGCACCGAAGATGAGATTAAGGGTGGTGCGCAGATCCTTGGGCAGCTTGGGCCCAAGCAAGGCGCCCGCGATGCCGCCGAGAATAACGGCGGAAACGTTGATGATAATGCCCGAAGGGAAGTAAGCTGGCATAGCGATTCCATTCTGTTCGAGAATAAAAAGGCGTGGGCACCGCGGATGCAAGGTACTGCGATTGCGCGCCCACGCCCTTACAACGTAATACTGCTAGTCGATAAACCCGGGCACCCAATGGGAGGGGTCAACGTCTTTGAACTTAGAACGCTGGAAGCGGTGCTTTTGATCGTAGGGTACGGTACAGTCAAAAATGGTCTTGCACGCAATACCGTGGTCACGAATTGACGGGTCGCACGCGGGATCATTTGACGGGTCAAGCGGATGGCAGCGCACCCCAGGAATGGTGATGCAGTCCACATCGCCCTGAAAACGGGTGTTCATTGCCCAGATGACATCGTTCATATCAAAGGGATCAACGTCCTCATCAACCAAGAACACGTGCTTGAGCTCGGGGAATGCCGAGAACGCAAGGAGCGCCGCCTGACGCTGACGGCCCTCATCGGAGGGAACCGTCTTCTTGAACTGAATAACCGCCATGAACTTGCCGCCACCAGGGGTAGCCGCGTAAACGTTTTGCACGCGACCAGGCATGGCGCGGTCAACCATAGATAGGATCGACGCCTCGGTGGGAATACCCGCCATGGACACGTGTTCCTCGGATGGACCGATTACCGTCTGCATGATGGGATTGGTGCGGGTTGTGACGCACTTAACCTTTATGACCGGAACCTGCTTGGGCGCAACGCCGGTATAACCAGGGAACTCTGGCATTGCCTTGCCAGTACCGGAGTTTTGATCCTCCTCCACATAGGTGTTGGGCAGCAGCTCGCCCTCGATAACATACTCGGCGTTGGCGATGCAATACTCGTCGATTGTCTTGCATCGGGCCAGCTTGACCGGCTCCTTACGGATTGCGCCCGCAACGGAGAGCTCATCGTAGCCAATAGGCGTGGTAGGCGGCTCAAAACATGCACCGATCTCGATAGCCGGGTCCACGCCAATAGAAATCGAGATGGGAAGCGGCTTGCCCAGCGCCTCGGCCTTCTCGCGGAAGGCACCCAGATGACGGGCGCCCGGGGTGAAAAACATGGAGATGGTATCCGGACCTTGCAGGCACAGGCGGTGAATAGTCACATCGTGTTCACCGGTCTCGACGTCATGGGCGTAGCACATGCCCATCGTGATGTAGGGGCCGGCGTCCTCTTCGGTATTGGTGGGAGCGGGCACCAGCTTGCGCACGTCGAAGCCCGGATCGTCCGCCATGTATACAATTTCCTGGCAGGCCGCCGCCTCTCCCTCAGCGATAACCTGCGGAGCGATGGGGTTCGCAACGGAGTCATTGAGCATGAAGCCCAATCGCTTAGGGTCGCAATCGAGCAGGTAACCCACACGGCGACGACTGGCGAGCAAGCCGATCGCCACGCGTGCGCCTGGATGGCCCTTCACGTTGTTGAATACCATCGCGGGACCCTCTTTAGTGGGACGAGACACCGTTCCACCGGCGCCGATGTGGCGGTATACACCGGAAAGCTCCGCCATAGGATCCACTTCAACATCGGTTTCGATAAGCTGACCGTCAATGCCCTTGAGCAGCTCAAGGGCGCTACGCAAATCGTTGACCTTATTCGCCATTGTTCCTCCAACTCGGCCTCATGCTGCCCGACCATGCAGGCAACCCTGCAATACGCTGCGCATCACCTACGCAAGGATCTGGCAGCTCGTTATCCCAAGCTTGGACCGTGTAGCGACTATACAGTCAAGGTAGTTTTTCCAAATAAGGCAGAAGGTGCGCACGCTCCGTCACCGCTGCCCCATCTCCCTAAACGCCCGCTCCCCACAGTCAACCAAACGGTCAATAAGAGTTCGCACAGACCCCATCATGAGGCGCAGGTCTTTTTCCGTTGCGCGCTCAACATGCAGCCCCACGCTCGCAGCGCAGGGAACCCTAAAACGGGTCGCCAACGCCGCGGCGATATCGTGAGCGGGAATTTCATCTCTATGACAGGGGACACAAAGGAGACTCACTGTCGCCGTTCTATCTGACTCCGGTCTTGGGATGGCCTGCGCGGTCGCCCCTAGGTGAGCGTAATTCGGCGACACCGCCGTAACGGTGATGCCGCGCGGCATCACTACCATTTGAGCAACAATGCTATATGGACCATCGTCCACCCGCACCTCGTCCACCAACACCATCGCGTACCTCCGATACGCCGAGTCCGCTTCTCATGCCATTCATTGTGGTCCGTATTGCAACTATACGGTCAAGCCGGCAAACGCGCGGTTCACGTTGTCGCAGCGGCTGCTCTTGCATGCTTATCGCTGCTATGCGAGGGCGGCATATACCTGCTCCCCGTTCTTGCCTGTTTCTATTTCTTCCACAACCGCCGTGGCATCGCATGCTTGGGTGTCACGATGTGGTGCGCAATCCTATTTGCCAACGCATACCTTGGCTGGAGCTATGGTGCCACGGGGATTTCACTCTTCAGCACCCTATGTTTCGATGGCGAATGGATGATGGTCCCGATCGTTCCCCTGGCACTGCTCTACAACGGTGCACGCGGCCTCAACACAACCGCCGCGAAGAATCTCTTTTACTGGTTCTATCCCATACATCTGTGGATTCTCATGGCGGTCGCCCGCATGATGTAGCACCCCGCCATAACATCTGCGGCAATAGTTTTCGTCATATCAAATCAAAAAGCCCGAGCGTCCCCCAGAATACGAAGCCCATGCCCCATGGCATCAACCCGCTATCCAAGCAGCCATTCATCGTACGTGACAACTGCCGCAGCCGATGATTTAAAACCATGTTCTACCCTTGAGACAACATACCGATTCGCCACGGGAATACCCAGCTCATCCCCCACGGTTTGAAGATGACGTGCGTGCGCATCGCGGTACGTTTGCCCCGACTTCACCTCAACGAGCTTTTTTTTCATGCGCATCGGTAAAATCCAAGAGGTCAACCTCGACTTTTCGGTCATCGCGATAGAAATACAGTTCTGGCCGAACGCCGCGATTGAGGTGTCTTTTTTGAGTCTCCGACACAATAAAGTTCTCGCAAATCGCACCGAAATACTCACTGGACACAAGCTGTTCAGCGCTAGAAATGCCCAGTAAGTAGCATAAAAGCCCCGTATCATGGTAATAGATCTTGGGACTCTTGGTAAGTCGCTTGCCAGCATTTCGATAATACGGTTGCAGCGTAAATGTAATGTAGCTCGCGTCAAGCATGGACAGCCAAGCCTTTGCAGTGCGCGCATCGATATCCGCATCGCGCGCGAGGCTCGAATAGTTCACAAGGTTTCCGGCGCTAAGAGCGCATAGTCGAACAAATCTCCTAAATGCAGCTAGATTCCTTACGTCAAGGTACTCGGCTACATCTCTTTCAACATATGTATCAAGATAGCTGGAGAAAAACATCGAGGCGGGCATCCCTGTGCTCAATAGGCGCGGATAACCGCCCGAGAACATAAAGCTCTCGGGACTGCACGCCGGGTTATAATCACGGCACTCTTCATACGAAACAGAAAGCAATTTGAGCAAGCCGACCCTTCCCGCCAGCGACTGGCCGATGCGCTTAGTGAGCAGAAAGTTCTGCGAACCCGATAAGATATATTGCCCCGCCTCACCACGCTCGTCCGACACTACCTGAATAACTGAAAACAACTCGGGAGCATATTGCGCCTCATCGATGATTAGTTTTGACGGACGAGTTCGAATGAACCCCACAGGATCTTCCAATGCCTCGCGGCGCAGCTGCGGGTCTTCAAGATTGGCATAAGCGTAAGCATCAAAAACACTCTTGACCAATGTCGACTTGCCGCTCTGACGAGGACCGGTTACCGAAAGGACTGGAAACCACTGCGCTTGCGCCCGCATCTGATCCGCCATGATTCGATTAATCATACGTATCCTCACCAGTGCCTTTCTCCAGGATTATGCATTAGTTATTTCCATAATATTACATTAGAGAATTCCAGAATTCGACATTAGGCTACTTTACGGCCTCCCGCCGCTCCGCCTTGTCAGACCGCAATGCGACAAAAACGACGCCTCTCCCTCTGACGCGCATGCTCATGCCCCACTCCCATCACCCAACTCGATGCCCATATCGTTCATCGGCATTGCAAACAAAAAGAGCCCGGACGCCTCCAAAGGCACCCGGGCTCAATTGCGCAAGCGTACAATTTGACGTTCAAGTCGCACGTGATCCACATGCGGACGAGGGACGAGGGTATTACCCCGTGTTCTGGAGACCTGCGGAGACACCGGTCACGGTGGCGAGGATCAGGCTCATGTACTCGGCCTTAGCCTCCTCGGACAGCTCGTCCTGGTTCATGCGGACCTCGCGCAGAGCGCGGACCTGCGCCAGCGACAGGGCATCGACAAACGGATTGCGCACGCGGACGGCGCGACCCAGCACGCGGCGCTTCTCAAGCGGCCAGGTGCTACCGGTGATGGCGAGCGTCCACTTGCGAGTGAGCTGCATCTCCTCGAACACCTTGGTCGCCAAGTCGTCGCGGTCGCCTAGGGCCAGGTACATCTTGGCGATGCGGAAATCGGTCTTTGCGATGGACATCTCGATGTTATCGATGAACGTGCTGAAAAGGGGCCACTCGGCATATGCCTGCTGCAGCAGCTCCAGGTCGCCCAGGGCCTCGCATGCACTGCCCAGACCGTACCACGCGGCCAAGTTGATGCGCGCCTGGCTCCAAGAGAAGACCCAGGGAATGGTGCGCAGGTCATCCAGCGATTTAGCGCCCAGGCCGCGCTTGGCCGGACGGCTACCAATGGGCAGCAGGCCAACCTCGGTCAGCGGGGTCACGGTGGAGAACCACGGAGTGAAGTCCGGGGTGTTCAGCAGATCCAGATAGGTGTTGTGCGCCACATCGTTCAGACGCGCCGCCATATCGGCGAAGCGCTCGGTGGTCTGGGTGTTGGTGCGCTCAACGGACGGCGCGGAGTTGAGCAGCGTTGCCGCCGCGACGCTCTCCACGTGGCGCTGTGCCAGCGCCGGGTTGCCGTAGCGAGCGAAGATGACCTCGCCCTGCTCGGTTGGCTTGAAGAAGCAGTTGACCGAACCCGCGGGCTGAGCCAGGACGGCGCGGTTGGCAGGACCGCCACCACGACCCACGGCACCGCCGCGGCCGTGCATCAGCACCAGGTCGATGTCATTGCGCTCCGCCCATGCGGCGATGCGGGCCTGCGCGGAATGCAGGGCCAGCGTAGCCGTGGTGGGGCCGGCGTCTTTGGACGAGTCGGAGTAGCCCAGCATGACCTCGAGGCGGCGGCCGCTCTGCTCCAGACGGCGCTGGACCGCGGGGATCGCGAGCATGTCGTCCAGAACATCGACGCAGTTCTCAAGGTCTTCAAGCTGCTCGAACAGCGGAATAACGTCCACCACGGGCACGTCCTCCGGATGGGCGAATGCCAGCTGCGCCAGCTCGTAGACGTCGGCGACGTTCTGCGCGCTCTTGGTGAACGAGATGATGTAGCGGCGGGCGGCCTTGATGCCAAAGCGCTTCTGGATGCTGCCCAGCGCGCGGAAGGTATCGAGCACCTCGCGGGTCATAGGGGCGAGCTCGCCATGGATTCCGTGCTCGCGGATATCGTCCAGGGCTCTGGTGTGAACCACGGAATGCTGGCGGAACTCGGTCTCGACCATATGGAAGCCAAAGGTCTCCGTCTGCCAGATGATGGTCTGCACCGGCCCGTATGCCGCGCGGACCGCACCGGACGCGGCGAGAGAGCGCTGGACCACGCGCAGGTCGCCCAAGAACTCCTCGGCGCTGTTGTACATGGTGTCCGCGTTGCGGGCAACGGTGGCATCCAGGCGCGCGGCCATGACCAGCATGACGGCGCGATGGGGCTCTGACGCGGAGATGGTCATGGCGCGATCGGTGAGGACCTCGCTCATCTCCACCTGATGGTTCCACAGGTTGAGCAGCTCGTCGGTGGGCTTGGTGTACTTGGCCTCGAGGGTGAGGTTGCGGCCCACGCGACGGCACTTGTTGGCAAGGGTGGACACCATGTGCGTAGCGAACTTGGCGGCAACCTGACGGCTCACCTTGGCGGTGACGTTGGGGTTGCCGTCGCGGTCGGTGCCAATCCAGCTACCCGGATGGAAGAATGCGGGGCAAACGGGCGGCACCGTGCCCGCCTTGTCACCCAAGATCCAGTCATCGAAACGACGATAGACCATGGGGATGGTGTCGAACAGCGTGTTGTCGAAGATGTCGATGATCGTGTCGGCTTCCTCTACCGGCGTGGGCTTCTTGGGCGCCACGGGCGAGGTACGAAGCAGCGCGTCGATCTCCTGCAGAAGATGACGCTCGTTCTCCATAAGGTCGGAGCCGCCCAGGCGCGGGCGCTCCGCCAGCAAACGGGAGATGCGGCGGATCTTGCCCTCGACCGCCTTGCGACGGGCCTCGGTGGGATGCGCCGTGAAGACGGGATGGAACTCGAGGCGGGCCAACAGCTCGTTGGCCTTATCCTCGCCCACCTCATCGATCATCTGGCGGTAGGCAACGGTGAGCTCGTTGACCGGATCGACCGCGGAATCGATGGACACGCGGCTCTCGCGCTTGCGCAGGGTCTCGACGCGGTAGTTTTCCTCAGAGAGGTTCGCCAGATGGAAGAACGTGGTGAAGGCGCGGACGATGATCTGGGCGCGGTCGAGAGACAGCGAGTCGATCAGCTCGATGGCGTCGCGGAACGCATCGGCGGTAGCGCTCTGAGTGGTAGGGATGCCCTGCTCGTTGGTGGGGTCGCCCGCCGCCTCCTCGCCGGGGTTTCCCTCGTTGGCGGCGATGACGCTGGCAAGCAGCTTATCGAAGATGTTGCAGATGTCCTCGTCATACTCGCGCAGGACCTTGCGCTCCAGGCGTACGAACAGCGCCAGGTGGTCGCGGAGCTCGGCGGGGATATTGATCTCGCCCAAAGCTTCCACGGCGGCGCGCGCCTCATCGATGTCGATGCGACTTACCCTTACGGGCGCCTGGGTTTCTAGATGTTCTGCCACGGTGCCTCCCCTTCCATCATTGGGAACGTGACTAACAAAACAAAGGTTGGACAATGCCGAAACGATTATATGCCCGCATTGGTTTACAGAGACGACGCTTTAGTTAGCGAAAGCAATCTTTAACGTTTCTCTAAAATCGGCGGACGAGTCGCTTTGTCCGGCAAGCGGCCGATAAAAACAGTAACCGCATGCCGCTTTCGCCGCAAGCCGTTGAAGGCAAAAACAAGAACCGGCCGCGGGCGCATGGCTCGCAGCCGGAATCGGGATGCAGTTACAGGCGGCCCAAAAGCTCGTCCACAAGCTCCGTGCGGGCGACCAGCTTCTCATCGCCCGTGCCCATATCGCGCAGGCGAACGTTGCCGGAGGCGAGCTCATCCCCGCCAATGACCACCATATATGCGGCGCCAACCTTATCTGCCTGCTTGAACTGGCTCTTCAGCGAGCGGCCCTGGTAATCGCACTCGGTACGGATGCCGGCAGAGCGCAGCAGGTTCGCAAGGGAGAACACCTCGCCGCGCAGCTCGGCACCGGCGTTAGCCACGTAGACGCAGCGCTCGACGTCATCGGCCATCTCTCCGCCAAACGCCTCCAGGGCGAGCATGGCGCGCTCGAAACCCACGGCGAAACCGACGCCCGGCGTGGGCTTGCCGCCCTCCAGCTCGACCAGGCCGTCGTATCGGCCGCCGCCGCCAATGGAGCCAACGCCCGCGCCGGGGGCCTCGACCTCGAAGACGGTGCGGGTGTAGTAGTCGAGGCCGCGCACCAGCGTGGGGTCCTCGACGTAAGCGATGCCTGCCTCGTCCAGGTACTGCTTGACCTTGGCATAATGGTCGCGGCACTCGTCGCACAGGTGCTCGGGCATGAGCGGGGCGTCCGCCATGACCTGGTGACAGTGCTCGTTTTTGCAATCAAAGGCGCGCAGAGGGTTGAGCTCGGCGCGCTCGCGGCACTCGTCGCACATCTCGTCCGCATGGTCCAGGATGAACTGGCGCACCTTATCGCGATAGGCGGGGCGGCACGCGGGGTCTCCCATGGAGTTGATCAGCAGGCGCAGCTTAGAAAGGTCGAAGCCCAGACGCTCGTAGAAGCGCATGAGCATGATGATGCACTCGGCGTCCGCCGCCGGGTCCGGAGCGCCCAGCCACTCGATGCCCACCTGGTGGAACTGGCGCAGGCGTCCCTTCTGCGGGCGCTCGCCGCGGAACATCGCCTCGGCATAGTACAGCTTCACGGGAGCGGCGCCCTGCGGCACCAGGTTGTTCTCGACCACCGCGCGCACCACGCCGGCCGTACCCTCGGGACGAAGAGCCAGGCGCTGCTTGGCCTTGAGCTTTGCGTCGGTGCCCTCCTGCAGCACGCGCTCGAAGTTGGCACCGGAAAAGACGCGGAACATCTCCTTGCGGACCACGTCGGTGGACTGGCCGATTCCGTGGACAAAGACGTCCAGCTGCTCGATCGCCGGAGTCTCGACGGCCTCGAAACCAAAGGGGCCAAATACCTCCGCCGCCACGTCCTGCATCTTCTGCCATGCGCGCATGTCGCGCCCGATAAGGTCCTTGGTGCCCTCAGCCCTCTGTGCCTGCATGCGACCATCCTTCCTTGCAGCTTGCTGCCAACTATTTCTTCGCCCAAGATATGGTTAACGGACGAGTATTTCCAACTGCACCATTATATGTGCTTGCCAAGGCCCGTTGCCCTGCCTGCGGTATCATACGCTCCAATACTACACGACCCCGCCGCAGCCATAGCAAGCCGCCAGATTTAACTCGCGCCTACGTCTCTGCGAGCGGGTCCGTTTTACAAGGGAGAAGCAATGCGTCAGTTCAGGAACGATTACAGCGAGGGTGCCGCGCCGGAGATTCTCGACGCGCTGGTCCGCACCAATGCCCAGCAGACGCCAGGGTACGGCGAGGATGAATTCTGCGCCGCCGCAGCCGACCTCATCCGCGCCATCTGCGGGCAGCCGGATGCCTTTGTGAAGTTCATCCCCGGCGGCACCGCGGCAAACATCCTTGCCATCTCCGCGCTTACGGACGAGTTCGAGGGGCCCGTTCTCGCTGCAGACGCGCACCCCACCATCCACGAGACGGGCGCTATCGAAGGCACCGGACGCCGCCTGCTGGCCACCCGCGACCCCTTTGGCATCCTCACCCCTCAGGAGGCCGAGCGCGTCTGGCGCGACATGACGTCCGGCGGCTGCCATACCACCCGCCCGGGCATGATCTACTTCTCCAACACCACCGAGTTTGGCCACGCATATACCCAAGCGGAGTTTGACGCGCTGTGCGACTGGGCGCAGTCCCATGATCTCGCCGTCTACGTCGATGGTGCCCGCATGGCTAGCGCCCTCACCTCGCCGGGCTGCGATCTCACCCTTGAGCACCTTGCCGCACGCGCCGACGCCTTCACCCTGGGCGGCACCAAGGCGGGCATGCTGTTTGGCGAGGCACTGGTGGTAAACCCGCGTAGCGACCGCGCGAAACGCGCTATCGACCGCATCCCCTACCTCACCAAGCGCGCCGGCCTTCTCAACGCCAAGGGCCGCCTGATGGGCGTGCAATACCAGGCCGCCTTCACCGCTCCCGCCGGCGGCGGCACCATGGACGCCCCTTACTGGCGCTACGCAGCCCAGTCCAACGCCTGCGCCGCCGCCCTCGCAAGCGGCTTGCAGAACGCTGGCTTCGAGCTCTACCTCGACGTCACCGGCAACCAGCAGTTCGTCTGGGCCACGCGCGAGCAGGCTGCACGTTTCGCCGAGGCTTGCGGCGCCGAAACCATGGTTGCCGAAGATCCTACCGGCGCCGATCGCGTGGTGGTGCGCTTTGTCACCAGCTGGGCGACTTGCATGGATGACTGCGAGGAACTCATCGAGTTTGCACGCACGCTGTAGCGTCTTTTCGACCGAGCCCGTTTGTCTTTCCGTTGCCCCGAATACCCTTTTGGCATTAGAGGGCCCTTAAAGCATGCGACATTCCTTGGACCAAGGGGGCAGATCGCCTCTTTGGTCCTTTTTCACCTTGCAGAGCGCGCCTTTCGCCCGCCCGAATCGACACATTTTCGAGGTTGTGGCGGATGATTGCATTGAAAATGGCTGCCCGCTTTATATACATTGCAAGTAGCAATTATTCACCTGCGATTTTGTTGGCGTTTAGCGGCAGCTACTCGGCACTTTTTAAAATCGATGCAATTCTCCTTCACTTTTGCACGGACAGCACGCCTATGCCTCACGCAAGGCCATAATAATGCCCCGTAATAGCGCGGGATGCACTGAGGCGCAACCACGCCGCATGCACCCCACGCTATAAACGGGGCCTTCATACCAGATATCAAACGCCAGGAAACAGGTACTAACGAATAAAGTTGGTCTTGGCGTTATGTACGCGACCGGGATAGGCGAAGCCGGCATCCCGGCCCGCCTTGATGCAGCGAATCAGCCACGCCATATTGAGGCCCAGCTGCTGCATGGTAGCCAGACCTTCCTCATCCCTCATCGCCTCTTCCGGCGTATTGCCGTGGATCTGGTTCCAATAATAGGACGAGACAATGGGCATGCCCGTAATGGTGAAATACTTGTTGAGCTGGTCGAACGCCGCGCTGGCACCGCCGCGGCGGCAGCTTACAACGCTGGCGCCCGCCTTGCCGGACCAATCGACCGCACCCGTATAGAACAGACGGTGCATGGCCGATGTCACCTGACCCGATGCGGCGGCGTAGTGGACCGGCGAACCGATCACGATACCGTCTGCCTCGTTAGCGAGCGGGATCAGTTCGTTCACCACGTCATCGTGGACACAGCGTCCCGTCTTACGGCATGCGTTGCACGCCATGCAGCCCGCCAGAGGCTTTGAGCCCAACCACACTATCTGCGCGTCGACGCCACCCTCGGCAAGGCCCTTCGCCACGTACTCCAGCGCCAGGTTGGTGCACCCCTGCCTATGCGGGCTTCCGTTAATAAGCAATGCCTTCATGGTTGCCTCCCAAATCTTCTTGCATACTCTTTGCTCTGTAGCAGCAAGCGCTACAGCAAGTAAGACTTTTGCCGTTTTGCGCACTTGACCGCAAACGCCTTGCGCGCGGCGCCCAGCGCCAGGCCGCCGCCAATCTCACGCGCCCCGCGCGGACACACGTCGATGCAGCGCATGCAGGATATGCACGTATCCGCATCGGTCTTGGCGGGATCCTCCGCGTCGATCGCGCAAACCGGGCACTGGACCACGCAGGCCCCGCAACGCACGCAGAGCTCCTCGTCTACCTGCGGCTTGAACGGAACACCGCCAAACTCCCTATAAGGACGGCCACCCGGCACGCTCCCTAACCGAGCATCCCTCGCGCATGCGGCATGAGCAAGTTTGGACGAGGCTTGGCGCGCGAGCTCGTCCACCACGGAGAGGTCATCTTGATCGGGCCTACCCTGCGCGACGTTGGTCATAAGCGAATGGTGCGCGACCACGGCGGCGGCGCCCACGGGTGCCATCCCCTTGGACTCGAGCATGTCCGCCAGCTCGATAAACGTATCGTCCACCGCACGGTTGCCGTACGTTACCAACATGACGGCGGGAGCGTCTACGTGCTCGACCTTGCTCAGTCGCGCCGCCACGGGTAGAGGGATGCGACCGCCGTACGAAGGCACCGCGACAACCGCCAACTCGTCATCGCCGATGGACGGCACGGCGGACGACGCCGGCGTGATATCGTCCACCGCGACCTCAACCTGCATCCCCTGCCGTCCGCATTCCCCGGCAAAAGAATCGCAAAAGCGGCGGGCCACCGTCATGGTTGTCCCCGCGCCGGTGAATACCAAAGCATGTACGCGCGTTATCTGCATGTTCTCCTCCTTAGATAAAGAAAAGAGCCCCGGACAACCAGAGCTCTTCAATAGTACTTCTTTCGCTCGCATCATGGGAAACCGCGCCGCCGCGATTGCGCTGCATTGCAAACGCCGCCCTAAAACGCCGCCCACGCGCTCTTCGCTATACGCGTCCTTTCCTGCGGTCGGGAAGCAGCTTGGCCAAAAAGCTGAAATGCGTCTCTGACAGCACGATGGACAAGAAGATGAGAACAAAGCCCAAGACCAGCTTCGCCGTAAGGACCTCGCCCGCCATGATAACGGAGAACAGCACGCCAAACGGGCTCTCAAGGCTAAGGAGCAGCGAACCGGTCGCGGGCGGCACGTGGCTGAGCGCCTGGTTCTGCAGCAGCAGGCCCACCGTGGTGCACATGACCGCCAGAAACGCCAGCTGCCCCACAACCGTGGGCGTCCAGGCCTCGGCGGGAACGCGGGGCTCCGCCACAAAGGAGGTGATCAGCGAGAAGAGGCCCACAAACAGGAACATCCAGCTGGTGAGCACGCTCACGTCGCGCGTGCGGCCGATGTGCCCGACAACCGCCATATCCAAGGCAAAGAACCCGGCGCCAACCAACGTAAGCAGGTCGCCCATTTGAATCGAGAAGTTGTCCAGAGCTACAAAACCAACGCCCACCAGGCACAGGACCGCTGAGCTGACGTGCCATTTTGTGATGCGCTCACGGAACAGGATAAACGCGATAAAGGGGACGAGGATACAGTACGTACCGGTCAAAAAGGCGTTCTTGCCCGGCGTGGTATCGACCAGGCCCAGCGTCTGGGCGCCGTATGCCGACCATATGACGCAGCCCATCATAAAGCCCAGCCCCACGTACTCAAAGTTGAGGTGAGCGCGAATCCTCTTATGGAAGAGAACGAACATGATGGCCGCGCTGGGAAGAAATCGCGATGCCAAAAGAGTGAAAGTGGGAATGGTGTCCAGCACGGTCTTCATGGTGAGGAACGAATATCCCCAGATAAGCGCCATGGACACCAGCATGATCTTCCAAAACAGCGGCGAGCGCGCGCCCGCGCCGCGCAGGGCGCCCGGCCCACGGTCCTCGGGTGCGACCTCGACGCCGTCACCGTCGCCAAACAGGTCGCGCTCGGACTCTTTCGCCATGGCGGCGGCAGCAGCGCTACCCGGCTGCACGCTATCCTTTTTCTCGTCAATCATCGTCTTCAACGATCTCCACGCCTCGCCTTCCCCCTCGTAGCGCACGCCGGACCTGCACGCGCACGCGTACTTCCAGGTCCCTCCCTTATGCGCCTTCTTCATCGCGCGCACATCTTCGATAGTGCGCACCGAACAAATGTCGTCTTCTACACGCCCGCGAATGTCGTCGGCCATATCCGGCTCCCCCCGCGCACTCCGAGCGTGGTGTCCGCACTCGCGCGCATGCGCAGGTGCCACTCGGCAACATCATGAAACGCCGGCCCCCCGGCATTCAAAAAACTGTACCATACGCCTAATGCCCAGCTCAACGCACCACGCTAAAGCGTCAGCGGCGGGTTTGATTATCTTTTAGCTAGCTTTTCTCATCCTGACGGCC
The DNA here is from genome assembly GCF_000225705.1 of Collinsella tanakaei YIT 12063. GTDB lineage: Bacteria > Actinomycetota > Coriobacteriia > Coriobacteriales > Coriobacteriaceae > Collinsella > Collinsella tanakaei. Next base: position 72,105 of record NZ_JH126468.1, read on the forward strand.
CTTCTAGCTGATAGCGCGAATCAAAAGACGCTTAAACGTGAAAGCCGGCAAGATAGCCCTGCGACAAGCTCGCATATATTGCACGTGAACGTTTTGTATGAAGTGGCACAATATAACCATTAAGGGGTAGAATCAAATAAATACCAGCGGAACCCGTTCTAGATTAACAGTGCGCGGGCGACGCAAGGTGTTCTTTCTTAAGGGCTCGGCGGCTATCCGGGCCCTTACTTTTGCCTTTCGTCTTCCGCGATGTGCTTACGTCGATTCCATCGTTCGGACAGCTCAAAGAGCAGCCTTGCGATGCTTGAAAGCGCCCCAAGGGCGCGAATGACTTGCAGGATTGTATCCATAGGCTTTGCTCCTCTCGTGAGAAGCGCCGCCCGCACGCGGACTCCGCCGGTGGCGATACTATAACACCTTGGCAATAGCAATTTTGGCTGCCATTCATTTTCTACCGTACAGCTCATGACCAGCCGGCCGGCTCCCACCCAGCTAGCCCTATCTGAAGCGCCTTAAGCGGTTAAGCAAAAGCCCGTGATAATCAGAGCGCTAATCTAGCTCGCGCAGCGCGCAGGAAAGCTCGTCCAGACAGCAGCGCAGTGCCTCCTCTTGCGCGCAATAGCCCAAGCGAGCGCCGCACGGCAGCTCGAAGCGACTACCGGGGACCAGCAGCACACCACGGGACGCGAGCAGCTTTCTGCAAAACGTCTCATCGTCCATGGAAAGATCCAGGCGGATAAACGACGTGGACACGCCGCGTGGCGGCACCCAGCTCGCGCGCGGCTCGCCAGCGTTCCATTCCTGCACGATGGCGCGGTTGCGGAGCATAATGTCGCGGTTACGCGCCAAAAACTGGTCGCGATGACGCAAGACGTGGACGGCCATGGCGTCGTTGAAGACCCCGGCGCAAATAAGGCTGTAATCCCGGCACGTGCGCAGGCGATCGGCAAGCTCTGCGTCGCACACGGTCCAGCCAATGCGGATGCCCGGCACGGAATAGGTCTTGGAAAGGCTGTTGGTCGCTATACCGCGCTCGTACACGTCGACGATGCTGCAGTAGGAGTCTCTATCCTCGAGCGGCAGATACACCTCGTCCGAAAGCACATAGGCGCCAACGCTGCGGACTATCTGGGCGATTGCCTCCAGCTGCTCACGCGACAGGACCGTGCCCGTGGGATTGCTGGCGTTGTTGATGCAGATCAGCTTGGTGTCCGGGGTAACCAGGCGCTCCAACTCTTCGATGCGCGGCTGCCAGCCATCCTCCTCATGGATACGCCACAGGTCCACCTTCGCCCCCAGTGTGCGCGGAATCTCGTAAAGCGGCTGGTAGGTGGGGTATTCTACCACCACATGGTCGCCGGGGTTCACTAGCGTGTAGAGCACGGCCAGGTTGGCGCCCGTGGCTCCGTTCATCTGCAACACGTTATGGGGATCGATGCCGCGCCCGTCCACACCCTGGTAAAGTGCGGCCACCTCTTGCTTGAAATCCGGCGAACCCTCTATCCAACCGTAGTTTTGCTTCTTTGAACCCAGTTCATCATAGAAGGCGCGAGCACCCATGCCGGGGCCACCCTGCTCATCGTCCGCAAGCGCAAGTATTTCATCCGTCGTCAGCGAGGCGATGGTGGATTGGGCGATATCCAGCGTAGCGGACGTCTCCAGCTCGTTGAGCCACTCCTCGACCTCAATGGGCTTGATGTTCATAGACGCTAGCCTTTATAACCGCAGCCAGCCTGTACCCGCCTAGACCCTACCAAACTTGAAGGCGCTTGAGCGCATCGACTCGACCAGCGGCGAGCATCAAGCTTCGCGCTATGGCGGCAAGTTACTTAGAGTTACTTAGATCTACTTAGAAGTAAAAAGCGCCCGCCTGACAATTGCCAGACGGGCGCCTTCTATTCACTTATTCGGTCTGCGCGATTAGGCGCGGCCCACGGAACCCAGGTTCTCCATGCGGATCTTGACGATCTTGGTGATCTCCTCGGCACCGGCCTTGCCCGGGTTCTTGGGATCGAAGTTGTTGGGATTCTCGGCCATATACGCCATGTAGCCCTTGGTGTAGGCCTGACGCAGCTCGGTAGCGTAGTTGACCTTGCAGATGCCGTTCTTGACAGCCTCGGCAACCTGCTCATCGGGCACTCCGGAGGTGCCGTGCAGGACCAGCGGCACGTCGACGGCGGCGCGGATGGCTTTCACAACGTCCTGGTCGATGTGGGGCTCCTCGGTGTACACGCCGTGAGCGGTGCCAACGCCGATGGCGAGGCTGGTGCAGCCGGTACGCTCGACGAACTCCTTGGCCTCAACGGGATCGGTGTAGGGGGACTCGCCCTCGACCTCGACGTCGTCCTCCTTGCCGCCGACCTTGCCGAGCTCGGCCTCGACGGGGATACCCATAGCGGCGCCGGCGTCGGCGACCAGCTTGGTGAGGGCGATGTTGTCCTCGAAGGTCTCGTGGGAACCGTCGATCATGACGGAGGTGTAGCCGGTACGCAGGGCCTTCATGCAGCGATCATAGCCGTCGCCGTGGTCCAGGTGCAGGGCCACAGGCACGGAGGCGCGCTCGGCAGCGGCCTTGACCATGCCGTAGAAGTAATCCAGACCGGTCTTCTTGATGGTGCCAGAGGTGGTCTGCATGATGACGGGGGACTTGGTCTCCTCGGCAGCGGCCAGGACAGCCATGACGAACTCGAGGTTCTCGACGTTGAAGGCGCCGACGGCGTAGTGGTTCTTCTGCGCGTCGAGCAGCATCTCCTTGGTGGTAACGAGCATGAGCGTGCGCTCCCTCCTGTGCTCCGCTGGGTTTTGCGGGCACCTACATCGCCGACCCCCTATAGACCGGCGCTCCTTGTTTGATATTGTACGGAATCCGCGCAGATAGGTAGGCGAGCGACACGCAGGCAACGCTGCCGGCGCGCATATGGCAAGAAAAGGGAACGAAAGCCCGCGCTCCACCCTATCGCGACGCGGCGCTTGAAATTTCCTCGTCCACATCTTCTAATCGCTATAAAAGAAAGTGATACAAAGGCGTTTTCTTTCTTAAATAGAAAGAAATGAAAACTAGAATCTCCATAAAGGCGCTACACTTTCAGAGGAACCCATCCAAAGAGCCGGCAGCGCAATCATTAGAAGAGAAGCATCCGCTTGCAAAAGGAGACTCGCCATGGCAACCACCAATTCGCACTCGTTTGCCGAAGAACGGCGCGCGGCAATCATGTCCATGCTCGACCACAGCGCATCCGTGCAGGTAACCGAGCTGGCTCGCACTTTTGGCGTCTCCGTGGTGACCGTCCGCGCGGACCTGGACGCGCTGGAGTCCGACGGCAAGCTTCGCCGCACGCACGGCGGGGCGGTCTCGCTGCATAAGGCGCTCACGGTCTCCGTACAGGACCGTCGCATCAACGTCAACGCCGAGGCCAAGCAAGCCATCGCCCGCCGCGCGATCGAGTTGGTCCGCGATGGGGACACGGTGCTGGTGGACTCCGGAACCACCGCGCTGGAATTTGTCCGCATGCTCGACATGCGCTCCGGCGTCACCGTCATCACAGCGGACATCACCATCGCGGACTTCATCGACGAGAGCATGCCCACCGTCGACGTGATCTTACTTGGAGGCGCGCTGCGCAAGGGCCACCGCTACCTGCACGGCATGTTGGCGCTGCGCTCGCTCGAGGTGCTTCATGCCAACCTGGCGGTGCTCTGCCCCGGCGCCTTTGTGCCCAACCGCGGGTTCATGACAGACTACCCGCAGATGGCTCAACTCAAGCAGGCGTTTATTGGCGCCGCATCATCCGTCTGCGCGCTGATGGACGCCAGCAAGACGTCCGCGGACGGCCTTATGCGCTTTGCGGGCATCGAAGACGTCGAGGCCATTGTTATGGACGAGGACCCTGACGGGGTGGTCGCCGCCGCCATCGCTGAGCTACCCGAGGGCGCCCGAACGCCGCGATTGCTGCTGGCGTAGGCCTGGAGCAGGTCTGCCGCGCCGCGTTCCTCGCCGCATTCCCAGCTGTGGGCCCGGCGCGTCCCCTGCTGCGGCGAGGCGAGTGTGTCAAAAAGTGCCTTGGTGCGGAAGTTTGGTCAAATAATGCGTTAGTGCGGGCTAGAAGCGCTCTGACCAAGTTGCTTTATGCATAAGTTAATCTCGTCCAATTCATTTACCTTATAAAATAAGAATCCTATATTCACAAGGTACCCGCACTATATCTCGTCCGTACCGCACTAACGCATTATTTGTCACGATATTTACCGCACTAAGTGATTATTTGGTCCAAGTCCCGCACTAACTGCATTTTTGGTCCAGCCAGAATTCCGCAGCAAGCGACTATTTGGCACTCACGGCTCCATGCTGATCGCGCGCAATCCCGCATGCTCCGATAGCCACCCATCAAAAGACGCCCATCAAACGCAAACCGCCGCTGGCTGCAAAGCCAACGGCGGTAAGAGAGAGGATGCAGGCGCACGCGCGACCGCGTGGAGGCACGGTTAACGCAGTGATGCGGGCGCTGCCAGGGATATGCGAGACGCCGCGCGCGGGAATAGCCCAGATGGCATAGGGGCTTCTCTAGCGCGCGGCAAAGAAGGAGATCTAGAAGCTGAGCCCACGGAAGGCGTCGCGATAGAGGTTCACCAGGTCCTGCTTGGAAACGGGGCGCACGTTGGGAAGCGTGCAGCGGTCGTGCATCGCCGCCTCCGCCATGTCGCTGATAGCCCGCTCGAACTCCAGGGCGTCGATGCGCTCGATACCGGAGAGAGAGTGCTCGATGTCCAACGTCTGGCGCAGGTCCAAAACGGCGCGAAGCAGCTCGTCGGCACCCGCCATGCCCAGCTCGCCGGCAAGGCGCTCGTAGGGCCCGCGATACTTCTGCTCCGCCATGTGAAACGCCATCACGTAGGGCAGCAGCACCGCGTTGAGGCGACCATGGGCAACGTGGAAGCGACCGCCCAGGGCGTGCGCCAGGGAGTGGTTGATGCCCAGACCTGCATTGGTGAACGCCACGCCGGCGATGCAAGAAGCCTCGATCATGCGGGCGCGGCTACGCATGGACATGCCGTCGCGATAGACCGCAGGCAGGTCGGAAAGCACGGTGCGAACGGCCTTGACCGCCATTGCGTCGGTGAACGCGGTGGCGTCCTGCGAAACGTAGGCCTCGATGGCGTGGGTCAGCACGTCCATGCCCGTGTCGGCGGTGATGCGCGCCGGGACGCTGCGGGTAAAGTCGGCCTCAAGCAGGGCGCCGTCGGGAGCGAGCAGGTCGTCGATCAAAACAACCTTGTTCTCGCCGCGCGTGATGACCGCGAAGTTGGTGACCTCGGAGCCGGTGCCGGCCGTTGTGGGAATGGCCAGGAAATAGGGCTTGGCCATACCGCGGCCGCAGCAGGTGTACAGAACCGCCTTGGCGGCATCGATGCAGGAGCCGCCGCCAAACGCGATCACCATGTCGGGACGAGCCGCCTCGACCGCCGCGACGCCCTCGTCCACCAGCTCCTGGCTGGGATCGGGCTTGACGTTGGAATAGGTCTGGTAGCGCGCGCCCGCCGGCAGGTGCTGGGCCATCTTGGCGACCATGCCGGATGACTCCAAAAAGCCGTCGGTGATGATGAAGATGTCGCGATAGGGCATCTGCTCAAGGCGCTCGAGGGCACGGGACCCAAAGAACAGCTCGGTCTTCAGCTTGAAATCGTTCATCGCACTCGTCCTTTCAACGTCGCGCGGAACCTAGCCCTTGATGGGGACGAGGATCTCGGTAACAAACAGGTCGGAATCGTAGGTGGTCCAGTAATCGGTAACAAAGCGCTCGTAGGAGCAGCCGCACACTTGGTGTCCGTTCTGCTTGGCGAACGCAAAGAGGCGCCGGTACGCCACATCGATGTTCTCGAAGGCGCCGGAGTGGTAGGTGGAGAGGTAGAGCCCGCGCGGGCGAACGTAGGCGTACTTGGGATCGATGGGCCGCAGCGCCTTTTGGAGGATCGCGGCGTCGCACGGCGCAGTGAAGGTCTCCGGCTCGGCGTCGCCGAACTCTCGCTTCATGATCACCGGACCGGAGATGACGTTCTCGACCTTGTCGACAAACGCGGTGAACTCGAGGTTGATGGTCGCTTCGGCGTAATCGCCCGTGAAGCGATACGGCATGCGCAGAAGCTCTTCGCAAGACAGAAACTTGGTGTTAACCGCCAGCGGACAGGAGTTGAGCACAAAGCTCGCCTCTTCGACCAGCTCGTTCCAGTCGTCGATGATCTCCAGACGCTCGTTGAGCTCGCGGACCGCGCGGGCGCACTCAGCCCGCTGCTCGCGGAAACTGCGCCGGATATGGCTGAAATCCGTGCAGTCGAAGACGTCGGCGATCTCTTCCAGCGACAACCCCATCTTCTTGAGGTAGTTGATCACCGGTATCTTGAGCATGGTGCGGCGCGAATAGTAGCGATAGCTGTTCTCGCCAATCACATCCGGCTCGATGAGCTTCATATCGTCGTAGTGCCTCAGCGCGCGCTGGGACAGCCCGCCGATCTGGCTCACCTCGCCGATGCGATACAGGTCGTCATGGCAGGAGGCCTCCGCGCTGTTGTGCGTGCAACTCATATCTACACCCCCGGCAAGCGGTCGATGGCGCAAGCATAGGCGTACGCATCGAGAATGGGATTAACATCTGATCTCGCCATATCGTCCAACGCGTCGCGCAGGAACCAGACGGTGCGCAGCGAATACGGCGCCACCTCGGCGAGCATGTAGTCCACCGCGGACACGCGCTGCGGCAGCGAAGTCTCGGCGCGGGCGTGCGCTGCGGCCTTGGGAGAGGTCTCTGCCGCTTTGCGGGCAAAAGCGGCAAGGGCACGCTCGACCTCGTGCAACGCGCATGCCCTAACCGGCGATACGGCGGGAAGCACGTGGGACCAGTCCGCACGGAAGCGCTCGGGGTCGGTCACGGCCATCATGCGCGCGTACTTCTCGGCAACCGGATTCCTGCCGGCGGCGTCCAAACCCTTGAGATCGTCGAGGACCAGATGGACAAACGCAAAGGAAAACGCCAGGTACTGGGCGAGGCGGTATATGAAGAACGACCGGGCGTCATCCTGGCAGGCCGCGCGCCCTTCAAGACCCTCGACCCTATCGAAGAACGCCCACTCGAGAGCGACAACCTCTTTGATCGCCGCCATATCGGACGCGCATGCACCGCAGCGAGCGAGCAGCTCGCGCACGGACGGCACGTCGAAATACGCCTCGATGACAAATCGCTCGGCGCACGGGCACAAGCCATCGCCAAACCTCATCTCCCAACCCTCCTTAATCCTACCGATAGGAGCCCGCGTCGACGGGAAGCGACGCCAGGTAGGCATCCGGGATCCCGCGGCAGATCTCCATTGCGACCGTCAACAAGAAGTCGTCGTCCGTCTGCGCCCAACCAAGACGGCGGACCACCTGCGCGACCAGCGAGCACAAGGACTCGACAAGCTCTTGCGGCATCGAATCGACAGGGGCGGACGCGAGATAGCCGATGCTGTCGACCAGTGCGGCGGGCGCGGCGGCGCGCTCCTTCAAGGAACGGAACGACCACTTGTAGAATGGCATGTATACCCCACTAATAAGGTGCATTACAACCATAAGCGACGTGATAAATTCTGCACGCGCTGCGTTCGCCGCAACAAGGTCGTGGCGGCGAACGCAGCGTGGCAAATTGTATTGACCGGCCTGCGCCATGCCGGCGAGTTCGGCTGCAACCTTCTTTTGAAGAACGGCTTGGGGATAGAACGCCAGGTACGGGGCGCGGCGACGGGCCATGACCCCCGCGGGATCGGAAAAGATCTCGCCGGCGGTGAACTCGGCAAGCAGCTGCTGCGGTATAAAAAGCCATTCTTTGGACGAGGACGGGGCGGATGCCAGGCCGGTGTAGCGCATACGGAATTCGTCCGCATCGAACACACCGGTACGCTTGCCGCTCAACGGGGTCGAGACGCGACGATACCCCATGAACTCACGGGGCAGCTCGTCGTAGCGGCGCTGAAGCTCCGCTCCAAAGGCGGCGAAGTCGGCGGGCTCGAGCCAGATGCAGAAACCGGGGCCAAAGTCATGGTCGCGCGAGATCTGGTCATCGAATCCCAAGCACTCCGAGCCGGGGCCCACCAGGCCCAGGGCGCAGCGTTGGCGAAGCCCCTCGAGGCTGCCCGCGAAAAGGGAGGCCGCATATCGCTCGCAATATGCACGCGACAGGTCCATGCCCTTCATATGCGACCTCCTTTACGCATCGGCCAGGCGCTGCATGCGCCGGCATTCCTCTTGAAGACGCTCCACCATAGGTGAAGCACCCACTTTGTCCCGCAGCGATTCGGCGGCTCGGTGCATATGATCCGCCGCAAGGCGATAATCGCCCATGAGGTAGGCGATTTGGCCCGAGCACGCAAAGGCGTTGGGACGATGTATGTCGCGCCCATGCGAGATGGTCTCGTATGCACGCAGGGCCGCGTCGATCTCTCGACGGGCCTCATCCAGGCGCCCCTCCTTCACCAAGGTCTGGGCAAGGGAGACCTGGGCGACCGCGCGCTTGTCCTGCGCCCCGTCAACCAAGTCGAGCAGGGATACGGCCCGTCGCAAGTCGCGGCGGGCAAGGGCGTACTCCCCCATCTCGCGGTAGGCGGCGCTGCGGTTGTTGCAAATCGCCGAGCGCTGGTAGGCGGTCTTGATTCCGTCTCCCAGCAAAGCCTCGGCACGGTCGAACAGGTCGACCGCCGCAGCGTAGCGTCCCTGGGCCACCAGCACGTCTCCCTTGTTGATAAGCAGGTTCGCGCTCGAGGCGGCATCCGGTGAGGACATGCGCCCGTGGACAAGCAGAGCCTCGTCGTACAGGGCCTCCGCCTGGCGGAGGTTCCCGCGCACGCGCTCCACGCCGCCCAGCTCGCTGGCGACCGCGACGATCGCCAGCGGATCGCCGGAGCGGCGCGCGGCGGCAAGCGAATCCGCTAGATAGCGGTAGACCTTGTCGCCGCGGCCATCCCTATAGAGCCCGTCGACCCGGGCGTAGAACGCCTTGAGGTCGAAAGCTCCCGCAGCCATCGCTAGGGCAGGATCTTCTCGATCTCGGAAGCGGGACGCGGAATCACGTGAACGGAGCGAAGCTCACCCACGCGCTGCGCCGCAGCGGCGCCGGCGTCGGTAGCTGCCTTGACGGCGGCCACGTCGCCGCGAACGAACGTGGTAACGATGCCGGCGCCAACGTTGACCTTGCCCACCAGGCGGACGTCGGCCGCCTTGACCATAGCGTCGCTAGCCTCGACAACGCCCACGGCGCCGTAGGTCTCGACCATTCCCAATGCCTCGTTCATCTTTGTTCCTCCTCAGTGCGCCTCATGAAGGCGCGTAGGTGCTGTATGTCGGCGTTAGACGCCCTTGAATGCGTTAACGAGCTCTTCGACCATGCGCTTTAGCTCTTCTGCGTCGATGACGTCGGACTTGCGCTCGCCGTCAGATACCGGAGCGGACGCGTTGGGGGCGCAGCAGCCGCAGCCGGCGGAATAGGTGATGCCGGACACGCCCTTGGGCTCGCTGGGAGCAGCGGCGGATACGGGTGCGCAAGCGCCGTGCTTCTTGGCGAGCTCGGGGTGGTACTTAGCGAAGAGCTCGTCATGGGCGACCAGCTCGACGGGCTCGATGAGGCCGTTGGCGACGCGCTTGACGTTGATCAGGTGCTCGGGACCGACGTTCTCGGAAATGGAGCTGCCGCCCCAGGTGCCGCAGCCCAGCGTGAGCGCGATGTCCAGGCCGGTGGAAAGGCCGGTGCCGCCCTGGGTGCCTCCCGTGTTGATGAGGATGCGGGACGCGGGCTTGATGGAGAACTTGCGGACTATGTCCTTGCTCTCCGTATGGATGCTCATGGTGTGGCCGATGCCGTTCTGGAGCAGGGCGATGGACAGATCGCAGGCCTCCTCCCAGTTATCGACGGTATAGAAGGCGAGCACGCTGGTGAGCTTCTCGTAGGACAGCGGCCAGGCGTCGCCCACGCCGTGCTGCTCGCCGATGAGCACGCGGGTGCCGGCGGGAACGGAGATGCCGGCGGCGTCGGCGATGACCTGGGCGGAACGGCCCACGAACTTGGGGCTCATGGCGTGGCCGTTGCGGAACAGCAGGGTGCAGACCTTGCGGCACTCCTCTTCGTTGAGGAAATAGGCTCCCTGGCGGGTGAACTCGGCGACGACGGCGTCGCGGTTGCAGGTCTCGCAGATGACGCTCTGCTCGGAGGCGCAGATGGTGCCGTTATCGAAGGTCTTGGAGGCCATGATGCGGCGGACGGCGGCGGGCACGTCGGCGGTGCGCTCGATGTAGGCGGGCGAGTTGCCGGCGCCGACGCCCAAAGCGGGCTTGCCGGAGCTATAGGCGGCCTTGACCATGCCGGGACCGCCGGTCGCGATGATCATGGCGACCTCGGGCGAGTGCATGAGCTCGTTGGTGGCGGCCATGGTGGACAGCGAGATGCCCTGGATGACGTTCTCGGGAGCGCCCGCCTCGACGGCGGCGTCGTTCATGATCTTGATCGCCATGGCGGTGCACTTGGCGGCCGCCGGATGGGGCGAGAAGACGATGGAGTTGCGCGCCTTGATGGCGATCATGGACTTGTAGAGTACCGTGGACGTGGGGTTGGTGGACGGGACGATACCCATCAGCAGGCCCACGGGCTCGGCCAAGACGATGGTCTGCTTCTTCTCGTCGACCTCGATGATGCCGATGGTCTTCTTGTCGCGGATCTGCTCGTAGAGCAGGCCCGAGGCCATGTGGTTCTTGTAAACCTTGTCGCACACCACGCCAAAACCGGTCTCCTCGACGGCCATCTGGGCCAGGACCTCGGCGTTTGCCTCTGCAGCCTCGACCATGTTGCGCAGGATGCGGTCAATCTGCTCCTCGCTGTAATGCGCGATCTGGTTAGCAGCAACCTTGCCGCGGCGAGCCAGCTCGCGAGCGGCCTGGATGCTCTGAAGATCGAAATCAAACTCCTGCATCGTGCCTCCTTTCAATCACGCGATGCCTGATGGCGATGAAAGCGTTCTTACTTGGCGGCGGGCAGGATGGTCTCGACGGAGCCGTCGGGGCGAGGGATGACGTGGACGGATAGGAGCTCGCCTACGCGCTGCGCGGCGGCGGCGCCGGCGTCGGTAGCGGCCTTGACTGCTCCCACGTCGCCGCGGACGAACACGGTGACGAGGCCGCCGCCGACCTGCTCCTTGCCGACGAGGGTGACGTTGGCCGCCTTGACCATGGCGTCAGCGGCCTCGACCGCGCCTACGAGTCCCTTGGTCTCGATCATGCCGAGGGCCTGAGTCATGTTTGCCATCTTGATCTCCTTCTTGGGGGTCTGCTCGGGCTGCTTGGGTTCAGCCGTCGCGGGTGCTTCTTGCTTGGGTTCCTTTGCGGCGTGCGCTGCGGGAGCCTTCTTGGGGGCCTCTACCGGAGCCTCCTGCTCGCCGGCGGCCGCAGGCTTCTTCTCTGCCATGGCGAGCCTTTAGGCCTGGGTGCCGGGCAGGATGGTCTCGACGGAGCCGTCGGGGCGAGGGATGACGTGGACGGAGAGGAGCTCGCCCACGCGCTGAGCGGCGGCGGCGCCGGCGTCGGTAGCGGCCTTGACTGCTCCCACGTCGCCGCGGACGAACACGGTGACGAGGCCGCCGCCGACCTGCTCCTTGCCGACGAGGGTGACGTTGGCCGCCTTGACCATGGCGTCAGCGGCCTCGACCGCGCCTACGAGCCCCTTGGTCTCGATCATGCCGAGGGCCTGAGTCATGTTTGCCATCTTGATCTCCTTCTTGTTGCAGGTTTCCTACTACCTACTTGATGATTCGAACGACCGAGCCGTTTGAGATGCGCAGCGCGTTCGCTTCTTCCGTATCGATGTGGCAGTCGAGCTCACTGGAATCGTTCGCTCGGATAGCCACGTTATCCAAGCGGCCACCGCGTTCCCCGCCAAAGGCGATCGAGACGATCTGCCCGTCGCGAAGGCCCATCGAGGCCGCCTGCGCCAACGACATGTGGATGTGGCGCGCGGCGACCATGACGCCGCTGGGAATGGCGACCGTTCCCTTGGGTCCCGCCAGGGTGATTCCCGGGGTGCCCTCGAGCTTTCCGCTCATGCGCACCATAGCCGGCACGCCGAGCTTGAACGAATCTCCGGCAAGGATCTCCACCTGGGTCTGGGAGCGCACGGGACCGAGCACGCGGACGCGCTCGATAACGCCCTTGGGACCCACCAGCGTGACGGTCTCCTTCGACGCGAACTGACCGGGCTGGGAGAGGTTCTTGATCGGCGTGAGCTCGTAGCCCGCTCCGAACAATACCTCGAGGTCGCCCTGGCTCAAGTGCACGTGGCGCCCGGAGACGCCGACCGTCGCGGTCAAGCTCTGCTCCGACCGCTCGCCCAGGAAAGACGCCAAAAGACCAGTGAGGTCTTCGAGGGAACTAGCCATGGCACGCCCCCGATTTCACGCCGCTCAGCATGCAGGCGAGCTCTTGCTCGGTCCAGATGCCGCGGTCGACGGCCGCGCGGATGACCTTCTCCATCTCCTCGGCGCTCAGCGCCGGCTCTCGATGGTCGCAGCATGCGAAATGCTCGGCGGCGCATGCTTGTGCGGGCGTCGCCGCCTGCTCGCTCATAGCGCCCCGGCACGGCTGTGCGGGCTCTGCCGCCTTGGCGGGCGCGGGCTCGGCCGCTACCTCGTGCGCGCACTGGAGAAGAACCCCGCGCTCGCGAGCGATATCGCGCGCCTGTGCGGTGACGATGGTGTTGTCGTCGACCAGCAGGCTCTCGCCCTTAGCGGCGGCGTCTTCCACGTCTTTCGCGCTGATCAGTCGTTTCATTGCCTCCTCCTTTCCTATAGACTCACGTCTTCGTCGATGATTCCTACAATGACCGCGTCGACGGGAGCGTTTTTTTGGAACCTCTCCCTCACGAACTGGTAGGCGCTCGACCCCGTGGTCACCAGTACGCGCTCGCCCATTCCGGCGCTGATGGTGTCGATGCAGACGATTTGCTTGCCGGCGTCGATGCCGGTGAGAACCTCGACGCGCATGAGCTTCATGCCATCGAGCTCCTCGTACTTGTTGGTCGCCCAGATCGAACCGATGAGCCTACCGATAACCATTGGCCTCGCCTCCTTCCCTCTCTATGCGGCCAAGACATTCAACGACCTCCGCCGTATCGCCGGCGATGGCCAGGAGAACCATGTTCTGCGGGCAGCTTCCCCGCACGTCGGTGACCCTCACGCCCGCCGTCTTCTCGGCGATGTCGCTCGCGACCACCATGTCGATCAGCTTGCCCTGGACCAAACCGACCGCCGCCGGGGAGAAGTCCTCTCCCCATCGCGCCCCGCTACGGGACCTGATGATGTTCATCGTCCCGGCGGAGGGAGCCTTGATGATGCGGATATCGATCATCTAGCGCCCCTCTCCTTGGACCTTGGCCCTGCAACCGCAGGCGATTCCCAAGGGCGTAACAAACATGGGTCGGCTCGGCTTCACCACGGGCATGCCAAGCTGGTGCTCCATGCGGTCCTCGATGCCGGTGAGCTCTGCTGTGCCGCCCACCAAGATGACCTCGGGCACCTCAAAGCCCCTGCAGGAACGCTCCACGATGCTCGCGACCTTATCCACGGTGGGACGCACGATCCTGAGCACCTCGGCGTGGTTGGCGGAATCGCGCTTGTAGCTCTCCGCCTCATCGAAACCCACGCCCTTCGCGCCGGCGAGCACCAGCGAGAAATGGGTTCCTCCCGTGGACTCGTCCACGCACTGCACCACCCGCCCGTCGCAAAGCACGGAGATGCCGGTGGTGCCACCGCCGATATCGACCACGGCGCCGTTCTCGATTCCCATCACCATGTTTGCGGCGGTGGGCTCGTCAAAGACCGCCACCACGTCGAACCCGGCGCTCTCGGCGACGTTTCTCACCACGCCGCCGTCCAGGTTCTCCGTTCCCGGAGGGATCGCCACGGCCGCCTGGAAAAGCTCGCAGCCAAGGCGGCCCTCGAGCTGCTCCTTAAGGGAACGGGCGATGTCGCAGGCGCCCATGTAATCCACCACCATGCCGTCGCGGACGACATCGGCGAACTGGTAAGCGCAGGCGACGGGCTCCCCGGCAGCGTCCACCACCACAAGGACGATGAACGCGGTGCCCACGTCGAGCCCGCAGTAGAGTTCCGCGCCCTCGGCGACCGGCTCGGGAGAATCGACCGTGGCCATCAGGACGTCGAGCAGACGATTGGTTTCCTTCAAATCAACCATGGTCGACCTCCTCCTGGGCCTTGGCGATCGCTCGGGCGATCTCGTATCGGACGCGTCGGGCCTCGTGGACCCAGGTTTCCATGCGGTCTCGAGTCTCCTCGGCCAAATCGGCCTTGGCGCTCGTCCAGAAATGCATGGTCCGGACGAGCTCGGCGTCGAGCAACGCCGCCTCGAAGTAGATCGGATGCAAGTCGGACGCCGGCGTCGGCACGCATGCCGGCTCGTCGTCCTCCGCATCCAAGACGACCCCGCCGGGGTCCCCCTGCCTCCAAGCCGCTCCCGCGGCGTAGCAGGCGCGAGACAACCCCCGGCTGATGCCGCAGCTGCGGCGCGCGAGCAAGCAGAGCTTTGCGCCGAGCACGCGGACGTCGTCGAGGAAGGAGTCGCACAGCCGCTGGTCATCGGGCTTGGGCGCCCCCGTCTCCGCACGGGGCAGAGCCGTTCCGGCATCGAACGTGATGCGGAAATCGACCAGGAACTGGCGAGCACCCGGCGTCAAGCGCGTATCGGGCGCAAGACGGTAGGTGTCGAACGGGCAGGCGGCGTATTCATCGCGCAGCTCGCTCTCCGTCACGTAGCGCATGCTTCCTCCTCTCGGTCTCGTTCAAATCCCACGGTCCCCGCCTCGCATCACATGCGTGCGGCGACCCAATCCAACAATTCGCCAACGCCCTCGCCCGTCTCGGTCGAGACGCACAGGATTTCCGTGCACCCCGCCGCCTCGAGCTTGGCGATGCCCTTCGCGCGCGCGTCGGCGTCTGCGGGAGCCTTGGTGAGAACTCCCAAACACGGGCACGTGAAAGCCCGCGCGTACCCGCTTGAGTAAAAGGACTCGCAGGTACTGCCGTCCAGAAGCATCAGCATCGAGGAGGCCTGGTTTTGCGCCAACATGATGATGATGCTGTGCATCCAATGGTTCTCGATATAACGGCCGGGAACCTCGAAGCAGCGCTCGCGGTAATAGCAATCCTCGCGGTGGGCGTGGTTGGATTCCCCGCCCTCCACAAGGTCCGCCAGCGTGGACTTTCCCGAACCGTCGAGACCGATCACCATGAGGCGCTTGGTGCTCACGACCTGGTCACCTCCGCGCAGCAGAAGCCCATTTGGTCGTGAAGGAACCGGACGACCTCGCCGATAGCGGTCTCGACGCTCTGGACGTCGCCCAAAACCACCACCGATCCGGTGAAGCGGTCGAGAAATCCGATCGAGACCGACGCCGCCTTTGACGCGACGTCCGCCGCGATGATCGCGGTCTCCTCGGGCGAGAGCGTGAGGATGCCTATCGACTCGCCGCTGGGCACGCCGATCCGCTCGTGGATCTCAGGGCCCGGGCTGGCGATGACGTGGGCGATCGTCACCTGCTTGCCGGGGACGGATTCCTGGATGATGCGCGAAAGCTTCTCCATGCTCCCCTCCCCTTAATGGCTCACGAGGTTGACGGTGAAGTCGGCGTCGCCTATCCAGGACTTGATGCGCTTAAGGTCGGCCTCGGTGAGCGAGGGATCGTCCTTGATGGCGTAATCAAGGTCCAGCTGGCCGTACTTGCCCACGCCGAGCTTGTGGTACGGAAGCAGGTCGACGCCGTCGAAGTTCTTCTGGTAGCGATAGGGCGTGAAGAAGGCGATCACCGCATCGATCTCCTCCTTGCTGTCGTTGACCCCCTTGAGCAGGGGCATGCGCACGCGCACGTTGAAGCCGTTCTCAAGCAGCGTGCGAACATTCTCCAAGATCAGCTCGTTGTTGGCGCCGGTCCACTGCTTGTGCTTGACCGGGTCCATGTGCTTGATATCGAAGAGGAACAAATCGACGTGCTCGGCGACCTTCAAAAGCGTCTTGGTGGGAACGTAGCCGCAGGTCTCGACGGCGGTGTGGTAGCCGCGCTTATGGCAGGCGACCAGCAGGCTCAAGGCTGCCTCGGGCTGTGCCAGGGCTTCGCCGCCGGAGAGCGTGATGCCGCCGCCGGACATGCGGTAGAAGTCCGCGTCCTGATCGAAGAAGGCCAGAAGCTCGTCGATCGACTTGTCCTCGCCCATGATCTTCAGGGCGTTGTGCAGGCAAGCCTCCTCGCACAAATGGCATCCCATGCACTGGACGTCGCGACGGACCCTGTGCTCGCCCGCCACCATCTGGTGGATGTCGACGGGGCATACGTCCACGCATGCGCCGCAGTTGACGCATGCCGAGGCCTTGAACATGACCTCGTGCCCGCGATGCTGGCTCTCGGGATTGGAGCACCATGCGCACCGCAGCGGGCAACCCTTGAAAAACGCCATCGACCGAACGCCGGGGCCGTCGTACATGTTGTACTTCTGAAGGTTGAATATACGAGCTTTACGCTCTACATTCGCTTGCTCAAGACTCAACGCCCTACCTCCTTGTGTATTCCGGCGCCCGGTCGGTTCTTCTTGCTAAAAGGCAATCTCTCGCTAAAACTTGGTGAGCATGGTGCGGCTGATGATCTCGTCCTGAACGTCCTTGCACAGCTCGACAAAGAACGCGCTGTAGCCGGCGACGCGGACCACCAGGTCGCGATGCTCCTCGGGGTGCTCCTGGGCATCAAGAAGGGTCTTGTTGTCCAGGTAGTTGAACTGCATCTCGCCGTTGCCGTACATGCAGGCGGTGCGGAGCAGGGTCACCAGGCCGTTCTCGCCCTCGGGGGTGTCCAGCAGGCCGGCCATCAGCTTGAAGTTGTGGACCATGCCGATGTTCATGCTGTCGTTGGCCATCTTGGAAACGGACTTGATGATGGCCGTGGGGCCGTTGAAGTCCGCACCCTGGGTGGGGCTGATGCCGTCGGAAAGCGGGGTCCAGGCGCGGCGGCCGTTTGCGGACGCACCGGTCAGCTGACCGAAGGGCGTGTTGTTGGAGATGGACAGCGTGCCGTGGGACAGGCGCGAGTACAGCGTCTTGAACTGGCTGTGGATGTGCTCGGTGTAGTGGACGATGTCGGCGCAGATGCTGTCCGCGTAGTCGTCGTCGTTACCGTACTTGGGAGCCTTCAGGCAGTCCTGGCGCATCTGCTCATAGCCCTCGAAGTCCGCCTTGAGGCCTTCGTTGAGCTCCTCAAGCGTGTACTTGTGGTCGTCGAAGACCAGCTTCTTGATAGCGGCCATGGAGTCTGCGTAGGTCGCAAGGCCGCTCCACACCACGCCGGGACCGAAGTTGTACATGGCGCCGCCGGCGGAGACGTCGCGACCGTGCTCCATGCAGCCCTCGAACATGATGGACATCAGGGGCTTGGGAGCCATATCGCGATGGACGCGCTGGGAGATGACGGTAGCCACGGAGGTCCACTTGGTCATGTAGTAGATGGTCTCCTTGACCGCGTGCTCGAACTCCTCGTAGGTGGAGTACTGGGACAGCGGGCCCAGGTCCGGAGTGACCTGCTTGCCGTACCACAGGGGCACGCCGTGATTGAGCGTGAGCTCGATGGCAATGGGCCACTGGGTGTAGGAGGTGGAGGTCCACTGATACAGGCGGCCGGACTTCTGGGGCTCGACGCAGCCCATCATGCAGTAGTCGCGCGAATCCTCAACGGAGATGCCCTTGGCAAGCATCATCTTGATATGGGAGTCGTCGAAGTGGCATGCGGGGAAGCCCATGCCGGAGCGAACGACGTCGACGATCTTGCGCAGGTACTTCTCGGGAGACTTGTTGTGGATGCGGCAAGCCAGCGAGGGCTGGTAGATCTTGACGTGGCGCACCGCGTCCATCAGCAGGTAGGTGAGGTCGTTGGTGGCGTCAGCGCCGGCGCGGGTCACGCCGCCCAGGGTCATGTTGACAAAGGGCTGGTAGCCGGCGAAGAACTTGGAAGAGGCCTCGCTGGTGACCCACATCATCTCGCTCATCTTGATGAGCATGCAGCCAGCCAGGTCGAATGCCTGGTAGTTGTTGAGGCGACCGGACTCGATATCGGCCTTGTAGAACGGATACATGTACTGGTCGACGCGGCCGATGGACATGCCGGTCTGGTTCTCCTCGACGGGGAGCAGGGACTCGATGACCCAGACGGACTGGATCGCCTCCCAGAAGGTGGTGGGCTTGTGGGCGGGAACGTTGCGCAGGTTAGCGGCAATCTGCTCCAGCTCGGCGCGACGGCGGGGATTCTGCTCGCTACGGGCCTTCTCCAGCGCGTAGTCGGACAGGCGACGGGCGTAGATCATGACGCCCTCGGTGGTCTCGACGATGGACTTGTAGAAGTAGATCTTATCGAGGTCGTCGGGATTCTCGTAATCCAGATGGGCCAGGTACTCCTTGGCCTCGTCCTGGATGTCCTGCATGCCCTTCTTCATCAGGATGACGTCGTAGCCCGGGTTGGAGTCGCCGCCGCCGTTGACCTGGTGATAGGAGCAATCGGAAACAAAGGACTCGCCGGAGAGCTCCCAGACGCCCGCCTCGCGATACTGGTCCTCGCAGTACTCGTCCAAAGACTTGCCCTCCCAGAACGGGAAGAGCTCCTCGCGCATGTACTTCTTATCCTCTTCGGAGATGAAGAAGGGATCCTGCGGACGGGTGCCGATGGTGTCGATCTCGTCGCGCAGCCAACGCCAGGCGATGTCGGGAGAGAACGCGCCGGCGCGAGGAGCGCCGCAGGGGGAACCGACGATCAGCTCGTCGTCCTGGATGACCAGCGGGGCGGTCTCGCAGCAATAGCGGAAGCACTTGGCGCGCAGAAGGATCTTGGGCATGCCCGGGTTCTTCTTGGTGAACTCGGTGACGGCGCGGGCGCGGTACGTGGTGATGGTGGGCACCTGCTTCAAGAAATTCTGCTTGAGGCGAACGTGGCGCTCGGTGGGGCCGTCGGGGATCTCGGTGGGATCGGCGGTAGCGGCGACCTTGGTGGTCAGCGGGCGGTCGAGCTGGTCGTACACCTGCTCGAACATCTTGCGGACGGTGTCGCGCTGCTCGTCGCTCATCTCCTTGGTGGCGTCGGACAGCTCCTTTGCAAACTCCCTGATATCCATCCTTACCTCTTTTCTCAGTACGTTTTAACGTCTTCCAGCAAGCTGGAGAACCAATTGGACATTGACTCGGAAGCGGGCTTCTCCCGGCATTCCTCAAGGCGATCCGGCTCCTTCTCGCATGCGCTTTCGCAGGCGGTCGGCGCCGCAGCCTCATCGGGATCCATGAGGCCCGCATCCTTCAACAGCTCGCAGTCGCCATGGGAGGCACCCACGCCAACCTGGCGGCGGCGGATGAAGTCTCGATAGGTCACGCCCATATCAGATGAGCAGGCGTTATCCCATCCGGTAATGGTCAGCGTCTTGGGTAGCGTGGAATGACAACCGGTCGCGCCCATTCCCGTTCCCACGTTGACCAAGATGCGACCGACGGGCTTTTTGAGGACGAATTGCCTCACCACCTCGCCGTCGCGGGAGAAGATCGAAAGCGCGTTGCCGTCCCCGCTGTTGAGGATGAGCTCGATGCACTTCTCGCAGGCACCGCGCCAACTCTCCTCGACGTAGTAGGACAGCACCGGGCCGTACTTGGCCTTTGAGAAGACGCTGTGCTCGGAAACATAGGGCTTCTCGACCACAAGCACCTTGGTGCTCTCCGGGACCACCAACCCGGCGCGGCGCGCCATGTCGAAGGCGGACTTGCCGATCAGCTCGCGATACGGCTTGCCGCACGGCTTGAAGAGCGTCTTAGCCAGGGACTCGGCCTCTTCATCGCTCAGGAAATAGCACCCGCGCGCCTTGAGCTGAGCCCTGAACTTCTCGTCCACCGCCCGCTCGACCACAAGGGATTGCTCGGCTCCGGGCATCATGCCGTAGCAGAAGCTCTTGCCCGCGACCACCTCTTCGGCGCAATGAGCCAGGTCGGCGGTCTCCTCGACAAAGACCGGGTTGTTGCCGATCGATGCGTGGTAGACGTCCTTGCCGCCCAAGTCGCTGGCGACCACGCGCTCGTATTCGCGCGAATCGATCACCATGCGAACGGCGGGTTGGCAGGCGAGCCAAGCGTCGCCCTCCTCGGAGTACTGGTGCAGAAAGCCCAGCGCCTCGAGCGGGTAATGGCAGGCGGCGGCTACATCGGCCACCTCAGCCATCAGCGACTCGCAAGTCGCGTGCGTGCGAACGCGGGCAGAGAAGATCACGGGGGTCTTTGCCTTGACCGCGCACAGAAGCTGGCTTAACAGGGTGGGAACCGTCAGCCAATCGGGCAAAAACGAGACGACCACGCCCTTGGGCAGTCCCGTCTCGATGCCATGGGTCCAGCCATCGCGGTAGATCTGCTGTACCTCGAGCTGCGAGGAGACCTCATCGAGCATCTCGGTGAGAACCCACTCGGTCAGAGCGCGCTCGTCTTCCGGGTTGCCGTAATCGCTCTCGCGACAGGCCTGCTTGGCGAGGTCGCCCGCCTGCGGCAGCAGCCTCTCTCGAAGCTGCTGCAGAAAGCCACGGACCAAACCGTCGCCCAGGCCCTCGAGCACGCCTTGGGATTCCTCGGCATGCTCCAACAGGATGCGCGCTTCCTGAATGGATAGAAGATCGTTATCGATCAGCGGCATTGAACATGCGCCCCCTTAGTACGGCAGCAGGTTCTCAACGCAGTAGCGCTGGGTGATCTTTTTAAGATCGGGATGCGGACGAGGAATGACAACGGAGCTGTAGACCTCCGCGCCCATCTCGCCCACCGCGGCCACGCCGGCCTCGACCGCAGCCTCGACCGCCGCGACGTCGCCCTCGACCAGAATCGAGATGTAGCCCGATGCAGTGTTCTCGTAACCGATAAGCGTCACGTCGCCGGCCTTGCACATGGCGTCGGCTGCCTCGAGGACAAAGACCAGGCCAAAGGTCTCGATGGCGCCAAGCGCTCCGGAATAACCCTGTGTCATGGCTTCCTCCTAGAAATCGACGTCGTGGACGGAGACCACGTCGCCCACAGCGGGCACGGGTCGCTTCATAACGTTCTGGGCCGTCAGCTTGCCGATGGACTTGGCTGCCTCGGCGCCGGCCTTGACGGCCGCCTCGCAGGCCGCCACGTCGCCGCGGACAATGACGGTTACCAGCGTGGAGCCAACGTTCTCGTAGCTGATGAGCTCCGTGTCGCCGGCCTTGAGCATGGCGTCGGCGGCGAGGAGAGCGGGGACCATGCCGATGGTCTCGATAAGGCCGATAGCCTGTTCTCCCTGATAGCGCATGGGAACCTCCCCTTCCTACTTGATGTACGAGTTGATGGACTGCTTCTGCTCCTCGGTGGCGCGGTAATACACCAGCAAGTCGTCGTGAGAATCCAGATCGATTCGGGACTCCTCGATGAGGCCGTTCTTCTCGGCAGTCATAAGCGCGGAGGTCATCTCGTCGCGGGTGAAGGCGCGGCGGGAAGCGTACTCGCCCTTCAGGGCCTCCATGACGTCGTCGACGCAAGCCTCGTCAACCGTGGTGAAGTACTTGAGCATTGCGTAGTTCAGCGGGCGCGACATGCTACTCCCCCTTCTTCTTTAGGAAGTCCAGCGGGTTCACGGCGATGACGGTGATGCCAGCGACCATGACGAGGGCTGCGATCCACGCGATCGCGGGCAGGGCGAAGCCCTCGATGCCCATGATCAGGCCGATGATGATCCAGCTGCACAGCGGGACAAAGAACGAATAGGTGCCGTTGCAGGCCATTCCCAGAGCGGTGCCGCACATGCTGTTGCCGCGGTACCAGTTGGAGAACGAGGTGTAGGCGAAGAAGCCGGAGGCAACGAAGAAGAACACCGACGGGATATCGGCGAAGGCCTGGCCGACGCACTGGTAGGTGATGGCGAGGTCGCCGCCGCCAAAGAGGGTGAGCAGGGGCAGGATGATGATCAGGTTCACGGAACCGGAGGTAACCTGGCGGATGGTGATGCCGATCTGCGGGTCGATCATCGACGTGCCAAAGCCGCCGATGCAACCCTCGATGCCCCAGCCGAGGGCGGCGATGAAGGCGAGCAGCAGGCCGGGGACAACACCCGGGCCAAGGGCGCCGGTAAGGCCGGTGAAGCCGATCATGCCGCTCGCGAAGACGCAGATCAGGATGCCCAGAATAACGCGCGGGCCCATGGGCTGCTTGAAGAGGAAACGGGAAAGGATGGCGCCGATAGCCGGGCAGAGCGCGGCGATGGGGGTCACGATGGGGCCCGCCATGGAAAGCGCGATAACGTAGGCAGCGCCCGCGATGGGACCGCCCACCAGCGCCGCGGCGACCATGATGATGCCGGGCTTGGAGCGGAAGGTCTGGATGAAGTCGCCCAGCTTGCCCTGCTTCGCGGTAAGCAGAAGGGCCCAAACGGCGCTGAACAGATCGTTGAGCGCGGTGGCGATGGTGGGGAGAATAAATACCACCAAGAAGCTGCTCGCCTCGAGGGTGCCCATCCAATCGGCCCATACGCCCTGCGTCTGGGCAGCCATGATGAACGCCGAGTACAAACCGTAGGTGATGCCGGAATACAGCGCGATCATGAGGCCCTTCTTCAGGAAGCTCTGGTCGAGCTTCCTCTTCTTCTCAAGGGCAAGTTCATGGCGCGCGTCTGCGGTTGCCGCTCCTTGCATACCTTCCTCCAATCTATGGGGGTTGCATAAGTCCTGTACTTCGAAACTCTAGAAATTGACGTAGCGGCAGGGTCTACCCAAGCGCCCGCGACAAGCGGCAGGCGGTTGAAAAGGCCATGCGAGCGCTTGCCCAAGCGAGCGAATAAGGCGTTATTTGGTTTTTAGGACGAACGCTAGAAAGTGAACGGTCGTTATTCACACGCGAGCGGTTTGCGTTGCCAAACGAGCCTTCATTCAACCCGAAACATCGCTAGAAGCCTTTAGCCCCAATACCCGTGACAGTTATGGATTTAGGCTTTTACCTCGCCAGTCCACGCATCGATACGCTCCAGTACACGCAACTAAGCGCAAGATAGCGTCCTTTTTCACCTCATTGCACAGATAATGGGCGTTCATGAACCTTTCCGCTACGGCAATGTTTCCAAATTGTTACCAACGAGCGAATGGCACCTTAGCCGCAAACAAAAAGCGCCGGCCCCGTAATTCATACGGAACCGGCGCCTTCTCACCGCTGGCAGTTGCCGCGGCTCGATGCTACCGCTATGGACGATTCGGGCAAACGCGAAGGGATACACGCCCGCCTGCAATCGTTACGGCTTGATAGGTTTAGCGCAGCGAATTAGTCATGGTACTCGCCGCGGTCCCACTTCTCCAGGAACTCGTCAAAGAAATGCGGATCTGCCTGCGCCGCGGGATCAGCCTGGTTGACGGCGTCGATCTTGGCGACCAGGGCGTCGTGCTCGGGAGTCTGCTCGTAGCTCTCCTTGATGAAGGCGAGCATGATGTCGGCCATGAGGAACTCGCCGGTGATCTTGCCACCGAAACCGATGACGTTGGCGTTGAGCTCGCGGCGGGCGTACAGGGCGCTGGTCATGTCGCGAACCAGGGCGCAGCGGGCGCCGGGAACCTTGTTAACGGAGTTGGTGATGCCGATGCCGGTGCCGCAAAGGACAACGCCGAGGTCGGCCTTACCGGAGGCTACAGCCTCGCCCACGGCCTTGCCGTAGATGGGGTAGTGGGTACGGGTGTGGCTGTAGGGGCCGCAGTCCAGTACCTCGTAACCGGCCTCCTCAAGGCGGTCGTGCAGATAGGTCTTCTCGTCGGTAACAATGTGGTCGCAGCCAAGTGCAATGATCATCTGAGGTCTCCTTTACGCCATCTTGTTGAGCATGTCGACGCGAATCTGATGGCGACCAGCGGCGTAGTCGGCCTTGAGGAACTCGCGGGCGATCTTCTTCGCGACATCGTTGCCGATGACGCCGGAACCCAGGCAGATCATGCGAGCGTTGTTGTGCTCGCGAGTCATGTAGGCGCTGCGCTCGTCAGAGATGTTCGCAGCGACCATGCCCTTCACGCGGGTCGCGGCCATGTAGCTGCCCACGCCGTACTCGTCAAAGACGATGCCCTGGGAATCCTCGTTCTCCAGCAGGTCATGCGCCACCGCCACAGCGGAATCGACAAAATCCGCAGCGGGCTCGACGGAGAGGTCGACAACCTCGTGACCATCCTCGAGCAGCGTCTCCTTGATGAGCTCCTTGAGCGGCATGCCCGCCGCGTCAGAACCGATGACAACCCTCATGCTGTCCTCCTTTACATGCGCGCACCCGATATGCGCGCTTGGTTACCTTGTCCAGGCACCGACGCCACCCGCGAAGAAGCTAGCAGATCACCTTGGTGAAATCCTCGACCTGCTGGCGCTTCTCGTCCGAAATCGAACCTTCGCAGATAAGCGCGTCGATGTTTGAAAGCCTGTAGAACGTGTAGAAGTCCCGCTGGCCGATCTTGCTGGAATCCGCCACCAGATACCGGGTATCCGCCTGGTCGAACGCGAGCTGCTGAAAGCGTCCCTCGTCCATATTGGAGGTCGAGACCGCGTCAAAGCAGATGCCGTTGGCGCCGATAAAGGCGACGTCTATACCCAGAGTCGAGATGGCGTCCTCCGCCACGGGGCCCACAAACGCGGTAGTGCGCCTGCGGTACATGCCGCCGATAAGGCAGAGCTCGTAGTTCTCGTTGGGCTCCAGCAGGGTGAAGATGGACTGCGAGTTGGTGATGATGCGCAGGTGGCACGAGGGCAGCAGCGGACCCATCTGCTCGATGGTGGTTCCCGTGCCCAAAAAGATCGTTGAATCCTCCTCGACCAAGCCTGCGGCCGTACGCGCTATATCGATCTTCTCGCTCGCATGGCGGGCGCGCTTCTCGATATGGCTGTACTCGTGGCGGATCATCGAGCGGTGCTGCGAAGACGCGCTACGGGCTCCCCCGTGGACGCGAATCACCTCGCCGGCGCCCGCCAGCTCCTCCAAATCGCGGCGAACAGTCATGTCCGACACACCAAGGGCGTCCACGATCTCCTTGACGGAAACGGTGCCCTGGCTCTCGATAAGGCGCATGAGCCTATCCTGTCGTTCAGCTTTGATCACCACGTCCTCCTTTCACAGTTTCCAACATAATCAAACATCTTTCAACATGCAAGAACTTTTCTAAAGATGCATTCAATATAAGTCGAACACCATTGTTTTCCTACTGTTTTACCGTTTATCGCTAGATATCTACCGTTTACGGTGTTTTATTACGAGAATATCTGTTTGCTTTTGTTGAGATGATATTGTGCGAATAGCCCGGATATTCCAGTCCACTGTGTGCGTGTCAAACTATTTGAGCACGTGCTCATTCCTTACGGAGGAACCATGGCAACTAAAGAAGAAATCTCGATGATTGGTTTTGAGATCGTCGCATATGCCGGAGACGCCCAGACCGATCTTATCGCCGCTTGCGAAAAGGCGGGCAAAGGCGATATCGAAGGCGCGCGCTCCCTTCATGAATCTGCGAAGCAAGCGCTGATCGACGCCCATGATGTTCAGACCAAGCTTCTTTCCCAGGAGGCAGGCGGCGGCGAAATGGACGTGACCTTCATTATGGTGCACGCGCAAGACACGCTGATGACCACCATGCTACTTGAGAAGCAGACCAAGTTCATCATCGATGCGTATGAGCGCATCGGCCAACTTGAGGCCAAACTCGCCTAAAGAGGCCCTACACAGGAAATACCCGCGACAGCTTGTTTCCCCGGGTGCAGCGTCCCCCTTTTTGCTGCACCCTTTTTCGTTCATCTGCCGCATGAAAAGACGGAGCCGAAAAGCGCACTTGCGCCCGGCTCCGTCCTGCTATCTAGATACAGGCAAAAGGCCAACGTTACCTAAGGTCGCGAACAGATCCGCGCTCGACCAGATGGCCTGGGAACAGCTTATGGTTGCACCCATCTTCCATGCGCTCTGGAATCACCAGCTTGCCAATTGCCCACTCGGCAATGGCGGAGTTATCAAAATGCAGCGACGTCAGCCGGGAATTGGGAACAAATGTGGACGAGATATCGTCGGCGCCAACCAAGCTCACATCGTCTGGCACCGAAATACCCGCATCGGACAGTGCGCACATACATCCATATACCATTGCGTCGTCGGATGCAAACACGGCGGTGCAGGCGCCGCTACGCACTTTATCGGCCAACAGCACTCCGGCCGCATATCCGCTTTCCGGACTCCAGTCGCCCGCGATAACCCGTGGCGGCTCAATCCCGTTGTCAAGCATGGCCGAGCGCCAGCCGCTCTCGCGCGCAACGCTTGCGAGCGATCGCGATGGGCCGCTGATGTGCCAAATCTTTGTATGACCTCGCTCCACCAGGTAGTTCACCACCGCACGGGCGCTTGCTTCCTGATCGGAATCAACGGTAGGACATACAGGGTGATCGTGCATGGAAATGATCACTTCTGGGAGGCCTGCACGAGGCACAAACGTGTCAAAATCCTCCGGCGTGCGGTTGAGAACGTAAATCATGCCGTCAATCGACAGGCTCGACATGCGGTCAGCCGCCTGGCCAAGACTCAGCGGCTCTTCGCGATCCATTTTTAACAACGCAATGGTATAGCCCTGCGCAGCGGCGGCATCGACAAACATCTCAAGACGGTCTCGGTTGCCCGTCTCGGAGATATTGCCCATCGCGATGCCAAGGGCCATGTAACGACCCCGCCGCAGCGCGCGCCCGGCATTACTCGGACGATACCCAAGCTCGGCAATCGCCCGCCTCACCTTCTCCTTTGTAGCAGGTCTCACCGCGGGAGAGTCATGTACAGTACGCGAAACAGTCTGTTCCGACACACCCGCAAGACGCGCGACATCCTTTATCGATGCAGGCTTTCGATCAGCCATTGCACCCACCTTCCCTTTAGCATGCGCACTCCTCTTGAGCATACTGGATAATCCGCTCACCGCATAAAAAGAACCGCTTAGCCTAAAAGAAACCAGCATCTCAATTCAAAATGTTAACGTCATCATTGAAATGTTGACGTCGCCATTTTGATTGCTGACAGCACCGCCATCACGGTCAAGCATGCTGGTTGCCAGTGGACGCGTGCAAGGGGAGATTATTACCGGGCTTTGTCCCCCTTGTCGCAAACATCGATCAACCTGCAGTGCCGTAGCGCAGCGCCATCTGCAACATTGGGCACAAAACAAGGCATTCTGGTTTAGCATCCTCCTGAAAGGAGAGGAAAATGGAACAGCTCATTACAACCATTGAAAAGGGCAAGCCGTTTTTCAACGCCATCGCCCGCAACAAGTACCTCAAAGCAATCCGCGATGGCTTCATCTCGGTTATCCCCATCATCATTTTCTCGAGCATCTTCATCCTGATTGATGCCGTGCCCAACGTCTGGGGCTTCTACTGGCCTGCGGAAATCGACGCCATTCTTATGAAGGCCTACAACTACTCCATGGGCATCCTGGCGCTCGCCGCCGCTGCAACTACGGCCAAGCACTTCTGCGACGCGCAGAACCGCGACATGCCCAAAAACAACCAGATCAACTTCCTCTCGGTCATGATCGCCTCCGTGGTCGGCTTCCTGATCCTTTCAAGCGACGCCATCAACGTTGAAGTTGATTCCGTCTCCTACTCCGGCTTCGCCAACGGCTTCCTCGGATCAAAGGGCCTGCTTACCGCCTTTATCTCCGCATTCGTGGTAGGCATTGTCTACAAGTTCTTCGTATCCCGCAACATCACCATCAAGCTGCCCGATCAGGTTCCGCCCAACATCTCCCAAACGTTCAAGGATCTCATCCCCTTCTCTGTGTCTATTTCCGTCTTCTGGCTCTTCGACCTCATCTTCCGCAATGCATTTTGCTTTTGCTTTGCCCAGGGCGTCATCCAGGTTTTCCAGCCCCTGTTCTCCGCTGCCGATAGCTACGTAGGCCTCGCTATCATCTACGGCGCAATGAGCCTGTTCTGGTTTGTCGGCGTCCACGGCCCCTCTATTGTCGAGCCTGCAATCTCCGCTGCACTTGTCGCCAACATGTCCGCCAACCTCACCGCCTACCAGGCGGGCGAGCAGGCAACCCACGTGCTCTCCCTTTCTTCCCAGTACTTCGTCGTCTGCCTTGGCGGCACCGGCGCCACCCTGGTTATCTGCTTCATGTTCGCCTTCCTCGCCAAGTCTAAAGAGATGAAGGCGATCGGACGCGCCTCCATAATCCCCACGCTCTTCAACGTTAACGAGCCGTTCCTGTTCGGCGCCCCCATGGTCTTGAACCCCATCTTCTTTGTCCCCTTTGTCTTTGCCCCCATCTGCAACATCTGGGCTCTTAAGATCTTTGTCGACCTCATCGGCATGGACGGATTCCTCTACACGCTTCCCTGGACGGTCCCCGGCCCCGTCGGCATCATCATGGGTCTTGGCTTCCAGCCCCTCGCGTTCGTGTTCCTCGCCGCTGTACTCGCCATCGACTTCTTGGTCTACTATCCCTTCTTCAAGGTTTACGATCGCGAGAAGTGTGCGGAAGAGGCCGCTATGCTCGAGGAAGAGCTCGCTGCAAAGGCGGCCGCCAAGGGCGACGCCATGGCCGCAGCCTTCCAGGGCAAAATCAACGCCTCTTCAGTCGCGGACGATGAATCCAAGCCCAAGACCGCAAACACCGCCAACTCCGATTGCCTTGCAAAGCTCAACGGTCACCGCGTGCTGGTGCTCTGCCAAGGTGGCGGCACCTCCGGCCTGCTGGCAAACGCCCTCGCCAAGGCGGCCAAAGAGCACAGCATCGACCTTGAGACCGGCGCAGACGCCTACGGAAACCACATCGACATGATGAAAGACTTCGACCTGGTTATCCTCGCCCCGCAAGCAGCCTCCTACTTTGATGACCTTAAAGCAGACTGCGAGCGCATGGGCATCGCATGCTGCGTCACCCGCGGCAAGCAGTACATCGACCTCACCCGCGATGGAGAAGCTTCCCTGCGTTTTGTTGCCGAACAGCTCAACTTGTAGCCAAAGCTTCGCGTGAAACGCATAGCCCAGCCGTCGTCCCCTTCAATCGACGGCTGGGCGTCCCTATTCATCCACCGGGCAATTCGCCCAATCAAACAGCACATCGAGCATTAACAAGGACCGTATCATGAGCTCTAATCAGTTCCCTGCCAATTTTGTATTCGGAGGCGCCACAGCAGCCTATCAGGTTGAAGGCGAAACCCAAACGCATGGAAAAGGAAAAGTCGCTTGGGATGATTTCCTCAAGGACCAAGGTCGATTCTCCCCCGACCCCGCAAGCGACTTCTACAACCAGTACCCGCGCGATCTTGAACTTTGCGAGCGCTTTGGCATGAACGGCATCCGCCTGTCCATCGCTTGGAGCCGCATCTTCCCCTCGGGAACCGGCAAGGTCAACCCCGAGGGTATCCAGTACTACCACGACCTCTTCAAGTGCTGCCGCGCGCACGGCGTTGAGCCCTACGTCACGCTTCACCACTTCGACACGCCCCTCGCCCTGTTTGAAAAAGGCGATTTCCTCAACCGTGAAACCATAGACGCATTTGTCGACTACGCTACGTTCTGCTTTAAAGAGTTTGCCGACGACGTCACCTATTGGTTCACGTTCAATGAAATTTGGGCAGACGCCACCAACACCTTCATCGAGGGAACCTTCCCCGGCGGTGAAAAAGCTAACCTGGCAAAGTGCTTCCAGTGCGAGCACAACATGATGCTCGCCCATGCCCGAGCCGTCCTCGCCTTCAAGCACGGTGGGTTCTCCGGCAAGATCGGCGTTATCCAGTCGCTTGAGTACAAGTATCCTTTGGACGAGAATTCTGCCGCAGACATCAACGCCGCTAAAAACGAAGACGTACTGCAAAACCAATTCCTTCTCGACGCCACGTTTAGAGGCGACTACGCCGCGGACACGCTCGAGGTTGCCAACCGCCTCGCTGCGGTTTCCGGCGGCAGCATCGAGATTCGCGAAGACGATCTTGTCATTATGCGCGAAGCCGCAGCGCTCAACGACTACTTGGGAGTCAACTATTACCAAAGCCGCTTCCTGCGCGCCTACGAAGGTGAAAATGATCTGCACCACAACGGCACGGGAGAAAAGGGAACGGACCGCTTCCGCCTAGCAGGCGTTGGCGAGCGCGTAAACAAGCCCGGAATCCCCACCACGGATTGGGACTGGATCATCTACCCAGAAGGCCTCTTTGACCTCCTTGTCCGTATTCGCCTGCAGTACCCCAACTACAAGGAGATCTTCATCACCGAGAACGGTATGGGCTACAAAGATCCCTTTGTCGACGGCTTTGTGGACGATGCCCCCCGCATCGACTACGTCGAGAAGCATCTCGCCGCCGTGCTGCGAGCCATCGAGGCGGGCGTCAACGTAGGCGGCTACTTTATGTGGAGCCTGCAGGACCAGTTCAGCTGGACCAACGGCTACAACAAGCGCTACGGATTCTTCTACGTGGATTACGAGACCCAGGAGCGCACGCCTAAAGCCAGCGCCTACTGGTTTAAGCGCGTTGCACAGACCCACTGTCTGTAAACCCATCTTTCACCACGCAGCAGCATCGTCCGCACCTGCCGTCGCACCGCTAGTCGCACCGCTGGCCGCAGCCACACCCACGCACAAGCCCTGTTCCAGACCAAGCCATCTGGACCAGGGCTTTTTCAGTACGGCGCGGCGCCGCAAAAAAACCTAGCGGGCGTCCGTCACGGTGCCGCGCTCGACCAGCTCGCCCGGCAGGCGCACCGCCTCGACCTTTGATTCTCCCGATAGCTGGGCGAAGAAGTAGTCAAATGTCTTGCGGCCGCGCTCGCGCATGTCGAAGCGCACCGTAGTCAGGTCATTGTGGGGCACCATACCCTGCATGGAATCGTCCACGCCTATAACGCTCACGTCTTCCGGCACGCGCCTGCCGTGGGCGCGCAGCGCCATGATGGCGCCCATGGCCATTTGATCGTTGGCCGCGTACAGCGCCGTCATCTCAGTGTCTTGGACGAGCTTCTCGCCCAGCTCATAGCCGCTATCCGCGGTCCAATCCCCGTGTAGGGGCTTAACAACTTCGAGCCCCGCGCGCTCCAGCGCGTCTCGCCAACCGCGCGTCCTGAAATCCGCCGTGATCGAGTCTTTGGGACCGGCCAGGTGCCTGATCTGCGTATGGCCGCGCGAGCAAAGGTAGTCGACCACAAGCTGCGAGCAGCCGTATTGATCGGAGTCGATAGTGGTGCAGCGCGGGTGCTCCTTCATGGAGATGATGATGGTGGGCAGGCCGTTGAGCGGCTCGAACTCGTCAAAATCCTCGATGGTCCTGTTGGTGTTGAACACCATGCCGTCCACGGGAAGCTCCGCCAGGCGACGCGCGGTGTCCCGCAGGCGCACGGACTCGCTCTCATCAAACTCGATCAAGGTGACGGCGTAACCGTACTCGCGGGCGGCGGACATAAGCCCCTCCAGCGTAGCGACGTTACCCGTATGGGTGATATCGAACATGCACAGGCCGATGCAGCCGTACTTGCCGCCGCGCAGCGACCTGCCAGCAAAGCTGGGGTAGAAGCCAAGCTGGTCCATGGCGTCCATAACGCGCTTTCGAGTCTCCTCGACCACGCACGCCCGCCCATTGACCACGCGCGACACCGTCTGCCGAGAGACGCCGGCGAGCTTGGCGACATCTGCCATGGACACCGCCCTGCCAGGCTTGTGAACCGCGGAATCTGCCGCCATCTTGTTATCCCGTTCCATCCAACGGCTCCCCTCGCATTGCGCATGCTCTCAGATTGATGCTCAAATTGCTGTTTAAAATGCTGCTCTGGTAAATGTAGCATCAACTGAGCGCAAGCTGAAGAGCACGTGCACATTGGACGAGGACCATCGCCTTATAGCCTTGCGGCAGCCCTATTGAGGACCAGAGCGGCGCCGTGATAAGTCTTGCCATATTCCTTATTCGTCCAACGCTCTATATTCTCGCCACCGAATTATTAGACGCACCTTTGTTTGGCAATCTGCTTGGACGGCACCGTTCCAAACCCCGTGACCTCCTGAGGCGGCCACCTGTCTTTGCAATGAGACCCAAAGTGCTAAGCTTAACGTGCTTGATGGCTCCGCCCTGGGCTCGGCTCGGGGTTTTGGAACCATCTTTTTTTATTCGATTGGCTCCGTTGGGTCGCCTATAGAACACCCGCAGCACCTGAGTAAAAATGAGCCCATTTCTCTTGAAAAGCCAGCCCATCGACCTCCCTCTGAGTCCTAGATACCACTGGGCGCCAAGGCATTAAACTATGACGTAAAGAATCCAAAAACTGGTAAGTCATACCGGTTTTTCGGAGGCTCGACTATCAGAAACGTCGATATCTTTGCTAGCAAGGGCGTTAGGAAAAAGCTGAACCCTAAAGTCGCCAAGGGTCTTAGCGAGCAAATCGGTGGCAGACCGCGCGACTGGAAGCATCTCAAGGGAATCGGCACCTTCGATTACAAGTGCCATGCAAAGGATGCCGAGGTTCACCGATTAAAAGCAGCGGGTCAGCCAAAGGTAAAGTTCAAGATCAAGGAGTGGTTATAGTGAAAGTTAAATACCTAGGCGAAACCTCCTTCCTCGAGCTCACCCACGATAAGATTTACAAGGTCCTTTCTGTCGAAAAGGACTGGTACCGCATCGTCGATGACACCGATGAGGACTACTTATACCCACCTGAGGAATTTGAAATCGTTGAACCAAACGACGGGACAACGCCCGTAACGAGCTGATAAAAACCTCTGCTTCATCGAACCCCGCGCCCACCGCAAGAGGTATCCACCTTTCCGCACCACCCCGTCCTCAGATATCCCGGCGCTCCTATCATTTGAAGCTCAAGCATGAACCTCACACGCAATGATGAAGGTTCATGCTTGGCAACCAGCCAAGACGTCACTGCGAGTCGATACGGAACCGCAAAATGTCTTCGAGCACGGTGCAATCGACTTCTT
Organism: Collinsella tanakaei YIT 12063; assembly: GCF_000225705.1. Classification (GTDB taxonomy): domain Bacteria; phylum Actinomycetota; class Coriobacteriia; order Coriobacteriales; family Coriobacteriaceae; genus Collinsella; species Collinsella tanakaei. The sequence goes on from NZ_JH126468.1 coordinate 105,144, forward strand.
GACTTGCTAAATGCCCCTGCAGAGGGTCTTAGAGCTTGACCCAATGCCATTTCCCCCGAACTTGTTTTCCTGCACATCATAATACAATCGGCGTACAGCCAATCATTTACCGTGGGCCCATCTCGTCAAATCAAGCGATCGCCTTCTCCGCGCACCTCTGCCTACATCTATCCTGCCGCTTGCCGCCAATATTCGACCGCTCGCATCCCTTTACCCCCGAACACCCGTTGCACCGCCATCAACTCATGTTAACGTGCTCATTGTAGAAATGAGCACGTGCTCATAACGAGTAACATCCGGGCAAAACATACTCGTAAGCAGCACAAGCTCGCCCTGGCAGCCATCTCTACCAGCACGCTTAGCGGCTGCCAAAGCAAACCCATGCAAACGGAGGGTTCATGGAAAAGCTCATAGCGCTCATCGAGAAAGGCAAGCCTTTCTTCAACGCCATCGCGCGCAACAAGTACCTCAAGGCAATTCGCGACGGCTTCATCTCCGTCATGCCCATCATCATCGTCTCCAGCATCTTCCTTTTGGTCAGCGCCGTCCCCAATGTCTGGGGCTTCTACTGGCCGGCAGAGATCAACGACGTTCTCATGAAGGCCTACAACTACTCCATGGGCATCGTCGGCATCTGCGCTGCGGCTACCACGGCCAAGCACTTCTGCGATGCGCAGAACCGCGACCTGCCCAAGAACAACCAGATCAACTTCATCTCGGTCATGATCGCATCGCTCATCGGTTTTCTGCTGCTCTCCAGCGACGCCATCAGCTTCACGGATAACGGCGTCTCCATCTCCGGCCTCGCCAATGGCTACATGGGATCCAAGGGCCTGCTAACCGCCTTTATATGCGCGTTCGCCACCGGCATCATCTACAAGTTCTTTATCAAGCGCAACATCACCATCAAGATGCCCGAGCAAGTGCCGCCCAATATCTCCCAGACCTTCAAGGACATCATCCCCTTTGGCGTCTGCCTGGTCTTCTTCTGGGGCTTTGACTTTGCATTCCGCAACATCTTTGGCTTCTGCTTCGCCCAAGGCGTTATCCAGGTGTTCCAGCCGCTCTTCTCCGCGGCAGACGGCTATCTGGGCCTTGCCATCATCTACGGCGCCATGTCCCTCTTCTGGTTTGTAGGCGTCCACGGCCCCTCCATCGTCGAGCCCGCCATCTCCGCCGCCCTCATCTCCAACCTCGAGCTCAACATGGCCATGTACCAGGCCGGTGAGCACGCAACCGCCGTCCTCACCAAGCCGCTTCAGGATTTCGTCGTCGCCATGGGCGGCACCGGCGCCACGTTGGTGGTCTGCTTCATGTTCGCCTTCCTCGCCAAGTCCAAAGAGATGCGCGCCGTGGGCCGTGCCTCAGCCGTGCCGGTTTGCTTTGGCGTCAACGAGCCGTTCCTCTTCGGCGCTCCCATGGTCTTGAACCCCATCTTCTTCATCCCCTTCATCTTCGCGCCCATCGCCAATATCTGGATCACCAAGTTCTTCATCGACGTCTTGGGTATGAACGGCTTCATGTTCAGCCTTCCCTGGACCACCCCCGCGCCCTTGGGCATCGCCATGGGTCTGGGACTTCAGCCCCTTGCGTTCCTGCTCATCCCCGTCCTGCTGATTGTCGATTTCCTCATCTATTTCCCCTTCTTCAAGGTATACGACCGCGAGAAATGCGCCGAAGAGGCAGCCGCGGACCAGGCTGAGGTCGCCCAGCGCGCCGCCCAGAAGCAAGCAGCCATGAACGCCGCATTCCAGGGCAAGGCCGACACCGCAAGCGTCGCCACCGGTGCCGTCGCCCAGGCCGCCGCAAGCATGGCAGCGGAGAAAAAGCGCGCCGCCGGCCAGTCTATGGACGAGGAATCTGCGAGCAATGCCACCCCTGCCGTATCCCCCGCTGCATCTGATGACGCAGCCTCCAGTGCCTCGTCCAGCACCATCGCCGCGGCGGGCGACCCCTATGCAGCGCTCAACGGCCGTCGCGTCCTGGTCTTGTGCCAGGGAGGAGGAACCTCCGGCCTGCTCGCCAACGCGCTGGCCAAAGCCGCCCGCGAGCACGGCATCGACCTTGAGACCGCAGCAGATGCCTACGGCAGCCACATCGACATCATGGCCGACTTCGACCTGGTTATCTTGGCACCCCAAGCGGCGTCATACTTCGACGACCTCAAGGCCGACGGCGAGCGTATGGGCGTCGCCTGCTGCGTCACCCGCGGCAAGCAGTACATCGACCTCACCCGCGACGGCGAGGCATCGCTGGCATTCGTAGCCCAGCAACTGGGCATCTAGATCCCTACGCGCGCGACAGCACGCTCGAATAGAGCCCCCCATTCCCGCGGTCCGGGAGCAGCACGCTTCGCCGCCTTCTCCCGGACCGCCCCCAACCCCTTTCAGCCCTAACAGTCCTTCAAACAAGATTGGATTCGCCATGAGCCCCATCTTTTCCGCCGATACCCCCCAGCGCTTTCCGGACAACTTTGTTTTTGGTGGCGCCACCGCCGCCTACCAGGTAGAAGGCGCCTGCCAGACCCATGGCAAGGGCAAGGTCGCATGGGACGACTACCTCGCCCAGCAAGGCCGCTTTTCGCCCGAGCCCGCCTGCGACTTCTACAACCGCTACGATAGCGACCTCGAGCTGTGCGAGCGCTTCGGCATGAACGGCATCCGCGTGTCGATCGCCTGGAGCCGCATCTTTCCCAATGGCGGCGTGGGCGAGCCCAACCCAGAGGGCATTGCCTTCTACCACAACCTGTTCGCCAGCTGCCGCGCGCGCGGAGTCGAGCCATACGTGACCCTGCATCACTTCGACTCCCCCGCCGCGCTCTACGCCAACGGCGACTTCCTCAACCGCGACACCATCGACGCCTTTGAGGCGTACGCCCGCTTCTGCTTTGACGAATACCCCGAGGTAACCCGCTGGTTCACGTTCAACGAGATCGCGGCGGCCACGCTCAACCGCTACGTCGAGGGCACTTGGCCGCAGGGCAAGAAGGGCTGCCTGCACGAGTGCCTGCAGGCCCAGCACAACATGATGCTCGCCCACGCCCGCGCCGTCTTGGCCTACAAGCAGGGCGGCTACCCCGGAACAATCGGCGTCATCCACGCATTGGAATACAAATACCCCTATGATCCCGCCTGCCCCGGCGACGTCCAGGCAGCCAAAAACGACGACGTTTTGCAAAACCGCCTGCTGCTCGACGCCACCTTCCGCGGCGACTACGCCCCCGACACGCTGCAGATCATCGACCACCTCTGCCAAGCGAGCAACGGCTCCGTCGAGTTTTTGGACGATGACCTCTCGATTATGCGCCGCGCCGCGCAGCTCAACGACTGCCTGGGCATCAACTATTACCAAAGCCGTTTTCTTAAGGCGTTCGACGGTGAGACCGACCTTCATCATAACGGCACGGGCGACAAGGGCACCGGCCGCTGGCGCGTGGCGGGCGTGGGCGAGCGCGCCGTACGCCCCGGCGTTCCCACCACGGACTGGGATTGGATTATCTATCCCAAGGGCCTGTTCGACCTTATGATGGATATTTCATTGTGCTATCCCAATTACAAGCAGCTGTTTATTACGGAAAACGGCATGGGTCGCAAAGACCAGCTTGTCGATGGCACCGTGGACGATTCCGAGCGCATTGCATACGTCGAAGACCACCTGCGCTGGATCCTTAAGGCCATCGAATGCGGCGTCGACGTTGGCGGCTACTTTATGTGGAGCCTGCAGGACCAGTTCAGCTGGACCAACGGCTATAACAAGCGCTACGGCTTCTTCTACGTTGACTTTGAAACCCAGCAGCGCACGCCCAAGGCCAGCGCGTACTGGTTCAAACGCGTCGCCCAGACCAAACGCCTGTAAGCAGCGCGGCATCCGTTAGCCCCAAACAACCATCACCAACCGCATGCGCCCCCTGCCAGCACCGCTGCCGCAGGGGGCGCATTTGCGTCTGCCGACGTCGTCGCCTTTTATAACGGAAAAAAGGAGGGAAACCCCACCGGGCTCCCCTCCCTTTGTAGCAAGCTGTCCGCATCTACAACGACATGCTTAAGGCAAAGCCCCTTGGGGCAAAGGCCTAGAGCTCGGTCACCTCGACGGCGTTGTAGACCTCGTCCCAACGATTGATGACCAGGTGGCCGGTCTGCGGATCCATGGCGTTGAGCTTACCGCAGGTGTTGCCGGTCTTAAGAACGGTGGCGGCGTCGGCGCCCGCGGCGATGGCATGGGCGAAGCCGGCGATGGTGGAGTCACCGGAGCCGGTCGCGTTGACCGCAGGGATGGGCGGGGTGACGGCGCGGTAGATCTTGCCGCCGTTGAAGCCGAAGGAGCCCGCGGCGCCCATGGAAACGACGACCCAGGGGATGCCCTGGAAGCGCTCGTCGGCCTGAAGGGCGGCTGCCAGCTCGGAAACCTGGTCGGGGGTATAGCTGGTTCCCAGAAGCGCGTTGATCTCGGTAAGATTCGGCTTCACCAGGGTTGGGGTGACATCGGACTCGAGCGCGGCGTTGAGGGAGGCACCTGAGGTATCCAGCAAGACGGGAACGCCCGCCTCGTTGCACTTAGCGACCAGCTCGACATAGTAGTCGGCGGGAACACCCTTGGGCAGGCTGCCGGAAATGGTGACGCAATCGGCCTTCTCGACAAGCTCGGCGAACTTGGCGGTGAAGGTGGCGAGCTCGTCGGCCGAAACCTCCGGGCCGCTCTCCAGCAGCTCGGTCTGGTTGCCCTCGTGCAGGATATTCAGGCAGATGCGGGTCTCGCCGGCGATGGGGGCAAAATCATGCTTGATGCCGTCGGCGTCCATAAGCTCGCCCATGTAAGCGCCCATGTGGCCGCCCATAAGGCCGGTCGCGACAACGTCGTCGCCAAGCTGGCACAGCACGCGGGAGACGTTAAGGCCCTTGCCGCCGGCGGTCTTCTTGGGAACAACGCGGTTCACGTCGTCGATGATAAGGTGGTCGAGATGATACGCGGTATCGATCGCGGGGTTCATGGTGACGGTAAGAATCATTGTCGGTTCCTTTCAGGTGGAATCAAGCGGCTTGGATCCAAGCCGAGGGCATGGTTGTTGAGGCGAACGGGCGCGCTAGAAAACTTCGACGGTAAAGCTGCGCACCACGGTCTCACCGGGCTTCGCGACCAAGCAGCCGCGCTTGTTCTCGAACACGTCATCCTCGTCGGAGCAAGTGGAGAGGCCTCCCCAGGGCTCGATCGCGACAAAATCGCCCTCGGGCTTGCTCCAGACAATCAGATAGGGCATGTCGGGGAAGCTCACGCGAACGCCCTTTTCCTCGTCCTTCTTGACCAGCTCCACAACGCGGCTTGAAAGAACGTCGAAGATGGTCTCGGCGAAATCGAACAGCTCGTGCGTCAACGGAAGGTCTCGGCCATCCATGGGGTTTTCCACGCGGTTCTCCACGTCGATCAAGCCGGTGGAGGGCACGGCGCAGCAGAGCTTCTCGGCCTCATCGCTCTCGAAGCGCAGCTTGTAATCGCTATACTGCTCGCCTTCGTCCAGAGGGCAGGCAAAGCCGGGGTGGCCGCCGATAAAGAACGGCATGTCCTCATGCCCCGTGTTGGCGACCTCATAGGATACGGTGAGCTTTGCGCCATCGATGGCGTAGCGGGCGGTGAGCTCAAAGGGATAGGGATACTGCTCGAGCAGCTCCGGCGTGCTCTTGAGTACGAACGCGGCGGTAGTCTCATCGCCGCCGGCGAACTCGAATTCCTGCTTGCGGGCGAATCCGTGGCGCGCCAGGTTGACCTCTTTACCGGACGCGGTCACCGCATGGTTATCGCGAAGGCCGCCGCAGATGGGAAAGCAAATAGGCGCCTGCCCGCTCCAAACGGCAGGATCGCCCTGCCAGAGATACTCGCGGCCATTTGCCGCAATGGAGGTGAAGGAACCGCCGGCGCTGGTAAGCGCAACGGTAAGCTGATCGTTCTTGAGAATGTGCTCCAAAGCTCTGCTCTACCTTTCTTGGCTACGGGCGCGTGCCCGAGCCACGTACGGCGCCGGAACCTTTCGCCCCGGCTTATCGATAGCTTGCCCCCAAGTACCCATGTAGCATAGCCCAGATTTGCGCCGCGCAGAAGCGGCACAGGATCTCGCCCATGCCTCATGCAAGATATTGACGCCGCGACGGACGGTTCCCATCGCGGCGCCATATTGAATTCAGTTTATGCCTTATAGACGGAAACGCCGCCCAAGTAGGTCTCGGCAAGCGTCAGGTCCTTGCCCAGAACAACAAAGTCCGCATCGCGGCCGGGACGGATGGAGCCGCACACATCGTCGATATCGTTGGCCTCAGCAGGCGCCTGGGTCGCCATGTAGATCGCCTCGGCCTTGGTGGCGATGCCCCAATCCGCAACGTTCTTGACGGCGTCCTTCATGTTAAGGATGGAACCAGCGAGAGAGCCGCCGTCCTTCAGGCGGGCGGTACCGCCGGCGACCACGACGGGCAGCTCGCCCAGGAAGTAATCGCCATCGGGCATGCCGCCGGCGCACATGCAGTCGGTGATCAGGGCGACGTGCTCGTGACCCTTAGCGTGCATGACGATGCCGGCGGAGATGGGGTTGACGTGATGACCGTCGCAGATGAGCTCGGAGAAAGACTTGTCCTGGCTGGACAGCGCGGCGCCCACCATGCCGGGCTCGCGATGGTGCAGGCCGCTCATACCGTTGTAGGTGTGGACAAAGACCTTGGCACCGGCATCGAGGCAAGCCTGGGCCTGCTCGCAAGTTGCCGCGGAGTGACCGAGGGCGACCACGACGCCGGAGGCGACGGCATCTGCGGTGAACTCGGCGGCGCCCTCATACTCGGGAGCAACGGCGATCTTCTTTACCAGGCCGTGAGCGGCCTCCTGCCAGGCATTCAGCTTCTCCATAGTGGGAGCGGACAGGTAAGCGGGGTTCTGGGCGCCCTTGTACTTCTCAGTAAAGAAGGGACCCTCGAGGAAGATGCCCTGGATGCGGGCGTGCGGCCGGTCGTCGCCGGCCTCGACGTACTCGGCGACGCTGGCGCAGGCGCTCTCAAGCTGCTCGGTGCTCGCGGTGAGCGTGGTGGGCAGATAGCTGGTGACGCCGTTGCGCAGGATGCCGCGAGAAACGGCGGCGACGCTCTCGGCCTTGCAATCCATGATGTCGTGGTTATCGAAGCCGTGGATATGCGTATCGACGAATCCGGGGGCGATCTCGTGCCCGGAGTAGTCCAGAACCTCGCAGTCCGGAGCCTCGGTCACGTGCTCGCCAAAAACGCCGTCCTCAACCATGAGGTAGCCACCGCGGGCTACGCGGGTGGGAAGATAGAAGGCGTCTGCCTTGATTGCATAGGTGCTCATTCTTGTCTCCTAACACACGTAAGATGAGCGTATATCTGCAGCTATACCCCAGTTTGCCTGAAAGGTATGGACGGCAGTGCATTAACCTAAAAAGAGCGCCCGCCCGTCCTGATGACTGGGCGGGCGCAGAATCATTACCGCATGATGCGGTCGCGCACGTAGTGCTCAAAACCTCAAGGTAAGGCTAAGCTTGCGTGGTCGATAGCGCTTAGGCCTCGAAGGGGTGGATGGTGACGCCCTTGACCACGCGGTTAACGGTGCCGGTGGGAGACGGGGTGTCGGGGGTGTTGCCAACGCGGACGGAGTTCAGCAGGGAGATCACCTGGGCGAACATGACAAAGGGAAGCGCCAGGTAACCCTCGGGCAGAGCCTCGCGGCCAGCAAAGGTGAAGGACTCGCCCTCGAAAGCAGGGGTGAGGTCCTGCTGGATGGCGACGGTCTTCTGAGCGATCTCGTCACCGTTGATCTCGTTCAGGATATCGAGGTCGTACTGACGGGTGTACTCGTCGTTGTTCATGAAGACGAAGACCAGGGTCTTGTCGTCGACAAAGGACTTGGGTCCGTGGCGATAACCCATGCAGGAATCCCAAGAGGTTGCGACCAGGCCGTGAGCGAGCTCGAGAATCTTGAGCTGGGACTCCTGAGCCAGGCCCACGAAGGAGCCGGAGCCAAGATAGGTAACGCGGTTGAAATCGCCGGCCAGCATGGAGGAGATCTCCTCCTCGCGAGCAACGACCTCCTCGCCCATCTCGGCAGCCTGCTTAACCCAGGCCTCCTTGGTAGCGAGATCGGCGGAGTCGAAGATCAAGGTGGAGAGCAGCGTCATGCAGCTGTAGGAGCCAGTCATGGCAAAGCCCTTGTCATTGGCACGGGGAATCAGCAGGGTCAGGGCATCGGGGTCGTCGGCGGACTGAACGGCGAGCTTGCCCTCGGGAGCGCAGGTGATGTTGAGGAACTTGATGTTCTTCACGAATTTGCGGGCAACCTCGACGGCCGCAAGAGACTCGGGGCTGTTGCCGGAGCGGGCGAAGGATACCAGCAGGGTGGGATCCTCGGCGCGCAGGAAGTCGCGGGGAGCCGAAACGATATCGGTAGTCGCGATGGGCTTGAAATCATAGAGGTTGGTATCGCCAGCGTGGCGAAGGTAGGGGGCGCAGGTATCGCCGACGTAGTCAGAAGTACCGGCACCGGTGAAGATGACGGACAAGCGACCCTCGCCCATGGCGCGAGCGTCGGCAAGCAGGGCGTCGATAGCGTCCTTGTTGTCCTTGTAGATGTTGAGGGTGTCCAGCCACAGCTCGGGCTGCTGCTTGATCTCGCCGGTGGTGATATCGGCACCAAGCGCCTTCAGGCTCTCAATATCCTTCTCGAACATTAACAATACCTCTCTTTCCTAGAAGGCTCACTACCTTGTAGTATATGCCTTAAATGGTTTGCTGGTTGTAACCAGTTAACCAAAAGATAAACCTAACGAAACCGCCATATATCTAGTCATTCCTATGATGGAAGACCTTGTATTTGAATTGATCCGCTCGAGCAACGGAAAGCGTGTATTCCACGATCTCGTTGCTGACGTTATACGTGGTGCGAACAAGATCCAGCACCGGCGCGCCCTCGCTGATATCCAGCAGGCGAGCATCCGCGGGACGAGCGATGCTTGCGAAGAACTCCTCCTCTGCCACGCGGATCTTCTCGCGAAAATCCTGCTCGATAACATCGTAGAGGGGCTTCTTCTCAAGCATGGGGCGCTTGAGGGAAAGAAACTTCCTAACCGGAAGATAAGAGCGCTCGATCATCATGGGCATGCCGTCTGCCGAGCGAAGACGCTTGAGTTTGAAAAGCTTTTCGCCGATGCGGGTGCCCATATGCTCGGCGAGGTTTTTATCAGCCTCGAACTCGCAGAACTCCAAGATGGTGGTCTCGGGAACGCGCCCGAGTTCACGCATCTGCTCCGTAAAGCTATAGGACTGCATGAGGTTGGTGGTCTGCGCAGAGCGGTCGGCGACGAACGTGCCGCGCCCATGCTGGCGAATCACCAGGCCAAGGCGCTCAAGCTCTTGAAGAGCCAAGCGCACCGTAGTACGGGAAAGACCATAGCGCTCAGACAGCTCGCGCTCGGATGGCATAAGATCGCCGGGACGATACTCGTGGTCAATCTTCTCGGACAAAATGTCAACTAGCTGATCGTACAAAGGCTGCTTGCGCGCGCCGATTGCCATGAGTCTTCGCCTCCTTTTCCAGTAATCGTTCCCGCAGGGGAATAAAAAGGCCGTAACCCGATACGTACGAGTTACGGCCTACATACACACACATGTAGTAAGGGGCGGTGCGCCCACATCTCTATGAGCGCACCGGGCCATAGAGCCTTACCAGATGCTGGGCCACAGGCCGAAGGGGCCAGCGCCAAGCAGGCCGATGATGAGCAGCAGGACGATGCCCTTGATCGGCGTGAAGTTGTGCTTAGCGAACAGGAAGTAAAGCATAAGCACGAGAGCCAGCGGAACCAGCTTGGGGAGAACCGTGTCGAGGGTGGAAGCCACGGAGTAGCTAACCTCGGTCTCGGTGACGGTACCGTAGGTAACGGAGCTCATGCCGTTGCCCAGGTCGACAACGCCGCAATCAACAGCGTTGCCATCGGCGTCAGCGGCCTTCAGGGGGTTGCCGTCGACGTCGGTGAGAGCCATGGTGCCGGGCTCAGCGGTCTCGGTGTCGATGCCCTCGAGGCCGGCGAAGTTCTCAGCATCCTCGTTGGACACGATCACGGTGTTGGCAGCGAGGCCACGGGTGGTGCCGTTGGGGATGGTGAGGTTAATCTGGGTGCCACCCATGGTGACGGTCAGAGCGCCGACGACGAAAACGCCGAGGATGGAAGCGGCGCGGGTGAACGCCTGCATGTTGGCGGTCAGAGCATCGATAGCGCCGGTACCAACCTTATAAGCCCACTTCATGAGGCCGAAGCGGCAAGCAGCCTGGGCCAGGTTGAAGATGAGAAGGAAGATGAACGGAGCCGCGATGTTGCCCTCGATAGCCATGTTCGAGGTGATACCGGCGGTGATGGGCACGAGCGTCAGCCAGAACAGGGCGTCGCCGATGCCGCCCAGAGGCGAAGCAGCGGAGATGCGGACGGCGCGGATGGTCTGGGTATCAAGCTTGTTCTGCTCGAGGGAGAGAACGATACCCATAACGAAGGTGACCAGGAACGGGTGCGTGTTGATGAAGTCCAGGTTGTGGTACATCGACGCAGCGAGGTCGTTCTTGTTGGTGTGAACCTTCTCGAGGCCGGGGATCATAGCGAACAGCCAGCCGCCGGACTGCATGGTCTCATAGTTGAACGAGGACTGCAGCCAGTAGGAACGAAGAGCCATGCGGTTCAGCGTCTTCGAATCAACCTGCGGAGCGGGAGTAAGATCCTCATACTGTGCAGGTACAACAAACTCATTAGATGCCATCGCTCATGTCACCTCCGTCAAAAGCAGCGCCCTTGAGCTCGGTCTGCTGCTGGAAGTCCCAGAAAGCGATGCCGAAGCCGATAAAGGTCAGGATAAGCAGGGCAGGGCCGGCGATAGCCGGGATGTTGACCGCGATGAGGGCGAGGCCAAAGCCCATGAAGAAGAAGCCCCACATGTCGCGGTTCATCATAATCTTCAGCAGGATTGCGAAGCCGACGAACTTCATCATGCCGCCACCAGCGGAAAGGCCGGTGTTGACCCACTCGGGGATTGCCTCGACAACAGCGTTGCCGAAGGCCTGGCCACCGATGAAGAACAGGGTGACGATAGCGGCGAAGATGAGGCCGAGGATGCACTCGGAGATGACGGTCAGGCGGGTGATCGCCTTGGTGTCAGCCTTGACGGCAGCAGCGCGGAAGGACTCAAGCATGGGAGCACGAAGCGTGAAGAACAGGGTCACGCCGTACTGACCGAGGAGCGCGAACGGGATAGCAGCAGCAACTGCAACGTTAACGTCCATGTTGAGAGAGCAAGCGAAGACAGCAGCCATGATGCCACCGATGACGGCGTTAGGCGGCTGAGCACCACCAATCGGCATGTTACCGATGGTCATCAGCTGGTAGGTACCGCCGACGACAAGACCGGTCTGCACGTCGCCGAGGATTGCGCCAACGATAGCGCCGGTGACGATGGGCTGGTACAGGGACTCGAGGAAGTCGAACTGGTCGATAGCCGCGATAAACGTGACCACGAAGATAAGTGCGACCTGAACAAACGAGACGTCCATCTTATGCTCCTCCTTTCAAAATTCTTTTGCAAAGAAAACTAACGATTGTGCGGAAGACTGTTAAGCCTTACGCGGCGGATACTAACGAGCGGTTACGAGAACAGCTTGTTGATATCCTCGACCGGCGTGCTCGGAACACGCCTGATCTCAAGCTCCACCCCCAGTTCCTGAAGCTCCTTGAAAGCAGCTACATCGGCGTCGTCGACGGCCACAGAGGTGGCTACCTGCCGCTTTCCTTCCGACATGTGCATGTTGCCGATGTTGACCTTACGTATAGGCACTCCGCCCTTGACGAGCGTAAGCACGTCCTGCGGAGTTTCGGCCACGATAAAGATCTTCTGCTTGGGCGACGCCTTCGCGATGATGTCGATGGTGTGCTGCAGCGAGAAGAAACGGGTGGCGACGCCGGCCGGGGCCGCCATCTTCATGAGGTTCTGACGCATGGTGTTGCCGGAAACCTCGTCGTTGGCGACGAGGATGAGGTTGGAACCCAGGGTGGAGTTCCACTGGGTCGCAACCTGACCATGAATCAGGCGGTTATCGATACGGGTGAGAAGAATGTTGGGCTCTGCCATGGTGATCCGTTCCTTTCGTGTACGCGATCTGGCTTATTACATCCAAAGGGTTGATGCTTTATCCCTTGAGGTGTCTTACTTGCTGATCTCCTGGATTGCATAACGAGAGACGTCGAGGATTGCGCCGGAGCGAACCTTGATCTCGACCTTATCGCCGTTGACGCTCTTAACGGTTCCAAAGATGCCGCCGGCAAACATTACTTCCTGGCCGGGGGCAAGTTCGGTGTGGATCTGCTCGAAGTACTTGCTCTTCTTCTTGATGTTGGCCTTGGACCAGAAGTAGTAGACCAGGCCCATGACTGCGAGAAGAATGATCAGGGCGACGGAGGAAGCAAGGACGTTCGCTCCAAAGTCGGCCATTAGATGCCGTCCTCGTCGAGCTCGTCAGCGTCGTCGCCGCCCATAACGGAGGCGAGGGACTGACGGGTGACGGCGGCCTGGCCAACGGTGACGGCCTGCTCGGCAAGAGCGGTCACGTCGGTGGCGCCGTTGCGAGCGAACAGGAGCTCGATGATCATCGGCAGATTGGTACCGGTGATGATCTCGATCTTGTCGACGTCGTTGGCGATCATCATCGACTGGTTAAACGGGGTGCCGCCAAGAAGGTCGACGAAGACGATAACGCCCTCCTCGCACTCGGCACGCATGGAGGTGATGGCGGAACGAAGATCATCTCCATAGGTAGCAGCCTCAGAGCCCTCAAAGGGAACGATCTGGAATGCGGGCTGGTCGCCGGCAACCATATCGAGGGCGCTCTTAAGGCCGCAGGAGAACTCTCCGTGACCCGTCAGGATAAATCCGATCATCCACCGACTCCTTTTCAATGTGTACGCTAAGGTGCGCAACTGGTTGTAACCACGTGATAAGTGGTGCCTATATTAGCACCGCTCAACCATTCGTCAATTTGCATAGGCTCCGTGAACGGTCTCACACCGTTTGTTGGCGATTTTCTACCGTTTACAGTAATAGTACACCCGCTTACCTGCCTATTTTTATTGATTGGGAACACCTGTTTTTAATTTCCACCCATCTACAGGGTATGAAAACGAACATATCGCCGCATGATATGCTCTACATCAATCCCGCTGGTCAGTTGTGGAGAGCGGTTCATTTCTATGAACTGGTATGAACAGGATTGTGAATTTCAATATTTTACCAACGATTATGTGAACGGTGTTCATATACCGCTCACCGACGTTCAACGGTCATTTTTCATCCCAATTTGACTTAGAAATTGCTATTCCCTACCGGTCAGATTTCTCAGTCGCCATCGCATCTCCTAGAGAGCAGATCGCTTCTGGCCCACTTCGCCTCTTCCGTGATGCTCCCAGTGGATTCGCTAGAAAACAAAACAGGCCGAAGACATTCGCCTTCGGCCTGTTTTGTTCAATGGAGCCAGCAACCGGGCTTGAACTGGTGACCCCCGCTTTACGAAGTCTTGCACACACTCATTTCCTGCTATTATTCTATGTAATTCAGATTTAATATAATCACAGGTAGATTGCTGTTTTTTACGTTTCGATAACCCATCATTAGTTTTGCTTTTCACCCCTATTTCACCCCTTGAGGATTTTCAAGGGTGAAAAAGTAGATCCATCATCTGGGTGACCAATTGGGTTGGTCACCCAGATGATAGATCTACTTTGCTTTGAAGCTAATTACTAATGGATTCTCGAATTGGAAAGAATGCCAAAGGATACCGCGGAACCTATAAAAGGCAAGCCAGGTTCCTTTAGACTCTGCTTCTCGCTTGACAAAGATCCCTCGACCGGGAAATACCGTAGAAGCAAAATGCGCACCTTCCATTGTAGGTCCAAAAAACTCAAGAACTGGCCGGCGGAATACCGTAAGGAGCTTGAGGGCATTAATGAAATGCCCAACTCAGCCCAGACTCTAGCTGAGTACGCCACCGACTTTCATACTTTGAGGAAAACGATCCTTAAATCCCCCCCCCTGCTTTCGATCGGGAGTCCGGATACATCAAACATATTAAAGAGATGTTTGGGAATACCCCTCTTGCCAGCCTTCGCTTAGACGATGTTAAACGCGCCTACTCTCTTGCCCTAGAAAACGGAATGTCGGAAGCAGGGCTTTACGGCACCCATGTTAAGCTGCGCCAAATACTAAACGATGCCGTTGCAATGAACTTTTAGATCGCAATCCATGTAATGCGATCAAGCTTCCCAAACCAATATATAAAGAGCGAGAGGCGCTTAGCGCTGAAGAAGCCTCCCGCTTTCTTCACTGCCTTATTGACGAGCCTCCGTCCTCAAAGATAACGGGCGCCCTTATTCTTCTGCTTTGCGGTCTTAGACGAGGCGAGATGCTCGGCTTGGTCTGGGATGATTATGACCCCATCAACAAGACGCTTCGTATATGTCGGCATTATACCAATGATAAGGTCCCCCGGGCACCAAAGTCTAAAATGAGCAATAGAACAATTGCCATCAGTACTCAGTTGTCCCAGCATCTCGACTCCTGGAAAAAGATCCAAGAAGAACTCGCCCTAGCCGGCTGCATCCAAAATGACGACACTCCAATTGTTCATTCCCTGATAGCTTCGCGTCGCAATAAAAAGGGCTCGATGGTCTCAATCGCTGGAAATCTAGATGGTCATAATTTTGATCGATGGTTTCGCAATTTCTGCGTTGACAATGATTTTGGGGCTTACTCTGTAATCAAAAAGGAGTTTACCAAAAACGGAAAGAAGCACATACGAGGCACTGGGTACAGCGGACTTGTTCCTCATGCGCTAAGGCACACGCAAGCAACGTTGCTAATCGGCGAGGGAGCGGATATTAAGACTGTCCAGGCGAGACTTGGGCACGCGTCACCCAGCACCACGCTCTCCATCTATTCGCATGCAATAGAATCAAAGGATAGGGAGGCAGCCGAGGCTTTTGATAGCCTCGTATCTTGAAACATTTAACTGAATCTATCCACCCATCATCCGATGATTGCCCTATATAGTTACTCCACCTCTGAAGAAATCATCAATGAAATTGAGCAATGCGCTGCGCCTGGACATTGCTCTTTCCAGGCGCAGCATGCCGTTTTCTGAGTCGCTACGAGTGAAGAACGCGGGATGAAAAGCATTCCATCCCATCTGGCAATCGCTTCTGCGATCCTCTAGACCAACGTTTTAACCATGTTCAGCAGCTGCTCCACACACTCGATCTTGGTGCATCCAGTGCTTTTATCGATAATTGAGCTATAAACGTGAGGGATGATCCGCTTAACCCCTGCGTCGATGATGATCCTCATGATTTCTTCGAAGTTATCCAGGTCAATTCCGCCGGTAGGCTCGAGACAGAAGTCCTCTCTGGCGCATGCTTCGGCAACCGCCTTGAGCTCGTCCCTAACCTTTAGCCCGCCCATCGGGAAGAACTTGAGAGAGTTTCCGCCCATCTCCTTAATCATCGTGATCGCGGTATCGACGGATACGGTTGCAGGGTCCGCGCAGTCCTTTGAAAGGGGACCGGTGGAGATCTTCACTTTGCCAGGAGTCCCCGTCGGAGAAACCAGGGCATTAATATGGCTCTCGTCATTCCCGACGTTTGCCCTGGTCCAACCCACTGCAGAAAATACCTGATTGAAATGGTTTGCCTTAATCGTCTTTGCAACATCTGCCACCGCACGCCACTGGGCCGGATTGCCGCCGCCGAGACCCACGGACAGATTGCCCTCAAGGACTTCCATGTACTTCGCCATGTCCTCGACGCACGTCTCGACGTCGGGATAATTCGCAGTAAGAACGCCCACCTCGACATGCCCTTCTGCTGCTTTATAAATATCGCGAGCGTTTTCGAGGCATCCCGCCAGCACGTTAAGGCAGACACGGTCGTTATAGTAATTAATGTTTGTCATGTAGGCTACTCCCCCATTATCTTTTCCAACTTGCCGACGATCAGCTCCTTGTCCCCTTGAACCAGGGGGCGGGGATCAAAATCGATCATCCCGAGGTTGAGGAACTCGGTGCGCGCCCAAATGGTAGGGTCGCCCTTTCGAAGCTCCTCGTTTACTTGGTACATTGTTTTACGAACGTTCGGCGCCGCCTGATCGATGGCCACCCTACAGCGCCAGATTGCGCGACCCGCCTCGTCTTGAATGAGCGTCGCCCTAAGGCCCGAAATGGCTTCTATCTTCTCGACCAGGTAGCCCGCCGCCTCTTTGTTTATCTCCGCCCGGGCTTCGTGGTCGATTTCCTCGTACTGGCCCAACGCCTCCAGAAGCCCCGTAATCTGCTCCTTGCCGACCTTCATGGCGCGGCCGATGCCCCGATACTGCTTCTTCACGTAGCCGATAAGCTCTTCCTTACCGCATACGAATCCCGAGGTGGTTGCCTCCAGCGCCTTTGCCCCGGAATAGCAGACGAGATCGGCTCCCAGGGCGATGTATTTTCGGAAGTCCTCTTCGGCCGCTGCGTCGACTACGAACGGAAGCCCGTGCCGGTGAGCGATGTCTCTCATCGCCTCGATGCCCACCATGCCCTTTTGCACGCAATGATGGCTCTTTACATAAAGAAGGGCAACCGTTTTATCGGTAATCGCCTCCTCGATGTCTTCAGGATGGACCTCGTTTGCGGTTCCCACCTCCACGGGGACTCCGCCACCCAGCCTAATCATTGTGGGCATGGGGGCTCCATAATCGATTGAATGCCCCTTCTGGAGGACGATTTCGTTCGCCATTCCCGTTGAATCGGGCATTCGTGCGACGGCGGTCCATTTGCCCTTTGTGATCAACCCGGCAACCGACATGGCAATGGCGGCTGACGCGCAGCTGGTTGGGCAGGCGTCTTCCGCCCCCGTATGGGTGGCGATCATTTTGCCCGCCCGGTCGATGAGGTCGTCGATGACGACGTAGGACTGGGCCCCAGCGACCGCGGCGCTGGCGACCCTGTCCGAGATCGTCGACACGCCGAGCTTCGTCACGCGGCCGCTAGCGTTGACGACTCGCGACAACCCCATACCTTGATAAATGTTATGCACCATTTCTCATCCAAACTTAATAGAGCGCGGCGGGGCTCATTCGCTGGAGCCCCGCCGCCAATTAGAGTTTTACAGGATGCCCAGAAGCGAGCAGACAACGGAGAAGACGACGACCGAGATAAGGATCACGTTATAGCGGGGTCCTTTTTTGGTCAGGTAGAAGTAGATTCCGAAGACCGCGAGCAGCGGGAGGAGGCCCGGAACAATCTGGTTCAAGATATCCTGCACCACGATGGTCGTGCCTTCAGAGACCGTGAACGAAAGCGGCGTGGTTATGGTCACATAGGAAGCGGACAGCGCGCCCATCATGATCAGGCCGATCACATTGGCGGTAAAGATGATGGACTTCATCATGCCGCCCTGCATGATGCCGACGATGGATTTCTTTCCCAGCTTATATCCCTTATGGATGAGGAGGTACGAGATCGCCATAGTGGAAGCGGGATACAGAATCAGGGGCCCGATGCCGCCGAGGGCCATTCCGTCCGATGCGAAAGGAAGGAAGATGCCAAGGATGATGGGCATCAAAGCCGCCCAAATAATAGCATCTCCCATGCCCGCAACAGGACCCATCAAGCCGGTCTTCACACCCGTGATTGCCGAGTCCGACACGTCTCCGCCGGTGGCCTTCTCCTCCTCCATGGCAATGGTGATGCCCTGGATGATGGAGCCGAGCGTTCCTTCGGTGTTGAAGAAGATCAAGTGGCGCTTGAGCGCCTCGGAGAGGTCTTCTTTCTTGGTGTAGAGCTTCTTCAGAACCGGAGTCATCGAGGCACAGAAAACCAGGGACTGCAGGCGCTCGTAAGAATTCGAGAGCTCTGCGCCAGCGTAGTAGATCCACATGGATTTGGTAACGTCCTTCTTGGAAAGGACCTTGGCGGGCTCGGACGTCGCGGTCGCACCAGCATTTGCCGAAGAGGTGTCGAGGTTACTCATTCAGAACACCTTCCTTCCTGAACATAATCATGCGGAGAATAAGGGCGAAGCAGGTTCCAAAGATTGCCATGGCCATGGTGGTTAAGCCGGCATCGCCGAAGTAAACCATTGCGAAATAGCCAATAAGGAAGAAGGGGATCATGCTCTTCTTGCCGATGACCATTATGGTGATTGCGAAACCAAGAGCCGGGAGGATTCCGCCCATGATTTCAAACGAATGCATGAGCCAATCGGGGATGACCGCGAGCAGGTCCGCCGCCGCGGACGCGCCAAGATAGTTGATGGCGAACACGAGGGGGAAGCGGATGAGAAAGCCCATGAGGGCGGGGTACAGGAAGGCGCAGCGCATGATGCCGTTGCAGTTCGCGTCCTCTGCATACTTGTCCGCCAGGTGAACCCAAATGGAGTTCGTTGAGCGGCGGAGCTGGTCGACGAAAACGCCCGCGACGCCGAAGGGGATTGCCAGGGCGACTGCGACCTCGGGGCTCATATTCGCCATAACGCCGAGAGGGATCGCGATGCATCCAGCGAGGGCGGGGTCCGAGGGAACGTTGCCGCCCGGAGTAGACGTGACGCCGAGGTAGACGAGCTGCAATGCCGCGCCGATCTGCATTGAGAGGACCATCTCCCCGGTGATGAGACCGACGAAAACGGCGATTACCGTTGGCTGCAGGAGCGCGCTCGAGAAGGTGTAACCAAAGCGCAGGCGGCAAAACCAGTAGTACACGCCCATGAAAATTGAAATCGCCAATACGTTCACGATTCTCCTCCTAACTACGGTATTTCTTAAGGATGGACTCCACGCCCTGAGGGGCGTCCTCCGGAATCGTCTGGAAGTAGATCTCGATTCCCCTTGAAGACAGGTCGTCCAGCACGGCAGCATCGGCATCATCGAGCGTGATGTTCTGGAACACTACCTTTCGGTTGGGTGCGCCGCCAAGGCCGCCGACCTGAATAGACGTAACGTTCACGCCGCAATCCACCAGCTCCTTCATGGAGGCAAGATCGGGGAGCAGGAGCAGGACCCGTCCGGCGCCGAAGCGCCCATCCGCGAACGAATCGATGGTCTGCCGCTTCGTGAAGCAATCTACTTTGATTCCCTCCGGGGCGCTCATGAGGTATATGCTACGCATAAAGTCGTCGTTCGCAAGATCGTCGCTGACCACGATAATCCGATTTGCCTGGGACTGATTGACCCATTTGGTCATCACCTGACCGTGGATCAGTCGCGAGTCGATTCGGCACAATGCAATATCCGCCACGTCTTTCACACCTTTCAAGACAACGAATTCCATGCCCCGGAAATCGGGGCCTTATAAAGGGTTGGTTTTAGGTACATGATGGCTTCGGGCTCTATTTCCCCATATTGGAAAGGATTTCTTTCACGACGTCCTTTGCGGCCCCCCTGCCGACTTCGAGAAGCTTGTCGGCGTCAAGCGCTCCTTGATACTGCAGCTGGGAGCAAGCCTCCAAGAGAAGCGGTGCCGACAATCCGCTGATAACGCGCATGCCAGAAGCATGCCCGATCTTCGCTGCGACATTTGAAGTGGTTCCACCGAAGATATCTGTCAATACAACAGATTCGTTGGAAAGATCCGCCAGATACTCCTCCACCATTTGGTAATACTCGGCAAAGGTGTACTGGGGCAGAAGGGGGATCTCGTGAACGCAGGTTATTTCCCCAAAAACCATTTTCAAGCTCTCGACAAGCTTCGTACCCCATCCTCCGTGGGTCAGAATGACGATTTCGGTTTTCTTATCCATCCTAACCTCCTTCCTATTTTTGTAGCCATGTAGTGATGAACTGATTTTATTGTAGTGCACTACATTCATAATGGCTGCAGATTATGTAGCGCGCTACAGACAAACGGTAGGTTTTTCCCCGTAAACGTTTATTGACTAGTTATTTTTCTGTCTTGCAATGTAGCGAACGATAAGATTTACTACAAACGGTGATAATAGATGTAGCTACTTATTTCATTTAACCTATCCAGAGAGGCCGCACCCGTGTCCCTTATTGAATCCATGACCGTTGTCGACATCATAGACGCCATGTCTAACCAGTTCACCAACGTGGACTGGAAGATCAGCCAGTTCATCGCAAGCCATCCCGATGATTTCTGCTCGATGACTGCAGCAGAGATCGCTCGGCAGGCAGGGGTGTCTGACGCAAGCGTTATTCGCTTTGCCCAAAAGATCGGCTTCGATGGTTTCCAGGAACTCAGGAGCAAGTTTAAGCGAGAGCTTTCCGCCACTCGTCAAAGCAATCCATCAATCGAAGCAGCCACCCTGCAGGCTCCGCTTGTCGAATCAATCGCGAAGCTCTTCGACGGAATCGAATCATCATCCGTTGATGAATTCGCACGCCTGGCAGACGCCTGCGATTCTATCCTTATCACCGGTATTGGTCGAGCGGCGAATCTCGCCTCCATCTTGACGAACAAGCTCATGCTTCTTGGCATGAGGGCGGTCGCCATCACGGATCCTGACATAATGAGCGTGCAGGCAGAAACCTCCAAAAGCGACACTCTTTTCATCTTCCTCGACCTAACAGAAAACACCAACCGCATGGAACGTTGTGCAACAATCGCGTGTACGCACAATTCAAAACTGATCACTCTTAGCCATCATCACGAGTCAAGTCTGCGCGACCTTTCCAACTGCTACTTCTTTTTACCTCCTTCGTCGGGGCCGAATCAGAGCTACTCCATCAGCTCTGAAACAATGGTTCTGGTTATATGGGACCTCCTTTTTGGTGCTTTGCTGCGTTCCCGACACGATGATTACTATGACTTGGTTAAGAAGACGAGTGGATTCGTCAGCTCTCTCGGCATGTCGTCTTCCAAAAATAGCAGCCCAAGCGTCCTTGCTTTCTAAAAATGAATCGGTATCTCCAAGCCACCTTCGTGCTGTGATTGCCACTAAAGATCAGTAACAAAAAAGTGGGCGACCATAATAAGCAATCTGACAATAATCTTAGCCTTGCTGTTCTCAATGAGAACATCCCCATGCAGCCTGGTATAAGTTCGCCGCCCTCATTCAGGAGGCCGTCGGAGTCACTATTTCTTCAAAAACTATGCTTCCTCTAGACGAATTACCATACGAACCCGGCTTCCATATATATGACTCAAGAAGCCATGACCAAAAGCGAGGTGCCGAATCGTCTGAAAAGCACCCATATAATAATGAGCTGCGCCATGAGAAACCCCACTTTCCTAGCGCGAAAAGTCAAGGCCGCTCTCTCGGCACTCCGCGTGCGCGCCTTTACCACGTCCGATAATCGCGTGCGAGATGCCAGTGCACATGGCTTTCACCATCATGAGATGGCTGCAACAAATCCCGCAGGTCAATCATTACAAAACAGCTCGCCGGCCAAGCCGACGAGCTGAGTTTTCGTCTTTAAGCGGTCGCGCCCTCGCAAAGCAGAGAGCACAACAGGCCGCCAAGGCGCCCGCATTCGCCGTGACGCGCGAAGTAGCGTTCGCGCGCAACCAAGCGAACGGCGATACTGGAGGCAACGGCAAGCACCGACGATCCAGCGTCAACCTCCACAACCGTAGCCGTAACGGTGCCCGCAAAAATCGAACTTGAATCTATGTCTTGCCCAAGCGCGTCGGCCTCGGGCTTTTACTCTGAAGGGAAAGGGATAGTGAAAACGGACCGGCTGGCGCGATGGCCAACCGGTCCGCTACACATAAGCAGAACGCAGCCTATTTAAGGGTCGCGTACATGACGGCCTTGATAGTGTGCATGCGGTTTTCCGCTTGCTGGAACACGCGAGACCGTTTGGACTCGAACGCCTCGAGCTCCACCATCCCCTCGTCCGTGAAGCCCCGGCGGTCCCACTCGGAGCGCTCGGGCGTCGCCGTCCCTGTGGACCGTGGAGGACGCCCCGCAGGACGGGCACCTCAACGCTGCCTGCCCGCAGACGTCTTCCCGTTCCTCTTCATCTTCAACCCGCAGGACAGGCATTTCACGGACTTCACGGCGAACCTCCCGCAGACGGTTTTTAGGCCGTCTAAAAGAGAATATCTACCTGCGATTCACCTGTCTAGCAGACACACTTTTCGTCCAAGTGCTTATAAGGGCCGTCGAGTTATAAAGACACGAGAAAGGGCCGCCTACCTGCGCAGACGACCCGATTTTGGGCACACTTTTTGTCCTATAACCCATCATTCACATAAGAAGAAAATGCTGCGGCTCAGAGCCCTTCTTCTCCATTTGACGCACAAACCCGGCGATACCAATCAAACGACTTCTTCTTATAGCGCTCGCCCGTCCCTCCGCCCATGTCGTCAAGGTCAACATAGACAAAGCCGTAGCGTTTGCGCATCTCGCTCGTACCGGATGAAACCATATCCAATGGAGACCAAGCGCAATACGAAAACACTTTGACGCCATGGGCGATTGCTTTTCTCAACGCCTTCAGATGCTCGCGGATATAATCAACCCTATAATCATCCTCCACCGTGTCATTCGCATCAAGTTGCTCAACTTGGCCGAATCCGTTCTCGGCAATCAGAATCGGCTTGCGCCAACGATCCCAGTAATGCGTCAAGCAATCATACAGACCATCGGGATTCACCGTCCAACCCCAAGGATTCGCCTTGAGATACGGATTTAGCGTATAGTCTCCGATTGCCATCGAATTCTTATCTGCACTCACCACGTTCGAGTTGTAATAACTCAACGCCAGGTAATCCATCGTATTGTCAGCAATGACTTCTAGGTCTCCAGGTTCAACCTGGATCTCGATACCGTTATCCTCAAAATAACGCAACGCGTACCCAGGGTACTCCCCACGGAACTGCACGTCCGAAAAGAAAAACATCGTCATCTGGTTCTTCTCGGTGGAAAGCACCATATCTGCTGGGCAGCATGTGGCAGGAGCCTGATAAAAGTCTGCGAGCATTGAGCCGAACTTGAAATCCGGACAGATGGTACGCCCCGCTTCAGCCACCCGAGCACATGCAACGAACTTATTGTGGACTGCTTGGAACTTAGCCGCTTCAAGATTATCAACCGTATCCCGCACGATGCCAAGCGAACTCAAGCCCACCCGCGTCAAATTGATCTGATTGACCGGAATCCAATAGCGAACTAGCATACGCAGGCGATCCATCATCAACGTTGCATACCACACATACGCGTCGACCACATGCCTACTGAGGAAGCCGTTAAAACGAAGCGCCAAAGAGACCGGCATATCGTCATGATAGATGGTCACAATCGGCTCCAACCCAAGTCGACGCACTTCGCTGAATAAGTCCTCATAGAAGGCAATCCCTTCGTCCGACGGTTTCTCGTCATCGCCATTGGGAAACACGCGCGACCAGCAAATCGAAGTGCGAAATGCCTTGATACCAAGCTCCGCCAACAACGCCAAGTCCTCGCGATAGGTATGCCTGAAATCGATACCCTGCTTTTTCGGGAACCAATAGTGCTCGGGATGCTCTAGACGCTCAAGGATTTGATCGCGAGTAAAGTCCCCTTTGACCTTCATGGTGTCTTGCGGGTTGTAATCTTGCAGATCTGCGACGGTGAGACCACGTCCGTCCTCAGTCGCAGCCCCTTCGGCCTGCTTAGCGCTCATGGCCACACCCCACAAGAAGTCTTCTGGAAATCCTCCTCTTGGTGGGACCTCAGCTACGTCATTTAACTTCATGGATCTTCCCATCATTGAAAAAAGCCTCGAACAAGCCGATTAGACGTTCAGCAAAATTGACTTCAGACATAATCGTCATGAGTGTATCCTGCGCGTGGTTAAACATTAGACATGGCTCGAAATGCTCTCCAGCAGCTTCAGCTTGGATAATACCCGTCTGAGCCTCGTGAGCCTTTAGGATGTGCTGGCGGGCCAAACCGATCAGCTCGTGGGCAGAACTGTAATTTCGATCGGCCAAAGCATCAAGCGCCTCGTTCGCCTTGGTGCGTGCATCACCAGCGGCAAGGATTATTTTGAGCGCCGTCTGAATAACAACGCTGTCCTCTAGCTCTTCCATGATCCCCCCTTACGCAACTGCGTCTGCAACTGCTTTTCCAGTCGCTTCCGCGCGATCCGCCTCTTCCTCAACAACCTGATTGTCATATTTCTTCAGGAACGGGTACCAAATCAACGTGTAAACCACCAGCAGTACGAAAAACCAGATAAACGCACGGGTATCATCAGTAGTGAGCCAGGTGCAGATTGGCGCCGGGATACGTGAAATATTGTTGATTCCCGCAGGGATGTTCAGTAATCCACCCCTCATCACAAACCAGACAATCAACGGACCCACAATGGAATTCGCCCACATAGGAATCATGAGCAGCGGGTTGAACACAATAGGAGCACCGTAAACCAGCGGCTCGTTAATATTGAAGATCGACGGACCGACGCAAATCTTTGCCATGGTACGCAGCTTCTTGGACTTGCACCTGAACATGAGCAAGTTTAGCGGCAGCGTGGCGCCCAATCCACCCATTGCCACAAGTGCAGTGGTGAAAATCGTCTCCGTAGTCACGATGTTCACTGCCGCTCCGCCGGCAAGCACAAGCTCAGCGTTGGCAGCGATGCCAGCCATAAGAATTGGCTTAACGATTGCATTGAGAGACCAAGCGGAGATACCCACCGAATACAGCAGTACATACAGGAAATTAATAATCAGGAACCCCGGCAGGGACTGACCAATTGAATTGATGGGGTTAAAGATGATATTGATAAATCCGACAATATCAAATTCAGCAATGAATACGATGGCGCCAAACACCAAATAAATTAAGGTCATCGGAATGATGTTATTTACCCACTCGATAACGAAATCCGGCACGCTATCGCTGCCCTCAAGCACATGTAGCTTCGCATACAGGTGAAACACAAGCATGATGATCAATGCCACGATAATCGCCACGAACAGGCCGCTGCCACCCAGATAGTTGATGTTCGTAACTACAAGCTCGGTATTGCCCGTTTCAGCATTCTTCGCCAACGTTGCCACCGTGGGACACAACGCCATCAGGAACACGGTTAGAGAGGTCAAGCCAGCCGTCACCTGATACTTAGGGTGATCAAGCTCAACCATACCGAAGTACGCGACCATAAAGGCCACGATGACCGACATCATGCCAAAACTAAACGTGTTGACAAAACTCAGGTCAGGCAGGCCCGGAATATACCGCACAAACACGTTGTAGATGGATACGACAGAACCAACCAAGATAAACGGCAGAATCTTTTGCATCGCAGAGGCAACGGCGCTGACCCATGGGTTACCGAATAGTTTTTGCATACCCGGCGCCAACGTATTGCTGAACCAATCCATAATGCCTTTCATGCGTTATTCCCCCTTGCGATTTAAATCAATTGTAGATATGGCCAAGTCGATAAGGGCACTGCCATCGAGCATCGAATAAGTATCCTCGGGAATAACCACCACGGGGACACCGAACTCCTTTGCCATTTCCTTAAATGCATCGAGACGAAAGGCATAATGCGGTCCAATGCAGAGAATATCCATCTTGGGCAAGTACTGCGTAACCTCGCTCTCACTCTTTGCCTCAACCGTAGCGGTAATACCGCGCTTCTTCGCAGCTTTGCGCGCCTGCTGCGCCAAAAACCCAGATGATAGCCCGCCTCCACAGCACAGGTAGATTGCGTAACCGCTCATGATTCCTTCCTTTCATCTCGGCGCCATCGCCTCTATCGACGCCATGGATTAAACCGCACCGGACTTCAGCCGCTCAACTAAAGTTCTTCCCTTATCGGTGCAATCGGCGCGCACGAGCATTTGCACCGGAACGGGCAAAACGGTGATTGTCGGGTTTCTTCTGCCCGTTACAATAGAATGAAGGAGGAATCATGCTGCATAATGAGTCACATATCGCCTTTTTACGGTACCTGTTGCAGCAGGGAACGCCCGTCACTGCTAAAAATATCTCTGCGAAATTGGGCGTTTCGGTTCGAACCGTTAAGAATTACGCCGCCGCTATCAACGATGCCGCACCATCTCGAGTGGTGTTCTCCAGCGCATCTGGCTATCATGTCGAGCGAAGTCGCGCCGTAGCGCTCATGGGTGACGAGAACGGCGAGATACCACGAACGTACCGAGATCGTGCAGTCACCATCCTGAGAAGGCTAACTGTTGAGAACTGCGATTCTCTAGATCTATACGAGTTATGCAGCGAACTGTGCGTGAGTTATTCAACGCTCAAAAACGATATCTCAAAGATGAACCGCGAATACGGCGCGTCGGGTATACATCTTAACGTAGAAAATGGCAAGCTCATACTTGTAGGCAACGAGCCCGACAAGCGCAAGCTCATCTCTAAAATCATTTTTACCGAGTCAAGTGGTTCTATAATTACACCTTCCATCCTTAAACGCAGCTTTCCCGGCTCTCAAGTTGATGCCGTGACGCGCATAGTACGTCACGTGTTTTCCGAAAGTGGCTATTATCTCAACGACTTTTCATATATGAATCTTGTGCTTCATGTACTCATCTTGGTGGCACGCATTCGATCGGACGAGTCAGCGGACGCGCTTGATTCCAACGCTCCCGACAACAAGAAAGGCGATCTTGCTTGCGCGGCACTATGCGATGCGCTTGAACGGGAGTTTTCCATCAAGCTCAATGATAATGAGCGACGCAACGTACGCTCCCTCGTAAGTGCGAACGCGTATTTTATAGCTACGGGAAATTTTGCCGAGTTGCGGCAAACCGCTGGCGACCGTGCGGTCAATCTTACGCTGGAGATCGTGGCTGCTGTACGCGACAGCTACGCTATTGATTTGGCGAGTGAAGACTTTCTCGTAGCCTTTACCATGCACCTTAAAAGTATGATGCAACGCGTTGACAGGGGAACCGTCGCGCCTTGCCCCATGCTCGAAACTATCAAACGCGAATGTCCCCTGACCTTTGATATCGCTGCATGCATTGCAATTAAGCTGCAACCATATGCGCACTCGCAGTTTTCCGATGACGAGATAGCTTACATTGCATTGCACGTGGGCGCTGAAATCGAGCGCCAGAAGTTAAGCTCAGATAAAGTGACGTGTGCATTGGTCTGCCCTAAATATCGTGGCATGGCCGAAAACCTCTACAACAAGTTGCTCATCCAGTTTGGCAACCGAATCACCATTGTACGAGCCGTCTCGTTCGAAGATGAAGTTGATTGCAACGGGATTGACCTGATCCTATCTACCGTGCATCTCAATCATCCGCACGAATGCCATTCCATTGTCGTTAATCCGCTCTCATGGCAACAAAGCCAAACCTTGATTTCCAGCATACTTGACCAGATTGTTCTTGAGCGAAAGACCCGTCTACTGCGCGATTCTTTCAATCGTTATTTTAGGGCAGACCACTTCTTTGTTGATCTGCCCCCGACCCTGCTAGAACGCGACGCTCTCCTCGATGAACTTTGCAACGCACTTGAAAACTCGGCGTGCACCACACCCGAATTCCGCTACGGAGTCAAGCGAAGAGAGGAGATGTCTAGCACAGCGTTTGGCAATATTGCCATCCCGCACTCAGTTCAGGCAGACGCCATTGAATCATGCATCGCAATCGCAGTCAGCCCACACGGCATTACTTGGGGCAACGATCGTGTTACTGCTGTTCTGCTGGTCGCCATGAGCGGGATTGAGATGGACACTTTTCGCAGTGTCCATGAAGCGCTAACGCTACTCTTTAGCGATAGCGAATTCATTCAGCGGCTGTGCTCCGTGCATACTTTCGACGAGTTTCACCAGCTTGTCCTTGCAACAACGATTACATGATGTCAGCGAGTGCGCTGCGCTCAAGTAGCGTCAAGCAATCTCTGGCGATTGCATCACTCTCGCTACACGACGTTGTTGCATACATAAATAGGTACAACCGGTCGCCCTAATACTAGCCATTTTCGATTCGAATAGCCTTTGCTCTCTTCGCTTCTATTCCAAGCGCGCCGCGGCGCGAACGTTGCCGAGGCAAAGGCCCCGGTCACGAGACCTCGAACCTTGTGGAAAACGCTTCTTGATAACCGCGATCACATCTACAATCTATCCACCACAATGCCGGCGACAGCGCCCGAGGACCCCGGGAAGCGAATATCAGACAAAACCGCGTCCAGGAGGCTGTACGGGGAACAGAGGCCGCTCGTCCGACTCCGCGAGGGCGGGGCACGGCGGCGTCGGAGCTTCGCCGTCTCTCGCAGCGCGTCGACGCCCCCCTAGCATCGCAGCGAGTCTTCGTAGCTTGATATAGAGGAAGACCTCGGCAGAGAGCCCCCATTTCGTCCTCTCGATGTTGGGGGGCGGCAGAATGGAATCCTACGACAGCTGCAATGCCGCCGCGTACGCCGTCTTCAGGCTCGTTAAGAAGCAGGGAGCATAGATCGCCGTCCCGAGCGCCTCGCGCCTCAAGGCGCGTTACAGAATCACCCTGCTCCCGCACGAGCGGGGCAACACCGAGGACACCGTGACGGAGGCCGAGGGGGTCGAGCACGTCTCTTTGTTAGGAGCGATCATCTCTTGGCCGTGTTAAACCTACGCCCCCATCCTCGAGCTTTCATCCCAGCAAGATAATAAATGCTTAAGGCAGCAATGACCCTCATGAATGACTGAAAGATAGACGCGTCAATGTAGCATTCGGCGACCACGGGGGCGCGAGCCCTCGTTCGCCGAATGCGCAATTGAAGCGCCGGTCAAATCACGTCCATGCTTAATCAGGGTTCTATGGTGAGCAAAGCGAGTCATCGAACCTTTCCTTGACCGCGCAATTGATAAAAAGAGCTTCCTTTCTATCCCCATAGAATATTCTTTCACCCTTTTTTCACCCCTTTTTATCTTTTGCTACTCTGTAAATAAAAAACAGGTCAGAGGCTTTATAGTCTCTGACCTGTTGTTTTTAATGGAGCCAGCAACCAGGCTTGAACTGGTGACCCCCGCTTTACGAGAGCGGTGCTCTACCAACTGAGCTATGCTGGCACGCATATGCGGCATTAACGCCAACGAATGAATATATTACGTGCAAAACAACCTTCGCGCAAGGTGTGTGGACGTCTTTTTCTTCAATCCACACTTTTGCGCACGGGCTTTACGCCTGGAGACCACCGAGCCTGCGCAAAACGCCCAGCAGTACGCCCGTGGTGTCATCGGCCGCCGCATTACCAGCAGCGAGTTCCGCCTCATGGCTATTATCCGCCGCACCGGCCTTGTTGGTCACAAGAGTCAGGCCCAGTACCTGCATCTTGAGCGCACGCGCCATGATAGCCTCGCACACCGTGGAGCAGCCAACGTAATCGGCGCCAAGGATACCCAGCGCCTTTACCTCGGCATCCGTCTCAAACGAAGGGCCAAGCATACCAACATACGTGCCCTCCGAGCATTCAACGCCCACCTCTGCAGCCGCCTCGCGGGCAAACGTGGTCAGATAGTTGGAATACGCCCCGGTCATGGGTACAAACGGCGTGTCGAACAGGGAATGCGCAGCACCTTCGGGAGTAGAAAGCGGATTATGGCCGGTAAGGTTCATCTGGTCTGTAATAAGGCCAAAGGTACCCGGCTTTGCATCGCGCACCGCGCCGGAAGCGCAGGTAAGAATAATGTCGCGGCAACCCAGACGATGAGCATGACGCACCAGCGACGTTACCTGAAGCGCGTTATATCCCTGGTACAAGTGCACGCGGCCGGGATACACAACCACCGGAACACCGTCAATGGTGCCCACCAGCACCTCGAAGCGATGACCCTCGATGGGAAGCGCCTCCTGCGGAAAGCCGTCGATATCCTCATAGGGAATGCGACGAACAACCTTCACGCGATCGGCCAGCGCTCCCAGACCGCTGCCCAGAACAATGGCGACGGGATGCTCCATGCTGGGAGCGCAGTATTCAACCAGGTCTTCCTTAGACATCGGTTCTACCTCCGATTCATCCATTCGCTATTAGTTACTCGTCGAAAAACTCGTCCGCGATAAGCTTGAAGCAGATCTTCTTTACGGGAGCGGCACCGTCGCCGGGAAACTCCAGCGTGGGCATATGGGGCTCGTTAGCTACAAAGATCGCAAAGCGGCCCTTGTCCAAATCGCCGGCGATGCCGTTCACGGCATCTACCAACTCGAAGTCATCCGC
The DNA here is from genome assembly GCF_000225705.1 of Collinsella tanakaei YIT 12063. Taxonomy (GTDB): domain Bacteria; phylum Actinomycetota; class Coriobacteriia; order Coriobacteriales; family Coriobacteriaceae; genus Collinsella; species Collinsella tanakaei. The sequence goes on from NZ_JH126468.1 coordinate 135,304, forward strand.
CTCGTTAAAGGGTTCCACCAGCGTGGTCTCGCCCTGAGAAACTTTGAAGGACTCGCGACCCTCGACATCAATCTGCAGATCATGATAGCGGCGGTGCGTTTCGTAATGCGCTCCCTCTTCTGGACGAGTAGTGGGTGCCATAACGTTCGCGAACACCTTGTCGCCCAAAATGGCGTGGCTGCCCACATCGAGCGATGCGGGATCATTCTCCGCAAGCCAATCGATCAAAACATCCAGCGAGCGGCAGAAACCGCGATAGCGAGGCAGGTCCTCGAGAGCACCGTAGATCATCTGCTCTCCCCTTTCTTGATTGGCGGCGATAACGCACGGAGATTTTGACCGCTTATGCCGCGAACACGTTTATTCCCGCGCGCAAACAAAAACGCCGCAGCGCGCGGCTACGGCGTTAATGGTACCCGTTTGGCTGGGGTCGATGCCCCATAGATAGGTGGGCGTTAGATATACAGCCCGTAAAGCGACACATCCGCGCTGGCGTACAGGTTGTTGACGTAAGCCCTCCAGGCGGTGCTGGCCTCCTGGCTCTTCTGGGCGTACTGCTGGTAGGCAACGTAATAAGCCGTCTGGGCATCCGCATACGTGGCGCTGTCTTTAGAGAAGGTTGTGGAGCTGCTCAAGGCGCTGTAGTAGTCGCCGTCCTCGGAAGCCCAGGTACCCTTCTCGGCATCCCATTCATCGCCGGCGAGATTGATGATGTAGTCCGCATAGTCCTTGGATGCGGTCTCGGTGTTGCCGTCCTCGGGCTCGGTAGGTGCCTCGGGAACGGAATCGGTGGGCGCATCGGGCACAACCTCTTCTGTCAGCTTCTTAAGGGTGGCGTTCTCCTTAACCACCTGCTTTGCCTGGTCCTCGCTCACGCCATACTGCGATGCGATGGTCGAATAATCAGACGTGCCCAGCTGGTCCTCGGCAAACGCGCTCATCTCGTCATCATCTACGGTAATACCGCGAGACTCCGCATCGGCGAGCAGAATCTGGTTGCGAATGTAGGCGACAACCACCTCGGCGGTGGGAACCGTGTACTTACCGTCATCATCCTTGGCGTTGTCAAGCGAGTACTGGCTCTCGATCGCCTCGCGAACCGTAAGGTTAGTGGTCTTACCGTTGTAGCTCCAACGGGCAAGCACGGAATCGAGCTGGGACTCCTCGACCGCAGAAGCGCCGGGACCCTTGCCCGCAAAGCCGCCGTTGCCAATGAAGTAGCCGCCAATACCAGCGACGATAATCAGCACAACCGCGATGGCGATGCCAATGGCGCCGTGGTTCTTAGGCGGGCGGCGCATCTTCTTGCCGCCGTTGCCGTTTCCACCGTTACCGTCTCCGCCGCCATTGCGGGCATCCTTCTTGGCAGAAGCGTCCTTCTTTCCGTGCTTCTTGGATGCCTTTTCATCCTTTTCCTTGGACGAGGAAGACGCTGCCGCTGCGGCAACAGCGGTCTCCACGGTATCGCCAAGCAGCTCCGGGTCGGGCGCGAGCTCCGCCTCCGGGTCGGGCTTCTCCTCATTGCGAGCAGCGATGTCCTCGGCAGATTCGCCGGCAATTAGATCGTACTCGGCGCGGGGCAGGTCCTCGGGCGTATCGGAGCGCTCGATGATGTCGAAATCATCCTCAGAGCCAAGCTCCTCCTTCTTCAAGATAAGACCCATTGAAATCGGTCCTTTCAGTCGATACATAATACGAGCCGTCTCAGGATACCCCTTGGCGGCCCGTTTCTACTCTTATGTTTGGCTTAATGAACGCGAGCGAGGTGCTCGATCACCGCATCCGCATATTCCTGCGTGCCCACGGCGCCCTCTGCGCTACCGGTCAGTGCGCGGCGAACATCGCCCGTCACCTGCGCACCCTCCGCCAACGTGGCGCGAACCGCATCGCGAATCGCGGCGGCGGCGACGTTCTCGCCCAGATGGTCGAGCATCATGGCCGCGGAAAGAATCTCTGCGGTGGGGTTGGCGATGTTCTTGCCGGCGATATCCGGCGCAGAGCCATGCGTGGCCTCGAAGACGGCGATGTCACGGCCGATGTTGGCGCCCGGCGCCATGCCCAAGCCGCCCACCAAACCGGCGCACAGGTCGGAAACAATGTCGCCGTACAGGTTGGGCAGCACCATCACATCGAAGTCGGCGGGGTTTTGCACCAGGCCCATGCACGTTGCATCGACAATCTTGTCGTTGAACTCGATGTCCGGATAACGCTCGGCCACCTCGCGGGCGATGCGCAGGTACATGCCGTCAGTCGCTTTCATGATGTTGGCCTTGTGCACGGCGGTCACCTTGCGGCGACCGCAGCGACGGGCGTACTCAAACGCGTACTCGACAATGCGCTGCGAACCGGTGATGGAGATCGGCTTGAGCGAAAGAGCGGAATCAGCGCGGAACGTCTTGCGGCCAGACTCCTCCACGATGCGAGAGATCTCCGCGACGCGGGGATCCCCCTCGTCAAACTCGATGCCCGCGTACAAGTCTTCGGTGTTTTCACGGACGATGACAAGGTCGACGTCCTCGTAGCGCGAGCCGTCGCCCGGCTGCGAAAGGCAGGGTCGGACGCACGAATACAGGTCGAAGTGCTTGCGCAGCGCCACGTTGACGCTGCGAAAGCCCGTTCCAACCGGCGTGGTGATGGGGCCCTTGATCGCTACCTTCGCGTCCTCGACCGCATCGAGCACGTGCTGGGGCAACGGGGTGCCATACTCCTCGATTACGCCGGCGCCGGCATCCACCGTGTTCCATTCGATCTCGACTCCCGTGGCGTCGACAACGCGACGCATCGCCGCCGTGATCTCCGGGCCAATGCCATCGCCGGGTATAAGTGCGACCTTGTGTGCCATGTAGCCTTACTCCTCGTCCTCGTCATCCGCTTTCGCTGCTGCACGCGTGCGCTTTTGGGGCTTTTCAAGCTTAAAACGCTCAAGAAGGGTTCCGTAGATCTCGGACGACCGCGCCTTAAGGTAGGCGCCCTTACCGTTTTCGGCATCGAAGCGAATGCGGCCGGCGAGCTCGGCTGCCACCTGGGCATCGATATCGCCGCGGGCGAACTCGTACAGGCTGCCCAGCATATCGCGATACTCAAGATCGCCGTGATAGCACTGGATGGCCTCGTCGATTACGGGCCACACCTTGGTGGAGCGTGCGGGCGTTACGGCGCCCCAAGCCGCCATAAAGCGGAATGCGGACAGGCGCAACGTTGCGGAAAGCTCATCGAACAAAGCGTCCTCGGCACCGTCGTAGGCAGCGTCAAAGTCGACATCGCCGGCGGCGGGCATCAGCAGGGTAAGCGCATCGAGAATCTCCCAGCGCGTCTGGGCCTCGGGCCTGTACAGCGCGTCGACCAGCTCTTCAGCAAAGGGAACCAGCTTGGCCGCATCGCGCTCCGCAAGCAACTTGATCACGCGCGCCGCCGTCTGTCGCTTGCGGCGACTATGGCTAGAAAGGTCCTCGACCATCGCGGAAAGCGCATCGCGACTCTCTTCGACCAATGTAAGCTGCTCCATCTCCTCGGGCGTGAGCTCATGCTCCAACGTGTCTGCCATAAAACTACCTCGAATCCTTCTTATCGCCCTCAACCGAAATAAGGTCGGGGACCTTTTCGCCCGTCTTCTTGCGTGCACGGCGGGCATCACCGGTGCCTCGCTTTGCGGTCTCGCGGTGAGAACGGTTGATATTCAGGGCGCGGTCCAGGAAGCGCCACGGACCCGTAGACTCGCCAAAAGCCATCTTCATGCCCACGATACAGCCGGCCAAAAGACCGATCACCGCAGAGTACAGCAACGGTAAGGGCGAGATTATCACGGAACCCACCACGCCGATGACCACGGCGGCAATGTTCATCTTCCAGTAATCACGGGATGTCACGGCCTGATCGCCCGCCCAGCAGCCAATCTGAAAACCCAGATACACGCTGAACAGAAACAGCAGGACGGAAAGAACAATAAACGAAAAACCCGTCATGCCGCGCTACGCTCCATGGTTGCCGCAGCAGCACTCGTGGTCCTCGCCATGGCCGTGGCCGCCGCAGCACTCGTGGTCCTCACCGTGATCGTGGCCGCAGCCGCACTCGTGATCGTGGCCGTGATCGTGGCCGCAACCGCAACCGCACTCCTCGTCCTCCTCATGCTGGGAGGTGTACAAAGACCAATCCAGGCCGGCGGCGACGGAATCTGCCTCCTCCTGGTACAGCAAGGTGATAGCCTGCGTGCCCAGTCGAGCACCGCCGATGGCGTCCAGCATGTCGTACAGGGTAAACGCGGTGTCGCAACCGGGCAGGGCGATTTCCTTCTCCTCGGCAACCTGCAGGGCCAAACCAAGGTCCTTCAGGAAATGCTGCACCATGAAGCCCGGCTTGTAATCGCCGTCGAGAGCCTTGGGCGCCAGCTGCTCCATAGCGCCGGACTTGCCCGTGCCGCCGCAGATCATCTGGCGGGTCTGCTCAAGGTCAAGGCCGCTCTGCTGGGCAAACGCCATGGCATCCGCCATGCCCACCATGGAAGAGGCAAGCGCCACCTGGTTAGCAAGCTTGGCAGCCTGACCCTTGCCGGCGCCGCCAAAGCAGAAGATGTTGGACGAGAAGCACTCGAGAACCTCACGGACCGGCTCGATATCTCGCTCGGTAGCGCCCGCGATCAACGTCAGCGTGCCGGCAATGGCGCCGGACTCGCCGCCGGTAACCGGGCAATCAAACGCGTGGCGGCCGGAAACCTCGGCAGCCTCGGCAATGTCGCGGGCAAGCTCCGGGGAGCTAGTGGTGAGGTCGATCAGGTACGCGCCGGGCTTAGAGGTTGCCAGCAGGCCGTCACCCGCCAGATAGATCTCCTCAACCTCCTGCGGGTAGCCCACCATAGTGAAGACAACGTCGGCATCCTCAACCGCGGCCTCGGCGCTCTCCGCCCACGCGGCACCGCGTTCGATAAGGCCCGCGGCCTTGGACTTGGTGCGGGTGAAGACGCGCACGGAATAGCCCGCGTCCAGAATATGGCCGGCAATGGGCGCGCCCATGATGCCGGTTCCAATGAATGCAACAGAAAGGTTCTTGTCTGCCATACTGGCTCCTATCTCAATACGACCTATAGATGAAATGTGACTACGACGCACGCACGCGCTTGGCAATGCGATCGGACAGGGAGATCTTGTCCGCGCGGTTTATACCCCAAAAGCCAACGCCAACCATACCGGGGCCAACATGCGAACCAATGCTGGGGCCCACGGAGCCGCGGATGACGGTGATATCCAAGCAGCCGTCCTCCTTGCGGATAGCCGCCTCCAGCCAATCCGCGTCCTTCTCGGCATCCGTCGACATAATGACTATGGGCATGATGGGGTCATGGACGTAATTCTCCCTAAAAGACTTGACCAGCGCCTTGAGCGCCTTCTTGCGACCGCGGTTGACGCCCAAAAGGGACAGCGACCCCGACAGGTCAAAGGAGAGCTCCGGCTTGATATCGAGCTTGCTCGACAGCTGGGCGGCAGCGGGAGGGATGCGTCCGCCCGCAGCGAGGGCATCGAGGTTGTCCAGCGTAAAATATCCGTGAACGCACGTCTTCGCCTCATTCGCCCACTGCGCCAACTGCTTTGCGCTAAGGCCCGCGGCGCGCTGGCGAACGGCTTCGATGGCGAGCAGCTCGCCGCATGCGCATGGAAGCGAGTTGTCGACCACGTAGAGCTCGAAATCAGGATGCTCGCGGCGCACCTGCTCGGCGGCGTTGACAGCAGAGTTGTAGCTGGACGAAAGAGCGCTCGTGAAGCACAGGTACACCGTCGGCGTGCCCTCCTCGGCGCACTGGTTAAAGAATTCCAGGTAGCGACCGAGGGATACGGCGGACGTGGTGGCGCGGGCTCCATCGCGCAGCTTGTCATAGAATTCCTTGGGCGAGATAGACGTCCAGATATCGTCCGTATACTCAACGCCGTCGAGAATATAGGGGAATCCCAAAATATCAACTTCCAGCGCCCCGGCAACCTGGGGGGCGATGTCCGAACAGGTATCGACAACGATTCGGCACCTATGCTCGTGGCCGCTGCTCTGATGCGTAGTGTTCATGCAGTCCTTCCAAGCTAAAAATGGCGGCCACCCCGCACGGGATGACCGCCACCCTATTCATGCACGTAATGGCATTCTACTCGGTAGGAACCTCATACTTGGGCTTGATGATGCCGTATCCACCATTCTTACGGTGATACACCACATTCGTCAAACCGGTAACGGCGTCCTCAAAGACGTAGAAGTCATGGCCCAGCAGGTCGATCTGGACCAACGCCTGCTCCTCGGTCATGGGCGTGAGCTCGATGTACTTCTCGCGAACAAGCTGGCCGTCTTCCTCGTCCTCGGGAATAAGCAGGTCGGCGAGGTCGGTAACGCGCGGGACGGGAGCGACCTCTGCGGCGGACAGACCCTGCTGGCGGTTGTCGACAACCTTGGTCTTGAACTTACGGAGCTGGCGGGTCACCTTATCAGCTGCCAGATCGATAGCGGCATACATATCTGCACCGTGCTCGGCAACGCGAATGACGGAACCGCGAGCGCGAACGGTAGCTTCGACGATGGCGGGATTGGGGTTTGAAGGGTTTTTCTCATAACGAAGAACAACATCGACCGTCATGGGTTCGATGTCAAACACCTTGCAAGCCTCGCCGATCTTCTCATCGACGTGAGCACGCAGAGCATCGGTAACTGTGGTTTTACGCCCAGAAACCTTGATATCCATACGTGACTCCAATCTATCCGGGGATATGACTTCGTACTCTCGTTGTACCCACATTCATGCAAGGCTCAACCAGAAATATTCGCTTGTCCATTTGCGAAACATATCCAGCCAGACGCCGATTGTTCGATTGGAAAGGCGCGCCGTTGGATTAGAGGGCCTCCGCCTCGCTATCGACGACAGGGTCCTCCAGGGTGGCGGAGCCATTGGAATCCGTATCGTCCGCACCCTGGTCCTCGTCCTGAGCCTCCTCTTGAGCGCGACGCTGCTCTTCTTGCTGCTCGCGCTCGGCTGAGGTGGTGATACCGTCCAGCAGCATATCGGACAGGTCAACGGGCAGTCCGCCAAACCAGCTGCGATATACCGCGTCGAGCGTGCCGTCCGCCTGGAGCTCGTCCAGCACCTCGGTAATCTTTTCCTGCAGGTCATCATTAGTGGAGCGCAGCGCGATACCAAAGGAATCGGGCTCGTCGAGCGCGCCGGCAAAAGAGATGTCCGGGTACGCGCGCGACAGATATCCGCCAATGGCGGAATCACACGCCACGTAGTCCACCTCGCCCGCGTCCAAGGCCTCAAACAGCTCGTTGGCGTTGCTAAAGGTCTTTTGCTCCGCGCCTATGCCGCACGCGGTCAAAATGTCCTGCGCGGCAGAAGAGGACTGCACGCCCACGGTCGTCCCGGCAAGGGCGGACGAATCGATGGGTGCGCTTGCCGCGCCCTTGGCAAACAGCGCGGGGGCATCATGCAGCACGCTGCCAACAACCGTAACCTTATCCGCGTCGCTATCGCTTGCAGCGCCTATATACAAGTCGGCGTCGCTTGAAGATGCCATGTCAGACGGGGTCTCGTCCGTAACAAACTCAACGCTCACGCCCAGGCGCTGGCCGAGCGCGTACGCAACATCTGTCAAATATCCAGTCAGATCGCCCTTGGCGTCGTTCATACCAAGCGGGGCGTTGGCATCGTCCAGGGCGACGGCCAGCACGCCTTCGGTCGAGACGGCCGGCGTGGTCACGCGCACAAGCACCTCTTTGGGGGCAACCTCCGCGCGACTTGGGATGAGAAACGTGCAGCCAGACATACCGGCGATGCAACCGCATGTCATCGCGACGGCAACGGCGCGCGCCATCCCGCGCGACCCCTTGCGGGCACCCGTCTTACTCGTTCCAACCCAGCCATGCGACATCTCGCCCGCTCCTTTATGTCCTTCTTCGCGCCCGACGGACCCTTCCGCGCAGCCGCAAGGCAATCGACGGACAGCAGCGCGGGCGCGGCATGCTTGCAAAGCGTCCTCCCAGCTGACCTGATCTTTGACCCCACACTTGCGCACCGGAACGTTCGCTCAACCGCCGCGACGGCATCACTACTAGCCCGCTCGCCCGCGAGGCACCTATTGCCCCATAAGAATAAAACGGACGGTACGGCTTACTTCTAGGACGCGCCATGATCGCTTCCGCGCGCACGCGGACGCTTACGTGGATCCCTTTGACCGCGTCTGTCATGGACTAAGACGGCGCCGTCGGCATCCGTCCGCAACCACAGCCTGGGAGGAACAAGGGGCAATTATAACAGGTTTTGTTCAATTATCGCAGGTAGAAGGGGTGTGTAATCTTTTCCACGCCCACCGCACACGCGGGCCTGCGCGCAGGACGGCAAGCGCTGGGGCATCGCATCAGAGCACGCGCGCCGCGGCGAGCCCGTCGACATGGGCCGCCCCCGCCCCTTTGAGCACCGCCGCCGCTGCCGTCATGGTGGCGCCGGTGGTAATGACGTCATCTATCAGCAGAAGCCTCGCGCCGTACACGTTTTTTTGGACGATATCCGGCACCTCGTAGATACTACGCGCCGTTGCCAAGCGCCCTTCTCTCCCCATCTTTCTCTGGTCAGAGCTGCCGTGTTTGATTATGCAGTCGCACACGGCAACGCCCGCCATGGAGCCCAGCGAGCGCGCGATGGCCTCCATGTGGTCAAACCCGCGGCGGCGATACGCGCTTTTGGTCGCAGGGACAAACGTGATGAAGTCCGCATCTGCGAGAATGCCCCCGTAGCGATCGGGCGCCGCAGCCTGCGCGTGCAGCGCCGTATCAAGCAAGAGCTCCGCGATCACGCGGGCAAGCCGGCGCTCGCCACCATCCTTATACGCGCGAATCACCCGCGGCAGGGCGCCGCTAAAAAGCGCGCAAGCCAAACAGCGATCGAGCGATGAAGCCACGCCGCGACATTCCGTGCACAAAACGCGCCCATAGGGGGCGCCGCACAGCGCGCAAGACTCTTCCGGATCTATAAGAACAAGCTTATTTAGGCAATCATCGCACAATAGCACGCCGGGCCTTTCGCAGCCGGCGCACCGCGTGGGCGACAGTGTCTCCAACAACGCTTCGCGCGATGCTCCAGAACAGGCCTTCAACTCCTCGAATGACGAACGCAGCCAGCTGGTATCCATACAAACAGACCTCCCCCGTACACAGGTGCGGGAGAGGTCGTTGCATGTTCATGTACCCCGGCGGCAAAGGGGTTATTCAAAGGTGCTATTCCGCGCTTGAAGAAGCACCGTCCCCGTTCGACGCACCGCCATCTTGCTTTGGCTTGCGCGAACGACGGCGGCGACGACGCTTCTGCGCCTGCTGGTCGGGCGCCGCATCCTGGCGCGAACCGTCCTGAGGAGCGGGAGACTTCTTCTCCGCGGCCACGCCGCCACCATCACCGGGACGCCTGCGCGTCACCTTGACTTTGCCAGAAGAAAGCTGCTCGGCAACGGAAGGCACATCGGGCTTCTGAGCGGTATGCTTGCGGCGGCTCTTCGTGGAAGCGCCCTCGCCCTTATCCTCGGATGCCTTGCTTGCGCGCTTGACCTCATCGCGCATCGCTGCCGCGCGGAACGCGTCGTCTCGCTCCTCGCCGGATAGATGGCGACGGCGACGGCGCGAGGGCTGTGCCTGCTGATCGGACGCCTGGGAGCGCGCCGGACCGCGCTGACCCTGCGTGGATGTACGCTGCTGGCCCTGCTGCGCGGCCTGCTCCGCGGCCTCGCCCGCGTTACGGCGACGGCGGCGGCGCGGCGTGGCGCCCTCCGGCGCTGACTCGACGGCTTTTGCCTGCTTTGCCTTGGCGGATTTAGCGGCCTTGGGCTTGTCCGCGGCGGCACCGCCGCCAAATTTGGCAGCTTCCTCCTCGCGCATGCGACGGCGGCGAGGCGTGGGACCGCTAGCCACAATGCGATCGGCGCGATCCAGGCCGTCGCCCACGTCCACGCCGCGCTCGCGATCAAGCTCCAGCAGCGCCAGGGCAATGTCGGGAGACTCGATCTTCTCGAGCACGTCGCGCGTCACACAATCCGGACGGCAAGAAGAACAGCCGGATTCCGCGGACTTCTTCTTGCAGGAGTCCGAGCATGTCATGTCCGCCAGGCTCACGCGGAAGACCTTGCCGCTCTCAAGGCGCAAGATCAGCTCCTCGCGCGGGGTGTTGTATTCTTGCACGCGCGCCTTGCCCAGCGGCGTATCGATGATCGCCTTCTTTTTGGGAGCACGGCTCTTAAAGTCCTTGTACGCCTCAAACTCATAACGCAGGCAGCACATGAGGCGGCCGCACACACCAGAGATTTTGGACGAGTTCAGCGGCAGGTCCTGCTCCTTCGCCATACGGATGGAGACGGGCTCAAACTGACCGCCAAAACGCGCGCAGCACAATTCCTGACCGCACGTGGCATACCCACCAATAAGGCGGGTCTCGTCGCGCACGCCAATCTGGCGCATGTCGACACGAATATGGAAGAAAGCGGACAGGTCGCGGACCAGCTGGCGAAAATCGACGCGGTCCTCAGCGGCAAAGTAGAAGACCGCCTTCTCACCGCCAAACAGGTATTCAACGCCCACGGGCTTCATATCGAGCTCGTTTTGCTCCACCAAGCGGCGGAAATCATACATGGCGTCCTCGCCCATGCGAGCAAGATCGTCGGCATGATCAAGGTCCTCGTCCGACGCAACGCGCAAAACGGGTTTTAAGGGAGCTGCGAGCTCAGATGCGGGAACGTCGAAGGGATCGGCGGTAACCAAACCTATCTCGGTTCCGCGCTCAGTTGAACAGATCGCATGATCGCCGGCCAGGACATCGATCCCCTGCGGGTCGAACCATAGGTCGCGCGACGCGAACGCGAACTTAACGGGAACAACTACGGGCATGTGAGAGCCTTCCTGATATCGAAAAGCATGACCTCGATGGCCAGCTGGGGGGTTACGTTGCGGGCGATGCATCTCTCGGCAGAGGCGACGGCGTCCAAGGCAGCGGTCGCGCCGGTTACGGTTGCGGCCGAGCACAAGCGGTCGATGATGTCCTCCACGTCTCCGTTCATAGCCGGAGCGGGAACGCCCTGCAACCGCATGAGCACGTCTCGAAGAAGCGAGCGAGCACTCGCCAGCGCTTCCATGATACCCGAACGCTCACGGGCGGACAGCTCGCGCTTATTGCGGTCCTCAAGCTGCTTCATAGCTCCACGTGAGAGATAATCGGCATTTTGCTCCAAAATCGCCTGCTGGGTCGACTTCACTTCTGCGAGCGGCGCGTTGATGGCAACCATAAGGTCTTTAGCAATCAAAAGAACGTCCGCCTCGTCCGCATGGCGCAGCGAATCTATCGCCCTCACCATCTGACGACGGGCCTCCTGTCTCTCCGCGTTCTTGAGAAACTCGATAGCGCGCGCGGGGCTGCCGGCAACGGACACCGCCATGCGGCAGCGCTCCGGGGACGTGCCTGTAGCGCGCTCGACCGCCTCCGCGGCGCGCACCGGCGAGACCGTGCGAAACGGCACGCACTGGCAGCGCGACACAATGGTGGGCAAAATCACCTCTGTGCTTGTTCCCAGCAAAATAAACGTCACGCCCGCCGGCGGCTCCTCAAGCGTTTTAAGCAGCGCGTTGGCCGTGTTGGCGCGCAGCTGTTCGGCACGGTCGATGATGTAGACCTTGCCGCGGGCGCGGATGGGCGCCAGGGCAACGTCCTCCAGCAGCTCACGGGTCTGGTTGATCAAGTAGCCGGTCGCGGATTCAGGCGCCAGCAGATGAACGTCCGGATGCGTATGGCGCGCCACGCGAACGCACGCGTCGCAACTGCCGCACGCAGCGCCCGCTAATGTGGACGATGCATCGCCGTCCTCCCCCGCCCGCTCGCACAGCAGGGCCTGGGCAAGAGCCCAAGCGGCATCGAGCTTTCCAGAACCGGGGGCGCCCAAAAAGAGGTAGGCATGACTCGCCCTGCCCGATGCCACCGCGCGGGAGATGAAATCGCGCACGCGGGGCTGGGTGTCAAGACGGGCAAGCAGCGAGTGATCGGGGACCGTGGTCATGCGCGATCAGCCTCCCCCGCCCTGCCCAAGGCGGCCGAATCCCCAAAGCTATCTAGGGCATAGGCCACGTCTTCCTCGTCCAAATCAATGCCCGCGGCACCAAGCTGGGCGCGCACCTGGGCAAATACGCACTTGATATCGCCCGAGGCATCGATGATCTTCACGCGTTGGGGATCCTGCTTGGCGATTTTCCTAAACCCACCTGCCACGCGCTGCTGATAGACCATGCCCTTGGCCTCCATGCGGTCTGCATCGGTTCGCGCGGACCGGCGCTGCGCGGCAACGGGGTCCAGATCGAAGACGAGCGTCAGCGCGGGATGGCACCCGTTGACGGCTAAACTGTTCGCCTGCTCGACCATAGCCGCATCAAGGCCGGCGGCATGCGCCTGGTAGGCCGTGGTCGAATCATAAAAGCGGTCGCACACCACCAACGTGCCCGCCGCCAAAGCGGGCTCTATCACCTGGTGCACCAGCTGCGCGCGAGCGGCCTCGTACAGCAAAAGCTCGCACACATCGCCCATCTCGCTGTTAGCGGGATCGAGCAACAACGCGCGGATCTTCTCAGAAATCGCCGCACCGCCCGGCTCGCGCAGATGCAGCACGTCGATGCCGGCGTGCTCGAGCGCCAGCACCAAAAGCCGCGCCTGCGTGGACTTACCCACGCCGTCTACGCCCTCAAGGGTTATAAATGGTGGCAGCTCGCGCTCGCCCGCTGCATCGCGCAGACGCAAGGGGGCATGCGCGCCGTCTTGTATATGCGAAAGCGAGGACATGGGGCTCCAATCAATCTCGCTTGCTTTCAGTCATGTATCCATGATACGCGATGAGCGGACACGCAACGCAAGCTATGGGCATTCTCATGGGTTACGCCAATTGTGCGCCGCCCGCGCCGCTTCGCAGAGTACCATTGCATGGATTGTGTCTGCCAGGGGAATTAAGCAGGGGGAACTATGGCTGCATTTGACCTCATCGCGTTCGATCTCGATGGAACCGTCTTTGGTATCCCATTCAAGCAAAAGATCACCCAGCGCGTCTACCGCGCATTTCAAGCCGCGCATGATCGCGGCATCACCATCGCCGTCGCCACGGGCCGTCCCGTCGCCATGCTGGGCGATCAGCTTAAAAGCGCGCCGTGGCTCGATTGGGGCATCACGGTCAACGGCGCCCAGATCGTCGACATGCAGGGCGATCAGCCCTCGCTTTGCCGGCCAATCGACAAGCAGCTGGCGCTCAAGCTAATGCGTGAACTTGGCGACAAGGTCTCTTGGAGCACATTTATCGATGACACCCCCTATGTGGAGGAGAAAAAGGTCCTTCACATGGCAGAGATGGGATTGGGGGCCTTCTCCGACCCCGGCGTGACGTCGGCCGCCGCCGATGCGAGCGATACGGATACCGGCGAGGGCAAGAGCGTGATGGAGCGCTTTGGCTTCAACCCCATCGAGGCGTTCGCGTCCCGCACCGATATGAATATCGTCCCCTCCATCTACAAGCTGGTAGAAGACCTGCCCAAGACATCCAAGGTGCAGAAGTTCGGATGCGCCTTCGACTCCGCCGAAGACACCGATGCCGCTTTCTCCGAGCTCACGCGCGTTCACAAGGACCTCGATATCGCCATCCTCAACGCCACGGAACTCGAGATTACCGGGGTCGGCGTCAACAAGGGGTCGGCCCTCGAGCTCCTGTGCTGGAAGCTTGGCATAGATTCCGCTCGCGCGGTTGCCTTTGGCGATTCCGGCAACGACATTTCCCTGACGGGCCGTTCCAACCACTTTGTCGCCATGGGCAATGCGGACGGATTCATCAAAGAGCGCGCCGATGAGATCACCGCAACGGTGCAAGAAGACGGCGTCGCGGCATGGATCGAGAAGAATCTGCTGAACTAACTCTGCGTACGGCGGCCATTTCTCGTCCATACGCGAACCGCCAAAAGACGCTCACAAGAAAGCCCGCCGGACTATTTGGACCCGGCGGGCTTTCTTCTTGCTGCAAATCGCCCTGATTGGACGGCCCGCATTCTAACGAGGCTATTGAGCGGACGAGGACTTCTTGGACGTCGTCTTTTTAGCGGCGGGCTTTTTCGCCGTTGTCTTTTTGGACGAGGAGGCCTTCTTTGCCGGGGTCTTCTTGGCTGTAGACCCCTTGGCTGCAGCGCCCTTGGCACCGCGGGCGGGCTTTTCCTTCTTCTCCTTGCCTGGGCAGTCCATGTTGACGCAGATGCGCCACGGACCGCGAGCGGTCTCTACCACAACCACGGGCGCGCCGCAGTGCTCGCAGACCTCGCCAGTCGCCTCAAGCTTGCCGCGAGCGGGCAGCGGATAGGACACGCCGCACTCCTCGTAGTTGGAGCAGCGGATAAAGCGCTTGCCGCTCTTTTCGCTCTTATGCGCGATCAGGTCGCCATGACGGCCCGCCTCGGCGCACACGGAGCACTCGCCAACCTTGAGGTCGGGTTCGTAGTTGGTGGGGCACTTGGGGTTCACGCACTGCTCATAGGCCTTTTGGCGGAACGGCTGGCACTTGATGCGAGGGGCGCCGCACTCCGGACACACCGCCGCGTCGCCCTCAAGCGGGCTCACCTTGACGCCGCTGGGCACGGGATAGGTGACGTCGCAATCCGGCCAGCCCATGCAACCGATAAAGCTGCCGCGGGTCTTGGCGCTCTGCTTCATCACCAGGTCCTTGCCGCACTTGGGACATGCGCCCACGCGGGCGTCTGCCGTGACGGCGTCGCTGATGGCCTCGCCCAGATCGTCCTTATGCTCGATAAGGTTGTCGAGCATGCCCGCCAGCAGCGCGCGGGAGTGGTCGACCACATGGGTCTGCGTGTCCTGGCCCTCTGCCACATGCGTCATGTCCTCGTCCAGCTCCGCCGTCATTTCCGGCGTGGTGATACGAGGCGCGAACTGCGAGAGCGCATCGACGATGGCCATACCCAGCTGGCTGGGCTCGATGGGATCGTTCTTGAGGTAGCGAACCTGGTACAGGCGCTCGATGATGCTCGCGCGCGTGGACTTGGTGCCCAGGCCGCGCTTCTCCATCTCCTGGACCAGCTTGCCCTGGCTGTAGCGTGCGGGCGGCTCGGTCTGCTTGGCCTCCAGGTTGACGTCGTGCACGTCCACCACATCGCCGGCGTCCAGCGCGGGCAGCTGCTCGTCGCGCTTGAGGCCATACGGGTAGGCTTCGCGGAATCCGGCATCCACCAGCACGTCACCGGAGGCAGTGAAGGGTTCGCCGGCAACATCGATGGACACCTTGGTGTTCTCGATGGTCGCGGGACCCATAAGCGTAGCCAGGAAGCGGCGGGCGATGAGGTTGTAGAGTTTGAGCTGACCGCTATCGAGCGTGGTGGGGTCGCCCTGGCCCGTAGGGTGAATGGGCGGGTGATCGGTGGTCTCCGTCTTGCCGCGCGTGGGCTTCATGGGGCCGGCCAAGACCTTCTTGCACACGGGTGCCAGAGCCGGCGAATTCGCCGCCAAGCCCTTCACGATGCCCTCGAGGTCGAGTGAGCGCGGGTAGACGGTGTTGTCGACGCGCGGGTAGGAGATAAGACCGCTCATATAGAGGCTCTCGGCGATTCGCATGGTGCGAGCGGGGCTGATTCCCTCTGCGGCCGCCGCCGCCTGCAAGGAGGTGGTGTTGAACGGCACCGGGGGTTGCTGCTTGCGCGAGCGCTTGGCGACATCGGTAACGGTTCCGGCTACGACGCCGTCCACATGGCCAAAAGCGGTTTGAGCGGCATCTTTGTCCGTAAAGCGCGCCGTTGCGTGGTTGATCTTGAAGTCCGCACCCTTGGCTGCCGCCATGCCGCGAATCTGCCAGTAATCCTCTGGCACAAACGCCATGCGCTCGCGCTCGCGCTCTACCACCAGGGCAAGCGTGGGCGTCTGCACGCGGCCAGCGGATCGAACGTTGCCAAAACCGCCGAACTTGGCGAGCG
The DNA here is from genome assembly GCF_000225705.1 of Collinsella tanakaei YIT 12063. Taxonomy (GTDB): domain Bacteria; phylum Actinomycetota; class Coriobacteriia; order Coriobacteriales; family Coriobacteriaceae; genus Collinsella; species Collinsella tanakaei. The sequence continues at coordinate 151,294 of NZ_JH126468.1, forward strand.
TAAGGTAGCGGGTCAGCACCGCGCCCCAGATAAGGTCGATGTATTGACGGCTCTCGCCCGCATCCGCCAGGTTCTGATCGAGCTCAACCAAATTGTTGAACGCCTCGGTCACCTCGCCCTTAATAAGCGCGGAGTAACGGGCGCGGCTCACGGGCACATCGGGCGCCACCTCGCGCACGCAAGACAAGGCGTCCGATCCAATGAGCTCACCCTCGCGGTCGAAGTCCGTCGCGATCACCACAGAGTCGGCTTTCTTCGCCAGATTCTTGAGAACGCGGATGATCTCTTTCTCCGCAGGATTCTTGATGATGGGCGCCCACGTAAGGTAGGGCAGGCTCTCGACCTTCCAACCCTTGATGTTGATGCCGTTGGCAAGGAACGGCTTACGCTTGGTGTCGTACGGCGGGCGGGCAAGACCGTCCGGTACCTGGGCGTTCAGCACCTCGCCGTCTTCGGTCAGCGAGTACCACCCCTCCTTCTTATCGAAGAGGATCTCATCTGGAAAGTCCGGCGCCAGGATATGGCCGGCAAGGCCCATGGACACCCACTCCTCGCCCTCCACGTCGAAACGATAGACGGGCGTGTTGTAAACCTTGTCGTTTTTAGGCTTGCCGGTAGCTAGAAGCTGCGCAATTTTCTGCGCAGCGATGTTTTTCTCTGCAATGACGAGCTTCAACGGGGCTCCTTCGATATACGTTCATGTATGGTCAGCAGTATAGCGACTAAACGCGAGTTCGCGAAACACGCATGAAGTTATGAAGCAAGCGGCCGCCCGCGGCAAGCCCGCGCGCTGCCCACGAGGCGTTCGATCGCCGACCATGGGGCCTCGCAGACCAGTTGCCAGGGCGTTTCCAAGCCTTGATACAAACCGTCCCCGCTCGGGATGGCAGCTAGACAAGAACCTGGATGCATATGGGGTCCAGCATGCCACGCACCGTAACGTAAATTCCCTTTACACCGGCGACGCAAATCTCATCATGCGCTCTCATTAAGGGATGCTTAATATGTTGGCGCCACAAGACGCGCGCCCAATGCCAGGACTACTATTTGTGTGCGCCCTCTTCACCGCGCAGCCAAAGGATATGGACCACCTTATGTACCATGTAGTAACTCGACGGACTCTATTATCATCCCTTTGCCTTGCAGCCGTCTCCTGCATTTGTCCTCAGCTCAGTGGGTGCGCGCAGCTCGATTCCAACCTTACTCCCTCGCAGTATCTCGACCAGAACAGCACGATCAACTAGTCGAGCAGCATGGCGCCGCGCCAGACGCGATTGCTGAAGCCATCTCGTCGATTTCGACCAGCTGAAAGGCCATACCAGCACCGAGTCCCCCAAAGACCCGCTCAGCTCAGCCGCCTTTAGCAATCTACGGTTCGCTCTGGATGAGCAACCTCAAGCTTGTGGCAAGTTTTTTGGAGACGACCTTTCGACAGTTAAATGCTCTGCACCAGCCACGAGCGCGCAGTCGAATACCACGCAATGTCGGACTCTAGTCAACTAGAAACTGGGTTGAGAGATCAATGGATGGCCAAGGCATTCGCCTTCATCCGCGAGGCCAATCCTACAATGAATTACTTTGGCCAGCTTGGCTACGCCCACACCATGCAAAGCCCAACCAAGACCCAAGCAAACACGCAGGTTGGTGATCTAGATAGCTGCAAGCCCTTCGCAACGCTGCTTAATGAGGACTCTTCTCTCTCGGAAAAAATCTGCACCATCCAATACGCCTACGCTTCCGGCGACCAGCTTGCAGATTGCACCAGCGACCTTAACCTTTCCGACTTTGAGCCCTGGTACGGCCAGGACACCTTCTTCAATCTGAACTCTACGGGCAGCCCGTTTATGGACGAGCACTGCATTGTCCTCGATCAAGCCAGCTCTACTTCGTCCACAACGGACTACTTCCAAAAGCTACTCCTGCTCTCCAGCGTGCAGGAAACTACACCCATATCTTCTTAAGGAGATCGCCTAGGGCGTCGCGACGCTTCGCCCGCAGGCATGAAGTCGCGCGCGGACCGCTCACATGCCGTTACGGGTCACGCGCTGGCTCCTCAGCACGGTAATTCCTCAGGTATTAAAAGAGACCATTTTTAACGTCTCAAATGGTTCAAAGTAATACCGATTCTGAAATTTGTATTACTTTGTGCCACTTTTTTCCAAACAAACGGTTCCTTTTAATACCAACTTTTTGATCGGTATTAAATGGAACCATTTGAAGCGGTTCATTGTGGTCAGAAGTAATACACGGAGTCTACTTCGCGGCCTCGATCTGCTCAGCCAGCCAGGCGCACCACTCGTCCATACCCTGTCCGCGCACCGCGCTCACGCTGAAGCGCGGCGCCTGCGGGTTGAGGTTGTCGAGCGTGTGGTTGTACTCGTCCATATCGAAATCGAACGCGGGGGCGACGTCGACCTTGTTGAGCAGCAGCGCGCCCGCGTGCTGGAAGATACCGGGATACTTCAACGGTTTATCGTCGCCCTCCGGCACGGAGAGAATCATGATGGACAGGTTCTCCCCCAAATCAAAGTCCACGGGGCACACCAGGTTGCCCACGTTCTCGATAAAGATGACGTCGATGTTGTCCAGGCCAACGCCTGCCTCGAATGCATCGACGGCCTGGTTGATCATGTTACCCTCAAGATGGCACAGCCCACCCGTGTTGATCTGGATGGCAGGCATGCCCGCTTCCTTCATGGTGATGGCGTCGACGTCGGAGGCGATGTCGCCCTCGATCACGGCGCAGCGGTAGCGGTCGCGCAGGCGCTCGTTGGTCGCCAGGATGGTCGATGTCTTGCCGGAGCCAGGGCTGGAAAGCACGTTCACCACAAAGATCTGGTGCTTGGCAAAGCGCTCGCGCAGCTGGGTCGCCAGGCGCTCATTGCGCGACAGGATAGGGCTCTCGATACCTATGGTCTTCTCGGACATGGATCCTTCTTTCTTACAGATTGGCTTGTGGACGAGGATCGGCGGCATCGCTCGGCGCGGCATCGCTCGGCGCGGCGACGCACGCGGAATCGACGTCGCCCGCAGCCGCGTCGCCCGCGGACGGTTCATCCTCGTCCGGAGTCTCTATCTCAAGCGACACAATATCCAACTCGCGGCCGCGCAGCAACATGGTCTGCCCGCTGCCGCACTTAGGGCACCGGCAATGGAAGCGGTCGTGGTCGAACTCCTCGCCGCATTGCACGCAGGCACTGCGAGGGTGCACCCGCTCCACGATCATCTCGCTCTCAAGGGTAAGGGGGTCCTCCTCGCGCAAGGCCTCCCAAGCAAAATCCATGGCCTCCGGAACGGTCTCGCACATGTCGCCGATTCGCACGGTAACGGAAACGACGCGCGAAGCTCCCGCCTCACGCGCCGTCTTGCAAGCCACATCTAGAATTCCGGAAACAATTCCGAGTTCATGCATGCGTCTTTATTACTCCTCTTCGTCCTCGTCATCATCAAACAGGCTCAAGCGGCCCTCTTTGAGGCCGGCTTTGCCTTCGCGCTTAACAATGACGATGCGGGTCACGGCAAGCGCGATCTCGTACAGCGCCAGCATTGCCGCGTACATATACGCCATGGTGACAGGCGAAGCGTCGGGCGTGACGCAGCCGGCAACAACCAGCAGCACAACGTAGACGTAACGCCATGCCTCACGGAACTTGACATACGGGACGATGTGGAACACCGCAAGGTAGAAGACGATAAGCGGCAACTCGAACGCAACGCCAAAGCCGATCATGAGGAGAAGCTCGATATTGATGTAGTCCTCCAGCATGGGCATGGCCGTGCCGATCGCCTCGGATTCACCGATAAGGAAACCAAAGGCGGGGTTGATGATCACAAAGTAGCAGAAGATGACGCCCAGGAAGAACAGCGCGGTGGCGCTCACGATGGTGGGAACCACCCAACGGCGCTCGTTGGGCTTGAGCGCGGGCAAAAAGAACGCGAGGATCTGCCAGATAATCATGGGCGTGCACATAACAAGGGCAAGCTTGAACGCGATGGAGAATCGCAGGCTGAAGCCGCCCAGCGCCGTCATGACGTAGAACTCGTCCGCGAACTCGCGGATGGGATCCTGCAGGATATCGATCACGGTAGGCGTGGCGAAGTACAGAACAAGGGAGGCGGAAAGAACGGAGACCACCACAATGGTCAGGCGGCGACGCAGCTCACCCAAGTGGTCAAACAGCGGCATTCGCGCGGGTCCGATGGGCATTACTGCTCACCCCCTTCTGCAGAGGCGTCGGCGGACGAGGAATCGGCGGCGTCATCGGTCGCAGGCGCATCGGCAGCGGCCTTGCGCTTGCGGGGACGGCGGGCGTAGAGATCCTCGGTGGTGCGGACCGCGGGTTCCTCCTCAGCGGGCTCAGGCTGGTCGGCAGCATCGACGGACTGACCGGCGGTCGCAGTCGGAGCGGAAACGTTAGCATCGCCAGCGTCACCTGCTGCAGAAGCGGCATCGATCGAGGCGGCGCCGTTTGCGTCCCCGGACTCGGCGGCCTCCGCCTGGGCGGCAGCAGCTTCCTTCTCGGCCTTCTCGGCGGCGAGGCGGGCGCGGCGCTCGGCGAACGTTTCCTTGCGGCGCGGCATGGGCTCGCCCACGGAATCAAGGTCGCTATCGTCTTCTGCCGTGGAAGAGGTGGACGAGGATCCGCTCTTCTTCGGCTTGACCGGAGCCGCTGCAGCTGCGGTCATGGGATCGATGACCTCGGACTGAACCACAGAGGTCATCTTCTCCTGCGTCTCGCGGAACTGGCGAAGGGCACGGCCAAGCGTGCGGCCAATCTGCGGGAGCTTGTCGGGTCCAAATAGCAGGAAACCAAAGATCACAATGATCATCAGCTCCGTGGAACTGATTCCAAACACGGCGCCTCCAAGAATTCTCGGTACACCAAGACCCGTCGCAAGGGCGCCGGGCCTCGAAAATAGACAACTTTATTAGTATAACCAACGCTTACGCTTCCGAGCATGGACTTACGCAAGCTTTACGCTGCGCGGAGGCGAACCTTACGCAGCGGTGATGCCGATCTCCTTGTCAAGACCAAGCAGCTGCGCCACGCGCAAGACGCCGGGTTGGGCGTTGACGGCGACAAAGCGCTTACCGTGCTCTTCCGCGTGATGAGCCGCGCCAACCAGCACGCCAATGCCGGTGGAGTCGATGTAGGAGACCTCGGCAAAGTCCAGCTTGACCTCCTCGGTGGGCTGCTCAAGGGCAAAGTCGATGGCGTCGCGCAGCTTGGACGCGTTGGAGATGTCGACCTCGCCGGTCACGGAGATGAGATAGCACTCAGGGGTGGGATTGGTGGTAATTACCAGCTCCATGTTGATGCTCCTTGCACTCGAAGTGTTAGTAAGATACCGGGCTCCAAAGCCGCGCTACGCAGCGTCGCTTTGAGTGGATTCAAGGTTAGTCAGACGCTGCTGGGCATACGTCTTGACCTGGTAGGTGTCCTCGGGATCAGCCTCGATCGCCTTGTTGTAGGCGTCCTTGGCGTCATCGATGCGGCCCTCGTTCTCGTAGAACATACCAAGGTTGGCCCAAGCGGGTCCAAACGTGGAATCGGCTGCCACAAAATCCTCAAGCGCCGCGATGGCCGCGGTATGGTCGCCCGAGTAGAAGACGCAGATCGCGCGGTCGACCTCGGCGGACTTAGAGCCGGGATTGCGCTCGATATAGGTGTCGTAGTAGCTGATCGCCTGCTTAAAGAGGTCGATGGCGTGCTGCTGATCCTCGTCCCCTTGAGCATGGCTCATGGCGGCGGTGCCCCAATCAAAGTAGCCGTTGGCCAGGTTCAGCAGGGTCGACGGGTCGGCGGGGTTGGCCTCGTACTTGGCTTTAAGCTGCTTGGCCGCGGTACCGTACGTGGCGTCGACATCGTCCATGGTATGGGCGTCATCAGATGCAGCCTGGCTGCTAGAAGACGCGTTGCCGCCCGTCTGCTCGCTTTGCTGCGATGTCTGCTGGCCCTGGGACCCCGCAGGAGTCAGGGCGCCGGACAGCACCACAACGGCAAGGGCGATAACCGCCACCAGTAGCAAGATCACTATAACGGCGCGGGTGCGCTTGGTCTGCTCTGCGTTGAATGCCATGGCACTCTACTCCTGGCTCGCGTCGGCGTTCGCGTTTGCGGACGAGGAGTCTGCGGAAGCGTCGTTTGCGGACGAGGAACCGGAGTCCACCACGGTCGCGTTGCCATCCTGATCGACGGACAGCTGCGGGTGGCCCTCGGGCAGCTGGGTGGAATCGAGCTCGCCAGCAGACTGGTCTTGTTGCTGGGCCATCTGCTCGCTAGAGCTACCAAGCTCTGCCAAGGTTGCGGAGGTGCCGATCATGTAGCCAATCACCACGCCCAGGATAAGCGCGATGGCGGCAATCGCCAGCACCATCCAGAAGGGCGGTGCGTCATTGCGACGAGCGGCATTGCCAGAAGCGGGCTTTTGGTCCGCCGCATCATCGGAATCGCTTGCGTTAGATACGGCCGCAGCCTCCTGCTCGACCATATCCGCATCAGACGAAGCCGCAGCGGCGTCTGCCTCTATCAGCTCTTGCTCGTCATCGAAGAAATCATCGGTCATGCTTTGAATCCAGTCAGTTATCTCGGGTACATACCTGGATTATTGTAGCTGCCCCGTGGCATAAGCCCTATGACGGCGTGCGATTTGCAGCAGTTCTGCACGGCCTGGCAAAAAGGCCCAACCCCCCAGCGATACTTCGCCGCTACTTCACCGCGGCATAGACCGCGACGATGCCGCCGGTGCAGTTCTTATACTCCACCTGCGAGAACCCCGCATCACAAAGCTCTTGGGCAATAGCGTCTTGCGGCGGAAAAGCCTTGATGGAGTCGCGCAGGTAGTCGAAACCCGAGCGGTCGCCCGTCACCACTCCGCCAATAAACGGGATCATATGGGTGAGGTAGAAGCGATACAACGCGCGCCACACCGCGTTAGGCGGCGTACCAAACTCCAGGACCACGTAGCGCCCGCCGGGTGCCAGCACGCGCGCGGCCTCGCGCATCGCGCGGCGGCGATCAGAGAAGTTGCGCAGGCCATAGGCGCACGTGACTACCGTGAATTCCTCGTCCCCATACGGGAGATTATGGGCATCGACCACGTTGAGGCCACATGGCACGCCAAGGTTGGCGCCAGCCGTTATGCGCTCGGCTGCGACCTCGAGCATCTCGGGCGTGAAGTCCGTAAGCTCGATGGAAGCCGGGGGGCACGCTTCGCACAAGGCGAAGGCGACGTCGCCCGTGCCGCCCGCAACATCCAAAACGCAATCGGCGTCCGTGCAGGCGGCAGTACGAGCGACACGGCGAAGCCAGCTTCGGTAGATACCAAAGCTGGACAACGCGTTAAACAGATCATATCGACGGGCGATCTCGGAAAAAATGCCCTTTACTCGCTCCGCGTGGGCGTCAGCCATCTACGCGCGCTCTTCCGCTGCGAGCTCGGCCGCGACCAGCTTGACGGCGAGCACCAGCACGTCGAGAGCCGCCTCGAGCTCCTCTACGCTGGGATAGCTTGGGGCGATGCGAATGTTGGTATCGCGCGGATCCTCGCCGGGCCACGTAGCGCCAGCCGGGGTGAGCTTGACGCCCATCTGGGCGCACAGGGCGGCGACGCGCTTAGCAGAGCCATCGGGACCATCGAAGGAGACAAAGTAGCCGCCGCGCGGATGGGTCCACGTGGCGCAGCCGGTGCCGCCAAGGCCCTCGGCAAGCTTGCGCTCTACGGCCTCGAAGCGCGGGCGCATGAACTCCGCATGCTTCTTCATGTGGGAGCGAACCGCGTCCAGGTTGGGCAGGAAGCGCACATGACGCAGCTGGTTCATCTTATCGGCGCTGATAAGGCCCATCTTGAGGAACGCGGAGACCTCGGCGATGACCGCAGGCGACGCACCGACGAAAGCAACGCCGGAACCAGGGAAGGTGATCTTGGAAGTGGAGACAAAGGCAACCACACGGTCCTCGTTCTCGGTGCCGCGGGTGTAATCGAAGATGTTGGCGAGGTCATCGGTCTCGTCATAGAGGTCGTGCACGCAATAGGCGTTATCCCAGAAGATACGGAAATCCGGAGCGGCCGTCTTCATGGTCGCAAGACGGCGGACGGTCTTCTCGGAGTAGGTCTCGCCCGTGGGATTGGAATACTTGGGAACGCACCACATGCCCTTGATGCTGGCGTCGCTTGCAACCATGGCCTCGACCACGTCCATATCCGGGCCCTCGCCGGTCATGGGAACGGGAACGTTTTCGATGCCAAGGTCGGCCGTGATGCCAAAATGGCGGTCGTAGCCGGGAGCGGGGCACAGGAACTTGACGGTCTCGCCGTTATGCTTGGCCGAATAATCCGCCCAGGGCTCGCTGCCCAGGCTGCCGCAGCGCCAGAATTGGCCGCAGATATCATGCTCGAGCAGCAGGCTGGAAGAGCCCAGCACCAGGGTCTGCTCGGCAGGCACGCCCAGCATCTCGCTTGCGAGCGCGCGAGCAGAGGGGATTCCCTCGAAGAAGCCGTAGTTGGAGCAGTCCACGTTGCCATCGTGCAGGTCCGCGTCCGAACTCAAGATGTCGAGCATGGGACGAGAAATGTCCACCTGCTGGGGCGACGGCTTACCGCGCGCCATATCCAGGGCGAGGCCGCGGGCCTTGACCTCTTCAACCTGGGCACGCAGGGCCTCGATGGCCTGAGCCAGGGCGTCCGCATCCATCTGCTGATACATCGTCTGCATGATGAGCCTTTCGACAGAGCGCGGGGCGGGCATGCGCACTGCACCCGCCCCGGCGCCAATACATAACACCTTGTCGCAGTATACCCGCCTCGCGCGTCGGCGTCACCGCACACGCGCACGCGTAACGTCTTCAACATGAACACGGGGCGCCCAGGGCGAGGGGCCGCAGAAGCGTCCGCGACCAAAACCCTACGCCAACCGCAGTAGCCGCTCGCGCACGGAGCGCACCTGCACAATCGCGTTTTCGATCTCGCCCTTGAGGTCGTTGATACGCGCATGGACCATAAGGTCGCTAAAGGGATCATCGAAGAAGAAGTCCGCGAATGTAAGGAAGTCGTCCAGCTCGACGCGAAGCGCGGATCCCAGATCCACGTCCTGGACCTCTTGGACAAACGCGCGCAGCGCATCCCGCGCAGCATCAAGCTCGGTATTGACCTTGTCGATCTTGCCGTGCTTGACCAAAGCCGCGAACAGGTCTCCACCCAAAATGTCGAAAATACTCCATCTGCCGGCGGACCTCAGCGTGTCATAGGCGCTTTCAAGATGGCCCAGCGCTGCGTCCGCGGCGGCGACGGCCTCGTCGCGTTGCTGTTGAGGTGTCTTCATGGCACTCTCCTACTCGACCGTTCCGTACATACCGCCCCAGCCGTGGGCCGCAAGCGCCGAATTGAGCTGGTCGCACAGGCGCTGGCGCTCGTATACCCCGGGGGGAAGCAGGTTGATAATCTCCATAAGGTCAGAGGACAGATCCAATATCTCGCCCTGGACCACCATATCCAGACGGTCGACCGTCTGGCGTCCCGCGTACAGGCCATCTACCAAACGCTGCAGCTCACCGAACTCCTCGGCCTGAAACGACCCGATATCCATACGCGCTTCCTCCTTTATCGACAGTCGCCATCATCCACGGGCGCACCCATCTGAATGCGCGACCACGCCTGACGCCTCCCTGCAGAAGGCCGCGATCGCGCTCGCAGCATAATCTACCATGCAGACGCGACCAGCCCCGCCGCGGTATCGTCAGCCCAAGAAAACGGCTGTTCCTCGTTCAAATATAAACGGTCCGGCAACCGTCGAGGCAACCGGACCGTTTGCATATATCGCTATACCCATGAGCCGGTCAACGAAAACCCGCTCGTTTTGCCCGTGCGATCGAAGCCTATTCCGCAGCCTCGACATGCACCTGCTGGGGTTTGGGAGCATCCTTGGAGGTAGGCTGCGGCGCGCGAAGCTTTGGACGAGTAACCCTGCTCATCACGAGCATTCCCAGCACGGCGGCGGTCACCGACCCGCACAGGATAGCGGCCTTTGCCGCCAGCAGCTCGAAGGGCTCTGAGGGAAACGCCAGGCCGGAGATGAGGATGGACATGGTGAAGCCGATGCCGCCCAACACGCCCACGCCGGCGATGTGGCCCCAGGTGACGCGGCGCGGCAGCTCGGCGATGCCGCTCTTCACCAGGATGAACGTTACGCCCACAATACCGATGGGCTTGCCCAGCAGCATGCCAAAGTAGGTTCCCAGCGCAACGGGGTCGGTCGCCAGAGCGACCAGGTCAACGCCCACCAAGCGCACCTGCGCGTTCACAAAAGCGAAGATGGGCAGAATCAAGAAATTCACCGGCGTAGAGATGGCGCGCTCCAAGCGAACCAGCGGAGGCGACACGCGATGCATGATGCGCTCGACGCCCACGGCCGCGCGGGTAAAATCATGCTGACCCAACACGTGCGCGTCATCATCATACTTATCCGCCAAATCCGGCAGGCTCTCTTGCAACCAGTTGGACAGGTTGCTCAGCTGAACGCCTGAGCGCGCCGGAACGGCGAACGCCACGATAACGCCTGCAAGGGTTGCATGGATGCCAGATTTAAACAGGCAGAACCACAGCACAAGGCCAAGCACCATATAGGGGGCAAGGCGAAAGTACTGGCGTATATTCAGCAAGACCAAAAGCACCGTCACCAGCACGGCCATGGCAAGCCAGAAAAGATCCGGCGTGTGCCCGTAGAAAATAGCGATCGCCAAGATAGAGATCAGGTCATCTGCAATGGCAAGCGTGGTGAAGAACACGCGCACGCCGGCAGGAACCCGGTTGCCCAGCAGCGAGAGCACGCCCAGCGCAAACGCGATGTCGGTCGCCATGGGAATCGCCCAGCCCTGGGTCATACCGCCCTTGTTGAGAAACGAGTAGATGCACGCGGGCACCACCACGCCGCCCACGGCCGCCAACATGGGCAGCAGGGCTTGACGGGGCTTCTTGAGTTCGCCCACCGTCATTTCATATTTGAGCTCGATGCCAACCAAGAGGAAGAAGATCGCCATGAGAAAGTCGTTCACAAACAACTCAACGGACATCGAAGCCGAGAAATGACCGATGCCTATACCTATGGGCTCGGACAAGAATTGATGGATGGGCTCATAGGCATCCGTGTTGGCGCAGATCACCGCCGCGATCGCAGCGATAACCATGACGGCGGCGGAAACGGTGCCGTTTTCCGTGATGACCTCGTATGCGTAGCGGCGCTTGATACGCTTGCGCTGAGTCTCGTTGAACAGGTGCGGGCTTGCTGCCATGGCGGCTCCCATCTTGTTGGACGCTATCCCGCGTCACCGCGCGCTACGGGATAAAAAACAAAAAGCCCCGCATCGCGCGAGGCATCGGCGTCAATCGCTTGACCAATCTATGGTACCCATCCCACCCATAGGCGACCCGCGCCCTCAAAAGCGACTACAGAGCGATTACAAAATTCGCTCCACAGATAACGCGTTTTTGACGATTATCTATGAAGAGACCTAGTCTGAGGCGGGCGCATGTGCCATAAGGTTTCCACCCCGGGTACAAAGCCCCGGATACCCAGCGAGACCACGCGTCGGCCTCAAAGGTATCCGGGGCTAAACAGTTTTATAGCGAGCAGAAGCTACTCGGCAGCAGCCAGGATGGGAGCGGCAACCTGCTTCTTGCGGGAAAGCACGCCGGGCATCCACACGCCGTCGGACTCGTCCGCAATACCAAGGCCCTTCTGGGCAGCAGCGGTATCGCCCTCCAGCAGCACCTGGGAACCCTCCTCCATGATGTCGGTGAGGCAGAGCACGATACCGTCGGCGCCCTTCTCGGCCTGATAGGCGCGCATGGCCTCGCGGATCTCCGGAATCATGCCAAGGGCGCGGGTCTTGTCGACGGTCTCGTACTGGCCGATGAGCAGGCTCTTGCCGGCAACCTCGAACATCTTGATGTCGTTGCCGACCATCTGCTCGGCGGTGAAGGAGCCGGACGGACGGGTGAGGAAGACCTCCATACCGAACTTGACCGGGTCGACGCCAATCTGGTCGCCCAGCTTCTTAGCGATGGCGGCGTCGATGGCGGTGGCGGTGGGGCTCTTGAGCATGAGGGTGTCGGTCATCATAGCGGAGAGCAGGAGCTTGGCCTGAACGTCCGTGGGATCGACGCCAAGAACCTCGAACAGCTTGGCGACGATGGAGCAAGAGGAACCCCAGGGCAGCGCGACGATGTGCAGCGGGGCGGCAGTGGTGAAATTGCCAAAACGATGGTGGTCGACAACACCGGCGATCACGGCGTTCTCAAGGCCGGTGACGGACTGGCCGGGCTCGTTGTGATCGCACAGAACCACCAGCTGGGCCTCTTCGCCCTCGGCGGCGGGCTCGATAGCGTCGATCAGCGTGGGAGCGGCGACGCCGTTGTCCTCAAGCAGCTTAGCGGACTCGGCGGGCAGCGGCCCCAGGCAGCAAGCCTGGTAGGTGTTGCCATCGAACTCAACCTGGTTCAGCAGCTGGGACAGCACGACGGACGACATGATGGCGTCGTTATCGGGGTTCTGGTGACCAAAAACTAGAACGTTGCTCATTGGTTCCCTCCGTTAAACAGATGGTACTCGGATGCTCATTATCCTAGCACGTTACAGCAGGGCCACCCGCTGCATCGCCCCATCTTAATGTCGGGAACCTTTTGCTTTTTAATCCTTCTCGTCCGCGCCCTGTTCATGCAATCGGTATCCTTCTCTATGCTGCATTGTTTTAAGGGGGGGGATCATATGCTTGCCGACTACCATGTCCATACCGAGTTTTCTGACGATTCCGTCTATCCGCTCGACACGGTCTGCCGCGACGCCATAGACCGCGGCTTCGATGAGATCTGCATCACCGATCACGTCGATTACGGCATCAAGCCGGATGTGGACGAGTTCCGCCGCGACCCGTCGCTGGCGCCCGTAGTCGAAGGCATACCCACCACCAATGTGGACTACGAGCGCTACATCCCCGCCATCATGCAGGCACGCGAGCGCTACGCCGGCAGGCTTGAAGTGCGCTGCGGTCTGGAATTTGGCGTGCAGTCGCACACGCAGGACCGCTACAACGCCTTGTTCGACCGCCTCTCGAGCTCGCTCGACTTCATCATCTTGTCCATCCACCAGGTGGGCAACAAGGAGTTTTGGACGGGCGAGTTTCAGCGGGGGCGCACGCAGGACGAGTACAACACCGCGTACTACCAAGAAATGCTTCACGTGGTCGATACGTTTGATAACTGGAGCGTACTGGGGCACCTTGACCTTATCAAGCGCTACGATCCCGCAGGTATTTGGCCGCACGAGAAAAGCGAGGAGCTTGTGCGCCAAATCCTTGTCCGCACCATCGAGAAGGGCAGGGGCATCGAGGTCAACACTTCCTCGTTCCGCTATGGTCTACCGGACCTGCAACCCTGCACCCAGATCCTCAAGCTCTATCGCGAGTCGGGCGGACGCGTGATCACTTTTGGCAGCGACTCGCACAAACCCGAGCATCTGGGCGCTCATATTCCAGAGGTACGGGAGCGCCTGCGCAATCTTGGCTTTACCGAGTTTTGCACGTACCGCCGCATGCAGCCCGTGTTTCACGCCCTTTAGGAAACTGCGGCGCCCCCGCACGCCAGACGACAACCGGCGGACGCGCCCCCATCAAACAAATCGCCGATATCCCTTAGATTTTGAACAGGTACCCCATGGCCTCTCTTCTCATCCCCATCATCTACCTCACCTTTATCTCGCTTGGCCTGCCCGATTCTTTGTTGGGCACGGCCTGGCCGGTCATGCATCTCGACCTGGGCGCACCCGTCGCAGCCCAAAGCGCGATCTCGATCATCATCTCGTGCTGCACCATCGTATCCTCGCTCATGACAGCGCGGCTGGTGCGCAAGCTGGGCACGGGCAGGCTGTGCGCCCTCTCAGTTGGCCTTACCGCCGCCGCTATCCTCGCTTTTGCGTTTACGGGCTCCTTTTGGCAACTCTGCCTGATCTCGATCCCCTACGGCCTGGGCGCAGGCGCTATTGACTCCGCGCTCAACAACTACGTCGCGCTTAACTACGGAGCCAAGCACATGAGTTGGCTGCACTGCTGCTGGGGTGTTGGCGCCAGCGCGGGCCCCATTGTAATGGGCTGGGCCCTTGCGGGGCCGCTAAGCTGGCACGGCGGCTATCTCGCCATAGGCGCGATCCAAACCCTTATCACCCTTGCTCTGTTCTTTTCCCTGCCTTTGTGGAAGCGCGGCGTGGACGAGGACGCATCCGCCGCAAGCGACGGCAAACTGCCAGATTCCAGCGAAGCTTCCGCTAACCAGGAGCAACCCCTTACCAATCGTCAGCTTCTTGCGCTCCCGGGCGCGGCCGCTTCCATAGGCTCTTTTGGGTTCTATTGCGCGCTTGAAGGCGCGACCGGCCTTTGGAGCGCAACCTACCTGGTCATGGCGCGCGGCGTCGATACGGCAACCGCGGCATCCATGGTCTCGCTGTTCTACATCGGTATTACCGCCGGTCGCTTGCTCTCTGGATTCGCTGCGCAATGGATGAGCAGCGAACAGCAGGTCCGCTTGGGTCAGCTTCTTATTGGCGGCGGCCTTGTCACCCTCATCTTCTTTGACGCCGTCCCCGTGCTCTGGGCAAGCCTTGCCGTCATCGGCCTTGGCTGCGCGCCCATCTACCCCAGCATTGTCGCGCTTACGCCTGGGCGCTTTGGCGAGCGCGCATCGCAAGGCATGGTCAGCCTGCAGATGGCGTGCGCATATACGGGCGCTATGGTTGTACCGCCCCTTTTTGGCATGGTCGCGGGATCAAGCCATCCGGAGCTTATCCCGTTTATGATCGCCGGCCTGCTTGCTGCCGACGTTGTATTGGCTGAGGTCGCCGTTCGCCGATGCGCGGAATCCGGCCGCCAGACCACCGACAAGCGCGAAAACCAGTCATAGGATTTTGCCGGCGCGTGTACCTGTCGGCATGCGCGCCGGGCTTTTGGGAACCCTTAGCGGGCCAGATAACCTTCCACCACGTTGGCGACCGTCGCCGCATCGTTAATGTCGGCAACCGGCAGATTGATGTGGATATGGTTTGCCAGGGTGTCGTTACAGGCAATCGCCAGCGTCGCATCGTCCACTAAATCCAGCGAGCTCGAACCGCGCAGGCGGTCGACGCCGGAACGAGCCACTACCACGTTGGGCAGGCCGGCGGTCTTGTACCCCTCCACAATGACCACGTCCACATCGGTGTAACGCGCCAACAAGTCATCAAGCGGAAACTCCTGGTCCGTATCCGCGTACTCCGCGTATCGATTGGCGCAGATGAGGCCCACATGGCGGCTGCCCGCCTCCGCGTGACGCCAGGAATCCTTGCCCGGCACATCGATGTCGAAGCGGTGGTGCCCGTGGTGCTTGATGGACCCCACGCGCAGCCCGCGCGCCGTTAGCACGGCAATAACCTTCTCTACCAGCGTGGTCTTTCCAGAATTCTGGTAACCGATAAATGCAACTGCAGGGGCGGGAGCGGCGGGGGCATCTTCACTGGAGTCAGAAGCGGTAGCGTCCGCGCCGTCCTTGCCCTCAACCGCCGCGGCACTGGCGCCCTCGCGCTCCCACACGCCGGAGCGTCCCCCCTCTTTTAGCAGCAGGCGCACGTCGACGATCTCCATGCCGCGATCGACCGCCTTGCACATATCGTAGATGGTGAGGCAGGCCGTGCTCGCCGCGGTCAGCGCCTCCATCTCGATGCCGGTCACGCCCGTGACGCCGCAGGTTGCCAGCACGTGAAAGCCCACACGACCGTCTTTGCGCGCGCCCTCGCCCATAGCGGGGATGGGCTCGATCTCCACCTTGCTTTTAGTGATGTTGAGGGGATGGCACATGGGTATGAGGTCGCTGGCCCGTTTGGACGCCATGATTCCGGCCACGCGCGCGCAGGCGAGTACGTCGCCCTTCTTTGCGCGGTCCTCGAGCACCATGGCCTGGGTCTCCGGATGCATGAGGATGCTGCCCTCCGCCACGGCGATGCGGCGGGTCACGGCCTTATCGCCCACATCGACCATGCGGACGTCACCGGACTCGTCAACGTGCGTCAGCTCGTCACGATATGCATCGCGGGGATTGTTCTGAGTCATGTGCGTTCTCCCTAGAACCCGGGCGGGGCCCGTCTTGATGTGCATCCATTCTACCCAGCGCGCCGCTGCGCAACTGCCGCGCAAGACGCGCCTTCTCAACCGCCGATCTGCGACATGAAACGCTCCGTGCCTTCGATCACCTCATGCTCTTGCGGCTTATGCGCGACGGCGTCGCGGAAAATCTCGACAACGCGCGCGTCATCGCCCGAGCGCAAAGCCTCTCGCACGTGATACTCCGCATCGGAAAACAAACATGGGCGAATAGAGCCGTCCGCGGTAAGCCTCATGCGGTTGCAGCTGCTGCAGAAATGGTTCGACATGGCAGAGATGAATCCCACCGTGCCCGCAGCGCCCGGAAAACGCCAATAGCGAGCCGGCCCAGCCCCGTCGGGCAAAAGCGCGTTATCCACCGGCTCAAGCCCACCTACCCCCGCAGCGCTGGCAGCGGCGTCGATAATCTGGCGCAGCTCGCTAGAGGGCACGGTATCGCTGGCGTCCCATTGCTCGGGACAAAGCTCGCCATCCGGGTTTTCCCCAGCATCCGCTGCGCAAAACCCGCGATTTTCATCGCTTCCAATGGGCATGTACTCAATAAAGCGCACGTGTACGGGACGATCGATCGAAAGCCTCGCCATGCCAAACACGTCTTGATTGAGTCTGCGAACCACCACGCAGTTCACCTTCACGGGATCAAACCCGTACTCCAGCGCCGCATCTATGCCCGCAAGGGTCTGCTCCAGGCGTCCCAAGCGGGTGATCTTAGAAAACTGGACGGGATCTAATGTATCCAGCGAGATGTTGACGCGATCAAGCCCCGCCTCTTTGAGCTGCGATACAAAACGCGGCAGAAGCACGCCATTGGTAGTAAGCGATATGTCCTCTATCTGCGGAATTGCACGGATTTCTTCAATCAACGGAATGATGCGATGGCTTACCAGCGGCTCGCCACCGGTTAAGCGCACGCGCGTAATGCCCTCGCCCGCGACCAGACGCACAAAGCGGGCTATTTCCTCGGCACTCAACAACTCGCCATGCGCGCGCGGAGGCACGCCGTCGGCGGGCATGCAGTACACGCAGCGAAAGTTGCATTTATCCGTAACGGCGATGCGCAGGTAGCTTATCTTTCTATCAAAGCCATCTTGAAGCGCATGTTTTACCACGTGAACCCCCGTTCGCCGCAACACAGGTCATTATTCTCCGTCTGGAATCATAACCCATATTTGAGTTGCGGCGTCAACCAGAAGATGGGTTGGCGGCGCTGCGATCGCGTTGTGCCTATCTGAAACGTACTGGTGAAAACTCACTCCGTATAGAACTCGTCCAGATACTCACGTAAAAGGGAAGTATCGAAATCCAAGCGCCCGCCGGGACGCTCACGAGCAACGCCTTGCTTGAGCAGGCGTCGCTTATAGGTTGACGCGTACCCGTTTGTCACATCCATACGAGCAGCTATGTCAACAAGCCGACTGCCGTCGGAATCATCCAACATCGCCAGTGCAAATGCCAGGTCTTTTTCCGACATCTCACGCACCGTTGCCTCGAGAACGCCACGCCTAAAATCCTCACGCGCTTCAGCGATGCCACGCCGTGCATCCTCAGCCGTAATCACCTGCGACGTCCACGCCTCTTCCCACATGAAGTAGCCGACAAGCTGCAACATATACGCAAAGCCACCAATAGAAGCTGCGGAAAGTTCAAGGGCCTCGCGCTCAATCGTTTTGCCGACCGCTTCGACAGTGCGACGCAGCGCAAGTTTCACCTCGCCATCTTCGATACGCCCTATATACTGCTGGCGTGCGCGGCTTAAAGACGTTACGCGCTCGCCAGCAATAAGATCCGCAACATCAGAAGGCAGTCCCGCCATAACCAAAGCGACGCTATACCCCTCTCGAACGGGTCGAGTACGACCAGTCATAACGGGCGGAACCATGCCAAAGGATGGCGGGCTTAATGACTGCTGGAGGGAGCACAATCACTCGAATTAGACCCTTCCCCGCCCACCTCGTGGCACTCAGCCGCCACACCAACTGGCGACGATTTGCTCCCCGCGATTTCCCATGGATACCATTTTGAGAAATCGCGGGTCGCTAATACACCATCTTGTATGCCGATTCTTCAATAGCCGAATCGGAGAGCCCTCTTTCTACGCTCCGTAAGCATTCTTCTCCGCAGCGCGGCCGGCACGCATGCCATGCAGCACCGCTGCGCGCAGCTCCGGAATCCGGGCCTTGTCCATCTGCGGGACGCCTTCGAGCTTGTAGGGAATGCCGAGCTTCTCGTATTTCACAATACCCATGGTGTGGTACGGCAGCAGCTCAAGGCCAACCACGTTGCGCCAGGGAGCGATCAGTCGACCCAGAGCCTCGCATTCTTCAACCGTATCGGTAATGCCCGGCACGATCACGTGGCGGATCACGGTCTTGATGCCGCGACGGGCGATTTCATCCCCAAACGCTATGATGCGCGCAGGGTCGCAACCCGTCAGCTCGCGATGACCCTCTGGGTCGGCATGCTTAATATCCAACAACACCATATCGGTCTCGCGCAACACAGCGTCAAAGCGCTCCGGATGCTCGGGCGAATAGGCATAGCCGCAGCTATCAAGGCACGTGTGAACACGGCCGCGGGGATTCTCGTGCATGGTGCGGAACAGATCGGCCAGGAAATCCGGCTGCAACAAGGGCTCGCCACCCGTAACGGTGATGCCGCCGGACTTGTAGAACTGCCGATTGCTTTCAAATTCTTGAACAAGTTTCTCGACCGAAACCATGCTACCCGCGTTCACTGCCCAAGTATCGGGGTTGTGGCAGTACGCGCAGCGCATGGGGCATCCTTGGGTAAAGACCACAAAGCGAATACCGGGGCCGTCCACCGTGCCCATGCTCTCGATCGAATGAATGCGTCCAAGGGCGTACTGAGAAGATGCGGCATCTGCATCCGCATCGAATATCTTCTGAGCCATGCGTGCTCCTTACTTGAATGGTTCCCATCCATTCTAGAGCACGCACGGCCGCGTCAATGTGCTTGTTTTGCTGCCGTTACTCGTCCGCGGCGTCAAGCGAAGCAAAGGCCTGCTCAAGGTCCCAAATAATATCGTCCGCCGCCTCGGTGCCAATGGACAGGCGAATGGTCGCCTGTGTGATGCCCTGGTCGGCAAGTTCGGCGTCGGTCAGCTGCGAATGCGTGGTAGTCGCGGGATGGATCACCAGGCTCTTTACATCTGCTACGTTTGCCAGCAGGCTAAACACCTGCAGATGGTCGATGAACTTCCACGCAGCCTCTTTACCGCCCTTGATCTCAAAGGTGAAGATGGAAGCTCCGCCGCGCGGGAAGTACTCGGCATAGAGCTCGTGATCGGGGTGGTCGGGCAGGCTTGGATGGTTCACGCGCGCAACATGCGGATTGGATGCAAGATACTCCACTACGCGGCGGGTGTTCTCGATGTGGCGATCAAGACGCAGCGAAAGGGTCTCGGCACCCTGCAGCAAAGTCCAAGCGTTGAAGGGCGAGATGCACGGGCCCTCATCGCGCAGCAAGATTGCACGCACGTAGGTTGCAAACGCCGCGGGTCCCGCCGCATCGACAAAAGAAATGCCATGGTAGCTGGGGTTCGCCGCTGCAATAGGAGCATATTTGCCGCTTGCCGCCCAATCGAAGGTTCCGCCGTCCACGATAATGCCGCCGAGGCTTGTGCCGTGACCGCCGATGAACTTGGTGGCGGAGTGCACCACTATATCCGCTCCGTGCTCAAGAGGACGGAATAGATACGGCGTGCCAAACGTGTTATCGACCACTACGGGTAGACCGTTGTCATGAGCGATCTTAGCGATAGCGTCAACATTTGGAATATCGGAATTTGGGTTACCGAGCGTCTCCAGGTAGACCAGCGCGGTGTTGGGACGAATCGCCTCAGAGACCTCGTCCAGATCATGAGCGTCCACAAAGGTAGTCTCGATGCCAAATGCCGCCAGCGTGTGCTCAAGCAGGTTGTAAGTTCCGCCGTAGATGGTTTTCTGAGCCACCACGTGAGCTCCGGCCTGCGCCAGCGCCTGGATGGTCAGCGTAATCGCCGCGGCACCGGACGCCACCGCCAGTGCGGCCACGCCGCCCTCGAGCGCCGCGATGCGCTCCTCGAGAACGGATTGCGTGGTGTTGGTAAGGCGTCCGTAGATATTACCCGCGTCCGCCAGGCCGAATCGATCCGCCGCATGCTGCGAGTTCTTAAACACATAGCTGGTGGTTTGATAGATTGGGACCGCACGCGAATCCGTTGCCGGATCAGGCTGCTCCTGGCCCACGTGCAGCTGCAGGGTGTCGAAATGGAATGTGTGGTTTGGATTGTCCGTGTACTGGCCCATGGTTTGCCTCCTTGACTCTTTGCTCCCCCAGTAATTACCTACTTATTCTGTAGTTAATTGGGGTTGCATAGTACGCTTCTGATTGCCAAAGGTCAAACCCACGGCATTGGTTGGTTTCCATGTTGTTACGCGCCCGCCGTCGCTTCCCGCCGGTGCCCCCTGCGTTTATCCGCGAGCATAAAGCAATAACGCGTTCGCACAAAGCCTCTACCTTGACGTATTATCGATAAGCTGCACATCTACCGGGGGAACAACCATGTCGACCGATCTTAGTTCGCGCATTCGCGACTTCATCAAATCCGAAGCCGTTTTAGTTATCGCCGCCGTCGCGGCGGTTGCATCTATGGCGGCCTTCCCCCTCACCCCCGCCACGCTTTCTACCTATATTGGCTATATCGACATGCGTACCATAGGCCTGTTGTTCTGCCTGATGACGGTAGTCGCAGGTCTGGGAAGGGCGGGGCTTCTCAACGCCATTCGCGATTGGCTCATGACCCGCGTTGGATCAGCCCGCACGCTCGCTTTTATACTTATCAACGTCGTCTTTATCTCCGCCATGCTGATCACCAACGACGTTGCGCTCATCACGTTTGTGCCGCTGGCCCTCGCCCTGTTTATGCAAGCGACCCCGCGCGCGACCATCGCCACCGTTGTCGCCATCACCGTCGCGGCAAACCTAGGATCCATGTGCACCCCCATCGGCAATCCCCAAAACATCTTTTTAGTCTCCGCGTTCAGTATGGACATAGCCGCATTCTTTGCGACGGTTCTTCCGGTGGGGGCGCTCAGCTACCTATGCTGCATCGCTCTCACCCTGATGGTTCCAACCGAACATCTTGAAGACGTGAATCACGGAGAAGCATCTCCTGTACACCCACGGCTTCTCGCGCTCTACCTTATACTCTTTGCACTTTGCATCGCATGCGTTGGCCACGCCATCTCATGGCAGCTCTGTTGCGCCGCCGTCGCCGCCGCATGCCTCGTCCTTGATCGGCGTGTCTTTATGAACCTAGACGCGAGCTTGCTCGTCACGTTCATTTGCTTCTTCGTCTTTGTTGGAAACCTCAAGCAAATCGGCTCGGTCTCATCCTTCATCGGCGGCATTATGGAGGGGCGCGAAGTGCTGGTCTCCGCCCTTGCCAGCCAAATCATAAGTAACGTTCCCGCCGCTATTATGCTTTCTGGCTTTACCGACAATGTGCAGGCGCTGCTGCTTGGCACCAACATTGGAGGACTCGGCACGCCCATCGCGTCGCTCGCGAGTCTTATCTCGCTGCGCATCTACGCCCGTATGCCCCACGCTCAAACCGGTCGCTACCTACTCTGGTTCTGCGTGATCAACATCTGCCTGCTTGCACTGCTGCTTTTTATCACGTTCATCCTCTTCTAGTTTTATCGCTTTTGAGGTGCTGGCCGCAGTAACGGCGCGCACTTATGACGGATAATCGCATCGATTACCGAGAAGGCATAGTAGGCGCCCCCGCCTGACCTTAGAAACAGCTGGCAGACGCCATGCCTACCTAGGGCATACAAAGAGAATTTCATAATTCGTGCAATTATCCGTCATAAGCGCGCGGCGGGTGCGCGACGGATAGCAAACGTACCACTCTGCTCGCATTCCCAGCGCCCATTAACGCCAGCCCTAAAGCTCCCGCAGTGAGACGATATGAGTTGAACATTGGGAGCCCCTCCCCTTGCAGCTCTATCGTGGGTCGGGCGACAATGGTCGTAGCGCCAACCGTGGCCGCGCGCCACATGCGACGGAGAGGGGCCCGCCATGTCCAATTATGTCACAGCCATCGGTCTCGACGTCCACGCGAGGAGCATCTCCGCATGCGCCTTCGACCCCATGACCGGCGAGGTGTCCCGCGCAAGGTTCGGATACGACCCCGCGTCGGTCGCCGAGTGGGCACTGGGGTTCGAGTCGCCCAAGGCGGTGTACGAGAGCGGCCCGACCGGCTTCCACCTCTGCCGCGCCCTGAGGGCGCTCGGCGTCGACTGCGCCGTAGGCGCCGTCTCCAAGATGCACCGGCCGGCCGCCGACCGCGGGCGCAAGAACGACCGGCGCGACGCCGAGTGGCTCGCCAGGCTCCTCG
>NZ_JH126468.1:174180-184316 GCF_000225705.1 Collinsella tanakaei YIT 12063
CACGCCGCGAAGTGCAACCGCCGCCTGCAGGACAGGCGCGACGCCATGTCGCAGGCGGGAAAGAGGCCCTGCGTGGCGAACTGCGCGACGGCCCGCGAGATGGCCTGCTGGGTCTGGGCGATAGCGCTCATGGTCCGGTAGCGCCCGCGGCGAGATAGGAGTCCGACCCCGGGGCGCGCCGCGCTCGAGGCCGTTGGGAGGCCATTCCAGTTCCTTTTTCTGGGCAGCGGGGGACCGCCACGCCCGCCACGAGACTGCGATGAAGCCGGAGGCCCCCAGCCGTAGCAACGAAATGCGGTTCCGACCCGCGGATATTAGAGTGCCGAACGTGCGTCGAGCAGACACGCCCTCAAGCGGCGCGTCCCCCGGGTGAAGATAGGTCGTCCCCGCCCCCCGCGGTAGCTCCCCGGGGGCGGGGACGTTTTGCCACTTGACAATGTTCAACTCATATTAAAAAGCCGCCGAGCGGACAAACGTCCACCCTGCGGCTTTGCAAGCAACCTAACAATATAAAGTAGCTAGAGCAGCTATTACATGCCCTCGTGGAAGGTACGAGAGATAACCTCGTCCTGCTGCTCCTTGGTGAGGTTGTGGAAGTTGACAGCATAACCGGAAACGCGAATGGTCAGCTGCGGATACTTCTCAGGGTGAGCCTGGGCGTCAAGCAGGGTGTCACGATTGAACACGTTGACGTTCAGGTGGTGGCCACCCTTCTCAGCGTAAGCGTCGATCATGCCAACCAGGTTGTCTGCCTGAGTCTGGGGGACGTCAGAAACCTTCATGTGAGCCTCCTTCTATGCCCGCGATGCGGGCCCGGTACCAAAGTCGCTATCGAGATTATATCTCGATATGGAGTCATTGCCACCAAGACAATGACATTTTTGCAATCGTACGCAACGTCCATACGCTGCGAAAATGTGCGAGTCGCAGCACAGATTGCAAAGCAAGCGGGCAAAAAGCCAACAACCTCTCGCCCGCCGAATCAAAGCGATTTACTGGCAGTCGCAAGCGCCCTCGGGAGCCGAGGAGTCGGTGCAGTCGCAGCAGGGAACAACGTTCTCGATCTCGATGTCACCAGAGAGGTCCAGATCGCCAAAGAACACCTGGTCCTCCTTGCCCAGCGCGCCGGGGATGATGGAGAAGGTGTTGGAGATGCCGTCCTGAGCGTCGCGGAACGGAAGCTTGGAGACGGAGGACAGCGAAGCGATGGCGCCGTGGGTATCGCGCTGGTGCATGGGGTTGGCACCGGGGGCGAAGGGCACGCCGGCCTTACGACCGTCGGGGGTGGCACCGGTCTTCTTGCCGTAGACCACGTTGGAGGTGATGGTCAGAACCGAGGTGGTGGGGACGGAGTTGCGATACGTGTCGTTCATACGGATGTACTCCATGAACTGGTGCACGATATCGTGGGCGAGGACGTCGACGCGGTCGTCGTCGTTGCCGTACTTGGGGAAGTCGCCCTCGATCTCGAAGTCGACGATGATGCCCTGCTCGTCGCGAACGGGGTGAACCTTCGCGTACTTGATGGCGGACAGGGAGTCGGCGACAACGGAGAGGCCTGCGATACCGGTAGCGAACCAGCGGTGAACGTGCTTGTCATGCAGAGCCATCTGGATGCGCTCGTAGCAGTACTTGTCATGCATGTAGTGGATGATGTTCAGCGAGTTGACGTACACGCCGGCCAGCCACTGCATCATGTCCTTGTACTTCTCCATGACGTCGTCGAAGTCCAGGGTATCGCCCTCGACGGCGCGGAACTTGGGGCCGACCTGCTTCTTGGAGACCTCGTCCACGCCGCCGTTGAGCGCGTAGAGCAGGCACTTGGCCAGGTTGGCGCGAGCGCCGAAGAACTGCATCTCCTTGCCGACGCGCATGGAGGACACGCAGCAGGCGATCGCGTAGTCGTCGCCGTGGTAGACGCGCATGACGTCATCGTTCTCGTACTGGATGGACGAGGAGGCGATGGAGGCCTTGGCGCAGAACTCCTTGAACGCGTGGGGCAGCTTGGTGGACCACAGGACGGTCAGGTTGGGCTCGGGGCTGGTGCCCATGTTCTCCAGGGTGTGGAGGTAGCGGAAGCTCATCTTGGTGACCAGGGTGCGGCCGTCGACGCCCATGCCACCGATGGACTCGGTGACCCACTGGGGATCGCCGGAGAACAGGTTCTGGTACTCGGGGGTACGGGCGAACTTGACCATACGAAGCTTCATGATGAAGTGGTCGACGAACTCCTGGATCTGTTCCTCGGTGAAGGTACCGTTCTTGAGGTCGCGCTCAGCGTAGATGTCGATGAAGGTGGAGGTACGGCCGATGGACATGGCGGCGCCGTTCTGCTCCTTGACGGCAGCCAGGTAGGCGAAGTACATCCACTGGATGGCCTCCTGGGTGTTCTTGGCCGGCTTGGAGATGTCGAAGCCGTAGAAGTCGGCCATCATCTTGAGCTCGCCCAGTGCGCGAATCTGCTCCTGCAGCTCCTCGCGGTCGCGGATGTTCTCCTCGGTCATGACCTTGGGGGTGGAAGCCTTCTGGGCCTCCTTGTCCTTGATCAGGTAATCGATACCGTACAGGGCGACGCGACGGTAGTCGCCGATGATGCGGCCGCGGCCATAGCCATCGGGCAGACCGGTGATGATGTGAGCGGAACGGCAAGCGCGCATCTCGGGGGTGTACACGTCAAAGACGCCGGCGTTGTGGGTCTTGCGGTTGAAGGTGTAGTTCTCGACAACCTCGGGGTCGATCTCATAGCCGTGCTGGGCAGCAGCCTGCATGGAGATGCGGATACCGCCGTTGACGTGCAGGGCGCGCTTGAGCGGCTTATCGGTCTGAAGACCAACGATGGCCTCGCGCTCGGGGTGAGCGGCGTCGATGTAGCCAGCGGGGTGGCTCACGATGCCGGTAACGGTCTTGGTGTCCATGTCGAGCACGCCGCCCTGCTCGCGCTCCTTGAGGAGCAGAGCCATGACGTCGTCCCACAGCTTGGTGGTGCGCTCGGTGGGACCGACGAGGAACGACTCGTCGCCCTCGTAGGGGGTGTAGTTCTTCTGGATAAAGTCGCGAACGTCAACCTCGTTCAGCCAATTGCCGCCTTCGAAGCCTTCCCATGCCTCCTGCATTTTTGTGACCACTCTCCTAGAGTCAACGTTGCGCGCGTTGGGGGCTCGCGCGCGAATATATTGGACCTCGATGTATGGGGAAACCAACAGCCCAACGCATACTTAATTAAACCCATCAGGCAATAAGCCGTTTAACCATGCATAAGGCACCGTTCAGGGCATAAGATGCGCGCTCGGGCGTCAATTAAGACCATTCACCGAGAAATCACCCATGTTCGTAAGAATAACATAGGCGGGCATGGGCGTACGCCCCCAACTCCTACAATTTTGGAGCAATTTAGATGTGGCTAACTCCATCATCTACATAGGTTTTATCTCACGCTTTCATACAATAAAGTGTCTATCCTATTCATACTTTTGAACCCCACCATCCAATATGCTCCACCTGACCGATGTGCACGCATTTAAAAACCGCTCGTCATGCGATACCAGCAGCAGCGCTCCCGGGTATCCTGCAAGAGCCCGCTCTAGCGCCTCGACCGAATGAAGGTCCAAATGGTTGGTCGGCTCGTCCATCACTATGAGGGCGGGCGACGACAAAACCCCCAGCGCCAACAGCAGCTTTCGCATCTCCCCCGGGCTGGTTGCGCATCCCTCCAGTATGCGAGCCGGATCAGAATTGAGCTGGGCCACCACGCTGAGCACCCGGCCGCGCTCTCCGGAAGACAAGGCCCTCACGCGCTCGACCACGCCGTGCGCGAGCTCCTCGTCCAATTCCTGCGGAATATCCAGCCAAGCGATGTCATCCGGAACATGTGGACGAAGATGTTCTAGAAGCGTCGACTTTCCCGCCCCGTTGGGGCCCGTGATGGCGATGTGGTCCGTATTGCCCACATAAAGGTCGGGGAGGTGCAGCACACCGGGCCCGCACGGAATATCGCGCGCGCCGGAACGTATCAGCACGCGTCGCGGCGCCGGGGCCACGTCGAGCCACAAGTCGCCGTCGTAGCGCTTTTCGACCCGGGAGTGCGCCAGCCGTTCGCGTGCGGCATCAAGGCGTCCCTCCAACTGAGAGGAGAGCCGACCCCGTTTTCCGTCTTGCCCGCTGAAGCGCGCGAGATCGATTTTCGCCTTGGCGCTCCTGTCCTTTGGATCGATATGCCGCTTTGACATGCGCGCATCCGCCCGAGCGGCTTCATGGGCGCGCTTGTCCTTCTCGACCACAAGTCGATCAAGCTGCTCCTTGGCGCGGCGCCTTTCGCGCATCGATGCCGTTCTCTCAAGATCGCGCCGGCCGCTCGCCCGCGTAAAGCCGCCTGGCCGCACCCGCACGGCACCCGCCTCGAATGACGCGCACCGGTCTACCAGGCCATCCAATAACTCGCGGTCATGACTCACCACGATACCTATGCCGTCAAAGTGGCGCAGCACCGTCATGAGGCAAGATCGCGCGGCGGCGTCGATATGGTTGGTAGGCTCGTCCAAGACCAGCACGTCAGGCTTCGCCCACAGCGCGCAGGCGATCTGGATCTTTTTCTGTTCCCCGCATGAAAGCTCGTCGTAACGCCAGGGCATATCGTCCTCTAGGGCGAGTTCGCAGCGCAGGCCACGCGCTTCTCGATCGTATGCCGCAGCAAAATCATAGAGGTTTTCAGGCGCAAGAGCCGTCTCCTGAGAGCACAGCAAAGAAACAGAAGGGCCGGTCACCAATCCAGCTTGCGGCTTCAGCTGTCCGCACGCGATTTTGGCTAGCGTCGTTTTTCCGCATCCGTTATCCCCCAAAAGGCCCGTCCAGCCCTGGGGAAAGACAACGCTGACGTCGCGAAGGATAGGCTCCGCGGACGAAGGATAGGTATAAGTAATGGATTGAAGCGACAGCTGCATGCATATCTCCTTGTGACATTTCAAGCCGCGTCCCGCCAACATGGCGAGCGCCTTCGCGCGCGGGGCGCGGCGAAGCGGACTTTTTACCGGTGCATCCGGCGATGTTGAAATGTCTTAGAAGCGCATGGTTGCCAATCTATGAGAAGGAACGCCCTCGCATGGGGCTCGGTTTCACTACGAGCGGGCGCTTAGACGAGCATAACAGGGTCGATAACGCGCGGTCAAGGAAGCACATTCACGCCAGCGGCGACGTGAAGCCCCGGTTACCGCACACGGGTAAAAACCGGTAAAAACCACGTTGCAATACCCACAACACACACATTCAAGATTCAGCAAAGGTGCTATTATAAAAGCAACATCTGGCGTCCGCTCTCTCGATCGGCAGCGCTCAGGTTGTTAGGATTAGGGGCCTAGGCGCTGCAACGCCGAAGCCCCACTTTTATGCCATGACGCTATCGCCGTGGCATTTTCATCCTCACTCAAAGAAAGCCGTCAAAGCGTTTAGAACCGCACATGCGAGTTCCAGTAATTCGATCACGATATCGACCATAGGACATCGCTCCTTTCGAATTAAGAGCGCTGCCCTTGCGGACGCCAAATGCTGCTACCAACTTTATGGCATCTACCCAGCGATAAGCAGACCCATACTCCATCCCCATAAAGTATCCAATACCGAACACTTTACGATTTCTTGAGGAATTGCTCTCTTGACTTGGTTTCAATGTGATATCACAATGAGACCAACGAAGCGCACGGAAAGCTTCGTATTGGGGGTCGTCCTCCCCCACGGAACAACAGGACGGCGCCCGGGCCGTCACGCAAACGCGGGCGAATGAGTCGAGGAGGAACTTCGATGAGCGTGGAAAAGAAAATCAAGGCCAAAAGCGGATACGGCATGCTCGCCATAGTCGCCGTGCTGCTTGTAGTAATTGTTGGCCTGTTCATCTGGAGCGTCGCGGGCATGGCCGGCACGCCGGAGGGCATCGACACGCCCGCCGTCTACGGTTGGGGGCTAGGGGTCAGCATCTTTGCCTTCTTGCTGTGGTTTATCCCGTTGAGCGGCTTTTTCTCTCTGCAACCCGGCCAGGCGCGCGTATGCATCCTCTTTGGCAAATACGTGGGCACCGTGCGCGATGAGGGTTTCTTCTGGGCGAACCCCTTCTACAGCAGGAGCATGGGGAGCAGCGCGGGCATCGGCGAGATGCTGGAGCTCGAGATGAGCGACTCAAAGGCAGCCAAGGCCGCAGCTCAGAAAGCCGCCAAGGGCAACCCCACCACCATCTCCACCCGCGTGCGCACCCTGAACGGCGAACGCCTGAAAGTCAACGACAAGATGGGCAATCCCATCGAGATCGCCAACGTGGTGGTGTGGCATGTGGCCGATACCGCCAAGGCGCTCTTTGACGTGGACGATTACCAGAGCTATGTCGCTATGCAGGCGGAAACCGCGCTGCGCCACGTGGCGAGCATCTACGCCTACGACCACGCTGAGGAAAATTCCGACTCCATGGACGCCATCACCCTGCGCGCCAACGTGGAAGAGGTCTCCACCGCCCTGAAGCACGAGCTGTCCCAGCGCCTGGCCCCCGCCGGCGTAACCGTGGACGACGCGCGCCTCACCCACCTTGCCTACTCGCCCGAGATCGCCCAGGCGATGCTGCGCCGCCAGCAGGCGGAAGCCGTCATCGCCGCGCGCAAGAAAATCGTAGAAGGCGCGGTCTCCATGGTCGATATGGCCGTCAAGGAGATGGCGGCCGGCGGCACCATCGAGCTGGACGAGGAGCGCAAGGCCCAGATGGCCAGCAACCTCATGGTGGTTCTCTGCGGCGAATCCGAGGCGCACCCCGTTCTCAACGCTGGATCGCTCTATTAATCAAGACCGTATGTGATGCCGGAGCTCCCCAAGCGGGAACGCCGGCATCTCTGGTAAGGTCAAGTAAGACACAACACGAGTTCACGAGGCAGCTTACATGGCACGCAAGCAATATCCCCTTCGCATAGACCCCGCCATCTGGGAGGCGGTGCAGCGCTGGGCTGACGATGAGATGCGCAGCGCCAACGGCCAGGTGGAGTGGATTTTGCGAGACGCCCTCAAGCGCGCGGGACGCCTGCCAAAAAAGGAAGACGCGCCAAAAAACGACAAGAGTTAAATCGCCAGCAGCCATATGTCTGCAGAGCGCCGCGAGTGCAAACGAGCCCCCGATCAAGGGCAAGCACTCCGGCGCTCAATTTATATTGGGATTCTTTTCCCTGTTCAGAGGCATGTACAACAGATTTTGCAGCGCTGCCGGCACACGTTTTCGTAAGATGTACAGCAGATTGGATGGCGCTCCCGGCACTTCCGCGGGACGCTTCTTCACGACCGGGAGGTGACGATGGATATCAGCAACCAGATCAAGACAAGACGCGAGGCGATGGGCCTCTCCCAAGAACAGCTTGCCGAAAAGCTCTACGTATCGCGCCAGACCATCTCGAACTGGGAACGGGATAAAACCTATCCAGACGTGCAGAGCCTGCTTATGCTGAGCATCCTATTCGGCACCTCCATAGACACGCTCGTGAAGGGAGACGTGACCGTTATGGAAGAAGCCGTTGAGAGGGACCGCAAGCGTATGGGGACGAGGATGATGCGACTCGCCGTGCTGATGCTTTTACTGCTAGCCGCGGCGTTCGCGCTCATACTGTCGCCGGCGTTCGTTTGGATGGAAGAGGCCTGGGGAGTTGGCATCGCCTCCGCGGTCGCGTTTCTGCCCGCCGTCGCGGCACTTGTTGTGGCGGCGATCCTAGAGCAAATCAAACGCGAGAACGACCTGGTGACCTACCGCGAGATCCTCGCGTTCATGAACGGCGAAGAGGAGATCGATCGCGACCCGCGGGCACTGCCGCGCCGCGCATGGCCAACGCGCCACCGCCTGGCATACGACGTGCTGACCATGCTCGCCGCGACGGTCATGGGCGGCGCGATTGGTTACGCTGCATGGAGCTTGCTGCACTAGCCAACCATCAACCCCGAGTCAGCTCCCATCCCCTATCGAATGGCTAGCGATCGCCATCAATGCCCTTGAGCACAATCGACACGATAGCGCACAGAATGCCGCCGATGACCAAAGGAAGCCAGAAGTAGCTGACGGGAGAATCCGCAGCCGCGTGACCGCTACCAATAGCGTCCCAGGTAGTCCCGGCGAGCGAAGGTCCCATGAACAACCAGATAAGGGTGAAGATGGTAGAGGCGAGCATGATGACGACGCAGGCGGTCTCGATCTTCTTGTGCGTGCGCTTGGCTAAACGCAGCTCATCGCGAACCGTCTCGGGCACATCGATCCGCGCGATGTCCTCGACCTCAAGCTCCTCCACCGCGTCACGGTTGTACTCGTTGACATCCACGCGGCCGTACATCATGCCCGCGTAGACAATCACCCACACGCCAACCGCTACCAGCGCGAGCAGCGCGGCGCCCGCGGGGGCCTCCGCACCAGACTGGTGCTCGATGAAGTTGCCCAGAAGAATTCCCATCATGATGAACATAAGACCGGCGACCAAACCGCGCACCAGCACTTGGCGCGCCTGGAGCCGGTCCTCGTCCGTATAGAAATCCTCGATAAAGGGATGCGCCTTCACAAAGGCGGAGTGCTCCATGCCGGCGGAAACCAAGATGCCGACGCCCGCGAGCACGCCGGCGAACAGGGCACCGAGGCCCAAAAGCTCTCCCCAGCTAGCCGCCATGCCGCTATTGAACAGGCCGCGCAGGGCCGTCCCTTCCTCAAACAGCACAAGCCCCACCACGCCCAGCACAAAAGCGGCGACACCCGTTGGAACGCGCCTCGCGAAGCGACGCGTATGCTCGTCGTAGCCGCAAACGTCGGTCGCGGGACCGGTTGGCACCGCCTTGGCATCTGGCACCGGGGCGCGGTCGGTGAGATCGCCTTGGACGAGATCATCGAGCGAGCACTCGAATATCTGGCAGATCTTGATGAGCTTGTCCATCTCTGGATAGGACTTCTCCGCCTCCCACTTGGTGACGGACTGGCGTGACACGCCAAGAAGCATGGCAAGCTGCTCTTGCGTCATGTTGCGCGTGGCGCGCAGATGCTGGAGATTGTCGCGAAAACTCATGGTGGGTCCTCTCGTTTGCCCGGGACGCGACTTGCGGCCCGCTTTGGAGCGGGCGCGGCGTCCCAAGCGTTTGGCGTATTCCTGCCGGCGACTTACACACTACGGTAGCCACGCATCGAGAACCACCA
The DNA here is from genome assembly GCF_000225705.1 of Collinsella tanakaei YIT 12063. GTDB lineage: Bacteria > Actinomycetota > Coriobacteriia > Coriobacteriales > Coriobacteriaceae > Collinsella > Collinsella tanakaei. The sequence continues at coordinate 183,359 of NZ_JH126468.1, forward strand.
ACTTGAGGCTTCATTTTACGCAACTTACAGGCACCCAGCGGTTGCATTCCGCAGGTAGATTGCTTGAGCGGACGATGAGCGGGAATTTGCTCCCCTTATTACGGAAAATCCTCGCAGTGGGAGCACGATGCGAAAGCCATGCCGTTAGTCGCTGAGAAAACTATCCTCTTTTAATAAAACTATAGAACACACGTTCGCGTATTGCGCTATAATAGAGGCAGCGACATGGGCGGTGCCCTCCGAGTCCTTGCAGGGGGTTAGGAGGGTTCCCATGGCGAAAATCACCGCGCTGCTTATTGCGGCATCAGTGCTCGTTCTATCGATCGTGCTGCTCTTCCTTATCGCTCGCTAGCGATATAGGGGTGAAACTCGCCATATAAGGAAACAGCCGCCCTGTGCCGGAGCGGCTGTTCGTGCGGGTTTCACCCCACTGCTTCTACTCCAGGAGGGCGTACGCCTCCCAAGTCGCTACTAGTATACCCGCTTTTTAATATGAGTTGAACATTGTCAAGTGGCAAAACGTCCCCGCCCCCCGGGGAGCTACCGCGGGGGGCGGGGACGACCTATCTTCACCCGGGGGACGCGCCGCTTGAGGGCGTGTCTGCTCGACGCACGTTCGGCACTCTAATATCCGCGGGTCGGAACCGCATTTCGTTGCTACGGCTGGGGGCCTCCGGCTTCATCGCAGTCTCGTGGCGGGCGTGGCGGTCCCCCGCTGCCCAGAAAAAGGAACTGGAATGGCCTCCCAACGGCCTCGAGCGCGGCGCGCCCCGGGGTCGGACTCCTATCTCGCCGCGGGCGCTACCGGACCATGAGCGCTATCGCCCAGACCCAGCAGGCCATCTCGCGGGCCGTCGCGCAGTTCGCCACGCAGGGCCTCTTTCCCGCCTGCGACATGGCGTCGCGCCTGTCCTGCAGGCGGCGGTTGCACTTCGCGGCGTGCCTCGACGCCGCCGGC
>NZ_JH126468.1:184817-387327 GCF_000225705.1 Collinsella tanakaei YIT 12063
CCACACCTCGACGACGTTGCGGCAGGCGAGGAGCCTGGCGAGCCACTCGGCGTCGCGCCGGTCGTTCTTGCGCCCGCGGTCGGCGGCCGGCCGGTGCATCTTGGAGACGGCGCCTACGGCGCAGTCGACGCCGAGCGCCCTCAGGGCGCGGCAGAGGTGGAAGCCGGTCGGGCCGCTCTCGTACACCGCCTTGGGCGACTCGAACCCCAGTGCCCACTCGGCGACCGACGCGGGGTCGTATCCGAACCTTGCGCGGGACACCTCGCCGGTCATGGGGTCGAAGGCGCATGCGGAGATGCTCCTCGCGTGGACGTCGAGACCGATGGCTGTGACATAATTGGACATGGCGGGCCCCTCTCCGTCGCATGTGGCGCGCGGCCACGGTTGGCGCTACGACCATTGTCGCCCGACCCACGATAGAGCTGCAAGGGGAGGGGCTCCCAATGTTCAACTCATATCGTCTCGGCGCCCCTGCACGCCATCCGCGGGTTTCTAGGCGGCGCCGGGCTACGCGAGCCTGGTGCCGTTTTTCAGCTATACCGTCATTATGAGGCAAGCGCCGAAGAAACCGAAAGGCTCATCTTTGCTCACTCGCAATGATGACAAAACGGACCCCAAATCGAAAACGCCCACCCTTTCCCGCTTTCGCAAGCTACACCCTCATCAGCACACGCCCTCACGCAATCGCACCGCTACGACCCGCTGTTACAAACCGTTGCTTGCGGCAACGGACGTGCCATGAGCAATATTGCGGTATCGTAAGTCCCAGCGAGAGAAAGAGCTCCCCATGTTAAACGAGAACATCCGCGAACTCAGGAAACAGAAGGGCTTGTCCCAAGAGGAGCTCGCAATCAAGCTGAGCGTGGTGAGGCAGACCGTATCCAAATGGGAACGCGGTCTCTCGGTGCCCGACGCGGAGATGCTCCTTTCCCTGGGCGAGGTGCTCGATACGCCTGTAAGCACCCTTTTAGGCAAGACGGTCATCGCTTCTGAGCCGGACAGCCTGCAAGCCCTCTCCGAAAAACTCGAAGTGCTCAACGCGCAGTTTGCGCGGGCTCACGAATTAAAGTGCCGAGCCTTGAACACGCTGTGCATATCGCTCGCCGTCGCCGTAGCCCTTATCCTCCTGGCGCTTGGAATGATTGGGGAATCATATCTCGACTGGAATTTCACCAACCCCGAATACGCGATCGCGGGCACCATGCTCCACGGCTTCGAGTGGATCTTCGTCCGCATCGCGCCCTTCATCCTCATCGCAGCCATCACCGGGGCGATCGCGACCCGTAAAAAGGGATAGCGCAACAAAGCGTTGCTCGACTGACCACATGCGGCACGAGATAATCGCAAGAAGGAAACGGGCTTTAAACCCAATGCCCACCTAAAGGAGAATCGCCATGATCTTGCTCAAAGACGCCCTTGCCCGACTGCGCCGCGAACGCGGTCTCACCCAAGAGGAACTCGCCTCGCGGCTCTACATCACACGTCAAGCGGTAAGTCGCTGGGAAACTGGAGCGACGGAGCCGAGCATCGACATGATCAAGCTCATCGCTCGCGAGCTCGAGGTGCCCGTGATGCGACTGCTCGACATGCCGGAGCACTACTGTCAAAGCTGCGGCATGATGTTCACCGGACCCGATCAGCATGGGCACGAAGCAGACGGCACCGAGACCGAAGACTTCTGCCGCTGGTGCTACGACCAGGGCGCGTACACCTACGAGACCACCATGGAAGAGATGATCGAGGACTGCGCGCCGCGCATGGCGGAGCACATGGGCTGGTCAGTGGACGAATGCGCATCGCTTTTGGGGGCGATCTTGCCCAATCTGCGCAGGTGGAATGCAACGGATAAGTAAGGCAGGCGCCAACGCAAGCATCACCTTGAAATCAGTTAGGACGAGATTCTACTTGCAATAGGAATCGACACCGCAAGGCCCACCACCGCAGACACAAGCACAGCGCAAAATACCCAAGTGGTGCCGGCAGGGGATGCAGCGGGGGCAAGCATTCCGCATACAGCAGTGGATACGGTTCCGCCAAATCCCCTAAAGAACATCGCCGTGGATGTTGCCTTGCCAGCGTCGCGGGCATCTGCCCCCGTCTGCGCCGATAGATTGGAAACCGGCATTCCCACGCCGACGCCCAGGCCAAGCGCCGCCGCGAGCAATGTAACCAGGGGTGCGGTCAGGCTTTGCGCCCCAACAATGAACGCTGCAGCCGCAGCTAAGATTACGAACGAAGATCTCACCGCAAGCGCACGAAGCCTGCCATTCTTCCTGAACAGGGCGCCCGACACGTTACTTCCAAGCATGAGGGCAAGCGTCATGGGAATGAGCGCCGCACCCGATGAGGTGGCGGCGATACCCATCGATTCCTGCAAAAGCCGCGGCAGATACGTCACGCCCGCCATGAGAGCAAACTGCACGCAGAAGCCCGAGATGAATCCTGCGACAACCCGAGGGCGGTAGAACAGCCCCATGGGAATCACGGGAGCACTCGCAGCAGCCTCAACCCTGTACAGGGCAAACGTGAGGATAACAAATAGCGCTACAAGAGCGGCTGCCCGGGGAGATACCAAGGGGAACGCGCCGCCCGCCAAACTGAACACGGCAACGAGGCTCAATACGCTCAACGATGCCAGCGCGCTTCCCGCCGCATCGAATTGCGCCGAGCGGGGTCCATCGCCCCTGCCCGGCAGACTCCTCGACGATAGTGCAAACGCGACAATCGCGATCGGAATATTCACAACAAAAATGACATGCCAAGACAAACCCTGGGCGACGGCCCCTCCAATCACGGGACCGATAACGCTCGCCACGCCGTACATGGCGGACGCCGCCCCAAGATAGGGACCCCTATCGCGCGGCGGAAGCATCATGGCAGCGGCTATGAAGACGCCGGCCTCTAACAAGCCGCCGCCAATACCCTGGAGCAAGCGAAACGCGGCAAGCGCCTCAATGGTGGGAGCCGCGGCGCACAGCGCAGACGCCGCAGCAAAGAGAGCCAGGCCAAACGCATACGTTCGCTTCAAGCCAAAATGAAACGCAAGGCCGCCGCATAGGAGCGTGGACACAGTGCTTGAAGCAAGATATGCAGTCATAGGCCAGGCATAATGCGCCGCTCCACCCAAGGCGGCCGAAATCGTCGGCAGCGCCGTTGCCACCACGGTAGAATCAAGCGCAGCGATAAACAACGCGAGCATGAGTCCGGCCGTCATCAACCCGCCAACAGGTTGACAAGCTCCACCGGTACGGGTTTCTTTCATTGTTGTACTCCTCCTTCTCCTCGTCCTCATGGACGAACCGCGCGGTAAAACCGCAACGAACAGAAGGAAGGATGGCTATGCGCCGGACCGCTTCGAGATGGGCATCCATATCTCGCTGCGATATGACGTGGACGAGAAATCGCCTTGCGGATACACCTCGATACTTACGTCACCCGACAGCCCGTAGCCTGACGAAGGCAGCCACTCGGAGTAGACCCTGCGATAGTGCTCTGCCGTCGCCGTGCTGCAAGGACCCGTGCAGTCGAATACGGCCCAAAGCCCAGATGGAACATGGATCTCATCCGCCCACGCCGGCGCCTCACGAGACGATGCAACGGCTATCTGATAGCTTTGGCCATCGTCCTTGCACACGTTGACGCCGAGGATTCCTTGAGGCTCCGACCCATCCGTCAGCGCGATCAGTTGCTCGATAACCCCATCTTGCGAAGCGCTCTCCCAGAGATTGCGCAAGCCCTCTCTGCCTGAAGAGGACATTTGAACTAGCGGATTACCCTGAGCGCCACCGCAGAATGCCGTTATTCCCACGAGGCGCATTCCCGGCTGGGGCACAACCCTCCACGACAAGGGCTCCGCACCCGTAACGGTAAGGGCGAACGTGCACCGCGGGAAAACGAGAAGAGAGGCGCCGGGGCACCTTGCCTCACTGGGAGATACGCCAAAGGCCTCTTGGAATGCTCGATTGAACGCCGTTGGCGAAGAGTAGCCATACCGCACCGCCACATCGAGCACGCGCTCGCCCCTAGACAGATCGAGCGCGGCGCACGACAAGCGACGCTTGCGCACGTACTCTGCCAGGCCCATCCCCGCAAGATAGGAGAACATCCGCCGGAACTGCCCTTCGGTGCAGGACGCAAAAGACGCCGCACGCGCGATATCGATGTCACCGTCAAGATGCTCCTCTATGTAGTCCACAGAGGCATTCAACCCTTCTATCCAGCCCATAGGGTCACCATCCTTCCGAAAACAAGCATGGGGCAATGCGCTTTTTCAATCCTCGCATAAACAGAGCGGATTATGCGAGCTTACTCGAGAGTCCGGCTGGCGGCCCCGCCTTCCATTCATCCAGATAGACCAGCCACGCTCTGCGGGTAGAGACGTAACTGTTCATTTCCCGCGATGCTTGCGACGCCTTTTCTCGCGGCGTTTTTCCCATCGCGCGAACGTCTCTTCCCTGCCGCGCGCCGTACGCTCTGATCGGGCCTCATCCTTCGAGCGTTCCCGCTCACGAGCGAGCGCACGTTGCGATGCGGTTGAGGCACCTCGCATATGCAAGGCCTTCGCTGCTTCACGCGCACGGCGTTTGGGATTGCCAGGCAGCCGGTTTTGATGAGATTCAACCGGTTCCGTCGCCGTACTTAGATGCAAGCTCGTCCAACGCTCAAGCACCCATGTATAGATTTCTTCATTCGATGGCTCCGCGCCAAATACCACGCGCGCAACGCTCAGCATGTCACTCTCGACATGCTCTACCACGCCCACCCAAAACTGACCATCATGGTAGACCGTCAGGGTCGATGAGACTTCCCTCTTCCGCATAGCCGCGACCTCCTTCTATGTAGGGCTACGCGAAGAAGGGACAACCAAGGAGGCAGGTTACTGGCAGGCAAGCGCCCGCGGCCCGACTACCCGACGGGCGCTGTGTTTTTATCTTCGATAGGTACCAGTATAGGGGTGAAACTCGCCTTGGGGCCTCTAGAAGTGCACAAAGCAATCCCGTCGCCATTCTGGCGCTTAAGCCCTACGAACCGGATGCCTGATCACTGTCTTGAGTTTCTCGGGCGCAGTACGACGGGCGTCGTTGAGGTAGATCTCATGATGCATGCGCTCGTCAGAAAAATCCTCAACGTAACCGCTCTCCTCGGCGAACGCGCGCATCGCCTCGACGGTCGCCGGCTCATCATCATAGGGACCCACGTGCAAGCACTGAACGCACAGCCCCTCCTCAATGGTGAGCAGCTCCACCTGGGAAAAGTCGCGCTTTTTCTTGGCAGTCGCCTCTTCAACGGCCCACTCGAACTCACTGCGCGTCACAAAATCCGGCACACGAATGGCCGAGATCCAGTTGAAGTCCTCCTTGCGCGCATAGTCCACGCCAAGCACGCCGTCTTGCCACCAAAAACCCTCTAGCGGTGGCACCACAAAATCGAAATAGCCCTCGATGCGATGGTCGCCCTTCTTGGACATCTTGATGGTGTAGGCAACTCCGTAGAGCATCTCGAGCGCATCCTTGTACGCCCCGCCCTCTTCGTTGGGGTCACCATGCCCTCTCACTGCAAGAAACGCCATCTCGGGCACCTCGACAACCCCCGGCTTCTTGGGTGGAAGATAGTACTCCTTGTATCCCTTCTTGTAGTCAAACGCCACGGCAACCCCCGCTCTGTAGATAAACCCGCCGTTTGTTACCCGCTGTTCAAGCGCGGCAATATAATGATCAAAAGATACCACCGCTTGGCCTTACGTCCGCAGGAGATGCCCATGCGTAAGAAGACCGCCCTCATCGCAGCAATAGGCGCCCTCATCATCTTTGGAGCCATCGCATCCGCGCTCTTTTCATCCGGCGGGGATACAAAATCGGTCCAACGCATCGCGGCGCCCACAAGTCTCTACGGAGAAGCCGACATCTCTTCCGCTTTCGACGCCATTGAAGCGACGTTCGCCTCAGACTTTACGGGATGCACCCTTAAAGAACTCCGCTACAACGGCGAGATTGAAAAAACGTTTTTGGACGATGAACTCGATCGCAAACAAACGGGAGCTGAAGACCGCATCATCGTCCTATCAACGTTCACAACCAGCTGGAGATCTACAAACGAAGGCTTCTCGCCAAATGAGACGTACGAAGACTGGCAGTGGGTACTCACCAGGCCTACGCAAAACGCCGCATGGAGCGTGGAAGGCTGGGGATATTGCTAGCGCCATCCGCACCAAACCAAAACGAACGAGCAGCGTCTCGCATACGCAAAGCCAATGGAAAACAACAATCAACGCCACAGCGTACAGGACGATGGAATCTTGAAGAAGCTGCCGCGCAAGCCATATGAGGACAAGAATCGGAGACATGAGAAGAGCAAAGGCTAGCAAACAAACCCCCAGGCATAGCGGGGGGCTTTAGTATCCGCCCCGTGGGGCTCGATGCCACGACAGCGAGGGCGCGGCCATCCTTTACGGAAGACCGATAGGGGCATAGCCGCTGTTTGCATCACAGGCATGGCATGTGGGTCTCTCACGTTAGGCTAACGCGAAAAGGCAAGGAAGAAGAGGTAGAAACAGCTCACGTCTAGCAAAACGGCAGACACAAGCACAATGATGGCAACAATTAGGTCTCGTTCCTCACGCGCGTGAACACCGGGAACGTTGGAGAGCCCAAGATACCGACAGCATATTCCAAAAATGATCACGCCAATGGAAAAGAGCGGCATGAAGAGATACTCCCACTTGCTTCCAAAGCGGGTTGGAACGTTCCCAAAACCAAAGTGGACGGGAACGACATCAGGCAACTTCGATACCCGCAAAAGAAACCATGCGAGGGGAATCAGGCAAATCACCAGACTGGCGACATCAATAATCAAACAGAGCCGTTTTCGATTCATTGTCCCACCCCATCGCTCGTCCAGCAAAAGGATAAAAGAGCCTCTATCAGCGCTAGGCACACAAGACGCCTCTGGCAGGAGGCAGCCGCCTGGTATGGCGAACTTTAACAAGTTGAACAAAGTTTAACAAGTTGAACAGAGCCCTTGTACCGCAGCCCGCCTCAGCGTGAATACACCGGCTCGACGAACTGGCCGTATTGGCTGACCACCTCAAGTTTGAAGCGACGCACCTGCCCCCTTGCGTGAACAACGGGACGCCCTCGCCCAAAAGCACGGGCGCCACCTGGATGATGAGATGATCAACCATGTCGCGAGAAAGCAGGGGCGCCAGGACGGTGTTGCCGCCCACGATCCAAATATTGCGATGTGTGCCCAGCCCCTCCACAAACGCTGCAGGGCCACCCGCCACTGCCGTGAACCCCGGGCAGTCGAGCGCTCGATGGTGGCAGTCCCCTCTGCCTCACGCACCGCGTACAGGACAATATTGGAGCCGGCACGTGCCCAACGATAACCCAGCAACCCAACAACGGGATCGAGAGCGAGCGGGAATGCATAAGGCGCTTGCTCGAGAAGGCCAACGAGGCGCTCCACGCATCGAGCAGATTCGCACCTGTCTGCTTTCCGCCGGTGCGGTAGCTTAGGTAAACGATCGATTCTCGCAAGTCTTCCAGGGCCGCATCGGTTTCCACAACGGAGAACATATCTACAACCCGAACTCTTCGCGCAGGCGCTAGCCCCCTTGCGGGCGGGATGCGTCCGCCCCTCCACCACATCACGATGCCCCTCGGCCGAGCTCTTGAGCAAATCGAGGCGGACCATGAGCCGCTCATACGACTCGATGTCCATGACCGCAAGATCACCTGCACCATTTTTAGCGACACAGACCGGCTACCGCTTTTCCCGGCACCATGCCGACACCTCGTCGTATCCGTTGCGCAGCGTGGAGCTTGAAATGATCTTGGGCATGATATACCTCTATTCCTCCTATATTTAGTGAGAATTTCTTTGGTATATCAGCTTTAGGACAGCGTCAATCACTCGTTGAGAAACCGCACCGGTGCGACCCTGATCACGCGAAACACCGGCATCAGCTCCGCTACAACCAGCACGACGAATCCTGCGACGGCGATGAGGGCCGCAGGGGCAAAACGCACGGACAGCGTCGCGCTCCCAGCACCCAAGCCCAACGCATGGGCCGCGATCACGTTGGAAAGCACAACAGCAAACAATGCAGCTGAGCCTGCAGTCACCACATGCATAAAGGCCTCGAAAAGCGAGACGGCGCAGACCTGGCGCGGGGTGGCACCCCATACCTCCAGCAATGACGCGTCGTGCTCACGCACTCGCAAGGCAAGAACTACATGTGCGCATGACCCCACAGTCGCCAAGATGATCGGCCCCGCAAACATTACGCACGCGAGGCGCGGGTCGAGGCCGAATCCGCTCCCAATCGGCAAGTCGCATGCCGTGGCATACCGCCCCATCAAGTCCATCATCGAATAGAAACCCGCAACGATGCCCATAGCAACCACGAGGAATGTCTCAATCGACAAGCTTTTCGTCAAACCGTGCCGAGCGCTCCTGCGCGCAAGAAGCCACGCTGTCCAGCGCGACAACGGACACGTCACCGCGCGCAGGATCCTCGGCAAAAGTACTGGGGAGAACGCCGTAATAAGCACCGGGATCGCAATAGGCAAAAAGACAAGCCAGGTACTCTGACCGAAGTCGACAGGGGCCAAGGCGGGGTCGACCGTAGACACACACCACGCGGCGGCGGCACATGCGGCAAGGGCGGCAAGCCATCGCAGCGGCGTCATGCGCGCGGATGCGCCCTCGACCGACCGCTCGTCACGCAAGGCCAACACGGGCGGGGCGCACGCCGCTGCCCTTGCGGCGCGCGCCCCACCGAGCACCGAAACGAGTAACGATACACCCATAACCGCAGGGTAGAGGGATAATCCTGTCAGAAGCCGCACCCCTTCGAACAAGTCGATATCCTTGAACAGAGCGCTGAATACGGCGGGGGAACTTGCCCAGCACAAAGCCAAGCCCAAGCACGAACCGAAGACCCCCACAAGCGCAATTTGAACGATGACGGCAAAGCCCACCACAACCGGAGGAATGTTGATCACCTGCCACAGGGCATAGGTGCGCCGCAACGAGAAGATGCTTCCCCGGGCCGTTGAAGAGAGAACGACGCATCCGGAAAGCGCCGAGAACATGAGAATCGCCTGGGCGACGCTTCTAAAGAAGAAAGAAGCCGACGCCATCGGATCCGCTGCCGCCGTTGCGGAAAACGATGCGAACCAACCTCCCATATAGCCAAACGCGGCGGCAACGGCGAGCACGCCGAACCACACATGCCAATGCTCCCGAACATCGCCAACAAGCAGGAGAATCATCGCAACATCGCCCCCTCGGCGGCTTCGCGCGGCTCCATCTTCTCCATCGCGGCGAGGATTTCCCGCGACGTGGAGCGAGTCATCATGTGGACGATCTTCCCGTCACGCATCACAAGCACTCGGTCGGCACGAGCGGCCGCCTCAAGATCATGCGTCACCATAACGACGGACCGGCTCTCCCCATCCGCCATGGCTCGCAGCATATCGAGGACCACGTTCCCGTTCGCCGTGTCGAGGGCGCCAGTGGGTTCATCGGCAAACACAATGTCCGGACCAGAAGCGACAGCCCGGGCGAGCGCCACGCGCTGCGCCTCGCCACCGGACAAATCGGCCGGACGAGCATGCTCCTTCCCTCCCATACCGACCCGCTCCAAGAGATCGCACATGTCCTTCCTGCTCACCCTACGACCGGCAAAGCGCTCAGGTAGCGAGACGTTCTCGCCCACGGAAAGCGAGGGCATGAGATTATACTGCTGGAACACGAACCCGACATGCCTGGCTCTAACCTTCGCGCTCTCGCCGCGCCTCGCTCGCACGATATCCACGCCCATAAGATGAATCTCGCCCGCATCGGGGACCTCAAGCCCCGCCAAACAGTACAGCAGTGTCGACTTGCCCGAACCGGATGGTCCCACGATTGACACCATCTCCCCAGCCGACACGCTCATATCAACGCGGCGAAGAAGCTCAGTGCTCAGATCTCCATGTCTGTAACTTTTGCGCACACCACGTGCCTCAACGAGGATGCCCATAATTCTTTTGCTCCTTTTGCCAACCCGCCCCTGAGCATACAAGACCAAGGCGCATGAGCCCCGCCTCCGCAAGAAAGGGCGTATCGGACAAACGCCAAGTTACCTTACACGCGTCAAGTCAATTGATAGCGAATACGAGAACCCAGCCAGCGGCTACTTCCATCCGGGGATGTCGGCACCCGCGGTGAGCATCGTGGACAGGATGGTCAGGATAACGACGATCAGCAGGAACACGACCGCGGTACCGGCGATAACCATGAGGGCGCTGAGGGCGAAGCGGTGCTCGCGCGACAACTCGCGCGGGGCGGCTGCCAAGGGCGTCTCGCACACCGACGGGACACTCGCCGAGCCCGTGAGGATGAAGTCCGTGCTCACACGATAGATTTGCGCGAGCTTGACCACGTTGTCGACCTCGGGGCGACCCTGAGCGCCCTCCCATTTCGAGATGGCCTGACGGGAAACCCCGAGCAGATCCGCCAACTGCTCCTGCGAATAGCCGGCCTTGCGGCGAAGATCGAGCAGACGGTCGGCAAGCTGCGTCGCTGCGTCATCCATAATGAAAGCCTCCTTGTAGCACTGTTGTTCCAGGCCCGAAGGCAGCCGTCATGGAATGCTTTCGCCCCTTTGGCCACCTGGACTCAGTGCAAGACTATCCTCGCAACCGCCGTTGCGCTCCACCATCTAGCAGCGACAATTGTAGCAACACATCATGACAATTCCGCCACCGCCCGTTGCGGTGAGGAAGCAGGGCCCCCGTGAGATGCTTTGCTGTAAACGGCAGTGTGGCAGCTGGCGACAGCGCAGGTCGGCGGCGCGATAGATGTTCGCCGCATTGCAGGTCCACACATCAAGAACCTTGATGAAGACCCCCGCCGCAACACCAGCCAAGGCGAACGCGATCGTTTTCAAGTCTGCCTCGCGCACATTGGCCCTTTCAGCTGGAGCGAAATAACGCGCCGGCTACTCAACCTTGACTCCCGTCATACGCACCAAGCCAAAACGAACGAGCAGCGTCTCGCATACGCGAAACCAATAGAAAACGACAATCAACGCCACAGCGTACAGGACGATGGAATCTTGAAGAAGCCGCCGCGTAAACCAAATGAGGACGAGAATCGGAGACATAAGGAGGGCAAAGGCTGCCAAGACGGCAGTTGATCTGCCGAACCCGCCCAACGGTGCCCATTCGAACTCTTCTCCACAGGCGCACCGCCTCGGCATAACGCCGAACTTAACTGGCAGCCTTCGTCCGCAACGAGCGCAGGCAATCCGCCTCATTATCAACCCCTCTTCCGAACCGAGCTGCCACTGAAATCCGCACAAGGACACCAGAAAGCAGCTCGAGCAGGCGCCTTTATTCGGTCTTTATTTGCTTACCCCACGCCGTCCATAAGCGCCCAATGCCACGCGGGCACGACCTCGATCATTCCCTCGGGAACCTCGATCGTCGAGCGCTCGCGAAGCGTTACCACCAGACCCTTGTCCACCCCGGCATACCACATGGCGGACGCCAAAGAACCGATTTCGCGTGCTCGCGTGCGATCCGCCGTCATATCCACCGTCACCTGTATAAGGCCATATGGCTCGAGCGAAAGAGCGTCACCCACCACGAAGTCGACCTTCTCCCGCTTTGCGCCGGGAACGGTGAGCGAGCAAACCGTGTCAATCCGGGCCGATGCCGCTCGGCGAGCGAGCTCGTTGTGCACGGCGGTCTCCAGCCGCTTGCCAGCATCTTGCTGGCTCGCGCGGGAGACGGCGTGCGCCATGCCGGTGTCGACGGCATACACCTTGCGGGTCGCCGTGCTCGACGGGGAGAATGACGTGGAATACTCGCTTACGCCATCGTAGAGATGTGCCTGCTCGAGCAGTCGCGACACCTCCGAGACAGTCTCCCACGTTGTTGGATACCCCACCTTTTTCAGGCTCGCCACAAGGCTGTTGACCGACAACTCGCAACCGGTGTTGCGCAGCCCATACAGCGCGACTTGGTTCGCCAGCGCCACGCCGGCACGCGGGTACCTGTCGACCACGTCGCGCACCACGACATCGCGAACGTACGTCTGCAGCAACGCCATACGCTCGGCGCCGCCGCAGCCCTGCGCCCCAGGAAAACCGCCCTCAATCAAATACCGATCAAAAGCGGCTTCCAACGAACTTCTCATCGTCGGAGCAACGGAACCTGCAAGCGCAAGGTCGTCCGCATCTGGAAGATCGATGCCATTAAATAGGCAGAATTCTACAAAGGACAGGGGGCGCATAGGATGCTCGAGAAGCCTGCCGCGAAACCGGCTCGCGATCTCGTCAGCGGACAGCTTGGACGACGAACCCGTCACCACAAGCGTCACGCGCTCTCGCTCCGCGATTCTCTGACAGAATCCTTCCCAATCGTCCGCCTCTTGGACCTCATCGAGGAATAGGTAGCATCCTTCGCTTCTGGCAGAAGGGACCTGGCGCCAGTATTCCTCAACGACATCATTGAGCAACGCAGGAGGCGTCGGTCGAAGCCTGTCATCTGCGAAGTTGAAGTAGAACACCCGATCGCGCGGCACGCCGCAGGACAACAACTGCTGGATGAGCTGGAACGCGTAGAACGTCTTGCCACACCGACGGATACCCGTAATGGCATGGATGAGATTGAACGGCGCGGGCTCGGGCAGCGCCTCGACAACCTCGCGGCGCGGACGGGGGCTCGGAAACTCAAAAGCACGAGCCTCTTGCACAAGATCGGCATAGTCAAACGCAGTCGGCGACATTGGATACTCCCCTTCCTCCGCCATCAGTATACCAACTTCTCTTCAATGGAGAGAAGTTTAAGCTTTTTCTTCACTTCGTTGGAGAGAAGTATGAGGGCACGCTTGAGGCAGCGCCCGTTCCCTTACGCACTCGAGCCGGTATTCGCGCACATAAGGAAATGCGATACCAACCATGACATATGAAGGAGTTTCGAACGGCACCGAGTCCACAAGACGCCTCCGGCAGGAGGCGGCCGCTTGGTATGGCGAGCTTTAACAAGTTGAACAAAGTTAAACAAAGTTCTCGGTAGCGGGGTACACCGATGAGGGGTCGTCGACCCGTGCGACCGCTCAAACTTATCTTCGCCATATCTAGTATACTTGTCGATAATATTACGAAGATGGCGAGGATATCGTGACTCAATTCGATTTCAACAGGGCGCTTGCCAGCCTCATGACTCCGGAGGTCGTATCCGCTCTCGGGAACATCCGGGAGCTCAAGGGCAAGACGTCCCTGCTCTCCGCCGCCCATCCCAACCGCTTCGCCGCCTTGGTGGAGGTGGCCAAGATTCAGAGCACGAGCGCTTCGAACAAGATCGAAAACATCTCGACCTCCGACAGGCGCCTGCACGAGCTTATGCTCGAGAACGTGGAGCCGAAAAACCGCGACGAGCGTGAGATCGCCGGGTACCGGTACGTCTTGGACATCGTCCACGAGAGCCACGATAACATCCCCATCACGCCCGGCGTCATCCTCCAGCTTCACCGCGACCTATACCGTTTCTCCGGAGATTCCCATGCAGGCAGATGGAAGGACTCCGATAACGTCATCGCCGAGCGAACCGCCCAAGGCGAGCTCGTCGCACGTTTTATCCCCACGTCCGCCGCCGCAACGTCCGGTGCCATCGAGGCCATCTGCAACGAATATCGCAAGCAGGTCGAGGCCGTGGTGTACGACCCCCTGCTTGTCTCCCTTGTGTTCGCGTTCGACTTCGCGAGCATCCATCCGTTCAACGACGGCAATGGACGCATGAGCAGGTTGGTCACGCTGCTGCTCATGTACCGCTCTGGATACGACGTGGGAAAGTACGTCTCAATCGAAAGGGAGATCGAGCGAACGAAGGAGACCTATTACGAGGCCCTCGCCGCAAGCTCCCATGGCTGGCGGGAGGGCGATAACGACTACACCCCCTTTATCACGTACATGCTAGGTATCATCGGCGCGTGCTACCGAGAGCTCGCCGACAGGTTCTCTCTGGTGGGCGCCCCCGCGGGCAACGAAGATGCGGTCCGTGCGTTTCTCGACAAGCAGCTCGGCACCGCGACAAAACGGGAAATCCTGGACGCCAACCCCGGCATGAGTCAACGCACGCTCGAGCGCATTCTCTCAAAGCTACAGCAAGAGGGCGTTATCGAGAAAGTTGGCGCAGCGCGATCGACCGCGTACCGGCGACTATGGGACACCCCCTCTCCGGCAAACCTTCCCCATGAAAGAACGGAAACCAGATGAAACTCCAACAACTCAGATATATCGTCGAGGTGGCAGCATGCGGCAGCGTCACGGAGGCAGCACGCAGGCTCTTTGTATCGCAGCCAAGCGTGACCGCCGCCGTGCGCGACCTGGAGCGCGAAATGGGCATCACGGTGTTTGAGCGGACGAGTAAGGGCATGGTGACCACCACCGAGGGGCAGACCTTCCTCGGCTACGCGCGCCAGGTGCTGGAGCAGGCCGACCTGCTTGAAGAGCGCTTCAAGCGCGACACCCAGCCCGTGCCCCGCTTCGCTGTCTCCTGCCAGCACTACTCGTTTGCCGTCAACGCTTTTGTGGACGTGATCCGCACCTTTAACGCCAGCCGCTACGAGTTCACCTTGCGCGAGGAACAGACGCACGAGATCATCGAGGACGTCGCCCATATGAAAAGCGAGCTGGGTGTGCTCTACCTCTCGGACGCAAACCGCGAGGTCATAACCCGCATGCTGCGCGCTGAGGAGCTTGAGTTCGAGCCTCTTTTCTCGACCGCATCGCACGTCTTCCTCTCCTCGACGCACCCGCTGGCGACGCGTCCCTCTGTCACGCTCGAAGATCTCGCCGGCTACCCCTACCTCTCCTACGAGCAAGGCGACTTCAACTCGTTCTACTTCTCAGAGGAACCGCTCTCCACGCTGGGCCGCGACAAGAACATCCGCGTGCGCGACCGTGCCACCCTGTTCAACCTGCTCATAGGCCTCGATGGCTACACCGTGTGCTCGGGCGTGATCTCGCACGAGCTCAACGGCGAAGACATCATCGCGATTCCCCTTGAAGTTGAAGAGCACATGGAGGTGGGTATTGTCACGCGGCGCAACACGCACCTCTCGCGCTACGGAGAAGCGTTTATCGCCGCGATTCGCAAGCATATCCCAAGCTCATCCGTGCTATAGGTTTTTCCTATCGTATTGTCATTGATTTCAGTATTTCCCAATCGAGGTGCGTCCGCGCATACTCCTTTCATCAGATAGCGCACCCAATGAAAGGAACCAACCATGACTGCCATCGCACCCACCCGCTTCGATATCGTCGGCAGCTTTCTTCGTCCCGATCGCCTTAAAGCCGCGCGCGCCGCACATGCCGCCGGCGAGCTGGACGATACCGAACTCAAGCAGGTTGAGGACGAGTGCATCGCCGAACTTGTCCAGAAGCAGAAGGATGCCGGCCTGCCCCTTATCACCGACGGCGAGTTTCGCCGCTCCTACTGGCACCTCGACTTTATGTGGGGATTCGCCGGCATCGAGCACGTGGAGCTAGACCATGGCTATTTCTTTGTGGGCGAGGAGACCACGCATGGCTCCGCCGTCCTCACCGGCAAGATCTCTGGAGAGAACCATCCCTTTATCGACCACTTCGCCTTTGTGCAGGCGCTTGAGGAGCCCGGCCACGTCGCCAAGCAAACTATCCCCGCGCCCGCTCAGCTGGTGTTGGAGCTTTATCGCGACGCCGCCGCCACCGAGCGCACACGCAGCATCTATCCCAATGAGGATGAGCTGCTTGAGGACATCGGCGCCGCGTACCGCACCGTTATCCGCGAGCTCTACGCCGCCGGCTGCCGCAACCTGCAGCTTGATGACTGCACCTGGGGCGCGCTGGTGGACGAGGGCTTCCAGGCAGCCATTCGCGCCGCGGGTTCCACGCCCGAAGCGGAGGCGGAGAAGTACCTGCGCGTAAACAACCTGGCGCTGGTCGACCGCCCGGCAGACATGGCCATCACCACCCACGTATGCCGCGGCAACTACCACTCAACCCATGCTTCGAGCGGTCCATATGATCTGGTCGCGCCCATCCTGTTTGCCCGCGAGAACGTCGATGCCTTCTACCTTGAGTTTGACGATGAGCGCTCAGGTGGTTTTGAACCTCTCGCCCACGTGGCGCCGGGAAAGAAGGTTGTCCTGGGCCTGGTGACCACCAAGCGCCCCGAACTTGAGGACAAGCAGGCCGTCATCAAGCGCATCCATGAGGCCGCGCGCTACCTGCCGCTTGAGGACCTGTGTCTCTCTCCCCAGTGCGGCTTTGCCAGCTGTGAGATTGGCAACAAGCTCACCGAGGACGAGCAGTGGGCAAAAATCGCCCTGGTACGCGAGATCGCTCAAGAAGTTTGGGGCGCCTAAGAGCCCTTGCAAGAATCTAGACCGTACATCCACGCACAGACGCCACGCGCACCCGCCATACGCAGCCGCGCATCCATATGCAAACGGCGACCCCGGAAAACTCCAGGGTCGCCGTTGTTCTTTTGGACGATGTCCCCGTCCGCAAGCTCAGTAAGCTCAACTACTCCGCGAACTGCGAGTTATACAGGTCGGCGTAGAAGCCACCCGCCGCGAGCAGCTCATCATGCGTGCCGCTCTCGATGATATCGCCTTCCTTCATCACCAAGATGAGGTCGGCGTTCTTGATGGTCGAGAGGCGGTGCGCGATCACAAAGCTGGTGCGACCGCTCATGAGCTCGTCCATAGCCTGCTGAATCTTAAGCTCCGTGCGCGTGTCCACGTTCGAGGTCGCCTCGTCCAAGATGAGCATGGGCTTGTCGGCGATCATGGCGCGCGCGATGGTCATCTGCTGCTTTTGGCCCTGCGAAAGGTTGATCTGGTCGTTTAGCACCGTGTCATACCCATGCGGCTGCGAACGGATGAAGTGGTCCAGGCCCACGGCTCGGCACGCTCGGCGTACCTTTTCATCGTCCACACCCTCATCGCAATAGACCAGGTTCTCGCGAATGGTGCCCTCGAACAGCCAGGTATCCTGCAGCACCATGCAAAACAGGCTGTGCACATCCTCGCGGCGCATGTCGCGCGTGGGCACCCCGTCGATGCGAATCTCGCCGCCGTCGATCTCGAAGAAACGCATGAGCAAGTTGACCATGGTGGTCTTGCCAGCGCCCGTGGGACCCACGATGGCGACCTTTTGACCGGGCAGGGCATGGGCCGAGAAATCCTTGATGACGGGCTTGTCCGCTCCGTCATAGGTGAAGCGCACGTGATCGAACTCAACCTCGCCGCGTACCGTGCGGTCGCCCAACGCGGGCTTGGCGGATTCGTCTGCCATCTCCTCCGCATCGAGGAACTCGAACACGCGCGTGCCCGCGGCCCCGGCAGACTGCAGCGCCTGCACGCCCTGGGCTATCTGGGAAAGCGGCTGCGTGAAGTAGCGCACGTAAAGCATGAAGGCGACGATCACGCCAAAGCCTATCTGACCGTCAAGCGCGAGGGCGCCGCCCGCCACGCACACCGCCACGTATCCAAAGTTGCCGATGAACGTCATGATGGGCATCATGAGGCCGGACAGGCACTGGGCGCGGAAGCCCGCCGACACGAGCTCGGCGTTCATGCGGTCGAACTCGGCGCCCACCAGGTCCTCGGCGTTATAGGCCGTGATGACCGTGTGGCCGGTATAGGACTCCTCGATATGGCCGGACAGCGCGCCCAGGGCGTTCTGCTGGCGCATAAAGTACTTCTGGCTGCGGCCCATGATGGCCATCATCAGCGCAAAGCCCAGCAGGCTGGCGCCTACGGCGGCAAGCGTCATCCACCCGTTGGTACGGATCATCATGAACAGACTGCCAAAGAACAGCACCACGGCGGACAGCAAGGTGCTGACGCTTTGGTTAAGCGACTGAGCCAGTGTATCGATATCGTTGGTGATGCGGGAGAGGATATCTCCGGTGGGCACGCGGTTGAAGTAGGACATGGGCAGGCGGTTGATCTTGGCAGAGATCTCTGCACGCAGCCCGCGCGAGATGCGTTGCGTCACCGTGGTCATAATGAGGCCTTGCAGCACCGAGAGCACGTAGCTTGCTATGTAGAACCCAATGAGCACCGTCGCCGTGCCCAATACAAGCTCCATGTCGATACCGGGTTCAACCAAGCTCTTGACGGATTTGGGCAGGTTATCCAGGGCGGACATGGTCGCCTGGGTATCGTTCATATCAAGGTTCGCAAAGATATCGAGCAGCTCTTGCTGGTCCTTGGAGGTAATGGTGACACCATCGACCTCGACATCGGTCATCAGCGCGGCGCGCGTCTCCTGGGGCATCTGGAGCAGCGCCTCCATGCCCTTGGTGGCATCGCCCGGGGCCGAGGTGTCGGGGGTGTCCGCGACGCTCGCCATATCCTGCATGGAGCCCATCGCGGCGGCGTCGCCGGCAGCGCCCGCAGCGGCAGGGTCCATACCCGCGGCGACTGCGGCAGCGGCCTGCTGCTCTGCCAGCTTTTGGGCGTTTTGCTGCATGTTGTCAGAAACGGTGGTCACAATGAGCTCGAGTTTATCCGTATCGGGCGCGATGCCGTTTTGGATGGCATCGGTGATGTCGGAGAGCATGTTGGGGCCCAGCAGCGTCAAGATGGTGCCCACCGCAGCGCACGCGAGCGCGATCGCGACCGCGGGAACGTAGCGGCGGCAAAACGCGAGCAGCTTGCCCCAGGTCTTGCGGTCTATCTTCTGGCCAGCGGCGCCGCGTCCACCCATAGGTCCTCGTCCACCCATAGGGCCGTGGCCTCCCATGGGACCGCGCGCCGGCATAGCATGATTGGTTGCCATTTACGCCAACTCCTCTTCGCTTAGCTGGGACAGGGCAATCTGCTGGTAGGTCTCGCAATCGCGCATAAGCTCCTCATGCGTGCCCTGGCCCACAACGCGGCCGTCTTCCAGCACCACGATGCGGTCCGCATCGCGGATGGTGCCTATGCGCTGCGCCACGATGATGCGGGTGGTGTCCGCGCACTCGCGGTCGAGCGCATCGCGCAGCACGCGATCGGTCTTGTAGTCCAGCGCGGAGAAGCTGTCGTCAAAAATCAAGATCTCAGGCTTGCGGGCGATTGCACGAGCGATGGACAAGCGCTGGCGCTGACCACCGGAAAGGTTGGTGCCGCCCTGAGCGATCTGCGCTTGGTACGCACCTTCCATCTTCTCCACAAACTCAGCCGCCTGCGCGGCGCCCACAGCCGCCTCGACATCGGAATCGGTCACGGGGCCGCGGCCGTTATCGCCGTAGGCGATGTTGCTCGAGACCGTGCCGCCAAAGAGCGTGGCTCGCTGCGACACGTAGCCTATCTTGTTTCGCAGCGCGCGCGTGGTGTACTCGCGCACGTTCACGCCGTCGACCAGCACCTCGCCCCACGTCGCATCGTAAAAGCGCGGGATAAGGTTGATCACCGTTGACTTGCCCGAGCCAGTCGAACCGATAAGCGCCACCGTCTCGCCGCGATGCGCCGAGAAGGAGACGTGCCGCAGCATGCTGCCCTCTGCATCCGGGTAGCGGAAGGTCACATCGCGGAACTCGATCTCACCGGTCTGGCCGGGCTTGCCCTGTTCAAGCGCGCCGTCCTCGATAGAAGCCTCGGTATCCAGCACCTCGTTGATACGCGACGCCGCCACCTGGGCGCGGGGTAAGATCATGAAGATCATTACCAGCATCATGAACGCCATGACCACCATGATGGCGTACTGGGAGAAGACCATCATGTCGGAAAACAGCGCGATCTTATCCGCCATGAGAGCGCTGTTGATAACTGCCGCGCCAATCCAATAGATGGCGAGCGACAGGCCGCTCATGGTCGCCTGGATGGTGGGCATGAGGAACACCATGGTTCGGTACGCCACCAGCTGGTTGTTGGTGAGCGTATCGTTGACGACGTCGAAACGATCCTGCTGATAGGCCTCGGCGTTATAGGCGCGCACCACGGAAAGGCCCGACAAGTTCTCGCGCGACACCCGGTTCAAGTCATCCGTCAAACGCTGCATGCGACGGAATCGCGGTGTAGCGATAAGCAGGCAGATTCCCACAACGGCAAGCAAAACCAAAATCGCCACACCCGTAGCGGCCGTCCATTCCCAGCGCTTGCCGGCAATCTTGGTGATAGCCCAAGCGGCGGTAATAGGCGCCTTGATCAGCATCTGCAGACCCAGCACGATCAGCATCTGCACCTGCATGACGTCATTGGTCGACCTGGTAATGAGGCTTGGGGTGGAAAAGCGGCCGATCTCTTCCATAGAGAACGACTGCACCTTGTGAAACATCTTGGCGCGCATGGTGCCGCCAAAACCCGCCGCGATAAACGACGAGCATACAGCCGTTGCCACGGCCGCCAGCAAACTGCCCAGCGAGCAGGCGAGCATCTTGCCACCCGCGGTTAAGATCTCGGGCATAGTTGAACCCTCAACCTGCACCAGGCGGGTAATCTCGGCCATATACTCAGGTGATTTAAGGTCAAGCCACACCTGGACAACAATAAATGCCAGTGCCAGCACCGCCACCGCCCATTCGCGCGAACGGAGATACCGTAGTAGTTTTGTCACACGTTGCTCCTTTTCTTCGCAGGCGCATGCGCCGATAGATCGACCATCGTACACGCGCTCCTTATACCTAACCCTATGAGATATTTATATGCAGCCATGCGCTGCAGGGATTGATTAGGACATAGCCGTATTAGGACGAGAACGGGCAGCGCGATGCGCGGGGTGCCTGCTCGCCATCTTCCTCGTCCATAGCAACTGAAGCGGGACGAGCCACGGCGCAGATGTCGCGAGCCGTTTCGAAAAACGCCCGGAGCCTCTCGATACCCACCGCGTCGATGATGGCGGCCGCATGGTTGCGAACGTTTCGATACGCCGCATCTGCCAGAGCGCGCCCGCGGGGCGTGAGGGTGACCACCGTAACGCGAGCGTCTGATATGGCGCGCTCGCGCGCTATAAGCCCCTTGGCCTCCATGTTCTTGAGGAGCGCTGCGACGCGGGCCGTGCTGACGTGCAGTTCTTCGGCTATCGCGCCGGCCGTGACGGGATCGTCTCCCTCCTTGGCGCAGCACAGCATACGCATGATGCCGCCGGCGCCCACAGTGGTCTCATCGATGTGATGGAATAGGTGCACCGGCCTTGTTTCATCAACCAACGCTATGAATTCATCGACCTGCTCTTCTGTAGCCACAACCGGTTCCTCCTAATATCTAACGTCGTTAGATTATTCTACAGGAAAAAGATTGATTGCGAATAACTTGGACAAACACACCTTGGACACACATGGCCGCCGTCCCAAAAACCTTTCAAACCGGTGGCGGCAAAAGGCGATCGCGTCTATTTCCTACGCCACTTATCGGGCAGGTGCACGTCGATGCGACCACCGGAAAGAAAAAACACCGCCGCGAGTACCACAAAGACCACGGGCAGGATGCGCAGCGCACCCACCACGATAACGCCCAGCAGAGATAAGACCAACGATACAACGGCAGCTATAATGAGCAGGCCGGCAAGTGCGTAGAGAACAGACACGGTATCCCCCTTTGATACATCTATCGACGCATTTGTTCCCCATTGTAGCCTCCCGCAATCCAGCAAAGGACCTACCCATGCAAACCGCGTCCCCGCTTGCACCCACCCTGTTTATCGACGCCGATGCATGCCCCGTCACGCGCGAGGCGCTCGATGCCGCCAGGAGACACGGCATCCATACCGTAGTCGCCGGAAACAGTACGCAGAACCTGCAGCGCCGCATCCGCCGCGACGACCCCCGAGACGCCCTGTCCGCGCGCCGGGGCTTTTGGGTTGAAACGCTCGACGTGAGCGTAGGTGCGGATGCCGCCGACTTCGCCATCGTCGAGCGCCTGCAACCCGGCGATGTGGTTGTAACCCAAGACATTGGCCTTGCCAGCATGGTGTTGGGACGAGGAGCCTTCGCCATAGGAGTACGCGGGCACCTGTACCGCAAGGAGACCATAGACATGCAGCTCTTCATTCGCCATGAGGAGAACATGGTGTTGGGACGAGGAGCCTTCGCCATAGGAGTACGCGGGCACCTGTACCGCAAGGAGACCATAGACATGCAGCTCTTCATTCGCCATGAGGAGAAGAAGGTGCGCCGAGCGGGCGGCAAGACGGGCGGCTTCAGCGCTTTTGATGATGACGACCGCGAGCGATTTGTTCGCAATCTCTCGTCCCTTATCCACGATGCCCTACGCAATGCCGCACAGACCATTAACAGCGAAAACAATACCGTTGATGTCGATGGGAACGATGTAACTGTGGACTGAATCTGTATTCAGTCTTTCTTAAGGACCGCCCCTGATTAATAAAAAAGGGCGGTGGTACATATACAGCGGTGCGCCAAACGACCGTTGGGCCACTGGCCCGGCAACGCTGAATTGGAGTTGATCGTATGCGCCACAAAGACACGATTGCAAAGCCTGATGATGTCCCGCTTCCCCTGCAGGACGCAGCTCTTGCAACCATCGGCGAGACCGCCATCGAGATTGCGCCCAAACCGGCACACAAACCCGCGCCCGTTAAGAAAGTAACGCTTAAGCGCAATCACTCTGCCGACCAGCGAGCCAATCTCAAGCGCGCATACCAGGCGTTTATCCGCGCATCCAAGAAGGCAGGCAACGCCGCCGCCCAGGTTCTTTCTCCTTCCGAGGCCTGGCCCATGCGACCCTACGCCGCCTCAATCTAGCCAGTGCGGGGAGATACGAGTTTCCCTTCCTCCTCCCCCATCCCCGCACTTGGCCCCAATGCGCCCCGGCTGCCTTGTACCACAGCTGGGGCGCATTTTTTCTGCAACCACAACGCGAAAGCGCCCCAATGCCAAACGCGGCACTGGAGCGCTTTCTTATATCCTCGGTTTTAGCCTGCCGGAGCAAGCCTAGCCGCGGGGTCCACGGCGGTACATGTCAACAACCAGCCAGACGACAGCTAATCCGGCTGCCCATCCCATAACGGGAAGCAACACATCGTTAAGACCGCAGACCATGGCTTCTATAACGGGACGAGGCACCATGGGGTTTGCCTCCAATCACTCGAGCAAAAACGAGGGTGGACACGAGTACGCGAAAAACGAGCTCGCTAGTGCGCATGGCGCACACGGATGGCGTCCGACACGATCCCTTTGCTCATGAGGTAGGTGACCAGGAAGTAGCCGCCGTAGCAGAGCAGGAAGATCGAACAGGTCATCCCCACCGTGCCACCGATCGACATGCCACCAAAAAGCGCCACGATCTCGATAACAACCTGGAGCGCGACCAGCGAGTGCGCCACGCCCATAACCAACGGGAACACAAAGAAGATCGCCTGCTGCACCAGCACGGAGCGCATGATCTCGTGACGCGACGTACCCAGCTCGGAGAGAATGCGGCAATTCTTGCTGGAATCCGCCACGCCGGAGAGCTGTTGAATAGTAAGGATGGCTGCGCACGCCACGACGAGGACGAAACCGATATAAATCGCCAGATAGCTGATAAGGCCATTCATCGAGTTGGTGGATTCATAGGTCTGCAGCCTAGTTGCCTCCATGCCCCATATGGCGCTTTCCGTGCCGTCGGCGTTTGTTATGCTTCCCCATGTGCGCTCGCGTCGCACATAGCCCTCGGTCTCCTCGTAGGACAGCCCCTCTTTGTAGTTTCCCATAAAGTAGCTCGTATAGAGCGGAAGCCCCAGCTCGTCGACGATTCGGTCTGGCACGATGACGGTACCCGAATTGGAACCCATTGAAGCGTTAAAGAATGAGCTCGCCGCCTCGTCCACATGATCGGACACCGGATGCAAAACGTTACCGCCCATGTCGATTTCAACGCCATCATGGAGGGCGGCATCATATATCTTGCCGACGCTTTCGCCCAGATCGCTCGCGATCAAATACCCGTCCCTGCCCAGGTCAACGCGATCCATGCCACGAAAAGCAAGATAGCGGTTATAATCGCTCTCCTTCATGACCTGCAAGCCCATCATATTGGCGTTGCTGCTTGCCGTGCCCTTGGGCAAAGGCATATTCACCGCATCGGCAAGACCGTTGAGGCTTACCAACGGAACCTCCTCGCCCATCCGTCGAGAGTCATACACTTCCACTTGTTCGTACTTACCCAAGATATGAGCAAGGTCGAAGGGCTCTTCGTTAGCAGTGCCGGCATCAATGATATTGTTCTCGCTGATTTTCAGTATGTTGAGCGGCTCGGACGCGAGCTTAATCGGTGCATAGCCTTCCTGAGCCCGATCGGCTTCAAGTTGAGGATCGTTGAACATGTCGGGTCCGTAATACATCACCGCACGGGAATAGTCCGCGATTGTGCTCCGCTCCACGCTGGTGTTCATAACGTTGGCGATAGACATACCGCCCGTCACGCTAGTAATGGCGAGGAACAAGATCATCGAGATAATCGCCATGGAGAAACTCACCGTGTTCACCTTGGCGGAGAGCTGGCGCATGGTGAACATGTTGAGACCGCGCCAGTAGAGACCGCGGGCCCCCTGCAGCGCCTTGAGCAGAAACCCGGAGAAACCGAAGAAGAACAGGATTGTGCCGACGACCACGATTCCCGTAGTGGTCGCGAACTGTACAAACGCCGCATCGTACTCGCTTGGCGCCGCATCGATGGGCAGGCCGTCGCGCAACAGGCGGTAGTACGCCACGCCAATCATGACCGCTCCGACAATGAATATCACAGCCGATAAGATGGGATTGCGCGTCTTTACCGCCTCGTTCTTGCGATTTGCGCTCATAAGGTCGATAACCTTAGCGCGGCGAACTACGCCCAGATTGAACAGCAACGTGACAAAAAAGATGGCGACCAGGCACCCCACGGTAATCAGCAGGGCCGGAATCGAGAAGAAGAAGTGAAAGTCGCGTATCTGCGTCTTGAACAACGATGCCGTAAAAAACGTCATGAACTGAGAAAACGCCACGCCCAACACAATGCCAAGCACCAGAGCCGCACCAGAGGCGATCGCCGTCTCAAGCGCCATGACACGCGATACCTGGCCTCGGCTCATGCCCAGCACTTGATAGAGACCGAACTCCTTTTTACGCCGCTTCATGATGAAGTTGTTGGCGTAAACCATCAGGAAGCCCATGACGACGGCAAGAAATGTGGTGAGGCCGGACATGATGGTGCCGAGAAGCTCTGGCAACCCCTCCTCCTCCAGGACAATATCCGCCTGGACGGAAATGGTGTTGAATGCGTAGAACACCGTTACGGCAAGCGTGAGCGTGAGCAAGTAGACCAGGTAGTCTTTGCCCGTTCGGCGCACGTTGCCCCATGCGAGCTTAAAGAGCATCGGATCCCTCCCCACCCATCATGGCGACGACTTCCATAATGCGGTCGAAGAACTCGCGACGAGAACTGTCGCCGCGACGCAACTCGGTGAAGATCTTGCCGTCGCGGATGAACAGCACGCGACCGGTATAGCTGGCGGCAAAGCTATCATGGGTGACCATGAGAACCGTCGCTCCGTAGTTCTGGTTCATATTCTCAAAGCTCTCGAGCAGCAGACGGGCGTTCTTGGAATCGAGCGCGCCGGTGGGCTCGTCCGCCATAATCACCGCGGGCTTGGTCACCAGGGCGCGCGCCGCCGCCACGCGCTGCTGCTGGCCGCCGGACAGCTGATAAGGATACTTGTCGAGCGTCTGGGCGATGCCGAGTCGCAGGGCCACCTCTTCAACGCGGGCAAGCACCTCTTTGGCGGAAACGCGCGCGATGGTGAGCGGCAGTGCGATGTTCTCCCGCGCGGTCAAGGTATCAAGCAGGTTTGAATCTTGAAAGATGAAGCCGAGCTGCTCGCGGCGGAACTTGGTGAGCTTAGCTGATTTCAGCTTGGTGACGTCCGCCCCTCCCACGATCACCGATCCGCTAGTCACTTGATCGATGGTGGAGACGCAGTTCAGAAGCGTCGACTTGCCGGATCCGGAAGGACCCATGATGGCGACGAACTCGCCCTTGGTGACCTTGAACGAGACATCGTCCAAAGCACGCGTCACGTTATTACGCGAACCGTACACCTTCTCGATATGTTGCGCATCGAGTACCACCGGAGCCGTAGAGATCCGAGACGCCGCAGGCGCCGCATGGCGTCCAACCATACTGGGAGTAGGTACGTTCATATTCATATAATGACTCCACTTCTCATCTACGCCAAACGGCGCCCTTTTGCCCTACATCTGTATATGCGAGCTATAACGTGCTGTGCATGGATGCGTTTGCCATGAGCCACAGCATGCCCAGAGAAAGCACGGCCATAACAATGAGCACAAGAGCCATCTGGCCCATCGACATACCGTATGCGATTCCATCCATTGTGTTGTTTGCTGCCTTCATGACGAACACCTCCTTGACCATATACTCTCAAGTTGACGCTGCGACAGCCATCGATTTGCCTTACGAGATGCTTTCGCTTTTGTAAGGTTCACTCCCGCGTCGCCGGAGCGCTACTATAGCTAGGTCGATCGGGACAATCGCTTGCACCAAGCGTTCAATCGTCCCCCTGCCCAAGCGTTTAGAAGGGATTGCCCAGACCGTGAAAACCGTCCATGTTGCCGCCGGCGTCATCTGCAACCATGAAACCGATGAAGTCCTCGCCGTCCAGCGTGGGTACGGCGACATGGCGGGATTATGGGAGTTTCCCGGGGGCAAGGTCGAACGAGGAGAGCAATCTTTAGATGCCTGCGTGCGCGAACTCGCAGAAGAGCTACACGTCACCGTTTCCAACCTGAGAAACTTCTACACCGTTGAATTTGACTACGACGACTTCCACCTCTCGATGGACTGCTTCTTGTGCCAGATAGATTCAGGCGAAATCAAGCAAACCGAGCAGATGGATATCCGCTGGGTCAAACGCGAAGCGCTCGCCACGCTGCAATGGATGCCCGCCGACGTTGAGGTGGTGCAAGTGCTCACCGAGGCAAAGGATGCCGAAGGAGACGCGCGCCAGGTAAAACGTCGTCATGACAGCAGGAAGTCGATGCAGGGAAACAAGAGGGCGAACACCAAGCCAGAGCTTCTGGTGAGGCAGCGATTGCGCGAAGCCGGCCTTACGGGATACCGGCTGCAGTGGAAGAAGGCGCCCGGCCGCCCCGACATCGCGTTTCCCGGTCGCAAGATAGCCATCTTTGTCAACGGTTGCTTTTGGCACCGCTGCCCCCATTGCAATCCATCCATGCCCAAGCGCAACACCGACTTTTGGATCGCCAAGTTTAAGCGCAACGTGGAGCGAGATCAAGCGGCTATCGCCGAGCTTGAAAACCTGGGATGGACTGCTATCACCATTTGGGAATGCGAGCTCAAAAAGAAGAACATCGACCAAACCATGGAGCGCGTTATCACCCAGATACGCGAGGCCACCAAGGCGTAGCCCCCTTGTAAGGTGATGGCCATGTTTGGGTTTTGCATAGAACAAATCTAATTCGCAGCAATTTGTAACATTTTATCACGTTATGAATAGCATTTCTCATTTACCTGTGATTCTTTTATTCATTATGCAAAGTGCCTGTGAGAATGATTTCATTTGATAGCGCACCGAACCGTCTCCATTGACCCCCTACCGTTTCATCACGAGGCGCACACGGTAGACGGTATATTTTTCACGGTTAAACGGTAGGTAATTCCTAATACAACCATTTTTACCTGCGATTTTATACATACCACGTTTGAGTGTAAGAGATTCTAGGTCTTTTCTAATCGCAAAAACAAGGGATAATGGACTAAGCGCGTTACGAGAGCAGCGACTGTAATGCGCATGGTACAGGTGGACGGGCGAGGAGGTCGACGCATGCATTCTCCCAAAGACGCAGCTAGTACCTTTTCGGTGCAGCCATCCCGACGTGCGAACCATTTCTCCTTCCCCCCGACACAGAGAACTGGCCTCCTCGACTCCACCAAACGTCGCTCCTCTAACCAACGGGTTAACTTGGAGCGCTCCTTCCACAACTTGCTTGACGCGTTGAGCATTTCCCCCGTATAGGCGCGTCACCGCAAGGCTGTCTTCGCCCCATGGCGACTCAAAGGGTCCGGATTCGTCCGGGCCCTTTTGCGTTGTACCAATTCTCCTCGCAATATAACGGCCCCTTCGTCTACAGAAGAGCTCGCGAAGCCTCTTATCCAGTCTCCCGCATTGCAGGAATCGCGTTCGCTCCTTCAATCCTTGGAACGCCGCAGGCATCAAGGATAGAGAGCAGGGGCTGACCCGCGACCGCCTGGGCAAAAGTAAACCGAGCGAATAGCATTCCCTTGTTTCGGCACCTTGACTCCCTAAGGCGTTCTACACGGATGACGTCGACTACGGACATCCCCCGCTCTTTAGCAATCCGTTTGTACTTCCCCGCGCCGTCAAGCTCTCCCGCCACGTAAGCCTTCTTCAGCCGCCATCCGTAGTCGATTCGATATGTCCTCTTATCAACTTCGTCATACAACTCAACCTGAAGATCGGGCAACTGCACTCCGTTCTCAATCATTACCGCCCGCGCATACGACTCTCCCCCGTTCTCGCTCCTGCCATCACCGTAATCGAAGACATCGAGAACGAACTGCCCATTGTTTATCGCCTTGCAAACTCTTTCCAATCGGTCTCGGAATTCTTCTGGACTAACCTGAGATGTACGGAGCGCAGAATCAACCGTTGCCAGCCCGTACCTAAAGCCGTTTGCGCGGACGCAATCGCAGACGGTTCTCTCTAGCGTTGTGACCTCCACGCCATCAACCATCGCAGTCTCAGCATGCCTGTTATTGTGAAAGCGAACGATGCCGCACGGTTCGCGAGTCCCCACCACATGAACATGTTTGAGTTTTGAGGTGGACACCTCTAAGCCGTGCAGCACCGCCGCGGAGTGGCTGCAGAATACCCACGAAGGGTGCATGCGAGCCAGGCTCTTAATCATGCATTTCGCTTGCTGTCGCATCTCCAGCTCATCCCAGTAAGCCTTCTCAGCGAACAGGCCTTGATATGGCATCACCAGCTTGCCGCTTTCAACCAAGCGACCACATGCTCGACGCAGGTTCTTATCCTGACAGGTCGCAAGACGTCCGTCGCTTCTCGCGGCAGTTAGGATCTCGTTGATTCGTTCGACATTTGCCTTGGACATGACAGACCCGCCGTTCAAACTTCTCGGTCATTCACCGTGCATGGTCGCATGAAGGAATATCGCATTCTTACCGCCATATCTCTCCCAAAGCGAGTCTGGAATAACTCATGATTCTTTCACCGACTTCTTTTGTGCAGGTCAAACCCTTAAGATAAGCGCCTCGGTGGCAACAGCATCCGTCGTAAGCCAGCCAATCTTCACGTAACAAGAAAATATATCTGCTCTGGCGTCTCCGACGTGCTTGCCGCGCCAAAGAAAGCATGGGAGAGCGCATGCTTCGTCATTTCGAACGATGCGAAGCTGACGACGCAAAATCGTCAAAAAGATCAAATGGCACCAGATAATACTTGTATTATCTGGTGCCATTTTTCTCATCAAAAATGGTTCAATCTAATACACAAATAGAAATCGGTATTATCTAGTGCCAGAATTTCTTAAAAAAGTGGTTCCCTTTAATACCAATCTCAGGATCTGTATTAAAAGGAACCACTTTGAGCCAATAAAACGGTCCAAAATAATACCAGGCCGGGAAACCGAACAACTGCCCAGTTCTGCAGAGAAGCCTACGCCGCTGCAGCCCAGATTCGCCGACCACCACGCCCTCCCTCTCACAAGGCGGGCAGGCGCAAGGGACGGGCGCGCGCTACATCAGCTTGGTCTCTTCGAGCTTCTCGATAATCCAGTTGTTGGCGCGAATCACCGGACGACGGAACACCAGGCCCAGAGCCAAAGACGGGATAAGGTAGCTGGCAAGCGTGCCCATCTCAACCCAGTACTCCATTCCATACGAACCCGCCATGGCGGCGTGCATCGCATTGATGCCATGCGTAAACGGCAGGAACGGATAGACCATCTGGAAGAAGTCCGCTGTCATCTCGATAGGGAACGTTCCGCCCGAGCCAGCCACCTGCATGACCAGCAACACAACCGCAAGCGCCTTGCCGATATCGCCAAACGAGACGGTGAGCGTGTAGATGATGTTGCAGAACACAAAGCCCGCAAGCCAGCCCGTCGCCAAGAAGAGCAGCGGGCTTTCGCACTGAATCTCAAAGAACAGGATGTCGCCGGCGCACACCAGAGTGCTCTGCAGAAGCGACAGCATGGCGAACAGCATGAAACGACCCAGGTATAGCTCGTGCAGACGCACCGGGGCCAGCTGCATCTTTACGGAATCATCCACGCCGACCTTCAACATAGCGGCCAGGACGATGCCACCCACCCACAGGCTCAAGATGGTGTAGAACGGAGCCATCGCCGACCCATAGTTCTTGATGTGGTAGACCGCATGGCGGTCAAGGCCAACGGGCGCAGCAAGCGCCTCCGACAGCGCCTCGGGGTCATTGCCGATCAGCTCGCGAATCTTCTGGAGATCACCGTTTTGGACCGCCTCGTCGAGCTCCGCTTTCATCTGCTGCAAATCATCTGCGGACGCAT
This sequence comes from Collinsella tanakaei YIT 12063, assembly GCF_000225705.1. GTDB lineage: Bacteria > Actinomycetota > Coriobacteriia > Coriobacteriales > Coriobacteriaceae > Collinsella > Collinsella tanakaei. Next base: position 215,372 of record NZ_JH126468.1, read on the forward strand.
TCAGCGTGGACGAGGTATTTGTCAGGACCCTTTGCACATTGCCCAGGTCTGCTGCCAGGGAACCCGATGCGCTCTTGAGACTGTCCACCGTCGCGTCAACGTTGTCTGAGATGCCGGATGCAGAAGACGCAATGTTCTCAACAGAGGACTTCAGCTCCTCAGCCTGGCCCTTCAACGTCTCATCGTAGTCGCCCTTAACCTGGGACAAGGTCTGCTTCGCTTCGTCGATCAGGGCGATAACGTCGGCGCGGGCCTGCTGGGCGTTCGCAAGACCACTTGCCAAATCGCTCGCCGCCTGGCGCAAGCGGCTCTCAAGCTGGCGCTGCTTGGTCGAGACGCTCGTCAAACTGGTGATGATATCGTTCAGGCGCGCCTCAAGCCGGGGCTTCAAGGCGTTATCCGGCAGCTTCTGCTTGAGCGCCTCGACGTCCGCCGTGATCGCCTCGATCTTGGACGCCTGCGCGCCCACCTTATCTGCCAAGGCATTCATTTGATCCTGGGTATCTTGCGATTGGGTTCCCGCCGCGTCGAACACATCGTCCACAGCGCTTGAAACGTCATCAAAACTGCCGGACACAGAGGCTAGGGCGTCATTGATGGAGTCGGCCGAGTCGCCAAGTGCGCCCTGAACGCTCGCCAGGCCGGCCTTGGCATCTGTCAAAAGCTCTTGCGAGCGGTCGGACGTCTCGCCAGACGTGCCCAACAGGTCGCCGGCAGAAGACACCAAACTAGAGGTTGACCCCATGAGCCCGCCGAACGAACCGGCGGTGGACGCCGCGTCGCGCAGGCTGCTGATGCCGCCATCCAGCGTAGAGCTAAGGTTTGACACGTAATTCTTGACCTCATCGCTATCCATGAACTCAAGCAAACTCGAGCTGGTAGCTAGGCCAATGTCGCCAATGGTCTGGGTAAAGGTCTCGTCGATTTGCTGGCGCACCGTGCTTGCGCCCTTATCGGTCACGCGCGGGGCGATGGCGTTTGCTTTCTGGTTCTCGTAATAGATGATCTCAGAGTGCTTCACCTCGGTTGAAAACAAGGTCATCATATCTGCCGAAAACTCCTGCGGTATCACCACTGCCGCGTAGTACTCGCCAGACTTCACGCCCTCGATCGCCGCGTCCTCATCCACAAACACCCAGTCCAACGCATCATTGGCGCGCAGAGCAGAGGTTACGTTGTCGCCCATGTTGATCTTGATGGGAATCAAATCGCTTGTATAACCCTCGTCGCTGTTGGCGACCGCCACCTTGAGGTTGCCCGTATTGCCATACGGGTCCCAGCTGCCCGCGATGTTGAACCAAGCATAGAGCACGGGGACAATGACCAGGCCCACCATCACAATAAGGCCGATGACGCTCTTGCGAATGTTGGAAAGATCGTGTTTGAACAGGTTGATGATGTTTTTCATTACTGGTCGCCTCCCTTCATGTGCTTGGCGCGCGGTGCGCTGTGGTCCCCCGCCACGTCCTTGTCCTCATCCGCGCCGTCATGGGCCACCTTGACCGCAAGCGACCCGGGCAGCACGGTTGTGTGCGAGCGAATCTCATTCACCAAGGCATCATCCGGAAGCTCGGCGATGCGAAGCTGGAACTGCATGCTTTCGCGTATGTACTCGACCACAATCATGTACGTATCCGCGAGAATGACCGAAACAATCCAAAGGACCAGCATGATAATCTTGCCCTCGATCTCCAAATCGAGCGTGGCGGTAAGGATGAACAGCACCACGGGAAGACCAAACACCAGCATGAAGCCAGCTTTGATGAGTTTGGGGTAGCGCTCCTCAAATCGAGCCGCCCGCAGAATAAGGTCCTCACGATAGCCCGCGGTGTCGAGCATGGCGCGCAGGGCCCAGCGCAAAGAGAAGCGCTCACGGGGACGGTCATCTTTTTCGCAGATCATAACGCCCGTGCGCTCCAGCTCTTTATCAAACAGCAGGTTGAGGTTGAGCATGAGGGTGCGCAGCTTCACACCAATAAAGAGCGCGACCGCCAAAAAGACCGCAAGGACACCCAGATTGATTGCGTAATCCATACCGTACATGCCGCCAATGGTCTCGCGCATGGCAGAGATGCCATAGGTAAAGGGCAGCAGAGGGTGCAAGCGCTGGAAGAAGCCCGGCATCATCTCGATGGGGTACATGCCCGATGAACCCGGGATTTGGACGATGACCAAGATTACAACCAACGCTTTGCCGATATGCTTGAACGCGCTCGCAAGCGCATAGATGATGTTGACGTAAACGAATGAGGTAAAAATACCCGCCAACACAAACAGCTCGGGGCGCAGGCACTGCATACCTAGGACCAAATCGCCGCAGCACACGATAAAGGCCTGCACAAAGCCAAGCACCACCAGCAGCAACCAGCGGCCAAAGTAGCCCTCGGTAGCAGTAAACGCGCCAATGCCCTCGCCATCGACCTCTAGCTTAATGATGGCGATGAGGACGCAACCGCCCACCCACAGCGCCAGGTTGGTATAGAACGGGGCCACGCCGGAGCCATAGTTGCTCACGGGATACACTGCCTTAGTGGTAAGGGTCACGGGGCTGGACATGAAATCCGCCAGGTCGGCAGAACTGGCACCAAGAATCTCGTCCAGCTTATCAAGCGACTCGGATGCGCGAAGCGCGGCAACATCATTTGCAGCCGTGCTCAACGTGCCCTGCAACTTCTCTAGCGAGGAGTCAGCCTGCGACATGGTCGAAGAAGCCTGGTCCAAGGTTGTGATGAGCTGGGAGAGCACGCCGCGAGCCTGCGCGATGGTGGGCTCAAGGCTTGCCACCACGCCGGTAAGATCGCCGGATACCTCGGAGAATGAATCCATGCCCTGGCTTAGCTGCGGAAGCACCGTGCTGGCCATATCCTGCTGCACGCCCTCCATAGCGCTGATCCCCTGTTGGGTGGCCGAGTCAAGAGATGACACCGCGCCCGCAATCGCGCCCGCGGAGTTCTGAATATCAGTGCTCTGGTCCTGCAGGGCGTCCTTCAACGTCTGGAGCTCTGCCAGCTGCTCTTCGAGCGCGGAAAGAACAAGACCGCTGTCGATGCCCGTGATTTCGCGAATATCGATGATAATCCGGTTAACATCATTGATGACCATTTGGACATCTGCCAGGGCTCCATCAACCTTGCCGCCAGCCGCGCTAATGGCACCGGAAAGCTTGCCCACGGCGACGTTGGCATTGGAAGACGCCTTGCCCATTTGGGTCAAGCCGTGACTAAGAGCTGTGTTGAGCGAGCTCGCAAAGTTGCGCGAGCTGGTGCGCGCGGATGCCAGCAGCGCATCGCCCTTATCGAGCGCGTTGACCAATGAGGGGATTTGGCCGGAGAGCGCCGACAAGGTCTCGTCAGCCTTGGCCCCCGCCTCTTTGGAGGTCGCGATGGTTTTCTGCATGCCCGCTAGGGCATCGCGCACGTCCTGCAGAGCCTGGCTGGAACGCTGGACGTTCTCCAAGATGCCGCCCTGGGTCTCGGCGCCCTGAGCATCCAGATCGCCCGCCGCATTCTGTATTTTCTCGACCAGCGTTTCACTCACCGTTGCGACAAAGGTCTCGTTAATCTGCTCCTCGACCGTCTGCGCGCCCGTATCGGTCACCTTGGGCGCAATGGCATTCTTCTTCTCGTTGCAATAATACTCAAGTTGAGGCTGGGTAAACGTACCCGTCAACATGCTGGTAAGGTTGGTGCTGAAGTCATCCGGAATGATGATCGCTGCGTAGTACTCGCCGGACTTCACGCCCTCCACGGCAGCATCCGCGTCTGTAAAGACCCAACCAAGCTGGTCGTTTTCTTTAAGCTTGGAGACGGTCTCATCGCCCGCGTTGAGCTCTCCCACGTATTCGTTGGACGTGCCCTGGTCGTTGTTGGCAACGGCAACCTTGATATTTGCCGTGTTTCCATACGGGTCCCAGTTGGCAACTATGTTGTACCAAGCGTAGAGCGACGGAATAACGCATACGCCAATAGTGATAACCAAAGCAACGGGATTTTTAAGCAGGCGCAAGATATCGCGCTTGAAAATCTGAAATGCCTTTTTCACTAGAACCATCCAAACCTAGTCGACGCTGTCCCCCACGTACACTCCCCGTCCAAGACAGGGGTCGTTGACAGAAAAGGATTCCGATACGATTGCTCCAGCACTATACAACAATTGTGTATAAACGTACATGTGGGGAGTAATTTTGGTTGACAGATGAAATAAACCAACACATTCGAAGCCTACGCGACAGTTGTTGTAGCATATATATACTGTTGTAAGTGCTCTGTTTTTCCGCATGCTCCCCGCGATAGACCGCGCACCGAGACTTTACAAAAGGCCACGCACGCACCGCCTATACTGGATACACTGTCGGCGCGCACCCTATAGTCGCACCGGGACGGGGGATGATCATGTCGTTTGTCTTTGATACCGCTTCCGCAGACGATTGCGAACGCGTTTGGGACCTCATTTGCCAGCTAGAGAAGTGTCGGCTGCCCTTTGAGCCCTTTCGCGAAATGTTTGTCAAACAAGTGAAGAGCACGCACTACTGCTGCCTTGTCGCCCGCGAAGAAGCAGATGCCCCCGCATGCGCCATATTGAACCTGCGCTTTGAAAACCAGCTGCACCACGCGGCGCGCGTCGCTGAGATCCTTGAATTCATTGTGGACGAGCCCCACCGCGGCAAGGGAATTGGGGCCGCGCTCCTCGAAGAAGCCCAGCGCGTCGCAAAAGAAATGGGATGCGTGCAACTTGAAGTCACCAGCAACCGCACGCGTACGGAGGCGCATGGTTTTTACGAATCCCAGGGTATGGTGAACTCGCACGTAAAGCTTACGCTACCGTTTGACGAGATTGATCTAGAGGACATCTCCTAGCATGCGCCTAGCGGCACGCCCAGACGCTGCCCTCGGTCACGATGAAATCAACCGGAACGTCGAATGACTCGACGGGAAGCGGATTCGAACTGATCTGCATGGTCCTTGCCAGGGCGATTTTGTCTCCCGGGTAATGCCAGAGAAAACGGTCGTAGCAACCGCCTCCATACCCTATGCGGTGACCCTGGGCATCGAATACCAAACCGGGGACCAAACATACCGACCCAAAGAAATCGTCCATAGAAAGCAGGCGACACTCATCTGGATCGGGCTCGAGAATGCCCTTGAAACCAGGTGAGACCTGATTGAGGGATTCGATCTCGTAAAACGCCATCTCTCGGGTTGCCGAATCGACCAAGGGCACGCCCACGCGGCGCCCCGATTCGAGAACGCCCTGGATAATGCCGTGTGTATCGACTTCATTCCCATAAGATATATAGGACAAAACAAGCGGGGCTTCTGCAAACAGCGGAAAATCCAGTAGCGTTTCGTCGATCGATCGATCCATACGGGCCTTGAAAGGGGCGGGAATCTGCTGGCGCGCGGCAAGGTAGCCCGCTCGCAAAGCGCTTTTGTCAGCATCGGTGCCGTACGAACTCGCCATGCACGCCTCCCATAATTCCCCGTAGTACTTGGAGTTTTATTTTAGCAGCCAAACCGGCAGCTCCACATAATTATAGAAGGCCAAAGCATGTCCCTTCAGAAAGCCTTAATCCACCAAAAAGGGCTCCGCAACTCGTATATGAGCTGCGAAGCCCTCTGTTCGCTCGGCACTACATCGCCAAGAAGCAATCTACATCAAGCTGCAGATATTCTGAGCAAAGGCAACGGGATCGGCAGGCAAGATACCCTCCACCAGCAGTGCCTGGTCATAGAGCAGCCCCGCGTACAGGGAGAGCTTCTCAGTGTCATCCGCCTCCTTAGCGGCCACCAACTTCTCGAACACCGGGTGCTTAGCGTTGAGTTCCAGCACGCGGACGGTCTTGGGCATGCCCTCGGTACCCGCCTCGGGACCGCGAGCCAAAACCTTTTCCATCTCAAGCGACAGCGGACCCTCGGTGGTGATACAGGCCGGGGCATCGGTCAGACGGGCCGAAACGGCGACTTTCTCCACCTTATCGCCAAGGGCTTCCTTCATGGCTTCGAACAGGTCGCCGTGCTCGCGCGTAGCCTCCTCGGCATCCTTCTTCTCATCCTCGGTTGCCAGATCAAGATCGCCGGTCGCAACGTTCTTGAACTCGATGTCGCGATCTTCCACCTCAGGCTCGGCGCCGTCGGCCACCGCCTTGGCAGCCGCCTCGCGCGCCACCTCGTCCTCGTAGACCTTGGACAGGCCGCAGGCGTGATAGGTCCGCATGGCCTGGAAGGTGAACTCGTCCACATCCATGGTGCACAGCAGCACGTCGTAGCCGCGATCGAGCACGCCCTTCACCACGGGCATCTTGGACAGACGCTCGCGGTCGTCACCGGCGGCGTAATAGATCGCCTTCTGCCCCTCGGGCATGGTCGCGGCGTATTCCGCCAGCGTCACCATCTTGTTCTCGCGCGCGCTCCAGAACAGCAGCAGGTCTGCCAGCTCGGAAGCCTTCATACCATAGCTGGAGTAGATGCCGAACTTGAGGCCGCGTCCAAAGTTCTCGAAGAAGGCCTCGTAGGTCTCGCGATCATCGTCGCGCATAGCCTTGAGCTCGCTGGTGATCTTCTTCTCTACGCGCGAGGCGATGGCACGCAGCTGACGGTCCTGCTGCAGGGTCTCGCGAGAGATGTTGAGCGAGATATCGGCGGAATCCACCACACCGCGCACAAAGTTGTAGTAGTCCGGCAACAGGTCGGCGCACTTCTCCATAATCATGACGTTGGAGCTGTAGAGGGAGAGGCCCTTTTGATAATCCTTGCTGTATAGGTCGAAGGGGGCGCGGCCGGGGATGAACAGCAGCGCATCGTACTCGAGCGAGCCCTCGGCATGGAAGCTGATGGTGCGCGCGGGATCGTCCCAATCATGGAAAGTCGACTTGTAGAACTCGTTATAATCGGACTGCTCAACATCTGAGCTGCGCTTTTTCCAAATGGGCGTCATGGAGTTGATGGTCTCGAGCTCCTGGTAGTCCTCATACTGGGGCTGATAGTCGTCGCCGGCATCCTCTGGACGAGGAAGCTCGCGGCTCTTGCTTACCATCATCTGGATGGGATAGCGCACGTAGTTGCTGTAGCGGGTTATGAGGTCACGCAGGCCCCACTCGGTAAGGTAGGTGTCGTAATTCTCGCCCGCCTCGCCGTTCTCGCCCTTGGTGTTCTCGCGAATGGTCAGGATGACATCGGTGCCGTGCTCGGCGCGCTCGCCATCTTCGATGGTGTAGCCCTCAAGGCCGTCGCTCTCCCACACGTGCGCCGTCTGTTCGCCAAAGGCGCGGCTCACAACGCGAACCTTGGATGCGACCATGAACGCAGAGTAGAAGCCCACACCAAACTGGCCGATGATGTCGACATCACCACCCTGGCTCTCGGCGTTTTCCTGCTTGAATTCCTCGCTACCCGAATGGGCGATGGTGCCCAGGTTGCGCTCCAAATCCTCCGCGGTCATGCCGATGCCGTTATCGGAAACGGTCAACGTGCGCGCGTCCTTGTCGAACGAGATTCTGATAGCCAGGTCGTTGGAGTCTAGCTTGATATCGGAATTGGTCAGGCTCTTGAAGTTGAGCTTGTCCACGGCGTCCGACGCGTTGGAGATCAACTCGCGAAGAAAGATCTCCTTGTTGGTATAGATCGAGTTGATCATGAGGTCGAGCAGCTTTTTGCTCTCCGTCTTAAACTGGCGCATGCGAGAATCCCTCCATAAAGCGGGCGCCCACAAACCTTGCTGAGGCACCCTATACATTAACGGATTCTATACTACCCACATTCGCGCTCATAAAACCTAAGCGATAAAGACTTAGATAATCTCTAAAGCCGCTTTGCCATCCAAAGATGGGGCTGGCCCTCGTCTTCATAATCCACGTCGGAGATCTGGGTGTATCCCATCTTCGCGTACAAGTCGCGCACGCACTCCTGCGCATGCAGCTTGACCAAACGAGCGCCGGCGGCACGCGCCGCATCATCGCTCGCACGCACTATCTCGCTCGCGAGGCCACGGCGCCGGTACTCGCCCAGAACCGCCACGCGCCCCAGCAAGTAGGTTTCAGAAGCCCCAATTCCCTCATCGAACTCGCAAGCGGGAGACTTGGGGGCATCGAGTGCAGCCGCCCTCTCCAGCTCCTCGGGAAACACGCGGGAACAGCCAGCGACCTCGCCATCAACGTAGAGCGTCACATGAATGCACCGGGGATCGTCGTCAATCTGATCGAACTCGTTTTCATAGCCCTGCTCGTCCATAAACACGCGCTTGCGCACATCAAACGCCGCATCTCGCGCATCAAAGCGCACGGTCAGTTCCATCTGGGCCTCCTTGCCGCAGCACAATAACCAAAAGCAGCGCGAAGCCCTAGACACTAGCGCTCGACGTAGCGCAAGCATACCTTTTTGAAGTAGCGGTAATGGCCGGCGTTATGGGCATCGCTTGCCACATAATCATACAAGCCGGCATTGAGCAACTTAAGCGCGGGACGCTTCTCTTTGCCAAATCTGCCGCCAGCTATAAAGTCAGCCGAAGCCTGAAGCTTGCAACCCATCGAAACCAAGCGCTGAGCGATCTCGATATCCTGCTGGATAGCCCGGCAGCGCTCTGGGTGGGCGATGATAATCTGATAGCCCCTACCCTGGAGTTCGTAGATGGTGCGCTCGTACTCCACAAAGTCGTACTTGGTGGCGCCGCGAGAAAGCTCCAGCAGCAGCTCGTTGCTGCCATCAAAGTGAAGGTAGCGCGCGTAATCAAGGCCCAAGTCCATCAGCTTTGCATAGTTGACCTCAAAGCCCATCTGCAAGGGGAACCCCCCGGCACGGCTCTGTAGGAGCCTAAAGGCATTCCACATGGCCGCATAATTAAAGTAGGGGTCCCGGCAATGGGGCGTGCAAACAATACGGGTTATACCCGCCTTCTTTGCCGACCGCAGCATATCTAAGCTTTCATGCAAATCCCGGGCGCCGTCATCGACACCCGGGAGAATGTGGCAATGTATATCGCGCACGGCCGCGTTAACGCTTTGCGAAGCGGCTGCCGCTGGGGCGCTTGGCGCGCGAAGCGGGCTCAAGCTTTACCGGAGCGCTCAGCACGCCATCAACCACGGGATCGGGCTGGCCCGCGCTGGACTTATGATGAGAGCCGTCCTTGGAGTAATACGAGTAATAATACTCGTTACCAATGTTCTCGCAGCAATTCATCACCGTGCCGATAATATGAACCTCTGCCTTGCGAAGCTGGGCGACAGCGTCCACAACCTCCTTGCGCCTGGTATAGTTCTCGCGAATAACAAATAAAACGCCATCAACCAGCTGGCCAATCTCGGCAGCATCGACAAAGGCGCCCACCGGCGGCGTGTCGACAACCACGTAATTAAAGCGGTTCTCGAGCTGACTGATTAGGTCTGCAAAACGACGGGAGGCAATCAGGTCAGCCGGATTGGGAATATGCGGCTCGCAGTCAAGGAAGAACATACCGGGCTGATCGACCTCAACCAGCGCCTCATCAAGCGTTGCCTGCTCGGAAAGAACGGCGTAGATGCCGCCAGACGAGTGGACGCCAAGCATATTCGCCAGGCTGCGACGACGCATATCGCACTCGACCAAAACCACGCTAGCACCACTCGATGCAATTGCTCGAGCCAAATTGCATGCCGTGGTCGACTTGCCCTCCTTAGGTTTGGACGAGGTGACCGCAAGGGTCTGGATGGGCTTATCTACGCTTGCAAAACGAATGTTGGCAAGCAAGGTTTTCATTGCATTCTGAACAGCGCGGCGATCGTTGCCAGCCCTCTTTTTCAACGCCATGGATTACCTACCGTCCTTAAGAACCGGGATACGGCCAATGACAGAGATGCCAAGGAGGTCCTCGGCATCCTCAGAGCTGCGGACGCGCGTGTTCAGCATATCGATAAGTACGATAATCGCAACCGCGGCAAACAGTCCTGCCAAAAACGCGACGGCAACATACAAAGTACGGTTGGGGCCGCTGGGAGATGTGGGGGCGTCGGCGCGATCGATCACATTGACGCTCTGAGCCATCTGCACGTTTTGCGCAACCTCAGAGACCTCTTCTGCGATAGCGTTCGCAACGCGGGCGACACCCTCGGCATCCTTGCCGGTAACGCTCAGCGTAATGACACGCGACGTGGTCTCGCTCGAAACGGACACCTTATAGCCGTTCAGGCTCTTAAGACCCAGTTTTTTAGCGGAACCGTCCTGGACGACGTCGCTCTGCAGCAGCGTGGCGACGTCATTCGCCAGCATCTGGGATGCGGAGAGGTCGGTATAGTTGGTGGATCCGCCAGCAGATGACTCGCGAGCAAGGATGTACATGCTCGTACTTGCCGTATAGGTGTTCTCCATCATGAAAAAGCTAACGCCCGCCATGGCAACTGTACACACGATTGGCAACACAACGAGCAGCTTAATATGCTTCCGCAGAAGTTGGAATAACTCGAGCAGCGTCATAAAGAGCCGTTACCTTTCAAAAATGCCCCCGCACATAAATTGGTGTAACAAGAAGCTAATTGCTATTGCGACTAATTTGACATTCTATCGCATTCACCGAAAGAATGTTGTTCTTTACGAAACCTTCGCTCTCATGGCTAAAAGCAAATTCGTCTAGCAGCGCATAATGTCGAGCGAAAGGGGGCGGCCTCGCTTTTTATGAACTAAAACGAAGAGACTTTGAATGCCTCGGGGAACGTAACGGTAATGCACGTGCCCTCACCCAACTTGCTCTCCACATTTAGCTCGGCATTATGGAACACGGCCGCGTGCTTCACGATAGCAAGCCCCAGACCGGTCCCCCCGCGCGCTTTCGAACGACTCTTATCCACGCGGTAGAAACGCTCGAAAATCTTCTCACGCTCCTCCTCCGCGATGCCGATGCCCGTATCCGATACGCGAATATAGGGTCGTTCATCGCTATTGAGCCCGCAGGCCAAGAGAACGGAGCCGTCGGCCTTGTTGTAGCGAATCGCGTTGCTCGCCAAGTTGTAGACCAGCTCGTCCAACAGGCGCGGCACGCCCTCGACCACCGCGGGGCAGGAGGAAACGGTCAGCAGTACCCCCTGCTTGGCGGCGACGCCCTCAAGTCTCTGATATACGGAGTCGAGCATGCGGGGCAGGTCCACCGGCTCTCGAGTGCCCAGCACGCTCGCAGCGGCGGCATCGGCACTATGCTCGGCCTCGTCCAAATTAGACAGGGTAAGGATATCGTTAACCAGCGAGGTGAGACGCCCCGCCTCCTTATAGATACGCATGGCGAAATCACGCTGGTCATCCTCGCTTGCCACCATACCGCTGCCAATAAGCTCCGCGTAGCCAGAGATTGCGGTAAGCGGAGTCTTGAGTTCGTGCGTAATGTTGGCAGTAAATTCGCGACGCATGCGGTCGTTGTCAGCGAGCACGCGCATCTGGCGTTTGAGCTCCTGGCGCTGATTCTCGATGCGCTCAAGCATTGGCACCATTTCCTGATAGGCATTTTCCATATTGCGCTTGGGATGATCGAGATCGACCAGCTCAAGCGGGGCGATGATCGCCTTGGCCTCGCGGCTGGCGGCCGCCCACGCAAGCAGCGCCGCCACGGCGCCCAGGCACAAAAGCGGAATGAGGAGGGTGAAAAAGATGGAGATATAGCCCTCTTGTCGCTTGGAGAGGCGTATCACGCTGCCGTCGTCCAAGCGCACCGCGTTGTACAGCATGGTCTCGCCCATAGTAGAGCTGGAGCGCTCTGATATACCGTCGCCGTCCGCCAACGCCTCGGCGATCTCCGGGCGATCAGCGTGGTTCGCCATGTCGGAGGGGCTCTCATCGCTATCGTACAAAACGGTGCCGTCATCGGCGACCAGCGTCACGCGCGTATCGCCCAGCTCGATTTGGTCGAGGAGAACATAGTCATCGCTTGCCTGGTTAAGCGCCGCCGCCACCACGTCGGTCTCTTCGCGCAGTTCCTCGTGAGTGGAATCGGCAAGATTCCCCTGCAGATACAACGTGCCCGCGACGGTGAACACCGCGATGACCGCGACGGCCATTATGAACAAGGTTGCGAAAACGCGTTGAGAAAGCGAATGGCGAGTGGTCACAATCAACGCCCCGAACTACTCTGCGCTGTCAGCCAGGCGATACCCGACGCCGCGCACCGTCTCGATGCAACCGGCGCGCTCACCCAGCTTCTGACGGAGCGTCTGCACGTGGACATCAACGGTACGCGAACCGCCATCGAAATCCCACCCCCACACGCTTTGCAGCAGGGCTTCACGGGAAAACACGACGCCCGGCTTGCGCATAAGGTACTCAAGAAGGTCGAATTCGCGCAGGGTCAACTTGACCTCCTGCCCGTCGACCACAACCTGACGATGGCTGGGAGATAGAGAGATGCCGCCCAGAGTCAGGATGTCGGAGGTCTTTTTGGTCATGCCACCGCGACGGAGCAGTGCACGGCAACGGCTCGTAAGCTCCATCAACGAGAAGGGCTTGGTGAGGTAATCATCGGCGCCGCCGTCCAAAGCCACAACCTTATCGAGCTCCGTGTCCTTTGCGGTCAGCATCATGATGGGAACCGTTGCAGTCTCCGAAGACGAGCGCAAGCGACGAAGGATCTCAAGGCCGTCGGTGTCCGGCAGCATGATGTCGAGCAGCACGGCATCCGGCACGCGCTTTGCCACCGCCGCCTTGAACTCGCTGTCGCACGAGAACCCTTCCGCCTCGATACCCTGCTGGTGCAGGGCATATAGTGTCAAACCCCTGATGTTGTCATCGTCCTCAACGTAATAGATCATGCCGCTCGCCTCCCGCGGATATCGTGTGGCGCCGCAGACCCATCAAGGCCTCGGCGCCCGTCAACTGCCCACACTTGTTATGCGACCAATCATACACCGTGCCGGACGCGCCGATAACAAGGCAGCGTGCATGTCATCAAAAGCGACTCCGCAATCGGTGCGAACTCGGTCGATTAGCCAAAGCGGCCGGTAAGGTAATCCTGAGTCCTGGTATCTCGCGGATTGCGGAACAGCTCACCGGTCTCAGCATGCTCAACCAACTCGCCCAACAGGAAAAACGCCACGGAGTCGGAAATACGAGACGCCTGCTGCATGTTGTGCGTGACAACAACCAGGGTGTAATGCTCTTTGAGCTCCATTGCCAGCTGCTCAATCATAACTGTAGAGATGGGATCGAGAGCAGAGGTGGGCTCGTCCATAAGCAGGACCTCGGGCTTGACGGCAAGCGCGCGGGCGATGCACAGGCGCTGCTGCTGACCACCGGAAAGACCGAGTCCGGAACTCTTGAGCTTATCCTTTACCTCGTCCCACAGCGCCGCGCGGCGCAGAGACTCCTCGACCAAGCCATCAAGCTCATCGCGATCCTTGATACCAAGACCGCGAGGACCGTAGGCCACGTTATCGTAGATGCTCATGGGAAACGGATTGGGGCGCTGGAAAACCATGCCCACGCGCTGACGCAGACGGGTCACGTTGTAGTCCGCGTAGATGTCCGCGCCGTCCAGCGTGATGGAGCCCTCGATACGGCAATCCTTAACGCTATCGTTCATTCGGTTGAAGCAGCGCAGCAGCGTGGACTTGCCGCAGCCGGACGGACCGATAAACGACGTGATCTCACGATCGCGAATGGCTATATTGACGTCTTTAAGCGCATGGTGGTCGCCGTAGAACAGGTCCAGATGCTCCACGCCCAGGCGAACATCATGCTGAGGTTCGGGCGCCTTATCCGCATATACCGGAGACGCCACGGACTCCCCCATCTCAAACGCACGCGCCGCCGCGACCGCGTCCGTCCACTCCTGCTCGTTGTTTTCCACTCGCTACCTCCTCATGAGCCTATTAGCTCATCAGATGGTACGTGGCACACTTCATGCAGGTGAAAGGCAATTGTTAGGGCATTGTAATGTCAACGAGAAAAGGGCCCGAAGGCCCCTTGTGTCCCGGGCAGAGGTGAACAAGAAGGCTGCGCGATGCCTGAAACCCAACCGGCTCGCAGGCCGTGTCAACCAAGCTTGCGGGCGCGCACGCCCGCGGCAGGTTCTCCTCGTCCACATCCACCTACGGCCACCTTGGAACTATTAGTCGGAATAGCCCGGTTGGCCTCTCGTGTATTGTCTCATTCCGGGAGCGTAATAGTAAAGACCGTATGCTCGGGAGTCGATATGCACTCAATAGCTCCACCATGGGCGTTTACGATTTCCTTCGCAATGGCCAAACCAAGGCCGGCACCGCCGCGATTTGTCGCACGTGCGGCATCCAAGCGGTAAAACTTCTCAAAAATCACCTTGAGCTTTGGCGCGGGAATGGGGTCTCCCTGATTCTCAAAGCGTATGCGCACGCAGGCGGCGCCCGTCGCCGCATCCTGCTCTCGGTCCGCGCTCACCCGAATGGTCGAGCCCTCATAGCTATAAGCTATGGCGTTCTTCATGATGTTATTGAACACGCGCGCCATCTTGTCGCCATCGACCAGCACGGTAAGCCCGGGCTCGACCTCGATAGAGGCGTCTTTTCTCTGGTCGGACAAGATGGGGTAGAACTCGTCCGCCACCTGGGCAAGCATGAGGCCCAGATCGACATAGCCGCGCGTAAGAACAATATCGTGGAAATCGAAACGGGTGATGTCGAAGAACTCCTCGATAAGAGCATCCAGGCGATGCGCCTTGTCCAGCGCAACCCCCGTAAAACGCACGCGCTGCTCCGCGGGCAGATCGGGCGCCTCCTGCAGCAGCGACAAATAGCCCACCACACTTGCCAACGGAGTCTTGAGGTCATGGGCCAGATAGGTAACCAGGTCGTCCTTGCGACGCGCTTCATCGGTCAGCGCCTGGGCGCTTTGGCGCTCGCGCTCGCGGACCCGGTTGATAGCGCCCTCGACCTCCAGATAGTCGCCATCCAAGTTATCCCAACTGTCACGGTGGTCCACCAGGCGATCGACCATGTGCCGAGCGATGGCGCGGTCCGCATCCTCGCGACCGCGGTCGCGCCCAAAGTTAAACATGGCCCGTCCGGCAAAAAAGCTGCCGCAGATGGCAAGAGCCAAAAAGAAGCCGCAGAACATGAAGAAGTACTCGATATTGAGGAACAGCGGACCGGCCGCCCGCGTCACAAGGGAACCTATGAACAGCATGGACAGCCAGGCGATGCCGCCCATGGTAACGGTGCGGCGGACGTTGACAAAGCGCTCGATGAGCATGTACCCCACCACAAACGCCACCATCGCGATAAGGATGTTCTCAAGGCCGAGCAACTCGATAAGCAGCAGGCCAAGCACCACGCAAGAGACGATGCGGCTCTCGAACACGCGGCGTACTTTCTGGATGGCATCGTCCACCCGCTGGTCAACGCCGTCCCCCGCCCACGCGAAGTCCTGGGGCGGAGCCGCCGGCACCTGAGACTGCGCGGAGCCCGCGGCAAAAGATGGATTGGAGGCAGGTGTAGATGCCGTGGTTGCGTCGGCGCCAGCTTGACCGGGCGTGTTGGGACCGGGCGCATCCGGATCATTCGGACGACCCGTTATGGGATTGATGGGCGCGCAGTCCCCGTGCTTTTTAGCCATGGGATACCCCTATAGACATGGGAGCGCCGATGTGACGGGCACTCGGGCGTTTAATCTTGGTATCGAGTATATTGAGCGCTCGCGTCCATGTGTACAAAAGACTTGCTTAAGCTCGCGGTGCGCACATAGCTAATCTAGCAACCACTTCCACGCGGGAACAATGTGAACGACTCCGCCCTCAAACGCAACCTCGTCCTCCTCGTCCATAGTAACGATCCAACCCTCGGGTACACCTAGCGAGCGCATGCCCGCCTGCAGGCCCAAGATTTCGCGCGCACGGGTCTTTTCATTTGACATGTCCCATGTCACCTGGACAAGCTGATACGCCTCGCCCATAAGAGGGCCGCCGACCACAAAGTCGATTTCATGGCGTATCGCGCCGGACTCAGTTACCAGCAGCCGCGAAAGGGAGCCATGCCTGGGGCTCACGTTAACCCTTTTCATCTTATTAAAGACGGCGGTCTCCAATCGCTGCGCCTCATCCCTGCTTGCTGAAGGCGAAAACGCCATAAGCATTCCCGGGTCGATGGCGTACACCTTTGAGGCCGATCGCGTATTGTCCGCAAGCGAACGCGAAAACTCGTTGAGCTCGAACACCAGATCAGCTTCCTGATAATACGAGAGTAAATTAGAGAGCGTCGCCCTAGACGTCGACACGCCGGCGCTCTTAAACTGCGCCGCAAGTTTATTGATCGACAGCTCTCTGCCAGATGAGGCAAGGCACCGAGTTAGAAACCGAGAGGCCACCACCTGGTTGCGAACTCCATAACGTTCTACAACGTCCATGTTGACCGTGCGGTAGGCATATTCTTGCAACAGAGAGATTCTATCTGCCGGAGAAAGATTTTGCGCGGCAATGAACCCTCCTCGCTCAAGGTACTCGGGCAAGAGGTTTCGCAACTGGGCGGACAACGTGCTGCCAAACACAATGGACGCGCCGGCGCCCGTGCCTTTTGCCCGTACGCCGCGAAAACGCGCATATTCCCCAAAGCTCATGGGGTACAGCTCGCGAGTTAGCGAACGTCCTCGAAACTCGCTTGCCAAGCCCGTTGACAACATTTTGGACGAGGAACCGGTAACGTACATTGTCGCTTTTTGCGTATCGATAACGCGGCGCAAGAAAGCTCCCCATTCGGGCACTTCTTGGATCTCATCAAAGAATAGGAACGCGCCCTCTGTTTTCGCTTGCGGACGCATGGCATAAAACGTGTCGAGAACCTTCGACAGGAGCTGCGAATCATATGGCCTGAGGCGTTCGTCCTCAAAGTTGAAGTAGAGGATATTGTCGAAACTGTATCCCGCCTGAACAATGCGATGCATTTCCTGATAGAGACGATATGTCTTTCCGCAACGGCGAACGCCCGCGACCACAATCGCAAGATTGCCACGTGCAGGAGGCTGCACGGCACCCAGGTCAAGGTCCCGCTCAAACACCTCGGGAATGCCTGTGTCGAAGAAATCCTGGATCTTCTCAGCAATTATCGAGTTCATGAGACGTCCAATCTTGCCACGCTACGTTGCAAGATTTGTATACATCTTGCAATCCTACGTTGCAAGATTTGGTGCAATCCCTGATGCAATACTACGCACGATTGCTTGCTATATAGTCTTTTACCTGCGGTTTTTCTATCCCTCGATGGTATAGCCGACGCCCCAGATGTTCTTGATGAAACGCGGGCTCTGCGCGTCGTCGCCGATCTTCTCGCGCAGATGGCGGATATGCACCATCACCGTGTTGTTGGACGAGGACATGAACTCCTCGCCCCACACCGCTTGGAACAAGTCCGCGACCGGCACCACGCGCCCGCGGTTCTCAGCCAAATACAGCAAGATGGAATACTCGAGCGGCGTTAAGCGCACCGGCTTCTCGTCCACCATCACGCTACGCGAATCACGGTTGATGACAAGTCCGTTAAAGCCGATCTCAGAGGCCTCTTCCTCTGCCTGGCCGCGGGCTCCGTACTTGGTGTAGCGACGGAGCTGCGCCTTGACGCGGGCGACCAGCTCAAGCGGGCGGAAGGGCTTGACCACGTAATCGTCCGCACCCAGCGAGAGGCCCTCGATCTTGTCAGTCTGCGAGTCTCGCGCGGTCAGCATGATGACGGGATACGTATGGTTGTTGCGGATGGTGCGCAGCAGCTCGAAGCCGTCGACGTCCGGCAGCATGATGTCCAGCACCGCCAGGTCGAACTCGTTTGTCAGGATCTCTCGCGCCGCATCCGCTCCCGTGTAGGCAAGCGTTACCTGGTAGCCCTCGTTCTTTAAATAGATTCCAACCAGGTCGGTAATGGTCTTCTCGTCATCGACAACAAGGATATGCGCGTCCATGCGACCTCCCCTTTGGGCTATCCGTCTGGCGCCAACGCGACCCCCGATTAATCGCATGGCAGCAGGTATACTCATCTTTAGCCAGTCTACACTCATTTGCGCGCGGCGTCGCAACCGCACCGCCGGGTCACATTCTTTTAAGGTGGAAACCATGCTCAAACACAGACAACCGCCGCATCGCCCCCGTAAGTTCCGCATTCGCGCCCTTGCCTCCGCTGCAACCCTTGCGCTTGTGGGAGCGCTGACGGCGCCGTCTGCCTATGCGGACGTCCGCGACACGGATATCATCTGCGGCGCATCCTATGCGGAGCAAGCGCGCGCAGCGGAAGATCAGCCCGATATTGTTGCCGCCGCCGCGATTGTTGTTGGCCAGGACGGAACAGCCTATTTTGAGCGCGATGCCGACGCGGAGGTAAAGATCGCCTCGCTCACCAAGGTCATGACGGCCATCATCGCGCTTGAAAATGCCCAATCTGATGACACCATAACGGTAGACCAACGTGCGGCCACCGTTGGCCAGTCGACCGCCGACCTTAAAGAGGGCGACAAGCTCCCCCTCTCCGAGGCGCTCAAGGGCCTTATGATGCCGTCTGGCAATGACGCCGCCATGGCGATCGCAACGTCTGTGGGAGCGCTCATCGACCCGCAAAGCGATGACCCCTACCAGACTTTTATCGACGCCATGAACACCAAGGCGGCGGAGCTGGGCATGGACCACACGGTCTTCGCCAACCCCCATGGCCTGGACTTCGATGGCTGGGAGGGCGATTTCCACTCGACCGCGCGCGACGTGGCAACCATGTTTGCCCACGCGATGAAAAACGAGGCGTTCCGCTCGATTGTAGCGGACACCGATAACCACATCACCGTCACCAGCGCGGACGGAAGCGAGCGCACTATAGAGCTTAAGCAGCGCAACGAGATATTGGGGCAGGATGGCAACATTGGCGGCAAGACCGGCGGCACCTACATCGCCCTTTCCAATTTTGTTGGCGCGTTCAACCGAGAGACGGGCGGCGAGATCTACACCGTTGTACTGGGCAGCGAGACCAGCGACACCCGCTGGGATGACACCCGCACCCTGGCCAACTGGTACTACGACCACGTGGTTAGCTACCCCGTTGCCAGCAGCCGCACGCAAGCCGTAACCGCCGAGGGCACGCCGCTGGTGGGCCGCGCCGCCCATGACGACTGGACGGACAAGACCGTCGACGTCACGCTTGCAGATCCCGAGCAGGCGATCTCGCTGTTTAGCCTGGCAGGCGATGTGGAGGCCGCGCTTGACATCGACCGGGTGCAGGGCGACGTAAAGCGCGGCGACACCGTGGGCGAACTGGTGCTGAGCCAGCAGGGCCGCGAGGTCGCGCGCGCCGAGCTTGTCGCCGCCGAGAACCAATCCGCACCCCAAGGCATCGACTGGCTTATGGTCCAGCTCGACCGTTTAGTACGCACCGTTTTGGGCGAGGACGCCACGGCTCAAAACCAAGAGCTTATAGAACCCGTCGACCCGCAGGATCTTGACGCCGTTGGCGCTGACAACAACGCCGCCAGCGACAGCGACGCCGCAGCCGCCGCGCAGCCCGCTAGCTAAGGCGAACCTCGTCCTCAAAAAGCCGGGAGACGCGCTCGCCCGCCTCATCCGCGCCAATATACCGGCAGCCAACGGCCTTGGGCTTGCCAAAGGTACCGTGGTAGTCGCTACCGCCGGTTGCAAACAGGCCGTATTCCGCCGCGACCCGGCGGGCGCGCTCGACATCTGCCAAGCTGTGATCCGGATGGTGCACCTCTATACCCTGAAGGCCCGCGCGCACCAACCCCGGCACCGCGGCCCAAGAATCCATCTGGCCCGGATGCGCCAACACGGCGACACCGCCCTGCTCGCGGATCGCACGAACCGCATCTTCCGCCGCAGGGTAGTCGACGGTGCGGTCGGCGATACCACCGCCTTTGAAAAGGCGCTTCACGCACGCCTGGTGTCGCTCGTCCGCATTGGGCAGATGCGAAAACGCCTCCATAAGATGCTGCCGATAAAAGCCCGTGCTGCGAGATCCCACGCCGATGGCCTCGTCTAGCGATAGCTCGCGACCGTCAAACGTCTCACCGGCGCGCATAATGGTCCACGCCTGCCACAGCGACAACTGCGTGCGGGCGAAAAGCGTGGCGTCCACCATACGCTCAAGCGGGCCGTCGCCGGCGGGCGTGGCTTCAAGGCCGTACGCCAGCACGTGCAACTTGTGCCCCGTTGCGGGATCCATGGCAGACACCTCAACACCCGCCAACACGGGCACGGCAGCACCGCGGGCGGCGGCGCGAATGGACGAAAGCTGGCGCAGGCAATCGTGATCGGTCACGGCGATGCCCGCCAGCCGCATACCTTGAGCGGCAGCGATCAGCCCTTCGACCGTCTCCGACCCATCTGAATACACGCTATGCATATGTAGGTCGAGCGTTCCCGCCGGACTACCGTATTCCATCGCCATGTGAATCCTCCCCAATCGCTTTCCAGTCACTCCCTGGGCGCCCGCCCGGCACCCCGCACAGACGGGAGCCGGTCGTCACCGTTATTCTGCTACAGAACTCCCCGCCACAAACCCGCCTGCTTGCATGTTGTACTCGCGATCGCAAACGCCTTCCATAAACTCAAGGTCATGAAAGATGCCAAGCATAGTGGTACCGGACGCCTTAAGCTGCTCGATCAGCTCGCGCACCTTCGCCTTGCTGGCGTTGTCCAAACTGTCGGTAGGTTCATCCAGCAGCAAAAAGCGTGGACGACGTACCATAGCGCGGGCGATGTTCAAGCGCAGCTTCTCGCCGCCGGAAAACGTGTTGGGATACAGATCCCACAGGTTCTTGGGAAAATCGAAATGTTCCAGCATGCGCGTGGTCTCAGACTCGATCGCCTCCTCGTCCTCAAACGCCTCTGACGCGCTGGCGCGAACGATCTGGCGAGCCGTAGTGCGCGGAACGCAATCCAAAAACTGGCTGATGTAGCCAATCTCGTTATTGCGCAGGTAAATCATGCGCCGCTCATCCAGCGTCGCCAAGTCGACCACGCCAAACGCAGCGGAATCATACAGGATCTTGCCAGACTCGGGCAGATTGGTGCGGTAGATGCACTTGAGAATGGTCGATTTGCCCGAACCCGAGCGCCCCGTCACGCCCACGAACTCCCCATGGCCCACGCGCATCGAGATGTGCTCGCAACCGCTCACGCGACGCCCGGCGGCATGCAGGGTAAACCCCTTGCTGACGTCTTGGATATCAAGCAGCGGCGTTGAGGCTGGCACCGCGGCGGACGCCCCCGCAAAAGACTTCGCTCCGCTCATGCGCGCACCCCCTCGTCCACAAGCGTCTCTTCCACGGTCGCGGCATCGGTCGCGAAACGCGCGGACATGCTTGGCAGCGAAGGGTACCAGGTACGAGACACCACGCGGCCGTCGACCATTGCCATGGTGATCACCGGGTAGCTATGCTGCCCCTCCTCGACCTCGCGCACAACCAGTACGTCAGCTTTCTTGCCCTCTTCCAGGCTTCCAATTTGGTCATCTGCCGCCACGGCGCGCGCCGGGTTGATAGTGAGCATGGCAAAGGCCTCTTCAAGCGGCAGCTTAAAGGTGTGGTGCAGTACAAATGCGCTTTGCAGCATAGCGGTGGGATAGTAGTCCGAACACAGACAGCTCGCCACGCCCCCGCGAACCGCTTCGCTGGCAGACAGATTGCCAGAATGGCTCTTGCCCAGCAAGATGTTGGGCGTGCCCATCACGGTGCTCATGCCGCGACGACGCGCCTCGGCAGCGACCTCCAGACTAATGGGGAACTCCGAGATAGTGCAGCCCAGCTGCTGCATCAGTTCCAGTTTCTCTACCGTGTCGTCGTCATGGCTGGCAACGGGCACGCCGTGCTCGCGCGCCAGGCTGGCGAGCGATGTCAGCGCGTCCAGCGTAATCTTGGGCGACTCCTCGCAAGCCTTTGCAACCTCCAGGGCGTCCTCCATAGAGAGCTCGCGGTCGCTGCGAACCGACCGGCGCCAGATCTCCAAGTCGCGATACTGGCCCTGGCCAGGCGTGTGATCCATAAAGCTCAGCTCATCCACCTCGCCGGCGGCGATATGGCGGGCGACGTCCTCAACCACGCCCACGTTGTCGATCTCAAGACGTAAATGCAGTCGATGCCTAATAAGGTGGGCATTGCGCCCCTCGGTGCGCTTGGATGCGGCGATCAGGGCCATGATGCGCTGCGTATTCTCCCAAGCTCGCACCGGCTTTGTGTCCATCACATCGCGCCCATAGGCAGAGAGCGAGTGGTACATGGTGGTGATGCCATGGCCCAACAGCTCGCGCTCGGCCTCAAAAAACGCCGTGGGAAAATCCATGAGAACGGTGGGGCGCGGAGAGATAACGCCCTCGATATAGTCAGAATGAATATCGACCAGGCCCGGCACCACGTAGCCGCCGTGCGCATCGATCACGCCGGCGCCGGCGCGCTCCGCCTCAAGCGTGCCCTGCTGTTGAATGGCGGCGATGCGGTCGGCATCGACCACCAGCTCGTACCCAAAGAGCAGGCGGTCCGGTTGGACGATGATACCGTTGCGAATTACATACATGCTCTTAGTTCCTCCAAATATAGGTAGCTAAGCGTTTTGGACGATTTAAGGGGCGGGCGCCCGTACCCGGCGGCCTTTTGCGTCTCGCCCGTGCTACAGCAGCGAGTACACAAGCTCCTGCGTGTAGGGGTGCTGCGGGTCCTGCATCACCTGGTCGGTAAGGCCGTGCTCGATCACCCGGCCGTCCAGCATCACCATGGTGCGGTCCGCCAGCAGGCGGATGACACCCAAGTCATGACTTACCACCACCATGGAGACTCCCAGCTCGCGGCGCAGCTGCAAAATCAAATCGAGCACGCGAGCCTGCACGGAGAGGTCGAGCCCCGTGGTGACCTCGTCCAAAAACAGCAGGGGCGGACGGTTGGAGAGCGCCTTGGCGATCTGGACGCGCTGCTGCATGCCGCCGGAAAACGCGCGGGGCGCCTCCTGCTCGCGACGAACCGGAATGTTGACGCGCTCAAGCAGCTCGCGCCCGCGGTCGACCATCTGCCCCACCTCGCGCGAGCCGGCGGCGATCTGCTTCTCCGCAATATTTGACAGCGCGGAGAAATTCATGCGCAGGCCCAGGTAGGGATTTTGGTACACCATGCCAAAGATGCGGTCGCGAATATAGCGCTGCTGCTGGCGCGACACCTCGAAGCAATTGGCAGCGCCGCCGTCAAAGGCCGAGACGCGCATATCGCCCGACGTGGGCTGCTGGTCAAAATACAGGCACTGCATGAGGGTCGATTTTCCCGATCCGCTTTCGCCCACAATACCCAAGATCTCGCCGGGATGAACCTCGAGCGAAACGTCGCGCACGGCGTGCACGGTGCCGCATTTGGGGCAGATGTTGCGCTCCAGGGGAGCGTTGACGTTGCGGCAATAGTCGCAACCCTCGCCATAGCGCTTCGCCAGGTGATTAACCCGCAATACGGGATGCAGATCTTCAAATCTCCTGGTCACGGTTGCAGGCAGCTGCCGGCCCGCCGCGGCCGCGGCGCCATTCGCGCCGTTGTGTACGTTATCCATCTATGCGCGCCCGCCTTCCCTGTGGTGTGCAACGTGGTTAGAGCAATAGTCGGTATCAGAGCACTGCCATGCGGGCTCGCCGGTGGCGGGGTCCACGGTCTGCGTCATGAACACGCCCGTGGCACCGCACACGCAGCATCGCTTGCCCTCAAAGTCCTCGCGCACAAACGGGTAGTCGTCAAAGGCGAGCGACTCCACCTTGGTGTGGGGCGGCACGGCGTAGATTTTCTTCTCGCGGCCGGCGCCAAACAAAAAGAGGTTGTCAGCATTGTTAAGGCGGCCGTTGTCGTAGCGCGGAATGGGGCTGGGCGCCATAACGTAGCGCCCGTTCACCATCACAGGATGGTCTGCGCCGGTAGTGGTTGTTCCGTATCGCACAATCTGTTCAAACAGCTCTAGGTAGGCGCCGGTGTACTCCGCTTCCGCGTGCAGGCGGCGCGTCACGGTCTCGCGCGGCTCATAGGTGCGCAGCGGCTCGGGCGTGGGCACCTGCAGCACCATAAGCTGGTCGCGGGTAAGCGGGCGCTCGGGTATGCGGTGGCGACTCTGAATAAGCGTGGCCTCCTGCGTTGACGTGGTGGTCGCAACTCCGGTGGTCTGCTGCACCAACGTACGGATAGACACCGCGTTGACGCTTGCGTCCGAGCCCTGGTCGATCACCTTGAGCACATCGGCAGGACCGATGCAAGACAACGTCACCTGCAGACCGCCCGTACCCCAGCCGCGCCCAATGGGCATCTCACGGCTGGCGAAAGGCACCTGGTAGCCGGGGATGGCCACCGCCTTGAGGATCGCGCGGCGGATCTCGCGCTTGGAACCCTCGTCCAAAAACGCAAAGTTGTAGCTATTTTGCATGGGCGACCTCGTTTTGAAGATCTTGCGCCGGGCCGCCGTTGCGCCTGGAACGCAAGGCGGAATCCAGCTTGCTTTGGAACGTGACGTAGTGGGGCAGCTTAAGATGGCTGATAAAGCCCGTGGCCTCCACCCCGTCTATATGGGTAAGAACAAATTCCTGGTCCTGCGTGGGGTAGCGCACATCATCTGCCCGCAGGCTGTGATCAAGCACGCTCATGGCGATCGCCTTGCTCTCATCCCCGCCCATTACCAGGCCATAGCCCACGTCGAGCGAGCTTACGTGGCGGCCATCGACCACTTCGTCAGAGACAATGAGGCTTTCCACCTCAACTACGGGGATGCTTCCCAGGTAATAGGCGTCATCCTCGCTTGCCGCGTCCGAGTCCGCAGACGCGATGGTCACCGGCACATCTCCGCGACGCAGCTCCCCCACCGTTGGATGCGACAGGCCAAAACCGCGAATCGCCGCATAGCCTATGGCGACCACCGCCTGCGTGAGCCCGCGCGTGAGCGCTTGCAGCACCACGCTGCGGGGAGCGGGAAACGCCAGCGGCGTCTTGGTAATGTCCACGGGCTCCGTATCATCCTGCTCAAAGGTGGGAGTCATCCCAATATGGCGCAGATAATCCAACACCTTGGGCACAGCCTCTAGCGATTCCTCGCCCACAGGCGGCGCCACCTGCTCAAGGCGCTCCCGCAAAACCCGAGCGGTCTCGCGCAGGTCACCATCGTCCTCATCCGCAATGCCAAAATCAATCAGTCGATGACTGTAGTCACGCGTGGCACCCAGCACCTGGCCGCCCTCTATGTCCTTGAACGCCGCGGAGATGCGACGGTTCACGCGCATGCAGCCGGTATCGATGGTGCGCGAGGTATACAGGCGCTCCAGCGTGGAACGGTAGGCTCGGACCAGAAAGACGGCTTCTTCGACCGATCCTCGCGCCTGCTTTACCGCAAGCGCCGCGATATCCGGCGCCCACAGCGAGCCCTCGCTCATAACCTGCTCGACCAAACACGGCAAGCTGCGAGCGACGTCGTCTGCATCCAGCGCGCGGTGCGTCGAGACTCGCTGCAGCTCAAGCAGGTCAAGCGACGCCGCAATTGCCTGCTCGCCCCCGCTCACCGCTACATATCCCATGAACAACCCCCATCTTCAAGCGCGCCTGCGCACTCGATTGCACTGGACCGCGGAATCGCGATCACGTGGCCCGCGCCGTCGACCAGCACCACATCGATTCCGCAGGGAAACTCATCCTCACGTTCCACGCGCGCCCGCAGCACGTCGCCGCGGTCGCAGGCGATAACGGCGGACCCGTCAACGCCCGGGCCCGTTATGCGCCACTCCGTGGCAGCTTGAGCGCTTGCGACCGCCGCCGCCACGGATCCCGGCTCGCCATACTGGTCTGGCGCGACGTGAGAAGCGTTGGACGAGGAGCCCGTGACGGTCCCATCGCGCCCGCGCCCCAGCAAGGTCGAGCACTCGACAATGCACGTCGCCCCCAGGTGCGGGGCTTCAAGCGTTCCGGCCGTCACGCCCTGCACGCACGCGGCCGCCACGTCTCCGCGAACGCTCACGGGAACAACCACGTAGGCGGCGCTGCGTTGGTCGCGAGCGCACGCATGGAACCGACGCACCAGCAAACGCTCCGCGCGCGTCCCCTCCTCGCCCGTCACCGCCAGGCTTGTTGCAGAATCCAGCAACGCATCCGCCAGCAGCATGGTCGCCGGCATCAACCCCGCGCGCGCCGCTAGCGCGGCCTCATCCGCCAGGCCGAAAAGCCGCTGCACCTCACCGGGACGAGCCATGGCGTCGAGCAGCACCCTAAAGGTTGCCTGCAGCCTAAAAGCCTGCTGATCGGCATCCGCGTTGCGCTCAAAGCGCGCCGTAGAAGTTGTCATTTCGCCACCGCCTGCACGCTCATGTCCTGTCCTCCCATTTCATCGAACGCCACGCGAGAGGCAAGCGTTTGCGCATCCTGCGCAGAGCGCGCCTCACACAGGCTGTGCCAAGCGTTTTCTATGTACTGCTCAAGCTGGATGCGGCACTCCAGGGAACCCGGCAGCGCGCATGCCGCGTCTATAACGGCGAGGCTGTAGGCCAGGCCCTCGTCCACGCCAAGCACCGCGCCCAAGCCTTCGGCCTCTTGACCCGCACCGGGACCGCTTACGAGCACACGGCATTCCGTCATGAGGGCCTCGCCCATATAGAAGCGAGAGCAGCGGGCCGTGTCGCGGACCTCGCACATCACCAAACCCTGGCGCGGGGCGGACAGCACCTCGACGCGAAGCTGCTCCTCGATCATGCGCGCCAGCTTGGCCGCCAACAAAGGGTCGCCCTCAACAAGCGCTTCGGTCCGTTTTCTCCTGCTAATCACGCGGTCCCCTTTCATAAGGATTGCCCGTGCACAACGGCAACTGCGGCCGCACAAGCGTTATTACTAGTCGTTGATGATGTAGCGCCGACGCAGGCGCACCGAGACAAGCTCCAGCGCAAACGCCACCAAGATACACACGTAGACGATCACGCCCACCTCATGCAGGTTGTAATAGCGCGTGCCGGCTTGGTACAGCTGAAAACCAATCCCGCCCGCGCCTGCAAACGCGCCCACGGCGACCGCGTTGGTAAAGTTGATCTCAAAGCGAATGAACGTCCAACTCAACAACTTGGTAATAGTGCCCGGCAGCACTGCCTGGAACACGGTTTGCCAAAAGCCGGCGCCGCTCGCGCGCAGCGCTTCGATCACGCCGCCGTCGATCTCCTCGAAACTCTCCGAATAGCTCTTGGTGAGATAGGCAATGGAGTGCAGCGAGATGCCCAAGACGGCGGCCTCCGACCCCAAGCCGATCGCCACGGTAAACACCAGCACCCACAGGATGGTGGGGATGGCGCGGATAACCGCAACCACGGCCTTAACCGCGTTGGAAACCGCGGGGCTGGACAGATTCTCGCTTGCCGCCAAAGCAAGCAAAAACGAGACCACGGCGGAAAGCAGCGTGCACACCACGGTAACCGCCAACGTGATGACCGTGCTTTGCGCCACGGTTTCCCAGGTAAAGTGACTTGCTCCGTACGGCGGGTCGAGAGCGGGCTGCAAGAACATGGCCCTAGCGTCCGCCAGCGCCTGCAGCGCCGCCCGGCCCAAGTCCACCGCTCCATACTGCATGCGCGCAAATGTAAGCACCGTAAGCACCGCCAACACCGCAAGGGTGATGGGAATGGCGCGGTTGGCGCCTTTGGACGAGGACGTGCGCAGGCGCCCGCGAGCGTCGCGCTCGACCACGGCCGCCGCCGATTGCGTGAGTTGCATGCCCGCCATTAGATCATCGACCTCCTCGCCACGTTTGAGACGGCCTCGATCGCCAGCACCAAGACGATGGTCAGCACAATGACCAACCCGGCGCAGTCATAGCGAAACGAGTTGTAGTACAGCTGGAACACAAAACCAATGCCCGTGCCCGTAAGCAGGCCAATCAGCGTTGCGGACCTAATGTTGGTCTCGACCATATAAAGCATCCAGCTCATAAGGTCCGCCGCGGCGAGCGGCAAGCCCGCCTGAAACACCACGTGCCAAAAACTCGCACCGCACGCCCGCAGAGCCTCAACGGGTCCCGTGGGAATCTCGTCAAATGTATCTAAAAAGAAGCGCGTAAGCTGGCCAAACGTGGTAAGGAACAGAGCCAAAAACCCAGTGAACTCGTTTTGCTTGAACGAGAGGAGGAGAAGCAGCGCCCATGCGACCATGGGGACGTTGCGCACCACGCTTGCAAAGGCGCGAATGATACCGCGAACCGGCCCCCACTCCACGCCGACGGTGCGCGATCCAAGCACGGCCAAGACTATGCCCAAAATAGCAGCGATCACCGTCGCCGCCACGGAATCGAGCACAGTGGAGACCGTCTGCTCCAACACGTAGCCAAGCTCGCCCAAAGAAGATGCCGTGGGCATAAAGTTCTGCAGCATCCATGCAAGCGCGGCGGGCACGGACGTCAACGCGTAGGCCAAGCTGAAGTCGCAGATAGAGGCACCCAGCTGGAACACCGCCACGGCAAGCGCTACGCCGCCGATGGTGATGAGCTGACGGCGGCGAAACCACCCTAGATCAACGGAAGCGCGCGAGCAGGCGCTTGGGCACGCGGCATCGACGGTACTCATTGCGCACCGCCAGGAGCCGTGGCGCCAACACCAACCGCCGAAACGTCCGCAACGGGCACGCCGGACGCAAGCGGTGCGGGACCGGCTACCTCGACATCGACCAGGGCTTCCTCATCACCCTCGTAGATGCGGGCGATAACCTGCGGCGTCACCTCGTCCGGTGTGCCCTCGAAAACCTTCTCGCCCTCGCGCAGGCCGATGATGCGGTCCGAGAACTCCAATGCAAAGTCAACCTGATGCAGATTCACCACGCATGCGATGCCGTGCTGCCTGGTCACGCGGCACAGGTGTTCCATAACCATGCGGCTGCTCTTGGGGTCGAGGCTAGCGATGGGCTCGTCGCACAAAATGATCTTTGGGTCTTGGATCAATGCGCGGGCAATGCCGACGCGCTGCTTCTGACCACCAGAGAGCTGGTCGGCGCGGCGGTAGGCAAACTCGCCCAGCCCCACCTCGTCCAAAAGCTCGAAAGCCCGGGCTTTCTCGTCCTCGGTATACAGACCCAAAGCCCCCGCCAGGGCGTTCTTGTAGCCAAGGCGTCCGTGCAACACGTTTTGGATGGCGCACAGCCGGTAGACCAGGTTGTAATTTTGAAAGATCATGGCGATCTTGGTGTGGACTGCGCGCAGGTCGCCGCGACGAAGATGCGTGATGTCGCGGCCCTCAAAAACCACGCTGCCCTCGCTTGGCTCGATCAAACGGTTGATGCAGCGCAAAAACGTCGACTTACCCGCGCCGGACGGACCGATCACCGCAACAAATTCGCCGGCCTCGATAGTGGTGTCGACGCCTTGTAGGGCATGACGCTGGCCGGTCGCGCGCGGCCCATCATAGCTTTTGCCAAGCCCCGTGATTTTCAGAAGCGGCACATGCTGCGTCATGGCGCTCCCCTTTCTTTGGAACTGCCGACAATAAATAGGAGGCCGGGCGCGCGGTTTCGCATTGCCCGCACACTCGGCCAACCGTATTCACGCCAAGCGTTTAAGCAAGGTTGCGGATGGGGTCGTACCAGCTATCCTCAACCGCGATGAAGCCGGCGGTGTCGCCCAAGCTCCACACGGCGCCGGAATCCTCCACGTCCTCGGGCGCAAACAGAAGCTCGTCGGACGCGGTCTCCTTGGAGGTGAGGCCCTCGAGCAGCTTGTCGATGATGTCCTGAGGAAGCACCTCGGTGTTCACCGCAATGGGACCGTTGAGCACCGGCGTGGACTGGATGATGCCAAAGCTCTTGCCCTGCACGCGGTCGAAGGGCTGGGCGGCGCCATCCTTAACGTTGTAAACCTGACCAGCGGAATTAGCCTTGTCGCGGTCATCGGTGGGAACGTCCAGATACATGTCGACGTCGATATCGTCGAACGCCGCCACATCGGCATCGCCCTGCAGCAGGTTGACGGCGGAACCGGGGTGGCTGTTACCAAAGAGCACCTGGCTAAAGAAGCCGGGCTTAGTGAGCTCATCGGTCGAGGCGACCTCGTCCGGGAAGGCATCCATGATGGCGTTGGAGGGGACCTTGAAGCCAGAGGTGGAAGTAGCGGAGACAAAGCTCATGCGCTTGCTCTTGACGTTCTTGATGGAGTAGCCGGTGGGATCGGAATCGTCCTTATACTGGTCCATCTGGTCTGCGGGAACGCAGATGCGGCTAAAGTACTTGGCGCCATCCAGCTTGCCGTCGGTGTCAGAAGTGGTGACCAGCGGCATGACCTTAGCGTTCTTCTTCTGAGCCTGAATGAAACCCTCGGCGCCCATGTTGGCAAGCTGCGCCTTACCAGAGGCGATGGCCTCGATGGCGACGTTGTAGTCGGTAGTGGTCATAAGCTCAACCGGCACGCCGGCGTACTTCTCCAGGACCTTGCCAAACTCCTCGCGGCCCTTGTCAAACTCAGCGGAGGACTCGTTGGGGAGCCACACCATGGTGATCTTGTCGACGGTCGAGCCTTCGTCGGAGCCGGTTGTAGCGGCACCGCCCTTGCCCTCGGTGGATCCGCAGCCCGCAAGGCCCAGACCCAGCGTGATGGCGCCCATGCCCATAAGGCTCAAAAAAGAGCGGCGCGAAACCTGCAGCTTGCGCTGGGCATCGTCGTTGATATTCATGGCGTTCTCGATATTAGACTGCATCTGACTCTCCCTTCAAGCGCCCCTATGCCCGCAGGCGAGGCGAATGCGTACTTGAACAGCAGAACAGATGATAGAAAGGCAAAGGGCCTAGACGGCGCCGCGCACGGCATGCCTGTCCAGGCCCTAACTTGCATTACGGGTATTTGATTATGGAACGCACGGTGCGATGTGTTTCTTGACCAAAACGATACGCATCCCGGTCTTGGCGCATCCAAACGTTAACGCATCCAAGACAATTGTGAATGAGATATGGACGAGAATCGGTCTGCAACGCGATCCGCATCATGACTCAAAATCAATCGCAAAAGATGCTACTTGCGGCGGCGCTTGCGCTTCTTTGCCGCCTTGGCTTGCGCCTTCTCCTGCTTTGCCTGGGCAATCTCGCGAGCCACGGCGTACTTCTCTTCATTACGCTGGGCTGTAATCTTTTTTGCCTGGCTGCGCGAGACAAACCACACAACCACCGCCGCCACAAAGAGCAGCGAGCACGCCCAGCGTCCACCGTAGAACAACATCTGGTTGCCCAGTTTGGATCCCATGCTCGACGCAAGGTAGGACAACACGGCGCCGACAAGCAAAACGGGAAACACCTTGGTCAGCGGCAGGGAGAAATGAATGTCGTTATCAACCGCCTTGCCGCCAATCGCCGCGTTGCGACGCTCGCGAAGAACCTCGGCGGAGGTGGGCTCGCGCTCTTCGTCCCGCGTTTCATCGACTTGAGCGTTGGTATCGTTCATTTAATTCTGCCTTCCAAAGAGCTTGAGGGAATTGCGCCAGACAGCATACGCGATTTGCGCCGGATCCTCACCCGTCACGCTTGAACGGTAACCCGTCAGCGCCTCGACGGTCCAGGGAATCATAGCGGGTTCGCATTCAAGTCCGCGAATGGGCTCGGGAGCCATATACGGGCAGTCGGTCTCAAACAACAGCAGATCAAGCGGACATGCCGCGAAAGCCTCTCGAACCTCATCGTTGCGCTTAAAAGTGGCGGCGCCGCCAAAAGCGATATGGCACCCAAGGTCGCAGAAGCGCTCCATAGTTGCACGGTCCTCGCCAAAGCAATGCAGTACGCAACCGGCAGCCGGCACGCCAACCCGCTTGAGCACGTTATAGGCGTCCAGATGAGACGAGCGCTCAACATCGTCCGCTTCATGCCTTAGATGCAGCTCAACGGGTAGGTTGCGCTCGACGGCAAGGCTAAGCTGTCGGGCCATAACATCCATCTGCATCTGATGCGGCGCCGCCTCGATATTGTCCTCCGCGTCAAAATGATAATCCAAGCCGATCTCGCCCACGCCGGAACATAAGGGGCTATCGAGCGCTTCGAGCACCTGGGCATGGACATCGTCTGTATACTCGGGCGCGCCATAAGGATGCACGCCCGCAAGGAAAGAAATGCGCGATAGCAGCGCCCGCGGATTGGAATCCCATGCATCCGCACAGGGTCCAATCAGCTCGCCAGCGGGCTCCAACGGAGCCACACCGGCGGCAAGGGCCTGGTCAAGCAGGTCTCTCGCCTGATCGATCCAGCCAACCAGCTGCTCGTGATACGTAGCGGCATCGCGATGGTCCGCCAGCGGATCCCAGATGGTAGTCATCTGCCGCACGCCAGCAAGCGCGGACCGGGCGATAGCCTCGGCCGGATCTTTATCCCAAAAACTCATAAGGTGCGCATGAGTATCCGCGATGGGAGCCAGCGGCGCCGGAACCGCGAATTCCTTTTTCTTTTTTGCAAACACTAGCGAAAAACGAGGGTCGGTCTGCATGGCGGCTCACCCCTAACCCTGCTGCGCCAGCGCGGCGGCCAGGCGAATAAAGTCGCTTGTGCTCAGGGCCTCCGCACGCGTGGTGGGCGCAATGTCGCAGGCTCCAAAAGCCTTGTCCAGCTTCTGCTTCTCAAAGCCCGAGGAAGACATGGAGTTGCGAATGGTCTTGCGGCGCTGGGCAAACGCCGCCTCCGTCACCCGTGCAACATCGTCGCGCGTACAGCCCTCGCCCTCGGCCCATGCCATGAGGTCGAACACCTCGTCCCCACTAGTCCGCCTGTCGATGCGCACCACGGCAGAGTCAACGTGCGGAGCGGGCATAAAGCAACGCGGCGGCACCTCGAAGCGACCCGTAACGCGTCCGTAGAGGCCCAATTTTGCCGTGTAAGCGCCAAACGCCTTGGTGCCCGGCTGCGCGGCGATACGGTCGGCAACCTCTTTTTGCACCATGACAACCGCGGCGTTAAGGCTGGGCATGGTCTGGAAGAACGAAAGGATGATGGTTGCAGCCACGTTGTATGGCAGGTTAGCAACCAAAATGCTGGGCCCACCGCCGGAGACGTCAGCGATTTGCTCGGGCGCAACCTTGAGCGCGTCGCCCATGATGAACGAGAAATTAGCGTTGAGGGCGGCATGCGCGCTCAACACCGGCTCAAGCTCCGAGTCCATCTCGATAGACGTGACATGGCCGGCATCCTGCAGCAGGGCGAGCGTCAACGTGCCAATGCCCGGGCCAACCTCTAGCACCAGCTGGTCGCTCGATAGGCTTGCAAGGGCGCAGATGCGCTCGATCACATGGTTGTCGATAAGGAAGTTCTGGCCCAGACGGTGCTTGGTGGCAAGTCCGTAGGTCTCCAGCAGCGCACGGGTTGCGGAAGGATTCGCCAGCGGCGACGTGGTCATTGCTCCTCCTATGGTCTCCTCGGTTCTTAACACGGAGGACCTGCCATGCGGATGCGCCGCCTGACAGGTCCGAACATCAAATAGCATATATGCGCCCCGGGCGCACGGGAGCCCTAGTCAACCAGGCGCGGGAACAGCGGGTCGCCCTTCTCCACGGGCTCGCCGCCGGCAAGGCCGCCCCACTGGCAAGCCTCGGCCAAATTGCTGGTCGCCTCCTGCGGAAGGGACAGACGGCGACGCACCTCTGCAGACACGCTGGGCATAAAGGGTGCGTAGAGCTCGGAAGCGATGCGGATGACCTCCAGCAGGTTCCAGATCACAAGAGCAAGCTCGTCGGCGCGCTCGGGATCTTTCGCCAGCGCCCAAGGAGCCATGTCCTCGATGTAATGGTTGGCGGCGGACACCACGGCGAGCACTTCCTGTGCGGCGCCGGAGTAATCGAAGGCCTCCATGCATGCGGCATAGCGTTCGTAGATACCCTCGCACGCCTCTTTCAGCGGAGTGGCCTGCTCAAAATTGGCAGGACGAACCGGAGCGCAGCCGTCGAAGTACTTGCCGGCCATGTTGAGCGAACGGGACACCAAGTTGCCCCAGCTATTGGCGAGATCAGCATTGTAAACCTGGCGCATGCGACCCCAGCTAATGGGAGCGTCGGTGCCGTGGGCAACGTCGCACATGAAGTAGTAACGGTACGCGTCGACGCCCAAAAGCTCGATGACCTCTTCGGGGGCGATCGCGTTGCCGCGGCTCTTGCTCATCTTCTCCGCCGCGCCGGTCTCCTCGTTGCGCACGGTCAGGAAACCGTGGACAAACACGCGCTCGGGCAGGGGAAGGCCTGCCGCCATCAGCAGCGCAGGCCAGATGACGCAGTGGAAGCGGATGATGTCCTTACCCACCACGTGCACCTGCGCGGGCCAGCGGAAGGCGACCTCATCGGCTGCCTCCTGGCCCTCGGCGCCATAGCCTACGGCAGACAGGTAGTTAATCAGGGCGTCGACCCACACGTAAGCCACGTGCCTGGAATCGAAGGGGAACTGGATGCCCCAATCGAACGTGGAGCGAGAGATGGAAAGATCCTTCAAGCCGCCCTTCACAAAAGAGAGCACCTCGTTGCGGCGGGTCTCGGGCTGGATAAAGTCAGGGTGCGACTCGTAGAAGTCGAGCAGGGGCTGCTCGAAAGCGGAAAGCTTGAAGAACCAGCTCTCCTCCTGGATGCGCTCGAGAGGACGGTCGCAATCCGGGCACAGCGGGTGCTCGGGGTCGGCGGCGTCCATGCCCTTGGCGCGGCGCTCCTCCTCATGATGGCGCACCTGCGTCTCGGTAAAGTAGGTCTCATCCGGACGGCAGTACCAACCGTCGTAACTATCCTTGTAGATGTAACCGCGGTCAAGCAGGACCTGCAAAAACTTCTGCACGCCGGCGGTATGGCGATCCTGGGTGGTGCGGATGAAGTCATCGTTGGAGATATTCAGCGTCTCCCACAGATCGCGGAACTTGGGCTCCATGGAATTGCACCATGCCTGGGGAGAATCAAAACCGTTCTTCTCCGCGGCTTCGGCAACCTTCTCGCCATGCTCGTCCATGCCCGTGAGGAACTTCACGTCGTGGGCGTTTGCACGCTGAAAGCGAGCCTGGACATCCGCCATGACGGTGGAGTATGCGGTACCGAGGTGCGGCTTGGCGTTCACGTAGTAGATCGGCGTGGTGATGTAGTACGAGGGCTTAGAATGCTCCATGGCATATTCCCTTCCGACAAACTCTATACGGCGCAGCGTTCTTTATCTGCGCAGGTTATTCCAACCTGCCATTTTACCGCATATTTGGACGAAGATGGGACAACGTACCGCCAGCCTCCACCGACTCCACCAGCAACTCTACCGGCCTGTCTAAACCGACGCCATCAATCTTATTGACCCTGAGCAGCAAGCACTCGCTCGTACACGGCGCGCTTTTTGAGAGAATAGCGCTGGCTCAACCGCTTGGCTATGGCAGATGCCGGCTCACCTTGCGCCAGCGCATCTTGAATGTCTTTCTGCAGCGCCTCGTCCACATCGACCGCACCCGCAGCCCCTACTGCCGCGCCCGGCATCATAGAGGCGAACGCTGCCAGCTCCTCTTCGGACGGAGGGGCGACCACCAGCACCATCTCGCCCTTAAGCTCGCCGCGCTCGCGCACCTGCTCAAGCAGGTAAGGAGCCTGCGCGCGCAAAACCTCCTCATGCAGCTTGGTGAGCTCGCGGCAAAGGGCGACCTGACGGGCGGGAAAGACCTCGGCGAGCGCCTCGAGCGACGCCGCGACGCGGTGGGGCGATTCGTAGAACAGCAGCGCACCGGGAATCGCCGCCAACTGCGACAACCTGCGCACGCGCTCCCCGTGCTTGCGTGGCAAAAAGCCCTCGAAATAGAAGTGCTCGCAGGGAATGCCGCTTGCAACCAGCGCGGTCACGCAAGCGGAAGGGCCGGGGATCACCTCCACGTCAACACCCGCCTCGCGCGCCGCGTCCACCAGAACCTGCCCGGGATCGGAGACGCTGGGCATGCCCGCGTCGGAAGCAAACGCGATCACGTCGCCTGCCAGCATGCGGCCGATCAGCTCGGGCGAGCGCGATGCGATCACGTTCTCGTCGCACCGCACCAACGGACGAGAGATTCCCAAATGGGCCAGTAGCTTTGACGTTACGCGCGTATCCTCGCAGCAGATAGCATCCGCCGCCTCGAAGGCCTGCGCCACGCGCGGCGTAAGGTCGCCAAGGTTTCCAATGGGCGTGCCAACGATTATGAGGCGCCCGGAAGTGCTGCTGCATGCTGCCATAGTAAGTAACCGTCCAAATCGCAGGGTCGAGGCGAGAACACAAGGGATGAAAGCTAATCGAGCATCGCGCGCTCAAGGGTTCCCAGCGCAAGGCGCGCATCCCAGGCGGCGATGCGCTTCTCCGTCTTCCACGTCTGGAAGAACCAGCCCTCCGCTTGGGAGAAAGAAGCAAGCTGGTTTGCCACGAAAACGCGCTCGTACGCGGAGCGTCCTTCGGGCGTAACGGAAGCGCTGGACATGACGGCAGCCGCAGACCACTCGCCGATGATGACGGGAAAACCCGTTCCCACCGCCTCGCGAATCTGGGCCTTGTTGCGTGCGATCGCAGCGGAAAGACCGCGCGGGGAGGTGATGTCCTGGGCGTTCTCATCATGATAGTGATACAAATGAACGTCCATCATGACGTTTTTATATTGCGAGCTGCGCATAAAGTGCTTCCACAAGCCCGGATAACCCGAAGCGGAAAAGACCACGGCCTTGTCGTTTGTCATATGTTTGCGCAAAAGGTCATAGGCATCGCGATAGAAGTTGCGCAAATAGTGGCTGGGAATGCCGTCCGTCATGGTGAACATGTTCTTTCGAACGCTCATGACGGGGGAATCCAGCAACTCGATACCGTACAGGGCGTCTGCCACGGCGTAGCGAGCAGCTAAGCGCTCCAGCACCTCAAGCGCCACATGGCGTCCGTTTGTGGACGAATGCCAGTCGGCGATATAGCGCGATGTGGTCTGGGGCTCGTTGGAGTCGCCCTGACCACCGGGAACGGTGGCAAGGTCCAGCAACACGCTGACGTTGTATTTGGAGCCCCACTCCATCGCACGATCGATGTAATCGATTGCGGAGATGTAGGTTGCCGCATCATTTTGCAAGCCAAAAACGTGCCAGGGAACGGGGATCCTCACCGCATTGAGGCCGATGGACGACATGCGCCTAAAGTCCTCTTCGGTAATGAAGGTCTCATAATGCTGGCGAATTCGCTCGTTGTACTCAACGGTGCCCAGATTCTCCTGCAGCTCGGCATCCGTGCTGGCGCCGGTGGCGGCGAACAAGGACGGCGTGACCCAGGGCTCGGGGATAAACCATCCCGAAAGATTGACTCCTCGAATTCTATCGTCCATGCCATGCCCCTTTACGTGCGAATGTGGTGTGTGAGACGGCTTGCATTCGGCCTGCGTCTACAGTGTCTTCGCAAGAGTATACTCGCCCGTGCAGACACATATCGCACCACACGCCGCGAGTGTCGGATATGTAAGGAACTATAAAGATCGATGCCGATCTTTGCTCGCCTGCGGCGAGCATTCCGCAGCCATCAGGAAAACGCCCACCGACGCACGATCGATGGATATGAAAAAACCTCCCAAGGAGGGAGGCTGGAAGTTAAAGGGTGGCCAGAGGGGGAGTCGAACCCTCGACACGCGGATTTTCAGTCCGCTGCTCTACCAACTGAGCTATCTGGCCGTTTATGTCGTGCTGACTTGCAGCTCGATTACTATATCAAATCTCAAGCGGGAGTCAAACGAGAATTTAAAAAAAATTTGGAGCGAATGCGTCTGGAGACTTTGGAGGGCAGCTCCCCATCCTCACCCGTCCAAAAAAAAGATTACGAATCCAAGAAAGAGGTAAAGCCTAGGCACAAGTCTTAGACACTTCCCGCGCAAGACGAAGAATAAGCGCAGCATTGTTGTGGACAAACACGTCCAGATGCTCGAGCTCCACATCGCTGAAACCCTCAACAGGGCTCCATTCAAAAGACGGCAACAAACATCTAGCACCATCAAAGTCGCGTGATAGAATGCCCGAAACTCAGCCATCCACCACGCCTCCTCAACTACCTGGAAACAAAGCAAGGAAACCTATCCAACCGAGCACTCATAGAGAAACATCTCGTCCATATCCCCTTTCGCGGGTTCCTTATCAAAAGAGCGATACGTCGTCACACTCGCAAAACCCGCCCGCTCCAGCCGCTGCTCCAACTCCCCAAAACGATAAAGGCGAATCTGGAAATCCATCCATTCGCTCTCGACCAGCTCGCCGTCACGGTACAGCTCGTAGCGACCGGGCGAATACTGCGTCTGGGTCTTCGCATCATAGCGGTCCATGGAGCTAAACCGCAGCTCGCCGCCATCGTCAAAAGGTATCGCGGACACCAGGCGATACGACCCGTCCCCGTTACACGCCCCAGCCATGGACTCGGCCGCAATCACCATTTTTCCTCCCGGCGCCAGAAGCGACCGCAGCTTCACGAGCACCCTATCCGCGGCCCCCTCGTCGGTAAACAACGAGAACGAGCCCGAAGAAATGAAGATATAATCGTAGGGCGCATCCGAGTCGAATTTCAGGATATCCCCTTTGAATGCATGCGCCCGCGGTGCCTTTCGATACAGCGACGAGAGCATCTCCTCTGAGAGATCGATGCCCGTGATATCGAATCCGCGCTCCATAAAGGGGACGAGGAACCTGCCGCTGCCGCACATGGGCTCGAGAATCTTGTCACCAGCGCGTGCGTAAGAGAGGTAGAACGCCAGCTCATCTTCGGGAGCCGCTGCGTGAAGTACCTCATAGGTCTCCGCGCACAGCCTGCCGTAGTAGTTCTTCACGGTGCTCCTTCCCCAAGGCGCGATGCGCACCACAACATTCTTCTCATCCTACCCTGAATTACCATCCCCTAGAGAACCGCTCGAGCACAAAAGACGCCCCGCGACACCAAACGATTCGGCATGGGGGAACGCCCTCCAAAGACAGCAGCACCCTACCCTCCTTGTCGGCAAACACAATATCCAAGGCGTGCCCCATAAAGAACGTGTGGACAGACGAGCACTTGGAAAACCAAATGACATCGCCTGCACACCGCTCGGGCCGCCTACCAATGAACCCCCGCAGCCTTTTGAGAAACGTGTTCGCTGCAATCACCCTGCAGGCACCCCAACCAGTATGCACCATGGCGATGCGGCAAGGAACCGCAACATGCCCGCCGTCGGCCCGCCCGCTCATACCAGCACCCCCGGTCGCCAAGGGTCCACCGTCACCTCGCGCACATGCTCCAAGGTTGCGGGAGCGCCCATAGACACGCCCGCTATGCTCAGCCCCGACGGCCAAGGCCTGTACATCATGGTGCAGCTATACGTTCTCAGCGCCCCGGCGAGAGACAAGACGGCGGTGCCGACTCCTTCGCCCTCGGTATCTGCATATGAGACATCGACCTCAACGTCATGACCCTCCATCGCGCGCTCCAACTCGGACTGGATAGAACCCATGCCGCCATCGTCCAATCCCGCACCTTCGGCCCCCGACGTCGAAACACCATGTGCGATCACGATGTCGGGGGCAACCCTATCGAACCGAGCCGTCGCCGCTGCGAACCGCATGAGGTTGAAAACGATGAGCGCAAGCACCAGCAGGACCGGCACTACAACAACCATCTCAACCGTTGCCTGGGCAGCCTCTTCCGACAGGCCAATGCGCACAGGCGCCGGCGCCACGAGCATGCCTTTGCGCATTGCTCTTTTTTTCATCATCACCACCCCTTGAACAAGTCTCCCAGCCGAATGGTGAGAGGAATACTGCCGCCGCCCGGCAACGGGATGCTTGCGAGCGTAAACTCCGTAGCGTATATGCGCTCCCCTACCGCGTATCCAGCCGCCTGGAGAATCGCCCCCGGATCGGTGGACCCCAGCGGGATTGACCTCAGCGCGCTTTGAAGGTCACCCAACCCGGCGACATCCGACTGGGCTATAACGTTTGAGCTGTCCGTAAGCACGGGCTTCTTACACGAAAGGTCGACCGGTTCGAATCCAAGGCCGCGCACCACCCCGCTGATTCTGCCGGACAACCAGGACGCCAGCGGCCCCGCGCCCAGCG
Source organism: Collinsella tanakaei YIT 12063 (assembly GCF_000225705.1). Lineage (GTDB taxonomy): Bacteria > Actinomycetota > Coriobacteriia > Coriobacteriales > Coriobacteriaceae > Collinsella > Collinsella tanakaei. The sequence continues at coordinate 255,306 of NZ_JH126468.1, forward strand.
CATCCAATCCCCCCAGCAGCCCATCCATCACATCGCCAAGGCCTTCGCCCAAATCGCCATAGGAGATAAGAAGATCGCCCCAAAGGCCCATGACATCATCGATAAGCCCCACGGCGCCGCGATCGCCCACGCGCTCCTGCACCGTCGAGAAGAAATTCGATAGCACGTTGTTCTCACGAGTCGCCGGATCGGGCGCGAGCACGGCGGCAGAGATGGCTCCCCTCCGCTGCAGCTCTGGCGCAGGCGCAAAGGGGTTGGAAAGAACATTGTCCGCAGAAATCTCCCCACTCGCCACCATCGCGACGCACCCCGCGCGACCAGGCGGCGCTATCCTGGGCCTCTTGCCGGCAAGAACCGATATCGCGTCTTCAAATGCATCGCTTGCGCCTTCCGCCTTGGACTTCGCGCGCCTTTCCTGCTCCAACTGCTCGCTGCGGGCGTCGACGTATTCTTGCAACACTCGAATAAACTCGCGCAGGTGGTACTCGTATCCGTTGTCGATCGACGTCGATGCGGCAGGGGCTTTTCCCACGTCCGTCACGCTGAATTTGCATACCTCGCATTCATGCGCAGCAGACGCGTCGATGGATTGCAGCGAAAGCGAGGGGCCTACAGCACCCGTCGCTCCGGGACATGATGAACCAAAGTGCAGGGTAAGACCCTGAGATTCGTAAGACGAGGGCCAGCAAGCATCCGTATACAGCCGGGTTTCCCTCACTTCTTCCGTATTCCTTGGAAGCATCGGCACGCTTGCCGCCATGCGCCCGTCAACCTCCTCGACGCGTGCATCTGCGAATTCCTCGCATGCGTAGGTGTAGAACGCATGGCGCGCCGCCGCGTCGGCACGCGCCTCCACACCGGAACCCACGGGTTTATCATGGTCGCGCCGCCAGCGGTAATACGCGCGCGTGCGATCAAGCGCCACCATCGGCTCCCACGTAAGGCTCGATGCGTAATCCGGGTTCTCCGCCGCACTTAAGCCCGAGAGCGAGGCCGCGCGCTCCTGCATGTTCGCACCCTCTCTTCCGCAATCCACAAGCCATGCCGCCTCTTTCTTCTGGGCAGCCTTCTCGTTCGCACGGGCAAGGTCGGTCGCCGCCTGGTCAAGCTCGTCCGCGCCCACCCCTATTTCTTCTGTTTCTATCTCAGACCCCTCGAGCGCGGGGAACTCGGAGGCCGACTCGCGGGGAACCGCCATAGCGGATCCGCTGAACTCCACCGATTCGGATGATTGAGCGGAGCAGGCCCTCGCTCCGTTAGCGGCGACGAGCCAGGGAAGGGCATCTTCCAGCGTCTTTAGGCCACGAGACGTCGATGATGCGAACTCGTTTCTCATCTTGATGATGCGAACGCCCGCATCGACCATCTGCCCCGCCGCCGTCTGCGCGCCGGGCACCAGGGTCGCGGCTAGACCAACGCCGGTCACCACAAACCCCGTAAGCCCCAAGCTCAAGATGCTCGCGTCCACAACCGTCGCCGCCGTATGGTACGAGGAGACCACGTTTGCGCCCGCCATGGCTGTCGCGTCCGCCGCGGTCTGCGTGTCGCCCGCCCGCGACATGCTCCATATCGCCGACGTAGACGAGAACAAAAGTGCCATAACCAGCAGGATCGACACCGCGGCGGCAAGCGTGGTATAGGCACCGTCCTCTATAAAGGCATCCACACCAAGCCGCCGAGCCCGTACGGGCCCGTGGCGCCGACTAGCCCCATGTAGAAATCCAATCGCCATAGCCGCCCTCCAACCAGCTCGGCCTACCGTCATAAGACACCTCGACGCGCAAACGCACATCGCCCATCGCGTTCGTCTCCCCAAACGCACTCGCAAACGCGCCAAGCACCGGCAGGGGCTTCACCGTCCCCTCTATAGAAACGCCCACGGCGCCCGCGGTGCCCGATGTCCGTTCAAGCTCCACCTGCCAGGAAAGCGGGCCTCCCTCGTGAAAGATCGAGACGTCCGGAACGGCGGCAAGCCTGCGCATAACAAACGCCTGAACCGACTCGTCATCGACGTCCTCGCCCGTAACCAACAAGCGCGCCGCCTGCGATGCCGCGGACTCCATGATTGACGTGGTGTAAAGCAGGCAGATCGGCTGCAAGGCGAGGAGCAAGACGATGAGGAAGCTCGGAAGAAGCACGGCGGCCTCAACCGTCGCCTGGGCACGCTCATCCCCCGCCGTCGCTTCCCAAAACCCAGGATCCGCCGCCGATCTTCCCCTGCTAAAACAACGCCGCATCGATTGCGCCAGCGACATCGAGCCCATGAGACGCCGCCTCCTCCACCAACCTGGCAAGCACGCCGCGCTCGGCAGCTCGCCATACCACCGCGACTCCCAGGATCATCCCCAAGAGCGCGACCGTGCACAAAGCCATCTCCAGCGTTGCCTGGGCACTTTCAGATGCACGCGGCTCGTGCAGGCGCCCCAACGAACTACCCCTCATAACGTCTCCCACAACATCGCGCCGCCGCGGCGGCATCCCCTCACCCCGCCTTGATGCGCGCCACGCGAACGGAAGCAGCGCCCTCGTGCGAGCCAGTAACCGAAACAACGTCGACCCACTCTCCTCCCCGCAGAACGGCCGCCCATGCGGTTCCATGCAGATCAAGATAACCGTGCATCTGCAGAGAGGCTCCCGCCCGCTCGTAGGCTCCCAACACCTCACGGCCCGCATGCTCCAGCCCCACGGCGTCCGTCCATCCAACCGTCTCCACCGGCTCGCCCGCACCAGACAAGTCATCTAGAAACGCATCCGGGCTCGACAGGGACGCCTCGGCATTCAAGACTTCGCGAACAACCTCATCGTCCTGAGCAAACTGCCCCGCCAGCTCCCCGATGGCCAATCCCTCCCCCTCACCCTCATCGCCTTCTTCCGCAGCGCCCCCTGCAGATGCCGGCATATTGGCACCCGAGTCATTTGGCAACGCCCCGCCATCACCCCTGGACCCGTTTCTCACAAACGCAAATGACAGGGCGATTGCCAAGACGCACAGCACTACGGGGACCGCCGAGGCGAGAAGACGTCGAGGCGTACTCGCGTGCAAGCCCACGGGCACCATCCCCTACAAGCTGTTGATGCCAGAGGAAATCGCTTCCCACAACTCGCTCACCTTGTCGCGAAACGCGATGATGGCGACGATGGCGATAACCACGAGCACGCCCACCAAGATGGCGTACTCGGTAGTTCCCTGAGCAAGTTCTTCTCGAAGGCGCGGCGCCCCTCGACCCGCCATACGCAGGCGCAACACCGCCGCCCGGGGTCCACCGTCCCTTAAGCGCGGCGAGGTGCAACCGGCACCGCCCCCTGCCCCTTTGCTCCCGTCGCCCCGCGCCCGGTCACTCGCCTCCGCAGGCGCGACCCTGAGGCGGGCGGCCAATCCCCGCAATCGCTCGGTCATCCAGCTGCGCTCCATTTCTACCTCCTATACCATCCCGCCGGCGGCAAGCAGCGGGCCTATAATCGATAACAGCAACGCGGGCAAAATCAACGTGCCCGTGGGAATGAGGATTTTTACCGGCGCCCGCTCGATATTTCGCTCGACCTCCGCGCGATGCGCGGCACGACACTCGGCGCTTTGAGCCGAAAGCGTGGACGCAAGCGGGGCGCCCAACGTAAGCGCCTGGGTCACCGCCGTGGCAAACGATTCCAAAGCCCTCAACTCCAAATCGGCAGCCGCATCCATAAGCGCCTCCTCCCTTGTCTGCATGCCAATCTGCCAGCTCATGCATGCCTGCTCCATACGACGGGCAAGCTTTGTATCGCGCTCGCGACAATACAGAGAAAGCGATGCGTCGAACGACAATCCCGCAGACAGCCCCAGGCAGATCAAATCGATCATTTCAGATGCCTCGCCCAACGAAACCGCCCCGTCAACATCGGAAGACCCTGTCCAAGCCTCAATACGGTTGCGAACGATATCGATGACGCCCCTCGTTGCCCGCACCGCCTGCGCAACAAGACCTGACACGCTGGACGCTGCGCGGGCCGAAGCGCGCTCGTTCGTTTCGCTCGCAAGCCATATGGCGCTCCCGAAGAACAGGGCGGTGCAGAATACAAGCCATTCGCCATCCATCACAGTTCCACCTTCATGATCTTTCGAATAACCAGCCAGGCAACCGCATTGAGACCTAGTGCCACAAACACGCAAAACGCTCCCGATACAGTCGCCACGCCCTTTCTAAAATCGCTGGAGAGCAAGGTAAGAAACGCAATCATCGCAACCGGCATACCCGCTACCAGGCGGGCAGACATACGCGCCTGCGATGTCTTCACGTCGAGCGTCCGCTGTAGCTCGATACGGTCCCCCACCAGCCGTGCCGCCTCTTCCAACAGATCCTTGAGCGGCGCGCCCGTCCTCTGGGACACCTTCAGCGCCAGGGCGACCATATCCAGACCGGGAGCGCGCAGCCTTGTGATAAGGCCGTCAAGCGCCTCGGTAGCAGAAAACCCGCAATCGATAGCAAAGCCAACGCGCATGAACTCAGAACGAACGGGCTCCCTTGAATGAACGCCTACGTACCGCATCGCCTGCGCCAACGAATGCCCGGACCCCAGCGCAATCGATAATGCCCCAAAGGCTTCGGGCATCGCGCGCTCCGTGTCACGCGCCGTCGCCTTCTTCGCGCGACCGCCCGCCACGGCAAGAACCATCACGGGGACGCCAGCACCTATCAACGCCCCAGGGACAGAGAGCGACGCCACCCCGCCCACGACCGATCCGACGCCCATGAGCAGAACAACCATCGCAGCCGCGCGCCTCTTATCAAGCACCGCCCCTCCGCTTTCGCCAGAAGAACCAAAGAGCAGCCGTTTTGCAGCCCCCATATCGCGAATTGGCTCGGCAAGGCTCGCTAAAACATCGACGGCCCCGGGAGCTCGATCAAAGATGCGCCCCGTAAGCAGGAGAATCTGGTTGACACCGCCGGCGGCAAACCCGCAAGGCCGCGATGCAACGGCGCCGCCGGGCAAAAGACCCGCCACGCAAAACGCCACAAGCCCCGCTATGCCGCAGAACACGACCGCCTCCATTCGTCCACCTCCCCCTGATCTAGGGCGCCTTCCAGAAGAGAGCGCTCGATAAACTCCGGCTCTTGAACCAACTCCCACGTTTCAGACGCGGCATCGAAGGCAACGTATTCTTTCAGCTCGACCCCGCCGGACGCCCCTCTCTCCACACCGCAATACGACCCCACAAACCTCTTTCCATCCGGCCTGCGCAACGACATCACCACCCCATCGAGAGCCATGGCTATCTGCTCTTCGATAAGGTCGCTAGGCAGGTCGATTCCAAAACGAGCCAGAAGCGTCATGCGAACTATGGTCTCTTGCGGCGTGCCGGCGTGCAGCGTGGTCAGCGATCCATCGTGCCCCGTATTCATAGCCTGCAGCATGTCGATGCACTCGGCACCGCGGACCTCTCCAACCACAATGCGGTCGGGGCGCATGCGCAGGGCATTGGTCACCAAATCGCGAATGGTCACAGCGCCCTGTCCCTCAATCGACGCCTCTCGCGCTTCGAGCCTCACCACTTGGGGATGGCACGCAAACTTGAGCTCGGCCGAATCCTCAATCGTCACAATCCGTTCTTTCTTTGGAATCTCGCAGGACAACGCGTTGAGCAGCGTCGTCTTGCCCGAACCCGTTCCCCCCGCCACCGCCAAATCCTGTCGCAATTTAACCGCGCAAGACAGCAATCCCGCATACCAACTTGGCAGCGATCCCAGCCTTACAAGCTCGTCCAAAGAGCTAATCCGGTCCGAGAACTTTCGAATGGTCACGCAGGTTCCATCGATAGCTGCGGGAGGAATCACCACGTTGACGCGATATCCGCTAGGAAGACGGGCGTTGACCAGCGGGCTCCGCTCATCCACACGCCTGCCCAAAGGAGAGATGATGCGATCGACCACGATACGAATCTGCTCTTCGCTATCAAACAGGGGACCAAGGGGGTAAAGCTCGCCGGCGCGCTCGAAGAAAACGGAATCCATGCCGTTGACCATGATTTCCGTCACGCTATCGTCCTCGAGCAACGGCTGGAGCGGGCCAAGCCCCACCACATCATCCAACACCTCGCCCACTATGAGCTCTCGATCGCACTCGGGCAGATTTCCATGCCCGTCCGCATTCAGCACCGCCTCCACGGCGGGCCGCAATTCTTCTCGAGCGGCGGCCGCATCCAATCCCGCAGCGATTCGCGCCACCTCGGCAAAACCGACGCGCTCCATCAAGGCCCTCTTGGCTTCGGCCTTAATCGCACGGCTTTTCGCCGAGTCCTTTTCCGCGGCATTCACGGAACCAAGACGTCCTTCGGCCTCCTTCACCCTCCCCATCACCGTCATGCCGCATCACCAACCCTCTTTTTCCATGGCAACCGTATGCGGGGGCGCACCCCCGCCGCCGCTTTCATCCCAAGATCATCCGCCTCGATTGGACATCCCAATTCGCGCAGCAACTCTCGCGCAAAAGAGCGGACGCTGGTCGCAAAGGCCCCAGGACCCAGAAGCAAGCTGTCCAGATGGCCGAACGCCGCCATGCCGCGCACCTCATCGCCTCCATCCGCAATCCTCGCGCGCGAATGCAGCGCAACGCCCATCTCATAGCGCATGGCCTGCTCCTCCCCTGCCCCCTCTCCGCCAAAGCGGTTGAACACGCCGGTCATCTTGGTGCCGGGAACTCCCACGCGCGACGCCAGGCCCATTGCTTTTATTGACGAAGAGACAGCGCAGGCACCCGGCGCGCCCACAACCAGGCACCGGTCGCATGACGCCACCAGGGAGGCGACGCAATCGCCCCAAAATGTCGATGTATCCACAAAGAGCACGTCTGCCGCCCCGCGGAGCACGCGCACCAATTCATCAACGGGCGCAGCCATAACCTCCGCCATTTCCGGAGCTTCAAGCGGGCCCCACAACGTAAGGCCGGGTGCTATTTTCATGGCGGTCGCCTCGGCGGCGGCCTCGGGCGAGACCGACACCCCCTTATCAAGAAGCAAGCCAAGATCAAGCGGTGCATCGACGCCTAAAAGCTCGTGCTGGTTTCCAAACATCAGATCGGCGTCTATGACTGCCGCCCGCAACCCCATATGGGCGCTGCAATATGCAAGGGACGCTACCAGCGTCGACTTCCCCACGCCTCCCCTACCGGATATTGCCGCCACCAGCGGAGCGCCCGCCTGTTGCCCGGCATCGCCTTGCGAGCGCAGGGCGCGCCGCCCCATCCCTAGAGAGGAGACGGTCGAGGAGGCACCTCGCGACGCCTCCCCCGGTTCCGGCCCTGCGGCCTTTTCGGTGGGCAGCCGTCCTGCAGGCATCTCCATCGCGGGCGCCGCTGCTGACGCCAGGGCAGCAGTCGGCTCTTCGTTATTGCAAGCGGGCCGCGCAACGGCCGCGGCATCATTTGGCCCTCTCACCGCACATGCCTCATTCGATTCAATCGACGACGCCACCAGCGGGCCCGCCGCAATAACCTCGGTAGCCCCGGCGTAGAACAGCCGGGCGAACCATGCCGGATCCCGTGAATCGGCGAGGACGAGAATTTGCCCTGCTCGTCCGCCGCGCGATATCGACTCAACGGCAGCAAGAGCATCCTCGTCCCCCGCTTCCGCCACGAGGGCGGCGTTCACGTCTTGATTGGGAAACCCGTCGATCATGTGCGAGAGATCTCCCATTCCACCAAATCTCAGCACGTTGGCCTGAACATCCCTCACCCGCACCTCGGTAAAAAGCCGCGCATACGCTTCGCGCGAACAACATGTCAACCACACGGAGCCCATCATGCGGCGCCCCCTTGCTCGTCCTGCTCAAGATCGCCCGGAACCACAAGCGTCACCGCACCCTGCGTTGTAGCAGCCAGCAACTCCTTTACCGATGCGGGATCCACCGCCAGGGTCACCCATGAGATATCCCCGCCGCCGTTGGCAAGCGAGCTCGTATCCAGCACGCGGGCGCGCACCAAGCGGTCGGCAATCGAGTCCCGTGATACATAGACATCGACCACCGCGTTTCGCACCAAAGCCCCTCCGACTGCGTGCTCGGGATCGCTTGAAACGGACACGGCGACCTTGCCCGAAGGAACCTCGACGGCGTTCTCGTCCTTCTTGAAATAAGCGGCGCTCAAGGGGGCGCGATTCGGAATGCGCGAGGTCGCGGTTTTCCCCAGCACGTCGTCCATCGACGTCACCGCGCTCGAGGGAAGCAGGCTCGCAAGCCATTCCTCCATTGCGATGCAGCTCTCGTCCACCACGTCTCCGGGTTCGATATCACGCGTTGCCACGCATACCGAAACAACCTCTCCGCCGTAGCGGGCAAGGGCATCTTGCTGCGCTTTCTGGGCCTCCGCCTGAACAGACGATGCATAAAGCAACGCAGCTATAGCCGCCGCGACGCCCGAAATCACGCTTAAAGCTATTCTCGTCCTGCGTTTCACACCATACTCCCCTCGTTCACCAGCGCCCGATCAAGGCGACCTCAGCCACCAACTGTCGGTGCGCGGATTCCATTGTGGAAGGGATGCCGCATGCTACAGAGAGCCATTTAAGAAAGTGAAACGCGGTCTTACAAATGTATGCCCCCAATCTTCCACCGCCTGAAAGATTGGGGGCATATCGAGCGAACAAATTGTACTAACGCAGCGCGCGCCACCATGCAAGAAGGCGTCTAATTGCACCCGTTTTCACGCAACGGTGCCGCAAAGCATCATTATTCGCCAGCAAGGCGTCTCTACAAATGAATATCCGGATCCAGGGACTGGGCACTTACGCGCATCTCACCAGCCAAAGCCAAAAACGCGTCAACGCGAGCGCGGTTAATCTCCTCGGCCGCGACCGCTTCGAGAACCGCGCAGCCAGGCTCATGGGTGTGCGTGCAGTCATTGAAGCGGCAAGCGCGGGCGGCTTCGACTACCTCGGGAAACGTTCGAGCAAGACCGCGCTCATGGCCAACCAGGGGCAGGCTGCGCAAGCCCGGAGCATCTGCTATAACGCCGCACGGATCCGGAAGCGCCACCATAACGCGGGCAACGGTTGTATGGCGTCCCATATCATCGCGCTCGCGCACGCCGCTTGTCGCCAGGGCATCGTGTCCCAACAGCACGTTGAGCATGGTCGATTTCCCCGCTCCCGATTCGCCCAAGATCATGCCGCAGGTCCCCTTGGGAATACAGGCGCGGACCTCATCCAAACCTCGCCCGTCAGCAGAAGAGGTCACAAGAACGCGAACCCCCTCGCCCACCAAATTCTCTATATGGCGTACCGCACTTGAGAGCTCGTCTTCATCACAGCGGTCCGCCTTGGTGAGAACCACAACGGGAGTCGCGCCGCAATCGTTGACCAGAACGAGCGATCTTGAAATGCGGTCGCACATAAGCTTGACGCTGTCGCGCGCCGCGCCCAAGGGCTGGACGATGAAGATGATGTCGACGTTGGCGGCAAGCACCTGACGCTCGCCGCGGTTCTTGCCGCGCCAGCGCTCAAACGTGGTACGGCGGGGCAAGACGCGCTCGATTACCCCCATGTCGTGACCGGGATCGCACCTCACGGCCACCACGTCTCCCACGGCGGGCAGCATGTCCGCCCCCTTCGCAAACGCAACGGCGTGCTCGGCGCGCAACGTCAGTCCTTCCGTCGCCACCAAAGGAAAGCCGCGATCAAGCCTAACCACAACGCCCATGCGCATGGCGCCCGCCATGGCATCCTCGCCCGCCGCGAGAAGCTCGTCCACAAACGTTTGGAAGGCAGCCGCCTGGGACTGGTCCACGCGCATATCGCCAAAGGAAGGAACATCTTGCAGCGCATCGATTTTAGGCAGGGCCTCTATCAGCGATTCGTCCATCGATGAATCGGAGCCGGCAGACCGCAGCGCCTGCACCTCCGCTCGGCGGGCGCGCGAACGGCCCTTTGCCGCCTTAGTCTTCTTTGCCTTTTGCTTTGCCACAGAAGCTCCTATCGCACGCGGCATCCATACGTCAAATAAGCCGCTCATACTAGCTGATTCTACGTCTGTGAGTATAGCCAACGCGCTCGGCGCGCACCAATGTCCATCCATAAAAAACGGTCGTCCCGCGTTCCGAGCACGGGGCGACCTGCACATGTGGAGCCGCTGGAGGTGGAGTTAGTTTCCTTGGCTCTAAGGCTATTGTTCTCTAAAGTTGCGTGTTTGCATCACTTATTCGCACATGTCATACGAATCACATTGAATCGCACAAAAGCTCACAGCAACGGCTCAGCTGCGCGCACGCACAACCAAGGACCGCATCAGAATCAAACGCCGCTCAAGGTCCAGAAGATAAATCCGCCACAACCCAATAAGGAGCGCTCATAAAAAGGGGGCACGGCTTTGAAGCCGCACCCCCTAATGGGTCGCTATGTGCAAGCGAACAAAAACGGTTTTACGCGTCCTTCTCGACCTTGCGCATGATTGCCTTGTAGACCTCCATGATCGGGATGATCAGGAATGCCAAGCCAAGAGCGGTCAGCAGCGCGTGGACGGGCAGCGGCATGAAGCCGAAGACCTCGGCCAGGAAGTCGACCTCGACGGGGACGACGGTCAGCGCCAGCGCGAGGGCGGCGGCGCCCCACAGCCACTTGTTCTGCTTCTTCATGGAGAAGATGGAGGCGCGGCGGCTGCGCATGTTGAAGGAGTGGAAGATCTCGACCATGGACAGGGTGATGAATGCCATGGTGACGCCCTCGGCGTCGGCATTGCCGGCGATCATGTCGGCGATGTCGATGTAGCCCATGTCGAAGTAGACGCCCGCGAAGAAGGAGGCGAGCACCAGCAGGGTGATGATGACGCCCTGGAAGGCGATATCGAGACCCATGCCGCCGGCGAAGACGCCGTCGGAGGCGTTACGCGGCTTGCGCTTCATAACGTCGCCCTCGGCCTCCTCCATGCCAAGCGCGAGCGCGGGCAGGGAGTCGGTAATGAGGTTGATCCACAGCAGCTGAACCGGCTGGAAGATGGTGAAGCCGATCAGGGTCGCGACAAAGACGGAGAGAACCTCGGCGATGTTGGCGGACAGCAGGAACTGGATAACCTTGCGGATGTTGTCGTAGATACGACGGCCTTCCTCCACCGCGTTGATGATGGTGGCGAAGTTGTCGTCGGCGAGAACCATGTCCGCGACGTTCTTGGTGACGTCGGTACCGGTGATGCCCATGCCGACGCCGATGTCGGCGCGCTTGATAGACGGAGCGTCGTTAACGCCGTCGCCGGTCATGGCGACGATGTTGCCGCGGCTCTTCCAGGCATCGACGATACGAGCCTTGTGCTCGGGCTGGACGCGGGCGTAGACGGAGATGTCGGTGACCTTCTCCTTGAAGTCCTCGTCAGAAATCTTGTCGAGCTGAGCGCCGGTGATGGCCTGGGAGGCGTCCGTAACGATACCCAGGTCCTTGGCGATGGCGACGGCGGTGTCGATGTGGTCGCCGGTGATCATGACGGCGCGAATACCGGCCTCCTTGGCCTCCGCGATAGCAGCGGTGACCTCGGGGCGGACCGGGTCGATCATGCCGGACAGGCCGCAGAACACCAAATCGTGCTCAAGGGCCGCGGGGCTGAAGTCAGAAGGCTTCTCGGTATAGGTGCGGCTGGACAGGGCCAGAACGCGCAGGGCCTGATCGGCCATGGCCTTGTTTGCCGTGAGGATCTCCTCGCGGCGGGCGTCGGTCATGGGGACGATCTCGCCGTTCTCGTACACATGGGTGCAGCGGGACAGAACAACGTCCGGGCCGCCCTTGGTGTACTGCTCAAAGGTGCCGTCGGCCTCCTCGACCACAACGGACATCATCTTGCGGCCGGAATCGAACGGAGCCTCGCCCACACGCGGGTGCTCGACGTCGAGGCGCTTCATGCCAGCCTTGGCGGCATCGTTGACCAGAGCGCACTCGGTGGGCTCGCCAACGGCCTCGCCCTTCTCCTCGTCCCACTTAGCATCGGAGCACAGGGCCATGCCAGCAAGGAACTTCTCCTCGGAGCAGGCGAGCTCGTGCTTGACGACGGTCATCTTGTTCTGGGTAAGGGTACCGGTCTTATCGGAGCAGATGATCTGGGTGCAGCCAAGGGTCTCGACAGCGGTCATCTTACGGATGATTGCCTGACGCTTGGACATCTTGGTAACGCCCATGGACAGAACGATGGTGACGACGGCAACCAGGCCCTCGGGAATAGCGGCAACGGCCAGGGACACGGCGACCATGAAGGTGTCGAGCAGCATGGCGGGGTTGGAGCCAAGATCACCGAAGTGGCGGATGATGTCGACGGCGAAGATGATCACGCAGATGGCGAGAACGAGCTTGGTAAGGATGCCGGAGAGCTCGTTGAGCTTCATCTGAAGCGGGGTGAGCTCCTTCTTAGCCTGGGTAAGGGCGGTGGCGATCTTGCCCATCTCGGTCTTCATGCCGGTGCCAACAACAACGGCGCGACCGCGGCCGTACACCACGGTGGAACCCATGTAGCACATGTTCTTGCGGTCGCCCAGCGGCACGTCATCGGTATCGGCGGCAAGGGCGATCTGATCGGCGTGCTTCTCTACCGGGACGGACTCGCCAGTAAGGGCGGCCTCCTCGATCTTCATGGAAGCGCTCTCGAGAACGCGGCAGTCTGCCGGCACGGAGTCGCCCGCTTCGAGCAGGACGATATCACCGGGAACCAGCTCGGAGCTGGGCATGTGGACGAGCTTGCCGTCGCGCATAACCTTGGACTGGGCGGCGCTCATCTCCTGCAGGGCCTCAAGGGCCTGCTCGGACTTAGCCTCCTGGACCACGCCCAAAACCGAGTTCAAGATAACGACGGACAGAATGATCGCAGCGTCCGCCCACTCGGGCTCGCCCTGGATGAAGCCTGTGATCACCGAAATGGCGGCAGCAACGAGCAGCATGATGACCATGGGGTCTGCCATCTGCTCGAAGAAGCGCTTCCACATGGGTGTCTTCTCTTCTTCGTCCAGCTTGTTAGGGCCAACGCTCGCAAGACGCGAGGCGGCCTCAGCCGCGGACAGGCCTGTCTCGGCGTTAGAGGACTGTGCAGCGAGCACGTCCTCGGCCGAAGCCAGGTACTCCTTCTCCATAAAATCCCTCCTGGAACTTTCTCTTGGGATGCGGTGCGTCCGCACCCCACTCCAACAGTCTGACACCCGATTATAATTCCCCCAGGAGGGGCAAGGGCTTGTCATAGGTCGATATGGTACCCAACCCTTACCGTCCTAGTATAGAAACCAACAGAGGTTCCAGATTTGGTACCAGCTCACCACAACTGATGATAATTTATTCTTATTACGCGGCGCAAGGCCATTCCGCGCGCTCGTCTTGAGACAGGCTCTCCCTCTCAGCTGCCACACGGAACCCCCTTGCCCTTTTCGACGCAGCAGCGAGGCTTCGTCCCGATACTGATCGCCCACAACCTAAAAGGTATTCTTGATGGAATCAGACCAGAGGCGGCGGGCATTTTGGGCGTATCGCGCACCACGCTCTGCAAACTTCTCGAACAGTCCCAAACATAAGACGCGCGAAAGCAAACATAATTGTGGAACTCCGTAGAAATTTATCTGTTGGGAAGGAATCTTTCACCTAAACACGCGCATTATGAAATCGATTACGCCCAACGGGTTTAACCACCCGTTCGCGTAGTAGAGGGTTGACATGGATGCGGTAAAAGTAATATCACGGCCGCTTCTATTCCCCTATAATGCTTATCGGTTGTATTAGCGCAAAAAACCACGTCAGATGGAGGTCTGAATGTTCAAGCGCACCAAGATTGTATGCACGATGGGTCCCGCCTGCGATAGCGATGATATCCTGCGCGAGATGATCAAGGCTGGCATGAACGTTGCCCGCTTCAACTTCTCCCATGGCTCCTACGAGGAGCACCACGGCCGCATCGAGCGCGTTCGCCGCATCGCTGCCGAGCTGGGCCAGCCCGTTGGCATCCTGCTCGACACCAAGGGCCCCGAGGTCCGCACCGGCCTGCTCGAGGGCCACAAGAAGGTCTCCGTCACCGCTGGCGACCCCATCATCGTCACCGCTGAGCCCACCACCGAGGAGAACCTTGGCAACTCCGGCCACATCTCCCTTGACTACCTCAACCTCCCCAACGAGGTTAAGCCCAGTTCCCACATCCTGATCGACGACGGCCTGATCGACCTCAAGGTCGACCACGTCGACGGTGCCGACATGCACTGCATCGTTATGAACAACGGCGAGATCGGCGAGCGCAAGGGCGTCAACATCCCCAACGTTGACCTGAGCCTGCCCGCCATCACCGAGCGCGATCGTCAGGACATCCTGTTCGGCATCTCCGAGAACGTCAACTACGTTGCCGCCTCCTTCATCCGCAGCGGCAAGGCCGTCCGCGAGATCCGCGAGCTGCTCGACAGCAACGGCGGCGAGCACATCTCCATCTTCCCCAAGATCGAGAGCTCCCTGGGCGTCGAAAACTTCGACGAGATTCTCGAGGAGTCCGACGGCATCATGGTCGCCCGTGGCGACCTGGGCATCGAGATCGCCCCGCAGCTGGTCCCCTTCATCCAGAAGGAGATCATCGCCAAGTGCAACGCTGCTTACAAGCCGGTCATCACCGCTACCCAGATGCTCGACTCCATGCAGCGTAACCCCCGCCCCACCCGCGCAGAGGTTGCCGACGTTGCCAACGCCATCTACGACGGCACCGACGCCGTTATGCTCTCCGGTGAGTCCGCTGCCGGCCAGTACCCGGTTGAGGCCGTTAAGATGCAGGCCAGCATCGCCATGGAGACCGAGCGCCACCTGCCCGCTCACCGCGAGCTCAAGGTTCCCGACGGCGCCAAGGGTACCCGCGTGATCAACAACGTTGTGGGCCTCTCCGCTGTGAACATGGCCACCACCGTTCGCGCCAAGTGCATCACCGTTCCCACCACCACCGGCCGCTCCGCTCGTCTGGTGTCCCACTTCCGTCCCAACATGCCCATCGTCGCCTTCACCCGCAACGAGTGGGCCGTCGCCAAGATGCTCATGTACTGGGGCGTTGTTCCCTTCCTGGCTGAGACCGAGGGCGATGACGTCAGCCTGACCGCTGCCCACGCCATCGACGCCGCACGCGACTGCGGCTTCCTTAAGCAGGGCGACATCACCGTTGTTACCGCTGGCGATCCCGCTACCTCCGTTACCCTGGAGGACAAGATCACCTCGACCAACATCTGCTGCGTGGCCCAGGTCCGCTAAGGTTTAACCCTAGCAATCGCTTACACAACAATCCCCGCTGGATCCCAAGGGTCCAGCGGGGATTTTGTTTTAGCCATCTATTAATACGATCAGTTCCGCGCTCCATTATGGGCTGCGTCAGCTAGCCGCAAACCACAAGCCCAACCTCGTCCAAGCTTTATTACGCGCGCTCCTCAAACAGGCTTATGGTCTGCTTAACCACCTCTGCAAACGTCTGCGCAAAGAACTCGTCCGTAAGAAGCTGGTAGGGCGGATGCTGATCGGTCCCCTCGTTCACACGAACCGTCTCATGCGCCACGCCCACCGTGGCGATAACCAGGTCCCTATCGATGGGGTACTGGGCAAACCGCGCCGCTGCCCCAATAAGGCGCACAGAGGCAACGGGGATGAGACGCAGGGGACGAGAACGGCCAAACCAGTCGAAATCGCTCTGCTTCTTGATGCGGAACGAATCGCTGGGGCGCCCGCCATGGGCCTCAAGGTACTCGTTTACGCGGGTGTTCCAAATGTTGTCCGCCAGCAGGTGGGCCCACGTGCCAAGCGTCAAATCAACGCGGGACGCCTCAATGTCCGTCTCCGCGGTGGAGTTCGCTGCGGCAACCTCTTGGGGATCCTGGATCAACGCAGGTTCATTCTCATAGCGCACCGGGTAATGGATGCGGTTGATGCGCTCGCGCTCGTCCTCAATACTAAGGGCGGCAACGCGCGACCCATCCGCACCGTGAAGCACGGGCGCAACAAAAGTGTGCCAAAATTCGTCCTCGCGCGGCTTGGGGATGGGCTCCGGCTTGGCAAAATGCGTGATGCGGTAAGGAATGGGGTCGGCAATACCTGGCACCATGTAGCCAACGCGAATGTCCGGCACCACGTTGCCAAACAAAAAGGCGTTTTGGTCGTGCACCGCACGCGTGAGCGAGCAGTTGCGCGCCAGCACCTCTTGCGTCTGGGCAATATGGATGTTCCAACTTGGCATGAACGCACCCCTTAATTAAAAGGAGCCCACGCTACCCGCGGGCTCCTTCAACTCAAACACTGCTTTCATTCGCTTTCACGAAAGAACGAAGTAGCTAATCAGCTGATCAATTTTTCTGATATCGACACCCTGTTTCAAAGCGATTTTAATGTGCCCTGCCCTAGTCCACAACTCGATCTCAGAATTGACGTCCATAAAACCAGCGTTCTCCGATGACCACATATTGATTGAGCTCCACGGCAAGGAGTACATTTCGATTTTCTTGCCCGTAATGCCCTGTGAATCTCTAATGATCAGCCTTTTGTTTGTAAAAATAGCCGCGTCCCTTATCGTTGCATATGCCGCAAAAGGCTGCTCGCCATCAATGAGTATCGATGCAATATCTGACGGTAAATCAATCTCCCTCATGAATGTCCAAGTTGCAATCGATTCGATACTCTCGGCCATTTTCCTCCCCCTGTTCTCTAATTAGTTAATTACAACCTGATCCGCATACAGCGCAGGCAATGATATTGCAGCCCCCAAAGTGGATTCATACGTATACTGACCCAAGCACGTACCGTACACAGTCACCGAATCATCCTCGAGGACTCGTGTGCCGCCAAGCAAATCAGAATCATACCCAACAAAGATAACGTCATCCCAGCCTCCGTCCGTCGCAATGCGCAGGTCGGTCTCATCGGTTCCTTCTACCACCTGAAGCACTTTCCCGGTAAACGTCAGCTGCTGCCCCATATAATCGTCGGGATTCCTTGCAACGTCAGCAAAGGCGACTGCAGAGTAGTTTTCCGGCTTAAACACCTCTTTTAAAGACGAATGGGCCGATACGAGCTTGCTATGCGCGTCATCGACATCGTCTTGAGTGGCCTTATCATCATCAAGAACCTTTTTTGCTGCATCCAACGCTTCGAGCAACGCTTGAAAAGTCTCCGGCGTATAGTCGTTCCCGGACAAAGAGGTGTATGCCTCAATTGAGGATTTCAACATAGACTTGTCGACGCTGGGCTCTTCTTCAACCTTAGTTACCTGCTCAGCACTTTCAGTGCTGCCCTCTTTACTTGTGGTCGAGGATTTGTCGCTATTACCGCCCGATCCAATCGCCGCTAAAAGAAGAACAACTACGCAACCAATGATTATTGCTTTTTTCTTGGAAGGCTTCTTCTTATCCTTTCCAGCATTTTTCAACGCTGATTTACCATAATCGAGATCAGGAGCAGCAACTGGACCATGATCCTCATTATTCTCCGAGGCCCCGCCCTGCTTTTCGCTCATTTCCATTGGCGTAGGCACAAAACTACCAACAGCTTTCTTCTCTTCCCCCATGTTTTCCTCCCATCAATGTTGACCCTCAACACACTGCCTTCGATACTGCTTGTCCCATGGCAGTTATAGAAAGTATAGCAATATAAATGCCATGCCTTTTTACACAATAATCGGTCTAAAGAAGGGAGCGTCCCAACACACTGACGCTCCCTCATTTCAGCTATATCAAATGGGGTAACCCTAGCTGCGGACCTCGCCGCCAACGGCCTTGCACACCTTGGTGACCAGCTTCTGATGGGTCTTCTCGACCTCTTCGGACGTCAACGTGTGGTCGTCGGAGCGATAGGTCAGCGCGAACGCCATGGACTTCTTGCCCTCGCCCACGCGCTCCTTGTCGCGATAGACGTCGAACAAGCGCACGCCAACCAGCAGCTTGCCGCCGGCACTGCGCAGACGGCGTTCAAGGTCCTCGCAGGTAACGCTGTCGTCCACAACGATGGCCAGGTCATGCTCAACGCTGGGGAACTGCGAGAACTCGTGGTAGGCCTCCTGAGAGCCGGCAACGCTCAGCAGCGCGTCCAGATTGAGCTCGAAGGCGACCACGGGAATATCGATACCGTAGACGTCGCGCGCATCCGGATGGATCTCTCCAACCCAGCCGAGCACTACGCCGCCGGACAGGACCTCGGCGCAGCGGCCGGGCTGCAGGAAGGCATAGCCCTCGCCCTCGGCGGGACGGAAACGTACCTTGGGCACGCGCATCTGGTCAAGCAGCTCCTCGACCACGCCCTTGCCGTCGAAGAAGCGAAGCGGCATGGGCTTTTTGATCCAGGAGATGTCGCCCATAGCACCAGACATGACGCCGGCGACGTTCTCGCGCTCCTTGGGAGCGCTGGCGTTTTCGCGACCAATGAAGACGGTGCCGGTCTCGTAGAGCTGCACGTTGGCGGTGCTGTGGGAGATGTTGTACTCAACAGCCTGCAGAAGCGCCGGAATAAGCGAGCGGCGCATCTCGGTCTGTTCGGCCACCAGCGGGTTCATAAGGATCACGGGGCAGCCAAGCCCCTCCTCGCCCATGCCAATGCGCTCAAGGTCGCCCGGAGCAGCGAATGAGAAGTTCATGGTCTCGTTGAGGCCGCAGGAACGCAGCACGCGGCCGACCTTGCGAATCTGCTGCTGGCGATGGGTGAGACCGCCGATGTGGTTCTTGGCGGCAGGGATGGTCGCTTCGACGCGGCCCATGCCCCACAGACGCAGAACCTCCTCGATAAGGTCGATTTCACGCGGCAGGTCGGGGCGGAAGGAGGGCGGCGTCACGGTGAAAACGGTCTCGCGGCCCTCTCCTGCGGTCTCGACACTGCAGCCAAGACGGGTCAGGGAGCGCTGAATGAAGTCGATCTCGATGGGGGCACCGCACAAGTCGAGCACGCGGGCGTAGCGCAACTCGATGGACTCGATGGTCTTGGGCGCGGGGTAGACGTCCACGTAGCCCGGAGCGACCTCGCCGCCGGCAAGCTCCTCGATAAGGGCGCAGGTGACGTTGGCGACGTCCACGCAACCGGTCTCGTCCACCTGACGCTCGAAGCGAATGGAGGCGTCGGAGATAAGCGAGAGGTCGCGGCTGGTGTGCGAGGTACGGCCGGCGTTGAAGCAGGCGCTCTCAACCAGCACGTCGACGGTATCGTCCTCGATCTCGGAATCCATGCCGCCCATGACGCCGGCAAGAGCGACGGGGCGCTCGCCGTCAGTGATTAGCGCCATGCCCTCGGCCAGGGTGCGCTCCACATCGTCCAGGGTGCGGAAGGTCTCGCCCTCGTGCGCGGCGCGAACCACTACGGAACGCTTGCCGTCGCGCTCGGCGAAGGTGGACAGATCGAATGCGTGTAGCGGCTGGCCGGTAAGCATCATCACATAGTTGGTGATGTCGACGATGTTGTTGTGGGGACGGATGCCGCAGGCGTTCAGGCGCTCCACCAGCCACTCGGGCGAAGGGCCAACCTTCACGTTGCGGACGATGCGGGCCACGTAGCGGCTGCAGAGGTTCCCGTCCGCAAGTTCAACCGTGACCTCATCGGCGGTAGCGCGGCCGACCTCGGCCTTGATAGCGGGCAGCTCAACATGGAAGTCGCGGTCGTAGATGGCGCCGACCTCGCGGGCGATGCCGATCATAGAAAGGCAGTCGGCGCGGTTGGGCGTGATCTCGCAGTCGAGCACGGTATCAGACGTGCCGTGGTACTGGGAGAACGGCATACCAACGGGAGCGTCCTGGGGCAGGATCATAATGCCCGCGTGATCGCTGGAAAGCCCCAGCTCGCGAGCAGAGCAGTTCATGCCCATGGAGACCACGCCGCGCAGCTTGCTCTTCTTGATCTTGATGTCGCCCGGCAGCTCGGCGCCGATCATGGCGGTCACAATGTGGTCGCCTTCGTTGAAGTTCTGAGCACCGCAGACAATCTGCAGGGGCTCGGGATTGCCGTCGGCATCCACGTTACAGGCGCCCACGTCAACCTTGGTGACCCACATATGGTCGGAGTCCGGGTGCGGCTCTTTGGAGACCACCTTAGCGGTGACGATATGGTCGAAGGACTCGCCCACGGTCTCGATAGCCTCGACCTCGGTACCGGTGCGAATGAATTCGGTCGCGAGCTCGGAAGGATCCTCCGGAACCTCGACCATGCTGGAAAGCCAGTCGTATGAAACCTTCATCTATGTACTCCTTTGGAATGAAATCGGCTTTTGGATCGGGCGTGCTTAGAACTGCTCAAGGAAGCGCATGTCGCCCGTGACCAGGGCGCGCAGGTCGGGCAGGTCGTAGCGAAGCGCAGCGATGCGCTCCACGCCGGCGCCAAAGGCGAAGCCGGAGTACACGTCGGGGTCGATGCCGCAGTTGATGAGGACGTTGGGGTCGACCATGCCGCAGCCCAAGATCTCGATCCAGCCGGAGTGCTTGCAGAAGGGGCAGCCCTTGCCGCCGCACACGCCGCAGGAAACGTCGACCTCGCAGGAGGGCTCGGTGAACGGGAAGAAGTGCGGACGATAGCGCGTGGCGCGGTCCTCGCCAAACATGCACTTAACAAAGTAGTCGAGCGTGCCCTTGAGGTCGCCGAAGGTGATGCCCTTGTCAACGACCAGGCCCTCCACCTGATGGAACTGCGGCAGGTGGCAGGCGTCTGCCGTATCGGGACGGTACACGCGGCCGGGAGCGATCATGTAGATAGGAGGCTTCTGGGACTCCATGGTGTGGATCTGCACGCCGGAGGTCTGGGTGCGCAGCAGCACGTCGGACTCGCCATGGGCATGCTGCTCGGGATGGGCGGCGGTGCCGGGGGCGTTGTCCTTTACATAAAAGGTATCGCGGGCAGAGCGGCTAGGATGGTCCAATGGGGCGTTCAGCGCGGTGAAGTTGTACCAGCTGCTCTCAACCTGCGGGCCGGTCTCCACGGTGTAGCCGATGCCGCAGAAGACATCCTCGATCTCCTCGATGATCTGGTTGATGAGGTGCTGGTGACCGATCTTAGGACGAGCGCCCGGCAGGGTGATGTCCACGGCCTCGGTCGCCATAAGCTCGCGAATGGCGGCGCGCTTGAGCTGCTGGGTGCGGTTGTCCAACAGCGTCTCGGCCATGCGACGCATCTCGTTGGCTCGCTTGCCCAAAACGGGGCGCTCCTCGGGAGAGATCTTGCCCATCATGCGCATCAGGCCGGTGATCTCGCCCTTGCGGCCAAGAAGCGCCACGCGCGCGGCCTCGAGCTTGTCGCTCGTCTCCGCGCCCTCGATCAGCTCCTTCGCTCGCTGTTCGAGCTCCTCAAGTTCATCGATCAAACTCATCTGTTCCCTCTCTTTCCAAGCGGCACCGCATCACGGCACCAACCTGTTCCATAGAAAAATCCGCCCTTGGAATCATGTGATCGCTCACACTCCCAAGGACGGATCAGATTTCCGCGGTACCACCTTGATTGGCCGCCGGTTGTCCTCCCGGCGAACCCTCTTTTGCCCGATGTCGCTCAGGCGGGCGGCTTCCCTACTCAGCACGAACACGCGGAAACGAGCGCAAATATCGTCTTGCATGCCCGTATCGCGGAACCACCGTTCAAGTCGCAGCTCGGGAGTGAACTCGGGCTTCTATCGTTGCGGGTGGGCTTGCAGCCGGCGGCCCTCCCTCTCTTGGCAACGATGCGGCGAGGCCCAACCTCTCCGTCAACGCAATTGGCAGAAGGATAACACAACGCAATCAGACTAAAAGAGTGCATCACCCTTTAAGCTGACAGAACTTGCAGAACTTGCAAACAAGACGGACAAGCCTTGCCCGTCTCCATCTATAACTCAACCCCATACCTCGCGAGTAGGCCCTTGCGATTTTGAACAAGGCGCTCGCGCATAAACGGAATCGAAAATGCCACATACCCACGCTCCGCGGGCTCGACAATCTGGCGCGATACCAGAAGCTATTCGCCATTATCGCTTTTATCGTTATTATCGTTTTTGTAGTGGAAATAGTATTTATCGCAAGATAAGGCAGCCAGACCGCCTTTCGCCCATACGAAGCGACCTTGTTATTTCTTGATGCGACGGCCCTACCAAGAAGGGCTTCATCGCCAAACGCAACGATGCGCGTTACGAAGCGCCCACACACTGTGACCAAGTCACCGACAATTGCGCGGCATCTCGAATACATTTTCCACAATGCGCAAAGACCGTGAACGCCAATCTAATTGCCACAGTGAAAACCGCCCCATCTCGCGAACAGGACGGCCCGTGACCCACCTCGCATCCTTTCTCGAGGGCATCATCACCTTCATCTCCCCGCCTACTGCCCATGCCGCCCATCTACCTGGCCTACTTCGCCGACGTCGAGCGGCTCGATAGCGGCGGCGCCAAGTCCTAGATGGCAGAGATCCTCACCCGCGTCGCCTTCTACGCCGGCGACCCCGCATGGGCCGCCTTCAAGATGGCTAAAGAGGACGCCATGGGTTCGGAACGGCAGGACGAACTAGAACATGGCCTCGTCGATGCGGCGGACGGTCTCGCGGTAGTCGTAAGTCGGCGGGGTCCAAGGGGCGGCAGCGCGGCTGAGCCGAACCCCAAGCGCACCCCTCATTTCAAAAGAACCATACCCGCATTCGATCTACAGTTTGATGGCCATACGGCCCGAATCTCCTATGCGGCTGAACCCGAAACGGGCATAAAACGCCGCCGCCGAATCGTCCACGGGATCGACCACGAGCGCCCAAGCACCGGCGATCGCTGCGACCTTGGACGCGTTGACGATCGCATCGCGTAGCAGGGCGGCGCCAAGCCCCATTCCTTTAAAATCGTCGTCCACGCCCAACATCCCCAGAAGCACGGCGGGGACCTGGGAGGGGGCGTTGCGGGCGAGCCATCCCCCGCCGATGTCGGTCCGCACAATGGAATGCGTGCTCAGCGTATAGAAGCCCGCCACGCGCCCGGCGCAGCGCGACACGTAGACCACGCCCGTTCCTCGCACGCGAGCGGTTGCGGCATGGCGCGCGGCCCACGAATCAACGATTTCGACGCCGCAATGGAAGCCCTCTATACCCTCCCCCGCCGCAAGCTGGACGGGCCGGGAGAACCCAGCCGTCATGCCCAGATCTCCTCACGGGCCAGGAGCTCGCGGGTCGACTCCGGTAGCGGGGCGTCGAGCATCGAGCAGAACTCCTCGAACGCGGGCCCCGTGAGCCGCGTAAGGCGCGCTGCCTCTATATCTGCTGCCGCCGCCTCATCGAGCTTGGAGGTCGACCACTGCGTGAGCGTCTGGCCCCTGAGCGCCGCCGCCTCCTCATAATTGGCTCGCTGGGAGCTGGTGAGCCTCAGGTCCATCCTGCAGGGCTTTTCCAAAGCGGGCGCTGCCATGTCGTCCCCCTCTTTAAGCGTGACATTTGTACGGAATTACTACGTACGATTATAGCGCTGAGGGACCAGCGCGTCCATATGGCGTTGCAGCGAGCACCATATACGGCATGGAGCCGAGCATTCTGGATCGAACGCCTGCCCGCTGGAATTCGACACCTTCGTCGCCGGCATTGCAAGCATCCTCAGACTGCGGGATTTGTAGCGAGCACACGGGAGCAAGGTGCGCTCCATTGGATCGGTGCCCCTTCTCGGACCATCGATGAAGCATCAGTTCGCTTACGCAACAAGCGCTAAACACGGCGTACGCTGGCTAGCCAAGCGAGATAGAAAAGCGCTTCTCAAGATCCGCGATGTCCCACTCATTGGGCAGCACCCATGCGCTGTCGACGATAACCACCTCAAGCTCGTCCCAGTCGCGCGCGAGGCAGATACCATCGGGTAGATCAGCGGCGATGAGGTCCCCAATAGACGGAAACGAAACCCAGGCATGCTCGCCATTCCCATAGGCCTGGAATATGGCACAATCCTCATCCTTGATAACCATGTAGTCATGAGGCCGCTCGCCAAAAAACTGAAGCTCGATCTCGTCGCTGCCGGGGAGCGCGTCATAAAGCGCCATGAATGCATCTATGGGGATCATGAGCCGCCTCCATACTCTGAACGCGCGCCGATAAATTGCACCCTGTCCATTTTAAATTGGCCTTAATGATAGACGCTAAAATAGATAACTGACATTGCAGGAGTCTTGCGACTGCAAGCGCACTGGCGCTACTTCGCGTAGCAACATTTCTCGGGAAACACCCCGTCCGCCTGGATATGGTACGCGATCTTCGATTGAGGCTGAACGCCTAGATGTCGATGCCGTTAGGATCGCGATGCGTCGCGTTCGAGCAGTTGCGTTCTCGACCATCTGCTGTTCGATCTCATGCTCCTGGTGGCCCTGCCTGGTGGTGATGAAGTCGAACACGTACGGGTCTTTGAGCGCCCGTTGGGCAAGTTCGCTCTCCAGTGCGGGCAAGGTGCGAGAGAAGTTGGTCACCTTGCCGGCAAGCTTCTGGCGCTCGTAGAGCCGCAAATCGATCTGATGGTCAAAGACCACACGCGACCAGCCATTTTCGATAGTCGCGTTCAGGTACCACAATCGCTCTTCCCCGGGCTCGGTCTTGTCGAGGAGCGGCATCATATGACCCCATGGAATTGTGCAGTAACTGCTGCACAATTCAGAATCCACCTCACGAGCGAACTATGCCATGTACTTGAGACTACGGACCGAGAATCCCCTGATGCCGGGGAATGCAGCCCTAATGTCCTTCGACAGAGTTTCGATGTATTTGTTGCCCCACTCCGAACGCGCCACAAGCTCGTTGCCTATGAGCCAGTACATGCGAATCATCTCTGCAGAAGCCTTCTGCGCCGCATTCGACCGCGCGGAAGAGATGACCTTGGCCACACGACCAAGAGACTCTTTGTATTCACCCGTGTTCAGCGACATGACAGATCATCCAGTTTATAGACTGTGCAACGAATGGCACACAATGTGGCACCCTGCTCAGGCGAGCATAGCACGCCGACCGGATATAACATCGCACCTCAATCTCACCGGAAATGAGCTTGGGAAGCGAGCGCTTAGGAGCGTTATCTCCAGATGCGATAATGCGTTCCCTCTGCCTCACTTACCCCCGATACGCAAATCCACTCAACAAGCGACATCGCCCGCGCCCGCGATAGCCGCTCTCCGCCCATGCTACGGCGATATCGGTCTATTGGGATCAGCCCTGCGCTCGGGGTGGCGCCACTACAACCATCAGAGCGACTTCGGGGGCTTCGAACCCGAGGAGCGCTCCTAGTTCGGGGCGTAACCGGCGTGCCTGTTACCCACTTTGTCGACAAGGAAGGCGACCTGGCGGCCTACGGACAGGGCAGGCTGGGAGTCGACGGCATTCGCCAGGGCATCGAGATGGCCA
Organism: Collinsella tanakaei YIT 12063; assembly: GCF_000225705.1. Classification (GTDB taxonomy): domain Bacteria; phylum Actinomycetota; class Coriobacteriia; order Coriobacteriales; family Coriobacteriaceae; genus Collinsella; species Collinsella tanakaei. Next base: position 280,567 of record NZ_JH126468.1, read on the forward strand.
GCTAACCCCATTCGACAAACCGCCTCCGCTGGGGATGGCAGCTGAGGGCCACGAGGTGGGTGCTTCAGGGCCGTGCATACTCAAAACGGCCCTCTCCGCCATGACCCTCGCAAAGAAGGGCCTCGATGGGGGCAAGATTCTAGAGATAGATTGGAGACATAACTAGCATGCCCGTCTCTTAGAATTCACTTGCACCTTGCCCGACTGCCGCCGTGCCGCCCTTTCTGCCAAAGATAAAGCCCTTCTCGCGCAAAAACTGGGGCCTGCGGACCTTGCCTTACCCACCTCGTGGTCCTCAACTGCCACAGCGACCGGCAACGGTTTCCAGCGCCCTTTTATCTATGCATTGTTGAAATGTAGGCACCCGCCTGACCTTGCACTATGCTGGGCGCGCATGCATAGCACCCGACAGCGCTTTCATAGACAGTATCCCCGCCCGCTGGGTACACTCTCAATCGTCAAACCAATCCCCCACGTACGCGCCAGGAGGCACCATGGGCAAGCACAAAGATGACTGCACCTGTAAACATGACCATAAGCATGACCACAAGCACGGCGAATGCTGCGGCAAGCACGAGCATGAGCACAAGCATGGCGACGGCGAGTGCTGCTGCCACGGCCACGAAGAAGGCCACGTCTGCCAGGCGCCCCAGCGCGCCGAGGAGTTCCGCGCCCTGCAGCGCGAGCTGTGGACCCGCTCTTACCTGCTAAAGATCACCGAGTTCGACGGGGCCACGGTTGCACCGGAGAACGCCGCCCCCGCCCGCGGCGAAGCGATGGCCGCGCTCGCCGGCGAGCACCACCAGATCCTCACCAGCGAACGCGCCCAAAAGCTGGTCCATAAGCTCAACAAGGCACTCTCCAAGGGCAAGCTCGACGACGCCCAGCTCGCCGACGAGGTCCGCGTCTTCGAGCGCGACCAACGCGAGGCCATGGCATTCCCCCAGGAAGAGGTCGAGGCATGGAGCCGCCTCACGTGCGAGGCGGACGCCGTGTGGCACAAGGCAAAGCTCGCCAATGATTGGGATTCTTTCGAGCCCTACATCGACCGCATGGTCGATGCGCTCAAGCGCCAGGCGGGCTACCTCGACAGCTCCCGCGATCCCTACGACGTCTGGCTGGACCAGTACGAGCGCGGCATGGACGCCGCCTCTTATGACAAGTTCTTCTCCCAGGTCCGCGAAACCGTGGTTCCACTGGTCCGCGATATCGCCGAGCGCGGCGAGCAGCCCCAGGCGGATTTCCTCACCGCGCGCGTGCCGGAGAGCGTCCAGCGCAACCTGTCCTTCGACCTTATGAAGCTGGTTGGCTTGGACATGGCCTCCACCACCCTGGCCTTCACCGAGCACCCGTTCTCGGAGGGCTTCAGCGTGGGCGACGCGCGCGTGGCGACGCACATCTACGAGGACAACCTCATGAGCAACGTCTACTCCGTCATCCATGAGGCCGGCCACGCCATCTACGAGTTGGGCGTCGACCCCGCCTACGCCTTCACCTGCCTTGAGGGCGGCACCTCCATGGGCATCCATGAGAGCCAGAGCCGCTTCTTCGAGAACACCGTCGGCCGCTCCCGCGCCTTTATGGGCCCGCTGCTCGCCCTGCTGCGCAAGCACGCGCCGGAGGTCTACAACAACGTGGACGAGGATGCGCTCTACCGCGCCGTCAACATCGCCCAGCCCTCGCTCATCCGCACCGAGGCAGACGAGCTCACCTACCCGCTGCACATCATGATCCGCTACGAGATCGAGCGCATGCTCTTCTCCGGCGAGGCCACGGCCAAGGACGTTCCCGCCCTGTGGGCGCAAAAGACCAAGCAGTACCTTGGCCTGGACGTTCCTACCCACACCGAGGGCGCCCTGCAGGACACCCACTGGTCCGGTGGCGCGTTTGGCTACTTCCCCAGCTACGCCCTGGGCAGCGCCTACGACGCGCAGTACGTTCCCGCCATGCGCGCAGCGGGCATCGACCTCGAGGGCGCCTGCGCATCCGGCGACCTGGCCCCGGTGCGCACCTGGCTGGGCGACAACATCTGGCGCTTTGGCCGCGGCAAGGACGCGCCCGAGCTCATCGCCGGCTCTTGCGGCGCCCCCTTTGACGCCACGTTCTTCTGCGATTACCTCTCCACCAAGTTCCGCGACCTGTACAAACTCTAAAGTTCGGCAACGCGGCGCGGCCACCTGCCGCCGCATCAGCTTGCGCCTTTGGACGAGCATCGCTTTGGGCGGCCCCACGCGGGTCGCCCTTTTCTTTGGAACGCGACGGCGAACGGCACCGTGAAGCGGCGAGCGGCAGATGGCATTTCTCACCGATGCAAATGGGTATCCTGTTGCCTAACGTAGACCGTTCTGAAGCCGAGCGGCGGCCGCGACGCCCCGTAGCCAGCGCGCGGCACCGTCCTTGAGCCCAGAACCCGTTCGAAGGAGCACCCATGCTCTACGCAATCTTCAACCTCTTTGGCGGCCTTATAGGCCTCGTCCTCATCCTGCTTGTGATCGCAGCGCTCACCGGCAACGTCTTCTTTGTGGTCAAGCAGCAGCACGCCGTCATCATCGAGCGCCTGGGCAAGTTCCACCGCATCGTCGGCGCGGGGTTCCACGCCAAGATCCCCTTCATCGACCGCAAGGCCGCCACGGTAAGCCTTCGCACCATGAAGAACGGATTCGATATCGACGTGAAGACCGAGGACAACGTCACCATCGGCCTGGAAGTCTCCGCCCAGTACCACGTCAGCTATGACATGGGCTCCAGTCCCGCGGATTCCGGCGTGTACAAGAGCTACTACATGCTGCAGCAGCCCGTCGCCCAGATGCGCGACTTCATTACGGATGCCCTGCGCTCTTCCATCCCCGTCTACACGTTGGACGAGGTCTTTGCCAAGAAGGACGACATCGCCAAGGACGTCAACGCCACCGTCTCCGAGCAGATGGACGCCTACGGCTTCACCCTGGTCTCCACGCTGATCACCAAGATCGCGCTGCCGGCAGAGGTCGAGGACTCCATGAATCAGATCAACGCCGCCCAGCGCACCAAGGCCGCGGCGCAGGACCTGGCCGAGGCGGACCGCATCCGCCGCGTCACCGAGGCCAAGGCTGAGGCGGAGGCCATGGAGAAGGCCGGCGAGGGCATCGCCAACCAGCGCAAAGCCATCGCCCTGGGCATCAAGGACTCGCTTGAGACCATCCAGGAGACCGGCGTGGGCAACGACGAGGCCAACCAGCTGTTCATGTTCACCCAGTGGACCGAGATGATGAGCGAGTTCGCCAAGAGCGGCAAGGCCGCGACGGTGGTTTTGCCCACGGACTTCCGCGACTCCACCAGCATGTTCGAGCAGATCATCACCGCGGACCAAGCCGGCGAGGGCATCAAGGTCCCCGCCGTGGACCCGGTCGAGTAGTACCTCGCCCGCTCGCGCAAGGCGACTCCCGGCGTCAAGCGCGTCAAACGGCAGCAGCCCCGATCTCGCATGGAGGTCGGGGCCGTTTTTTCACAAACGCCTATTAAGCTAATCTTGTTGCTGCGGAGCTTCGCAAGCGCTTCGAATCGAATGTGCCAACGGTAGAGCTAGGTGAAGTCCTCTCGATTTCCACGAAGACATTAAAGCCGCAAGATCATGACGGGTAAATATGGGAAGACCCGTTGCGTTCGCATTCGCGGTGAGCTTGCTGAAATTTGTTTTTGCACCTGCTCGATGGGCATGCCTTTGCCGATTGCGTGTATGGCCAGCGTGCGTCGGAACTTATGAGGATGTACCCTACCAATCTGCGCTTTCTCCCCCAGCGCCTTGATCCTCTTCTCGATTGTGCAGACGCTCAGCCGTTGTGCCCTCCCATCGAAAGACTCACTCTCGATTTTGGCAAAGGATTTGATCCGTCCAACCTTCGCTATATGCGGTTGTTTTACCAGGCATTTCCAATTTGTGACGCACTGCGTCACGAATTGAGCTGGACTCACTATCGAAGGCTTTCCCGTATATCCGACCCCGACGCCCGCATGTGGTACATGAATGAATGCGCAGACGCGAAGTGGAGTACACGTCAGCTCGAGCGTCAAACCAACACGATGTTTCGAGAGCGCCTGCTGGCGAGCAAGGATAAGGAGCCAGTTTCAGCAGCCTCTGCTCGCTTACAGGTTGTCGATAATTGCCTGGGTGATTTCGTCGTACTGAGCCGGCTCGAGCGTGATGCGGCCGGGGTTCATGGCGAATACGTCGCCAAACTCAAACGGGTCGTCCTTGTACTTGGGGACGATATGCACGTGTAGATGATGCATGGTATCGCCGTAAGCACCAAAGTTAATTTTGTCGGGGTTGAACGCCTTGTGCAGCGCAGCTGCGACGTGGCGGACATCGGCCATAAAGGCGGCGGCGTCTTCCTCGGACATGCAGGAGATGTCATCGACGTGCTGCTTGGAGGCCACGATTACGCGACCCTTGTGGCTCTGCTCCTTAAACAGGATGAGCTTGCTGGCGGGCAGGTCGAGCATGGGGATGCCAAAGGCATCGACGAGCGTGTTGTCGGTCCCGCACATGCAGTACGAGCAATCGGTGTGTCGTTCCATGGTGATCCTTTCGATCTGGTCAACAATGAATGTCGCTTTTGCAGCAGGTGCAATCCCCCCCCGTTTGCACCACCAGATAATGGACAGATACAACGCATGCGCAGTGGATACGAAATCGATTTCGCATCCACTGCTGCCATGATACTGCCAACGAGTTGTCACTATTAGGTGAACGTTCACTTTTTAATTGTTTGTTTTATAAACGCGAATCCGACAGCACGCTTCTACGCCGTCAGGAACACCATGAAGATGATGAGGGCGAAGCCGACGATGTCCGTGGGGGCGAAGAAGGTTCCCAGGAACAAGGCGCTGGTCACTGTGGCGGAAACGGGCTCCACCGTGCCCAGCAGGCTGGCGCGCACAGAGCCAATGTCTTTCACGCCCTGCAGGTACAGCGCGTACGCCAAACAAGATCCCACAAAGATCAGCACCAGCAGCGCGCCCCAGCCCACGCCGTCCAAAGCGGGTACGTTGTTCCACGGCTGGATAAAAATCGAGCTCACAATGCCTGAGATAAACATCGCCGTACCCGTAACGATGGACGAGCCGTAGATAGGCAGGATGCTGGTGGGAATGATGGACATGCACGCGGCTCCCACCGCGGCGATAAGTCCAACAGCCAAGCCCTCGGGCGGAATCGCCAGCTGGGTGGGGTCGCCACCCGTAGCGATAAGGTACGTGCCGCCAAATGCCAAAAGCAAGCCGGCGAGCTCGCGACGACGCGGCAGGCGCCGCACGGTCACGCACGTATACGCCATAATCAGCACCAGCTGCAAGCATTGCAGCACCGTGGCCGTTCCAGCATTGGTAAGGCGCACCGCCAACAGGTAGAAGAACTGATTGAAGAACACGCCGAACGCGGCAAGGAGTAGCAGTGTCTTAAGGTGCTTGGGCGTGGTGAGTAGCGTGAACAAACGCTTACGGTCGAACATCAGCACCACAATCAAAAATGTGGCGCCCGCCAAGATCTGGCGTATGCAGGTGAGCCACATGGTGTCGATGTCGTAATTCGCAAACAAAAAGCTGGCGCACGTACCCGAGAATCCCCAGAACGTACCGCCGGCGAGCGTCGCGACAACGCCCACCAGAGCTTGGCGCGCCGCCTTATCATTCAGACGTTCACGCCATGCCTTGCGCTGAGCACGCGACATAGCGTCGCGACCGTCAGACGGCATGTGCTCCTCGTCCACCGCGTTCTCGGCAATAGCCTCCGCGGCATGCGCCCCTGTCTGATTCTCCGACCCGGCAAGCTTGCTTGTCATGCGATTCTTCTCCCGTCATTCGTCCCCATAGGCGTCCACCATATCGCACAACCACGCGCTGCAACAACACCAAAACGCAAGGTCACGGCAACTTTTTTATAGCGTTGCCCAAAACGATGCATCACGCTAAAGCATATACTGGGACAAGAAGGGCGCGAGTTCGGCGCCCGCCTAGATCGAACGCCGCCAATCGGCAGACGGAGGACGCCATGGACCGCACCATGCAAGAGGCCATCGATATCATCGCAAGCGATTCCGCCATCGGCGAGATTGTGGACGAGCGCCTGGCGCAGGCGAGCGCCCGTCCCCGCAAAGCGCTCATCTCCCTCAAGAAACAAGAGATCTCATCCGCGCTCCAGCTCAACGTCTCCCCCAACAGCTGGCTTGTCGGCGCCCTCAAGACGCTCACCCAGCAAGACGGCAGCTTCGCCTACCCTCCCGCGGTCCTCGCCTCTGCGCTGGGCTGCAGCGAAGACCTCGTCCAAGCGGCGCTCGATAACGTGGACGAGGTGCCGCTCGAAGAGCGCTACCCGCTTGCCGTATCCGTCGCCCGGCTCATGCTTATCCTGAGTCGCTGACGCCGACGCTATTCGATAGGATCTCCCGCCGCAAGCGGACTATCCACATCTCGCGCCCCCACCAACGTGCCGGTCTCTGGATACCAGCGAACCTCTGCCAGCGGCTCCTCCAGCACGCGCTCGACCTGGGGCCAATCCGAAGCGTTGACGGAAAGGTGCGCGCTCGCCCGACGGGCATCCGCCGCCGCGACGTCCTCGTAAAGATCGACCTCGATCGTGGTGGGCGTAAGCATGGAGCCGCGGCCGCTCGGACGGTTGACGCTCGCGCCGTAGAACGCGAACTCATCCTGCCTCCACCCACCAGAGAGGTCGTCGAGAACCTCGCCGCATGAAAGCGCACCGGCCGCAACGGAGAACGCCGCCATAGCGCCGCAAAACACCACAAGGGCGGCCGAGCCGGTATGTTTATACGCTATGGGGTTCTTCTTGCGATAACGGCGATAGCAAACGGCCACCGCGCCAAAGGCGATCGCGAGCGCGATTCCAACCACGCCGGTCTCGTCCGCAGAGGAAAGCGCCCCCATGGCAAAGATAAACGCCACGCCGTAGCAAAGAAATCCCAGGACAACGCCTTTGAGCTCCCTGCCAAGCTGGGCGGGGTCGATATGGGCGCGATGCAGGCGCTGCAGATAGAGACACGGCGTGAAGAGCGCCATCGAGATGCCAAACAGAATAAAGCCAACGCCAACGGACGCGCGGTTATACAGCCCCGCCGCGCCAATGCTCGTGCAAAACCGGCTGTACACAAGCGTGCCCAGGGCGGCGAAGAGAAACGCGCAGCCAACCATGGCGACAACCGCCTGGCCGCGACCCTCCGCAGTGGTAAAGCGCTTCATCTGTAAAACCCCTATCGATATCGTCGGCTATTGCAGGATACCATCGCGCTTCAAGCCGCAACACCCTGTTTCGGCGGCGGGTACCAGGTGACGCCGACAAACGGTGGCAAAAACAAGAGCCGCGAGCATTCCGCAAGCACCGCCAAGGCCCAATTGTCCCCGCACTGCAACCACGCACCCTCTAACGGGTAAGCTATGCCTTAGGCAAATTCACATCGGATCGCATCGCCGCGAGCGCCAAGCGCGTGCATGCCGCATAAAGCACGCCGCGCGCCGCAAGCCCCGCCGCCCGCGACCCGCCACCGCAGAATAGGAGCACCATGACCATATCGCAAACCGGCGCCATCCAGCGCGCCGCCGCGCTTCTGGGCAAAAACCCCGTCATCCACGGCTTCACCGTCCTTAGCGACCAGGACGTCCCCGAGCTCGACACCCACGCCTACGTCATGCGCCATGACGCATCGGGCGCGCGCCTGCTGTACCTGCCCTGCGAGGACGAGAACAAGTCGTTCTCCATCGGTTTCAAGACCCCGCCCGCAGACGACACCGGCGTCTTCCACATCCTGGAGCACTCGGTTTTGTGCGGCTCCGAGCGCTATCCCGTCAAGGAGCCCTTCGTCGACCTCATCAAGAGCTCCATGCAGACGTTCCTCAACGCCATGACCTACCCGGACAAGACCGTCTACCCGGTCGCCTCCACTAACGAGCAGGACCTCATGAACCTGGCGAGCGTCTACATGGACGCCGTGCTCAACCCTGCCATCTACACCAAGCCCGCCATCTTCGAGCAGGAGGGCTGGCACTACGAGCTGGACGTTCCCCAGGGCGGCCAGCTTGAAGACGGCACCCTGCGCTACAACGGCGTGGTCTTCAACGAGATGAAGGGCGCCCTTTCCGACCCCATGGACGTGCTGGACAACGCCGTCACCGCGGCGCTGTTCCCCAACACCGCCTACGCGCACGAGTCCGGCGGCAACCCGCGCGCCATCCCGCAGCTAACCTACCAGGACTTCCTGGATAACCACGCGCGCCACTACAACCTTGCCAACAGCTACATCACCCTCTATGGCGACCTCGATGCCGATCGCATGCTCGCGTTTTTGGACGATGAGTTCTTGTCGCGCGACAACGCCGCCTCGCGCGCGTGCGCCGGCGACCCCAACCCGCTCGAGCGCCAGGAGCCCGTGGTCTGCGACTATGCTTCCATCCAGATGGACACCACGCCGGAGAACGCCCTGGTAGGCATGGCCTACGTGCTGGGCGACGCCCTGGATCGCAAGCGCATCGTCGCCGCAGACCTGTTGATGGACTCCCTCATGGGCTCCAACGAGGCCCCCGTCAAGAAGGCCATCATGGCGGCCGGCTTGGGCGGCAACGTCACCTACTACACCGCCGGCGACATGCTGCAGCCCTACGGCCTCATCATGTTGCAAAACGCTAAGCCGCAGGTGGCGCGCCAGCTTCGCCAGATCATCCAGGACGAGTGCCGCCGCCTGGTAGAACAAGGCGTGCCGCGCGACCGCCTGGAGGCGGCCATCTCCAACGACGAGTACGACCTGCGCCAACGCGACTACGGCATCGCCGACGGCGTCGCCATCTCCTGCGACGTCCTGAGCACCTGGCTCTACGACGATGACGCCGCCACCCTGGCCCTTAGCTACACCCCCATCTATGCAGAGCTGCGCCGCGAGCTTGACGGCACCTACTTTGAGGACCTGCTGCGCGACCTGGTGCTCGAGAGCGACCACAACGCGCTGGCAGAGCTCATCCCCACGGGCGCCGCATCCGCCGCGCTCGACGCGGACGCCGCAGATGCCGCGGATGAGGACGAGCTAGAGAACGCCGACCTCGAAACCGGCGCCCCCTCAGCCGACGCCGGCGAGGCAGCAGAGCTCGCAGCCATCAAAGCATCCCTTACCCATGAGCAGCTGCAGCAGATCGTGGACGATGTCGAGCGCCTGCGCGCCCAGCAAGAGGCGGAGGACTCACCCGAGGCCAAGGCAACGCTGCCGCGCCTGCACGTGTCGGACATCGGCCCGGCCCGCCCGGAGCCCAAACCCGTGCTTGACACCGCGACGCCGCTGCCCTGTCTCAAGCACAACATCCCCACGCATCGTTTGGCCTACGCGCTCACCTACTTCGACATCTCGCACCTGAGCTACGCAGAGCTGCCCTACGTCACCATCCTCTCCCGCCTGATGCAGCAGCTGGCCACCAAGCGCCGCAGCGCCGCGGAACTGGACAGCTATATCGACTCCAACCTGGGCTTCCTCTCCTTCCGCGCGGAGGTCATCAGCCAGCCCAACTGGAAGCTCGCCGCACCCAAGCTCACCGTCGCCGCCGGCGCCCTCTCCGAGAAGATCGATGCCCTGGCGCAGATCCCCGCCGAGGTCTGGAGCGAGACGCTCTTCGAGGATATTGACCGCATCCACGATGTACTGGTCCAGATGCGCATCGGCGCGGAGCAGAGCTTCCTCAACGCCGGCCACGCCGCCGCGCTGGCACGCGCTATGAGCTATGTGTCGCCCGCCTCCGTGGTCGCCCAGCAGCTTTCCGGCGTAGACTTCTACCGCTTCCTGCGCGACCTGCTCGACAACTTCGATGAGCGCAAGGAAGATCTTGTCGCCAAACTGCAGGAGCTCCAGACGCGCATCTTCACCTCCACCAACACCGTGACCAGCTTCACCGGTTCGGACGATGACTACCAGCGCTATTGGAAGGTCGCCGGCAACCTGGGCCTTACACCCCGCACCGCCCCTGCCAAGGAGCTCTACGTTCCCATGCCGGAGCCGCGTCGCGAGGCCTTCATCATCCCCTCGGACGTGTGCTACGTTGCCCGCAGCACCGACCCCCGCGTACTCGACATCCAGATGGACGGTACCTGGGCCGTTGCCGCGCAGGCGGTCACGTACGAGTACCTGTGGAACGAGATCCGCGTCAAGGGCGGCGCCTACGGCTGCGGCTTCCGCGCCATGATGGACCGTCAGCTGGCCTTCTACACCTACCGCGACCCGGCGATCGACCCCTCTCTGGAGCGCATCGCGCGCGCCGGCGAGTGGCTCAGCACCTTCGAGCCCACGCAGGATGCCTTCGAGGGTATGGTGGTCAGCTGCGCTTCCGGCTTTGACGCGCCCATCAAGCCCTACGCGCTCACCAAGCGCCAGGACAACGAATGCTTTGCCAAGCGGCCCGCCAACTGGCGCCTTGAACTGCGTGAGCAGCTGCTCAAGGCAACGCCCGAGGATCTGCGCCAGCTTGGCAAAACCGTCACGCGTGTAGCGGAGGCCGCTCCGGCATGCGTCTTTGGCGGGCGCGACATCATCGAGGCATCGCACGCGGACCTGGTGCCCGTGGACCTGCTCGCCTAGCCGTTGCACATGGAAGCCAGGCGCGTCATCCATACCATAGAGCCCGTTTTCGACGAGTCCTCGCGGGTGCTGGTGCTGGGCACCATGCCCTCGCCCGCATCCCGCGAGGTGGATTTTTACTACGGGCACCCCCAAAACCGCTTTTGGCGCGTAATGGAGAGTCTCTACGGCTTGGCAGACCATGCGTTGGACGAGAACGGGCCGCGGCACGCCTTCCTGCTGCAGCGACACATCGCGCTGTGGGACGTTCTGCGCTCCTGTACCATAACAGGCGCCAGCGACGCCAGCATCGCGGAGCCGGAGCCCAACGACCTCGCCCGCATTCTGGACGCCGCCCCCATTCAACACGTCTTTTGCACCGGCGGCAAGGCGGCCGCGCTCGCCAAGCGCTTTGACGGCTCGCTGCTGCGCGAACGCGGCATTCCGCTAACCGCCCTGCCCTCTACCAGCGCCGCCAATGCCCGCATGCGCCTGCCGCAGCTGGTTGAGGCATACAAAGTCATCCTGGCCAGCTCCATATAGACGCGGCATTAAGATTGTTGTGCAGCATGTACAATGCGACAGTAAGCAGTCTCAGACAATGCATCCGGCCAGGCAGCGCAACGAGCTCGATCTGCGCGGCAGAACAGACGGCACCAGCGAAAGGTTTAGCGATATGGATATCCTCGATTTGCGCGAATGTGCAAAATCCGGCATGTTCTATGGCGGGCGCGCCGGAAAAAAAGAGGGCATAGTCTATAAGGGCGCACACTGGATCGCCAAGTATCCGCGCTCATCGCGCGACCTCGCCGGCAAGCACCTCCCCTCGTACACCTCCTCACCCGTAGCCGAATACCTTGGCTCGCACCTGTACCAGATGTTGGGAATCCCTGCACATGAAACCGCGCTGGCCTACCGCGGCGGCAAAATCGTGTGCGCTTGCAAGGATTTCACCTATCCTGGCAAGCGCCTGTTCATGTTCTCCGAGCTCAAAACTGAGATGGACGACGATGACGATGGCTTTCACGATTCCCCCTCGGACGGGGCGTCAGTTTATCTAACCGACGTGCTCCTTAGCATCGAAAAGTCAGAAACGCTATCTAACATCCCGGGAGCTCTCGATAGATTCTGGGATATGTTCGTCGTCGATGCGCTCATCAAGAACCCCGATCGCAACAACGGCAACTGGGGGGTTCTCATGGACGAGGACGGGCGCTACTCACTAGCGCCCGTCTATGACAATGGCTCGTCATTTTTCAGCAAGCGCAACGACTCCACCTTTGAGCGCCGGCTCGGTGACTCCGATGCCATCTTGCAGGACGCATTTGGCACCAACATATCCGTCTACCTCGCCATTGGGGACGACGGAAAGCCGCGACACATCCATCCGTTCGACTACATGCGCACAACCATTAACGCTGATCTCGATAGGGCGATAGAGAGAATTGCCTCGGCGTTCGATCTGACCGCATTTGAGAATCTCGTTGATAGCGTCCCTCGCGAAGCGTATGGATGGCGCGTCCTATCTGAACCGGCACGGGAATCCCATATCGAACTGGTGAAAGCGCGGTACGAGAAAGGGCTTTTGCCCCTAGCCGATGCAATCGCCCGCAGGCGCGCGTCCGCGCAGTAGGCCCTACTCGCCCACGCGCTCGATGTCGTAGGACGTGGTCTGGTACACGCAGTAGTTGAGCCAGTTGGTGTAGAGCAGCTGCGCCTGGCTGTTCCAGATGTTGAACGAACCGCGCGTGAGGCGGCCGCCCAGGAAAAAGCGCCAATACGTACGAGGCGATCGCTCACTTGGAACGGCAACGGGGACAACCCTTCGCCGAAGGTGGCGCAGAAACACATCCATGCGCCGCTATACTTGCGACAATGCCCCAGGCGCCCAATTCAAGGAGGCCGGCCATGGCGAAACGTGATTCCAACATCGACCCCTTCAACGCTGGCGAACCGGTCTCGCCCTGGCAGGACCCAGAATCGGAGACCCGCGACGACGAGGGGCAAGAAGCATACGAGGCGCCTCATCACGGCGATAGCGCGCCGAAACCTCCGATTGGCCAAATGCCCGGCTTCGCTTCCAACAACACCAACGGGCCCAAGGCACCCCGCACCCGCCGGCGCAGCGCCGACTCCCTTAAGCGCGAGGCGGCCCGCCAAGCCCGCGCCCAGAGGGCACGCAACAAAACGTCCGGGTCCATTGCACGCCGTATCTTCAAGCTAATCCTGGGCATATGGATGCTCTTCCTCCTCCTGTCCACCGGCGGCTCCATCGTGAGCTGCGCGACAAGCCTATTCACACCCAGCTCACCCAACAAGCCCTACGACACTCCCGCATTCGAAGAGGACGAGGACTCCCCTGAAGCCCTATGCCTCCTGCTCGCTAACACCCGCATGGAGCACCTCTTGCTCGCGGGAACCCCCGAGCACGCCGCTGTCGCCGACCGCATTGCAGGAGCTTTCGCGCAGCGCATCGAGAGCGACTTCGACCTCACTCCCGATGAGCTGGGGGTTAACCCCACCATCGTCGCCGAATGGGTCATCGGTTCTCTCATCTACGAGGAGGTCGACGCCCAGGCATTCCCCGAAGCCGATGATCCATACGCTTCTGTCTACTTCGATGCCGAGGCGTGCTCGATGATGACCATGTACTACGAATTCCAAAGCGACCTATACGATTACCTGAGCGAACAAGGTCTCTACCTCCTCGACATCAAGCAGGGCAAAGAACTCGCCGATGCGCAAAAAGCCGATATCGCCGGCATCTTGCAGGCGGCGATGGCAGAGACGGGATCACGCGAATCCTCGATGCGAGTAAGGCTCACTCTTCAGGACGACACCTGGAAGATCGACGAGGCAGACTTTGAGCGCTACTGCGACTATATCTTCGGCATGCCTGCGTAGCGCACACTCCACAATGCGCCCGCCGATACTGAAACGTCTTGCATTACCGTCACCACATCCTTTGGAGCAACTATGGCGCGACACGAATCAGACTTCGGCCCCTTCAATGCAAGCGAACCCATCCTACCCTGGCAGGACCCCGATTCCGAAGTTTATGACGACCTGAACGAGCTCCATGAAGCTCCACGCGCGTCAAGCGTAGACAATGTCACCGCTACAGAGAATGAAGAAGATGCCGAAATTGCCGCCCAGCTCGAGATGCTCGAACTCGAGCGCCAGCGTCTAATCGAAAAAACAAACGAGTATGATTCGCAAGGTTCCACCACTTCCCAAGAATCTGAAAGCCCTCGCGTGGAACTACCCTCAGATCGCTTCGACGTCGCTCACGCCACCTCCCCCAAAGCCCATAACGAAGAGGCTCCCGCAAAGGAGCGTGCCTCGCGGAGCGTTCGAGCGGACAACCGCCCCGCATCAACGTCCCCAAGCGCGCGCCCATATCGAAGAAGCAGCCGATTGTGAAGAGCCCTGCCTATCTTCATGGTCATGCTCGTCGCCTCTAGGATCGGAAGCTGCGCCTACCAAGCGCTCACCATTTCTAAACTCGATGAGCGCCCAAGCGATGATCATTCATATACCGATCCGTACCGCAGCGAAGATGCCGCGATATGCCGTGCCCTTGTTGAGGACCGTCTCTCCGGCATCACAACGCCCGATTCGCCGCAGTACGCCGATGCCGCCCAGCACATCACGAGCTGGATGGAAAAGCGCGTCTACGACGACTTCGCCAGAACGCCCGAGGAGCTCGGCATCGATGTAAGGCCACTCGCGGAGCTCGCGCTTGGAGCCCTTTCCATCGACATCTCGACCGTATCCGCCTTCCCTCATTCCGATGAACCGCACGCATCGGCATATACCAGCGCGCAGGCACTCAGTATCTACGAAATGTACTTTGATTTACAAGATAATGCTCGACGCTGCCTGCGCGATAACGGACTCTCGGCCCATACCAACGACGGTGCCCTGAACGATGAGCAAAAAACGCAGCTTCGCTCGTATTTCGACAAGGCGTTCTCGTCTAGCAAGACGAAATCGTCGTTCGTCACCTTCGAACTCACGATGGAAGACGGCAACTGGGTCCTCGAAGAAAGAGAATTCAGCGACGGCTTCCGCCATCTCCTGCTCCTCCCCGGGCCGCTGTAGGCATCGAGTTGCAAGGCGCTCTCACCGTACGGGTTACCGCACCCTTTATCGCCACCCCCGCCCGCAAGAGGACCCCATTACCACCCTCACCGCACCCGCGCTCCATCGACCAAGTCGGCGCGCGTCAGCGCAGTATGCCCTACTCGCCCACGCGCTCGATGTCGTAGGGCGTGGTCTGATACACGTAATAGTTGAGCCAGTTGGTGTAGAGCAGCTGCGCCTGACTGTTCCAGGTGTTAAGCGGCTCGCGCGAAGGGTCGTCGTTGGGGAAATAGTTCACCGGCACGTCGGGGTCGATGCCGCGCTTGACGTCGCGCTCGTACTCAAGGCGCAGCGTGTCGCTGTCGTACTCCGGATGGCCAAAGACAAAGAACCGCCTGCTATCGACGGACTTTACAATGTAGAGTCCGGCAACGTCGGAGGTCGCGATGATCTCCAGGTCCGGATTCGCCGCAACGGCGTCCTCGTCCACGCCCGTATAGCGGGAATGAACGGCGTAAAAGCGGTCGTCGAAACCGCGCACCAAAGGCGAGGAGGGCTTGATCACGCGGTGCTGGTACACGCCGGAGAGCTTGGCCGGCAGCTCGTGCTTGTCGATACCGTAGTGATGGTACAGGCCAGCCTGCGCGCCCCAGCAGATGTGGAAGGTGGAATGCACGTTGGTGGTGGACCAATCCATGATCTCGACCAGCTCGTCCCAATAGTCGACGTCCGCAAAATCCAGCTGCTCAACGGGAGCGCCGGTGATGATGAGGCCGTCGAAGTTAGAATCGCGGACCTCGTCGAACGTGCGGTAGAAGGTATCCAGATGCTGGGCGGACACGTTTTTAGCCTCGTGACTGCTGGTACGCAGAAGTTCCACCTCGCACTGCAGCGGCGTGTTGGAGAGCTTGCGCATGATCTGCGTTTCGGTGGCGATCTTGGTGGGCATGAGGTTCAAGATCAGCACGCGCAGGGGACGAATGTCCTGATGTAGCGCGCGGAACTCCGTCATGACAAAGATATTCTCGCTCTCCAGCGTCTCGGTTGCCGGCAGGGCGTCTGGTATGCGAATGGGCATGGTCCACCTCGAGGTTACTAGGCTCTCTCTTGCAAGGCTCTCGCTTTTACACGTAAAGCATACGATACCCGCTTGCAGCCCGCTTATGTCGCGCAAAAGCCGCAAGCGGTGAAATGATACGCGCGACAGCTTCGGACTTGTTCTGCAACAGAGCTGACACATTGCAGCGCTACTATGCACGGCAACAAAACGCCGGCGCGCCGCGAAAGCCCGCGACGCTCTCCAGCTAGAAGGGATACATAATGATCAAGCCGCGAACCGTTGGCATTGTGGGAATGGGCCACGTGGGCGCCCATGTGGCGAACAGCCTGCTGCTGCAGGGCTTGGCGGACGAGCTCTACCTGTGCGACATCGACTCTGTCAAATCCGCGTCCGAGACGCAGGACCTGCGCGACTCGCTGCAGTTCTGCCCGTACAACACCAAGATCATCGACTGCCAGGACCGCTATGAGGAGCTTGCGGGCTGCGACGTCATCGTTAACGCCGCCGGCAAGGTCTCGCTGGCCGCTGGCAACCGCGACGGCGAGCTCTTCTTTACCACGGACGCCTGCCGCACCTTTGCCAACCGCATTGTCGACGCGGGCTTCGACGGCATCTGGATCTCTATCTCCAACCCCTGCGACGTGGTCTGCACGGAGTTTTGGCACCTCACCGGCTACGACCCCTCGCGCATCATCGGTTCGGGCACCGGTTTGGACTCCGCGCGCCTGTGCTCCCAGATCTCGCTCGCTTGCAACCTGGACCCCAAGTCCATCAACGCCTATATGATTGGCGAGCACGGAGCGTCCATGCTGGCGGCCTGGAAGTCCGCCTCCATCTCTGGCAAGCCCTTGGCGCAGTTGGCGGACGAGGAGCCCGAGCGCTTCGCCTTTGACCTGGCCGAGATGGAGGACAAGGCGCGTCAGGGCGGCTACGTCACCTTTGCCGGCAAGCAGTGCACCGAGTACGCCGTGGCAAACGCTGCCGTTCGCGTGGTCGCCGCCGTGTTGCATGACGAGCACGCCGTGATGGGCGCCTCCACCCTTATGACCGGCCAGTACGGTGAGGAGGGCATCTTCACCTCGCTGCCCTGCATCATCGGTCGCAACGGCGTCGAGCGCGTTATGGAGCTGGACCTCTCCCAGGCAGAGCTTGAGGCGTTCCACGCCAGCTGCCAGCACATCCGCGACAACATCGGCCGCCTCACCTGGTGGTAGAGCGCAGCGGGCGGTGCCGGCCTGCTGGAAACCCCCGCAAGCCGGCACCGCCTTTGTTAGCTAAAGTCAAAATACGCGCAAGATGGCGGCACTCACTGCAAGCCGCCGCGAATCGAGTCGGTGATGTTCACCGAGCAAGAAAGCGTCTGGATCCCGACCTCGTCCACATCTCCGTTCAGCCTTGAGCACATTCGCGAGGCGACAACGTCGATGATCTCGCCCATGGGCTGGCGTATAACGGACAGGGACGGATACATGACATCACTGAAGTCGAAATCATCGAAGCTGGCAAAACCGATATCCATGCCGGGATGCAAGCCGCGGCGGCTAATCGCCTTGAGCGCGCCCAGCGCAAGGTAGTAGTTACACGAGAACAGCGCCGTCACTTCGCCTTGGTCGATAAGCGAGCAGGCGGCGGCAAAACCCTCGTCCTTAGAAGGGGCGCACAGGCGCACGTCTTGGGAACGAGCGGGCAGGCCCCGGCTCTCAAACGCCTCGGTCCAGCCCTTAAGGCGCCGGCGCCCAACGTAGGTTTCTTGCGAAGGGGCGATGACGCCCACCCGCTTATGGCCGGCGTCGATCATCGCCCCCACCATCTCCCTGGCGCTGGTAGCGTTGTTGACCACGATAGAGTCCACCATCCCGCTCTCGACGGGGTTATCGACCACTATGACGGGAATGTTGACCGTCTCGAGAAACTCCAGGTGCTCGGCATCGACCTCGGAGAGAAAGATGACCAAGCCGTCGACAAAACGACGCTTGAGAAATTCGACCTTTTCTTTGAGAACGTCCACGTCCCCATGGAAGTCGATGAACAGGGACGAGTAGCCCTGCTTCTCGAACGCGGTTTCAAGCTTGCCGATGCTAGAGCTGACAAAGACGTTCGCCGCGCTTGCAACCAACACGCCTATCGCATAGGTTCGCTGCGTGGTGAGCGCACGACCGATAAGGTTGGGATGGTAGTCGAGCGCCTCGATAGCGCGCGCGATGGCCTCGGCGTTGTCATCTCTGATCTTGACGCCGTTAAGATAGCGCGAAACCGTACCAACGGAAACGCCGGAGCGCTTCGCCACCTCTCGTATGTTCGCCATTACCCTCTCCTCACCATATCCCAACCGCGGTCAATTCTACTTCATACAATGCGGGGCTGCTAAACCTTGGGCGCGCCTTCCGCTCGGATAAGGACGCGTACCTCGCCGTTATGCTTAAGGACCACCTTCAAAACGCCCTTGGCCTCGTCCCAACTCTCCTCATGGGAGAACTCGCGCCCGTCGCCGGTGAAATCGGTCAAGGGGCGCTCCTTGCCGACGCCGTGAAGCGAGAACTCCGTGGTACGCAGGGCGCCGTCTGCCGGGTGCACGCAATAGTTCGAACTCAACCAGTTCGTAAGGTCGAGCTCGCCTTGCTTCCAGCTCTCGGACGCATCGAAGTTGCCCTGGAGCTCCCACATGGCCGTCTTGTCCGTCACGTAATTCTGGATGGTCAGCATCACCACGTAGGGTGTCTCCTGCACCACGACATATGAATGGGGTTGCAGCTTCACCTCGACGGACTTGCACGTATGCACAAGGAGCGGAAGCGTTGCCGACTGCTCCCCGTTCTCATTGGCGTTGCTGTTATACGTGCACCAGGAATCGCCGACCCGCTGGGCGAAGGCGTCCCCTTCGGCGGCAACCGTGTAAAGGGAGTCCAGGTGCTCCTTTTTGCGCGCCAACTCCGGCGACTTCTTGGTAAGAATCACAGCGCCGGGGAAGAGTCCCTTGATGGTCGCTTCGTCCACGCGGTCCATGATGACCGGCAGAGCATGGTAGCGGCCGGAATCGTAGAGCGGCAGGGACTCATCGTCCATGCTCAACCCCTTATAGAAATCGGGTACGGACTCGATGCCGCCGTCCTTCTCCCAGAACACCGCCTTGGTGCGAGCCAAAACATCCTTGCGCGACGGAGCGGGGTTGTCGATGGCGAAGCGGAAGAACGGGACGATGGCGTTGAGGTAGGCGGGGGTGGCGACGTCGTTATCCATGAAGGTGTAGGCGGCGCACTCGAAGTTGTAGACGGTGCCGCCGTTGGCGTACACGTTCATCATCTCGCATGCGATCATTGCCTCGGGCTCGCTCGCATAGGAGCGCATGTCGCGTGGACGGGTGCCCACGGCGTCGAACGGCTTGGTAAAGTGCTTCTCCCACCATTTCCAGGTATCCATGGAGGCGCCCCAGTTTTCGCAGACGCCCGTGAGCCACATGCCGTTAACGATGCTGTCCGTAGACGCGTCATCGCGGATGGGCGTGTTCTTTGTGGCGATGACCAGGTTTTTGGGATATTTGGCCGCTGCGTCGGCAAACGCCTTGTTGGACATGACGCGCTGCCAGAACCAATTCTCATGGTCATGCCAGATGAAATGGCCTCCGTAGCGAGCGCAGACCTCGAGGTATTTTGCCGCGTTGGTGGGAAGGTCGTCGTTGTAGATCCAGTAGTTCTCGATGTTCATGGCGCCGCGGAGAACCGAATAGGTCTCGAACTGCTCGGCGAGCCACTCGGCGGGCACCGTCTGGCGCTCGCCTGCGCTCATGATGACCAGGAAGACCGGAATACCCAGCAGCTGAGCCTCGTCCAGCATATGCTTGTACCAGGCGCGAAGCTCGGGCGTGTCCTTGGGGATGCAGCTGGTGGGCTTGCAAACCTTAGCGGGATGCAATTCGATGGCGGTGTAGGGCTTGATATCGTCGGGGACAGCGGACCAAGCTCCCTCGAGCGTGTTCCCCCACCAGAGGGAGTCCGGCGTGTTGCCGTACACGGCCGAAAGCAGCAACGGGGAGGTATTGCTTATTCTCGTCCTCATGACAGCGTCTTGAGAGGATGCCCCGGCGGCATCCTGCGCCCGAGCCGCTACGGGCACGGCGGCGGCGACAGCGCCGATGGCAAAAGCCGCAGACTTGACGGCTTGTCTTCTCGTAATGTCCATGGTCGCTCCTATCAATCGAGAAGGAAGTGACGCGCGCTAGAACTCCCTCGTAGCGCGCCCATCGGAACCAAGCTCCAGCGTTTCGCAGACCTCGAGGCCCGAAGCCGTGCGGCTGGAAGGAACCCAATAGGAAAAAGAGGCGCCCGGCTCTCCCGCCACCTCGATGGAGCAAAGAGTTCCTTTAGTCCAAGAGGCGGAGACCTTGAAGCCGCCACGCGCCCGAAGGCCCGTGAACGAGCCATTTGGCAGCGCGTCGGGAAGCGCGGGAAGAATACGGACCTCGTCGGCGTTGCTCTGCAGAAGCATCTCGCACACCCCGCTAGTCAACCCAAGGTTGCCATCTATCTGAAAAGGCGGATGATCGGAGAACAGGTTGGGCAGCGAGCAATGCGCGAGCATTCCGGTGAGCTCGTCCATACAGGCGTCTCCCCTGCCCAGGCGCGCGTTGAAATGCACCAGCCAAGCGGAGCTCCAGCCCGTGCGCGTGCTCGCATGAAGGCCGGCCCCCTTCCAGTTCCCGATAGCCACGTCTCGCGAGGCGAGGTCGAGGTATCCGGCGTTCGAGGTGCGACGCTCGATGGTACGCAAACAGGCAGCTGCCAGCTCGGGCGTACGGCGAACGTCGAACTCGTTGCCCGGGTACAGGCCGAACAGCGGAGAGATGTGTCGATGCCCCGGCTCGACCTCCTCATAGTCCTCGAGCCACTCCTGTATCTGGCCGTGCGAGCCGATGCGCGTCGGCGGCAAGCGTTCTGCCAGCGCCTTGGCGCGGTCCGCAAAATCCGATTGGTCGCCCAGCACGCGGGCGACATCGACGCAGCAATCGAAGAAGAACCTGAGGATCTGGTTGTCGATCGCAGGCGATAGGCACACGTTGCCCTCGACGCCGTTTGGCAGGCGGTACCTGTTCTCCGGCGAAGCGGATGGACCGGTCACCAAGTAGCCCTGGTATTCGAAGAGGTAGTCCTCGAAGAACAGCAGCGCCTCCTTGAACATGTCGAGATGCTCCGCAAGAACCGATGCGTCGCCAAAGAAGCGGTACTGTTCCCAGACATGCGTGAGCAGCCAGGGAACGGTGAGGGGCCACACCGCGGCGCCGATCGCATGGGACTGAGGGGCGGTATCGGCGAAGCCATCCGTGTTGTGATGGCAGGTGAACCCGCGGGCTCCGTACATGGCGCGTGCGGTCCGGCGACCGGGCTCGCGCATGCGCTCGAGAAGGTCGAACAACGGAAGCTGCGCCTCGGGCAGATCAGCCGGGCCGCACATCCAGTAGTTCATCTCGGTATTGATGTTGATGGTGTACTTCGACCCCCAGATCGGATCGATGTCCTCGCACCAGATGCCCTGGAGGTTTGCGGGGAGGCCTCCAGGTTGGCTGGACGATAGCAGCAGGTAGCGGCCATAATCAAAGGCAAGGTTCAGAAGGTACGGCACATGGCGCCCCTCGCGCGCGCAGGCGATGAGGCCGTCCGTGGGAATCGAGGGGGCTTCCTCGTCCGCTGCGATATCCAGCGCAACACGACCGTACTGCTCGCGATACGCTGCGACATGGTCATCCAAAGCGCAGTCGAAATCGAGCCCGTCGAATCCGTCCATCAGCGATGAGGCGTCGGGCTCGACGGCGCCGGCGCTCCAGTAATCGGTCGACGACACCAGGGCGAGAACGACCTCGGTGGCTTCATCCACCACGATGGTCTCGCCCAGAACGCGCACGCTCCCGTCGCACGACACCACGCGCAGGCCCACCTCGAACCCCACGCCCGCCGCACCGCCGGCATGGGCAGCCATGATGACGCCCCTGTCGCGATACTGGCGAACGGAATCGTTGAATCGCTTGCACCTGCCCAGAGTCGCGCGAAGGGATATGGAACCCTCCTTGGACGCGGTCAGGCGGGCGAGTATGACGTTCCTGGCGAAACTGGAGAAGTATTCGCGGCGGTAGTCCACCCCGCCGCACGAGAAGGAAACGCGGCACAGGGCGTTTTCCAGATCGAGCTCGCGCTCGTACGACTCGCAGGCTTCCAGGGCGACGCCGCGCTGCTCCAGGAACATCTCGCCCAGGACCTCGTAATGGCTCTGGTCGCGAGGCGTGGCGAACATGGTCAGCGCCACCAGGTCCTCGGCCGCCTCCACATCGCCCACGGCGAGCAGTTCTCGAATCTTGCCCAGGTTATCCGCCGAGCTTGGGTTGTTGCGGTCCGCCGGCCCGCGGTACCAGATGGTCTCATCGTTAAGCGAGAACTTTTCGTTTTCGACTCCGCCGAAGACCATGCCGGCGATATGCCCGTTGCCAATAGGCAGGGCCTCGTTCCAAACGGACGCGGGAGACGTGTACCACAGCCGCATATTTCCTCCTAGCATGCACGGGGCGTCCCTTGGACCGGAAACGCCCCGCGCCATTCAAATCTTGCTTGCGCCGCCTTAGACGCGATTGCCTAGGCCGTGGTGAGCACGCCCAGCGCAGTGAGCGCGATGGCTGCAACCAGCGTGACCACGATCAGGAAGACGGGACTCTTGCCCTTACGCACCAGGTAGCACATGAGCAGCGTGAGCAGCATGGGGATCACGCCGGGGATGAGGCCGTTGATGAGCTCCTGAATGCTGACCACCAACTCGCCCTGGGTGAACTCCAGGCCAAAGGTGATGCCCACCATCTGGGGAATCAGTCCACCGACCAGCACCAGGCCAAGGGCGATAGCCATGTTGGTGATGGTATCCAGTGTGCCGCGGGCGGCGCTCTCCTGGATGAACTTGGAGCCGCTGGAATAGCCGAACTTAAGGCCGAAGTACTTAAGGGGAACGTTGATGGCGTTGATCAAGAGCAGCGCGATGGCAACGCCCAGAAGGCCGCCCTCGGCGGAATAGGAAGCGCCGATGGAGAAGCAGATGGGGACCAGGGTGAGCCAGATCAGGGAGTCGCCGATGCCGGCGAGCGGTCCCATAAGGCCGACCTTGATACCGCTGATGGCGCTGCCCCCCGTCGTTGCCCTCGTTCTCCTCCATCGCCGCGGCGACGCCGCCGATAAAGGGGGCAGCGGTCTGATGGGTGTTGAAGAACTCCAGGTGGCGCTTCATGGCCTGCGCCATGGCGGGGGTATTGTTCTTGTACGTCCTCTTGAGGGCGGGAACCATCATGTAGAGGAAGCCCAGGTTCTGCATGCGCTCGTAGTTCCAGGACGCGCCGTACATGAGAGCGCGGCCGAACATCTTGTTAAGGACGGAAGGGGTGATGGCGTTCTCGCTCATCTTGGTGTTATCGGTGCTCACAGGTCATACACCTCGTCATCATCATTGGAAGCGGATTCGGTCTGGGCGGCAACGGGGGCAGGGGTCTCGGAGCCAAAGCCGTTGCCCATCATGACGGTCAGGTATGCCACGGCGACGCCCACAAAGGTGATGCCGATCGTGGACATGCCCAGGAACGCGGAGGCGATGAAGCCCACAAGCAGGAAGACCCACATCTTCTTCTTCAGCATCATGTTGAGGAGCATGCCGAAGCCGATGGCGGGAAGCAGGCCGCCGGCGACGTTCAGGCCCTTCATGACCACATCGGGGATCATGTCGAACAGGGACTGCACGTACTCGCCGCCAACAAGGACCGCCAGGAAGATCGGAACGACCTTGAACAGAACGATGATTCCCAGGGATGCGTACTGGTACAGGCCGATCTTGCTGATGTCACCGCGCTCCGCGGCGGCGTCGGCCTTCTTGACGAACGCGATGTCGGCAGTCTTGGCGAGAACGTCGAGCTGCTGGGTCACCACGGCGACCGGAACGGCGATGGCGATACCCGCCGTGGCGCCCTGACCGGAAAGGATGCCGAGCGCGGTGCCTACGATGGCGCCGGAGATGGTGTCGGGCGGAGTGTAGCCGCCGATGCCGGTGACGCCGAGCCACATCAACTCGAGCGAGGAGCCGATGATCACACCCTGGGTCATGTCGCCCAGCACCAGGCCCGTCAACGTACCGGTCACCAACGGGCGATGGATCATGAACAGGGGGCCGTTATAGTCGATTGTGGCGATGATTCCCACGAGAGCGACTAGCAAAGCTTGAACAAACATCAGTCGTTACCTCCAATAAAGTCCTTCATCTGGGAAACCTTGTCAGTGGGGACCATCTGGATCTCCACGTTGACCCCTGCATCGATGATCTTCTTGAAGTAGGAGCGGTCCTCCTCGGTCACCGCGACGCCGGCGGTGATCTTCTCGTTGGACTCGGTCTTGCTCATGTTGCCAACGTTCAGGAAGGGAATCTCGACGCCGCCCTCGATGCACTCGTACACCTCGCGAGGATTGGTGAAGAGCAGCAGAGTGGATCGGGTGACCTCGGACTTCTCCAGAACCTTGATGAGCTTCTCGGGGCTGAAGAACACGACGCGCAGGCCCGAGGGGGCCGCCAGCTTCAGAATCATCTGGCGGGTCTTGTCCTGCGCGACCTCTTCGCTGACGATGATGGCCTGCTCGATGTCGTAGCGCTTGAGCCACGTGGTGACTACCTGGCCGTGCAGCAGGCGGTCATCGATGCGAACGAACTTTACTGACATGCTTCCTCCTTGTACTCGGTTTTCTGTCCATAGGTCTTGAATCGTTCGAGCATGCCCTCCATCTCGGAAAGCGGCAGCTCGACGGGGGTTCCAACGCTCTTTGCGATGCAATGGACCTGGGCGCAGTACTCGACTTCCTCCACGATGTTGAAGGCGTTGAGCAAATCGTTCGCGCCCGCCAGGATGCCATGGTTCGCAAGCAGCACCGCGCGGCGCCCCTCCATCGCCTTCACCGCGTTGTGGGCGAGCTCCGGCGTACCGTACGTTGCGTACTCCGCCACCGGAACGTCCACGCCTGCGACGGCGACCATATAGTGGGTCGCGGGCAAAGGCTCGCGCAGGCACGCCATCACCGTCGCGTACATCGTGTGGGCATGGATCACCGCATCGATATCCGGGCGCGCCAGATAGGTCTCAAGATGCATCTGCCACTCGCTCGACGGCGTGCGCGAGCCCTCGACAACCTTGCCCTCCGAATCCATCACCACGATGTCGCTCTCACGGATATCGAAGAAATCGATGCCCGAAGGCGTGATCGCCATGAGCCCGCGCTCGCGATCGAACAGGCTCAGGTTGCCGCCCGTACCCTTGGTAAGGCCCGCGTTCACCAGCTTCTTGCCGTACTCGACAAGGGCCGCGCGATCGAAATCAGCCATACCCTCTCCTCTCTAACCCCGATACAGCGGACCGAACGCCTGGCAATAGGCCATATCCGCGGCTTCGAGGTCCTTGGTTCCAAATCCATCGACCAGCGAGGGCCTGAAGATGCGCTCGTCCTCGACGTTGTGCAACGTAACCGGAATGCGCAGCATGCTCGCCAGCGTGATGAGGTCGCCGCCCACGTGCCCGTATACCGATGCGCCGTGGTTGGCTCCCCAGTGGTTCATGACGTCCCAGACGGTCTCGAAGCCCGGAGCTCCCAGCCTGGGGGCGAACCATGTAGTGGGCCACGTCTTGTCCGTGCGCTCATCCAGGGTCTTGTGGACATCGTCCGGCAGCACGCAGGTGTAACCCTCCGCGATCTGCAGGGTCGGCCCCACGCCCGCGACCATGTTCAAGCGGATCATGGTCATAGGCATCTCGCCCGCCGTCTTGAAGTGGGACGAGAAGCCGCCGCCGCGGAAATACTCGTAGTTGGCTCGGCACCAATCGGTCGCGGCAAGGCAAGCGTCGATATCGGCCTGGTCCATCTCCCAAAACGGCTTCATGATCGACTCGCCGCGCTCATCGCGCACGGCGCCCGATGCATCCAAGGCCGTTGCTCCCGAGTTGATGAGATGCAGTACGCCGTTGGCGGCTCGCCCCTCAAGCCGTTTGCCGCAAACGCGCTCGACGGCCTCGGGGCTCCAGTACGTGCGGACGTCGGAGAAGATGGGGGCCGTGTTGGTCAGCAGGGTTCCCAGCAGCATCGAGGCGCCGTTCAGGGTATCGTTCTCCGTGGCGAACGCGATGGGCTGGCGCGCCCCGTTCCAATCGAAGGTTGAGGTAATGACGGCCTCGGCGAAATCTCCGTTGGGCAGCCAGTCGGTCCACTGGCGCTGTCCCTGGAAGCCGCCCGCGATGGCATTGCGGCCGCGCGACTCCTCGAGCCAACCCATCTCGGCCAGCTTTGGATTGCCGAAAAGGATGTCGCGGATGATGACGACCTGGCGGGCGATGAAATCCCAGTCCTCGTCGGCCGGAACCACCTTGGAGTCGGTGATGATTCGGGGCAGCTCGCGACCCAGGTTGATATCCACGCCCTCGGGGCACTTCTGCTCGATCCACGCACGGGCGCGGGCGACCTCGTCCTCGTCGTAGATATGCAGCGCCATGCGGCGCAAGATCTCGGTCATGTCGACAAACTCAACCGACATGCCCAGGTACTTCTGGAAGAAGTCGACGTTCACCTGGGAGCCCGCGATGCCCATCGCGCTGGCACCGAGGTTCACGTACGCCTTGCCCCTCATCTGCCCGGCGGCGACGGCGGCGCGCGCAAAGGAGATTATCTTCTTTGCAACGTCCGCGGGAATGGTTGCGTCGTCGGCGTCCTGCACATCATGGCCGTAAATCTTGAAGGCGGGCAGACCGCACTGGGCGTGCGCCGCCATCGCCGCGGCAAGGTATACGGCGCCCGGGCGCTCCGTACCGTTGAAGCCCCAGACCGCCTTGAGGGTTGTGGGGTCGAGATCGAGCGTCTCGGTCCCGTAGCACCAGCACGGGGTAACCGTGAGCGTGGCGACAACGTTCTTATCGAGAAACTCGCAACGAGCGGCCTCGGCATCCGCACGACCGCCGATGGTACGGGACGCCACCACGCACTCGACCGGCTGCCCGTCCGCATAGCGCAGAGAGCTCTCGATAAGCTCCTTGGCGGCCTGCGCCATCGCCATGGTCTGCCCCTCAAGGGACTCGCGCACTCCTCCTTGGCGGCCATCGATGGCGGGTCGTATGCCAATCTTTGGATAGTTCATCTGACCTTCAACCCCTTTGCTTAAACAGAGCGCACAACGCCCTTTTTGACAATGATGTTTGCGTAGACCTCGCGCTCCCCTGTCGCCAACACGGCGTAGGCGCGCTTGGCACGCTCGTAGAATTCTTGGCGGTCGATATGGCTCATCACCGGTGACTCATCCTGCGAGCGGTCCGCGATGTCTTGGTACACGCTCCAAATGGGAGGCTCGGGGTCGCCCTCGACGGTCGCCATAAGCACGAGCGGGCTCTCAACGTACGTATCGAGCGGTACCAGCTTCAAAACACTCTCGAGCATCTCCGGCACGCCCACCCCGTCCGCCCGGACCAAGCGCTGGGCCAGCGCCGCAGAGGGAAAGTTGCCGTCTGCGATTACGAGCTCGTCACCATGGCCCATCTCGGATAGCACCTTCAAAAGGTCGGGCCCTATATTTGCGGGAACGCCATTCAACATAAGGCGTACTCCTTTCGTTACAAATCGCTTGCCGCACGCGGTAGATACGTTCCGCATTCCAGCGACGAGCCGACGGCGCGGCGTGCGTCTTCCAGGGAGCAAAACGCACCGTGCGCGCAAAACTGGACCAGCAGGTTTCCCACGGCGGATGCCTCTGCGGGGCCCGCGATTACCGGCAGCCCGCATTCGTCCGCCACCATCTGGCAAAGCACGGCGTTGCGCGACCCGCCGCCTATCACACGAATCCGCTCGATGGGATCTCCGGTCACCCGCTGCAAACGTTCGATAACCTGTGCATACTGCCTGGCGAGGCTTTCATACACCGAACCGAACAGCGTCGCGACGCCCAAGTCGCCCTCGATGCCCTCCTCGCGGGCTAGCCTCTCGAGCTTTCCCAGCATGTCGCCAGGCCGCGCGAGGGAAGGGTCCTCGGTGTCGAATAGGAAGGTCGATGCGTAAGACGCGCGGACCTCCTCGGCTACCCCCTGCCACGTGAGCCCCCGACCGAGGCTCTCCTCCATTTCAATCTTGAGCTGCTGGGCGATCCAAAGCCCGGTGCAGTTCGCAAGCAGAAGGGTCGACGCGTCCGGCCCGCTCTCGTTGGACAACCCTGCTGCGAGAGCCTCCGGTGTTGCGAGGGGCGTATCGCGGGCAACGCCAACAAGGGACCAGGTTCCGCAAGAGATAAACGCGTCGCCGGGCTCCAATCCAATACTCGCCACCGCGCTGGCCGTGTCGTGCTCGCACGCGCGCACCATACGCATACCGGCATGATCGCCGAGCCTCACCTCGCCCGCATCTGAGCCCAGGGGCCGAATAACGGGGACCATGGCATCGTCCACGCCGAACCGCCCCAGCAGCTCCACATCTTGCCGCTTGGACGCAACGTCTACAAGCTGCGTAGTGGAGGCTATGCTCGCCTCCGTTCCGCGGTCCCCGGTAAGCAGAAACGTGATCAGATCGGGCACCATCAAGATCTGCGCGCCCATTGGAAGAGGGCCCTCGTCGCGAATCTGCGCCGCAATCTGAACGGACGTGTTGATATCTAGCGGGGGGATTCCCGTCCTCTCGTAGGCATCTGCGAGCGTGCCGTCCTCGAGCAAGGCGGCGGCGAGCCCCTCGGTACGAGCATCTCGGTAGCCCACCACCGGACCCAGCAGGTTGCCATCGCTATCGACCAAACCGTAGTCGACGCCCCAGGTATCGATGGCGCATGTCTTCGCCCCGGCTTCCACCGCAGCCACCAGGCCCGCCTCGACCTGCGCGACGATCTTATCCATATCCCATACGAGCGTCTCGCCATGGCGGACAAGGCCGTTTTCGAACCGATGGACCTCGCGCAGGGAAAGGCTCTGGCCGTCTTCGATGACGCCCACGATCACGCGACCGCTCGAAGCCCCCAGATCGATTGCCGCAGCGCGACATCCTTCAAAACGATGTTCAACCTGTTCCATTTCGACCTCCCCTCATCAAGGCTTTTACCTGCTGGTTCTATAACATCACTGGTTTAGTGTGTTTGTGTAACCGTTTCAACTTGAACCGTTTACATTATTAGCAGGCAACCTCTGGGAAGCCAGATTTGAACACTTGAACGGTAGTTATTTAGGGGACGAACGTATCTTTATGTTGTTTTTAGCCTTAGAGAAGCGGGGCCGCGTTCGTTTGAGCGGGCACAAGCGGGGGCTTACGCGCAGCAGTCCGCGAACGAAGAGCAATGGCGCTTGCGGAGGTTGAAGACATTGGAGGACGTTTCCGTTAGGAATACAATTCTCATGCCTTGCCACGGTTCGGCTCGACGAAAATGCCGTGATGAACGCGCCCGCCTCATGACCGGTCTGGGCAACGAGCAGGGCGTTTTTTCCGCTCCGCCGCCCACACCATCGGCCGCAGCGAAGCTGATTGTGCGATGGGGCCGGCTCAGGCAGAGCCCAAGACGTTCCGCGCCGGCTACCAACATATTCGCGACATCAACAGCCGCCTCACCCGGTGGCAAATCATGGCAGGAAGAGCCGGCTTGTTGGGAAATCCCCCGCAAGCCGGCCCCATTTCCATTGATCTTGCTATTGGCTCAAAGCAAAGCGCTTGCTATGCATTACCGCCCAAAGGGGAACATTAATCAGCCACCCATCGTCTCGATACGGAGACAATGATGTTCGGACAGCACGGTCAATGCAAAACTTTTCGCATGCAACGCGCAAGCTTTTAGACCGAAGGTTCTCCCCTGCCTTTACTTCAACAGGAATAATGCCGCGCGAACTGGTAAGCGCAAAGTCTATTTCTGCAGATCCTGAATCATTAGACCAATAGACCGGCTGCTCTCCCTGGGCAACATACTCCTGCAAAACATATTGCTCGGTCAGCGCTCCCTTAAATTCAGTGAAGACGCGTGACCCATCAATCACCGCCGTCTCCGGCAGCCCCGCCATAGCACCCAGCAAACCCAAATCGCAGCAAAAGAGCTTGAACGCAGATAGATCCTCATAGCCCCCAAGCGGAAGGCGTAACGCGGCGACGCGAGGAACTTTATAAACCACCCCATAATCTTCAAGCCACTGCAGAGCTTCCTCAAAATCACGCGCCCTAGCGCCCGGCCTTACCGCTCCGTACACAAACTTCTTGTTCTCATGCGCAAGCTGGCTTGGTATAGAGCGCCACGCCATCCTCATGCGCTCCAACAGCCTAACCGGTGCGTGCTTGCTAAAGTCCGCATCATACGCTTGAAGGATATCGCCCTGCAGCCGTCGACACTCCGCATAATCGCCCGACGCGACAAACTCCGCCACCACTTCTGGCATGCCGCCAATGACCATGTAATCTTTCAGATGGCGTTCAATCACATCCGCTACGCTATCAAGCAATGCCATGTCCCCCGCTTCAAGGGCGTCGGCAAGCACGTCACCCGCAGCAGCGCGAACAAACTCTTCAAACGTCAGGGGATAAAAGGTCAGCATGTCAACTTTGCCAACCGGATAGCTCTCCCCCTCACGTCGCAAACCAAGTCCCATATAAGAGCCTGCTGCGACAACATGGTATTCAGGAGCCTGTTCACAGAAGTACTTTAGAGATGTAAGGCCACGAGGAGCTTCTTGTATTTCATCAAAGAAGAGCAGCGTATCCTCAGGGTCTATGCGACGCCCCGTGCGCAGCTCAATTTGAGTGATGATTCTACGAGGATCAAGGTCTTGAGCAAAGAGGCTCTTATAGCTCTCATCGAGCATGAAATCGATCGTCACCGTATCGGCGAACTGTCGGCGCCCAAACTCCTTTACAAGCCAGGTCTTACCTGTCTGGCGAGCGCCTTTTACAATAAGAGGCTTACGTCCGGAACGGCCCTTCCACGCAACCAGCTCCGCCATACACGTTCTTTCCATAGAGCCCTCCAGCCGCGCTCATCCTTATCTCTAGGTCAGTTTAGCAACTTCCCAAGCAAAATGTGGGAGTCTCGCACAAAGTTCCAAGGAAAAATGTGGTAGTCTCGCACAAAGTTCCAAGGAAAAATGTGTGAGCACCGCGTTCAACTGGACTTTTGCAACAGCGGCTAAACCTCACCCAAATGCTGGTCCTCAAACTCCTCGATGTGCTCCAAAAACGCGCGACCAAAGTCCGCTGCCTTCTTCTCGCCGATGCCCGGAACATCCAAAAGCTCCTCAAGGCTATGGGGGCGCCGACGGCACATGCCGCGAAGAGCCGCGTCGCTGCACACCATATAGGGCGCCCAACCCCGCTCGCGTGCAAAATCCGTACGCAGCTCGCGCAGGCTCTCGAACAGCTCGGCGTCATCACCCACGCGAGGCCGAGCATCCAGGGCGGCTTCCTCGCGCAGCAAATCGACCGCACGGCGGGCGCGGGCAGATCTGGAGCGCTTGCTGGACCTGCGCTTGATAGTGAATTCAAACGGCGTCGCAGACGCAGCCCCGTCGCCAGAGCTCTCTCCCAGCACCTCGACCGCACGCGGCCCCAGCGCGATCACGGGATACTGCCCCTGCGATACGGAAAGGTATCCGCGGCCCGCGAGCTGGTCCACCACATCCTTGATGCGCGCCATCTGGCAGTCTTCCAGCGCGCCGTACCCCGCCGCCTCATCGAGATGGCAGTTGCGCACCCGCTCGTTGTTGGCGCCGTGCAGGGCATCGGCTATAAGCGTCTTGCCAAACCGACCCGCCCGCGGCGCCACAAACTCCACGATCGCGCGGGCAACCTGCGTCACGTCCTCCACCTCAAACTCGGTAAGGCAGTTGGAGCATGCGCCGCAACCATCGCTCTTTGCGGACAAGGGCTGGCTGGCACCCAGCTGCGCGCCCGTCCGCGCATCCGGCAATGCGCCCTCGTCCCCAAAATAGCGGAGCATGTACTCGCGCAAGCACCCGGTAGTCTGGCAGTAGCCCTCCATCTGGCGCAGAAGACGGTAACGGTTCTGGCAGGCGCGCTCAAGCTGCTCCTGGTCAAGGTCGGGACGCGGCAAGCCGTCCTCGTCCAGCCCCGCCGCATCACGGCTCTTCTCTATCAAGAACCGGCGCAGTCTGAAATCGTTGCCATTCCACAGCAGATAGCAGCTGGCGGGATCGCCGTCGCGGCCGGCGCGGCCCGCCTCTTGGTAATACGCCTCGATGCTTTCCGGCACGTTGTTGTGAATCACGTATCGCACGTTGGGCTTGTCGATACCCATGCCAAACGCATTGGTGGCCACCATCACCGGCACGCGGTCGTCGATAAAGTCCGCCTGGTTTTGCGTTCGTTCATCGTTACCCAAGCCCGCGTGGTAGCGCCCCGCCCGGATACCTTGGGGCATCAACGCCAGCGACAGTTCCGCGGAAAGCTCGTCCACCGCCTTGCGAGTCGAGCAGTAGATGATGCCGCTCTCCTGGTTATGCTGCGCGACATAGGAGCGTATCCAGGCAGCCTTCGCCTTATCGCCCAGCTCTTCCACTCCAAAGAACAGATTGGGTCGGTCGAAACCGGTCACCACGGTCTGCGGCGAGCGCAAATCGAGCATATGGACAATGTCCTCCCGCACGCGCTCGGTAGCGGTAGCCGTGAAGGCCGCTACCACCGGACGCTGCGGCAGGGCCTCTATGAATGCGGAGATCTGCAGATAGGATGGGCGAAAATCCTGGCCCCATTGGGAGACGCAGTGGGCCTCGTCCACCGCCACCAGCGGAATGCCGTAACCGCCGGGGGACGCCAGACGTTGCGCGAACTCCATAAAGCGCGGATCTGCCAAGCGCTCGGGCGCTACGTACATGATCTGGTACCATCCGTCTTCCGCGCGACGCAGTACCGTGTTCTGCTGCGGCACGGTAAGGGATGAGTTGAGGTATGAAGGATGCGCGCCCGCCGCCAGCAGCGAACGCACCTGGTCGCCCATGAGCGACACCAGCGGGCTCACCACCAGCGTGAGTCCCTTCAGCATGAGCGCGGGCACCTGGTAGCAGATGGACTTGCCGGCACCGGTGGGCATGACTCCCAAGGCATCGCGGCCAGACAGGATGGCCTGCACCATGCGGTCCTGCCCGGGACGGAAAGATCCATAACCAAAGTAGGTTTTAAGCGTGTCCAACGCCTGGTTATTCATACGGCCGCCCTCGCATCTCGCATGGTCACACCTTGTAGGTCATAGCCTTGTACCCTCACCACGCTAGCAGAGGACGCCATCGACCTCCAGACCGGGTTTTCCTTAGGCTTGTTCCGCACGCTTGTGCGCCATGGCAACGCCTGCCGCAAGCCTTGGCTCAAGACTCAGAAAGTGCGGAAATCGGGTAAATCGCCCAAATAAAAAGTGCGGAAATCTGGTTGGAGGGCTATGTTCACGCGAAAGATATATGAATACCTGCTGGAATGGAAGCGCAGAGATAGCGGCAGAACGGCAGCCCTTATCGAAGGGCCCCGGCGCGTTGGCAAGTCCGCTGTTGCCAAAGCGTTCGCACAAAACGAGTATCGCACCCACATCCTTGTAGATTTCTCAGCCGCACCCCAATCTGTTGGAGAGCTGTTCGAGGATGTCTCGGATTTGGACTATCTTTTTTTACAATTGCAGCTGCATTACGGAGTTCAACTCCATAAGCGAGAATCGGCAATTATCTTTGACGAGGTGCAGCTCTGCCCAAAGGCGCGGCAAGCAATCAAACATCTAGTCGCAGACGGTCGCTATGACCATATAGAGACCGGCTCGCTCATATCGATTAGAAGGAACGTCCAAGGAATTGTTATTCCCAGCGAAGAATATAAGCTTCAGATGCGGCCCATGGATTTTGAAGAGTTCAAATGGGCGCTTGGCGATACGGGCACAATCCCTCTACTGAAGAAAACTTTTGAAGAGAGGCGTCCGCTTGGCGACCAGCTCAATCGCAAGCTCATGAGGGACTTCCGTCTTTACATGCTAGTTGGCGGTACGCCTCAAGCCGTCAGCTCATATATAGAAACCAACAACCTCCAGGCAGTCGATACCGTTAAACGCGGCATCATCTCGCTTTACGAAGACGACTTTCATAAGATCAGCCCGTCCGGAGCGCTATCCCTTCTCTTTGACGCCATTCCAGCGCAACTCTCCAAAAGGCATCTCGGTACCAGGTTTCAGCAGTGCTGGCCAATCGCCAGGCATCCGACGTACTTGAGGAGATATCAGAACTAAAGGAGTCTAAGACAACGCTTGTTGCCTATCACGCAAACGATCCCAATGTGGGAATGTCTTCAAGCATAAATCTCGAGAAATTTAAACTATACCTTGCTGATACGGGACTGTTTGTAACCCTTATGTTCAAAGACAGGGATTTTACCGATAACACCGTGTACCAAGCATTGCTTTCTGACAAGCTGCCGGCAAATCTCGGCTCGGTTTACGAAAACGTCGTTGCGCAGGAGCTGGTCGCACAAGGACACAGGCTGTTTTATCACACCTGGCCAAAAAGGGCGCAAACCGCAACTACGAGATTGACTTTGTTGTAAGCGACGGTAAAAAGATCTCTCCCGTTGAGGTCAAGTCCTCGGGATACAAAACCCATGTCTCACTTGATGCGTTTGGCGAGAAATATGCATCCAGGATTGGGCGACGCTTCCTGGCGTATACAAAAGACCTTCGACAAGACGGTGACGTCACCTGCATGCCAACATATATGGCGCGCTTTCTGTAAACAAGTCCAGAAACATCGCGCCCCACACAAGGCGCGAGGCGAAGATGATACGAACGCGGTCATAAATCCTGCCTTGCGAATCGCGTGCAAGGCCCACCACGCTTCGAGATAGATGCAGTCCGCGCGGATCATGGGGGTCGTCCTTAAACGCTGGACGAATCTCCCAAAAACCCGACTTCAAGCTCAAACCACCGATGCTCTCGGTATTCATCTTGGGTTCCTCAACAAGAGGCTGAAGGGAAGATGTCGTAGGAGCCCTTGCCCCCTGTCACAGTACTCGCCGAGCAGCACCAGGCGCGACCCCACTTCGGAGAGGTCGACGCCGGCGAGCGCCTCCTCGAACTCGTCCAGGCAGCCGTGGATATCAGAAATAGCGTAGATCATGGGAGGCCTCCGCCTTGTTGCCCACTCGCATATGGGGCTCATACCCAGAAATGCGTAGACCGCTTGAAGGCCGGCCGTATATCGCCATCTATACAAATCTATCAGGCGACTGCAAGCGCCCATCGATTGTGTAGACCGCCATTCGTATCGGACTCGCTTTTTCCGAAGCGTATACCCATGCGAATCCACGAAGAGCCTGAAATTTGCCATGGATTAAGTAGAAGCGCTCAATCCGGCAAATGACCGAATCGAACGCTTCCAACCGCATCTTGAAGCTGTATGTATTTTCGTTTAGCCTCTCAGCTCGCGATCCGCGAAGGGGCTTCAGTCCTCAAATCAAAAGATGCCAAGCATGCATCCCAAAACGCTGAGTACGAAGATTCCAAGGATGATGTAAATGGTCTTAACGTTTTTATTAAGCAGCCAGACGCAAATGAAAGTCGCGGCAAGGGGCAGCAAATTCGGGAAGATCTGATCGAAGATAGACTGCAGCGCGGTTTCCGTACCGCCAAGCGTAAACGTTAAGCTGGTGGAAAGCGAGACCATGGTCGCGATCATCGCGCCGATAACGGTCATACCAAGGATCGATGCGCCATAAGAAAGGCGTTCCATAAGATGCGCCTCTTCCGACTTCTCCAAAAACTGGGTTCCCAGCTGATAACCGAGTTTTCCCGCAAGAATTTTGGTTGCAAAATGAATCGCGGTGTACAAAAGAAAATAGAGGATGCTGCCCATCATGTTGCCGGTCGAGGCGAGGCCGATTCCGATTCCGGCGCAGATTACTCGAAACGTTCCCCAGAAGAATGAGTCACCGATTCCCGAAAGGGGACCCATCAGGCCAACCTTGAGGTTATTGATTGCCTTCACGTCAAAATCCGGATTCTTTGCCGCCTCCTCCTCCATGGCGACGGCCAGGCTTAGGACGAACGGAGAGACATGGGGCGTGATATTGAAGGTCTCGGTATGCCTTTCGAGGGCAGCGTAGAAGTCATCATCGCTCGAATAGATTCTACGAAGGGGCTTCTCGAGGGCGTACATGCATCCGTACGCCATCATCTTGTCGAACGACCAAGAACCCTGAATGGTAAACGAACGCCAGAATATACTGCGCTGCTCCGCGGGGGTCATCGTCCCGACGCCCTGCTTATTTACCTGAAAAGCCTGCTCGCTCATTAGAAGTCCTCCTCTTCATCAAACTTCATGTTGAATACTGCAATGAGGGCAACGCAAAGACCCGCAACCGCGACGCCGATAACATCCATGCCCAGGTAAACGACCGCAATGAATCCCAGGAACAGGTAAGGAAGAATCTTGTTGTTCGACATGATCTTGATAAGCATGGCCAAGCCGACACAAGACAAAACGCCAGCCGCAACGTTGAATCCGTCGAGTACAACCTGCGGAATCGCGTTCAGCGCCGCATTGATTCCGTCCGCGCCAAAATACAAGGAAATGAACACCAGCAGCGCCGAGGGAATGCCAAGAGACAGAGGCACGACCGTAAGATGCAGAATATTTGCCCTTTTAAGATCGCGTGCGTCCAGCGCCTCCTGGATCTTCGTTCCAGCCCAGCTCCCCGGGACGGCATAGCAGAAATTTCTCCACATCTGCAA
Source organism: Collinsella tanakaei YIT 12063 (assembly GCF_000225705.1). Classification (GTDB taxonomy): domain Bacteria; phylum Actinomycetota; class Coriobacteriia; order Coriobacteriales; family Coriobacteriaceae; genus Collinsella; species Collinsella tanakaei. The sequence goes on from NZ_JH126468.1 coordinate 317,047, forward strand.
GAAGACAGAAAGGGGCAGAGCCAGCGCGACGGCAGAACCAGCGCCAGTACCGGCATTTATCGCCACGGCGATGCTCACGTACTCGAAGCGTACACCTCGGGGGGAACGGCGCTGCCAACCATGATGGAGCCCATAAACATTGCTTCAAGAGCCGCTCCGACGGTTACACCCGTCTGGATATCGCCCATAATCGCACCGACCAGCATGCCGGTGAATAGGGGGCGTGCCATCATGCTTGCACCAAATAGTTGTTCATCGACCGAAGCGAGGAACGCAACAACGGCGACTAGGGCTGCTTGAATAATCATTATTCCCACCTCTCAAACTCTATCTCGTAAATTAGTTCCCCACCTAGATAAGTGTTTCGACGGGAACGCTCGCCTCCGTTGGGACCGGCTGGCACCCTACCGAGACTCCCATGGAGAGGAGCTCTCGAATCGCCCCGATTTCCTCGTCCGTAGCGAATACCGAAGACGTAAGCTGCCGGCGGCCTTCAAGACGCTTCATGTTGCCAAGGTTCACGCTGGTGACGAGTCCGGTGCCCTTCGCAAGCTTGAGAGCATCCGCCACGCTGTCGACGACGATAAGCATCTTGTATTTATCCGTCTTACCGGAGTTAAGAACCTCGACAGCATCATCAACGCTTTTGGAGACGAATTTGACGCCGGCGGGCACCGCCATCTTAAGCGTCGTCAGGCGGAGCTTGTCTTTTCTAACGTCATCGTTAACCACGAAGATGCAATCGGCATTGAGGGAGTTGGTCCACGCAAGCGCCACCTGGCCGTGAACGAGGCGCTCGTCGACGCGCAATAGCTTAATCATTAGTACTCAACCACCCGATAGTAGCGGCGTATATCAAGATCGTGATCGCGAAGGATCGAGAGATGGGTGCTCACGCGCTCCAGCATCGCGGACATGACCAGAGGGGAGACGAGCGGGCGGACGCTCTCTTCGACTCCCTCAAGTTTGAAGTCCCTAGTGTCCCATACCTGAACTTTGTCGGTATGCTGGCGCACGAACCGCTCGACTCGGTCAACCAGGGGACGGGTCTCGTCCTCGCTCTTAAAGAGCATGAAGCTCATTTCGGGATCGGTCATCTCAATGGTGCCGTGGAAGAATTCCGCAGCATGGATGGACTTGGTCGCGATCCACTGCATCTCCTCGAGCACGCACATCGCGAAGCAGTAGGTCTCGCCCCAAACGTTGCCGGAGCCAACGCACATGTGGAACGGAGTATCCTTGTGCCTCGTTGCGAACTCGAGCGCCGCGGCGTCCTGCTGCTCCCTCACGCCCTGGAGAACATCGGGCATCTTCTTGAGGGCGCCCATGAAGCTGTCGTACTCGGGGAACTCCCCGTTATTCTTCATGAAGCGGGCGGCGATGGCAAAGTACTGGATATAGATCTCCTCGACGAGGTTGTCGTTCGATGCCTTCTTGTTCTCGAAAACGTAATCCGAGCATTCGGACAGTGGGCAGCCATCCTCTCCAACCAAAGAAATGACCTTAGCACCGAGGGACTGGGCGTACTTCGCTGCCTCGATTGTCTCGACAGTGGTTCCCGAAAGAGATGCCGTGATTACGACAGAATCCTTGCCGAGCGACACCGGCTTTGCTTTCACGAGCTCCGCGGCGATCTCCCAGTACCAGGGGATAGAAGAATGCGTCTTGAGAAGGTAGGTAACAGGACTTGCCATGGAATAAGTACCACCAGATCCAACCAGGTAGAGGTTCTTGTAGCCCTTCTCGCAGATCCCATCAACCGCCGCGTTGATTTCGTCGATGTTATCAATTGCCTTCTCAAGTACCTCGCGATAGATCGCTTCGTCATATCCAACCATGTCAATTCCTTCCTCGTCATACCAAGATGCGGTGGTCTAATTACTAAGCGTTGCAACCACTTGTTATTATAGATATACCTATTAATCAGAAATGACAACCACTATGACTTTTCAATCTACCATTTTTGCCATGAACGGTAGTTTTCCACCGTTATTTGGTATATTTATCTGACCATGTGGTTAGAGAAGAGTTATCGCTGATGAATTCGATCGACGATATTGCTAAAGCGCTGCAAGACGGAATAGCCTCGGGCGCATATCCCTGCGGAACGCGCATCCCTTCCGAGAGGACACTCGCCGAAACATTTGAAGTGAGCCGCGCAACGATCAGGTCGGCAATCGATATCCTTGTCGATACGGGCCGACTCAAGCGGGTCCATGGCAAAGGAACATTTGTCATGCAAACCGATATCGACGATGCCGCCATACACTTCAAGGGTATGAACGAGCTCCTTAGTCGCGCCGGCTACGAACCGTCCTCGAGCATATTGAGGACCCAGCTCCGCTCGGCAGGATTCTGCCTCTCCCGTATCTTCGATGTCCCCGAAAGCTCTGAGCTATTCCAGATTGTCCGCTTGCGCTCCGGCAACGGAGTCCCAATCTCCGTCGAAAACACGTTCACAATCCCGTCGCTCATAAAGGGTATCGAATCGATAGATTTTAAGGTCTACTCCCTTTACGACACCTTCCGGATGAACCACGTCGAGATCCAGCACATCAACCAGAAACTGTCGAGCACCCGCGCCCGACAGAGCAACGCCCGAGCGCTTGGCACGGCGGAGGGCACCCCCGTCATGCGCATCCAAATCACCGCGCTCGACGGAGGGGACAACGTCGTTGAGTTCACCGACGTCGCCGTTCTACCTGCATTCTGCAGCTACTATACTGATGCCATCATCTCAGACGGCGTCTACTCGATCAACTACCAGGGCATCTAGGGATCCTCATGCCGAAGCTTTTCAATCTTCTCTCAAGCGACGTTGAAGAATACGTACTTCAATTTATTGAAACGCACGGCCTCAAAGCAGGAGACCGACTTCCAACTGAACGATCCCTTGCGGAGGAGCTCGGCATCACCCGCTCGTCATTAAGAAGCGGACTGCAGGCGCTCATCGACCAAGGAGTCATATATAGCAAGCAGGGAAGCGGCTCATACCTCTGCCACCCAAAAGCCGTTCGCTCCCTTGCAAAGTATTGCTTTCCCTTTGCCGACGAGAACCTTGCGAACAAGCGTTACGAAGCGATGCCGGTCGGATCCTTACCCTCCGACCTCGACTGGCTCGAAGACTATCTCATGGCAAGCAACGATAGGGACGTCGCCCAGCTTGACCTGTTTCTCGAATCAATTGATAACTGCCTCGTTGCGCTCACAGCTAACGCCCAATCGGCACAATCATGCGCCTTGTTCCCAAACTTGTTCAAACTGAACAACGTACCCGCTGGCATCGTCCAGACTCAGGAGGTTAGGGTCTTCGACAAACCGAGCGGCTCGGTTTCAAAGCTCCTCCGTACGCGCGAACCAGAGACGCTGCTCCTACTCCAAAACAGGTTGCTCCTTGGCGATCGTCAGATAGCCCTCTCCTACTCCATTTGCGTCGGCACACGCGTCGATCTCATATCGAGAACTGGTTTACCCCGCAGGCCCAATTAAACCTCCGGTAAAACTGCTGCACGACCATGAGCCGATTCTTTGTAACCGCTGCAACTTGAGTCTTCCGTAAGGGCGGGGCGTCTGGGAGATGCCACGCTAGCGCCTTCATGAGCGGCAGTCCAGGTAGTCACGTCGACCAACACGAGATATGGGCAATGGTTCCGGCAAACGATTCGAAATATGGTGCCGTTCGACTCGCCGCCCTCGACCGATACGAGCAACATGCGAGGAAATTCCCTACGCCGCAGAATCGGTCGCCCGTCATGGAGTAGCGAGGCACGGTCATCGTTCTTTGTACGAGCGCCGGGACCGACCTGAGGGACGGCTTTCTTGTGGCGCCTACCGCTTATCAGTCCGCTCCCAGGTTTCTAAATCGCTCGTAAAACGCTTTCAGGCGCGCGACGACTCGCGACTTCACCTCCGCGCAGGCGTTTTGCGGCGCGAAGCGCGATAACTTCTTTGTCATGATGCCCGCGATCGCGGCGTCCGCCTCGGGAATACCGCCCATTAACCACACCTCCCAGACCTCGGTGAAGCTGAGAGAGCCAGAGTCGAAAGGTGCCCGCACCGCACCGCCTGACAGGAACGGCGATATGTGAAGCAAGCGCATGATACAATCGCTCGGCACATCCCAACCATCACCCCCACCACCGCAAAGGAGCAGCATCCGTGGCGAACGTCGTCGACAACCTCACCGACCGCGCGTTAGAGCTTGCGCGCCTCACCATAGTCCGCCGCATCATCACCGCGATCGCCGTCTTCGTGTCCGCTCTTATCCAGACGTTCCTCATCCAGGCGTTCGTCCAGCCTGCGGACCTTTTGCCCAGCGGCTTTACCGGCGTGGCGGTCCTTGTCGACCGCATCACCTCGCTGGGAGGCGTTCGAATCGACACCTCCCTCGGCATGCTCGCGCTCAACATCCCCGTCGCCCTCATGTGCTGGAGCGGCATCAGCAAGCGCTTTGTCATCTTCTCCATGGCGCAGGTCGCGCTGTCCTCGCTCTTCCTCAACGTCTTCCATTTTGCTCCGTTTTTGGGCGATAAGATCATGCTCATCATCTTTGGCGGCGTGGTCTCCGGCCTCTCCATCGCCATCGCGCTCAAGGCGGGCGCATCTACCGGCGGCACCGACTTTATAGCCCTATGGGTCTCCAACCACACCGGCAAGACCATCTGGGGCGTCATCTTCGCTTTCAACTGCTTCATCCTGGTCATCTTTGGCTGGATGTTCGGCTGGGACAACGCAGCGTATTCCATTGTGTTCCAGTTCATCTCCACCAAGACCATCGACAGCTTCTACCATCGCTATGACCGCGTGACGCTGCAGATCACCACGCGTCTGGCGGACGAGGTCATGACCGCCTACGTCAACCACTTCCAGCACGGCATCAGCTGCGCGGAGGTCATCGGCGGCTACAGCCGCGAAAAGATGTACCTGCTGCACACCGTGGTCTCCACATATGAAAGCCAGGACATCATCAAGCTGGTGCAGGATATCGACCCGGGCGCCGTCATCAACGTATTCCACACGCTCAACTTTGTGGGCGGCTGGTGGGGAGGCCACGTGGACGAGCCCCTGCCCACGGCAGTTCCCGATCCCGATAAGCCCGCCCGCCTGCTCTCCAAGCAGGCTCGTCGCAACGAGCAGTCGCGCCTGCAACAGGACGACGGCCGTTAGACCGCTACCTTCAACCTAGACGCATAGCGCCGCCGGCTTCCCTAGAAGAAGACGGCGGCGCTTCTTTATTTATTGGAGCGAACGCTGAATATGCGACGACGCTATCCCTCGATAGCATCGATGGCGCGGATGAACGCCGAGCGCATGCCCGCCGCCTCGAGCTCCGCCACGCCGCGGATGGTGGTGCCGCCGGGCGAGCATACCGCGTCCTTCATGGCGCCGGGGTGCGCACCCGTGGCAAGTTGCAGTTTTGCCGTGCCAGCCACCATCTGGCTCACCATCTGGTAAGCCGTGGCGCGCGGGATGCCGTGCTTGACGGCGGCATCGCCCAGGGCCTCGATCACCATGGCGATGAACGCGGGCGAGCAACCGCCCACGGTACCAGCGACGGAGAGCAGGCGGCTTTCAACCTGAACCACGGATCCCAAGAGCTCCAACAGGCCGTGCACCAGCTCCGTCTCGGCATCGTCCAGCGTATGCTCTTTCTCGCACGCGATCACACCCTCATTGATGGAAACGGGGGTGTTGGGCACGGTCGAGAGATGATGCGTACCCGCAAGCAGCTCCTCATAGCGGTCGCAGCCCCAGCCCGCGGCAACAGACAAAATGGCCTTTGAGGCAAGGGCGCCTGCCAGCGGAGGCAGGACGGACTCGATCATGTAGGGCTTGATGGCGATAACCACCACGTCCGCAGCGTCGACAACCTCCGCCGCATCGGCAAGGGCATGCATGCCCCTGGCCTCGCAGCGCGGCACCAGCGCCTCGTAGCGGCCAGCGCACGCGTAGAGATTGCCCGCCGGCACGGCGCCGGACGCGATCCAGCCGTCCGCCATGGCGGATGCCATATTGCCAAACCCGATAAAACCAATCTTGCACTGTGACACGTCGACCATGGACGCCCTCCTTCGCAACCGCGCACGCGGCATAGCTGTTGTTTTGCTCGTTGACTATTGTGGCGCGGCAGACGCAACGCCGCAAATCGGAATGCCGGCTACAGGCCCGGGTAGAGCGGATGGGCCTCAAGCAGCTCGTCCACGCGAGCGCGAACGGCCGCGAGGACGCCCTCATCGTCCGCATTGAAGACCACGCGAGCGATAAGGCCGCCGATCTCGCGAAACTCATCCGCCGTAAAGCCGCGCGTGGTGCCCGCCGCGGAGCCGACGCGAATACCGCTGGTCACAAACGGGGAACGCGGCTCGCCGGGAATAGAGTTCTTGTTGACGGTAAGGCCCGCGGCGTCCAGTAGATGCTCGGCGTCCTTGCCGGTGACGTCTGCGGGGGTGAGGTCGACTAGGCACAGATGGTTGTCCGTTCCACCCGAAACCAGGCGAAGACCGCCCTGGACCAGACCCTCGCCCAATGCCGCCGCATTAGCGACCACGTTGTCGATGTACTCGGCGAACGACGGCTGCAAGGCCTCGCCAAACGCAACCGCCTTGCCTGCGATCACGTGCATGAGAGGACCGCCCTGGGTACCGGGGAACACCGCCTTGTCGATTGCGCGGGCAAGCTCCTCGTCATTAGTGAGGATGAACCCGCCGCGCGGGCCGCGAAGGGTCTTATGGCTGGTAGAGGTCACCACGTCCGCGTGAGGGAAGGGCGACGGATGGGCGCCGGTAGCGACCAAGCCGGCGATATGGGCCATATCGATCATAAGGCGCGCGCCCACGCCGTGCGCGATGGTCGCCATGCGCTCAAGCTCGTCATAGTCGATGGTCTCCGTCTCAAGGTTAAGGCCGTACGGAACGAAGTTGTACAGCTTGCCTGAGAAGTTGACCGGGCTGCCGTGGGTAAGATGCCCGCCTTGGTCCAGGCTCATACCCAAGATGGTATCGCCCGGCTCCACCAGCGCGGCATAGGCTGCCAGGTTGGCGTTGGCGCCGCAATGAGGCTGGACGTTGGCGAACTTGCAGCCAAACAGCTCGCAAGCGCGCTGGCGGGCCAGGTTCTCGACCACGTCCACCTTCTCGCAACCGCCGTAGTAGCGGCGCGAGGGATAGCCCTCGGCATATTTGTTGGTAAGCACCGTGCCCACCGCCTCGAGCACGGCGGGGCTAGTAAAGTTCTCCGATGCGATCAGCTCGATGGTCTGGCGCTGGCGCGCAAGCTCGTCATCGATCGCGGCGGCGATTTGGGGGTCGGAGTCGGCAAGGGATTTCATGAGCATGTCTGGCTCCTTTACAATCATGTTGTACTTCTCGCCCGCATATAAGGCTGCCGCGGCAAAGCGACCGCAGGAGCCGCGCCGCACAAGCGGACAACATACCAACGCTACCCCGCGCGAGCACCGCTTACACGCCCGTTTCGCCGAAGCGGCGCAATTTAACATGACGGCGGCTGCCCCGGCGCTATACTGTGGCCAACTGCCGCGACATCCCCGCGCAAAACCGCGCCGGCCGCACAGGAGGCACGCATGAGCAAGCGCCACACCGACATCGATCCGTTCAACGCCGGCGAGCCCATTTTGCCGTGGTGCGATCCCGATTCCTTTGATGATGATTCCGGGTTTGATATTGAGGACGAGAACGAGAGCACCCCGCACGAATACCCCGGCAGCTCCTCGTCCAGCTCCGCCTCAAGCCGCAGCAGCTCCCGGACATCGTCCAAACAATCCGCGTCCAAACGCCCAAAAGCGTCGGCGCACAGCGCTTGGAGCTCGCTTGACCTTAACAAGCCTGCGAAGTCGAGCAGAAAGACCAAGAAGGCAAAGGCTCTAAGCTCAAGCGACCAGCCGGTAAGCACGCGCAACCGCACGCGTCCCGTTCTTATAGGCATCTTGGTGCTCTTTTTGCTAAGCGGCGGGTTTTCATTTGTCGCGCGCATCCCCGGCTGCATAGCGGGAACCTTCTCGTCCTTTTTCAGCTCATCCGGCAGCTCGCTTGAAGACGATCTTGAAGACGCGCTGCCCGGAGGAGCACCAGAAGCACCCAACTACTCTGCAGAGGATCTTTCGGAGGCGGAAAACGCGTGCCTGGATGCCACCACGTCGCGCATGGAGCTGCTCACCACCCCTGGCACAGCCGAATACCAGCAGGCAACCACGTTGATTGCGGACGATTTTAACCAGGCGTGCGAAGACTACCTATACTACAGTGCCGATGAGCTGGGTCTTAACGGCGAGACCGTGGCCACCTGGCTAATAGGCAGCCTGGATTACCAAATGTCGAGCGTCCACGCGTTTCCCAATGACACCCCGCCCTACGGCTCCGCCTACCTTGACGTCACCGTTGCGGACCCCTTGGGCCTGTATGACTCGTTTTTTACGCCCGCCTCCAACTACCTTATGGAGCAAGATCTACTTGGGTATGATGACGAGCCCGGCCCCAGCGATGAGGTACGCTGGCACCTGGGCGGGATGCTACAAGACGCCATAGACTCCTCAACGGAAACGGCCCAACCTTTTGTGCGCTTTGAGCTTGTCTACGCCAACGGCACCTGGAGCATCAGCGAGACCGAATACGTCTCTGAGCTTGAGTTTATCTTTGGCATGTAGCATTACAGGGCAAGGTGCCAATCGCCCACATAGCGCACGCTTAACATACTCCCACAAGATACGAAGGGATGAAACGGCCGAAATGACACATCGTCATGCACGCGGTGCCCGATGCCAAAACAACGTGGTACGGAAGCGCGCCATATTAAGCGTCTCGGCAATGCGCCCGCTTGCCGATAGGCGGGCGCGTCCATCGGAAACAACACTCGAACAAACTCCTTTGAGCGTTAAATGATGCATAGTCTTGTCATCTACGACGAATAGAGCGAAATGGCTTTCCTGAACACTTCAATTAGCGATTGCGTATCAACCTATGGCACTTTTTTCTAAGAAAAAGCAGCTCCAATAGCTGTTGCCTTGTTAGTCACGGTAGCCTTATTTTTCGGCGCCGTGACATGGATTCTGCTGACATCGCCGGGCGGCGGCGAAATCCGCAGTGCCATGTTTTTCAGCGATGGAACCGTAACGGATATATCAATTGAAAAGCATCACGTAGACATCTTAATCAATCGCTCCGACATCTACGATTCTGAATCAATCGTGACGTTCGACCTCTCCAACCATGCTGAAGAGCTCGACGACCTGAGCTTGGGAGAGATGGTCACCGTTCATCATTGGATCGACAGCAGGGAGGGGAAAGCAGTCGATGCAAGGTCGGTTGAACCAATTGAACCAAATACTGACGGCAACGCCAGGTGAAGAAAAACCTGACGGCTCCATCGAGCCCGCGGATATCAGCTTGTCAGGTGAGCGACGACTAACGATCATCGCGGCAGGCCGAGCAGGCTGGAGATATAGAACGCGGACCCAGGTCGAAAAACCCGGGCCCGCATAGTCATGCCTCTTGGCAATGGCTTTCTCATATTATTAAAAAGGCCCCATTGCTGGAGCCTCTTTCAATTCAAGATGGTGCGGGCGAAAGGACTTGAACCTTCACGAGCCGGAGCTCATATGGACCTGAACCATACGCGTCTGCCAATTCCGCCACGCCCGCGCACTCGTTTATAATAAACCAATAATCGACTTGGGTTCAAGAAGTATTTTCAACTTTTTTGGACGAGCATCGCAAGCGCGCCCGCAACCCCGTCAATCTACCGCAAGGCCCCTACTCGCGGCACAGATGAATGGCAAACCCGCCAATCTCTTCCTTAAAGTAGACCAGCTTGGTGGATCCGTCCTCATACAGGGCGCGCGATTCCTCGTTGATCTCGAAACCACGATCGCTAAACCACTTCTCTGCGGCGACAATGTCATTCACGGCAAAGCCAATGTGGCCATGAGTGCCGCGACCGTTCTGCTTCATGGTCTCCACCAGGGTGTCGGAAAAGAAGGACACGGGCACCTCGTTCACGGGCAGGCCCATCAGCACAGAGAAGCGCTCGGCGATTCTCTTCGCCTGCTCCGGATTCTCCGCGTTGATGCCCACGTGGGCGATATGCATGTCAAACAGCTCTACAGGGTTCTCGCTCATACCGTTCTCCCATCGGTCAGTGTGCGCCACGCGCACATGCGAAAAAACGAAGCGCCCGCAAGCATCCATGCAAGCGAGCGCCGTAGCACATAGAGCGCTGCGGAAACCGCAGCAATGCAGCCCTTTGGCCTACTGAGCCATAAGGTCGAGAATCTGCTTCTCGGCGTCGGCCTTGCCCATACCGGTCAGGAAGGGAACGCCGCTCACATAGGCGCAGGTGATACCGGCGGGGGCGACGGTGGTGGCGACCAGCATGTCGGCGCCCTCGCAATTGGCAGCGGCCTCGGAAATGGCGCACTGGACAATCTCGTACTGACCCTCGTAGCCGTTGGCGTTCAGCAGGTCGCTAACCTTCTTTGCCACGGCGGTGGAAGTAGCAACACCAGAACCGCAGGCAAGGACGATCTTCTTCATGAGAACTCTCTCCTCTCGGAAGTTACAGACAGGTACTAGTTTACTTCACTTTCCGCATGTGGCCACCTTCATAGGTGTCTAAGTTATCTTCTTTTATCGCATCTTCTGCTATGCCAAAGGTCGCTCCGTCGGCGCGCCCGCAACTACACCCGGGACCCGCCGCACAACCTGGCCATGCACGCGCACAACGCCGCCGCGTCGTCGCACGCCAGAATCTCGTCCACTTTATCCGCGTCCATAAAGATCTCCATCAACGCCTGCAAGGCCTCAACCTGCCAAGCGCCATCGTCTTCTTTACCGGCTTCCGTATGGCCCTTAAGACCCAAATTGACAATCAGCCGCGCGCCAACCGTATCGCCCATGCCCGCCATGGGCTCAAACGCAACAGGCGTTTTTGGACGAACAGCCGCGATATAGGGCTTGATGATATGGCACGGGTCCGCATGGGGAATCGCCACGCCGAGCTCTTGGCACGCAAGGCCGGTTGGATAGGCGCGTTCCCGCTCGCGTATGGCATCCAACCAGGTATCCGCCACATAACCGCCCGCACGCAGATGGCGCCCGAGCAGCTCGAACACGTCATCGCTGCTACCAAGCTCGCAATCGCAAAACGTCAGCGCTTCGCAAAACAACGTCGCATCCATCGTAAGGCCTCCCGCCACTCGCCGCCCGCACTCCAGCGCTCCCATGCGCCCGCAAGATCGCGCACCGCGATACCAAAGCAGCCGGCAACGCATATGCGCCCCGGCTGCTACATATCCTATGGTAGGGGCGGTGGGACTCGAACCCACAATCCTTTCGGCCGAAGATTTTAAGTCTCCTGCGTATGCCAATTCCGCCACGCCCCCGCATGACGCTACGGGTCGCCCCGCACGTTAGAAGTCTAACACGATACGCGCGGCATCCACCCTATGGCGGGAACTTCTTTGCACAGCGCCTCATAAAGCGTTGCCGCCATGCCCGCCATAAGGCTGTTCTCGCTCACCGTTAGCGACCCGTATCCACCGGTGCGCATAAGCTCGCCTATAACCAGCGAGCCGGCAAGAATGACGGGCGCGCGCTTGGGCTGTATACCCGGAAGCGCCGCGATCTGCTCAACCGACAACGTTGAAAGCCGCCTTTGCGCCGCCTCCACCTGCGAAAGTTCCAAATCATGCAGGTGGACCAATGAGGAATCGTACACCTGCATGCCGCGATCCATCGCCACCAGCGTGGTCACGGTGCCGCCCACCGCCACCAGGCGCTCGGGACGGCGGGCCATCCGGGACCAGTAAGGCTCAAACTGCTCGCGAGCAAAGTCGCGCGCCGCTTCAAGATCTTCCGCGCGCGCCGGCTGGCAGCTCAAAAACCGCTCTGTAACGCGGCGGCATCCAATGTCCATCGAGCGGGCGCATTCAACCTCAAGCGGCTCGCCAGGCGTATAGCGACCAACCACCACCTCGGTCGACCCGCCACCCGAATCCGCAACGGCAATGCGCTCGCCGGGAAAATCATGTGCCACGCCGTAAAACGTCAGCTTCGCCTCGACCTCGCCGGGAATCACCTCCGGCACAAGCCCCAGGCGCTCAAGCCCGTCCAGCAGGTCTTGCCCGTTCGAGGCGTCTCGCGCCGCACTTGTAAGCGTGGTGCACACCGCTCGCGGGGCAAACGCCTCGATGTCCTCAACAAAGGACGAGCACGCCTTGAGCACGCGTGCCACGGCGGCGTCCAAAAACCGCCCCGTCGCGTCGACGCCCTCGCCCAGATCCGTAATGATCGTCCTCTTGCGAGAGTCGACGATCACGCCGTCCTTCACCTCGGCCAGCAGCAGGCGCGAAGACACCGTTCCCAAATCTATGGACGCCACGCGCACCATATCACCACGCTGCACGGCGCTCTCCTCTCTACCCTATTCGCCCGTTGACTTCACAACCTGGTCCGAAGGGCCAGAATAGAAGAACAGGGAGTCCAACACCTTGTAATACCAGGGGGATTTTGCGTAGACTTCGCGCTCCGCCCGCTCAACTTCCGCAGATGTGGACGGTTCGCTGGACGAGGAATCCGCCGTGTCCGCATTCGCCCCATCGCTCCCGCTATCGGCAGCGTCACCGCTCGCAGAATCCGCAGTGTCGCCAGAGCTGGCATCATCGCCAGAACCTGCAGCATCGTCGGATTGCGCGCCGCCGGCCGATCCGTCCTGGGAGGACGCCTGCCCGTTATCGCCCAGCTGATCCGCGCCCTGCACGGTAATAGGGGTCTCGCCCGGCATCACCATGCCCTGCTCACGAGCCGCCTCCTCAATACCCTCTTGCGACAGGTACTTGTTCACCTCTTTTTCCAGCGACTCGTTGTACTTCTCCCTAATGGCCAGCTGCTCTTGCAAAATGCCGTTAGTCCTATGGGCGATGTAGAGGTCGCGCACGGGGAAATAGACGCCGAGGGCAATCACGGCGACTACCAGCACGTAGAACACGGCGCGATACGGGCCGGACGTAAAGTCGTAGAGCGCCCGCACCACGCGGTTGTCATTGGCGTACTTCATCAGGCTCGACTGCCGGCGCGCCTCGTACGCGGCACGGCGGCTCGCGCGCTCCTCGTCCACCGCAGAGGCCCCAGCCCGAGCACCCGCGCTCGCGCCGCGCGCAGACCTTCGCGCGGGCGCCGCACCCGCCGAGGCGCTCGCGGCAGCGCCTTTCACGCGCTCGGCGCCTGCGGAGACGGCATCCTTGACCTTACCGGCAAAACCAGACGACCTGCGCGCAGTCGGCTCTGCGGAAGGAGACGATGCGGCGCCTGCGGCGGATACAGAAGTCGTCCTCGCAGCGCGATGACCCGTCGCGCCGGAACGAGCCGTCGCCGCAACCTCCGCCGCGATACCGGAACGACGGACGGACGGCCTATCGGCGGCAGTGCGGTTCGCAGCAGGCCTGGCCGCTCCCTTGGGAGCTCGGCGATGCGTCGGCGTCTGCTTCGCATCCGTCTGCCCCTGCTCGGCCTCGCCGTCCTTGTGGCGATGCCCGCGCTTTGCAGATGCAGATGCGGCCGCCTCGGAATACGCGCTCGAGACGGGCTTGACCTTCGGCGGCATTGGCTCGCCGGCGGTGCCGTTATGGACGGAAAAACCGTTGTGCTGTGAAGTGTTGTTCATGGGCGCCTTGTTTGGTTGAGGTACGGTTGCGCTATCTTGCCTTCCAGTTATACCACGCGCGGGCGGCTCAGTTGTGCAGGCTTAGCGTTGAGCCGCGCCGGCGCGCCGCGCGAGCTGTCTTGGACGGCGCGAAGCACGTTAATACAGCGCCATCTCCATCAAGCCAAACAACGTGGTGCACGCGGGATCGCCCGCCTTGATCGAGCCAAACATCGCCTTCCAGATGAACTCGGCGAGATGGTCCGCATCAAAGCGCTCGCGCGCCGCGGGCGTGATCGCGGCATCGCTCTTTATATGCGACGCGATTCCCGCGCAGATGCCCCTGAAGCACTCCTCCTCGGCGGCGCGACTCCGCTCAAGGGAGCGCGCGTCAAGCGTAGAGATCTCGCGAAGCCAACTCGCCTGAAAATGCCCCAGGGACTCGCTTAGCTCCTCGGCCAGCCTGCGACAGTAAGCAAGCAGGCTCTTCTCGGCGCCGTCAGAGGACTCCTCGGCGTTTGAAAGCACGCCCGCTTCCTCGATGGCGGCGCGCCAAAAACGAGCTACGACCTCGGTCACCAACGACGCCTTATCCGGAAAGTAGTTATAGATGGTACCGATGGCAACGCCGCACTCGTTGGCGATGGTTCTAATGCCAAGCGACGCCATGCCGTCCTTCTGCGCGCGCTCGTACGCCACGGACAAAATCGTTTCGCGAGAAATCGCAGGTTTGCTCCCCATACCGCTCCCCTCCCGCCAAACAACGCCAAACGTGCTTGGCAACACACAAAATGAACTGTGTTCATCATAGCGGAACGCAAGTGAACAAGCAGGTGGAGAATTCATGGGGGAAAATTGGACGAGAAAAGTTCTCCTTGCAGAACCCAGTTCTCGTCCCTAAGATGAACCTTGTTCAGATGAACGGTGTTCACCACGAACATCGACCACCTATTCACCTGCTAAGGAAGGGAATTAAGCAATGTCACCCATGCTCATGATCGCCAGCCTCGCCATCACCGCGACACTTGTCTTCTACACCATCGGCGTCTTCGCCGAGCGCCGCGCCGGCCACCTCAACGGCCGTCATCTCGCCCTGTTCTGGGCCGGCCTCGCCTGCGACACCACCGGCACCACCGTAATGACCATCATGGCGCGCACCGCGGGAAGCGAGCCCGCGCCCGCCATCCACGGCATCACCGGCCTGCTCGCCATCATCCTCATGCTCTTCCACGCCGGCTGGGCAACCCTGGTCTACGTGCGCGGCCGCCGTCATGATGACAAGGCGATTGCGCAGGAGCAGACCTTCCATCGCTTCAGCACCATCGTATGGCTGCTCTGGCTGGTGCCCTATATCATCGGTTTGCTCGTGGGCATCCCCATGATTCACATGGCCACCGTCCCCGCCGTCATCCTCAGCGTCATCATCGTCGCCATCCTCTCCTTCTTCCTGCTTCGCCCCGCGAACAAAATCGCTCGCGCATAGCTCAACCCTGCGTGATCGATCGCGCGTCCAAGCAAAAGGACCTGCAGCCCAAACCGGCTGCAGGTCCTTTTTTCACATCAACGCCTCGTTGGGCGCGGCGGTACAGCGTGCGCTAGCGCAGGTTGTAAAACGCGTTCCTACCGGCGTAGCGCGCGCTGCCAAACAGCTCGTCCTCGATACGGATAAGCTGGTTGTACTTGGCGATGCGGTCGGAGCGGCAAGGAGCGCCGGACTTGATCTGGCCCGCATTGGTCGCAACCACCAGATCCGCGATGGTGGAATCCTCGGTCTCTCCGGAACGGTGGGAGACGATGCAGGCGTATCCCGCCTCCTTGGCCATCTCGATCGCCTCGAGGGATTCGGTCAGCGTGCCGATCTGGTTCACCTTGACCAGGATGGCGTTCGCCGCTCCCAGCTCGATGCCCTTCTTCAGGCGCTCGGTGTTGGTGACAAACAGGTCGTCGCCCACCAGCTGGACCCTGTCTCCGATGCGGCGAGTCAGCTCGACCCAGCCGTCCCAATCCTCCTCGGCCATGCCGTCCTCGATGGAGATGATGGGATACTTCTCAACGAGCTCGCACCAATAGTCGACCATCTGCGCGCTGGTAAGCTCGCGGCCCTCGCCCTTAAGCTCGTACATGCCGGTCTGAGTGTTGTAAAACTCGGTCGACGCGGGATCCATGGCGTACATAAAGTCCACGCCCGGGGTGTAGCCGGCCTTCTCGACCGCCTTGTTGATGTACTCAAAGGGCTCGGCATTGGTCTTGAGGTTGGGGGCGAAGCCGCCCTCATCGCCCACGCCGCCGCCAAGGCCCGCCTCGTGCAGCACGCCCTTAAGCGTGTGGTAAACTTCCGCGCACCAGCGCAGGCCCTCGGTAAAGGTAGGGGCGCCCACCGGCATGATCATGAACTCCTGGAAGTCCACGTTGTTGTCCGCATGCACGCCGCCGTTCAGGATGTTCATCATAGGCGTGGGCAGCAGGTGGGCGTTGACGCCGCCCAGGTAGCTGTACAGCTCAAGGCCGGCAGACTGCGCCGCCGCGCGGGCGACGGCAAGCGACACGCCCAGAATCGCGTTTGCGCCCAGGTTTGCCTTGTTGGGCGTGCCGTCCGCGGCGATCAGGGCGGCGTCGACCGCACGCTGGTCAAACGCGTCCATACCGATCACGGCGTCCGCGCACTCCTTGTTCACATGGTCGACGGCCTTGGAAACGCCCTTGCCCAGATAGCGCTCGCGGTCCCCGTCGCGCAGCTCAACGGCCTCGAACGCACCGGTGGAAGCGCCGGAGGGCACCATCGCGCGGCCAAAGGAGCCATCATCGAGCACAACTTCCACCTCAACGGTGGGATTACCGCGAGAGTCCAATACCTCGCGACCGTACACATCGAGAATCTCACTCATATTCGTCCCCTTTCATTGGATACGAGAGCAAGCGACCCCGCCGAGATTCTTCCCGGCGAATGGTTAGACTTGGATAACTTCTTTAGTATGCCCGAGCGCGGTCCAACCATGCACGGAAAACCAAGAAACCAAAAGATTCAACAATGCTGCAACGCCTTAGTATGGCGCTCGCACCAAAAAAGCCGGGGCAACCCCCTACAGATCGGTATTCCTACCCGCACGTATCTCTGCGGTAATCTGGACGAGTGCGTCCGGAAACGCGATACCCTCGCGCGAGCTTATGCGGGCGACATCCTCATATTCGGGCTTGGAGCGGTGCTCGCCATCGGGAAGGACAACGGTCTTGACGCGCACCGGTCCCAGAGACGTCTGCTCCACGCGCTCGCTGCGCTCAAGGACCTCGCGGTCCATCATCGTCCAGCGAACGCCAATGGTGGTGGTCTCCAAAAACAATAGCCGGCGCATGCGCTCGGCATCCTGAGGAGCGGCGATAACCTGCAGCTGATAGGCGGGCCGACCCTTCTTGCCAAAGACGGGCAGCCAGTGGGCCTCAAGCGCGCCGTCGCGAAGAAGCGCCTGCGCCGCATGGGCCATGCCCTCTGCGGGCTGGTCGTCCACGTCGCATTCCAGCTCGATCACCCCGTCGACATGGGGCTGAGGCTCCCGCGCCCGCTCGATGCGATGAACGCGCACCAGCGATGGCACGCTGTAGCCCCTCTTGCCCGCGCCCATGCCCGTCGCCAGGATTGTGTAGGGAAAATCGGGGGCGCGGCGAGCATCCAACGCGGCGATAAGCGCGGCGCCCGTAGGCGTTACCAGCTCGCCCTCAACATCCAGGTGCGACGTGGGCAGCTCGCAGGCGCGGCAGATGTTCACCACCGCCGGAACGGGAACGGGGATGACGCCATGCTGGCAACGGATGGTGCCATGGCCGTCTGCTAGCGGCGTGGCGTAGACGGCATCGGGATCAAGGCTATCGGCCAAAACCGCTGCGGACACGATGTCGACGATAGAGTCGATCGCGCCAACCTCGTGAAAATGGACCTGGTCCACCGGCAACCCGTGCGCCTGTGCTTCTGCCTGGGCGAGAATCTCGAACGCGCGCGCGGCGATGGCGCGAGCGCTCTGCGTCATCTGCGCGGAGTCGATGATCGCCATAACGTCATGCAGGTTACGGTGCTCGTGATGATGCTCGTGGCGGCGGGCGTGCTCGTGCTGGTGGTCATGGTCGCCATGGGTGTGCCCGTGCGCATGGGCGTGCTCGCAGCAGTGATGGTCATCGTCCTCGTGCGCATGCTCGTGCGCGCGGCCGCACCGCCCCTCACCATGACCATGCAGATACGCCATATCATGGTCGTGGGTCTCATGGCCATGGCGCAGCACCACGTCGAAGTCGCAGGCACGCATGCCCGCCTTGGTCACGGTCGATATCGCTATCTCAAACTCGTCCGCAACGGAAAGACTCGACAACGCGCGGTCCAGCGCTGCCGAATCGGCTCCGGCGTCCAGTAGCGCAGCGACCAGCATGTCCCCGCTCACGCCCAGCGAGCAATCGATGTACAGCGAACCCATATAAACCCTCTCCCCCAGCAGCGCGAAGGCCCGCGCCTATTTCATATGATTGATGAGCGACGCCTGGTACGCGGCGCCAAAACCGTTATCGATATTGACCACGGAAACACCGTTGGCGCAGCTGTTGAGCATCGCTAGCAGCGCGGCGACACCGCCCAAGCTCGCCCCGTACCCCACGCTGGTGGGAACCGCGATCACCGGGCAGCTCGCCAAACCGGCCACCACGCTGGCCAGCGCGCCCTCCATGCCGGCGACGGCCACGATAACGCGCGCGTCGCGGATGCGCCTCTCGCACGCAAGCAAGCGGTGAATGCCGGCGACGCCCACGTCATAGGCGCGGTCCACGCGGTTGCCCAAATACTCAAGCGTGCGCGCCGCTTCCTCGGCAACCGGCAAGTCGCTGGTTCCAGCGCAAACCACAAGCACCGTTCCCAGCCCATCCGGCTCCTTGGCATCTCCAACCATGCCCAAGCGCGCTACGGGGTCGTACTCCATGGCGATGCCGCCGGCGGCAAGCAGCTCGCTCACGCCGGCGGCCTTCTCGCCGTCAAGACGCGTTACCAGCACCCGACGCTGACAGGCCTCTAGCATTGACGTCACAATGCCCGCTATCTGCTCTTTTGTCTTTCCTGCACCATAGATGATCTCAGACGTGCCAGTACGGGCGCCGCGCTGGTTATCAACCGTGGCAAAGCCAAGGTCGGTCACCGGCGGCACCTGCAGCGCGCGCACCAGCTCATCGGGCGGCACTTCCCCGGCGGCCACCCGTTCAGCCAGCAGTTTTGCATCGGCTGCGTCCATCGTCCACTCCCCCTAGTCCATTACAAACTGTTCCAGATAGTCTGCATCATGCACCACAATATGCGAATCATGGCCCTTTGTAGAGATAACGCCCTTTTCGCGCAGACCGCGCAATATGCGGTTCACGCTGTTTCTGGACGAGATACCGCAGAACTGGGCTATGTCCTCGTTGGTCACGTCCAGCGAGATCACCGTTCCGTCCTTGCACGGCTCGCCGTATTTAACGCTTAAGTCGAACAGCAAGGCCCCCACCGCGCCTATTTTTCCGTTCATGGTCAAAAAGCGCGTGCGGTCAAACGCGTCTTCCAGGTTTCTCCGATAGTAATCCTTTACGTAATCAAGCAGACGATGGTCCTCGTTCACGTACTTCCAAAACGTCAGCCGAGGCACCACGTAAAACAGAGCCTCGTCCGACTCAACCCGTACGCTGAACGGAGACTTTGCCTTGGCGCTTTCCTCGTCCCGCAACAGCGAGACCGGGCTGGGCCCCTGCATATAGAACACGTTGAACTCGGTGCCCTCACGCATGGTGACGCTCGCCTTGACAACGCCCTCGATCAGGACATAGACGTGCGATTGATCGAATCCGTAGTAGCAAAGGTACTCGTGCCGATGTTTCTTAACTTCCGGGTATCCCTTCGACCTCAAGTACTCAACGAGGTAGTCGTGGACCTTCTCCACACGCCTCACCCCTTTCTAACACGCTTGGCTGACAGGCTCGCTACTCTACGTGACAGAACAAAACGCCAAGTAACAAATGGTACCAACAATCGATACTTCCACCGGACGCTCGCCCCTGCATAGTTGCAGGTAGCGAAGCGCGGTGTAAAAGACCCGCCGCCAACAGCAGCGTTGATTGGGGAATCGCAATGTTCGAGGTAGACGTTTTGCTAGCTCGTCGCAACATGCACGTGCGCCAGGCTGAACCTATGCGGTACATCCCGCGCTCCGGGCGCACGACGTACCGCCAAAACCCGTATCTTGGTGGCATTCTGGATTCATAGCCCCTTCATACTTACTGAAGGCCACGGCAATGTACGGTAGTGTTCTTATGTCCCTAGCGCAAAATGTTATGCACATTCATGCAATTACTGACGCAACGACCACATTTGGTACCCCGCCGCCATTCGCGCTCGCTACTAGGCGCGCTGACGCTTGACCTCGTCCCATAGGTCGTTGAGCTCTTGGGTCGACAAGCCCTCGATCGCAACCCCGCGCTGGCGGGCGAGACCTTCCATAGCCTGCCAGCGCGAGCGGAATTTCGCCGTGCTCGCGCGTAGCGCGCTTTCAGCGTCGATCCCCTCTTTGCGCGCTACGTTTACCAGTGCGAAGAGCACGTCGCCAAACTCCATTTCGCGCTCGGCGGTGCCGGGGGCCTCCTTCCGGAATTCCTCGCGCTCCTCGTCCACCTTATCCCACACGTCTTGAACCGTCTCCCATTCAAACCCCACGGCAGCGGCTTTGCGCGATACCTTTTGGGCTTGCATCAGGGCGGGAAGCGAGGTGGGAACGCCATCGAGCAGCCCTTCCGGCCTCTCGCCCGCCTGCACGCTCTCCTTGTCCTTGGCCTCCTTTTCGGCAAGCTTCACGTTGTCCCAAATCGCCAGCACCTCCTCGGCGTCTTGGGCCGCGGCGTCGCCAAACACGTGCGGGTGCCTGCGGATGAGCTTTTGATCTATATCGCGGGCCACGTCCGCCATGGTGAATTCGCCCGCATCCGCCGCGATTTGCGCGTGCAGCACCACCTGCATCAAAACATCGCCCAGCTCTTCGCGCAGGTGGGCGACATCGTTCGACTCGATGCAATCGACCGCTTCGTAGGCTTCCTCGATCATGTTCTTGGCAATGCTGGCATGCGTCTGCTTTCGATCCCATGGGCACCCGTCGGGTTGACGCAGGCGCCAGATGGTCTCGACCAGGCCCTGAAACGCTTCGCGAGCATCCGACAGCGTCGAGGTATCGCGCACCAGACTTGCCAGGCTACCGCTACCGGTGTTCTTCCACTCCGCCATAGCGCCTACTCCTCGTCCAAAATCACATGGCTAAACGCGCCGTCCTGATAAATGCCATAGCTGTGCGTGCCGTCCTTGGGAATTGACACGCTGCCCGGATTGAACAGCCACAGCCCCGGATGCGCCTCGCTTTCCTGATTCACCTTGATATGCGTGTGGCCGTACACCAGCGCGGAACCCGCGGGCAGAGACGGCGCGTTGTCCACGCTGTTGTGCATCCCGGCACCAAACACGTGGCCGTGGGTAAGAAAGAGCGTGCGACCGCTCTCATCAATGAGCTGAGAAAAGTCTGACATACAGGGGAAGGACAGCACCATCTGGTCCACCTCTGCCTCGCAGTTGCCGCGCACCGCAGTGAGGCAACCGGTTGACGCCAGGTCGTTCAACAAAGGAATCACCTGTTTGGGCGCATAGTCGCGCGGCAGGTCGTTGCGGGGGCCGTGGTAGAGCAAATCGCCCAGCAACACCACGCGATCAGGCGCCTCGCGCGCGATCGCGTCCATAAGACGGCGGGTCCAATATGCAGATCCATGCAGGTCAGAGGCTATTACAAGCTTCATAGCCGTTCCTTTCTCATCGACGTCGCTGCTTTGCATGATAAAACGAAAAGGCGGGCGCGCACCCCTTTGGATACCCGTCCGCCTTGAAAACCCAGCCGTCAAACGTTTAAGGCCCTAGCGCAGGGCCTCTTTGTTGACCCGGTGCGCCGCAAAGGAATACACCAGGTTGACGGTCGCGTTGACCAGCGTGGGCACCCATAGCCCCTCCATAAGCATGATGTAGAGGACAGAGGCCGCGTTAACGATCAGAGCCATAACGATGATGGGCAAAAGGCCGGTCACGCGGCTGGGCACGTTGGCCGCAGTCGACCCCAAAAAGCCCAGCAGAATATCGAATAGCGCCGTCAGGGCGGTGAGCACCGCGATGATGATGCCGGGGAACGTCTCTGCGTGGATAAAGTTCATCACGGTGAGGGGGATGAACAGGCCACCCAAAACAAGCATGACGATGCTGGTGATCTTGAGCAACTTTTGCATTGCGGACATAGGCGTCTTCTCTTTCGCACGGTTGGTTGGCAGTTTTTGGACGAGGGTATTGTACCTGCCGCGCACGCCCTTGCACCCCGCAAGTGCCCGCTTGGGCGTGCGCTCCGCGCGTCAAACCGACCAACGGCAGCAACGTGCTCGACGAACGGCGGCGCTACCAACCCGGGCGCTAGCCCATCACGTAGCGCTCAAGCCGCTCTTTATCGTGAATCACAATGCGGCTTCCGCGCTCGCGCGTGGATATAATCCCCTTTTCGCGAAAGCCCCGCAGGATACGGTTAACGCTGCTTCTGGACGAGATGCCGCAGAACTGGGCGATGTCCTCGTTGGTGATGTCCAGAGTTATCATGCTTCCGCCCTCGCACGGGGCGCCAAATCGATCGTTCAGGTCGTAGAGAAATCCACCTACCGCACCCACTTTGCCGTTCATGGTGAGGTACCTCATACGGTACAGGGTCTCTTCCAAGCTTGAGCGGTAGTAATCTTTCACGCAACCCAGCAGCAAAGGGTCCTCGTTCACAAAATCCCAAAACGCCACCCGCGGAATCCTCATATAGAGCGCCTCATCGGATTCCACCCGCACGGTAAACGGAGCCTTGGCACGGCTGCTCACCTCGTCGCGCAGCAGCGACACCGGGCTGGGGCCCTTGATATAGAAGATGTTGAATTCGCTTCCCTCCCGCAATGTGACGCTTGTTTTCACCACGCCAGAGACCAAAACGTAGACATACTCCTGGTCGAGTCCGTAGTAGGAGAGATATTCGTGCCGTAGCTTACGCGTCTCGGCAAACCCCTTCTTTCTCAAATAGTCAACTAGATAGCTAGACTCCTCCGCCATGCGGCGCCCCTTTCAGATTTGTTAAGCCCGACCACTGTATACACCTAGCGAAACGTTGAGTTGACATTTGGTAACTACATTCGACATAACGCGCACCCTTTCAAACCCCCATAGTTACCCCGGCTTAAACGCCAACGAAGGTATATGACAGAAAGGGATGGCCATGTTTGACATCGACGTGCCGTACGACCGCACCAAGCTGCACATCAGCCTGCCAGAAGAGTGCGTCGCCGGAGTGCTCGAGGGGCACCAAAGCGAATTCAAGGCAGAAGGTACCCAGGAGCAGCTTATCGAGCGGGCCCTCGACAACCCGTATTCGTCGCCCACGCTTGAGGAGCTCTGCCAAAACAAGCACGACATCGTGATCATCAGCTCCGACCACACCCGCCCCGTCCCCTCAAAGGTCACCATGCCCATTCTGCTGCGCCGCATCCACGCCGCCGCCCCGCAGGCTCGCGTGCGCATCCTGGTCGCAACCGGCATGCATCGCCCTTCCACCCACGAAGAGCTAGTCGATAAATACGGCGAGGAGATAGTGGCGAACGAGGAGATTGTGATGCACGTCGCCACCGATGACGACGCCATGATCCATATCGGCACCCTTCCCTCGGGCGGCTCCTGCATCATCAACCGCATCGCCGCCCAGGCAGACCTGCTTCTTGCAGAGGGCTTTATCGAGCCGCATTTCTTCGCCGGCTTCTCCGGTTCGCGCAAGTCTGTGCTCCCCGGCATCGCCTCATACAAGACCATCATGTACAACCACAACGGTCAGTTTATCCATGATTCCCACTCCCGCGCCGGCGTGCTCGACGGCAACCAGGTCCACAAGGACATGATGGCCGCGGCCGAGATGGCGGGCCTGAGATTCATCCTCAACGTAGTGCTCAACGGCGACCATGAGGTCATTGGAGCGTTTGCGGGCGATATCCACAACGCGCACGAGGCAGGCTGCTCCTTTGTGAGGGAGCTGGCAGGCGTCAAGGCCGTACCCTGCGATGTCGCCATCACCACCAACGGCGGCTACCCCCTTGACCAGAACATCTACCAGGCCGTCAAGGGCATGACCGCGGCAGAAGCCACGTTGGACGAGGGCGGCGTCATCATCTCGATCGCCGGCTGCAGTGACGGCCACGGTGGCGAGGGCTTTTATCGCAACATCGCCGAGAATGACCCCGCGGAGTTTGAGAAGTCCTGCATCACCCGCGCCAAAAGCGACACGCTCGCCGACCAGTGGACCGCGCAGATCTTCGCCCGCATCCTGGCCCATCATCCCGTCATCTTGGTCACCGACCTTTGCGACCATGACATGATCCGCGCCATGCATATGACCCCCGCCAGCACCGTGGAAGAGGCGATCGCCATCGCCAGAGACCTCAAGGGAGCGGATGCAAAGTTCGCGATCATCCCCGACGGACTGGGGGTTGTCGTCACTCGCTAGCGCGCTGCAACCCCATCTTCCCCTCGCGCCCCTTCCCGCAAGCGCCCCTTCCCGCAAGCACCCCTTCCCGCAAGCACCCCCTCCCGCAAACACCCACTTCCCTTAGCCGAACGGTGCGCCATCGCGTCCAAGCGGCAATCTGGCAGCCGTGGTCGATTTCCCTCGCGCTCAAAACTGGTGAGAACGCCTTTTGGACGTTTTTGCGCGGTTTCGAAAGGCTGAAAAACGTCCAAATGGCGTTCTCATGAAAACAGCCGCGGATAAACGGTCGCGGGAGCAGACAACAAGCAACGTCTTTGAGCAGCCACTCGGAAATGGGGGCTAAAAAGGATGCGAAGCAGAAAGGGGATGGCAGTCATATGCAGCTGCCCCCGTGCGCTTTCATCCCACCTTCTTTTTCGCTTCATCAAGATAGGATCCTTATGTTTGAACATCTTTTTGCCGAATTCGCCTCAACCGCCCTGATGATTGTCTTTGGCGTCGGCGTCCATTGCGACGAAACCCTCAAAGGCAGCAAATACCGCGGATCAGGTCATATGTTTGCCATCACCACCTGGTCGTTTGGCATCTCCGTTTGCCTCTTTATCTTTGGAGGCGTATGCATGAACCCGGCTATGGCCCTGTGCCAAAGCATTGTGGGCCTTGTCCCTTGGAGCAGTCTGGTCCCTTACGTCATCGCCGAGATGCTCGGTGGCATCGCCGGCGCCTGCATGGCGTGGTTCATCTACGCCGACGACTTCAAGGCATCCGAGTTTGAGGTCGATCCCGTAGCCATACGCAACATCTTCTCCACCAACCCCACCACGGAGTCATACAACCTGCCGCGCAATTTTGCGATCGAGGCATTCGACACGTTTATTTTCCTCACCGGCATCCTCTGCATCGCCGCGAACGTGGGCGAAAACACCATGATGCTGGGCATTGGCGTGGGTCTTTTGGTCTGGGCGGTAGGCATGGGCTTGGGCGGCGTCACCGGCTTTGCCATGAACCAGGCACGCGACCTTGGCCCCCGCATCGCCTATCAGATCCTCCCCATTGCCAACAAGACCGACAACGACTGGAAGTACGGCCTGTTGGTCCCCGGCATCGCCCCCTTTGTGGGCGCGATCGCAGCAGCCCTGTTCACCACGCTGGTCCTGGGCGTCACCTTCTAGGGCCCTTTCTAGAACCATTCGGCACCGTGCTGGCAAAGAGCGCCCGCAGCGACATCCAATGCGCTGCGGGCGCTCTTTTTTGATGCGCGGCCCGTATTCGCCACGATGATGCGCAAAGCGACACGGCGCCAATCAATCGACACGGCAAATATTCTGGACGATGCTATAGTAAACCGAGACTTACTTATACGCTTTTCAGGCGCTTGGGAAAAGCCGAGCGCCATCGGCTTGGAGGCCCCATGGAAGATACCCCGCGCATCGCAGCAAGGCGCAAGCGTGAAAAACTCGTTGTCTCGCAGATGGTCGCCATCTATTGCGCCGGGCACCATCCGGCAGCGTCCCGCACCAAGACCGCCCACTGCGGCGGCGCCATATGCCCAGACTGCGCCGAGCTTGATCGCTTTGCGGTGGCGCGCACCCAACGATGCCGTAAGATGGAGACAAAAACGTCTTGCAACAAATGCGAGCACCATTGCTATAGCCCGCAGATGCAGCAGCGCATTCGCGATGTCATGCGCTATGCGGGCCCACGCATGCTCTACCATCACCCCATCGCCGCCATCCGCCACATGCTGGGCAAATAGCCATCCCTATCGGCGCCGGAGCCAAATCCGTTCACCGATGCTACAGCAGGGCCTCCTCCCAAGAGGCCTCTTTGAAGCCCACCAAGACCGCACCGTCCGTAACCACGATGGGGCGCTTCACCAGCATGCCGTCGGTCGCCAGCAGGGCGAAGGCCTCCTCATCCGACATGCCCGCATCCAGCTTGGCCTTGATGCCCAGCTCGCGGTACTTCATGCCGCTGGTATTGAAGAAGCGACGGAGCGGCAGTCCGGAGCGCTGCTGCCAGGCAGCAAGCTCTTCAGCCGTGGGGTTATCCTCCACAATATGGCGATCGATGTACTCAACCCCATGCTCGTCCAACCATTTCTTAGCTTTCTTGCGCGTGGTGCACTTGGGATATTCGATAAAGAGAGCGGTCATGTCTGACTCCTTGTTGGTAGCGTTTACATTGCCGCGATTCTAGCACGCGGACGCATGGGTCGCCACGGGCTCGCGACCATTTAGAAAAGCCGGGGGCGCCCAGCGGTCACCCTGCCGTTATCCATCCAAAAAGGCCGCGTTAAATTCGCGTCAAGCAAGAGCGGAGCGCGCGCGAAAACCAGCCAGACATGCCACAATTGCCCATACGCATACCCCGCAGAGGAGGAGCCATGTCGCCAGCACATTCGCCTATCGCCCCGGTCGCCGCCCCAAACGCCTCGGCAGCCGTCCGGCCCATCGTCGACTGCCACACCCACACGCGCTTCTCTGACGGCGAGCCCACGTTTGAGGAGAACATCCGTGCCGCTGCTGCTGCGGGCTGCCGAATCATGGTTTCCACCGACCACCTCACCCTGCCCGCCAGCATGGATCCCGCCGGCGAGGTCCAAGTAACGCTTACAGACCTGCCGGCGCACCGCGCCGCCTTTGAATCAGCGCGCGGCCTCGCGGCGCGGATCGCCCCCAACCTTGAGGTTGTCTACGGTTTTGAATGCGACTGGTATCCCGGCTGCGAGGAAAACGTAGGCCGCTGGAGCGCCGGCGCCGTTGTGCGCCTGGGCAGCGTCCACTGGATTGGAGAAGTGGGCGACATTCGCCTTGCCGCCGGCGAAGCCGGGTCAAGAAACGTTACCCGCGCAGATTCGCCCACCTCTGACAACGGCTGGATTGACGATGGCAGCGACCTGCACGTTTGGATCAACCTGGGCGCGGATGAGGTCTGGCGTCGCTACGCGGACGCATGGTGCCGCGCTTGCGAGAGCCCCCTCGCCTTTGACATCATGGCTCACCCGGACCTCGCCATGCGCTTTGCCAACGAGGGCCTCGCCCCCACTCGCGACCTCGCCCCGCTGTGGGACCAAATGGTCGCCTGCGCACGCGACACAGGCAGGCGCATCGAGGTATCGACCGCCGGATTGCGTAAGACCGTGGACGATTACTACCCCACCCGCAGCCTGCTTGAGCGCTTCGCGCGCGCCGGCGTCCCCATCGCGCTTGGCTCGGACTCGCACCGCGCCCGCGATATCTGCTGGGGCATTCGCGATGCGCAGGCATATGCGTACTCATGTGGCTATCGCTCCTTCGATGCGCCCCATGCAGACGGCGATTGGGAAACCTTCTCTTTGGACGAGTAAACGCCTCGAGGACCACTCATCCGGATGCCAAGCGGACCGCCCTACGCGCTACTCGGCATCCATCTCGGCACGCAGGGCTTCCAGCTCCACCTCGCAGCACTCGTTGAGCCGCTGGACGGTCTCGCGCATAACCTGCTCGGTAGTCTCCGGGTGGATGCAGCAAATGCGCAGCACCTTCATCCCCTTGAGCTCGGTAGTGAACACGCCCGCATCGCCGCTCTCTACGATGCGATGCGAGACGCGCGCGCTGAGCACGTCTTTTTGCTCTTCGCTCAAGCCTTCCGGACTGTAGCGGAAGTTGAGCATCGCCATCTGCGCGGGCGAGACGATCTGCACCATGGGGTTCTTTTCAAGCTCATCCTGCGCCCAGCGAGCAAGGTCGAAACCATGTTCAACGGCGGCGGACAGCGCGTCCGACCCCATGACCTGCAGGGTGAACCACAGCTTGAGACCGCGCGCGGGGCGCGTGAGCTCCGGGCCCATATCCCATGGATTGGTGATCTGCGCGGACTCCTCCAGATCTTTGAGGTATTCCGGATGCGTGCTAAAGCTGCTAAGCAGGGTGCGCTCATCGCGTACCAGCACCATGCCGCAGGAATACGTTTGGAACAGCCACTTGTGCGCATCCCAGCTAAGAGAATCGGCCCGCTCGATTCCACGCAACATGTCGCGGTAGCGCGTCAGCAGAACGGATGCGCCAATGGCGCCGTCCACGTGCATCCACAGGTTATGCGCCTGGGCGATATCCGCAATTTGGGGCAGCGGTCCCACCGCTCCGGTGTTGGTGCTACCGGCGGTCGCGATGATCACAAACGGCTTGAGACCGGCTTGCTCGTCCACGCAAATCGCCCGCTCTAGGGCGTCCAGGTCCATGGTGAAGTCATCATGGCAGGGGATGGTGCGAATACGGCCGGGTGCCACGCCCACCATATGCAGGCCCTTCGCCACAGAGCTATGCGTTTGCTCTGAAACGTAGGCGACGCCGCGGCACCAGTCCTCCTCGTCCAACTTTGCGTCACGGGCCGCGATGAGCGCCGTCATGTTCGCCATGGAACCGCCGGATACAAAGACACCGCCCGCCGTCTGGGGAAATCCAGCCTTGTCGCAAAACCAGCGCAGCAGCTCGTGCTCGGCAACACAGCCCGCTGGGTAGTTTGCAAAGCTGCCGGCATGGCGGTTATAGCCAGAGGCCATCATATCGCCCAACCAAGACAGCGCGTTGACGGGACCGGGAACAAAGCCCATGAAGCGGGCGTGGTCGATGTTGTAGCCGTAGCCGATGATGTTCTCCTGCATCTCGGCAACCACCTCGTCCAAGGGGCGGCCCTGAGCGGGAATGCCCTGGTCCGCGATAGCCTGAAGCTGCTCGGGCGCGGCTTCGACGGCGATTGGTCCTTCGGAAAGATGGCGGTTTCGCGAGAACAGCTCGCAGACAAAGCGCACCGCCGCGAGCTCGACGTCGGCTTCTTGCGTGGACCCCTTTGCGTACATGGCATTTTTCCTTCCCTGTGAAGACGCTCTTGAAGCGCGATGACTGAAGTGACTGGCCACATATTCGCAGCTCTGTTGCCATATGTATAATTCAACTATTTCATTGTGTGTTTAATAATATTTATACTTACAGGTAAGAGCCTATTTATTTCGAGCAATGAATCCCGCGTGCAAGCACGTTCCCGCGCCGCTATAGCCGCAATCGAGGAGGCAATTGATGGAGCTGCGTGAAATTGAGACCTTTCTCGCCATTGTTGAGCAAGGCACCTTCTCCAAAGCTGCCGAGAAACTGGGATATTCGCAGTCCGCCGTGACCGTGCAGATCAAACAGTTAGAGCACGAGCTTGGCGCGCGCCTGTTTGACCGCGTGCCGCGAGGCGCCGCGCTCACCGAGCAGGGCCGAGCCTTTGCTTTTCACGCTAACGAAATAGCAGGCGCCGCACGGGCCGCCAGGGCCTCCGTCGCCTCCGCCCAAGCCGCTCCCCAAGACATCGCGGGCGTTCTGCGGTTGGGCAGCGTGGAGTCCGTGGCGACGGCGATTCTTCCAGAAGTCCTCGTCCACTTCCACTCAACCTGCCCGCGCGTCCAGGTGATTGTGACCACGGCGCAGCGCGACCGCATGATCGAGGGGCTGCGGAACAACACCATCGACTTGCTGCTCACGATGGAGGGGCACGTGCACCAATCCGGCCTGGTAACCCGCGCGCTAAGGCGCGAGCAGGTGGTGTTTGTAGCGTCGCCCGCACTGCTCGAGAGCGTTGACGAGGGCGCCCCTGCCGGTCGGCCCCTGGATGCGGCCTCCTTATGCGAGCTGCCGTTTGTTTTGACCGAGCGGGGCGAAAGCTATCGCCTTGAACTTGACCGCGCGCTGAGCGAGCTTGATCTGCATATAAATCCGCTAATCGAGGCAGGCAATACCGAGACCCTGGTTCACTTGGCCGAGCGCGGCGTTGGAGCAACGTTTGTACCCCGCTTTTCCGCCCAGCGCGAACTGGAACGGGGAAGCCTGATCGAAGTGACAACGCAGCTGGCACCTGTGGAGATGGAAACCCAGCTGATCCACCATACGGGCAAGTGGATCGCACCGCACATGAGGATGTTTATCGAAGTGCTCGAGTCGCTTGTGAAGTGAGTAGAGATGAATGAGGAGGGGCGCAAGCCTGAG
This sequence comes from Collinsella tanakaei YIT 12063, assembly GCF_000225705.1. Taxonomy (GTDB): domain Bacteria; phylum Actinomycetota; class Coriobacteriia; order Coriobacteriales; family Coriobacteriaceae; genus Collinsella; species Collinsella tanakaei. Next base: position 347,276 of record NZ_JH126468.1, read on the forward strand.
AGCGGGCTCGCTATCTCCCCGCGCCGGGGCAGGGCGGGGCGGCGTCGGTCCGCGCCAGCGGCGCCCCCCCTTGCTGCGACCCAGTGGGGCCAAGCGTCTGCCGGACCAAATAATGCGTTAGTGCGGAATCCGGGTGTGCCAAATAATCGCTTAGTGCGGAGGTTGGGACAAATAGTTAGTTAGTGCGGTTCCCAGAGTGACAAATAGTGCGTTAGTGCGGTACGGATGAGGTGTACGAGGGTACCTTATGAATAGGGAGTTCGCATCATCCGAGATAGATGGCTTGGACGAGTACGCCCGATGCATAAGAAATGCCCGCTGAACCTTCTCCAGACCGCACTAACGCACTATTTGACCAAACCTCCGCACTAACACGTTATTTGACACAGCGCGGGAACGCCCTCGCCGCTCGCCCGCCCGCCGCCCGCCGCTCGCCGCTCGCCCGCTCCACAGGAACGCGCTACCGGCCCCAATAGGTGCAGCAGGGCGCCGTCGCCCTACTTCATGCGAGCGTTCAGCTCTCCCGCCAGCTCGTCGATGGTAACGCCGTAGCGCTCAAGAACCACCAGAAGATGGTAGACCAGGTCGCCCGCCTCGTAACGAATGTGATCGCGGTCGTTGTCCTTGCAGGCCATGACAACTTCGCCCGCCTCCTCTATTACCTTTTTCAGAAGGCTGTCCTCCTCGCCCTGCAGCAGCTTGGCGGTATAGCTGGCCTCGGGCGAAGCCTCGCGGCGACCATGTATTGTCGCGGCCAGGCCCTCCATGGTCTGCCCTATGTTTCCGTCTTGTACGTTAGCCGTGCGCACTCCCATGCCGGCTCCTCCCTCTTCATCACCATGCGTCGCCGCCGCAATCGCGCCGCGCTAATCCTCGTTATCAAACGTCCTAAAAAAGCAGGTGCGGTTGCCGGTATGGCACGCAGGACCAGGCGAGTCGACGCGCGCCAACAGGGTGTCGGCGTCGCAATCCACCAACAGCTCGCGCAGCTGCTGCATGTTGCCGCTGGTAGCACCCTTGTTCCACAGCTCTTGGCGAGAGCGGCTCCAAAACCATGTGGTCCCGGTCTCAAGCGTAAGCGCCACGGATTCAGCATTCATCCAGGCGACCATAAGAACCTCGCCCGTATCATATTGCTGAACCACGCACGGGATCAGCCCTTGCGCGTCAAACTTCAAATCCTCGACCTTCATGTCGTCTCCTTTCTCTCGCGCGATACGCACCCCCGAATGCCGCACGCCCCGGCGAGCACCGCGCGCACGGCAGGCATCACGCACCGCCCTAACGCATGCCGCGCACGACCAGCGCCCCCGCACGTTAGAAATCCAGCCGAACGGGGATTCCCTGGGCAGCCATGTACTCCTTGACCTGGCGAATGCTAAATGTGCCAAAGTGAAATACGCTCGCAGCCAGCACCGCGTCCGCCTCACCCTCGATAATGCCCTGGGCAAAGTGCTCAAGCTCGCCCACGCCGCCCGACGCGATCACGGGAACGGGCACGGCGCGCGCAACCGCGCGGGTTAGCGCCAGATCAAAGCCCGCCTTGGTACCGTCGCGGTCCATGCTGGTCAGCAAGATCTCGCCCGCGCCGCGGCGCGCCGCCTCGCAGGCCCACTCCACCGCGTCAAGCCCCGTGGGTGTACGACCGCCCGCTACGTAAACCTCCCATTTGTCGGCCCCGGGACGTCCCGGCTCCCCCACGTGCTTGGCGTCGATGGCGCAGATAACCGCCTGGCTGCCAAACGCCGCCGCGCCTTGGGTGATGAGCTGGGGATTTTTCACCGCCGCCGAATTGAGCGACACCTTGTCCGCGCCGGCAGCCACCATGCGCCGCATGCCCGCGAGGTCCCTAAAACCGCCGCCCACCGTGTAGGGAATGGCGAGTTCGCCCGCCGCACGCGACGCCATATCGATGGTGGTCGAGCGGTTGTCGCTAGTCGCGGTGATATCCAAAAAGATGACCTCGTCCGCACCCTCGCGATCATACGCGCTCGCAAGCTCAACGGGGTCGCCCGCATCGCGCAGCGATAGGAAGTTGATGCCCTTTACCACGCGCCCGTCTTTAACATCCAGGCACGGAATCACGCGCTTGGTCAGCATACGCACCCGCCTTTCGTGGACGAGGAATCCGCGTTGTCACCAGCCGTTGCCGCCGGAGCGCTCGCGCTTGCAGCGTCGCCTGCGGCGGCAAGGGCCTCCGCCAGCGTAAAGTTGCCCTCGTACAGGGCGCGCCCGGTGATGCAGCCCTCCACCACGTTGTCGCCGGCGGCGGCGAGCGCCCTGATATCGTCCAGCGTGGAAATGCCACCGGATGCCACCACGGGAAATCCGGCGCACGCGGCGATACGGCGATAGGCATCCACATCGATGCCCGTCTGCATGCCGTCGCGTGCGATATCGGTAAACACCAGGTGCCTAAAGCCCAAGCCCGCCAGCTCGCCCACCACGTCTTCAGCGCTACGGCCAACGCCTTCACGCCAACCGTTCACCTTTACCTGGCCGTCACGCGCCGCAACGTCAGCAACCAAAAGCTCGCCAAAACCACGAGCCGCCACCTCCGCAAAACCAGGTTCGCGCACCAGCACGGTGCCCAGAGCGATGCGCTTGGCGCCGTACGCTGCAAGCTGGTCGATGCGCGCCAGCGAGCGAACGCCGCCGCCCACGTCGATCGAGAGGCCGGGCACATGGCACAACGCCTCGATAGCGCGGTCATTTGCCTCGCGCGCCTCCTCGTCCTCTTCCAATGCGGCAGAAAGATCCACCACGTGAAGCCACGCGGCACCCTGCTCCTTAAAGTGCTCGGCCACCGCGACGGGATTGGACGAGTACACCTTCATGTGCGCGCGGTCTCCGCGCTCAAGGCGGACCACCTGGCCCGCGATAAGATCGATCGCAGGGAAGACAATCATGCTACCTCACCCCCATCGCCCGTTTGGCGTGTTACGAACCCCTGCATAACGCAACCGGCAACCATATAAGACTCGCCGTCGCGCGCAGCGGCGACAATGCTTGCGAAGTTGCGCAAAACCTGTAGCCCGTGTGCGGACGATTTCTCCGGGTGGAATTGGCACCCAAACACGCGGCCCTTCCAAATTGCGCTAGCAAAGCTGCGCGTGTAATGCGTGCGGGCGGCGACCGCAGCGGGATCGGCATCTTGGTCCGCCGCATAGCTGTGCGTAAAGTACACATTGGCGCCCTCCGCCACATCGTCGAACAGAGGACAGGCCGATCCCGACGCGCCGGCGCCCACCAGGTGAATCTGGTCCCAACCAACGTGAGGCACCTTGAGGCGCGAACCGTCCAGCCTTGTGCACGAACCCGCGATTAAACCCAAGCCGCGCACCCAGCGTCTGCCCGCCGCCTCGAACACGGTGCCGGGGGCCAAGCCGTCGCCGCGCCAGCCGGGGTCGTCAGAGGATGGCACAGCGGCAGCTGCGGCGCCGGCAGCCGCATCAGCGTTGTCGCCCGCCACGGGAACGCCCTCGTCCCCACGCTCAAATAACAGCTGCTGCCCCAGGCAAATGCCCAAAAAGGGCGCGCCGTTGGCAACGGCATCCATCACCGCGCGATCCTGTCCGGACTCGCTCATATATGCAATCGCATCGTAAAACGAGCCAACACCGGGCAGAACCAGGCCTTCTGCAGAGCGGATCTCATCCGGGTTATCCGTCGCATACGCGGCGGCGCCCGCACGGGCAAGCCCGCGCACCACGCTCGACAGGTTTCCCTTGTGGTAATCGACCACCGCAATCCTAGGCGCGTCCATGCGTACCTCCTACAGCGAACCCTTGGTTGAAGGGATGCCCACCACGCGCGGGTCGAGCTCGCACGCAAAGCGCATGGCGCGGCCGGCCGCCTTGAACGCGGCCTCGATAATGTGATGGGAGTTCTCGCCCGCAAGCTCGCGCACGTGCAGCGTCACGCCGGCGTCGCGCGCAAAGGCATAAAAGAACTCAACCGCCAGCTCCGTGTCAAACGAGCCCACGCGCTGGGTGGGGATGGGCAGATCGCAGTATGCCTGGCCTCGGCCAGAAATGTCCACAGCGGCCTGCACCAAGGTCTCGTCCATGGGAATGCACACGTCGGCAAAGCGCGTGATGCCCGCTTTGTCCTGCAATGCGCGGGCAAAAGCCTGTCCCAGCACAATGCCGGTGTCTTCCACGGTATGGTGCGCGTCGACCTTGACGTCGCCGGTTGCCTTGACGGTAAGGTCAAACTGGCCATGGCGGGCAAACGCGTTGAGCATGTGATCAAAGAACGGCACGCCGGTAGCGATGTCGCAGGCACCGGTTCCGTCCAGGTTGAGCTTGATGGAAATATCCGTCTCACCAGTGGTGCGGTGCACGTAGGCCTCACGCGGCTTCTCCAGATTGGCGACGGGCTTCTTGTAAATGGTCATGGCTACTCCTCTCGCAACAGCGAATCAAGCGCCGCGAGCACGGCGTCGTTCTCCTGTGGTGTACCCACCGTGATGCGCAGGCACCCCTCGAGTCCGGCGACGGCGCTGAAATCTCGGACAAGAATCGAGAACTCATCGCGCAGGCGCCGACGAACCGTGGAGGCGTTTGCCATGCGGACCAGCAAGAAGTTGGCGGCGCTGGACCATACGGTCACGCGGGGATCTTCAGATAGCGCCGCGTACATGCGATCGCGCTCCAAGCAGATGGTGGCAACGGTAGACGAAAACCGCTCGCGCTGTTTAACCATCTCCAACGCCGCCGCCTGCGTAAGCACGTTGACGGAATAGATCTGGCGGATCGCAGCGAACGCATCGATGATGTCGGACGCGGCGACCACGTACCCGCAACGGACGCCTGCGGCTCCGAATGCCTTGGACAACGTGCGGAGGACTACAAGGTTGGAGCACTCATCCAACAACCCCAGAGCAGATGCGGAGGCATCGGCGAACTCCATGTAGGCCTCGTCTAGCAACACCACGCCAGGGCACACGCGACACACCTCGCGGGTGAGGGCGGGGTCGATGAGATTGCCCGTTGGGTTGTTGGGCGAGGTCAGCACCACAACGTCGCAAGACGGAGCGGCGGCGAGCACGCGCGCGGCGTCCACCTCAAACGTCACGGGATCGCGAGGAATATCCAGCACAGACGTTTGGGTGAGGTCTGCAAAGAACTGGTACTCGGAAAACGCCGGGGTGCAGGTGAGCATGGTGCGCCCGCAGCCTCCGAACGCAAAGAGCAGGTTGAAGAGCAGCTCGTCGCCGCCGTTGCCCACGCAGATGTTTTCGCGCGCCACGCCGTGTCGACGCGCCAGCTCATCGCGCAGGCTGTTTGACATGGGGTCCGGATAGCGGTTGAGCGTCGTCGCGGCAAGCGCGGCGTCCAGCCGCTCGCGCACGCCGGAGGGCAGCGGGTAGGTGTTCTCGTTGGCCGAAAGGTTGATTTTGGTGGGCGTGAAGTTGGGGTCATAGGGCTCGATACCCCTCAAGTGGGGCTGCACGAGTTCGCGCATGCGGTCGGAAAGCTCTGCCATAGCGAACCTACGCCTCCTTATCCATGCGGGCAGCAGCGTCCAAGGCGGCGCCCCGCATCACCACGGCAGCCTCGTCATCCGGCCAGGCGACCGCGGTGAGGTCCTCGCCTTGCAACGCGTCCGCGCTCACGCTGCCCTCGCCCTGCTGCAGCACGCGACGGCGCAGGCCCGCAGACAACGCGTGAGCCCACAGTCCCTCGCGGCGCGCCATCGCCTGGGTGGCGGGAGCGTCGTTCATAAGGCCCTGCGGGGTATAGCAGATCACGCTGGAGCGCTTCACGAAATCGTCCACGGAAAGCGGGCTGGAGAACATGGCGGTGCCGCCGGTGGGCAGCGTGTGGTTGGGGCCGGCAACGTAGTCGCCCAGCGGCTCGGAGCTCCATGCACCCACAAAGATGGCACCTGCGTTGCGGATGGACCCCAGCAGGCCCATGGCGTTTTCGCAGTGCAGCTCAAGATGCTCCGGGGCGATGGTGTTGACGGCGTCGACGGCGGCGTCCATATCTGCGGCGACCACGATGACGCCCTCGTTATCCAAAGACGTACGGGTGATGTCCTCACGTGGACTCTGGGCGACCAGCACCTCTACGGCACGCTCTACCTCGGTGGCAAACTGCGCATCGCAGGTCACCAAGTAGCAAGCCGCCAGAGGATCGTGTTCCGCCTGCGCCATAAGGTCCGCCGCAACCACGGCGGGGTTGGCAGAGGCGTCCGCCAACACGCACACCTCGGAGGGACCGGCGATCATGTCGATGCCCACTTCGCCCGAAACCAGGCGCTTGGCAGCCGCCACGTACGCGTTGCCGGGGCCGGTGATCTTCTCGACGCGCGGAATGGACTGCGTGCCATATGCCAGCGCGGCGATGGCCTGCGCGCCGCCCACGGTATAGACCTCGTCCACGCCCGCCACCTTGGCAGCTGCCAGCGTGTAGGGCGAGATGCCGCCGTCGCGCTGGGGCGGGGTCACCATGACCACGCGCTCGACGCCCGCGACCTTTGCCGGGATGGCGTTCATGAGGACGGTCGAGGGGTACTGCGCGCGACCACCCGGCACGTAGATACCCGCGGCGCGCACCGGCGTGACCTTGACGCCCAGCATGGTGCCGTCCGCGCGCGTGGTGAACCAGGACTGCTGGACCTCGCGCTGGTGGAAATCGCGAATCTGCTCTGCGGCCTTTTCAAGCGCGGCCAGAAACGCTGGGTCGATATTGTCCAGCGCGGCGTCGATGCGCTCCTGCGGCAGGCGGAACTCATCCACCTCAACTCCGTCGAAATCCTTGCAGTAGCGGCGAAGGGCCTCGTCGCCCGACGCACGCACGCCCTCGATGATGTCCTGTGCGGCGCGCGTGATCTTGAGCGGCACGGCGCCCTCGCGGTTGAGGTTGAGGACGGTGAGGCGCTCGCCGGCGCCCAACTGTACGGTCTTCATATCTATTCCCCTTTGTTAACGTCCGCGGCGACCGATGCCGCACGCGGACGAGTCATTGCCTTGTTTTGGCGCAAGCACCTGCGGTACTTGGCGACGCGGCGCGAACGGCGCGACTACGCCTGCGAGCGACGCCTCGCAGCCAGGCGATCTGCCAACTCGAGCACGCGGGCATCCAGGCGCGCGCGCCCGGGGTTCACAAAGAAGCGCGCCGTGCACTCCATAAGCTCACCCGTAATCACCAGATTGTTCTCCCGCAGCGTGGTGCCCGTCGCTGTGATGTCGACGATGCGGTCCGTCATACCAACGATTGGCCCAAGCTCGATGTTGCCGTGCAGCGACACGATCTCCGCGTTGACCCCGCGGCTCTCATACCACGCGGCGGCGATGCGCGGGTACTTGGTCGCCACGCGCAAAGATCCACGACGTGCATAGGCCCGCTCGGCCAAGCCGGCGCGATCCGCGGGCTCCGCCTCGATGAAACGGCAGGCGCCGTAGTTGAGGTCGACCAGCTGCAGCAGGTTGAGATCGGCCTCGATAAGGGAATCTCGTCCACAGATGCCGCAGTCCGCACCGCCGCACGCCACGAAGGCGGGGGCATCGGTTGGGCGGACGATGACCAGCTCCACGTCGCCGATGGTGCCACCGGGACGCATGTCGCGCGAGGAGACGATGAGATGCCGGCCCGGGTCGCGGAAATTGGAAACGTCCAGACCCACGGCCTCAAGCGCTTCTATGGTGCCGTCCTTGAGCGACCCCTTGGGAACCGCGATTCGCAGGGGCGAGGCGGCTTCGCGCGCCACCGCGTAGTCACCGTCTGCCGCGCGGGCGGAACCGGTTGCGCCCTCAAGGCGCTCCAGCGAGAAGGCGAAGCCTGCAGCGGGCACGCGGGTGGCGATTCCAAATGCCCCGTCGAGCACGGAGTCGTAGCGACCTCCGGAGCCAACCGGGTCCGGCAGGCCGCCGGCATAGGCCTTGAACACCAGGCCCGTGTAGTAATCGAAGGAGTTCATGAGCGAGAAGTCGAAGGCGATGCGCCCTGCTAGGACGTCCCCGTCCTCCGCTTGCGACAGCAAGCCCTTGTAGAGCGCACGCAGCTCCGTGGTCGCGCACTCGTCCGCACCGGCATCTGCCAGCAGCTCATCCACGCGATCGAGCGCGTCCAGGCCACCGTGGATGCGAGGGATCTCGCACATGGCGCGCGCCACGCACGGCGTGACGCCGCTTGCGGCAACGCGGTCATCCAGGTCGATAAAGTTGTTGGCATGCACCAGCTTGAGCGCGTCGCGGGAAAGCGCGGCGTCGTTTGCAAGGGCGAGCACCTCTTTGAAAGGACGAACGCTGCCGCACACGATGCGCCAATCATCCAAACCAAGTGCTTTGAGCGATGAGAGCGCGAGGCCCACGATTTCCTCGTCCGCTTTACTGCCGCCCTCGCCGATAAGCTCATAGCCCAGCTGGGTAAACTGGCGCGATCCGCCGGTAAGGCGTGGCTGCTCGCGAACCACCGGCGCCTCATAGCGCAGGCGCAGAGGCAAGTCGCCGGAGGCCATGCGGGCCGAGACCAGCCGAACGATGGGCAGGGTGTTGTCCGGGCGCACCACCAGCAGCCCGCCGTCGTCATCAAAAAGCTTGAACGGGGTGTCCGCCATGCGGCCCGCCTGCTCCAGGGAGCGCTTGTCCTCAAGCAGGGGCGTCTCGACCGGAAGATAATGATGCTCGCGCAAGCAGCCTTTCACCGTAAGCGCGATGTCCTCGCGAAGCTGCGCCTCCTGCGGAAGAATGTCTCTGAATCCCCAAGGCGTCGCCGTCATCGGTACCCCCTTTCAGCAAATGGCGCGCATGTGTTCGCGCCGACGTAGATGCATAAAAAAATGGACTGGCAAAGCACCAGTCCATTAACTTTATCACAGTAAAGTTATCGTATTTTCGCTCCATGCATCCGTAACACGCGCGTGACATTGCGCCGCGTGCGGATGCGCGCGCAATGAGAGAGAGGGTCGCTATGCCTAGCTGGCCGCGACATCGCCAGCGCCGGCGTCGCTCGCCAAGCTGTCCGCGATGTCGATGTTCTCGCCCACCAAACCGACCCATGCGCCCAGCTCGCCCTTGCCGGATTCCTCATGAACGATAAGCCATTTGTCGGCCGCCCACAGCATGGCAGCGTCGCCGCCTTGGGCTCCCCGGGGCAACGCGGACTTGGGGCCGTTTGTGCCCTGTGGCAAGGCGACCAGCACCTTGTAGCCCTCGTCCGCGCACGCCTGGCAAGGAGCGTAGTGAAGCGTGGAGCCGTACACCTCGATCAGCGTGTTCGCGGGGACATGAAACGCGCGGACCAGCGATGTATCGAGCTCGCCGTCGATAATCTGCTCCTCGCGGGCAAGCAGCAAAATGAAGTCGCGCGAGCCAAAGTTGAATTCGCTGGCGCGGTGATACTCGAGGCAGTTGAGCTTGGTGTTATGGCCGTTGCACCAGCCAAGCTGGGCGGGGCGACCGCCAAAGAACAGGGCGGAAAGCGCGGGCGCGCACGCCATGTTCTCAAGGGCGGGGTCGCTCGCGGAGTAGCTGCGGCCCTCTGGCATAGGGGTCGAGTGCTCCAACGTTTCAGCCAGCTCGACCAGGTACGCCTGGGGAACGTCGCTCCACACACGACCGTAAGGGCGAAACGCCTCATCCAATACGGATTCGATCTTGATGGCCATGACCGGCCTCCCTTCTCTTGGGCACAGCAGCGCCCATCGACGCGGTTCAGCTTGGTGCATTCGATGCGATCGCGCCGGGCACCTGTGCGCCTCAACATTACTGCTCATTTTCGCACAGTATTAATCATTTATAAACGATAATCAACATTTCTTTCATCTTTTCCGCCACCCCTTTTGGGCTGGAGCGGTGGTGCCAAAAACCGACTTAGTGCGGAAAGGGAAGAGTGTCAAAAAACGCGTTAGTGCGGAGGTTTGGTCAAATAGTACGTTAGTGCGGTTCGAAGGTCGCCCGACGCAACTTCCGCATGCATCCGCCCATATCGTCCAAGCCTTCTAGCTTTGGCGATGCGAATACCCTATTCATAAGGTACCCTGCCTATCGCCCTTCCTCTCCGCACTAACGCATTGTTTGACACGCCAGAGACCGCACTAAGCCACTATTTGTCCAAACCTCCGCACTAAGCGATTATTTGGCACGCCCGATCCGCCGCAGCAACCGCCCTAGTCGCCACCAGGCACAATCGAACCGTCGCTATAAGAAGAGCCCGTAAAACCAGCTATACTACTCAGCATGATTACGAACGAACACCCACATAGCAACGCCCCCGCATCGCCCGCCAGACGCGCGGCGCTTTACGGCGTCTTGGCAGCCCTTGCGCTGGTCGCCGGCTATCTTGAGGTCCTGGTTCCGCTTCCCGTCACCATCACCGGTGTCAAACTGGGCCTGGGCAACGCGATCGTCCTCTTCGCGCTCGAGCGCATGGGGGCCAAGCCGGCCTTCATACTTATGCTTATCAAGGTGGCGTGCTCGACCATGCTCTTCGCCAACCCGCAAATGTTTGTCTTTAGCATCGCTGGCGGCGTGCTGTCCTGGGCAATTATGGTGGCGGCGCACAAGAGCGGTTTGTTCTCCACCATATCGATATCGGTGCTGGGCGGAATCGCACACAACGCGGGCCAGCTCATCATGGTCGCGCTTACGCTCTCCCCCACCGTCGCCCTTGTCAACGCGCCTGTCCTGGCAGTCGCCGGAATCATTTGCGGTCTGGCAATCGGCATACTGGTCCAAGCGGTGCTCTCCGCCATTCCGCAGGAGGCGACCCGTGTTTAAGCCGCTTCGCCTCGTAAATAGCAAGCCCACCGACCGCCCCGGCAATAAAACCGCCGGCACCAGAGCGCGCCTCAACGCGCCCACCGTCCCCGCGCTCACACGCAGGCAAGCCGTCTGCGCCGCGGCATCAACAGCGGCTCTTGTTGCCGCCGGCCTTGCGGGATGTTCCAAAAACACCAACCAAACGTCCGCCTCGCAGGAAGACTCGTCAAAGCCCGCCACCGGATCCACCTTCGCGTTCGATACATACTGCACGTTCACCGTGTGGGGGGATGACACTGCCTTGTCCCAGCTATCGGCAGCGTGCGCGCACTATGACGAGCTCTTCGACCTCTACAGCCCGTCAAGCGACGTAGCGCGCATCAACGCCGCCCAAGGAGCTGCAACCGCCGTCGATCCCGACACCGCGCAGCTCATCGCCCTCGCGCTCGAGTACTGCGCCCAGGCAGACGGGCTGTTCGACATAACCATCGGCGCCGTCTCGACGCTATGGGACTTTGAAAAGGGCGTCCGTCCCAATGACGCGGCCATCGCGGACGCGCTCCAACACGTCGACTGGCATGGGGTGGAAGTGGACGAGGAATCCTCGACGGTTCGGCTTACCGACCCCCAGGCAAAACTCGACCTGGGCGGCATCGCCAAGGGCTACATCGCAGATCGCCTGTGCGAACTGTTGGCGAGCAAAACCAAAGCCACCGCCGCGGTCATCTCGCTGGGCGGCAACATCGCCTTCTTTGGCACCAAGCCGGACGCTTCGACCTGGAACACCGGCATCCGCGATCCCAACGACCCCGGCGGAAGCACCGTGGTGGGCACGGCCCATGTCTCCGGCGGCTCGTTGGTGACCAGCGGTCTCTACGAGCGCACGTTTGAGCTGGACGGCACCACGTACTGGCACATCCTAGACCCCCGCACCGGCATGCCCGTCCAAACCGATACCGCCAGCGTAACCGTCGCCTGCCCCTCATCCACCACAGCAGATGCGCTCTCTACCACGCTGTTTGTTGCGGGCAGCAAAAACGGCGGCGCCCTGGCAGACACCCACCAAGACACCGCCGCCTACTTCATCAAGCTCGATGGCAGCCATGCGGAGAGCTCGCGCTGGCAAGAGCTCACCAGCTTCGAGTCCTAGGCCCCATCTCGCAAGCCCGCCCCCCGCAAGCCCCGCGGCCGCGCCGGCTAGGCAAACTCGCCCACGCGCCTTACCTCAGGCTCAAGGTCAACGCCAAACTGCGCCTTTACCTCGTCTTGAATATGGGCGATCAAGGCGCACACGTCCGCCGCCGTGGCGCGACCGGTATTCACCACAAAGCCGCAATGCTTCTCGGACACCTGCGCGCCGCCCACGCTCGCCCCGCGAAGGCCTGCGTCCATAATTAGCTTGCCGGCAAAATATCCCTCGGGCCGCTTGAAGGTGGAGCCGGCGGACGGCATGTCCAAGGGCTGCTTCTCCTCGCGGCGCGCCTGGAAATCATCCATGGCAAAGCGAATGGCATCCGGGCTGTCCGGTGTCAGCTTAAAGATGGCGCTCAGGACGATGAGCCCATCCGTATTCACGCGGCTCTTGCGGTATCCCATGTTGAGCTGCTCCACGTCCAACGTGCAGACCGACCCGCGCTGCCCGCGCTTGCTGGGCACGTAGACGTCAACGGACTCCAAAACGTCGGAGGTCTGGCCGCCGTAGGCGCCGGCGTTCATAAAGCACGCGCCGCCCACCGTAGCGGGAATCCCCCACAGGGGCTCCAGGCCAGAAAGCCCCGCATCCGCGGCGGCAAGCGCCACGTCTCGCAGCAGCGCACCCGCCTGGGCAATAACGCGCGCGCCCTCAATGCGCACGTCCGCCATGTTCTCGCGCAGCAGCACCACCACGCCACGAATGCCGCGGTCGCTTACCAGCAAGTCCGACCCATTGCCAACCACGGTAACGGGGGTCTCGGCAAATGTGCAGGTGTCCAGCACGCGCACCAGCTGCTGGGGATCCTGGGGCTTCACCAGCAAATCGGCCGGTCCGCCAATCTTAAAGGTGGTGTGCAGCTTCATGGGTTCCACCATAAGCACGTTGTCCTCGCCCACCACGCCGGCAAGGGCGCAAATAAGGTCGGGGTTGAAACTTTCGTAATCGTGCATGAGCACCGCCTTGATGTCGCTTGAATTATGCAGCTTAACTATACCCAGCGCACAGCCCCTTGCATATGACTCCATCAAGCGAGTATAGTGGCCTCGCATATGTTTCAGGGCGGGGCGAAATTCCCCACCGGCGGTAAATGGATGCGAAACGTGCGTCCACAAGCCCGCGAGCCGCGCAAGCGGTTGATCCGGTGCGAATCCGGGGCCGACGGTATAGTCCGGATGAGAGAAACGAGGTCTCCTATTATGAACAACTCTATCGATACCAAGCGAATCGTCCTTGCCGCGCTGTTTACCGCGGCCTCATTCGCGCTCTCCTTTATCCAAATCCCCATCTTCCCTGCGGCCCCCTGGCTTATGTACGACCCCTCGGGCATCGTCTGCTTGCTTGCCGCGCTGGCGTTTGGCCCCAAGCTGGGCGCCGCCGTCGCCATCCTGTCCTGGTTGCCGCGCGTCTTCCTCGACCCCTTTGGTGCACCCATGGGTATGCTCTCCACGTGCTGCCTCATCATCCCCACAGCGATTATCTACGCCAAGTCCGGCAACACCCGCGCGGGCTCCATCGCGGGCATGGTTTTCGGCGCCGCGCTGTCCATCGTCGCCGCCTGCGCGCTCAACCTGGTGGTGACGCCGTTGTACACCGCCGTCACCATGGAGCAGGTAGCGGGCATGATCCTGCCCATCCTGCTACCCTTCAACACCCTTAAGATGGTCATCAACGTGGTTGCCGGCCAAGTGCTGCTGGCCCCCTGCATGAACGTCCTGCACTCCAGCAAGGCATAAACTCCACGCAAGCCCAGCCTTGCGCAAGCGCGGGCGCGACCACACCGCAACGTGCCCGCTCTTGTCCGTTGCAGCTTTTGCTCACCATTAGAAAGCATCCTATGCACAGCTCGCCCATCATCCAGCTAGACAACGTACGCCTCAGCTACCCCTCCCCTACCGCGCAGCCCGTAGAAGCGCTTCGCGGCATCACGCTCTCTATCGCTCAAGGCGAGCATGTCTGCATTCTAGGCAGCAACGGGTCGGGGAAGTCCTCCCTCATCCAGCTGTTCAACGCGCTGATTCTGCCCACATCGGGAGACGTTCGCGTTTTGGGCAAAAGCACGCTGGATCCCGCTAACGCCATGGCGATCCGCACGCGGGCAGCCATGGTGTTCCAGCATCCAGAAGACCAAATGACCACCAGCGTCGTCGCAGACGACGTCGCCTTTGGCCCGGAAAACCTGGGCGTTCCGCGTGAGCAGATTGTCCAGCGCGTCGATGCCGCCCTGGCAGCCGTGGGCATGGGCCACCTGGCGCAAGCAGACCCCGCGGATCTTTCCGGCGGGCAAAAGCAGCGCGTCGCCATCGCCGGCGCGCTCGCCATGGATCCGCAGATCTTGCTGCTCGATGAGCCGGCGGCCATGCTCGACACCCACGGCAGACAGTCGATCCAGCGCATTGTGGGCTCGCTCAAGCGCCGCGGCATCACCGTGGTTCACGTCACGCATTATATGGACGATGCCCTGCTCGCAGACCGCGTCATAGTGCTGGACCACGGCCTCGTCGCGCTGGACGGGACGCCGCAGCGGGTCTTCGCCCACCATGAACGTATCAACCAGCTTGGCTTGGAGCTCCCCTTCGCCATGCGCCTGTCCCAGCGTCTTCGCGACAGCGGCATCAACGCACCCCTCACCGCAGGCCAAGACGAACTTGCCCATTCCCTTGCGTCCATGGCGCCGCAAGGCCCCGTCCGCCACACGCCGTCAAGCAACGAAGCCGGCATCGGCAGCGCGCCCCGGAACCACGAAGACGCCATCCCCGCCATCGCTTTCCGCGACGTCTCCTATGACTACGCGCAGGCAGCATCTGCCCGCAAAAAGCGCCGGCACGGGCTCTGCCAGCCCGCCAAGAAGCGCCCCTCGGGGCCGCTCGCCTTGGATAACGCGAGCTTCTCTTTGGCACCGGGCTCCCTAACCGCCCTGGTAGGCCATACCGGATCGGGCAAATCAACCAGCATCGAGCTCGCATGCGCACTCAAAGTCCCCCTTACCGGCACCGTCAAGGTAAACGGCATCGACACCGCGGACCTTCGACTTCGTCCGCGCCTTAGAAAAGAGATCGGCTACGTGTCGCAGCTGCCCGAACGCCAGCTTTTTGCGCAAACCGTCTATGAGGACGTTGCGTTTGGCCCGCATAATTTGGGTTTGGACGAGGACGAGGTTCGCGAACGCGTAGCGAGCGCTCTCGCTAAAACCGGTCTTGAGCCTACAGAGGCATTGCTTTGCCGATCGCCCTTCGCGCTTTCCGGCGGCCAGCAACGCTGCGTCGCCCTGGCCGGGGTCCTTTCCATGCGCCAGCCCGTCTTGGTGCTTGACGAGCCCATGGCGGGGCTTGACCCCCGCGGCCGCGAGCACGTTCGCGCCCTGCTGCAAGACCTTAAAAAACAGGGCACCGCGCTGCTGGTTGTCACGCATTCTATGGACGATGTCGCCGAGCTTGCAGACCACGTCGTCATCCTTGATCACGGGCGCGTCGTCGCCGACGGCACGCCGCGCGAGGTTTTCACCACCCGCGCAGACGCCCTGGAGAGCATAGGCATCCCAAGCGCGCAAGCGTTCGCAGAGCGTCTTGCCAGCATGGGACTCTCCTTTGCCGCCTCGTCCGCTAACGCCGCCGAAAACATCCCGCTCACCATCGATGAACTTGTTGCGTCTCTTACGGAGGTGCTGCCCCATGGCGCTGCGCGCTAGCATTGGCCAATACTATTCTGCCAACTCCGCCATCCACCGCCTCGACCCGCGGGCAAAGCTTGTGGCGACCGTCGCCTTTATGGCGAGCTGCTTCTTTGTGCACTCCTTGGCCGGACTCGCCATAGCGGGAGTTGCCGTGGGCTCATGCGTCGCGCTGGCAAACGTGCCGGCGGGCCGGCTGCTATCCCAAATCAAGCCCATCGCGCTTTTCCTCTTTATCACATCGTTTATCAACCTGTTTTTTGTGCAAACCGGCCAGGAGCTTGTTGGCTTTGGCCCCATCCGCATCTTTAGCGGCGGCGTCGAGGCGGCGATTCTCTATACGTTTCGCTTCTTTTTGCTGCTTATCGCAGGGTCGCTGCTTATGCTCACCACCACGCCCACGGCGCTTACCGATGGCGCGGCAAAACTACTCGCGCCCTTAGAGCGCCTGGGCGTTCCCGTAAGCCAGGGAGCGCTGGTGTTGTCCATCGCGCTGCGCTTTGTTCCCACGCTCGCGCAAGAGGCGGACAACATTGTTGCCGCGCAAACCGCACGCGGGGCAGACCTTGAGAACAAAGGCGCCCTGGCCTACGCACGCGCATGCGCGCCGCTGGTGGTACCGCTGTTTGCAAGCGCGCTGCGCCACGCGGACAACCTTGGCCGCGCGCTAGATGCCCGCTGCTACACCGGCGACGCCTCCCGCACCCACTACCATGAGATGCGCTTCTCCCCGCACGCGGACGGTCCTTTCGCCGCGGCGTGCCTGGTTTACCTGGCAGGCCTGTGTGTCATCAACCTACTCGGCATCTAGCAGCACAGCATCCAGACCCGGTGCAGGCGCCCAGTACAACACGCGCCAACACCGACAGTACGCCGCAAGTTCACCACGCACCACGCCGGCAAGCCATCAAACACAAAGGCGCCCCCGCCATCCCCTAGATGCTCCGCGAAGCGCGCATCTAGGGGATGGCGGGGGCGCTGCCCGTTTGGAACGCTTGCTATCCGGCGAGGTTGTTGCCGTTCGCCCAGCCCCAACGCGGGGTCACGATACCGCCGTAATAGCTGATCCACTCGTCCACATTAATGCTGCGGATATAGCCAACGTTATCCATTACGGTATTGTCGCCCACGTAAATGCCCACGTGGCCGTAGATCCTGCCCGCCCATGTATGGCTGTGAGACGAGACCGCGATAATCATGCCAACCTGCAGGTTCGACTTTTTAGAACTGGTGCAGAAGTTGCTATACATATCGTCGGCGTTACCGGGAACGTTGCCCAGGCCCGCGCGCTCAAACACGTCAGAAACCCACCAGGCGCAAAGACCCACGCCGGGGGACGGCGTCTTCTTGCACCACGCCACAACAAGCTGCTGCAGGTTGCCCGCGCTGGACGATCCCTGGCCGTCGCCCGGAATGCTCGTGGCGCCGCCGCCAGACGCCTGTTGTTTAGCGGCCTCCTCGGCAGCGCGGCGCGCCTCCTCTTCCGCTTTCGCAGCGGCGAGAATCTCGGCATCGCGCTTGGCGATAAGGTCCTTTACATCTTGGTCAAGGCCATCAAGCAGCGCCTGGACCTCGTCCTTCTTATCTTTCATGCTTTGCAGCTGCGCGGTCTGCTGTTCTTTAAGGCCCTCAAGCTCAACCTTCTGGCTTTCCAGCTCCGCCTTGGTTTCTTTTAGGTCCTCTTGGATCTGCGCCACTTCTTCAATGGCGCGCTGATCGCTTTCGTTCACCTTGTTGATGTAGTAGGTCTTGGACAGCAGATCGCTAAAGGATTCGGACGAAAGCAGCAGCGCCAGCATGCGATTATCGCCAGCCTTATAGCTGCTCGACACACGGTGGGCCAGATCGCCCTGCTTCTCCTCAAGCTCCTCTTGCTTCTCCTCGATCAGCTCCTGCGTGTCATCGATCTGGCCGTTGACGTCCTCGATCTGGCCGATAGTATCGTCCAGCTCCTCAGATAACGTCTGAAATTGATCGGAAAGGTCATCGAGTTGCTGCTGCGCCTCTTCAAATTTCTTTTGGGCGGCAGCCAGGGCATCGGTGGTCTCTTTGGTTGCAGAGGGCGTAGCGAAGGCGCGCATGGGGCTGGCGAACAGCGTTGCCGCTGCCGCCGCGCCAAACAGCGCTTTTATGGCATTGCGCCGGCTTATGGCAAGCCGGTCGCTTTCAAGTGCGCAAATCTCGCCCGCCTTGTTACGGGGCGCTTGCATGGTGGGCTGTGACATATGGACTCCGTTTAATGTGTAATGATATGTCGAACACTGCCTGTCGCATAAGGATACCCCAGGAGCACCCTCTTCGGATTACCCTGGACGAGATTCATCAACACCCAACGGATGAACGGCCGCCCCAGGCAGTGCGCTATACTTTTGAGAGTTCGTGCAAACACAGAGGAGGACCTATGTCTCAAGAACTTGCACCTCAGGATATCTGCGTACTCGTCACCGGCGGCGCCGGCTTTATCGGCTCGCACACCGTGGTCGAGCTCCTTGCCAAGGACTATCAGGTTGTCATCGTGGACGACCTCTCTAATTCCAGCCCCATCGCCGTCGACCGCATCAAGCAGATCGCTGGCGACGAGGCCGCGAAGCGCCTCACCTTCTACGAGGCGAACGTTCTTGATCGCGACGCCATGAACCGCATCTTTGACGCGCACCACATCGACCGCGTGATCCATTTCGCCGGCTTCAAGGCCGTGGGCGAGTCCGTTCACAAGCCCATTGAGTACTACCACAACAACATCGATAACACGCTGGTACTTGTTGACGTGATGCGCCAGCATGGCTGCAAGTCGATCATCTTCTCCAGCTCCGCAACCGTCTACGGCGACCCCGACCGCCTGCCCGTGCGCGAAACCGATCCCAAGAAGCCCGCCACCAATCCCTATGGCTGGACCAAGTGGATGATCGAGGAGATGCTCACCGACCTGCACACCGCCGACCCCGAGTGGAACGTTGTGCTACTTCGCTACTTCAACCCCATCGGCGCCCATAAGAGCGGCCTTATCGGCGAAGATCCCAAGGGCATCCCCAACAACCTTGTCCCCTATGTTGCGCAAGTCGCCGTAGGCAAGCTCGAGGCCGTCCAGGTTTTTGGCGACGACTACGACACCCCCGATGGCACCGGCGTGCGCGACTACATCCACGTTGTCGACCTTGCAACCGGCCATGTCGCCGCCCTCGACTGGATGAACGGCCGCGAGGGCGTTGAGATCTTTAACCTGGGCACCGGCCAGGGCACGTCCGTACTCGAAGTTGTCCGTGCGTTCTCCGCTGCATGCGGCCGCGAGCTGCCCTACAAGATCTGCCCGCGCCGCGGTGGAGACGTTGCCGCCGTCTACGGCGATGCTTCCAAGGCAGAGCGCGAAATGGGCTGGAAGGCTCAGTACGGTATCGATGACATGTGCCGCGACTCGTGGAACTGGCAGTCCAAAAACCCCGACGGCTTCGCCACCGCGCAGTAGAGCCAACAGCGATTCTCGCCAGTCCGTCCACCTGCCCGTTTAAGCAAGCTATTTATGCAAAGGACCCTGATTTAGCGTGCCTAGCCCGTTCACCGGTTTCCTCAACCGACACTTTGAAGAAATCAACCGGCATTTGGTGTCGTTCTTTACCGACAAAACCGATAACGCCGACATCGAAGCCTATCTTTACGCACCGCTGGGACGCTTTTCGGCAAATGCGGGCAAGCGTCACCGCCCCCTTATCTGCATGCTTGCCTGCCAGGCGGTGGGCGGAGACTTCCACGCCGCCATCAGCGCGGCGGCCGCGATCGAGCATTTTCAGTCCGCCGCCCTTATCCATGACGATATCGCCGACAACGGCCAGCTACGACGCGGCGAGCCATGCATGTACCTCACCGAGGGCGAGGGCATTGCCATCAACTGCGGCGACCTCGCCCTCTCATTGGTGACGGGCAGCGTTTTGGACGATGACTCGCTTGACGACCACATGAAGATCCGTTTGCTGTACGAGCTTGTCGACATGACCACGCGCACCATCGAAGGCCAGGCGCTCGATCTTGGCTGGGTGCGCGACCAGCGCTTTGACCTCACCGTCGATGACTACCTGCGCATGGCCACGCTCAAAACCGCCTACTACAGCGGCGCCACGCCCCTGGCATGCGGAGCCATCATTGGCCGCGGCTCAAACGAACAGGTAGAGGCGCTGCGTGCTTTTGGCCTTAACACAGGGCTCGCCTTCCAAATTCAGGACGACCTGCTCAACTTGGTGGGCAAAAAAGAGGCGAGAAACAAGGACTTCCGCTCAGACATCACCGAGGGCAAGCGCACCTTGGTCGCCGTCCACGCCCTCGCCCACAGCAGCCACCGCGACGAGCTGGTGCAGATCTTGCAATCCGGCGCCACAGACCCCAAGGTTCTCTCGCGCGCCGTCGAGATCTTCGAGGAGGCGGGATCCATAGACTTTGCGCGCGACTATTCGTTCAAACTCACGGCGCAGGCAAAGGAGCTCCTCGCCATTATTGAACTGGACAACCATTGCAAGGAGCTCTTCATGAGCATGGCGGATTTCTTTGTCGAGCGCCTGAGCTAGCAGGGTCGCCTCAGGCATTGGCGCCACCGCCAACGTATCCATCTAAACCGCCCAAATCACAAAGCGGGCCGGACTGCGCACGCGCAATCCGGCCCGCTTTTAGGCTTACGCTCTGGTTCTTACCGGCTTTTCCGCCCTCGCTTTAGCGCTACAGAAGCTGCGAAACCAGCAGCGCCACCAAGATCACGCTGCAAATTGCTGCAGAAGCAAGGGCACCCTTATCTTCCAGCAAGGGCAGCACGTCAAATTCGACGCCGTCCTCATCCATCATTACGTCGCCCCACGCGCGCGGCTTGTTCATCTTCTCATCCCCTTAACGCAGCTCACAGCACTCGTCGCGCCGTGGCATTCTTGCCGTGACCCTATCCTACGCGCCCATGGCAAGCCGGGCGTAAAGACCAGGGCACGGCGAAGTAAGCGTTTACCCGCGCGCCTCTAGCGGCGGGCTCTCGCCTCAAGCGACCTATACGCAATGGCGCCCAGGCCCACAAGCAAAACGGCAATCACCATCGAGACAACCATGATGCCGTACTCGCCCGCGCCAAACGCAGAAGCGGCAACGGTCGATGTCACAATAGAGGGAATCCTGCCTACCGTGGCAATCGCCAAAACGGCGCCAAAACGCATACGCGTAAGGCCGGCGAAATACGTGAGAAAATCCTTGGGCGTACCCGGGATAAGGAAGATCACCAACATGATGAACTCGAGCTTGCGCGCATCTTTAAGCCAGCTAAACCGCTCAAACTGCTCGCGGGTAAAGAACAGCCCCATAACCTTCCAGCCCCAGCGGCGCACGGCCCAATAGACCAGCGAGGACCCCACCGCGCTTGCCACCAGGCAGGCCGCGGTGCCTTCCCAAAAACCAAAGGCGTAGCCGCTTGCCAGCTCAATGGGCTCGCCGGGCAAAAACGCCAGCACTATCTGAAGCGTATTGACGCCTATGATGGCAAGGCGACTGAGAGCCGCATGCTGCTCCACGTACGCATGCACGGCATCGGGATTAGAAAGCCATGCGTATACGTCTGGCAAATAACGCCAGCACAGGCCCAACACCAAGGCGGCAACAATCACCAGCGCGCATACCACATGCCAACGGCGCAGGTGAAAACCGCCCCGGTGCCCGGCATCGCCCGCGCCTCGCACGCCCGTACCTGCGCCCGAGGCCGTCTCAGCCCCCTCGGCAAACGACACACTGCCCAGCGCGGGCTCCGGCTCCAAACCATTCACAGGCATCATGGCGACCTCCCCTAACATCTTCCTTATCATTAGGTTCGCATCCGCCTGTCAACTCTTTGTCAACGGTCGAATAGTTTTTTTTGAATCCCGTAGGAAACCGCGTCCGAACGTCCTCGCGCTCTTATGAAAACGCGCCGACGTCAAACGTTGCGGTCACGCGGGCCCCGCCATCCGGCGCGTTGCCCAACTCAATCTTGCCTCCGTGTAGCTGGACGAGGATCTGCGACACGTTGAGGCCTAGGCCAAAGTGCTCCGCCGACTTGCGATCGCTATAAAAGGGGTCGCACCCGCGGTGCAGCGCCTCGGGTGTAAAGCCGGGTCCATCGTCCTCAATAGCCACAACAAGTATCCCATCGCCCGCGCTGCCATCGCCACCGTCGCCGGCCGCGGCGCCCCCAGCCGCAGCGCCGCAAGACACCGCCACGGTTATGTTTCCCGCCGCATGCCCGCACGCGTTGTTGAGAACGTTGCCCATGACCTCCTCGACAAGCGCCACGTCCACGCAGGCATCCCCCTCAAGCAGACCGCGCTTGCACGCAAGCTCCAGCCCTTCGCCGCGGGCGGACACGATGTCGGCGGCATGCTCAAATAGCTCGTCGGCAAGCTCTTCGGCCCCTATCGAAGTCCGAACCACGTCTCTGTCTTCAAGCTTGGATAATCCGCTCATAGCGTTGGCATAGGACTCAAGTCGCCCAACCTGCCCCGCAAGCGTCTCAAGCCGCTCCTCGTCCATATGCTCGCCCTTTGCCTCGCGCAGGCGCGCCATCTCGACCGTGCCCTTTAGCACCGTCACGGGCGTACGCAGATCATGTGCAAACGCCGCATTGAGCCTGCGGCGCTCCTCCGCAGTGCGCCATAGCTCGCGCTGAGCCGCCAGCAGCGATGCTCGCATGTCCTCCAGCGTGACCGAAAGAGCGCCCAGCTCCTTGCCCTGCACCGGCTGAATGCAAAAATCGAGGTCTTGGGCGGCAATGCGGCGAGCGGCGCCGGAAAGATCATCCAGGGGCTCGGCGATGTGCACGCGGTAGAAGCGACGGAACATGATGATGGCCAGGCCGCCGTAAATCACAAATGGCGACGCGCCTATCAATAGGTTCAAAATGGTATAGCCCGGCTCTGCAACCCTTATGGCGTCGGCATAGTAGGCAACGTTGGATGTCTTGCCGGTGCCAAACGCCTGGGCAAAGTCTATGCCCGTCGCCGCCTCAAACATCGCGACGGAGTCCACGCGACCCGCGCGGTTGATCCGATCGTATTCTGGCAGCACCTGCGCGGTGATGTCATCGTAGTCGCTCAGCACGTCTTCCTGCGGATACTGGTCGTTGTAATTAAGGCCCCAGTCATAGAGCTCGATCTGGCCAGATTCAAGCATCTCAAGCGTCGCATACACCTCACGGTACCTATCGCTGGAGCCATCCTGCGTATACGCCGGCACGCTTTGCTCGTCCACGCTCACAAACACGGCATAGGGGTTATCGCCCGGCACGTCTATTTCCGTGGCGGGAGCCAGCTGATTTAGCTCCTCGTCATAAATATAGGGGCCCGAATCAACCGCCGCGTGCGTCACGCGCCCGCCCTGGTCCTCAAATTCAACTTCGTAATACTGAATAAAGTCGCTGCGGTCAAACGCGCTTATAACCACCATGGTAAGCGCGGTCGCTACAACCAGATAACACGCCAGGTACACGGCAAACGTCACCGCGAGGGGGCGAGAGGCCCACCACGCGCGAAGGCGCTTCAGCCTACTAGGGCGAGGCGAGCCAACCTCCTTCGATCGATGTCCGCCCGCGCCCCGGTGGCTCGTTTTTGGCAGCAAACGCCTCATTTGGCCACCCAGCGGTAACCCACGCCCCATACGGTCTCTATGCAGTCATCGCCCGCGCCGGCGCCCGCCAACTTCTTGCGAACGCGACGCATGTGCTCGCGGACAATGGACGAGTCTCCCGTTGCGTCCCAACCCCAAACGCGCTGGTAAATAAGGTCGCGGTCAAACACCCTTCCAGGGCTTTTGCTCAACAGCGCAATGATGTCAAACTCCGTTCGCGTCAGCTCGACCGGCACCGCCTCACCGCAATCGCCGCGCACCTCGACCGTGCGCATTCCGTAATCTATGGTTAGGCGCTCAAAAAACTTCACCGAAGAGCCCTGCTCGCGAACGCGGTTTTCACGTGCCAGATGAGCTGCCACGCGGCGCCCCAGGACCTCTAGCGAAAACGGCTTGAGCACGTAATCGTCCGCGCCGGCGGCAAACCCGTCCAGCTGGTCCACATCCTCCACGCGCGCGGTAAGAAAGATGATGGGGCAGGCCAGGTGCTCGCGCAGACGACGGCACACCTCAAACCCATCCATGCCGGGCATGTTGACATCAAGGAGCACAATATCCGCGCCGGATTCAGCGCGTGCAAGAGCCGCAGAACTGTCGTTTGCCACAACGGTCTCATAGCCCTCCATCGAAAAATAATCGGCCAGCATCGCCGCGATGTCCTGCTCATCGTCCACAATCAACATTTTGCGCGTTGAAGCTGCAGCTACTCGTTCCACGGTTCCCCCCTCATATGAAAAGCCGGATGCGCGCAATGCGCCCCAACCATATCATGCAACGCAATTGTCGACTATTTTCCTACACGTCGGTACGCCACCCGCCTTAAAGCCACCTTAAGGCTTGCGAAAGATTTGAACGGCAAGAACACATATGCCCGCATCATAATTGATACACTGTAGGTTGGTTCACCATGCACAGGCGGACCGATTCGCAAACACTGAGCATTCTGCCTCGCCCTTTTATATGGATGATTTCATACAAGGGCAAGGTCACCATAGGAAGGGGTTTCGATGGACTCGATCAAGCAAGGCATGCAGGGCCCTGCCGTCGAAGACGTGCAGACGCGCCTGGCATCGCTTGGCTACGCCATCGACGAGCATGAGCTCGAGGGTAGCGACTACGGCGCCTCCACCGCAAAGGCCGTGTCAGATTTTCGCGTTGTATCCGGTCTTGCCACGGGGGACGAGGTCGACTCCGTTTGCTGGAGCGCCTTAGTCGATGCGTCGTACAAACTGGGCGACCGCACACTCTACCTGCGCCTCCCTAATTTCCACGGAGCAGATGTACGCGCGTTGCAGCAAGCGCTCAACGTGCTTGGCTTTGCCTGCGGCATCGATGACGGCTATTTTGGTCCGCATACCGAGGCGGCGCTGCAGCAGTTTCAAGAAAACGTGGGCCTCTTTGCAGACGGCATGGCGTTTCAGGACACTTTTAACTACATCAAGCGCCTGCACCACGTGTGGAAGGACAAGCCTTCCGTGGTGAACATCGACTCCGAGGCTCGCTCCGGCTTTGCCCGCGCAGCAAGCGTTCTTGAGCACGTCAACGTTGCCGTGGGCGGCGAGGACGCCATCGCCCGCAACATCGCCTCGCGCATTTGGAATATCGCGTCCGCCACCACCGAGAACAGCGGCGTGGTTCTGTACGACTCCGAAGAGCCTCAGGACATGGACGTGATCTTTGTCCTTGCGAGCGAACCGCTGCCCGAGTCCGCAGCCCCCGTGGCCACTATCACGCTGGCTGAATGCACCAACCTGTCCCAGCGCATCCGCACCGCGATCGCCGCGTCGACGCAAAAGCCCGCACGCGTGCGTTTTGAGCTCACCGGGCTCACCCGCTACGGCACATTTACCTCAAGTGACGCACAAACTCTTGCAATCCGTCTGCTTGATGGCGTTTGCGACGCACTTAGCGCCTAAAGTACGCTACACTATTCCATTGTCTTGGGGCATCGTCCAGCGGCAGGACCCCGGTTTTTGGTGCCGGTTACGGGGGTTCGAATCCCTCTGCCCCAGCCATTAAGAAATAGCAGGTCAAAGCATGTTTTTGCTTTGGCCTGTTTTCTTTTTCATAGCTCATGGGAAATGCCCATGGGAAATCTATGGGAAAAATTGCCCTCGATACCATGCAAGCCAATGAGAAAGTGCTTAGGGCTAGCTATCGTAGATCGCTAGAAACAGACCCTTTGAAACAGCTCTCAGCGATTTAAACGTGAAGCATTCCTAGAAAAAACCCTATCGGGGAGAGAATCTGCTATGCCGCCGGGAGCTAGAAGAAAAAATAAAAGCAGGGGATTCCCCCGTGGTATTTCTCATTGATAGCGTTTATTCAGCAACGCCAAACAAGCGATTCAAGCCAACCCGCAGCCTCGATAGCGTCCCGTCTTCCATGCCTCGCCCATCGCCGTAGCGTCACGGATGCAAGGCCGTATAGCCTTCAGCCCGTCCACTGATACCGACAACCTTCTAGGAACAAAGAGCCTTGAGGCTTTGGGCAACTCGATAAGGGCAAGCGGGAACGCCTTAGAGCGATTCCCGCATTGCCTTCTTTTATTTATTTATATTCTTTATTTATTAAGGGTACGCTCCCCAAGCGTACCTAAGGCGAGTGGGGAGCGTACCTATACATAGCTTAGGTACGTCTCCCAAGCGTACCTATAGCGCCCCAATGCTAGACAAAAAAAGCGGGCAAGGTCTTGTAAACCCTACCCGCCTATAGATCAATGAGCCTTACTAATCGGGGGCAAGCTCAGTGAGCGCAAGCTCAAACAGATGTTCACCGTACAGCCTCGCCCACGGCTCCCCATCCTCGATAACAAAGCGCTCAACGCCTTTGGGCGCTGCATCCTTCCACGCCTTGCGCCTCTCTTTGGTGTCAAGGTTGTACTTCAGATAATCGCTATTGCCCTCGCGTGATAGCGTGCTACCTACGGCAAACACCATAGAGGCGGGTTTGCTTGTAATCTCTTTGGCTTCATCCATGAATTTATCAACGCTCATTATTGAGCCTCCTTCTATATTGCTTTACTTAGCGCGTTTAAGCATTCCAATTTCCGGGTTTAAACGCCCCACTCTCTTTCAAAGCCGCGAATTCCTCACGATCCATGCTGGTATGTGTCGCTACGGGTTTTTTGCTTTCTGAATGTGAACCGCTTGCAGGCAAACAACGCCCGTTCTCCATACCTTCACCGCTCTGAACAGGTATGATTGGGTCGTGGGTTTGAAGCAATGTATGTCTGGAAGAAGAAGCAACAGACCCGTTATTGTTGGCGTTCGCAGCTGCAACTGTGAGCGCCTTTTCTTTGGGCTGGTTCAATGTGCCAACATTGGCGTTCAAATAGTATTCCGTGCATCGCCCTTTTCTTCCCTTCTCTTTCACAGTGATAAACCCCCGTTCTTTCAACCGGCGTATTGCATCGCTAACGCTTTTGCGCTGCACGCCTAAAAGCGCGGCCATATCATCGGCGGGGAACCATGAATAACGCCGCCCTGCTTCGTCCTCTTTCGTCCAAGACAACAGGCATATATTCACCGCGCCTTGCACCGACACTAGCCCCGCCTCAATCCAATGGGGCAACAATTCAAGTTGAACCATTCCGAATCTTTCAGGTGATACGCGCCGATCGTTAGCGCCCTCGTTCGATGCCATAGCATCACTCACGCCTCAACGCCCGCGAAATCAAGCAGGGCGCGGCGATTGACCCGCCACATGCTCATAACTTTCACGGCCTTAAGCTTTCCCTGTTCGCACATGCGCGTTACGGTTCGCTCATGGCACCCAAGGAACGCAGCCGCCGCTTTGGGCGTTACAAGTGCGGTTTCACCTCCCATAACATCGGCGATAAGCTGTTCGTTTGTTTTGGTAGCCATGTTGCCTACCTTTCCGGACGGTTTCCCGTCCTATCGTTGCGGTGCCGTAGCACCTTGCCTAGCGGACACCATAGCGCCCGCCGTTCACGAATAAGACGATAGCAGACCGAAACGCCAAATTGTTGATAAGTAGCAATAGTTATCCACAGGCTTTCAACAGGTTTTCAACAGTATTGCCTTGCCTAGCAGGGCAAATAGTACACATGTCTCTTATTTGAAGTCTGCAATGCTTAGCGCACTAATCTACTTGTGAAAATGTATGTCGTGAGGTCAGGGACGTTCAGGGACGTTTTCAGTTGGTTTCCTGTAGCGTATTCTGTACTTGCACATTTCCTTCACAATCAAGCCCGCCCACCGGCAAAAAACAGCCGTTCAGATTCAGCGCGTGCTTTAATTCCAACTTTGGCACCGGTTCCCTACTGCCAACCATTCTTTAGGCTATAGGGGGAGTGCTTAATACCTTCTCAGGCGCTTTGTAATGCCTATAGAAGGGATTATATCTTCTTATTGGTGTAAGTACTCATGTAATGACCTTATAAGCCCTTAAATCGCCTCTCGTTGCTTCATAGAATGGGCTTACAAGTGAAACGCACAGAAAAGGGCGCAAGCCGTAAAGCCCGCGCCCCTGCAATAGCCACTGTGCGTGTTGTCCCCGTTGCTCCTATTCATCCGTGCCGGTCTTGCCCAGCTCCAATATCTCCGCGACTGATTGAGTTTCTTCCAAGCAAGCGCCGTATACCTCGCCCATCTTGTCAGCCGCCCGCCTCTGCGCGTCAGGGTCAGCGCTTGTGTAGCGGTTCAGGGTCATAGCCGTATCGGTGTGCCCCATGGAGCTAGAAACGGTCTTAACGTCAACGCCGCTTGCAATCGCCGTTGTTGCGAACGTGTGGCGTAGATCGTGGAGCGCCGGTATCTTTCCTTCAGTTCCCACAAGCTCCAAATCTTCCGCTATCGAATGCCACTTAACCCAAAGCGTATGAGGATGCATGGGAACGTAATCCCTAGCGGCATTGCCACCGCGCGTTGTCTCATAGTCCTTGATATCCCCAAGCACGTACATGTTTTCGCTGAATGAAATACCCGCTTCCAAGCATTGGGCTTTCATAAGAGCTTTACGCGCTCTCAAGGCCTTTGCCAAATCCTCAGGGAAATACACCGTTCGAATACTTGACTTGTTTTTAGGCTCCTTAAGGTAGAAGCCCGAAAAGCAGAGCGGGCTTACTATCGAATCGGCAACATCCTTCTTGCTTGCCTTCCCGAAAGATTCAGCCACCCTAAGGGTTAACGCCTCTAGGTCAACGTTCTTCCAACGCAGAGCGCACATTTCGCCGCGCCTCATTCCGGTATATAGCGCCATGCGGATAGCAACGCTAGTTGGTAGCGTGGGTTTGATATTCACGTAGGCAAGCACCGCGCCACGGTCGGCCTCCGTGAGGCTGTTCGATACGGGAGCCGCTTGTTTGGGAGCCTTGAGGCCGCGCGTTGGGTCTTTGGGTATCAAGTCCCTATCGCATGCCTGCCTTAGCGCAGCCCTCAGCAACACAAACGCTTTTCGAACGCTTGCAGCCGAATATTCCCCCAACGCCTCGCGCATCCACCTAGCTATTACGTCCGGCTGCATATCCCGCAGCTCCATATCGCCGATAAACGCACCGATAACGTTATTGGCAAGGTGCCTGTACCCGTCAACGGTCGATGGTTCAACGCTGATAGCGCGTTCCTCGATATAGCTTGCAAGGTAAGTTGAAAGCGTTTGCTTCTTTGGAGCCTCCAACGCCTCTATTTCGGCCTGCCTCACTTCCCTGTTCAATTGCACCCGCAGCGCTTCAGCTTCAGCCTCTATTGCCTTTTGAACCTGCTTTGAGCGCCCTTTGTCGCGGCCTGTTGTTTTAAGGGTCACGCTCTTCTTTCGCCATTTCCCGTTTTCGTCCTTGTATGGGAACACTGCACGCCACTTTTTAAGGGTGGTTTCACCGTCCTTGCTCCTAACCTCGTAAGGCTCAAAAGAGCAGGTAGTGAACTTATCTTGCTGCCTTTCCATGCTTTTCCTTCCATGGGAAATCGATGGGAAATCTATGGGAAAAATTACCTCAGCTGCATGGTACATCTTAGCTTTTTTAGGCGCAACAGTCATTATTTACGCAGGTAGAGCGCCCGCGTTTTCGCAGGTAGTTAGCTTAGTCAGAAATGTAACCTCATTTTGGTGCCGGTTACGGGGGTTCGAATCCCTCTGCCCCAGCCATTAAGAAATAGCAGGTCAAAGCATGTTTTTGCTTTGACCTGTTTTCTTTTTCGCACAAACGTGAACAACACTATGCTAAAAAGCGCAATACAACGCGCAATCGCCCCGCCGGCGCTCTTGCATGGGTACAAGCCAAGCAACTTGCTTTTATCCACCCGCACCCATTGGAGGCACCATGGCAAACCACGGCGGCGATATGTTTATCAAGGCGCTACAGGATCGTTTTACCTGCAAACGCTATGCCCCAGAGGGCCACATAAGCGACAGCGACTTCAACACCATTCTCGAGGCGGCGCGACTCTCCCCCAGCTCCTTTGGCATGGAACCCTGGAAAATCTTGGTGGTCGAGAATCAAGAACTGCTCCAGCAGCTACTCGACTGCTCCTGGGGCGCTAAGAAAAACGCCGACCGAACGGTAATTCTGCTTGCCCGCAAGAACCTTACAGCGCAAAGCGAATGGGCGCATGACATCTGCCATAACGTGCAGGGCCTCTCCCCTCAGGAGGAGAAGGCCCGCTTGGAGATGTTCCAGACCTTCCAGAAGCGCGACCTGCGCGTCCTTGAAACGTCTCCGCAGACCCTCGATCCCAAGCGCGCGCTCTTTGACTGGGCGTCCAAGCAGACCTATATCGCCCTTGCCAACATGCTCTCTGCCGCAGCCGTGATGGGCATCGATGCAACCCCCATCGAGGGCTGCACCTTCCCCGAGCTCGAACGAGTGCTGGCAGGCCGCGGCATCATCGATACCGCCGAGTGGGGCGTGTCCGTCCTTGTGCAGTTTGGCGTCCACGACCCCAGCCATCGTCCACATCCCAAACTTCGCCGTCCCTTTGCAGACGTGGTCGAGTACCTTCGCTAGCGCAACGGCAAGCGCACGCTGCGAAACACGCACTGCAAAATAAGAACGGGGCCGGCATCGCGTTACCGGGAGAATCTCCCTGGTCGCGATGCCGGCCCCGCCGACTCACAACTATGTGTTGGAGAAATCTAAGATGCTCTAGCAAGCCTTAGGCATTGGCAGTGGCGCCGTCAACGGACTCCTGGTCGTTGAACTCGCCGGCCTTGTAGGCAGCGGTACCCATAGCAGACCACTCAGGCTCTTCGTCCGGCATGCTACCGGCTTCCTTGGTAAAGAGCTCCTTGAGGCAGTTGTAGGCAACCATGATGCCCAGAGCCATAAGAAGGATGGCAAAGACCAACTGCAAACCAGAAGTGGCCATGACGGCCATGCCGCCCGCCTGAAGCGCAGTCACGCAACCAAGCGCGCTCTGGACCAACGAGGTGAAGGTGCAGGCAAGCAGGAACGCAACGGGAACGTAGAGCATGAAGCCCTTGCGACCCGTAGCCTTGCAGAAGACCGCGATGGTGATCATGGTCATGCCGCCCAGCAACTGGTTGGAAGCACCAAACAGGGGCCAGATGTTTGCATAGCCACCAAAAGCGAGAGCAAGGCCCGGAACCAGAGTCACCGCGGTGGCAAGCCAGGGATTGGTGACAACCTTCATGAAGCCGGTCGCGGACGAGGAGTCCTCGGCAGCGAGGGCATCGTTAGTGGTAGCGAAGAACTCCTGGAAGGAGAGACGGGCGATGCGAGCCACGGCGTCCAGGGACGTAAGGGCGAGGGCGGAAACGCACATGGTCATAAAGACGGTTGCAACGGTAGCATCTACGCCAAAGGACGTCATGCCGCGAGCGATGCCCTGAGAGAAGATCTGGAAGGGCGTTGCGGCGACCCCGTTGTTAAGAGCGCCGGTACCGGCGGTGTTGAGATCGCTGAACATGATGCCGGCGATAACGACGGCGAGGATGCCAACAAAGGACTCCAGAACCATGGCGCCGTAGCCAACAGGCAGGGCATCGGACTCCTTCTCAACCTGCTTGGACGAAGTGCCGGAAGAAACCAAGCTATGGAAGCCGGAAAGAGCGCCGCAAGCGACGGAGACGAACAGGAGCGGGAAGACGTTCTTGCCAGATGCGGACAGGGCGGCAAGGGTGTCACCGTCAACGATCATGGGGGCGGTCATGGTTGCCTTGCCGGCAGCGCCCAAAACCACAATGCCAACCACCGCGCAAGCGATCATAACCAGCATCATGATGCTGGTGAGGTAGTCGCGCGGCTGCTTAAGCGTCTGGATGGGCATGGCAGCAGCGAAGACCAGGTACACCATGATGACGGCAAACCAGCCCATCTTGTCCAAGTAGACGGGGAACTGCATGCCCACGGCAAACATAGCGACCATCAGAACAACGGCGAGGGCGAACTCTTTAGCGCCGGTGAGGTTCCACTTGCGGCAGCCCCAACCAAAAGCGATGGCCACAAAGGTAAACAGCATAGAGATGGTACCAGCGGTTCCGCCCGCATAGGACTTGGCGTAATCGACCGCGCCGCTGGTGGCATCGACGACGGTCTTGAACGTACCGGCGACCATATCGGTGAACGCGGCGATAACAATGATGCAGAACAGCCAGCTGAACAGCAAGAACAAACGACGACCCGTGCGACCGATGTACTTATCGATCAGCTGGGCAAGAGACTTGCCGTTGTTCTTCATCGATGCGTACAGCGCGCCAAAATCATGAACGGCGCCAAAGAAGATGCCGCCAACCAGCACCCACAGCATAACGGGCAGCCAGCCAAACATCATGGCGACGATAGTGCCCGTAACGGGGCCCGCACCGCAGATCGACGAGAACTGATGCGAGAACGCGGTGAAGCAGGAGGCTGGAGAGAAGTTCTTTCCGTCCATCATGCGACGCGCCGGCGTCAGCTGCGCGTTGTCCACGCCCCAGCTCTTGGCGAGCCAGCGGCCATACACCAGGTAGCCAGCGGCCAAAACAACCGCAGCGACTACGATTACTGCAACTCCATTCATAGAAGCTCCTTCCCCCAAGAAACTCGTCCAAGCCATAAAAAACAAGGGCCGTCGATTCATTTCGACGGCCCTTGCACCACTCATAGCCGCCCGCTATCGCGCGGGCAAGCCAAAGCATGCGTGCCCGCGTTAGCTAATAATGCTGATAATAATTAGCTGGGCTTGCTGCATGGCTCTAACAACTTTCTTACGTAAACGTGCGCACTGGATGCGCTACCACTCCCTCGTGGAACGATAAGCCAGTTTGTCACTTTATCTAGATGCAGTCAAATAACGCTCCCTTTCATTGCGGGCGTGTAAACGTCTCGTTTCAAATGTGAGAAGCGGTTCCTACAAGCAGCCTATCGCAGCGACTCTACAGCGTCATGTTTGGATCGGCATCCATATCAAAAGCGGCATAATCGCCTTCGCGGTATTTACGTCGAGCGACCTCGGCGATCATGGCGGCGTTGTCCGTGCACGCATGCTGCGGGGGAAGCGTCACGCGGACGCCCCTGCGGCTCAATTTGCGGACAAGGAGCTCGCGCAGATGCGGATTGGCCGCCACGCCTCCGCCAAGGCAGTATTCCTTGGCACCCGTCTGCTTGAGCGCATCCCAAGCCTTCTTGAACTGAACGTCGAACACGGCCGCTTCAAAGGACGCCGCGAGGTCGGGAAGATGGATGGTACGGCCCGCTGCGGCCTCCTGCTCGATATAGGTAACCACCGCGGTCTTAAGACCCGACAACGAGAACCGGTAATCATGGCTGTGCATCATGGCGCGGGGGAAATCAATCGCCTTGGAATCGCCGTCCTCGGCCAAACGCGAAATGATAGGACCGCCCGGATACCCCAGCCCCAACGCCTTGGCGACCTTGTCGAAGGCCTCGCCCACGGCATCGTCCAGCGTCTCGCCCAGTACCTCGTAATCACCCCACGCGCGGACATGCACCAACATGGTATGGCCGCCAGAAACCAGCGTAAAGATAAACGGCGGCTCCAGGTCGGGTGTTGTCAGCAGGTTGGCATACAGATGACCTTCCAGATGGTTGACGGCAATAAGCGGCTTGCCCGCGGCAAATGCGAAGCCCTTTGCAAAGGCAACGCCCACAACCAGCGCACCAACCAAACCGGGACCCTGCGTAACACCAACGGCGGCGAGCTCGCCGGGGGCAACAGAATCTGCCAGTCCCAAAGAAGCAGCAGCTTCCTCGAGCGCGGCATCGACCACGCCCACGATTACCTCGACGTGCTTGCGCGAGGCGATCTCCGGCACAACGCCGCCAAAGCGCGCATGGAAGTCAATCTGCGTTGACACCTGGTTGGCAAGCATCCTGCCCGCCGCATCGATAATGGCAACCGCGGTCTCATCGCACGAGCTCTCGATAGCCATAACCAAAGAGCTCTCTTCCAAAAGTCTGCGCTCGGCGTCGCTTCGCCGCGGCTCAGGCAGGGGCCACGGACGAGAAGCGGCAGCAGTCGGCTCCGGAGACGTAGCGTCCACCGGCAATACCAGCGGCAACGTCGCGGTCATGATGCACGCATCCGCGCCAGTCCCATAGTAGCCGCGACGCACTCCGCTGCGGGAAAAGCCCAACGACTCGTACAGTGCGATCGCCGTGCCGTTATTCGCTTCGACCTCAAGCGATGCAGTAGTGCAGCCAAGCATCTGGGCATCATAGCTCACATGGGAGAGCAGCTTGCGCGCGATGCCCTGACGGCGGCGATCCGGCGCCACCGCGACATCTAGGATCTCTACGTCGGTATCGATCGCCATGCCTCCCGCGATACCCACTAACTCGCCATTGTCATGCGCAACCCACCAGGAACGGGGCGCCGCGGCATCCGACGCCAGCTCGGACATAAATTGTTGCGGAGACCAGGGCGTGTGGCTCGCGTCGGCAAAACACGCCGCTTCGAGCTCGGCGGCGGCTTCTGCGTCCGCGGGCCCCATGGGACGGAACTGCAGGTGTCTTCCGGCAAGCTCGTCCGCAACGCCCGTGACCTCGCTCTTCGCGCTCTGGGCTAGACCAAGACGCTTGCGCTCGTTCTCCTCTGCATCGGACAAGCGGGTATATACGGGCAAAACCTGCGCAGGGTCGCCGCTCTGATCATGCAGCATTGCCCTGGAGCTAGCGGCGGCAAGCAGCAAACCCTCTCCAGAGGGCCACCAAAGCTCGCGACCGAGAACGCGCTCCATCAGGCCGGCACCTTCAAACAGCTTGGCATAGCGCACCAAGCCGTCTCCCGTGATCTGCAGCTCGCCGCAGTCCGGACGCGAAGACCACTCTTCAACGGCGACGGCTGCCTTGACAACGCGCTCGCGCTCAAACAGACGGTGCGGCCCGTCCTCATCAACGCTATAGAGCGCGGGGTACACCTCGCCGCGCATGGCGTCCGCCGCCACACCAAGTAAACCGCGAACGCCGGC
Organism: Collinsella tanakaei YIT 12063; assembly: GCF_000225705.1. Taxonomy (GTDB): domain Bacteria; phylum Actinomycetota; class Coriobacteriia; order Coriobacteriales; family Coriobacteriaceae; genus Collinsella; species Collinsella tanakaei. The sequence continues at coordinate 381,854 of NZ_JH126468.1, forward strand.
GCGCCACGCGGTCCATGCAGAAGCATCAAGCGTGGACACCCCGTACAGGGGCACGCCCGCGCCACGGGCAAGTCCCTTTGCCGTAGAGATGCCAATGCGCACGCCGGTAAACGACCCCGGACCACGCCCAACCAACACGGCACCCACTTTATCCATAGACACACCGGCATCTTGAAGAACTGCGTCGACCGTATTCACCAACTCCACATTGGCGTGACGGCGGCACATGTGGTCCTGGTGAGACAGAAGTTCAACGCCGCCGCCGTCCGGGGTCGCCGTCCACTCTGCGCACGCGCAGGCAAGCATATCCGTCGAGGTATCAAGTGCAACTACTAACATGGTTTCAAACCGTTTCCTGTTCCTATGGCGCCGCAACCCTAGGCAACGCCTTTCATCGCGGCGTCAATTTGCACCGCAAGCTCCTCTGCCCGCTTCCCAAACGGCTCAAGGCGAATAGAACGCCGGTGCTCCCCTTGACGTTCGATCACCACGGACAGGTATTCATCACACAGCTCATCTTGGAACTGTTCGCCCCACTCGAGCAGACACGCGCCTTCGTAGCCAAGCACGTCAAAGATGCCCGTGTCTTCGAGTTCGTAGGCATGCTCCAAACGATACAGGTCAAAGTGAAAAAGCGGAATCCTGCCGCCGTCATGCACTGCCATCAGTGCAAACGTTGGACTGGTCACGGGATGGGCATCACCCAGACCGCGCGACACGCCCTTGGTGAAATGAGTCTTGCCCACACCAAGCCCGCCGGTGAGAATGAGAACATCGCCCTCGTTCAGAAAAGCCGCGACCAGTTCTCCAAAGCGCTCGGTATCCTCGACCGACTCGCTCTGATAGCGGCACCCGGCCTCTCGCGTTAATGACATAGCCGCTACTCCTTAAGCCTGGGCAACGCATCTGAATGAACCGCGGCATCCCGCTGCTCATCCTGTGGGTGACGAGCGAGATAATCGCCCAGCATTCTAAAGTCCGCCTCCAGCAACTCCTGCCAAGCCGGGTTGCGCAGGGCCGCCGCAGGATGGAGCGTGGGCATTACCACAAAATGACCCATCTGATGGAACCTGCCGCGAAGCTTGGTAATGCCTATCTCCGTCTTCAGCACAAAATGCGTTGCAGGATTACCTAGCGTAACGATGATGTCCGGCCAGATGCTGCGAATCTGCTCGCGCAGAAACGGGGAACAGGCCAGCACTTCGTCGGGCTTGGGATTGCGATTTGCCGGCGGACGGCACTTAAGAACGTTGGCGATATAGATATCCTCTCGCGCAAGACCAGCTAGAGAGAGGATACCGTTAAGATTCTCCCCCGCCCTGCCCACAAAGGGCTCACCCTGCAGGTCTTCGTTCTTACCCGGAGCCTCTCCCACAAACATGACGCGCGCTTGAGGGTTCCCCACTCCAAAGACAATGTTGTTACGCGTCTCGCACAGAGGACACAGCCGACAATCGCCCAGCACCGCGCGAATCTCGTCCAAAGACACCTCGCGGGGGGCCTGATTGTCATGCCCAGGAATATGCATTACGCCCATGGGGCCTCCTAGATATAAACCTTCTCGAGCCGCATGCCAAACCCGCAGGCAACCTCATAGTTGATGGTGCCGCGCAAGCGAGCCATCTCGTCCATGGAAATTACCGCATCGCCGTCTTTGCCAACGATGGTAATCAGGTCGCCCACCTCCGCCTCGGGCATTTGCCGTGCCGGCGTCTGCTGGATTGCGACCATACATTGGTCCATGCAGATATTGCCCACCTGGCGAATCCGCTGTCCACGATAGAGAACATCCATCTTGTTGGACAGTGTACGGGGCAAGCCGTCTGCATATCCAACGGGAATAGTGCACACCTGAACACGGGCGCGCGGAACGCGGAATGTGAAACCGTATCCCACTCCCTCGCCCATCGCCGGATGAATAGTGCGCGTCACACGGGCGCGGACGCTCATAACGGGTTCAAGCGGCATGATCGGGGCGCTCTTTTCGCAGGGCTGCAGTCCGTACAAGCCAATTCCCGCTCTGATCATGTCGAACTGCATCGAATGATCCAGCATGGAAGCCGGGGTGTTGCTGCAATGCACAATGCCGCACTCAAAACCCGCATCCTTCATTGCGGCGACGGCTTCGCTAAAGCGCGTGCACTGCAGTCGATAATCCCAGCCATCGGGATCGTCTGCTGTGGCAAAGTGCGTAAACACGCCATCGCACTCGATACCGCGATGGAAGTCGATCTCGCGCCTAAACTCGAGCACGTCGGTAAAGCGCACGCCAATCCTATTCATGCCGGTTTCGATAGCCATGTGGTACTTGCCCACGCACCCCATCTCCACAGCGCGCTCGCCATAGGCAAGGGCGAATTCGGACGAGTAGACCGACGGCATGATTTGATATTCAAGCAAGGTATCGCAGGCGTCGATTGGCGGCTCATTAAGAACCAGAATGGGAGACTTGATTCCGCCCTCGCGCAGCTGAACACCCTCGGAAACCGTGGCGACCGCGAACATGTCCGCACCGGTAGCATGCATGATCTTGGCGCACTGCACGGCGCCGTGACCGTACGCATCAGCCTTGACCACACAGCATAAACGCTTGCCATATCCAAGAAGGTTCTTAAATGCTCGCGTATTGCGGCGAAGCGCCCCCTGGTCAATCTCTACCCATGCCCAACGAGTTGCGGGCTCTTTGCTACTAGGCATCGCTATTCTCCTTTGGAAGCTGCAGCACCCAGCCCCGTAAGGGCATGCATCGCCTCGTCCTCTACCAATTGTAAAGCCTGACCAATGACATCGATGAGGTCGGTTGCTATCACGCTGCGCTCGCCCATCTCAGCCGCCGCCGCAAACCCCGTATAAGAGTGAACGGTCACGGCGTAGGCGCCAAACTCCGGCCATGCATCAGACCGAGCATGCGCCGTTGCAACTATGCCGGCAATAATGCCGCTTAGCACATCTCCAGAACCAGCGGTGGCAAGCGATGCGGGACCAGCCGTGGGGATCAGCACCTTATCTACACCAACCACAGCAGTTGTGGGCCCCTTGGCAATAACAAGCATGTTATCCGAGCCACAAGCCCATAAAATGCGCTGAGAAGCCTCGATTGCGCTGCGGAGGTCATGAACAGGGTCTCCCGCAACGAGACGAGAAAGCTCGCGATGATGCGGCGTCAAAATCAGCGCACCGTTGCGGCGAAGCAGTTCAGGAGTTTTATCGATGCCGTCAATAGAGCCACGACCCAGGCAGTTCAACGCATCGGCGTCGAGAATTAGGGGCACATCGCTCTCCAAAAGGCCGCTGACCACTTGCATGCAACCCGATGCCGTCGTCATACCAGGACCGCACAGAACAACATCATATTTTGGAGCGATTTCACAGATGACGGAACGAGCAGCCGCCCCAAATGAACCACGGGAATCAGAGGGAATGGCGACAACCGGAATAGAGGGCAGCGCCAGACGAATGAGGTTGGCACAGGAATCCGGAGCTGCAACGGTAACGTATCCGGCGCCCGCGCGGGCCGCAGACTTGGCAGCCATCATAGCAGCTCCAGGGTACATCGCGGAACCCGCGACAACTAGCACCGATCCGCGAGAGTACTTGTCGATGTTGCCGGGCAGAGGCTCAATAAAATCAGCCATGTCAACGGGGTCGACAAACTCTGCCGCATGGTCTACTTCGCCAATAACCTCGTCAAGGTTGTCGTACAGCTCTCCGCAGACAAGCTCGCCCGCAAACTCTGGACCATCGCCACTATAAAGACCAATTTTGGGCGCGAGCATGGTCGCAGTCAAATCAGCGCGCACGCACGCTTCAGCGCGCTCTCCGGTCTCAGAATCAAGACCAGAAGGCACGTCGACCGAAATCACCGAGGCGCCAATCTCATTGAGAGCGGAAATCCAAATATTGAACGGGGGGCGAAGCTCACCATGGAATCCCGTACCAAGAATGGCGTCAATAACAAGGTCAGATTGCTCAATAAGCTCAACAAGTTCATCACGCGAAGGCCCGACATGAACAGCGACGTCACGTCCAGCAGTTCGACGAGCAACATGACGAGCCAGCGCACTTGGAATTTCATCGGGATCGACGGGGGTTACAACATGGACGTCGGAACCCTTTTGACTAAGAATGTCGGCGGCGACCCACCCATCACCACCGTTATTGCCAAATCCGCAAAGAACCAGAACGCTCTTAGGGGAACGAGCCTCGGCAAGGCTCGCAACAAACTCTCCGGCAAGCTCCATGAGCTCCGCTTTTGAAGTGCCCTCTTTTTCGATAAGGTCCTCGAGTCGACGAACCTCTTCAGTACTCAAAACCGGCTTCATCTCAATTCTCCTATTCCGTGATTTGAGATTCTCCAGATATAGATACAAGCTCAGCATCCTGAACACGCTCAAGTTCCTCTAGAACGCTTTTAGCCTCTCTAAACGAGCGTGCAATACGGGCCTTTTCCGACTCCCTATCGGGCTTTTGCTTAGGTCGAGCATCTTCGGTAATTGTCATAGCATTTGCAACGGCTACATCATTGGTGAATGAGAGTGAGATGGCGACTTCAACAATTCCAAGATCCTGAGCAATCTCAAGAGCTCGACCATTAAGAACAGCAACGGGCTTTCCAGAAGCGTCACGAGAAACAGAGACGTCTCGTCTACCAATTCCAGAGCTAAATCCTGTGCCAAGAGCCTTTAAGACAGCCTCTCGAGCAGCAAATCGGCAGGCATAATGAGCAGCTGGGCGATTCGAAGACTCGCAGTACGCCCGCTCTTCATCAGTAAAAACACGAGTAGCAAAAGAGGGGGTCCTCTTAAGAATGGACTCCATACGAGCAATCTCAACAATATCAACACCAATACCAGCGCGAGCCATAAACACACCTCCCAGCCATAACACATATCCGCAATATTGTAACGGCTTAAGAGGAATGATGAGGCGACATGGAGCCGATAGCAGACGCTCAGCAGAGACATACTGAATAGACAAGCAAAAGGAGCGGGGCCCCGAGGGCCCCGCTCCGCACCGACGTGAAAGTGCCGTCCACCGGTCAGCGGCGCCCTGCTCTCCCACGGGCTTCCCCCGCAGTACCATCGGCGCTCGTCGGCTTAGCTTCCGGGTTCGGAATGGGTCCGGGCGTGCCCCGCCCGCCATGGCCGCTGACCGGTGGGCGGCGCTCCGCCCACCATGAGGTGGTTATGTGTGTCCGGGCGGACCCTCGTGCCCTGGGGGCCGCACAGCGAGGAGATGGACCTTGGGGTTCGACGTCCGATCCGACCGGAAGCATCGCGCGGCACCCGTCCCTAGCGAGACGGCACCCGCGGCGATATGAAATGCTCGGGTAAGAGCTCGGGCGATTAGTGCCGCTCGGCTGAGGCCGTCGCCGACCTTGCACCTGCGGCCTATCGACCAGGTGTTCTACCTGGGCCCTTACCAGAAGGAGAACTGATCTCGGGAACGGCTTCCCGCTTAGATGCCTTCAGCGG
>NZ_JH126469.1:0-115384 GCF_000225705.1 Collinsella tanakaei YIT 12063
GAAGAGAGGCTCTTGCCGGTGACGGTGAAGCCCGCGTAGGCCTTGCCGCCCTTGTAGTCGCCGCCCTTGGCCTCGACGCACACGAAGTAGGAGCCAGGCTCCACGGCATCGGTGCGGGTGGTGGTGGGGCTGCCCTTCTCGTCGGCCTTGACGAAGTACACGCGGTAGTCGTCGTTGCCGGCGAGCTTGATTTCACCGGCGGACACCGGGGTCACGGAAGTGGCCGTGATCTCGGCTTTCTTGCCAGTGTACTCGAGGGTGGCGTCGGTGTCGTTAAGGACGACCTTGCCCTGATTGAACGCCTCGACGGCGCCCTCGGCGAGCAGGTTCACGTTCGCGGCGAGCGCGACCGCAGGGGCGCCGATGGAGAGCGCGCCCACGAGGGAGGCGGTGACGACCGCGGCTACCCTCTTGCTCTTCTTGTTGACGCAAGCTGTCATACGTCTTTCTCCTTCCAAAGGAACAGATAATCGCCAGTTATCGAGAGAAGCGCAGGTAGCGGTGTTTTACGGGTTTTGCGACCTGGCAAACCTTGGATGATCAGCGGGCGATCTTTGGGTTGCGCGTGCTTGGAAGGGCCGGTTGCGGCGTGCGGGGGTCTCACTTTGGGGGCTTATCGTCCAAAAAAGAGCGATACGGATGTGTAGGGGCTCTGTTATTTGGTATGGGCGGTTTCTGCACGCCGGCGCGTGCGGGGCGGATCTTTTCAGCCGTTCCTCGTCCAAAAAAGAGAGGGCAACCCCTAGTTGAATGGGGCTGCCCTCTCTTTGTCTTGGCTGCGCGCTGTGCGGCTGGCGCTATGCGAATGGTGCTGGGCGGACGCGGCGGGGCCGCGGATGATCGCGCTGCCGGCGCGTAACCGCGCTACCGGTACGTGACCACCTTGGTGCCGTAGGGAATGTTGTCGTAGATCCACTTGGCCTGGTCGATGCTCATGCGGACGCATCCGTTGGAGACGTGGACGCCCAGGCGGCCGTCCATTACGCGGAAGCTGTTGGCGTAGTACTGGATGGAGTGGATAAGGTAGTCGCCGTAGAACTGGGTGTAGTAATAGCAGCTATAGCCGTGGTTCTCGCCAAAGGAATAGCCCTTACCGGTGACGGTGAACTCGCCCACAACGGTGGGCGTGCTGGGCTTGCCGGTGCTGCAGGTCCAGTAGGCGTCCATGTTCCAGTACCCCATGCCGCCGGAGAAGATGCCCACGCGGCAGTTGGTGGTGTCTACCATGATGAGGCGGTTGGTGGCGCTAAAGCGTCCCTGCGCGCGCGTGTACATGGACAGCTGCGTTGGGGGCATGGGCGGCACGTAGGTGGTGGGCTGCAGGGTAAAACGCTGGGCGGCGGAGTTGTTGGACTGGTACACCTGCAGGTTTCCGCCGTTTGCGGCGCTTCCGTTGGAGGTGATGCCGCCGGAGACGTCGAGCACGCAGGCGCCGCCCGCGCCCGCCGCGCTGGCGATTTTGTAGCCGCCTGCATCGAACGTGATGCTCCAGCGCTGGGCGGCGCTGCCGTTGGGTTGGTACTGCTGCACGTTGGCGCCGGAGTATGCCGACCCGCCCGCGACGTCGAGCGCCTTGCCGCTGGCGGCGTTGACTATGGTGTAGGTTCCGTCTGCGTTGCGGGCGACGTTCCACTTCTGTGCGCCGGAGTTGTTGGACTGGAATACCTGCACGTTGGCGCCGCTGGCATAGGATGCGTTCGCCACATCGATGGCCAGGCTGGTGTTAGCGACGGTAAGGGTGTAGGTGCCGTTTGGCAGGGTGTCCGTGGTGGACGCGAGCGCGAAGGCCTGCGCGGGGCTGCCGTTTGCCTGCCACAGCTGCAGGCGGGTGCCGTTGGCGGTGCTGCCTGCAGTGAGGTCGAGCACGCGGCCGGGGTGGGCGACGGACTCGAACGCAATGCCGTGCGCGGTGATGACGGGGGTCCACTGTTGGGCGGGGTTCGCGGCGGTCGCGCCTGCTGCGGCGCTGGTGCCCGTTGCTGCGCCGGTGCCCGTTGCTGCGCTGGTACCCGCTGCTGAGCCTGTTGCTGAGCCCGACGCGGCGCGCTGGCTCACCGTGCCGGCGGAGTCCGCGGTAAGGAACTTGGCCGATCCCAGGTTCTGGATGGTGTAGGTGTTCTCCGCTCCCGGAACAAGCGCGATGCGCCAGCGTTGGGCCAGGGTGCCGTTGGATGCGTAGGCCTGCACGGAGGCTCCGGCCGCCTGGCTTGCGCCCGAGACCTCGAGCACGCTGTTGGTGGCCGCGCTTGCGCCCAGGGTGTAGATGCCCTCTGCCAAAAGGTTGGTCTGCTTGGCAAGGGTAAAGCGCTGGGCCGCGCTGCCGTTGGGGGTGTAGGCGTTGACGTTGGCGCCGTTGTAGGATGCCGCGCCATCGATGTTGAGCGCCATGCCCGTCGCTTTGTTGATAAAGGTGTAGCTGCCGTCCGCATTGGCTACGGGCGCCCACAGCTGCGCGGGGTTGACCTCGCTCGCCTGGTACTGCTGCACGTTGGTACCGGGAACAACGTCTGCCGTCTCGACGTCGAGCGCCTTGCCGCTGCCGGCGTTGACTATGAGGTAGTAGCCGTTGCAGTACTTAAAGGTGAACAGCTGGGCAAAGGTGCCGTTGGCGCTCCACAGCTGCGCGTTGGCGTTGTTGTTGCGCGACGCGTTGTAGATGTCCACGCCGCTTGCGGGGGCGCACTGCGGCTTGAGGCTGAACCAGCCCTGGGGCAGGGTGCCGTCTTCCACCGCGGCGGGTGCTGCGGGCGAGGCGTCGATAAAGGTAAAGGTTTGCGCCGCGCTGTGGTTGGAGTCCCAAATCTGCACCGGGGTGGTACTTGCGATTGAGCCTCCGCGCAGGTCAAGAGCGATGTTGGGCGCCAGGGCGGAGACAATGATGCAACGCGTTGGGAACGCGGTGGCGGTGGTGTCGCTACCGGATTCCTCGTCCAAAGAAATCACGATCCACTTTTGCGACCAGCTGCCGTTGGGGGCGTACTGCTGCACCGGGGTTCCCGCGGCGGAGTTGCCCCACTGCACGTCGAGCGCCAGGCCGGATGCGACGTTGATGAACGTGACGTAGCCCGCGTCATCATGCGTGACGCGCCAGCGCTGGGCCCCCGTGCCGTTGCTGGCGTAGAGCTGGATGGTCGCGCCACCTGCCGCGGATGCTCCCTGAACGTCGAGCACGCCGCGCTGGTTGGCTGCCTGCGACGCGGAAGACGCGATGGCGTAGGTGCCATCGGCCACGGCTGCGGCGTGCTGGGCGGCGAGGGCGTCCAGGGCGGCGCGGTCGTTGTCCGGCGCGGGGGTTTCTTCTGCGGGGGCGTCTTGGGTTGTGATGTTATTCGGGGTTGCGGGGGTGGTTACGTTGCCCGCGGTACTGTCGGCGGTACTGTCTGTGGCGGTGCCTGGGGCGGTGGGGTCCGTTGGATCCGCGGGGGCTGCGGTGTTGTCGGAGTCTGAGCCGCCCGTGGAGTTGCCGGAGGTTGCGTCACCGCCGGTGCCGTCAGCGGTGCCGTCTGCATTGGGCGTGCTGGGCGCTGCGGTGCTTTGGTCTGCGGTATCCGCGGCTGCTGCCTGCGAAGGCGCCGGCGAAGACGTTGACGACGTGGTTTGCGCCATGGCGACCAGGGCGGGCGGCATGGCCAGCGAGCACACCAGGGACGCGCAGGCGAGTCCGGCCATAACGCTTGCCCGGGCACCGGGGCGCCAGGTGCGGGAGAGTTTGTTCATGGTATCGACCATCCTATTGCAGGGGTTGCATACAGGTTGAATGATACCGTTGCGGTGGCCGCACTTTTGCCTGGTATCTGCCAGCGGTTGGGTGTTAACAGAGGCAGCCCGCGCCGCACGGATTTCAATCGCTGAAAACGCCCTCTAGTTGGGCTTGGCACTCTGCTAAAAAACGCCTCCAGTTTGACTCGATTGCTAAAAATGAGCTTCAGTTGGAGTTACGCAAGAAGGCCCTTGGATGCGCCGGGCTATCTACCAGCTGCTTCCCCGAGGCGTCTCTTCGTGCGGGGTGGGGCAAGTCCAACTGAAGGCTAAAAGTAGCAGCGCCAAGTCCAACTGGAGCTCGAAAATAGCAACGCGATGCAAACGAAGGCTGATTTCAGCAGAACGCCAAGTCCAACTGGAGGTCAAAAACAGCAGAGAGCGCGATGGGGGTTACCCGTCAAGCAGGCCTACCTGTGCAACCTGCGCGAGCAGCGATCTGGTGACGTGGAGGTCAACGGTTGCGAGGTCACGCTCAAGCCGCTGGGTCACTGCAAGTTTGCAACCGTGTATATTGAGGCGTAGCCGTCGCGGCGTTGCTGCAAGGGGCGCGCAGGCGACCCCGGCCATAACGCTTGCCCGGGCGCCGGGGCGCCGGGTGCGGGGGAATTAGTTCATGGTAACGACCATCCTATTGCAGGGGTCGCATACAGGTTGAATGATACCGTTGCGGTGGTCGCACTTTAGTCTGGCATCTGCCGGCGGTTGGGTGTTAACAGAGGCAGCTGGCATCAAGTAAAAAAGTGGCTTTATTCTGACGCAGTTTTTCTTAGTGGGCTGCATCCATCGCTGGTGTATTATCGAGAGGCTTGCGGAATGCATCTATGGGCTTAATCCTATAAAAGGAAAGGTCTTAAGATGCAAACATACAATTATGCTGGGCGAGAGGTCTCGTCCTACGGTCGCTATGACACCGTCATTGTTGGTGGTGGCACTGCTGGTTCTTCGGCGGGAATTAGCTGTGCTCGTGGGGGTAACTCCACTTTAATTATTGAGAAGGGCCTATATCTTGGCGGAGCTGCTGTTGGCGCCCTGGTGACCCCCATGATGGAGTCGTTTGTTCCTCATGATGAGAATTTCCATTTAATAGAGAAGCGCTTGATATCTTATGGCGTGCCTACTCGCAGCAAACAAATGTCGGAGTATGTTTGGTCGACGCCTGAAAGTAAATCCAGGGCTTTGGAAGAGCTGTATCTGGAATCGGGTGGTGAGATTCTCTACGATGCGACGGTTGTTGATTGCATCGTAGACCGTAATCGTATTATTGCGGTCATAGTTCTTACATCGGGTGGCTTCGTGGCGGTGGAGGCGGAGCAATTTGTCGATGCTTCTGGTGATGCATGGCTTTCAAGGATGTCTGGAGTTCCCGTTGCCCACGGTGATGATCAAGGAAACGACCAGATGTCCTCCCTCAGATTCGAAATGGGCGGCATTGATGTCGAGAAGTATCGTGATTACTGTCTGAGCATCGATGACCATTTTTCTCCTTTGGTCGAAGGTCCTTTTTGGGAATCGGCTATGGTTGCAGGGAAGTCTTTTAAGCTCGAGCCTCTTTTTCGAAAAGGCGTAGAGGACGGCGTATTGAAAGAGCGGGACCTCGTTTACTATCAGTGCTTCTCGATTCCCGGTCAACCCGGTTGCATGTCCTTCAATTGTCCGCACCTTGTAGAGCTCAAGGACAATACCGATCCAAAGATGCGGTCCGTGGAAGTGACTGAAGCGCATAGGATGATTGATCGGCTCGTAAGATTCTTAAAGCGGTGTATGCCGGGATTCGAGGATTCGTATTTGATTCGGTCTGCATCGGCTCTTGGTGTTAGAGAGTCCTATCGTATAAAGGGCAAATACACGCTTACGGAAAACGACTATATCGGTCGAGCGAGGTTCGATGACGCCGTTGCAAGGGCAGACTGGTACATCGATGTCCATTCGGCTACCGACGGCCTTGTTCACATGGATAAGTTCAACAAGGGGGAGTATTACGAAATACCATATCGATGCCTTGTTAATGATTACGTATTAAACCTGATGACCATTGGTCGTTGTATCTCGACTACGTTTTTGGTGCAAGCCAGCATACGCATTCAGCCCACGCTTATCGATTTGGGCGATGCGGCAGGTCGCGCTTGCGCTGTCGCTTTGGGAGAGAAGGTTGATTTGGCGGAATATCGTCCAAGCAAAGTGGTGCAGGTGGATTAACGACTGGTTAACGTTCGCGAAAGTAAAACAACCGCTGAGCCGATTGGTAGGAGGGGGATCCTATAATTCAACTTGACGGAGATATACTTAACCTGCTTATTTCGAACTCCGTAAAAAGGTAGTAAGGGGTGATTGGGAATGCGCCTTAAGGACCTCAAAACAGCGAATCGGCGAAAGGTCGTCGACGTCGTTCTCAATCACGGCCCCTTGTCTCGAATCGAGATATCTAAAGCTGCTGGCTTGTCTCCGAGCACAGTGACTGGTCTTGTATCAAGTTTGCTAGAGGATGGCCTGTTTATTGAGACGGGTAACAAGGCTCTTACGGCAGGGCGTAGCAGGACTGAATTGTCGGTTAATCGCAATCTTGGAGTGATTGCAACTTTGGAGGTTGGCCGTCGCAGCGTTCTTCTGACGTTTTTCGACCTCATGCTTGAGCCCGTGCATTCTGAGGCTATTTCGCGCGATTCACTCGAGGGCAACGCGCTGCTTGTGGCGGTGTGCAATGCCGTGGACCGTGCGCTTGAAAACTCCTCCATGGTGGGTGACTTACTCGGCATGGGGCTACTATACCAAGAGGGCATTCGTGCCGAAGATTGCACGGTAATGTATTCCACCGGTATTCAGGATGCAACGATTTCTCTGAAAGATGCCCTGTTCACGCAGTATAAGATTCCAATCAGGGAAGAGCACTCGCAAGGCTATACCATTACTCAGGTCCTGGATGAGGCTGATCAGGACGTGTCGAATGCCGCCGTTATTTCTATTGGCTCTGAAGTTGTCGTTAGCGTCAAGGTAGACGATGCGCTTGTATCGCTAAAGGGTGGTGCTACGGCTGATATTACGCCGATGGTGTGCGGCGAGGCATATTGCGACAAATCGGATGAGTATGAGGGCGGATGCATCGAGTTCTTGCTATCGCTTGGCGAAGAAGACCGAATTGCTTGCGTATCGCGCGCGGTTGTGTCCCTGTGCTCCCTTTTTTCCTTGGATCGCATGTTGATTTTTGGCCCCGATGAAATTGTGACGGACAAGTTTGTCCAAGGAATCGAACACGTACTGACAGCCGTTTTTGGCCCGGAATCTCCGTGGCTAGAGTGGTTGCGAGGACGACAGCTTGCTTCTTCCGATGTATCCAAAACGTGCGCTGCCGACATACGACGAGCAACGCTTCTTCTAGAATGATGCTTGTTCAGATTATCTGCTCAGATTATTAACCAAGATTCAAATAAATATCTAAGCAGGCCGTTGGGCTTGCCCTCTAAACGTAGCAACGCTCACTAGCTGCATTCCGCAAGCATGCTGGTGTTCGTGGGAACGTAAGGGTCAACCTGCCTCTTGCGAGGCAGAGAAAGGAGGATGGCATGGTACAGGGGTCCCTGATTATCGTGACATTCGTCATCATCGCCGCGTTGATGATGACCAAAAAGCTACCGACTTTGGTGGCGCTTCCGCTTATGGCGGTGGCAATCTGCATCATTGCGGGTGTTCCCGCGGTGGGGGTAGACGAGGATGGAGTGGCGATAGGTTGGCTCGCGTCTGTGCTTGAAGCGGGCACAGTTCGAATGGGCAGCGCAATTATGGCCGTTATCTTCGGTGCATGGTTGGGCCAGTTGATGAATAAGACTGGCGTTACTGAAACGATTATTAAGAAGAGCGCTGAGCTTGGCGGCGACCGCCCTTTGATCATCACTCTTGTCATGGCTGTTGCATGCGCTGTTCTGTTTACAACTCTTTCCGGTCTCGGCTCCATCATCATGGTTGGCTCTATCGTGCTGCCGATTTTGGTGTCCGTTGGCGTTCCCGCAATGAGCGCTGCATGCATCTTCCTTATGGCATTTACAACGGGTCTTACGTTTAATATTGCTAACTGGAATACTTTTGCATCGATTTTCTCGGTTGATGTTGAGGTCATCAAGGGATTTGAGACCTATATGCTTGTGGCAACGGCAGTGGCCACGCTTGTCCTGATCTTTGTTGAGTTCAAGCGCAATGGTGTGAAGTTCGCATTCTCTGCTCCGGTTGAGTCTGCAAAGAGCGGCACTCAGATCGGTGGCGTACGTGGCGCTATGGCGATGTGCTCCCCGTTGATCTCTATCATCTTGGTTGCAGTTTTCAAGTGTCCGGTTTGCCCGGCTTTTATGGCGGGCATCATTTGGATTCTCGTTTGGACGTCCACGGGCTTCCAGAAATCTATGAACCTGCTTGTCAAGACTTGCTACGATGGAATTACCGACAGCGGCCCCGCAATTATCCTGATGGTCGGAATCGGCATTCTGTTCCTTGCGGTTAGCCATCCGATGGTGACGGCGGTGCTCAATCCGTTCCTTGAAGCCATTATTCCGTCCGGCAAGATCGGCTTCATCATTTTCTTCTCGCTGCTTGCTCCTCTTTCGCTTTACCGCGGTCCCATGAATTTGTTTGGACTTGGTAGCGGCATCGCTGCGTTGATTAGCGGCCTTGGAACCATTAATCCGCTTGCTGTTATGGGTGCATTCCTGTCGGCTGAGCGTATCCAGGGATGCGGCGACCCCACAAACACCCAGAATGTTTGGACGGCCAACTTTGTCGAGGTCGATGTCAATTCGATCACGAAGCGCCTCCTCCCGTATCTGTGGGCCATTTCCATCATCGGCGTTATCGTTTCTGCTGTTGTGTATTACTAGTCGTAAAGACGTTTCGTCAAAGTAGGTTCGCAGGCGCGGCAGGCTTGCTTTCTGCCGCGCCGGCGAGGGGCATTGCTTTGAGAATAATGTCCGTCGCCGGCGCAAGACAATCATCTTCGTCAGAGGAATGTGAATTAGGAGGAGCTATGAAGGTTCGCATTGGCATCGATGTGGGCGGTACATTTACAGACGCGGTTGCAATTGATAACGAGACATTCGAGCTGGTGGGTTCGGTAAAGGTGCCGACCACGCATAAGGCAGCGGAGGGGGTCGCCGCTGGTATCGTGCAGGCCCTTCATCGTGTTATGGATGAGTGCAGCATCAAGCCCGAGGATGTTGTGTTTATTGCCCACGGTACCACCCAGGCGACCAATGCTATGCTTGAGGGCGACGTCGCCAAAGTTGGAATCGTCACTTTGGGCAGCGGCCTTCAGGGGGCGAAGAGCAAGAGCGATACGGACATGGGCAAGATCGAGCTTGCTCAGGGTAAGTTCTTGCCCACCGGCAACGAGTATATCGACACAAGCGGCTCTGATCTGAGCACGCAAATTGATTGCGCGCTCGATGCCTTGCAGAAAGATGGCTGCACAAGTTTTGTTGCCGCTGAGGCATTTTCGGTTGATGACCCTGCAAATGAGAACGAGGTTGTTGAAGCCTGTCGCCGTCGTGGGGTGCCGGGGACCGCAACCAACGATATTTCAAAGCTGTATGGCTTAAAAATCAGGACGCGGACGGCGGTTGTCAACGCTTCCATCATGCCGAAGATGCTTGAAGCGGCAAACATGACCGAGGAGAGTATTAAGGGGGCCCATATCGAGAGCCCCTTGATGGTCATGCGTTGTGATGGCGGCGTTATGACTGTTGACGAGGTGCGCAGCCGACCTATTTTGACAATTCTTAGTGGACCTGCGGCGGGTGTTGCAGGAGCCCTTATGTATGAGAAGCTGACAGACGGCCTGTTTTTTGAGGTTGGTGGAACCTCTACGGATATCTCATGCGTTAAAGACGGCAAGGTGATGATTCAATACGCTGAGGTGGGAGGCCATAAGACGTACCTCAACAGTCTCGATGTGCGCACGGTGGGAATCGGCGGCGGTTCGATGGTCCAAATCGAGAACGGAAAGGCGGTGAGCACTGGTCCGCGTAGCGCGCATATTGCCAATCTGGATTACGAAGTGTATACGGATCCGAGCAAGATAGTGAATCCCCGTTTGGTAGCTGTGAGGCCGATGGAGGGAGACCCCGAATACGCTTGCATCGAGTGCGATGGGGGGCTCCGAGTATCGTTGACTATGGCGGGCGCGGCAAATATCGCGGGTTACGTTCGTCCTGAAGACTATGCTTACGGAAATGTAGAAGCCGCTAAGTTGGCGTGGAAGCCCTTGGCAGACAATATGGGCTGCACGGTGGAAGAGGCGGCGCGAAAGGTGATGGATTTCGCTGCCGAGAAGAACGCGCGCGTGGCCTCTCAGCTTATGAAAGATTATAAAATGGACACGCGTACGACGGTATTTGTCGGCGGTGGCGGAGGAGCTGCAAGTGTAGTTCCCCATCTGGCGGAATTCATGGGACATTCTCAGCATATCGCCAAGAACGGTGCCGTTATTTCCACTATCGGTGTTGCGCTGGCTATGGTTCGAGATATGGTCGAACGTAGCGTTTCTGATCCGACTCAGGACGACATTATTGCCGTGCGACGTGAAGCAGAGTTGAAGGCAATTGCTTCTGGCGCCGCTCCGGATTCCATCGAGGTTAGCGTTGAAGTTGACACGCAAAGGAACGTTGTTAGGGCAATTGCTGTCGGCACTACGGAGATGCGCAGCAAGGACCGACTTCAGAAGCGCCTGACGGAAGACGAGAGGCTTTCAATCGTTGCCGATAACCTAAATGTTCCGGTGAGCGAGCTGTCCATTGTTGCCAGAACCGAGCAGATGATGGCCGTGCGACACGAGCGCGTGGAGAAGCGGTTGTTCGGCTTGGTCAAAAAGAGTACGTCCCAAGTTAGACTTGTTGATTCTGAAGGGGTTATTCGACTCCAAAAGACAAACGCGCTTGTTTGCGAGGAGACGGTAGCCACATGGAAAAAGTCGCTCTCTTGGTTGCTCGATGAGCTGACTATTTACAACGACGGTGGCACAAACCTGCCGAATGTGTACATCGTTCTCGGAACGCGCATCATCGATCTCTCCGGGTTGCCTACACCAGAGCAGATTGAGGGCTTGGGCTCGGTAGAGCTATCAAGCTGCGGGGCGGATGAACGAGTGATTCTTGTAGGTACAAAACGAGTCGAATAGGCATAAGATGTCCAAATCAAAGTTCCCATTTCCGGGCAAGAGCTTGGCATTGCGCGAGCTCAAGGCCGATCCATGTTATGTAAAAATTCCTCCAAAGGAGAGAAGGGGCATTGTTGAGCAGGCTTGGAGCATAGGCGAGCTTGCGGCGTGCGACGAGTATCAAAAAACAATGGGATCTAATGATTTTCGAAGCATCTTTGAAGACCGTGGTGTGAGCGTTGAGACTCGGAACGTTGATTACGTGGTGGGAAAGCAGCGGTATTTCAGTGATTATTTGTCAGGGAAAAACCGGGTGACTCTATACGAGAAGTCTATTCGTCTTTGGGCGGAGGAGAACTCTCTTGAATATGAGAACGCCTGCAATCTCATTCTTAGTCACGAGTACTTTCACTACCTCGAATGTAATGGATTGGGCCTAACAAGCCGTATCTATCAAGTTCCGATGTTGCGTATCGGAAGTTTGTCTCTGGGGCGCACGGGAATTCATGCTTTGTCAGAAATTGGTGCGCATGCTTTTGCACGTACGTATTTTGATTTGGTGAACAATAGATCTTCTTGCAAGGAGGGACCTGCCCGTGAGCGTCGTTAACGAATACGATGTCGTTGTAGTGGGCGGTGGGCCTGCAGGCTCTGTGGCGGCAATAGCCGCGGCGCGCAGCGGGGCAACCGTGCTGTTGGTTGAGCAAAACGGCTATTTGGGAGGAGCCCTTACGGCGGCCGGCGTTGGGCCTCAGATGACTTATCATGCTGGAGACACGCAGGTGGTGCGTGGCATTCCAGAGGAAATAGTCCAACGTTTATGTGCCCTGGGTGCCTCGCCGGGTCATATGGCAGATTTTGTGGGATATGCAAGCAGCGTTACTCCATTCAATCCTGAAGGGATGAAGTATGTGCTTGAATCTATGGCTTTAGATGCTGGCGTTACCTTGCTTTACCATACCGTGTTCGTTGATTGCGAAGCAGATTCATGCGAAGGCGGAGAGATTGCGTCGCTACGCTTGTTGAGCAAAAAAGGCTTTATGCGTGTTCAGGCAAAAGTGGTGGTTGACTGTAGCGCAGATGCCGACGTCGCAACCAGTGCAGGCGTGCCTTCATGCTATGGAAGGGAGTCTGACCATCTCGCACAGCCAATGACCATGAACCTTCGAGTGGGGAATGTCGATCGAGACAGGCTGATGGATTTCGTTAAGAGCAATCGTAGCGACATGCTTCCGTCTATTCCGTTTGATGATCTGCGGATTATCCCACGCTCTGGTATCCAAGGTGCCTACTCCATAGTCAAGGCGGCACGCGGTGCTGGAGAGCTGAGCATTGATCGCGATATGGTTCTATGCTTCGAGACCAACACCTTGGGCGAGTACATCGTCAATATGTCTCGAATCATACATCGCTCTGCGGTCGACCCGATTGATCTTACCTATGCGGAGGTCGAGGGCAGGCGGCAGGCGTGGGAGATATACGCCTTCTTAAAGAAACACATCCCAGGTTTTTCCGAGAGTCATATTGTGTCGACTGGTCCCAACATCGGCGTCCGCGAGAGCAGAAAAATAGAAGGTGTGTATAAGTTGACCGCTGACGATCTTTTGAGTAACACGATGTTTGAAGATGCAATTGCCATGGGCGGCTATCCAATCGATGTTCATTCGCCTGATGGTGAGGAGACGAATCATCGATTCCTCAAGAGCGGGAGCTGGTATTCCGTTCCGTATCGCTGCCTGGTGACCCGCGAAGTCTCAAATCTGATCGTTGCCGGCCGATGCGTAAGCGCTACGCATGAGGCGTGTGCTGCGATTCGCGTTACGCCAATTGTTATGGCGATGGGGCAAGCGGCGGGTACGGCTGCGGCGCAAGCTGCCCTAAATAAGGAGCCTGCAAACAGTTTGGATACGAGCGCCCTGCGAGCTCAATTGCGTGCTGATGGAGTATTTTTGGACGAGTATCCATCCGAGAATTAGATGCTGCGCTTTGCGAAAGGGGTCAACCATGAACCAGGCAACCACCCGACAGAGCTCCGAGCCCGCTGCCGACCAGGCCACGGCCGCACCCGCTGCCGACCGCCCGCTCATAGGCGCGATTGAGGCCGGAGGCACCAAGATGGTGCTGGCCTGCGGTTACGCCGATGGAACCATAACGGAGCGCACGAGCATTCCCACGCAGGATCCGGTGCAGACCGTGCCGGTCATGGTCGAGTGGTTCGCCAGCAAGGGCATCGCGGCCCTGGGCATCGCCGCGTTTGGTCCCACGGGCGTCACCCCGTCCTTGTCCACATACGGCCATATTCTGCAAACGCCCAAGCTGGCCTGGCGAAACTTTGACTTCTTGGGTGCCATGAGCCGCGGCCTCAACGTGCCCTGCGGATACGATACGGACGTCAACGGGGCATGTCTGGGCGAGGTCATGTACGGCGCCGCCAAGGGGCTGGATTCGGCCATGTACATCACCGTGGGTACGGGCATTGGCGCCGGCATCTACGCGGGCGGCCAGCTGGTCCACGGCATGCTGCACCCGGAGGCCGGCCACATCACCTTGCCGCGCGTGTCCGGCGACCAGGACTTTAAGTGCGTCTGCCCCACGCATGACAGCTGCTTTGAGGGCCTTGCCGCCGGTCCGGCCGTGGTGAAGCGCTACGGCGTTGAGCGCGCGTCTGATATGGCGGACGATGAGGGCTTTCTTGAGCTTGAAGGCACCTACATTGCCCAGGGTATTCTCAACTACCTGTACGTGGCGTCGCCCCAGCGCATCATTCTGGGTGGCGGCGTGCCGGATCACGCTCCCAAGTTGATGGATCGCGTGCGCGCCAAGGTGCTACAGCTCAACAACGGCTACATCTCCACGCCGGAGTTGGACGATATCGACTCCTACATTGTTCCGCCCGCCTGCGACGGCAACCAAGGCGTGCTTGGCGCCATTGCGTTGGGAGCCCAGGCGCTGCAACAGGCATAGCGCCGCCGCCTGCCGCGGCTGCCGGTTTTCCGTCTTTAGTAGCCGCGCGTGCCGTTGTCGCCGCCCCGCCGCGGAAGCCCCCTCGCAGTTGCCGCGCTCCGCCGCGGGCGCTGCCAACGTTACATCGAGCTTGCTTTCAGGTCGCTTTCCACCACGGAAGGCGGCCGTTTTTGTTAAGAGGGGGCACTGGTTTTTGAAAGAAACGATAACGATTTTGGAAAGATATGGATAACCGTTCAGCGGAGAAACTGCAGCTAAACGGCCAATTCAAGATTGTAAAAAGTGATAGTGAGGGATAACCTAAAACTATGCGTGAAGGAATTGCCTTTCTAGAAATGGGAGGAACTATGAGCGTTTTGCAATTAGGAAGGAGCCGTCCAATGAAGAGTGCTGTTCCAAAGCTGTTGCTGGGAATTGCGCTTGCGTTGTTTGCTGCGCCTCTTTCGGCGTTTGCAGACGGGCAAGCCGAGCCAAGCGTTAGCGACAAATCGTTCTTTGCTAATGGAACCCCAATTTCCATTACCAAGGATGCTCCTAGCGATGCCACTCAGTCTACTATTAGCGGAACGGACAACATTGCTGGAACGAGTGCTTACGTCTCTTGGGAGTACGAGGGCGCTACTTATTATCTGGGGATTTCCAAGGACGCTACGGTTTACGGCGGTAGTGATGGCAGTGCCGGCAAGGTTGTTGTTCCCAATACGAATATCGTAATGACTGGCGGACGAATCTGGAACCTGTTTGGTGGCAACCTTGGTAAAAAGTCCAAGGTTGCGGATGAGTGCTCTGAGGTAACTGGAGACGTATCTATCAAGGTTTCTGGCAAAGATTCGTATGTGTCCAACCTGTTCCATGGAGGCGGCGCCTTTAATTCGTGCGTAAAAGGCGCGGTTGCCATGGAGTTCGATGATGTCGATTTCTGTGATGACAGCAATCCTGCCGCCTTGAGTCCTTATGTAAACGGCGGAGTTTACGGTAACGGCTCGGAGGGTTCTCGCGATATTGATAACGGGGCAATGCAGACCTATGCCGTTGCGAATGAGGTTGAGATAAGCGCAAAGGATAGCGAGTTCTATCTTTTGGGCGCGGGAGGATCTGGCAGCACCAAGGTTGACTCTGGGTCAGTAAAGCTGAATGGCTGCGGAGTTGATTCGCTGTATTTGGGTGGAATCAATGGCGAGGTTTGCCATTCCAATCTCGAACTAAGCGGTTGCACCGTAGCGAACCTAAGTGGCACCAACAGGGGTTTCGTTGGAAATGCGAACGTGGAGATCAGGAACACGACGATTTCGCAGCTGAACACCGGGGCAGAGCCTTATTGCATGCAAAGCGATTCTGGCACGCCTGATGCCGCCGGCGTAACTGGGAAGATGGCCATCTCTATCGATGCAGGCTCCACTGTTACCTCTGCTGCGCTGACCCCGCTTGTCACTCGTAAAAAAGACAGTACTACGGCGGTTTATCCTGGCCTTATCATTAAGGCGCCCGCCGAGAGCCCTTTGGCGCTCTCGATGAAGCCTTTCGAGGCGAATTCCACAACAAAGATCGCTGAGGCCGCACTTCCCGAGGGCAGTGTGCTCGATATGGAAAACGTTAAGCTGTCTATTGCGGCTGAATCTGTGTTTGTAAACGCCGGCACCATTCAGATGGATGGCTCCTCTTCTATTACCGTTGACGAGAACGCAACGTTCTCTGACGCAGGCGGAACCGTTAGTGGCGGAACCCTTACCGGAGAGGTGAGCAAGCCTGTAGTGAGGATTGGCAATCGGGTATTCAGCTCTCTCCAGAATGCGATTAATGCTGCAGTCGCAGGCGAGAAGGTTGTCCTGCTCGTTGATACCGAAGAGAACGTTGAGGTTGGTGCCAATTCCAACATTACAATCAATCTGAACGGCTGCACGCTCAATGGTAAAAAGGTCAATAAGAAGCCTGCCATAAAGAATGCCGGTACGTTGATCATCGAAGATTCCAGCGCTGATAAGACGGGCGTGATTAAGCGTGAGGAAAACGGGGAAACGAGTGCGTACTACGTAATTGACAATGCGGGCACTCTGACTATCGATGGCGGAACTATTTACAACAATTCTGGCGACAATGCGGGCGGCGCCTCGCTTATCAGGAACTGTGGTGATGCGAGTAAGTCCGCAAAGCTTGTTGTAAACGGTGGCAAGCTTCAGCAGGATAACTTCATCTGCATTAAAAATGATGATTTCAGCATTCTGGAGGTAAACGGAGGAGAAATTGTTTCTGCTTCCAATCAGGCCATCCAGAATTGGGATGAAGCTAAGATCACGGGCGGTCAGATTAAAGGCCAAGTTATTACCTGGAGCTACACGACAGTTCCAAACAATGCAACGATGGCAATAACGGGCGGGCATATTGACGGTCCTGTGCAGGCGATTAACTACTACGAAAATGGGACTGCCGCCCAGACGGCTCCGAAGGTCACCATTTCTGGAGAGGCCGAGATTCTGGGTCGGCTTGGGACATATACCCATAACGGTGGCAAAGTGACCGCGACGCAGGACGAGTCTCTTGCGAAGATGACGGTTTCTGGCGGACGGTTTGCCATTAGCGTTGCCGAGCGCTATCTGTCAGATGATATTAAGGCTGAACTGAAGAGCGCTGCCAACACCGTTACTCCCTATAGCTACTATACGGATATGAACCAGGCAATCGAAAAGGCGGCTCCCGGGGACAGCATCACTGCCGTCAATAATTCCGAAGATGCCGCCTTGGTTACGATCGCCTTTAAGTTCAATGACGGCAAAACACCTGACGCTGCGTATAAGGTGCTAAAGGGCGCTAGCGGGATAAGCCTTCCCATGCCCGAGCGTTCTGGTTATACGTTCGGCGGGTGGTTTGACGGCACAACAAAGGTAAGTGATCCGTATACCGCTAATGCAGATGTTGAGCTGACCGCAAAGTGGTCTTCTAATTCCGTTGTTGTTCCTCCGACCCCGTCCGACAAGACCGAGGTCGAGAAGAACCCCGACGGCTCCACCACCACCACGGTGACCAAGCCCGACGGCTCGCAGACCATCACCCACGAGACCGCGACCGGTACCTCGTCGACCGTGACCAAGGACGAGGACGGCAACGTCACGTCCACCGAGGTGACGGTCTCGAAGAAGGACGCCGAGTCCGGCAAGGTGGAGCTGCCGCTCGCCGACGCCAAACCCGCGACGGACGTCGACAAGGCCCCCGAGGTCGAGGTGAAGGTCCCCGCGACCGTCACCGCGGACAAGCCCGTCCAGGTGACGGTGCCCGTGGCCAAGGGCGATGACTCCGAGCCGAACTACGGCATCGTGGTGTTCGCCGTGGACGCCGAGGGCAACGAGACCGTCATCCCCAAGTGCGCCGTGGACGACGACGGCAACGTCGTCTTCGAGGCCATCGGCGACGTCACCATCAAGGTGGTCGACAACGCCAGGGACATGCCCGACGTGACCGACGCCGACTGGTTCGCGGGCGACGTCGTGGACTTCGCCACGGCCCGCGGCATCGTCAACGGCGTCGACATGCCCGACGGCACCAGGCAGTTCAAGGGTTATGACAAGACCTCCCGCGGCATGTTCGTCGCCATGCTGCACAACCTGGAGTCGAACCCCGAGGCGGCCTCCGAGGGCTCCCTCGCGGACGTCCCCGAGGGCGCCTTCTACGCGGACGCCGCCGCGTGGGCGCTGGGGGAGGGCATCCTCTCCGGCGTCGACATGCCCGACGGCTCCAAGCAGTTCCAGGGCGACACGGACGTCACCCGCGAGCAAGTGGCCGTCTTCCTGATGCGCTACGCCGACCACCTGGGCATGGACGTCTCCGAGCGCGCCGAGATCGACTTCCCGGACGCATCCGAGGTGTCCGGCTTCGCCAAGGACGCCATGTCCTGGGCCGTGGCCGAGGGCCTGTTCACCGGCGACGACGTGACCGGCGAGCTCAACCCCACCGACGGCGCCGCCCGCGCGGAGGTGGCGACGGTCCTCATGCGCTTCATCAACCTGATGTACGCGTAAGCGGCGGAAGGGCGCCGCGGGCAAGGCGGACCAGCCGGACCAGCAAGACCGGCTGGGCCAAGCAGACATGTTGATTGGCCGATAAACAATTGACCGCCACGCGGGGCCGGTGCCGCTGCAGGTGCCGGCCCCGTTGCATGGGGTGGTGGGCTTTCGCGTGTATTGACCAAGAAGGGCTTGCAGCAGGCCGGGGCGCCCACCGGCTTATCTAAGGGATGTTCTGAGCCGTGCAAAGCACGGCGAACACATCCCGTGATAAGTCCGGTGGAGCCCCGACCGAACGTCAGCCCCTCCTCGTCCAAATACTCGTCCAAACCCACCACACGCGAACCGCCCGTGCATTACTGGTGCACCCCGCAGACATGTGCCGCCAAACCCGCTCAGTCTGGATACAATAGGGGGAGCTGTACGCGCACGAAAGGGTACTCATGGCAAACGATTCGAAGACATGGCGTTGCGGTAAGTTCGAGCTCAAGTTCGATCGACCCCGCATCATGGGTGTTCTCAACGTCACGCCCGATAGTTTTAGCGACGGCGGCGAGCACTTTGACGCCGACGCCGCCATTGCATACGGCCTGCAGATGCTGGACGAGGGCGCCGACATCATCGATGTTGGCGGGGAGTCCACGCGTCCGGGCTTTACTCCGGTGAGTGCGGACGAGGAGGCTCGTCGCGTGCTGCCGGTGGTGCGCGCGCTGGCGCAGAAGGGCGCCATCGTATCGATCGACACGCGTCACGTGGACGTGGCCAAGGCCGCGGTACGCGTGGGCGCCTCGATTGTGAACGACGTCACCGGTTTTACCGATCCCAAGATGGTGGAGTTTGTTAAGGGCAGCAACTGCGGCGTGATCGTCATGCACGCGGGCGAGCCCACGGAGGAGGCTCCCAAGAGGCATACCGCGGTGCAGCTGGACACCAGCGCCGCCGCGTTTGTGGCCGAGAAGGCCCGCGCCGCTGCTGCCGCTGCTGAGGCTGAGGCCGCGGCAAAGGCCGCCAAGGCCGCGAAGGGTCGTCGCCCCGGCTTGAAGCTGGGCGGCCTGGTTCAGCCGCAGCTTCCCTTTGGCGACTTGCCCAATGGCAGCGAGGCTGCCGAGCAGGAGGCTGCTGCCAAGGCCGCCGCGCTGGCAGCCGCCGAGGCCGAGAAGAAAGCCGCCGAGGCCGAAGCCGCTGCCAAGGCCGCCGAGGAAGAGGCCCGCGCCGTACCCGCTAACGACGAGCTCGCCGCCATCATGGCCCGCAGCGCGCGCCGCGATGCCGCCACGGGGTCGACCTCGCAGCTGCGTCGTTTCACCCTGCCGGATTCCGCACCCATTATGCGCCGCGTCATGGGCTTCCTTTCTGACCAGGCCCGCGCGCTGGTTCACGCCGGCGTGGCCCGCGAGCGCATCTGCATCGACCCCGGCGCGGGTTTTGGCAAAGACGCGAACGAGGACATTGTTATCCAGCGCGAGACCGCCAAGCTGGCCTCGCTGGGCTATCCGCTGCTGTGCGCCGTGAGCCGCAAGCGCTTTGTTGGCGCGGTGTCCGGCGTGGGCGACGTGCACGAGCGCGACGCCGCCACCTACGGCGTGTGCCTGGGCGCCATCCAGCTTGGCGCCAACATTGTCCGCGTGCATGACGTGCGCGGCTTCTCGCAGTTCTTGAACGGCTTTTGGGCCATCGCCCGCCCGCAGCCCCGCCGCGCCTTTGTGGCCCTGGGATCCAACCTGGGCAAGCGCGCGGAGAACATCCGTGCCGCCAAGGCCCTGATCGCGGAGATCCCCATGACCTGCGTTAGCAGCTGCTCGCGCATTTACGAGAGCGAGCCTGCCTACGAGAACCGCCAGGACCCGTTCGCCAACGCGGTGATAGAGATCAAGACCGAGCTGGCCCCGCTGATCTTGCTGGACGAGCTAATGAAGATCGAGAACACCATGGGGCGCAACCGTACCAAGAGCGCCCGCCCCAACGGTCCGCGCATCATCGATTTGGACCTGCTGTGGATGGACGGCGAGGTGCACGGCGGCGACAAGCTGCGCCTGCCCCACCCGTACCTTGGCGAGCGCGACTTTGTGCTGGTGCCGCTCGAGGACCTTATGCATGACCCTGCGCGCTTCTTCCGCTACGAGGGTGTGGACGTGAAGGAGCCCGAGGACCGCGTGGGACACGTGGTGGGCGAGCTGGGCTCGCTGTAGGCGTCGCGGGTGCTGCCGCGGGCGCGGGCGGCGCGGGCGACGCGGGTGCCGTGGCGGCGCGGGCAACGTTTCGGGCGTTGGCTTGATGTGCTGATGCGGGGCGGCTCGACGGGTTCGGGTCGCCCTGATTTGTTGGACGGGGATAGCCCTCCGGAAAGGTTGGTGTGCTGTGGCCGAGGTCGACCAGCTGTGCTGCGAGCTTGAGCTTACGCCCAAGGTGAAGATGATGGAGTTTATCGCCCTGCCGCAGGTGTGCGCCATGGGCGTGGTCGAGTGCCTGCGCCAGCTGGGCCTGGGCGAGCAGGTGGGCATTGGCTGGCCTGCGGACCTGGTGGCGCGCCGCGAGCACCCCGCGGTGCCGGGTGGCGCCAAGCCGCGTGAGGCCATGAGCGCGGATACCTCGTCCTTTGACTTTGACCTGTTTATGGGCAAGGTGGGCGTGCATGCCCACGCGGGCGAAAACGGGCCGGCTGCGAGCGTGACCGTGACGGTCGACATGCCCGTGCTCGAGGGGGCGGCTGCGCGTTGCGGTGCTGCGTTGCCCGCGCGCGAGGAGTTGCGCCGCGCCCTTGCCGCCGCCGTTGAAGCCAAGGTGGACCAGTGGGCGCAGATGCTGGCGACCCGCCCCAGCCCCGGTCCCATGGCTCCTGTGCTTTCCGACTACTTTGACATGGTGCCGCTGCTGGGCCACCAGGTTGCCGCGCTGTCTCCCAACGGGCTGCCCATGGCGATCGGCGCGTTCTCCGGCCTGGATATTTGGGGTCGCGCGTGCGTGACGGCGGCCGACGGCTCCGAGAAGGAGCTGCCCTGCGAGGCCGTGATCATTCGAGCCGTGTAGCGTTGGGCTATGCGCCTAGTGCGCGGATGGGGATGACGTAGACGCCGTCACTGCGGCGATAAGCCACCTCGCCCATGCCCGTAATCACTGCGAGGAACGATGGCTTGCGTACCTGCGACTTATCATTGCCGCAAACTTTGTTGGACAGCCTTATGAGGTTGGCGGCTGCTTGATCCGCCTTTTCAATACTCACCTTGATTTCGAACGCGGCCCATCGTCCATCTGCGCGCTCTACAATCGCATCGGCTTCGAGGCCGGAATCATCATGGTAATAGCGCACGGGGTTTGAGACCGCGTAGTCAAGCGCGCGTGCGTAGACGTCCAAGTCGCGCATGACAAGATTCTCGAAGACCAGGCCAAACGTTTGCCAGTCTTGCAGCAGCGCGTCCGGAGAGAGGCCCAGCAGTGCCGCGGCGAGCGAGGGGTCAGCAAAGTAGCGCTTGGGTTTGACGCGCATGCGCTTGGGGGAGCGCGACGCCGGCACCCAGCCGGGGACCTCATCGATAAGGTACGTGCTGCGGAGGACGTCGACGCATTGGGACACCGCCTTACGATCGCCTTCCGTTGCCATGTCCTCGGATTCATATGCGTAAACGTCGCGGACAAGCGTGTCCACTTTGGTTGATTGTCCTACATTGCGCGCGATGGAGGCGGCGGCGCGGCGCGTGAGCTCCTCATTGCCGCCAAGCTGGGGAACACTTTGCGTGAATACGGATTCCAGGTATTCGCGAACAACTATCTGCGCATTGGCCGCGGTCTGCAGACGTTCTTCTGGCCAGCCTCCGCGAACGGCCACGTGAGCAAGGTCCTCAATGCCGGAGTCACACGCGCACGGCGTGAACTCGTCCTCGAACAGGCCTGCCAAACTGACCTTTGCGTTGGATTCGCCGGTTTCTGCAAGCGTCATGGGATGCATGCGAACGCGACCGATGCGCCCCGCACCGCTGTGTGCTTTTGACATGTTGCGCGGGGTTGATGAACCCGTGAGAATCCAAGCGCCCTTTTCTCCGCCAAGGTCATCGACCGCATGGCGCACGGTGTCCCAGATTACGGGCACACGCTGCCATTCATCGATGACGTGGGGGCGGTCGCCGGCGAGCACATAGGACGGGTCGGCAGAGGCGATCTGCAGGTTTGACCCGCGATCCACGTAGAGCACCGACGAGCCATGGGCTAGGGACGACCATGTTTTGCCGCACCATTTGGTGCCCGACACCTCAACGGCTCCAAACAGGTTGAGATATGCCTCTATTTGGGTGTCGACAATGCGGGGTTGATATGCTGCGGGGCATGTTGTTCGATGCGTTTGAGAAGTGGCCATGCGCTGCCTTTCGCGTCCGTGCTTTGCCAAACATTATACAAGGTAGATATACCCACATTCCAGAATCCGAATGTTTGGTGTACCAAAATCCGAATGATTTAGGTACCAAAATCCGAA
The DNA here is from genome assembly GCF_000225705.1 of Collinsella tanakaei YIT 12063. Lineage (GTDB taxonomy): Bacteria > Actinomycetota > Coriobacteriia > Coriobacteriales > Coriobacteriaceae > Collinsella > Collinsella tanakaei. The sequence goes on from NZ_JH126469.1 coordinate 22,319, forward strand.
TGTGAGCTGCTGCTTCAAGCTGCGGGCTGGCGGCTGTGCGGGCTGGAGACCCGGTGGGCGCAGCGTGAAAGCCACCCCTGCGGTTTTTTAGCCGGTGATCTTGTGCCTTCTGTTTCTGCTGCTCGCCGATGACATGGGCAGCACCTCGCCCATATCGATGAGGTTTCGAATGCGGTTGCGCACTTGGTTGACGTTCATGCCGGTGAGATCCTGCAGTTGCTGCGTGCTTAGCCCCATATTCGATGAGGCAGTCCTTGATGTACTGCTCGCCCAGCTTGGCGCTTATTCGCCGTGTACCGGGGATTGGCTTCTGGTCCACGTTACCGATGCCTTCGATTTTTGGGTTCATGCTTGCGCCCGGCCTGTGCAGAATAACCTTGAACTGGTCGAGTCCCGGGCGGAAATGAGCACCGCACTGGGCCTTTTCATGTTGATATGCCTTGCTGGATGCGTGGTAGATGGGGAGGGCGCATGCGGTTCTTACGGATAATTGCATCGATTTTAGATTTAGGCGAGTAGCCAGGATTTTTGGATGCCATTTCCGCAGGCAATGGCTAACCCACCATTCTGGTGTACAAAGGAAAACTCAGAATTGATGCAATTATCCTCAAGAACTGCGCAAGGGAGGGCTATGCCTGCAGCCTGCGGCAGATCTCGCAGATGCCCTTGAGCGTGAGCTGCTGGTCGATCACGTCGAACACGTTGGTGCATGCCGCGACCAATCCGGCGAGGCCCCCGGTGGCGATGACGCGCGCGGACGGCTCGCCCAGCTCATCTTTGATGCGCGCGACCAGGCCTTCTGCCATGGCGGCGGCTCCTACCACGGTGCCGCTGCGAACCGCCTCGACGGTGTTGCGGCCAATGGTGTGCTGCGGGGCCTCGAGCGAGATGCTGGAGAGCTTGGCGGCGCGCGCGGTGAGGGCGTCCATGGAGATGCGGATGCCGGGGGCGATGGCGCCGCCGATGTAGTAGCCGCGCGGGTCAACCACGTCCACGTTGGTGGCGGTGCCAAAGTCCACCACAATAGCGGGCGCGCCGTAGAGGGCCTCAGCCGCCACGGCGTTGGCGATGCGGTCGGCCCCCACCTCTGCGGGGTTGGGGGCGTCTACCTTGGTGACCATCTGCGTGTCCGGGCCCACCTGGATCATGCGCACGCCCAGCTGGGTGGCCACGGCGCGCCACTCGCGCGTGAGCTGCGGAACCACGCCGGCAAAGCAGATGGTGTCCACGCAAGAAAGCGCGAGGCCGCTCATCTGGAAGTAGCCCAGCAAGCGGACCAGGATCTCGTCCTTAGTAAAGGTGCGGTCCGTGGGCATGCGCCAAGATTGGAGCAGCTGGTCTTGGTCAAAAAGGCCCAGGGCGGTCTGCGTGTTTCCCATGTCGATAGCGAGCAGCATATGTGTCTCCAGCCTGTGGCTAAGCTATGCCCGTGACCGTGAATCACGAGCGTGTGATAACGTGACTTGCAGCGCTCATTGTATACTGAGACATTGCATATACTGCCAGATAACTGCATGTGGAGAGACAATATGAACAAGTCTGCAAAGCGTCGCCTTGTGGTGGTTGGCGGCATTGTGGTCATTGCCATGCTGGTGATCGTTGCGATCGCCGGGTCGGGTGGCTCTGCCAGCTCGCTTTCTATCGCCGACGTGCTGGGCGGCAACTATGACGGCAAGAAGGTCCAGGTCTCCGGTGCCGTGGTGGCCGACTCGCTAACCAGCGAGGGTTCCACCGCGGTGTTCAAGATCGCGCCCGAGGGCGTTGACGCGGCCGATTCCGAGCAGGCACTTACCGTTCAATACAACGGCGCCCTGCCCGCGACCTTTGGCACCGGCGTGGTGGCCATCTGCACCGGCACCGTGGACGGTAAGACCCTTGAGGCGTCCGAGATGGTGACCAAGTGCCCGTCCAAGTATGAGAGCGCCGAGGGCTCGTTGACCGTCAAGGGACTGCTTGACCAGCAGGATTCCATGATGTTCAAGGACACCAAGGTGTGCGGCTACGTCAAGGGCGAGATCAACGACGCTCAGGCGGACTTCCGTTTCACCATCGAGTCTCAGGGCGAGACCCTAAAGGTTGTGTACGACGGCGGCCTGGACGAGGCCATCACCGACGGTACCGCCCTGGTGATCTCCGGTCACCTGGATTCCGACGGCGTCTTTGTTGCGACCGAGCAGCCGTCCATCGACTCGTCCATTAAGGTGTAACGCCATCCCATACCGTTTTGGCGCCCCGTGTCGCGTGTGCGAGCGGGGCGCATCTACGTGCATGCTAGTGTGCACGCCAACGTATTATCAATCCCAAAGGAGATACGCGTATGATTCCAACCCTTGGTAACGGGCTGCAAGTCTTTGCGATGGTGCTGTCGCTGCTAAGCGCTGCGGTGCTGATTGGCGCCACCAAGGCTCGCGGGCTTGAGAGCGGCCGCCGCGAGTCGCTGATCAACGCCGGCTACCTTATGGTGTTTGGCACCACCATCGCCCTCACGTTGTGCATCGTCATCATTCTGGTGTGCTTTGTGACCAGCAACTTTAGCCTGGCGTACGTGGTGAGCAACTATCCCAATACGGATAGCGCACTCAAGCCCCTGTACGAGGTATCCGCCGTGTGGGCGGGTCGCCAGGGATCGCTTCTGCTGTGGACCTGGCTCATCTCCGTCTTTACCAGCGTGGTCGCATGGCGTCGCATGCGCGTGACGGACGACCTCTCCAACGCCGCCCTGGGCGTGGCGCAGATCATCGTGGCGCTGTTCGCGGCGACCCTGGTGTTCTCCGATTCCAACAATCCCTTCATGGCGACCGCGCCGGAGTTCCTCAACGCCGACGGCACCCTTGCCGGCACCATTGGCGGCATGAACCCGCTGTTGATGCATTGGGCCATGATCTTGCATCCGCCCGCGACCTTTATAGGCTACGCCGGCATGACCCTGCCGTTCGCCTACGCCATGGCGGCCCTTATTTGCGGCGACATGTCCGCCCGCTGGGTCGAGCTGTGCGACCGCATCGCCGTGTTCAGCTTCATCTTCCTCACCATTGGCATGGCGCTGGGCGCCGTGTGGGCCTACGTGGTGCTGGGCTGGGGCGGCTTCTGGGCGTGGGACGCCGTGGAGAACGCGAGCCTCATGAGCTGGCTCACCGGCGTGGCCATGATCCACAGCTTCACCCTGTACCGCAAGCGCGGCTGCTTCAAGCGCTGGAGCATGTTCAGCGCCACCATCACGTTCATCTTTGTTGTTCTGGGCACCTTCATCACTCGTTCCGGTCTTGTGCAGTCCGTCCACGCCTTTGCGGAGGACCCCGTCTCCACGTATTTCTTCCTCGCCATCATGGTTGCGGCGGGCATGGCGTTCCTTATCGGCATCCTGTATCGCCACGGTCAGATTGTGGAGGACGATGAGATCGAGTCGCTGCTCTCCAAGAACGGCTCGTACTACATCACCAACCTGGTGATGTGCGTATCCGCCGTGCTGGTGGCCTACCTTACGGTCTCCAGCGCGCTGCCCACGTGGATGCCCCTGGGCGGCAGCGTGATCGCGGCGGGCGCCTTCAACGCGGTCGCCCGTCCGGTGGGAACGCTGTTCTGCCTGCTTATGGCCGTGTGCCCCATGCTTGGCTGGCGCAAGACCGATGGCGCCGCCTTCGCTCGCAACATGCGCGTGCCTGCAATCGCGGGCGCGGTGGTGTTTGCGGGGCTGATGTTCTTGTTCGTCACCAAGTTTGTCCCTGAGTACGATGCCATCGTCACCGCGGGCGGTGCTGCCGCCACCGCGCTGACCGAGCAGGGCCCCAAGGTGTACTACTTCGCCCTGACCGTGCTCGCGTTTGCCACGGCGTCGCTGCTGCTTACCAGTAGCGCTTACCTGCTTGTTCGTGGCGTCTCCGTCCGCATGCGCAACAAGGGCGAGAACCCCGTTGTGGCGCTTGCCCAGCTGTTCCGCCACTCGCCCGCGCAGGCTGGCGGGTACCTGACCCATCTTGGCGTCGCGGTTGTGCTGGTTGGCCTGGTGGGATCTTCCATGTACGTGCAGGAGCAGACGCTTAATCTGTCCGCGGACCAGGGCCAGGGCGGCCAGGTGGGCTCCTACGTGCTCACCGTGACGGGCACGCGCGAGTACACGGATTCCGCGTCCGACATGTTTAAGGAAGTACAGCTCTCTGTGACCGATGCCGCGACCGGCCGCGAGCTGGGCACGCTTGCGCCCTCCATGGAGGTGAGCGCCACCAACTCCGGCCAGCAGACCCTGCACGCCGGCGTGCTGAGCTTTCCGCTGGAAGACCTGTTTGTGGCGTTCCAGGGCCTTAACGCGGACGGCACGCTTTCCATCAACGTGAAGATCAACCCGTTGATCATGCTCAACTGGATTGGCGCCGGCATCTCTATCGTGGGCATCATCCTGGCGTTCGCCCCGCGCCGTGCCACGCCGCTGCTGGCTGCGGATGAACGCGCTGCCGCTGAGGGTGCCGGGCGCGCGGCGGGCAAGGCGGGCCGCGGCCGGTCCTCGTCCAAAAAGGCAAAGGGGGCGAAGCACCGTGGCTAGTGCCGGGGCTGGTACCGTGTCTGGTGCCGTGGCTGGTGCTGTGCCTGGTGCCGGGGCTTTGGGGGCTTCCGGTGGCAGCGAGTTGGCGATCGACGCGCGCGGCCTGGTGAAGCAGTTTGGGTCGCGCCGCGGCCTGGACGGCGTTGATTTGCAACTGCCTGCGGGGGCGTTCTTGTCGATCTTTGGTCCCAACGGCGCGGGCAAGACCACGCTGCTGCGCATGCTGGCGCTGCTCTCCCGGCCCACGCGCGGGTCGCTTACCATGCTGGGAGTCGACGCTTTGGAGGAGCCGGACGCGCTGCGCTCGCGCGTTGGGCTGATCTCGCACAAGTCCATGCTGTACGGGGATTTGACCGCGCGGGAGAACCTGGAGTTCTTTAGCTCGCTGTACCCGGGCGGGCCGGATTGCGCGCGCATCGACGAGTTGCTGCGCTTGGTTGAGCTGGACCATCGCCGCAACGACCCCGTGCGCACCTTTTCGCGCGGCATGCAGCAGAGGCTGTCCATCGCTCGCGCGCTGGTGAACGATCCCGACCTGGTGCTTTTGGATGAGCCGTATTCCGGCTTGGATCCTCACGCGGCGGAGCTGTTCGACCAGCTTATCGACCGTGTTCGCGACGGGCGCACCTTTGTGATGGTGAGCCATGACCTGCAGAAGGGTTATGAGATGTGCACCCACGCGCTCATTTTGGCTCGGGGCCAGGTGGTGGTGTGCGCCGAGCGCGCTCAGATTGACGCCGCGGCGTTTCGCGACCTGTATCTGGCGACTGTTGGCGTGGGGGTGGCGTGATGGCGCGCGTGCAGAAAAAACTCGTCCAGAAAAAGCAGGCGCAAAGCAAGTTTGTCCAATACAAGGCCCTGCTCATGAAAGACGTGAGGCAGGAACTGCGCACGCGCGAGATGCTTACGTCCATGGTGGTCTACGCGCTGCTGGTATTGACCATCTACGGCGCGGCGCTGGCGCAGGTGGGCGATAAGCTGCAGGTGGTCTCCTTCGCCGGAGGCCTGCTGTGGGCGCTCATCATCTTTACCAGCCTGCTGGGGCTGAACCGCAGCTTTAGCCATGAGACGGAATCGGGCTGCCTGGAGGGCATTTTGCTGGCGCCCGTGGACCGTGCGGTGGTGTTTCTGGCCAAGGCGACCAGCAACCTGCTGTTCTTGGTCGCGGTCGAGGTTGTGGTAATCCCGCTGTTCTTTTTGTTCTTCTTGTCCGGTGCGCAGCTGGCGGCCACTACGCCCATGATCGCGCTGCCGCTGCTGGTGGGCACGGTGGGCGTGGCAGGCGTGGGCACGCTGCTCTCGACCATGACCATCGATACGCGTGGGCGCGACGTGTTGCTGGCGATTCTGTTCATTCCCGTGGCGTTTCCGCTGCTCTATGCGTGCGTCTCTGCGACTACCGTGGCGTTTATGGGGGTCGAGGGCACGTTTGGAACGTTTTGGAGCTCGTGCGGCATGGCCGCGGCGTACGACGTGATCATGATCGCGGCTGCTTGGGGCCTGTACGAGTTCGCGTTGGACGCGTAAGGGCATTGCGGGTGCTGCGGGCGCGAGGACTGTTGGTGCGGTTGGCGCTCTGTTGTGCTTGGTTTGATACGGCGTTGTCCCTTTCGGGCGGCGCCGTTTTTTCTAGCGCTTCTCGTCCCGGGCCTCTTCTGTTTCCGAGGCATCCGCACTCTCATTAGAGGGCTTCTCGTCCGTAGAGTTCTCGTCCGTAGAGTTCTCGTCCGTTGCTTTGGTTGTCGCAGGTTTAGGAAAGAGGGCGTTCCACAGGCTGGTTCGGCGCGCTTCGAAATCATCGATTTGGATATGAATGGGGCGCCCTTGGATCCGCGCCAAGCGCATCATCGCGATATGGAAGAGCTTGGGGTCTCTCAGCTCTTTACTTGTGATGTTTACGACGCTGACGCCAAGGGCCTCGAGTTCGTTGGTTCGCCGGGAATCTTCTTGCATCGCTTTTGCGGAGGCGTGGTGGAGCGTGCTGCCATATTCAACGTCGACTTTTCCAATCTCAAGGTACACGTCGCAACGGCGCAGGCCGCTTGTTCCGTCTACAAGGTAATCCATGTGTAGGGGGCCTCGATTGTATCCTCCCAAGCGATAGGGGAGGCGCATGACGATTGCCATCTTTGCCTCCTCGGGAGATCGGGCGTTGTCAGCGACGTACCGGAGTGCCTTGAGCGCGATGCCCGCCCCGCGGATGTGACGGTTTGCCTGGGCAAAGTTGGTGAGCTTTTCGACCGTGGTCAGCGGAGATCTAGGTGCTGCGACGGTCTTGAAGGCCGTTTTTCCCTGCTGTACCTCGTCCTCATATTTTGGATTTGGAACAATGGCGTACCAGCCGCAAAGCTCAAATCCCAACTGCAATCGTTGGATGAACGTAAGCCTGCTGCATATGGAGACGTAGAAGTGCTCTATGGAAAGCCCTGTTACGCCCGCACCGAAATCGATGAATTGCTCAACCCCTTTGGGTTCGACGTATCGATGGAACACGATATTTTTGATATGCGGCCGCTTTGCATCCTTTGGAAGAACGATATGCAGGCGGGGCGATGTGGCACCGCAGCTCCTGATTCGCTTGATTGCCGTGGGTCCGTACGTGTTGCCAGCGGGTATGGACAGCTGAGTCTCCTTTGATTGGACAGACCCGGCTGTTCCTGGCGCGGCGAGGGCGCGAAGGCATTCAAGTTCCGTTATGTCGCTTACACAAATATCCATGCACATACCGTAGCGCATGCAAGTGGGTGGGTAGGGGGCCGGAAGAAGAAAAGTGGAACGCTGTCTTTCAAAAGTATTACAGGAATCTATCAAGCGCTGGTAGGGGCGCGAGTGCTGCGAGTTGCGCTGGGGGTTGCCCGGTTTTTTAAGGGCGGTGGCCGGGTCCGTGCGGCTTGGTGGGGCTTGCCGCGTGGTTTTACTTGCGTTTTGGCGCGGTCCTGTCTGCGGTCTTGCCCGCGCGCTGTTTTTGGCCTCCGGTTTGACTTGGGGTCTCTGCTGAAAACAGGCTCCGTTTGCATCCGTCATCTACTTTTTGGGTCCAGTTGGACTTGACGATGCTGAAAATGCGGTCCAGTTGGACTTGGGCTCGGAAGGCCCCGAGGGGTCGTGAGAAAAAGCGCTGGATAGGAGCCCGGAGCACCAGGCTCCCGGCGGCGCCAAGTTTAACTGGAGGTCATTTTTAGCGTCGGAGGTAAACTGGAGCCCGTTTTCAGCAGAACGCCAAGTCCAACTGGAGCCCGTTTTCAGCAGAACGCCAAGTCCAACCGGACCGCGTTTTCAGCAGTGGCCCGCGTGCGGCCGACGAGGAGCCCATACTGGGAGTGCGCGCGGACGCGAGAAGGGGCGAATAGCAGAGAAGGAGGGGTGCAAGGCCCCTCCTTCTCACGTGAAGCTATGTTCCGCGTGGCTTGAACGCGTGGTCCGGGCGCGGGGTCCGGGCGCGGGGCCCGAAGTGCGTGCTAGATCAGGCCAAACTTGATCGCGCTCGAGAGCAGGGCGGCCATCATGCCGCGCGAGCAGTTGACGTCGGGTTGGATCTGGCGCCCGCCATCGACGTCGACGCCGTTGATAAGCTCTTTGTTGATGCACCAGGCGACGGACTTGCGCGCCCACGAGCTGGTCTTGTCCGCATCAGGCATGGCTTCGAACTTGGTCATGTCGACGTTTTCCACCTCGTCCTCAGAAGCGAGGATGTTGGCGAAGATGCAGCACAGTTGCTCGCGCGTAAGGGGCTGGCCAACGCCAAAGACCTCGTCCGAGAAACCGTTGATGTAACCCTTGTCATATGCCCAGTTGACGCCGACGGTGTACCAGTCGTCCAGGACGTCTTTGTGAGGGGCGCGTGGTGCAGAGGTGTCGCTCTTGCCCAGGTAGTTGTAGAACACGGCGGCGGCCTGCTCGCGCAGGAGGTCGTTGTTGGGACCAAAGGTGCCGGTGCCGTCGTCGTAGCCGTGCATGATGCCGCGGCGGGTGATGTCGAGCACGGCGTCGTAGAACCAGTCGTCCGGCTTGACGTCGGGGAACTGGGCGGCGTCGATGATATTTTGCAGCTCGACCAGGGCGGCCGCGACGTTGAGGGCGCCGTGGCTACCGCTCAGTTCGCTTCGGTCGTTTTCGGCGTCCACCACGGGCTCGGCGGTGGCGTAGAGGGCCTGGCATACCTGGTCAACGGTGGCGTCCGGGTTTTGGGCAAACATCAGCGCGGCGGCGGCAGAGACCATGGGCGACGCCATGGACGTGCCGGTCATGCGGTTGTACTTGCCGTACTTGACGTTGCCGATGGTGGTGTCGCGCGGGTAGGTAGACCAGATGGATGCGCCGGGTGCGGAGATGTCCTTGGCCTTGTTGTAGTCCGAGAACGCCACGTTTGAACCGGTGGGGGTGAGGGCCGTAACGGCGATGCACTCCTCAAAGTCCGCGGGGTAGATGTTCTCGGTATAGGCGGTGTCGACCTTGTTGCCGTTGCCGGCGGCGCACACGGTGGCGATGCGGTAGTCGTTGCGGGCGGTGCGGATGGTTTCCTCAAGCAGGCGGTCGTTGATGTCGCTGCCGTAGTAGCCCAGGCTCATATTGATAACGTGCAGGTTGTCAACGGCGCCGGAGCTCACCAGCGTCATGATGTACTGGTACGCGGAGATGATCGCGGTGGTGTTGGACTTGGGCGAGGCGTCGTCGCTAAAGACCTTGACGGGCAGGATTTTCGCGTTGTAAGAACCGCCGGCGATGCCGATGGAGTTGTTGGCGGTCGCGGCGATGATGCCCGCGACGTGCGTGCCGTGACCCACGTTGTCGCCGTCACCGGTAAGGGCCTTGTTGTAGTAAGAGTCCCATGCAAGCGAGGTTAGGACGTTCGCCTTGAGGTCGTCATGGTTCAGCATCACGCCGGAGTCCAGCACGGCGACGGTGACATCGGCGTCCGCCTTGGCCATGTTCCACGCCTCGACAAAGTGGGACGAGTACAGGTAGTACTGGTTGGGGTCCTCGTCCGGATTAGAGTTCTTGGCCCAGGGATCGTTGGGCATTTGGTCGACGGCCAAGGTGGACACCTCGCTGGCGGACGTCGCGGCGCGGGCGGCGTCGGTGCTTGCGGCAGAGGCCAGCGGCTCGTCGATCACGGGCTCGATGAGGTTGTACACGTAGTTGAGCTGGGCGGATTCAACGCTGTCCAGCTCAAGGGCGTCTTCAAGCGCCTCCTGGTCAGAGACTCCCTGCTCTGGCTGCACTTCAAGGGCGATGTCGCCGTCGGCGGTGGTGATCTGCTGGGTCACGTTCAGGCCTGCTTGGTCAAGCTCTTGGAATGTGGACGAGGAGTCGAGCATGGAGATGTCGCCGTTTGCGCGCCCGTCGCCCAGGGACTGCAGTTCGCGTTCCGCTGTGTTTGTCAGCGTAACGATGACGCCGTCGGTCTCGGGCGAGGTGGATGCCTGGCCTGCAGCGGCTGAGGCAGCGGTTGAGGGGGCTGCGGCTGCCGCGCCGGTGCCTCCGTTGTCCGCGCGCGCGGAGAGCGGCGCCAGGCCAATGCTCAGGGCGAGCGCGGCGGTCGCAAGGAGGCGGATGTGGGTGAATTGCTTCATACGGTACTCCTAAAAGTGGCAAGCTCAAGGCAAGTAAAAGCAGCGTGCAATTAGGATTATTGTAGCAACATTAGCCTTTTAAGCGCCCTTGCGAACAGGGATTGACGTGCGGGTGCAACCCGGCGCGACTGCGACCCGGCATGCCGCCTGCAAAGCGGGTCTTCGAAACGCTCGACACGTTTCGGTATCGCAACGCAGGACGAATCGGCTACCATAGGGAACGTTCTTATATATATGAGAGGGGAGAGATACGTGAGAGGGGAGAGAACGTTGCAATCAAAGGCAGATAGGCTCGTCCCAATACTGCTGGTACTTGGTGCGCTGCTTACCGCAGTCGACGTAGCATGGACCTTTACCCTGGCGCCGCTGGTGCAGGGCGCGGTTCTGTCCGAGCCCACTGTGATCGCGGGGCAGGTTGTCACCACCAAGCTGTTGCTGAGCCAAAAGATCTTCTACCTGCACGTGCCGGTGGCGATCGCGTCGTTCGCGATCATGTTCTTTGTGGCGTACTACGGCGTGAGGTTCTTGATGACCAAGGATCGCAAGTACGACCTTCGTTCGCAGACCGCGGCGCAGGTTACGTTGGTGTTTATCATCGCCACCATGGTTTCCGGTGATCTGTGGACCCGCTTTGAGTGGGGCGTGTGGTGGGTGTGGGAGCCGCGGCTTACCACGTACTTCATCTTGATGTTGCTGGTCATTGGCTACTTTATCCTGCGCAACGCCATCGAGGACCCGGAGCGCCGCGCCCGCTTCTGCGCGGTCTTTGGCATTGTGGCGTTCATCGATGCGCCCATCTCGTTCCTCATCACGCGCATGGTGCCCTCGTCGATTCACCCCGTGGTGTTCCGCACGGACAGCGGCCTGCCGCCCATGATGCTCATTCCGTTTTTGCTGGGCCTGTTTGGCATGCTCATGATCGGGTTCGCCCTGTACCGTTACGCGCTGCGCGTCCATACGGATGCGCTAGTGGTGGACGAGCTTAAAGAACAGCTGGAAGAAATGGACGCCCGCTCTACCCGCGTTGCCGCGGACGATGCCCTGGCACGCCTACGCGCCGCCGCCAGCTCTGTCGCCCCCGCTGTAGCCGACGCCTCGCCCGCAGCTCCTGCCGCGTCTTCCGGCTCGACTGCTGCGGCCCTTGACTCGGCGTCCGCGACCGCCAGCCCCGCCCATTCCGCATCTTTGGAGGACTAGCCATGGATTCCATCTTGTCCGAGGTCTACTCGACCGTACTGCCCGCCGCCCCCTACGTGCTGGCCGCCTACATTGGCATTTGGCTGGTTTTGTTCATCTTTGTCCTGGCGCTGTGGCGTAAATCCAAGCGCACCAGCGAAGACATCGAAGCCCTCAAGCAGGCGCTCGAGGACCGCAAAGACAGCCAGCGCTAGCACTCAAGCAGCGTTAACAACAAGCAAAGCGCCGGTCGCGCGGATCCCCGTGGGGGAGCGCGGCCGGCGCTTTTATATTAAGTGCGTGGACGATGAGCGTATCTGGACGATGAACTGCTGAGTGGAGGGTTTCCGGGCGCAAGAGCGTTTGACTAAAGCTTTTCGCCCCTCAGCGCGACTGCCGCCAGTCGCAGCCGCTACTTGGCGTTGCCGGCGGCGTCGTTTGCCGCCTTGAGCTCCTCTCCCTTGCGGTTAAGGTCCTCGATGGCGCGATCGACAAAATCGGCGAACTGCTGGATCTCCTCGTCCGAAAAATCATCAAAGCAATCAATGTCGCCGTGTCTGTCAACGCGCTTGCGTCCCGCATCCGTTATGGAAACGGAAAGCGTGTGAGCGCCGGCGCCCGTGGCTTCGCGCGTAATGTATCCGGCACGCTCGAGCTTGACCAGCATCTCGCCAAGCGATTGCGGCGTGATGCCCAGGCGCGAGCTCATGGTGCGCTGCGGCATGTCGCCGGTCTCTGCGAGCACGGAGAGCACGCGGCCCTGGCCCGTGATGGGGTTGGCTGCGATGTCGCCGGTCTGGCGGCGCAGCGCGTTGTGCCACTTCTGTATGGCTCGCTGGAGCTCCGCGAGCTTAAGGAGCAGCTCTTGGCGACTTGTTTGTTGAGTGCTCTCTGGCGTTTGCTGGGACAAGGTCGGCCTCCGAAAGGATGGTTACGAATGTTGCTATTTTCTAGCAACATTATCGATAATAGCGTGGCGCGAAGCGATATGGTTTGAAAACAGGATAAAACCTGACACATTTAAGCAAATTAAGGGATATATGAAGGAAATGTAAAGACCACTCACGGGTTTTAATTCACGCAAGATTTCTCTTGCTTTGGATGAGAAGCCTGCGTAATATACTTTCTTGCGCACACGGTGCGTCCAGACATTGCGGGGTGGAGCAGTCTGGTAGCTCGCCGGGCTCATAACCCGGAGGTCGTAGGTTCAAATCCTGCCCCCGCGACCAAGAACTTGCAGCTCGTCGGCTTAGTCGGCGAGCTTTTTTCATGCGTATTGATTGGGTGCCTTTTGGGTGTTAAGGCCATGGGCGCTCGAGCTACCCGATTTCGTTTTACGAGAGCCGGCTCGGGACGGCGCTTTCTCCGGTGCGTGGCGTGACTTGTTGGGTCACTTGGGTGATGAATCATGCTGTAAAGCGACAATGTCGCGACAGGAAAACGACGCTGTCGCATTGAGGATTGCGATGGCATCTCGCCGTACTCATAACGTGGAGGTTGCAGGCTCAAATCCTGCTCCTTCGATCAGGAACTTGCAGCTCGGAGATCTAACGGTCTCCGAGCTTTTTCGCATTCGTGCTACGCGCGGGGCCATATCCCTTTCAATGACCTTTTCAACAGATGAGGCGCTCTCAAGAAGGGTGTTGCTATTAGAAGAATGTGGCCATGAAATTACAAAGAGCGATGCGTAATGGCCGGAACCTCATGCAAATAGCGGCCATCTATGCGTGGCAAAGCGCAGGTTGGGCGTGCGAGCCATGCCGCAACGAGGCTCCCGGCCAAGGCCATCATGCCTCGCGGCTCGGGAGGGCTTGCGGTTGGGAGGCCCCGTCGGTCGCCGCGTACACCGCATCGCGCAGAAAGCGAGCGGCACCTTCTCCGCAAGGTCCGTCATAGTAGGCGGTAAAGCGCTCGTCCGCTACGTACATGTCCGCCATGTTGCGGTGCGCCTGCGCAGAGTAGATGCCGTCCGGCCAAAACGCGCGCAGCCAGGTCGCGTGCATCTGCGCCAGGCGCCGGGCCGCGGCATCGGCTGGGTCGCCCTGCTCCATCGCGCGAGAGAGCTGCTTTAAAATCTCCTCGCCCAGCTCATTGACGTCATCCCATTCTTGCTGATCCATCTGCAACAGCTTCTCATTGGCGGCATTCACGGTTTTGTCGCCGTACCTAGCACGAACCTCCTGGCCGTACACGCGCTCGTTCTCGTCCACGGCTTGCTGCTTCAAGGCCTCAAACTTCTGCCTGTCGCTCTGCTGCTTGCCCAACTTGTTCTGGTTCTTCATGTCGCGGTGCCCTTCTAATCGGTCGATGGTATTTTCCACGGTGAGGATAAGCTGGTCTAACTCATGGCGCCTGCGGTGCAGGGCGGAGAGGTGCTCGCGCATAGCGGACGCCTGATCGCGGCCATCCGCATCCAGAAGCGTCGCGATGTTCGCCAGCTCAATGCCAAGGCCTCGGAAGATCAGGATCTGCTGCAGGCGCTCGACGTCCGCTGGGCGATATACGCGGTAGCCGTTTTCACGCCGCGCCGGCACTAGCAGGCCAATCTGGTCGTAATGGTGGAGCGTCCGCACGCTCACTCCGCTGATGCGCGCCAGCTGCGCGGGCGTGTAGCCGCCGCCGTGAAGCTCGCCGCCCCCGTCGACGTTGCTACCGTTATGGCGAGCGGCGTCGTAATCCTCAAAGTTCCCAATCATGGCGTTACCTCCTTGCTATGGCAGTATGCGCTATGACGCGGCGAAAGGGTCAAGGCTTGCGCAAAAGTTTGTCCGCACGAATAGCTACCATATAAGTAAGTTATATCCGCACGCGCCACATTGGTGCGGGCAAGCGCGTTCAAGAAGCTTCAAGGGGGCGTCTTATGGGTTTGGGGGACGATATTTTCAAGCGCACGTTCGACAACTTTTTTTACGAGGAACAAGGGCGCGATACGCATGCAGCGGGCGGCAGCAACAGCGATCTTGGTTGCGGCAGCGTTCTCATGGCGATGGTGCTGATCATAGGTGCCATCGTGATCGGGTTCATGCTGATCATCTGGTTCCTGGAGAGCAGGGGCTAGGGGGTCCGCGTCCAACAACCCCCATCCTTCCACGTACGAGTCCATCCGTGGTCCCACCTGCGACCCTGCCTGCGCGCCCGTCCGCGTGCCCGACCGCGATTGCGTCTGCGAGCCGGGGGCTACCAGCGGCAGATGCGTTGCAATAAACCCCTATTCCAGAGGATAGAATGATGCAAGTGTGCACACGCCGCGGCGGGTCCTCCGCTGCGGATTTCGGGAAGGAATCAACATGAAGCGCGTTTTTGGTGTCGACCTGGGCGGCACAACCATCAAGTTCTCCATCATTGACCAAGCTGGCAATTTCATCGACCGTTGGGCCATCCCTACCAATACGGAGAATGGCGGCGCGAGCATTCCGGGCGACATCATCGAGTCCCTTAAGAGCAAGATGGCGACCCTGTTCGAGCGCGGCGAGACCATCGAAGCCATTGGCGTGGGTGTCCCCGGCCCCGTGAATGGCGACGTCGTGGAAGTCGCCGTCAACCTTGGTTGGAACAACATGCCCCTGGGCCACCTGCTGCAGGAGGGCACGGGCCTGCCCGTCACCCTGCTCAACGACGCTAACGCAGCGGCGCTGGGCGAAGCCTGGATGGGCGGCGACTCCGCGTTCCGTGCCAGCACGGTTGTCTTTGTGACGCTGGGCACCGGCGTGGGCGGCGGCGTTATCGTGGACGGCAAGGTTCTCAACGGCCAGCACGGCTGCGCGGGCGAGGTTGGCCACATGCCCGTTATGGCGGCGGATACCCGCCAGTGCGGTTGCGGAAAAACCAACTGCCTTGAGTGCTACTGCTCTGCCACCGGTTTTGTGAAGACCGCCAATGATCTCTATGAGGCGGCCGGCGACACGCGCGCCTACACCGAGGGCAAGGACGTTTTTGACCAGGTGGCTGCGGGCGATGAGATCGCCATCCAAGCGCGCGATATCACGGTTGATTATCTCGCGCGCGGCTTGGCGGCGATCATGAGCACCGTCGACCCGCAGGAGGTCATTGTGGGTGGCGGCCTGTCGCATGCGGGCGATTTGCTTATGGGGCCCTTGGCAGAGAAGTTGGACGAGTACGTGTTCCCCGGCACGCGCGGCAAGTACGTGCTGCGTCGCGCCACGCTTGGCAACGACGCGGGTGCTCTGGGCGCAGCCTTCCAAGCGTTCCAGATGCTTGCGGCGGGTGCTGGCGAGCAGATGATCTAAGGCGTCTGGCTTCGCGGTGAAGTTCTGCGGTGCCTCCGTAAAACGCTGAGACTGACATTTCATTCGCAGTCGTTATTGTTGCTGCCATCTACGTGAAAAAGCCCGGGTGCTCATTGCCTTTATAAGTGAGTGCCCGGGCTTGTTGTGTAACGTAGCCGCATGCTGCTGGCTTGCCGCCATATGGGGTAACGCGGAATTTGCCTCTTTAAGGGCAGGGAAGGTCGCCGTGGTCCTTATGCGCCACACTGATTAAAATGATATAAATCTGAAAGAATATGCATATCATGAGAACGGTTACAGATGGCTCTATGATTATCTACTGGTATGTAACCAGTAATACCAAGTTGTTATTTATGCAGGTACAATGTTGTAAACATATTATCTGGTAGGTACCAGTGAGCAACCGTTTGGCGCTAATTTGGAACCGTTTGCCTATGGAATTAATTGTATTTTCCTTTCCTTCTGTAGGATGTGCACGTTCTATATGGGTGGATTTTATCTAACGGATGTCAGCGACTTCTTTCTCCAAAGTTTTGCTTTGCACGCTAGGGGGACATCCAAAAATCCCAAACATGGAAAGGGAGGTATGGATGAAGAAGTCTAGGTTGGCTTCAGCTGCCGTTGCGGCGGTTGTGGTTGGAGCCATCGGTTTCTCCGTCCCCGCGTTTGCGGCGTCCGGATATGGCGCCGTTAACGTGGAAAAGAACGACAACGTCGTAACCATCGGTAACGACGCTCTGTCTCGTACGTTTAGCATCAAAGACAACAAGCTGAAGCCTGGCAAGATCGACAACAAGCTTGCGGGTAAGGGCACTGCTTTCGATCCTCAAAGCGGTTCCGAAGAGTTTGTCATTCAGCAAATGGTGACCGCCGAGCGCCTGGAGCCCAAGCCGGGTGACCTGACCAGCATCATGCCTGGTGCTTCTTCTGTTCGTGTGGAGGTTGGTTCATCGACTTCAGGCGAAGGGGCTTCTGCTGCGAACGCTATCGATGGAGATGCAGACACGTACTGGTGTTCAAGCGAGGAGGCCTCGAATCTCGATGGCCAGTATCTGCTAATTGATTTCGGGTCGAATAAGTCCGTCAAAAAAGTCGAATACACTCCGCGATGCGATGCGACCGAAAAATATGACTGCACGGGACGTATTCTTGAGTATGTTCTTGAGTATTGGAACGGCTCGGAATGGGCAGAGGCTAAAAAGGGTTCTTTCTCCAGCGAAAAAGAGGTCGGGAAACAGACGATCGAGCTGGAAAATGAGGTAAAGACTACCAAGCTGCGCCTTCGTGCAACAAGCAGCTACCATTGGCAAAATGAGAATCGAAACAAGGCGATGAACGTCGCTGAGCTTGATGCTTTCGATGCAAAGGGTTCGTCTCTTGTTAGGGGTCAGGCTGCAGAGGCTTGGGAGATAAAGGCGTCCTCCAATCAGCCTGGCGACGGCAGCGGGCCGAGTGCGCTTATCGACGGAAAGACCAATACGTATTGGCATTCCGGCTATCAGGCGGGCAATGAGGGCACAGTTAACAAGATGCCCGTTGATGTGACTATCGACCGCGGCGATGCGGGCAAGAATGTTGCGTTCCAGACTATCGGCTATACGGGCCGACAGGCTACAAATGGCGCAAACACCAACGGTAACGCAAAGAAGTTTGAGGTTTACGCTTCGAACGATGAGGGCAAGCTTTTCGAGAAAGAGAACAAGAAGGGCTCTTTCAAAGTTAACTATGCCGGTGCTTACGATGGCTCAAATCCCAAGATGATCTACTTCGGCCTCAACGAAAAGGTCGAAGATGCTCGCTACGTCGGCATTCGCTTCACTGAGGGCACTGGTGGTTCCTTCGCCGCCGGTTCCGAAATCGCTCTCTACGATGGTAAATTCACCTCTGTTCCCGAGTCGGACAAGGGTGCTATCAAGGCAAGCGATCTTGAGATTGAAAACGTTGAGATCGGAGAGGCCGAAGGCGAATCCGGTAAGATGGTGACCTTCGATTTCAAGCCGTTCCAGTTCGGATCCGACGCCGATGCTGAGCTTGAGATGAAGGTCGTCATGAACGATGGCGATCACTACATGCGCAAGTGGCTCGAGCTCAAGACTGACGACGAGGATACCCGCATCAGCTATATCGATGGCGAGCATCTTGCCGTTGATGAGGGCGAGAAGGACTGGACTGTCCCCAACACGCAGGGCATCGTGGCTATGGAGGCTGCTAAGGCGGTTCTTGGTCAGCCGTTCTACGTCAACGGAATGTTCTTCGGATCTGAATTCCCCGAGACGGACACGCAGATTGTCGAAGAAATGGGTCGTTCTCGCTATTGGACTGGCAAGAACTTTGCTGATTTCAAGCGCGATAATCAGCTGACAAAAGACGGCGAATATGTGACCTGGCAGACCGTTTGTGGCGCCACGCATGATGACGGCGATGACATGAACGTCATCCAGGCAGACTTCTTCGATTACATCGATGATATTTCCAAGCCCAGCGAGTTCCGCATCCAGTACAACTCCTGGTTCGACAACATGATGTTCATCGATGACGAGAACATCATCGAATCCTTCAAGGCTGTTGATAAGCAGCTTTCTGAGACCGGCGTTCGTCCGCTCGAGTCCTATGTTGTGGATGACGGCTGGAACAACTATCGTCCGGCCGAGGGGCAGTTGACCAGCGATGCCGATAATCGTAGGAACGGCGAGGGCATCAACAAAGATGGCTTCTGGACGTTTAATACTAAGTTCCCTCAGGGCCTTACGCCCTCCAGCAGCCTGGTGCAGAAGCTGGGCTCTAACTTCGGCGTTTGGATTGGTCCGCGCGGCGGCTACAACTATTACGGCGAACTTGCTGACATCATGACCAAAGCGGGCAAGGGCTCCAAGGCCGGCGGCTCTATCGATGTTGCTGACCAGCGCTATGTCACCGAGTTTGGCAACATGGCTGTCAAGTGGATGCAGGACTACGGTGTTAATTACTGGAAATGGGACGGCTTTGCTGACAATGGCCAGTATCATGCGTTCGCTTCCGGTGAGGATTATGCTGCATATAATGAGGAGCACCATCATATGGTGGGTGGTCCTAGCAACTTCTATCACTCTACCGACCTGTGGGAGAAGTGGATCGTTCTGTTCGAGCGCGTGTGGGAGACCGCCAGCGAGGAGGAGATCAACGATCTCTGGATTTCGCTGACCTGCTACGTCAACCCGAGCCCCTGGTTCCTCCAGTGGTCCAACTCCGTGTGGATGCAGTGCGTCGCTGACCGTGGCGAGCGCACCAATGGCACGCTTGATGACAAAATGAACGCCATGCTCACCTATCGTGATGGCGCGTATTGGGACTTTGTTAAGAATCACGAGTTCCAGTTCCCGCTGGCGAACATCTACAACCATGACCCCATCTACGGCAAGCAAGATACGGGCATCAACGCCGACTCCATGGATGGTGAGCAGTTCCGCAACTACCTGTATATGATGGGCACCCGCGGCACCGCATTCTGGGAGCTCTACTACTCCGATTCCATCTTCGATACGGAGAAGTACCTGGTTAACGCCGACTTCCTCAAGTGGGAAGAGGAGAACTTCGACATGCTTCGCAACGCGAAGATGTTCGGTGGCACCCCCTCTTCTACCGCGACGCTTTCTGGTGATCCTACCGGTGCTGCCGGTGAGCAGAACGCCTACGGCTTCGCTGGCTTCAACACTGCGGGCACCGAGGGCATCATCTCCATGCGTAACCCTGCCGCAACCACCAAGACCATCAAGTTCAAGCTGGACGAGAGCATCGGTGCAAAGGCCAATGGCACTTGGTTCCGTTCCATCGACCATTCTTATGGCCATAATGGTGCGAAGATCACCGAGTCCAAAGAGACTTATGCCGCCGGTGAAGAGGTGAGCATCGAGCTTCAGCCGGGTGAGGTCCAGATCTGGCATCTGTCTCAGAAGAAGGACACGACGGCCCCCGAACTCGAGAAGCTGTACGCTGAGAACAACAAGACTCTGCGCGTTCAGACCTCCGAGCATGTTCAGGGAGCCTCCTTCGAGGTGACCGTAGACAATGAGAAGGTCGCTCTGTCCGACGATGCTGTAAAGGCTTATGCCGATCTCAAGACCTTCGACATCACTCTGCCTAGGGCCTATAAGGACGGCGCTAAGGTCAAGGTTAAGGCCGTAGCCGGTGCCGATTCCGTTGGCAACAAAATTAAGGGTTCTGTCACTCGCGTTGCCTACACCGATGGTGTGGTTGTGTCCGCTGATTCCATCACCGACACTCAGATTTCCTCCGCCAAGCGCTCCGTTGAGGGCAAGAACGGCTTCTCCGTTGCTGCCATCGCTGAGACCGTGACCCCTGGTGCCACCGTTGCGCAGGGCAATGCCTGGAGTCTCTCCATCAACAACGACAGCAAGGTCGTCTTTACGGTTAACGGTGTCTCCGCCGTCTCCGATACTGTCGTTAAGGAGCTCTCCACCATCACCGGTGTTCGCGAGAACAATGGCATGCTGAAGGTCTACGTCAATGGCGAGATCTCCGGCAACGGTTACGACGCAAAGAAGACGCTCGATTACGGCGTGAAGGCAGCTGCCATCACCGTTTCCGATGCTTCCGCGTTCAGCAGCGTTAAGGTCTACGACAAGTCCCTGGGCTACGACGAGGTTCCGGCTTCTCCGCTGGCTGACCTTATCAAGACCGTCGAGGGCGTTAAGGACCGCGTTACCGGTGACTCCTGGACCAAGGCAGGCATGGACAGCCTGATCACTGCTGCAAAGGAAGCTCTCAAGAGCGATGCCGCTGCACAGAAGGTCGCTTACGAGGCTCTGCTTAAGGGTTATAAGTCTCTGATTCCTGGCCAGGGCGACACTTCTGCTAAGAACATCGCCAAGGGCATTGCTCCGACGGCTTCTTGGCTGCCCGGCAGCGATGAGACCAGCAGCGTTGTTAACGCTGGCTCCCCGCTGGCAAAGGCGACGGACGGTGCATACAACTCGAGCGAAAACGGACAGTATGCAATCTTTGGTAACGACGCTGCCAAAGAGCCTGCGTACATGCAGGTCGATTTGGGTGCCGAGTGCGTAATCAACGATGTCCAGCTTTGGCGCTATTGGAAGGACGGCAGGACCTATGCCGATACCGCTCTGGTTGTTTCCGACAGCGCGGACTTCGAGAGCAAGCAGGTTCTGTATTACTCCCACTCGGGTGAGGACAAGGATCCCTTCGGTCTCGATGTTGACGCTTCCGACGAGCTCTACGCAGAGACTTCCGCTGGGAAGAGCATCTTCACTGCGAACGGCGAGAAGGCTGTGACCGCCCGTTATATCCGTCTGTATGGCAATGGTAGGGTTGGAGACACTGGAGCCACTGGTGGTGATAACCACGTCATCGAGCTGCAGGTCAACGGCTACAAGAAAGCTGACCTCAAGGATCCGTACGGCATGGAGAAGCTCGAGGCCCTCATGGCTGATGCCAAGAAGGCTGTCGACAGCGGCAAGTACACTGATGCCTCAATTGCCAAGGTCAAGACCGCTCTCGACGTCCTCGAGCCCATGGTCGAGAAGATCAAGGCTGAGCAGAAGACTGGCAACTACACCCAGACCCTGGGTGAGGTGAGCGATGCCCGCGCCGCGCTTGAGCTGGCCATCAAGCAGCTTGAGACTCGTCCCGTCGCTCCCGCACCGGATCAGGGCGAGGACAAGGTGACGGTTGAGAAGCACCCCGACGGATCCCAGACCGTGACCACCACCACTAAGGACGGCACCAGCACCAAGGTGGACGTAGACGCCAAGGGCAACGTGACCGCTGTTGACGTGACCGTTTCCAAGGACGCGGCCAAGGACGGCTCCGTTACCCTGCCCATGGATGCTCTGGAGCAGACCTCGTCCAAAAAGGCGCCGGTCATCTCCGTTAAGGTTCCCGCTTCCGTGAACAAGGATTCCCAGCTTGTCGTGACCATTCCCGTTGCCAAGGACAAGGGTGACAAGACCGTCGATCCCGGCTTGGTTGTTGTGATGGTGGACAAGGGCGGCAAGGAGACCGTGCTGCCCAAGACCGCGGTGGGTGCAGACGGCGTGACCGTTGCCATTGACGGCAGCTGCGACCTTAAGGTTGTGGACAACGCCAAGAAGATGTCCGACGTGTCGGCTTCTGACTGGTTCGCCGAGGGCGTTGTTCCGTTTGCGACCGCCCGCGGCATTGTGAACGGCGTGGAGCTTGCGGACGGCACCCGCGTGTTCGATGGCTACGGCAAGACGTCGCGCGGCATGTTTGTGGCCATGCTCCACAACCTGGAACTCAACCCCAAGGCTGCCACCGAGGATAGCCTGGCCGATGTTCCGGCCGACGCGTTCTACGCTGGCGCTGCCGCATGGGGCGTTGAGAACGGGCTGCTTTCCGGCGTGGATATGCCCGATGGCTCCAAGCAGTTCCAGGGCAACGCCGACGTTACCCGCGAGCAGGTGGCCGTGTTCTTGATGCGCTACGCTGAGTACCTGGGTATGGATGTTTCCGCGCGTGCCAAGGTGGACTTCCCGGATGCTAACGAGCTTTCCGACTTCGCTAAGGTCGCCATGAGCTGGGCTGTGGCAGAGGGCTTGTTTACGGGCGATGACACCACGGGCGAGCTCAACCCCACCGACGGCGCCGCGCGCGCAGAGGTGGCGACCGTGCTGATGCGCTTCATCAACCTGATGTACGCGTAAGACCGCGAGGCGTCGTGTGTAATCGCGCTTCACGCAAGGCAAGCGCTTTGGCAGGTAGACCCCGCCTGTCATAGGGGCAAAAAGGCAACGGGCCGGTTCCGCATCGCGCGGGGCCGGCCCGTTTGCTGTTTGGCGGGTTGTGGCGGCGCCGTGGCACGCGGGGCGCCACCGGCGCGTGGGGTGCCGCTGGCCGGCGCGCCGCTGCTTGCGTGGCTACGCGTTCATGGCTCCGCTGCGGTAGAGGCGCGCCGTGGGATCGATCGAGGCTACGGGCGAGGCATCGTCCAAAGACGCAACCGCTTCAAGCTGGGCGAGCACTTGGGAGGGAAGCGAGACGCAGTCGCCGTCGCGCGTGCCGCCAAGACTGCTAAGCAGGTCTAAGTCGTGGGCGCAGGCGTCGATGCGCAGCGAGGACCCGTTGACGCGGGCGCGAACCTGGATGAGCCCAAGGCTGGACAGCAGGTCCTCGCAGCGGCGGATGGTGCTCAGCAGCGCAGGCGTAAGGGCCTGCCCGCGGGCGACGCGTGTGGCGAGGCATGCTCCGGAGGGCAGGCTCCATACGGGATAGCCCCATTCGCGGAGCAGGTGCCGCTCCTCGTCCTTATGCCAGCCGGTCTCCAGAAGGGGCGAGCGTACGCCCAACTGGGCGATGGCACGCATGCCGGGGCGATAATCGTGCGCGTCGTCGGCGTTGCTGCCCTCGACCACCGTGGCGGCGCCCAGTTGGCGGGCGGCCTGGACAATGCTTGTGAACCCGGCGAGCTTGCAGTGGTAGCAGCGCTCTTGCGGGTTGGCGGCAACTTGGGGATTTGCAAAGGGGTCCAGCTTGATCACGGTCACGGGCAGCCCCAGCTGGGCGACGGCCGCGTTGAACGACTCGCGTTCCGGCGTGCCCAAAAACGGCGTATCAAGGTGGATGAGCTGTGCGTTGTTAGGTATGAATCGTGCGCAGGCGGCGGCGAGAAACGTGCTATCGACCCCGCCGGAGAACCCGACGGCGACGGTCCCCATGCTTTGCAGCAGATCTTTGAGTGCGTTCAACTTGTTTTGCATGGTGGGTCCTCTATTCATTGGATGAACGAGTGCGAGCACGCAGCGGTGCGTGAACGCTGGGCGCTTGATGTAACGGATTGGGTGGCGTCCAATTGTTGGTGCGCATTATGGCACAATGGCGCCAACGCGTGGACAATGCGACGAGAATTTAAGAAGGGGTGTGACCGCATGGTCAAGGCAGTCATTTTCGATATGGATGGAACGCTGGTTGATAGCGAGCGCCTGGGACGTAAGGCGTGGGCGATGGCTGCGGAGCGTCTTGGATTTGAGGGCGTGACAGAGCAGGTTATCTACTCTTTTATTGGTAGAACCAGGCCGGATGTTTTGGCGAGCTTGACGGATGTACTGGGAAACGCCCAGGATGCGCAGCGCGTGTTCTTCTTGTCGCGCGAGATTCGCCATGGCGAGCTGGGCGACCAGCTTGAGCTTAAACCCGGCGCCATCGAGTGCCTTGAGGCCTTGCGCGCGGCGGGCGTGTCCTGCAGCGTGGCGACGTCGACCTTTAGGGATTTGGCCGAGCCCACGTTGGAGCGCATGGGCCTTCTTGGCTACTTTAACCATGTGACCTGCGGTGGCGATGTGGAAAACGGCAAGCCCGCGCCAGACATCTTCCTGCGCGCCATGGAGCTTGAAGGGGTCGACCCCGCGGAGTGCGCGGTGGTGGAGGACTCGCCCAACGGCGTGCGCGCGGGCTTTGCGTCGGGCGCGAGCGTGTATTTGGTGCCAGACTTGATCGAGCCCAGCCAGGAGATCCTTGGCATGTGCCGCCGAGTCTTGGGCAGCCTGGCAGAGCTGCCGGCAGCGTTGTCGATCTAGCGCTGGACCGCGGTTGGCCCGCGGTGGCCCGGCGCCGGACGCGATGGCTCCGGTCTGCTACAGGTACGTGCCCAGGTTGAGTGCCGTCTCTGCCGACTGCTGGTGCGCGGTCTTTGCCACAGTGCTTTGGCGGGCAAGCAGAAACGGGCGGATCATGGTTTGATGGCATGGGTCCTCGTTCGCGAAATCTTCTGGCTTAGCCTCGCCGGACGCCAAGGCGCGCCTGCGTTCGATTTGGTCGATAAGGAACTGCACGCCGCGGCGGCCAATCTCATAGCCCGGAGGAGCGCAGGTGGTAAGCGGCACGCTGCCGCTCCATGCCAGCGGGTTGCCGTCGCAGCCCGCCACCGCAATGTCGTTGGGAACGTTAAGGCCCGCGTCCTGCACGCCTGCGATAACGCCGGTTGCCAGCACGTCGGTAAGGGCGAGGATAAAGTCCGGTCGACGGTCCGCGGGCAGCTTGGCGAGGCGCTGGGCGATCATGAAGCCGTCGCGCGCAAGGTTCCACTCGCCCTCGTCCAAAAACTCAAAGGAAGCCTGGGGGTTCGCTGCCGCCACGCGCTCTATGCCCTTAACGCGAAGCGCCAGCTGCATGTATTCGCTTGTGCCTATGACCGCGACGCGCTGCGATCCGCATGAGATGGCGTGCTCGGCGATGAGCTGCCCTTGCGCCAGGTTGTCCGCCGCTACAAAGTAGCCGGGCTGGTCGCTGTGGATGTCCAGGTAGACCGTTGGCACGGGGAAGGCCTCGCTGTAGGGGCTCCAGTCGCCAATTGCCATGGGCTGCACCAGCACGCCGGACATCTGCGTGCCCATAAAATAGCGAAGGTAGTTGTTTTCCAAGATCTCGTCGTTGTCTGCGTTGGCGATCAGCAGGCCGTATCCGTGGCGGCGGGCCTCGCTGTGGGCGCCGTTGGCGATCTGCAGGCTAAAGCCGTGATCAAGGCGCGGCAGCACCAGGCCAAACGAGGCGTTGTGGCCACCGGCGAGCATGCGCGCGCTTTGGTTGGGCATGAATCCCAGGCGGCTCATGGCCTGCCGTACCGCGTCGAGCGTGCTGGGCTTGAGCTTGTCGGGGTGGTTGAGCGCGTTGGAGACGGTTCCCAGCGAGACGCCTGCCTCGTTGGCGACATCTTGGATAGTGACTTTAGCCATGGCGGTCCTTGTGCAGAGGCGCGCGGCGGTTTGGATGTGTCTTCGCGCGCGGTTTGACGCGTATATGCAGCGGTTGATGCGTAATTGATACGCTTCAATCTTGCTTGCTAGTCTATCACGTTTGCCTGGGGAGTTGCTGCGCGGGGGCGCACGTTACATGGATGGGGGCGGCGCTGGGCGCTTGGCGTGAGGCCTGGCGCGGGGTTGGGCACTGGTTGGGTGCGGGATTGGGAACGGGTTGGGCGCTGGTTGGGCGCGGGTTGGGCGCGGGGTTGGGCGCTGGTGCTGTTTTTGGCCTCCGGTTGGACTTGGGCTTCTGCTGAAAATGGCCTCCGGTTGCGCTCGACTTCTACTTTTTGGGTTCAGTTGGACTTGGCAATGCTGAAAACGCGGTTCAGTTGGACTTGGGCGTGGAGGCCTTAAGGGACTGTGCGGGGAAACGCGAGGTAGGGGCCTTGTTCGCCCGGAGGGCTGACCGCGCCAAGTCCAACTGGAGCTTATTTTCAGCACCCGGCGTGAACTGGACCTCTTTTTTAGCAGAGCGCCAACTCTAACTGGAGGGCGATTTTAGCAGTTGCCCTGCAAGAACCTGAACGTGGCTTCGTATTGGGAGGGTGCACGGGGGGCAAGAGGGGCGGATGGCATGGAAGGAGGCGAAACCGCCATCGCGCACAACTGATATTTAATATGTGTAACCAGACGTTAATAAAAGCGCGCGGCTTTCTTTTTACAATAATACGCCGGCATTGAAAAAGCGCGCGAGCCCTCGCCCGGTCAGCCTTCCAGAAGCACGCGGTCGCCGCCCTCCAAAGGGGTGCGGTGGTGCCAGGGCGGCCTTGGCGGCGATGGCTGGCGCGCCTTCTATTGTTGGAGAGAACGCTATGTGTGGAATTGTGGGCTATACCGGAACTGCCGGCGCGGCTGCCATTTTGACCAGCGGGTTGTCTAAGTTGGAGTACCGCGGGTATGACTCGGCGGGCGTTGCGCTCGAGCGGCCGGACGGATCTGGCCTTGAGGTGGTGCGCCGCGTTGGAAAGGTCGCCATGATGGGGCAGGCGCTGGCGGCGGCGGGCGAGATCGACCAGACGGGCGCCGCTGTTCCCGGCTGTGCTACCTGCGGCATCGGCCACACTCGCTGGGCTACGCACGGCCGTCCTACAGAGGAGAACGCGCATCCGCACACCAGCTGCGACGGGCGCATCGCCATTGTGCACAACGGCATTATCGAGAACTTTGCAGAGCTGCGCGAGGAGCTTGTCGCCCGCGGCCACGTCTTTAAGAGCGAGACGGATACCGAGGTTTTGGCCCACCTGCTTGAGGAGGCATACTACGGTTGTGACGGCAAGCCGGGCTCGCATGACTTGGTTTCCGCGCTGCGCCAGGCGTGCGAGTGCCTGGTGGGCGCCTATGGCGTGGCGGCTGTGTGCGAGGACGAGCCGGGCGTGATCGCCGTGGCGCGCAAGGACTCGCCCATTGTGATCGGTTGCTGCGAGCAGGGCAGCTACGTGGCATCGGACGCCATCGCGATCATGGACGCCACGCGCGACGTGGTGGTGCTGGAGGACGGCGTGTTCGCGCGACTCACCCCGCAGGGCGCAACCTTCACCAACGCTGCGGGCGAGGCCGTCGAGCCGCCGGTGACGCACATCGACTGGAGTGCGGATGCCGCAGAGAAGGGCGGCTATCCGGATTTTATGCTCAAGGAGATTTACGAGCAGCCGCGCGTGGTGCGCGATACGCTGGCGGGCCGTCTTGCCGGCGGTGCGCTGGCTATTGACGAGCTGGGCCTGACGCTTGAGGAGCTCAACCTTATCGACCGCGTGTACGTGATCGCATGCGGCACCAGCTACCACGCGGGCCTTGTTGCGAAGAACCTTATCGAGGGCTGGGCGCGCATTCCTTGCGAGGTGGAGGCTGCCAGCGAGTTCCGCTACCGCAACCCCATTATCACCACGTCTACCCTGGTGGTTGCGGTAAGTCAGTCCGGTGAGACTGCCGACACCCTGGCCGCCATTCGCGACGCGCGCATCAAGGGGGCCAAGGTCTTTGGTATCACCAACGTGGTGGGCAGCCCCGTGGCGCGCGAAAGCGACGGCGTCATCTATACCAAGGCAAACAAAGAGGTGGCCGTTGCGTCTACCAAGAGCTTTATTGGCCAGGTGGTGTCTTTGACGCTGCTGGCCATGCTGCTGGGCCAGGTAAAGGGTCGCCTGAGCCAGGCACAGGTACGTCTGCTGTTCCGCGAGCTGGGCGATACCGTGCAGCAGATCCAGCGCATTTTGGACCAGCAGCGGCCGGCGATCCACGATGCCGCGTTGGCTTGCAAGGATGCCTCGTCCGCTTTATTTGTTGGACGAGGAATGGGCGCCGCAATTAGCTATGAGGGCGCGCTCAAGCTCAAAGAGGTGAGCTACCTGCATGCAGAGGCATACGCCGCGGGCGAGATGAAGCACGGTCCCATCGCTTTGATTGAGCCCGGGTTCCCCGTGATCGCCGTAGCGACCAAGAGCCCCACGTATGACAAGACCGTCTCCAACCTTAAGGAGTGCGAGGCCCGAGGCGCGTCCCTTATTGTGGTCGCCACGGAAGGGGATAAGGACATTTGCGCGATCGCCGACCATGTGATCTACGTGCCCGCCGTGCGCGATGCGTTTAGCCCCATTACCGCGACGGTTCCGCTGCAGCTGCTGGCGCGCGAGGTCGCCCTGCTGCGCGGATGCGACGTGGACCAGCCGCGCAACCTTGCCAAGAGCGTGACGGTGGAGTAGGGGGAGCGCCTCTGCGGTTGCGCAGCTGCTGCGGCGCGCACAATAAGTCTTGGTTTTGGATTTGTCATAATGAGAAACGTAAAGGGGAGGGGCTGCATCTGCCACCTCCCCTCTTTTATAGCATGACCCAGGGTAAACGAGACCCGGGCTCGATAATCGCGAGAAGCGTGATAAGCAAGAAGGCAAGGACGACGCCAAGGACGAATTGCAAAGCAACCAGCTTGGGGCTTTTCCCTGCCTTACGCTTTAGCACAAAGGCCGAATGAGAGCCGTCTGCCGCTTCAAGCGCCTCTCGATATGCCTTTGCCCTAAGAGAAGTCTTACTCCTTCTAGAAGCCACGAGTACCAAGAAAATGGCGAGCAGCAGAGCTTTGACCACGTTTGCCGCGGCGGGAACGCTATCGGGAGAGAGCTGCGAGGTTGCGACGAGGCCCGCGGTGCAAACAAGTGCGAGAGCGGTAAGTGTTGCCATGCAGAGGGTCTCCCGTGTCTCTGCGACATGGATCGCCGCCATCATTGCATCGATATCTTTGTCGATAATGGATGAGATTTTAACCCGCAGCGCAGTGGCGACTGCTGTGAGATGAAATTTGCTCGGGTAGTCCGAGCAGGATTCCCAGCTCAATATGTCCTCGGGGGAGACGCCAATCGTGCTGGCGAGCTCTTCCTGCGTCATACCTCGGTCCAATCTGAACTCAGCTAGTTTCCGACCGTATTCCATGATGCCTCCGTAAGCTAACGATTTGATTCATACATTTTGAGCCATACATGTGAAGAAATAGTGGAGAAATAAGTGGATTAGTGTAAGAAATATACAAAAGATAGCGAAATATATACATAATGAAATTACCCCAACAATAAGGGATTAACTAAGTGAAATAAGCTGTTTCAAAATACGTAATAAAAGAAGATACAGATATATATAGCTATACTACCTGCGTAAATAAGAAAAAACTTGTAGGAATAGCAGGTTTAATAGCAAAGTCTCTATCTATGTAATCGAGACAAAATAGGCGATTTGTAATATGTAGAAACAGTGCAAATAGTCCTAAGTTGGAAAACAAAAAAATACGTATTAATATCTGCGGCGTACAGACGATAAGCGTCGAAAGGAAGATATCAATGAGCGGGATGCTACTTCCAAAAGTTACCGTCATTTTGAGGGGATACGAGACAGAGCAGGTTCTGTGCGTTGTGGAGCAGCTGGTTGGGACAAAGGTGAACTCCATTGAGGTGGCAAGCAATTCTCCGCATGCCATGCAATCTATTGCTGCGGCTCGCAAAGAGTTTGGAGCAGAGGTTCGCGTAGGAGCAGGCACTGTTACCAATCTTGATTTGGCAAAGCAGGCGGTTGATGCTGGAGCCGAATTCATGCTGTCTCCCGTCATGTTTACTAAAGAGATGTTTGACTTTGCTAAGAAGAATGAGGTTATTACGGTGCCCGCCGCGTTCAGTCCCAGCGAGATCAAGATGATGTTCGATATGGGTGCCGACATTGTTAAGGTGTTCCCGGCGGGGCAGCTGGGTCCCGATTATGTCAAAGCTGTGCAGGCGCCCCTTGGGAAGCTTCCGCTTATGGTTGTGGGTGGCGTCGGAACGGGCAACGTCCAGAGCTTTTTCGACAAGGGCGCCACATACGCTGGTATCGGTTCGGGCATTTTTGATCCGGAAGATATCAAGACATGCAATAGCAAGAATCTTGCAGCCGCTATCAAGCGACTTGAAGAAAACGTTTGTTGGTAAGCCGCGTGCGGCCTGAAGAAGGGAAAAGAATGGCGGATCTGAGTCTCGATAGTTCATTGGTATTGCGTATCAAGGGAGACGACCTGACGACTGAGGACGTGGAGCGTGCCATGGCGGCGGAGCTCGAGCGTCAAGGCTATGCCAAGGACACGTTTACCAACGCGATTTTGGAGCGCGAAAAGATATTTCCGACCGCTTTGGACATGGGCGGCATCAACGTTGCTATGCCTCACTGCGATGTTGCGAACGTGAATAAGGCGGCGATCTGCATTGGTGTTCTCGAGCATCCGGTGGCGTGGTATCGCATGGATGATCCTGAGACGACGTGTGAGGTATCGCTTGTGACCATGCTTGCCCTTACCGAGGCGCACGCTCACTTGGAAATGCTTCAGAAGGTCATTGCGCTTGTGCAAAACCAAGAGCTCATCGAAAAGGTTGTAAAGGCTGAGAGCGAAGAAGAGATTTTCGATTTGGTTCGCGATCAGCTCATCTAATTCGAGTTTGGAATCATGCGCCCAAAGGGGGCGTTGAGAGAAAGATGGAAAGGAAACTCTCATGGCTACGAAACGTGTTCTGATTGCATGCGGCAACGGCGTTGCGACTTCTACCGTGGTTGCATCCAAGGTTAAGGACTACTGTGCTGACCATGGCGTTGATATTCAGGTCACTCAGTGCAAGATGCTTGAGCTTCACAGCAAGGCGAACGACTACGACCTGGTTGTTACCTCCGGCAAGTTCAAGGATCCCGATGTCACCACTCCGTGCATCATGGCCATTGCGTTGCTCACTGGCATTAACGAGGAGGCGACTCTCCAGAAGATCGTTGAGGCTCTTAAAGAGTAGAGAAGTCTAAATCTAGACACCCTCACTATTAGCCCCCAAAAGAGTAATTTCTATTTGGAAGGAGCGCTATGGACGCATTCCTTAATGGCGCATATGCAGTATTCCAGGCATTTATTGGTGCAGGTGCGTATGTAATGCTTCCCTTCATCATCATGGTGATCGGTTTGATTTTCCGCCTCCCCATTGCGAAGGCCTTCAAGAGCGGCATTACTATTACTTGCGGCTTTGTTGGCATTAACTTGCTGGTGAACCTGCTTAAGTCCGCTGTTAGCCCTGCGGCAGCAGCCATGGTCGCCAACTTTGGTCTCAACCTCGACGTTACCGATGTCGGCTGGGGTGCAATTTCTTCGGTGACGTGGGCGTCCCCAATCGTTGCTTTCCTGGTTTTCGAGATCCTCGGCATCAACATTTTGCTTCTGGTTCTCAAGAAGACGAATACTATGGACGTCGATATCTGGAACTACCATCATATGATGATCGTGGGCATCCTGGTTTTCTTTGTGACCCAGAATATCATTTGGGCAATAGTTGCTACCGCCATCACTGCGGTCATGACGTTCAAGTTCGCCGACTGGACCCAGCCTCTTATCGAGCATTTCTTCGGTATTCCCGATGTGACGCTTCCCACCATTTCCTATACTTCTTCAATTATTATCGCTGCTCCGCTGAACTGGCTTATCGACCGTATTCCGGGTCTCAACAAGGTCAACTTCTCCATCAAGGGGGTTCAAAAGTATCTTGGTGTTTTTGGCGACCCCATGATGCTGGGCTTCATCCTCGGTTGCGCGATGGGCGCTCTTGCACTGTTCCCGTTTGACCAGATTTTCCTTACTGGTATCAACGTAGCTGCCGTTATGGTTCTCATGCCCAAGATGACTGCTATGTTTGTTGAGGGTCTCATGCCCATCTCTTCTGCCGCTCAGAAGTTCACGAGCGAGAAGTTTGGCGGCCGCGCCCTTTCCATTGGTCTGGATGCTGCCGTTGTTGTCGGCAACCCCGAGGTCATCACCACCGCACTCATCATGATTCCGGTGACCATCCTGCTGGCCTTCATCCTTCCCGGCAATCGTATGATGCCCTTGGCGGACCTCGCAGTTGTGACCTTCCGTGTCGCTCTTGTTGTGGCCCTGTGCCGTGGTAACGTGTTCCGTTCCATTCTCATTTCCATTCCCGTTATGGCTGCGATTCTTTATGCCGGCACGTTCGCCGCTCCGTTCATGACCGAGATGGCGCAGTCCGCTGGTCTGGCATTTGATGGCCAGATTGCTTCCATGGCGGGCCCCTCGCTTACCCAGACTGCCATCATCTTCTGGAGCTGCATCTCTGAGAACGCGATTATCGTCGTTCCAGCTCTGGTTATCGCCTTCATCGCCATCTGGTATGTGGTCGAGAAGAAGATCACCATGGAGAAGATTGAAGCTTACGCTGCCGAATACGACGAGATGTAAGAAGAGTACATACCTATAAGGGACGAAGGGCGGTTTGCTCTTCGTCCCATTACAAAGAAAGGAGGTGTCCTATATGGAGCGTGCAATTGATAAGCTCGAGCCGTTTCAGCGAGCGATTTCCAAAGCGCATCTTGCATCGGCGGGTATATCCATCGATTCTCTTCAGGACACCAACAAGCCTTTGATTGCAATTGCCAACAGCTGGAATGAGGTTTGCCCCGGACACGAGCCGTTGCGTCAACTCGCGGCCGAGGTAAAGAAAGGCGTTCTCGAGGCGGGTGGAGAACCGATCGAGTTCAACACCATTGCAATGTGCGATGGAATCGCTCAGGGGCATGCTGGAATGCGCTACTGTCTTCCTCATCGCGAAATCATTGCTGATTCGTGCGAAGCTATGATTGTGGGAGAGGGGTGTTTCGATGGTGTTGTTTACCTAGGAAGCTGCGACAAGATTATTCCGGCAATGCTTATGGCTGCGGCGCGCATCAACCTTCCGTCTGCCCTGGTGACCTGTGGGCCTTGCTATGACGAAATTAAGCCTTCTGAGTCCAAAGCGCTCCGCGCGCGATTCCTTGCTGGCGAGGCAACTGAGCGTGAGGTTATCGAAGGCACGCTAAAATACTACACTGGTCCGGGCGTGTGCCCGTTCCTCGGAACCGCGAATACCATGGGCTGCCTAACCGAGGGCCTCGGCATGATGCTTCCCATGGGGGCTCTCTGGCCCTCCTCTACGAGTCAGAGGCGATTCAGTGCGCGCCGTACCGGTGCCGCCGTGGTGGATATGGTTCGCCGCAACATCAGGCCCTCCGATATTATGACCCAGGCCGCCCTTGACAATACGGTCAAGCTGCTTGCTTCCATCGGCGGTTCTCTCAACGCTTTGATTCACCTGCCCGCTTTGGCCAAAGAACTTGGTTTGAGCTGCACGTGGTCGCAGGTTGCTGAGATTACCTCCAGGACCCCGGTGATATGCAATGTGGTGCCGAACGGCGATATCTCTTGCATTAATCTATACAAAGCAGGAGGAATCCCCGCCGTTCTTAAGACCATCGAGGGCGACCTGGACACCTCAGTGATGACGGTGACGGGTAAGACTCTGGGAGAAAATCTTGAGGGCGACATCCTAATCGACCGCTCTGTTATCCGAACCCAAGATGATTCTAATTCTGTTGCGAAGGGCATTCAGGTGCTTTACGGCAACCTTGCACCGGAGGGCGCACTGGTTAAAACGAGCGCTGTGCCCGCTGACCAGCATGTGTGGTCTGGCGTCGCACAGGTCTTCAATTCAGAAGAGGAAGCTTTCGTCGCATATAATGCTGGGGATATTAGGCCTGGAACTGGTGTGGTAATTCGCTATGAGGGTCCCAAGGGTGGTCCGGGAATGAAGGAGCTTCATCGCGTTACCGAGATTATGAAGGGCATCCCTAACTCCGCTGTCATAACTGATGGCCGCTTCTCTGGAGCGTCTGGAGGTCTTTCAGTCGGATACCTTTGTCCCGAGGCGTACGAGGGGTCACCCATTGCTTTGGTGGAGAATGGCGACGTGCTCAACATTGATCTTACCCGCGACTTGATTGAGGTTGAGGTAAGCGATGAGGAGCTTGCCAAGCGTAGAGAGAAATGGGCGCCGGTCGTTCATGAGAACAACGGTGGGCTGCTCGAGCGCTACGCTAAGTCTGTAGGTTCTGCGAAAACGGGTGCCGTTGTTCGTTAATTACATTTAGGAATAAATATGGTCAAGATGGTCTTTTCCGATTTGGATGGAACGTTTTTAACGCCCGATAAGATCATTACGGCCGAAAACAGGAACATGCTGGACGTCGCGTATGCTCGTGGCGTCCAGTTTGTTCCTTGTACAGGCCGCAATCTAAGCGATATTCCTTCGGAGCTGCTGGCTCATCCAAGTGTTTCGTATGCGGTTTGTTGCAATGGCTCTCTCGTGGTGAATGCGAAAACTGGTCGCGTCTTGCAAGAGACTCCCATTGAAAAGCGCACAGTTTTGGGGCTGTACAACGAGCTGTCTAGCCTCCAAATAACTTTCGATGTTTTTGCGGATAGGCGCGTTTATACCGAACGTAGTCGTTTTGGGTACATTGATACAGTGGAATTGTCGGGACCTACAAGGGACTTCATTAAAGCTGGTAGAACATTGTTCGATTGTTCAATGGAAGAGCTGATGACGCAGACGGGCCCCGTTTGTCGACTCAATATTTTTTACCATACCAAAGAAGATTGCGATCTTGTGTGGGATGCTGTTGACAGACGTGCTGAACTCAGGAGGAGCACGTCTCTCCCTTGCAACGTTGAGATAACTGACGCATGTGCTCACAAAGGAGCCGCCCTTGAATGGCTTTGTGGATTCTTAGGCGTTTCCACGGCTGATGTGGTGGCATTCGGTGACAATGAAAATGATACGACCATGTTGCGCGCTGCTGGAGACGGTGTGGCGATGGAGAATGCCGTTCATGCCTGCAAACTTGCTGCCGACCACCTCTGTGCGAGCTGCACGGAGTCCGGAGTGTCGCGATATCTAATGGGTCGTTTGGGCTGTTTAACGTAGGGAGGATTCGGGGTTGTCCTGCGGTTTGATCGTTGCGTCTTGCGCCGTTACGTTTGGTATTTTTAACAAGTTTCCTGTGGAGCGTCTTGAGGACGCAGGGTGTGAGGTCCGTTTGAATCCTTATGGACGCCCTTTGACTCCCGCCGAGATCGTTGAGCATGCTAAGGATGCCGACGTTATTATTTTGGGTAACGACCGCCTCGACTCTGCCACTATTGGCAAGCTTTCCAATCTCAAGCTTGTCGTTCGCCATGGAGCGGGTTTAGATAATATCGACTTCTCTGAGCTTGGCAAGCGGGATATTACTGTGGCAAACACCCCTGGTGCCAACAAAGAGGAAACTGCTGACCTCACCTTTGCCCTCATTCTTGATTTAGCTCGCATGGTGACTCAGAGCATTAATCAGCTCAAGGGTGGCGTATGGAATAAAATTCCAGGCAGAACTCTTTATGGTAAGACAATTGGCATTATTGGTGTAGGCGCTATAGGCATGGCGGTTGCCAGCCGTGCCATGGGGTTCGGGATGGATATCTTGGGCAACGACATCGTCCAACGTGATGAGGCCGCACGCTTCGGGCTTCTATATACGAGCCTCAATGAGCTTCTCTCCGCTTCGGATGTTGTGACAATTCATGTGCCTCTGACTTCGGCGACCAAGAATTTGATCGGAGCTCGGGAGCTGAAAAGAATGAAGCCGGATGCGCTTCTGATTAACACGGCCCGTGCGGGGGTCGTTCGTGAGGCGGCTCTTGAGAAGGCTCTGATGTCTGGACATCTTGGCGGATACGCGGTCGATGTTTACGTTAAGGAGCCGCCAGATCCTACTTCCTATATGAGCCTTCCAAATGTGCTCACTACTCCACATATTGGATCATCGACGATGGAGGCGAACCTTCGAATGGGCGACATGGCGGTCGACAATATTTTGGCATTCATGAACGGGGCCGTACTTCCCAATAAAGTTACGGTGGTTGATAGGCTGAGGTTCTCTTAGGCGGTCGGCTGAATCGCTCGCGCAGCTATTGAGCCCAGGAGCGGGCGAGTTCCTGGTAGCGGCGCGCAGCCAGGCTGCCGCGCTGCCAGATCAGGCGAAAGTCATGTTCTACAAAGAAGTCCGCAGGGGTGATGTCGCGCAGCTCGCCCTGATCAAGCTCGCGCTGCACGGCCGCGCGATACATAAACGTAATGCCAGCCCCCGCCTGAACGCAGAGTTTGATGGCGGGGATGCTGGCGACCTCGAGCGTGCCGGCAAAGTCGCCTACGGCGAGGTCGCGCGCTGCCAGGTGCTTTTCGAGAATCTCGCGCGTGCCGGATCCCTCTTCGCGCAGAATGAGCCTGCGACCAAGCAGGTCCGTCAGGGACGCGGGGCCGTCCGGCGCGTCAAACTCGTCCACGCACCCAACGGCAACATAGCGCTCTCGAGACACGGTGGCGAAGTCAAAGCGCTCCCGGTCAAAAGATCCCTCTACCAGGGCGAAATCTATGTCGCCAGCCTCTAGGCGCATCACAAGTTCATGCGTGTTGCCCACGCTCATCCGCACCAGCTCGTCGGGGTGCTTCGCCATGTGGCGGGCCAGCACGCGCGGCATCCAATAGTCGCAAATGGTGCGCGTGCATCCAAAACGCAGCGGCGCTTTGGCAGGTTGCTCTTGTGACAGGGCTTCTGCTTGCGTTTTGAGGCGTCCCTCATCGTTTTCCATGGTCTCCAGCGCGCGAAACAGCATGGCTCCCGCCGGCGTAAGTTCGCCGCGCCGGCCGCCCCTGTAGAATAGGTCGCATCCGTAATGCGCTTCAAGCTGGCGGATGTGCTGCGATACGGCGGGCTGGGTGATGTGCAGCTCCGCGGCCGCCCGCGTAAAGCTGCCCAGCTTGCACACGGCCAAGAACGTGTGGGTTCGGTAGTCCAGCATGGTGTCTCCTATGCTCAGATATCGTCCGCAGCCTCAACCACAGCGTCTAACGCGGCGTCGCCCGCGGCGTCGACTGGGACATCGTCCATATATAACAAATATTTATGGAGTGATAACCAAATGGGTGAAAAGAATTATAAACCAAGGTAGTACCATCTCTTTGCACATTCACCCGGCGGCGGGCTGGGAATAGCTGCACCGCATACGATAGCCGGTGGCCCGGCACATGGGGCAGCGCCTAGGGAAAGGACGATGACATGGCGGGAAGAACGTGGAACAAGGTTCAAGATAGCTGGAGGGGCGTGGCGCTATGCCTGCTTATCGCTCTGCCGGCATGGTTTTTGGGCAAGCGCTTTGACGTGATCGGCGGGCCGGTCTTCGCCATCCTCATCGGTATGGTGCTGGCGCTGTTTATTAAGGACGACGCGGCGCTGCCGTTTGCGTCCGGTATCAAGTTCACCTCTAAGAAGGTCTTGCAGTACGCGGTCATCCTGTTGGGCTTTGGCCTCAACCTTTCCCAGATCGCGCGCGTGGGCGCCCGTTCGCTGCCTATTATCGTGGCGACCATCACCACGTCGCTGGTGATTTCTTTCGCCCTGCATCGCGCTCTCAAGATCCCCACCAAGATTTCCACTCTGGTGGGCGTGGGGTCGTCAATCTGCGGCGGCTCGGCAATCGCGGCGACCGCTCCGGTTATCGATGCGGACGATGAGGAGATCGCGCAGGCCATCAGCGTCATCTTCTTGTTCAACATCATCGCCGCGCTTATTTTCCCGGCTCTTGGCGGCATGCTTGGCCTTTCAAACGAGGGCTTTGGCCTGTTTGCCGGCACCGCCGTCAACGACACCTCGTCCGTAACCGCCGCTGCTGCCGCGTGGGACGGCATGCACCCTGGCGCCAATACGTTGGACGAGGCGACCATTGTGAAGCTCACCCGCACGCTCGCCATCATCCCCATCACGCTGGCGCTGGCATTTTGGCAGGTTCACAAGGCCAAGCGCGCCGCCGCGAACGGCGAGGGCGGCGAAGCTGCGGGCACGTTCGATATCAAGAAGATCTTCCCCTTCTTTATCCTCTTCTTTGTGCTTGCCAGCGTGATCACCACGGTCTTCGCGCTGCCTGCGGGCGTGACCGCACCCATAAAGGAGCTCTCCAAGTTCTTCATTGTTATGGCTATGGCGGCGATTGGTTTCAACACCAATATAGTCAAGCTGGTCAAGACGGGCGGCAAACCCATCTTTATGGGTCTGTGCTGCTGGATCGGCATCGCTCTGGTGAGCCTGGGCATGCAGCATCTGCTTGGCATTTGGTAGGCTGACCTTATTGGCGCCGGCGCTCGATGATGGGTGCCGGCGCCTTTTTCTATGTCCACGTTTCGTTAGCATTCCGTACAAATTTCGTGGGCGGGCGCCCCTGCATATATGATGTAGCGCGCAGCAAATACGAAAGGTTCGGTTATGCAAGAGGCATTCTTCTCGTTCATCAGCCAGTTTGGCTATTTCGCCGTCGCGGCGCTCATCTTGCTTGAGAACGTGTTTCCGCCCATTCCCAGCGAGGTCATCCTGCCGCTTTCCGGCGCCCTGGTTACCCAGACCGACATGCAGTTGCCCGGTGTCATCGCGTTCGCGACCGTCGGTTCCGTCGTCGGCGCCTTCTTCCTGTACGGCATTGGCCGCCTGCTGTCGCAGGAGCGCCTGGAGGGCTTTTTCGACACCAAACCCATGCGCATGCTGGGATTCCACTCCGGTGACGTTGCTAAGGCGATCGGTTGGTTTGATAAGCGCGGCCAGATCACCGTGCTCATCTGCCGCTGCATCCCCGTGGTCCGCAGCCTGATCTCTATTCCGGCGGGCACCGCCAAGATGGGCATCATTCGCTTTACGCTGTACACCCTTGTGGGCTCACTGGTGTGGAACGCCGTGCTGTGCACGTTGGGCTTCTACGCCGGCAATGCGTGGGAGACCGTGTCTCAGCAGGTCGAGGGCTTCTCTGACATCGTGAAGATCGTTATCATCGTGATTGCCGTCGCCGTCATCGCCTGGTGGATTGTCAAGCGCATTATCCCCGCCATGAAGAAGGACCGCGCCGAGTAAACCGAGCAAAGGCGCTCGAGCACCCTGCGCATGGGCCGGCGGCGGGCTGCCGATCGCTGGCGTTAGCGCCTCCGGGTCCCTTTCCAATCGACGAAACCAAAAGAAAGACCGCTTTCCCCGTTTCGCACAGCGGGAAAAGCGGCCTTTTTTTGTTGGCTTCGTCAAAGATACTTTTACAACTTTTGCTCTTTTTTATTTCTTTTGCTCTTTTGCGTGACGCTTGGGCGGCGGCGCCGATGGCGGATGCTCGAGGCGGTGCGCGGCAACAAGGCCCTATGGGCCAGGGGGTGCTTTGCCGTATGGCAAGCTGTATCAAAACAGTTTGGCACCTGCATAAATGAGAGCGTCACAAGAATAAAAAGCGGCAATGTGTTCATGCACCTCGTATCAACACGCAATCGTCACGCTTCTTGCCCAATCTTTACCGCTGCTCGAATAGGTTGCCCGTCTACCTATTTAATCGTTTGGCGAACGGTATTTGGGGGTTTAACTGAGGGTAGCTATTACATCCGAGCGCCCGGCGGGGCGCGCGACGCCGAGGAGGCAGCCATGGGACTGAAGGCAGACGACACTCTCACGTTTTCGTTTGAGGAGCTGCTGGCTTACCTGCGCTCCAAGACCCGTGTGTTCATGGATGTGGACGACCACGAGTACTACATCACCCACACCGACGGCTACTGGCGCGTGCAGGATTGCGAGAAGCTCAACCCCAAGGGTCGCTTCTCCGACTGCTCCGAGCTTGTTACCACCATGTCCGAGCTCGTCGAGCTCCCTTGGTTGGATGGCAAGAGCCTGCACGACCTGTTTGAAAACGCCACGTTCTACGAGTCGGTGCAGGAGGGTTGGGTTCGCCCCGAGTAGGCAATCCAACGGGGCGCGCGGCGCCCGAAGGCATTCGCACGCAATCAAATGAACGCTTTGTGGTTGGGGCGCTCCGTATGGGGCGTCCCTTCGTCATTTACTATGCGCGGCAGATTTTTTCCTTGCGAGCATCAATGCGTAGCCCAGCAGGTTTTGCCCACGCCATAGCGCGGGGTCGAGTCGGGCGTGATCTTTCATGGACAGCCCTATGCCCCAGATGCGGTCTTTGACCGCGCATTCAGCCAGCATGGCGTTGCCGGTTTCGTCAAGCTGCGCGCAAAGGTCCGGGTTCTGCCCGAACTTGGCAACCAGCCCCTCGTACACCTCAATCTGCCACATGCCGCTCCATATGTGCTCGTTATAGTGTGCGACGAGTCGTCCCAATCGCTTGATTTCCCCAACATCGTCAATCTCGAGTATGCGCGTGGCGACCTCTTCGTCGTTAAAGCACATTGCCTTGCGGTACATCATGTATTGCTCCATTGAAGAGAACGCTACCCCGCGTACCGTGAAGCGCGATGGATGCCAGTTGCTTAGGTAGCCGTTTTCCTCATTTGGGTTATGGAAGCAGATAATCTCACTCAGATGTCTGTTCGAGTGTGACCTCCTGCAAATGTACAGCATTTGCAGTGATGCTAGGTGGCTCTTTGCATTCTTGCGATCCATTTTGCAATCACATTGCCAGCAGGGTAGCGTCGGCTTTACATGTCGCTGCGCAGTTCTCGAGGATAATTGCATCAATATCGGATAGTGCTCTGTATAAAAAAACGGTAGCAATTCATTTTTCTAGTGTACGGACGAGCAGCGGGTGCGGCTACTCGGCTTTTTTCAAAATCGATGCAATTATCCTCGAGAACTGCGCAGCGACGTGAGGAGAAGTGCCCGCAGGAGGGATTGACTTGGGCACTAAAGGATTGTTAACCTCTAAGTTTGTCCGAAATCGGACAGAATAGCACCGCGGACGGTGCATTTCGCGCGTCCGTGGGCAATCGGGTAGGACATGAAGAGGGGGTTTCAATGTCAGGTACCTGCAACTTGCCGGTAGAGCTTGAGTATCTCTACAACGCGGCGGATCGGCTGTACGTGGACTTCGCGCGCAGCTGCGGCATCTCGAATTGCGCCTATTGGATGCTCTACGAGCTGGAACGCGCCGGGGGCGAGGCATCTCTGCGCGCCCTCAACGTGGACTGGGGCTATAGCAAGCAGACTATGAGCTCGGCGCTCAAGACCATGGAGTCGCGCGGGCTTATCGAACTCTCGTTTGAAGAGGGGAGTCGCAAAAGCAAGCGCGCTTCGTTGACGGACGCGGGCCGCGCATTCGTGGATAAGAACATCGTCCCCGCCATGCGCGCAGAGGAGCGGGCGTTCTTCAGCCTTGATCAGGAAGAGCGCGAAACGCTCATGACCTTGGCGAGACGCTACGCGGAGGCACTCACAAGGGAATTCGAAAACATGAACGGCTCGCGCTCGGAAGACGGGCGGTGCGAGAACGGCGCCAAGGGCGCGGCGAATGCCGCGGGCGCCGCAGAAGGGGAGGGGACTGCATGAAGCTGCTGCTAAAGTACATGAAGCCCTATCGGGGGCTTGCCATTATCACCGTGCTGGTGCTGATGGTCGACATCGCCGGCACGATGTTGGTGCCGACGCTGCTGGCGAATATGGTCAACATCGGCGTGGCCACCAAGAACTTCAACTACATCTTGCAAAACGGATTGGCCATGCTGGGCGCTACGGCGCTGGCGAGCGGCGGCGCGCTACTGGGCAGCTATCTGTCCGCTAAGTTGGCGGCCAACGTGGGCCGTGACATTCGCAACGCCGTGTACGATAGCTCGCTGGCGTTCTCCGGCAGCGACTTCGAGCGCTTCGGCACCGGCTCTATGATTACCCGCACCCTCAACGACATCAATGTCATTCAGCAGTCCATCATCATGACCATCCAGATGGTGCTGCCCGTGCCCATCATGTGCGTCATGGGAATCGCGCTGGCAACTTCCATCGACTATCAAATGGGCATCCTGCTTGCGATCGTGGTCGCCGTGGTGCTGGTCATCGCCGCGATCACGGTGGCAAACGCCGCGCCCATCTTCACGCGACTGCAGCGCTTCATCGACCGCATGAACGTGGTGTTGCGTGAAAACATCACCGGCGTCCGCGTGATCCGCGCCTTCAACAAGGAAGAGCATGAAAACGAGCGCCTGGACGACGTCTTCTCTCGCTACGCCAAGGCCGCCATCAAGGTGAACTGGCTGTTCGCCGGCCTGGACTGCTCGGCGTTCTTCCTCATGAACATCGCAGAGGTCGCCGTGCTGTGGTTTGGCGGCAACCGCGTGGGCGCGCACGCCATGGAGATCGGCAGCATCTCGGCGGTGCTGGAATACGCCATGCTCATCTTGTTTTTCATCATGATGGCGCAGATCGTGGCGTTGACCTTGCCGCGCGCCAAGGCGTGCCTGGATCGCGCGGACGAGGTCATCAACCTGGTACCTGAGATTCGCGATTGCGTGCGACCCGCTCACGACCCGCTTGATGCCAAGGGCAACCTAGCGCTCGATGCCGCCGTGGTCGCCGATGCGGCCGTGACCGCCGATGCCGCCGTGGTCGCCGATGCGGCGGAGCCGGACGATGACGCCGACGTGGTGGCCGCCTTCCGCCACGTGACCTTCCGTTTTTCAGATGCGGACGAGGACACGTTGCACAACCTCAATTTCCGTTGCCGCCGCGGCCAGACCACGGCTATCATCGGCTCCACGGGCTCGGGCAAGTCCACCGTGGCCAAGCTGCTGCTGCGCTTCCATGACGTTACGGGCGGCGCCATCCAGTTCAACGGCGCGGACGTGCGAGGCATGACGCGGGAGTCGCTCCGAGATGCGATCGCCTACGTGCCGCAAAAGGCGTGGTTGTTCAGCGGCACCATTGCGGACAACCTGCGTTTTGGTAATGAGGCCGCCACGGAGGAGCAGATGCGCCATGCGCTCGACGTCGCCCAAAGCCAGTTTGTCTACGACCTGCCGGATGGCCTCGATTCGCGCGTGGCCCAAGGTGGAACCAACTTTTCCGGCGGCCAGCGCCAGCGTCTCTCCATCGCCCGCGCTCTCATGAAGCGCGCCGACCTCTACATCTTCGATGACAGCTTCTCCGCCTTGGACTTCAAGACTGACGCCGCTCTGCGTCGCGCCCTGGTGCCAGAGACGCGAGACGCCGCGACGCTGATCATCGCCCAGAGAATCAGCACCATTTTGCATGCGGACCAAATCATCGTTCTTAAAGACGGCGAGATGGCCGGCATAGGCACGCACGAGGAGCTCATGGAGACCTGCGAGGTGTACCGCGCCATCGCGGAGTCGCAGATGAAGGGAGGTGATGGCAATGGCCGATAAGGACGACGCCATGGACAACACCGCGGATAGCGCCACAGATATCGCTACGGAAGAGCTCGAGGTCCCGCGCGATACATGGCCGACCATCCGCCGCCTATGGGACGCCGCGCGCAGCCAGCACTGGCGTTTCTACCTGGTCATGGTGTCAATCATCTTCTACACGGGGTTTAGCCTCGCCGCGCCGGCATACAGCGCGCGCGTGATTGACGTGCTGTGGGACGGCATCAGCGAGGCGTTTGCCCGGGGTGGCGACTTTACCGTCACGTGGGATAACGCTGGGCGCGATATCATTATCTACCTGGGTATTTGGACGGCTGCCTGCGGTTTTTATAGCCTGCAGAGCTTCACCATGGCGGGCTTTGCGGAAAAGCTCAACCTGGAGCTGCGCAACCGCATCGCCCATAAACTCAACCGCCTGCCGCTAGCGTTCTTCGATAGCCATAAACCCGGCGAGGTGGTAAGCCGTGCCACTAACGACCTGGACAAGATGTCGGAGGTGCTGCAGACTGGCTTGCTCCGCCTGCTCACCGCGGTGGGCGCCATCGCCGGATCGGTCATCATGATGTTTCGCTACAGCCCGCTGCTGGCGAGCATCTTCATCTGCTTCGCCGTGCTCTCCACCGTGGTGACCAAGCTTGTCGCTAA
This sequence comes from Collinsella tanakaei YIT 12063, assembly GCF_000225705.1. Classification (GTDB taxonomy): domain Bacteria; phylum Actinomycetota; class Coriobacteriia; order Coriobacteriales; family Coriobacteriaceae; genus Collinsella; species Collinsella tanakaei. Next base: position 65,804 of record NZ_JH126469.1, read on the forward strand.
GCGCAACCTCGCCCTGGCGGCGGAGCGCCAAAAGTGGGTGGGTCATCTCACCGGAGCAGTGGAGGAGGCGTACAGTGGGCGCGTGATCATTCGTTCCTTCAACCGCGAGCAGGCAAGCTCCGCTGACATCCATCGCATCTCGGATAAGTTGGCAGAGGCCTCCCGCCGCGCCGACTTCATGACCAACGCCATCTCGCCCGCCATCCGCATGATCATTCGCATCGCGCAGGTTATCATCGCGGTGGTCGCCGGCGGCATGCTAGTGGCCGGACAGCTTACCGTGGGCGTGTTCCAGGCGTTCTTCCAGTACATCTACCACGCATCCGAGCCGCTGACCCAGATGAGCTTCACCATCAACACGCTGCAAAGCGCGCTTGCCTCCGTTGAACGCGTCTTCGATATTTTGGACGAGGCCGAGGTGGAGCCGGATCCCGCCCCCGCCGCTGCCGCCCACGTGGAACAGCCCACGCAGGGCCACGTGGCCTTTGAGCATGTGCGATTTGGCTACAGCCCGGATAAACCGCTGATGCGCGACGTCAGCTTTGAGGCGCGCCCCGGCCAAAAAATCGCCATTGTGGGTGCGACCGGCGCGGGCAAGACCACGCTGATCAACCTGCTGATGCGCTTCTACGAGATCGACGGCGGCTGCATCACGCTAGACGGCGTGGACACCCGCGCGATGGATCGCGGCGAGCTGCGCCAGAACTTTGGCATGGTGCTGCAAGACGCCTGGCTCTTCGACGGCACCATCGCGGATAACATCGCCTACGGATGCCCGGGGGCCACGCGCGAGCAAATCGTCGAGGCGGCGCGCATGGCGCACGTGGACTTCTTTGTACGCACCATGCCGCAGGGCTATGACACCCACGTGGCCAATGACGCGGAGAACATCAGCCAGGGCCAGCGGCAGCTGCTTACCATCGCTCGCGTAATCCTCTGCGATCCCAAGATCCTTATTTTGGACGAGGCGACCTCCAGCGTTGACACCCGCACGGAGCGGGCTATTGTCCATGCGATGGAAACGCTTATGCAGGGCAGGACCAGCTTTGTCATCGCGCATCGCCTCTCCACCATTGTGGATGCGGACCTGATTTTGGTAATGCAGGCCGGTACCATTATCGAGCAGGGCACGCACCAGGATCTGCTCGCCGCGGGCGGTTCATATGCGGAGCTGTATCGGTCGCAGTTCATGTAGCGGGTGCGTATGGGCGCGGGGCCGTCCCCGCGCCCCGCTGCTATTTTTGACCTTCAGTTGGAGTTGCCTTGCTAAAAACGACCTTCAGTTGGAGTTGCCCTGCTAAAAATGACCTCCAGTTGGACTTCGCCCTGCTAAAATCGAGCTTCATGTACGCTCTTTTGCTATTTTTGGCCTCCAGTTGGACTTGGGCCTACTGAAATCGACCTTCAGTTGGAGTTTGCCTTGGCTATCAAAAAGACTCTCGTGAAAGAATAGCAGGTAGAGAGCTTGCGCGACTGGACGATGAATACTAGCAAGTCCAACTGAAGGTCGATTTTAGTAATTCGGCCAACATGAAGGCTGATTTCAGCACGCTCCAAGTCCAACTGGAGGATAAAAATAGCAGCAGTTGCTTCCGGGCGTTCATTCAGGGGCTGCGCGAGGTGTGGGCGGCGGCTGCCTTCGGTCGCGCGCAATCGCGACCGCGGCGGCCCGCAACCGCGGGGACCCGCGACCGCGCGGCGCGTGCCATGTGCGCCTATGCGGCCTCGGCGGATACAAAGACGTTGCTGTTGGGGTAGTACGTGAGGTCGATAGCAAACGCATTTTCGCGAAATACCTGGTCAAGAACTGCATCTACGTCGCCGGCGGCAATATAGACCACTGGGTTGGGCATGGTGCCGTCCCCGCTCACGTTGGTAAAAGCGAGCTGAAGCTGAGTAGGGTGAAGCCCCGCGTAGCGACCGGTGGGCCTGTCGATGTCGTAGTCGCGATAGAAGCATCGCACCGTAGCGGGGCCGCTTGCCGCATCGACCGCAGCCCTCCATGCGATATCCCAGCCAATGAGCGCGCCGCCAACGGCAAAGGAAAGGCAGAATGCGATGAGCCCCGCATTGCCAAGGTGCTTGTACGACACGCCCCTGCGCTTGCGCCTGCGGTGCACAAGGGCAGCCAGCGCAACCGCGCCGCCCGCGAACGCCAGCATGATGATGAGGTTGAGTGCGGTCTCGTCTTCAAGAAAGGAAACGCCGGTTAAATAGAGCAGCGCACAGCCTGCGTACGCGGCGACGGCGGGTGCAAGCATGACGAGCTCTTGGACGTATTCGCGGCGCAGCGCGTCACGAGTCCGTTCGTTCGGCGCGGCAGGGGTCCCCGTGGTCTTCGTGCGGTGCTGCAGATGTAGAAGGCGCGCGGTCATGGCTAGGCTGATGCCAAACGTAATCAGCCCCACTCCCTGGCATGCCTGCATGGCAAGGCCGGCGGCTCCGGTGCTGGGTCCCCACTCGCCCCCAAAGATGAGCGCGAAACCGCCAAACAGCAAGATGAGAAGGACGATGATCCAGACGCGGCTCGCGGGCTTGGCTCTACGGCCCTCGCGGCCGCCGCGCGCCTCTTCGATAGGGCCTTGGACGTCGTCCGCGCCGTCGCGCCTCTGGGGCTTTACAAAAGGGACGATGTTGGAGGGGATGGACATGCGAGCTCCAAGTAAAGGCGCCAAAACGTGCCGCGAGCCAGGCGGGCGACGCGAAAACGCGGTTTATTGTAGCGTGACGTCGCGCCTGCGGCGCCGCTAGCGCCGGGCATTGTCCGCGGACGGAGCGTTCGGGGGCATGGACGAGTCGCGCTCCTGGTCGGCTCCTTGCGTCGCGAGCGCCTCGACCAGCGCAGTCAGCTCTGCCACGCGCTGTTCAAGCTCCTCGATGCGGCGTTGGTTGCCCACAATGCCCTCGCGGTTAAGCAGCGACTGCTCCTGCACGGGGTCGGGCATGCTCTCACGATGCTCGCGGCGGTCCATGTTCTCGTTCAGTACGCGGCAGCCGGCGCGGCGGACCACGCGGCCGGGCACGCCCACCACGGTGGAGTTGCTCGGCACGTCCTTAACCACCACGGAGTTTCCGCCAATTTTGACGTCGTCGCCAATGCGGATGTTGCCCAGCACCTTGGCGCCGGTGCCCACGGTCACGCGGTCGCCCAGCGTGGGATGGCGCTTTCCGCACTCCTTGCCGGTGCCGCCCAGGGTGACGCCCTGGTACAGCACGCAGTCGTCGCCCACAATGGTGGTCTCGCCAATCACCACGCCCATGGCATGGTCAATAAACAGGCGGCGCCCAATCTGAGCCGCGGGATGAATCTCGACGCCGGTCATAAAGCGGGTGAACTGGGACATCACGCGCGCAATGCTGTGCAGGCCGTGGTTCCATAGCCAATGCTCCGGCGTGTGGGCCCACTTGGCGTGCAGGCCGGGGTAGGACAAAAAGATGACCAGGCCGTTTTGCGCAGCGGGGTCGTGCGTCTGCACGGTGTTGATGTCTTCGCGTATGGTGGTGATGAAGCTCATCCGCTCTCCCGCCGGACAGGTTGCCGCGGCGTGCTGTAGACGTCCGGCGTAATCGGTAATGCTGTCATAGTAGCCATCGTCCGCGGTTAAGTCTAGAGAAACGCTAGGGTTTAACGTAGCGCCGCCTAACGCGGGGCGGCCGGGACGCGGGGCGCCCAGGGCACGCGGGGCACCCCGTAGCGCGGGGTTGCGCCTGGGTCGTGCGAGCGACGCGCAAAGCGGTCCCGGCACGGGCGCAACTGTGAATCTAATTGTTACGCGATGGCAAATTGCTTTACTTAATAAAAGAAAGCTTTTACGCGCGAGCGGGGTGCGGAGTAGAATCACATCCAGTCAATCAGGGCGAGCGTTTGCCCGCACGCGTCGATGGGAGTAATGCCATGGCAGTTGAGAAAAAGGACCTGGACTGGGGCAGCCTGGACTTTGGCTACCGCAAGACGGACGTTAGCTACGTCTCCAATTGGAAGGATGGCGCGTGGGACGAGGGCGGCCTTACCGCCGACCACAGCCTCAACCTGTCCGAGTGCGCGGGCATTTTCCATTATTGCCAGGCGTGCTTCGAAGGCCTCAAGGCCTATACCACCGAAGACGGCAAGATCGTCTGCTTCCGTCCTGACCTCAACGCCCAGCGCATGTACGAGTCCGCCGAGCGCCTGGAGATGCCGCCCTTCCCGGTCGATCGCTTTGTCGACGCGGTCAAGCAAGTTGTTGCCGCCAACGCCGCATGGGTCCCGCCCTTTGGCTCTGGCGCCACGCTGTATGTGCGCCCGCTTATGATCGCCACCGGCGACGTCATTGGCGTTGCTCCCGCGGACGAGTATCAGTTCCGCATTCTGGTCACCCCCGTGGGCCCGTACTTCAAGGGCGGCCTCAAGCCCATCAAACTGCGCATCTCCGAGTACGATCGCGCTGCGCCGCACGGCACCGGCAACATCAAGGCCGGCCTTAACTACGCCATGAGCCTCAAGCCCACCATGGATGCCCACCGCGCCGGCTTTGCCGAGAACCTCTATCTGGATTCCCAGAGCCGTACCTACGTTGAGGAGACCGGCGGCGCCAACGTGCTGTTTGTCACCAAGGACGGCACCCTGGTTGTTCCCCAGTCCCACACCGATTCGATCCTGCCCTCCATCACCCGTCGTTCGCTGGTCCAGGTGGCCGAGGACCTGGGTATCACCGTTGTCCAGCGTCCGGTCGAGTGGGCAGAGGTCAAGTCCGGCGCCTTTGTAGAGTGCGGCCTGTGCGGTACCGCCGCCGTTATCAGCCCCGTGGGCGAGATCCACGAGGATGAGACCGTGGTCTCCTTCCCGGCGGGCCATGATGAGATCGGTCCCGTCATGAAGAAGCTCCGCGAGACCCTTACCGGCATCCAGGACGGCGCCGTTGAGGACAAGCACAACTGGGTCTTCGAGATCTGCTAGCACCAATGTTGCCGGCATCGTTTTACATCACGCGATAGCTTGCATATACGGCACGCATCTCCACGGCGGGGTGCGTGCTTTTTTATGGACGAGGCGGGTCGGCGTGCCAGCGATGTTGCGCGCCGGCCCGTCCTCGTCCATACTGGGCAGGTACCTTGCTATATCGCAAACGCACATGTAAACACACCACCCCGTAAGGGGGCGACAACCAAGGAGGACGAATGGCCAAGCCTCGTCACCGCGCCCTGGCAATAGGGCTTGTTTCCGTGTTGGCTACCGGGTCCGTTTTGGCGCCCGTGTCAGCATCCGCTTCCATCTCTGCATCCGTTGAGGCTTCTGCATCTGCCGCCAGCGACGTCATCGCGATCGATCGCGGGGCGGATTACCGGGAGCTTTCCGCAGACGAGCTCGCTGCGCTCGCCGCCGCAGCCGACGACACGGCCGATGCGGTCTCGCTGCTTTCGACCGCTCGCCTCTCTCCCGTGAAGCTTTCTGATGAGATGCTGTATTTTGCCATCTATGAAAGCGGTCACAACTATGACCAGGGGCTCTCTTACGGCGACGGCTACAATGCGATGGGTTATTACCAGTTTGACCGCCGCTACGCGCTGGTGCCCTTTATCACTGCGGTCTACAACTACAATCCCACCAAATACGCCATGTTCAAAGAGGTCATCGCCCAGGGCGACACCATCATCAACGGCGCCCAGGACCCCAGCTATCCGGACGACCCCTCCAAGAAGGTCAATCCGTTTCGCGATTCCTCGTCCCAAGACGGCTTGAGCGACCTTGGCAGGCTGGTCAACAACGCATGGCACGCCGCGTACAGGGCGGACTCCGCGGAGTTTTCCGCGCTTCAGGATTCTTATGCGTACGAGAACTACTACAAGCAGGCCGAGCGCATCTTCCGTAACTATTACGGCATCACCATCGACAACCGCGCGGACGCCGTGCGCGGTCTGGCGTGGGGCATGTGCAACCTGTTTGGCTCGGGCGGTATGCAGAAGTTCATCAAGGCGGCCAACATCAACAACGCCATGACGGACCGCGAGATCGCCACGCGCCTTACCAACGCGATCGTCACCTATTACTCCACCGGCGACGGCAAAGACCACACCTATGCGGCCGGCTACATCAACCGTTACCGCAAAGAGCAAAAGGTTGTTTTGGGTTATGTGGCCGAGGACGAGCGCCAGTACCTGAGCTCTCGCTATAGCGATATCGATTACGGCCAGTGGTACGTGGAGTCGATTGCATGGGTGGCGCAGCGCGGCTTTATGTCCGGCTTGAGCGGCACCACCCAGATGGCTCCGTACGGCACCACGTCGCGCGCCATGGTGGTGACCATGCTGTGCCGCGTATCCGGCGGTGCGACCGGCAACGTGGGCTCGCTCGCTTTCCCGGATGTATCCCGTAACGAGTGGTATTCCGGCACAATCGCCTGGGGCGTGCAGAACGGTCTTGTCTCCGGCTACGGCGACGGCACGTTCCGCCCCGATCAGGACGTGACGCGCGAGGAGGCGGCGATCTTCTTGATGCGCTACGCCCAGATGCGCGGTCTTGACACTTCTGCCCGCGCTAACCTTTCCGCGTATCCCGACGACGATGAAGTGAGCCCGTGGGGCGCCCAGGCCGTGTCTTGGGCCGTGGCGACCGGCATCATCAACGGCGAGAACGGTCGGCTGAACCCCCAGGGCACGGCATATCGCTGCGAATTCGCCGCCATGCTGCGAAGCCTCTGTAACATCGCGAATATCTAACGGCGACCGAGTCTCCGTTACCTTTGGCGCGGGGCGGCATTCGACCCCAGGCCAATTCAAGACAGCTTGCTTTTAGGGCTCCGCGTTTTGGCGCGGGGCCTTTTTGGTGCCAGGGTGCACGGGCGGTCCGCTGCGTCAGGACGGCAGGGGGTTTGTTGCGCGGGCATTACGGAGGGCTTGTCCAAATGAATAAAGGTTGCCCCTGACACTGCATCATAGTAAAGTACTAGCTCGTTGTAAGGCGATTATGCAAGCTCGGATCTCTTGCCATGGCGCGCGCGACGCATGGGTGCATGGCGACGCGGGTGGACGAGGATTTGTGACATGGGGAAGGAAACTGATATGAAGAAGCGCATCTTTGCTCCCGTTGCCGCGGCGGTGGCGCTGGTCGCCGCGCTGGTCCTGTCCGCGTGCGGCGCCTCGCCCGCTGCCAGCGACCAGGGCTCTGCCGGATCCTCGTCCGCTGATGCCGGCGGTGAGATCGCCACGCTCACGGTTGGTTTTGACCAGGCCTACCCGCCGTATGGCTACGTGGGCGATGACGGCGAGTTCACCGGTCTTGACCTGGAGCTTGCGGCCGAGGTCGCCAAGCGCAATGACTGGGAGCTCAAGCTTGAGCCCATCGACTGGGACGCCAAGGACACGCTGCTTAACTCTGGCGCCATCACCTGCATTTGGAACGGCTTCACCATGGAGGGCCGCGAGGACGATTACACGTTCTCCGACCCCTACATGCTGAACGCCCAGGTTGTGGTGGTCCGCGCCGATAGCGGCATCGAGAGCTTTGAGGACCTGGCGGGCAAGACCGTGATCACCCAGGTCGACTCCGCCGCGGAGGAAGTGTTGAACGGTGACATGGCCGACCTTACCACCACGTTTGCCTCGCTGGAGACCATTGGCGACTACAACACCGCGTTTATGCAGCTTGAAAGCGGCGCCGTCGATGCGGTCGCCTGCGACCTCTCCATCGCCCAGTACCAGATGGCCGGCAAGGATACCTATAAGCAGTTGGACGAGCAGCTCTCTACCGAGCACTACGCCGTCGGCTTTAAGAAGGGCGATACCGCGCTTGCCGAGAAGGTGACCGAGACCTTGAAAGAGATGGACGAGGACGGCTTTGTTAAAGAGCTGTGCGACAAGTACGCGGACGACGGCGTGAGCTACGACAACTGGCTGATCAAGTAAGACGCCGAACAGGATAGATGAGGTGCCCTCGGTTCGTGTTTGCGGGCCGGGGGCTTTACGCTCTTGCTCGCGGCGCCATATGGCTGCGGGCGCGTCGGTGGAATGCAGGCGGCGTGTCCGCGCGGGCGCGAGCGCAAGGTGGTTGGAAAGGAGGCGCGGCATGGATATCTCGACCATGGCGGGCATGCTGTTGGAGGGGTTTGGCGTAAGCGCCCAGGTGTTCGCGCTCACCCTGCTAGGGTCGATTCCGTTGGGAATTCCCGTGGCGCTGGCGCGTTTGTCGCGCTTCAAGCCGTTGCAGTTGCTGGCCCGCGCGTTTATCTCCGTTATGCGCGGCACGCCGTTGATGCTGCAGATGTTCGCCGTGTACTTTGCGCCCTACTACGTGTTTGGCATCCAGCTCACCACGCAGTCCAAGTGGCAGGCGTGCATCATCGCGTTCATCATCAACTACGCGGCGTACTTTGCAGAGATCTACCGCTCTGGTATTCAGTCGATACCGCGCGGCCAGTACGAGGCGGCAGAGGTGCTGGGCTACTCGCGCGTGCAGACGTTTGCGCGCATCGTGATGCCCCAGGTGGCCAAACGCATTTTGCCCGCTATGGGCAACGAGATCATCACCCTGGTCAAGGACACCTCGCTTGCCTTTGCCATCGGCGTGGCCGAGATGTTCTCTACCGCCAAGGCGTTGGTGGCCTCGCAGCGCAGCATGATGCCCTTCGCCATCTCCGCGCTGTTCTACTGGGGTTTCAATTTCTTGGTCGAGATCATCCTTGGCCGCATTGAGAAGAAGATGGACTACTACCACGATTAGGAGGCGAACATGGAGCGTATGAATACAGGGGTTCAGCCCGCGGCCAAGGTGGCGTCGCAGCCTGCGGGCGCGGCAGCACCGCAGTCCGCGTCGCAGCGCCCGGTGGTGCGCCTGGAGCACGCGCGCAAGGCGTTTGGCGGCAACCAGGTGTTGAATGACATCTCGCTTTCCGTTTCCCCGGGCGAGGTCGTGGCGATCATTGGGCCCTCGGGTGGGGGCAAGTCCACGCTGCTGCGCTGCATGACGCTGCTGGAGCGCCTGGACGGCGGCGGCCTGTGGTACGGCGGCTTTTCTGCGGGCGAGGACGGCGAGCTCGCGGTGGCGCGCCCTGCCAGCGGCGATCCACGGGGCCGCGCGGTGTACGGCGACAAGGGCGCGCTTGCCCAGGCGCGCCAGCGCTTTGGCCTGGTGTTTCAGAGTTTCAACCTGTTTCCCCATATGAGCGTGATGCGCAATATCATGGACGCTCCGCTGGTGGTGCAAAAGCGCGAGCGTGCGGAGGTTGAGCGGCAGGCGCGGGGCCTCGTCCAAAAAATGGGTCTGGCGGGCTGCGAGGACAAGGTGCCCTGTCAGCTTTCCGGCGGCCAGCAGCAGCGTGCGAGCATTGCCCGTGCGCTTGCCATGAACCCGCAGGTGCTGTATTTTGACGAGCCCACCTCTGCGCTGGACCCCGAGCTCACCGGCGAGGTCTTGAAGGTGTTAAAGCAGCTGGCGGCCGAGGACACCACCATGATCGTGGTGACGCATGAGATGGCGTTTGCCCGCGACGTCGCCGACCGCGTGGTCTTTATGGACGGCGGCGTTATTGTGGAAGAGGGCCCCGCCGAGCAGGTGATGGACGCTCCGGCGCACGAGCGCACGCGAGAGTTCCTGTCGCGCTTTAGCGGCTAGGCGGTCGACGATTGCATTACACTAAAAGCGATCTGTGTCGAGGCGGCGCGCGGCCCTGTCCGCACCGCGACCGCGCGCGTCTGCGCGCCCCCAGCGAAAGGAATGCACATGGAGGCTTACAAGTCCGAGTTCATCGAGTTCATGGTCGAGTCCGACGTGTTGAAGTTTGGCGACTTCACCTTGAAGAGCGGGCGCAAGTCCCCCTTCTTCATGAATGCGGGCGCGTACGTGACGGGCGAGCAGCTCAAGCGCCTGGGCGAGTACTACGCCCGCGCCATCCATGATAACTTTGGCCTGGATTTCGACGTTGTCTTTGGTCCCGCGTACAAGGGCATCCCGCTGTCCGTGGTGACCGCTATCGCCCTGTCCGAGCTGTACGGCAAGGAGGTTCGCTACTGCTCCGATCGCAAGGAGGTCAAGGACCACGGCGCCGACAAGGGCGGCATGCTGGGCTACGAGCTCAAGGATGGCGACCGCGTGATCATGGTGGAGGACGTCACCACCTCTGGCAAGTCGATCGATGAGACCTATCCCAAGCTCAAGGCAGCGGCGGACGTCGAGGTCAAGGGCCTTATCGTCTCGCTCAACCGCATGGAGGTTGGCAAGGGCGGCGTGACCACCGCCCAGAAGGAAGTCGAGGCCAAATACGGCTTCCCCGTTGCCTCCATCGTGAGCATGGCCGAGGTCACCGAGTACCTCTACAACCGCGAGGTTCAGGGTCGCGTGGTGATCGATGATCAGATCAAGGCGGCTATTGACGCGTACTACGAGCAGTACGGCGCGCGCGAGTAGGCGGGGCGCTTGCGGGGACGGGCGTTTGCATCGTCCAAAAAAAGCAAGCGAATTGCCGCTCGCTTGAGCCATTGGTTGAATAAAGGGTGCCGCTTGGCGATGGGCCGGGCGGCATCTTTTTGTCTCGCGTACACTGTGCGGGAAGGCGCGCCCGCGGGCGTATCTCAAGCGCGCGACGGCGCGTGGCGCTGGACCCATGAGCCCCTTGGAGGTTGTTATGAAGAAGAGGCTCCCCCTGCTTGCTCTGATGGCCGTTATGGCCGCCTCGCTGTTTGGCCTGTACGGCTGCGGCGGCGGTCCGTCCGTTGAAGAGCAGATCAAAACGGATTTGACCTCTCAGTTTGACCGCGTGAATGCGGACGATAGCGAATTGATGGACAGCCTGGACGAAGTTGCTGGCGAGGAGATCGAGCAGCTGGGAATATCGTCCAAAGATTTTATGGCGTCGTACCTGGACGGTTTTGCCTATGAGGTGGGCGAGATCACGGTGGACGAGGAGGCCGGCACGGCCGTGGCGAAAGTGTCCATCACCATCAAATCGATGGCCGATATCATGACCAACTTCCAGACGGCCTTTACGGAGCGCCTGGGATCCATGGATCTTGCGTCGATGACCGAGGCCGAGCTCTACGAGGAGGGCGGCAAGATCCTGCTTGAGGTAACGGATGCCGCCGAGCCCAAGGGCTCTGAGATCGAGATGGGCTACACCAAGAACGAGGACGGCGAGTGGGAGGTCGATGACTCCGCCGAGGCGGCGCTGATGGGCGCGATGATGGCGTAGGCCGCTTTGCCGAAGATGATTTTGAAAGGGCGTCTCGCATGTGCGGGGCGCCCTTCATTTTGCATCTAGCCTTGGACGATGCGCAGCAGGTCGTCTGGCGTGTGGGCGATAAAGTCCGCGCCCTCGCGCTCAAGCTCCTCCGTTCCGCGGAAGCCCCATGCCACGCCGGCGGCGCGCATGCCGGCATTGTGCCCGCACTGGATGTCGACGTTGGAATCGCCCACGTAGAGCGTGGACGAGGGGTCGGCCCCAAGCTGCTCCAGAACATGGAGGGTGACGGGCGCCGCAGGCTTGGGCGGATAGGCGTCTATGCGCCCCTGGACCACGGCGAAGCGGTTCGGTCCAAAATAGCGCTCGATCAGCGGGACGGCGGCGGCGTGGTCCTTGTTGGTGAGGACGGCGAGCGTGACGCCCGTCTTGCGCATGGCGTCGAGCATGTCGATGATGCCGGGGTAGGGTGCGGTGTGGTCCTCTTTGTGCTCGCCGTAGTAGGAGCGAAACTCTGCCAGGGCGGTTTGGAACATCATTCCGTCGCCGGCGTACTCCGCGGGCATGAAGCGCTCGACCAGCTTGAGCATACCGTTGCCGACCTTGTAGCGGTATTGGTCGACGGCGAAGGTGGGCCATCCATGCAGCTCGCAGGTATGGTTGCCGGCAAGGGCGAGGTCCTCCAGCGTGTCGAGGATGGTGCCGTCCAGGTCAAAGATTACATGTTTGAATTCCATAGTACCCCCGTGGGTTATTTGAGACGCATCGCGCGGGGCGGTGCGGGGGACAGCGGGCCGGCGCCGTTTGCCGGGTCCGCCGCGGCATGATGGATACTGCTTTGGCAACCATACCATAGGGCGGGTGGGTATATTTGCGCTTCTCGTGCGTTTGCGGTCGCGGGGGTGGGCAGCGAGGCGAGTTTTCGCGATACTGTGTCACCCAAATTTGAACGGCCGCCTGTGCACCGCGCCCGGCCGCGTCGTCCCGACGGCCCTGCGACCCGACCGTCCGATGACCTGGCGGCAGGGCGGGCCTGTCATGACGGCGTGGGGGAACCAGTACATCGGAGCAGATGAGAAGGAGTCCGGCATGCCCCAAGGCAAGCAGGTTGCTATCGCACGCGCAAACAAGCCCCATCGCGACCATAGGGCCAATCGGCTTCCTGGATTCTACGGCATGCTGCAGCTGAGCGTGCGCGACCTCAAGGGTCTGCGCGAGTCCGCTGGCTGCCGGGCGTGCCGCGCCACGGTCAACGCCGCCCTGCTGGTGCGCGCCGCCCTTATTGTGGCGTCTGCGGTGCTGTTTATCTCCGCCTTTGGCGCCGCGTTTGGACCGCAGAGCTCCATTCCGGCCGTCGCGGTCTTTGTCTTCATCCTGTGCGTGCGCTTTGTGGGCTTCAACTACGCTCCGCGCCAGAACCTGCTGGCCCTGCTGGTTGTGTTCGCCGTTCTCACGGCGGTGCCGCTGCTGGGGCAGGGGGCGGGCCCGCTTGCGAGGCTGGCGCTCAACATCGCCGGCCTCGCGGTGGTTATGGTGGTGGGCGTCGACGACCCGCGCATGGGAAACGGCGGCACATACGGCTTTGGCTACGCCCTGCTGGTGGGTGCTTCCTACGACGCCCCGCTTTCTGCCGGGCAGGTTCCCGCTCGACTGGCAACCATGGCCGCGGGCTTTGCGCTGTGCGCGGCGGTCTATTGGCGCTGTCGCAACCGCACGGCCGAGGCCCAGGTGGCAGCGGCGGCGCGCGAACGCGGCGAGGAGCGCCCGTATAGAACCATCGTCCAGGCCTTGGACGAGGCATCGCTGCAAAATCCCAAGACCCGCTACCATATCAGGGCGGCGCTGGGTATCTCCCTTGCATTCTTTGCGGGCGACGTGTTGGGCGTGGAGCGCCTTATGTGGATGGGCCTGGTGGGATCGAGCCTGTTGACCCCGTACGCGACGGCCGTGCGCGACCGCATCTGGTGGCGCGTGGGGTTCAGCGCGGTGGGCGTGGGGCTGTTCTGCTTGGTTTACCCGGCGGCCCCGCCCCTGGTCCAAGCCGTGTTTGGCATGGTGGTGGGTATGTGCTGCGGGCTATCCGGCAAATACCACTGGACGCAGGCGTTCAATACCATGGGGGCGATGCTATTGGCGCAGACCATGTTTGGCATGGGCGGGGCGGCGTTTTGGCGCATCGCGGACAGCCTGATCGCCGCGGCGGTGGTGGCGGCGTTCTCGGTGGCGTTCAATCGCGGCATGAGCCGCCTTGCGTCCGATGGCGAGACCGCCGTATAGGCTTGTTTTGAGGAGCTGGGCGGTTGCGGATGCGAGGACGTGCGGGCGCGCGGCTTGCTTTCGCGCTAGCAGATGCGGGGGAGCTGCTCGCCAACCAGCATATCGAGCACGCGCGTGGAGCCCCAACCGCAGCGGACGCGAACCGTGGGGCGTGCGTCGCGCCTGGTAGAGGCCGCCTCGCAAACCTCGCCTATGATGGCAGCGCTCTCGCCGTAGCGGCTGGAGCGCATGGCGGCAAGCGCGGCGTCGGCCTCGTCCGCGGGGACAACGGCGACCATCTTTCCCTCGTTGGCAACCTGCAGCACGTCGTATCCCAGCATCTCGCAGGCGCCGCGGACTTCTGGGCGCACGGGGATGGAGTCCTCGTCCACATAGATATCCACGCCCGATGCGGCGGCGAATTCGTTGAGGGTGCTGGCAAGGCCGCCGCGCGTGGGGTCGCGGAAGCAGCGCGCATGCGGTGCGGCGTCGAGCACGTTGTAGATGAGATGATTGAGCGGCGCGGCGTCGGACTCGATGGCGGTGGAGAACGCCAGGCCCTCGCGTTGGCTCATGATGGCGATGCCGTGATCTCCCAATGTGCCGCTGACCAGCACCTTGTCACCGGGTCGGCAGGCCGCTCCGGAGAGCTCAACGCCCGCGGGCACCTCGCCCACGCCTGCGGTGTTGATGTAGACGCCGTCCGCGCCGCCGCGCTCGACCACCTTGGTGTCGCCGGTGATGATGGCGACGCCCGCCTCGCGCGCGGTCTGCGCCATGGTGTGGACGATCGCTCGCAGGTCCGCCATGGGATACCCCTCTTCCAGGATGAAGCCGCAGGAGAGGTAGCGCACGCGCGCGCCGGAGGTGGCGACGTCGTTGACGGTGCCGCATACGGCGAGCCTGCCGATGTTTCCGCCGGGGAAGAATTGCGGCGTGACTACAAAGCTATCCGTTGACATGGCGATGCGACCGGTGGGGGCAAGCTGAGCGACGCCGGCGTCGTTGCCGGCGAGGAGCTCTGGCGAGCCGAACTCGTCCAAAAACAGCTCATCGATGATGCGTTTCATCATCTGCCCGCCCGACCCGTGGCCAAGAAGGACGGTTGCGTCTGTTGAGGTATCCATGGTGAAGGTCACCCTTTCTTGGTTGCGATGGCGCCGGGGCGGCGGGGCCGCCGGGGCGGGGTTGGTGCGGACGAGGATGGGCACCGGCGTGGTCTTTGCGCTTTGCCGGATCTTTGCGCCTTGCCGGCTTGCCTATGCCTCGCGGTAGCGATAGTAGGCAGCGCAGCTGCCCTCGCTTGAGACCATGCAAGGGCCCACGGGCTTTTCCGGCGTGCAGGTGCGCCCAAACAGCGGGCAGCCGCCGGGGGTGATGACGCCGCGCAGCACGTCGCCGCAGCGGCAGCCGGCGGCCTCGCGCGTGGGTTCGATGTCGACGTCAAAGCGGCGGCTTGCATCCAGGTGCGCGAACTCGTCTCGAATGCGCAGGCCGGAGGCGGGGATGGCGCCCAGTCCGCGCCATGTGGCGTCGACGGGCTCGAAGACCTGCTGCACCAGCTGGCGCGCGACGGCGTTGCCGCCCTGGTTCACGCCGCGGCGGTAGGCGTTTTGGATGTCCGGCGCGCCTTCGGCAACCATGCGGACCAGCATGGCGATGCCCTCGAGCACGTCGACGGGCTCGAAGCCGGTGACAACGCCCGGGGTAGAGAACTCGTCCACCAAAAAGCGGTAGGTCTCCACGCCCGTGATGGTGGAGACATGGCCCGGCAGGATGAAGCCGTCGATACGCGTCTGCGGATCGCTGGCGATGGCGCGAAGCGCAGGCGGCGTGGTCTTGTGGGCGCAGAAGACGGAGAAGTTCTCTATGCCGCGGTCGTGCGCGTCGAGGATGGTCGCCGCGATCGCGGGGGTGGTGGTCTCGAAGCCCACGCCCATAAAGATGACCTGCAGGTGCGGATTTGCCTGGGCGAGCTCCACGGCGTCTAGGGGGGAGTAGACGATGCGCACGTCGCGGCCGGCGGCCTTTTGGCGCGATAGCGACGTGGTCGATCCGGGTACGCGCACCATGTCGCCAAAGGTGGCGATGACCACGCCGTCTAGGCGCGAGAGCGCGATAGCGTGGTCTATGTCGCGGTTGGAGGTGACGCAGACCGGGCAGCCGGGGCCGGAGAGCAGGTGCACGCCGGCGGGCATGATGGAACGAAAGCCATAGCGCCCGATGCTCACCGTGTGGGTGCCGCAGACTTCCATAAGGTTGATTTGCCGATCGCCCGCCATGGCATGGATGGAGTCGATGAGCCGGCGGGCAAGCGCGGCGTCGCGGAAGGCGCCGAAGTCGATATCGCTCATGCGGCACCGCCGTCGTCGAGCGAGGGTTCCGCGTGCATGGAAAGCTCTTCTGCTGCCTCGGCCTGCGCCAGGTCCTCGTCAAAAAGGTCGGGAAGCTCGCGCACCAGGCGCAGGGTCTCCTCCGCCTCTGCGGGGTCGATCACCTGGATGCCAAAGCCGGCGTGCACCAGCACGTAATCGTCCACCTGCGCGGTGGGCACCAGGCGCAGCGACACCTCGCGCTGGACGCCCAGCATGTCGACCGTCGCGCGGCCAAAGGGGTTTATCTGCAGGATCTTACCGGGAACTGCAAGGCACATAAGACCTCTTTTACGGGTTGGCGCCGCGCCCCTTTCCGTGTTTGGAATGGAGCGGGCGGTGCGATTTGTTTTCTTGCTAGATGGTACCCCGCCGGAGCGACATCGCCAATGACAAGCGTTGGTTTGGACGCGGATTGGGGAACGGCAGGCCCGGGGTGCGGGGCGGTCCTGGGGAGTGAGGACCGAGCGAGGGGCGGGCCGCCCCCATGCGGGCTTCGAGCCAAATAGCGCCTTACTGCGAAATGGAGGGTGTGCCAAATAATCGCTTAGTGTGGAGGCTGGGACAAATAATCGCTTAGTGCGGTTCGAATTGTGCCAAATAGTGCGTTAGTGTGGTGAAAAAGGGTGATAGATTGGTACCTTATGAATAGGTTGTTTGTATCGGGCGAGGTAGATGGCTTGGACGGTGGGGCTTGATGCATAAAGAATTCGCTCCGAGACCTCTCCGGACCGCACTAAGGCACTATTTGTCCTAACCTCCACACTAAAGGCTTTTTTGACACGCGCCGCTGGCTGACACGCGCCGCTGGCTGACACACGCCGCCGGCTGGCGTGGGTATGATGGGTGCGGAACGCAAGAGCGCGCGGGTGCGCTCGCCGCAGAAGAAGAGGGGTGCCATGACCTGGGAAGATTATGTTGTAAGCGATGTGTGGGTTGACTGCGACCCCGGCATCGATGACGCCGTGATGCTGGCCGCCCTTTCCGGCGCGGTTGGGCGGGGGCGCGTGCGCCTGCATGGGCTTTCGAGCGTTGCGGGCAACATGCCGCTTGACGTGACGACGGCGAATCTGCTGGCACTAGCCTCTTATTTGGCGCTTCCACACGTGCTGGTTGCCCGCGGGGCGAACCGCCCCTTGGTGCGCGCCGCGTGCGATGCCGCCCACGTGCACGGGGCGAACGGCCTGGGCGAGGTCGAGATCCCCGCGGGCGACCGAGCTCTTGCCAACGATTCTGCAGTGCTGGCAATGCACAAGGCCATTTGCTTGCTGGCGCCTGCGCGCCGGATGAGGCTGGTTGCTGCGGGGCCGCTCACCAACATCGCCCTGCTGTTGCGCGCGTTTCCAGATGACGCTGTCCGCATTCAAGACGTGGTCATTATGGGTGGGTCTACCTGCGGCGGCAATGTGACCCCGCGGGCGGAGTACAACATTTGGGCGGATCCTGAGGCGGCGCACATGGTCTTTGCGTCGGGCGTGCCCGTGGTGATGTGCGGGCTGGACGTCACGCTCAGAAGCGGGCTGTCCGCAGAGCAGCTGACATCGATGCGCGATGGCGATAGCGAACGCCTTTGCGCGCTGGCTCGTATGCTGTCCTTTTACAAGGGCGATCCCGCCTCGTGGCCGCATGGCGTGTGCGTGGTGCACGATGCGGTGCCGCTGCTCTACGTGCTTGCGCCCGACCTGTTTCAAGGAGTGCGCGGCGTTGTTGAGATTGGCTTGGGCCAGGACGACCGTGGCGAGACGCGGCTTGTCGCTGCGGGCGACGGCGCGGATGCTGGCGTCGCGAAGGCCTCGGGGAATGCGACACCGTCTAATGCGTTGGTTTTGAGCCTGGTGGACGCGCTGGGATTCCAGAAGGTCCTGGGCAACTTGCTCCAAGCGGTTCGCTAACGGCTTTTTGGATGCCTGCGCGGCGGCTTGGGGTGTATGGCCTAGCGCCCGGCTTGGGACAGAAGGCGCCGCTCCAGGCCCCTTGCCGCGCTTCGCTGCCGTGCAAATGCAGCCCGCGGCGTCCCCACCCGTGCGATAATCCCAAAGAGAAACCCCATCCAAGCGACCATAGATTGCGCCGGCCGCGGCGCCCGGGAGGCATCATGAGCATCTTGTGCTTTGGATCTGCAAACATCGACGACACGTATCGCGTGCCTCATATGGTTGCGCGCGGCGAGACGCTGGCGGCGACCAGCGTGGTTCGTTGCGCCGGCGGCAAGGGGCTTAACCAGGCGATAGCGCTCGCGCGCGCCGCGTCGGGGCGCCTGGACGTAGCGTTTGCCGGCTGCGTGGGAGCGGACGG
The DNA here is from genome assembly GCF_000225705.1 of Collinsella tanakaei YIT 12063. Lineage (GTDB taxonomy): Bacteria > Actinomycetota > Coriobacteriia > Coriobacteriales > Coriobacteriaceae > Collinsella > Collinsella tanakaei. The sequence goes on from NZ_JH126469.1 coordinate 83,874, forward strand.
CGCGTTTTTGCTGGGCGAGCTTGAGGCGGCGGGCGTTGATGTGGCGCGCGTGCAGGTGCTTGAGGACGAGCACACCGGGCTCGCCGTTATCCAAAATGATGACGCGGGCGACAACTGCATCATCTTATACGGTGGCGCCAACCGCCGTGTGACGCCCGAGCTGGTTCGCCGTGCGCTGGCGTTTTATGGGCCCGGCGACATGGTGGTGCTGCAAAACGAGGTTAATTTGGTGGACGAGGTTATCGACCAGGCGGCGGACCGCGGCATGCAGGTCGCGCTCAATCCCTCGCCCTTCGATGCGTCGATTATGGACCTGCCTTTGGATAAGGTCGACTACCTGCTGGTGAATGAAATCGAAGCGATGCAGCTGCTCAAAGCGCTGGGCGCCGCTTCTGTGGACAGTGCCGATATCGATGCTGGAGAGGCCACCGCGACCACGGGGGCTGACGCGACCGCGGGTGATTGGGCGGCGGTGGCCCGCGCGTTGGGCGAGCGCTTCCGCTCCACGTGCGTCGTCATGACGCTGGGGGCGCAGGGAGCCTATCTTATTGACGGCGCCGCGTGCACGCACGTGCCGGCATGTCCTTGCAAGGCGGTGGACACCACGGCAGCTGGCGACACGTTCACGGGTTATTTCTTGGCGGGAATCGCGTTGGGCGGCAGCGCACTTGCGGCAATGGCTACGGCTGCATGCGCGGCGTCGATCGCTGTCTCGCGCCCGGGCGCTGCCGCTTCGATTCCGTCTGCGGACGAGGTTGCCGCTGCGGGCGAGGGTGCTGCGGACGGGGCTGGTGTTGCGGACGAGGGCGTTGCGGACTCGTCCGTCGTAGACGGAGCTGCCGAGCGGCTGGTTTAACCCAGGCTCAAGCGCTGCCGGGCGACCGCTGCTTGCCCGTAAGCGATGCACCCGTCGTTGACGGGGACGCTGCGCGGGATAAGCACTTCAAGCCCTGCGCTTTCAAGTCCATTGCGGATAAGCTGCAGCAGCAAGCGGTTCATGAAGACGCCGCCGGAGAGGGCGACGGTGCGGACGCTGGCATCGTGGCAGATGTCTTCCGCGGCGGCGCAGGCAGAGCGGGCGACGGATTGGTGGAACGCTAGGGCCAGCGCGTCCGTAGGCGCGCCGGCGTGAAGTCGGTCGAGAACGCCTTGCAGCGCAGGTGCGGGATCGAGCGTCAAGCGGCGCTGTGGGGTCTCCTCGTCCACACGCGCCATATGCGAGCGGGTCTGGGAGTCTGGTTCTGCGGGGCTTTGACAGGACAGCGCGAAGGAGGGCAGGTCGATGGCGGGCGCGTTGCGGTCGCGGGCGCGCCATGCGGCGGTCTCCAAGAGGATCGCGGGCTCTCCCTCATAGGTTGCGACGCCGCAGATGCCCAGCAGGGCCGAGACGGCGTCGAGCAAGCGGCCCATGCTGCTGGTGAGCGGGCCGTTGACGCCGCGCTCGACCATCTGCAGCGTGACCTCGCGCATCGTTGGTTCAAGTTGGCCGAGCGCTGCCGCCGCGCCGGGGTGGTCCAGCAGGTCGGCGGCGTAAAGGAGGGACAGGGCGTTTCTGCGGGCGTCGCGCACCGATGCCGCCGCGCCCGGCAGGCGCCACGGCGCGAGCGATCCCGCCCGAGCGTAGCCGCCAAGGTCGCAGAGCAGCAGCTCGCCGCCCCACACGGTGCCGTCCGTGCCCGCGCCGGTACCGTCGAACGCCAGGCCCAGGACGCGGTCGCGGCGGGAGTGCTCGGCCATGACGGCGGCGATGTGGGCGTGGTGGTGCTGGACTTCGATGGGCGGGGCCTGGTGCTGCGCTGCCTGCTGGCGCGCCCACTGACTTGAAAGGTAGGCGGGGTGCAGGTCGCACGCGATGGCGGTTTGCCGCAGGTCGAAGAGGCCGGTGAGGCGCTCGCGCGCGGCGTGCCACGCATCGAGGGTCTCGGCGTTCTCTATGTCGCCGATATGCTGGGACAAGAAGCAGCTGGCCGTGCCGTCCGCGTTCTCGCGCGTGAGGGCGAGCGTGGCCTTCTGCTCGCTTCCGCACGCCAGGATGCAGGCGTCCTGCGCGCTGGGGGCGTTTTGGGTGGCGGGCGGCAATGGGCGCACGGGCAGCGGAAGGGGCTGCGGAGCGTACCCGCGGGCGCGGCGCACGGGCATGGCGGCGCCGTTGACGACGCGTACCACGGAGTCGTCGTAGCGCGAGAGGATGTCACGGTCGTTGCCCAGCAGGGCGTCGGCGATGCCGGTGGCGACCAAGCGCTCCCAGGCAAGCTTGTCGTTTGTTTCGATGGGTTCTTCGCTGACGTTGCCGCTGGTCATGACTAGCGCGGTGACGCCGGTCTTCTCGCAGGAGGCCAGCAGCAGGTGCTGCAGGGGCGTATAGGGCAGCATGACGCCCAGCTCCGGCAGGTCGAACGCGACTGCCGGCGCGACCGCGGGCGCGGTTGCCGGGCGGGCGCCGGGCGCGGGCTTGCGGCGTCGCAGCAGGACGATGGGCCGCACCGATCCTGCGAGCAGCTGCTGCTCGTCCTCGTCCACATGGCAAAGGGCGCGGGCGCGGTCGAGGTCGCGCACCATGACGGCGAGCGGCTTGTTGGAGCGGCGCTTGCGGCGGCGGAGTTCGAGCACCGCGGCCTGGTTGGAGGCGTCGCAGGCGAGGTGGAAGCCGCCCAAGCCCTTGATGGCGACGATGCCCCCTGCGGCGATGAGTTCGCGGCAGCGCTCGATGATGGCGTCGCTTTCTTGGCGGGTGCGCCCAATGGCGGGGACTGGCCCGGCGTCGGGCGCGGTGCCGGGCTGAGGATCGCGCTCGCGCCACGTGATGTGCGGGCCGCACTCAAAGCAGGCGTCCGGCTGGGCGTGGAAACGCCGGTCGAGCGGATCGGCGTATTCGGCGGCGCAGGCGGGGCACATGGGGAAGCGGTCCATGGAGGTCATGGCGCGGTCATAGGGCAGGTCGCGGATGATGGTGAAGCGCGGTCCGCAGTTGGTGCAGTTGATGAAGGGGTAGTGGTAGCGCCGGTCTGTGGGGTCGAAGAGCTCGCGGACGCAGTCCGGGCAGGTGGCGATGTCGGGCGAGACCAGCGTGGTGTGGGCGGTTTTGTCCTCTGACGTGCGGATGATGAACGCAGGCGCGCCGGGGGCGGAAGCCGCGTCGCCGCTGCGGGACGGATGGTTCTCGAGCGGGGTTACCGCCACGCGCTCGATGCGGGATGCGGCGGGCGCGTGGGCGGAAAGCGCGCGCACGAACTTGCGCATATCCTCGTCCGCGCCATGGGCCTCGATGTGTACGCCGTCGCCGGCGTTGAGCACCCAGCCGGATATGCGGTTGGCAACGGCCTCGCGAAAGACAAAGGGACGCATGCCGACGCCCTGGACAATGCCGGTGATATGGATGAGGGCGTCGGTCATACATGTTCCTAACTTTTGGGGTGCCGTCGCGCGGCGCGGCGCGGTGCGGGCTGCACCGCAGCGGGCGTTGCGCGACGGATGCCGCTACAGCTCGAGGCTGGAGTCGGTCGCCGCGCAGGTGAGCTCGCCATGGGAGACGCCGCGCAGGCCCAGTAGCTTGTCGGCGAGCTCGTAGACGCGCTCGCCGCGGCCCTTGAGGGCGAGAATCTCAAGGCAGTTGTGGTGGTCCAGGTGCACGTGCATGGTCGAGACTATCTCGTCCGTGTAGTCGTGCTGGACCTCGTCCAAGCGACGGGTGAGGTCGCCGGTGTGGTGATCGTAGATCATGGTGAGCGAACCTATGACCTGCGCGTCTGGCGTGCGTTGCGCATCCTCGACCAGCGAGGCGCGGATGAGGTCGCGGATAGCCTCCGAGCGGTTGGCGTTGTCGCCGCGGCGCTTGATCTGCTCGTCGAACGCGCGGAGCAGGTCCTCCGGAACGGCGATGGAGAAGCGGGCGAGCTCGGCGGCTGCGCCCGGGGTGGTGGCCACCGCCTACACCAGCTTTACGGAGCCAACGGAGTTGTGGTCGGCCTCTATGGCGTCCTCGTAGCCCTCGAGTGCATCGTGGGCTTCGTGCAGGGCGGCCATGGCGGCTTCGAGTTTGGCGCCGATGCGTTCCATGTCGAAGTTCTCGGTGGCGTGCAGCAGCTGGTGGCTCCATTCATGGGCAAGCTGGATGGTGTCGTCGACCTGCTTGACGCTCATGGCGAGCTGGCTCATGTTCATTCCCACGTCATGCATGGCTTCCTCCTGGGGTAGGTCCAAAAAACGGACGGTTGTGTCGCTGTTGGTTCAGTGTACTACGGCGGGGCTTTCACGGTTCTTACGGATAATTGCACGACTTTTGAGATTTGTTTTGTATACCAAATCAATAACATATCGAAATTCGAGGTAGCGGCGTTAGGTAACTGGGGTCTACTCAGCACTTTTTAAAATTGATGCAATTATCCTCAAGAACTGCGCAGCGGGATGGCTGCGCCTGTCTTCATGCGTGTTGTTATTGGACAGGCGGGGCAAAAAGAAACCCCGGCGCCAGAAGGGGAGGGCGCCGGGGCGGAAGGGGGCTGTTGGTTTGCCCTCTCGCGGGCGGGGCGGGGTTTACAGGTGCGCCTGCAGCTCCGCCATGAGCTTGGCTTTGGGCATGGCGCCCACGGTGCGGGCGATTTCCTGACCACCCTTGAGCAGAACCAGGGTGGGGATGGACATGACGCCGTACTTCATGGCGATATCCTGGTTCTCGTCCACGTTGCACTTGGCGACCTTGATCTGGCCGGCAAGATCGTCGGCGATCTCGTCGACGATGGGGGAGAGCGTACGGCAGGGGCCGCACCACGGTGCCCAGAAGTCGACCAGGACGGGGGCGTCCTCGTTCAGCAGATCGTTAAAATTGGCCTTGGTGACCTCGGTGATGTTTGCCATGGTTCCTCCTATTGGCGTGCCCGCGACGCTACGGCGCGCGGTGGTTTATCTCATCGACAAGCGTTATACCCAAGTTGCGCCAATGCTTGCAACGGTTTATGTGACAAGGTTACCGACATTGCGAGACGCCGTCCGCGCGGTAGAATGGTGCGGCATAAGAGAAAGAGGGAATCCCATGAACATCTCTACCGCTGATCGCAAATCCGCCCTGCATAATCAAGCGAACCAGGAGCTTGAGTCTCTGGTGTCGCGCGGCCTGCGCGCCGTGGGCAACGGGTTTTCGCCCGTTTTGCTGGTAAAGGGCGATCTTAACGCGGCGGAGATCGCGGGCGGCGAGCTCTTGGCGGGTGCGGACGGCAACGCGTTGCGCTCCGCCCTTTCCGCGGTGGGGTTTGCGCCCGAGGATTTCTGCGGTATGGCCGCCGTGTATGGTGAGGGCGCAGACGCGTCTGCCGGCGCCTTGGGCAGCCCGCTTTCGGTTGAGTTTTTCCGCGAGGCCGTAGAGGCGTTCGATCCGGAGGCCGTGATTTTGCTGGACGATGCCGCGACGGCGCTTATGCGCGAGGCGTACGCGGACGCCCTTGCCGCTATCGAGGACTTTAACACGGCGATGCTTATGCCGGGTCTGGTGGCCCCCGTGCTGGGTCGCCGCGTGCTGGCGCTCGACGGATTCGAGGCGGCGCTTGCGGATCGCGCGGCCAAGCAGCGCATGTGGGCGTATCTCAAGCAGATTCGTCCCGCCGCCGCTCCGTACTAGAGATTCGCTCCCGGCCGCCTCGCGGCAAGTTTGCGCTATGTTCTGGGCGAGACCGTCCGCGCCGCGGGTCGGTGGCTCCCCATGTGTATGAAACGTTAACAGTCTTTACACCTGTCTTGTCAGGTGTATGGTCTGGTGCCATACTTTCCCCAACGATTGAGAGCGCGTCCGCACGGGCGCGTCAAACAGGGGGAGACACTAATGAATCGACAATTGAATGGCGATCTCGCTAAGGACGCCGATGCACAGAATCTGCTTGAGCGCATCGCCCGGCTTAAGCAGGATCGCGACGCCGTGATCCTGGCGCACTATTACGTGGCGCCGGAGGTCCAGGCAGCGGCAGATTACGTGGGCGACTCGTTTTACCTGGCCAAGCTCGCCGTCAGCCTGCCGCAGCAGACCATTGTGCTGAGCGGCGTGGAGTTTATGGGCGAGAGCGCCAAGCTGCTCAATCCGTCCAAGACCGTGCTGCTGCCCGAGCCCGCGGCGGACTGCCCCATGGCTCACATGGTCAAGCGCGAAACGGTCGAGGCCGCGCGCGAGCGATACGGCGACGACCTCGCGGTCGCCTGCTACGTCAACTCAACGGTAGAAGTCAAATCTTGGAGCGACGTCTGCGTGACCTCGTCCAACGCCGTCAAGATTGTCTCCGAGCTGCCGCAGCATCACGTGCTGTTTATTCCCGACCGCAACCTGGGCCGCTATGTGGCCGAGCGGGTTCCGGACAAGCACATCATCCTCAACCAGGGCTGCTGCCCTCGCCATGAAGAGGTGTCTTTGGACGAGCTTCGAGAGCTCAAGGCCCAGCATCCCGCCGCGCGAGTGCTGGCGCATCCCGAATGCACCGAGCAGGTCCTGGCGGAGGCCGACTACATAGGCGCGACCTCCGGCATCATCGCGGCCGCGGAGGCGAGCGACGCGGACGAGTTCATCGTGGTCACGGTTCGCGGCGTCCTCTATGAGCTGCAGCGACGCTGTCCCTCCAAGCGCTTCTATTTCACTCACACGCCTCCCACCTGCCGCGATATGGACATGGTCACCCTGGAAAAGGTGGCGGCGTGCCTGGAGACGGGTTTGGGCGAGGTCGCGGTCGACCCCGCCGCAGCGCCTCAGGCAAAGCTGACGCTCGACCGCATGCTTGAGTACGCGGCCCGCTAGAAAGGGGAGCAGATGGACTGCGATGTTGTCATTGCGGGCTGCGGCGTGGCCGGCCTGTATGCCGCGCTGAACCTGCCCGCCACCTCGCGCGTGGTCATGCTTTCAAAGGGAGAGCTGGACGAGTGCGACTCCATGCTTGCCCAGGGCGGCATCTGCGTGCTGCCGGAGGGCGACGACTACGATTCTTTTTTTGAGGACACCATGCGCGCGGGGCATTACGAGAACCGCCGCGAGAGCGTGGACATCATGATTCGCTCCAGCCGTTCGGTCATCAACGACCTGGTGGCGTTGGGCGTGGAGTTCAATCGCGAGGCGGACGGCTCGCTGGCGTTTACCCGCGAGGGTGCGCATGCCCGTCCGCGCATCGCCTTTTACAGGGACGTTACGGGCAAGGCGATTACGTCCAAGCTGCTAGAGCGCGTACAGCAGCTGCCCAACGTGGAGATTCTGGACCACACGGCCATGATCGATCTGCTGGTTGAGAAGGGAGAGTGCCGCGGCGTTGTGGCCTGCCCGGTGACGGAGGAGCAGTCCGTCCAGACCATCGACGAGCTTATGCCAGAGGACGCGACCGCCCCCGCTGCCGGCGAGCCCGCTGCCGGCGTCCGTCCCGCCCCCGCCTTTGAGATCCATGCGGGCGCCACACTGCTGGCGACGGGCGGCATTGGCGGCGTCTACCAGCATTCCACCAACTTTCCCCAGCTCACGGGCGACGCAGTGTATCTGGCGACCAAGTATGGCCTTGAGACGGAGCATTTGGACTACGTGCAGATTCACCCCACCGGCCTGTATTCGCAGCGACCGGGGCGCACGTTTCTTATCTCTGAGAGCTGCCGCGGCGAGGGCGCGGTGCTGCTCAACCAGGCCGGCGAGCGCTTTGTCGACGAGCTCCAGCCGCGCGACGTGGTGGCCGCTGCCATTCGCGAGCAGATGCGCGCAGACGGCTCGGAGCACGAGTGGCTGAGCTTCGCCCCCGTGGACCCTGCGGTGGTGCGCGAGCACTTTGTGAACATTCGCCAGCGCTGCTTGGAAGAGGACCGCGATATTTTGGACGAGTCCATCCCCGTGGTGCCCACGCAGCATTACTTTATGGGCGGCGTGCGGGTGGACCGCGATTCCGCAACTTCTATGCCCCGCCTGTACGCCGCGGGCGAGACCAGCTGCAACGGCGTCCATGGGCGCAATCGCCTTGCAAGCAACAGCCTGCTGGAGGCTCTGGTGTTCGCGCGCCGCGCGGCGTACAACATCGCCACGGGCCGCTCGCTTGAAGTCGAGGCTGCGGGGGAGCCCGCGCTGGACGGGGCTCACCGCGCAACCGGCTTCGACGCATCGATCGACCGCCTGTGCGCGGCGCCCGCGATTTCCGTGCCCAGCGCTTCTGATCCCGCGAGTCCGGTGCGTGGCGAATCCTCGTCCAAATAATCCCAGGCCAACTAGGAGGACCCATGAACCCCATTACCATGAACCTTGTGGCGGACGAGTATATTCGCCGCGCCCTGCAAGAGGACATTACCAGCGAGGACATCAGCACCATGTCCGTGTGCCCCGCCCGCCGCGAGGCTCAAGTGCAGCTGATTGCCAAGGCGGACGGCGTCATTGCCGGCCTGGGTGTATTTGAGCGCGCGTTTACGCTGCTTGATCCCTCGACGCGCGTGGATGCTCGCGTGCAAGACGGCGACCGCGTCGAGAACGGCCAGCTGCTTGCCATGGTCTATGGCGACGCGCGCGTGCTGCTGTCCGGCGAGCGCGTGGCGCTGAACTACCTGCAGCGCATGAGCGGCATCGCCACCTACACGCGTCGCATGGCGGACGCGCTGGCGGGTACCAAGACCGTGCTGGCAGACACGCGCAAGACCACGCCCGGCATGCGCATCTTCGAGAAGGAAGCCGTGCGCCTGGGCGGCGGCGCCAACCATCGCTACAACCTTTCGAGCGCGGTCATGCTCAAGGACAACCACATCGACGCGGCGGGCGGCATTGCGCGGGCGGTCGTGGCGGCGCGCGCTCACGCGTCGTTTACGTGCACAATCGAGGTGGAGTGCGAGACGCTCGACATGGTGCGCGAGGCGGTGGACGCCGGCGCGGACATCATCATGCTGGACAACATGGATCACGACCACATGGCCCGGGCAATCGCACTTATCGACGGGCGCGCCGTGGTGGAGGCGTCCGGCAACGTGGACCTGGATAGCATCCGCGAGCTGGCGGACCTGGGCGTAGACGTGATCTCTTCCGGTGCGCTTACGCATTCGGCCGGCATTTTGGATCTGTCTCTCAAGCACCTGCGCATGATCGAGGACGAAGGTGTGTCGGCGGGCGCTGCCGATATCGCGCTGCACGCGGGTGAGGACAAGTGATGAAAGGTCGCGAACGCAGGCTCGAGCTTATGGGCGAGCTGCAGCGTGCCGCCTCGCCTGTCTCCGGCAGCGCGCTGGCGCGGGCCCTGGGCGTGAGTCGGCAGGTCATCGTCCAAGACATCGCCTTGCTGCGCGCCAACGGCCATGACGTGGTCGCCACGGCGCGCGGCTACGTTCTGCGCGAGGGCGCGGTCGCCGAGCTGCCCACGCGCCTGGTAAAGGTGCATCACACGGTGGACGATGTGGAGGACGAGCTCAATACCATTGTCGACTTGGGCGGCGCGGTCACCAACGTGATGGTCAACCACCGCGTTTACGGCAAGATCACCGCGGATCTGGACGTGCGCAACCGACGCGACGTCGCCCGCTATATCAAGGGTATCGAGACGGGCAAGAGCTTTCCTCTTATGACCGTTACCAGCGGCTATCATTTCCACCGTATCGTGGCGGATTCTGAGGAGGAGCTGGACGAGATAGAGGCGTCGCTTGCAGAGAAGGGCTACCTGGCGGAGGTTATGCCCTATGAGGATGATTTAGCGTAGCGGCTTTGGCGTAGCGGCGCGGCGTTGAGCCCGATGTCGCGGCGGGGCTTCATGCGATGGCGGAGGGACCCGGCGGGTAAGCCCGTGGGGCCGCTTCGCCGGAGCTGCCTGCAGTGTCCCGCTGCGGCTTACCCGCTGCGGCTTCGTTGTCTAGGGGTGAAATAAAAAAGAACCCGGCTCGGCGGATTATCCGCTTCGAGCCGGGTTCTCTTTAGCACGCGGGTGCGCGTACGATGTTACTCGTCGACGATCTCGGTGATCGCGCCAGCGGGGCAAGCGTCCTGGCAGGCGCCGCAGGCAACGCAGGAATCCTCGTCAGCGACGGTAGCGACGTCGTTGAGCTCCAGAACACCAGCGGGGCAAGCGTCAACGCAAACGCCACAAGCGATGCACTCGTCGGCATCAATTACGGGATGAGCCATGGTAGTTTCCTCTCTATAGTCCGATGCGCTTAGGCGACAGGCATCGGTCGGTCGGGTCAAATATACCGCGAGTAAAGGGGTTTGCAAGTCCTCGCGGTGAGCTTCTTCATACCGTTCACCGAGTCAGCTATGGCTTACTAGAGATTGCTTTTGCTATGGGTTGAAAACATGCAGGTAGAGGGCTTGCCTGCGCCCATACTCTCACTTCTAATAATTGGGATGCATTCCTAGGAAAAGTATCTTTAATAAAGAGCGGCACCGGTTTGGGCAGCGGCTGATTGCTCGAGCGCCGGCTTTGAGGCGCCCGCATGGCTGGGCGTGATGCGGTTGCTGTTTTTTGCCTTCAGTTGAACTTGCGCTCTGCTGAAAAATGCCTCTGTGCGCGCTCGACTGCTGAAAACGGCCTTCAGTTGGAGTTGCGCCAGCGAGGAGATTGTGGCTGCGGCGCCATTACCTGCAGTTTCCCTGGAGAGATCTGTTGTGCCTAAGCGCCCAACTCCAACTGGAGGTCATTTCCAGCAGCGCCAAGTCCAACTGAACCGCATTTTCAGCAAACGGGCGCAACCGGAGCGCGATTTCAGCGGACGTGCAAGTCCAACCGGAGCGCGATTTCAGCGGGCGCGCCGAGCGCGGCGTTGTTAAGCCCGCTTGCAAGATTGTGGAGCAATGTGAAGATGACGGAAGCTCGCCGGCGTGGCCAAAACAAGAGCACCGGCTAGAGAATCCCGTGGTCAGCGCGCGTGGCGTGTCCACTAAGGTAACTTTAGGGCGGACGAAATAAGAAATCTTATATGAATTGACTTAGATTTTGTATATCGCGATACTTAAGGGGATATAGTACTACCGAACGAAAAAGGCACCGCTGCTTCACGGCGACTCGGGGAGCGCGGTCCAACCCCAAGAAGGGATGATTACTATGAGCAAGATCCTCGGCATCGACCTCGGTACCACCAACTCCGCCATGGCGGTCCTGGAGGGCGGCACCCCCACTACCATCGTGAACGCAGAGGGCGACCGCACCACCCCGTCCGTCGTGGGCTTCCGCGCCGACGGCGACCGCATCGTGGGCAAGGCCGCTAAGAACCAGGCCGTCACCAACCCCAAGAACACCGTGTTCTCCATCAAGCGTTTCATGGGCCGCAAGTTCTCCGAGGTCCAGGACGAGCTGAAGACCGTTCCCTACGAGGTCAAGGAGGGCGCCAACGGCCGTTGCGTCGTCATGATCGAGGGCAAGGAGTACACTCCCGAGCAGGTCTCCGCGATGATCCTGTCCAAGATGAAGGCCGACGCCGAGAAGTATCTGGGCGAGACCATCACCGACGCCGTCATCACCGTCCCCGCCTACTTCAACGACGCCCAGCGCCAGGCCACCAAGGATGCCGGCCGCATCGCTGGCCTCAACGTCAAGCGCATCGTCAACGAGCCCACCGCCTCCGCTCTGGCCTACGGCCTGGACAAGAAGACCCAGGAGCAGAAGGTCTTGGTCTTCGACCTGGGCGGTGGCACCTTCGACGTGTCCCTGCTCGACCTCGCCGACGGCGTCTTCGAGGTTCTCGCTACCAACGGCGATAACCACCTGGGCGGCGACGACTGGGATCAGCGCGTCATCGACTGGATGGCCGACAAGTTCAAGCAGGACAACGGTATCGACCTGCGCAACGATGCCATGGCTCTGCAGCGCTTGAAGGAGGCGGCCGAGAACGCCAAGAAGGAGCTCTCCTCCGCTCAGCAGGCCCAGATCAACCTGCCCTTCATCACCGCTGACGCCACCGGCCCCAAGCACCTTGATTACACCCTGACCCGCGCCGAGTTCGAGCGCATTACCCGCGACCTGCTCGAGCGCTGCAAGCAGCCCGTTACCAAGGCTCTGCGCGACGCCGGCGTTTCGCTGAACGAGGTGGACGAGGTCATTCTGGTCGGCGGTTCCACCCGTATGCCCGCCGTTCAGGATCTGGTCAAGAACATGACCGGCAAGCAGCCCAACATGTCCGTGAACCCGGACGAGGTCGTCTGCAACGGCGCTGCCGTTCAGGGCGGCGTTCTCACCGGCGACGTCGAGGGCATCCTGCTGCTCGACGTGACCCCGCTGTCCCTGGGCGTTGAGACCATGGGCGGCATCATGACCAAGATGATCGACCGCAACACCACCATCCCCACCAGCAAGACCGAGGTTTACTCCACCGCTGCCGACAACCAGACCAGCGTCGAGATCAACGTCCTGCAGGGCGAGCGCGAGCTTGCGCGCGACAACAAGTCCCTGGGCAAGTTCCAGCTCTCCGGCATCCCGGCTGCCCGCCGCGGCGTGCCTCAGATCGAGGTCACCTTCGACATCGACGCCAACGGCATCGTGAAGGTCTCCGCTAAGGACAAGGGCACCGGCAAGGAGCAGTCCATCACCATCTCCGGTTCCACCGCTCTTTCGGACGAGGAAGTCGACCGCATGGTCAAGGACGCCGAGTCCCATGCCGAGGAGGACAAGAAGCAGAAGGAAGAGGTCGAGGCCCGCAACCAGACCGACTCCCTGTGCTACTCCACCGAGCAGACCCTGAACGAGCTGGGCGACAAGGTTTCCGGCGACCTCAAGAGCAAGGCCGAGAGCGCTATCGCCGACGCCAAGAAGGCACTCGAGGGCTCCGATATCGACGCCATCAAGTCCGCTGGCGACAACCTGCAGTCCGTTGCCTACGAGCTCGCCCAGATGGTTTACGCCGACGCTCAGCAGGCTTCCGCTGCCGATGGTTCCTCCTCTGACGACGACGTGGTCGATGCCGACTACGAGGTCGTTGACGACGATTCCAACAACTAACGATGTCCCCGCGTAAGGAGAAGGACGTGAAGATCCCTGTTGAGTCGGTTGAGGAAGTCGATGCACCCGAGACCGAAGAAGAGACCGTAGCGCCCGAGGTTGTCGAGGAAGTTGTCGACGCCGAGGCGGAGGCTCCGGCCATGACTGAGGAGGAAATGGTCGAGGCCGCCATCCGCGCCGGTGAAGAGGCTGCCGAGAACGACTTTAAGTTCAAGTACGAAAAGGCCGTCAAAGAGCTGGAGCAGGTTCGCCACGAGCTGGAGGAAGCTGCCGAGGCCGCCTCGTCCGCCGAAGAAAAGGCGAAGGACGCCGTCGAGCGCCACGCCCGCCTGCAAGCGGACTGGGAGAACTATCGTCGCCGCACCGCCCGCGAGCGCAATGAGGAACGCGATCGCGCGACCGAGAAGCTTGTGATGGCGCTGCTGCCCGCGATCGATGACATGGAGCGTGCGCTTGACCACGCTCGCGCCCAGGAGCTTTCTGAGAGCTTTAGCCAGTTCGTCGATGGCGTGGACGCCGTCCGCGTCAAGATCATGGGCGTGCTGGAGCATGAGGGCGCCGAGGTCATCGATCCCGTTGGCGAGGCGTTCGATCCCAACGTCCACCAGGCGGTGGGACGCGTTGAGGACGCCAGCCGGTACGACGAGACGGTGAACGACGTGTACCAGAAGGGCTATCGCATGGGCGGCAAGGTCCTGCGTCCCGCGATGGTGACGGTCACCTACGGTGGCGAGAAGCGTCCCGCGCCGGAGCCCGAGGCCGATGAGGCCCAGGACGCCAACGAGTAAGTAGACAGGGCTTCGGAAGCTGATTGCGACCGGAGCCCTTTGCGGGACCAGAGCCGTTGTCGTGGACCCACTTGGGGTTCTTGGCGACGCGCTCTGGTTTCGTTTTGAAGAAAGGAGGCAGACGATGCCACAGGGTAAGAACTTCTACGACGTCCTCGGCGTATCACGCGACGCCTCCGACAAGGACATCAAGACGGCGTTTCGCAAACTCGCCCAGAAATACCACCCGGATGCGGGCGGCGACGAGGCGAAGTTCAAAGAGATCAGCGAAGCGTACGAGACCCTGTCTGACGCGAAGAAGCGCAAAGAATACGACCAGCTGCTGATGTTTGGCGGCATGCCCGGTGCCGGCGGCGCCGGCGGCTATACCTACACGGGAGGCGCCGGTGCGGGCTGGGGCGATATCTTCGACAGCATCCTGCGTGGCGAGGGCGCCTTCGGCTCTGATTGGGGCCAGGGGTTTGGCGGCGGCATGGGCGGCATGGGCGGCGCCGCGGGAGCTCGCGCGCGCAGCCGCAAGGGCAGCGATCTGTCCCTGACCGTGGACGTTACGGCGGAGGACGCGTTTCGCGGCGTGACGCATAAGGTGACCTACCGCATTCCTTCCACCGGCGAACAGCAGACCATAACGGTCTCCGTGCCCGCCGGCGCGGTGGATGGCGGCAAGCTGCGCTACAAGAGGCGCGGCGAGTACGGCGCCGGCGGCGGCGAGCGCGGCGACCTGGTGGTTACCACGCACGTCGAGGAGCACCCGCTGTTCAAGCGCAAGGGCGCAGACGTGAATATGGACCTGCCCATCTCCATCTACGAGGCGGCGCTGGGCTGCCAGGTGGACGTTCCCACCCCGGGCGGCGCCACGGTTCGCCTTAAGGTTCCAGCGGGTACGCAGACGGGCAAGACCTTCCGTTTCAAGGACATGGGCGCGCCGGACGTAAAGCATCGCGGTCGCAACGGCGCGCTGCTGGTCAAGATCGTGGTGCAGACGCCCTCGCGTCTTTCCGACCAAGAGCGCGAAAGCCTTGAGTCCCTGTTGGAAGCCGACCAGCGCGACTATCGCGAGAAGGTCGACCGTTTCCGCGCTAAGATGTAAGAGTTGCCAGCACGCCTAGGGTGAGGAGTTAACAATGTCCCAAGATGGACGCGACAAGCCGCTGTATATGATCAGTGTGGCCGCTGAGCTCACGGGCATGCACCCGCAGACCCTGCGCGTCTACGAGTCCAAGGGCCTGGTCAATCCCAAGCGCTCGGGCGGCAACACCCGCCTGTACTCGCAAAGCGATATCGAGCGCCTGGAGCTTATCAACCAGCTTACGGACGAGGGCATCAACCTTGCCGGCGTGGTTCGCATCCTCGACATGAAGGAGCGGGCGGAAGAGCGCGAGCGCGAGAACGAGAAACTGCGCGAGCAGCTGCGCCGCGCGCAGGACGAGTTACATGAGCTGAAGATGCAGAAGCGCATCACGGCCTTGGCTCCGCGCGACGGCAGCGCGAATCCGGAACAGGTGCTGCGCGGCCTTCTGGGCGGCGGCTCGCTGTAGGGGCTTGCTTGTCGCAAATATGGCTGCCTTTATGGGTGGCGGTAACTGAACAACAAAGGGCGCTTGGCTGCACGCCGGGCGCCCTTTCGCGTTTTGATGATTCTCATCCAGATTTCTTCGTCCACATATGCATGCGCCAGATTGGCAGGCACCTGTTTGCTAAAACTTGCTAAAAGAAACTAAAACTTGCTAAAAGAAATCTGATATGCTAAAACTTGCTAAAAGAAACTAAAACTTGCTAAAAGGATCCAAGGGGACGAGGGCGAGAACGAACGAACAAAGGTGAGCGATAGAAGGGACTGGTTGCGTTGAAGAACCCCTTTACTCCAAGTTTTGGCAGCGAGCCGCTTGTTCTTGCTGGTCGCCGAGACATCATCGAGGGCATGCGGCGCGGCTATGAAAACGGAACGGGCGATCCGCGCTTGAATTCAATTGTTGTCGGTGCACGAGGCACGGGTAAAACCGCGCTGCTCAATATCATTCCAGGTATTGCGCAGGAACGCGGGTGGGCGTGCGTTAGCGTAACGGCTCTTTCGGGAATGCTTGAAGATATATACCAACGCGCTGTTGCGCAGGCCTCGGATATTCTAAACGATGGCAAAGGCGCTAGGCTGACCGGGCTGACAATAGGAAGCGCAGTTGGGGCCACATGGGAGCTGCCGGACGAGCCCGAGGGCAACTGGCGAACAAGGATGTATCGTGTTTTGGATACCTTGGAGTCGCAGGGCACGGGCTTGTTGATTACCGTGGACGAGGTCACGTCCGATCTTGATGAGATGATTCAGTTTGCAGCTGTATACCAGCACTTTGTGAGGGAGGGACGCAGCGTCGCCCTACTGATGGCTGGGTTGCCAAACAACGTATCGAGCTTGCTGTCTAACAAATCTGCCTCCTTCTTGCGCAGGGCAAAGCAGTATCGCTTGGGACGCATCTCTGATGCCGACATGGCGTTTGCGATTCGGCAGACGGTAGAAGGCGGTGGCAGGAGCATCGAGCGGGAAGCGCTTGATCTTGCTGTAAAAGCGTCCAGCGGCTTTCCCTACATGATGCAGTTGGTGGGTTTTCATACCTGGGAGTCCAGCGAGGATGGCGGAGCTATCGATGCCGACGCCGTGGCGCGTGGAATCGAGGTTGCTGGCTACGACATGAGGGACGGCGTGTATCGCAGCACGTTGCGAGACCTTTCGGCAAAAGATATCGATTTTCTTCAGGCGATGCTGGAAGATGAAGGCGGAAGCAGAATGGCGGACGTGGCTCGGCGCATGGGCGTGAGCTCGAGCTACGCATCTCAATACCGCTTGCGCCTTATTGACCAGGGCGTGATTGGAGAGCGCGGGCGAGGTCGCGTGTGGTTCGACATTCCCGGGTTTGACAGCTATCTTCGCGAGGAGCTGTAGCTCATAGTTTTGAGCGCTGTATTTTGGCGCGTGGCGGATGCCGTTGGCTCCTTGCTGCAACTTGCGCAATCTTCTGGGTACACCGCTGGTATGTCCACCGTAAAAGATTGGGGGAGCTATGTCCGGCTTTGGCGTAACGGAGACCGTGTTGGCGCTGACGTGGGCGCTGCTGCTCATCGTCCCCATAGTGCTGGCGTTTGTGGTGAGCTACTTCCTCATCAAAGCGGCGGTCAAAAACGGCGTGAAGGAGGCTATGCGCGATCTTGATATGGAGCGCGCTGCGCATAGAGAGCAGTAAGGTGCTCTTCATGCGGCTTAAAGTGGGGCTTGAAGTGGGGCGCGGCGACGTGCCATAAGCGTCAAAAGCTTGTTATACCGTTGGTATACTGGGAAAGAGGAGGTTTGCCAAGATGCAGCAGATCAATCATAAATATCCTGTAGGTATCCAGCGGTTCGACACCATTCGCGCCGAGGGTTATCGATATGTGGACAAGACTGATCTGGTGTGGCGGCTCGCCAATGGCAACAGCAAGTCTGTGTTCCTTAGCCGACCACGCCGCTTTGGAAAGACGCTCCTTGTCTCTACGCTTGAAGCATATTTTCAGGGGCGTAAAGAGCTCTTTGAGGGGCTTGCTATAGAGGGGCTTGAGCGCAGCTGGGAGTCGTTTTCCGTCATTCACATCGACCTGAGCAGCATCAAGGCGCGAAACGTTCAAGAGCTTGAGGAGCAGCTCGATGCCGTCCTGCGAGATCAGGAGGCTCTGCTAGGACAAGAGGCAACTTACAGGCTACCCGGATCTCGACTTAGCGCGATGATCACGCGCGCGCATGAGCAAACGGGTAAAGAGGTCGTTGTGCTTGTGGACGAGTATGACGCCCCCATGCTTGCCGTTATGGATGACGAGGCGACGCTCAAAGAGGTTCGCGAGATTATGCGGGGCTTTTATGCTCCGCTTAAATCGCTGGAACGGCATCTTCGCTTTGTGTTCTTGACGGGCATTACCAAGTTTAGCCAGCTCTCCATCTTCTCTGAGCTTAACAATCTTAAAAACATCAGCATGAATCCAGCGTTCGCTTCTCTATGCGGCATTACGGAAGAGGAGCTTTCGAATCAGTTTGGCGAGGATATTTGTCAGCTGGGTCGGGCGCTTGACATGGGTTATGACGAGACGTTCGCGGCTCTCAAGCGCCGCTAT
Organism: Collinsella tanakaei YIT 12063; assembly: GCF_000225705.1. GTDB lineage: Bacteria > Actinomycetota > Coriobacteriia > Coriobacteriales > Coriobacteriaceae > Collinsella > Collinsella tanakaei. Next base: position 101,689 of record NZ_JH126469.1, read on the forward strand.
GACGGCTATCACTTCTGCGAGCCCTCTCCCGATATCTACAATCCGTTTAGCTTGCTTAGCGCTTTTGATGATCAGGCTCTGCAATCATCATGGTTTGCTTCTGGCACTCCAACGTACCTGCTTAGGACGTTGCAGGGCGCGCACGTGACGTTGCCAGAGCTTGAGTCATGCCGCGCCCGCGCATCGGAGTTCGATGCGCCGACGGAGCGGCTGGTTTCGCCCATCCCGCTGCTGTATCAGTCTGGCTACCTTACCATTAAGGCGTATGACGCGCGGAGCTGCGCGTATACGCTTGGAATTCCCAACGATGAAGTACGCATTGGCTTGTGCGAGAATCTGCTTCTTTACTTGGGTGAGCAGGAGGGGGTAAACATGCTCTCTCCTCAGTATGGTTTAGTGGATGCCATTGTAGGCCGGTTGGACAAGGGCGACATGGACGGCGCGCTTAGAGCGATGCGATCGTTTTTGGCGAGCATTCCCTATGATTTGGGTTCACGTGATGAGAAAGGGTTTCAGCTCAAGTTCTATCTCATCTTCCGTCTGCTTGGAATTCAAATTGATTCTGAAGTTAAGACGGAGACGGGTCGCGTAGACGCGGTGGTCCAACACCAGGGCAGCACGTATGTAATGGAATTTAAATACGATGGATCCGCGGGCGAAGCTCTGCGGCAGATTGACGAGCGCGGTTATCTTATCCCCTATGAAGCGCTGGATAGCAGATTGGTAAAAGTTGGCGTTAACTTCTCTTCCAAGGAACAGACCATAGAAGAGGGATGGATTATCCAGGAGGCCGCCTCTGTTACTCCACGCTAAGGGCGAATGCCTGCCGTTGTGACATAGAGTCTTCGCGCTTAAGAAATCTTATATATGAAGACTTAGATTTGTGTTTAGAAATCGGCTTGGTCGGAAACAATAGCCTCGATTAAACGATGAGCCGCCCCGTAGGGTGGCTCGCGCGCAACGGCGCTAAGGGCCGCAAGCCTGGGGCGCTGGCGTGCGCAACCCAGGAGAGGTGATGAATATGAGGATCGACAAGCTGGCGATGACCTCCAAGGAAGCGCTGCAGACGGCAATTGGTATCGCGGGCGACGCGAACGCCGGCGCGGTGGAGCCCATCCATCTGCTGAGCGCGCTGCTCAGCAGCGGCGAGCGCAACATCTCGGTCATTATCGAGCGCATCGGCGCCGATCCCAAGCAGCTTGCTCGCGCGACGCAGCAGGCTGTTGACAGCGCGCCCAAGGTGAGCGGCGAGGCTCAGATCGGGCTTTCCAACGAGCTGACGCGCGTTTTGAACAAGGCCGAGAAGTTTGCCTCCAAGATGGAGGACAACTTTGTGGTGACCGAACACCTGCTTATGGCGCTGGCCGAGGACAAGGGCCAGGCGGGGCAGATTTTGTCGCAGGCCGGCGTGACGCGCGACCGCATCGAGGAGGTCTACACGGAGCTGCGCGGCGACGATCGCGTGACCAGCGAAGATGACAAGATGCAGTTCGAGGCGCTGGAGCAGTACGGCCGCAACGTCTGCGACTTGGCGCGCGCAGGCAAGCTCGACCCGGTCATTGGCCGTACCGAGGAAATCCGTCGCACCATCCAGGTGCTCAGCCGCCGTACCAAGAACAACCCCGTGCTCATCGGCGAGCCGGGCGTGGGCAAGACCGCCATCGTGGAGGGTATCGCCCAGCGCATCGTCGCCGGCGACGTACCCAGCACGCTGCGCGATCGCGACATCATCGAGCTCGACATGAGCGCGCTGGTGGCCGGCGCCAAGTACCGTGGCGAGTTCGAGGACCGTCTCAAGGCCGTGCTCAAGGAGGTGCAGAAGTCCGACGGCCGCGTGATTCTGTTCATCGACGAGCTGCATACTATTGTGGGCGCGGGCGCGACCGAAGGTTCCATGGACGCCGGCAACATCTTGAAGCCTGCTCTTGCCCGCGGCGACCTACATGCCATTGGCGCTACCACGCTGGACGAGTATCGCAAGTACATCGAGAAGGACGCGGCGCTGGCCCGTCGTTTCCAGCAGGTTATGGTCAGCGAGCCTACCGTGGAGGACACCATCTCGATTCTGCGCGGCCTTAAGGAGAAGTACGAGATCTTCCACGGCGTGCACATCACGGACGGCGCCCTGGTGGCGGCGGCGGACCTTTCGGATCGCTACATCGCCGACCGTTTCCTGCCCGATAAGGCCATCGACCTGGTGGACGAGGCCGCAAGCCGCCTGCGCATGGAGCTTGATTCCATGCCGGTGGAAATCGACGCCATCACCCGTCAGCTCACCCAGATGCAGATCGAGGAGCAGGCCCTCATGAAGGAGTCCGACGACGCTTCGAAGGAGCGCCTTGAGACCCTGCGCCAGGAAATCGCCGAGGTCCAAGAGAAGCTGAACGTGCAGAAGGCCGGCTGGCTGAACCAGAAGAACGCCATCGACCACGTGCAGGATCTCAAGAGCCGCATCGATGACGCCAAGGGCGAGCTTGAGCGAGTGACGCGCGACGGCAACTTCGAGCGCGCCGGTGAGCTGCGCTACTCCGTGATCCCTTCGCTCGAGCGCGAGATCGTCGATGCGGAGGCGGGGCTCGAGGCGCAAAAGGCCTCCGGCGAGGGCTTGAACGAGCAAGTGACTTCTGACGAGATCGCCGAGGTCGTGTCCGCGTGGACCGGCGTGCCCGTGTCCAAGATGCTGCAGGGCGAGCTGGATAAGCTCAAGACCCTTGAGGATGAGCTGCACAAGCGCGTTATCGGCCAGGATGAGGCCGTGTCCGCCGTCGCCGCAGCCGTCCGCCGTAGCCGCGCGGGCCTTTCCGACCCCGATCGCCCCATCGGTAGCTTCTTCTTCCTTGGCCCCACCGGCGTGGGCAAGACCGAGCTTGCCAAGGCGCTGGCCGAGTGCCTGTTTGACGACGAGCGCGCGCTGGTTCGCATCGATATGTCCGAGTACATGGAGAAATTCAGCGTGCAGCGCCTCATCGGCGCTCCTCCGGGATACGTGGGTTACGACGAGGGCGGACAGCTTACCGAGGCGGTGCGCCGCAGGCCCTACTCCGTCATCTTGCTGGACGAGATGGAGAAGGCGCATCCGGACGTGTTCAACGTGCTGCTGCAGGTGCTGGACGACGGTCGCTTGACCGATGGCCAGGGCCGTCAGGTGAGCTTCAAGAACACGATCATCATCATGACCAGCAATGTGGGCTCGACGGCGATCGCCGAGTACGCGGGCAGGGATGATGAGGAGATGCGCCGCCAGGTGGACGAGGCTATGAGTCATACGTTCAGGCCCGAGTTCCTGAACCGTATCGACGACATCGTGGTCTTCCATCCGCTCGGTATGGCCCAGATCGAGAAGATCGTGGACATCCAGCTGGCAGACGTTCGCCGTCGCCTTGCCAAGGAGCGCATGACGCTGGTTATCAGCCCGGCGGCCAAGCAGATGCTCGCTGTGGGCGGCCTGGACCCGGTCTTCGGCGCCCGCCCGCTCAAGCGCCTGATCCAGCGCGAGGTGGTCGACGCGATCGCGCGCGCTATCATCGATGGTCGCGTGCGCGAGGGTGACGAGGTCACGGTGGACGTGGATGCGGAGAACAACTTTGTTGTCGCCGACGCGGAGAATGTGACGTACGAAGTCGAGTAGCGCGCTGCCGGAGGGCATCGATAAGGGCGCTAAATAAGTAGAGACGCTAGGGGAGCTGGGGCATTGAGTCCCGGCTCCCTTTTTTTATGCTGCCGGTACGGATGCTTCTTTAGAAAGCTTGCGTGCGCGATGAGGGCCTATGTCTGATTCGTATAATGGTGGCGAAGGAAACGGAAGGAATCGCCATGAAGAAGAGCTCTGAAGAAGAGATTAAACGCGCGCTCGAGGAGAAGCTGCGCCGCGAACGCAAGACGGCTTCTCGCGATCCGTTTGTGCGTGTGGAGAACGAAGATGACGACGGCTACGATCCCTATTCCGACCGTCGTCCCGCCAAGGAGCCTCTGTTTCAGCACGACCCATGGGCGTAAAGGACCTTACTACTCTCCAAGGCGGAGCCTCTTTGGGCTAGGCGCCTGCTTTTCACTCAGGAATCTTCCGGTCCTCGTGACTGCCCCCTTGCTTTTGCACAGGTGGAGGGTTTCCGGGGTGCGCCGCGCGGGCGGATCGCTGCGAATCGAGGCATAAAAACGGGAGGCGGCCCCTATGGACTGCCTCCCGTTTTCAGTTTCTATGGCAACCAGGACGCTCCGCCGCGTTAGCGGTCGAGCTCCTTGCGAACGCGGCCATCGAAAATGGCGGCGAGAGCTGCCAGAACGGCTGCAGCCGCCGTGACGATCCAGGTAAGCAGGCCGCCAGAGATCGCCAGAACAACGGATGCGACGCCGCAGACCGCGGCCAAAACGCTCGCCGGGGCATGCCCGCCCAAAGAGCTGGGGCGGTTGGCTCCGCGGATGCCCAGCGCGGCTGAGATAAAGGTAAGAACGCCGGTGGCGATGGAGAGCCCGCCGCAGAGCATAGTCCACATGCCGCCTTCGAGCTGCATGCCAAAGACGTCGACGGTGGTGCCCGCTGCAGCTTCGGAGCTACCGATGGTTACAAAGCCCAGCACCAGGGCGAATACGGCGACAAGGACTTGGATGAGGCTGAATACCTTCAGCAGCTTTCTGTTTTGCGACATGCGTGACTCCCATAGGCGAGGTATACAAAAAGGCGACCCGCAAATCTGCGAGCCGCCTGTTACTATACCCGTTTTGCCTGGCATAACTCCAGCTCATGCCAAGCGCTCGGGCGAACGTGCGGTTGGGTATCGCCGTGGGCGCTACTCCGCGCGGGCCATTGCCTGCTCGAAGTCGCGGGTGCCGCGGAAGACCTCGTGCTTGTAGGGGTTCACACCCAGCTTCTTGGAGCGGTAGATGATGTAGCCCAGGGCGAGAACGTTGGCGACCAGCGCGATGACGGAGACAACCAGGTTGATCTGCGGGTTGTTGACGGAGTCGACGGAGAACACGCTGTAGTCCTGGAACATGGGGAATACCTGGGCGAACATGCACCACAGGGCAAGGGTGTTCGCGCGGTTCTGAATCCAGCCGCCCTTGTTCCAGAAGAAGTTGGCCACGGTGGGGGCCAGCAGCAGCGCCAGACCGCAGTACCAGGCGTGGGTGGGCAGGCAGTTGTAGGTGTAGCAGAAGTTCCACAGGTCGTAGGCGATGATGAAGACCCAGGTCATATCCGGCCAAAGCATGTCGTCCTTCTTCTTGGAGACGTAGATGCCCCACCAGCCGGTCATGCAGAAGATGTTGATCAGGCCGGCGATGCCGTTGAAGACGTTGTGCCAACCGCCCATAAGGGTGACGCCCTCAGAGGAGACCCAGGTGGTGCCAAAGGCGCGGAAGGCGCTCTCAAAGTCGGAGACCACGGCGATCAGGATGTTGATGGCGACGATGGCGAACGGGAACGCCTTAAACCACTCGGCCTTGCCCAGCTTGCCCCAGCGGTACTTGAGCATCATGAAGCCAATGCAGCCCGCCGTGGCGGCGTAAAGCTTGGCGTAGTGGAACCAACTGTTCATGTGCACGTAAGTGGGGTTGTTAAGCGCCCACTCCATGCCCATGCCGGCGCACACGTAGATGCTGATGAAATAGACGGTCAGCGCGGCGGGCAGCGCCAGGAAGCAGAAAATGCCTCCGGCCTTAGAGCGGCGTGCGACCTCGTTGGCCAGGATCAGGCACGCGAATACCGCGACCCAACCCAGCCACTGGAACATGGCGGTCTCGCCATATACCTGGAACAACATGGACAAACTCCCTTCTTTTTGTCTTTGGACGAGGAAAGGCGATCCCTTTGATCCAAAGACGATGTCCATATATCGAGCCTTGAGCGTGGGCGATGCGCCTAGCGCTCGGGGCGACGATCTTTGTATTTCTCGGTGTATCCCTCGATGTGGAGCGTGCTGGCGACTATGTCCTTGATGAGGTCGTCCGGCGCGTCCGGATGCGTGCGGATGTACATGACCAGGCCGGTGATGAGCACGTAAAAGGTCTCGTAGACGTGGTCGATGCGCACCTCGTGGTAGCGGGCGAAGTCGACCACGGTGGAGTCGCAGATATAGCGCGCCGTACGGTCCGCCACGCGGTGCACAAACGCGGTGTAGAGCGCCGCGTTGCCGCCGGTGGCCAGCGACTTGGACGGGTCGCGTTCGTCGAGCACTATATGCTTCATGAGCGCGACCGCATCGTCCAGGGCGCCTTCGATATCGCCTTGCTCGCGATCGGAGTTCCATGCCTGCAGACGCTCGATAAAGGACTCGATGATGTCGTCCAGCGCGGCGTTGAGCGCGGCCTCCTTATCGGGGAAGTAGTGGTAGAAGAGCGAGCGGGTGCATCCCACGCGCTTGGTGATGGACGAGACGGAGAACCTGCTCACGCCCTCCTCGGCGCATGCGTCCCGAACCGCCGCGAGAATCTCCTCGCGCCTGTCGTCGTGGGCATGGCGCTCGTGACGTCTTGACTCCTCATGGGAAACTTGCTGGTCCACGTACCGCCTCCGTCAAGTTGTTGGTATCTCGCCGATATAGTCTTGATTATTGTTGACAAACCGTCAATATTTATTTTTGACGAAGCGTCAATATCAGCCGATGAACGGTTACGGCAGGGCCTAAGGGTGGTGTGGCGCAGACGTCTTGTGCCCGACCGGCTTTGGGGAATGGGCCCCGCGGGGTTGGCGCCCCGTGCCGGCGTTGAGGATTGTACGTTGCACGCGCCGTGCAGCACCGTGCATCGCATGCTGTCGAATGCGGTGCGCTAGAGAGGGAGCCACATGATCGTAAACGGACCCGGAGTCTCGCTTCGCGAGGACGATATCGGAGCGGAGTTTGTTCCGCCGCTGCCAAAAAACCCTCGTCCCAAGATCGTCGCGCTGTGCGAGCACTGCACCAACCGTATGCTCAAGCGCGATGAGCTGCTGCCGTATGAGTACTGGGCGTTCGACGCCGCCGCGACCGATGAGATGGCCGACGTGCTGCTGAAGATGAAGATGCGCAAGCCCTATACGCTTGAGGCGGCCGTCAAGGCGACCGGCATGGATGCCGAACCGCTTGAGAAGCTTTTGGACGAGATGAGCTACATCGGCCTGCTCGAGTACAACTGGGAGAATCCCACCCGCACCAAGCAGTGGGTTTTGCCCATGCTGGTGCCCGGATCCGCCGTGTTCATGAACATGCGCCAGAGCCAGCTGGACGAGCATCCCGTTATGGCCAAGTTCTTCGAGCAGTCTTCCAAGAACGCCCTGGCCAAGGCATCCGCTATGGTTCCGCTGGGAGGCGGCGGCGTCGGCCTGCACGTCATTCCCGTCGAGAAGGCTATCGAGACCGAGAACCAGTCCGTGTCCGTTGAGCATATCGAGCATTGGCTCGACAAGTACGAGGGTAAGTACGCCGCCAGCCCCTGCTCCTGCCGTATGAGCCGTGCCCGTTTGGGCCAGGGCTGCGGCGATGATCCCAGCGATTGGTGCATCGCGGTGGGCGATATGGCGGACTACATCGTAGAGACCGATCGCGGCCGCTACATCACGCGCGACGAAGTTTACGAGATCCTGCAGCGCGCCGAGGACAACGGCTTTGTGCACCAGATCACCAACATCGACGGCGAGGACAAGATCTTCGCTATCTGCAACTGCAACGTGAACGTGTGCTATGCGCTGCGCACCTCGCAGCTGTTCAACACGCCCAACCTCTCCCGCTCCGCCTATGTTGCCCGCACCGAGACCGAGAAGTGCGTCGCGTGCGGTCGCTGCGTCGAGGTTTGCCCCGCCGGCGCCGTCAAGCTTGGCCAGAAGCTCTGCGCGTCGAGCACCGGCAAGGTGCCGGAGTATCCCAAGCAAGAGCTTCCGGACGAGGTCAAGTGGGGCCCGGAGAAGTGGAGCCCGGATTACCGCAACAAGAACCGCATCGAGACCTATGACACCGGCACCGCACCCTGCAAGACGGCCTGCCCCGCGCACATCGCCGTTCAAGGCTATCTCAAGCTCGCCGCCCAGGGTCGCTACACCGACGCTCTGGCCCTGATCAAGCGCGAGAACCCGCTGCCCGCCATTTGCGGCCGCATCTGCAACCGCCGTTGCGAGGATGCCTGCACCCGCGGCCGCGTCGACCAGGCGATCGCGATCGACGAGGTCAAGAAGTTCATCGCCCAGCGCGACCTGGATGCGGACACCCGCTATATTCCGCCCGTGGTGACCCCCACCACCAGCGGTGGCTTTGATGAGAAGATCGCGATCATCGGCGCCGGTCCCGCCGGCCTGTCCTGCGCTTTTTACCTGGCCGAGAAGGGCTACAAGCCCGTGGTGTTCGAGAAGAGCAACCGCCCCGGCGGCATGCTCACCTACGGTATCCCCAGTTACAAGCTCGAGAAGGACGTCATCGAGGCCGAGGTCGACATCATCCGCGAGATGGGCGCCGAGTTCCGCTACGGCGTCGAGGTCGGCCGCGACATCACGCTGGACCAGCTGCGCGAGGAGGGCTTCAAGGCCTTCTATGTTGCCATCGGCTGCCAGGGCGGCCGCCTGCCCGGCATCCCCGGCGAGAACGCCGAGGGCGTGTCCGTGGCGGTCGACTTCCTGCGCCGCGTCGCCGAGCAACAGGAGAATGGCGGCACCGCGGATCCCATGCATGACCGCACCATCGTGGTGGGCGGAGGCAACGTCGCCATCGACGTCGCCCGTACCGCCGCGCGCCTGGGCTCCGAGCACGTCGAGATGTTCTGCCTGGAGAGCTCCGAGGACATGCCCGCCAGCACCGAGGAGGTCATGGAGGCCAACGAGGACGGCGTGCACATCTCCTGCGGTTGGGGCCCAGTCGAGGTCCGCTGCGGCGAGGACGGTCGCGTGAGCGAGATCACCTTCAAGCGCTGCCTGCGCGTCTTCAACGATGAGGGCCGCTTCGATCCGAAGTATGACGAGAGCGAGACCCGCACCGTCTCCGCAGACCGCGTGGCCTTCTCCATCGGCCAGTCCATCGTGTGGGGCGACCTGCTCGCCGGCTCCGCCGTGGAGCTCGGCCGCGGCCAGGGAGCCGTAGCCGACCCCAAAACCTATCAGACCGCCCAGCCCGACATCTTCGTGGGCGGCGACGTCTACACCGGTCCCAAGTTCGCCATCGACGCCATCGCTGCTGGCCATGAGGCCGCCGTCTCCCTGCACCGCTTTGTGCAGAACGCCACCCTCACCATCGGCCGCAACCAGCGTTCCTACCGCGAGCTCAATAAGGACGATGTCGAGTTTGGCAGCTACGACACCGCCAGCCGCGGCGACGCCGTGCACAATTACGCCCGCGAGAAGGCCGAGCCCTTCCGCGAGTACCTCGAGACCTTTACCGAGGAGCAGGTGCGTGCGGAGACCGCTCGCTGCCTTGGCTGCGGCGCAAGCATCGTGGACGAGAACAAGTGCATCGGCTGCGGCTTGTGCACCACCAAGTGCGCGTTCGATGCAATCCACCTGCATCGCGAGCACCCGGATGCAAGCCGTATGGTGAAGTACGAGAAGAAGCTGCCCACTCTCGCCAAGTACGCGCTCAAGCGCGAGATCAAGATTCGCTTTGGTAAGAAGAGCAAGTAGCCAAAGCTGATCGCTGCATAGTACACAGGGCGGTTGCGGTCATCCATCCGCGGCCGCCCCTCAGCCAAAAAGGAGGCCGCTCGTGCACGAGCTGGGCATCGTCTTTCATATCATCGAGAGCGTCGAGGAGGTCGCGACGCAAAACAACATCCATCGCGTCTCCGGCGTGACGTTGCAGCTGGGCGAGGTCTCGGGTATCCTGCACGACTATCTTTCCGATTGCTGGCGCTGGGCCTGCGACAAAAACGACCTTATGCGCGGGGCGGAACTCACCATCGAGGAGATTCCCGCTATCACGTACTGCGAGGCGTGCGGTCGCCAATATCCAACTGTGGAGCATGGGCGCACCTGTCCCAATTGCGGCAGCGGCGACACCTATCTTATCCAAGGCGATGAGATCATGATCAAGGAGATCGCGGTTCCAGATGAGGACGAGTGTGCTAAAATCAGCTGATACGTGCCTCCGTAGCTCAGGGGATAGAGCACCGCTCTCCTAAAGCGGGTGTCGACGGTTCGAATCCGCCCGGGGGCACCATGAGAATGCAACGGGTCGAAGGGAGTGTTCCTTTCGATCCGTTTTTCTTTTTTGAGCATGGCATCCACCGCATGGTCTCGATGGAAAATTGCTGCTTTGGAGCTAAAAGCGAGCAAATAGGCGGCTGCTTCCAGGCACGTGTTCAAATCCGTGATTGAGGTAAAACGCGGCGACGTCTTCATCCAACGAATCAATTGGCGGCGAGCTCCAATTCTTTTAATTGCTCGCAAGTCATGCGAGGGCATAGGTGCTCGCTCTGTCTTGCTGCGGTGATACCGGCCATAATCACTCCCATCTACGGCGCATTGCTGTACAAATATTTTCCCCGCAAGCGAATCGAACACGCTGCGTTCGCATCCGTTTGTGGAATAGCGCCCTTAAGCCATAGCCGACTCGCCCGCTGCTCTGGTAGAGTCTGCTGCAATTACTCTCCTACGGCAGCGAGGCGGTTTTGCATGGGCGGTTTTTTCGAGTCATTTTTACGCGTCGCCATGATCGTCCTGATCGTTGGGCCCGTCACGGCTTGGGTCGCACGCGTGGGCGCGAAGGAGCGCGGCGATGCGAATGAAAGCACCGAGCGCTTCACGGTGCGCATGCCTCGGGCTCCCCGTCTCCTCATGGCTGGTTGCGCCATCGCGTTCGAGGTCATCATGCTGGTCCCTTATATCTGGCAGGGCCTCTCCCTGGGGATCTGGGACCATCAGCTGGTTTGGCTGGGGCACGGCCTGGCGCTTGCGGCTCTTGCGGTGTTGGCGCTTTTCAGCATGCCCCGCATCGATGTCGATGGCGAGGAGATATCGGCGCGTAATATAGTCGGCATGCGCAAGCGCACCACGTTTGACCACATCACCGCCGCGACGCTGCATACGCAGATGATGTCGATTGCGCTTTACACGGAGCAAGGAAAGTTCTCCTCCGTCAGCCTCGAGGGCGTATGTTCTTCCAACTTGCTGATCCGTTTGGCCGAAGAGGGGATAGAGGTCGCCGACGCCGTTCAGGCCCCCATGACCAAGGCGAGCCTGTGCTGGGCGGCTATCAAGCCGTTGACGATCGTCTTTCTCGGCATGGCGGCCGTCTTCTCGCTCGTCCTTATCTTTATGGCTGTCTTCGCGAACGTGGACATCGCTGTGCTCGCCATGGTTCCGTTTCTCTTCATCTTGCTGGGGGCTGTCTTGCCGCTTTGCATGCTCAGTATGCCGCTGCGCGGCGTGTTGCTGATCGGTAGGCAGGAGCGGGAGTTGGGCTTCTGTTTCGCACGCGAGATGGCCGCCCACGGAGCTACGGGCACGGAGCTTGAGGACGAGGACTGGTTTGTGTCTATCAGCAACGCCCGCATCGTTGCGTTTCGTCGCGACTACATCAAGAAGATATCTGCCGTAGAGGATAGCGATAGCGGCAACCGCTGCATGCTGACTGCGAAAAGCGGGCGCAAGCACAAGGTCTATGCTGCCGGATCAACGTTGGACGACCTACGCACATGGTTTAGGAGGGGAGCGAGAAAGCGGACGATGACTGAGCGCGCCCAGGATGCGCTCGAAACAATAGGGTAGCCCTACTTCTCTTCAAAAGATTCTATTGAGTCGAGACGGACCGCCGTGAGACGCGCGCCGCCCTTCTTTTGCTCGACCTCAAAGAGCGCCCATTCATCGTCTACATCGCGCAGCGTGCCGGTAAGGGTGATGCCCTCGGTTGCGATGGTCGCGTCTGCTAGGGTGACGCTGCATCGCGTTCCCATACGACTGCTGAGAGCTTCCCTGTACTTGTTTGCCCTAGAGCCGTTTGCGGATTCTAGAAAACGTTTAAGGTCCTTCTTGGTGGGCACGGTGCAGATGAGGTAGATGAGAAGGGCGAAGCTGATCATACCGAAGGTTTCCATCGTTTAGGCTCCTTCCGTCTCGCTGGTTTTTGCCGATGGCGCCGCAGCTAGCGCCATGGTGATGCTCAGGACATCGTCCAAATCGATAAGGCGTATGACATGCTCGCGTTTGGTTTTGGGGTTGCCGAACAGCGCGGTCGAGCGTTCGACGGCGATGCGCAGCCAGCCACCGCCCGCTTCAAGAATTTTGGCGTGCTGGATGGTCGCCTCGTCACCCGAAAGGCTGATGGTCGCGTCTTTGGCTCCAACGAATGCTTCGAGTACATGGAGGTCGGATTGAGCGCGCGTTCCGGCGGAGCTCACCACGTCCACTTCATCGCTGGCAAGGTCGTTGAGGCTCACGCCGTAGAGGCGGGCGAGCTCGGCAGCCTTGTCGAGGGCGGGGGCGCCTTGGTTTTGTTCCCAGTTGGAAACGGTCTGCCTGCTGACCCCTATGGCTGCCGCGACTTCTTGCTGGCTCATGCCGGCGCGGCGGCGCAGGGCGAAGAGCTTGTCAGATATCATGGTCGGTCCTTTTCTCGCGGGGCTAGTGGGCGCAACGCCAGGTTCGAGGGCGGGCCCGTTGTCGATATTATCGCCGCGCCGGTTAGCGAAGATGCGCCATTTCATTTGGCAATACGGCAAATTAGCTGGTCATGGTCACTTACCTATAGCGCGAGTGGCAGTAGACGTACCAGATGGGTCCAAATCGATAGAGTCGGCGCGCCTCGTCGCGCTTCATGAGCGAGAGGGTGACCTCGTAGCACCAGCCGATCTCACCGCTCTCGCGATCGACCGTGCGGGTGCGACCACCCACGCGAACGATATCGAATTCTCGTCCATCCGGCCATTCGATAGTCTTGGGCTGGACCGTTCCATCTGTGTCGACGCGCAGGCGTACGGCGACCGGTACCCTGTAATCCATGCATGCCTCCCCTGAGTTCGACCTGTCTGCTTGCTCGTATACGAACTGCAGTTCTCAACGAACGTCTGTTCTAGTATTATCCACTTCGCACGGACAAAAAAAGCGACAAAGAAGGGACGCTGGAAAATCCAACGTCCCTTCAGATGGTGTTCGATGTTTGTTGGGTTCGTGCGCCCGCCCTTGCAGATGGCTGCAGTCGATAGGCGGTCGGTGGGCGAGAGCGGACGCCCTACCAGTCGTTGCGGCCACGCGGATGGGGCATGCCCACACCGGTATCGCTGCCGCCACGGCGCGAGCGGTTGGTGTGGTGGTAGCTGGGCTGCTGTCCGTCATCTTGATCGGGTTCCGCGCCGGCGCCGCGATAGGACGAGGGCTGGACTCCCGGGCGGCTGCCGCCGCCGGAGCGCGCAAGCCTTACGGTGCCGTCGGTGCGACGGACGCCGTTGGTCTGCTGCGAGCGCACGCTGAAGCCGTGGGTCTCGGCTACGGAAGATCCGGGCTGGCTATCGGGGTCGTAGCCGGCGGGGTAGACGCTGCGTTCGCGTGGCCCGTAGGCGCTGCGGCTGCGGGCACGGCCATCCGGGTTGCCGCTTTCGGCGGAGCCGTAGCGGTCTGCGCCCGCGTATCCGCCGCGCTGCTGCGCGCTCTGGTAGCGGGCCGCTCCGTAACGGCCGGCGTCGCCGCGCGCGGCGCGGGGGCCGGGTTGGGTGCGGTCGCCGTAAGAGGAGCGCTCGCCGTAGGGGGCGCGATCGCCGTAGCCGTCGCGTGATGCGGTCCCACGGCCACCGCGGCCTGCGGGATCAA
>NZ_JH126469.1:115688-141360 GCF_000225705.1 Collinsella tanakaei YIT 12063
GCATCGGGGATGGGGCGGCCGCCCTGGGCCACGCGGCTGTGGGCCGGTCCGCGCCCGCGGCCCTGCCCGCTACGGCTGGCGGGTTGGCGGTAGCGACGCGATCCTCGTCCACCAAAAACCTGGTGGCGACGTGCGCGAACAACGGAGAAGCCCACGTAGGCGAGGATGCCCACAAGAGCTGTGACCAAGATGCTGATGATGTTGTTGAACGGGTTGGAGAGGAAGGCGCCAATTTTGGCGAATAGCGACGCGCGCATGGTGGTTGCGGCGCCCACCTTGACCGTGCCCAGCTCCTGGCCGTCAAGAGAGACGGTGACGGTGCCCAGCTCTTGCGTGGCGGAGATGGGGGCCGTGAGCTCTTCTTTCCAAGTGGGGGTGATGGTGAGGTCGGACGTTTTGGTGTCGATGGGCACCGTGGCGTTGAAGGCCTCGAGCGCAACCAGTCCAACCTCGTCCCCATCGCTGGATTGAGCTATGGGGGCGGTGCCAAGATCGGCTCCCTCAGAGATGACGGCGCCGGACTGCCAGGCCTCGAAGCCCCACATAAACATGGTGTACATGTCGACAAAGTTGGCGGTGACCCCGCTGCCGGAATCTGTGTTTGGCGCGCCCAGCACCACGCCCATGAGGTTCATGTCGCCCTGGGCTGCGGCAGCCACCAGGCAGCGACCTGCGGCTTCGGTGTATCCGGTTTTGGCAGCCTGCACGCCCTCGACGTAGACGGGACCGTTGGCGTTGGCCAGCTCATCGGTGGACTCGATGGTGCGCGCCTCTTGCATGTTGGTGGCGGGCAGCTCCCAGGTGGCGGAGCCGGCGATCTCTACAAAGTCGGGCAGCTGAAGGGCGGCGTCAAAGATGAGCGAGAGGTCGTAGGCGGTGGTGTAGTGGTTGTCGTCATGTAGGCCGCAGGGGTTGACGAAGTTGGTATTTTTGCAGCCCAGCTCTTTGGCGCGCGCGTTCATGAGCTCCACAAAGGAGTCGACGCTGCCGGAGACGTGGCGCGCCAGCGCGTAGGCGCACTCGTTGGCGGAGGGCAGAAGCAGGCAGGCGAGCATGTCTCGCACGGTGAGGGTCTCGCCAACCTCGAGACCGGCGGTCATGCTGTTCTCGTCCAGTGCGGCAAAATCCTCTTCCGCAATGGTGACGGTGTCATCCAGCTTGGCGTTCTCTAAAACCAGAAGCGCCGTCATGACCTTGGTGGTGCTGGCGGGGTAGCGGCGGTCGCCAGAGTCTATGTTGAGCAGCACAGTACCCGTGGTGCGGTCTTTGAGGTAGGCGGACTGCGCCTGCAGCTCCGGCGGGGTGTCGGCGTTGTATCCGGTGTCTTCTGCCAGGGCGACGGAGGGCGCAAAGAGGGCGATGGGCGATGCGATAGGGGTGGCCACGGCGGCGATTAGGGCGGCAGCTAGCGCGGCGCGAAGCGTTTTGTTCGCGAGCCTGCGCAGGGCGGCCGCGGGCGCGTGGGAGAGGGGGGCGTGGTTGTGCTGCATGACGTAAACTCTCTACCAGTGCGTATAGGAGCGCTGTCTATTCTATCCCACTAAAGCGCACCTGTTGAGCGCCCATTTTTGGAACGGCGGCGCGCCGGTCGCTAGCGGGCGAGGATGACGTGTGTGTGCTCGCGTATGGCTGCAAGCTGCTCGGGTGTTGCCGCGTCGTCGGTGATAAGAGCATCCAGGCGGTCGAGGTTATAGAAGTTGTAGAAATCCATCTGGCCCAGCTTGCTGGAGTCCGCCACCAGGTAGCGCGCGGCGGATCGAGAATAGGCCAGCGACTGCAGGCGGCCTTCTTCGATGTTAGAGGTCGAGGCGACGGACCCCATGACCCCGTTGGCTCCGATGAAGCATTTGTCTATGCCCAGCGTGGCGACCATCTCTTCTGCGATGGGTCCCACAATGGATGCAGAGCGCTGCCGGTGACAGCCGCTGACCATGCAGAGCTCGACGTTATCTTGCGGAGCGAGCGTGTTGAAGACCAACAGGCTGTTGGTGACCACGCGCAGGGTGGTAGAGGGCAGGCTCGCCGCGATGGCGTTGCAGGTGCTGCCGGATCCTATAAAGATGGTGTCGTGTTCTTCGATAAGGTGTGCGGCGGCCTGTCCAATGGCGCGTTTTTGCGGCACGTGCAGGGCGAGCTTATCGGAATAGGAGCGCTCTGAGTAGGCGGGTGCGGACGCATGCGAAATGGAGCGTATGCCGCCGTGCACGCGCGCGACTTTGCCGGTGCCGGCCAGCTCGTCGAAATCGCGACGCACCGTCATCTCCGAGACCCCTAGGGCGGAGACAACCTGGCGCACGGAGACCGATCCGTTTTCCACGCAGAGGTCAAGCAGGGCTGCCTGGCGTTCGTTCTTTAGCATGGCAACTCCTTATCCGCAGATAACGCGGGTGTGCTCGGAGAGCTGGCGGTACTGCTCGTCCGTGATGTTTGAATCGATAAAGATGGCGTCGACGCCATCGATGGAGTAGAACGAGAAGAAGTCACGCTGGCCAATCTTGCTGGAGTCTGCAACCAGGTAGCGCCCTGTTGAGCGGTTGAACGCGGTTTGCAAAAAGCTGCCAACTTCGGTGTCCGTGCCAAAGACCTCGTTATGAAAGATGCCCGTGGTACCAATAAAGGCCTTGTCGCACACAATGGATTGCAAAGCGCGCTCGCCTGGCAGGCCGCGCAGAATGCTGGTGCGCCTGCGGTAGATGCCGCCGGAGAGGTAGAGCTCTATGTTGTCGCGATCCGCCAGGGCGGTGAAGACGGGCATGCTGCAGGTGATAACGCGTATGGGGCCGTCCGGTAGAAAATCAACCATAAACTCAACCGAGGTGCCGCCGCCTAAAAAGACGGTGTCGCCCGGCTGGATAATGAGGGCGGCCTGCCGTGCAGCGGCGCGCTTCTCATCAATATGCTCCTGCATCTTTTCAACGTGGGTAAGGGCATGCGTAAGCTTGGTGCCATGGGCGCTGCTTGGCATGCGAGCGCCGCCGTGGACGCGGACAAGCTTGCCCATGTTGGCGAGCTCTGAAAGGTCGCGGCGCACGGTCATCTCTGAGACGCCCAGAGCGTCCGAGATCTCTTTTACGCTGGCGGAGCCGTGCTCCGCGCATAGCTCGAGCAGGGCCTGGTGACGTTCAACTTTGAGCATGCGAACTCCGGGAACGACTAAAGACTACAAATGTTATATATGATGATAGCTAGAATGTTCGTTCAATCAAGTAAAAAATAAAAACGAACAATATAATGTTCGGATTAGGTTGAAAATGAGCCGTTTGTCGTCCAAAAGATACCGTTCACAGATGGATGAATAAGCTAAAAACGGCAATCTACCTGCATATATACACAGATTGGCTAGATTGGCCGTTGACAAAGATTGAACACGCAACGATTATAAAAAAGAACAATTGCGAACTTAAAAGCGCAAAAAACCTGTGCGCTTGAGGGATTTCGAATAGCTAACAAGATCTAAGCAAGACAAGATCGCGTTTGAAACTAGAAGAGGGGATTGGATAGTTCATGAGGATTGGTGTGATTCTTGCTAGTCACGGAGAGTTTGCGAAGGCCGCCCTGGGTGCCGTCGAGATGATCGCGGGCAAGCAGGCCGACGTGGCGACCCTATCGCTGACCGCCGAGAAGAGCCTGGAGACCTTCGAGGCCGAGATGAAAGACGCCTATGCTCAGCTGATCTCCGAGTGCGATCAGGTTGTCGCCCTGTGCGATATCTACGGTGGAACCCCGTTCAACGTCATCACTCGCTGCCTGGCCGGCGGTATGGACATGATCGCCTATACCGGCCTGTCCATGCCCGTGGTGGTCGAGCTGCTGCTCACTCGCGATGGCTTGGAGTCTGCGGAAGACATCCGCGCTCAGCTTGTAGCGGCACACGCCCAGGCCCAGGCAGAGATCAAGGCTCCGGTTGTAGCGGACGAGGATGAGGACGAGCTGGATCTCTAACAGTGGGTGGGGCCAAGGAGAACTCGTCCAAAAACGCTTTGGCCCGTTACCAATAATGGAAGGACGCCCGCAAAAAGGGCACCGATAAGAAAGGGCACGCACCATGGCACTCAAGCTTGTAGACATCGATGACCGTCTGATTCACGGCCAGGTGGCAACCACATGGATCCCGGATTACGGCATCGAGTCCGCGATCATCGTTTCCGACAGGGTCGCTAACGACCCCGTGCAGAAGTCCGTCGCGGGCCTGGCTGTTCCGGAGATCAAGGTTAGCGTCTTTGGCGTGGACAAGTTCATCGACGTTCTCAAGAAGACCACCCTCAAGAAGGCGACCATGGTGCTGTTCACCAATCCCATGGACGCGTTGAAGCTGCATGAGAACGGCCTGCCTTTCGATTACCTTAACGTCTCCGGCATGCGCTTTAACGATCAGCGCCACCGCCTGCACAAGAACATGTCCGTCACCGCCGAGGAGAAGGCCGCCTTTGAGGAGCTTATGGCGCTGGGCGTTGAGTGCTGGATGCAGACCACCACGCGCGATTCCAAGGAGCCGGTGAGCGAGCTGCTCAAGAATTACTAAGTTGGTAATCAGCTTCGAGTCCGCGGGGATTCGGGGTGTTCCCGGCGCTGGGGTGCCGGGAAGATATGGAAGGAGAGGCTTATGCTTCAGGCACTCTTGCTCGCCATTTGGGCGGGCCTGTGCACCTGGGACCAGTTTGGTCCCCACCTGGGCTTCCGCAAGCCCCTGTTGGCGTCCGTGGGCGTCGGCATCATCCTGGGCGATATGACGACCGCCATCATGATTGGCGCGACCATGGAGCTCATGTGGCTTGGCGTTAACAACATCGGCGCCTACGTTCCGCCTGATGTCATCTCCGGCACCATCGTGGGTGCTGCTCTGGGTATCATGGGCTCCACCGACACCGCCAGCGCCATCGCCCTGGCAGTCGCGATCGGTATCCCCACCGCCACCCTGGTCCAGCAGCTCAACATCCTGGTCATGACCACCAACGTCTCGCTGGTTCACGCCGCGGACAAGGCCGTCCTCTCCGGTAAGTTCAACGCCGTCAACAAGTACTTCTGGGCAGGCGCCTTCTGCTTCTTCCTCACCCGCGCCGTCCCCGTCTTCATCGCGACTGGCATCGGCTCCTTTGTGATCGAGGACATCATGGCCTTCCTGCAGAACCAGGTGCCCTGGGTTCTCTCCGGCTTCTCCACCGCCGGCGGCATGATGCCCGCCGTTGGTCTGGCGATGCTCCTCACCATGATGATGAAGAAGAACATGTGGATCTTCCTGCTCATCGGCTTTGTCATGGCGGCTTTCCTCAACGTCCCCACTGTCGGCATCGCTCTTGCAGCCTGCGCAGCCGCCGGCGTTTGGGACGTCATCACCGAGGGCCAGAAGAACCAGCCCGCCCCTGTGGCCGCAGCACCTGCTGACGGCTCCGAGACGGAAGAGGAGTATGATCTCTAATGGGAAAGATTTCAAAGTCCACCCTGAATAGGGTTCTGCTCAGGACCCAGGGCTGCCAGTTCGCCCACAACTACGAGCGCATGCAGTCCCTGTCCCTGACCTATTGCTTCGCCCCCGTCCTCGAGGAGCTCTACAAGGATGCTCCCAAGGAGGAGCGCGTCCACGCCATGCAGCGTCACCTTGAGTACTTCAACACCCACCCGCTGGCGATCCCCTTCATCCTGGGCATCACCGCCGCCATCGAGGAGTCTACGGACGAGGACCAAAAGGACACCGTCGTCGGCATCAAGACCTCTCTTATGGGCCCGTTCGCAGGCCTGGGCGACTCGCTGCTGAACCTCACCTGGTTCCCCATCGCAGGCTCCATCGGCGCTTCCATGTGCGTCGACAACGGTTCCATCGTGGGCCCGCTGGTCATGTTCCTGCTCATCAACCTGCTGTACTGGCCGCTGAAGTACTTTGGCCTGCACAAGGGCTATGAGATGGGTATGGATCTGGTCGAGAAGGCTGGCGTGGCCATCTTCGACCGTCTTGGCAACCTTGCCAACGTCCTGGGCGTCATGGTCACCGGCGGCCTTATCGCCACCACCGTCAAGCTCAAGCTCGCCGTGCAGTTCGCCTTTGGCGAGGGCGACCCGCTGGTTCTCCAGGACCAGCTGGACAAGGTGCTGCCCTACGCGCTGCCCGTCCTGCTGACCTTCATTTGCTACCGCTTGCTCAAGCGCGGCCAGGGCAAGAACTCCGCCCAGATCATCATCGGCTTGATCGTGTTTGCGCTGGTGTTCGCCGCCATCGGCTTCTACTTCCCCGCGTTTAAGATCTTCGCTTAATTCCCGTTTCAGCGACTATTCCAAAGCGCCCAACCTTCAAGGCGCGCTTCCCTCCCTGGGGGCGCGCCTTTTTCGGCTCAGGACAGCGCGTCCTGCGAGCCCCCAGGCAGGTCGTGTTGTCCTGAGCCGAAACCTTTTTGCCCTGGTGCCAAGCCGTGTGCCAAGGCGCTCTATCTGGACGAGGTCCTCGTCCAAAAACAATCGCGTAGACCAACGTATATGTTGAAAGGGAGAGTCATGAGAACGGTATTGGTGCTGATGGACACGCTGCGTCGCGACGTGCTCTCGTGCTACAACCCCCAGACTGAGGTGAAGACGCCCAACCTGGACAGGTTTGCAGAGCGTTCGTGCGTGTTCGACAACCACTGGATTGGCTCCGCCCCCTGCATGCCGGCTCGTCGCGACATCATGTGCGGCCGCTACAACTTTCTTGAGCGCCCCTGGGGTCCCATCGAGCCCTTTGACGTGACGCTGCCCCAATGCCTGCGCGCGGCCGGCGCCTTTTGCCACATCACTACCGACCACTGCCACTATCTGCGCACCGGTGGCGAGGGCTACCTGCAGGAATTCAACACGTGGGATTACTATCGCGGGCAGGAGGGCGACCCCTGGGTGAGCCGCATCGACGAACCCGATAACATGCCGGAGACCTTTTACGGCCGCGTGCGCGAGCAGTATCAGAAGAATCGCCAGAAGTGGCCGCATGAGGAAGATATGCCCAGCCCCAAGACCTTCCAGTCCGCATGCGACTGGGTGGAGGACAACAAGGGCAAGGATGATTTCTTCTTGATGGTCGAGGCTTTTGACCCTCATGAGCCCTTTGACGTGCCGGACAAATACATGGAGATGTACGGTGGCAAGGGCGAGCTTGACCGCGATTACTTCGAGACCCCGCAGTACAAGCGCGTCTCTGACACTGACCTCAACGCCGGTGCGGTCGATTACATCCAGCGCCGTTACCAGGCCCTGGTCACCATGACCGATCACTGGTTTGGCAAGCTGATCGATAAGCTGGACGAAAACGGCATGTTCGAGGACACCATGATCATGGTCACTACCGACCACGGGTACTTCTTGGGCGAGCGCGACTACATGGGCAAGAACTACATGCACCTGTATAACGAGCTGGCGCATCTGCCGTTCATCGTCCACTTCCCGGGCGGCGCGCGCGCCGGCGAGCACGCGCACCAGCTTACCCAGGCGATCGACATCATGCCCACCGTGCTCGAGGCACATGGCTGCGAGGTCCCCCGCGAGGTCACGGGCACCTCGTTGGTTCCGCTGATGACGGATCCGGACGCCCCCGCGCGCGACTACGCCCTGTACGGCGTGCATGGCATGACGGTGAACGTTACGGACGGCCGCTATACGTACTTCCGTGCGCCGGTTGAGGGCAACCAGCCCTGCTTTGAGTATGCGGCGCTGCCCCATACCATTCGCAAGAAGATGGGATCCGACTGCCCGGAGAAGATCGAGTGCGGCCGTTTCTTTGCCCGCACGGCCTATCCGCTGTTCAAGATTCCCTGCAAGCGTCCAGCGCAGATTGAGAGCGCCGCGCCGCTGGCAGAGGTTGCCCAGACCATGCTCTTTGACCTTGAGAGCGACTATGGTCAGAAGAACAACCTAGCCGGCCAGGGCTTGCCTGAAGAGCGCGAGATGATCGACTTGTTGCTGCGCGGCCTTGAGGAGCACGAGTCTCCTGCCGAGCAGCGCGAACGCCTGGGTCTATAGCCCTGTAGCTGATTAGATATCAAGCCGGTGGGCGCGCAAGCGTTTTGCCGGCTTTCTCATTGCGATATCTTGGAAGATGCCAAATAAGGAAGGAGGTGTGCGATGGGGAAGAGCAATGCTGCGCCGTCCTCTAATCGTCCTAATGTGCTGTTGGTGATGTGCGATCAATTCCGTGGCGACTGCTTGGGGATTGATGGGCATCCGGACGTGAAGACGCCCTATTTGGATACGCTGGCGGCCGACGGCGTGCTGTTTGAAAACGCGTATTCCGCCTGCCCCAGCTGCATTCCGGCGCGCGCCGGGCTGTTTACGGGCAAGACGCCCCAGCACCATGGCCGCGTGGGATACCAAGACGGTATCGATTGGAATTACGACCATATGCTGGCCCAGGAGATGCGCGACGGCGGATACCAGACCGCGGTGGTGGGCAAGATGCACGTGCATCCGCCTCGTTTGGGTTGCGGCTTTGAGCACATGCGCTTGCACGACGGCTACATTGGGCACTACCGCAAGGCGAACCTGCCGCATTGGATGCACCAGACGGTGAGCGATGATTACGTGCGCTTCCTTAAAAACGAGCTAGGCGAGTTCGCCGACGTCAACGGTTCCGGCGTCGAGAACAACTCCTGGATCACGCATCCCTGGATCTATGAGGAGTGCCTGCATCCCACCAATTGGGTTGTGGACGAGTCCATCCGCTTTTTGGAGACGCGCGACCGCACGCGCCCGTTCTTCCTCATGATCAGTTTTGTTCGCCCTCATCCGCCCTTTGATGCGCCGGCGTCCTATTTTGACTTGTACCGCGATATGGACCTGCGCGAACCCGCCCGCGGCGATTGGGACGACGAGACCGCGACGCAACGCGACGGCATGGTGTTGGACAGCGTGCACGGTTGCCGCGACGCGGAGCTGCGCCGCGAGGCCATGGCCGGTTATTATGCCTGCATCACGCATCTGGATCACCAGATTGGCCGCTTGATCACCGCATTGGAGAACGACGAGACCTACCATGACACCGTCGTCATCTTCACGGCGGACCATGGCGAGATGCTCTTCGACCACAGCTTGTTCCGCAAGGTGCTTCCATACGAGGGCAGCGCGCGCATTCCCCTTATCATCCACGTGGGCAAGAACGTGGCGCCGCGCGTGGTCCGCACCAGCGACAGTGCCGTGGAGTTGATGGATATCATGCCCACCATGCTGGAACTGTGCGGCATCGATGTTCCAGAAGACGTGGACGGCGTTTCGCTGGTGGGCGAGTTGACTGCCGGCGAGGCGATTTCTCGTCCATACGTGCACGGCGAGCATAGCCGTGATATGGAGCAGTCAAACCAGTACATTGTGACGCCGCATGACAAGTACATCTGGTTTACCCAGACCGGTCGCGAGCAGTATTTTGACCTGGACGCCGACCCGCGCGAGGAACATGACCTTATCGCCGACGAGGCGCATGCGGATCGCATCGCCCAGCTGCGCGCCGCGCTTGTGAGCGAGCTTAAGGGCCGTCCCGAGGGCTATGTGGTAGACGGCAAGCTGGTGGTTGGTCAAAAGCCTGCTACCATGCTGTACCAGTAAGCGCCGCCAAGGCGCCCGCATACGCGATTGCGTGCGCGGGCGCCTTGATGTGAGACGGGGGATAGACATGGATATGAAGGTCATTGGCTTTGCGATTTTGGGCCTCGCTATTGCGGGAACCATTTTTATGGAAGTTAAGAAGCGCACCATCTTTGCCAAGATCGAGCATTTCTTTAGCGAGCAGGATTACGCAAGCTGCCTTGCGCTTTTGGACAAGACTTTGACCCAGATGGTCTACCCCCGCTATAACCAGCTTTTTATGAGGCTCAACTGCCAGATGGGCCTTGAGAACGTAGGCGAGGCCACTCGCATCATCGACGAGATGATGGGCCTTAAGATGAACCGCGAGCAGCAGTTGGCGCTGTACAGCAAGGCATTTGCATTCTTTGTTGAGAACGAAGATAAGAGCCGTGCCAAAAAGGCGCTGGAGAGCATTGAGAAGATGGGCGACGAGGGGCTGGCGCAGGTGAGCCGCGAGACCTTCGAGATCTTCTTGAACCATTCGGACAAGTACCTCGACCAGATGCTCGCCAGGCTCGACGAGGCGGGCGAGGGCGAGCGCCTGCGCCTGTGCCAGCTCATCGCCGTCCAGTATGAAAACAGAAACGATAGCGCTTCTGCAGATGCCTATTACAAAAAGGCCGTCGACGCGCTCGACGCGCTGCAGAAATAGCGCATAAAGGAACAGGGTTAGCACCGAGCTATGACTTTTCTTGTTGCAGCGATCGCGTTCTTCGTGCCCACCATCGGAACCATCTGCGGCATCGGCGGCTTTGCTGGCCGTAAGGTGAGCAGCAGAATCGATGACCGGGCCGTGGACAAGCTCTTTATTGGCTTGATGGTTGTTATCATGGGTATCTGCGCGTTTAACATGATCAAGTACATGGGCGTCTAGCGTTTGGGTATCAAGTTTCTATTCGCTTTTGCTCATCGACCGCCTAAATCTGCAGTGTCTGCGGATAGCGAAATCAAGGAGAAGAATCGTATGGATCTGTTGGCTCAAAAGGATTCCTGGTTAGTCTACGCCCTATTCGCCATCGGCGCCGTTATGCTTGTCTACACGTTGTACCTGCTGGTTGAGCAGCGCCGCTCGCTGGTGTTCGAGGTTTCGCGCGGTCCGTGGACCTATGTGGTATCTGTCGGCCTTATTGTGTTCGCTGTCGGTTACTACTTCTTTGCGGGCCAGAGCCTTAAAGAGATCGCGACGGGTTCCGTGTTGTTTGCTTTCGCCATCTTTATGGCGGCGGTGCGCAACGGAGTCGGCCGTACTGGCGTGTACATTGACGGCGTGCGCTACGCTTGGTCAAAAGTCGATGCCGCGCGCGTTGCCAAAGATCATGGCAACCCGGTTGTGACTTTTAGGATCAAGGATATCGAGCGTCCCATTCGTCTACCAGGTTGCGATGTCAAAGAGGTCTCTCAGTTTGTGAGCGAGATGGGGAAGTCTTATGGCTTCAATACCAAGTAGGGTATTCGCTTTGAACCTCGTGCGCTCGCGCGCTAGCTCGACTCGTCCCGCGACCATTGTTTTCGGCATATGCCTGATACGGCCCGCCTTAACGCCTTTTCAAGAATGGCGTTAAGGCGGGCTTCTTTTTTGCAGCGCCCAAGCGTGTGGCACGCTTCGCTTGTGGTGGGGTGGGTGTGGGGCGAGCGATTGAAGGCCTCTTGCTGCGCTGATTAAGCTCGCGGTGCCCGTCCGCGGGAGGATGGGGTGGCGGGGTGGCGAGACCAAATAGGGCGTTAGTGCGGAGAGAGGTGAGTGTCAAAAAGTGCCATTATTTGGCACACCTCGATTCCGCACTAACGCCCTATTTGGTCCCGGCAGGCGCTTGGGATTGGGCGGGTTGCCGCACTTCCCAACGTGCTATTTGTTCTCGACAAATAAATCCCCCGGCAGGCGGTGAGCCGGCCGGGGGATTATCTTGTGCAAGCTGTCGAAGTATTGGCTTACTCGGAGGGTTCTCCGTAGGCGACCACTACGTTGATGGTGTCACCCGTCTTGGCGGAGCCGGTGGGGCTCCAGCTGATGACGTAGTCGGGGTGGATGCCCTCGTTGGTGCCATCGGCATAAGAGAAGCTGGGAACAAAGCCCGCGTTCTTCAGCGCGCTCTCGGCCTGAGCCTTGGTCATGCCGGAGAGGCTGGGGACGGAAACGGAGCCGCCGGTCTGGCTGCTGGAGCCGGAGTTATCGCTCGAATCGTCATCGTCGTTGCCGGGCTTCTTGCCCTTAGAGATGGTGATGGTGATTTCGGTATCAGGGGCGGCGGTACCGGTGTGGCTTTGAGCCATGACCGTTCCCTTGTCGTACTCGTCGCTGTAATCCTCGGCGTAGGCAACCTTAAAGCCGGCGTTGGTCAGCTCGTTGGACGCCTTGGCCTTGGTCATGCCTAGAACACCGGGAACAGCCTGCTCATCGGGGCCGGCGGAAACCTTGTATTCAACAACGGTGTCGACTTCTACCTCTTCGCCCTCGGCAATGGACTGCTCAAAGACCTCGCCCTTGTCCGCGTCGTTTGCCTCGGTGACCGCCTTGCCCTTAAGATTCGCCTGTTTCAGCGCGGCTTCGGCGGCTTCTTGGGTGCGACCGACAAGCTTGGGGACCGTGGTGGTCTCCGCGGGCTTCTCGCCCTTAGAAATGACCAGGGTCACTTTATCGGTAGTGTGGACTGACCTACCGCCGTCAGGGGTTTGGTCGCAGACCTTGCCCTCGTCCTGCTCATCATTGAATTCCTGGGTGATCTCTACGTTGGTGATACCCAAAGAGCGCAGGTTGTCGACGGCCGCCTCTTGCTCCCAGCCAATTAGGCTGGGCATGTCGACGGTCTCGCCGCCGCCAAGGAATTGGCTGGCAGCAAAGACGGCGAAAGCGATAACGGCGATAACGCCCACTACGATAGCGGCGATCTTGCCTTTACCCATGCCGTTGTCAACCGGCTCAAACCCGTTTGTGCTCGAGGGCGCTCCGCCGCGGGCGGCGTTGCGGCTTGCTGGGCGAGCGGTGGTCTGCGCTGCGGCGGGACGGGCCATCATCTGGGTGGAGTCGTTCATCACACGGGTCTCCGTAGCGCCCATGCCCGCTGCGGCGCCGATGACGCGGGTGGGCTCGGGGACGTCGACGGTGCGACCGGAGAGGTAGGTGTTCAGCACGCCGCGCAGCTCTTCGGCGGACTGGAAGCGATTTGCGGGGTCCTTTTCCATGCAGCGCAGGATGATGCGCTCGAGGCTTGGGTCTACGCTGGAATTGATCTGGCTGGGCGGCACGGGCATCTCGTTGACCTGTTTAAGGGCAACGGAGATGGCATCATCGCCGTCAAAGGGAACGCGACCGGTGGCGCACTCGTACATCACGACGCCAAGCGAGTAGATGTCGCTCGTGGGGCCAAGCTCCTGGCCGCGCGTCTGCTCCGGGCTCACGTAGTGGGCGGTGCCCAGCACGTTGTTGTCCTGGGTGAGGTGGCTGTTCTTGGCGCGGGCGATGCCAAAGTCCATGACCTTGATGTTGCCATCGGGCTGGACCATGATGTTTTGCGGCTTGATATCGCGGTGGACGATTTCATGCTTGTGGGCAACAGAGAGGGCGGCGCAGATCTGCGAGCCAATCTGGGCGACCTTCTTGGGGTCCAGCGCGCCGTGGCTGCGGATGCCGCTCTTAAGGTCCGTGCCGCGCAGGTATTCCATGACGATGTAATAGGTGTCGCCATCCTTGCCCCAGTCGTAGACGCCGACAATGTAGGGGCTTTGCAGGCCGGCCGCCGCCTGGGCCTCTTGCTTGAAGCGCGCGGCGAACGTGGCGTCGCCGGCGTATTGCGGCAGCATGATCTTGACCGCGACGGTACGGTCCAAAACCTGATCCTGCGCACGGTAGACGGTGGCCATGCCGCCCGATCCTACCTTGTCTTTGAGAAGGTATCGACCTCCCAAAACCCTCTGCTGTTCCATGTGAGCTGCTCCTTTAAACTTCTGAGCGTTTTAACCAAACTATACGGGATGCGATGCGTGCGAAGTATTAGTGAGGCACCCTATCACAACCCTTGCGCGGAGAGTGCGGCGGAAAGTACCTGGCTGGCTACGTAGGTGGCTTTGACGCCGTGCACGTCGTAGTTTTCCAACATAACGGAGATCGCCACGGTGGGCGTATCGTACGGCGCGAACCCAACAAAGACGGAGTTCACGTGGGTACCGGTTTCTGCGGTGCCGGTCTTGCCGGCAACCTTGACGCCTGCGACTGCCGCGGCGCCGCCCGAGCCCTCCTCAACAACGTCGAGCATGGCTTCCTTTACCTGCTGGGCGGTGCTGGAGCTTACGGCTTGGCCAAGGGAGCGCGGCTGCGTGCTCTTAATAACCGTGCCCTCGGGCGAGAGGGTCTGCGCGACCACGTAGGGGTTCATGGCGATGCCGCCGTTGGCGATGGCTGCCGCCATGACCGCGTTTTGCATGGGCGTGGTCTGCGGGCCGGCGGTGTGCCCCTGGCCCACGGGCTGGCCGGCGCCCGCCCATGCCAGCTCCCATTCGGTCATCAGCGAGGGGTCGGGCATGATGGAGGCCGCGGTCGAGAAGTCCAGGCCAAGGGGCTGCCCGTAGCCAAAGGCGTTGGCGTGCTGCACCAGGGAGGTGGCGCCTACCTGGTTGGCAACCTGGCCAAAGACTACGTTGGACGAGACCGCGAAGGCGCGGCGCAGCGAAATGGTGCCAAAGTTGGCGTTCTCATAGTTGGTGACGTCGGCGTTGCCGATCTCCATGCTGGAGGGGGCGCTGTAGGTCTCCTGCAAGCTGGATGCGCCGGTGTCAAGCGCGGCGGCGAGCGTGATCACCTTGAAGGTGGAGCCCGGCGTATAGAGCGCCTGGGTAGCGCGGTCGTACATGGAGACGCCGGATTCCTCGGTTGCGCTGATCGAGGCCTCGACGTCGTTGTTGTCGTAGCTGGGCGCGGTGGCAGAGGCCAGCACGGCGCCGGTGCGCGGGTCGAGGACCACGATGGCGCCGCTCATGCCGGAGAGCGCTTGCTCGGCGGCCGACTGAATGCGCGAGTCGATGGTGAGCTTGACGGAATTGCCCGGCTGAGAGATGCCTGCGAGCGAGTTCACCGCATTCATCCAGCTGGAGTAGTCCTTGGAGCCGGTGAGCGTCTCGTTCATGGTGCTCTCGACGCCGGCGGTGCCGTAGCGGGTGGAGTAATAACCCACCACGTTGGCGGCAAGGTTGCCGTTGGGATGGGAGCGGCTGTACGTACCGTCCTCGTTCTGAATGGATTCGGCCAGCGTCACGCCATCGGATGTGATGATGGAGCCGCGTTTGACGTAGGCCGCGCGCGCGATGCTGTGGTTGTTGATGGACATGTTCTGGTAGTCCTTGGCCTTGAATACCTGGATGTAGGTGAGGTTGCCGACAAGGATCGCGAACAGGGCCGTGAAAGCGAAGACCGCTACGGTAAGACGCTTGGCGAGTGCGACTCGTCCCAAAACACCGGATTCGGGCGTGTCGAGCAGACGGCGGCGCAGACGGGAGCCGGGGCGCGCGTGCGATCCACCAGCGGAGCCGGTGAGGCCCGCGGCGGATGCGTTGCCGCCATAGACGCGGGTGCCCGCCGCGCTGACGCCGCCAGGGACGGGGACGTCCTGCGCGGCCATGATGCCGGTGCCAGAGAGCTCGGCTTCACGGCCCGTGGCCTCATCGCCGGCGCGCAGTAGAAGCGCAACGATGATGAAGCTCGACAGCAGCGAGGAGCCGCCCTGGCTCATGAAGGGCAGGGTGACGCCGGTAAGGGGGATGAGGCGGGTGACGCCGCCGACGATGAGGAACGCCTGGAAGGAGATTGCCGCGGTAAGGCCGCTGGCGCAAAATGCGGCGAGGTCGGACTTGGCGCGGGCGGCGGTGGTGAGGCCGCGCACGGCGAACAACATGAACAGGAACAGGACCGCGGCGCCGCCCAGAAGGCCCATCTCCTCACCGATGGCGGAGAAGATGAAGTCGGACTCGACGATGGGGATCAACGTGGGCATGCCCTTGCCAATGCCCGTGCCCACCAGGCCGCCATCTGCCAGGGAGAACAGCGACTGCACCAGCTGGTAGCCATCTCCGGAAGGGTCGGCGAACGGGTCGAGCCAGATCTGGAAACGGGTCTGCACGTGGCTCATGACCTTGTACGCCCCAAAACCGCCCACGGCCAGCAGCACAAAGCCGATGACGACGTAGGAGATGCGGCCCGTAGCAACGTAGAGCATCAGCAAGAAGATGGTGTAGAACAGCACGGCGCTACCCAGGTCGCGTTCAAAGGCAACGATGAGCATGCAGATGCCCCAGACCACAAAGAGCGGCAGCAGCAGTTTGAGGCGGGGGACCTTAAAGCCCAGCACCTCGTGGTTGGAGATGGAGAGAAGCTCGCGGTTCTCGGCCAGATAACCTGCTAGGAAAAGGACGATGAAGACCTTTGCGAACTCGCCTGGCTGGATGGAGAAGCCGCCAATGGTGATCCACAGCTTTGAGCCGTAGATCTCCGTACCGATAAAGATGGGTAGCAGCAGCAGCAAGATGCCTATGGCGCCCAACGAGTACTTGTATTTTTTGACCACGTCCAGGTTTTTAACCAGCGCAAGCGTTATGACCATAAGGACAATGGAGGCAAAGAGGATGATTAGCTGGTTCATCGCCAGCTCTGGCTTGACGCGCGTAACAAACGTGATGCCGACGCCCGAGAGCAAGAAGACCACGGGCAGAATCGCGGGGTCGGCTCCGGGTGCCAGGATGCGCACGGCGATATGGGCCGCGGCAAAGGCGGCGAACAGGCCGAGGGGCACGGCGAGCGTCTGGAACGTCAGGGCGGTTCCGGTGGTGATCACGTACATGGCGTACAGCAGCACCACGGGGAACGCGGCCGAAATCAGCAAGAAGAGCTCGGTGTTGCGGCGGCTGCTCACTGGGCATCGCCTCCAGAGGTCGGGTTTTCAGCGGACGAGGAAACCGAGTTGGCGACATCGCCTGAAGAGGCGGTGCCGGGGATGGCGCTGCCGCTATCGGCCTCAACGCCAGAGCGCACAACATTGGCGTCCTGTATCTGCTTGCTTTGGTCTTCGTCAATCTGCTCGCGGTATTTGGAAACCGTCTTGGCCGCGGCCTCGACGCTCTCCTGGGGAATGCCCTCGCGCAAGCGGTTTTGGGTGTCCTCGGGCAGGTCGCTTAGCATGACGGACGTCTCGTCCTCAAGCCAGTGCAGCTCAAAGCCCATAACCTTGTTGGGGACGCCCTTGTAGATGGCGACGGCGTCGTCCTTGACGCCCAGGTACACCGAGTTGGCGACGGATGCCAGCGCGATGACGCCTATGAGGGCGAGCAGCGCGACGACGGCGCTGATGACGGCGATAACGTTGCGGCGGCGACGCTTGGAGATCTCGCGCAACTTGCCATCGTCTACCACGTCTACCACCACGACGGTGCAATTGTCGGAGCCGCCGGCGGCCAGCGCCGCATCGACTAGATTGTCGGTGCAGATTTGGGCGGTGGACGATTGGGTGGCGATATTTTCGATCTCGCCGTCGGGAATCATGCTGGACAGGCCATCTGAGCACAGGATAAGGCGATCGCCCTCTTCGATATTGAGGGAGAAGTGGTCCGCGTACATGGCGGGGTCCGAGCCCAGCGCGCGTGTGATAACGGAGCGGTTGGGGTGGACGCGTGCCTCGTCTGCGGTGATCTCACCGGCGTCCACCAGCTCCTCCACATAGGAGTGGTCGCGGG
Organism: Collinsella tanakaei YIT 12063; assembly: GCF_000225705.1. Lineage (GTDB taxonomy): Bacteria > Actinomycetota > Coriobacteriia > Coriobacteriales > Coriobacteriaceae > Collinsella > Collinsella tanakaei. The sequence continues at coordinate 132,975 of NZ_JH126469.1, forward strand.
TGACGCGGATGAGCGTGCCCTCGTGCAGCAGGTACGCGCGCGAGTCGCCAACGTGGGCGATGGCGATGGTGTTGCCCTCTATATAGGCCGCGGTGGCGGTGCAGCCCATGCCCGGCTTGCCCAAGCCGTTGAGCGCGGCTTCTATTACCGCGGCGTTGGCGGCTTCGATTGCTGCGCCCAACAGGGCGGGATCGGCGGTGTGTGGGGCTGTTTTGGCGATGGTCTCCACGGCGATGGAGCTCGCGACCTCGCCCGCGGCGTGGCCGCCCATGCCGTCGCACACGCAGAAGAGCGGCGACTGGACCAGGTAGGAATCCTCGTTATGCGAACGCACGCAGCCCACATCGGAGCGCGCGCCCCACATAAGCTGCGTGGTGGTGCCGGCGTCATAGGTTGAGTCGGCATCGATGAGGTCGTCCGTGACGGGGGCGAAGCTCTGGGTTGAACCGGGATCCTTGAGCTTGGCCTCGACGGCGGCGACGTCTATCTCCGCGGTGTCCGCGGGCGAGGTTTCCGCCTGTGCGTCGTCCTCGTCTCCATCGGCGCGTTGCGGCGTATGGGCTGCAGGGGCAGCTGCGCGCGCGGCATCTGCAGCGTCAGCGGCGTCGACGGAGCCTGCGGCGCCGGCGACGGCATCGGAGGAGCCTGCGTCGCTGGATGGCGCGGCGTCCTCTGCGGGGGCGGCAGCCGCTTCGAGAAAGCCGGGTATCGAGCGGGCCTCGCCCACGTACTCCGCCGACGCCCCAAAGAGGTCCTCGCTATGCGAGTGCTCGGCATGGGAGCGGTCCGCGTGGGGTCGCTCTGCGCGAGGGGCATCTTCTTGGGGCGCGTCTGCGTGAGAGCCGGCGGCAAGCGTGGAGGCAACGTGGGCGGCGGCGAGCGTCTCCAGCTCATCGTCCGCCTGTGCGTTGGCCTGTGCAACGTGCGCGGCGGCAAGCGCCTCGAGCTCGTCTGCGGGCTCGAGGTCGAAAGCGTCTGCAGGGCGCTGCGTGAGGTTGTTCTCCTCGTCCGTCATCGGCGGTTCACCTTCATGACAACGTCGCCGATCTGGACCTCGTCACCCTCGCGGAGGGTGGCGGGCTCGACCAGCTGGCGACCGTTGACCAGGGTGCCGTTGAGCGAGTTGAGGTCTTCGATGACCAGCGCGGGCCCCTGCAGCGAGAAACGGGCGTGCGATGCCGAGACAAACGGCTCGTTGATGCAGATGTCGGAGCTGGGGGAGCGGCCGACGATGACCGGGCCCAGCATGTCCACGTGGATGCCGCGGATACCGCGCGGGCCCTTGTCGACGTCGATGGTCCAGATCGCGGAGTCGCGACGCTGGCCGCGGACCAGGCCCACGCCCGTCTTCATGACGGCAAACAGGAAGATGTAGAGCAGGATGACCAGGACGATGCGTCCCGCAAACAGGATCAGGTCGATCATATGGCGGCTCAGCCCCTAAACTCGAACGTGCTCAGGCCAAAGGTGAGAAGGTCGCCGTCGCGCAGCGGGCAGCGCGAGATGCGGCGGTTGTTGACCAGGGTGCCGTTGGTGGAGTTGAGGTCCTCGATGGACCAGTCGCTGCCCGTGTAAGTGAGCTGCGCGTGTCGGCGGCTCACGTTGGGGTCGCGCAGGACCACGTCGGCGGCGGCGCGCTCGCGGCCCACGATGCAGCGGGCGCCGTTGATGCCCAGCGCCTCGCCGGTCACCACATCGACCAGCTGGGCACGCGGTAGCGCCGGTTGCTGGGGTCGGGGGACGTAACGCTGGGTACGGATGCCGCAAGGCCGGCGGCGGCCCCGGCGGCAGCGCCTGCGGCGGCGGCTCCGCCCAGGCCGGCCATCGCGTCGCGCGTCATGGTCTGCGGCACGGGGATGGGGGCTGCGGGGTCGATGGGGTTGGGTGCAAACGGGTCGGCTGCCGGTGCGAAGGGGTCTGCGGGGGCAAACGGGTCTGCCGCGGGCGAGGGCACGGAAGAAGCAAGGTCTCCCTGTTGGGAGCCCGCGCCTGCGAAGGCTGCGGCGGGCTGCGTCGCCGGACGGGTCTCGACGGGGGCGGGGACGCGCTGGGGCTTCTGCGCGCCGGTGAGGCCCTTTTGGTAGGCGCGCTCTTCCTCGTACAGGCGACCCAGGGTGGGGGCGTCCACGTTCTCGGCGAAGACGGAGAAGCGGCCGCTCTTAAGCGAAGGGTCGATCATAAAGCGAACCAGGGGCTCGCCCACAAAGACATAGCGCTTTTTATCAGCCTGCGCCTTGACCAGCTCGCTCACCTCTGCAGAGAGCTGCGGGTAATAGGGCGCCATGAGGGGATCGTCCTCATTGGCGATAAGGATGGTGTAGAGCGCCGGCGCGGTGTTGACGCCGTTTATAACCAGCGTCTGATCTTCCATCTCGCGCGCGGCCTGCCTGGCGAGCTTTTTGAACGAGAACGGCGCGCGCGTGGCGCCAAAGATGCCGGCGACGCGGTCTTCGAAGATATTGAGGAAGTTCACGAACGATCACCTTCCGGAACATGCTTATAGCCAAGTGTGTATGCACATATCCAAACGATTATAGAGGAAAGCCCTCCGCTCGCCCCCGCTGTTAGGACCTGCGCCGTTGACAAGCTGGCAATTTCCATAGGGTGCGCAAGACACAGCAACGCGGGGGAAACGGCCAGCGGCAGCGCGTACGCCAGTGCAAATGCGCCGGTTCCGAGGGAATCTTGGTATCGATTCCAGGCGAGGCGGTGCGCAAGCGAGATGCCCGCTGATAGGGCTGCGGCGCCCGCGATTGCCATCAGCGTGTCCGGCGAGGCTAGGGCCGCAAAGGCGACATCTATAGGAAGCTGGCCCGCGCCTTGGGACGCGGCGAGCATGAGGGCGGAGAACGCGGTGCCAAGAGCGATCGAGACCGCGGCGGTGACCGGCGAGAGGAAGTAGCCCGCCGCGGCCGCGACCGGCGCCAGCGCGGAGGGGCTGCTCGCGACGACGGAGAGGGCCATGCACGCGGCCAAGGCCATCGAGGCGGCGGGGACGGTGCGGCCCCACACCAGCCACCAGGCGGCGGCGAGGGCGAAGATGAGGACGATGGTGGGGATCCCCGCGAGGGACGCGGTGGCGCTGGTGACCGTGAAGACCAGGCCGGCGAGCGCCAGCGCGGAGCCCATTTGCGGCGCGGCTCCCGCGGCGGCTCCAACAGCGAGCGCCGAGAGCAGGCATGCCAGCGGGTTTGCAACGCCTACGGTCTGCATGAGGGAAAATGTGACGGCAGCGACGGAGGCGCCGGCGACAAGGCCCATGGCGATGCGCCGGGCGCGCGGGTCGCGGCTGCCCAGGTGGCCTTCTGCAGGGTCAAGCTCCCAGGTGCGCTTGGGCGCCAAGGAGTCCTCGTCCTGCGATTCTTCCTCGTCCGACGTAAGTTGGTCGATCATGCGCGCAAGGCTCTTGCGGCCCTCGCGCGGATTGCCCAGGTTGTACAGAAAGCGGTCGCCAAAGTCCAAGACGGAGGAGATGCGCATGGCGGGGTCTGGGTCCAGGGCGCTCAAGAGCGCTTGCTCGGCGAGCTCCGGCAAGTCCGGTAAAAGGGTGCCGGGCAGGACCACGCCCTCGTTGATGCGGGTCATGGAGTCGATGGGCGAGCCGGCGCGGAAGGGCGCGTCGCCGCAGAGCGATTCGTAGAGGACGCAGGCGAGCGAGAAGATGTCGCTGCGTTCGTCCACATAGTCGCCGCGCAGCTGCTCGGGCGGCATGTAGCCGATGGTGCCGCCGCGCGCTCCGCCAAAGCCCGCCGCGCTGGTGAGGGTCGCCATGCCAAAGTCGGTTATCTTGACGTGCCCGCTGCGGTCGATCAGCACGTTGGCGGGCTTGATGTCCAGATGGAGCACGCCGTTCTCGTGGGCGTAGGCGACGGCCTGCACCAGGGCGTCTGCGATGCAGGCGGCTTCATCGTAGGTGAGCGAATTGCCCTCTACCTGCGAGAGGAACTCTTCCAGCGACATGCCGTCGACGTATTCCATAACCAGATAGGCGTACCCGGCATCATAGGTGAAGTCGATGACGGAGACGATATTGGGATGCTGGAGCATGCTTGCCGTGCGCGCCTCCGCGAGCGCGGTGCGCGTGGTCTCTGCTGCGGTGCGCGTGTAGGGCGACGCCAAGGGCATGCGCTTGATGGCGACGCGCCGCTGCAGGCGCCCGTCCAAGCAGATTTCGACGCTGCCAAAGCCGCCGGCGGCCCGGGTTTCGAGCGGTCGATAGCGCTTGAGCAGGGCAGATGCCGCCGTGCCCGCAGGCTGTGGCGCGGGGGCGGGGGCCTGCGCGAAGTTGGCGCGCCGGGGTTGCTGAGATCCCTGTTGGAGCCGTTGCTGCACCCGTTGCGGCGATCGCTGTGACGAGAAGAGTGGCATGAAGATGCCTTTCTGGTGCGTTTGAAGTGTGTCTAAGGCATGCGTTGCCGCATTTTATCACGCTGCAGATGGCGGAACCGTGGAGGTGTGGAACCGCGAGGCGCCGCGCGCACGTCGCGCGGTGTCTGCCCGCATCCCGCTCGTGTTCCTGCCCGTACGGGGCGGGCCCGGCTCCGCTTGCGATGAGAACCACAAACGGTCGTTTTTCTGGCTTGGAGACAAAGGAAAAAGCGTCCATTTGTGGTTCTCACGAAAAATGCGCGACGGACGGGTCTGAACAGCGCCGGCCGGGGGCCGGGGCCGGGGACGGCGCCAGCCGGGGGCGGGGAGATGCTGATTGGCGATCAGGAGTTGAGGCGGGGAACGCCGTGCGCATCAAGCAGCGCTGCGAACTCATCGGGTCTGTATACAAGGGGGAACGCGAAACGGAAGATGACGGGGCGATACGTCGTAATGCGGGCCTCTCGCTCCCGCTCGGCCATTACGGTGCCAAGGTCGAGCGGGGCCCCGCCCTTGTTGGCGTACTTGCCCTTGCCGTCAAGTTCCCCCAGGATAAGGTGGTCGCCTACGTCCCATCCGTAATCTATCCTGTACTCTATTGAGGGGTTGAGCGGGTCCGTGAGGCGCACTTGCAGGTCAGGCGTCTTGAAACCCAGCTCGATCATGACGCCGCGCGCGTACGATTCCCCTCCGTTTTCGCTGAGCCCGTTTGCATGCGACATCGTCCTGAGTGCTTTCTGGACCCCCTTCTGGTCGTGATAGCGCCGTTCGATCGCGCGGAGGTAGCCCTCGCGCGAGGTCCGAGTGGTTCGAAGGGCGGAGTCCGCTATGGCAAGTCCTTGGGGGAACGTGCAGCTTTTTAGGCAATCGAATAGCGTTCTGGTCATGTCGGTGGCGCGCAGCCCCATGACGGTTCTGATTTCGAACGAGTCGACGGCGTGGTGGACGATATCGTTGGCGATCCGGCTTCGGTGCGAGATTACATGGACGGGTTTTAGAAGGCGGTTGGAGAGCTCGAGGCCGTGAATCAGGGCGGCGCTGAAGCTGCAGAAGACCCATGTTGGATGCAGATGCTGCAGCCCGCGGATAATGCGCCATGCTTGCGCCCGCTTGGTCATGTCCGCAGATTCCCATCGGGCGGCGCTGACGAACAGCCCTTTTGCGGGCTCCTTCACGCTGCCGGAGTTGACGCGGGCACGCAGCAGCCTTTTCAGGTGGCGATCGCGCGGGGCGAAGCACATCCCTTTCGCATCGGCTTCCGCGAGCAGCGCATCGAGCGTCCGATCATAGGCTTTACTCATGGATCGTCCTCACTCTTCCATATGCATGCCCATATGCATGTGTTGCGGGGTCCCGCGCTTCCCATGCGGGGGCGGTATGGGAAGCGCGGCGCAACAAAGGATGGAGGATGCCGCAGCGGCGAATCTTCCGCATATCGTCCCAATATGTGCGCTCCATAGGCGGCCAATCTGCTTTTACGAGCTACGTTGGCGGCGTCTCCGCGATGTCGGGGGCTCCGTAAGCGACAAAACGCACAAAAGGAACGCTTTTTCGCATGATGACTGGCTGGAAAAGCGTCCTTTTGTGCGTTTCATCAACGTTGTCGTCAATATTGTCATCAACATTTTCATCAACATTGTCGTCAACATTGAATAGCTCTGGACGAGCCGGCGGGGGTGGTCCGCCTATCGGTTGGGCGTATCCGGTCCCATGGAGCCGGCGGGATAGCGCTTGGAAGCGAGGAAATCGCCAAACTCCGTGGCGGTTCCCAGGGTGAAGGAGTCGACGGGGAACGCCACGCCGTTCACGCCGAAGATGGCGACGAACATGGCGTCGTCGTGCTGGAAGTCGGTGAACTCGGAGAATTCGTAGCGCTGCGAGCGATCGTCGGAAGCAAAGACGATCGCCGCTTCATCGGTTACCACGATGCGACGGTGGCGTCCGCCCATCTCGCTCTCGTCCTTCTCCATGGAGCGAATGTAGCGCCGGGCGAGGTTCTGGTACATGTTGGAGCGGTACCACAGGCTGTACGCGCCCACGGCGACAAAGAAAATGCCGGCCCAATGCAGCGACTGCGGCGAGAAGATCCACAGCAGGCCAATCGCGATCTCGATGCAGCCCATCAAAAGCAGAGCCCCGCGGCGCTTTGCGCTCACCTGCATGCGCGCGAAGCGGGTGAGGAGGTCGTCGGTGTATTCGTATTCGCAGATAAAGCGCGGGCGGCGGCGCTCGGCGGAGCCGTCGACGGGGGCGGTCCCGTCTACATTTTCAACGCACGCGACGGCATCGATGGGGGTGGTTGAAGGGTCGGTCGAAAGATCGCTCATGTGGCTTCCTCTCCATGCGGCCGTGCGTATAGCCGCGCCCGCCAAAAGGTATCATGGGTAAACACGCATCCGGCGCGGTCGCGCGTCGGCGGTGCGGTAAGCGAGTATATACCCTGGGAGGTGGACGAATATGAGCGCTGACTCGGCAGAGGCGGCGACGCGCTTGGCGGCATACGACGCCTTTGCGCGCGATGTTCGCAGCGAGCTTGCCCAGACGGGCGAGCGGATGGAGCGGCTGAGGTCCCAGGGCAAGGTCAAGAGCGCCACCTACCGGCAGCTCTTCGCTATCCGCTCCATCCTGCGAGACATTGACCGCAGGCTTGCGGAGCGCGGGCTGTAGCCCCAGGCCTTTGCGTTTCCCGTTCATCCTCGCGCGCATACGCGTCGTTGTTTCAGCATGTTATAAGGAGGAGAGCTCCCATGGAGTCGCTCTACAGAAAATATCGTCCGCTGACGTTTGAGAGCGTAGTGGGCCAGCAGCATATTGTGTCCACGTTGCAGCACGCCGTCACGGAGGGGCGCCTGTCCCATGCGTACCTGTTCTGCGGCCCGCGCGGAACGGGCAAGACCACCATGGCGCGCATCCTGGCCAAGGCGCTACTGTGTCAGAAGGCCCAGGGCGACCATGGCTGCATGCCAGATGGCACCTGCCCGGAGTGCGAGGCCATCGCCGAGGGCGCGCACCCGGATGTCTACGAGCTGGACGCCGCAAGCCGCACGGGCGTCGACAGCGTTCGCGAGGAGATTATCAACTCCGTCAACTTCGCCCCGGTGCGCGGCACCTATAAGGTCTACATCATCGACGAGGTCCACATGCTGACCACGCAGGCGTTCAACGCCCTGCTCAAGACGCTGGAGGAGCCTCCCAGCCATGTGGTCTTTGTCCTGTGCACCACCGATCCGCAAAAGCTGCTGGACACCATCCTGTCGCGCTGCCAGCGCTTCGACTTCCACCGCATCTCAAATGAGGACATTCTGGCCCGCATGCGCTACGTGTGCGAGCAAGAGGGATTCTCATATGACGAGGAAGCGCTGGAGATTGTGGCCAAGCACGCCCGCGGCGGCATGCGCGACGCGCTTTCCACCCTGGAGCAGCTCTCCGTCTTTGGCGGGGGCTCCGTGCGCCTGGCAGATGCCCGCTCGCTTTTGGGCGAGGTGTCCTCGACCATTCTCGCCCAGTTCGCCAGCGGCATCGCGTCGCGCGACGTGGTGGAGCTCTTTGGCTTGGTGCGCACGCAGGTGGACGAGGGCAACGACCTTATGGAGCTTACGCGCGACCTGGTGGGGCACGTGCGCGACGTTTACACCGCCTTTGTCGCGGGTGCCAAGCCCGAGCTGCTGGACTGCACGCCCGAGGAGGCGGCGGCGCTTAAGGAGGAGGCTTCTCTCTTTGAGAACGCCGACCGCCTGGCGCGCGTCTTGACGGTTTTGGACGATGCCGCGCTTGAGATGCGCAACGCCAGCGACATGCGTCTGGTGTTGGAGATCGCTCTCACCAGGTTGGCCCGTCCGGAATCTGATTTGACGCTTGTAGCTTTGGCCGAGCGCCTGGATCGCCTGGAGGCAAGGATCGCCTCCGGCGTGCCCGGCGCGCCCATGGACGCTGCGGCGCTCGCCGCGCTGGGCGGTGCCGTCGCCTCCGCTTCGTCCACCGGCGCCAGCCGCCCCGCTAGTGGTATCTGAGTCGGAGA
>NZ_JH126469.1:141789-236566 GCF_000225705.1 Collinsella tanakaei YIT 12063
CCCCCGCGAGCTCCCCGGCTCCCGTTCCGCAACAGCCAGCTCCGGCACCGGCCCCCGTGCCCGCGGCAGCTCCCCAGGCTGACCATACAAGCGGTCCCACCGTTGTTGCCGAGCGCGATATCGAGGTGGATCGCAAGGCATGGGAGGATGAGCAGGTTCCCTATGACGACGCCGCGATTGCCGCCTATGAGGGCGACGCGGACGTTCCGCCCGTGGACCTGCCCGCAGACGCGCCCGCGACGCCGTCCGTGCCCGCGCCGACGGCGGCCCCGTCCGTGGCTCCAAATTCCGCGCTGCCCGCATCTGCCCCCGTCGCCCCGTCTGCCCCCGCGGCTGCGCCCGGAGCCCTGCCGTGGGCGACTCATCCCGGTGCCGAGGACCAGATTCCAAAGAACGAGGAAGAGGCCAAGTCCATGCTGGGCGACATCTTTGGCCCCGGCATCGTGTTCAAGCCTGGCGAGTAGCCCCGCCTTGTCCCCTGCTGCCGCCTTCCATCGCAAGCCGCTTGCCGCGGTCCGGCGGTTTCCGTCGCGGACGCGCCTACGGGGGGCGTGGCGCTACGGCGCCCTCGCGCGCGTGGTACCATGCCAAACGTAAAAGAAGCGAAAGCCGGGGCCACCCGCGCCCCTCGACCAGACAGGAGTCCCCATGGCCGGAATGAACATGCAGGAAATGATGAAGCAGGCCCGCAAGATGCAGGAGCAGCTTGCCCAGGCGCAGGAGAGCATGAAGGACGTCACCATCGATGCTTCCGCTGGCGGCGGCATGGTCAAGGCGACCGTCAACGGCGATCTCGAGCTGGTCTCCATCCAGATCGACCCGGATGCGCTCGATCCCGAGGACGTCGACCTGCTGCAGGACATGATCGTCGCCGCCGTCAACGAGGCTATCCGTGGCGTCAGTGAGGTCGCCAGCAAGCAGATGAGCTCCATCACCGGTGGACTCAATATCCCCGGCATGCCCTTCTAGTTTCCGCGCGATTGGACGAGTAGACGGAGATGTCAGCAGACCGCAGCTTGCAAATACTCCTCGATGAGCTGGGGCGGCTTCCGGGCATTGGCCCTAAGTCCGCCCAGCGCATCGCGTATCACCTTCTGGAGGCGGACGCCGAGGAGGCGCGCCGGCTGGCCCATGCGATTTTGCAGGTGAAGGAGCAGGTTCATTTTTGCAGTCGATGCTTTAACTACGCTACGGCGGACGAGTGCGATATCTGCACAGATTCCACGCGCGACACCACCCGAATCTGCGTGGTGGGCGAGCCGCGCGACGTGTCCGCCATCGAGCGCACGGGCAGCTATCACGGTCTGTACCACGTGCTGGGCGGCGTCATCAGCCCCATGGACAAGATCGGACCGGACCAGCTGCGCATCCGCGAACTCATAGGACGTTTGGGCGCAGAGGACATCCAAGAGGTCATCATCGCGACCAACCCCAATATCGAGGGGGAGACCACCGCGAGCTATCTCGCCCGCACCATTAAACCCTTGGGCGTGGCGGTGAGCCGTCTGGCGAGTGGGCTGCCCGTGGGCGGCGATCTTGAGTATGCGGACGAGTTGACCCTGGGGCGTGCCATCGAGGCGCGTCGCACGTTGTAGCGACAGCCGGAAAGGGGCGGTGCCTTCGGGGCGGTCGCATTGGTGTTTCAAGGCGCGTCTTACATGCGATTACGTTTTGGTCAGAAGTGATACTTGTATTACTTCTGACCACTTTTAGCTACAGAAATAGTAAATGGTAATACGCAGATGATCCTGGGTATTACCATTTACCATTTTTCTTCGAAATAATGGTCATCCTTAATGCCTATTCCAAAATTGGTATTAAGGATGACCATTTTGAGGCGTCAAAGTGGTTTATTGCAATACCGGTATTACAGCGGGCCATTTCTGGAAAAGGCCGGCATCCTTCCAGGTATTACAAAGAACAATTTTAAAGCGAAAAAAAGTTACTTGTAATACCTGATGATATTTGGACTCGCAAGGTCTCAATATACGGGGTTACCTCGTCTAATCGTGAATCTCAACATCTGAGGTGAGTACGTTCGCAATTAGATAAGGCTAACCGAAATATGGGGGTACAATGAGCCTGCATGCAGATTTTGATCTGAGGGCGTTTCCCGACATCGCCTGGGCACGTCTACATGCGAACGGCAACACCGGAGTTCCGCGCTCGCCGAGGGAGTCCGAACGGGGGTGACGCGCCCCCACACATGTACACCCACACGAGAGGAGAGGGGTATATGGCGCGTAAGTTCAAGTCTATGGACGGCAACGAGGCCGCCGCATACGTTTCGTATGCGTTCACCGAGGTGGCGGGTATCTATCCCATCACGCCGTCCAGCCCTATGGCCGATCACGTCGACCAGTGGGCAGCCCAGGGCAAGAAGAACATCTTCGGAACGCCCGTTAACGTCGTCGAGATGGAGTCCGAGGCAGGCGCTGCTGGTACCGTTCACGGTTCCCTTGGCGCTGGCGCTCTGACCACCACCTACACGGCGTCTCAGGGCCTGCTGCTCATGATTCCGAACATGTACAAGATCGCTGGCGAGGGCCTGCCGGGCGTGTTCCACGTCTCCGCGCGCTGCGTCGCTTCCCACGCGCTCAACATCTTCGGCGACCACTCCGACGTCATGGCCTGCCGCCAGACCGGCTTCGCCATGCTCGCCGAGGGCAACGTCCAGGAAGTCATGGATCTTTCTCCGGTCGCCCACCTCGCGGCCATCGAGGGCAAGGTTCCGTTCCTCAACTTCTTCGACGGTTTCCGCACCTCCCATGAGATCCAGAAGGTCGCCGTTTGGGATTACGACGATCTGGCCGAGATGTGCGACATGGACGCTGTCCAGGCGTTCCGCGATCACGCTCTCAACCCCGAGCATCCGCACACCCGCGGCAGCCATGAGAACGGCGACATCTTCTTCCAGCACCGCGAGGCCTGCAACTCCGCCTACGACGCGCTTCCCGCCGTCGTCGAGGAGTACATGGGCAAGATCAACGCCAAGCTGGGCACCGATTACGGCCTGTTCAACTACTATGGCGCTCCCGACGCCGACCGCGTCGTCGTCTGCATGGGTTCCTTCTGCGACGTCCTCGAGGAAGTCATCGACTACCTCAACGCCAAGGGCGAGAAGGTCGGTCTGGTGAAGGTTCGCCTGTTCCGTCCGTTCTCCATCAAGCACTTCGTTGACGTTCTCCCCGAGACCGTCAAGAAGATCGCCGTCATGGACCGCACCAAGGAGCCGGGTTCCATCGGCGAGCCTCTGTATCAGGACGTCGTCTCCGCTCTCTACGAGGCCGGCAAGAGCGACATCACCGTCATCGGCGGCCGCTACGGTCTGGGTTCCAAGGACACCACCCCTGCCTCCGCATTCGCGATCTACGAGGAGCTCAAGGCTGACGCTCCCAAGTGCGAGTTCACCGTGGGCATCGTGGACGATGTCACCAACCTGTCCCTGGCTGAGGATCCGGACGCTCCCAACACCGCTGCCCCCGGCACCATCGAGTGCAAGTTCTGGGGCCTCGGTGGCGACGGCACCGTTGGCGCCAACAAGAACTCCATCAAGATCATCGGCGACCACACGGACAAGTACGTCCAGGCCTACTTCCAGTACGACTCCAAGAAGACCGGCGGCGTGACCGTGTCCCACCTGCGCTTTGGCGATTCGCCCATCCGTAGCCCCTACTACGTCACCAAGGCCGACTTCGTTGCGTGCCACAACCCCAGCTACATCGTCAAGGGCTTCAAGATGGTCCGCGACGTCAAGCCCGGCGGCACCTTCCTGGTCAACTGCCAGTGGACGCCCGAGGAGTTCGCCTCCCACATGCCGGCGACCGCTAAGCGCTACATCGCCAAGAACGACATCCAGGTTTACCTGATCGACGCTATCGACCTGGCCGAGCAGGTCGGCATGGGCAAGCGCACCAACACCGTTCTGCAGTCCGCGTTCTTCGCGCTGGCAAAGGTTCTGCCCGCCGAGGAGGCGCTGCAGTACATGAAGGACGCCGCTACCAAGTCCTACATGAAGAAGGGCCAGGCCATCGTCGACGCCAACCACAAGGCCATCGACGCCGGCGCTACCGCCTTCAAGAAGTTCGACGTCCCCGCTGACTGGGCTGACGCCACGGACGAGGCTCCCGCTGAGATCCTCACCGACGATCAGAAGAGCGCCATCGCCAAACAGGTCAAGGAGCTCATGGAGCCCATCGCCCGCATGGACGGCGACTCCCTGCCCGTTTCCGCCTTTAAGGATTGCGCCGACGGCCAGTTCGAGCTGGGCGCCTCTGCCTATGAGAAGCGCGGCGTCGCCGTTATGGTTCCGCATTGGGACGAGACCAAGTGCATCCAGTGCAACCAGTGCGCGTATGTCTGCCCGCATGCCACCATCCGTCCGTTCGGCCTGACCGAGGACGAGGTCGCCGCCGGCCCCGATACCATGCGCACCCTCGACGTCAAGATTCCCAAGGACACCGGCCTCAAGTTCGCTATCGCGATCAGCCCGCTCGACTGCATGGGCTGCACCAACTGCGCCAAGGTCTGCCCCAAGGAAGCTCTCACCATGGTTCCCGCCGAGGGCGAGCTCGTCGAGCAGAAGACCTTCGACTACTGCGTCGCCAACGTCTCCGAGAAGCCCGTTCTCATCAACAAGAACCTCAAGGGCAGCCAGTTCAAGCAGCCGCTGCTTGAGTTCTCCGGCTCCTGCGCAGGCTGCGCCGAGACCGCTTACGCTCGCCTGGTCACCCAGATCTGCGGCGACCGCATGTTCATCTCCAACGCCACCGGCTGCTCCTCCATTTGGGGCAACCCCGCTGCCACCGCTCCTTATTGCACCAACAAGGACGGTCACGGCCCGGCATGGAACAACTCCCTGTTCGAGGACAACGCCGAGCACGGCCTGGGTATGGAGCTTGGCTACAAGGCCGTCCAGGGCAAGCTCGTCGCCGAGACCGAGGAGCTCATGGCCAGCGATTGCGCTACCGACGAGCTGAAGGCCGCTGCTCAGGCATGGCTGGACGCCCGCAACGACGCCGAGGCCTCCAAGACCGCCGCTGCCGCCTACATCGAGCAGCTCGAGGCCTGCGGTTGCGACAAGGCCAAGGCTATCCTGGCCGATAAGGCATACCTCACCAAGAAGTCCTTCTGGATCTTCGGCGGCGACGGTTGGGCTTACGACATCGGCTTCGGCGGCCTGGACCACGTCCTGGCTTCCGGCAACGACGTCAACGTCTTCGTCTTCGATACCGAGGTCTACTCCAACACCGGCGGCCAGGCCTCCAAGGCTTCCAACCTGGGTCAGGTTGCCCAGTTCGCAGCTTCCGGTAAGGCCATCAAGAAGAAGAGCCTCGCCGAGATCGCTATGAGCTACGGCTATGTCTATGTCGCCCAGATCGCTATGGGCGCCAACCCGGCTCAGACCCTCAAGGCCATCCAGGAGGCCGAGGCTTACGACGGCCCGTCCCTCATCATCGGCTACAGCCCCTGCGAGATGCACTCCATCAAGAAGGGCGGCATGCAGAACTGCCAGGCCGAGATGAAGAAGGCTGTCGAGTGCGGTTACTGGAACCTCTTCCGCTTCAACCCGGCTGCCGACGAGGGCAAGAAGTTCTCGCTCGACTCCAAGGAGCCCGCAGGCGGCTATCAGGACTTCCTGATGAACGAGGCCCGTTACGCCTCCCTCACCCGTTCCTTCCCGGAGCGTGCCGAGGAGCTCTTCGCTGCTAATGAGAAGGCGGCTATGGAGCGCTACCAGCACCTGCTGAAGCTCAAGACCCTCTATAACGAGGCCTAAAGCTTTTTCGGACTGCTTTTTTAGGGCATGCGTTTAACGCTTGACCGGTAGAACAAGGGACCAACTCGTCTTCGCGGGCGAGCTGGTCCCTTTTGTTTGAGAACTATTCTCGTAGGCTGGGCGGTGGATGGGCGTATCGATGTCTATCTGTCGTTCTTTTGAGTTGGCTTCGTATTTGAATCGCTTGTTTCACCCCAACTTGATTCGCTTGCGGAATCCGCTTGCGGAAAGAGGCTTGCCGTTCACCGGAGGACATATAGGGCGGTTTAATGCCGGTGTATAAATTTAATTGGAACGTTATTTGGGACTCCCGAAGCGCTATCCAATGTGAGATTCGCATGGATACTGCTCCGGGAGTTTTTTTGTTAGAGATGCACAGGGAGGGAGGACGAGATGCGCGTGACCGCAAAGATTAATAACAGCGCTGTGCTATGTATAGACGACAACGGTGAGGAACTTGTTGCCTTTGGCAAAGGAATAGGTTTTTGCGAGTTGGGTTCCGAGGTGGATTTGCGGCGCGTACAGAGGACGTTCTACGACCTTGACCCCCAGAGTTCCCTGTTGTTGGAAGAAATTGATCCGCGGGTCCTATCCCTTGCTAGCCAGACTGTAGACTTGGTTCGAGATCGTTTTGCCTATCGATTGAGCTCGAACTTTACCTTCGTATTGGCAGACCATTTGAGTTTTGCCCTCAAGCGCATTAGGGAAGGAATTGCCGTTCACATGCCGCTTGTCTTCGATGTGGAGCAGCAATATCCAGCTGAGTACGAGGTTGGCTTGCATCTCTGTAAGCGGATGAGTCGCGAGTTTGGCTTGTCCATTCCGCAGCGAGAAGCGGCGGGTATTGCATTGTGCTTCGTTAACAATATGGATCGTGGTGCGGAGGGTGACGGGGACTCAGCTGACGATTCCCAGTTGTCATTCGATGAGCTTCTCGAACGTTCCGTTTGCGTAATAGAGAAGGGCTTTGGAATCGATCTCGACCGATCGAGTTTCAATTTCAGCCGTTTCGCAACACATTTGCAGTATCTCTATATGCGTGCTTCTGGGGGCAAGTCGCTTACAAGTGGGAATGCTTCTATGTATCCCATGCTTGCCCGAGAGTATCCCGATGCATCCGATATCGCCGATTCTATTGCCGCGATCTTTCTTGATGGTATGTCGCGCGAGCTATCGGACGAGGAGCTGTTGTATCTCATCATGCATATAAACCGATTGTGCGAGAAGGCTCAGATTGAGCGCTGTGATGTTGATTGTGAGGCCTAGGGTCTCATGAGATACCAGCTTTTCAAGGCTCATAGCGCGCGGGGCCGAGAAGAGCTGATTGGTACGGCAACGTAACAAGGAGGAACGATGTCGAAGTATTCGGATATCGGAGAGAAAGTCCTAGCGTGCGTGGGAGGTAAGGACAACGTAAGTTCCTTTACCCATTGTGTCACGCGTCTGCGTTTTATCTTGAAGGATAAGAGCGCGTACGACGAGGCCGCTATGAAGGGGATCGCGGGCGTTCTGGGAACGCAGTGGGCTGGCGAGCAACTGCAGGTCGTTGTTGGGCAGACGGTCGAAGAGGTCTATGATGCTATGTGTGAGCTAGGAGGCTTCAAGCGCATGGCGGGAATAGATGAGAATCTGGATGCCGATCTTGAGAAGAAGCCGTTTTCCATCAAGGATATTCCCGGCAATATGCTTCATGCACTATCCGGATGCATTTTCCCTCTCATTCCCATCCTTATCCCTGCTGGTCTTATGCTTCTTCTTGGGTCCGTGTTGGGTCCAAACCTTCTTAATCTCCTACCTGCCGATCATGATCTAATTGTTCTGTTCAATTTCGTAGGCAATGCCGGAATGTACTTTATGCCCGTGTTTGCCGCCTGGTCAGCAGCGAAGTACTTCAATACAAGCGCTCCGGTCGCTATGTTTTTGGGCGCGGTGCTGATTCATCCAACGCTGATGCAGATTGTGGCCGACCAGACTCCGTTTACGGTGTATGGCATTCCGATGACGCCCGTTACATACTCAAGCCAGTTCCTGCCCAGCATCGTATCCGTGTGGATTATGTCCTACGTGTACGGTTTCCTGCGTAAGCATATGCCGGAGTCATTGCGTTACGCGTTTCTTCCCCTGTTCACGATTATGATCATGCTCCCCATCAGCCTGTGCGTGATCGGACCTCTGGGTAGCTGGATGGGCAATCTGATCGGCGCCTTCGCTGCATGGCTCGCCGAGGTTGCAGGTCCTATTGCTATTGGTCTCATCGGTGGACTGTGGTATTTCCTCGTTGCTCTCGGTATGGACAAGGCTATTGTTCCTATTGTTCTGCAGCAGTTTGCACAGCATGGATTTGATAATCTGTTTTGGTGCAGCGCCGTGTTTGGCACTTATGCGCTTCTTGGTGTTGCCGTGGCAAGCGTGTTTACCCAGCGCGGCGAGAAGCGCTCGATGGCGGTTTCAAATGCCGTGACGCTTGGTGTTGGTGGTGTAAGCGAGCCGACGATTTATACAAGCTTACTTCCCAACAAGCTCAATTGGGCTGCGTTGTTCTCTGGTGGTTTTGTTGGAGGAGTAATCGGTGGTCTCTTTAGCTGCAAGGCATGGGTGCTGGGAACGGGTAACGCTTTGTTTGCAACCGTGTTCGCTGGAGGCGATGGAACATCGTTGATGCCCGGAATAATCGCCTCCGCCGTGGCGTTTGGTCTATCGTTTGCGATTTCGCTCATCGGCTCTCGTATTTCTCAGAAGAAAGTCATTCAGAAAGATTGATCGCGCCTTTTGAAAAAGTTGAACGAGAGGAGTGGACGATATGAAGCGACTGCTTGATTGTGTTGCGAGCGATTTTGCTGCAATGGGTAAGGATGAGTTACTAAAGGCGATTGCGGCAAGTGAAGGCCGGACGCTTGTTTCCGAGAGTATTGTCAATTTGCCATGCCCTATCACCGGTGCGTGCAACTCTGAGGTTTGCGCGGCAATGGGAGCTGATATCCTTTTGCTCAACTTCTTTGACGTGGCAAATCCTTCGATCGTTGGGCTGCCCCCGTGTCCTCCGGCAGAAACGATACGAATGCTCAAGAAGATGACGGGACGTCCTGTTGGAATCAACTTGGAGCCCGGTAACCTTGGTAGCAGCGTCGACGAGGGCGGGCCTGGTGCTTGGAACGAGATGTTGCCCGGCTTGGCAGCAACTGCGGATAATGCGAGGCGCGCTGCCGATTTGGGGATAGACATCATTCTCGTCACGGGCAATCCCGGCCACGGCGTGAGCAACGAGCGCGTGCATGCGGCCGTGAAAGAGCTGAGCGATGCTGTTGGCGATCGAGTGATTATTGCTGCTGGGCGCATGCATTGTTCCGGTGTTGCCTCAGAATCTTCAGAGCGCCTGATCACCGTGGAAGATGTTGCTTCGTTTGCTCGCGATGGTGCTGATATCATTCTTATGCCTGCTCCGGGGACGGTCCCTGGAATCACACTCGAATTGGTTCGCTCTCTTGTGGGTGCTGTTCATCGTGAGGGCAAGTTGGCTATGACATCGATTGGAACCTCTCAAGAGGGGGCGGACACTTCGACAATTCGTGCCATTGCTCTTATGGCGAAGCAAGCGGGGACGGATATCCATCATATTGGTGACACCGGTTTTATCGGTATCGCCTTGCCGGAGAACATAATGGCTTATAGCATCGCGATTCGAGGCATTCAACACACCTATCGGCGCATGGCGCTATCGGTGTGCAGGTAGAAGGGAGGGACGTCGCGTCGCGGCGCCCCTCTAGATGGGAGAACAAGCATGAAGGTATTTGTTGCTCATATGACGTCGGAGTGCAACGAGCATGTTCGCAAAGATGCGACGCTCGATGACTTTTTGCTGCTCTATGGCGATGAATGCATAGATGCGATGCATGTGCGCGATATATTCGAGGGGCATGGCATCCAGATTGTGCCTTCGATCTTCGCTTCGTTGCACCCAAGTGGCATGATTGAGAAGGCTGCGTTCGATTACATTTGCGATACCATTCTCGATACTCTCAAAAGTAATATAGACGAGATAGATGCGATCTATTTGCAGTTTCACGGGGCAAGCGGCATTCGCGATCTTGAAGAGGTATCTGCAGAGCACGTTTTGCTTAAACGAATACGCGAAATAGCAGGCAGGTATATTCCTGTCGCGCTGGTCATGGATCCTCATGGCAACGTGACGCAAGATCTTGTTTCACGCGTCAATATTGTTCGGTGCTATCGTCAGTCACCACATTCCGATTCTGTCGATACCGAGCGGGTCGTTGCAGAAAAGCTCGTCGATCTTATGGAGCATCGGCGTCCCATGAGGCCCGTTATGCGGAAGATTCCCATTATGGTCGGCGGCGAGCGAAGCGTTTCTGCTATGGAACCGATGTGTTCTATAAACCGTCTGCTTGATGAGGCGGAAGAGGATCAACGCGTGTTCTCATGTTCATACCACATTGGATATATTCGTCACGATGACGACAAGTTGGGCGCTGCTGTGGTTGTCGTTCCTAATGATCCAGGCGATACGGAGTATTGCGCTCAGGTGGCTGAACGTATCTCGCGATATGCGTGGGACCATCGTTTCGAGTTTAAGTTCACGGGTAATTACGGTGAACTTGATGAAGCGGTGCGTGCGGCTATTGAATTTGACGGGAAGACCGCTGTCATCACAGACTCGGGCGACAACTGTGGTGCGGGTGGTGCCGGTGAAAGCACACTTGTTTTGCGCGAGCTGCTTACTCAGAGCGTTGGCAAGAAGCGTGTTCTTGTCGCAGGCATTAACGATGCGGGAGCATGCGAAGAACTGTCTTCTGTTACAGTGGGAAGCCATGTGAGCTTTGAACTCGGTACGGGGTTTGACGATCTGAGCGCTCCCGTTGCCATTGAAGGAACGCTAGCGCATATTGGCGAAGCGGCGATGGGTCTCGGTAAGATTCACGTGGTGGGTCCATGCTACGTGGTATCAATTGACAGGGCTCCCATCGATGTTCTTGTCGTCAACCGCAACGTGCAATATGGAACGATGGAGCAGTTTGCGTACGCAGGGGTCGACTTCCATGACTACGATATCGTGGTGGTGAAAATGGGCTATCTGGATACCTATCTCATCCCGGAGACCGCATTCCATGTCATGGCGTTGACTGACGGACCAACCATTCAGCGCTCCGAGAACATTCCGTTCAAGCGCGTCTATCGTCCGATGTGGCCAATTGATGATGTGGACGAATTAACGTTTATCAAATAGGGAATCTGAATTTACTTTTAGGGGTCTGTGGCTGGTCGTTGCAGGCCCCTATTTGCGTGCAGCGCCAGCGCGTGCGGATTTGCCTTTGCATCACGTTGGGTTTCTACCGGGTTTTGCTGCTTCTCGCGTCGCCTTCCTGCACGCTCTGCTCTTTATATGGTTGCGCCGTCCTCATGCGCACGCATGTTGGATAATTGCATGCGGATGGATTGAACGGGAGGAATTGAATGGCGCAAACAACAGTTGAGATACTCTATCCCGAATTTGGCAACCAGGCGGGGGACAACGGCAACGCGATGTACCTTCGCGCCTGCCTGCCTCATGCCACCTTTATAGAAACCGCGTTTGGCGAGGTCCCCGCGTTTGCCACGCGCGATGACCTGTCGTTGGTCCTGCTATGCGGCATGACCGAGCGCCAGCAGGAGCGTGTGCTCGAGGCGCTCATGCCGTATCGCGACCGCCTGGCGGAACTCGCAGACGCCGGCGTCCCCATGCTCTTTACCGGTAACGCGGTCGAGCTTCTGGGCAACATGATCATTACGCCGGAGGGCCGCGGCATCACCGGCCTGGGACTGTTTGATATCGTGACGCACCAACTGACGCCCCAGCGATTCACCGGCGTTGGCCTGGGCACCTTTGAGCCCGCGCCGGGGGCGGACCCCATCGATATCGTCGGTTTCAAAATGCAATTCACGCAGGCCGAGGGCAAAAATGAAAAATGTCCCTTCTGCGTGCTCAAACAGGGTTTTGGCATCAACAAGAAAAGTGCTTACGAGGGCGTGCGTCGCAAGAACCTCATCGGCACTTGGTTTTTGGGCCCGCTTCTCACCATCAATCCGCCTTTCACCCGCTGGTTGCTCGATACCATGGGCGAGGCGGATGCGCCCCTGGCGTTCGAAGGCGTTTCGATGAGGTCCTATAGCCAGCGCGTCAAGGATTTCGCGACCCCGGGTATGGATGTCTAGGCGCTAGGCTGGGTTTAGGCCCGCGACCTGTCCTCGTCCACAAACATGCACTACACGCCCTCCTAGCCAAGGAGTTCATAATAGTGAGTACTTCCACCAGCAAAACGCCTCGCTTCTACCTCGCGCTCGCCGCGGGTAAGGCAACGGCCACCGCGCTTAAGCTTGCCCGCAGAAACGGCGGCCAGCTTCCCGGTTCCGTTGCCGAGGCCATCTGCCCCGATTTTCTCGCCCGCTGCCCCAAGCCGCGCCGCGTTGTATTTGTAACGGGTACCAACGGCAAAACAACCACGTCCAATTTGCTGGACGATATTCTGCTTGCGTGCGGGTTCGATCTGGTGACCAACCGCGCCGGCGGCAACATCATCACGGGTATCGAGAGCTCTCTCATAAAGAACGCGCGTATGAGCGGCTCCCCGCGTTGCCAGGTAGCATGCATGGAGCTGGACGAGTTGTCCTCGCGCCGCGTGCTGCCCCATATGGTTCCCGAGGTGATGCTGGTCGCTAACCTGTATCGCGACAACTTTACCCGTAACGCTAACCCTGACTATATCTTTAGCGTGATCGATGCGAACATCCCGGCCTCGACGCATTTGGTACTCAACGCGGATGACTTGATCTCCTGCCGCCTTGCGCCGCAGGCGACCAATCGCACCTACTTTTCCATCGACCATCTTGAGGACGATCTTGAGGGGCCGGAGGGTATTGTCTGCGATCTTACCGCGTGCCCGGAGTGCGGCGGCGCGCTTGAGTATGACTGGTGCCACCTGCGCCATCTGGGTCGCGCACACTGCACGTCGTGCGGTTTCAAGAATCCCGAGCCCGACTATCTGGTGACCCGCGTTGATAAAGAGGCGCATGAGTTTACGGTGCGCGAGCTGTGCCATGCGAAAGACGGCGTGGCGCCGGAGTATACCTATCACATCGGCACGTACTCAATCACCAATCTGTATAACTTGGTTTCCGCGTTGGTGACGGCTCGCGAACTTGGTGTCTCGGCCAAGGACCTGCAGCGCACATTGGCGGACGGCAAAGTCAACGTCACCGCGGCGCGCTTTAGCGAGGAGACGGTGAAGGGCATGCGCCTGGTCAACACCGCTTCCAAGGGCGAGAACAGCACCGCCACCTCGACCGCCCTGGCGACTATTTGCCGCGAGGCGGGCGACAAGGCCGTGGTGCTGATGCTGGCGGATTACTACCTCGCAACCAATCCCAAGAAGACCGAGTACACCGGTTGGTATTATCAGGCTGATTTTGAATACCTGGCAGACCCAGCCATCAAGCAGGTTATTGTCCAGGGTGCGAATTCGGACGATTTGCTGCTGCGTTTGCTGATGGCGGGTATCGATAAGGACAACATTTATCTGGCTGAGACCGAGCAGGAGGCTGCGGATATGGTCGAGCTGGACGGTATCGATGGCGTGTTCTGCGCGTATGACATCTTTAACGGCGAGCAGGCCGATGCGTTTCGCACGCGCGTGGCGGAGCGCCTGCGCGGGTAGGAATCGCGCGCCGGCGGCATCTGCGTGCATGATGCGCGGCGAGCCGTCTGTATAACGATGATGGGGGGGGAGGTGCCTGAGGGCGCCTCTCTTTTTGTGTGCATCTATGTTGTTTAGGCCCGCTATGCCATTGTGTGGGCTCGCGGTTGCATGGGGGCAGTGTGGGCGTCGGGCGGCGCGTTGCGGGGACCGTCCGGCAAACCGATGAATAAAACCAAGAACAACCTGTATCGTATGCTGAGCGCCGTTTACTCATTTCGTAAGCGCTCAGAGGGCTGAATATGCATAAGATGTATAAAGTGCAGCAAGCGCTATAGTCATATAGAGTGCCCAACAGGGAAGATATGCATGAGCGACTATGATGAAATATGTAGGATTAGCAGGTATCTTTCAAAATAAGCGTCCAAGATTACGCTGAGGGGCAAAAGAGTACCGTTCACCCGTCCTTATTGCTAGAAATGAATAAAAACAAGCATATTGAGAATATACTCCTAGACAAGCGCACAGGCGTCGCTTAGGCGTTTGTGGTAAGAGGCACAAGAAGCAATGTTCCTCTGTGAGAAAGGAAACCACCATGTCCAAGCCGCTCGGCAAGCCCGATCGCATCGTCGTCGCCCTCGGCGGCAACGCGCTCGGCAACACCCCTGAGGAGCAGATCGAGAAGGTCGGCCACGCCGCCCACGCCCTCCTGGGCCTCATCGAGCAGGGCAACGAGATCATCATCACCCACGGCAACGGCCCGCAGGTCGGCATGATCCAGAACGCCTTCGCCGCCGCCCACGACGCCATCGGCACCCCCGCCATGGACCTGCCCGAGTGCGGCGCCATGAGCCAGGGCTACATCGGCTACCACCTGCAGCAGGGCATCGGCCGCGAGATGCACCGCCGCTACAAGCGCTGGCACGCCGCCACCGTCGTCACCCAGATCGAGTGCGACCCGGACGACCCCGCGTTCGCCAACCCCACCAAGCCCATCGGCCCGTTCTACACCGAGGAGCAGGCCAAGGAGATTATGGCCGAGAATCCCGAGATGGTCTTCGTCGAGGACTCCGGCCGCGGCTGGCGCCGCGTCGTCGCCTCCCCCGAGCCCAAGAAGATCGTCGAGGCCGACTCCATCCTGAACCTGCTCGACAACGAGTTCATCGTCATCGCCTGCGGCGGCGGCGGAATCCCCGTGGTCCGCGACTACGGCAACAAGGGCTGCTACAAGGGCGTGGCCGCCGTCATCGACAAGGATATGGGCGGCGAGCTGCTCGCAGAGGACTGCGGCGCGGACGTCCTGTTCCTGCTGACCGCCGTCGAGCACGTCGCCATCAACTTCGGCAAGCCCGACCAGCAGGAGCTCGAGGAGCTCACCGCCGACGAGGCCGAGCGCCTCGCCGACGAGGGCCAGTTCGGCAAGGGCTCCATGGAGCCCAAGGTCCGCGCCGCCATCAAGTTCGCCCGCTCCCGCAAGGGCCGCACCTGCATCATCGGAGCCCTCGACAAGGCCGCCGAGACCATGGCCGGCCTCTCCGGCACCCGCATCTGCGGCTAACCCCGTCTCCCTTCAGCAGGGCAACCTGCAAGCTAACCTCTCTCCTCGACGCCCCCGCTCCCCCTGCGGGGGCGTCCTCGTTTAAATGACATCTTCATCTATGCTTCGGGTCCGTCATCGCGGCTCGTTACATTTTATGAACCGAGATATTGCCTGTCGCAAAGCGGGAAATTTGCCCGCTAGCTGGGTAGGATAAAAAGACGTGTGCGCGGGGTGCATGGATGCGCCTCGTGCCCGTTCGCTGCCCATCTATATATCTCGAAAGGTGCCGCCCATGCATGGAGACACCATTTTGCTCATGACGTTCGTCCTTGCCCTGGTCGCCGCGTTTGCCGGCGGTTTGGTCGCTCGTGCCCTGCGCTTGCCCCCGTTGGTGGGTTATCTGTTGGGCGGCTTGGCGGTGGGCCCGTTTACGCCCGGCTTCATTGGTGATTCGCAGGCCATGAACCAGCTCTCAGAAGTGGGCGTTATGTTCATGATGTTTGGCACGGGCTTGCATTTCTCACTTAAAGACCTGGCCCAGGTCAAAGGTATCGCCGTGCCGGGCGCCATCATCCAGATTGCGCTGGGCACGTTGGCGGGCTATGGCTTGGCCCAAGCTTTTGGGTGGTCTGCCCAGGCGGGTATCATGCTGGGCCTCTCCGTGTCCATTGCATCGACCGTGGTCCTTATCAAGAACCTTACGGATGAGGGCTTGTATCAAACGCGCGGCGGACGCATCGCCACGGGATGGCTGATTGTAGAGGACCTTGCCACCGTCTTGATCTTGGTGGTGCTGCCGGTGGTGTTTGGTCCGGGCGAGGTGGAGCCCGCGCAGCTTGCGGGGCAGATTGGAGTCGCCCTGGCTAAGACCGCGGCGTTTGTGCTGCTTATGCTGGTTGTTGGATCTAAGGCGCTGCCGTGGCTCCTCGACCATATAGAGCGCTCCTGTCCGCGCGAGCTATTTCAGCTTGCCGTGGTGGTAGTGGCGCTGGGAACGGCCATGCTGGCGTCGGCGGCGTTTGACCTGTCGGTTGCGCTGGGCGCGTTTTTAGCGGGCGTGGTGGTGTCCGGCGATAAGTTGTCGCACCGCATCGCCGCAGAGGCAATTCCGTTCCAGGACCTGTTCTCGATCATCTTTTTCGCATCGGTGGGCATGATGGTCAATCCGGCAATTTTGGCGGCGCACCTGCCGGAGCTTCTCGCCCTGGTCGCCTTGATCATGGTGGGCAAGTGGCTCATCAACATGATGCTGGGCATGGCGTTTTCCGCGGGCGTCGAGACATCGCTTACCATCGCGTCCGGCCTGTCGCAGATTGGCGAGTTCTCGTTCATCATCGGGCAGACCGGTATGGCGCTGGGGATTTTGTCTGCGGATCAATACAGCCTTATTTTGGGCGGCGCCGTGGTTTCGATTGCACTGAACACCTTTGTGTTCAAGATTGCGGGGCCGGCGGCGCACGCGATCCACAGCCGTCCGGGTCTGGCGAGGTTCTACGAGCGCCATGCCAAAGCACCCGAGCCGGTAGCGTGCGATATGTGCGGCCACGTGGTAGTTGTTGGTTACGGTAGCGCCGGTGAAAGCGTGGTCGATGCGTTGACGCGCCTGGACGTGTCCTGCCTGGTGGTCGAGCGCGATTTGGAGACGGCGGAGGCGGCGCAGGCGGCGGGCGCGCACATTCTTGTGGGCGATGCGGCGAACTCCGAAGTGCTGCGCCATGCGCACCTGGACCAGGCCCGCGTACTTGCAATCGCCATGAGTCACGAGCATTCCGCCGAGAAGATCGCAAGCGAGGCGCGCGCGGCGAACCCCGACATCAAGATCGTGACGCGCGCCGATACCGCCGCCGGCGTCGCCGCGCTGGTGGAAGCCGGCGCGGACGAGGTTGTTCGTCCCGAGCTTGAAGGCGGCATAGAGCTGCTTCGCCATACGCTGATCGACCTGGGGTATCGCCCCAAGCAGATCTCCGGTTGCGTGGAGCGCCTGCGCGAGAGCGGCTACGAGGCGCTGGGCGAGACGTCGCGCACCAAGCGTATCCAGGCGTTTGAGCGCATGGTATCTACTATGTCGGACATCGACATCCAATGGGCGAGCGTGGGCGAGGGCGCTGCCGGCAAGTCGCTGGCGCAGCTCGATGTGCGCGGTCGCACCGGCGCCCAGGCGGTCGCGCTGCGTCGTGCGGGGTCTGTGCAGCCGTATGTCGACCCCGCTGCCCCCTTGCAGGCGGGCGATGTCTTGGGACTTATGGGCACCGTTGAGCAGACCGAGGCGGCCGAGCATCTGTTGGCGTAGGGCGCATGCGGGCGAGGTAGAGGTGGGCGTAAACCCATGAACCTGCCAATTCTCGTCCAAAAATACTAGTTATAACTAGTAAAAATACGAGTTGTAATTAGTAAAGCTATGTATGCAGAGGTGAGAGCATGTATCAAAGGAATCAGGTTTCCACCCTTGTTCAGCGCCTTGTCGAAGATACTGTCTGGACGATGCAGATCATCGTTGTTCCCAGGCAAACAGGAAAAAGCACGATGATCGCTCAGGCGCTTAGCGCTGCCGACGTCATTTCGCATTATGTTAGTGCTGATGACGCTGCCAACCCAAACGAGTCGTGGATTGAGCGCGAGTGGCAAGTTGCGAGGGGAATGACGCGCAACGGTTCGAGGAAGGTGGTTCTGTGCATTGACGAGGTCCAGAAGGTCTCGGGTTGGGCTCGACAGGTGAAATCTCTTTTCGATCGCGACAGGATGAACGGAACGCCTGTCCGCGCCGTTCTAAGCGGCTCATCGTCCCTGCTTCTTCATAAGGGCTTGGAAGATTCCCTTATGGGTAGATTCGAGCTTATCCATTCTCCGCATTGGAGCTATGCGGAATGCAGGGATGCCTTTGGATTTTCGCTTGATCAGTTTCTGTACTTTGGTGGCTATCTGGGTGCGGCGGCGCTTGTCGCGGACAAGCAGCGTTGGAAGGCGTACGTTCGCGATGCGATAGCGGAGCCTACAATTTCCAAGGATGTTCTGGAGATGGAGGACGTGCGCAAGCCCGCCCTTATGCGCGCGTTGTTTAGGCTTGGCTGTGCGTATTCGGGCCAAGAGCTTTCGTACACAAAAATACTGGGTCAGCTTCAGGATCGGGGCAACACCATAACAGTGGCGCATTGCCTGGACTTGCTGGGAAAAGCGGGTATGCTCTCCGCCCTTCCTAAGTTTTCGGATAAGGAAGTGGCAAAACGCCGTAGCTCCCCTCGACTTATGGTGCATAACACGTTCCTCATGACGGCGATGTCCGATAGGGGTCCTGAGGAATTCCTTGCACGAGGGGACCTTCGCGGTCATTTGGTTGAGTCTGCTGTCGGTGCTTATCTCATTGCGCGCTCTGAATGCGAGGGCTTTGAGGTTATGTGGTGGCGCGAGGGCAATAAAGAAGTCGACTTTGTTATTCGCAGCGAATCCGCTCTTACCGCTATTGAGGTCAAGGGCGGTGCGGAGTCTGGGCAGAGTGGCATGGCGTCGTTTCTCGATGAGCATCCAGAAGCAAAAAGACTGGTTGTGGGAGGTGCGGACGCTGGCGCGTGTACGGTCGAAGAATCTCTCGCGGGCGATGTGGAGCTGTTCTACTAGAGTCGTTTCATTTGTTTGGCATCCTTGTGTTTTGCTAGACAGATCCACCCGTATGCGAATAGGCATACGGGTGGATCTGTTTTTGAGTCGCCTGCGCGCACGGTAGAGGTTCCTCGTCCAAAAACTGCACGGGGGACGCGTGCGACAGTGGGAACAAATCTGCAGGTAAAAATGGCACCCAAGCAGGAGCTTTATTCAAATGCAGCGCCGTTGGTCGGTGAATTGCATCCGTTCATTTTAGCGGCGTTTCCTCCAATCGGTTTGCCCCGCGCCGCCCGTCCGGCTCCCCGTATTGTTCAACTCAACGAGCGCGCACGGTCGCGCGAGAGGGGAGGGGCAAGCCGGTACGGGCTCGCTCCCCGCGAAGGGGGAGGCCATACGGCGGCCCCAAAGGCTAGGGACGAAGGTACACGTCCCAAAACTACGAAAGGAGGAGTGATATGGCGGATACGACTGCAGACCAGGGCGGAATGAAGAAAACACTGTCGCTCTGGAACTTCTTCACCATCGGCTTCGGCGCGATCATCGGCACCGGTTGGGTGCTTCAGGTCGGCGACTGGATGGTCGTCGGTGGCGGCCCCGTTCCCGCAATGATCGCGTTCCTCATCGGAGCCATCTTCCTGGTTCCCATCGGAGCAGTGTTCGGCGAGCTCACGGCTGCCATTCCCATCTCGGGCGGCATCGTTGAGTACGTTGACCGCACCTTTGGCCGCGTTCCTTCCTATATCACCGGTTGGTTCCTGGCTCTGGGTAACGGCATCCTGTGCCCGTGGGAGGCTATCGCCATCTCCACCCTGCTGTCCGATATGTTCGGCACCATCCCCGGCCTCGAGTGGCTTCGCGCTTTCGAGCTCTATGAGATCCTGGGTGCCAAGGTCTACCTGTTCCCCACGATCATCTCTCTGGGATTTGCTGCCTACGTTATCTTCTTGAACTTCCGCGGCGCATCCTCTGCTGCTAAGCTCCAGGCCTTCCTTACCAAGGCGCTGCTGTGCGGCATGCTGCTGGCTATGGGCATCTCCATCTTTACCGGCTCCCCGGCGAACGCCCTTTCCGATGGCCAGGTCTTCTCCCAGGTCACCGGCGCCGGCGGCGGCGTAGCGGCGACGGGTGCCGACAACATCTTTGGCGGTATCCTCTCCGTCCTGCTGCTGACCCCCTTCTTCTACGCTGGCTTCGATACCATTCCCCAGCAGGCAGAAGAGGCGGCCGAGGGCCTCAACTGGAACAAGTTTGGCAAGATCATCTCCCTCGCCCTGCTTGCTTCCGGCGGCTTCTACATGGTCTGCATCTACTCTTTCGGCACCATCCTGCCCTGGCACACCTTCGTCGAGTCTCCTGTGCCCGCGCTGGCCTGCCTCAAGGACATCAACTTCATCTTCTACATCATCATGCTCTGCATCGCGACGCTTGGCCCCATGGGCCCCATGAACTCCTTCTACGGAGCCACGAGCCGCATCATGCTCGCCATGGGTCGCAAGGGCCAGCTGCCCGAGAAGTTCGCTGAGGTTGATCCCAAGTCCGGCGCTCCCAAGCTTGCTTGCATCGTCCTCGCTGCCATCACCCTGGTTGGTCCTTTCATGGGCAAGAACATGCTCATCCCGCTGACCAAGGTCTCCGCTCTGGCGTTCATCTTCTCCTGCACCATGGTTGCCCTTGCGTGCCTCAAGATGCGCTTCACCGAGCCCGACCTGCCCCGTCCCTACAAGGTCCCCGGTGGCAAGTTCGGTATCGGCCTGGCTATCGCCGCTGGTCTGATCATCATCGCCCTGATCGTCCTTCCCATCACCGCCGAGTCCCTCGACCTCACCGGTTGGATCATCGTTCTCGGTTGGCTCGCCCTTGGCATGGTGCTCATGTTCATCACCAACGCCCGTGCCAAGGCGAAGGCATAGCAACTGTCTAGCTGGTAGCTATGCTGCGCGGTCGCCGGCTTATCGCCGCAGCGCCGCACCCTGCCCGCGTCCATACGCATGCGCTCGGACGCATCTGTAGGCTATCTTGCGAAGGGCCGCTCTTACCCAACATATGCGGCCCCTCGCTTCCGTGATTTGGATCCATAAGGAGGAACCATGTCCACTAAGTTTGCAATCGTTGGCGGTAAGCTCATCGACGGCACCGGTGCCGATCCGGTCGAGAACTCCCTCGTCCTCGTTGACGAGAACGGTAAGATCGAGTACGCCGGCGCTATGCAGGACGTGCCCGAGGGCGCCCAGGTTATCGACGCCGCCGGCAAGACCGTTATGCCCGGCCTGATCGACACCCATCTGCACTTCTCCGGCAACCTCACCGACGATGACACCGACTGGGTCATGCAGCCGCTGCTCGAGAAGCAGGCCGTCGCCGTCAAGCAGGCTTACGACTGCCTCACCCACGGCCTCACCACCGTCTGCGAGATCGGCCGCTTCGGCATCCAGGTTCGCGACTGCATCGAGAAGGGCGTCTTCAAGGGCCCGCGCGTTCTTGCTACCGGCCTGGGCTTCTGCCGCGTCGCCGGCCATGGTGACTCCCATCACTGCAGCCAGCTCGAGAACAAGAACTCCCACCCCTGGGGCGACCAGGTCGACGGTCCGTGGGATCTGCGCAAGGCCGTTCGCCGTCGCCTGCGCGAGAACCCCGACGCCATCAAGATCTGGGCTACCGGCGGCGGCATCTGGCGCTGGGACTCCGGTCGCGACCAGCACTACTGCGCTGAGGAGATCAAGGCCGTCATCGACGAGGCCAAGATGGTGGGCATCCCGGTGTGGAGCCACTGCTACAACAACCACGCCGCCGCTTACGATTCCGTCCGCTTTGGCTGCGAGCAGCTGATCCACGGCTTCGATATCGACGAGCGCACCATGGACCTCATGGCAGAGCAGGGCACCTTCTTCACCCCGACGATCGCCTTCCTGCCCACCTGGTACTCCACCTATCCGCCCGTCTACGTCCCCGAGCTGCATGACAAGTACGAGGGCACCCTGGTCGAGAAGGAGCTGCAGCGCAACTACGACTGCCTGCGCGAGGCCAAGAAGCGCGGCGTCGTGATGACCATCGGTTCCGACTCCTTCTCCTTCGTCACCCCGTACGGCACCTGCTCCATCGAGGAGATGTACGAGTTCGTCGACAAGATCGGCTTCACCCCTGTTGAGACCATCACCTGCGCCACCCTCAACGGCGCCAAGATGTGCCACATCGAGGACGAGACCGGCTCCCTCGAGGTTGGCAAGTGCGCCGACCTGCTGGTTGTCAACGGCGACGTCGCTGCCGACATCCACACCCTCAACGTTGACAACATGGACGTCATCATGAAGGACGGCTGGATCGTCGATCCCGGCACCTTCGGCGAGGGCAACAAGTACTCCGAGTAGCACCTCCTCCAAGCTACGCTAACCTTACCAACTCCCTCATCGGGACCCCGGCGGAACTCCAGCCCGCCGGGGTCCTTTTTGATGGAGCTCAAGGGGGTTCGCGGTTGGCCCCCGGGGGTTGCATGGCCGCACGGTTCACCGATGGGTAGGCGCGCGGTCCGGCAACCTTTTCAGGTGGAGCCGCCGAGCGGCGGAAGCCGTCTCATTTCACGCGTTAGCCTCCAGCGGGGAGGGGCATAATCAAAGACAGCTGTCACCTTCTAGAAAGGTTCTCTATGCCCGCTTTGATTACCCACCATCTCTTCGGCGAAGAGAGCATCGATCGTCTGCCCGCCGGCATTATCAACACGGACGAGGAGCGCTGTGCGTTCCTGCTGGCCAACCAAGGACCGGATCCGTTCTTCTTCCGCGTCCGCACCCTTAAGATGCGCGACTGCATGGGCCTGGCCCAGCGCATGCACCGTTGCCGCATGTCCCGTCAGTTCACGGCGCTTCGCGACGGTGTAAGCCGCCTCAACAAGCATGACGCCGCCCTGGGCCGCGCCTTCGTGCTGGGCCTGCTGTCCCACTACGCGCTCGACCGCAACGCGCATCCCTTTGTCTACGATCAGCAGTGGGGCATCATGGAGGCGGACCCCACCCTGGCGGATCAGGGAAACCACGTCCACGCCGTCATAGAGAGCGACCTGGACATCCTCATGCTGCAGCTCAAGCGCGACCACGCCACGGTCCTCGATTACCCGCCGGAGAGCGAGATCGTCACCACTGAGCGCATCAACAAGGTCGCCGGCGTGCTGATGAGCCACATGGCACGCACCGTCTACGATCTGGAGATAGGGGCGAACGAGTACGGCGGCGCCGTCGCGGACATGAAGCTTGCCTACCGTGCTATCGAGCCCGCTGGCTCGCCCATCTCGCAGGTGCACGCTATGTTTACCAGTCTGGCGCACCCCGTCACGGTGGAGCTTCCGCGCCGCGCCGGCAACCTGGACCACCTCATGTGGACCAATCCCTTCAGCCAGGCGCAGTCTGACGAGTCCTTCCCGGATATCTTCAACCGCGCGCTGGACGACTACTCCATCGCCGCCGCCCGCTTTATCGAGGGCGTCGCCATGGACGATGTCACCGGTCACGTCAACTACTCCGGCCGTCCCTTGGACGTGGACGAGGAGTTCGACCGCGAGGAATAAGCTTTTTGGACTTCTGACTGAATGCTTCTGTCATTGGTTTGCGCAAGCGGCTCGGGCTTATTCTCGGGCCGCTTCATTTATGCTGAACCCACGGGCTATACCGTTCATTTTATGCATGCAAAATCGGTAAACCTCGTCCCGCCCATCGAAGATGTGGCATCGCCTGTCGGATGGGTGCCCGGTGATCAAGCGCCCTTTTGTACAATGGGGGAGCAAGCATAAAGGAGAAGAGAGAGAAAGCAGGGCCGAGTGGATAACCAGCCTCGCGTGTTCCATAAATCGGCGTCGCGCAACATGACCAGGACATTGCGAAATGCCCAGCGCGTCGCAACAATTCTCTTGGGACTGTGCGTCCCCTTTTTATTGATTCTCCTGGTTTGGGACCTTATGGCAAACCCCAGCCCGGTACCCGCGGTTGTCACCATCGCTGGCCTGGTTATGCTGTGCTTCTTCTTTAGCTACGTGTTCGTGGTTCCCGATGACCTTACCTCTAGCGCAACGGACCGCACGCTTAGCATCGCGTCCAAGATCTTTGTGCACACGCGCAAGGGCATGACGCCGGACGCCGCCATGGGCGCCTGCCAGATCATCTTGCCGGAGACGCTGGCGTCCGCCATGTGCATCACCGACGGCAAGCAGGTGCTGGCAAGCTGGGGCGAGGGGTGCGAGCGCTATCCCACCGGCCAGCCCGTGGTGCTGGATACCACGCTCAACGTGGTCTCGTCCAAGGTGATGAGCGTGTTCTCACGCGACGCCAACGACACGCGGGAGCGCGAGTTCTTCCCCCGTCTACGCGCGGGCATCGTGGCGCCGCTTACGGTGCGCGACCGCTGCGTGGGCACGCTGGAGCTTTACTACCCGCGCTTCAGCAACATCGACATGCGCCAGACCGCGCTGGCAACGGGCTTTGCGGACCTTATCTCTACGCAGCTGGCAAGTTTTGAGCTCGAGCGCCAGTCCGAGGTCTCGGCCCGCGTGGAGCTGCGAGCGCTGCAGTCGCAGGTGGATCCGCATTTCCTCTTCAACACCATCGGCACCATCGTGTCGCTGGTGCGCACCGAGCCCGAGAAAGCGCGCTCGCTGCTTATCGACTTTTCCAACTACTACCGCCAAACGCTGTCTGATTCCGAGAGCCTCACCACGCTTGAGCGCGAGGTGGAGCAGGGCATTCGCTACATCAACCTCATGCAGGCGCGCTATGGCGAGGGGCGCCTTAAGGTGGAGACGCGCATCGATCCGGATACGGTGGAGTGCAAGGTGCCGCCCTTCATCTTGCAGCCGCTGCTAGAGAACTGCGTCAAGCACGCCATGCGCGAGGTCGAGCCGCTGTCGATCTTTGTTTTGTCGCGCACAACCGCCCGGGGCCTGGAGATAGTGGTCGCAGACGACGGCATAGGTATGAGCGAGAAGGTTCAGCAGCACCTGTTTGACCCACCGGAGGCTCCTCGTCCAGATGAGCCGGAGACCGTGACGGCAGATGGCTCCATCAAGCGCGGGTGCGGCCTTGCGCTCTGCAACGTCTTGATGCGCATCCACTTCTTCTTTGGTGAGGAATCGGGCATTAAGGTCGAGTCGAAAGAGGGCGAGGGCACCGCGATCACGGTTGCGCTTATTGGCGAGCCGCACGAGCCCGCGCCCGCGCAAAGCCTGCTGCCCTAGGCAATCAACACGTTCGAGCCCAGCACGTTCGAGAGGGGATAGACATGAGTGATCAGTGGAGCGTTCTGGTGGTCGATGATGAACCGCCCATACGCGCAGAGCTTCGCTATTTGCTTGAGCAAGACGAGCGCATTGGCAGAGTGGATGAGGCGGGCGGCGCCACGCAGGCGGTCGAGAAGATCCTGGGCAGCCGTCCGGACGTGCTGTTTCTAGACATACAGATGCCGGGTACCAGCGGTATCAAGCTGGCAGAGACGCTATCGAACCTCAAGACGCCCCCGGTGGTGGTGTTTGTAACCGCGTTTGCCGAGTACGCCGCTACGGCCTTTGAGCTCGATGCCGTCGACTACGTGCTCAAGCCGGTGGAGACCAAGCGCCTGGAGAAGGCGTTGGACAAGGTGGCTACCGCTATGTCGGCCCGCACGCCCGCGCCCGTGGCGGAGCGCGTTATGCGCCTGTCGGTCGAGCGCGGCGGCAAGCGCGCGTTCATCCCCGTGAGCGACATTGTCTATATAGAGGCCAAGGCGGACTACTCCAGCGTGATCACCGCCGCTGGCAGCTATTTGGTGAACGAGTCTATCTCGTCTCTCGAACGTCGCCTGGCGCCGCAGGGCTTTATGCGCGTGCACCGCAGCTTTTTGGTGAATCTGGACGATGTACATGATGTCGAGGTGTCGCGTTCCGGCCTGATGGACCTCAAGGTCGAGCGGGTGGATGCTTCGGTGCCCGTGTCGCGCCGCCGCGCGTCTGAGGTCAAGGTTCGCCTTGGTCTGGCGTAGACGTTGCACCGCCTTTACAGGACGCTGAGCGAAAGCTGATAGTCAGGGACGCGGATGTGCCCTACCATGTCTCGTTATGAATGCGCAGCGTCGCCAAGAGGGGAGCCATAGATGAAATTCACCAAGATGGAGCGCAACTGGGTCATGTATGACGTGGGCAACTCCGCCCTTGTCCTGCTCAACACCTCGATTGTGCCTATCTATTTCAACGCTATCAACACCGGTGCGTCTTCTGCCGAGCTGGTGACCGCGTGGGCCAACGCCCAGACCGTGGCCTCCCTGATCGTCGCTTTGCTCATGCCTATCCTGGGTTCGCTGGCAGACTATGCGGGCAACAAGATCAAGTTCTTCACCGGGTTCTTCCTAACAGGCGTGGTGCTGTGCCTGGCGCAGGCCATCCCCATGTCCGCTATGGCGTTTCTGGTGGTCTACGTGCTGTGCACCATCAGCCTTAACTCGTCCATGACGTTTTACGACGCCATGTTGCCAGATGTCACCACGGACGAACGCATGGACCGGGTGAGCTCTTCCGGTTTTGCCTGGGGGTACGTGGGCTCCACCATTCCCTTCATCCTGTGCATCGCCCTCATCTTCGGCGGCCCCAGCATCCTGGGCCTGGATACCCTTACCTGCACGCGTCTGACGTTTATCATCACCGGCGCATGGTGGCTGGCGTTCACCGTTCCGCTGCTTCGTACCTACCAGCAGCGCTACGGCAAGGAGCGCGAGCACGGGGCGCAGGGCGTCTTGCACAACATCGCCAAGACCTTCACCGGGCTTTTGGACACGTGCTGCCGCATCGCGCACGATCGCGTGCTGCTGGTCTTCATGATCGCGTTTTTCTTCTACATCGACGGCGTCCACACCGTCATCTCCATGGCTACCAGCTACGGTGCCGCATTAGGTATCGATTCCACGCAGCTGGTGTTGGCGCTTCTGGTCACGCAGTTTGTCGCCTTCCCGTCCGCCATCATCTACGGCAAGGCAGCCGGCAAGTTTGGCACCCTGCGCATGATCATCGTGGCGGTTGCCGCTTACGTGGGCATCGTCTTGTTTGCGGCGTTCTTCTTGAAGTCCGCTACGGAGTTTTGGATCCTCGCCATTCTAGTGGGCATGTTCCAAGGCGGCGTGCAGGCGCTTTCGCGCAGCTACTTTGGCAAGATCATCCCCAAGGAGCATTCAAACGAGTACTACGGCTTCTTTGATATTTTTGGACGATACGCTTCGGTCATGGGCACTCTGCTAGTATCTGTTGTGACATCGCTCACGCACGATCCTTCTTTAGGAGTGCTTTCCATCGGGATCTTGCTGGTTGTGGGCTTTGTCATGCTAGTAAAGCTCTCCAGCATGCAGAAGGCGGCAGCCTAAAGCTCGCATGCCGCAACGAGTGCGCTTCTCTATGGACGGAGGGCTTGCTGGCAACAGTAAAGCCCTCCGTTTTTTAGTAGAAGGTGACCTTATTTGAAATCTCAATACATCGCCCGCGTTGGTGTTATCGCGGCCGCGTACGCTGCGTGCACCCTGGTGACCATGCTCTTTTTGGGCAGCCTTGCATGGGGCCCCATCCAGTTCCGCGTCTCAGAGGCGCTATGCGTGCTGGCGCTCTTCACCCCCGCGGCCGTCCCCGGCCTTACGCTGGGCTGCGTGATCGCCAACGTTGCCAACATCGTGCTTTCCGGCACCGGTATGCTGGGCATGCTCGACGTGGTCTTTGGTTCGCTGGCAACCTTTTTGGGCGCGCTGTTCACGTGGAAGATGCGCTCCTGTCCGCTAATCGCGCTGGCTGGACCCGTGCTTGCCAACGCGCTCATCGTTCCGGCGTACCTGCCCCTGCTGCTGCAGGGCATTGGTTTTTACACCATTCCCTTCACGTCGATTTCCCTGGATGGCTCCTGGGGCCTTATGTACCTCTTTGGTCTTGTGACCACGGGCGCGGGCGAAGCGGTTATCATGTATGTGCTGGGCTACCCGCTGCAGCGCTCGCTGGCAAATACGCCGTTTATGAAGCGCGAGCTCGCTCAGATGGGTACAACAGCTAAGTAGTTGGCTCTCGGGCACATTTAGCCCCGCGCCAACGCGTACGCACTCCAACACGTTGGCGCGGCGGCTTTTGCTTGCCGCCCCTTTCGATAGCTGCAATGGAAAGGGATGAGTGGCTATGAAACCTGCGATCGTGATTCCCACCTACTGGGCGGGCAATCATGAGGACACGCTGGCCCCCGGTGCCTACGACCACTCCACAAGCCTTACCGCGGAACGGCCCGAGCTCGAGCGCTGTCTTGCGTCTCTCGAGCAGGTTCGCGGGCTACCACGCATCATCTTGCTTGTCATATGCCCCTTGTCTGCCACGCGGGACGTCACGCTGCGTATCGAGCACATTCTCTACCATCATCCCAACCTCAACGTCACGCTTCTCACCAACATCGAGGCCTCGCGCATCATGGACCGCGTGAACGAGCTTGCGCCCAAGATCAAGGGCGAGGCCGTATCGCTGCGCGGGTACGGCGCCATTCGCAACATGGGTCTGGCAGCCGCCGCCATCTTGGGCCATGACGCGGTGGTGTTTTTGGACGATGACGAGGTGGTCCTCGCCCCGGATTTCATGGAGAAGGCCCTCTATGCGCTTGGTGCGGAGACGCGCCAGCGCCTGCCCATCCTTGCCAAGAGCGGTTACTTTTACGATCGCGAGGGGTCTCCGCTGGCGGATACCTCGCGTGCCGGCATCACCCAGCGCTGGTGGACCAAGCGCATCGAGTTCAACCGTTGGATGAAAAAGGCCCTCTCTGCCACGAGGATCTCGCGGTCCAACTACGTGTGCGGTGGCTGCATGGCCCTGCATGCCCGGGCGTTTACGCGCGTGGCGTTCGACCCCTTTATCACCCGTGGCGAGGATCTTGATTATCTGTTCAACATGCGTCTGTTTGGCTATGACGTGTGGTTTGATAACGCATGGGTGGTCAAGCACCTGCCGCCGGAGAGCCATGAGAGCGCGCCGCGCTTTATGCAAAACGTCTACCGCTGGTATTATGAACGGGCAAAACTGACGTATGCCAGCAGGCAGAAGGAATACAACCAGGTAACGCCGGCGTCGCTCATGCCGTATCCGGGTCCGTGGATCTCGCCGGGATTGGATGAGCGCGTTCGCAAGACGTCCCTCGCCCGCGCCGTGTTCACTCGCGAGCGCCGCGCGTATTGGAACATCTGGCGCCACGGTCGCGAAGATGCGGAACGCTATGCCGCGGACAACGCTGACCAATACCTGAAATTCCAAAGCTTCTGGCCGAGTATCATGGACGGCTTGTGGGGAGATATCTCGCTTGCCGCCATGCTGGAGCGCCGATGAACGATAAAAACAAGTCTATTCGGGGGGCTGCGCGTTCAGCGCTGCTGGCGAGCATTCCGTTGCTGCGCGTCGCCGCCGCGGTGTGCGCGCTTGCGCTCGCCGTCTATCTTGTCTACTCCATTATCGAGGGGACGGAATCCATTCTCACGCTGGTGGCGTGCGCGCTTATGTGCGTCTTCCTGCTCATCTTCGCCCACCTGTGCCTCAACCCGGATACCCTGCGCTCCCAGTACGCCGAGCAAACGCTTTCCATCGCGTCGGAGATGCTTGAGGATATTCGCGATGGCCTTACGCCCGAGAGCGCCGAGGCCATTTGCCGGCGCCTGCTGCCCGAGACCCGCGCGATGACCATCGCCGTGACCGACCGCGAGCGCGTGCTCGCCTGCGTGGGCACGCTTGCAGAGCAGTTTCCACCTGGGTCTCCCATCCATACGCCCGCGACGCGTTATGCCTTGGACCACGGCTTGGTGCAGTCGTTTACCAACGCCACGCCCACGTTTAACGACTCCCTTACGGCGCCGCCGATCCCGGCGGGCATCATCGCCCCGCTCAAGGTTCGCGGCAAATCCGTGGGAACGCTCAAGTTCTATTTCAGCAGCCCGCACGCGGTCAATCGCACGCAGTACGCTTTGGTGTCTGGTTTTGCGGAGCTGATCTCTACCCAGCTGGCCACGCATGAGCTGGAGCGCCAGGACGAGTTGACGGCGCGCGCCGAGCTTCGCGCCCTGCAAGCGCAGATCAACCCGCATTTTCTGTTCAACACGCTCAACACCATCGCCGCGCTTACGCGCACGGAGCCCGCTCGCGCTCGCGAGCTGCTTCGAGACTTCGCGGCGTTTTACCGCTCTACGCTCGATAACTCCGGTTCGCTGATCCCCGTGTCGCGTGAGCTCACGCAGACCAGTCGCTACCTTACGTTTGAACGCGCTCGCTTTGGCGATGACCGCGTCATCGCGACCATGGATGTCGAAGAGGGGGTCGAGGACGCCCCGGTGCCCGCTTTCATCATCCAGCCATTGGTGGAGAACGCCGTGCGCCACGCTATGAAGGACGAGGGCGCGCTGCATATCACGGTGAGGGTGCGCTCAGAGGGCGGCGAGGGGATTTGCATCGAGGTGAGCGACGACGGCGCCGGCATGGATCGCGACACCGCTGCGCGCCTGTTCAACGCGTCGCTTCCCATGCCCGATTCCCAGTCGCCCCAGGGCGGCGGCGCGGGCGTGGCGACGCGCAACATCTCAGAGCGCATCAAGCGCTTCTACGGCCCCCGCTCCAGCGCGGAGGTTTCGTCCACCCCCGGTGAGGGCACCACCATTACGCTGCACCTTGATTTGCAAGAAAGTATGTTCGCGTAAGGGTTCTTACTTCGGGGTAGAATGGTATAACGCCGTCTCATCGCTCGTGCTTGGATGAGAGGCGTGACGCACGGGATATTGTTGTTGGAAGGAATGTACGTATGCTGCGTGCAATGATCGTTGATGATGAGGCGCCAGCCCGTTCCGAGCTTCGGTTCCTGCTTGAGCAGACGGGGAAGATCGGTTCGATCAACGAGGCGTCGAGCGTTCGCTCGGCAATAGAAATGCTGATGGAGAATCGGGTGGACGTTGTGTTCCTGGATATCTCCATGCCGGGCGCATCGGGCATTCAGCTCGCTGAGGCGCTGCACAAGCTCAAGAACCCGCCCGCCGTGGTCTTTGTGACCGCCTATAGCGACCATGCCGTTGAGGCGTTTGATGTCGATGCCACCGATTACCTGATGAAGCCGGTTGAGGAAGCCCGTTTGGATCAGGCGATCAACAAGGTGCTCGCGCGCGTCAAGCCCACATCGGACAGTAGCAAGAGCTCTATCGAGCGCATCCCCGTCGAGAAGGGTGGCCGCAAGGTCCTTATTCCCGTCGACCAGATTCGCTACATCATGGCCAAGGACGATTATTCCTGCATCTTCACGGAGGACGATCGATACCTGTCCACCACCTCGTTGGCACAGTTTGAATCGAAGCTGGGCGACTTTGGGTTCTTTCGCGTGCACCGTCGCTACATTGTTAACCTCGCCAACGTCGAGGACGTCGAGACGGTGCCCTCTGGCGCTATTCAGCTGGGCGTGTCGGGTCTAGATGACCGTATCCCGGTTTCTCGTCGCAGGGTGGTTCCCCTCAAGAAGGCGCTCAATCTGTAGCGAGGAATTGAAAGAGCATAGAAAAGAGGCTTCCATGCAGATTCAGGAAGGGCATGCCAAGCGCATCGATATTGTTTCTGATACGCACGGACACCTCTCAGCGGAGCTCCTTGAGCAGATCGCCGGTGCGGACCTTATTGTCCATGCCGGCGATCTTACGTCTGAGATGGATTACGAGCACCTGTGCTGCATCGCCCCGGTGCGCGCGGTGCTGGGCAACAACGACTACTATCGCGACTACGGTCCGGATGTAGCGCGCCTGTGCGAGTTCGACTACGAGGGGCTGCGTTTCGCCGTCGCTCACTATCAAGAGGATTTGCCCGTTACCGGCGTGGACGTTGCCGTGTGCGGCCACACGCATCGTTCCAAGATCGAGAGATCTTGCGGACGCCTGCTGATCAATCCAGGTTCCGCCACGCTGCCGCGAGGGACAAGGACGCCGAGTATCGCGCGTCTCTATGTAGGTGATGGCGCTGTTATGTCGGCAGAGATCATTCCGTTGAAGTAGGGGTGGGCGCGCCGGCTTTTACGGCGAAACCGTTGCGTTACGGCTGGTTGTGGACGTCTTGT
The DNA here is from genome assembly GCF_000225705.1 of Collinsella tanakaei YIT 12063. Taxonomy (GTDB): domain Bacteria; phylum Actinomycetota; class Coriobacteriia; order Coriobacteriales; family Coriobacteriaceae; genus Collinsella; species Collinsella tanakaei. The sequence goes on from NZ_JH126469.1 coordinate 173,473, forward strand.
GCATGGCCGCAAACTTTTTCTAAAAAAGTTCTTGCGTGCAAAACGCACCTCTGTATATAATAGTTCCCGCAGCAATTCGCTGAGGGGAGTTAGCTCAGTTGGTTAGAGCGCCGGCCTGTCACGTCGGAGGTCGCGGGTTCGAGTCCCGTACTTCCCGCCATTTGAAATGGTAAGCCTCACTTCGGTGGGGCTTTTTTCATATTAAGTCTCGCTCGCCTGCTTCTCGTCCAAATTAATCTTCATCTAAGGGAATGCGTTGGGACCATGGGGGAGCTCCAAGCGGGCATCGTCCAAAGATTTAAAAAAAGTTGTTGCATCCAATCCAAGGTTCTGTGTATACTAATCCACGCAGCAATTCGCTGAGGGGAGTTAGCTCAGTTGGTTAGAGCGCCGGCCTGTCACGTCGGAGGTCGCGGGTTCGAGTCCCGTACTTCCCGCCATTTGAAATGGTAAGCCTCACTTCGGTGGGGCTTTTTCTTTTTTTAGTGCATCTTAAGTCAATGCTTTTCTGGCGGCGCGACATCGTGATATAGATTTGCTGGTGTTATTTGATGAATATACGAGCATCGTTTTGCATGTTGCCGACGCTTGGGTATATCAGCTGCATCATTACGGTATCCTCTAGCGCGTGAATTATTCTTTTGGAAGGTTAATCCTGCGTGTTATGTGGGGCGATTGAGTATTGAATACTTAATCTCCGTTATGGTAAGGTCAAATCCATTGGTTTTCAGGTACCTGTTTGCATAGTCCGACCCGATCTGTGCGCGTGGTCTCTCCGCGCGCGCAAACTAAGGGTTGGTCGAGCAAGAAGGATAGGGGAGAGATGGACATTTCAAGGAAGACGGACTACGCCCTGCGCATGTTGGCGATGCTGGCAGAGGACAGGGAGAGTCTCCTTTCTGTGAGAACGGCGGCCGAGAAGGTTGACGTTCCGTATTCTTTTGCGCGCTCGATCCAGCATGGGCTGGTGCTTGCAGGCATTGTCGAGAGCCTTCGCGGCGTGCATGGCGGCATGCGCCTTAAGGTCGATCCCGCCCAGATCACCATTCGCCAGGTTGTCGAGGCAATTCAGGGCCCGTTGGTTATGAACGAGTGCACCGCTCCCACCGCTGACTGCGCCCGTATGGGCGGTTGCTGCTATCATCCCCTGTGGGTTGGTACGCAGGCCCTGGTTCACGACTATCTTGATTCCGTCACATTGGATGACGTGGTGAACCGTCGCCTGAGCCCCGCGGTCGATCCCAAGTTTGCCGATCGCGACCGTTTTTACGAGTATGTAAGCTGTGGCGAGGGCTGCCGCGCTGCCGAATAGGCCGCATGTGCGATCCTTGCCGCAAGGGACAAGGAGCTTCGCCATCATGATGAATCGTGACCCCTTCCGCACCCTGGTTCGCGCGGAGGGGGTTCGTTTGTATAGGGACCTTCCGTGGAGAAACACGCGCGACCCCTATGGCATTTGGATTTCAGAGGTCATGCTGCAGCAGACGCAGGTTCCGCGCGTGCTGACGCGCTGGGGAGCATGGTTGGATAGATTTCCCAGCGTGCAAGCCCTTGCCCAGGCGCCCGTGGCAGACGTGCTCGAGGAGTGGCAGGGAATGGGGTATAACCGCCGCGCGTTGGCGCTTAAGGGCGCGGCGGAGGCAATTGTTGCCGAATACGATGGCGAGATCCCGCAAGATGCCCGCCGGCTTTGCGCACTTCCCGGTATAGGTCCGGCGACGGCGCAGGGCATTCGGTCGTTTGCATTCGATCTTCCCGGAGTGTACCTAGAGACCAACGTGAGAACCGTCTTCCTGCATCATTTCTTTCCCGACGTGCCCGGCGTGCCCGATCGCGAGCTTGTTCCACTTGTTCAGGCGGCATGCCCCGCATGCGAGGATGCGGCGGGCGATTTGTTTGCCATCGCTCAAGATGAGAACGATACGCCGCGATCTTGGTATTACGCGCTTCTGGACTACGGTGCGCATCTTAAAAAGACCGTCCCCAATCCTTCACGGCGCTCCAGCTCCTATACGCGCCAGTCTGCGTTTGAGGGTTCGCGCAGGCAAAAGCGCGCTCATATTGTGCGCATGCTGCTTGACGCCTCCAAGTGCGGGGAGCTGTTGGGCATTGATGAGATCGCGGCGGGGGTTAATGATATGGAGCTCAAGGCTGGCCGTCCGCACGTCGAGCGCGAGCTGGTTGCATCCATTCTTGACGACCTCGAGCGCGAAGGCTTTTGCGTGCGCGGGGAGAGCGGGGGCTTGGACGTGTGGGCCATCTGCTCGTGAGTAACGCGGCTATGATATTTGATAGGAATGAATCCTAATTATTTGGACAATGGCGTGCTTGGAGCGACTCTGCTGGGGGTATAACTCAAAGACGGGCACGGCAAAAGCGTGTCCGCACGGTGCCGGATACTATTCGCCATATCCGGCAAGCGTAGTGCGCGGTGGTCCGCGCAGAGAGGAAGTACACCATGGATTTTGAGAACTCCCAGACAAAGAAGAATCTTGAGACCGCTTTCGCGGGCGAGTCCCAGGCCCATACCAAGTATCGTTACTACTCCTCCAAGGCTAAGAAGGAGGGCTACGTTCAGATCTCCAACATCTTTATGGAGACCGCGTTGAATGAGTCCGAGCATGCCAAGCTGTGGTTCAAGTACCTGCATGAGGGCGAGGTGCCCGATACCCTGACCAACCTCAAGGATGCCGCCGCCGGCGAGAACTACGAGTGGACCACCATGTATGATGAGTTCGCCAAGACCGCTGACGAGGAGGGCTTCAAGGAGATCGCGGCCAAGTTCCGCGGCGTCGGCGCCGTCGAGAAGGCTCACGAAGAGCGTTATCTCAAGCTTGCCGAGCGCGTTGAGAAGGGCGAGGTCTTTACCCGCGAGGGCGTTAAGGTGTGGAAGTGCCTCAACTGCGGCCACCTGCATGTTGGTCCCGTGGCGCCCGAGCTCTGCCCCGTCTGCGCCCATCCCAAGGCCTACTTTGAGGAGCAGGTTGTTAACTACTAGGGATTCTCGTCCCCACGCTCTATAGCGCGTTATGGAGGACAGCCTTCCTCGTCCATGTTATCTGCATGCATCGCATAACTTTATGGGGGCCGCCCCGCCTGAGACGTCGTGTCAGGTGGGGCGGCCTTATTGTGCGGGTTGGCCAAGCGTGTGCGGCGAATGCCGTCTTGGCATCCAGCGATGGCGCGGCAGCGTGAGGTATATGTTGGACGCCCCGGGGTATGAGTGTGGAGCAGGGCGCGAGCGCGGCCGTGCAGTAGCCGCAGGCGTCCACAGGGGGGGTATTGTTGATGCACAAACCTATCGAGCTCATTGCAACATGCGATGGGGCGTACCTGGCGCCGCTGCGAAGCGCCATGGCTTCTTGCGTGATCAATAACCCGGGCGAGAGCTTCTGCCTGCACCTGCTGCACAGCACGGTGGACGAGAAGAGCCTGCTGCATATGGATGCCTATTGTCGCTACCTTGGCGTCGACTTTTGCGCCCACGGCATAGACCGCTCTTTGTTTGATGGCGCCTACGCAAGCAAGCGCTATCCGCAAGAGGTGTATTACCGTCTTCTTGCGCCCCATGTGCTTGCGGGGGTTGAGGGGAGGGCCTTGTACCTTGACCCGGACGTGCTGGTAATCAATCCCTTGCGGCCTCTTGTGGAGGCCGATCTTAAGGGGCGCGCGTTCGCCGCGGCGTCGCATTTGGATGCGGCGCACCCCGTTACGGGCATCAACAAGATTCGCCTGGATACCACGGGGGCATATTTCAACACGGGCGTAATCTTGATGGACATGTCCGTCGCTCGCCGCGCGATCGACCCTGCGGGCATGATGGCATATGCTCGCGACCATGAGGCGGAGATGCTCTTTCCCGATCAAGACCTGTTTTGCGCGCTCTACGGCGCATCCACCCTTGAGGTTCCGGACAAGCTGTGGAACTACGATGCCCGCAAATACACGGACTACCTGGTGAGAACGGGTGGAGAGAGCACCATGGCGTGGGTGATGGAGAACACCTCGATCCTGCACTTCTGCGGCAGGGATAAGCCATGGAACGTTGGCTATCATGGTCGATTCGACGCGCTGTATAAGAACTATATGATGATTGCCGCCCGCGCTGCAGAGCGCGCTTGGGCAGAGGGAGAAGAACGTGGACGATAAAAAGTTGAAGGATGCGCTGTTTCTTATTGCATTTGGCGTGGTGCTCTACGTTGGCATGACGCATCTTTCAACGGTGCTCGCCGCGGTCTCCTCCGTGGTCGACCTGCTGCTGCCCGTGCTGATAGGTGCAATCTTCGCATTTGTCCTCAACGTGCCCATGTCTGGTCTTGAGCGCATGTTCCACCAGGCTGGAAAGTCCCTTGGCAGGGAGCTTCCGGTCATTCCGGTGCGTGTGGCGAGCCTGCTGATTACGCTTGCGGGCATTGTGCTTGCGTTTGTGGGTGCGGTTGCCCTGGTGATTCCCGAGTTGATCGAGTCTGCGCGCAGCATCATTCCTCTAGCGCAAGAGAAGATTCCCGAGTGGATCGCTTTTGCAGAGGCGAATGGCATCGACCTGTCTGGATTGGTTCAGCAGATGAGCGAGCTGAGTCAGAAGGTGTCCGCCGATGGCGCCTCTTCGCTTGTGGGGTCTGCTGCCGTTATCGCTAGGTCGACTATCTTGACCGCCGGAAACACCATGCTTGGCATGGTGATTGCGATCTACTTGCTGCTTGGCAAGCACAACTTCTCACGTCAGGCCCTTATGATCGCGCGGGCAAACCTGCCGGCGGGCGTAGTCCAGAAGATTCGCTTTGTGGGCAATCTCGCGTGCGAGACCTATGCAAAGTTCTTGTCCGGCCAGTTTGTTGAGGCGATCATTTTGGGCTGCCTCATGTACACCACGTTTAAGATCTTCGGTCTGCCCTATGCGGGCATCACCGCCTACCTCACCGGCTTGTGCGCGTTCGTTCCGTATGTGGGCGCATTTTTGTCCGGTGCTTCCGGCGTGGTGCTCACCTTGCTGGCGGATCCCGTGAAGGCGCCCATTTGCCTGGTGGTCTACCTGGCGACCCAGTTTATCGAGAACCAATTTATCTATCCACGCGTAGTTGGCGGGTCCGTTGGCCTGGCTCCCATGTGGGCGCTGCTGGCGGCGATTGTGGGCGGCAAGCTCTTTGGCGTGGTGGGCATCGTCTTCTTCATCCCGCTTGCTAGCGTTATCTACACCTTGGTGCGCGATGACACGCTGGCGAAGCTGGCACGCAAACGGGGGCAGGACGCTTTGGGCCAGGGCACGGCCATCGAGGAATAGAGTCTTCGGCGCTACCCGGCGGTACCGTTTGAAATGGACGAGTAAAGAACAAATTGAACAGATGTAACTTTATGTATAATCGATCGCCGTACTTTAAACGCGCTACAACATAAAGGAACGCATTATGACCACCCCCGACTTGCACGAGGGCAAAGGCCTTGTTCTGCCTTCTTCCGAACCCGGTTTCCGTACATCGGTGGGCGTTGTTAAGGCAACGCTTATAGCTGCAAGCATAGCGACGGCGGCTGTTGCAGTGCCCGTGTTGCTCATGCCTTCTCATGCGCATGCCGCCGCTTCCAATGCCATCCAGTCGCTCGATAGCCTCGATGCTGCAATCAGGGCGCTTGGGGATGCATCCCAGCTTTCCGCTGCGGCGTCCGCGGGTGCGCTTTCTCCTGAAGCCGAGCGTTTGGTTTTGCAGCGAGAGCTTGTCCGCCGCGCCGGCTTCGATGGTCTTACCGAGTACAGCGATCGTTCCGATGCGCACAAAGAGTTTCTCACGTGGTTTATGGGAGACCTGCCGGCGCTGCGCTACTACATAACCGGCGGCACGGTGTGGACCAATAGCAGCAAGGGCCCCGTCTCTTCTGACTACATTACGTCGCTGGACATATTGCGAAGGCTTCGCGAGGAGAATCATGACGATCTTGAGCGCGCGGACGCCGACGTGCATCTGCGCATGATGGTTGCGGCCTCGCTTGATGTTTCGGGTCGCTCCCGCCTCTGGACCGGCGACCCGGGCTTTGTGTCCGATCCTTTGGTGCGTTATCGCACGCTGAGAATCTTCCGCGATGACTCCAGGTACCGCTTCAAGCGCGATCTTTTCGACAACCTTCCGGTCGAGACCATGCGCTACGTGTTTGAAAACCAGATCACCGACGCCGAACTGCCCTGGCTTGCCAGCTATTCTCTGCATCGATTCTCGGCGGACGATGCAAAGTCAGAGGATAGTCGCTTGAACGCGTATTCCTATATCTGGTATACGGGCGATTACTCCGCCAATAACGGTTACAGCAACGCGGCGTTCTACGACGACGCGCTGTTCTCGGGCCCCGTGACCGAGATGAAGCCAACGGACGGTGCGGGAAAGCCGCCTCGCACGTGGGCGGGCGGGTGGAAAGAGAAGTACCGTTTGGAGTATGACGACGCGAACTTCCCAAACGCTTTGGGTCAACAATTCCATATTGGATGCGGAGATACCTCATTGGTTCCCGGCGCTACGCAAGATAAAACGAAGTACCACCGTTTATGGATGGTGTTTGAGAAGGGCGGCGTGTGCGGCGCCCTTGCCAAGACCTTCGCGAATCTCAACGGTATGGTTGGCGTTCCGTCTTTTGTGGTGGGCCAGCCCGGTCACGCCGCAACGCTCACCTATGAGCTTCGCGCCAATTCCTCTGGAAAGATGGTCCCCACCTATCGCATCCAAAACGATGTGTCGGGATGGGGAAGGAGCAAAGCGCCGTCCGCAGCGCATTGGCAGTGCGGGTGGGGCGCCTCGTCCACATCTTCCGATTCCGGTAACTACATCCTTTATTCGCAGGACGCCCTCTCTGACTGGGACGGCTATGTGCGCAGTCTTGAAACGCGTTTGCTGGCCGGTACCTTTGAGGGTGCGGCGGAACGCGCTGCTATCGCACGTGCGTCTCGCGGGGCTCAGGAGATCAACTTCGATGCCATTCGCATGCAGATTGACGTTATGGCAAAAAACGGCACCAGCGCTACCGACTGGGAGGTGTTTGCCCAGGGAGTCGCTGAAGACCTGGCGTATTACCCGCTTGCCATGCACGACTTGATAAAGGAGATGGAGAAGCGCGCCGGAGAGGAATCGAAGGTTTGCCTTGAGGCGGTACGACTCGCCGGTCTGCAGCGCTCCTCGACCGTGACTTCGTCCCAAACGGTGAATTCTGATGCGTGCGTTCGCGTTGCCAAGCAGCTTATGGGCGAGAAAGATGGATCCGTCGCGACGTTTTCCTTCGATGGCGAGGACGCGCTGAAGATCAAGCTTGGCGAACACTTGCGCGGCGGCGGGGTTCCTTGGAAGTTCAGCCTTGACGGCGGCAAGACGTGGACGGAGCTTACCGATGGGTCGTATGAGTATCAGCTTACGGAGGAGCAGGCCGAGCTTATCACGGCGGAAAACAACATCATGATTCAGTTGATCGGAGTGAATACGGTCAACTGCATCGATATCCTTGAGGGCGCTAAGGCAACCTTGAAGTGCGAGGCGAACGATCGCGCCAACCGCATCTACTTCTTTGATGGACAGGTTCCCAAGAGCGGCTACCAGATGAAGGTGGACGACGGCAAGTGGGAGCCCCTGGATGTCACCCGTACGTTTGAGGGCGATCGAGTGGTGAAGATTCGCACTGCCCCGTCCGGCGCGACTATGGGCCGGGTGCAGTGCGAGCTCAGCTTTACCGCCAACGAGGGAGAGGCGAGCCTTGTCCCTTACGAGGAGATGCGCGTGAACTCGTACTCCTCGTCCCGCGACGGGGCAGCCATGGCGAATCGCGTCATCGATGGTTATTACGGTCCCGGAAACGAATTTTGGATCACAGCCAAAGAGCCAACGGCCAATGCGTGGATTGTTATCGATCTTGGGCGCGAGCGCTCCATCAGCTCGATCGACTACTGGCGCCCTAAAAACTTGAACACCAACGGCATCCCCCGTTGGGGAAGGATGACCGTGACGGTCTCCGCGGCGCCCGATACGGGCCTTCCCGCCGGGAGCGCCATTGACTCCAGCTCATTTGTGGAAGTTGGTCGCTATGGCAGCAACGGCACCTCGATGGCTGGATGGAACGATGCGGACTTAAGCCGTGCGTTGCAATTCCCAAATGGCCCTATAAAGGCGCGCTACTTCAAGATCCATCTCACGGATATCTATTTCAGCGCCACGCTGTTTGATTTCTGGGAGGCTCACGAGCCCGGCTTGGAGGCGCCTTCTATAACGTTCGGCCGCGTCGAGGCTGGCTATGGGTCCATTGCCGCGCAGACGGTCGAGCTTTCAAACACCGGCAAGGCGAAGGCGACTATCGAGTCTGTTTGCCTGGACTCCGACGATGCGTTCGAGATCGTTGAGCAGGGCGCTCAGAGCATCGAGGCGGGGGCTGTTGACCGTTCGTGGAAGGTGGCACCCAAGGCGGGGCTTTCTGCGGGCTCGTACAGGACCACGCTTCGCGTCGCCTATCGTGGCTCTCATGATTCGTCGCGCCGCGAGCTCGAGATCCCTGTGGAGATCGAGGTTGCTGCAAAGCCGGTAAAGGTGAAAGTTGAGTTTGAAAAGGTTGATGCGACATCGGTGAGGCTGCATGCCGCGGTGAGCGGTGCGGAAGGCGTTGATTATCGCATCCAGTACGCTTTGTGTGAGAAGAACGAGAGGCCGTCTTCCGTTCTTGCTCTTGCAGTAGAGGACGAGCAGGTTCAGGGCAACCCGTTGAACGCGTGGACCGATGACCCCCTCTTCAGCGGTCTTACTCCGGGAGCCACGTACTACGCGTTCGCGCGGGTGCTGGGTATTTCCGGTGTGGACGAGGAAGAGTCGACGGGTAGCTCCCAGCTTGTTGTCGAGGACGCCGATGGGGGAGATGCCGATAGCGAACAGGGCAACGGCTCTGGTGGTTCGGGTTCTGGAGGCGGCTCCGACAACGGGTCTGATAACGGATCTGACAATGGCTCAGGTAACGGGTCCGACAACGGGCCTGATAACGGCTCTGGCGATTTGGACAACGGGTCGGGAAACGGCAACGAATCGGGAGATGACAACGACGGGGGTTCGAGCGACGGGTCTAATAGCGGCTCTGATAACGGGTTCGGAGACGGCTCTAACGGCGGTACCGACGGCGGGGCCGAAGACGGCTCCGGCGAAGACTCGGGCGATGACGAAGACGCTCCCGGCATTGACGGGCCGGATGCTCCAGAAGATGAGGGCAGCGGGCAGGAATCCCCCGATACCGGAGCGGGAGACAGCCAGGAGGAAGATCAAGAGGGTCCGGATGACGACGATCGTCCGGGCGGCGGCCAAGCGGGAGAAGCAGCCGAAGATGAGGACGCGGGCAGCACGTCCGAAGAGTTGGAGTCGGCTACGCATCCTGACCTGGGCTCTGCGCACTCCGCGCTCCCCACAACGGGAGATGTCGCGCCTGTCTCCTTGGTCGCCCTTCTAACGGTGGGCGTTGCCAGCATCATTGCGGGGGCGGCTTTGCGTCTTCGTCAGCACGGCGGGGCCTCCAAGCGCTAGGCATCGTCCAAATCTCATACATTCGATTGATCCCGCATCAATATACGAATGAGTCTTATGTCTTAAACGCCTGCGTGGGCTTGCCGTTTGCGGTGCCTGTGCAGGCGTTTGGCGTATATGGGCGCTTACGGAGCCGTGTGCTGGGGATGTTATCGAATGTAGCGATGCCGAGATGGGGGTGACGCTAGGATTGGAGACGGCTTCCCAAATTCGGCAAGGCTATTGGGATGCTACGAACCGAGTAAAAGTTCACACCGGCGAGGGCGGGCAGATGTATAGCACAACCAATTTAAAACCGTCATAATGGGTTGGTCTATGCCCTCGCCATGCGAGGATTTGCGTCCGGGCGGTATCGCCGCCTCCGCGGCGCATGAGGTACAGACAAGGGAGTTATGTGCGCGAAAGTATGCGCACCGCACAGAACAGGGAGGTGTATGGATGGTTACTGATCATCAGATGCAGGACATGACGCTTGCCGAACGTCTGGAGGCGCACGGGTTCACCCGCCGCGATTTCCTCAAGTATTGCGGCAGCCTCGCGGTCCTTCTTGGCATGTCCGCTACGGCGGCGCCCAAGATTGCCCAGGCGCTGGAAACGGGAAAGAAATCCGGAAAGCTTCTGCCCGTGATCTGGATGGAGGGCGGATCGTGCTCGGGGTGCACCGAGGCGCTCGCCCAGACAAACACGCCGGACATTCCGCAGTTGGTGCTGGAGTCTATCTCGCTGAACTATAGCGAGACGCTGTCCGCGGCGGCAGGCCATTCAATGGAGCAGGCTCGTCGCGATACCATCGAGGCGGGTGGATATGTTCTCATCTATGAGGGCGCTGTCCCCACTGCTTTTGATGGCAACGTTTTGATGGTCGGTGGCGAAAAGGGTATCGACTCCCTTATGGAGACCGCCGAGCATGCCGATGCCGTGATCGCGCTTGGCTCGTGCGCTTGCGACGGCGGTTGGATGGCCGCTCGCCCCAACGACGCGCATGCCATGGGCGTTCAGAAATTCCTTTCCGAGCAGGGAATCTCCACCCCGGTGGTCAACATTCCGTGCTGCCCGGCTAACCCCGAGTGGCTGGTCGCCGTCATTGTGGAGTACACGCTGATGGGCCGCCTGCCCAAGCTCAATAGCAAGAACCAGCCCGCCGCGCTGTTCAACCAGACCGTTCATGACAACTGCCCGCGCCGCGGACACTTTGAGAACGGCGAGTTTGTCTATCAGTTTGGCAGCGCGGAGGAGGCTAAGGGCTACTGCCTGTATCCGCTGGGTTGCCGTGGTCCGCAGACCTTTACCGTTTGCCCGGTGACGCGCTGGAACCAGTCGGTTTCCTGGTGCGTGGAGTCCGGCGCCCCGTGCATTGGCTGCGGCGTCATCAATCCCATGCATCCGCAGCGCAACTGGGTGGACGAGAACACGCCGTTCCTCAAGCGCCATCGCAACATTTCGCTGGGAGATTTTCACTTCCAGCCCCCGCTGGCGGCAGCCGCGTGCACGGGTCTTATTGTTGCCGTGCTGGTTGTCCACGGCGTCGGCATGAAGCTGACCGGCCGCGTCGACGGCGGTGCGGACTTCGAGGCGGAGCGCCGCTGGGACGTCAAGCACGGCACCGAGCAGGCGCACCAGGCTGGCGAGCGCGCGGCCAAGCTCTATGACGAGCTGGACGAGCGCGGCCTGGAGCCCAAGAACATCGACCGTTTGAAGAAGAAGCGCGCCGCTAAGAAGGCCGCCCACGAGGCTGCCGAGGCCGCTGAGATCGAAAAGCGCCGCGGATCCTCGTCCGCAGGCGAATCCACCGAGAAGGGAGGCGATGAGTAATGGCTCGCTCTGTTGTCGATCCCATTACCCGTATCGAAGGACACCTCTCTATCGAGATGGAGGTCGAGGACGGCAAGGTCACCGAGGCATGGAGCTGCGGCAACCTGTACCGCGGCCTTGAGAACGCGCTTGTGGGCCGCACACCCTATGATGCCGCGCTTATTTCCGAGCGCATCTGCGGCGTCTGCCCCGTGTCGCATGTGCACGCGTCGTGCTTCGCTGCCGAGGACGCCTACGGCATCAAGATCCCCAGCGCCGCGCGACTGATCCGCAACCTTTCCGAGGGCGGTCAGATCCTGCACTCCACCATCTTGTGGTTCTACAACCTGGCGGGTCTGGATTACATCAATCCGCTGGATGCCGTGAACGCCAACCCTGCCGACGCCTACGAGGTCTGCCGCAAGTACGGTACCGCCGGTGCCGACTTCGAGGGCTTGTCCGCCCGTCTCAAGGCGTTTGCCGAGAACGGCCAGCTGTCGATCTTCTCCGGCAACTGGTTTGATTGCAAGGATGCCGACGGCTCCTCTGCGTTCCACCTTACGCCCGCCGAGAACCTGGTTGGCACCGCCCACTACTTCGAGGGCATCGACTACCAGGCCAAGGCGTCGCAGATCTGCGCCATCATCGGCGGCAAGATGCCCCACGTTATGACATCCATCCCCGGCGGCACCTCCTTTGTGCCCACGCCGGAGAAGCTGGACGAGATCATCTTCCGTATCCGCGAGCTTAAGACGTGGATTCAGGGGACTATGATCCCGGACATGTTCATGATCGTTGAGAAGTATCCCAACCTGGTGGGCATGGGCAAGGGCGAGGGCCGCTTTGTTTCCTTTGGCGTTTTGGACGATGAAAGCCGCGAGCTCAACTGTCGCTACCTGCCCGCCGGCATGGTGACGCTCAACGAGGACGGCACCATGACCATTGCCAACGTGGATGCGAGCCTGATCACCGAGGACGTGACCCATGCGTTCTACGAGAACCATGCGCCCCTCAACCCGGTCGACGGCGTGACGCGCCCCATGTGGCCCAAGGACGGCAAGAACTTTAGCAACAAGTACACCTGGTGCAAGGCGCCTCGCTACGACGGCGAGGCCTATGAGGCAGGCGGCATCTCCCGTATGCTGGCGGCCTACGTGCGCGGCGTTGAGCCCGTGGTGAAGCTGATGGACGATGCCCTGGCAAAGACCGGTCTTACCATGGCGCAGCTGGACTGCGTCGCCGGCCGCCTGCTGGCCCGCGTGCTTGAGGCAGACTACGTCTGCGACGTCATGGAGCAGAATTTCAACGAGCTGGTCCAGCTGATGGCGGACGACAAGGCGGAGTACTACACGCCCGCTGCCCGCACCACCGGCGAGGGCCTGGGTCTGTGGGAGGCTCCGCGCGGCGCCCTGCTGCATACCGAGAAGGTCGAGAACGACGTGGTGACCCATTACCAGGAGATCATCCCGTCTACTTGGAACCTGTCTCCCACCGATGGCAAGGGCAACCCCGGTCCGCTGGAGCACATGCTGCTGGGCACCACGGTCACCGATATCGACAAGCCGCTTGACGCGGTTCGCATCGTCCACAGCGTGGACCCCTGCACCGCGTGCGCCTGCCATGTGACCGAGCCCGCCACGGGCAAGAGCTTCCATACCGTCACGTCTCCCTGGGGGGTGATGTAAATGGCGCATATGGCCCACTACCGCGAGGCGCATCCGCTGCCCTTTGTGGTGACCCACTGGGTCAACCTGGTCGCTATGATCTTCTTGATCTTCACGGGTTTCTACATCCACTACCCGCTCTTTGGCGGCGTGATGACCATGGCTCGCGGCCTGCACATCTTCTGCGGCATCGTTTTGCTTATCAACTGCGTGGTCCGTATGGTGCTGGCGTTCTTCATCAAGAGCGCTCCGGCGCCGGGTACCCGCGAGCTTGTTCCGGACTACAAGACGTGGCTGCCCCAGCGCGATAACAAGCACCAGCTGTGGGCATGGATCAGCTACTATCTGTTCCTGCGCAAGGAGCACCCCATCGCGGCTAAGCTGGGCGTTCCGCAAAAGATCGTCTACCTGCTTATTCCGCTGCTGATCTTCTTTACGGGCTACACGGGATTCTGCCTGTGGGGCACCACCGCCGGCTGGCCCATCTTCGAGGTTGGACTCAACTTCATGGGCGGCGCTATGAAGGTGCGCATCCTGCATTACTTCATGATGTGGTGCTTCCTGGTGTTCATGTGCATCCACGTGTACCTGTCGCTGATCGAGGGCGTATCCCCCGCGACGTTGATCTTCTTCTGGAAAGAGACGCCGGGCCTGGTCTACGATCCCGAGACCATGAACATCGTCGGTTTCGATGGCATGGGCAAGGAGCCGGATTGCGGCGAGACCTTCAAGAGCGAAGAGCGCGCCGCCGTCGACCGAGCTCGCGTGGTCGAGCACGAGGCCATCAGCACGGGCGATGCCCAGCACAACGGCTTTGAGAAATAGCGTGTCTCACCGCGTTTCATGTGGATGAGGACAAATAAGGGCTTCGGCACGTGCGCCGGGGCCCTTTTTCCTGGCGCGGTACGGTAAGCTGGCAGCGTTTGAGAAGAGGTGCGTGGATAAGATGGAGGCTGAAGTGTATGGGGGCGATGCTCCGGAAGAGCCCATGGCGACGGATGCGGAGGCTGTGATGGCGGTGCCGGCGGCGGCGAGCGCGCCCCGCATCGCGATTATTTGCGTGGGGAATGAATATCAGTTGGATGATGGCTTTGGTCCGGCGGTGGCGCGCTATCTGGATGATCGCTATCGGTTTCCCTTGGGCGTGACGGTGCTCGACCGCGCCGTTATGGGCTATGGTATCGTCTCTGATCTCAAGGAGTGCGACGTTGCGGTGGTGGTCGATGCGCTCGACGGCACGGGCGCGGCGCCGGGAACCATCTTTTCCTTTGACCCTGCGGACATGAGAGTGTCTACCGGCAAAACGTCCCTTCATGAGGTGCGCTTTGCAGATGTGCTGGCGGCGGCGACCTTTATGGGCGTTGCGTGCACGGGCCACTGCTTTGGCGTGCAAGTGGTCGACATGGGTACGGGTGCGTTGGAGCGCGGACTGTCCCTGCAGGTGCAGGCGGCCGTTGGCCCGGTGGCGCGCATGGTTGTGCGGTATCTCGAGCGGGCATATGGGATCGAAGCCGTTGATCGCTGGCGCGAGGCGGGAGACACGCGCGCCAAGCTAGCCAACCCTCACGACTATATGAAGGATGCCTTGGAAGCGGCGGGGATTGATGCGGCGGAACGCCCAGACAAGGCGCAGCAGCTTTTGGATCTGGCGTACCCGGGCATGCCAGATTATGAAGCGGACGATGCCATTGGCCGCTGCCTTGCCTCCTTGCCAAGTGAGTGAATGGCTCGGTGTCCCAGGGGGTATACCTAGAGAACCCTCTTTTACCGCGCATGCCTCGTCATAAGGAGGCATCGCATGAATCTGTTTATCGAAACGCCCCAGCGCGCTGCAGAACGCCTTGAGCGCGAGCGGCGCTACGTGCGCGCCGCCGCTCCGGCTCGCGATATCGCTCGCGTGCAGGATAGCGCGGCGTCGACCATGGCCGCTTCGCTTGATTTGGATGAGCCGGACTCCGTTGCCCGGCATCGTCCCGGCAATCGGTCTTATGCCGCCCAGCCGCGCGCCGTGCAGCCGTATTCGGTTGCCCAGGACAGCTATCAGCGCGAGCTCGCGTTTGACAAGCAGCGAGCCCGCAGGCGCAAGGTGACCGGCATGCTCAAGATGGTGCTCTTTGTGCTGCTGCTCCCTGTAGCGCTTGTGGTGGTGTTTATCGCGGCGTACGCGCTGGCGTGCATTGCTAACGGCGCATCGCCCCAAGAACTTCTCGGGCTGCTGGGGGCGCTGCTAGAGCGCATGGGCGGCTTTGTGGCGGGGGCCCTTGCAGCGTCATGACCCGCACGGCCGCGCGCTGCTACACTGGGTTGCACGTATATGGGTCGCGGTATGGGAAAGCGTGGGTTATGGCTAAGCGCGCAAAGAAAACGGGACACAAGGTAAGCAAGGTGGAGCGGATGGAGCAGGGCGCGCCGGCGCCATCGCTCGAGCGTGCTGCTCGCGACACTCCGCGCGCCCGCCCCGGCATGAGGCTGGTTGGGTATTGCAAGGCTTGCCGCTGCTTTGTTGAGCTGGACAAGAGCCTTGCCGATCCCCACGGGCATCGGCGCCGCGACATGGCGATTATCATGGAGCTGCCCGTAGATAAGCCCATCTATCATATTCCCCAGTTCAATTGGGGGGCCTTTTTGATGCCGCCCATTTGGGGCGCTGGCCACGGGCAGGTGTTCGCGGTGGTGGTCTACCCCATGTGGCTCATGGTCGACAACCTGCTGTGGGCGGCGATTCACGGCCAGGCGAGCGTGTTGCTTGTCGCCTTGGCGCTTGCCGGAACGCTGGCGTTCATGTTCTTCTATGCGCGCATGGCGAACTATGTGGGCTACATGCGCGTGCTCACCACCATGTCGCCAGATGAGTATTGCGCCGTGGAGCGCAAATGGACCATTGCCTGCGCCGGCGTCGCCGTGCTCATGGCGGTGTTCGCCACGTGGTATAACCTGGCTGTTCGCGTGTAGGGGAAGAACGGAGAGGGGACGATGATGGATAACGGGTTGCTCCTCGCGGTCGCCCTGCTGGCGCTGGTCGCCGCCGGTGCGAGCTGCGGATGCGTGGTTTTACTGGTTCGCCTTCGCCGCGAGCAGGGGCAGCAGCATCTTCTAGTGCAACGTATGGCCTCGCTTGAGGCATCGATAGAGAAGGCGTCGACGGGCGTGGGGTCTATCGCGCAATGGGCCGCCGCGGAGGGCGCCGCCGCGCAGCAGCGCTACGAGAGCCTCGCGCGCGAGTCCGCCCAGATGGGCCTGCGTGTGGACGGTCTTCGTCGTGACACGGCGGATCGGCTGGATAAGAACCGCGACGTGGTCGATGCTCGCTTGGGCGAGGTCCGCGCCACGGTGGAGCGCCAGCTCGAGGCGATTCGCCAAGACAACGCCACCCAGCTCGACCGCATGCGCCAGACGGTGGATGAAAAACTCTCGCGCACGTTGAATGACCGCCTGTCCGCCTCGTTTCGAGAAGTGAGTAAGCAGCTCGAAGCGGTCTATACCGGCTTGGGCGATATGCGCAGCATCGCCGCGGGCGTGGGCGACCTCAAGCGAGTGCTCTCCAATGTCAAGACGCGCGGTATTTTGGGCGAGGTTCAGCTGGGGGCCATTTTGGCGGATATCCTCACGCCGGAGCAATACGCTCAGAATGTGGCGACCAAGCCGGGCAGCGCCGACCGCGTGGAGTTCGCCGTCAAGCTGCCGCAGGAGGGGGCGGAACCCATCTGGCTGCCCATCGACTCCAAGTTCCCCGGCGACGCCTACGAGCATCTTCGCGATGCCGTGGAGGCGGGGGATGCCGCCGCCGTGGAGTCCGCGCGCCGCGTGCTCGAGCAGCGCATCAAGCTTGAGGCCAAGGATATCTCGTCCAAATACTTAAGCGTGCCCGCTACCACCAATTTCGCCATCCTGTTCTTGCCGTTCGAGGGCCTGTATGCAGAGGTGGTCGATCGCCCCGGCCTTATCGAGACCCTGCAGCGCGACTACCAGGTAAGCGTTGCGGGCCCTTCCACCATGGCGGTTATCCTCAACAGCCTGCAGATGAGCTACCAGACGTTCGCGTTTCAAAAGCGTGCGGACGAGATCCAGCGCGTGCTCGCCGCGGTCAAGGCGGAGTTCCCCAAGTACCAAGCGGAGCTGCGCCGCGCCCTTAAGCAGATCGAGACGGCGGGCAAGACCGTTGACGGCATCATCAACACGCGCACCAACGTGATAGAGCGCAAGCTGCGATCGGTGACCGCGATAGAGGATCAAGATGAGGCGGCGACCCTGCTGGGAATAGAAGAAGACGCCTTTGGCCCCGTTGCGCTTTTGGACCAGGAATCCGCGCGGGGCGAGGAGCGATGATTGGCGTGGAAGCAGCCGCGATAGAGCGACCGCGATAGGAGGAAGACATGCCGCGTGAAACCAATGCAGCAAAGCGCGAGCGCGCCATCGAGACGTGCCGGCGCCTGAACGAGCGCTACGGTCCCGTCGAGTGCTTTTTGGACCATGCGAGTCCGTTCCGCTTGGTTATCTCCGTTCTGTTGTCCGCCCAGACAACGGATGCCCAGGTGAACAAGGTGACGCCTGCACTCTTTGAGCGCTGGCCCACACCTGAGGCCATGGCCGGTGCTACCGCGGCGGAGGTGGCCGAGGTCATCAAGTCGCTGGGGTTCTACAAAACCAAGGCCAAGCACTGCGTGGAGGCGGCGCAGATGATCGTCGCGGATTACGGCGGCGAGGTGCCGGCGGATATGAAAGAGCTGGTCAAGCTTCCGGGTGTGGGTCGCAAGACCGCCAACATCGTCCTTAACGTCGCCTTTGGCATCGTGGACGGCATCGCGGTGGACACGCATGTGAACCGCATCGCCCACCGGCTCAAGCTCTCGCCCAAGACGCATGAGAAAGAGCCGCTTAAGACCGAGCAGGACTTGCTTAAGATCTTGCCGCGCGAGTATTGGAACGACGTCAACCATCAGTGGATCATGCTGGGGCGCGAAATCTGCGATGCGCGCAAGCCCCTGTGCGGCGAGTGCCCGCTGGCGGACATCTGCCCCAGTGCGGGCGCTTTGGCAAAATAGATTGGGTTGTGCTATTGAACTTGGCTTTACCATAGGCCGAAGAAAATAGCCGCACCCGCAGGATAGCGGATACGGTCACTTCTCACGCTGAAAACGTGTATTTGGAGTTGGTCACCCGTGGCCTCGGGTTGCCGTCCGTTCCCTATGGTGGCACGCCGCCTCAATCCGTTTTCGCTGGGGTAGAATGGACGTAGAAAATTCAAGAGCCCTCACCCGCCCGGCATCGCGTTGGGTGGGTTTTGGTATGGACGCCCGCTGCTGGCATGCGTTTCGGCGGGCATGTTGAACGGGGAGAGACCTTGCTCATCCATCGTATTGCCGCACAGCTGTATACCGCTGAAGGCCCCCAGGTTATCGAGGCGGCGCTCGATCGGGGCGAGGACGCCACGCTTGCCGTTTCGCAATCCGGGCGAACGCTTATGGTGGCGGCTCAGTTTGCGCGCCGTCCTCGTCCCACGGTTTACATCGTTTCTGGCGAGGACGCGGCGGACCGCGCCATGCGCTCGCTTGTCGCCTACGTTGGCCTTGAGCATGTCGCGCGTTTTCCGGAGCGCACGGATTACCCCTGGAAAGACACCGCGCCCGATGACTCCGTGGTCGCCGCTCGCTGCGCCGCGCTGGGTCGCATCGCCCGCGGCGAGCACTGTATCATGGTGACCTCTGCGCGCGCTCTGCTGCGCTGCGTGCCGCCGCGCGAGAGCCGGTATTGGGCCTCGACCACGTTTGCGGTGGGGGAGGAGACGCCGTTTGAGGACGTTTCTCGCCGCCTGGTCGGCATGGGCTACACCCCTGCCGAGGCCGCAGACATGCCGGGCCTTTTCCATGTGCACGGCGACACCGTCGACATCTACCCCGCTCAGGCGACCGCGCCGGTGCGCATCGAGTTCTTTGGCGATGAGATCGACCGCATCCGCCGCATGGTGTCTTCCACCGGCCAGACTATCGGTGACGAGGACGCCGTGGAGATCTACCCCGTGCGCGAGCTCGCGCTTACCGATGAGGCGATCAAGCGCATCTCCGCCGCCCTCTACGTTCCCGCGCAAAACGATACCGAGCTCGCCGCCATGCTCGAGATGGTACAGCAGCGCATTGTCACGCCGGAACTCGACCGCTTTATGCCCTTGCTATACGAGAGCACCGATAGCCCGCTGGCGCATGTGAGCCACGATGCGCTGGTGATCCTGTCCGAGCCCCGCTCGCTGTTCGATGACTGCATGCGCGCCTATGAGGACTTGGAGCGCCGTGCCGGCGAGGCGAAGGTTGCCCAGCTGGATGGCCTGTACGTGCGCCCCCAGCAGCTCGACTTTGGCCGCCAGCAGCGTCTTAACTACGTGTCGCTCATCCGCGCCAGCGGCGCGGTGACCGCGGAGCTCAAGCTGGAGCAGCCCGCGCTGGCGGGTTCGGACAATCGCTTTATCTCGCGCGTCAATGAGGTTGTCAGCAACCGTTATGCGGTGGTATTCGCCATTCCGGACCGCGGTGCCCGCGAGTCCATGGAGCTCAGTTTTACGGACGAGAACATTCCCTTTGAAGAGTCGCTGGTAATGGCGGACGAGAACAAGGGCGATATCGAAGACGCCGTGCACGTGGAGTTGCCGGCCGTTTCGCGCCGCCGTGCGGACGCCCTCAACGCCCGCGGTCTGGATGAGGGCGCCGCCGGTCCCGTGGTTCCCACCATCACCCGCGGACGCGTCACTTTTGTCGACATTCCGCTGCCCGCCGGCACCGTGGTGCCAGAGGCGAACCTCGCGGTCTTTTCGCTGGCAGATCTTAACGCGCGCATGGATGCCAAGCGCGGACGTGGGCGCGCGCGTCGCCGCGTCGATATCACGGAGGTCACCTTCCCGTTCAAGCCGGGCGACTACGTGGTCCACGCCACGCACGGTATCGCCCTGTTCTCCGAGATCGTGCGTCAAGAGGTGGGGGGTCGCGAGCGCGATTACTTCTTGCTGGAATACGCTGACGGCGACAAGCTCTACGTTCCGCTTGAGCAGGTAGACCGCATCACCCGCTACGTGGGGCCGGACGGCGCCAATCCGCGCCTTACCCGCCTTAACACCGCGGATTGGACGCGCGCTACCAACAAGGCTCGCAAGAGCGCTAAAAAGCTGGCGTTCGACCTGGTCGATCTCTATACCAGGCGCTCGTCCATCACCGGCTACTCATTTGGGCCCGATACGCCGGATCAAATCGAGATGGAGGAGAGCTTTCCTTACGAGCCCACGCATGACCAGCTGGACGCCATCGCCGATATCAAGGGCGATATGGAGAGCTCCAAGCCCATGGATCGCCTGCTCTGCGGCGACGTGGGCTTTGGAAAGACGGAGGTGGCCCTGCGCGCCGCGTTCAAATGCGTGGACGGCGGGCGCCAGGTTATGGTGCTGTGCCCCACCACCATTCTCGCCCAGCAGCACTACGAGACGTTCTTCGAGCGTTTCGCTCCGTTTGGAGTCGAGGTCGAGGTGCTCAGCCGTTTCCGCACCGCCGCGCAGCAGCGCCGCGCGCTGGCGGCGTTCGCGGAGGGCAAGGTGGACGTGCTGGTGGGTACGCATCGCTTGCTTTCCGCCGACGTCAACCCCAACAACCTGGGCTTGGTGATCATCGACGAGGAACAGCGCTTTGGCGTGCAGCATAAAGAGCAGCTCAAGAACCTGCGCGAGCAGATCGACGTGCTCACGCTTTCGGCAACGCCTATTCCGCGCACCATGCAGATGGCTATTTCGGGCGTGCGCGATATGAGCCTCATCACCACGCCGCCAACGGGCAGGCGCCCGGTTATCGTCCACGTGGGCGAGTACGATCCGGACGTGGTTTCGGCGGCGATTCGCCTGGAGCTCGACCGCGGCGGCCAGGTCTACTACGTATCGAACCGCGTGAAGACCATCGATGATGCGGTGGAGCGCGTGCACGAGGTGGTGCCCGAGGCGCGCGTGGGCGTGGCACACGGCAAAATGAGCCCGCGCGAGGTGGAGGACGTCATGGTCCAGTTCGCCACGGGCAAGATCGACGTGCTGGTGGCGACCACCATCATCGAGAGCGGCATCGACAACCCGCACTCCAACACGCTGATTATCGAGGACTCGCAGCGCTTGGGCTTAGCGCAGCTCTACCAGCTCAAGGGTCGTGTGGGGCGCTCTGCCACGCAGGCCTACGCGTATTTCATGTTCCCGGGCGAGCTGCCACTTACCGAAGAGGCGACCGAGCGCCTGATGGCGCTTTCCGAGTTCCAAGACCTGGGCAGCGGCATGCGCATCGCCATGCGCGACCTGGAGATCCGCGGCGCGGGCTCGCTTGTGGGCGCCGAACAGCATGGCAACCTATCCAGCGTTGGCTTTGACCTGTTCACGCAGATGCTGGGCCAGGCCGTGGCGGAGGCGCGCGGTGAGAGCGGTGCGGACGTGGAGGAATCCGGCGTCACCATCAACCTGCCGGCGGACTTCTTCTTAAGCGAGGAGTACCTGCCTGCGGTGGACCAGCGCGTGCTGGTGTATCGAAGGCTCGCGGCGGCGGATGACCTTGCCAGCGTGGACGCCGTGCAAGAGGATTGCGAGAATTCCCATGGCGAACTGCCTCGGGCGGCGGCGAACCTCTTTGACCGTGCGCGCATCCGTATCCGCGCGGAGCGCTTGGGGCTGGAGAGCATCTCGCTTACGCAGGGCCGTTTGGTGTTCCAGGGGGTGGACGTGCCCAAGAACGTGGCCTTTGATCTAAAGAGCATGCTGGGCGCCATCAACTATCCCAAGAGCCGCAAGCTCACGGTGCCCTACCGTGCCGGCGCGGGCGCCGGTTCTGGCGTTGGACGAGGAATCGATGCGAGCGATGAGAGCATGAGCCCCGTGCAGGCGGCATTGGGTATCTTGCTGCGTCTGGGAGCTTCGGGCGACGACGACTAGCGTGCGGCGCTGCAGCCCTGTCGCGACCGGAGGCTATCCCCCGCGGTGTGTTCGGCGCGGTGGCGCCTCAGAACACCGCGGGGGATAGCCTCCGGTCGGGGGCAGGGAGTCTCGCCGCACCTGAAGGCACATTGAGAAAGAAAGGGAGACCGTTTTGGCCTCCCTTTCATTTTGTGCGACTTGTTGTTGGTGGTGCCGGTGCTAGTCCCAGAAACCGTCCTCGTCCTCTTTCTTAGGACCGCGGTCGACGTAGAGCTTGTGGGTGCGCTTCTCCATCACGAATGCGATGAGGCCAAACAGCGCTACACCGCCGACGAAAAGCACGGCCAAACCCGCGCGGGTGCCGAACAAAAAGGAAAAAATCGCGTCCATATGATGCCTTCTCGCCTTCTCACTTAAGGAAAAACTCTCACAAGTATATACTGGCGAGAGCAACACCATAATGCCAACCTTAATTGCACATCAGCTACGTGTGCGAACCGGAGGAACCATGCTCGATATCAAGTTTGTTCGCGAGAACCCCGACGCCCTCGATGAGGCCATGGCGAACCGCCAGGGATCCTGGGACCGCGAGAAGTTCTTTGAGCTCGATGGCGAGCGCCGTGCCGTCATCACCGAGGTCGAGGAGCTTCAGGCGCAGCGCAACGCCGAGTCTAAGAAGATCGGCATGCTCATGAAGGAGGGCAAGCGCGAGGAGGCCGAGGCAGCCAAGGAGGCCGTCCGTCTGGTCAACGAGAAGATCGAGGGCCTGGCTGCTCGACGCAGCGAGCTTGAGGACGCCCAGTACGACTTCATGGCGCGTATCCCCAACATGCCCTGCGAGGCTACTCCCGTAGGCGTGGACGAGAACGAGAACCCCGAGGTTCGTCGCTGGGGCACCCCGCGTGACTTTGCAGCTGAGGGCTTTGAGGCCAAGGCTCACTGGGACCTTGGTACCGACCTGGGCATTCTGGACTTTGAGCGCGGTGCCAAGCTCTCCGGTGGCCGTTTCACCGTTCTTTCCGGCGATGGCGCGA
Source organism: Collinsella tanakaei YIT 12063 (assembly GCF_000225705.1). GTDB lineage: Bacteria > Actinomycetota > Coriobacteriia > Coriobacteriales > Coriobacteriaceae > Collinsella > Collinsella tanakaei. The sequence goes on from NZ_JH126469.1 coordinate 196,400, forward strand.
CGCTCGATCGCGCTCTTGAGAATTTTTTCCTCAACACCCACCTGGCCCGCGGCTTCAAGGAGTTCATCCCGCCCGTGGTTGTGAACCGCGAAATCATGTTCGGTACCGGCCAGCTGCCCAAGTTCGAGGACGATGCCTACCACACCGGCGAGGACCAGTTCCTGATTCCCACCGCCGAGGTCGCGCTCACCAACCTGCATGCCGGCGAGACGCTTGATGCCTCGCAGCTGCCGCTTCGCTATACCGCCGGCACCCCGTGCTTCCGCGAGGAAGCCGGTTCCGCCGGCCGCGATACCCGCGGTATCATTCGCCAGCACCAGTTCACCAAGGTCGAGATGGTCAAGTTTGCCCGTCCCGAGGAGTCCGACGACGAGCTTGAGAGCATGGTGGCAGAGGCCGAGTACATTCTGCAGCAGCTTGGTCTGCCGTATCGTGTGATCAGCCTATGCACCGGCGACTTGGGCTTCTCTGCGCGCCAGACCTATGACATCGAGGTGTGGCTCCCCAGCTACAACGCCTACAAGGAGATCTCGTCCTGCTCCAACTGCGGTGACTTCCAGGCTCGCCGTGCCAACATCAAGTACCGCGATCCGGAGAACTTCAAGGGCGCCCGCTTTGTCCACACGCTCAACGGCTCCGGCCTGCCCACCGGCCGCACCATGGCAGCCATCATGGAGAACTACCAGAACGCCGATGGCACCATCACCGTTCCCGAGGTGCTCCGTCCCTACATGGGCGGGCGCGAGCACATCGAGATCCAGGAGTAAGCCGTCCGGGCCTCGCATCGTCTTCCTCTCATTCGCAAGGACCTCCGCAAGGGGGTCCTTTTTTCATGCCTCTCGCCCGTTTCATCCCTGCTCCCGAGCGGTCGATGGCGTTCCGCGAACGGCTCCTTGCCAGGCAATTGCTGTCACAAGATGAAACAGTGTTTCATATATTTGCTAGCTTAATGACAGAGTTGAATCAAAAGTGTCTAATGTCGGCAGGATGAAGGGACGGATGATGAGCGCTAAAGGCCTGTTCATACGGATAAAGGACTATCGGTCCCGTGCCAGCGCGGCGGAGAAGAACATCATCTCTTTCGTGTGGGACAACATGGGCGCCGTCACATCGATGAATGTCCGCGATCTCGCGGAAGCGTCGTTCACCTCGTCATCGACCATCATCCGCTTGTGCAAGAAGCTCGGTTTCAAGGGCTATAGGGAGTTTCAGCGAGAGCTGCTTTACGAGCTGGCCGCTAGCGATGCGCGAGACGAGGTGGTGCTCGAGGACATCGCGAAAGAAGACGGGCTCGAGCAGGTTGTGAGGAAGGTGATGCGAAGCGACATCAGCTCGCTGGAGGCGACGGCCAGACTTGTTTCCTTGGATGTTCTCGAGGTCTGTGCGGCGCGCGTGCTTTCTGCCAGGACTATCAACCTGTTTGGGATAGGGCAGTCCCAGCTTGTCTGCCGTGACTTCGAAGCGAAGCTCATGCGCATCAACAAGCAATGCCATGCGTACGGCGATTGGCATAACCAGCTGTTGAGCGCGAAGAATATGAGCGAGCGCGATTTGGCGGTTGCCATCAGCTATTCGGGCATGACCAGGGAGACGGTGGAGTGCGCTCGCGCCGCGCGCGAGACGGGTGCCTGCGTCATCGCGATGACAAGGGCCCAGCTCGATTCGCCGCTGGCTCGGCAGGCTGATTACGTTCTGAACGTTTCAGCGAGCGAGCCGTTGCTCAGAAGCGGCACCATGGCGTCGCGGATGTCCCAGCTCGTCGTGATAGACATGCTGTACGCCGCATGCGTCACCGAGGACTTCGAGCGATGCTCGGCAATCATCAAGCACAACATCATCAGCAAGGAGCCCCAGGTTTAGGGGCTTGGAAAAACGAATGGATCTAGGAGAAGGGAAGGGAAAGCGTGATAGATCTGACGAAGCTGTCGACCGAGGCTCGCAACGAGCGCACCTGGGCACTCGATAGCATGACCTCTTTGCAGATAGCTACGGCTATGAACGAGGAGGACGGTCGCGTAATCGAGGCGGTTCGTTTGGTGCTGCCCAAGATTGCGGAGGCGATCGACTGGGCGACGGACGCTCTGGAGTCCGGCGCGCGGATCATCTATATGGGCGCCGGGACCAGCGGAAGGCTGGGGGTGCTCGACGCCGTCGAGTGCCCGCCCACCTTTGGCGTCGATCCCTCTCGCGTGGTAGGGTTGATCGCCGGCGGCGAAGGGGCGTTTGTCAAAGCGGTCGAGGGCGCTGAGGACAGCATGGAGCTCGGTGAGGGCGATCTCTCGGGGCTCGACGTGTCCAAGGACGACATCGTGATCGGTCTTGCCGCAAGCGGGCGCACCCCATACGTTATCGGAGGGCTCAGATACGCGCGGTCCGTAGGGTGCAAGACGGTCGCTATTGCGTGTAACGCCGATTCGGCGATAGGGCGCGAGGCGGACTTGGCGATCGAGCCCGTGCCGGGACCGGAGGTTTTGACCGGCTCCACGCGCCTTAAAGCGGGAACCGCCCAGAAGCTCGTCTTGAACATGATTTCCACCGGGAGCATGGTCCGCGTCGGGAAGGCCTACCAAAATCTCATGGTCGATGTGCAAGCGACAAACGAGAAGCTGGTCGCCCGTTCCCGCAACATCGTGGCCGAGGCGTGCGGTTGCACGGTGGAGCAGGCGATGGAGGCGCTCGATCGAGCGGGAGGGCACGTAAAGACCGCTATCGTCTCAATCTTGCTGGATTGCGATGTCGATACCGCTCGCGCTCGCCTCGAGGAGTCTCGAGGACACGTTCGGGACGCCATCTCGTAGAGGGGCGTTGCGGAAGCCGGCTCCAAAGCGGGTCGGGACATGATGACTGTTCAATTTGATCGAGGAGGTTCGAAGATGACTGATAAGGAACTCGCCCAACGGTTGCTGGAGCTGCTGGGGGGCACGGAGAACGTGCTATCAAATGCCGCCTGCATGACAAGGCTCCGCGTGGGCGTCAAGGATGTATCGAAGGTGGACGTGGCGGGAATCAAGGCCACCGACGGGGTTATGGGCTTGGTTGAGGACCAGACCATGCAGGTTGTACTGGGCCCCGGCAAGGTCAACAAGGTGCTCGAGGAATTCTCTAAGCTCACCGGCATTGCTAAGGGGGCTGTCGACAATGATTTGCTGGCGGCGGCTGCGGAGAATAAGGCAAATCAGAAAGCTAAATATAGCGATAAGCCGGTTCAGCGTTTCATGAAGAAGATCGCAAACGTCTTCGTCGCCTTGCTGCCCGGCATCATCGCCGCCGGTCTTATTAACGGCATCTGCAACGTCATCAACGTCTCGAGCGGGAACGCCTTTGCCGATGTCTGGTGGTATCAGGGCATTCGCTCCATGGGCTGGGCGCTGTTCGCGTACCTGCCCATCCTGGTTGGTTATAACGCCGCCAGGGAGTTCGGGGGCTCCGCGTCCCTGGGCGGTATCGCAGGCATGATGTGCATCGCAAACAGCGCCATGCCGCTTCTCGCCTCGGGCGCGGCGGACCCGGCGCAGGCGATTCTGCTCCCGTTGACCAACGCCGCATATAATCCCGCTGCGGGCGGAATGATCGCGGCGCTCATAGCCGGCGCTTTCTTCGCGTATCTCGAGAAGAATATCCGCAAGATCATGCCCGGCGTGCTCGATACCTTCATCACGCCGCTGCTCGTCCTTATCATTGGCGCCTTTGCCATGATGCTGATCATCCAGCCCGTCGGAGCGTGGCTGACCACGGGCATCTTCACCGTGCTGAACTTTGTGTATGAGAAGATGGGTCTTGTTGGCGGCTACATCCTGTCCGCCGGCTTCCTGCCCCTGGTTTCCGTCGGTCTGCATCAGGCCCTTACGCCCATCCACGCCCTTCTGAACGACCCCAATGGCGCTACGCAGGGAGTCAACTACCTTCTTCCCATCCTGATGATGGCGGGCGGTGGCCAGGTGGGCGCTGGCTTGGCTCTGTACCTTAAGACTCGCAATAAGAAGCTTAAGAAGTTCATCGCGGAGTCTATCCCCGTCGGCATCCTCGGCGTTGGCGAGCCCCTTATGTACGCCGTGACCCTGCCTTTGATGCGGCCGTTCGTTACCGCATGCCTTGGTGCGGGCTTCGGCGGTATCCTGGCGGCTCTGTTCCATGTTGGAACGGTCTCCCAGGGCGTATCCGGTTTGTTCGGACTTCTGATCGTCGTGCCGGGGCAGCAGCTCTTCTATGTGCTTGCGATGCTCGCGGCATATGCAGGCGGATTCGTCCTCACATGGTTCTTCGGCGTGGACGAGGATCGAATCAACGAGTTCTACGGTCAGTAGGCGTTTTCCGTCTGCGGTCGTTCGATGTGGGCGGTTCGGGCTTTAGGGCTCGGGCCGCCCCTTTGGGTACGAGGGGAAGGATGGAGAGGTCCATGAAGGCGGGCATCTCTTTGTATTTTGGAAGCGGTGCGGAAGAGAACGAGCGCATCATCGAGCGAGCGGCGGAAGCCGGGGCCACGCATGCGTTCACGTCTCTGCATATTCCCGAGGAGCGCGGAGTGGATTACGCCGGGGACGCGAGGAGGCTCTTGCGTCGCCTTCGCGATGCCGGTATCGGCTTGATCGCGGACGTCGGTCCGGATACGTGCGAGAAGCTTGGTTGCGCGCGCATTGAGGAATTGGAAGACCTGGGCTTCACGCACCTGAGGCTTGATTACGGTTTCACAATCGAGCAGACGGTGGAGCTCTCCAGGCGCTTCCGCATCGTCTTCAACGCATCGACCATCACGAGGGATGAGATAGCGGCGTGGCGCGCCGCGGGCGCCGACCTGTCGCGCTTCAGCGCCTGCCATAACTACTATCCAAAGCGATATACCGGGCTGGATATCCAAGCGGTCCGAGAGGTGAACGGGCTTCTTGCCGCCCAGGGATTCGAGACGATAGCGTTTGTTCCGGGCGACGGTCGCCTCCGGGGGCCTCTTTGCGAGGGGCTGCCGACGGTGGAGGACCATCGCGAGAGGGCTGATAGGCTTGCCTTTAACATGCTCGAGCTGGCGCACATGGCGGGAACCGACATAGTTTTGGTGGGCGACCCCGATTTGACGGAGGGGTCTTGGGGTCGGCTTGGACAGATCTGCGCCGGCTATGTTGACGTGCGCTGCAATGTGAGGCCCGAGTACTCGTTCCTTTTGGGTCAGATCCATCATGATAGACCGGATTCAAGCGGCTTTATCTTCCGGTCGCAGGAATCGCGGACGTCTTTGCGGCCGCCCATGGTGCCTGTGGACGAGACGGCTTCAGCGCCTCGTCCCGCTGGATCCATCGCGATATCCAACGAGCGCTACCTTCGCTATGAGGGGGAGCTCGAGATTGCTCGCGTTGATTTGCCGGGCGATGGGCGAATGAACGTCGTTGGCGAGGTCGATCCCCGAGATCTCGATTACCTCGCTGTTGTGCGCAGCGGGTTTGGGCTGCGTTTTATAGGGTAGCGGGGATTCGGCGCGAGAAGAAGCGAAGGGCGTTGAGCCCGCAGAGCTTGGCGGTGATGGTTTCGCCAAAGCGCGCCCGCAGCAGGTTCTGGAAAGCTGACATGTCCGCTGCAGTCGCTATGCAGCGAGGTGTGTCGCAGCCGTCGAAGTCGCTACCCAGTGCGAGAACGTCCTCGCCGCCGCGCTCCAGCCAGCGGTCGATGTGGCGGGAGATGTCGTCGAAGTCCGCTTCGCCCTCTTCGCGTAGAAAGCCGTTGTAGAAGTTAAGACCAACAAGGCCGCCGCGCTCGCGAATGCAATCGAACTGGGCGTCCGTAAGGTTTCGCGGCGCACTGCAGACGGTGCGGCTGTTTGAGTGGCTTGCGACCAGCGGAGCGTCCGTGGCGGCCGCGACTTCACCGAAGCAGCGATCATTTAGGTGCGAGACATCGATTGCGATGCCTGCCGCCTCCATGCGTCGCAACGCGGCGAACCCTGCCGCGGTAACGCCGTCTGCCGTGTCATGACCGCTGGCAAGGGGGCCGGCGGCGTTCCAGCTGAGCGACGCCATGAGGACGCCGCGCCGCGACGCCTCGTCCACGTATGCGGGGTCGAGCGCGAAGAAGCGGGCGTTCTCGATGGTCCGCACGGCGGCGACGCGTTTGGATTCTAGGATGGTGGCGATGTCTCGCCCACCCGCCGCGATGCCGATGCGGTCGCTGTTGATGGCGACTTGGTTATCCAGATACGACTCCACATGCTCAAAGAACGCCAGCGACTGCGAGGCGGAGAGTTCGTCCGGAATGAAGCAGGCGAAGCACTGAGCCCAGGGCGTGTCGCCGATGCCTTCCAACGAAATGTGGCAGCGGTTGCGCTTCAAGTCGCGACAAAGCTCGGGTGCATTCTCGTCACCCGGGCCGTAGAAGTCCATACCGCTGGCGGTTTTGAGATCGCTGGGCAAGCTTTGCCAGGCAAGGCGGTCTGCGGTGTCGCAGTGCAGGTCGAATACGGTGTACATAATGGGGAGCATCTCCTAGCGGGGTGGTTTGGTGTCTTCCATATCAAGGTGGAGCGTTTGCTCGACCACCTTCATGAGTTCCTCGTCCGTGATAGCCGGATTGAGCTTGACCAAGCCGACCATGCCAAAGATGACCACGCAGAACATCTCGTAGACCATCTCGATTTCAACCTTGTGGAACTGCGCGTATTCACTCGCAACGCACGCGTCCAGGGCGTTGACGGTCTCTCTGACCGCGCGCACGTCAAAGGCGTCGCGAACGCCAAGCTCTTCTATAACGCGAATCATGGGGCGCTCGTTGCCGGCGGCGTCGTAGAGCGAGCGGCGAAACGCCTGCACGCAGGCGCGCAGGGACTGGCGGGTCTTGCCGAATTCCCGGTTCTCATTCCATACCATGGCGCTTTCGACCAGATCCTCGATGTAGTCATCGAGCACGGCGCGAGTGATCTCCTTTTTGCCATGAAAGTAGTAGTAGACCAGCTCGCGCGTTACGCCGGCTTCGGCGGCGATGTCTTTGACGGTGGTTTTTGCCACGCCCTTTTTTTCGTAGAGCGCGCGAGCGGCCTGGGCGATCTGCCCTGCCTGTCCGGTGAGCCGCCGGCTTTCGAGGGAAAGCCTGCTGGTGTGGCCATCGACCCGATGGGTCTTCATGTTCTCGGGCGTATGCATGGCTCTCTTTCGGGACGAGAAAACAACAATGGGCACCCCGCATTCAAACGGGGTGCCCATATTATAAGGACGCTTTCAGCCGATGCGGCTCACGTCTTTTGTACTTGTCGCTGGACGAGCAAGTTGAACAAGCAAGGGGTATACGCTAGCGGTTCTCGTCCACCACGGCCTTGTAGGGGCGAGTATGGGTGTAGATTTCATCGTGCAGGGGGTTAAGGCTCCTGCGCTTGATTTGGAGGAGCTGGTAGACCGCGACGCCCGCGTTGAATGCCAGGGCGACGGCGCTGACGATGAAGAACGCGGTGGGGTTGTGCGTGGTTGGGATGGGGGCGATGCGGTCGGCGAACTGCGGGACCGTCATGATGAACATGATCCACAGGCCAAGGGTTTGGGCGCGGTGCTGCAGCCAGGCACCGCGCTTGATGAAGAACGTGGGAATGGTGCAAGAGAGCAGAAGGGCCAGGCCGCAGTAAGCGGAATGATCGGAGATGCAGTTGTAGGTGTAGGCGAAGTTCCACAGGTCGTAGGCGATGATCCAAGGCCAGATCATATCGGGCCAGATCATGTCACGGGTTTTGTCGCGAGAGACAAAGATGCCAAGCCAGCCGCAGATGGTGATGATGTTGAGGATGCCCGCGATGCCGTTCATGATGTTCCAGGGGCCGGAGATGGTCCACAGGTTCTCGACGGTGCCGCCCTCCCACAGGCCAAAGCTGAAGACCTGGAAATCGCGTAGCACCGCCTCGGCGATGTTGATGGCGAGGATGAGCGGCGGAAAGCATAAGGCCCACTTCTTTTCATAGAGGTGATGGGTCTGGCCGTCCTTACCGGTCCAGCTGACAAAGCGCAGTGCCATGAAGCCCAGGCAGCCCGCGAGCGCGGAGTAGGTCTTGACCCAGTTGAACCAGGTGCCGGTGCCGTATTCGTTGCCGGGGGCGGCGGTGGTGGGCCATACAAAGATGGTCAGCACTAGCGGAACGATGCCAAACAGGGTGATGCCGGCCCAGGGTTTGGAGCGACCGAGCTCATTGAACGCCATGAGGGCAAACAGGATGAAGAGCCAAATGGCCCAATAGGACATATCGCCTGCCGTGTAGAGCAGTCCCATAAATCCTCCTCTGGTAGGGGTGTGGAACATAAGCGAGCCCAGTATACTGAGCCGCTTCTCCACATCCTTTACATATTTAATCCGCCTGTGAAATGGACGACCTGCGGAAAGGGAGCGCTTGCTCAAAAAAGCACTGGATGTAAAAAGATACGAACATACGTTCTGTTTTTTATGTTACTATAACAGCATAGTGAAAGCGGAAGAGAAGGGAGTGGAGATGGGCGATTGCGGGTTTGAATTGATCGAAGGTTGTAAGGATGTGCGGAGCAGGGCGGCGGTTCTTTTTCAAAGTGAGCGGGACGAGGAGGACTTGAGGGTCGAGTGCGCTATTACAGCGGACGGATGCATGGACATCATGCAAGAGAGCGCCGGTCCCCTGACCGAGTGGTGCTTTGAAGAAAGTCCGCATAGGGTGGAGACGTATGCTGGCGCCGGCGCGGTCGACGCGCTGATGCGGTACTTCCACCTGGATATTCCCGAGCAGCTGCCCGAGCTTCTGCGCATCGAGTACATGGGGTATGACTGCGGCATGAGGATCCGGGCGCTCATGCGCAGCCTAGATGTTCCCTATGAGGTGATTGAAAGCGATATCGTGCGATAGGGGTCCAACGGTATACTGTCACGCGGACAAGTTGGTATGAGTGGAGGCGCTTTCATGGCTCGCAGATGGACGAATCGGTACCGTGCGGTTGAGATGGACGGAATTGCTGCATCGTATGACGTTGTGGTGGTTGGGGCGGGTCCTGCGGGGATCATGGCCGCCGTCGAAAGCGCCCGCACTGCGCGAAGCGTCTTGCTTGTGGAGGCGTCCTCCCTTCCGCGCGAGAAAAGCTGCGGAGGCATGCTGAACCTCTACTCCAGGCGAGCGCTTGAACCCTACGGGACGGTTCCCGAGGAGATGATTCTCGATCCCAAGTGGATTGATTTTCGCTACTACCACATTGATCGCGAGGTAAAAAAACCTACGCAGGTACGCTTTCTGAATGTTGACAGAGGAATGTTCGACGAGTGGCTTCTCAGTTTCCTGCCCGCCAACGTGCACGTTGCCTGCGGGGTGCGCTTGGCGGACCTTTGGCAAAGCCCTGTGAAGGCGAGGGTGCTTTTGAAGGGCCTCCGCGCAGACGGATCTCGCGCGGAAGCGAGTGTGGACTGCTCGTATCTCATCGCGGCGGATGGACCGCGCGCCACGGTAAGGGAGAGGCTTGGGCTGCGTCCCTTTGACCGCTACATCACGGTGCAGGAGTACGCGAGCATCGAGCGCGGGGCTATCGAGCCGTATTTCGATTGCATCTACTCAAAGGAATTTGATCGCGACTACGGTATCGGCTACATCATGCCGAAGGGCGATGTGGCGATTATTGGCTCGATTTTCTACCCTGGATCGAGAGACGTTGAGCGCAAACATGAGGATGTGCTTGATAGGCTGCGCGACATCTACCCGTTTGGCGAGTCGGTGAAGCGCGAGACGTGGATCGCCGCGCACCTTCGCCGTCCCGCAGACCTGGTCGCGGGAAAGGGGAGGGTTCTTCTAGCCGGAGAGGGCGGCGGCTTTTTGTCGTGCACGTCCGGCGAGGGGATATCCTTTGCGCTAAATTCGGGCATTATGGCGGGGAAGGCCGTGGCGGCTGCATTCGAAGACGATTCCCTGGTGGCTTCATCGGCGCTTGAATGCTATGAAAGGGCCTTGAAGCCCATGAAGAAGAATCTGGCGTTTCGCATGGGGATGTTTCCCATTATGAACAACTATGCCTGCAAGAACCTTGCTTGTCTGGTGCCAACGCCTCTTGTGAGCAAGATGACGGAGCGCTTGTAGCCGATTACGTAATCTGGCGGATTGCGTGGATGCCGCTGGGCGGAAATATGTGCACGGTGAGGGCATTTTGGTATTCGCCCAACAAGCAAAGGGTACGTTAGCAACAGCGGCCGGCTGGATGGCCGTGTCTGTAGCTGGCGAGGATAGGAGCCCTTATGTTGTTCAAGAACGTGTTGGTTCCCTACGATGAGTCGGAACATGCCGCGGCTGCTCTGCATCTGACGATTGACTTGGTTGGCGATGACCCCGAAGCGACGATTCGGGTGGTCACGGTTGTCTCAAATGACATCATGCCCCCTTCCGCGCTTTCAGCGGCGGTTGCCTTCGATACGTCCCCGGTGAGTTATGAGAATTACGAGGCCCTCTTGTCGCATATCGCCGAGCGGTCCGATCGTGAACTTCATGATGATGTGGCCGGGCTTTTGGGGAAGGATATGCAGGTCATACACGCGAAGCTGGTCATTGAGACCAGGCTTGCAGGTTCTCCCGTCGAGGGGATTACCAACTATGCGATGGATCATCGCTGCGACCTCATCGTGATGGGTCGTCGCGGGCTGGGGGCTTTGCGAGGCATGCTCGGAAGCGTGAGCTACGGCGTTCTGCGCTCGGCGGACATTCCGGTTTTAACGGTAAAGTGAGGGCGCGTATCTAAAAGCATCGATAAAGAAAAAGGGTCCCGATTGGGACCCTTAATCAAATCATACTGGCGGAGAGCTGGGGATTCGAACCCCAGATTCCCTTTTGGGGAATACTCGCTTAGCAGGCGAGCACCTTCGGCCTCTCGGTCAGCTCTCCGTAACAGCTAGTGAATAATAACCTATTAGCGGTACTTTGCACAAGACATGCTCAGCAAGTCTTCAAAACTTCAGCCCAATTCAATCCTGTTGCATCGGTTTTTGCTAGTACGTTCCGTATTCAAGGTGCGCGATGCCGGGCTGCAAAGAGCGGTTGATGGCTCCAAGTTCGTCGCGCCCCATCGTCCTCCACATGCAATAGACGCAGCGAATGGCGAGGAAGAAGAAGCCGTTGTCGACAAGAAGCACGGCGAGGTCGGCGATGCGGTTTGAGAACTCCTCGGTTGGAGGAACGGGAATCCCCTCTGCGCGGGCAACTTCGACGGCCTCCGAAAAGTCGAGCCTACCGGAAAGCCCTTCTTTTTGACAAAGGGCGCGAAGCTCTTCATCTGCAACCTCGCTGACCTGTTCGCCGCGCGGGACCAGGCTATAGCATGCGAGCGCTACATCGATGCGGCCGAGTTGCCAGTAGGCGAACGCGACGCGGTAGAAATAGTAGCTTATGGTCTCGCGGTCATAAGCGCATCGCAGGCCGTGTTTGACGACCTCGGTTATCTCATCGAATCTCTCAAGGCGACTGAGCGCGCTGATAAGAAGAAGGTGCGCTTGGGTCGATGTGACGGAAACGTCGAGAAGCCTATGCAGCTCGGCTAAGGCCCGAGTGTAGTTGCCGGACTTGAGATACATGGTCGCCAGGTCGCTCTCCGCGAAGAACAGCGCATCGGGCGCTCGCAAGATGCGGGTTGTTGGGTCATCTTCGAAAAGGGGGAGCAAAAGCCTACCCAAGTGATTCTCGCAAAATTGGGTCTGCACGGCTCCGCTTGACTGAAGTTCCGCGACCACACATGCGGCGGATATTTCCTCGGTGATTTTGATAAGGCCTTCCGCGGACTCGGAGGGATCGCTTTCGAAATGCTCTCTCAGTTCCTTGATGCGGATGTTGTACGGGCTATCCTCATCCTCCATTACTTCGAGTTCGGAAGCCTTGTCCGCCATGAGCAGACGGCGCAGGCATTCGGGGAGGTCGCGCGGGTCATCCTTTGGTTGGGCGTCGCGAACGGTGGAACCCAATTGGGGCATGGGCTGATCGATGCGCAGCGGAGCGAGTTCGGTGGTGCACCGGCCATCGCGCAAGGACGTTCCTGCGAGTGTGCGCGCAAGGGGGACAAGGCGGGCGAGATAGTCTTCTCGCTCGTATTTCATAAACCTGGAATGGTTGGGTTTTGCCTGGTTGTCCATTTGAACGTAGCACGTATGGATGCCCAGGCCGGATGCGAAGCAGGCTCCGGCAAGGACGAGCGCCATGCGAAAGCCGTGTTCAAGGGAGAGGGCCTCGCGGTCCGTGTCCAAAATCTCCTTCCATACCACCGTTGATTTGGGCGTGCCGCTAAACGCTTCTTCAGCGGGGAGGTCTTCGGGCTGAGGGGCGAGGAAATTGACGGCCATCACGCCGTTTTTCGCATCGACGCGGTATGTGTAGTCAAGACGGGTGACCAGCGAGAGATGCTCGACAAGGGACGCGAAGCGGCTACGGATGTCCCACTCTCCGCCGGGCGTGCAGGCAATGGTGCCGGGCGATGCCCAGGGGTTGGGTTCGATGGATTTCTCCATGAGGCGATCAACGTAGCCGGTGATGATGCGGAATTGCTCGATATCAAGGTTGGCGCAGATTCGCTCGACGCCGTCGGCGCGTGGGGGGAGGTCTTCGCCCGTGATGGTGTCGGCAATCTTCGACAGGCGATTCAGGATGGATTCAAGCGCATAAAGCAGCCTGGCGTCATGGGGCGAGACGGCTTCACGATCATAGTTGATATAGAACGCATCCATGAGTTCTATACGGGCGAGGGAGACCGAGCCCACGGTCGAGATCTCGCGAAGCTTTTCGAGGTCGATATGGCTTATAAGCCGCTTTGCATACAGCTCAAAGCCGCTGGGGTCCTCTTTCTCGGAGATGGAGCGCATTGATACCGTAAGGGCGTCGACTAGTTGCATGGAAGCAAGCGAAAGAAAGAACTCGGTGGCACCAAGGTCGCTGAGGATGGGATTGCCTTCATTTTGGTCGGTATGATGCGACACGTTAAATCACTCCTCAAAGATCGCGCTATTCGGTTCTGTATGTTCCCATTTTCCTACGTTGGGAACAATGATTGTGGCCGCTTGGGTTTTCATGAGCGATTCGTAATTGTGTAAATATGGACGATGACCTCGCGAAACTGTATCTCGAGAAATCGAAGTTCAAAAAAGTTGATATTTATGCTTGACGTAATCTAGGGTGAGTGACATTATATTCCTTGCGTTGCGGCGTTACCTCAGCTGGATAGAGGGTCTGACTACGAATCAGAACGTCACAGGTTCGAATCCTGTACGCCGCACCAGTTGATTGTTGAAGGAGAGTCAGAGATGGCTCTCTTTTTTTTCATTTAGGGCATGTTCTTACGCGGAGCGCGTCCTCTCTTGAGGACGACCTGGACGGGCGATCTTTGGTTGAGAATGCCTCTGGTCGTTCGGGCAGCGCGCGGATGACCGCGCGGCGTCTGTAAGAAATATGGCCAAAGCGAAAAAAAGTTCTTGACTTAAAGCTGACATCATGTGATTATATTCCTTGCGTTGCGGCGTTACCTCAGCTGGATAGAGGGTCTGACTACGAATCAGAACGTCACAGGTTCGAATCCTGTACGCCGCACCAGTTGATCTTCGAGCCTCCTTCGGGAGGCTTTTTTAATATGCATTCATGTTTAACATTGAAATAGGTGCTGGGGCATGGTGGCGGCTGAATGCGGGCCGCATTGCTTATAGGGGCCGCCTACAGGGCTATTTGCCAATAACAATGTCGGCGCTATGGATGCTGATGGCGCGCCAGCTGAATAAATCGACAAGCTGGTCGACGGATCTGGGCGAGGAATCGGGCGCGATGCCGGCGATATGGGACAGGTAGCCAAGGAGCTTCTCGGGCGTACCGAAGCACGCCATAAGTTCTCCCATGTCGCAGTCTCTATCACGTTTGGAGAGACGGCGGCCATCGGGAGCTGCGAGCAGGGGAACGTGCGCATAGCTGGGATGGTTGTAGCCCAAAAGGTTCTGAAGGTATATCTGGCGCGCGGACGACCCCAGAAGGTCGCGCCCCCGCACGATCTCGGTTACGCCCATATGCTCGTCGTCGACGGTGACAACAAGTTGGTAGGCGAACACCCCGTCGCTTCGCTGGATTAAGAAGTCGCCGCAGTCGGTGGCGAGGCATTCGGACACCGTTCCATACGAGCGATCGTTAAATGTGATGATTCCTGCGGGGTCCGCCTCATCGGGCACCTTCAGGCGGAGGGCCGGGGCCTTGAGCGCGCGCCGCCTGGCGACCTCGTCTGCATCTAGGTTGCGGCAGGTGCCGGGGTACAGAGGGGTGCCGTCGCTGGCATGGGGGGCGCTGGCGGCGTGCAGCTCTGCGCGCGTGCAGAAGCATGGGTATACCAAGTCCTGACTTGCAAGGGCGCGAACGGCGTCGCGGTATAGGTCCAGCCGGTCGCTTTGATAGTAGGGACCCTCGTCCCAATCAAGACCAAGCCACCTCAGATCGGCGATAAGCTGTTCATCGAATTTGCCCCTGCGGCAGCGCTCGTCCAAATCTTCAATACGCAGCACCATGCGTCCGTTTTGGCTGCGTACGGATAGCCAGGCAACCAGTGCGGAATACACGTTTCCAAGGTGCATCCTGCCAGATGGAGAGGGGGCAAAGCGCCCCACCACCGGGTGGGCGGCGGCTTGTGCCGTACCTGCGTTGGTATGTTGGGCGTTACTGTTCATGGGCAAGAGTATAGCGCGGCGCCGGACGAGTATGAAAAAAGCGCACCCGGGAGGATGCGCTTTGAAAGGGCTGCGGGCAAAAGCTGCATAAAAGCCGCGGCTGGTCTATATGGGCTGGTCTACATGGGCAAAGCGGTCTGGGCGGTGTAGACGCGTGCCTGGTACTCGCGGTCAAGGTCAAACAGGCCCTTGGGATCGGAGCCAAAGAGCTTCATGTTGGTGACCATGTCGCGCGCGTTTGCTTCCTCCTCGCCCTGCTCCTTAACAAACCAATCGAGCATCTGCATGGCACGGATGTCGTGCACCTCATGGGCGACCTCGTAGCAGTGGTGAATGAGGCTGGTGACGTACTCCTCATGGGCAAGGCCCGCCTCAAGCGGCTCAAGGTCGTTCTCAAACACCTTATCGGGCTTGGCAATGGCCTCCATGGTGGGCTTGTAGTCGTTGTCCAGCAGGTAGCGGCGGATGGCCAGCGCGTGGTCGGCCTCCTCCTTAACCTGGATCATGTACCAGTTGGCAAAACCCTTAAGACCGCGGTCCTCATAGTAATCGGCAAACGTGAGGTACAGATAGGACGAGTAGAGCTCGGCGTTGATCTGCTCCTCCAGGGCCTGGGCGACGGCGGAATTGATGGCCATAGTGCATTCCCTCTTTCTGCTTGGCGTACCTGTGCAAAATAGGTGGCGCGCCCCCTCGCGCGCTGCATGTAAGTATAGCGCTCCGTGCGGACGGTCGGTTATCTTCCGCGGGTGCAATTCGCGCGGAGCGTGAACGCATTATGGCGAGGGTGTGGGTACAATTGGTGCCAAATTACCCGCGGAGTGGAAGGGGCGTCCATGCGCATCCGTATCTCCAACGCGCTCGCCGTCGTCGCCGCGACCGCTGCGCTCGCGTTGTCCTGTCTGTTCTCAGCCCCCGTTGTCGCGCGGGCAGACGGCTTCGACATGCATTCTGTCAACATCTTCGCCACCGTACTGGAAGACGGGCGCATGCTTGTCTCGGAGTCGCGTACGTTCGACTTCGACGATGATGTGAACGGCGTGTTTTGGACCATCCCGTTAGGCGAGAACCAGCAGGGCCATCCAACCTCTCTTGAGCAGGTCAGCGTTAGGGCGACTGAGAACGATCAGCAGGTGAACTACCAGCTTGTGGACTCGGCAAACAATGGCGACACGGGTGTCTACACCGTGGAGAACGATGGAGACCGGGTTACCATCAAGGTCTTCTCGCCCCATGAATCCGGCGAGCAGGGAAGCTTCATGGTGTCCTACATCATCAACGGCGCCGTCATGGCGTGGTCCGATACCGCGGAGCTGTATTGGAAGTTTGTGGGTGACGGCTGGACCGAGCCCTCCCATGACGTGACGCTCACCCTTGGTTTCTCGGGCGAGGCCCATGATATCTACGGGAGCGATGGCAGCGTAGAGAGCAAGGACTGGTCTTCTGACGAGCTTTCTGATCTTGGCGTGCGCGCGTGGGGTCACGGGCCCTTGGACGCAACGGTTCAGGTGGGCGATATGGGTGACCCGGTCGCCCGCTTTACCGTGCCGCGCGTCGATTCGGGCGAGTACGCCGAGGCGCGTCTGGTGTTTCCCGTGTCCTGGGTGCCGGATCTTCAGGTGTCCTCGTCCGCGCGTCTTGAGACCATCTTGGACGAGGAAGCCGCGTGGGCGGAAGAGGCCAACGCGCGTCGCGAGGAGGCTCGCCGCATGGTTGCGGCGGCGACGGTGCTGAGCGTGGGCTCGGCTGCGGTTTTGCTTGTTGCCGCCGTGGGCCTACGCCTTACTGTATTCAAGAGCCCCAAGCCGATGTTTCAGGATACGTACTATCGCGATGTTCCCAGTGATGATCATCCTGCGGTGATTTCTGCTTTCATGTGCGACGGCGATGTGGGCGACGCTGCATTTGTGGCGACTCTTATGAAGCTTACGGACGAGCGCGTGATCGAGTTGGTGTGCCAAACGCGGCAGAAGCGCGGGCTGTTTGGCTCCAAGGACGAGGATTCCTACAGTATCCGCCTTGTCGACCGCGCCCGTGCAACCGGCCCCATCGACATCGATGCACTCGATTTGTACTTTGGCCCGGGCGCCCAGAATGGCGAAGAGGTGCGTTTCGATGGGGTTCGCGCGAACGCGGACGAGGATTCCGACGCCTATGGCGAGCGTTTGGACGGCTTCAAGGCTTCCGTTGGCGCGGCTATCGAGATGCGCGGCCTCTTGCGTGACAGCTCGCATGCGTTTGGGTTGACGGTCGTTGTCCTTGCGGTCGTGATCGGCGTGGCGTCTCTATTCGCAACCATCGAGCTCGAGACGAGCGTCCTGGCGCTGCTCGCTGCGTGCGCCATGGCTATTGCCGCCGCGGCGGTGGCCGCCACGGCTCGGCGCTACACCCGCGAGGACGTGGAGCTGCGCGCCCGGTGCCTGGCGCTCAAGCGCTGGCTGGAAGATTTCACCCGTCTGGGCGAGGCAGTGCCGCAAGACCTTATCTTGTGGAACAAGCTGCTGGTCATGGCAGTTGCCCTGGGCGTATCTGATAAGGTGCTTCGCGACCTTGCGGACGCGGTCCCGCGGGATATGCGCCAAGACGAGCTGGGCGGCTTCTACTATCCCGTGTACTGGTGGTGCTATCCCCACGGTAGCCTTGGCTCGCCCACGCGCGACCTGTCTTCTACCTACGGAGCCATCTCCGCCGCGGCGCTGACGGCGAGCGCAAATAGCTCGTCGGGCGGCTTTGGCGGAGGTTTCTCCGGTGGCGGCGGAGGAGGCGTTGGCGGAGGCGGCGGCGGAACGTTTTAGGGCGCTGCCGGCTTTGTGTTCAGGCTTGCGATGCGGCGCGAGGTGACGGACGGCTGCGGTTTCATGAAAAAAGAAGGGCTCCTGATAAGGGAGCCCTTTCTTGTGCGGATGCGTTCCGCGTATGCTTGTCCTCGCCGTATCGATCGCGTGCGAGACTAGGCGCCAAGCTGCCCTCAAGGCGCCGGTTAGCGATCTTAGGCGGAGAGATCCATTCCGTACAGGTACATCTCGCGGGGGAGCACATGGCGCTCTTCGCGATTTGCCCGGTACATTGCGGCGCGCTTAAGGCCGCGGCGCTCGTAAAACTTCCACGAGCAATCGGTGTCGGTGTAAAGGTACAGGCCCTTCGCACCGCGAGAGGTGACATAGGAGGTCGCCGCATCTAGCAGGACGCTGCCAATTCCAAGCCCGCGGGCGGTGCCGCTCACGGCAAGCAGGGTGATCTGGCTTGCGCGGGCAAGGCCGCTTTGCTCAAGTAGGCGACCGTTGACGCGCCGCTCGGCTTCCAAGAAGGAAAGGTACTCGTCCGTAGCCTTGGGCTCCAGCTTGTGCATGCGCTCCAGGAACGCGTCCATAGCGGCATGACATTCTTTGGCATGGGGGAGTCGGTCGCCTTCGGCGCGTGCCAGCACGATGCCGCAGGGAATATCGTCCACTAATACAACCTGCGAAAAGCTGGAAATCTCAAGGGAATGGACCAGGTCGCACGCGGCTTCCAGGGCGTTGTATTCCTGGTTGGGCACGTAGGTATGCCAGGTGTCCTTCAGGATTGAGGCAAGGGCGCTAAAATCGTCCTTCTCAAACGGCCTATAGATGACGCGTGAAACCATTCGTGCCTCCTTCTTCACTAAGGTTTCTACCACGCGGGAGGGATTCAAATATGGTCTCCCTATGTCACCACAGGTCCCCCGCGAATTCTTCGCGGAACCGTCACGTTGTCTTGGCATTTTCTTCAAAATCACCCCGTGCCATGCACAACGCGGGCGGCGGGTTGCGCTACATTAGTAGGACGAAGAGAGAGGCCGTCCCCCTTGCATGGCGGGACGCTCGCATCCACGAAGGAGGAGTGCTGCATGGGCACAGACAAGAAGATCTCGCGCGCGCTGATCTCGGTGACCGACAAGACGGGTGTCGTCGAGTTCGCTCAGTCGCTGGTAAGCGACTACGGTGTTGAGATCATCTCGACGGGCGGTACCGCGCGCGTGCTGGAAGAGGCCGGCGTTCCGGTGATCCCCATCGAGGAGTTCACGGGCTTCCCCGAGATGATGGACGGGCGCGTCAAGACGTTGCACCCCAAGGTGCATGGCGGCTTGCTGTGCCGTCGCGACTCCGAGCAGCACATGGCGGAGGCCGCTGAGCACGGTATCCAGATGATCGACCTGGTCTGCGTCAACCTCTACGAGTTCGAGAAGACCGTCGCCTCCCCGGACGTCACCTTTGTGGACGCCATCGAGCACATCGATATCGGCGGTCCCTCCATGCTGCGTTCCGCTGCCAAGAACAACGATTCCGTCACCGTGGTCTGCGACCCTGATGACTATGCTCGTATTTTGGACGAAATGTCCGTGCATGCCGGTTGCACCACGCTTGGCACCCGTCGCCATTTGGCTGCCAAGGTCTACACCCGCACCGCTTCTTACGATACGGCTATCTCTACCTGGCTCAATACCTACCTGGCGAACGAGGACGCGGGCGCTGCCGGCACCACCGCCCCCGCGTTTGTGCCTCCGGCGGCCTTTGACTTGCACCTTGAGAAGGCCCAGGACCTGCGCTATGGCGAGAATCCGCATCAGACCGCCGCGGTCTATCGCTTCGCCGATAGCTTTGGCAATTTCGCCTCGTTCGCAAGCCCTCTGGTTGGTGCCGAGCAGATCCAGGGCAAGCCGCTGTCCTACAACAACTTCCTGGATGCCGACGCCGCCTGGAACGCCGTTCGCGAGTTCGAGGAGCCCGCGGTCATCATCCTGAAGCATCAGAATCCCTGCGGCTCCGCAACGGGCGAGGACGTGACCGAGGCGTATGACCGCGCCTTCGCTTGCGATCCTAAGAGCGCCTTTGGCGGCATCATCGCCGTCAACCGCGAGGTGCCCCTGAGCCTGGTGGAGCATTTCGCAGACGTCAACAAGCAGTTTGTCGAGGTTCTCATCGCCCCGTCCTTCAGCCCCGAGGCGCTCGAGCGCCTGTCCAAGCGCACCAACCTACGCGTGCTTGCCACCGGCGGCGCTGACGGGCACGCCCAGCTTGAAGCCCGTACCGTCGATGGCGGCATGCTGGTTCAGTGCGTGGATACGGTGGACGAGGATCCTTCGACTTTCACGTTCCCCACTACCCGCAAGCCCACGGATGCAGAGATGGAAGACCTCATCTTTGCCTGGAAGGTTTGCAAGACCGTCAAGAGCAACGCCATCCTCATCGCTAAGGATCGCGCCGGCATTGGCATGGGTCCCGGCCAGCCCAACCGCGTTGACTCCGCACTGCTGGCCTGCCAGCGCGCCGAGGAGGCCTGTGAGCGCATGGGCGTCGAGGCGGGCGGCTTTGCCTGCGCCAGCGATGCGTTCTTCCCGTTCCGCGACAACGTCGACGTGCTTGCCGCGCATGGCGTGACCGCCATCATCCAGCCCGGCGGATCGGTGCGTGACGACGAGTCCATCCAGGCGTGCGATGACCACGGTATCGCCATGGTCTTTACCGGCACCCGTCACTTCCGTCACTAAAAGCATGCGGGTAGCGGGTATAACCCATGCGGGTTAACCTGACGATCCATAAGGACAATACGGGCTCCCGAGATTTCGGGGGCCCTTTTTGAAAGGAGAGCCGTGAGCGACCAGGCGTTGACGGAGCTGTTCGATAACCCGGATGAGCAGCGCGCGTATGAGGAGTTCTGTGCCAACCAAGAGCGCGGCAACCAGCCGTTCAATCTGGACGCGCCCGCCCTGGTATGCCGTTGGCGCATGTCGAAGAAGCGCGTCCCGCTGCTCAATAGGCACATCCGCGCCCTGTCTCAACGCGTTGTCATGGGCGAACCGCTTACCCATAACATGCTCTCGTGGGCCAAGCAGCATGTGGAATGGTCGCTGACCGAGGGTTCCTACGTGGAGCACAACGGCGTGCTCATGTTGGTGATCGATGTCAACGGCAACGCCGCCATGACGGTGGGGGCCTATGAGCCCCTGGTTGATACTGCGTCAGCCGCTCTTGCCGCTCGCGCAGAGGCAGCCCGCCTGGAAGAGGCGGAGGCGGGCGTCGCGCCAGAGGTGCTCTGCTGCATGCGCGACGGGCGCCTGCTGGTCGCCGTGGGCGAGCATGTGTGCGGCAGCTTGTCGCTGGTGGAGCAGCTGGCCGCCACACGCGGTATCGCGGTTGAGCATGTAGGTTCCGGCGACGCGTTCTTGAAAGACGTCCATTCCTCGTCCACCCCTATATTCTTGGTCTCCGACGAGCATGGAGTGGTCCCCGCGCGCGAGGTGGATGAAGATCAGTCTGATGACGCGAATCTTGTCCGCTTCCTGCGCGATGGCGTGGCAAAGCTGTTCTCCTAAGGGCGCCGCGCCGGCGGGTGCGTGCCTCGGGTTGATGTTGTCGATAACGGCCGCTTTCTTGGGCGGCGGGGAGAGGGGGGCGTTGTGGCGCTTATCTACGTGGTTGAGGACGATGCTTCCATCCGTGGCGAGCTTTTGCAGGTGCTTGAGCGCAACGGGTATGAGACGCGCTGGTGCGAGCGGTTCGATACCGTGGTCGACGAGGTGCTCGCCGCTTCGCCGGACCTGGTGTTGCTCGATCTCACCCTGCCCGGCACGGACGGCCAGTTCATCTGCCGCGAGCTGCGCGCGGTTTCAAGCGTTCCCATCATGGTCCTCACTTCGCGCGTGACGGAGATAGACGAGGTCATGAGCATGAACATGGGCGCGGACGACTTTGTACCCAAGCCCTATAGCGCTCGCGTTCTGGTGGCGCGCATCGAGGCGCTGCTGCGTCGCGTCGCGGGTTCGTCCGAGACGCAGCTGCTGCGCCATAACGGTGTCGAGATCGATCCTGCGCGTTCGCTGGCATACGCCAACGGCCGCCAGGTGGAGCTCACCAAAAATGAGATGCGCATCTTAACGCTGCTGGTCTCCAAGGCGGGCACCATCGTGTCGCGCGAGGCCCTCATGCGCGATCTATGGGATTCAGATGCGTTTGTGGACGATAACACGCTTACCGTCAACATCAACCGTCTGCGCGGCACGCTCGAGAAGATCGGCGTCAAGGGCTATCTCACCACGCATCGCGGCCGCGGCTATTCGGTTTAGGGGGAGCTATGACGTTTGGGTCATATCTGCGTTCCGCTTGGCCCACGGCGGCCATTCTCTGCGTGGCGAGCTTGCTGACGTGCATGGTGCTCGAGGTTTCCGGCACCGGCGCGCCCCTGCTTTCGCTGGTCGCCTGCGTGCTCATAGGTTCTTCGGTGTTGCTGCTGGTCGTCGACTACCTTCGCAAGCGCGCATTTGCCTGCGAGCTCGACAGCCTTGCGGACCAGCAGGGTCATGCCCTGTGGGCAAGCGAGCTCATCGACCGTCCGGATTTCATTGAGGGCCAGCTTGCCTATGACGCCCTTTGCGCCGTTTCCAAAGCGGCGAACGACGAGGTGGCGGGGTATCGCCGCCAGACCAACGATTACCGCGAATATGTTGAAACTTGGGTCCATGAGGCGAAATCGCCCCTCGCCGCGGCGCACCTTATGATCGAGAACATAGAGGACGAGCTTTCCGCGGTGGGCGAGGACCCTATCGATGAAGAAGTGCTCTTCTCGCGTGTCCGGGCGCTGGACGAGGAACTCGACCGCATGGAGGGCTATGTGGAGCAGGCCTTGTTCTACGCGCGTTCCGAGGCGGTCGAGCGCGACTACCTTATCCGCGAGTACAACCTCAAGGAGCTGGTGTCCGCCGCCTTGCGCGCCAACTCGCGCATGCTCATCTCCGCCCGGGTCGCGCCGTTTCGCCGCAATCTCGACTACCAGGTGTTTACCGATGAGAAGTGGATGCTCTTCATCTTTGGGCAGATCATCCAGAACTCGGTTAAGTACGCCCGCGATGAGGGCGCCTCTATCGAGTTCAGCGCATGTTTGCGCGACGAGGGGCTGGCAACGGAGCGCGTCGAGCTTTCTATTCGCGATAACGGCTGCGGGGTCAGCGCTGCGGACTTGCCGAGGGTGTTCGAGAAGGGCTTCACCGGCGCGGCGGGCCGTTCTGGCAAGCGCTCGACCGGTATAGGGCTGTACCTGGTCAAACGTCTGTGCGACAAAATGGGCGTGGGGATTGACGCCGATTCGGTTGCGGGCGAGGGCTTTACGGTGATCTTGTCGTTCTCTACCAATCGCTTCCATTACTTTGAATAGCGCTCGCGTTGAATGGGCGGCGCTCCTCCTTCAATGCTTCTGCTTCGAAATGAA
The DNA here is from genome assembly GCF_000225705.1 of Collinsella tanakaei YIT 12063. Taxonomy (GTDB): domain Bacteria; phylum Actinomycetota; class Coriobacteriia; order Coriobacteriales; family Coriobacteriaceae; genus Collinsella; species Collinsella tanakaei. The sequence continues at coordinate 219,251 of NZ_JH126469.1, forward strand.
AACTTGTTAAAGAAAGCAAAAGAAGTGAAAGCTTGCAAAACTTGTTAAAGCATACCAAGGAGGCGGACTATCATGGCAGCGTTTAATAACCCGTTTACACCAACGTTTGGAATTGTGCCGCCCTATATGGCTGGGCGTACATACGTTATCGAAGACATCGTCCGTGCTCTTGACCGCGGCCCGGGCGACCCCAATTTGGCCACCATATTCATAGGAGCAAGAGGTACGGGAAAAACGGCGCTTCTTTCGTATCTCGCCGATGAAGCGCTTGAGCATGGCTGGATCTCGGTAAGTGTTGTCGCGGCACCGGGTATGCTGGAGGACATTTACGAGCGTACCAAGGAGGCTGCCGCCGCCTATATCGATACGACGGACAGCCCAAAACTTAAAGGATTGACCGTCGGGCAGCTCTTTGGCCTCGAGTGGGAGTCCGCCCCTCGCGAGCAGCTCAATTGGCGTTCTCGCATGAACGCTTTGTTTAAAGGGCTCGATCAATATGGCATAGGGCTTTTGATTACCGTGGACGAGGTGTCCGCGTCTCTTGATGAGATGATTTCCTTTGCCGCGACATACCAGCTTTTTGTTCGCGAGGGCAAGCGCGTCGGATTGCTCATGGCGGGGCTTCCCCATCAGGTTTCCGCACTTTTAAGAAACCAAACGGTTTCCTTTCTTCGCCGTTCGGTCCAGCACCGCCTAAGCGGTGTCGCCGATCAGGAGGTAGCGCAAGCGCTTGTCCAAACCATTGCAAGCGAAGGGAAGACGGCGACTGGAGAAGCGATCGACCTCATGGTCGACGCCATCGGCGGCTTCCCCTTTATGATGCAGCTTGTGGGGTATAGATCGTGGGATGTATCCTTTGGTTCATGCGAAATTACCGTCAAAGACGTGCAACGAGGCGTGGCGTTGGCGCAAGGCGACCTTGATCAGCGCGTGCTAGAGCCAACGTTTTATGAACTATCGGACGGCGACCTTGCGTTCCTTAGGGCGATGCTTGAGGACCAAGATGTGAGCTTGGTAGCAGATATAGCGCAGCGCATGGGGGTTGCCAGCAATTACGCTTCCCAGTACCGTGCAAGGCTGGTGGAACAGGGAATCATAGGCACGCGCGGGCGCGGAAAGATTGCGTTCGATATGCTGCACTTCAAAGAGTTCCTGCTTTCCAAGTTTGCAGAAGCGTAGCGTCGGGCGCAAGATCGAGACAAGAGGGGCGCCCCGCTCTCCCGTGAAAACAATCCGCAGCCCCAACGGGGCGAGGACGTTTGCACGGGAGAGCGGGGCGCCCGCTCATAGCCGTTCTTATCCAAGTGCTACTTCACAACAAGGATGTCGCAATCGGTGTTGCGCAGCAGGAACGTGGAGATGGAGCCCAGCAGCGCGTACTTGATGGAAGATAGACCGCGTGCGCCGCAGAGTACCAGGTCGGGCTGGATGACGTCGAGCATCTCGTCCTTCAGGGTCTCGCGAATGCGGCCAGCGCGGATAACGATCTCGACCTCGGGGATGTCCGGATTGGCCTTCGCCTCTCCCACCTGCGCGGCGATGGAGTTCCTAAAGGCGGTCTCAAGGCCGTTGACCAGGTCGACGGGGTACGCGCCAGCGCTCTCGAGCGCGGTGGAGTCGATAACGTGACCGATAATCAATTTGGCATTGTTGTTCGCAGCTACCTTGATGGCGCGCGCGAGGACAAAATCCTGCTGTTCGGTGCCGTCGAGCGAAACGAAAATCTTGGAATAGCCTTCGTTCATGAGGACCTCCTATCCGGGGACGGGCTCGTGCCACCCGTCATGCCGTCCGCTTTACTTCGCTAAACATATACCCTAAGTGAGAGCAATCCGACCTTATTATTCTGTGAATGAAAGCGCTTTTTTCTTGCGGTGTCCGTTGCAGCGCGATAATAGTGCGACGACGTCGTAAGGGAGGTCTTTCTTGGACATCATCGAACTTCTCAAGGCCGCGTTCCTGGGCCTGGTTGAGGGCATCACCGAATGGCTGCCCATTTCTTCCACCGGTCACATGATCTTGGTGGACGAGTTTATCAAGCTCAACGTGACCGAAGAATTCTGGAACATGTTTTTGGTGGTCATCCAGCTTGGTGCGATTCTTGCCGTCTGCCTGCTGTTCTTCCATGAGCTCAACCCATTCTCGTCCAAAAAGGGAAAAGACGGAAGGCGCGCCACTTGGAGTCTGTGGGGCAAGATCGTGTTGGGCTGCATCCCCGCCGCGGTTATCGGAATCCCGCTGGATGACTTTATGGAGGAGCACCTCTACAGCTCCGTGGTGGTTGCCGCCGCGTTGATTGTCTACGGTATCGCCTTCATTGTGATCGAGAGCTGGCGCGCTCGGCGCCGCAGCGAGCTTTCCGCCGCCGGTGCGCTTCCCGGATCGCGTCCCGCCGGCGCCCACTTCGCTGCGTCTCCCGTCGCGTCTTCCGCTGCCGGTGGTGCTGCCGGCTCGGCATATGACGGCGATTCCGACTTTGGTGCCATCGCGTCGTTGGACGAGCTTTCCTGGAAGATAGCCCTGGGCATTGGCTGCTTCCAGGTGCTGTCGCTCATTCCCGGCACCTCGCGCTCTGGTTCCACCATCATCGGCGGCCTGCTTTTGGGCTGCACCCGTTCGGTGGCATCTAAGTTCACGTTCTTCCTGGCGATCCCCGTCATGTTCGGCGCCAGCGCCCTCAAACTGGTGAAGTTCTTTATCAAGGGCGGCACGTTCGGCGCGCCCGAGCTCGCGATTCTGGGCGTTGGCTGCGCGGTCGCCTTTGTGGTCTCGCTGCTTGCCATCAAGTGGCTCATGGGCTTTGTCCGACGTCATGATTTCAAGGCGTTCGGCGTCTACCGCATCGTCCTGGGCGTGCTGGTTCTGGCGTATTTCTTCGCCATCGCTCCCGCCCTGGGTCTTGCCGCCTAATCTCTGGCCCTGTCCGCCGAGAGCGTAGATACTCGGCAGCGGCTATTCTCGATCCTGTACTTTGCACGCAAAAGGCGCGGCGCCGGCCCACGCGGCAGGTGCCGCGCCTTTTTGCATGCGTCCTGCCGCGCGCGATAAGGGGCGGAGGGTTTTAAGGGCGGAACGGTAAGAAGAATAATCTCGTCCATATGCTCACAAATGAGACGGTTGGAGGGCAATTCATGCGCTGGATTGCAAAATGTTGCCAACTCGAAGGAGCGTGAAACGGGAAAAACCTGCAGGTACCTGAATAGTGTGGTATGGTTGTGAAGTTTTTGTTCATCAAGGAAGGGTAGAGAATGAACAACTTCTTCAAGATCGGCGAGCGTGGCTCGACCGTCGGCACCGAGGTGCGCGCCGGCATCACCACGTTCCTGGCGATGGCCTACATCATCGCGGTCAACCCGGCGCTTCTGTCTGCCGCCGGCATTCCGGTGGGCGCCGCCGTCACCTCCACCTGCTTCGCTGCCGGCATCATGACCATCCTCATGGGCCTGTTCGCGAACCGTCCGCTTGCCTGCGCATCCGGCATGGGCATCAACGCGGTCGTCGCGTTCTCGCTCACCGCTGCTGCCGGCGGTGACTGGATGGTCGCCATGGCGGTCATCTTCCTCGAGGGTCTTATCATCCTGGCGTTGGTTCTGTGCGGTTTGCGCGAGGCCATTATGGAGGCCGTGCCCGTCTCCCTGCGCCACGCCATCGCGGTCGGCCTGGGCATCTTCATCGCGCTGCTTGGCCTTATCAATGGCGGCATCGTGGTCAATGACGATTCCACCCTCATCACCTTCGGATCCGTGTACAACCCCGTGTTCCTGGTGGGCATCATCTCCGTTGTGGTGACTTTTGCCCTGTACGTCTTCAAGATCAAGGGCTACATCCTGTGGGGCATCATCATCGCCGCCGTCGCCGGCGTACCCCTGGGCGTGACCCCTATGCCTACCGGCATTGTCCAGCTGCCCGATTTCACGACCTTCATGGCTCCGTTCCAGACCGCTGCCGACGGCTCCGGCATGGCCATCGTCAAGGTCTTCGTCAACCCCACGCTGCTGGTCTTTGTCTTCTCCATCATGCTGTCCGACTTCTTCGACACCATGGGCACCGCCGTTGCCGTTGGTAAGCAGGGCGACTTCCTGGATGAGGACGGCAACGTCGAGGACATCCGCAAGATCCTGATCGTCGACTCCCTTGCCGCTTCTGTGGGCGGCCTGTTTGGCGCTTCCTCCTGCACCACCTTTGTCGAGTCCGCCTCTGGCGCTGCCGACGGCGGCCGTACCGGTCTCACCTCTGTTGTCACCGGCGTCATCTTCCTGCTCGCCGCGTTCTTCTCCCCGTTGGTCTCCATGATCGCCGCTCCCGCAACTTGCGGCGCCCTGGTTATGGTCGGCTTCCTCATGATGAACGTTGTGAGCGACATCGACTTCAGCAACCCGCTGGACGGCATCCCCGCCTTCATGACCATCATCGGCATTCCGCTGACCTACTCCATCGCTACCGGTATTGGCCTGGGCTTCATCACCTACACCCTTATGGCTGTCTGCACCGGCAACGCCTCCAAGGTCAAGCCGCTTACCTGGCTGGTTGACATCGCGTTCCTGATTTCCTTCTTGATCGCGTAAAGGCCGTCTTCTTACGGTCTTGATTTAGGACGATTTCCTCGTCCCTATGACTCCGGAGCTCCACAAGCGTCCATTGCCGCGCATCGCGAGGATGGTCCTTTGGGGTTCCGGAGTCTTTTTTGTTGGTACACTTTGACGTAACCCGCTAGGAGGATGCATATGAATATCCAGATCTTCGGCACCAAGAAGAGCTTCGATACCAAGAAGGCCCAACGCTACTTTAAAGAGCGCCGTATCAAGTTCCAGTTTATCGACCTTAAAGAGAAGGGGATGAGCAAGGGCGAGCTTGAGAGCGTCATGCGTTGCGTGGGCGGTATCGATGGCGTGCTGGACCGTGATGCAAAGGACCAGGATACGGTCGCGCTTATCACCTATCTGGCTGAGAGCCAGAAGTTTGAGAAGCTGCTTGAGAATCAACAGGTGCTGCGTGAACCCATCGTCCGTAACGGCCGCCAGGCGACCGTGGGCTACCAGCCGGATGTATGGAAGGGCTGGGAGTAGGCATTCTTGGCGTACTGCCGTGGATCCATTTTGGCTATTTTCATTTTGGTTATCTGTAATACATGTATTGAAGCGTGCCACTTTTAACGCTTGGAATGGCACATTTCAATACGCAGATCAATCTGTGTATTACCGTTTACCGTTTTTTCTGGAAAAAGTGGTAATCGGTAATACCGATTTCATAATTGGTATTAAAGCGAGCCATAATAGCGCTTCAAAGTGGCACATGGTAATACACGGCACATCCGCCCGCCGACGATGGCGGACGGCTGCGCCATCGCTCGTGGGTGGGTGTCATTGGCGGCGCCCACCCACGAGTGCGTTAGGGGAGCTGCTCCAAGAAGCTGACACCCTCGCCGTTTCCGGCGACGTTGAAGTTGTCCAAGATGGTGGCGCCCAGGTCAGAGCAGGTGGAGCGTAGGCCAAGATCAGCGCCCGGGGCGGCCATCGAGGGCGACCATGCCAGAAGCGGGACAAGCTCGCGCGTGTGGTCGGTGCCCTTGTAGGTTGGGTCGTTGCCATGATCGGCGGTCACCAGAACCAGGTCGTCCCCGTGCATCGCCTCCATCACGCGGCCAAGGCGGCGGTCGAAGTCCTCAAGGGCCAGGCCGTCGCCCAAAGGATCGCGGCGATGGCCGTAGACGGAGTCGAAGTCGACCAGGTTGGTGAAGCATAGGCCGCACCAATCCTGGGACATGACCTCGTCCACATGATCCATGCCATCGGAGTTGCTCTGGTTGTGGTAGGAGCGGTCGAAGCCGTGGCCGCAGAGAAGGTCGTAGGTTTTGCCCACGGCGATGGTGTCGAAGCCCGCCTGCTGCAGGAAGTCCACGGCGGTGGGGCCGGTGGGGACCAGACCGTAGTCATGGCGGTTGGCGGTGCGAACAAAGGTGTCGGCGGAGTCGCCCACGTACGGGCGGGCGATGACGCGGCCCATGGTGATCTCCGGGCCATCGATGAGCTTGCGCACGTATTCGCAGATGCAGTAGAGCTCGTCTAGGGGGATGACGTCTTCATGCGCGGCGATCTGCAGCACGGAGTCGCCCGAGGTGTAGATGATGAGGTCGCCGGTGGCAAGCTGCTGCTCGCCGTAGTCGCGCAGGACCTCGGTGCCGGAATAGGGCTTGTTGCACAGGATGCCGCGACCGCTGAACTCGCGGATCTTATCTAGCAGGCTATCGGGGAAGCCCTGGGGGAAGTAATCCACATGGAAGCGCGCCGGCAGGCACATCATCTCCCAGTGACCGTCCAGGGAATCGTTGCCAAAGCTGGTGACCTGCATGCGCCCGTAGGCGCCGGCGGGGTTGGCGACCGTATTGATGCCGGTGAAGGGCTTGCCGGGTCGCACCAGGCCAAGGCCCAGGCGTTCCATGTTTGGTAGCGCCAGCGGGCGGCCCTGTTCGCGGATAAACCAGTTCGCCATGTGGCCAAGGGTGTCCGCACCCGCGCTGTTGTACTTGTCGGCATCGGGCGCGCCGCCGACGCCGATGGAGTCGATAACGATGGCGAGGACGCGCTTGTAGCGCTTGTAGGGTGCGCGGCCCGCGTCGCGATTGGTGCTATCCATGGGCTACTCGTCCAATTCTGCCAGGATGGATGCAGCGGCAGATACGCCCAGGCGGGAGGCGCCCGCCTCGATCATGGCGTAGGCGTCCGCAAGCGTGCGGATTCCGCCGGCTGCCTTGACGCCGAAGTCCGGGCCCACGCACTCGCGCATAAGGGTGACGTCGGCGACGGTGGCGCCGCCGGTGGAGAAGCCGGTAGAGGTTTTGACAAAGTCGGCGCCGGCCTCCGCGCACAGCAGGCAGGCGAGGCGCTTCTCGTCATCGGTGAGCAGGCAGCATTCGATGATGACCTTGAGTAGCTTGCCGCCGGCATGCGTGGCCTCGGCGACGGCGCGGATGTCCTCGCGGACCAGCTCGGCATGGCCGGCCTTGAGCTCGCCGATGTTGATGACCATGTCGATCTCGTCGGCGCCGTTGGCGATGGCGTCGGTGGTTTCAAAAACCTTGGACGCGGTGGAGCTGGCGCCCAGCGGGAAGCCGACCACGGTGCAGGTCGCGACGCCGGAGCCGTCGAGCAGGCGGGCGACGTAGGGCACCCAGAAGGGGTTGACGCAGACGCTGGCGCAGCCAAACTGCTTGGCCTCGGCGACCACGCGGTCGATGCCGTCTAGGGTGGCGTCCGCCTTGAGCAGGGTGTGGTCCATGTACTTGGCAAGCTGGGATTGGGTGAGGTTCATGGTTGTTCCTTTCTGGTCGAGGGCAAAGGTTGAATGGGACGACGGTGCGGGTCGTGCGGCCAAGGGGTCACTCGGCATCGCGCCGACTTGGATAGGTCGCGCCGCTCTCGTCCACCGAGGCAAAGAGTAGCGGTTCTGCTGGCGGCTCGTCTGTACCAAAGGTGAGTGCCGCGTTAAAGGTGGCAAGGGCCTGGACGAGGAGATCTTCGCGTGACGTGTGTAGGATCGCCACCGGTTGGCCGCACCTGACGGGGTCGCCGTAGTTTGCGAGCAGCTCGATGCCGGCCGAGTAATCGATCGCGTCGCCCTTGGCAAGGCGCCCCGCGCCCAGTTGCGCGCTGGCGATGCCCACTTGTTCGGTATCGATGCGGCAAATGTATCCGTCGCACGGAGCTAGGACGCGGTGCTGGATGGGCGCGGCCTCGAACAGCGCGGTGTCGCGCAGGTATGCCGGGTCGCCGCCCTGGGCCCGGACGATCTCGCAGAGCTTGTCGAAGGCCCCGCCGTTTTCGATAAGCTCGCGGGCGCGATCCCTCGCCGCGGCGGCGCCCATGCGACCGGTCATCTCCATCAGCTCGCCGGCGAGCATGAGGCACTCGTGTTCAAGGTCGGCGGGGCCGCGTCCCTGCAGCATGCGGGCGACCTCGATCACCTCGAGCGAGTTGCCTATGGCGCGGCCCAGCGGCCGGTCCATATTGGTGACGAGCGCGCGGACGCGCCGTCCGGCTCCCCGGCCTATGGTGACCATGGTTTGGGCGAGCTCGACGGCTTGCGGCACGGTCTTCATAAAGGCGCCGGATCCCACCTTGACGTCGAGTAGGATGCAGTCGGAGCCGGATGCGAGCTTCTTGCTCATGATGCTCGATGCGATGAGAGGAATGGAGCCAACCGTGGCGGTGACGTCGCGCAGCGCGTAGATGAGCTTGTCTGCTGGCACCAGGTTTCCGGTCTGGCTGATGATGGCGCCGCCGTGCTCGCGCACGATGCGTAGGAAATCGTCGCGTTCAACTTGGGTGGAAAGGCCGGGGATGCTCTCGAGTTTGTCGAGCGTGCCGCCTGTGTGGCCCAGCCCTCGTCCGCTCATCTTGGCGACGAAGACATGGCCGGGGTCCATGGCGGCCAGAAGCGGCACCACGGCGAGCGAGGTCTTGTCGCCCACGCCGCCGGTGGAATGCTTGTCCACGGTGACGCCGCCTAGGCTGGAAAGGTCCACCACGTCGCCGGAGTGGAGCATGCGCATGGTGAGCGATAGGGTCTCGTCCTGGTCCATACCGCGCAGGTAGATAGCCATCAGCAAGGCGGACGCCTGGTAGTCAGGGATGTCGCCGGCGACGTAGCCGTTGACAAAGAAGGCGATCTCCTTGTCCGTGAGGGCGCCCCCGTCGCGCTTCTTCTCTATGATGTCGTACATTCTCATGGGCGGTTACTTCCCTAAGTTGGCAGGGCCAAAGCCAAAGGGCAGCATCTGCTGGAGCGTGCGCTCCTCAAAGGTGTCGCCTCCTGTGCCCATGAGGATGCGAAACGTCGCGGGGTCGCAGAACTCCATCATGACCTGGCGGCAGACGCCGCACGGCGCGCAGAGCTCGCTTACGGGCTGACCTGCGGGGCCGCCCACGATGGCGATGGAGGTGAAGTCGCGCTGCCCGTCAAAGACCGCGCGGAAGATGGCGGTGCGCTCGGCGCAGTTGCCGGGCGAGTACGCGGCGTTCTCGATGTTGCAGCCGCCGTAGACGGTGCCGTCCGCGCAGAGCAAGGCGGCACCCACCGCAAAGTTTGAGTAGGGGCAGTATGCCTTTTCGCGCGCCCGGATGGCCGCTTGGACGAGTTCGATATCCGTCATGGAAGCGCTCCTTTCTGTGTTGAAGCCTGTTCGCGCAGACGTCGAGCCGGGCGGGGCGGCTTGGTGCCCGGTGGGACGCGGCGGCTGCGCGAGCGTGCTCGCAGCGAGACGGGGTGGAAGGTAGCCTAAAAGGACGGGCCCCCGCTCCTGTTTGCGGGAGCCCGTGCGTGTTTGGACGATGCGGGGCGGGCGTGTATGCCTAGCCGCGCGAGCCCTTCTCATACGGCACGCCGTCTGCCTTGGGCGCGACGGCCTTGCCCACAAAGAGGACCAGGACAACCAAGGTGAGCGCGTAGGGGAGGATGGCCAGGATCTGGCTGGGTACCGCGATGGCGCCGCCGCCCAGGATGACCACCAGCGCCTGCGCCATGCCGAACAGCAGGCATGCGCCGTACGCTCCGTGAGGGGTCCATTTGCCAAAGATCACCGCGGCGAGGGCGATGAAGCCCTGGCCCGCGACGGCGGTCTGAGTGAACTGCGAGATGATGGCCAGCGTGATGGACGCGCCGCCAAAGCCCGCCAAGATGCCGGAGAGCACCACGCAGATGAAGCGGATGCGGCTGACGTTGATACCCAGGGTGTCGGCCGCCGCCGGGTGCTCGCCCACGGCGCGCACGCGCAGGCCCCACTTGGTCTTATAGAGCACAAACCAAACGATCAGCGTGGCGGCAAGGCCCAGGACCACCGTGATATCCACGTTGAGGTTTGCCCACGGGGTGCCTTGGAAGGCGCCGGAGCCAAAGAGCTTGGGCAGGGTGGTGATGGTGGGCGATTGGGTACCGCCGTCCCACATGAGGCGGGCGAGAAACAGCGCGATACCGGGGCCAAGCAGGTTGAGGGCGATGCCGGAGACGTTTTGATCGGCTTTGAAGGTGACGGCGGCCAGCGCGTGCAGCACGGCGAACAGACCGCCCGCGGCGCCCGCGGCGATAAAGCCTACCCAGGGGTTGCCGGTAAAGTAGCTGCCGGCGACGGCGGCCAGCGCGCCGATAGTCATCATGCCCTCGATGCCGATGTTGACAACGCCGGAGCGCTCGGAGATGACGCCGCCCAGCGCGCCGAAGACCAGCGGCGTGGAGTACATGAGCGTGATGCCCAGCAGAAGCAGGATGTTGTTAAGCATGGTTTGCCCCTCGCTTTCCGAGCTTGTCGGCCAGAAGCGTGACCACGCGGGCCAGCGCGACGAAGAAGACGATGGTGCCGATCATGATGTTGATGATGTCGGTGGGGGCGCCCACGGCGAGCTGCACGCTTTGGCCGCCGTAGATGAGGCCGCCGAACAGCAGGCCGGCGAAGATGCAGCCGATGGGGCTGGAGCCGGCGATGAGGGCGACGGAGAAGCCGTTGAAGCCGTTGTTCTCAAACGCGGCGAGCATGGTGAGGCAGTGAGGCTCGATACCCGTGATGGTGAGGGCGCCGGCCAAACCGGAGATGGCGCCGGCGATGGTCATGGCGAGCAGGGTGTTGCGGTTGACGTTGATGCCCGAGAACTCGGCGGCGTCGCGGTTGAAGCCCACGGCGCGCAGCTCGAAGCCCAGCTTGGAGCGGAACAGCAGGAACCATACGAGCACGGCGACCACGATGGCGACGATAAAGGCGATGTTGACGTCGGTTTTGACCAACACGTCGAAGAGCCACGGCGTGCCGCTGAGCGTCTCGAGTCCCTGATCCGACATCTTCCAGTTATGCAGGATGGTGGTGAAGCTGGACTCGTTCACCGGAAAGCTGGAGGTGGTGTTGGGCTGGTGGTAGGCCGCGGTGGAGACCACGAAGTTATTGAGGTAGAGCATGGTCCAGTTGAGCATGATGGCCGTGATGACCTCATGGATGCCGAAGCGCGACTTGAGGAAGCCCGTTATGGCGCCGATCAGCGCGCCGCCCGCGACGCCCGCCAAGACGACCACGGGAATCTGAATGGGGGCGGGCAGGTTGAGCTTGGCGCCTACCAGCACCGCGCACATGGTGCCGGCGATGTACTGGCCCTCTGCACCGATGTTGAACAGGCCGGTCTTGAACGCGAAGGCGACCGAGATGCCCGTGAGGATGATGGGCGCGGCCTTGATGATGGTGTTGGAGATGTACTTGGGTTTAGAGAAGATGCCCTGGAATAGCGCGGTAAAGGCGGCGACGGGGTCGTAGCCCGCGACGGCAAGCGCGCCCGCTGCGACCAGAAATCCCAGGATGATGGCGATAAAGGTCGCGGTGATGGGCTTCTTCAAGATCTTCTGGATGGTTTCCATTACTCGTGACCTCCCGCCATGAGCAGGCCGATGCGGTTCTCGTCCACGTCACCTTGCTTGAAGGTGTCGACGATCGCACCGGCGTAGATGACAGCGATGGTGTCCGCGACGCTCATGACCTCGTCCAGCTCAAGCGAGATGAGCAGGATCGCGGTGCCGCGGTCGCGCTCGGCCACCAGCGTCTTATGAACGTATTCGATGGCGCCCACGTCCAGGCCGCGGGTGGGCTGGACGGCGATGAGAACGTCGGGGTTGTTGGAGATCTCGCGGCCGATGATGACCTTTTGCTGGTTGCCGCCGGAGAGGCCCGCGGCGGTGTGATCCGCGCAATCGGCGGGGCGAACGTCGTAGTCGTGGATGAGCTGCTCGGTGAACTCGTGCATCTTGGCGCGGTCGAGAACCCCGTGCTCGCCGAACTCGGGCGTGCGGTACTTCTCCAGCACGGCGTTCTCCGCGACGGTGAAGGGGAGTACCAGGCCGCGGCGCTGGCGGTCTTCATGGATGGTCGAGACCTTGTGGTCTATGACGTTGCGCGGCGTGGTGTTTTGGATCTCCTCGCCGTTGACGGTGATGGTGCCGCTTTGGGCACGGGTGAGGCAGGTTATAGCCTCGACCAGCTCCTTTTGGCCGTTGCCGTCGATGCCCGCGATGCCTACGATCTCGCCTGCGCACACGGAGAGGTTGAGGTGGCGCACGGCCTCGATACCGCGCTCGTCCTTAACCACCAGGTCGTCGATGCGGAAGACCTCCTTGCCGGGATTGGCGGGCGCCTTCTCTACAACCAAGTTGACGTGGTGGCCCACCATTTTCTCCGCAAGCTCCTCCTCGTCCACCCCTGCGACGTCGACCGCGCCGACGTACTTGCCGCGGCGGATGATGGTGCAGGTGTCGGAGGAGGCTTTGATCTCCTTGAGCTTGTGCGTGATGATGATGATCGTCTTGCCCTTGGCGGCGAGGCCGCGCATGATCTGGACCAGGCGGTCGATCTCTTGCGGGGTGAGGACGGCGGTGGGCTCGTCTAGGATGAGGATGTCGGCTCCACGGTAGAGCGCCTTGAGGATCTCGACGCGCTGCTGCATGCCCACGGAGATGTCCTCGATCTTGGCGTCCGGGTCTACCTCGAGGCCGTACTCGGCGATGATGTCGCGAACGCGCTGGCCGGCCGCCTTCATGTCGAGCAAGCCCGCCCCGCGGCAGGGCTCCTGTCCCAGGATGATGTTCTGGGTGACGGTGAAGTTGTCGACCAGCATGAAGTGCTGGTGCACCATGCCGATGCCGTGGGCGATGGCATCATTGGGGTTGCTGATCGAGACTTTTTCGCCACCGAGGAAGATCTCTCCCTCTTCTGCCTGGTATAGGCCGTAGAGCACGTTCATGAGCGTGCTCTTGCCGGCGCCGTTCTCGCCCAGGATGGCGTGGATGCTGCCGCGTTCTACGTCCAGGTCCACGTGGTCCAAGGCGCAAAACGAGCCGAACATCTTGACTATGCCGTGCATCTGCACCGCATAGCTGGGGTTAACCTCCATAACGGCTCTCCTCCCTTTTCTATCGGTCAAACCGCGGCCGGGTCGCGCGTGGTTCAGGGCGGGCGTGCCCTTGGGCCGGCGCGGCGCGATCGCGGGGTGAACGATGGCGGATGCTTGGGGGATGATTGGATGAATTGCGGGTGGGGGAGAAAAAGAAAAGCGGGCGGCACGCCGAAGCGCGCTGCCCGCATATATGCTCGATGGTTTAGAGGGTAGCGACGAATGCGTTGAAGTCGTCCTCATTGGCGGGCGGCGTGATCTTGCCGTCCTTGATCTCACCCTCCAGATCGATGGCCTGGTTGTAGACCTCGTCGGCCATGAGCGAATGCTCCTCGGGGATGCCCACGGCGTCGTCGGTCATGCCGAACTCGACGGTCTGGCCGCCGATCTCCTCGCCGTTGATGGCCTTCTTGGAAAGCTCGAGAACGGCGACGTCGACCTTCTTCATAGCGGAGGTCAGAACGTTCTCGGGCGCGAGGCTGGACTGGTCCTTGTCGACGCCGATGACCAGCTTGCCGGCTTCCTTAGCGGCCTCGATGACGCCGTTGCCAGCGCCGCCGGCGGCGTGGAAGACGATGTCGCAGCCGTCGGAGTACATCTTGGTAGCGGTGGCCTTGCCCTTGGCGGCGTCGCCGAAGCTCTCGAGGTACTGGACGTCGACGGTGACGTTCTTGCCCTGGGTCTTGTTGGCGTACTCGACGCCGGCCTTATAGCCCCACTCGAACTGGTCGATAACGACGGACTGCATACCGCCGACGAAGCCGACCTTGCCGGTCTGGGTGGTCATAGCGGCGATGTAGCCGACCAGGAAGGAAGGCTCCTGGGCGCGGAAGACGACGCCGGTGACGTTGTCGGGGGTGTTCTCGTAGGCGTTGTCGATGATAGCGAAGTTGACGTCGGGGTTCTGCTTGGCCGCGGTCTCGATAGCGTTGGCCATGGCGAAGCCGATGCCCCAGACCAGGTTGTTCTCGCCGTCGACGGCCTTGTCCAGGTTGGGGCCGTAGTCGGACTCCTGCTTGGACTCGGTGTAGGAGACCTTGGTGCCGGTCTCGTCCTCGAGTTCCTGCAGGCCCTTCCAGGCAAGCTCGTTGAAGGACTGGTCGTTGACGCCGCCCATGTCGGTGACCATGGTCACCTTGTAGGAGCTCTCGGCGCCCTTGTCGGTGCCGGCGGAGCCGGAGTCGGCAGCACCGCCGCCACCGCAGCCGGCGAGAGCCAGCGCGAGGACGCCTGCGGCCGCCATGGAGGCGATGCCCTTGAAACGCTTGTTCATGTTTCTCTTCCCTTTCACTAAGCGTTGCAGGTACACATGCATGTATCTCGAACCGGGGCGGCGAACCCCGGCGCTGATACCAAAGGTGGTTTGCTACTCCTGGATGGCGACGGCGAGAGCGATCTCCATCATCTGGGTAAAGCTGGTCTGGCGCTCTTCTGCAGAGAGGCTCTCGCCCTTGAGCGGCAGGTCGGAGATGGTGAGCAGACACAGGGCCTTCTTGTTGGCGCGCGCGGCGTTCATGTAGAGCGCGGCCGCCTCCATCTCGACTGCGAGCACGCCCATCTTCTGCCAGGAGATGGTTGCCTGGTCGTTGTCGTCGTAGAACGTGTCGCTGGAGAGGACGTTGCCAACTTTAAGCTCCACGCCCTGATCGCGACCGGCTGCGACGGCGCGCTCGAGCAGGTCGAAGCTGGCGATGGGGGCGTAGGTGCCGGGCAGCTGGTACTGGTGGGCGTAGTTGGAATTGGTGCAGGCGCCCATGCCGGCCACTACGTCGCGGACCTTGACCTCGTCCGCGATACCGCCGGCGGAGCCCACGCGGATGATGGACTCGACGCCGTAGAAGTTGAACAGCTCGTAGGAGTAGATGCCGATGGAGGGCATGCCCATGCCGCCGCCCATGACGGAGACGGGGACGCCCTGGTAGGTACCGGTGTAGCCCAGCATGTTGCGAACGGTGTTGAAGCAGCGGACGTCTTCTAGGTAGGTGTCGGCGATGAACTTCGCGCGCAGCGGGTCGCCGGGCATGAGGACGGTCTTGGCGATGTCGCCTTCGATGGCGCCGTTGTGCGGCGTGGGCGTAGTTGCCATATAGATGCTCCTTAATTATCGGTCGTTGCTTAGATAGCGGATTTCAACAGTCTACTGTGCGATACCCGCTTTATGGGAATAAAACTCAAGTGAAATATTCTTTTCGGCAGGTGGTAGGTCGCCGCTTTATCAGGGAAAAGAGTATGCAGCCGATTTGCTCATAGGGACTCGCCTGCGATGCGTCTGCCGCTCGGCGGGACGCGTCTTGCAGATTCAAGTGTTTGTGCGCAGGGGCGTGGGGTGCGCCCGGGTGTCTGCGCGGGTGGCTATACTGGATGGGTTGAAGATTTCGCGTTGCCCGCAGGCGGCGCATGAGATTGCTTTTGGAGTTGCCCATGCCCCAGAGAACCCCGTATCCGTGGGAGAAGAACATGATGGCGGCGAGCAAGGAGACCGCGGCGCCGGGTGGCGCTGCGCCCGTTTCCGGCGCACGACCCGCAGCCAAGCCGGCGCAGCAGGTGACGCTCGACCTGTTCTCGTCCGGCGCGTCCCCTTCCTCGTCCGCGCCCGAACCAGATTTGGTTCCGCTAGACGCCTACGGCGCGTCTGCGGGCGAGTACATCTCTGCCGATGAGGGCGCGCCCGCGCAAGCCTATGTGCCTACGGACTACGTTCCGGCAGAGACTTACGCGCCCGCGGATTACGCGCCCGCGCGCATGGCTGCGCCGGCGTTGCCCAAGGTCGATATCGATTCGTTGAACCCCGCCCAGCGCGAGGCCGTGGTGACCACGGAAGGGCCTCTGCTGGTGCTGGCGGGCGCAGGGTCGGGTAAGACGCGCGTGCTGACCTATCGCATCGCCCATATGATCGCGGATCTGGGCATCCGCCCCTGGCAGATCCTGGCCATCACCTTTACCAACAAAGCCGCCGCGGAGATGCGCGAGCGCTTGGGCGCGCTTTTGCCCAATAGCACCCGCGGCATGTGGGTGTGCACGTTCCACGCCATGTGCGTGCGCATGCTGCGCGAGGACGCCGACCTGCTGGGCTACACCGGCCAGTTCACCATCTACGATGACGACGATTCGCGCCGCATGGTGCGCGAGATCATGCAGGGCCTGGACATAGACCAAAAGAACTTCCCCATCAACATGATCCGCGGCAAGATCTCTGCGGCCAAGAACGCCATGGTGGGCCCGGACGAGATGCTGGAGAAGGCGTCGGACCCCAAGGAGCGCAAGGCCGCGCAGGTCTACGCCGAACTGGAGCGCCGCCTGCGCGCCGCCAACGCCATGGACTTCGACGACCTGCTGGTTCGCACGCTCGAGCTGCTGCGCACCCGCCCGGAGGTGCTGGATAAGTACCAGGAGCGTTTTCGCTACATCTCCGTGGACGAGTACCAGGACACCAACCACGTGCAGTACGAGATCGCCAACCTGCTTGCCGCCAAGTACCAAAACCTTATGGTGGTGGGCGATGACGACCAGTCGATTTACTCTTGGCGCGGTGCCGATATCTCCAACATCCTTGACTTTGAGAAGGACTTCAAGCAGGCCAAGGTGGTCAAGCTCGAGCAGAACTACCGCAGTACCGGCCACATTCTGAACGCGGCCAACGCGGTGGTGCGCCATAACTCGCAACGCAAGGAGAAGCGTCTGTTCACCGCGCTGGGCGAGGGCGAGAAGATCCAGGCGTACCAGGCGGGCGACGAGCGCGACGAGGGCCGCTGGATCGCCGGCGAGATCGACAAGCAGCGATCGGCAGGCGTGAGCTACGACGACATGGCGGTCTTCTACCGCACCAACGCGCAGTCGCGTATCTTGGAAGATATGTTTTTGCGCGCCGGCGTGCCGTACAAGATCGTGGGCGGCACGCGATTCTTCGACCGCGCGGAGAT
The DNA here is from genome assembly GCF_000225705.1 of Collinsella tanakaei YIT 12063. Lineage (GTDB taxonomy): Bacteria > Actinomycetota > Coriobacteriia > Coriobacteriales > Coriobacteriaceae > Collinsella > Collinsella tanakaei. The sequence goes on from NZ_JH126469.1 coordinate 236,085, forward strand.
CCGCGACGTGATGGCCTACCTCAAGATGATCGTGAACCCGGCGGACGAGATGAGCGTCAAGCGCGTCATCAACACCCCGCGCCGCGGCATCGGCTCCACTTCCATTGAGAAGATCGAGCAGCTTGCCCGCGAGAACGGATGCTCGTTCTTCCAGGCGTGCGAGCTAGCGTGCGCTGAGACGGGTCGCTTTACGGCCAAGGTGCGCACCGCGCTGGGCAGCTTTGTCAATATCGTCCGCGAGGGGCGCCGCATGGACGGCGAGCTCAAAGACGTGGTCGATGCGATTGTGGACAGGACCGGCCTGGTGCAGGCGTTCCGCGCCGAGGGCACCATGGAGGCCGAGGGCCGCATGGAGAACATCCAGGAATTCATGGGCGTCGCCGCGGAATTTGAGGAGACGCACGACGACATAGAGGGGACGCTGGAGAGCTTGGAAGAGCTGCGCGCCGCCGGCATGGAGGGCGTGCCCGAGGATGCCGCCC
>NZ_JH126469.1:236958-276118 GCF_000225705.1 Collinsella tanakaei YIT 12063
CGCCGCCGCGATCGCCGCGCAGGAGATCGAGCGCACCTACGGACCTCTGGCGTGCAAGGCGCTGCCGGCGCTGATGGAATGGCTCGCCCTGCGCTCCGACCTCGATTCTCTTGCCGGCCAGACCCAGGCCGTGACCATGATGACGGTCCACTCCGCCAAGGGTCTGGAGTTCCCCGTGGTCTTTGTCGCCGGTTTGGAGGAGGGCATCTTCCCGCACGTCGCCGGCTTTGGTGGATCGGATGACCCGGGCAAGTTGGAGGAGGAGCGTCGCCTGGCCTACGTCGCCATCACGCGTGCGCGCAAGAAGCTGTTCCTCACCTATGCTGCTACGCGCCGCACCTACGGCTCCACGCAGGCAAACCCGCGCTCGCGGTTCATCAACGAGATTCCCGAGGTGGATATCGAGTTCTCCGGCGTGGGGTCCGCGGGCTTTGAAGGCGTTGGCTGGGAGAAGCGCGGCGACCGCCGCGGTACCTACGGATCGGGAACCGGCAGCGAGTACGGTGGTAGCGTCTTTGGTTCCTACACCCGTTCGACCGGTCGCACGCAGCGCCACACCGGTGTGAGCCCGGATGCGGGGCGCAAGCCGTCCACGTTTGGATCGGGCGCTCCTCGTCCGCGAAAGGCCGCCGCTTCGCCCGCCGTGGAGCAGCGCCGTCCCGACGCCGCCAAGGCCGCCGAGACCTTTGCCCCCGGCGACCAGGTGAGCCATAAGACCTTTGGTCCCGGTACGGTCATCTCTGCCGCCGGCGACATGATCGAGGTTCAGTTTGAGAAGAGCGGACAGACCAAGAAGCTCATGAAGGGCTTTGCGCCCATTGTGAAGATCAGTTAGGGTTTGCGAGCTTTAAGGGTGGGCTGGCTTGAATTGGAGCCCTGTGCGCTCACCCGCTTGATAGCGAATGACTAGCATGCCGGATCGCGTAGCGTGGTCCGGCATGCTGCGTTTTTAGCAGAGCCGGCGCAGCGTGGTGCCGTGCTCGTCCATGCTGATGCCCAGACGGTAGCCGTCGCCGCGTGCGTAGACGGACGAGAGCTCGAAGGGGCGGTCGTATGTGTCATATGAGACGCGCAGGCAGTGCAGGGCCGCAGCACCCGTGGGGACCGCTAGAAGCTTTGCCTCCGCAGCGTCCAGGGTGACCGCTTCATAGATGTCTTCTGCGCGAGCGGGTATGATGCGCGCGTGCTCCGCCAGGTAGGCGTAAAGCGAGCTGGTGACATCGTTTTGGGTGAGCGAGGGGCAGAACTCGCAGGGGATGTAGGACGTTTCCAGGCGCAGCGGCCGGTTGTTAGCGAGGCGCAGCCTTCGCGTTTGCCACAGCTGGGTGCCGGTGTGGACCTTAAGGGAGCGGCAAACGAGCTCGCCGCCCTTGATTTTCTTAAAGTTGATCAGGCGCGAGGACGGGGTTTTGCCCGCGTGGGCCATCTCGTCGCTGAAGCCTATCATGACGTCGATGCCCTCGGCAGAGGTGGCGACGGGGAAGGTGCCCTTACCGCGCCTGCGCGTCACATGGCCTTGGTCCACCAGGTCTTGAAAGCAGCGCCGCACGGTGGCGCGCGAAAGCCCCAGCGCTTCGCAGATCTGCTGCTCGGTGGGAAGCGCTGTTCCTTCTGGGAACGCGCCTATTGCGATGAGCTGGAGCAAGCGCTGTTTAAGCTGCTGGTAAAGTGGGGTGGGCGAGGTGTCATCAAGCGGGATGCGGCACAGTTCCTCTAGCGCGTTCATCGTGGCCTCTTCGATAGTAAAGGTATGTACATACCGTACAAAACTATCTTATTCTACGCCTCGCCACCCGTTCTCGTCCTTAGTTTTACAGGTCGTCGATCAAGGCGGTCGATTTGGCATAGGCGGTCGACTTTGCCTCGAAGAAGTCCGTCTTTACCATGTTGGCGTTGCTGTATTGGCCCACCCATGCCATGTCGGCGGGCTCGCGCTGGTTGTCCTCGAACAGGTAACCGTAGCCTAGCGAGCTCCAGCGAAGATTTCCCAGATAGCGGATGTAGTCGGTCACCATCTGGCGGGTGAGGCCCTCGATGGCGTCGCCTATCACGTAGTGGCCCCAGGCGATCTCCTGCGCCACGCCCTCCTCTAGCATGGCGCGCAGCACCTCGATGTTCTCGGGGGTGAAGAGCTGCGGCTCCTCCTTTTGAAGCTCCAAGATCATGGAGCGGAACAGCCACAGATGCGTGTTCTCGTCCCTGTTGATATAGCGGATCTCTTGCGCGCTGCCGGGCATCTTGCCCATGCGCGCCAGGTTGTAGAAGAACATGAAGCCGGAGTAGAAGTACACGCCTTCCAGGATGTAGTTGGCCATCAGCACCTTGAGCAGGGTGAAGGCATCCTTCTTCTCTTGGAACTCGTTGTACCGCTCGCCAATGAAGGTGTTGCGGGCAAGCAGGCGCTCGTCGGTCTTCCACTGGTAGAGGATGTCGTTTCGCTGCTCGGGACTGCAGATGCTGTCGAGCATGTAGCTGTAGCTCTGGCTGTGCACGCATTCTTGGAACGACTGGATGTGCAGGCACAAATTGACCTCGTTGGCGGTGATGTACTCGCTGATGTTGGGCAGGTTCGCAGTCTGCAGCGAGTCCAAGAACACCAGGAAGGAGAGGATCTTGTCGTAGGCGGTGCGCTCGGCGACGCCCAGGTTGGGGTAGTCCTTTACGTCCTGGGTGAGGTTGATCTCTTCCGGAATCCAAAAGTTGTTCATGGCCTGTCGGTACCAGCTGGAGACCCAGGGGTACTTGAGGTTGTTGAAATCGTTGAGGTTGGTGGTGTTGCCGCCGATCATGCGGCGCGCGGTTACGTCCGTATCGCCCTGGGGGTTGAACAGCGGCTTGTGCACCAGCGGCGCGTCGGTTTTATAAGAAGAGCTCATGGGGCCTCCCAAATGGTGTGTGATCTAGCGTGCAGGGTGGGCGGACGGGTCAAGGCGGGCGGGGCGGGCGGGGCGGGCGAGGGCGTGGACGAGCTTTAGCTGGAGCAGCTCTCGCATTCCTCGACTTCGAGCGATTTGCTGCGGACATAGTAGATGGTCTTGACGCCGGCTCGCCATGCCTCCAGGTACAGATTGAGGACTTGGCGCATAGTGTAGTCGTTGGTGATGTAGAGGTTCATGGACTGGGCCTGGTCAATGTGGCGCTGGCGAACGCCGGCGGCGCGCACGCTCCAGGTTTGGTCGATGTAATGCGCGGGCTTGTAGTACCAGTAGGTCTGGGGAGACAGGCCCGGCGCCACGCGCGGCAGCATGCTGCCCTTTTTCTCTTCCAAGAAGAATTTGCGCATGACGGGGTCCACGCCCGCGGTGGTGCCGGCGATGATGGAGGTCGAGCTGGTGGGGGCGATCGCCAGCAGGTAGGCGTTGCGCATGCCATGCTCGCTTACGCGCCGCGCCAACTGCTGCCATTCCTGGTCCACATACTCGCGCTTTTCAAAATAGGCGCCGGTCTGCCAATCGCTGCCGTCGAACAGCTGGTAGCTGCCGCGCTCTGCCGCAAGGTCGCAGGATGCCTCGATGGCGAAGCGGTTGATGTCCTCAAAGACCTGGTTTGCAAAGGCCAGGTGCTCCTCGCTCTCCCAAGAGATGCCGGCCTGCGCCAGCATGTGGTGGTAGCCGGAGACGCCCAGGCCAATCGCGCGGTAGCGCTTGGTGGTGAGTTCGGCGTAGGGGAGCATGTAGTAGTTGAGGTCGATGACGTTGTCCAGGGCACGCACCACGGTGTGGATCACCTGGCGCATCTTGTCGCGGTCGCGCACCGGCAGGTGGCCTAGCGACAGGCTTGCCAGGTTGCAGACCACAAAGTCGCCCGGACGCGTGGTGCGGACCACCACGGTGTCGCCATCTTGCGTCTTGACCTCGCAGGAGACCTCCTCGATGGCGCTCATGTTCTGCGCGATCTCCGTGCAGAGGTTGGAGCAGTAGATAATGCCCGCGTGCGGGTTGGGGTTTGCGCGGTTGACGGCGTCGCGCATGAACGTGAAGGGCGTGCCGGTCTCCACGGCGCTTTTAAGGATAAGGCGGACGAGGTCCTTGATGGTGATAGTGCGCTTGGCGATGCGGGGGTCCGCCACGCAGTCCAGGTAGCGGCGCTCCCACTCGTCCCCATAGTAATCCTCGAGCGCGTAGCCCTTGATGGCGAGGATGTCATGCGGGCACATGAGGTGCCAGGGCTGGTCCAGGTCTTCTTGCGCCATGCGCCAGAACAGGTCCGGATAGCACACGGCGGGGAAGACGTCGTGCGCCTTCATGCGGTCGTCGCCGTTGTTGGTGCGCAACTGCAAGAACTCCGGCAGGTCGCGGTGCCAGGCGTCCAGGTAGACCGCTACGGCGCCCTGGCGCATGCCCAGCTGGTCCACGGCCACGGCGGTGTCGTTGATGACGCGGATCCAGCGGATCACGCCGCCGGCCACGCCGGCGAAGCCGCGGATGGATCCGCCGGTGGCCCGGACCTTGCCAAGGTACATGCCCATGCCGCCGCCATATTTGGATACCTGGGCGAAGTTGTCGATGCTGCGGTAGATGCCCGTGAGGCTGTCCGGCACGGTGTCGATGAAGCAGCTGGAGAGCTGGTGGTAGGGCTTGCGCGCGTTGGACAGCGTGGGGGTGGCCATGGTGACCTCGAGGCGCGAGAGCATGTTGTAGAAGCGCTCCACCCAGCCCAGGCGATCGGTTTTCTCGTTCATGGCCAGGTGCAGGGCGATACCCAGGTACATCTCCTGCGGGCTTTCCAGCAACTGGTGGTCGCGCGTACGGATTACGTAGCGCTTGAGCAGCAGGTCAAGGCCAGCATAGGCGAAGAGCTCGTCACGGGAGTCATCGATGAGGCGTGCTGCGTCGTCGATCTCCTCGCGGGTGTAGGCGGCAAGGATATAGTCGCCGTAGAGGTCCTGGTCCGTAAGGTAGCGCAGCTTTGCGTAGAGGTCGACGAGTCCCAGGCGCTCTTGGGTTGAGGCGAGTTCGCGGTGCGCGCGGAAAGCCAGCAGGCGCCCGGCGATCATCTCCCAGCGCGGGGCCTCCTGACAAGTGAGCTCGACCGCTGCCTTGATTAGGGAGTCCAGACGTTGCTTGATGCTCATGCCGGGTTTCGCGAACGAGGAGAAGCGGTGCTCGAGATGCTCCAGGCTATAGGCGGGGTCTGTGAAATCGCGCTCGATGCGCTCAAGGCAGGCGACCAGATCGGGCACCCCAGCTGTCTGGGCGAGAGCCTGGCGCAGCCCGCGCCGCTCCGCGCGGTGGTGACGGTAGAGGATGTATGCCTTCGCGACGTCGTAGAACCCCTGCTCCATAAGGGCGCGCTCGACCAGGTCCTGGATGCCTTCGACGCCTTCGACGCCGCGGGCGATCATGGACGACTCGACTGCCTGGAGCAATTGATCGAGCTGGTTGTCATCGACTTGCGCGCCAAGCTCTGCAAAGGCGCGCGACATGGCGGTTTTGATCTTGGAGCCGTCGTAGGGCTCCGTGCGCCCGTCGCGCTTGGAGATGGCGAGGTCGCGAATACCGTCGGGGCCCTCGCTGGCGCATGCGGCGCTTCCCGCGCGGTCGGGTGTGGTGTTGTCCATGGGTGCACCTTTCGATGTGTCGGGCAGGCGATGCCCGGTTGAATAACGTTTCCTTTGGCTAACTCATGCTATCAAAAGAATAGCAATAGTGGGATGGTCGCTTGGTTGAATTGCTGTGTGCACGTTATGAAGGCGCTGCGGTGGTACAGTGGAAAGTCACGCAATGCGGTGATAGATGCAGGTTCGCGTACGCGCGATTGGATGTGAACGGAGGCCCGTGGTGGCCGCAAAAACCTTATCGCCCAAGCAGTCGCTGTTTGTAGGCGTCACCTTGTTCTCGATGTTCTTTGGCGCGGGCAACCTTATCTTGCCGCCCTTGGTTGGTCTTCAGGCCGGCGCGCGGGGCATCCCGGCGATGGTCGGCTTTTTGATCACGGGCATCGGCCTGCCGGTGCTGGGAATTGTCGCCGTCGCTCTAGCGGGTACCATCCGCGATCTGGCATCTCGCGTGCACCCTGTTTTCGCCCATATCTTTGTGGCGGCGGTCTATCTGGCTATTGGTCCGTGCCTGGCGATTCCGCGCACCTCGTCCACATCATTTGAGATGCTGCAGCCGCTGCTGCCCCAGCACCTTCCGCTTGAGGCGGTGCGCCTGGCGTTTTCCGTTCTCTTCTTTGTTGCTGCGTATCTTTTGGCCATGCATCCCGGCCGCTTGACGCGCCTGCTGGGACATGTGACGGGGCCCGCGCTGATAGTCCTTATTGTCGCCGTGGTAGGGGCGGCCATCTTCAACCCGGACCCCGCGGGCGTCGCCGCCGCGCAGGAGTCGTACTCGTCCGCACCCGCTATGCAGGGATTCTTGGTTGGCTACCAGACCATGGACCTTCTGGCGTCGCTTACCTTTGGCATCGTTATCGCTACCAATATCCGCGAGCTGGGCGTTACGGATGACGCGGGCCTTACGCGCGAGGTTTCGCGCGCCGGCCTGTTTGCGGGCGTTCTTATGGCGCTCATCTACTGCGGCCTGGCGGTTGTGGGCGCTAACCTTAGCGCCGCCATGCCCGATCTCACCAACGGCGCCGCCATTCTCACGGCGTCCGCGTCGCTGCATTTTGGCGTTGTGGGGCTAGTCGTTGTCGCGGCGATCTTCTTGCTTGCGTGCCTCAATGTGTGCATTGGCCTTATCAGCTGTTGCGGAACGTATTTTGCAGACGAGTTTCCGCGCGTGCCATACCGCGTTTGGGCGGCGGGATTCGCCATGTTCTCCTGTGCGGTCTCCAACCTTGGGCTCGACGCGATCCTGGCGTTCTCCGTGCCGCTGCTCAACGCCCTATACCCGGTTGCTATCGTGCTGGTGGTCATGGGCATGCTGCATAAGGTATGCGATCGCTACCCGCGCATGTGGCAATGGGTTGTTGGCCTTACCGCAACCGTCAGCGTCGTCGTGAGCGCGCGCGATGCGTTCTTCCCCGGCGCGCTGCCCATGCTCGACGTGCTGCCGCTTGCCTCCTTTGATCTGGAGTGGCTGCTGCCGGCGTTGGCTGCCGCGGTGATCGGGGTTGTCCATTCCCGTCTTCGCCCGGTTGGGACGGCGGCTTGATCAAGGCGCTCCATCGCCCGCACATATAAAGAAACAGGGGTCCTGGCATATGTCGGGGCCCCTGCTGCTTGGGACGGTTGAGCTATGCGGTGCTGTTGCCGCGCGCTTACAGGTGGCTGGTTACCAGCTGCATGATGCCGCTGAGCTCGACGGCGGCGGTGGTGGAGGGAACCAGCAGGTGGCTGCCTGCTTTAACGGAAACTCCGCACACGGTGCCCTCGCCGTCGATGACGGAGACGCACATAAACGGCCAGCACTGCTCAAGCTCGCGCTCGCCTTCGACGCGCACCAGTTCCACGGTGTAGTTGTCGTTGCTCTCGAGCACGGTCACGCCGTTGGATTCCGACGCGGTGATGGTGCCGCTCTTGGGCGAGGTTGCCTGGTAATCGATAACGTCAAGGGACTGCTGCAGGTGCAGGGGACGAGGATTGCCCTCGTCGTCCAGACGATCGTAGTCGTACACGCGGTAGGTGATGTCGCTGGATTGCTGGGTTTCCAGAATCAGCGTGCCGGCCTTGATGGCGTGCACGCAGCCGGGGTCGATTTGGAAGAAGTCGCCCTTGTGGATGGGAATCTCGTTCAAAAGATCGCCCCAACGGCCCTCGTCCACCAGCTTTGCGAACTCATCGCGGGACGCGGCGCGCTGTCCCACAATGATGGTGGCGTCCGCATCGCAATCCAGTACGTACCAGCACTCGCGCTTGCCCAGCGAGTCGTTCTCGTGCTCGGCGGCGTACGCGTCATCGGGATGCACCTGAATGGACAGGTCGCCGGCAGCGTCGATAATCTTGATCAACAAGGGAAAGCGATCGCCTTCGATATCGCCAAAAAGGTCGCGGCGTTGATCCCACAGCTGCGACAGCGTCATGCCCTCGAACTCTGGATTCAGCACGGGGCAGTCGCCGTTGGGGTGGGCAGAGATGGCCCAGCATTCGCCGGTTTTATCAGACGGAATGTCATACCCATATGCGTCGCGCATACGAGAACCGCCCCAGATCTTCTCGTGGAACACGGGCTTGAGTTCGATGATGTCTGCCATGATTCTCCTAACTTCCTAAGCATGGCCATAGGCAGCATTATATGAGTGCGTTTTGATGCGAGCGCGGGTTGCCCGCGAATGGGGAGATTGTCAGCAACAATCTTTCGTGCGCGATGGTCGGTCGTCCAGCTGCGTGATGCGCTCACTAATAGTCCGAAATCAGACTAATGGAGAACGTGTGGACGAATAGGGGTCGCTCTTTTCGCAGTTGTCTGAATTCGGACAAAGCGATACGCTGGAGCGGCACGTCAGTTGTTATGGGGGATTGATACCGATGTTGGGGTCGGCGCGTACCATGCGCATTAAGCGATTGATTAAAAAAGTAGCCATCATCTTGCTGGGCGCCGCCATCTTCACTTTTGGCGTCCACAACATCCATGAGGTCACGGGCATTACAGAGGGCGGCGTCATAGGCCTTATGCTCTTCCTCAACAAGTGGTTTGGCATCCCGTCATCCATCGCTTCGCCGGTACTCGACATCATCTGCTACGCCATCGCGCTCAAGATGCTGGGCGGTAAGTTCTTGGGATGGTCTGCCGTCGCGACGGCGGCGGTCGCCGGTTTTTACCGCGTGTGGGAGAGCTTCCCGCACATGTTGCCGGACCTTTCCGCCAACCCGTTTGCCGCGGCGGTCCTCGGCGGTCTGTTTGTGGGCGTGGGCGTGGGCCTGGTGGTTCGCCAGGGCGGATCGGCGGGCGGCGACGACGCGTTGGCGCTTTCTATTTCCAAGGCCACCGGTTGGCGCGTTGGCCGCTGCTACCTGTTCACGGACCTTACGGTACTGGCCCTCTCGCTCACCTACATTCCCGTGGTCAGCATCGCTTGGTCGCTGGTAACGGTGACCATTTCCTCCGCGGTCATCGACATTGTGACTGAGGTCTCTTGGGATCATGTGGAGGAGTTGGGCGAGGCGATTCGCGAGCGCCGCAAGCCGTGCTTCAGCGCGCTGGGCGAGGTCGAGAACGCCGTTTCCGCGAGGACGGCAGCGCTCGAATCTTGCGAGGGCAAGACCGAATAGCGCGAGCACGCGATGCTCTCGGGGAAAAGGGGTCGACGGGGCTGCTCGTAGACCCCTTTCGCATGTGCGCTACCGCATGCGGTTCATCATGATGCCGGCGTATTCAGCGGGGCTGAGCCGCGGGGGCTGAAGGGCGGGGAGGCTCGTGTGGGGAAGCGAGCGCGACAGGAAGTCGCTGCCGCGTTCCCAGTCGAGCGCGAGCATGCAGCCGAACAGGGAGTCGAGCACGTATTGCACGGCGATATGGCTGGCGAACTGCGTGATGCGGTCTTGCAGGCTCTCTTGATCGCTGACGTGCAGGTATGCGGCGAGGCCGGGGTTGAGGCGTTCCGCCCGCGGCGTTCCAATGAGCACGGCGGGGACCTTGCGATCGGCAAGAATGGGCAGAAGCGTCGCCAGGTTCGGCCCAAGGCCAGAGTAGGAGATGAGCAGCGCCGCGTGCGACGCGTCGGATGCTAGCGCCGACCACGTCTGGCGCTCGAGGCCCTCATGGCAGGTAGCGGCGTGCCCGCATGAGAGCAGGCGGTCGCAGAACATCTGCGCGGGATAGAGGTTGTGCGATTGCGTGTAGATATCGACGACGCCGGCTTGGTTGAACAGACCGGCGGTGCGGTCCATGGCGGCGGGGTCCAAAAGCTCCCGCGTATCGCGCAGAGTCGACTCGTAGACGGCGGAGATGCTCTCGAGGACCGTCTCGGCATCATCGTCCTGCAAGAAGGGGAAGTTGATGTCGACGGCTGCCGAGCGGTGCTCGCGCAAGGCCTGGGCGCGGGCGAACTCCACCTTGAGTTCTTTGAATCCCTCGAGTCCTATCTTCTTGCAGAAGCGATGGACGCTGGGAATCGATACGTGCGCTGCGACGGCGAACTCCTTGATGCTGTAGCCCTGCAGGCGCGGACCCAGGGACCGTGCCGTGGACGCCAGCTGCTGCTCTGTGGGAGTGAGGCCCCGGGCGTTCTCGATGCGCCTCATGATATCCATGGCGACTCCTTACACAAAATGTATCAAGAAGTATTAAGTGAATTAAGAATACTACCTGTGACCTTAGAAAAGAAGTATCTATCTAGCTGATATGTCTTGAGTGTCGGGACGATGGTTGGCATGATGGGGCCAACACGACCACCAAGGTCTTAGAGAGAGGAATCAGGGTATGGAGAAGGTTTTTCCCGAGGGCTTCCTGTGGGGCGGCGCCACCGCCGCAAACCAGTGCGAGGGCGCGTACAACGTGGACGGCCGCGGGCTGGCCAACGTCGACGTGATGCCGCATGGTAAAGATCGCTTCCCGGTTGGCCTGGGCCTACGCAAGATGCTCGATTTCGAGGACGGGTATTTCTATCCCGCGCAGACCGGCATCGACTTCTACCATCACTACAAGGAGGACATCGCGCTGTTCGCGGAGATGGGCTTCAAGACCTTCCGCATGAGCCTGGCGTGGACGCGCATCTTCCCCAACGGCGACGAGTCGGAGCCCAACGAGGCCGGCCTCGCCTTCTACGAGGACGTGTTCCGCGAATGCCAGAAGCACGGTATCGAGCCGTTGGTCACCATCACCCACTTCGACTGCCCCATCCATCTCATCAAGGAGTACGGCGGTTGGCGCAACCGCAAGCTTATTGACTTCTACAAGAACCTCGCCCGCGTGCTCTTCACCCGCTACAAGGGCCTGGTGAAGTACTGGCTCACCTTCAACGAGATCAACATGATCTTGCACCTGCCCTTCATGGGCGCCGGCCTGGTCTTCGAGGAGGACGAGGACAAGGAGGCCGTCGAGTACCTGGCGGCCCACAACGAGCTGGTCGCCAGCGCTTGGGCCACCAAGATCGCTCACGAGATCGACCCCGACGTGAAGATTGGCTGCATGCTTGCGGCGGGCAGCTACTACCCCTATAGCTGCCGCCCTGAGGACGTCCGCGCCGCGCAGCTCGCCAACCAGGACAACTACTTCTTCGTGGACGTACAGAGCCGCGGCTACTACCCGGCTTACGCGTTGAAGAAGCTCGAGCGAGCCGGCATCGACGTCGGCATGACCGAGGAAGATAAGCAGGTCTTGGCCGAGAACACGGTCGACTTCATCTCCTTCAGCTATTACTCCACCCGTTGCTCCGCCGGTGAGGGTTCCGACGCCCCCAAGACCGAGGGCAACGCCTTCCAGGGTGCCAAGAATCCCTACCTCAAAGAGAGCCAGTGGGGCTGGGCCATCGACCCGCTGGGCTTCCGCATCACGCTGAACGACCTGTACGACCGCTACCAGAAGCCGCTGTTTGTGGTCGAGAACGGCCTGGGTGCCAAGGACGTGGTCGAGGAGGACGGCTCCATCAACGACGACTACCGTATCGACTACCTGCGCAAGCACATCGAGACCATGCGCGACGCCGTGGTAGAGGACGGCGTGGACCTGCTTGGCTACACCACCTGGGGTCCCATCGATCTTGTCTCTGCTTCCACAGGCGAGATGTCCAAGCGCTATGGCTTTATCTACGTCGACCGCGACGACGCCGGCAACGGCACCCTGGCCCGCTCCAAGAAGAAGAGCTTCGATTGGTATAAGAAAGTCATCGCCACCAATGGCGCCGACCTGTCCTAAGCATTCCCGTATAAGAGCAACGACAATGGAGGATTAACCATGCAGTTCCCCAAGGGTTTCTATTGGGGCGGCGCCACGGCCGCCAACCAGTTCGAGGGCGCTTGGAACGTCGATGGCCGCGGGGCCTCGGTCGATGACCACTTCACCGGCGGCAGCTACGAGAAGCCGCGCGAGATCACGATCGACATCAAGCCGGACGTGCTTTATCCCAACCACGACGGCATCGACTTCTATCACCACTACGAGGAGGACATCGCCCTGTTCGCCGAGATGGGCTTCAACATGTTCCGCATGTCCATCTCCTGGAGCCGCATCTTCCCCAACGGCGACGACGCCCAGCCCAACGAGGCGGGCCTGGCCTTCTACGACCGCGTCTTCGACTGCTGCGCCAAGCACGGCATCGAGCCGCTGGTGACCCTCTCGCACTACGAGATGCCCTACCACCTGGTCGAGAAGTACAACGGGTGGGCCTCCCGCGAGCTCATCGGCTTCTTTGAGAACTACTGCGCCACCGTCTTCGAGCGCTACAAGGACAAGGTGAAGTTCTGGCTCACCTTCAACGAGATCAACTGCGGCACCATGGACATGGGCGCCATGATGGAGACCGGCCTCATCCAGGGCTTCGAGGGCCCGGCGTCCGCCATCAAGACAACCCCGCAGCAGCGCTACCAGGCACTGCACCATCAGTTTGTGGCTCACGGCCGCGTGGTCAAGCTCGCCCATGAGAAGTATCCCCAGTTCAAGATGGGCAACATGGACTGCTTTATCCTGAGCTACCCCGGCACCTGCGATCCGGCGGACGTGCTTGCCAACGAGCTTGAGATGAACCGCATGAACTGGTACTGCTCCGACGTTCAGGTGCGCGGCGCCTATCCGTTCTACGCCAAGCGCTTCTGGGCCGAAAACGACATCGAGCTCGAGATGGCTCCGGGCGACCTTGAGGACATCGCCGCCGGCAAGGTGGACTTCTACACCTTCTCCTACTATATGAGCGGCACCGTGAGCACGCACGCCGACCATGAGATGACCGAGGGCAACATGACCTTTGGCGGCAAGAACCCGTATCTGGAGAGCACCGACTGGGGTTGGCAGATCGACCCCATGGGCCTGCGCATCGCCCTGAACCAGATCTACGCCCGCTACCAGATTCCGCTGATGGTGGTCGAGAACGGCATGGGCGCCTACGACGAGGTGGAAGAGGACGGCTCCATCCACGACCCGTACCGTATCGCGTACCTCAAGAGCCACATCAAGGCAATGGGCGAGGCCATCGCCGACGGCGTCGACCTGATCGCCTACACCTGGTGGGGCCCCATCGACCTGGTTTCCGCCGGCACCGGCGAGATGCGCAAGCGTTACGGCTTCATCCACGTTGACAAGTACGATGACGGCACCGGCACCTATGAGCGCCGTCGCAAGGACAGCTTCTTCGCATACCAGAAGATCATCAAGTCCAACGGCGCCGAGGGCCTGGAGTAGGCACGGCAGTGCTTTTTGGTTTTGGCCGCTCGCAGCATGTCCCGTGCGCTGCGGGCGGCCTTTTCATGATGCGGGCGCAAGCGGACGGGTTTTCTCGTCCATAGCTTGATGTGCCCACGGGTAAGGGGAAAGGGGACGAGCATGTCTAACGGTAAGATCATCTTCCTCGATGTCGACGGCACCATCACCAACTACGAGAACTTCATTCCGCAAAGCTGCAAGGACGCCATCAAGCGGGCGCGCGCCAACGGGCACCGCGTCTACATGTGCACCGGGCGCAGCAAGGCCGAGAACCCGCAGGAGATCTGGGATATCGGCTTTGATGGCATGATCGGCGGCAACGGCTGCTACGTGGAGAGTGATGGCGAGGTGGTCATGCACCAACTCATCACCGCGGACCAGTGCCGCCATATTGTGGATTGGTTGCACGGACGCGGCCTGGAGTTTTACCTGGAGTCCAACAACGGCCTGTTCGCTAGCGAGCACTTCAGGGAGGCGGCTGCCCCCGTCATGACGCTCTACGCCAAGGGCAAGGGCGCGAGCGACGAGGATGCCCAGACCTCTGCCCATGCGTTCATGGATACGCTTACCTACGGCGCCGAGCTCTACCGCGACGACCTCAACAAGGTGAGCTTCATCCTCTCCAGCTACCAGGACCATCTGGATTCCGTGGACGAGTTCCCCGATTTGGTGGCGCGTACCTGGGGCGGCAAGGGAGAGCACGCGCTCTTTGGCGACCTGGGTGTAAAGGGTATCGACAAGGCGCATGCCGTGCGCGTGCTGGTGGAGCACCTGGACGCGGACATGGCGGATACCGTTGCCGTGGGCGATGCCGCCGTGGACACCCCCATGTTCGAGTGCTGCGGAACCAGCGTGTGCATGGGTTCGGGCGGAGAAGAGGCCAAGGCCGCTGCGGACTGGGTGACCACGGATGTGGACGATGACGGCATGTGGAACGCGTTTTCGCACCTGGGCCTGATCTAGAGCGGCTTCGTTCGCATAACGGATGCATCGCGGTAAAATGGCATGAGCGCCCCGTGGCGGTTCCGCGAAAAGCGGACGCTCAGGGGCGCTCGTTCACATCTATACCCGTAACGCCAAGGAGCCGCTATGCCCGCAATGGAGAAGATCGCTAGCTTTACCGTCGACCACCTCACGCTGGAGCCGGGCGTGTACGTATCGCGCGTTGACCGCGATGAGGCGACGGGTTGCACGGTCACCACGTTTGACCTGCGTATGACGGCGCCCAACCGCGAGCCGGTCATGAATACCGCCGAGGCGCACACCATCGAGCACCTGGGCGCCACCTTCCTGCGCAACCACCCCCAGTGGGCAAGCCGCGTGGTCTACTTTGGCCCCATGGGGTGCCGCACCGGTTTTTACCTGGTGGTCTTTGGCAAGGTGACGTCGCGCAAGATCTTGCCGCTGGTGACCGCGCTTTTTGAGTTTGTCGAGGGCTTCGAGGGCGAGATTCCCGGCGCCCGTCCAGAGGAATGCGGTAACTACCTGGATCAGAACCTGCCCATGGCAAAGTGGCTGGCAACGCGCTACCTGGATAAGACCTTGCGCGTGGCGGATGACGCGCATCTTTCCTACGGCTGCGGCCGCTAGGCGAAAGACCGGGCTATGAAGACGTTTGAACATACCATTACCGATCCCCAGGGTTTCCACGCGCGTCCCGTGGTGCTTGTCGCCTCCGAGGCTGGCAAGTGGAGCTGCGACATCACCGTTGCCGCGAGGCGCGCCGGCGAAGATGCTGCAGGCTCCCCTGTGCCCGCGCGCGATCCGCTGGCGTTGATGGCGCTCGACGCAAACGCGGGCGATACCTTGGTGGTGGTGCTTGATGGCGTGGACGAGTGCGAGGCGGAGCAGGGTATGCGCTTGGCGTGTACGTTCTAACGGCCCTTGCCCGGCTCCTTTGTCCAAAGACGCTAAAGATTGCAACTTGGTTGAATTTGAAGCTTGCGGCTGCTCCATTTAGGTGGAGCGTCCGCTTGTGCATATAATGGTGAACATTCGTATGCAAGCGGAAGGAGCGCCCATGGCACTCACCGAGAAGGACGTGCGCGGCATAGCGGACTATGCGTGCATCGCCCTCACAGAAGAAGAACTCGCGGATATGACCGCCTATATGAACGATGCCGTCTCGATGCTCGAGCCCATCTTGCAGTATGCGGACGAGGACGTGGCGCCCACGTTCCATCCCATCGGCGACCTGTCCAACGTGATGCGCGCCGACGCGACCGACGCTGATCGCGCGCTGCCCGTGGACGAGGCGCTGAAGGACGCCGCCAGCACGCGCGGCCGTTCGTTCCGCGTGCCCTCTATTCTTGGCGAAGGGGGAGACCAGTAATGCTATCGCTCGATACCCTTAGCGCCCAGCAGATCGCCGCCGGCGTCGCCGCGGGCGATTTCTCCGCAACCGAGGTCGCGAACGCCGCCCTTGCCGCCATCGATGAGCGTGAGGGGGCCGTTCAGGCATTTTTGCAGGTATCGCCCCAGCTGGCGCTTGACGCCGCAGCGCGTATCGATGCCGCTCGCGCGGCTGGCGAGGCCCTGCCCCCGCTGGCGGGTGTGCCGCTTGCCATCAAGGACAACATGAACCTGGTGGGTACCCGTACCACCTGTGCCTCCAATATGCTCGCCAACTACGAGAGCGTCTACACCGCCACGTGCGTGCAGCGCATGCTGGACGCCGGCTGCCTGCCCGTTGGCAAGGCGAATATGGACGAATTCGCGTTTGGCTCCTCAACGGAGAGTTCTGCGTTCCATCCCACCAACAACCCCTGGGACGTTGAGCGCGTGCCGGGCGGCTCTTCGGGCGGATCTGCCGCGGCGGTCGCTGCCGGCGAGGTTGCCCTGTCTCTGGGTTCTGATACCGGCGGATCGATTCGCCAGCCCGCATCGTTCTGCGGCGTGGTGGGCATGAAGCCCACGTACGGCGCGGTGTCGCGCTACGGCGTGGTCGCTTTTGGCAGCTCGCTAGATCAGGTGGGCCCCTTTGGCCGCACGGTCGCCGACGTGGCGCTCGCCATGAACGCGCTGGTGGGCGCGGGTCGCGACCCCTATGACGGAACGTCCCAGGATTTCGCCGTCGACTTCTGCGAGCACCTGGAGGACGGCGTCGCCGGCAAGCGCATCGGCATCATCCCCGCCTTCATGGAGGCCGAGGGTCTGACCGCAGAGGTGCGCCGGGCAGTCGAGAAAGCTGCCACGGAGTTGGAGGCCCAGGGCGCGCAGCTGGTCGAGGTCGACCTTCCGCATCTGGATGCCGCCATCGCCGCGTACTACGTCATCGGCCCCGCTGAGGCGTTCTCCAACCTGGCGCGCTTCGACGGCGTGCGCTACGGTTTCCAGGAGGAGGGTTGTTCCAACCTGGCAGACCAGAGCTCCCGCTCGCGTGCTCGCGGCTTTGGCATGGAGGCCAAGCGCCGCCAGATGTTGGGCGCCTACCTGCTCTCCAGCGGCGTCTACGACAAATACTATTACGCGGCCCAAAAGGCCCGCACCCTCATCACCCGCGACTACGCGGCGGCGTTCGAGAAGGTCGATGCGATTCTCATGCCCGCGGCGCCCCGCACCGCGTTCAGGCACGGAGAGATTTCCGATCCCACGCAGATGTACCTGTCCGATCTATACACTATCTCGCTCAATATCGCCGGCAACGGCGGCGTATCCGTACCGCTTGGGTTGGGCGAGGACTCCGGCCTGCCCGTTTCCGCTCAGCTGGTGGTGCCCGCGTTCAGCGACCGCAAGCTGCTGACCATTGCCCGCGCGCTCGAGCTCGCCTTTGGTTCTTCGCCCGTAGCGCCGGATTTCGCAGGGAAGGGAGGTGAGCTCGCATGAAAGAGCTCTCCGAGGTTCTAAAGGATTGGGAGGCCGTCATCGGCCTGGAGATCCACACCGAGCTCACCACGCTCGATACCAAGATGTTCTGCGGCTGCAAGCTCAGCCATGATGACGAGCCCAATGCCAACGTATGCCCGGTCTGCCTGGGCCTTCCCGGCGCCCTGCCCGTGCCAAACAAGCGCGCGATCGAGTTCATCGTCAAGGCGGGCCTGGCGACCAACTGCCAGATCCAGAAGCACTCGATGTTCTATCGCAAGCACTATTTCTATCCCGATATGGCCAAGAACTTCCAGACCACTCAGGGCCCTATCGCATTTTGCATGCACGGCCATCTTGACCTGGAGGTTACGGGCCGCGGCGCGGCCGAGCGCCCGGAATGCGCCTTTGGAGAGGACGAGGCCAAGAGCCTTGCCAGCGCCAGCGCCAATGCCGTGGGCCTTTCCACCAGCATGAACGAGCAGATGCCCGAGAGCGCCATCCATATGGCGGGCTATAGCGCGGACGAGCTCTCGCTGCCGCAGCGCCATGAGGACGGCAGCTACAGCGTTCCCATCCGCATCCTGCGCATCCATATGGAAGAGGACGCCGCAAAGATGAACCATCTGGGCGGCGAGGAGGGTCGCATCACCGCGGCTGCCGAGAGCCTGGTGGACTACAACCGTTGCGGCACCCCGCTGATCGAGCTTGTAACCGAGCCCGACCTGCGCACTCCGGAGGAGGCCCGCCTCTTTATGGAGAAGCTCCGCCGCATCTTCCTCACGCTAGGCATCTCTGATTGCTCCATGGAGCACGGTTCCATGCGCTGCGACGGCAACGTGAGCCTGCGTCGCCGCGGCGATACCCGCCTGGGAACCAAAACCGAGCTCAAGAACCTCAACAGCTTCAAGGCGCTGCACGACGGCCTCGCCTATGAGATCTGCCGCCAGGCGGAGGTACTTGAGGAGGGCGGCATCATCTACCAGGAGACCCGTCACTGGGAACCCAGCCGCAAACGCACCGTGGTGATGCGCGTCAAGGAGACCGCGGACGACTACCGTCTGTTCCCGGACCCGGATCTAGCTCCGTTCGACCTTTCGGACGAGTTCATCGAGCACTGCGCTTCCGAGCTGCCAGAGCTTCCCGATGCCAAGCGCGACCGCTTCGAAGGCGATTTCGGCATCAAGCGCGCCGACGCCGAGCTGATCGCCGGCGATCCCGCAACGGCGGCGTTCTTCGAGCAGGCGGCAGAGGGCCTTGCCGGTAAGGCGGCGCAGGTGGTTGCCAACCTCATCGTCAACGAGATGGCTGGTTATCTCAAGGCGGCGGGTACCTCGCTGGAGGACAGCGGCATCGCGCCCGCGCAGGTGGCATCGCTGGCGAAGCTTTTGGCCGAGGATGCCATCAGCTCCAACCAGGCTTACGAGGTTTTCGAGGCAATGGCCCAAAGCGGCGACGATCCGGAGAAGATCGTGGACGAGCGCGGCATGCGCCAGGTGAGCGACGCCGGCGCCCTGCAGCCCATCGTGGACCAGGTGCTTGCCAACTGCCCGGACCAGGCCCAGCAGTACCGTGACGGCAACCAGAAGGTTATCGGTTTCTTGGTGGGTCAGTGCATGAAGGCAAGTCGCGGCAGCGGCAACCCCAAGCTGTTCAACGAGCTGCTGCGCGCTTCGCTGAGCTAGGGGCTTATTCTCATAATGCGTTAGTTCTGCGCCGTTGAGCCTCATGGAGGTTCGGCGGCGCTCCTTGTTTGAAAGCGGAAGGGGGTCGTCTTAGTACCTGATAGGTAACCTTTCAAAAGTGTAATCAGATGCTGTCGCGCGAGGGGAGTGGGAAGGGCACAATATCCCTAACGGATGGCCCTGCCGCTAGGGAGCGCCTTTGCACGCGCCCGCGGCTTTAAGACGATTGGTCGACTATGATCGGCAAGATGGTAAAGCGTGTGCTGTTGGGACTTGCCCTGATTGCCGGATTGGCATGCGCTGTGGTGGGCGTGCGCGGCTACCAGATGTATCGATCGGCTTTGCAGGAAAAGAGTATCGAGGAAGCTGTGGTGGAGCTGCACGCGCAGCCCGGCTACACGTCTGTCGATGAGTTGCCACAGGTATATCTGGACGCGGTGGTCGCTATCGAGGACCACCGTTTCTATACCCATTGCGGCATCGATATCATCTCTATCTGCCGCGCCGCATGGAACGACCTGCGAACCATGAGCTTAGAGGAAGGCGGCAGCACCATAACGCAGCAGGTTGCCAAGAATCTCTTCCTTACGCAGGAAAAGGAGTTTACGCGCAAGGTCGCCGAGGTCTTCCTAGCATTCGATCTAGAAGCTACCTGTAGCAAGCGCGAGATACTTGAGCTGTACGTGAACTCCTCCTATTTCGGTTTGGGATGCACGGGCATAGGCCAGGCGGCACCCCAGATGCTGGGTGTCGTGCCCGGGGATATGACGCTGGAGCAGGCGGCGTTGATGGCAGGTATTCCCAACGAGCCTTCGCTCTACTCCTCAGACAGACAGGCGGCGGAGGCGCGTCGCGACGTGGTGCTCATGCAGATGGAGAAATACGGGCTCATGCCCGGAGTGGCAACGGCGTCTTAGCGGTAGAAACCCCTTCAACAACATAATTAGGCGTTCAGACGGCTCCCGCTGCTGTTGGGGTGAGCAGTTGTGAAGGATAATTGCATCGTTTTTTAAAAAAAGGCGAGTAGAGGCATGCATTCTTTGAAAGAACCGCTGGTAGCGCGATTGCGCGCTTGGGGTATACATAGACTATTTCTAAAGCGATGCAATTATCCGCGACTTTTGCGCTTGATGGGCCCCTTGGAGTCTCGATCGGGTCGGAGAATGAGGAGAATGGGGCGGGTTTGAGTCCGCGGCGATTGACTTCCATGCGCAATCTGCCTGCCTGAGCCGTTCATGTGGCAAGGGTTTCCCCAGGAGCTTCCGCAATTGGGCTTCCGCAATTGCTATGGGGTGGGGTGAGCACGTGATTGGGAGAGCGCGTTACGTGGTATAGTAAAAAATCGCGCAGCCATCACTTTGCGTGTGTACTTTGACAGGTCGATGCATTCGCGGCGTTTGCCTCGATGCCCAGACCTCTTTAAATGAGGGGGCGACTGGTTTCGACACGATAGCTCTGAGAGAGGAAGCAGGCCGTGGTCTCCTCGCCCACGTTAAACCGGGGTACCGTCAAAATGAATTGACAACAAGAATTTCTCTGGGCAGTATGCCCTCGCTGCTTAATTAATTAGCGGCGCGTCGAACTGGAGAGTTCCCCGCCTCCAGCGAGATGTCATTTTAGGGGAATGCGTTTGCGCACGTAGTCGGTATGGCGCGAACTAAGATCGAACCGACTAGGAACCCGCGAGCGCGTCACCGCGCGCAAAGGCTCCGAATCTAAATCGGTGACTGAGCCTGGAGATGCCGATCAGGGGGCTTTCGTGGACCGGAGTTCGATTCTCCGCGCCTCCACCACACATTGCAAGCGGGTAGATTGTTTCAATCTGCCCGCTTTTTGTATTTTGCGCGTCAGGGCGAACGGTCTAAAATATACGATGAACGCGATTTTTATGCATTTGATGTCTAAATGTGCTCATTTGTCAACATAGCCATGTTTCCATTGATTAAACACTTTAATAAAGTAAAGTAAACAAAAAAGCCTTCAACTCTATATATGGCAATGAAGCCAATAATTGTCCTTGTCGCGCTTTACTTTATCGTGATGCATTGCGTGCTGCGCGATTGTATTAAAGAGGATGGATAAGAAAAAGGTGATGGGCATGTCCTTCAATGCTGAGATTTCAAGAAGGCGTTTTGTCGAGGCTATGGGCGCTGCGAGCGCGCTGGGCGTCATGGGCCTGGCTGGTTGCGGTAGCCAGCGTGCTAGCGAGGCTGGTTCTAGCTCTACGAGTGCTTCCGGCGTGGCCGATACCATCACGTTTGCCCAGGGCGCTGACCCCCGTGGACTGGACCCCGCGTACGTTGACGACGGCGAGTCCGCAAAGATCATGTGCAACATCTATGACACGCTGCTTCGCTACGACACGGAGACCTGCGAGGTGGTTGCAGGCCTGTCCGAGATGCCCGAGATTTCCGACGACGGTCTTACCTATACGTTCAAGCTGCAGGAGGGTGTCAAGTTCCACGACGGCACCGACTGCGATGCCGAGGCCGTCAAGGCCTCCATCGAGCGTCAGCTCGAGCCCAACCGCACCGAGGACATGCCTTACGCTGGCTTTGTATTTGGCGCCCAGGACTCTGGTACCGGCATTGAATCCATGGAGGCTCCCGACGCGACCACGCTGGTAATCAAATTGCGCGCCGCTTCCACCCCGTTTGTGAAGAACATGGCCATGGCGTTGGCGGCTCCCATTGTCGCTCCCTCTGCCTTTGAGGCCGGCACCTCTCTTGAGCAGCCGGTTGGCTCCGGCCCCTACAAGTTTGTTTCTTGGTCCAAGGGCGAGAACGTGGTTCTCGAGGCCAACGAGGATTACTGGGACAAGGACAACGCTCCCAAGACCGAGAACGTCGTCTTCCGTTTCATCGCCGAGAACTCCAGCCGCGTGACCGCCCTTACCAACGGCGAGGTCGATATCATCGACGGCATCGACGCCTCCGTTGTCGATACCATTACCAGCGGTGGCTGCGAACTCTTTGATGAGGACGGCATGAACATCAACTACATGGCGTTCCGCAACGACAGCGGCCAGTTCACAGCTGTTGAGGCTCGCCGCGCGTTCTGCCAGGCCGTCAACGTTGAAGAGATGGTCAAGAGCCTGTATGGCGACTATGCGGGCGTCGCAACCTCCGTCATGCCGCTGTGGATGGCGCCCTATGCCGAGAAGGTTGCGCGCACCGAGTACGATCCCGATGCCGCCAAGGCTGCGTTTGCCGAGCTTGGTATCACCAGCTGCACCATGCTGACCTACACCAATCCTCGTCCGTATAACACCATTGGCGGACAGGCGCTTGCCGAGGCGATTCAGGGTTATCTGGCAAAGGTGGGCGTCAACATGGAGATCGTCTCCTATGACTGGACCACGTACAAGACCAAGGTCGAGACCGACGCCTTCGACGTCTGCCTCTATGGCTGGGTTGGCGACAACGGCGATCCCGACAACTTCATGAACCTGCTCTCCGATGAGAACGTATCCATGAACGTTGGTCGCTTCCGCAATGACGAGTACAACGCGCTGATCCAAAAGGGCCTCGAGACCGCTGATGGCGATGAGCGCGATGACATCTACCTGCAGTGCGAGCAGATGGTTGCAGACCAAATGCCCTGGATGCTCATCAGCCACTCCAAGAACCTTGCTGGCTATAGCCCCAAGGTCAAGGGCTTCTTCTATCACCCCACCGGAGTTGTTCACATGGAGGGTGTGACCAAGTCCGCATAATGCCCCGCCGGCGAAGGGCCGCGGGTAAGGCAGATGGGGCGGGACGAGTTCCTGCCCCTTTGTTTTGCTACGGGCTAATCGTCCGCGCTACAGAAAGGAGGGGCCTCGATGTTGAAATATATTCTCAAGCGCATCTTGCAGGCCATTCCCGTGCTCTTGGGCGTTTCGGTCATTGTCTTCCTCATCATGAGAGTGTTCTCCGCCGACCCCGCACCCGTTGTGTTGGGCCAGCATGCAACTCCCGAGGCGATGCAGGCATGGCGTGATGCCCAGGGCCTTAACGACCCCATCATCGTCCAATATTTCGATTTTCTTTTTGGTGCCATTCGCGGTGATTTGGGCGAGAGCTATTACACGCACACCCCCGTGCTGCAAGAGCTCATGGCCCGCTTCCCGGCAACTGTTGAGCTTGCCTTGGTTGCCATTGTGATTGCGGCGGTCGTCGGTATCGCGCTTGGTGTGCTGTCCGCGACCCACAAGAACACCGCCATCGACGGCATCGCGACTATTTTGGCGCTGGTGGGTGTCTCCATGCCTATCTTCTGGCTGGGCGTTCTGCTAATCATCCTGTTCGCCGGCGTGCTGCACGTGCTGCCCAGCTCTGGCCGTATCGACCCGCTGCTGCAGCCCGTGGGAGGCACCGGCCTTTACTTGCTCGATACGTTGCTTTCCGGCGACTTCGAGGCGTTTGGCGATGCGCTGAGCCACATTATCCTGCCGGCGTTGGCGCTGTCCATGTACTCCATGGCGGTCATCACCCGCATGACGCGTTCGAGCATGTTGGAGACGTTGAACGAGGATTATGTACGCACCGCTCGCGCCAAAGGCTTGAAGTTGGGCCGTGTGCACCGTCACCACGCGTTGCGCTGCGCCATGCTTCCCGTCACCACGGTTATTGGCCTGCAGCTTGGCAGCCTGCTTGGCGGCGCCATGCTGACCGAGACGGTTTTCGCGTGGCCGGGCCTGGGCAAGTACGTGGTCGACTGCATCTTGAAGTCCGACTTCCCGGTGGTTCAGGGCGCCGTTCTGCTGATTGGCGTAATCTTTATCGCGATCAACCTAATCGTCGACGTGGTCTACGCCTACCTTGATCCGCGAATCACGTATGCAAAGGAAGAGGGGTGATCCGCATGGCTGCTGCCGTTGCACAGAACAGCGCTCCCGTCCAGAAGAAGCAAGAGGCCGAGAAGACCGAGTCGCTGTGGAAGGACGTTTGGTACTCGCTTCGCCAAAACATCCCCGCTATGGTCAGCTTGGGCGTCATCACGCTGCTTGCTCTGGTCGCCATCGTCACCTTTGTTGCTCCGCAGATTCTGCCCTACGATCCCTACCAGCAAGATCTGTCCGCATCGTTCCAGGGTCCCAGCGCCGCGCACTGGTTTGGCACCGATCAGCAAGGTCGCGATATCTTCTGCCGCGTGCTCATCGGTAGCCAGATTTCGCTCACCGTGGGTTTGCTGTCCGTTGCCATCTCGCTCACCATCGGCGTCGCCCTGGGCGCGCTCGCCGGCTACAAGGGCGGCGTGCTCGACACCGTCATCATGCGCGTGATGGACATGATGCTCGCCATCCCGTCGATCCTTTTGGCAATCGCCTTCATGGCGGCGTTGGGACGAGGAATCGACAAGGCGATCATCGCCATCGGCTTCGTCTCCATCCCCGAGTACGCGCGCATCGTCCGCAGCCAGGTGCTGTCGGTCAAGCAGTCCGACTACGTTGCCGCTGCCCGCGTGATCGGCGACTCCGATGCCCTCATCATCTTCCGCCACGTGCTGCCCAACGTCATGCCCTCGATCATTGTCCGCGCCACGCTGGGCATCTCCAGCGCCATTCTGGATGCGGCGGCCCTTGGCTTCCTGGGCTTGGGCGTGCAGCCTCCCGCGGCAGAGTGGGGCGATATGCTTGGTCGCGGCCGCAACTACATCTTTGCCGCGCCGCATGCGATGATCTTCCCGGGTCTGGCAATCACCGTGACCGTGCTCGCCTTCAATCTGTTGGGCGACGGCATTCGCGATGCGTTCGACCCCAAATCTAGGAACCGGTGATGACATGGCAATGCTAGAGGTTCATGACCTGGTGACCGAATTTCCCACCCGCAAGGGCGTGGTGCGCGCGGTCAACGGCGTCACATTCGATCTTGAACAGGGCGAGATCTTGGCCGTGGTGGGCGAGTCCGGATCGGGCAAGAGCGTCACGTCGCTCTCCATCATGGGCTTGCTGCAGAAGCCCGGACACATCGCCGGCGGCTCCATCACCTTCGACGGCAAGGACTTGCTCTCGCTGTCCGAGTCCGAGATGGAGCAGGTGCGCGGCGGCAACATCTCCATGATCTTCCAAGAGCCCATGACCAGCCTGAACCCGGTCTATCGCGTGGGCGACCAGATCGTCGAGGCCATCCAGGCGCACGAGCAGGTGGACAAGAAGGACGCATGGGCCCGCGCGGTCGAGATGCTGCGTTTGGTTGGCATCCCCAGCCCGGAGGAGCGCGCGCACGACTATCCGCACCAGATGTCCGGCGGTATGCGCCAGCGCGTCATGATCGCCATGGCGCTCTCATGCAACCCCAAGGTGCTGATTGCGGACGAGCCCACCACGGCGCTCGACGTGACCATTCAGGCGCAGATTCTGGAGCTCATCTACAAGCTGCGCAGCGAGTTCAATATGGCGGTCCTGCTCATCACCCACGACCTGGGCGTTGTGTCCGAGGTCGCCGATCGCGTTGTGGTCATGTATTGCGGCCAGGTGGTCGAGGAGGGCGAGAAGTTCGAGTTGTTTGAGCATCCGCTGCACCCCTATACCCTGGGCCTGCTGCGCTCGATTCCTCGTCTGGAAGAGCAAAACGCCGGTCGCCTGTACATGATCAAGGGCTCGGTCCCCAATCCGCTCAACATGCCGGCCGGCTGTCCGTTCTCCGATCGCTGCGAGCGCTGTACGGACCGCTGCCGCACCGAGGCCCCGCAGCTCAAGCTGCTGCCCGGTACCACGCGCAAGGTCCGCTGCCATCTGTATGAGGATGCGGATGAGATTGCCCGCGCCGTCGAGGCGACGGAGGCGGCGCATCGCGTGAAGGCAGAGCTCGAAGCGCAGGAGCGCGAGATTATCGACCAGGCCGCCCAAGCCGTTCGCCGTGGGTCCGCAGCACAAGAGGGGGTGCGCTAGGATGTCGCAGGATAATTCAAGGAACCTTATCGAGGTTCAGCACCTCACCAAGAGCTTTGTTGCCGATACGGACTTCTTTGGCCGTCCCACCTCGTTTGTGCAGGCTGTGGACGATGTCAGCTTTACCATTCGCCGTGGCGAGGCCTTTGGCCTGGTGGGCGAGTCTGGCTGCGGCAAGACCACCATCGGTAAGATGATCTGCGGTTTGCTCAAGCCCACCAGCGGACAGATTCTGTTCGAGGGGCGCGACATCACCGCGCTGGGGCAGCGCGATCGCCGTGCCATGTGCCGTGACATCCAGCTAGTGTTCCAGGACCCGTACGCGAGCCTCAATCCCCGCATGACCATTGGCAAGATCATCGCCGAGCCCATTCTCACCAACAAGATCCTGCCCAAAGATCAGGTGGACGAGCGCGTGGACGAGCTTCTCGAGTTGGTTGGCCTGGCGCCTTACATGAAGAATCGCTACCCGCACGAGTTCTCCGGCGGTCAGCGCCAGCGCGTGGGCATCGCCCGCGCACTTGCGCTCAATCCCAAGCTCATCGTGTGCGATGAGCCCGTATCCGCGCTCGATGTCTCTATCCAGGCGCAGGTGCTCAACCTGCTGGATGACCTCAAAGAGCAGTTGGGCTTAACGTACCTGTTCATCGCCCATGGCCTCAACGTGGTGAAGCACATCTCCGACCGCGTTGGCGTTATGTATTTGGGCCGCATGATGGAGATCGCTCCCAAGGAGAGCCTGTACACCGAGCCGCTGTGCCCTTATACCCAGGCCCTGCTCTCGGCGATTCCCAGCCCCGATCCCAAGCTGCAGCGTCGCCGCATCATCCTGGAAGGCGACGTGCCCAGCCCCATCGACCCGCCCGCGGGCTGCCGCTTCGCAAGTCGTTGCTTCGCCAAGATCGGCGCGTGCGACGTGAGCGCCCCCGAGCAGCGCGAGGTTCTGCCCGACCATATCTGCGCGTGCCGTCGCTACGATAACGTGGCGCCGGAGCTCGCGCGCGACCTGTCGCTGGAGATTCAGCGCGACGCCGCTCGTCCCAGCTATGGACGAGGAAGTGACCTTATCAACGACGACCCCGTGGTGACGCCCGAGGCGTGATGCCCGGGTGCCTCGCACCCATCTTTTGTAGCCAATTGGGCGGTCGGCCAAACGCCATCCTCGACCGTGCCGCCCTTCGCGCTAACGCCCGCTCAAGAGCGGCCAAATCGTCTGCGGTCTCCATGTCTTTCCGCAGATGACGTGGCCGCGCTTGAGCGGGTTTTTCAGGCTCGTCTGCGCGATTCCGTTCATGCGCCTGCCATATCGAACGATTGTGTAAGTTTGCAAGACCTTCATTTGTGGTAGAAGAGCAGAAGTGCGAAAAGTCCAAGCAGGAAGGTTGTTTCCATGAACGTGGAGCAGAAAGCTAATAACGCTGGCAAGGTCGCCATGGTGCTCGAGGGCGGTAGCTTCCGCTGCCAGTTCACCGCGGGCGTGTTGGATGTCTTCATGGAGAACGGCGTTGAGGTTTCAGCATGCTATGGCGTGTCTGCCGGCGCGCTTTCCGGACTCAACTACAAGTCTCGTCAGATTGGTCGAGCCAACCGAGTGAACCTGGCGTTTTGCAACGATAGCCGTTACATGGGGGCCAAGTCCTTTGCAACAAGCGGCAGCGTTGTGGGCTACGATTTCCTGCTCAACGACATTCAAGATCGCCTTGATCCCTTTGATAACGATGCGTTTGAGAAGAACCCCATGTCGTTGTATGCGGTAGCTACGGACGTGGTCTTTGGTACGCCGGCATATCTTCCGGTTGAAAACGCCGTGCTCGACGTGGATGCGCTGCGCGCCACAACGTCTTTGCCGCTCATGACGCAGCCCGTAGAGATGGGCGATGCCATTTATCTAGACGGCGGCGTCGCGGATTCCGTTCCCGTCGAGCATGCGCTCGAAGACGCGGGTTTCGATAGGGCGATTGTTGTCCTCACCCAGGACAGAACCTATAAAAAGGGCCCTTACGAGTTCCTTGCGGCGGCTCATGCCCGCTATGCTGCCTACCCATATCTTCTTGAGGCGCTTGAGAACCGCCACGAACGCTACAACGAGCAGCGTGAGCACATTTGGGAGTACGAGCGCCAAGGTAGGGCGCTGATCATCGCTCCTCCGCAGCCGGTCGAGGTGGGGCATATCGAGCATGATCCCGCTAAGTTGCTGGCTCTTTACATCCAAGGTCGCCAAGAAGGCAAGCGCAGGCTTGATGAGGTGCGCGCATTTATCTCTAAAGAGCGTTAACCTGCGAGATTTCTTCATAAGCATGGCCGTGCTAAAAACTGTGTGCCGCTTGTGCAGAAACTCTGCTAGACAACCGAAAATGCGTTGACTCAACCCCGTTACGCGGTATACTCGACAGGTTACTTTGCAGAGCCCCGTGAAACTCTGTTAAGACACGTATTGTACATGGAGGAGTCAAGTGATTCAGAAGTCGACTCACTACGCCAAGCAGGGCGAGGTTACCCGCAACTGGGTCCTCGTCGACGCCGAGGGCGCTGTCCTGGGCCGCCTTGCCACTCAGATCGCAGCTATTCTGCGCGGCAAGACCAAGCCTCAGTACACCCCTAACTCTGACTGCGGTGACTTTGTGGTTGTCATCAACGCCGATAAGGTCCAGCTTACCGGTAACAAGGCTGACACCAAGGTCTACTACCGTCACAGCGGCTACAATGGCGGCCTCAAGGCCGAGAGCTTCCGCCAGGCTATGGAGAAGCACCCGGAGCAGGTCATCGAGCGCGCCGTTCGCGGCATGCTCCCCAAGACCACCCTCGGCCGTCAGCAGCTGAAGAAGCTCAAGGTCTATGCAGGCGCCGAGCATCCGCACGCTGCCCAGAACCCCGTTAAGATCGAGCTGGAGGCTTAAAGATGGCTGAGAACACCGTTGTTTACTACGGCACCGGCCGTCGCAAGAACGCCGTGGCCCGTGTCCGCATCGTCCCTGGTACCGGTAAGGTTACCGTCAACAAGCGTGATGCCGCTGAGTATTTCGGCCGTCAGCAGCTTCTTGAGGGTGCCCTTGCTCCCTTCAAGGTGACCGATACCGCTGGCGCTTTCGACGTTATCGCTCTGTGCGATGGCGGCGGCATCTCCGGTCAGGCTGGCGCTCTGCGCCTCGGCATCGCTCGCGCTCTTCTGAACGCTGGCGACTACCGTGCTGACCTCAAGCGCGCTGGTTTCCTCACCCGCGATTCTCGCGTGGTCGAGCGCAAGAAGTACGGCCTGAAGAAGGCCCGTCGCGCTCCGCAGTTCTCCAAGCGCTAATCTTTCCTTATTGGAAGATACGTATGGACGGGATCTACCGATTTATCGGTGGATCCCGTTTTTTCTATTTTTGATGCTATTGAGCTGCTTGTGTCGCATAAGCGGAGATGGGTGGCTTTGGAATGGAATAGCCATCACGCGAACGGTATCAAATAATCGGCGTATGCTATCTCGCACGTTCCCAATGATGTACCATAAATATATCTGCCAGTACGGTCTCTGCACGGGTGATCGAGGGAGAAGAATGTTCAGTAGCCTATTCAAGTCATTTGGCCTGTCGGGGCGAAGCATTGTACTGCGTGCGCCGCTTGAGGGAGATGTCATCCCTCTTTCCGAGGTGAACGATGAGACGTTTGCCGCGGGATACCTTGGTCAAGGTGTTGCCATTAGGCCGACAGGTGATCGCGTGATCGCTCCGACCGCCGTCAAAATCGAAGCGATTTTCCCTACTGGTCATGCGGTGGCATTCCGAACCGTAGATGGCTTGGACGTGCTTATACACGTTGGTTTGGAAACGTATAACCTCGAGGGCCGTCATTTTAAAGTTCATGCGGCTCCCGGTGATATGGTCACGGCTGGTGAGACGCTCATCGAATTCGATCGACAGGCTATTGTCAACGAGGGTTATGATATTACGGTCCCCGTTCTCATCAGGAACGCGGTTGAGTTTGCAAGTATTAAAGGTGATGTGGGAGACCACGTTACCGAACTTGACCAGCTGATTGTCGCTAAAAGTCGATAGGAAGCCGGTCAAAGAAAGGGGTCACGCATGATCAGGATCGTTCGGGTTCGCGACTATGAGGATATGAGCCGCCAGGTTGCCAATATCATCTCTGCGCAGATTATTCTCAAGCCTAATTGCGTTCTTGGCCTGGCTACCGGCTCTACTCCCATTGGTGCGTACCAGCAGCTTGTCGAGTGGTACAAGAAGGGCGACGTTGACTTCTCCCAGGTGAGCAGCTATAACTTGGACGAGTATCGCGGTCTCAACGGTGATGACCCCCAGAGCTACCGTTATTTCATGAACGAGAACCTGTTCAATCACGTGAACATCAATATCGAGAACACCCATGTGCCCGATGGCTCCAATCCCGATGCTGATGCCACTTGCGCCGAGTACGATGCCATGGTTGCGGCTGCGGGCTACCAGGATCTTCAGCTTTTGGGCATTGGCAACAACGGTCACATTGGCTTCAACGAGCCCGACGATCACTTCTCCTACGGCACTCATTGCGTCGACCTTACCGAGAGCACGATCGAGGCCAACAGCCGCCTTTTCGATAAGATCGAGGATGTCCCGCGTCAGGCCTATACCATGGGTACCCACACCATCATGAGCGCTCGTGCCATCGTGGTCGCCGCTAACGGTGAGAAGAAGGCCCAGGCCGTTCATGATATGGTTTATGGACCCATTACCCCCAGCTGCCCCGCTTCCATTCTCCAGCTGCATTCCAACGTTATCCTGGTCGCTGACGAGGCCGCCCTTTCTCTGTGCAAGTAGGTCCTCTAGTCGCATAGCGTCTGGGTTGAGCTTGTTTTCACGACCTTCATAAAGACCATGAAGCGTCCTCACCGTTTCGGTGGGGGCGCTTCTTTTTTCACCATACATGGGAAATGTCGGGTCGATATTACCGTTTTATTGACAAAAACATCGCGCCTTTGAAAATTAAGCATCTTGCGGTCGCGGTGAATGGGAAAAAAGATGCAAGCGGAATATCAAAATCGAAACAATATAAGCGTAAAGCACTAACATTTACTGATGGTATGGCAGGAAATGGTGCACGTATCGCGCGGAGGGGGCGCTGTGCGGCATGCGGGGTTCTTACAAAGATAGCTCTCGAATCTTACTGTCTATTGAAAGTGAGAAATTTCCAAACGCGGCTGACGCGCGCTGGGCCATACCCTTACATCAAGGAGCGCATGGAGGGAGATAAAATGGGAACCAGCGCAGAGACGGTCGGGGATTCAGTGCAGACGGTTGACGAGCAAGCAATTCAAGTTCAATCAGCGCATAAGGCAGATGCGGGGCTGCCTCAACAAAAAAGGGTGGCTATGGTACCGCGCGAACAGCTTATGAGGTCCATTTCCGCCATGGGTCGAGACGCGGGGATTGTGTTGGTGCAGGCTCCTGCTGGATTTGGAAAAACGTCGCTGCTATTGCTGTATAGCGCTTGGGTCAAAGAAGATCCTCAACGTGGACAGGCGCGGCTTATCGATGCGTCGCGCCGCGAGATCAAAGGCGTAATCGAGTTCTTGGACGATGCGGCTCACGAATCAATTGCCGCGGTCCGACCGTTGCTGGGTTTGGACAACGTGTCGGTGAAGAACAAGGACGAGGCGCAAGAGCTTGCTTCGGCAGTGCGAGCTTGCCGTGAAGCGGGGTGTGAAATCGTGCTTGTTTGCGAGCCTGGCCAGGCCGAGCTGGTTACCGCTTTGGGCGACTCCGCCAAGGTGGGGGCAAGGCAGCTGTGTGTGCAGCCGCAGGAATATGCGACGTGGATAAAGACGCTGATGATCGATAGCACGCTCGATGCTTATCGCCTGACGGCTGGAATACCGTCGCTGGTCTCCGCCCTTCAGACGATCGCGGGAGAAAAAAGATCTTCTGAACTGCTCGAGCGTGAAGTGGAGCGGGTTGTGGGTTCCGTATTGAAGGCTTTGAGCGGCAGGAGAGATTCCCTGTACCAGACGATATGCCTGCTGTTGCTTTTGGGGTCTGGGTCATTGCGCGAGATTCGACGCGGGGGATGCCGCGTTCAATCGCGCCAAATGCAGCGGCTTATGCATGACTATCCGATTGTGGTATATGCGCCGGATACAGAAGAGTTCAGCTGCCTTGGAGAGCGTGATGCGGCTTTGGGCAGGTTGCGAGCGGCGATCGCGCGTCGACATCCAGAGTATGTTGAGAGGGCGGTTCGCATTCTTTTGCGCGTGGATCGCGTGGACGATGCCGTGCGGCTTATGGAGTCATTTATGGATGTCGCTCGGCGCGTGGAAGCTATTGCCAGCAGGCCGATGGCGTTCGCATTCGCGGGACATGCCTCGTTTGTGCGCTCGGCTATGGTGGAGGCTGGTGAGGAAGCGTGTTGTCGCGCCGGCTTGGGGCTCGTGCTCGCCAGTTGGGCATGCGCGCTCATAACCGGGGAATATCGTACGGCGAGAAATGCGGCGGATCGATTAGCGCGCGAGGCGATGAGAATCAGTCGAGAGGTCGATGCGGATGAATGGGATAGGGCACTCGCATTCAACGAATACTGGGGTGGGGGAGCAGGCACGGCATTACCGGTTTTATCAAAAGAGATGCAAAAGCGTGCGACATACGGTGCTGCCGTGCAGCTACGTCGCGCTCGTCATATTACGCGGTCGCTGATAGAACGGGGACGAGTGCCCGTTGGCGAGCATCGGGAACATGAGGCAACGTGTCCAAATGCACTTGACGTCCCATCGATGCTGCTGGAGATGGCATTCGATCTGGGCCAGATAATGTGTGACGGGCCGAGCGTTCAAGGTGAAGTCGATGCCCGCTTGCAGGATGAGATAGCAAGGGCGAGCGAAAAGAGATTGGAGGCGGTGGTAAACCGTCTTCGCGCCGTTGCGGCGATGGGGCGCCTTATGGCAGGTAGACCGGTGGTAGATGAGCGCGCGTTTGTAGATGCGGAGAGAACGTCGCTGCGCGAGTCGGACCATACGGCACAGCTGTTTTGCACCGTGGCACAGGGTTGGATGGACTTCTCTATGGGGCAGCAACTCAATGCGAGTTTTAGAGCCCAGCAAGCGGGCAAGACCGCTCCAGATGACCTTGCGTTTGTGCGCGCCTGGGCCAAGCTGCTTGAATGCGCCACACGTTTGCGGTCCACATCGAGGATGATCATTTCCCAAGAAGCAGACTTGCTCGACTTATCCGCAGAGACGGACGATGCCGCGGATGCATGGACTACGACGCTGCTGCTATCTGCCGCGCACCATGATGCCGAGCTTTCAGCTTGGTTCTCCATGCATCGCGACATATTGCTGGCGAAATGGTTGAGGCCGCAGGTTAGATTGGCTATGTTTCATCTGGGCGAGATGTCCGCCGCGGTGCGGCGGCTTGTGCCTCCCTCTATGGTGGATAAGTTTCAGCTGGGAGATGCCGCGGTGCGCAATGCCGAGCTTGAAGTGCTGGATGCCGTGCTGGAGCCCCAGATAGGTCAGATTTCTATCAGGCTCTTTGGCGGGCTCAGGGTGGAGCGAAACGGCCATGTGTTGACGGGGCATGATTGGAAGCGCAAGCGGGCGAGCGTGCTGGCGGCACGTTTGGCGCTGGTGCTGGGATCGTATATCGGTAGGGGTCAGCTCATAGATGAAATGTGGCCCAACTCAACATACAAGCGCGCCCGCCAGAATCTCTACGGGGCGATCACGGCCTTGATTCAAGCGCTGGGACAACAGCAAGATGGCGTCCAATACGTAATCAAGCAGGGTAAAAGCATCGGTCTCAATGCGGAATTCGTAACAACGGACCTCATGCAGTTCGACATACTGGCACGCCAGGTTCTTCTCAAGCGCACGGGTATGACCAACAGACAACTTATCGATGCGTGCCTCAAAATGGAGCAGATCTACACCGGTGCGCTATACGTTCCGGACTCCGGTGATGTCACCTGTTTTGTCAGGCTGAGGCGCTCCTACCAATCTAAATTTATCGACTGCATGGTGCGCGGTATTGATTTGTCGATAGAGGAGAACGATTTGCCATCGGCAACGTGGCTTGTGGAGGCTGCCCTTAAACACGAGCCAACGCGCGAGGACGTGGTGCGGCACGCTATGACGGTTTACAACCTCAACGGCAGGAAGCGCGAGGTGGTCGAACTGTATGGCAGCCACCTGTATTACCTTCATCACGAGCTGCATATGGAGCCCGAAGACGAGACGCGCCTCCTGTATGAGAACATCATGGGTGAGAAGAGGGTGAACGAGTTGCTCTAGACCAGCTTGATCTTCTCGATATCATCGCGGCTGCTCTCGCGGTACAGCGAGAAGCGATGGCCAATGACTTGGACCACATCGGCGTTGGTGCGCTCGGCGAGCATATCGGCGGCCTCACGGGCTTCAAGGTCGCTGCCGTCCTGCACCGCGCACTTGATGAGCTCGCGGTTTTCAAGAGCGGCCTCGGTCTCCTTGACTAGAGCGTCGGTGATGTCGAATTTGCCAATATGGATGATGGGATTGAGGTGATGGGCGAGGCTGCGGAGCTGACGAACCTGCTTGCCGGTAAGTGCCATGTGGATCTGCTCGCTTTCTGAGCTGGTGGTTGATGCTGGAATACCACATTATCGCAGCATGAAAGGGCAAAAGGGCGAGGTGGTTGAGTTCGCAAAGAAATCGCAAGCATATATAGTGGTGGAATTAAGTAATTAACACAACATGTTGATACCGCGGTCGCGCACCGTTTGTATTGCCGCGCGCGACCGTTCACCCGTCGGCCATTGTCCCTGTGCCCTCGATTGGGTACACAAGCCCTTACCGGCCTTACACGGGTCGCGATTACGGGAGAATGAGGGTTGGGTGAGATCATGGCTACCACTATGGATGAGTTGATCACGCGACGTTTTACCGGTGCGCTCAACGACCCCGCCTATGCGGGTAAAACTGTGTACGACTTGTTCGAATGGTCCAAGCGCGACGTGCACCTCACGGATTACAAAACGGGCCGCGTGCTGTGCGATATGCAAGACCTGGAGTTTCCCTCGTCCTATTCTCAAAACGCGGTCGACATCATTGCTTCAAAGTATTTCCGCCGCGCCGGCGTCCCGGTGACCGGGCATGAGGTGTCTATGCGGCAGGTCGCCCATCGCATGGTCGATTTCTGGGTTGCCGCGTTGGTGGACGAGGGCATGGTCAAGGAGGGCGAGCAGGCGCAGATAGTCTATGACGAGCTTGTTTACATGATCTTGGATCAGCGGTTCGCCCCAAATTCTCCCCAGTGGTTCAACACGGGCCTCAAGCGCGCCTACGGTATCGCGGGTGAGTCGCAAGGTATGTATTACGTGGACGAGGATTCGGGCGAAGTGGTCGAATCTCTCGATAACTATAGCCGTACGCAGGCAAGCGCATGCTTCATTCTCTCCATACAGGATAAGCTGCTGGGCGAGCACTCGATCTCAGAAGAATACGTGACGGAGACCAAGCTCTTCCGTGGCGGTTCGGGTACTGGGTCAAACTTCTCCGCGCTTCGAGGGGAGGGGGAGCGCCTTTCGGGCGGCGGCGTATCCAGCGGAGTCATGAGCTTTCTACGTGGATTCGACCGCAATGCGGATGCAATCAAAAGCGGAGGCACCACGCGCCGTGCCGCCAAGATGGTCTGCCTGGATATTGACCATCCGGACGTGGAGAGCTTCATAACCTGGAAGGCCCGTGAGGAGGATAAGGCGCTGGCCCTCATCAAAATGGGGTACGACGGCGACATCAACGGCGAGGCGTATTCCACGGTCTCCGGTCAAAACTCTAATAACTCCCTGCGCATCGATAACGCGTTTATGCAGAAGGTCGCCCTGCTCGATCAAGATCCAGAGGCAACGTACCAGCTTAAGGGTCGCGTGGACCGTTCGGCGGACCGCGAGGTCTCGGTGGCGCATATCTGGGATGTGTTCAACCAGTCGGCATGGCGTTGCGCCGATCCCGCTCCGCAGTTCGATGACACGTTTAACGATTGGCACACCTGCCCTGCGGGCGAGGACGGTGTTGTGGGCGCTGCGTATAACCGGCTCAACTCCACCAACCCTTGTGGCGAGTACGCATTTTTGGACGATTCCAGCTGCAATCTGGGCTCCATCAACGTCTACCGTTTTTATGACCTGGCCACGGGGGCGTTCGATATCGATGGGTTTGTGCATGCGGTCAACATGGCTCAGCTAGCGCTCGAGGCTTCTATTGCCTGGGGCCAGTTCCCCACGCGGGATATCGCCCGTAAAACCTATCGATTCCGCGCAACCGGTTTGGGTATCTCAAATTTGGCGAGCTTGCTTATGGCCAAGGGTTTGCCCTATGATTCGCCGCGCGCCCGGGCCCTCTCCGCCGCCCTTGTTGGCGTTATGACCGGGCAAAGCTACACGGCCTCCGCGATAATGGCCCGTACTACGGAGCCCTTTGTATGCTATGAGATTAACAAGCGCCATATGGCACGCGTCATCCGAAACCATGCCCGCGTCGCGGGCGCGCGCGACGACGCCTTCGAGGGGCTCGGTATAGAGCCCGCGCGCATCGATTTCGACCTCCTTCTTGATATGGGTGAGGACTATCTTGCGAACAAACTGGTAGAGAGTTGGACCTATGCCGAGGAACTGGGCGGGCGCTACGGCTATCGCAATGCGCAGGTGAGCGTGTTGGCTCCTACGGGCACCATCAGCTTCGCCATGGATTGCGCCGCAACGTCGATAGAGCCGTTCTTCAGCCACATGGCGTACAAGAAGCTTTTTGGCGGCGGGTTCATGACCATCGCCAATCCAGTGATCGCAGACGCCCTCGCGCGTTTGGGGTACACGTCCGCGCAAGTGGACGATATTTTGTCATACGTGCAAGCGCTCGATGAGGCGGGCATGGTCAAGGATGGAAAGGTCGAGGGAGCGCCCCATCTCAAGCCCGAGCACCTGCCCATTTTTGATACCGCCAACGTGTGCGGCACGGGGACGCGGTTCATCGCGCCGCAGGGACACGTGCTGATGGTCGCCGCCCTTACCCCACTGGTTTCCGGCGCCATATCAAAGACGGTGAACCTGCCGGCTTCCGCTACGGTGCAAGACTTCAAAGACGTAGTCATGCTGGCGTGGCAGACGGGATGCAAGGGTATCACCCTGTATCGAGATGGCTCCAAAAACGCCCAGCCGCTCAACACCAGGCTTGAAGACCAAGGGGCGGGCAAGTTGGAGGACCTTGGCTATCAGGCGCTGTTACAGCACGCGCGCGAAGCAACCGCCGAGCTTGAGGAGCTCCGCTCTCAAGGGCAGAGCCGGGCGCACCGCACGCGCGTGGTGGGCATACGCTCCGGTCGCACGCATCTGGCCCAAGTGGACGGCGTCAAGATCTACACCACGGTGAATCGCGACGCGGCGGGAAAGATATCCGAGGTGTTCGTCACCACGGACCGCGAGGGCACCACCATCATGGGGCTGCTCAACTCGCTATCGAAAACCATTTCGGTGATGCTGCAGTATGACATTCCGCCGCAGAGCATCTCCAAGATGTTGCGTGGCCAGAAATACGAGCCATATGGTTTTGTCCAGAGTCATCCCAACATCAAGTACGTAACGTCCATCTCCGACCTCATCTCAAAGATCATCGATATCGAGTTGGGTGACTACACGCGCGTTCAAGTTAAGCCGGCGGGCGTCTGCGTGCCCGCGGGGTTAAGCGAGGAGGACGAGGTCGCCACCGTTGCTACGGCGAGTGCGGCATCTGGTGCAGAGGATGAGCTGGAGCCGGTGGTGACGCCCGAGGCCATGGAGCATCTGCGCGAGGAGAAAGAGGACGAGCTGCGCGAAGAGGTGGGCTCGGTCGATATGGGCGATTTTTACACCTCTGCCTTTGTGAACGAACGGGCGCGCGAGGCGGCCCAGCATGGCGAGCGGCTCTATGACGACAGCAGCTGTCCTATGTGCGGCAGCTCGCGCATGGTGCAAAACGGCACGTGCAAGGTGTGCCTTGATTGCGGTACCACAACGGGCTGCAGCTGATTGGGATGAGAACGCTTGCCAACGCGCTAGTCTTGGTGCGCGGGCTCGGACGGGTTCCAAGAGATGAATGCCCAGTGGACCATGCGCACGTGGTCTAACGTGTAGCGTCCCTGCGGTTTGCCTTTTGAGCCGGGCTGCCCTGCCTGCGGGTTCTCTATCATATGGGCGGCGATGTAGGAGCGAAGCTCATCGAGTTTGTCCTCGTTGCCGCCTTCGAGCATGCGAGCAAAGTCGGCAACGCCCTCATCCAGAGAATCAAAGGTGTCGCGTCGCGGCGAATGGATGTAGGAGACCTCGGGGAGCCTTCCCATGCCAATCAGGATATTGAAGGCGTAGACAAAGTCATGGCTGCGCGTGACGCTTGCGCCTATCGCGTTCATAACGTGTTCGTCGTAGCGTGGGCTGGCGTTTGCAACCAGGGTGATACAGCAGCGCCTGCGTGCCGTGCTGTCAAGTTTTACCAGCGAGCTCTCAAGGTCCGCGGTGGCAATCGATCGGCTTGCGAGGGCGACGTCCACGCTCTTGGGCCTCATGCCGGCCTCATCCCAGTCCTCGTCCCATGCAAGCAGTTTGGTGTCGACAAGCTGATCAACTTGGAAGTGTTGAGCGCCTTCTCGTACAACATCGAGCATGGGCTTTGAGAAATCGCAGGCGAGCACGGAGCAACCCTGTCGGGCGAGCGGGATGGCTAGAGAGCCGCCTCCGCAGCCCATATCGAGCACGCTCTCGCCATGGTGTATGTCTGCGAGCTTTAGGAAGTCGCGTGCGTATGGGTGAGTCTCGCGCGGTTTGAAGTGCTTGGCGCGCTTATCCCAAAATGATGGATCGTCGGCGGAGCGGCGATCGGCCTGCAACGCCTTCCATTCCTGGTTCCAATCGGTGGAAAGCAGGGCCGATCGCGGATTGCGCATGATTCCTCCCGGGAGTTGTAAGCGGGCGCTATTACTTGCATTGGGCTCAATTATGCCACGGGAAAAACGGGATGCTCGACCATCGATTTCCGTGCGGACCTTTGGCTTGAGTACTGAAGGCGATGCGAGACGATATGAGTTGAACATTGGGAGCCCCTCCCCTTGCAGCTCTATCGTGGGTCGGGCGACAATGGTCGTAGCGCCAACCGTGGCCGCGCGCCACATGCGACGGAGAGGGGCCCGCCATGTCCAATTATGTCACAGCCATCGGTCTCGACGTCCACGCGAGGAGCATCTCCGCATGCGCCTTCGACCCCATGACCGGCGAGGTGTCCCGCGCAAGGTTCGGATACGACCCCGCGTCGGTCGCCGAGTGGGCACTGGGGTTCGAGTCGCCCAAGGCGGTGTACGAGAGCGGCCCGACCGGCTTCCACCTCTGCCGCGCCCTGAGGGCGCTCGGCGTCGACTGCGCCGTAGGCGCCGTCTCCAAGATGCACCGGCCGGCCGCCGACCGCGGGCGCAAGAACGACCGGCGCGACGCCGAGTGGCTCGCCAGGCTCCTCGCCTGCCGCAACGTCGTCGAGGTGTGGGTGCCCGACGAGCGCACCGAGGCCGCCCGCGACCTCTCCCGCGCCCTGGAGG
>NZ_JH126469.1:276543-296093 GCF_000225705.1 Collinsella tanakaei YIT 12063
ACGTGCCGATGTCGACGCGCCACCCCAAGAAGCCGAGGCCGGGCCACGGGGTCGCGCCGGCGGCGTCGAGGCACGCCGCGAAGTGCAACCGCCGCCTGCAGGACAGGCGCGACGCCATGTCGCAGGCGGGAAAGAGGCCCTGCGTGGCGAACTGCGCGACGGCCCGCGAGATGGCCTGCTGGGTCTGGGCGATAGCGCTCATGGTCCGGTAGCGCCCGCGGCGAGATAGGAGTCCGACCCCGGGGCGCGCCGCGCTCGAGGCCGTTGGGAGGCCATTCCAGTTCCTTTTTCTGGGCAGCGGGGGACCGCCACGCCCGCCACGAGACTGCGATGAAGCCGGAGGCCCCCAGCCGTAGCAACGAAATG
Source organism: Collinsella tanakaei YIT 12063 (assembly GCF_000225705.1). GTDB lineage: Bacteria > Actinomycetota > Coriobacteriia > Coriobacteriales > Coriobacteriaceae > Collinsella > Collinsella tanakaei. Next base: position 276,910 of record NZ_JH126469.1, read on the forward strand.
CGGTTCCGACCCGCGGATATTAGAGTGCCGAACGTGCGTCGAGCAGACACGCCCTCAAGCGGCGCGTCCCCCGGGTGAAGATAGGTCGTCCCCGCCCCCCGCGGTAGCTCCCCGGGGGCGGGGACGTTTTGCCACTTGACAATGTTCAACTCATATTAAAAAGAGACCGCCTCCTAAGTGCGAGACGGTCTCTTTGATCGATTGATTGCGAGTGTACGCGTTAAAGCTAGTTCTTCAAGCTGTTGAGCGGGGCGGGGAAGCGGCCGCCGCGGTGGGCGAAGACGGTGCCGGCGTGAGGGTTAACGCGCATGATGGGCGCGCGACCAAAGAGCCCGCCGTACTCCACGCTCTCGCCCTCCTTCTTGCCGAAGGCGGGGATGATGCGTACAGCGGTGGTCTTGTTGTTGATCACGCCGATGGCCATCTCGTCCGCGATGATGCCGGCGATGGCCTCCACGGGGGTGTCGCCGGGGATGGCGATCATGTCCAGGCCAACGGAGCAAACGCAGGTCATGGCCTCGAGCTTCTCCAGGCACAGCGCGCCGGATTCTGCGGCGGCGATCATGCCCGCGTCCTCGGAGACGGGGATGAAGGCGCCGGAAAGGCCGCCCACCGAAGAGCTGGCCATGACGCCGCCCTTCTTTACGCAGTCATTGAGCAGGGCAAGGGCGGCAGTGGTGCCGGGGCCGCCGCACTGGCCAACGCCGATGATCTCCAGAATGCGCGCCACGGAGTCGCCGATGGCCGGGGTGGGGGCCAGCGACAGGTCGACAATGCCCTTCTCGACGCCCAAACGGCGGGCGGCCTCGCGGCTCATGAGCTCGCCGGCGCGGGTAATCTTGAAGGCGGTCTGCTTGATCTTCTCGGCGACCTCCATCATATTGGCGGATTCGGGCAGCTCCTCAAGCGCCGCGGCCATGACGCCCGGGCCGGAGACGCCGACGTTGATGACGGCGTCGGCCTCGCCGGAGCCATGGACGGCGCCCGCCATGAAGGGGGAGTCCTCGACCATGTTGGCGAAGCAGACAAACTTGGAAGCACCAACGCACTCGCGGTCCTGCGTAAGGCGCGCGGCTTCCTGGATAATCTGGGCGCACAGCAGCACGGCGTCCATGTTGATGCCGGCGCGCAGGCTCGCCACGTTGACGGAGGAGCAAACGCGGCTGGTCTCGTTCAATGCCTGGGGAATGCAGTTCATCAGGCGACGGTCGGCATCGCCAATGCCCTTGTGAACCAGCACGGAGTAACCGCCCAGGTAATCGATGCCCAGGGTCTCGGCCGCGCGGTCAAGAGCGTGAGCAAGGGGTACCAGGTCGGTGTCCTTGCAGGCGGCGGCGATCTGCGCCACGGGGGTAACGGAGACGCGCTTGTTCACAATGGGGATGCCGTACTCGCGCTCAAGGCTCTCGGCCGTCTCGACCAGATGCTCCGCGGTGGTGGTGATGTGGTCGTACACCTTGGTGCACATGCGCTCAAGGTTCTCGTCCGCGCAACCCATAAGCGAGATGCCCATGGTGATGGTGCGGATGTCGAGGTTTTGCTCGGAGACCATTCCGCGTGTCTCGGCGATTTCTGCGGGCGTGATCGACATGCGCCTCTCCTGTCGTTGTATGAGATTGACGAATGTTTCTATTCTATATTGCTGTATACGGAACAACAGGCCTCACGCCGCATTTCTGCAGAACATAACCGCTTGGAAACCATTGGAAACCATTGAGGGCTACTTTGCGAAGACGCGCTCCGCGATGCGGGCGGATTCGGCGGCGTCCTTGGCGTAGAAGTCCGCACCTATCTGCCGGGCGTACTCGGGTGTGAGGACCGCGCCGCCCACAAAGACCCGCACGCCCGGAGCCTCGCGGCGTAGCAGGGCGATGGTCTCTTCCATGTTGGTCACGGTGGTGGTCATGAGGGCCGAAAGGCCCACCAGGGGGATATCGTGCTGCCGCACGGCGTCAAGCACCACCTGGGGGTCAACGTCTCGTCCTAAGTCGTAAACGCGGTAGCCGTAGTTTTCCAGCAGCATCTTGACGATATTCTTGCCGATGTCATGGATGTCGCCCTTGACGGTAGCCAGCGCGATCTTGCCCTTATCGGCCACGTTGCCGGCGGGCATGAGGTCGCGAATGGTATCGAATCCGGCGCGTGCCGCCTCGGCGGAGGCCATAAGCTGGGGCAAGAAGAACTCGCCGCGGTCAAACTTATCGCCCACCTCGTCCAAAGCGGGAATGAGCATGCGGTCGATCACGTCCATGGCGTCATGTTCGGCAAGCAGGTCGCGCACCAGCGCGGGCACGTCTGCCTTTCTGCCGCTGAGAACCAGGTGGTGCAGCTCGCCGTTGCCCTGGGCGCTGGTTGCGCTGGCTGGAGAAGGCGCGGTGTTGGGCGATGTCGCCGGTGCGGTGGACGAGGGGACGGTAGGGGTTGAAGCGACGTTGACGGGGACCTTGTAGGGGTCATTCCAGCCGGCGTAGCACTCGATGAACTGGGCGGAGCCCAGGTCTTCTGCGTTGAGGACGCGGTAGCTGTACACGGCATCCATGTAACGTTGGGAGCCGGGGTTCATGATGGGGGCGTCCAGCCCGGCGCCAAAGGCGGCGGCGAGGAACGTGGCGTTGAGCAGCTCGCGTGCGGGCAGGCCAAAGCTGACGTTGGAGACACCCAGCGTGCAGTGCACGCCGAGCTCCTGGCGGCAAAGGGTGACGGCCCGCAAGATCTCCGTTACCTGCGCCTGGTTGGTCGAGGCGGTCATGACCAGGCAGTCGATGAGGATGCGCTCGCGGCTAATGCCGTAGCGGGCGGCTTCGTCGATGATTCGACGGGCGATGGCCACGCGCTCGCTTGCGGTTGCGGGGATGCCGTCCTCGTCCAGCGTAAGGCCGATGACGTTGCAGCCGTAATGGGCGGCGATGGGCAGCACGGCGTCGAGCACCTCTTGCTTGCCGTTGACGGAGTTGATGATGGGCTTGCCCGCGTATGCGCGCACGCCGGCCTCGATGGCGTCTGCGTTGGTGGAGTCGATCTGCAGGGGCAGCAGCGTGGCGCCCTGCAGGGCCTCGACGGCCCGTGCAATCATGCGGGGCTCATCGATGCCGGGTAGGCCGACGTTGACGTCGAGTACGTCGGCGCCCTGCTCCTGCTGGCTGATGCCCTGGCCGACAACGTAATCCAGGTTGCCCTCGCGCAGGGCCGCTTGCAGGCGTTTTTTGCCGGTAGGGTTGATGCGCTCGCCGATGACGGCGACGCGGTGGCTGTCTTGCGGCAGCTCTACCAGGCGTTGGGCGCCCGTGACCGTAAACGACGCGGGGGCGGGGCGCTGCTGCGGAGCGCGGTCGGCGATGATGTCGGCGAGCAGGCGGATGTAGTCCGGATTGGTTCCGCAGCAGCCGCCTATGATGCCGACGCCGTCCTCAACCATGTTTGCCACGGCAGCCGCATAGGATTGCGGATCGATATCGAAAACGGTGCAGCCGTCTTCCACGTGGGGCAAGCCGGCGTTTGCCTGGACCATAACGGGCTTGGCCGTAACAGCGAGCATCGTCCTGGCGAAGGGGCGAAGCTCCGCTGGGCCCAGCGAGCAGTTGATGCCCACTACGTCCGCGCCCAGGGCATCGAGGGTGATGGCGGCGATGTCCGGCGAAGTGCCCAGGAACGTGCGGCCGTCCGCCTCGAAGGTCATGGTAGCGAAAATGGGCAGATCGCAGTTCTCCTTTGCGGCGAGCACCGCTGCCTTGATCTCTGCCAGGTCCGTCATGGTCTCGATAATGATAAGGTCGCAGCCGGCTGCCTGGGCGGCGCGGGCTTCTTGTGCGAAGTAATCGTATGCCTCGTCAAAACCCATGGTGCCCAGCGGGCGAAGCAGGGTGCCAAGCGGACCGATGTCGCCTGCGACGTAGCGGGCGCCGGCGGCGCGCGCGCAGGCGACTGCGGCGTTAAAGACCTCTTCGACCGTGGCCTCTCCGTGAAGCTTGAGCGCGTTGGCGCCAAAGGTATTGGTGGTGACAACTTCGCTGCCGCCCGCGACATAGGCGGCGTGGACGCGGGTAATGGCGTCTGGATTGGTAAGGCAGAGCAGCTCGGGGAGGGCGCCCGCCTTAAGGCCCGCCGCTTGCAGCATGGTACCCATGCCGCCATCGAAAAGCAGATGGCGGCGGCCTTCAAGGGCTGCGCGCAGGTTATCATCCGCGATACGCAGGGTGTCCAGCGTGCGGGGTGTGTAGGCTTGGGTGCTTTGGACGATGGTCATGGGTATCCAATCATGGAAGGCTGGGCGGGCGCTGTTGCGGCGACTACATATTAGTGCGCGCTCGCTTTTTGGTAGCAGGTGGTACCGCGAGCGCGAAAAGCGCACGAGGGCCGCAGACGGCAGATGGAACAGGTGGGGCGCGTTTGCGCATCGTGGACCGGGCCCTCGAACAAGCCGATAACGCAGGTGATGCTTTTGCTGGGAAGCAGCAGGTTGGTGGGCGTTGCGGTGATGCCGCAGAGGCGCTGGGCGTTGAGGGCGGCCAGGATTGCCGGCTGGGCATCGAGGGGGCAGTCTCCGTAGCCGCAGCTAAAGCGCCAGTTAGCGTTCAGTCCGTTGGCAAGTCCGGCTTCGCGTGTATCCGCATCGAGTATCTCGACGGCGTCCTCTGCGTATGCGGAGCACGCGGCATCGTACAGTGCCGCGTCGAGTGCGTCGCCCGCGCCCATGGCGCGCAGCCTCCTCTCGGTCTGCATGCCGAGCGTGCAGCAGATAAGGGCGGCGTAGCGAGCGTCTTTTAGATGGCGAAAGATGTCGCGTCCGCGCAATCGTACGCAGGTGTTCTCAAGCGCGATGCAGGGGTCCCCCTGCTCGTCCAAAGCCGAGGCGTCGACGGAGAAGACGCGACGGACGCCGCAGATGCGCGCGTCTGCTGCCACGCCCGCTGCGGCGTCCTCTATGCGTTGCTGCAGGTCTTGATCGAGTTCTTGGCCGGAATAGCCCAGGTAGCGCAACATCTCGGAGCGGCTGAGCGCGGGGGCGCCATCCGATGAGGGGCGCCAAACCAGGGGGTCGAATAGCGACGGCGCGGCAGTGGATGCCATGGGGTCTGCCTAGGCGCGCAGCGCGCTCATGGCGGCGCCGGCCACGTCCGCGCGGTTCATGGTGTAGATGTGTAGGCCGTCGACGCCGTTGGCGGCAAGGTCCTCAAGCTGGCGGCACGCGTACTCGATGCCGGCGGCGCGCAGGCTGTCCGCATCGTCCTCATAGCGGGCGAGCAGTTTGATCACGGGCGAGGGCAGCGAGGCGCCGCACATGAAGACCATGCGGCTGATCTGCTGCTTGCCCATAAACGGCATGATGCCGGCGGTGATGGGCACGGTGATGCCGGCGCGTTCTGCCAGCTCGCGGAAGCGGTAGAAGTACTGGTTATCAAAGAAGAGCTGCGTCACCAAGAAAGAGGCGCCGGCGTCTTGCTTCTCTTTAAGTTGGCGCACGGAGAGCTCAAGGTCGTCGCATTCGATATGGCCTTCCGGATAGGCGGCGGCTCCCACGCAAAAGCTGGCGTCGACCAAGTGGGGAATGATGTCTTTGGCGTAGCGGTAGTCTGCGCAGCCCGGGCCGGTGGGGGCTCCCTGCGGAACGTCTCCACGCAGTGCCAGGACGTTTTGGATGCCCGCGGCGCGCATCTCGTCTATCTTGGCGAGAAGGTCGGCGCGCTTGAGCGAGATGCAGGTGAGATGCGCGACGGAGGGGATGCCAAAGTCGGCGTCGATCATCTGAGCGATCTTGGTGGTGGCCCCGTTGTTGCCCGATCCACCGGCGGAATAGGTGACGCTGATGAAGTCGGGGTTAAGCTGCGAGAAGGAGCCCGCGACCTCGCGGGCGCGCTCGAGCGTCATCTCGCCCTTGGGCGGAAACATCTCAAACGATACGGGCTGCGCGCCAGCGGCTTTTGCCTGTTCAAAGATTTGGTCGACTCTCATTGATGCGGTCTCCTTCCAAGCGTTTTAGCGAATCACTATACCGCAGGGCGGATGCGCTGCGGCTTTGCGCTCGGGCGCGATACGAGTTGGTTACCAAAAGGCGCGCGGGCTGGCCGCCGCTCGCATTTGCCGTGCGGCTGCTGTTGCGGTGGCTTGCGCGGTGGCCGCGCGCGGCTGCGGGCGATGCCGTGCGGCTATGCTTTCTGGGGTGATTTCTCGTCCAGCGTACATAAGTCCAAATGACGCTGGTAATATGCGGTAAACATTGCATGCATACCATAATGTATCGTTTGCTGGATCCGCCGCACGGTTGAAGCATCTCGAGGCGCCGCCGTGCCCACCCGAAGGGAGTTCTGTATGGCCGACCTTACCGAGCGCTTTGGAACCATGGTCTTCTCTGAGGACGAGATGAAGCGCTGGTTGCCCAAGGACGTGTACAAGAAACTCGCCAAGACCATCGAAGAGGGCGAGCCGCTGGATCTGGACGTTGCCAACGCCGTCGCCCACGCGATGAAGGAATGGGCGATGCTGCACGGCGCCACGCACTACGCCCACTGGTTCCAGCCGCTCTCCGGCATCACGTCCGAGAAGCACGATAGCTTCTTGGAGCCCAACCAGGACGGCACCGCGTTTACCAAGTTCTCCGGCAAGGCGCTGATCAAGGGCGAGTCCGACGCCTCGAGCTTCCCCAACGGCGGCCTACGCGCAACCTTCGAGGCCCGCGGCTACACCGTGTGGGACGCCACCAGCCCCGCCTTCATCAAGGACGACGTCCTGTGCATTCCCACCGCCTTCTGCTCCTACACCGGCGAGGCGCTGGACAAGAAGACCCCTCTCCTGCGCTCCATGACGGCGTTGGACGTGCAGGCCAAGCGCGTGCTGGCGCTATTTGGCAAGCATCCCAAGAAGGTAGTCCCCAACGTGGGCGACGAGCAGGAGTACTTCCTTATCAAGAAGGACGCTTACCGTAAGCGCCGCGACCTGGTCATCACCGGCCGCACCCTCTTTGGCGCCGCGCCCGCCAAGGGCCAGGAGCTGGAGGAGCACTACTTCGGTGCCATCCGCCCCACGGTTTCCGCCTACATGAAGGATCTGGATGACGAGCTGTGGGCCCTGGGCATCCCGTCCAAGACCAAGCACAACGAGGTCGCCCCCTGCCAGCACGAGCTGGCTCCGGTGTACTCGGAGCTGAACGAGGCCGTGGATAACAACCTGCTCATCATGGAGAAGATGAAGCTCATCGCCAGCCGCCACGACCTGGTGTGCCTGCTGCACGAGAAGCCGTTCGAGGGCATCAACGGTTCCGGTAAGCACAACAACTGGTCGCTGGGTACGGCGGACGAGAACCTGCTGGATCCGGGCGACACGCCCGAAGAGAACCTGCAGTTCATCGTCTTCTTGACCGCGGTGATCGAGGCCGTCGACAAGTACCAGGACCTTCTGCGCGCCAGCGTCGCAAGCTGCGGCAACGACCACCGCTTGGGCGCGGATGAGGCGCCGCCGGCTATCATGTCCATCTTCCTGGGCGACCAGCTCACCGAGGTGGTCGAGATGATCATGGACGGCGAGGCATCTGTCCACGCCACCACCGATACGCTCGACCTTGGCGCCGTGGTGCTGCCCAATCTGGAGCAGGACAACACGGATCGCAACCGCACCAGCCCCTTCGCCTTCACCAACAACAAGTTCGAGTTCCGCGCCGTGGGCTCGGAGGCCAACGTGTCCGATGCCAACATGGTGCTGGATACTGCCGTGGCCCAGGCACTGCGCGATTTCGCCGACGCGCTCGAGGGTACCCCTGCCGGGGACTTCCAGGAGAAGGCCCTTGAGTACTGCGCCGAGCACCTGCGTGCGCATCGTCGCATCCTGTTCTCGGGCGATGGCTACTCCGAGGCGTGGCATAAGGAAGCGGAGGAACGCGGGTTGTTCAACCTGCCCACCACCGCCGAGGCCTTGCCGCAGTTTGTGGCGCCCAAGAACCTGGCGCTCTTTGCCGAGATGGGCGTGCTTACCGAGGCGGAGGCGGTGTGCCGCTACGAGGTCAAGCTCGAGAAGTACAACAAGCTCATGAACATCGAGGCGACCACCATGGTCCGCGAGGCGCGCCGAACCTATCGCCCCGTCATCACCGCGTACGCCACCAAGGTCGCCAAGGGCCTGGAGACCATCCGCGCCGCCGGCGCCGAGGCCGTGATGCAGTGCGAGCAGGACACCTTGAATGAGCTGTGCTGCGGCATTACCCAGATCAACTACTGCATCAAGGTGCTGGACGAGCTCCACAAGAATGCCGAGGCCATCGTTGATGGGCAGGCTCAGGCAGAGGTCTACGCGCACAAGGTCGCGCCCGCTATGGCGGAGCTGCGCGCTGCCGTGGACGCCATGGAGGAGATCGTGGCCGCCGACTACTGGCCGGTGCCCACCTACGACGATATCCTGTTCTACGTGTAGCTCTCGATATTCAACAGATAAATGGCGGCGGGGGATTTCATCCCGCGGTGCGTTCGGCGCTCTTCGCGCCTCAGGGCACCGCGTGGTGAAAACTCCGCCGCTTTTGCTGTTGAGAGGGGCTGCTGTGCCAAATTGCGCCTTAGTGCGGAAGGGGCGGGGATGTCAAAAAACGCCTTAGTGCGGAGGTTAGGACAAATAGTGCGTTAGTGCGGGATAGGGGAGGCCCGGCAGGCCTCCCCTATTATACATCGAGCAACATCGCCCGATCCTTCTAGCACGGGCGATGCGGACGCCCTATTCATAAGGTACCATTGCTATCTCTCGTCCGGACCGCACTAACGCACTATTTGACACGATTTGAACCGCACTAAGCGACTATTTGCCCTAACCTCCGCACTAAGCGATTATTTGGCACGCCGGCCGTTTCGCGCTAACGCGTTGTTTGGCCCAAGTCTCCCGATACCTGATGATCGTCCTGGTCATTTACCGCGCGAATGGCTGGCGCGCGACGCAAAAGGGCGGCGGGGTTTCGTCGCGCGGTGCCCTGGGGCGCGATGAGCGCCAAACGCACCGCGGGATGGCCCCTGCCGCCCTCATATCATGCGTACAGTATGCGCGTTCCAGCGAGTTGGCTACGATTTATCTACAGGCCAAGCTCTCGTGTCACCTCGTCCGCACATGCCATGGCGTCTGCGATGGCGTTGACCACCAGCGAGGAGCCGGTGCGCGCATCGCCGCATGCGAAGATTGCGGCTGCGCCTGTTGCGTTCCGCGCCTCGACGGCGCAGCGGTGGGAATCGTCTTCCATGACGGGCAGGGGACGTCCCTGGGCAGAGACGCTGGCGCCAAAGGCGTCGAATACGCTTGCCTCCGGTCCGGTGAAGCCGCATGCGATCAGCACCAGCTGCGCGGGCAGCGTGCGCTCGGTGTCTTCAAGGCGCTGGGGCTTGCCGGTGCTCCAATCAAGGTCGACCACAACAGCGCCGGTTGCGGCCCCGGACTCGTCGCGCGCAATCTCAAGGGTGTCGACGGCCCAAGAGCGCATCTCGCCGCCCATGAGGTCGATGGCCTCCTGCTGGCCGTAGTCCGTCTTAAGCACGTTGGGCCACTCGGGCCAGGGGTTGGAGCTTAAGGGCTTTTGCGGCGGCTTCGGCAAGAACTCGAGCTGGGTGACTGAGCGCGCGCCCTGGCGCACGGCGGTGCCGACGCAGTCGTTGCCCGTGTCTCCGCCGCCAATCACCACAACGTCCAGCCCTTCCGCGCTGATCTGGGGCACGGCGTCCTCGAGTAGCGAGCGCGTGGCGTCCGTGAGGTAGTCCACGGCGTAGACCACGCCCTGGCCCTGCGCGCCCTGGCCGGTGATGCCGCGAGCGGCGCGCGAGCCGGCGGCGATAACCACTGCGTCGAATTCGTCCAACAGCTGCTTGGCTACCGTGGGGTCGGCGGCATCCGTGCCGAGGTAGAACTCAACACCAAGCTCTTCCATAAGATCTGTGCGGCGCGTGACCACGCTCTTCTCGAGTTTCATGTTGGGGATGCCGTACATAAGTAGGCCGCCTGCGCGGTCATCGCGCTCGATGACGGCAACCTGCGCGCCGCGGCGAGCGAGCTCCCAGGCGCAGGCGAGGCCGGCGGGGCCGGAGCCCACCACGGCGACGCGCGGGGCGCCCTTTTGCGCGGGCTCGAAGCGGGCGGGGCCGCCGTTGGCCCATTCCCAATCCGAGATAGCGCGCTCGTTATCGTGAATGGTGGTGGGCTCGCCGTTGACCGTGCCCAGGTTGCAGGCCGCCTCACAAAGTGCGGGGCACACGCGGCTGGTGAATTCGGGCAGCGGGCTGGTGAGGGCGAGTCGCGCGGCGGCATGGTCCCATTTGCCGCGATAGATCAGCTCGTTCCACTCGGGGATGAGGTTGTGCAGGGGGCAACCGCTGGGGCGCGCCTTGCCAAACGATGCGCCTACCTGGCAAAACGGCACGCCGCACTTCATGCAACGGCTGGCCTGGGCGCGGCGCGCGTCCTGGTCCAGCTCTTCATAGAGCGGGTCGAAGTCGCGAACGCGCTGGGATATAGGGCGCAGCTTGCTGGCCGCGCGATCGATGTCGAGAAAGGCTCCCGGTTTACCCATGGCCTAGGCCTCCTTCTGGTAGCTGGCGTTGGCGGACTGCTGCATGACGCGTTCGTAATCGGTGGGGATTGCCTTGACAAAGCGGTCTTTGATGGCGTCGAAGCGATAGAGCAGCTTGATACCGCGCGGGCTCTGCGTTGCGGCGACGTGCTCCTCGAGCAGGGTGCGGATCTGGCCGAGTTCCGCCTGAGTGGGCGTGCGCAGCGCAATGCCGCCGTCGTTGATGCGGCTGGGCAGGGTGCCGTACTCGTCATAGACGTAGGCGATGCCGCCGGTCATGCCCGCGGCGAAGTTGTGGCCAGCCTCGCCCAGTATCAGCACGCATCCGCCGGTCATGTACTCGCAGCCGCAGTTGCCCACGCCCTCGACCACCGCGACGGCGCCGGAGTTGCGCACGGCGAAGCGCTGGCCGGCAAGGCCGTTGATGTAGGCGCGGCCGCTGGTGGCGCCAATAAGAGCGACGTTGCCCACAATAACGTTCTCGTCGAACTTATAGCTCGCGGTGGCCTTGGGACGCACGGAGAGCTCGCCGCCGGAGAGGCCCTTGCCAAAGTAGTCGTTGGCATCGCCCTCAACGTTCAAGGTGATGCCTGCGGGCAGGAAGGCGCCAAAGCTCTGGCCAGCCGACCCATCGCAGTCGATGGTGATGGAACCCGCGGGCAGGCCGTCCGGATGAGCGGAGGTGACCGCATGGCCCAGCATGGTGCCCACGCAGCGGTTGATGTTGGCGATGTCCGCATGGAAGCGAACCGGGCGCAGGTGCTCGCGCGCCTCCGCGGTGTGGGGGATGAAGAGGGTTGCGTCAAGCGTACGCTCGAGCTGGGAGTCCGCCGCCATCTCGGGCAGGTAGTGGCATACGTCGGCACCGGGCAGGTGACGGCCGAAGCTGCAGACGGCCGGTGCCAGCACAGCGGACAGATCGATGAGGTTCGCCTTGTCGTTGCCCTCTACCTCTACCTGGTGCAGGCACTCCACGTGACCAACCATCTCGTCCACCGTGGCGAACCCAAGGCGCGCCATGACCTCGCGCAGCTGCTCGGCAACAAAGAGCATGAAGCGCTCGACGTGCTCGGGCTTGCCGGCAAATCCGTGGCGCAGGCGGCAGTTCTGCGTGGCGATGCCCGCGGGGCAGGTGTCCTGCTGGCAATCGCGCTGCATAAGGCAGCCCATGGCGATAAGCGGCATGGTGGCGAAGCCGAACTCCTCGGCGCCAAGCAGACAGGCAACGGCAACGTCGGTGCCGTCCATAAGCTTGCCGTCCGCCTCCAGCACCACGCGGGAGCGCAGGCCGTTTTGCACCAGCGTCTGCTGGGCCTCGGCAAGGCCGAGCTCAAGAGGCAGGCCCGCATGCCAAATGGAGTCGCGCGGCGCGGCGCCGGAGCCTCCGTTGTGGCCGCTGATCAAGATCTTGTTGGCAGCGCCCTTGGCCACGCCGGTAGCGATGGTGCCCACGCCGGCCTCGCTGACCAGCTTGACGCTGATGCGCGCGCCGGGATTGGCGCACTTGAGGTCAAAGATAAGCTCTGCCAGGTCCTCGATGGAGTAGATGTCGTGGTGGGGTGGGGGAGAGATGAGGCCGATACCGGGGGTCGAACGGCGCACCTCGGCGATCCAGGGATATACCTTCTTGCCGGGCAGGTGGCCGCCCTCGCCGGGCTTGGCGCCCTGTGCCATCTTGATCTGGATTTCCGTGGCGCTTGCAAGGTAGCGGCTGGTGACGCCAAAGCGTCCGCTCGCCACCTGCTTGATGGCGGAGTTCTTGGAATCGCCGTTGGCTAGCGGCGCCTCGCGGCGCGGGTCTTCACCGCCCTCGCCGGAGTTGGAGCGTCCGTGCAAACGGTTCATGGCGATGGCCATGCATTCGTGGGCTTCTTGGCTGATAGAGCCGTAGCTCATGGCACCGGTGTTGAAACGGGTGACGATGCTGCGGGCGCTCTCCACCTGGTCAAGCGGCAGGGGTTTGCGGCCGGCTGCGTTGAAGTCCAAAAGGTCGCGCAAGCGAACGCAGCGACCCGGGCGATGCAGGCGCGCGCTGTAGGCGGCAAAGTCCTCGGCGCTGTCCGTGCGGACGGCGCGCTGCAGCAGGTAGATGGTCTGCGGGTCGATGAGATGGTCCTCGCCGTCCAGCGGACGCCAGGTGGTAAGGCCCAGGGTTCGCAGCTCGTCCGGTGCGGGAGAGCGGGTGATCGCCTGCGCCGCGTCGTAGCGGCGCTCCATCTCGTCTTGGATCTGGGGCAGGTCAAGTCCGCCAACGCGGCTTACGGTGCCGGTGAAGTGGCGGTTGATGAGGCCGTCCGCAAGACCGACCGCCTCGAAGATCTGGGCGGAATGGTAGCTCTGCGCCGTGGAGATGCCCATCTTGGACATGATGCCCACCATGCCCGCGACGGCGGCTCGGTTGTAGTTGGCGATGGCCTCCTGGGTGCTCAGCGCGCGGCCGGATGCGTCTGCAAGGTCGCCCTCCTGCGCCATTGCCGCGATCTGGGCATGGGCTTCATAAGGGAAGATGCCGCTGGCAGAGTAGCCAACCAGGGCGGAGAAGTCGTGCGAGGACAGTGCGTCGCCGCATTCCACAATAATGTCTGCAAAGGTGCGAAGGCCGCGCCTAATGAGGTGGTTGTGGACGGAGGACACGGCTAGAAGCGACGGAATGGGCAGCTCATCCGCGCCGGCGCGATCGGATAGGGCGATGATGTTTGCGCCATCTCGCACGGCGGCCTCAACCTGGGCGCCTAGCTGTTCCAAGGCCTCTTCAAGCGCGCCATCGCCGCCATCGTGCTTGAACACGGCGCGGAAGCGGGCACTCTTGAAGCCGGTGCGCTTGATGGAGACGATGCTATCGAACTGCTCTTGCGTCAGCAGCGGCGCATCCAAGCGGATGAGCTGGCAGGTGTTGCGGCAGTCCTCAAGCAGGTTGCCATGGTTGCCCAGGTAGAGCACCGTAGAGGTGACGTGGGCCTCGCGCAGCGCATCGATGGGCGGATTGGTGACCTGGGCGAAGAGCTGATAGAAGTAGTCGAAGAATGAGCGCGTCTTTCCAGAGAGGCAGGCAAGGGGCGCGTCGATGCCCATGGAGGCAAGCGGTGCTTTACCGGTGGTCGCCATGGGCCGCAGGATTTCGTCCACGTCATCCCAGTGTATGCCCAGCTTGGTGGCGCGCACCGCGCGGGAAACGCCCCCATCCTCTGTGCTGGCAGTCTGCTGGGAATCTCGGTCGCGCTGCTCTTGCACAAGGGTGTCCAGGGTGATGGTCTCTTCGTCGATCCAATCACGGAACGGCTTGAGCTTTGCCATCTGGTCGCGCAGCTGGTCGTTGTAGCGCACGCGGCCAGCCTGCATGTCGACCTCGAGCATCTCGCCCGGCCCCAAACATCCGCTGGTCAGCACGTTGGCGGGGTCGATTTCGATGGTGCCCACTTCGGAGGAGAGCAGGAAGCGGTCGTCGCGGGTGACGTAGTAGCGAGCGGGGCGCAGGCCGTTGCGGTCCAGGGCGGCGCCCAGGGTGCGGCCGTCCGTGAAGGCGATCGCGGCGGGGCCGTCCCAGGGTTCCATCAGCATGGATTGGTAGGCGTCGTAGGCACGGCGCTCGGGCGAGAGGGCGTCGTTGTTGTCCCAGGGCTCCGGCACAAGCAGCGAGACGGCGCGCGTCATGGGACGGCCGTTCATGACCAAGAACTCAAGTACGTTGTCCAGGATCGCGGAGTCGGAGCCTTCGCGATTGATGATGGGCAGCACGCGGTCCAGGTCGCCTTGCAGTACGGGGGAGTACAGGTTTGGTTCGCGGGCGCGAATCCAGTTGACGTTGCCCTTAAGCGTGTTGATCTCGCCGTTGTGGATGATGAAGCGATTGGGGTGCGCGCGCTCCCAGCTAGGGGTGGTGTTGGTGGAGTAGCGCGAGTGGACCAGGGCCACGGCGGTCTTGACCGCGGCATCGTTGAGGTCCGTATAGAAACGGCGCATCTGGGTTGCTACCAACATTCCCTTGTAGACGATGGTGCGGCTGGACATGGAGCACGCATAGAAGATCTTGCCCTCAAGGGCGGGGCAGGCGTCGGCGCGCTTCTCGATGGTGCGGCGACATATATACAGGGCGCGTTCAAAGTCGTCGCCCGCCCCCACGCCGTCGGGCCTGCCCAAGAAAGCCTGCATGATGGTGGGCATGCAGGCCTGCGCGGTGGAACCCAGGTCATGCGGGTCGACCGGTACCTGGCGCCAGAACAGCAGGGGCACGCCGCATGCGGCGCAGCCCTCCTCAAAGACGCGCTTGGCATCTTTTACGCCCTGGGCATCTTGCGGCAAAAAGAGCATGGCGACGCCGTAGTCGCCTTCTTGCGGCAGGATCTGGCCGCATTTTTGAGCCTCTTTACGGAAGAAGCGATGCGGAACCTGGAACAAGATGCCCGCGCCGTCACCGGTGTTGCGCTCCAGCCCGACGCCGCCTCGATGCTCAAGGTTGACAAGCACCGAGAGTGCATCGTCCAAAATCTGGTGGCTTTTGTGGCCATTGATGTTTGCCAGCGCACCGATGCCGCAGGCGTCGTGCTCAAATTCAGGTCGCCAAAGCGTCTTCACATGGGAACTTCGCTGCGCGGGGTCTTTGGAATCCGTAGCGTCCATAGAGTGCTCCAATCGATGTCTCGTTTCTCAATCGTTCGGCTGAACATGCTATGGGCGGGTTTTTTCCATTCGTTTACGCTCTTGTTGCCCGCACGTTTCGAAACACACATGCAACGAATTCTGCTTAGTCTGCCAAAGTGTCATCCGCAAGAGACGCCGTGGCGATGCCGCGGTGCGACAGGAAGGAGCGAGTCATGTCCAACCTTACCGAACGGTTCGGCACCAAGGTCTTCTCCGAAGACGTCATGAAGCGCTGGCTGCCCAAGGACGTGTACAAGAAGCTCGCGGCTACCATCGAGGAGGGGGAGCCCCTGGACCTGGACGTGGCGAACGCCGTCGCCCATGCCATGAAGGAGTGGGCCCTACTCAACGGGGCCACGCACTATGCCCATTGGTTCCAGCCGCTCTCCGGCATCACGTCCGAGAAGCACGACAGCTTCCTGGAACCCAACCACGATGGTACGGCGATTACCAAATTTACCGGCAAAGCTCTGATCAAGGGCGAACCGGACGCCTCGAGCTTTCCCAACGGCGGCTTGCGCGCCACCTTCGAGGCCCGCGGCTACACCGCTTGGGACGCCACCAGCCCCGCCTTTATCAAGGACGAGGTGCTGTGTATCCCCACCGCCTTCTGTTCCTACACCGGCGAGGCGCTGGACAAGAAGACGCCCCTTTTGCGCTCCATGACGGCGCTCGACCGCGAGGCCAAGCGCGTTCTCGCCTTCTTTGGCAAGGCTCCCAAGAAGGTTGTCCCCAGCGTTGGCGACGAGCAGGAGTACTTCCTTATTAAGAAGGACGCCTACCGCCGTCGCCGTGACCTGGTCATCACCGGTCGCACCCTATTTGGCGCCGCCCCTGCTAAGGGCCAGGAGCTGGAGGAGCACTACTTCGGTGCCATCCGCCCCACGGTTTCCGCCTACATGAAGGATCTGGACGATGAGCTGTGGGCGCTGGGTATCCCCGCGAAGACCAAGCACAACGAGGTCGCGCCCTGCCAGCACGAGCTCGCGCCGGTCTACACCGAGCTGAACGAGGCCGTCGACAACAACCTTCTTACGATGGAGAAGATGAAGCTCATCGCCAGTCGCCACGATTTGGTGTGCCTGCTCCATGAGAAGCCGTTCGAGGACATCAACGGATCCGGTAAGCACAACAACTGGTCGATTGGCACGGCGGACGAGAACCTGCTTGATCCGGGCGACACCCCGCTTGAGAACCTGCAGTTTGTGGTGTTCTTGACCGCGGTGATCGAGGCCGTCGACAAGTACCAGGACCTGCTGCGCGCCAGCGTGGCCAGCTGCGGTAACGACCACCGCCTTGGCGCTAACGAGGCTCCCCCGGCGATCATGTCAATCTTCCTGGGCGACCAGCTCACCGAGGCAGTCGAGCTGATCATGGACGGCAAGGCGTCGGTCCACGCCACCACCGGCGTCATCGACTTGGGCGCTGTGGTGCTCCCCGACCTTGAGCAGGACAACACGGACCGCAACCGCACCAGCCCCTTCGCCTTCACCGGAAACAAGTTCGAGTTCCGCGCCGTGGGCTCCGAGGCCAACGTATCCGATGCCAACATGGTGCTCGATTGCGCCGTGGCCGAGGCGCTGCGTGACTTCGCCGACGCGCTCGAGGGCACCCCTGCCGATGAGTTCCAGGAGAAGGCCCTTGCTTACTGTGCCGAGCACCTGCGTGCACATCGTCGCATCCTGTTCTCGGGCGACGGCTACTCTGACGAGTGGCCTGTCGAGGCCGAGAAGCGCGGACTGTGCAACTACCGTACCACCGCCGACGCTCTGCCCGCGTTTATCGCGCCGAAGAACCTCGAGCTGTTTGAGAGCATGGGCGTTCTGTCTCACGCCGAGGCCGTCTGCCGCTATGACTGCAAGCTCGAGAAGTACAACAAGCTCATGAACATCGAGGCGACCACCATGGTCCGCGAGGCGCGCCGAACCTATCGCCCCGTCATCACCGCGTACGCCACCAAGGTCGCCAAGGGCCTGGAGACCATCCGCGCCGCCGGCGCCGAGGCCGTGATGCAGTGCGAGCAGAACACGCTGAACAAGCTGTGCAGCGGCGTTACGGAGATCAACGAGTCCATCAAGGCGCTTGACGCCCTGCACCAGCAGGCCGAGGCTATCGAGAACGCTCAGCAGCAGGCCAACATGTATGCTCATGAAATCGCTCCCGCGATGGAGCGCCTGCGCGCTGCCGTGGACGCCATGGAGGAGATCGTGGCCGCCGACTACTGGCCCGTTCCCACCTACGACGACATCCTGTTCTACGTGTAGATTTCGCTAGTTAGTGGATAAAGGGCGGCGGGGGATGAACCCCGCCGCCCTCATGTTGATTCGCTGGCAGCTGCCTACGGGCGCAGGCCCATGCCGCCTTCAAGGGTGACGGTCTCGCCGTTCATGTACTTGAAGTCAGGTCCGCAAAGCTGGACGACGACGCGGCCGATCTCGGTCTCGACGTTGCCGTAGTGGCCCGCGGGAGGCATATGGACGTTTGCCTCGAAGGCCTCCGGATAGGCGTTCTGGAAGTT
Source organism: Collinsella tanakaei YIT 12063 (assembly GCF_000225705.1). Lineage (GTDB taxonomy): Bacteria > Actinomycetota > Coriobacteriia > Coriobacteriales > Coriobacteriaceae > Collinsella > Collinsella tanakaei. Next base: position 294,588 of record NZ_JH126469.1, read on the forward strand.
CTCGAGCTGCGCGGTCCAGGCAAGCGGGCAGACGATGTTGACGTTGATGCCATCCGGGCCCCATTCGTTGGCCGCGACGCGCGTGAGGCCGCGGACGCCCTCCTTGGCCGCGGCGTAGGAGCACTGGCCGAGGTTGCCAAAGAGGCCGGCGCCAGAGGCGAAGTTCACTACGGAGCCGCGGGTCTCCTTGAGGTGCGGGTAGCACTTCTGCATATAGAGGAAGGTGGCGTACAGGCCCGAGTAGATGGCTAGGTCGAACTGCTCCATGGAGTGGTCTGCGATGGTAACGCCGGAAGCAGAAGCCTGGGCGTTGTTGACCAGGGCGTCGATGCGCCCAAATGCGGCGATTGCCTCGTCCACTACATGCTGAACAATGGCCTCGTTGTCCTGACCGGCAGAGATGTCTGCCTGGACGGGGAGGACCTTGACGCCGTACTCGGCCTCAAGGGATTCCTTGGCGGCCTCGAGTTTGGCGACGTTGCGGCCGGTAATTACCAGGTTGGCGCCCTCTTTGGCGAAAGCGATGTCGATGCCGTAGCCGATCGATCCCGCCGATCCATCCTTGAGGGTCGCCTTGCCGCCGCCGGTGACGATAACGGTTTTGCCGGTGAACAATCCCATGTCATAACTCCTTTCATAGTCGCGGAGCGTCCGCGAGTTGGATGTATATGCATGCCGGTGCATGGCGCAAAGATACCCTACGGCTTACAGTTTCATTCGGCTTACTTCTGACGAGATAGGTGATAGGTTGAAACTAGAGGGCAAACGATATGTTTGGTAGAAAAACAAATAGTTTGTTACAAATTGGTTCGATCCTTGTCTTGTCCCGCCTTTGTAATCGTCATCTTTTTGTGCACTCTTTTACATCGTGGGAGTTCTGCTATACTTTCTACCGCTGTCCCCATCGTCTAGCGGCCAAGGACGCCACCCTTTCAAGGTGGATATCACGGGTTCGAATCCCGTTGGGGGCACCATTTGATGCGTATCCGGATCTCCTAAGGCGGGGGTCCGGATTTTTAATATGAGTTGAACATTGTCAAGTGGCAAAACGTCCCCGCCCCCGGGGAGCTACCGCGGGGGGCGGGGACGACCTATCTTCACCCGGGGGACGCGCCGCTTGAGGGCGTGTCTGCTCGACGCACGTTCGGCACTCTAATATCCGCGGGTCGGAACCGCATTTCGTTGCTACGGCTGGGGGCCTCCGGCTTCATCGCAGTCTCGTGGCGGGCGTGGCGGTCCCCCGCTGCCCAGAAAAAGGAACTGGAATGGCCTCCCAACGGCCTCGAGCGCGGCGCGCCCCGGGGTCGGACTCCTATCTCGCCGCGGGCGCTACCGGACCATGAGCGCTATCGCCCAGACCCAGCAGGCCATCTCGCGGGCCGTCGCGCAGTTCGCCACGCAGGGCCTCTTTCCCGCCTGCGACATGGCGTCGCGCCTGTCCTGCAGGCGGCGGTTGCACTTCGCGGCGTGCCTCGACGCCGCCGGCGCGACCCCGTGGCCCGGCCT
>NZ_JH126469.1:296357-357900 GCF_000225705.1 Collinsella tanakaei YIT 12063
ACACCTCGACGACGTTGCGGCAGGCGAGGAGCCTGGCGAGCCACTCGGCGTCGCGCCGGTCGTTCTTGCGCCCGCGGTCGGCGGCCGGCCGGTGCATCTTGGAACGGCGCCTACGGGCGCAGTCGACGCCGAGCGCCCTCAGGGCGCGGCAGAGGTGGAAGCCGGTCGGGCCGCTCTCGTACACCGCCTTGGGCGACTCGAACCCCAGTGCCCACTCGGCGACCGACGCGGGGTCGTATCCGAACCTTGCGCGGGACACCTCGCCGGTCATGGGGTCGAAGGCGCATGCGGAGATGCTCCTCGCGTGGACGTCGAGACCGATGGCTGTGACATAATTGGACATGGCGGGCCCCTCTCCGTCGCATGTGGCGCGCGGCCACGGTTGGCGCTACGACCATTGTCGCCCGACCCACGATAGAGCTGCAAGGGGAGGGGCTCCCAATGTTCAACTCATATCGTCTCGTAATTAGAGGCGGCTTTTCAGGACGTATTGCAGCATGCTTGCCATGCAGGTGGACTAGAGACTTTATAAGAATTGAAGGGGGCATTCTCCACAATGAACGTTCGTCAGATTGCGCGCGCCGGCGTATTCGTCGCGCTTCTTACCGTTGCTTCCTGGGTGAGTATTCCGCTAGGTCCCGTCCCCTTTACCTTGCAGACAATGGCGTTGGCGCTGTTGCCGGCGGTGCTCGACGGTGCTACCGCGTGCGCGGCGGTGGGGGTGTACCTGTTGCTTGGAACGCTGGGCTTGCCGGTGTTTGCCGGTTTTGGCAGCGGCATCGCTTCTATTGTTGGCCCTACGGGCGGCTTTCTGTGGGGCTTTTTGCTGGGCACCGCGGTAGCGGGCGCGCTTGCCAAGGCGCTTGCGGGCAAGGTCTCGCGTTTTGCCGGGGTTCTTATCGCTGATGTCGCGATGCTGCTTGTTGCCTATGCATGCGGTACGGTGCAATTGATGATTGTCGCCCAGCTGGACGTGGCGCCGGCGCTGACGCTTGCGGTGATCCCCTTTATTGTTCCCGACGCCATCAAGCTTGCCGTGGGGGCACGCATTGGTTGCGTGGTCGAAAAGTCTCGAGCGATGGCTGCTTAGATTTTGCATAAGAGCGATATGCAAAGCGCCCCGTTGGATTGTTGAAGTCCAGCGGGGCGCGGTTGGTTGGATGATGAGGACCGCGGCAATGCCTACGAATGGCTGGTTGCGGCTTGATAGCGCATCTCGCAGCGCTCTGCCGGGGCGATACGAACGCGGGGCGAATAAATCACGTGCGTGCGGCAAAACGAGGTGCACAGGTCGCATCCGGCGCAGGCGTCCGCATCGACGGTATAAGCGGGCGGAGCAAAGACAAGGGCGGGACACCCGGTAATCTGCTTGCAGCGGTGGCAGCCCACGCAGGCGATGCGGTCGATATCCACCGGCTCGGGAGCGCGGTCGCCTTGCAGCTGGACGCAGGGCGAGCAGAAGGCGACGGCGTGGACGCCGGGGCGCGCGAGCATGTCGCGCAAGATATCGGTGCAGGCCAGCGTGTCGAGCGGATCGACGGCGACCACGTCATCGATGCGAAGGTCTTCGACTATATGCTGGCACAACCCCTCGATGGCCTCTGCGCCAAGGAAGGCGCGGCTGGAAACCATAACAGCGAGGATCGTGACGGCGCCCTCCGCGGCAAGCCCGGCGAAGCGTCGGGGCGCATCGTCCGCGGCAACCTCGGTATCCAGGGCGAAATGGATGCAAGCCTCGACGGCGGGTTGGTCTACGGCGCCGCCACTGGGAACCTCTTGCTTGTAGCGGGGCAGCAAGGCGTCTTCGCCGCCGGTGCAGGTGGTTGCCGCCGGGTGCATGTATCCCGTCGCGGCGCAACCGGCGTTACCGCAGATCACCTTGTTCTTGCCTCGACCAAGGGCTTCCTTGCAGGCGATGTAGGCGGCGCGATGCGGGCAGCCCGCGCACGATACGCCGCGTTCGACCTTATGCATGGGAGGCACCCTCGTCCTGGGATGCGGCGTCGTCGGGGTTATACGGCTCGCGGCTCAAGAGCTCAAGCTCAAAGTTGAGGCTGCAGCCTGCCATGGGGTGATTGAAGTCAAACACGGTCATGCCGTCGTCCTCAACCTTGACCACGCGGGCTAGCTGCTGGTGGCCTGTCTCGTTCATTAGGTAGATCATCTCGCCCACAACAAGGTCGTCGTAGTTGGGGATCTCGATGGTGGGCATTTGGTATAGCAGCTCCATGCGACGCTCGCCATATGCGTCGCGCGGTTCAAGGTGGACCTTTTTGGTCTCGCCCGGCTTCATGGAGAGCACGGCCATCTCAAACCCGGGAACAACCTCATGGTTGCCCTCTATATAGGTAAGCGGCGTGCGACCGCGCGTGGTGTCGAACACCTCGCCATCGTCGAAGCTGCCGGTGTAGTGGACGCAAACCTTGTGCTTAAGAGAGAAGTCTGACAATGCAAGACCCTTTCAATTGCGAATAACGGTGCTGGGGGCGCGTGCACGCCCACCCTAGTACTGTAGCCGCTTGCGCCCCGCGTGCGCAACCATATGTGAGAGGCGTCCGCTTGCGTGGGGCGCGTGGGACCGGAAAGGCGCTTAGAAGCCGTAGCGGCGCGCGAAGGTCTCGGATTCCTCTTGGATGCCGTCGATAGACATGGCCCAACCGGTGAAGTCCGGCGTGTCCGCAATGATGCCATCAGCCTCCCAAACGGCTTGGTGCGTGAGGTTCCATGCTTCTTTAACGGGCGGGCGCACCGGCAGGTACGGTGCGAGGTACGTGGGGTTTAGTAAGAAGAACGCACCGCCTTCGCAGCGGAAGGCAAAATCCTTGAGCGCACGGCGGGCATTTTTGCGGCGGCCCAGCTTGTAGAGCAGCAAAGCGCGCCCTAGCAGGTACCAGGGCGAGTCTTGCAAGGCGGCGGCAGGGTTTGACTGCGCGGCGGCAAAGAACCCTTCCTCGTCCTCAAGGCGGGCGAGTGCGAGCATAAGGGTGCCCACGGCAAAGTTGGGGTAGCCCTGCGTGCGCATAATTATGCGGGCATAGCGGGCGGCAGCCTTGTAGCGTGCGGTCACCATGCAGCCCTGCGCAAGGCATTCAACGGTGTGCAGCCATCCAACCACCTCGGGGTCGGTGCCGGTGAGGTAGGCTGCGGCAAGCGCGCGGTCGTCTGCATTGGCTGCGGATTCGGCTGCGTGGTTGGGCGCGCCCGAGAAACCGGGCGCAGAGTTTGCAGCTAGCAGCAGGTTGTTGCCAACGGTGGAGAGTAGGGGGTCGTTCTGCGCGGCATCAAGGGCGGCGTCGCTCCAAAACATGGGGGCTGTGGATAAGAACCCTCGTCCGCTTTCTTCAAGGGTGCCGCGTGCCTCTAGCTCGAGGCGCATAAGGTCGTTGATGCAGTCATCCAAGGGCACGTTGGCGAGCAGGATGTCGACCAAGCGCGCATCGATGCAGGTGGGATCCGTTTTGGCGATTTTGAAAAGGTTCAGGCGCGTTTGCTCAAACAACCGGGAGCGCTGGCTCTCATACTCCTCGTCCGACAACTCTTCCATGCGCGAGAGGCCGGAATGCAGGTTGGCATGGACGCGAGCGTAAGACAGGCATGCCTGCGCATGGACCTCTGTGGCATAGGTCTCGGGGTGCAGGGCAATTTCATCGCGCACCAGCTCAATTGCCGCGGGCGTTAGGTCTGGATGCTCGCGGGCGTAGGTGCGGGCCAGAAATGCGGGAACATACAGGGAGGGCTCCATTAGTTCTCACCCCCGGTGGCGCCGCCAAAATGGGGCGCAAGCTGAGCGTCCTGTTGGTCAAGCGCGTCTTGAACGGCATCGTTTTGCGAGATCCATGTAGAGAACGAGGAAGCCTCCGGTGCCCCCATGCCCTCTTGGAGCAGCGGCGTGGCCTCGCTGATGGCCAGCACCAGTTCGTCCTCGCTGCCGGGCATCACGTTGACGCGGCCAAACACGCCCTCCGGGAACTCCGCTTGGTAGAACAGGGCGTGCGCTGCATGGGGGCTTCGCTTGAGCAGTAGCCGCAGCAGGCGCGAGGCGCCGTCATAGTCAAGCTCGCGGTACGCGACGCTCATCTGCGCTAAAAGAGACCAGGGGTCCAGGTCCTTCTCAGCGGGGTGGGAGCGACGGTTGCGGGGAGAGGGCAGCGCGTAGCTTACCGCGTGGCGGCGGCGGTAGTCGGCGAGCTCTTTGCGGGTTGCCTCGAGTTTTGCCAGGGCGAACATGCCGGTGTGCCGGACATCGCCGGGGTCGTCCGGGGCGTAGGAGAGGCTCTCTTCCGCCGCGCGCAAAGCAAGACGGTATTGCCCGCAGATAAGCGCCTGGGATGAGATGGCCGCCAGCCAGCGCAGGTACGGGTTGCGCCCTATGCCCGCGGCGAACTCGCGGCTGTAGGGGTCTTGGGCGGAGGCGACCATAAGGGCGCAATCATGCTCGACCTCTTCACGCGCGTCGAGCAGGTAGCTCACGTACTCGTCGTTTGATTGCGCAACCAGGGCGCTCAGCATGCGCCGGGCGTCCCAGTTGGAAGGGTCGAGCTCCGCCGCCTCGCGCAACATGCCCTCGGCCTCGTCGCTCATGCGATCGATTTCCGCCTCGTCCGTTACGAAGGGAATGCGGTAATCGACCATCTCGGCGGCGCGCGTAGTTAGATGAAACGAGCGGTCCTCGTCCGTTTTAATGAGGCGTGCGGGGTCTTGGCTGTATACGTCCATGTCGCGTTCGATGAACGCGGGGTTCTCAAGGGGAAAGACGCGCTTGCGGCGCATGTCTTGGAGTATGAGGCGCAGGCAGTCTTCCTGTATGGGATCGAATGACACGGGCGCCTCCTTTCTAATAGCTGGTAATTGCAACAGTGTAACGTTGTTTACCGGCGTGCAAGGTGCGTGAAGGCCCTAAAAACCCGCGCATCTACACCAGTTTGGAGGCCATGTCCTCGTCCTGCACAATTTCGACTACCAAACCATGCGGCAGGCAGACAATCTGCTCGCCCGCCCGGCTAATGGGATCGTGGTTGACGCAGACTTGGTTGGAGCAGTTGGACGAGATCACGTCGACTTCACCGTTTTTTATACGGATGGTGTTCTTGCCGTCCTCGGCGCTGCTCTTTATGGCGTCGGCGGTGGTGTCGACCGTGTATTCGGCGTTGGACGAGAGCGGGTCGGCGCGGTAGAAACCGCTTTTGGTTTGGCAGACCACCATGGCGCCGGAGCCTCTTTGGGACTGCTGGCCGTCCCGTCCTCCAAGGGTGCGCGCGCCGAACGCGAGAGCGCATATTATGACCGTTACGGCGAGAATAGCAAGCAGAATTCGGTCACCGGTTTTAAGGGTTTTGCCCATGGGAAAGACCTCGCAGGTACGTGGTGTGAGCGCGCGATTGTTCGCGAAAGATGAAGCATGTTCACCTAATTATATGGAATGAAAAAATAGCAGGACGGTAAAATAACGTTGAGCCGTGCAGATCGCATGCACGACCCCCGGGAAGCAACGGGGCCGTTTGGGTGCCCCGTTATTTTGGGCAGATCCACGCCTGGATCTGTAGAGTGGAGGCAATCCTATGGGACGTTTTACCAATCCTCGCGACCTGTATTTTGGTGAGGGCGCTCGTCATGAGGTGAAGAACCTCAAGGGCTCCCGCGCCATGATCGTCACCGGTGGCGGCTCCATGCGCCGCGGCGGCTTCCTGCAGGACGTCGAGGCGGACCTCAAGGAGGCCGGCTTCGAGGTAGAGATCTTCGAGGGCGTCGAGTCCGATCCTTCCGTTGACACCGTCATGAAGGGTGCCAAGGCCATGGAGGACTTCCAGCCCGACTGGATCATCGGCATCGGCGGCGGCTCGCCCATCGACGCCGCTAAGGCCATGTGGCTGTTCTACGAGTATCCCGAGGAGACCTTCGAGCAGGCCGTCGTGCCCTTCTCCTTCCCGGAGCTCCGCACCAAGGCCAAGTTCTGCGCCATCGCCTCTACGTCCGGCACCGCTACCGAGGTCACCGCATTCTCCGTCATCACCGACTACGAGAAGGGCATCAAGTACCCGCTGGCAGACTTCAACATCACCCCTGATGTCGCCATCGTCGACCCCGAGCTCACCTACACCATGCCCGCCAAGCTGTGCGCCCACACCGGCATGGATGCCCTGACCCACGCCATCGAGGCGTACGTCTCCACCGCCGGCTCCATGTACACCGACGGCAACGCCCTGCATGCCATCCGCGAGATCGTCGAGTGGCTGCCCAAGTCCTATCAGGGCGACCATGAGGCGCGCGCCCATATGCACGACGCCCAGTGCATCGCCGGCATCGCCTTCTCGTCCGGCCTGCTGGGCATCGTCCACTCCATGGCCCACAAGACCGGCGCCGCATTTACCGGCGACCACATCATCCACGGCTGCGCCAACGCCATGTATTTGGGCAAGGTCATCCAGTTCAACGCCAAGGACGAGCGCGCCAAGAGCCGTTACGCCTTCATCGCCAAGGACATCCTGCATCTTGAGGGCGAGACCGAGGACGAGCTGGTTGCCGCTCTGGTCCAGAAGATCCGCGACCTCAACGACGCTCTGGACATCCCGCAGGGCATCAAGAACTACGGCAAGGGCGGCGTGAAGGCCGACGAGTCCATCATCGACTACGAGGAGTTCGAGGCCAAGAAGCACGACGTCGCCGCGAACGCCATCCTGGACGCCTGCACCGGCTCCAACCCGCGCCAGCCCTCTCAGGAGGAGATGGAGCAGCTGCTGGAGTGCGTCTACAACGACACCCCGGTTGAGTTCTAATTCATCTTGCAGATGATTGCGAGGGGCCAGGTGGCAAGAAGCTGCCTGGCCCTTCTTTTTGCGTTCAACCGCATATGCGTCGCGTTCATGGGGCTGGTGCCTTATTATGGCTTGCTAGGTCATGCGGACGATGATGCGGGGGATGCAGGTGGCAAGAAAAGATGTTATGGGTGTTGTCCTCGCGGTCGCCCACGTGCTTTTGCTTCTTGCAATCTCCTGGCCCGTTGCGGTTTTGCTTGTGTATGGCACTTCTATGTTCGATACCGGGTGGGTGCGAGCCCAGCCCGCAGAGCTCTTTACCAATGCCGGCGCGTTGACGTTTGCCATAGCGGCAATCATCCTTCTTTGCGAATGGGCGCTGCGCCGTCTCTGTCGCCATCGCGATCGCTTTCCGCGCCTGCTCGATATCCTGGCGCCCCAGCTTAGCGTTAAAAGCGTGATTGCCCATGCCCTGGTGCTCTTTGCGCTGTGGAGTTTTTGGCTTGTGGCGTTTTGCCCGGGTTCTATGCTCTACGACACGTATTACCAGATATGCCAGTCCTATCCAGAGGATAGCTCGGTGTATTTTGGCGTGTGGAATGTGCCCGGGGTAGAGCTTGACGCACACTTCTCCGATCATCATCCCATTCTCGATACGCTGATCTACGGCTTCGCCGCGCAGACAAGCGAGGCGCAGACGGGATCATGGAATACCGGCCTGTTCACGCTCGCCACGGTGCAGTCGCTTGTAACGGCGATCTGCTTTTCGTACGCCTTGGCAACGGCGCGCGATATGGGCGCGCCGCGGACGCTTTGCGCCGTGGTCTTTATCTTGGTGGGCTTGGTTCCCGTGTTTGGGCACTATGCGTCGCTCAACATGAAGGACTCCATCTTCTCGCCCATCTATCTTCTATGGTTCACCCTTATCGCGCGTTTGGTTAATAGCAAGGGGGCGCTTGCGCGCTCGCCGGGGTTCTTCATCGTCTTGCTGGTCTTCGGAGTTCTGTGCGCGCTGACTAAGAAGACGGGCGTGTACGTGGTCGTGCCAACCTTGGCAGCTTTGGCCCTTATCTATTGGCGCGCGTGGTGGAGGCTTGGCATGCAGGCCCTTGCCGTGGGCGGCGTGATGTGGGTTGTGCTGCCCCAGGCGGTGTTTCCCGCGCTCGACGTGGCGCCGGGCGGCAAGCAGGAGATGCTGGGCCCTATATTTCAGCAGACCGCGCGCTACGTGGTCGAGCATGGGGACGAGATCGACGAGGACCAGCGCGAGGCCATCGATGACGTGCTTCGCTATGACACGCTCGCGGAGCGCTACGAGCCCGCATGGGCGGACCCCGTGAAGTACAAGTATGTATACAACGCGACCCAAAAGGCATGGGATGCGTATTTTGCCGTGTGGGCCCAGCAGGGGATGGATGACCCGCAGGTCTATTTTGAAGCCCTGGTTGCACCCATTGCAGGGTTTGTATCGCCCAAGGGTGCGGCGCAGCTCAAAGACGCGCTGTGGGATAAGCAGCGCGGCGGAACAGAGCTGCTGACCCGTCCCGCCAACCTAAGGGGCATGCGCCAGGCGGCAACGGAGGTGTTCGAGGCGGCGACTGAGACTCCCGTCATCAACGTGCTCATGATGAGCGCGCTCTACGCGATTTGGATTCCCGCATTGTGTCTTTGGGTATGCGTGAGAAGGTCGCCTCGCTGGATCCCGTTGTTTATCCCCGTGGCCCTCACCGTGGGGGCGGTGCTGATGTCGCCCATGTACGATACGCGCTACGCGCTGCCCATGATTTACACCGCCCCCGTTCTTCTATGTTTCTGTGCGGCCGGCGTCGCATCAAAGGCAAAGGTAGGGCATGAGGGCGTGGACGATGAAGCCGTGGACGATAGCGTCGTGAGTGCCGGTGTGCCCTGCTAGCGGGTTTAACCCGGGAGGGACCCCAAGCCTTTCCTCGTCCAAATGTGAATCTGTATTAACAGTCATTAAATTTGCGTCCAATCAGGTATTAGAGTGCTAATCTCTCGAACTACTAAATATTCAAGCGCGTTGCATGCGATTTAGTGCATACAAGGCGTGTCCGATGGCTGCCAAAAGGATGGGGCTGCGGGCGCGCCGGGCGATAGGGAGACGTTAGCGTCGGGAGGGCGAAAGACGATGGGTATTCAAGTTGGCGTTATGGGGGCTGCCGGTTACGCGGGGGCAGAGCTGGTGCGATTGGTGCTTGGCCACCCCGATATGGAGCTTGCTGCCGTGACGTCCAACGCGGACGCCGGCGTTGCGCTCGCCGATGTATACCCCGCCTTTGCCGGCGCCACGGATCTGGCGTTTACCACGCATGATGACCCGATCCTGCTTGATTTGGATGCCGTGTTCTTGGCGGTCCCGCATACAGCTGCCATGGCGGTGGTGCCTAAGCTGCTTGAGCACGGCGTCTCCGTATTCGACCTGTCCGCGGACTATCGCCTTAAGGACGCCGGTGTGTACCAGGCGTGGTACGACATCGAGCACACATCGCCCGAATTGCTTGAAACGCGCGCCTTTGGCCTACCCGAGCTGTTTGCGGGCGATCTTGCAAGCGCTGCCGCGACACATGCTGCGGGCGACCCCGTGCTGGTTGCATGCGCGGGCTGCTATCCCACCGCTACGTCGCTGGCCGCGCTGCCGGCTATCAAGCAGGGCTGGGTTGCCGATGCCGGCGCCATTGTGGTCGATGCCATTTCCGGTGTGACCGGCGCCGGCAAGGGCGCCAACCAGCGCACGCACTTCTGCAGCGCGGACGAGAACCTGGAGGCCTACGGCGTGGGCAAGCATCGTCATACGCCTGAGATCGAACAGATTCTGGACGCGAAGGACCGCGTGGTGTTTACCCCGCATCTGGCTCCGCTTAAGCGCGGCCTGCTTTCCACCGTCACGCTGCCGCTCGCTGCGGACTTTGCGGGCGATGACGGGTTGAATGCGGATGAGGTTGTGGCCGCGTATCGCGAGTTTTACAAGGATTCACCTATGGTGCGCGTGCTCGATGCGGGGCAGATGCCCAAGACCTCGAGCGTGGTTGGAACCTGCGGATGCCATATCGGCCTTGCGCTCAACCGGCGTGCGGGCGTGCTTGTAGCGGTCGCCGCCATCGACAACCTGTGCAAGGGCGCCGCCGGCCAAGCGGTACAGTGCGCGAATATTGTGTACGGCTGGGACCAGCGACGAGGACTCCCCATGGTCGCGATGCCCGTTTAGCCAGCGGGCGAGCTTGCGCCGCGATGTGTCGCGGCCAACGGCTACACTGAGAACAACGAACCACCGCCCGTCTTCGCGTGGGCGGTTCTTGTGGGGAGACAGCTGATTATGAATATCGACCACTTTGAAACATGCATTCGCACCGTGCCGGCGGGAGGCGTTACCAGTCCCAAGGGCTTTAAGGCCGCGGGCATCCATGCGGGCTTTCGCAAGAACCCGCAGCGCCTCGATATGGCCTGCGTGACGGCTGACGAGCTCGCCTCGTGCGCGGGCGTCTTCACCACCAACCGCTTCTGCGCGGCGCCCGTGCAGGTGAGCCGCCAGAACCTGGGCGGTGCGGAAAAGGGCTACGGTCTGGTAAAGGGCATTGTCATCAACTCCGGCAACGCCAACGCCGCTACGGGCGAGCAGGGTCGCGCGGTCGCTGCCGAGACGTGCGAGATAGCCTCGCAGATCTTGGGCTGCGAGAGCGAACAGGTGCTGGTTGCCTCTACCGGCGTGATTGGCCAGACGCTGGGCATCGAGTTGTTCGAGACGGGGCTGCCCGCGGCGATCGATGCGCTCTGCGTTTCCGGCGGTGCGGACGCAGCGCGCGCAATCATGACCACGGACACGCATTCCAAGGAATATGCGATTTCCTATACCAGCCAGACGCTGCAGTATGCCGACTGCACCTTTACCGTAGGCGGTATGTGCAAGGGCTCCGGCATGATCATGCCCAACATGGCGACCATGATCGCCGTGATCACCACCGACGCCCCGGTGGAGCCGCGAGTGCTGCATTCGATCTTGAAGCAGACGGTGGACGTGACCTTCAACAAGGTGACCGTCGACTCGGATTCCTCGACCAACGATACCTGCATCATGCTCGCCTCCGGTGCCGCCGGCGCGGACGCCGCCCCCATCGAGGAAGGCAGCGATGCCTACAACGAGTTGCTCTATGCCGTGCACGAGGTGTGCGAGACGCTCGCCCGCACCATCGCGTCCGACGGCGAGGGCGCGTCGCGACTGGTGACCGTCAACGTGACCGGCGCCGCAACGGACGAGGATGCCGACACGGCGGCGCGCGCCGTGGCCAACTCGCCGCTGGTCAAGACCGCCATCGCCGGCCATGACTGCAACTGGGGCCGCATCGCCATGGCATTGGGTAAGTGCGGCGTCGTCTTTAACCAAGAGGATGTCTCAATCGATATCATGGGCATGCCCGTATGCCGCGGAGGCCTTACCGTTGCGTTTGATGAGGACGAGGCGCTGCGACGCTTCGAGGCGCCCGAGATCGTGATTTCGTGCGATTTGGGCGCGGGCGAGCATACCACCACGGTATGGACCTGCGACCTCACCCATGACTACGTCACCATCAACGGAGACTACCGCACGTAGGCCTGGGCCTGCGGGTCCGTCAGGGACCCCGGTTCGCACGATGGGCGACGCTCGTAAGGGGAGAGCTATGAAGTACGCAAGGGATTCTCGTCCCGGAATATCGCATGAAAAGACTGCGCAGCTGCTGTTTGAGGCGCTGCCGTGGATTAAAAACCTAACCGGCAAGACCATTGTTATCAAGTACGGCGGGGCGGCCATGGTCGATTCCAAGCTGCGCGATGACGTGATGAGCGACATCGTCCTGCTCAAGATCATCGGCGTGAACCCGGTGATCGTGCACGGCGGCGGCGCGGACATCAACGCGGCGCTTAAGCACTACGACATTCCCGTCGAGTTCAAGGACGGTCAGCGCGTCACCTCGCCGGAGGCCATGGAGATTGTGCGCGAGGTGTTGGTGGGCAAGGTGAACCAGGAACTGGTCGCCGCCATCAACCAGCACGGCAACCTGGCGGTGGGCGTGTCCGGTGCGGACGCGGGCACCATTATCGCCGAGCAGCTCGACCCGGATTTGGGCCGCGTGGGAAACATCGTACGCGTAAACTCCGGCTACCTTGAGAGCATCATGGCCAACGATTACATCCCCGTGGTCGCAACGGTTGCCGCGGGCGAGGACGGCGGGTTCTTCAACATCAACGCCGACGTCGCCGCCGGCCATATCGCCGCGGCGGTTCACGCGCACAAGGCGATCTTCCTTACCGATGTCGACGGCCTGTACGAGGACTTCTCTGACAAGGACTCGCTCATCTCCAACCTCACTTTGGCGGAAACCCAGGATATGCTGGACAAAGGCGAAATCGACCGCGGTATGATTCCAAAGCTGCAAAGCTGCATCCACGCGCTGCGCGGCGGCGTGTTCCGCGCCCATATCATCAACGGCACCACGCCGCACTCGCTGCTGTTGGAGCTTTTGACCGACGCCGGCGTGGGCACCGTGATGCACTCGACCGAGGCGGCATATGAGAACGACACCCATCCCCATCCGCTTGGCGTCTTCGCCTCGCGCTTGGTGGAGAATCTGGACGAATAAGGAGGCGGCGATATGTCGCTAGGTTTGCAAAAAGCTCTGGAATCCAGCTATGTAATGAATACGTTCGCGCGCATGCCCGTGGAGTTTGTCGAAGGGCATGGCATGACGTTGGTGGGCGATGACGGAACGGAGTATCAGGACTTCCTCGCCGGTATCGGCGTGTGCTCCCTGGGCCACTGCCATCCCGTGCTGGTCGAGGCTATCCAGCGTCAGGCGGAGCGCCTGCTGCACGTCTCCAACTACTACTACATCGAGCGGCGCGGCGAGCTGGCTGCGATTCTGTCCAAGTTGGCATCCGGCGATATGGACGGCGCCTTGATGATCGCTGACGCGGTGCGCGCCGGCGACGAGGCCGCCGCGGTCGCCTTGGGTTCGCCTACTGAGAGCGACCAGATATGGAAGACGTTCTTCGCCAATTCCGGCGCGGAGGCGAACGAGGGCGCAATGAAGCTCGCCCGCCTCTACGCCAAGCGCTCCGGCAACGGCGGCAACACCATAGTGGCCCTGCGCGGCAGCTTCCACGGCCGCACGCTGGAGACTATCGCCGCCACCATGCAAGACCGCCTGCAAGATGCCTTTAAGCCGCTGCCGCAAGATTTTCTTGCCTGCACGCCTAACGACGTGGACGAGCTCACCGCGCTCTTCGAGGAGCACGGCAGCGAGATCTGCGCCGTTATGGTCGAGCCCATCCAGGGTGAGAGCGGTGTTCATCCGTTGACGCCCGAGTTCTTCAAGGCGGCTCATGACCTTGCCCACGCCCACGGCGCGCTGCTTATCGCGGACGAGGTCCAAACGGGCGTCTTCCGTTCCGGCAAGCCCTTTGCGTTCCAGACCTACGGCATCGAGCCGGATATCATGAGTCTTGCCAAGGGCATCGCCGGCGGCGTCCCCATGGGCGCGGTGATGGCGAAGGCATCCGTTGCCGACGCCTTCAACCCCGGTGACCACGGCACCACGTTTGGTGGCAGCGCCCTGGCCGTGGCGGCATCTTGCGCCGTGCTGTGCGAGCTTGTCCGCGGCGAGTACGATAAGCATGCCCGGGAGGTCGGCGATTACATGGCCGCGCGCCTGGCTGGTCTGCCCCATGTGATCGACGTACGCGGATGCGGGCTCATGCTTGGCTGCGATTTGGACGATGCCGCCGGCGACGCGCATGACGTGGTCAGCGCTGCTCTGGCAAGTGGTTTCGTCATCAATGCGACGGGTGCCCACACCCTGCGCTTCCTGCCACCGCTAATTTGCGAACGCCAGGACGTCGACGCGCTTATCGATGCGCTCTCCGCGATTCTCGCGTAGCGTATCTTGACGTAGCGTTTGCGGCAAGCGCCGTTCGCGACAAAGCAGCGTTTACGAGTAACGTTTAGATCGCATATCGCGCGGCGTCTTACGGGACGCCGCGCGTTTTTTGCAGTCCCCGCACGATCACGAGGGCTGTCCGCGCGGGGCATGCGCTCCATCGTCATGCTGTGACAAAAAACGCCTTAGTGCGAGAAGGGAGGGGTGTCAAATAAAGGCTTAGTGCGGAGGTTTGGTCAAATAGTGCGTTAGTGCGGATTGGAGGCGGTCCGAATCGATGATTTTATACATCGAGCGATGTCGACCAATCTCTCTAACTCGTAATATAAGAATGCGTTATTCATAAGGTGCCCCGTCTATCTCTCGACCGGACCGCGCTAAGCGACTATTTGTCCCAACCTCCGCACTAAGCGATTATTTGGCACATCCTGCATCTCGCGGCAACGCGCTATTTGGTCCCGACGCCCCCGCAAGTCAGGAAGCCCCCGCAAGTCGGGTCGCCCCTTAACACCGCGCCTCTCGACAGCAGCCATTTCAAATAAAAACGGCGCCTTCATGGCGCCGCTGACAAATCGATGGTGGGCGATGAGGGATTCGAAAACTCGCTGCATGGATAAAAAGGGCTTCCTATCTGGCGTTATACATTTCACTCAGTTTGAAAATGCGCCATTGTGCGCCGTTTTGCACTGCTCTCGTTCTATTCGGTTCCACAAACAAGTTTGCTATCTCAATCGCGAGCCCGGCGATTAGTTGGTAGCGCTATATTGTTTCTCTATATACTTATTAGCTGGCTCAATTTGTATTATTGACATTCTATGTAATGGCGTTATAGTAGGCGGTGTGAAGAGGTGCGGAGCCGGTTTATCCGATCGCACTCGGGATTTGCCGCCTTACTGGCGGCTTTTCTCGTTTAAGGGGTGCAAATGGACAAACCCTTTAAGACCATCGAACAGCAGATGGCAATCCTTCGATCTAGAAATATGGATGTCGATCCGGCGTACGCGGGCGTACTTAAGCGCGAGGGCTACTACTCCGTTGTGAACGGATACAAAGCCCTATTTCTGGAATTTCCGGAATATATGCGCGCATGATGAACGGCTCTACTGTGCCAGGGTGTCTCCGGGGCGCGACGTGACATTCGCGAGCATGCTTGGCGACCTCGAGCTGGTACTGTCGAAGGACGAGCATGCCCGCATGCAAGGCGAGATAATACATCTCCTTCATGAAATGATGAATGACCTCGGAGGCGAAACGGCGATGATCGTTCTCGACGGTATGGGCGTCACTGACCTTAGCCGCACGTTCTTTTCTTTCGCATAAGAAGGAGTTCGACCTTGTTTTAGTTTCATTTGGTAAAAATGCCCCGTCTCCGCCGGGGCGGCGGAGACGGGGCTGAAAGTGCTAGTTCAGTAGGCTTGCCACCATCGCGGCGGCCTCGGCGCGCGTGCACGCCTTGTTTGGCATGAGCTTGCCGGCGCCGCCCACGACGCCCTGCTCGACCGCCCACGCCATGGACTCCTGAGCCCATGCGGGGACCTCGCTCCAGTCTGGGTAACCCGCGGGCTCGCCCTTCGGCGCGGGGTTGCCCCGCCAGTTGTGGAGCATCGCGACGACCTCCGCGCGCGTGGCGGCGTCGTCCGGGCGGAACTTGTCGGCCTTGGTGACGACGCCCTCGTCCGCCGCCCAGCACAGAGCCTCGTAGTACCAGGGGTTCGGGGCGACGTCCTCGTACGGCTCGAGGTAGTCGGACAGGTCTGCTCGCGCCGCGTTGGCGACCATGGCAACGGCCTGGGCGCGGGTGAGCGCGTCGTCCGGGCCGAAGCGGTCGGCGCCGTAGCCCTTGAGGTAGCCCTCCCGCACGCATTCCTCGACCGCGCCGATGTACCAGGCGTCGGGATCGAGGTCGCCGAAGCGCGCGAGCACCTCTGGCAGGGGCGTCTCTGGGGCCTCGGGCTCCGCCGCCGCCCCGGTCATCACGTCGTACCAGTGTTGGGCACGCGCCTCGAACTCCCCGCGCTGCGACCCGTACAGCTGCCCCGGGCAGCTCGTGGCCATGAAGTGCTTGTGGGGCTGCATGTTGACGCCCCATTGGGGTCGGCCGAGCCCGTACTCCCTGCAGATCGCCGCCGCGAGGTGCGCGCCGGAGTCCAGGCACGCCTCGGTAACGGTGCCGTCGGCCAGGTTGGCGTGCTCGATGTTGATCGAGCGGCAGTTCGCGTCGAAATCGCCGAGCGCCCACCCGGTGTCGCGGTCCCATACGAGCTGTCCGACCTCGCCTCGTGACGCGACCGCGTAGTGGGCGGACGCCTCGCGGCTCTGCCACGTCGCGTAGCAGGTGTCCGTGTCGCCGTTGCTCGCCATGTAGTGGATCCCGACGAACTCGACCCTGCGGCCGCTGCGGCCGCTCGTGAAGTGCTTGGTCAGGATCTTGGTGACGTCCGGCTCAAGCTTCTCGAAGTCCATGTTTCCTCCTATCTCCGCGCCAGGCTGCTGATCTCGCTCACGCCGATGGTCACGCCGATGGCAACGCCGACGATTTGCAGCGTTGCCGCTATCTCGTTCGCGCCGCCCCATCCCCAGACGCCGGCGAGCGCGGTGTAGATCACGCTTGCCAGCGGCATGAGCACCAGCGCCGTCCACTTGAGCACCTGATAGACAGGCTCTGGAAGCCAGTAGCGCGGATAATCGCTTACCTCGACATCATCGGGGATGTCTACAAGGTCGTTCATCCTATACCTCCTTAAACGCCTACGTTACCGAGCACGTAGCCCAAGACGGCGGCGATGACGCCGCTTATCACTATCCAGACGGCCTTGTCCCATTTCTCGGCGCTGTCCTTTGCCGGCTGGATGCTTATCAGGTCTATCTTGCCGTCCATGCGGTCGATTTTCGAGCCAAGGCTGGATAGCTGCTCGTCTCGGTGCTTGTCGCGTTCCTCGGTGCGGACGAGCTTCTCCTGCAGGTTGTCGATCTCGGTGCCGTGCGTGGTGACTCGCGTCTCAAGCGTCTCCACGCGGCGCTCGATCATCTTGACTTGCACCTCAGGTGGCTGAGAATCCATAAATCACCAGCCTTAGACGGTCTCCATGGACTTGAACCCGCCCTCGCCGTCGGCTGCTAGAAGCTGCTCGACCTGGGATTTCCAAAGGCCGGGGACCTTCTCAATCGTCCAAGAACCCGCCTTGATGAGGTTGTAGTACAGTTTCGCCATTTTCCTACTCCTTAACAGTCTCTAGAGCAGCCAGCCGCTGCTCCAATTCGGCTACCTTAACTCCGAGTTCGCCAGCTGCAAGAGCCGTCTCGTCACCAGCCGCCTTGATGCCGTCCGCCGTGGCCCCGAGTTCCGCCACGGCGATGGCGGTGGAAGCGCCGCCGGCTACGGCCTGCGCTGCCTGCTCGAGGGCCGCGCGAGCGGACTCCTCCGCGCCCCTGATGGCCTGCGCCGTGGAATCGGGCAGCTCCCGCGCGAAGCTCGCCTTGACGCCGCCGTCCTTGTCCGCGATGATTCCCACGAGCGCGTAACCATCGAAGACGGCAACCTGCGTTGTGCCGTCATCGTAGGTGGTCACAAGCTTCTTGCCGTCAAGGGCGATAGCGCCGTTGAAATCCGTCTCAAGCCCGAACTCCACAGAGTCCTTGCCCGTGACGTCATACCAATTGCAGGTGATGCCGTTCAGCTTCATGTTCTCTTCTCCTTACGCCGTACGCTGCCACGCGTTGACGGTGATGTACTTCGGCATGTTCTTGTCCGTGCCGCTCTGTCCCGCGCTGTCGATGGTCAGGTTGTGGTAGTGGCCGCCCGCGCTCGACATGGTGTGGCTGTGGCTGCCGGACGCGTTGACCGTCACGCTGTGGGTGTGGACGCCAGAACCTGCGGTGTTCGTGACCTTCGATGACGGCGCAGGAGCTGACGCGCCGCCTGAGCCGTACTTGAAGGTTCCGTTGGTCGTGACGAACGAATAGCCGCTCTGGGAAGTGCCGTGCGTGTGGCTGCCCGCGCTCGACGTCGAGCCGCTGTGGCTGTGGCCGCCGCCGCTGATGCTGTGCGTGTGGCTGCCGTCCGTGTCGCTCTCGCCGCTGTGGGTGTGGGACACCACCACGGCGTCGTTGCTGCCGCCTGTGGTGCCCGCCGCGTAGGAGGAGTCGGAGCACATGAGGAAGCGGCCCTCGAGCTTAGTCCACGTGCCGCCGAAAAGCGCCTGCGGGCTTGTCGCGGACATGCTGAGGTAGATAGCGCCGACAGGGTAGGCATCGAGCGGGGATGCCGCCTGAGATTGCGAGGAAACGTAATCCTTGATCTTGCCCCACAGGTGGGCGAGTCCTACGTCATCCAAGTACTTCGCCATAGGCCTACACCGTCACGTTGTCGATCTCGCCGTTCGTGAGCGCCACCATGTCGGTCTTCTTCATATAGCCGCTCAGGTCTACCGCTCCGCCCATGGGTTCCCATTTGGTGCCGTCCCAAGCGTACTCGTTGGCGTCTGCGGTCACGTGCCACATATCGCCCGTCTTGTTGCCCTCGACCGGCAGCTCGGCCTTGGTGGCCTTGACGCCCTTGTAGGTCAGCGCGGACGATACAGCTTCGGTGATCTTGCCCTGCAACTCGGCTTTAGCGGCGTTGACCTTGCTGTCAACGCTGTCCGCGGTCGCGTAGCCCTTGGCGGTGATTGCGGACTCCACCTGAGTGGAGGTCTGGTAGCCGAGCGTCTTCACCGCAGCGACGGCAGCGGTCTTGGCGGCGTCCGCCTTGGCCTGCGCGCCGCCGGGCGTCTCAAGCCCGAGCGACGCCGCCGTCTGGTTACCGGTCGCGACCTCGTGCCCCTCGATGGACGGCTTGCCCGTAAGCGCAGAATAATCTCCACTGAAGCTGGAAGAACCAGCGTTGTTGATCTTCTCCACCAGCGCGTCCGTCAGGTTGTTGTCCGAAAGCACCTTGTAGGTGTCCTCCGAACCCGTCTTTAGCTCCTTCCGGACGAACTTCTCTTTTATCTTCGCCCAGAAGTGGATAAGCCCGTCCTTGTCTAGGAAGTTGGTTGCCATTCTCGGCCCCTTTCTATTTACAGATATCTTCAATCTCAGCGTTGGTTATCTTGTCCACGTTGGACGTGCCGGGTTCGCCACGGTCTCCCTTATCGCCCTTGGGGCCTTGCGGGCCGGTTTCGCCAGCGGGGCCAGCGGGGCCAGCGGGGCCGGTCGCGCCCGTGGCTCCCGTCTCGCCGCGCTCTCCTTTGGGGCCTTGGATGCCTTGGGGGCCTTGCTCGCCTTGAGCGCCCGTGTCTCCCTTGGGGCCTTGCGGGCCGGTTTCGCCAGCGGGGCCAGCGGGGCCAGCGGGGCCGGTCGCGCCGTTGAAGTCCCCGCGTTCCGCCGCAGCCTTGATATTGTCGGCGATTTTCTGCGCGGCGGTGCCCTTTTGCTCAGCAGTTGCCGCCGCGCTGGTTGCTGTTGATGCCGCGCTATTCGCCGCGCTGGTCGCTTTGTTGGCGTTGCCGATCGCGGTAGACGTGTCCTGTTGTCGCTTGTTTTCCGCTTCAACTCGCGCGGCTTCAGCTCTCAAACGCGCCGTTTCGGCATTTTGACGCTCGTTTTCGTGCGAAACGCGCAAATTCTCGGCTTGAATTCGCAAATTCTCGGACGAATCTCGCCCGTTCTCGGCTTCCACGCGCTGCGTCTCCGCGCCAGCTCGCGCTTGCTCGGCTGCGTCTGCCTTCGCAATGGCTGCGTCCGTGTCATCCTTGGCTTTCTCAGCCGCCTTGCTCGCGGCACCCGCCGCACTGTTCGCCGACTTGACAGCCGCCGCGCTGTCTTTCTCGCGCTCTGTTTCGGCTGCGGCACGCGCCGTCTCAGCCGCAACGCGCAGGGCTTCGGCTGCTTCGCGTCCGTTTTCCGCTTCGACACGCGCGGCTTCAGCCGCGAGAAGCTGACCCCACAAGTCGGGATTGTCATCGCTCGGGTCAATGCTGCCTGTCTCGCCTGACTTGACAACCACCAACGGCATTCGTTCTTGTTTTGTCACGATGCGGACGGCACCGCCAACGTAGCCGATTAGGCACACGCTGAGCGCTCCCGCTTGCTCCATGAGCGCGGACGGGATGCGGACGGTAAGCGTCTCGTCTACCATGTAGCGCATAGGCTTGGGATTGCTCGCGTTGCACAGTATGAGCGCTAGCGTATCGCAGCTTGTAAACTCGCTGTCAGCGTCAACGCGGATGGTGTCGGAATTAAGTCCGTGCTGCACTACCTCGCGCTCGTCCCACGTTATCGCGCGGTCGCGCACCGTTGCCGTGTGTATCAGCATGTTTAATCACCTCCATCCATATAAGCCGCCTGCTCCGCTTCAAGCTCCCTCACGCGCTCCCTGAGCCGCGCCCGTCTCTCGCGGATGGTCGCGTATTCCTCGGCGGTCAGCTCGCCGTCGATGAATTTGAGCGCGTAGTAGTCCGTTGCCGCCAACTCGGCCATGGCCTCGTTCAGCTTGTCGCATACGGTCGGCTCCGGCGCGTCAACGTACGTGTAATAGGGCCTGCCGTCTTCGTCAAATTCAGATTCATCCATCACAAGCGCCTTTCAACAGCCATTATCTCGATTCGCACCGATGGGATGGTGCCGCCGACCTTGTACGGGCGCGTGACCACGATGGGGCCGATTCCGTCAGTGTCGCGGTTGTAGGACGTGGAGAAGCACCATTCGCCGAAGCCCGATGCTCCCATGATCACGATTGGCAGGTTGCTGTACGTGATGTTGTCGAACGTCGATGGCCACCTGACCGTCCAAGACCAGTCCGAAAGCGTCCACTCGCCCATGCCGCCGAAGTATTTCGGTGTCGCGACGTTGGCGAGCGGAATCGAGCAGTACGCCACCGTCGGCGCGTTCCTGGCATTTGACGGCTTGAAAGACCACCAATAGGCCGTTCCGGTCGTCGGTTGCGCGCTGTTGCCCCTCGTGATGCTTACGTACGCCCTCTCCTGCGTCATCGAAAACGACTTGATCAACTCGTTGACGGTCGTGTCGTCCGTGTAGCTAGTTGCGAGGACCCAGTCGCTCGCGTAGAACGCGCCCGCCCTGCTCTCGGCGGTCTTGCAGACTTTAAGAGCGCCGGGGTTGGAGACGTTGACCCAAAGGTCGCCGCGGTCATAGGGGCCTGTGGGCTGAGACGTGAACACGCGCCGCTTGCTGTCTGCCGTGTCCTCGGCCCTGCTCGCCGCGTTGAGCGCGTCCTGTATCCGGCTGTCGGTTATCTGCTGCCACGCGCTGCCGGTCCAGCGGTAGACGTAGCCGTTGCTGGTGTTGTAAAAAAGGTCGCCAGCGTGGGCTTGCTTCTCGTCCGCGCTCCATTGGCTCGCGGGGATGTTGCCGGTTGTCGGCGTGTAAGAGTAGAAATGCGTCTCCACCTTGCCATCGATTTGCGTACCCAAATCGCCCAGCGCGCCCGCGAAGTCGATCAGCTCCTGCTCCTGCTTGCTGATTTGCTCGGACAGCGCGTCAAGCGCGTAGACGACGTAGACGCCGCCCTGCTTGATGATACTGACCGTATCGCCGACCTTGACGGGCGTCGAGGTGCGCAGGTAGACCGTCTCGCCGGTGTCGGCGAGACGAACGGAGATGGAGCCATCGGCGTTGACCTGCGTGACGGTGCCGATTCTCACGGATGTTGCATCATCGCCGCTCACGGCGCTGCCCATGCCCGCGAAGCTGAAGAGCTTCTTAGCAAGGTCTAATTCGGTGCTAATCATTTTACAGGCACCTCAATTTCGTCTTGCACATGCAACCGCGCCCAAGCTCCATCTGTATCTCCTCCACTATCGCGTAAACGCTGTAGAGCGGAACCATCTGCGGGTCGGTCGAGTTGATGTACTGCACAAGATTGCCCTCGCGCAATCCCGGCACGGATACGTGCTCTATTACTAGAATCGGCTCGCTGCTCGACACCTCGTTTAGCTTGCGCTGAGCCATCGCGGTGAGAGATGCGTGGTCGCACGGGTCGCTCACCTTGAGGTCATACGCCTTGCGCCTGCCAAGCCGCTCGTAGCTGTATGGATGCGTTGCTGGTAGGTCAACGTAAACGGAATCGCTGAGCGGGTACGGGTCGTAGTTATCCTTGGACGGGTCGTCTTGCTTGCTTTGCCGCGCGAAATGCGCGACAACGCGGTTGTAGGTATCGTCCGCGCCGTAATCGAGCTGGTAGCCCGACTTGTAGACGCAGTTCTCGCCGTCCTCGAACACGTAGGCGAGCGGTCTGTTGATGGGGTCTATGTACCTGCCCCACGTTATGTAGCCGTCCTCGTCCACGCCGTACTCGCAACCAGTCCACATGGCCAGATCGTCAAGCACCTTGCTGCGCTTGGTGCCGACCTCCCACCAGACGGGGACCGTGTGCGTCCTGTTGGCGTCAACGCCTTGCAGCACCCGCAGCTTGCCGCCGTCCGTCTCCAACAAATCGCGTATCTCGCCGATGATGTTGGTGCCAGCCGGCCTTGCAAAGTCCCTCGCGCACACGTCCGCTGTCGCTCTGAGCAATGACGAATAGAGCGACACGTCGCGCGTGGAGTGGTGGTACTGGGCTTGCGCGCTCTCGCCGTCCACGAAAAGCGTTGCCAGCGTCTCGCCGTGCTGGTATCCGCCGGGCAACGTGATCGTGTGCTTAATCCTGATCATGCGGTCGGTCGATGCGTTGTGCAGCCCCAGGCTCGCCGTCACGCGGTTGTCCGCAGACGTGGCGAAGGTGATCGTGCCGCCCTCCACCACGTCCACGGTCTCGCCGGTCTCGACAAGGCTCACGGGGTCTACAAGATAAAAGCCGTAATCGTCCCGCCTGCCAGATGCAGCCCAGTTCATGCCCATCAGCCGCCCACCTCGCTACCGCTTATATCGACCGTATACAGCTCCGGCGTTTTGGATGTGATGTCAACGCTGGGCACTATCTTGTAGCGATGACCCAGCGGGTCGCGCAGCGTCATATCTCCTTGCTCGCACATCGCGAGCAGCACGTCGTACTCGTCTGGCTCGATGACAGCCGAAAGCGACAGCTTGGCAGTCCTGCCCTTGCCGTAATAGGCTGACTGCCTAGACTTGCCAGCGATCTTGACCACGTCCGCGACAGGCTCGGCTGATATGGATACGCCGCGATCGCTTCCGCTCAAGAACTTGGTTAGCGCAACGCTCGCGCTTTCGGTGCTCACGATGATCGCGTCATTTCGCCCGCTCGAATAAGCGGACACGCGATTGGAGACGCCTGAGACAGCGCCGGCAGCCGTGTAGCCTATGGCTTCGAAGTAGAGCGTCTTACCGAACGGTGCGCTGCGGAAAACCGCCGTGCCGCCGTTGGATACGGTGATGGTGTCGTTGCTGTACTCGCTATCGACCATCTTCACAACGGCGTACTCGAAGGAAACTTCCTTGTCATTGGTGTCGCTTACCTTGATGCTGATTTCCTCGCCCTGCCCCGTGACGGTCAGCTTTGGCGTGGAGCACTTGCGCTCGTCCTTCACGGTGACCGTGCCGGACATGCTCGCGAACTCCATCGCTATAGGGCGGTAGACCGCGTTGAGAGCGATGTTGAGGTAGATGCTCTTGCCTATGACGTGCTGCGTCAGGTAGCTATCGTCAATCTCGATTCGACCGTTGGCGGTCACCGTGCCGGTCGGGGCCTGGTTGAAGAGCGGCTGACCGTCCACGGTGCAAGCGCCTCCGCTGACGCTGTTCAGCGTCTGGCAGTAGTAGCGGTCATCCGTGCGCGTCCAGTTGGTCGTGTAGGTGATGGCCAGCTTGCCGTCCGCCGTGTACTCCGCGCCCGTCAGGTTGTACACGGGACAGTAGCCTATGGAGCAATCGAGCGTTGCCAAGTCGCTATGCGTGTTGCCCTCGTAAACCATTCCCGCGCGGTATTTCGATTGGCACGTGACGCGTAGGTCGATGCTGTCGTACCTGCGCCTGCTAAAAAGCCAAGAGCCGCCGGCGAAGTCGGTCAGGAAAGAGTCGATGTCTAAGCTGTGGTTCCACCAAGTGCGCGAACCGCTGTAGGGTTTGTTCTCGTTGCACTGAGACGCCATGAAAGTGCCCTTGTAGTCATGCCATGCGCCGGCACCGGCGGGGGCACCCTTGATGGTGCCCCTCGCGCTGACCGTGATGGTCCACGATTCGTTCCAGTCGTTTCCGAATTCGGTTGACCATACGAGGCGGATGTCTCGGACGCCGTAGCCGCCGTCCATGTCCTCGTGTATCAGGATGCCGTCCGTGCGGCCCTGCGTGGAGTAGTTCGGCCCGATGTTAAGGGAAAAGTTTTGGACGCCCATTTAAGCCCTCGCCAGCCTTTCCCAACCGCTGATGATGTTGTAAACGCGCTCGGCTTCGGCCTTATCGCCAGCGGTCAACTGCAGCTTGTCGATGTAGTAGTTGGTCACCGTGCCGCCGCCGCCGATGCTGTCGGCAATGGCGGTCGCGAATGGCAGCATCCTACGAGACGTGAGCGGCACAACCGCTTCAGCGCCGCGCTCGCCGACGCCGACGATCGACGCGCCGTCGAAAACGCCGCCCTTCGCGTACCAGTTGACCCCGACCTTTGGGACTCTGCCGCTCTTCGCGTCGAATTTGCCGCTCATATAGAAGTGCGGTAGAGCGCCCACCTGTATGCGCGGCAGCCTGAGCCTGCAAGATGCGACCTCGGATGCCATGCGCCTGCATGCGCTCGCAATCGTCGCCGTTGCTTTGGATGCGGCGGCGGTCGCGCTCGTCGCAAGAAGGTTGAAGGACGCTGCGGATGCGTTCGCTACAGCGGGCAGAGCGCTTATTGCGGCTGCGAGAACCATCGAGGAAGAAGCGGAGGTTTTGAGCGAACCAGCCATGTTATTCGCGCTGTTGCCGGCAGCGTCAAGCGCACCCTGCGCGAGTCCGCAAGCAGCGCCGAAAGCGCCGATTCCAGCCGCCGCCGCAGGTGCCGCGCTGCCGACTGCGGGCAGGTACCTGCCCATGTTTTTAACGCCATTGCCGCACGTCTTTATGCCGCCAGCTATCGCGTTGACGGCAACGGAAAAAAGCCCGAACGCCGCCGCCGCAACGGTCACGCCAGCGCCGACAGCGATCAATCCGACCGACAGCACCGTCAGGCCAGCCGCGAGCACCAAAGCGCCGGCGCCGGCCACGATCAAGCCGGGGCCGAGAACCAGCGCAGCCGCGCCGACAGCGGCGAAAGCAGCCGCCGCGCTCATGCCGTACGCGCTCACCGTTGGCAGCTGCGTCGCGAGCAGCGACACGCCAGCGGTCGCGAGCATGATGCCGGCGCCGACCATTAGGACGGCAGCGCCGAACGCCGCCATGCCGACGGCGCCAGCGGTCAGGGCCGGTGCAAGCGCAGCGGCACCTACGGCAAGCAGCGCTACGGCCCCGACAAGGGCCGTGAGCGCGACAGCCGCCATGGGGCCAGCGTTTACAATCTGTATCGCAGCGTTTGCAAGCAGCCACAAGCCAGCGGATGCCAAGGCAACGCCGGCTCCAAGCGCGATCACCGCTGCGGCAGCCGCGAGAATCTGCGTTGCAGACGTTGAGCCGGCAGCGCCGGCGGCAGTTTCTCCAGCAGCTGTTTCGAGCAAGCCGGCAGCGGCTTGGGAACCCTTGCCAGCGATGTTCGAAATCGCGCCGCCGATAGTCTTGAACGCGCCAGCCACCTTAGCGCCGGTGCTGACGAGCTTCGCGGTCGCGAACGCCGTACCGATCAGGCCGATCGCGGTCGCAACGCCCTTTGCCTCCGGCGTGAACGTCTCGAAAGCCGCTTGCAGGCCAGCCAGCGGGTCACCCGTCGATTCGCATACGCTAACGAACGTTGAAATAGCCGTGTTCATGCCGTCAAGGACGGGCGCGAGCGCGTCATTGGCCATGTTGACGAGTCCGGTGAGCGATGGCTGCAGCGTCGCGAACGCCTCTCCAAGGCCTCCGACAACGGTAGCCTTGAGGTTCCCGAACGCGCCCTCGAACGTCTTCGTTGACTTAGCGGCTTCAACGGCAGCGTCCTCGAAACCGAGCTGCATAATCGCCTGGTTGAACTCCTCGGCTGTAATCTCGCCCTTCGCCATAGCATCGCGGAAGTTGCCAGTGTAGGCACCGTTTTTCAGCATGGCTTCTTGGAGCTTGCCGGATGCACCGGGTATCGCGTCCGCCAGCTGGTTCCAGTTCTCCGTGGTCAGCTTGCCCGCGCCCGCCGTCTGGGTGAGCACCATGCCGACGCTCTTGAACGTCTCCTTGTTGCCGCCCGCGACCGCGTTGAGGTTTCCCGCGGCTTCCGCCAGCTTGTCGTAGTTCGGAACCGCGTTCGCCGCGAGCTGAGCGGTGGTGTTCTGGATGTCGGAGAGGTCGTAGACCGTTTGGTCCGCGTACTTCTTGGTGCTCTTCGTGAGCGCCTCGATCTGGCTGCCGTCGACGTCCGCGAAGTCAAGCGTCTGCTTGAACTTGAGCGTCGCGTCTGCCGCTTCGCCAGCTTCGCTGATGATGCCGCCGAACCCGACGGCGGCTGCGATGCCGCTCGCGACTCCGAGCACGGACTTTAGGCTCGTCCCTATGCCCTGTATCGGTTTGTCGGCGGCGGCTGCGATGTTGCTGCCGTATGCCTTTCCGACCTTCTTGCCAGCGGATGCCGCGTTCACGCCCGCCAGCTCCTTCGATACGACGCTTTTAACAGATTCGCTGAGTTTGGGGTAGATTACTAGGGTGCCGCTCGCCACTTGGTTAACTGCCATTAATCAGCCCCCTTATTCATATTTAAAATTCTGTCTACAAACTCTTTGTCCGTGGCTTCCGCCTTGCGTAGCGCCGCCGATTGCTCGCCCGGTCTTTGCAAAGGCTCCGGCGGCTCCGCGCCCTTCTTCTGCGCTTCTTTAGACTTTGACCAGCAAATCCATTCAATGCCGTCAACTACCCTCGCAAGTAGGTAGTCCGTTGTGCCCCATTGGAGCTGTTCGCAATCTGCTTTAGCGCAACGCGATTCAAGTGGTAGGTTGGCCGCGAGACAGGCGGCATGGGCATAGCTGTAATCGATGCCCATGCCGTCAAGATTGAGGTTGTAGAACTGCTGAAAATCAGCCCTCAGCTTATCAGGCTCGGTTTCCTCAAGCCTGATAAGCACCGCTAGTTTTTTGCGGTCGTGCTGTCCCTAACGCAGGCTTCGTAAAGCTGCACCAGCTTTGCAGCGCTGCCGCCAAGCTTCTCGGCGTACTCGTCATCTTTGCCGCAAAAGATGATGCTCATAGCATCGAAGTAGCCCACGGGGTCTTTCTCAACGTTCGTGATAGCCTTGGTGAGCTTGTAACTCACGATCGCGTCTGCATCGTATTCGAACTCGATGCCTTCGAACTCGGCGGTCTTGATGTTCCTCTTCTCAGGCATTACACACCACTCGCAGTGGTCTCGGTGGACTCGTAGATAAAGCGCTTGTAGCAGCCAAGGGTCGCGTCCTTGTAAAGGTTGTAGGTGCATTCGCGCGCGAACAGCTCGCCGCCGCCGACCTGCAAATCGCCAAGCTCGCTGAGCTGGCAGTCGGGAACGACGATCATCATCTTGCGACCGTTCTTCAAAACGCCCTTGAACACGCCGCAGCGGTGCGGTAAGTCCTCGCCGGTGTCCTTGACATCAAGGACGCCGTTAGCGTCGGTTACGTTCGCTTCGCCGTACTGCTCGGCTTGGGCGCTCTTCTTGACCTCGAGATAGGTGAGCGTCATGCCCTTGCTGATCTCGGTTGTGGCGCTGTCCACCTTCTCGCCGTTGAGGTCGGTCTTGTCCTCGGTATCCTTTTCATCCGAAAAGTTGATGCCGTCCTCTGACAAGAAACCTTGATTGACGAATTTGGTATCAAGTGCCCCGTCAATCGTAGTGGGCAACGTGGTACCAAGCGGCGCGGTGAACCAGTAACCGCCGGCGATGCCCTTGGCAGAAGAGACGTTCTTGGTCTCGTTCTTAACCTCTGCCATGTACTACCTCCTAATCATTTGTTTGGAGCACGCAGAAAAGGCTCACGCGCGGTGAGCCTGTGTCTGGGTCTGGGTTTTCGTAAAATGAATTGATCTCGCAGGTGAAGACGTTGTCGATGCCATCCGGCATCTCGGCCAGCAGGCGCTCCACCTTGCCGCCGAGCGTGTTCGCCTCGAGCTGCGTCGCGGCCCAGCAGTCGACGGCCGCGGTCGGGCTGCACACGACGCCGGTCCTGCCGCCTCCGGTCCTCTGCACGACGCAGAACTCGCGCGGCCTGTCCGGCGGGACCTCGCAGTAGGCGTCGACCCCGTTATCGATGAGCCATGAGATGACGGTCTTGGTAACGTCCAACATCCATCACCTCACAGGCACCTTTGCAGGATGTGGCGCTTCGCTTCCGCCCTGTCTCCGTGCGGCGTGGCGCTGTCGACGTAGCCGATCGCGGTGACGCCGTCGGTCTTGACCTTGGCGATGAACGGGTCGCCCATGTCGTCGGCGCTTACCATGGAGCACGCCTTGCTCGCCGCCGCGTCGGCCAGGCGCCTCAGCTCCCCCACGACGCCGCTCGATTTCAGGCATGCCTGGATGCCCCTCTGGTTTCCCTTGATGCCGGCAAGCTTAACCCTCACAGGCGCTCACCTCCACGTTCCGGTTCCATGGGGTCGGGCAGTTGTCCAGGCACGGGCGCGGGTCGCCGATAACCTCGTACCCGCGCCCGTCGATGATGACCGATGCGCCGCGAAGGCTTCGCTCGTAGGTTTTCGGGAAGCAGAGCGTATAGCCGACGAATGAGCCGTTCGTCCGGGTGCCCTCGCCCAGGTCGCTGGTCGCCCCGGGGTGGACGAGGACGTTCTCAACGGTCTCGGCATCCTCCCGCGTCTCCGGGTAGCCGTCGACGTATGTTTTCGACCTCCGGACGACGGTCACCGTCTCCCCTTTGAATAGCTGCATCATCGGCCTCCCGCCAACTGGTCCTCCGCCGGCTCCGCATACGGGGATACGCTTCCGATCCTCGGGCCGGAGAGGCCCAGGCGCCTGCGCTCCGACCTCGTCATGTACATGTCTCCCGACGGGTTCGCCAGGGTGACGGACGCCGAGTACGAGCCCGCCGTCTGCGTGTACTGGGACGCCCCCGCGAAGTCGCATTGGGATCCGGCAGCCCGGTTGACGATGCCGCAGCAGACCGCGACGACGTTGTCGTCGAACACCGGGCGCTCGCCCTTGGCGTACGGATGGCCGGTCTTTCTCTGCCACTCGGACGCGATGAGGGCCGAGGCGTCATCGAGGAGGACGGTGAGCCTGCGGTGCTCGATGCCCTCGCCGTATCGCGCCTCGTAGTCGGACGGCATGGCGAAGGACTCCATCTACGCCTCCTCGCCGAGTACAATCTTGAGCAGCTCGTCTCGCTTCGCGCGCTTGGGGAGCTCGATACCGTGCTCGATCGCGTACGCCCTGATCTCGGCTACCGAGCTGTCCTCGTCGATAACGGAAGTCTCTTCGGGCTCATCGGATTCCTGCTCTTCTTCCGGTTCCTCTTGGTCGGCGGCGGAAAGCGGCGGCGTCAGATGCCCTGCTGGAGCGTATCCGCGGTCGATGTAGCGCTCCGCCGCCTCGTCGGGAACCTCGATGTGTATGCCCGTGTAGGGCGCGATCATCTCGACCATCGCTCTAACCCGAGTAGGTGTCGGTGAGGCGGTTGAAGTAGTCGGTGCTGGTGACGACGAAGCCCACCTCGAGCTCGGCGCGGACGGCGAACATTCCGCGCTGCCAGAGGTTGATCTGGTTGCTGCCGTCGTTGATGGTCGCCTCGGTGGAGATCTCCACGTTCACGTCGTTCACCATGCCGGTCACTGCCTGGTTCCAGTCTCCGACGATGCCGATCACGTTCGCGGCGGAGCTGCCCTTCTTGTATGCCGCCTGGCGCTTGATGGCGTTTACGCCGAGGATGGCGGACACGCTGCCCTGCGTGGCGGCGTTGTCGATGAAGATCGGTCGGCCGTTTTGGTCCTTGGCGCCCAAAAGCACCGGCTCGGCCTGCGGGGCGAAGACGAAGCCGTTGGCCTCGCCGCCGGCGATGGCGATGTTGGTCTTGGCGGTCACGAGCCCGTCGTAGGCGGCTTTCTGGATATCCACGGCGGTGCAGTCAGCGAGGACGTCGAACCCGGTGCCGGGGGCGGCGCCGTGGAAGACGGTCTTGTCGTACGCCTTGCCCAGCGCGGAGGGGATGCGCTCGACGATCGCGTCGTAGAGCGTGGACTTATCGCGCTTGAACTGGTTGGAGAAGGGGACGATGACCGCCAGGGTGAAGGGAATCATCTTCTTGTTGCCGACCTCGGGGGCGTCGACCTTCTGCTCGGCGGTCTCGGCGGTCACCCACGCTGCCTCGGGGTCGCCGGTGATCACGTCGAGGGCCACGCCGGGGCCGGGGATGGTCATGCGGCGCGAGAGCTGCATAACCGCGGAGGACTCCGTCACTCCCTGCAGCACCTCGGCGGCGACGCTCTGGGGGAGGGCAACGCCGGTGCTGGAGCGGTTGAGGTCGATTTTGGTGGTGGAGAGGGCCATAGTGGCTTCCTTTCTTCAGTGTTCTAGATCTGCGAATCGAACCATTCGTCGAATTCGTCCTTAGGGGTCTTGCGGTGCCTGGTCGCCGGCTTGGCGCCGTCTCGCCCGAATACCGGCGCGGCAGGGACGCCACCGGCGTACTCGCGGATCGCCTTGGCCTGCTCGACCATCGCCTCTCGGTCGGGCTGCGTGAGAAGGTTCGCGGGGATGCCGAATTCGGCCGCGACCTCGGCCGCGTCCGATGCTCGCTTGGCGTCCGCGCGCATGCGCTCAAGCTCCGCCTCTGCGGCCTCGGCGCGGGCGGTGGCGTCCTTGGCCTCCGCAGCCATGCGCTCGGTCTCGGTCATGCGCTCGCGCTTGATCTCGTCGAGCTCCTTGCGCGCCGCCGAGTTCTCCTTGGCGCGCTGCTCCCATTTCCGCGCTTCCGCCTTCCAGTCGGTATGCGGTCCTGGAGCCTGCGGCTCCGGGTCCGCGGCGCCGTGCGGCTCCGTCTCCTGGGTCTGCGGATCTTCCTGTGCGGTCATAAAGACCCCTTTCCCGCGCCGTGCGGCGCGTCGTTCTGCCCGTGCGGGCATGAAAAAACCGCCTCGGTCGAGACGGCTCGTTATGAAAAGCCCGCCGTGCGGCAAGCGGTTTTCCCGTATTTTGCTTGATGGCGCCCGCTCGGGCCCGTCTTGGGCCGGTCAGAGATCGACCTCGGTCGTCTTTATCCCGGCGAGCATCTTGCGGATGATCGACATCGCGCTATCTCCTTGTCCGAACGCTGGATTGTCAAAGCCTTCCGTTCAGGTAGTCGTCGATCTCGACCCTATGCCGTGCGAGGATGAGTTCGTATCGCTCGCGGCAACGGGGGCACAGCGCCCTTCCGCCTTCCAGCCGAATCCAGTCGGGGAGGGACCTCGCCAGCTCGAACTCCGCGGCGTCACCGTCGACCTCGACGGACTCGCCGCAGCGGTCGCATACGAGGATCTTCTTGGTTTCCAGGCCCATTTACCCATCCTTTCGTATTCGTGGTCTTTCTTTAGCTAGGCGCGCTTCCTCGGCACGTAGTACTTGCGATCGGTCGACACGCTCGATACGCCATTGACGTCGATGTCGATATGCAGGCGGGGCATTTCGGCGACCACCATCCTCCCCATGTCCGCCGCAAGGTCCTCGGCGTGCGCGTCCATCCACGCCGCGATGACGTGGATCTCGTGCGCGGCGGCGGCGGCGATTTCGGGACGATACTCGTTGATTGTGCATTGCGATGCCATTCAAGGACCTCCTTCGTAATTGGATCCGTGGGCGCCCTGCGTTTCCCGCGCGCGGGTCCGCCATGAAAAAGGCCCCTTGCGGGGCCATATGAGAGCACCAATTAGATTGCGCTGCTATAAGCCGAGATTGCTCATTATGAGCCCGGTTGCAACGGTGGTGCACGTCTGCTTCACGATGGAAAGAGACGTATCGCCGACGGCCCTGGATATTGCGTCTTTCGCCCTGTTCCATACCTGGGGCGAGCGGATAGCATCGAGGTAATCGTAGCCCTCCCACGTGAGCCCGCCGACCTCGAGCGACAACGGGTCTCCGCACGCGTCCCGCTTGACGCTTGCGGTCAGGAGCCCGTGGGCCTGCATAAGCTCGACGTGAAACGCGAGCCTGCTGATGTCCTCGCAACACTTGGCGAGCATGGCGTCGCCGATGGGGCCGTCGGACTTCTCGACGCTTATGAGGATGCAGCGGACAAGGTCTAGATCTCGCTTCACGTTAATCTGCCGCCTCTTCTTTATTCCGGAAGCATCCTTCTATCGATATAACGTCTTCAAGCGGAATGGAGAGGTCCTCTCCGTTATCTAGAGACAGGCATAGCTCATCGACGCCGGACGGGGTGTCTATATCCCAATCGATTCCGGTGAATAGGCCTATGTATACCTTTGAATCCGCGCACGTCACCCTTGTTCGAGAACCTGTCGACGCGGTGACTTCGTTAAACCTCATCTCCTCGCCTCCCGTATGTCGGCACGGCGTGAGTGCCAGTATTCGAATAATGGATTTTGAAGCTGCTCGTTTCGATTCTACCATGGTCAGTTTCGACGAATCCGATAACCCTTCCGGCGTCGACTGTTTCCTTGCGTGACCAGCTGCCGTCTCTGCTTGTCTCGGCCTTTCCGGTGCCGGATAGCTCGGTTACAAGGTCTTGGATCTCATCTAGTCCAATTGTGAAGCAGCTCGGGGCGATACCTCTGTCCATAGCGACCTTGGCGCTTTCCCTGGTGCCTGCGATATGGTTGAGTTGCTTTTGCCGCTTGATCTTCAGCGTTGCCGTTTTCAGGAACTCGTCGCGTTCTGCCGCACCTGCCGGTGTCCCCGTTCTGAACCAAGCGGCGCCTCGTCTTTCTATCTCGCTGCTGACTCGGTTGTTCAGGAACGCGTCGAAGGCCTCGCCCTGCTTGCCTCCGTGCCTCGCGATGTAGGCATCGCGCTCCTCCTCGGGCAGGGCGTCCCATTCGTCGCGGATGCCGCTTCTGCCGCCTATGGAGTCCAAGACCTTGTTGTACCGCTCGTACATGCCGTCCGGGTCGTAGCCCTCCGCGCCGTCATCGTCCCATGAGCACACGATGCGGCAGTCGCAGTTGTCATGCGTGTGGGATGCGCTCCGGCGGCTGTTGTAGTTGTACCCGAACGACGCGAGCATAAGGCAGAACCCGCACGTCTCGCCGCCGCCCGGGACTCGGGCGAACTTGGGCTTGAGCGGGTCTTTCGCTCCGTTCTCCGCGATGCACTCGTTGGCGTCTCGCCTTATCTCGTAGCCGATGCGCGAGCAGACCGCCTTGTTGAATCCGTCTACGTCGCCGTCCTTGACGATTCTGGACGCGAACGCGCGAATCGCCCATTCCGTTGCCCTCGGGTCGTGCGCCGTGTACGCCTTGGCGCCCAGCTTCTCGCCAACGCAAAGCTCGCGGGACGCGTCGTAGAAGTCTGCCGCCGCCTGGGCGGATGCGAGCCCGTATTCCCTTACAAGGATGTTAACCGCTTCCACAACGGCCTCTCTCGCCGCCGCGACATCCGACCAGTCAATCTTCTCAAGCAGTTTGAGCGCCTTCGCCTGCGCGTCCGCGCTGCAGGCGCTTATCTGCCTCGTGAGGTAATCGATGGCGGCGCGCGGGATCTGGGCCATTCGCTACCCCCTCGGGCTCTCGTCGGCGCCCGCCTGCCCGCCGCCCATGATGGCGATTAGGGCCTCGCGGTTGTCGCCAGCCTCCATCTCTGATTTTGTCCGGTTCCTCATGTCCTCGCTGAACCCGAGCATCTCCCAGAACACGGATGTTCCGGGGAACTTCGGCACCACGGCGGCGATCTTGACCATCGCGTCGGCCTGGCTTACGACGCTGGGCATCGCGGGCGACTTGAAGTGCGGCAGGATGTCGAGCTCTTCCTCGGTCAGCTCGGACAGCGCGACCCCGCGGTACGTCGCGAGCGCCATCTGGGCAACGAGAACCATCGCGTCGCTGTTGTCGTCGATGAGGGTCTGCGCCTCGATGATGAGCGGCTCGTTCGCGGCGTAGATCGCCTCCGCCGAGCTTGGGTTGTCGTGGATGACGCCCAATTGGGACACAGGCACGTTGGTCTCCCCGGAGAACCGCATCGCCAGCGCGCGCATGTAGTCGGTATGCGGCTGCATGCTGCCCTGGGAGAGCTGGCCGAACTGAGGAACGGATCCGTCGTCGTTCATGTCGATGTTGAAGATGTTGCCTATATAGGCTTCCCACTTCGTCTTCTGCTCGAACGGGTCCCCGTCGGTGCCCAGGAGGTACTTCTGCGGCGAGGTGAAGAACTCGGCGGAGATCTCGGTGCGCAGGGATTCCCTGACCGCCGAGTCGGTGAGCGACCGGACGGCCTTGCTGATGCGCGACTGGCCGAGCGGCTCCGCCTCGGTGGGGTTGTACGCCAGGGCGACCATCATGGGCTGCCCCATCTTGTGGGGCATCGACTCGTAGCCGACCGCGCCCTCCTCGTCCACGTAGGCGTGGACGGTCCTCGTCGCGGTGTAGAGCGCCAGCTCGACCGGCGCGCCCGAGGTCTCGTCGTAGTCCATGATCACCAGCCCGCGCGCGATCCGGCCCAGGCGCTGGTCCCAGACCGCGGCGCTGTCCTCGGCTGAGTGGGTCGTGATGATGACCGGAGGCTCTCCGGCCCGGCCGCGCGAGAGCGTGACGAAGTCGCATCCGCTGATCAGCTCGGATTCAACGGCCTGCCGGTGCTTGCGCTTGAGGCAGGACGTCTTGACCACGCGGGCGAGCTCCTTCGAAACCTCCTCGTCCTTCGCCGTGAAGCCGTCGAAGCGGATGCGGGAGGACAGCGCGCTCACCGCCTTCTTCGGCCAGCCCACCACGGTCTCGATGGAGCGGAGCGCCGGCGGGATCGAGATGCCGAGGTCCTTGAGCATGTTCTCGCCCTCGTAGTAACGGCGCCTCAGCTTGTTCTTCGCCAGGTGCTCCCACCATGTCTCGAGCAGCTCGTCCATGAGCTCCATGGCCTCGTCGTCGAGGCCGCCATCGATGGCGAGCGCCGAGACGAGCGCTCGGCTGTAGCTCTTCTTGCGCCACATCTTGTCATCGCGCATCATCGCACCACCGCCTTCCTGCCTGGTTTCCTTCTCGTGGTCATCGCCGCTCTGTGCGCCAGCGCGCACGATTCTATGAGCGTCGCGTCGCAGGTCTGGGTGCTGTCGAACCCGAACCCGTCCTTGCCTATGGTTCTCTTGGCGCTCAAAGTCGCGGAATCGGCCAGCGCCTCTTGGTCGTAATGCTCGATCGCGCCGCTCGACACGGCGTCTACGAGCATCGAGTTGGCGGCCACCACGTCCGCCGTCGACGGGAGCTTCACCGCCCGGCTACTCACTCCGGAGGACGACAGCCTCTCGGCGAGCGCCGCCGCGTAGGTTTTGCCATCGACCCAGACCTCCGAGATCTTGTCCTTGCGCGCGACCACCCACCGTTCGAACCATGATGCGCCGCCCGACATCGACCGGTTGTCTATGCACTCTATGTACGGTTTGCCGCCCTGCGGCCTTATGCAGATGGACAGGGACCCGCTGGAGCCGTCCGGCGCGAACTTGATGCCGACCGTCATCACCCCGACCGCCGGAGGGTCGTACGTGGTGCACGACTCCCAGTCGGCTGCGGAGATGAGGTGCTCGACCTCAATCTCGAGCATGAAGAAGCAGAGCCTCTCCTGCGCGAAGCTGAGCGGCTCGGTGTACGTGTCCCGCTCGGACCTGACGGTCTCGATGGAGATGCGGGTGCCGAGGGCGGGGTTGGTCCTCCACCACCACTCCTCGTCATCGATCTGCTCCTCGAGCCGGCGCGGGTCGTCGAGGACGAGGGACCACTCTGCCCAGCAGAGGTCGTCCGGCTGCTTCTCGTGGACGGTCTTGCGCAGGTGCTGGAAGAAGGTACCCGTCGACTCGGGGGTCGGTGGGGTGCCGCAGTAGATGTACTGGGGGTTGTGCCTCGGACCTGCGGAAGCCGTCGACAGCATCGCCTTGAGGTGCGAGTCGTTGAGCTCCTGGGCCTCGTCTGCGATGACGACGTCCACCGTGAATCCGCGCTTGGCGGACTTGGTGCGCGTGGAGAAGTAGATCGCCGCGCCGTTCGAGAAGAAGATGGCCTCCTTGCCCGTGCCCTTGCGCACGGAGCGGACCTTCTTGTTGAGTTCCGGGTACTTCGCCTCCGGGTCGCGCGCCTTCTCGCCGTAGAAGCCCTTCATCCTGTCGAAGAGCTGCGTGACGGTCGAGTAGTCGTGCGCGGTGTAGAGGATCATCTCGCCGAGGGCGATGCCGATGTGGATGCGCATCTCGATCAGGAGCGTCTTGCCGTTCTGGCGCGGGACCGCCAGGCCGCATCTCCTGTGGACGTAGCGCTTCGTCTCCGGGTCGACGGCGAGCCAGTCGCGGATGGCGTCGCGCTGCCACTCGTCCAGCGGCGACCCGAGCGCGGTCGAGAGCTTGACCGCGGTGTCCCCCAGGGACTTCTTATAGGGGAGCGACCGGTGAAACGTCGGTTGCTGGCATCCCCGCCTAGTAGCCTGAGAGGTCCAGGAAGATGCCTTCGATGGTCGATGGGCCGCCATCGGCATCCTTCCCTTCTAACTCATCGATCGCCATGACCGTGGCCCTGTACTCGGACGAGATCCTCGTGAGGCCCTGCCCCTCCGATGCCACCAGGTGCCCGTGCAGGATGTCGCGCAGCTCCCGCAGGCGCCCGGCGGTATCCTGGGCGCCGTCCTCGTCGCCGACGCGCGAGTCCCTGGCCTCCTCGGATTCCACCGGTTTCGGGACGAGGCGCCCCTCCTGCCTCAACTCGGCGAGCCTGCGGTT
This sequence comes from Collinsella tanakaei YIT 12063, assembly GCF_000225705.1. Taxonomy (GTDB): domain Bacteria; phylum Actinomycetota; class Coriobacteriia; order Coriobacteriales; family Coriobacteriaceae; genus Collinsella; species Collinsella tanakaei. The sequence continues at coordinate 332,912 of NZ_JH126469.1, forward strand.
GACCGTTGACGTGCCGACGCCGCATCTAGCTGCGAGTTCGCGCTGGCTCATCCTGCCCGCGTGGTTGATGAGGTACTCGTCTACGGCGGGGCTGACCTTGCCCCTGGCCTTGGCCTTCATGGAACATCACCGCCCCCTGGGAGAAAAAATAGCCCTAGGCCCCCGGGAGGGCTTCGCTGTCGGGGGAGGGGATGCCCCCCCCTGGTCCGATCGGCTCACCATTCCCGCGAATGGGGCAAGGGTTTGTTCTTCGTCTTGATGACTGATGTCTTGTTGCTCTTGCGCTGGTTGCAGATGCGATGGGCGGGTTGCACGTTCTCGATGTCGTAGGGAGACCCGCCCTTCGACACCGGCACTATCTCGTCGAGCTCGTAGCTCATCGGGTGGCCGGCGGGCAGGCTGTAGTCTATCGGCCTACCGCATAGAGCGCACGGCAAGCCCATCGCCCGCACCCGCTTCCTCAGCGCGTTGCGCCTGGATCCGTTCGAGCGCCTCGGGTTTCCCTTGGCCATGGCTGGCTCCTATCTGATCGCGGGCCGGCGCACAGCTTGCGGAAGCGTCCGGCCCGCCCCTTGCGGGCGGTAGCAAAAGGGCTCCGTCTCCGGAGCCCCATCCTCAGCGCGAGTGCGCACTATATCTAATAGCACTTTTAGGGTGCTCACTTAGTGCTCAAAACTGCTCACTAAGTGCTAAAAAGTGCTCAGTTTGCGCTATATTGCGCTATATAACCTGCGTATCTTTGTAAATTCTGTGAAGAAGCCCCTCAATTCCTGGTCCCGAATCTATCCAGTCGAGGGCGTCGGACACGGCGCGCCGCACCGACGCAAACGACCGCCCCCTCTTCTCCGCGATCTCCGAGTAGGTCATGGCTAAGACGTAGCGGTCCAAGAGTACGTCTCGCCACAAGGACGTGGATGCGCGCCCTGCGTCGCCGACCATCCCTATCACCGCGATCGCCTCGTCCTGCAGTTCGACCATTCCGTCGAGCTTGCGCTCAGCCCGGTCCCTCGCATCCCATAGCGCCGACAGCTTGCCGGTCATCCTGTCTGGGTCCCTGTACCCGCAGCATGATCCGGTCGACCCGCCGCCGAGGGAATCGATCCTCGATTCCCAGTAATCTAGGGTCTCCTCTGCCCGGCGCACGTCGGCCACCGCCGTGCGCACTTGATCGAAATACTCGCGCGAGGTCATTCGGTCTCCTTCTCGTGGTAGGATATCCGGTGCGACTCGGATGCCACGCTAGGGGGTTCCGAATGACGGGGGCGGGGTAAGATTGACCTGCGCCCCCGTCATTTTCTATGCCGGTTTTATCTTTTCCCGGTCTTGTGTTTGGTTGGCTTATCGCTGTTCTCCGTCTGATAGTCGACGTGCAGCTTTTCCGTCTTCGGATCGGGACACCTGTCGGTGCAGCTTCTCAGGCCATCGATATGCTCGTTGAGTTCTGGCTTTATATCCTGCCACATCGGATCGAGGACGAAGTCGATTCCCTCTCTCCTCGCATGTTTTGCGGCTGGCACAAAATCACTGTCTCCTGCAATAAGAATAATCTGGTCGACCTGATGCTTGCTCGCCAGCGTCGCTATATCGATGCCGATTCGCATGTCAACGCCTTTTTGGACAAAATCTGGCTCGAAGTCGGAATCTTTAAGATCTGCAACAGATATTTCGTTGCGGCATAGCTTGTTGACCGTTCTCTGCTTGATTCGATAACCGCTTTCTTGCTCCTGAATCTTGCCCATTCGCAGAGCTACCTTACGTTTGTTGGCGAGTTCTGCATAGAAGTCGTTGGACCATTTGTAGGTCTCGGTCTTCTTCATGTCAATTGCGCGTTTGTGCAGTGGGTGATATAGGTTGGTCGATAGCGGTGGGCAATCATAGTAGAAAATGCGGTAAAGCCTGCTCCTATAGCCCGAGACCGTTAGGTGACGAGTGCAGTAGGCTACAAGTTCCTCGGCCCTGTCCTTCGGGGGCTTATCTCCGAATAGATGATATGCGCGGCGGCGATAGAACGCCCCGTCAACCAGGATTGCAACTTTGTCATCGAGGAGCACTGCTCCTGACTTTCTGCCGTGGGCGCACATTACCCCTCCAAACGAAAAATCCCCTGGTTTCGAAACATCCCTGATAATGGGAGATCTACTTCCAGAGGACTGCTATAGGCGACGACCAGACAAGGACGTTTGTCGTCTTGCTTAATAGTACATGGGCTCAGGCCCGTAATTGTGGCGACGGGGTGATTTTCGATGAATGGGGCAGCCTATTCGAGCGCCCTCCGTCACTTCCTCGCCACCTGGTCCTCGATCAGCAGCAGCTGGATGAAGCAGGCGTTGAGCATCATGTAGCAGGCGCCGCGGACGTCGCCGCAATACGACGAGGCGCAGGCGGCGACGAGCGCCAGGACGACCCCGGCGTGCAGGACGAACCTCATCTAGCGCCGCCCCCTTTCCATGGCAGCGGCGACGCGCGCCGCCGAGTTCGCCGGGACCCACGACGTCCTCCCGTGCTCGCCAGCCACCTGCACGCGGTGCCTCTCGAAGTCCAGCGCGACGACCTTGAAGGCTCCGCCATCGCCCTCGCCGTCGATGGTTACCAGGTCTCCCCGGTGCGCGGCCTGCCCGGATCCGTAGCGCGGAGCCTTCTGGGCCTTGCTCTCCGCGCAGGAGTACATGCGCTCGTGTCTCGGGAGCGTCGAGGTGCCCCCTTCCGATTCCAGGCTCATCGCGCGCCCCCTTCCACCGGCATGGTCTCCTCGATCTCGAGCATGGCCACCCTGACCGCGGCGCCGTGCGAGGCCACCTCCGCCTCGGCGAGCAAGCGGGTCGCGGTGGAGTACTCGACCATCCCTCGCGGCTTGGAGATCGCCTCCATGGCGCCCGCCAGCGCACCACGCGCCTCAGAGATCTTCTCCTGCGCCGCCTCCACGTGCGGCGAGACGTCTCTAGTCAGCGCCTCGCCCATGGGCTCCGCCTCGTACAGCTCCGTCCTTCGGAGCGCGTTATCGTCCGTCATTTGAGCTCCTCATCGTCCATCGACCCCTCCAGGTACTCGTTCCGCCGCAGGAGCAGGTCGATGGTGTCCTGGGCGTCCGAGAGCTCCTGCCGGAGCTTCGAGTTGACCTTCTGCATCTTGCCGACCTTCTGCCGGAGCTTCCGCACCTGCTCCCTCAGGGCGCTGGTCTCCTTGCGCTCCCTCTCCACCCTCTTCGTGGCCAGGAAGGCGGTCGGATCGAAGGCGCCCGACGCGTTGCGGCGCGGGTCCGAATCAGTCATCTTCATCCTCCTCATCATCTGTTTCAGAGAATTAGTTGTTCTCTGCAACGGGCTTACGGGGTATGGTCGCGGCGCGGGCGTCTACCTGCCGCGCGTCTCCCAGCGGCAGCTCGTCCTGGACGGCCGGCGCTGGCATGGTTCTGGCAGGGTTGCGGGCGTCCTCCGCGCGGGCCTTGGCGGACCTCTTCAGGTTGTCGAGGATCTTGGAGAACATGAGGGCGCGGTACTCCGGGGAGTCGGGCACGTCGCGCAGCAGGAAGTCGCTCGGCAGCTCGGAGTCCCTGAACTCCCTCCTCTTGGCCTGCGCCGGGGAGAAGGGCCTGCCGCATCTGGGGCAGGACAGGGTGGCGACGTGCAGCCATCCGCGGGACACCGACCGGCTCTTGAAGCCGTCGTCCTCCCATGACTCGACCTCCCGGTCGTCCGAAGCGATGGGGCCCTTGCGGGACACCACCCGCAGCGGCACGTCCATCTTGATCAGCATCGCGCCGCATACCGGGCACGCCATGTCGCGAGCGTAGCGGTCGTTCACGCGGTATCCGTCCGGCACCCTCATCGCGCGTCGCCCCTCTCGTCCCTGATGATCTTGGCCACGAGCGGGTAGGGGTTGGCGCCCTTTGACGGGTCGAACTTGTCGAGCCCGCGCCTGATCATGCGGGCGCACTCCTCGACGCGCTCGAGCGAGCAGTCGCAGCCCTTGGGGCAGAGCTTGGCCACCTGCCTGGCGAACCCGTCTATGGGCTGCCCGCCGGTCTTGTGGGCGTGGGTCGAGACGAGCGCGTCCCATGGGGTGTCGTAGGCCTCGCCGGCGTCGTCCATGTAGCCCCCGTGGGGGTCCGCGACCGTGCTCATGCATGCGAGCGGGTACGCGGTCGCGGCGAGGGACCTGAGAGAGGGGAGATCTGAATCAGATGATGAGCGGCGCGCGGAGCGCGCCGAGGCTTCTCTTATCTTCTCTTTACTTATCTTCTCTTCTCTTATCTTCTCTTCTGAAGGCTCGGCGTTTTTCGGAGCGTTCTTCTCCCTCTTCGGCGCTTCTCGGCGCTTCTCGGAACTTCTCGGCGATTCTCGGCGGTTCTCGGCGTTTTTCGGGGCGCTCTGAGAAGGGGCCGCGCGCAGCTCTATGAGCACGTACGGCGCGTCCTCGTCCGAGACCGACGCCTTGCCGGTCTTCTTGGCCTTGAAGTAGCGGCGCTGGATGCCGCGGCTGGTGAGCGCCGAGAGCTGCCTGTAGGCTCCCTCGTCGAAGATCTCGCACGAGATGCAGGACTCGATGAAAGAGTCCAGCTCCTCGCCGGTCATGCCCAGGTCGCGCGCCATCTTGCGGCGTTCGAACCTCCCGTAGACCAGGTAGAAGCCCTCGTGGTATATGCGCTGCATGAGCGCGAGCAGGCGCCCGTAGGACGCCCAGCGGGCGCACTCGTCGTCACCGCCAAGCTCCTCCATGAGCGCGAACACCTTCGGATCGTCGGCCATGTCGATGTCGACCGGCACGAAGTCGAGCGAACTTGCCATCTCTAACCTTCCTTCCTTGCGGCGTGCGCCTCCGCGAATCCCGAGGCGGCCGCGCTGTCTCGGCCCGGCATGACGGAGGCGTACAGCCTGAGGGTCGTGGCCACGTCCCTGTGGCGCAGCCTCTCCTGGATGGTCCTCATGTCGTAGCCGTTCATAAGCAGCCACGTGGCGTGCGTGTGCCTGAGCGTGTGCATGGTGGTCCCCGCCGGCATGCCGAGGTCGCGCGCCATCTCGCTGAAGTAGCGGGAGAGCGTCGACGGCCTCATGACGCCGCCGTTCGGCCTGTCCGTGACCAGGCACGAGTACTGGTCCGGCTTGGCCATCCACCTGTCCTGCCAGGCGATGTGCTCGGCGATGGCCCTCTCTACGTCCGGCGCCGCCGACACCGCGCCCACGCTCTCCCGTTTCGGCGACGGCTGGCGCCTCAGCACCGGCTTCTCGGAGACCGTCGCCTCGACGTAGACGTCGTGCACGGCGCGGCGCCAGCTGCGGCGCTGCAGGGCGCAGACCTCTCCGCACCTCAGCGCCTGGTTGAGGGCGATGAAGCCGGCGAACGCCGTCGTGCGCCTCTTGATGGACTCGCGGTCCGTGCCCCCGATCGCCATGTCGTCGGCGAGCGCGGCGACCAGCTTGTCCTGGTCCCAGTCGTCCAGCGCGAACGGCCTCAGCCTGTCGGGCGCCGGGGCGGGCACGTTGAGCATCGGGTTGACGCCCAGCTGCCTCTGCCAGACCCTGTAGGCGCCGGAGAGGAGCGCGTGCGCCTTGCGCAGCGTGTTGCGCCCTATGGGCTTCCTCCCCGGTCCCTCGGACAGCAGGATCCTGTAGGCCGCCGTGACCTCGTAGGGCTTCAGCTCGTCATAGGGGATGTCGCCTATGGTCGGGGCGATGTGGTTGCGCACCACCCCGTCGTAGGTCGACACGGTCGCCTGCGAGAAGCCCCTCTGGGGGTCGTGCACGTAAGACGAGAGCATCGAGGACAGGCGCTTGGACGATGACGAGGACGATGCCGGCGCGTACCCGGCGATCCACTCGTCCGCGAGCGCCTGCGCCCGCTTCTCGTCAAGGTCCGCCGGCCAGCTCTTGTAGGGCCTGATCGGCTTGCCCGTGAGCCTGTCGGTGCCAAGGTACGGCCTGGCCTCCCAGACGTTCCCCGCTCCTCGCGTCACCTTGAACTCCATGGCCTACTTCTCGCCCGCGTCGCATACGTCCATGCAGCGGCCCTTGAGCCATTCGTCGTCTTCCGTCATCGGCGCGTTGAAGCCCGAGGCGACGATGACGTTCACCGCGTCGTCCCACTCTCTCGCGCGCTCGGCGCGCTCCTTCGGCGAGAGCCATGACATGCCCATGAAGCCGCGCTCGACCTTGCTTATGAGCGCGAGCAGCGCGGTCACCCTCTCGTAGATCCCTACTCCCAGTTGGAGGATCCATTCGAAGTCGGCGTCCTCGCCGCCCGGCAGGTAGGGGACCGAGCGCCTATCGAGGGCCGCGTCATCGAGCTCCGGGCACGGGGTTATGTCTCCGGTCGCCGCCCATGCGACCATCCTGCCCGCGAGGTCCTTGCATGCCGAGTCGCCCCTGCGCCTGTCGATCTGCTCCTGGGAGAGCTCCTCCTTCTTGATGGCCTTGATCCCCTCCGGGACGTAGAACCGGACCTCGCCGTCCTCGTCGGCCACCGCGAAGCATCCCTCTCCGTATCCCTCGGTGATGTTCCGGAGTTCGTCGGGGGCCATCCAGCTGTAGAGCGTCCCGCCGGACTCGAGGCCGATCGGGGCCTCGTCCACCATCTGGACCCCGATACCGGCGAGGTACTCCGCGACCTCCTCCATGCGCTTCTCGCGCTTTATGCGCGACTTGATGCTCGTGACCTCCGAGTACCAGAGGTTTCCGGATGCGAGGACGCTGTCGCGGTCCTCGTCCCTCTCGAACTGCATGGCGGCGACCATCTGGTCGAGCGTGACCTGGGCGCCCTCCGGGACGCGCCGCGCGAGTTTCTTCGCCACCTTTACCTGCTCCCTGGTGGCGCGGCTCGCGCGGGAGACGGTCTGCTCATCGACTCCCAGGATGAGCATCTGCTGCACGCCCGCGGCGCGCTCCTCGTCGCTGAGGCGCAGCTTGTCGTCCGTCGCGAGCATCGCCACCATCTCGTTGGCGGCATCCATGTCGCATGCGACCAGGACGGGCACCATGACCTCGGCCTCGTGCCCCCTGTACATCTTCGACAGGGCACGGTAGCGCCTCTCGCCGTCGATGATCCTGTAGACGTTTCCGTCCCTCACCACCACGGGAGGGTTGACGGGTTCGCCGCCGGTGGCCCTGATGGCCTCTGCCAGCTCGTCTATCCCCTCGAAGTTCTTCCTCGGATTGGTGCCGCTCGGCCTTATGTCTGCCAGGGCGACTGATTCCTTGACGAAGTCCATTCCTTTATTCCTTTCGTCGCGGGTCGTTCGTCTCTTTCTCCCAGGCCCATCCCTGCCGCCCGGTCCGCCAGATCTCGTCGGCGGCCATCTGGGCCTGCTCCCTCGTCGCGCCCTCCGCCAAGTCGAGCGAGACGAGGACCCGCGCTCCGTGCGCGGGCAGGTAGGGGTCTCCCGGTAGCGGTACCGGCATGCGCCAGACGCCGCGCTTGTCGCGCTCGACGAGAGGCGCGCCCCGTCCTGCCGAGAGGCTCCCCATATCCCTCCTTCATCGTTGCGGGTCGACGCTGCCGTCCACGTGACCGCCGGATCGCCTTTCCCGGGATTCGCCGTGGAGAGGAGTTCTCCGAGTTCCTGCTTCGGGTCACTGTCACGGCCCGACCATCGCCGAGTCGATTTATGATCGTCCCCGGTACCCCGGCGGCCACGTGGGCGGCAGCTTCGGGAGGCGCGTTGAAAGCGGTCTCCCGTGCGGGAGCGTCTGGCGGAAGGCTTTAGCTCCAGACGCCCCCGCACGGGGGAACGATGGGCCGGACCGCATCTGGCCTAGCCCGCCCCTCGTGCCTACGATGCGCGAGCGATCGCCGCGCACGCGCATCCGGCGAGAAGGCCCGCGACCAGGACGGCGAAGAACGCCGCGGCGACGTCCGGGCGGGCGCCGGCGCCGAGCCTCGGGAGCGGAACCGCGGGGTCGTCCCCCGAGGCCGGCAGGCACTCGTCCGGGCCGTAGTAGTCATCGCAAGCGAACCAGTCGTCGGAGCCGGCACCAAGCGCGTAGAGCACGGTGCAGCCCTCCGGGTCCTTATCGCTCCAGAAACGCCCCTTGGCGCGCTCGAACGATCCGTCGATGAGCGTCTCGACCATGTGCGCGACGACGTGGTCGGCCTTGCGCGTGTAATGGAACTCGTATCTCATGTCCGTCCTTAATCCATGAAGTCGATGAAGCAGATGAGCGCGAGCATGATTGTCACCACGATCGCGATTAGGAGCAGCGGTAGCGGAGGCATCATGCCCCCTTCTGCATGAGCACGGCGGCGACCGGCATCCTGAGCACTTCGCTCTCGATGAGCCTGTCGAGGTCCCGCGCCGAGACGAGCATCCCGCGCGCCGTCCCAAGTCGCGGATGCGCGGCGATCTCGCCGCACGCTATGGCGGACCTTATGCGCTCTTCGCTGCAGCGCGAATAAACTGCCGCCTCCCTGGGAGTGAGCCAGGGGCTTCCGTAACGGTCTTCTCTCATCTCGGACCTCCTAGAACGGCCAGGGGAACGACTCGATGAATCCCGGCAGGGCCATGACGCCCAGGAAGCCTATGCCGCCGATGAATTGCAGCACGAGCTCACGCTGGGAATCAGTGAGCACATGGGCGGTTCTCACGTGAATTGTCTCGGTGAGCGTTCCTTCATATGAATAGACCTTTGCTTTGCGGGCTTTTATAGTTGGCTGCGCCATCGATCTTTCAGCTCCCATCTCACTGCTCGCTTATTTTTCGCCCGCCGAGATCGTCGAGGGTTACGCCGAATAAATCGGCCAGAGCCCATGCGTTTTCGAATGACATCCCGGAAACGGCGTTCTCGTAGTTGCTGATGGTTATCTGGTCAACACCAATTGCATCAGCGACTGACTGTTGGGACATCCGGCGCTTCGCTCGAAATGCGCGAAGGTTTCCAGCAAGCTCCTCCTTATCGAATGGCATAGGGCTCCTTCCTGGTTGGCTGACTGCTGAATCACTTATCTATATGTGTCAATAAGTGATTCAAAATCCTATGCTTACGCATAGGATTTAAGGGTCTCTTCCCTAAACAATTATTGATAATAGGGGCACAGCCCATAAATAGCAATGGGATTTCCCTAATTTATTGACTTTTTTGGGTATAGCCCCTAATTTCTTTAATAAAGAGTAAGGAGGTTTTAATGAAAGGTCGCTCCTCAGATCTTCGCAAGTGCATAGGAGCTCACTTGCAGAAGTCGCGCAAAGCGGCTGGTTTTAAATCAGCCAATGCTTTCGCGGATTACGTTGGGATAAATAGAAATACGTACACCGATTACGAGCAGGGACGGGGAAGCCTGTCTTACGAACGTGCTTGGCAGTTTGCAGACGTCTTGGGGGTGACGCTCGATGCCCTAGGTGGCAGAATTTCGCCCGGCGAAGAGTCGGGCGGAGGTTCGACGGATCCTTACGAGCATGAGTTGATCGAGTGCTATAGGGAGAGCACCTCGGAGGGCAGGGTCGTGATCCTCGGCAACGCTCGCGGGCAGCGCGAGCTGGCTTTAAAGACAGCCGAGGGTCCTGCATCTGAACCCGAGGGGCTGAGGGCCGTCGGGATGCCGTAGGCATAAGAGCCCCGCGCCGAGGGTCTTGGCGGACCGGTGCGGGGCGTACCGACCCACAACGATGGAGGAGAGCGATATCCGGTGCCGGCGATCGATTTATATCTAGGAAGTTCCGGAGCGCTCGAAGACAAATAAAACGGCTTATATATAAATACTTTACAATTACTGGACTATAAAATAGCAATACTTTATAATATAAAGAGAAAGGAGGCGCGATGCCCACTGAACAGGAGGTAAAGCAGGTGCTCAAGCGCCTGCGCAAGGAGGGGTGGGAGCTTGAGAGCGGCAAGGGGAGCCACGTCGTCGCCCGAAAATGCGGGAGGATGGTTACGGTTCCCACCGCCAAGAAGGAGATTCCGCTCGGCACGTACAGAAACATCGCGAAAGGGGCGGGCTGGCTGTAGCCCGTCCCCGAAAGGGGCATCGCGAGAGATATGGAGAAGTTCATTTACCAGATCGTCCTCACGCCCGAGGATGGCGGTGGGTACAGCGTGGAGGTGCCCGACCTGCCGGGCTGCTTCACCTACGGCGACACGGTGGAGGACGCGGCGTCGATGGCCGCGGACGCGGCCAAGACGTATGTGGCGTCCCTCATGGCCAATGGCGAGGACGTTCCCTCGCCGACCGTGCGCGAGGTCGACGGGACGGCCCTCATGGTGTTCTTCGAGGTCGACTCGTCCTACATCGTGAGCGGCGAGGTCGTGTCCGCCGCGGAGGCCGCGCGCATGCTCGGCGTGAGCGCCGGCCGCGTGACGCATATGATCGATTCCGGAGTGCTCCAGGGCTACCGCCGGGGGCGCAGGACCTACGTGACGGTCGAATCGGTGGAGGAACGTATCGCCAGCAACCCGGGGGCGGGACGGCCGAAGGCCGCGGCGTTGGCGTAGGAGGGGAAGAAAAAAACAGGCGGGCGCCTTCCGGACGGCGCCCGCCTGCGACCTCTCGATCTATCCCGAAGGGAAGAGCCCGGGGGTTCGTGTCGAAGGAGGGGGACCTTTAGACGATTATATGGAAAGCCCCGCACCGAGAGTCTTGGCGGACCGGTGCGGGGCGTGCCGACCCACAACGATGAAGGAGGGCCATTAGATTATGGCACAAGCAAAGATGCCCGGCAGCATAACTTTAGTGTGCGACGGCGTGTATCGGGTAAGGGTGTCCAAGGGCTTCCGATCGGACGGTAAGCGAAGGACCGTGAACAGGACGGTGCACGGGACGAGGGAGGACGCGGAGCGGGAGTGCATCCGCATCGCCTACGAGATGGGCAGGTCCTCGGCGGTGGGCGACTCGCTCACGCTGTCCCAGTACTACTACGCCATATTCCGCGAGGGCGAGAGCAACAGGGGGAAGCCCAGGTCCGCCGCCACGCTGCGCGGTTACGACTCCCAGATGGAGCGCAGCGTGCTACCCAAGATAGGGGACAGGCCGATATCGGCGATAACGCACGACGAGATCCGCTCCGTGGTGAAGTCGGCGAGCGCTCCTAGGAAGTGCAAGGAGACGCTGCGCACGGTGCTGCGCTGCGCCTACGACGACGGCTTCATCGACGAGCCGCCCATGCAGAGGCGCATCGCCACGGCGAGGGAGCGCAGGCCGCAGGAGGTGCCGTGGGATCCCATGGAGGCCGCCGGCGCCCTGGCGGCGTTCCGCGATTCCGGCCAGCCGATGCTCGAGGCCTATCTCATTCTCGGCCTGTCCGGCCTCCGCACAGAGGAGGCGCTCGCGGTGTCGCCGGCGGACGTGGCCAGGCAGGAGACGCTGGATTTCGAGACGGGGGAGACGGTCGCCACGCTGACGGTGGCGATCAGGAACACCTACACGTACGATGACGGGTTCCGCGAGGGGACCAAGACCGACTTCTCGGCGCGCATGATGCCGGTCATCGTCGCCGGACGAGACCGCCTCATGCAGATCATCGCCCAATCCCGCCCGGAGAGGCGCGAGGACATCCCGTCATGGGTCTCCGGCAGGATCGTCGACCTCACCTACAACCAGCTCCTCAACAGATGGAGGAGGGCCTTGCCGAAACTCGGCCTGAGGTACATCCCGCCCGACATGCTGAGGCACACGAGCGAGACCATGATGCAGGCGAGCATGCTCCCGGATACCCTGGTGAGCAGGCTCCACGGCCATACGGACCTCCGAACCGACTACGCGCACTATATGCGCCCGGGACTCGCCCAAGCGGAGATGGCGGCGCGCGAGGTGCATAAAATCATGCCGGTTGAAGGATAGTTAGGTACCTTCGTCCCACGATGTCCTAACTTTTTCTTTATGCAAAAAGCCCCCGAGCAGGTCGGGGGCTAAAACTCGATGGTGGGCGATGAGGGATTCGAACCCCCAGCCTTGTGCGTGTAAAGCACCTGCGCTAACCGTTGCGCCAATCGCCCATGGGCATCTAGTATATCCACAGCAAAGCAGTTCGGCAAGGCTACAATAGTAATAGTTTTTGGACGATGAGTTCCCGGTACGCGCCGCATCGCGCTGGCCGGGCGTTTTCCCCTCGGTCGCATCGGGTTCGCCGGGCCGCCCGCGGGGGCTTTCGGAGGCATCATGGCTACAACAGACGCCGCATCGCTCGATCCCGCATCGCTGCGGATACCGGGTACGCTTGAGCAATACATCGACGCGCTCGAGAGCGCGGGGGTCCTGGCGGGCGTTGCGGGCTCCACGTCTATCGAGGACGTGGCGGGCATTCCCATATCGCTGGTCAGCTATGATTCGCGAGCCGTGGGGCCGGACACGCTGTTCATCTGCAAAGGCGCTGCGTTCAAAGAGGATTACCTGGTGCAGGCGCAGCATGCCGGCGCCGTCGCCTACGTGTCAGAGTCAAACTATACGGATATCGATCTTCCATGCCTGCTTGTGGATGATATCCGCGCCGCTTTGGGCCCGTTGGCATCCCTTGCCTACGGGCAGCCTGCCAAGCACCTTCGCATCAGCACGTTTACGGGAACAAAGGGTAAGACTACCAGCGCGTTCTACCTCAAGGGAATTTTGGACAAGGAGGCGCGCGCGGACGAGTGCGAGCCGTGCGCCCTCATCTCCACCATCCTTATCGACAACGGTCGCCACCGCATCATGTCCAAGCTCACGTCGCCGGAGCCCCTGGAGCTCAACCTCTATCTGGCGAGCGCGTGGAAGCTTGGCTCCCGTGACGTGGTGATGGAATCATCTAGCCAAGCGCTTAAATATGGACGAGTGGCGGGCGTCGAGTTCGAGGTCGGTGCGTTCACCAATATCAGCGAAGACCACATCTCGCCCATCGAGCACCCCACCTTTGAGGATTACTTCTCCAGCAAGCTCACCTTGTTCCGCCAGTGCCGCCACGCCGTGGTCAATCTGGATATGGACATGGTCGACCGCGTGCTCGACGCGGCTTCCGTCTGCGAGAGCACGCTGACGTACTCCATGACCAACCCCGTAGCAGATGTTCACGCAGTGTCGTGGGAGCAGCGCGGTCACAAGACGGTTCTAACGGTTAAGACGCCGCGCTTCACCATAGACGTCATCGTCCCTACCATCGCGGACTTCAACCTGTCCAACGCGCTGGGCGCTATCGCCTGCGCGGAGGTCCTTGGGTGTAGCCGTGCCGCCATCGAGCACGGGCTTGAGGACGTGCGCGTGCCCGGCCGTATGGAGCGCATCGAGTCGCGCGATCCCAATATTGTGGGCTTGGTTGATTACGCTCACAACGAGGTCAGCATGCGCGCTTTGCTTGAGAACGTGCGTCGAAGCTATCCCGATCGAGAACTGTGCTGCGTCTTTGGATCAACGGGAGACAAGGGCGTCGAACGTCGCGAGGGCATGGGCCGCGTGGCGGGCGAGCTGGCGGACCGCATCATCATCACGGAGGATGACGCCGGCACCCAAAACGTGATGGATATATGTAAGACCATAGAGTCCTTCGCTCGCGATGCCGGGGCAACCAATATCCAAATCGAGCCAGACCGCGAGCAGGCGGCGCGCTTGGCGGTACGCGGTTGCACCGGTCCTGCCATTATCGTGATGGCGGGCAAGGGGCATGAGCGCCATATGATCCGCGCCCACGGCAGAGATCCCTACGAGGGCGATTCGTCCATGCTCGCCCGCGTCTTCGACCAAGAGGTGAAGGCGGTCGAATAGCCTGCTTGCATCCTCCATCCACGGTGCAGGGCGGCCCGCGTCCCAAGCGGATGGCGGGCCGCCCTGTTTGTATTGGGCTTTAATTGCGCAGGCGCGCCGACGCGTTTGGCAGCCCTTTGGGCATGCGGGTATGATAGGTTCGTTAATCGCCCGCCGCCCTGCGGCGACAAGCTACGCGGAAGGACCTCCTCATGCCCAACACCGTTTTGCCCGCGAATCCCGCAGGCGAGCTCAAAGAGCGCCTCGCGCGCGTTCGCTACGTGTTCACAGACCTGGACGGCACCATGCTCGCTCCGGGTTCGTGCGTGCTGGCGGATAACGACGGCAATCCCAGCCTTGATTTGGTCGCCACGCTGCTGGACCTTAAGCGCGCCGGCGTGGAAGTCATCCCGTGCTCGGGCCGCAACCGCTCCATGCTGCATGAGGACGTGCGCGTGCTGGGCCTAAACTCCTACATTGGCGAGATGGGCGGCTTGCTCATGCTCGACCATAAACGCAATGATTGGCGTTACTTTACCGCTGACATGCCGTTTGACGAGGGGTCGGGCAAGACACCGCACGAGTGCATCGAGGAAACCGGCGTTTTGGACGAGTTCATGAGTCGCTGGCCGGGTCTGCTCGAGTTCCATAACGACATGGCAAACGGCTACAAGTACCGCGAGGTCACGGTGGGCATGCGAGGCGAGGTGCCGGACGAGGAGGCGCTGGCCATCATCGAGGCTGCGGGCGCCCAACTCTCTTGGGGCGACAACGGCTTTCTCAACTACATCTCCGCACCCACCACGCTCAAGCTGCCGGAGGGCGTGCGAGGCCGCGCCTTCAACCTTATGCCGCTGGGCCTCAACAAGCGTCGCGGCGTGGAGCGCTTCTGCGAGCTGCGCGGCATCGATAGGGAGGAGACCCTGTCCATTGGCGACGCGTCTTCCGATTTCCTCATGGCGGACGCCACGGGGCTGTTCTTCTTGGTCGAGAACGGCTTGAAGGACCCCGGCGCGCAGGCGTTCCTGGAGAGCCACGAGAACGCGTACGTGACGGACGGCCGCATCGTTACCGGCTGGATCAACGCTATGAGGGCGCTGCTCGCCGCCAAACAATAGGGGGTGCACGCTGGATGAGAATCGCCGGCGCAGGCCCGTTCATCCGGCAGGGTCTTTAAGCTAATGGAAAGGTCGTGCAAGAACAGATGCATACATTGGATGTGAAGGACATCTCGCTCAACGCGTTGCCCATCGGCGTGTTCGACTCGGGCCTGGGCGGACTTACCGTTGCTCGCGCCATAGCTCAGGCGCTGCCGCACGAGTCTATCTACTACGTGGGCGATACCAAGCGCTGTCCGTATGGTACGCGTTCGGAAGACCAGGTGCGCGCCTTCGCTATCCAGGCGGGGCGCTGGCTTGAGGCTCATGCGGTCAAGATCATGGTGATCGCCTGCAACACGGCGACCGCCGCCGCCCTGCCCCTTGCCCAGCAGCTGTTCAGCGTTCCGGTAATCGGCGTCATCGCGCCTGGCGCCCGCGCGGCCATCCATTCAACCCGCACGCGCAAGGTGGGCGTGCTGGCAACCGAGCTTACAGTGCGCTCCGGTGCCTACACCAGGGCGATTCACGCATTGGACGCCGGCGTGGACGTGTACGGCTGCCCCGCTTCCAGCTTTGTCAACATTGTCGAGCACGAGCTCGCCACGGGGGCGCACCTGCAAGAGCAGTGGCTTGAGAACGGCGATATCTTCGATACGCCAGAGACCCGAGCTGAGGTGGCTCGTACCATCAAGCCGCTGGAAGACGCCGCTATCGATACCGTGGTGCTTGGCTGCACGCATTTTCCTCTGCTTGCCGGTCCCATTCGCAATGCGCTGGGCCCCGGGGTGCGCGTGGTGTCCTCGGCCGAGGAGACCACCTACGAGCTGGCGGACATCCTACGTCGCCGCGATCAGCTGGCAACGGACGATGTGGTTCCAGAGCATCGCTTCGCCACCACGTCTGACAACATCGCGGAGTTCGCCGCCGCGGGCAGCTTCATCTTTGGTCAGCCCCTTCGCAGCATCGAGCATATTCCGCTGGAAGAACTCGAGAGCCTGCCGGTTACCGCAGGCGCCGCCGGGAGGTCCTGCCAGGTGGGTTAGAAAAAACCGTCCCACGGTGTCCTGCGAGCGGGCGCACCGCGTCGGCCCCGTCATCAACCACGTCTACGGCTATTGGAGCTATACCATGGAACATATCGAAGTCGTTCGATCCGGCGGCCGCGCCGCCAACCAAATGCGCCCGGTTCGCCTGGAGCGCGACGTTATGAAGAACGCGCTGGGCTCGTGCATGGTCGAGTTTGGAGACACACGCGTGCTGTGCGCCGCCACCATCGAGGAGGGCCTGCCTGCGTGGCGTCGTGCCAGCCGTGCGGGCTGGGTGACCGCCGAGTACGCCATGCTGCCCGCCTCCACTAATCGCCGCACGCGTCGCGAGACCTCCGCGCGCAAGGGCCGCTCCATGGAGATCGAGCGCCTCATCGGGCGCAGCCTGCGCACCGTGGTGAACCTGCGCGCCCTGGGCGAGTACACGGTCACCGTGGACTGCGATGTCATCCAGGCAGATGGCGGCACTCGCACCGCCAGCATCACCGGCGCCTGGGTCGCCTTGCATGACGCCCTTATGGCGTGGGTCGACGCCGGTAAGATCGCCCGTCTGCCGCTTACCGGCCAGGTCGCCGCGGTGTCCATGGGCGTGGTCGATGGTGCCGAACTGCTCGACCTCGATTATTCCGAGGATTCCAATGCAGAGGTCGATATGAACCTGGTCGCCACGGACTCCGGCGAGATTGTGGAACTGCAGGGAACCGGTGAGCGCACCCCGTTCGACCGTACGCGTCTTAACAACCTGCTCGACTTGGGCGATCTTGGCATTCAGCACCTTATCGCCCTGCAAAACGAGGTCACTGCGTTTAGGGACGAGTAGCACCTGCCGCGATTACCAGAAGGGAGCACGACGTGCTCGAGAAGATCAACATCGAAGAGCTCGATCCCAGGCGGACCATTGTGGTCGCTACGGGCAACATGCATAAGCTGACCGAGATCGAGGCCATTCTTTCCGGCGTGCTGCCGGATGTTCGCTTTGTCGCGTTGGGTCAGCTAGGCGACTTCGAGGATCCGGAGGAGAACGGAACCACGTTCTTGGAAAACGCCATCATCAAGGCTCAGGCTGCGGTCGAGGCGACCGGCCTCGCCGCCATCGCGGACGATTCCGGCCTGGTGGTCGATGCGCTGAACGGCGAGCCGGGCGTCTACTCCGCCCGTTACGCTGGCGTGCATGGCGATGACGCCGCCAACAACGCCAAGCTGCTGGCGAATATGGACGGCGTGGCCGATGCCGACCGCACGGCGCGCTTCATGAGCGTGGTCGCGCTGATCGACGCCGAGGGCTTCGCGCTCACCGGCACCGGTTCGTGCGAGGGCGTGATAGGCCATGAGGGGCGTGGCGAGTTTGGTTTTGGCTATGACCCGCTCTTCCTGCCAAGCGATACTCCGGGCAAGACCATGGCGCAGCTCGCGCCGGACGAGAAAAATGCCATCAGCCATAGGTTCCACGCGCTTTTGGACCTCTCGTCCAAACTCTCCGCGGAGGCTAAGTAGATGCGCGCCGTGGTGCAGCGCGTCTCGTCCGCATCGGTGGCTATAGACGGCGAGACGGTGGGCCAAATTGGCCGTGGATACCTGGTGCTGTTGGGCGTTGGCCACAACGATACCAGGGCGGACGCGGACAAGCTGTGGGGCAAGCTGGGCGGCCTTCGCATCAACGATGACGAGGACGGCAAGACCAACCTGTCGCTGGAGCAGGTGAAAGGCGAGGTCCTGGTGGTTTCGCAGTTTACGCTCTATGCGGATTGCCGTCGCGGCCGTCGCCCGTCCTTCACGGCGGCAGGCGCCCCGGAAGTCGCCAACGATCTCTACGAGTACTTTGTCTCGCTGGTGCGTGCGGACGTCCCCCATGTGGCGTGCGGCCGCTTTGGCGCCGACATGAAGGTTTCGCTGGTCAACGACGGTCCCTTCACCATCATCCTCGACACCGACGAGCTCTAGCCTCGTTTCCAAGATACGCACTTCGCGGCGCTCCAGATTGTCCTCATTTGACGGATATCTGGGGCGCCTCTTCTATGCGTGACGCTCTGACGTGCAATTTTGTTAGCAGGCTGCTATACTGCTTCCGTTTGAACCTAAGTTGGGCGCATTATGCCCTTGTGGAGGCTAACAAGATGGAAGAGCTTGAAGTTAATCACGTGGACGAGATTCACCAGAAGCTGATCAACATGGTGGGGGAGCGAATCCGCGTCAAGGCCAATATGGGCCGCACCCGCGTGGTCGAGCGCATGGGCACCATCAAGACGGTTCATCCGTCTGTGTTCATTGTCGAGGTGGACGAGCGCCGTGGCCGCAAGTCCCGCCAGTCCTACCAGTACGTCGACGTGCTAACCGGTACCGTCGAGCTGTTTGATCCGGAGTCCGGCGAGCATATCTTTGTTCCCCTGGGAAACCAGCTGGAGGAGTAGGGCTATGGCTCCTCAGTTCATCCTGATTACCGCGCCGGGCAAGATTAACCTATACCTTGGCGTTCATCCCCATGGGACGGATGCAGAGGCGGAGGAGTCCGGCTACCATCGCGTGGATACGGTTATGACCGCGATCGACCTGGCGGATACCATCGCCATGGCGCCTCATGACGAGCTGCTGGTTCGCATGGTGCCCGAGGCGGATTTTCCCATGGAGCAGAACTCCGCCTACAAGGCGGCCATCGCCATGGGCGAGGCGTTTGGTCGCGACCCCAATTTCGCGATCTTGATCGATAAGCACATTCCTGTGCGCGCCGGCCTGGGCGGGCCGTCTGCGGACGCCGCCGCGGTCATCATGGGTCTGTGCTATTTCTGGAAGATCGACGCCACAGATCCACGTATCGATGCCGTCGCGCGCTCCATTGGCTCTGATGTGGCGTTCTTCCTGTATGGCCCGCCGGCGTACCTATCCGGCAGGGGCGACGCGATGCAGGAAATGTACCGGCCGCTCACGGGAACGCCGCTGGCGCTGGTAAAGCCCATGAACGGCGGGGTGAGCGCGGCGGACGCCTACGCTGAGTTCGATACGGATCCGGTTGCGCCCGCGGATATAGAGCCCATGCTCCAGGCTATGCGCGACCATCGCGAGCAGGATATCTTTGCGAACATCCACAACAACCTGGGTGCGGCGGCGCTCAAGCTCTCGCCCGAGATGGCGGACATTCTCGAGTGGCTCCGTGCGCAGGACAACGTCCGCGCCGTGGATGTATGCGGTTCGGGCTCGTGCCTCTTTGCGGTATGCAACACGCAGATGGCGGCCGAGAAGATCGCGCTGTCCGCACTTAAAGACCACGGTTGGTGGGCCCAGGCCGCCAAGATGGAGAAGAGCGGTCCTTTTATCGCTGTCGGCTAAGCTGTACCCAGGTCCAGGGTTTGGAATAGGCAGCGTGATGATGTGGACGAAAAATATCTCTGGTATTTCTCGTCCGCCTTTGGTAC
Source organism: Collinsella tanakaei YIT 12063 (assembly GCF_000225705.1). GTDB lineage: Bacteria > Actinomycetota > Coriobacteriia > Coriobacteriales > Coriobacteriaceae > Collinsella > Collinsella tanakaei. The sequence goes on from NZ_JH126469.1 coordinate 352,097, forward strand.
TATAGTCGAGCTAACGGGTTGTGGCTCAGTTTGGTAGAGCACTGCGTTCGGGACGCAGGGGTCGCTGGTTCAAATCCAGTCAACCCGACCATTGCATGATAAAGGGGTCAAGGCATTAGGCTTTGGCCCCTTTTGCTATGTAGGTGAACTGATGCACGGCTTACCAAATGCTGATATTGATGCCCGTCAAGCGTGTAAAATATGGCGGTGTTGTCATTCGCAGTACAGGCGCGGTATACTCAATCGAGCTTTACAGGCACGGCCAGCGTTGGCCGGATCGCGCAAAGGCGGCGATTTTCCGATGCGCCTCGCATCGACTCTACGTATTTGGAGGAAGTAACATGCGACTTGGTCCTATGGAGCTCGTAGTCATCCTGGTTGTGGTCCTGCTTATCTTTGGTCCCAAGAACCTTCCAAAGCTCGGCAAGGCTTTTGGCTCTACCGTCAAGAACATCCGTGAGGGCATGGAGGGTGACGACAAGGCCGAGGAGGTCGAGTCCGAGACCGTGGTCGAGGATGAGGACGATGCGGAGATTCGCGAGCTTGAGGCAAAGCTTGCCGCCGCTAAGGCCAAGAAGGAAGATAGCGCTCAGCACGCTGAGTAAACGCTTCTCTCACAAGGGGAGAGCGGCGACCGGTTTCCCCTGGTAGGGTCGACCGGTCGCTTTTGTTGTTTGGAGTACCGTTGGCGAAAGGCTCGCTGCACCGCAGCGCCGCCGACAGATGTAGCAAGGAGTTCTGCGCATGGACGCAAGCCAGATCGTACTGACCGCAGAGGGCCGCAAGAAGCTCATGGATGAGCTTGCGTGGCGCGAGGGCGAGAAGAGCCGTGAGATCGTCGAGCACATCAAGGAGGCGCGCGCATTCGGCGACCTTTCCGAGAATGCTGAGTACGACGCCGCCAAGGAAGAGCAGGCCAAGAACGCTGCTCGCATCGCCGAGATCCAGGCTATCCTCGCAAACGCCAAGGATGCCGAGAGCGGCGAGTTCGGTCTGACCGTTTCCATTGGCAGCACCGTTTCCCTGGTTGATGGCGACGGCGTCGCTACCGAGATCACCTTGGTCGGTACCACCGAGACCAACTCTCTCGAGCACAAGATCTCCAACGAGTCCCCGGTCGGCCGCGCCATCATCGGTCACGGCGAGGGCGAGACCGTCGAGATCATCACCCCGGCTGGCAAGCGCCGCGTCTACACCATCACCAAGATCACGCGCTAGGCTTTCGGTCCCGCGCACAGGTAACAGTTCGCTCCCTGGGACCGTCAGGCCTCAGGGAGCGTTTTATTGTAAAAGGAGAGAACATGGCTGAGAACCAGTCCGTCGATGCGGCCGCACAGGACGCTTCGACGCTGAATGACGAGCGCGCCCGCCGCCTCGCCGATCGCGCCGCGCTGTACGCCGCCGGCAAGAATCCCTATCCCGAGCATTCCGACGTCACCGACCATGCCGCCGACCTGCTTGAGCGCTATGCCGGCTTGGCAAACGAGGAAGAGGGCGCCGAGACTGTCACCGTGGGCGGCCGCATCGTCGCCAAGCGCGGCCAGGGCAAGATCATGTTCCTGGTCCTTCGCGACCCCTCCGCTGACATCCAGCTGTTCTGCCGCGTGAACGATGTCGAGGAAGCTTCCTGGGAGGTCTTGAAGGAGCTCGACCTGGGCGATATCGTCCAGGCGACCGGCGTTGTGGTCCGCACCAAGCGCGGCGAGCTCTCCGTTGCCCCCCGTACGGCCAAACTGCTTTCCAAGGCGGTTCGCCCGCTGCCCGAGAAGTTCCACGGCCTCTCCGACAAGGAGACCCGTTATCGTCAGCGCTATGTCGACCTTATCGTGAACGAGGACGTTCGCGAGACCTTCCGCAAGCGCTCCGCGATCATCTCCACCTTCCGCCGCTACATGGAGGATAACGGCTACATGGAGGTCGAGACCCCCATCCTGCAGACCATTCAGGGCGGCGCCACCGCTAAGCCGTTCATCACCCACTTTAACGCGCTCAATCAAGAGAACTACCTGCGCATCGCCACCGAGCTGCACCTCAAGCGCCTGCTTGTGGGCGGCTACGAGCGCGTCTTCGAGATCGGCCGCATCTTCCGTAACGAGGGCATGGACCTCACCCATAACCCCGAGTTCACCACGATGGAGGCCTACCGCGCCTACTCCGATCTCGAGGGCATGAAGGAGCTCGCCGAGGGCGTTATCAAGGCCGCTGCGCACGCCGTCGGCCTGGAGGGCGTCATCGAGTACCAGGGTCAGCAGATCGATTTGTTCTCCAACTGGGAAAGCCGTCCCATGACCTCCATCGTCTCCGACGTCCTGGGTCGCGAGGTCACGCTCGACACCCCGGTCGAGGAGCTGCGCGCCGCCTGCGCCGAGCGCGGTATCGAGACCAAGCCCGAGTGGGCCGCCGGCAAGCTGGTCGCCGAGCTCTATGACGAGCTGGGCGAGGACACCATCGTGAATCCCACCTTTGTATGCGACTACCCCGTCGAGGTGTCGCCTTTGGCCAAGCGCAACGAGGACGACCCGCGTCTGACCCATCGCTTCGAGCTGGTGATCGCCGGCCACGAGTACGCTAACGCGTTCTCCGAGCTCAACGATCCGGTCGATCAGGCCGAGCGCTTCGCTGCCCAGATGGTCGAGAAGGCCGGCGGCGATGATGAGGCCATGGAGTACGACGAGGACTACGTGCGCGCCCTCGAGTACGGTATGCCTCCGGCGGGCGGCATCGGCATCGGCATCGACCGCGTGGTCATGCTGCTCACCAACTCCACGTCCATCCGCGACGTCCTGCTGTTCCCGCACATGAAGCCGGAGAAGGGCTCCAAGAACGGCGCCGCCGCCGCTAAGGCAGCTCAGGATGCCGAGGCTGTTGCCTCCTCTCCCTTTGTTGCCCCCAAGAAGCCCACGCTCGATTACGGCAAGCTCGCCATCGAGCCGCTGTTCGCAGACTTCGTCGATTTCGATACGTTTGCCAAGAGCGATTTCCGCGCCGTCAAGGTCAAGGCGTGCGAGCCCGTGAAGAAGAGCAAGAAGCTGCTGAACTTCACGCTGGACGACGGCTCGGGCGCCGACCGTACCATCCTCTCTGGCATCCATGATTACTACGAGCCCGAGGACCTGGTCGGCAAGACGCTTATCGCCATCACCAACCTGCCCCCGCGCAAGATGATGGGTATCGATTCGTGCGGCATGATCATCTCCGCGGTGCACGCCGAGAACGTTGCCGAGGGCGAGGAGCCCGAGGAGCGCCTGAACGTGCTGATCGTGGATGATTCCATCCCCGCGGGCGCCAAGCTGTACTAACGGCGCTTCGCGGCGGAAGGCTCTATGGTCCTTGCGCGTACATCAAAATGAGAACGGCGGGCCACTCCGAGAGGGTGGCTCGCCGTTTTGCTGTTATGAGGCAGCGCAGCAAGTTGTTGGACTTGCTTATCGCCCCTCTATGGCATCGAGCATTTCGTCATACATATCATTGCGAAGCTCGATCCAGGTTTTGCCTTCAAGAAGGTTGTCCGTTGGGCCTGTATAGCCGCATTGCTGGGCAACGGAGATGACGAGTCTGGCGCCATGCTCTATGAGGGCCAGTTTGCGCGCCGTTTCTTTGGACGAAAGGCCCGGGTGAGCAGTCGTTTGGATCGCAGTTTCCACTGGAGCCTCCTTGCCATATCGTATGTAGCTTTCTGTACCCAGCGATTTAAATGGCACCATGTCTATAGATTATGGAACGGGTGCGCTGCAGAATCAAACATGAATAGAATCATCGTCCAAAGGCATATCATAGTGCCGTTCCCTGCTGTTTTTGGAACTGCCAGCGTATTGACACGGCTCGTCTCTAGGATCTTTGGGAATATATAGCGTGTATGCAAAAGGCAGTTCCACAATGCGCCAAGGAGGACAGCACATGGAATACAAGATCGCTGGATACAAGCCCGAGAAACTGTTTCATTTCTTTGAGGACATCGCCGCCATTCCGCGCGAATCCCGTGATGAGAAGGCCGTCAGCGACTTTTTGGTAGCTTTTGCCAAGGAGCGCGGCCTGTGGGTGTACCAGGACGATGTATACAACGTCATCATCAAGAAGCCCGCGAGCGCCGGCGCCGAGGGTGCCCCCGCCGTCATGATGCAGGGCCACATCGATATGGTCTGCGATAAACTGGCGGGCGTTGAGCACGATTTCAAGACCCAGGGTATCGACCTGGTGGTGAAGGACGGCGTACTGAGCGCCAACGGTACCACTCTGGGCGCGGACAACGGCGTCGCCGTGGCGCTGATGCTCACTATTTTGGACGATGACTCGCTGGCTCACCCCGCCCTTGAGTGCGTGTTCACCACGGATGAGGAGACCGGCCTGGTTGGAGCCGAGACCCTGGACAAGTCCCAGATCGACGCGCGCATCATGATCAACCTGGACTCTGAGGAAGAGGGCGTGGCGACCGTTAGCTGCGCCGGCGGCGTTGTGGCGACCTATACGCGTCCCGTCGCCCGCGAGCACAAGGCCGGCAGCGCCCTTACCCTTGAGATCTCCGGTCTTTTGGGTGGGCACTCCGGCGCGGACATCCACCTGGAGCGCGGCAACGGCAACCTGCTGATGGCCCGCATGGTCGAGCGCCTTATGGCTGCCGGCGATCCCGCGCTGGTGACCTTCAACGGCGGTACCAAGGACAACGCCATCAACCGCGAGTGCAAGGCCGTCTTGGTTTACCCCGACCACGCCGCCGCGGAGGCGGGCGCCGCCATCGCAGCCAGCATTGTTGAAAACATTAAGGTTGAGCTGGAAGTGTTTGACCCGGGCTTCGCCTGCGCTATCGCGGTCGAGGACGGTGTTGAGGTCGACGCTATGAGCAAGGACGATGCCCTTGCGCTGGTTCGCGCTCTGCGCCTTGCCCCCAACGGCGTGATGCGTCGCAACGTCGCGGCGGACGGCTCCGTCGAGGTTTCCTCCAACATCGGCGTGGTCGCCGTCACCGATGACCAGATCAAGATTTTGCTGTCGCCCCGCTCGTCCATCAAATCGTTGCAGGACGATGTGAAGGACCGCATCGCCACGCTGGCGGAGGTCCTGGGCTTTGACGTGATCTTTGAGTACGAGTATCCGGGTTGGAGCTACGTGGAGCACTCGCCCGTGCGCGAGGTCTTCCAGGAGAGCTACCGCGAGCTGTTTGGCACCGAGCTGCGCATCGAGTCCATCCATGCCGGCCTTGAGTGCGGCCTGTTCGCCGATGCGCTGCCCGGTCTGGATGCCATCGCCGTGGGCCCGCAGCTCTATGACGTCCACACGCCCGATGAGCATATGGAGCTGGCATCTTTCGAGCGCTTCTACGTGCTGCTGGTCGATGCGCTGCGCCGCCTGGCACTGTAGGGGACTTATCGGGTCTTCACTTTATAACTCTTGATAAAGGCGCTGCCGCGATGTGCGGCGGCGCCTTTTTAATATGAGTTGAACATTGTCAAGTGGCAAAACGTCCCCGCCCCCCGGGGAGCTACCGCGGGGGGCGGGGACGACCTATCTTCACCCGGGGGACGCGCCGCTTGAGGGCGTGTCTGCTCGACGCACGTTCGGCACTCTAATATCCGCGGGTCGGAACCGCATTTCGTTGCTACGGCTGGGGGCCTCCGGCTTCATCGCAGTCTCGTGGCGGGCGTGGCGGTCCCCCGCTGCCCAGAAAAAGGAACTGGAATGGCCTCCCAACGGCCTCGAGCGCGGCGCGCCCCGGGGTCGGACTCCTATCTCGCCGCGGGCGCTACCGGACCATGAGCGCTATCGCCCAGACCCAGCAGGCCATCTCGCGGGCCGTCGCGCAGTTCGCC
>NZ_JH126470.1:0-199908 GCF_000225705.1 Collinsella tanakaei YIT 12063
GGAACCCTGGAAGCCCTCCTCCTCGACGAGCCTGTCGTGGATGCGCCTCGCGGTATGGCGCTGCTTGCGCCACACGCGCAAGTCCTCCCTGAGCCATCCCTCGACCGTCTCGGCGTAGGGCTCCATCATAGGAGACGACGTCCTGCCGCGCGTCGCCGGCGGCCTGGGGGACAGGTCCCCCGCCGCGATGTACTTCCTCACCGTCGGGCCCGAGACGCCGGTCGCGGCGGCTATGCCGCTGACCGACTCGCCCCTCCTGGCCCTCCTCCTGATATCCTCTACCTTGTCCACGCCGATCATTTCCTTTCCGGACCTCCTAATGTCGAAATCGGATCGCATCGACAATTGTCGGTCCAAGGCGGCGGTCGGCGCGGGCCTTACCATTTCGGAAAATTTTCGTTTACCGGAATGGAAAGCGGCCTTTACCATTTTCGTAAATCAGACGTTACCAAATACACCTGCTGGGTCTGGGCGATAGCGCTCATGGTCCGGTAGCGCCCGCGGCGAGATAGGAGTCCGACCCCGGGGCGCGCCGCGCTCGAGGCCGTTGGGAGGCCATTCCAGTTCCTTTTTCTGGGCAGCGGGGGACCGCCACGCCCGCCACGAGACTGCGATGAAGCCGGAGGCCCCCAGCCGTAGCAACGAAATGCGGTTCCGACCCGCGGATATTAGAGTGCCGAACGTGCGTCGAGCAGACACGCCCTCAAGCGGCGCGTCCCCCGGGTGAAGATAGGTCGTCCCCGCCCCCCGCGGTAGCTCCCCGGGGGGCGGGGACGTTTTGCCACTTGACAATGTTCAACTCATATTAAAAAGGGGACCTTAAGATAGGTCCCCCTGGTGGCTCAAATGTGCGTCTGGTCAGCCCCTTATAGCGCAAGGCACGCGCGGAGCGCTGGATGTTTTGCGCCCTGCGTTACAGATACTCGATCTGGGCGCCCTCGGTGTCGCAGGTGAGGATGTGCGTCTCGCAGGCGGGGAAGTTCTCGCGCAGGCGCACCTGCAGGAACTTGGCGACGATGGTGTCATCTGTGGCAGCCATGAGGGTGGAGCCGGAGCCGGAGATCCACATGGTCTTGGCGCCGCCTTCCAGGCAGACGCGGCGAATGTCCTCGTAATCGGGGATGAGGGCGCGGCGGTAGGGCTCCTGCAGGCGGTCGTCGTTAGCGGCGGCGACCAGATCGAGGTCACCGGTCTCAAGTCCGCGCGTCATGCCGGCGATGCGGCCCATCTGCCACACGGCGGTGGATAAGGGCACCTCCTGCGGGACGACCTTTCGGGCCTCGCTGGTGTGGACCTCGTAGGGCGGGATGATGGTGATGAAGCGCAGGCGGTCGCTGACCTCGTAGCGCAGGCACCGCGGCAGGTCGCCCTCGGGTGTGAAGGAGCACACGGCGCCTCCCAGGATGGCGGGGGCGACGTTATCGGGGTGGCCCTCGACGGCGGTGGCGATGCGAACCAGCTCGGCGCGGTCAACGGTGTGGCCGGTCAGCGCGGCTGCCGCCATGATGCCGGCGACCACGCAGGTAGAGCTGGAGCCCAGGCCGCGGGCGACGGGGACCTCGGTCTCGATGTGCAGCTTCACGGGGAAGGGGTCGACGCCCCATTCGCGCAGCGCGTCGACAAAGGAGACGTAGACCAGGTTGTTCTCGTTCTGGAACTCCTCCGGGCAACCGGTGATCTGCAGCGAGTCGGCGCGATCGAAGGTGAAGTGCGAGTACAGCGACACGGCCATGCCCAGCGTGTCGTAGCCGATGCCCAAATTGGCGCTGGTAGCCGGTACGGTGATCTTGATCATGGGAAAGCTCCTCGTCCAAATACTAAAGCTTGGCAGCTGCCTGCTCCACAAAGCCGCCCATGCCGTCGATGTCCACCACGGCATCGTGCAGGACGGGCTTTTGCTGCAGCTCGGAAAGCTGGGCGGGGGCGACGGTGCCGGTTGCCTTCTCAAGTACCTTCATGCAGGCGAAATCGTCCGGCGGGCAGAACAGGCCCAGCGAGCCGGCGACGGCGCGCGGGAACTTGTAGGGGCTGGCGGTGGAGAGGACCACGCGGGCCTTGGCGTCTGAGGCGGCGGGAACCTGGCCCAAGACGTGGTAGCCGCAGGCGGTATGCGGGTCGATGAGGTAGCCGTTGCGATCCCAGCAATCCTTGATGGCGGCGGCGACCTGGTCCTCGTCCGCCCAACCGCAGCCAAAGACTGCCTGGATCTTGGCCAGCAGCTCCGCAGGCACGTTGTAGGAGCCCTGGGCGAGCTGCGTCATAAGGCCGGCGACCAGCTCGCAATCGCCATCCGCCAGGTAATAGAGCATGCGCTCGAGGTTGGACGAGATGAGGATGTCCATGCTGGGCGAGGTGGTGGTGTAGAAGGGGCGCTGGCGATCATAGGTGCCGGTGGTGAGGAAGTCGAAGAGCACGTTGTTCTTGTCGCTCGCCACGATGAGCTTGGCTACGGGCAGGTCCAGGCGCTGGGCGTAGTAGCCGGCCAGGATGTCGCCGAAGTTGCCGGTGGGCACGCAGAACTCAACAGCGTCGCCGGGCTGGATCTTGCCGGCGCGAAGCAGCTGGGCGTACGCGGCGAAGTAGTAGACAACCTGAGGCACCAGGCGGCCGACGTTGATGGAGTTGGCGCTGGAGAGCTGCACGCCTGCGGCGGCCAGGCGGTCGGCGAGCTCGCGATCGGCGAAGATGCGCTTGACGGCGCTTTGGGCGTCGTCGAAGTTGCCGCGCACGGCGCAGACGGAGACGTTGGCTCCCTCCTGCGTGCTCATCTGGAGTTCCTGCACGCGGGAGACCTTGCCCTCCGGATAGAAGACGGTGATGCCGCAGCCGGGAGCGTCCGCAAAGCCGGCCAGCGCCGCCTTACCGGTATCGCCGCTGGTGGCGGTGACGATCATGATCTTATCGGCAGCGCCCTCGGCGTTGGCGCTGGTGCGGGCCATGAGGCGGGGGAGCATCTGCAGGGCGACGTCCTTGAAGGCGCTGGTGGGACCGTGCCAGAGCTCCATCACGTAGGCGGGGGCGTTGCCCTGGTCCGCCTCGCCGGCGACGCCCTTGAGGTCGACCACCGGGGTCACCTCGTCGGAGGCGAAGGAGCTGCCGTAGGCCTCGTCCACGCACGCCGCGATCTCGTCTGCGGAGTAGTCCGGCAACAGGGTGCCCAGCACCTCACGCGCCAGCTCGAAGTAGTCCTTGTTGGCAAGGCCCTCCAGGTCGATCTTGCTCTGACCCAGCTCGTCGGATACGTACAGGCCGCCGTCGGGTGCGATGCCGCGGCGGATGGCCTCTTTAGCGCTGAGCTGCGCGGTGCGGGAACGGGTGCTGTGGTAGGTCGCCATAAACGTGCTCCTTATGGGTGCGTGGGCGTCATGCGGGCGCCCGTAAAACGTTGCTGCACATGGTATCAGAGCATACATGCGAGCCGTCCTGCGGAGCGACGGGCAACATGCCCGTTCAGCTGCAATTCACATGACGTTCTTTGATTGGAAACAAAAGTGCGATTATGCATGAACGCTCTTCTATGGTTTAGTAGACTAAACATCCATTGTACTTGCTCACGCTAAAGTAACGCCTTGCGAAATATCGCGATCCGGTGGTCTTTGGCGCGAGGGCACCGGGAAGGATTTTGCGTTCTCATGATTAAGATCACCAAGTTCGGCGGCTCTTCTGTCGCCGATGCCGAGCACTTCAAGAAGATCAAGGGGATCATCGACGCAGATCCCGCCCGTCGCTTTGTGGTTGTGTCCGCGTGCGGTCGTCGGTTCTCGGGCGACTCCAAGGTCACCGACCTTTTGTATCTGGTCGACGCCCACGTGAATTACCACGTGTCCTGCGATGACCTTTTGGCAGACATCGGTCAGCGCTATTTCGATATCGCGGACGAACTTGGGCTTTCCTATCCCATCCGCGAGGAGTTTTCCGCGTTTGCCGAGCGCGCCAGCAAGGGCGGCTACACCACCGAGGAGCTGGTAAGCCGCGGCGAGTACTTTACCGCTCGCTTGATGGCCGAGTATCTGGGCTTGCCGTTTATTGACGCCACCGACATGGTCGCGTTCCACCACGACGGCACACTATCCATGAAGCGCACCGCCGAGCTGGTCAAGAAGAACGCCCGCGAGGGCGGCTTTGTCATGCCCGGTTTCTATGGCGCCACCAAGGAGGGCAAGGTCAAGCTGCTCGATCGCGGCGGCGGAGACATTTCCGGCTCCATCTTGGCCCAGTGCCTGGAGGCGGACCTGTACGAGAACTGGACGGACGTCTCGGGCTTCTTGTCCGCGGACCCGCGTATCGTCGAGGGCGCGCAGCCCATTCCGCGCATCACCTACGAGGAGCTGCGCGAGCTCTCCTACATGGGTGCGAGCGTGCTGCACGAGGAGGCCGTCTTCCCGGTTCGCGACGCGGGCATTCCGTTGGTTATCAAGAACACCAACGCGCCGGAGGACCCCGGCACCATCATCTCCGAGACCGCCAAGGAGGGCGATTCTGAGCCCATCATCACCGGCATCGCCGGCAAGCGCGGTTTCCTTGCGATCAACGTCGCCCGCGACCGTACCAAGAGCCGCATCGGCTTCATGCGCCGCGCCCTGTCCGTCTTCGAGCGCTACGGCGTCTCCGTCGAGCACATGCCCACCGGCGTGGACCAGTTTGCCGCCGTGGTGCAGGCTTCTGATGTGAAGGATTCGCTCTACTCTCTGGTCTCCGATATCCAGGAGGAGGTCGAGCCGCTGGAGATCGAGGTGGTCGAGAACCTCGCCCTGATCGCCACCGTTGGCCGCAACCTGCGCGGCCGCCCCGGCATTTCCGGCCATTTGTTTGGCATGCTTGGCCAGGAGGGCGTGAGCGTCCGCATGATCACCCAGGGCTGCGATGAGATCAACATCATCATTGGCGTCGAGGAGAAAGACTTCGACCTGGCTATCAAGACCATCTACAAGGCGTTCTCCGATGAGAACGGCATTGTGAAGACGTCTGATCTGGAGCCCGTCCGCGCTCCCTTCTAAGGTGCGCGATGCGCCGGCAAATGCCATCATTTCCCTTAACTAGGAGGTAATCGACATGAAGCAGTACACAGTCGCCATTGTGGGCGCAACCGGTGCGGTGGGCACGCAGATGCTCCAGTGCTTGGAGGAGCAGGAGTTCCCCGTTGGCGAGCTCAAGCTGCTGGCGAGCCCGCGCTCTGCCGGCAAGAAGGTCGAGACCCCCTGGGGCGAGGTTGTGATCGAGGCTGCCGCTCCCGAGTGCTTTGACGGCGTCGACATTGTTCTGGGCGCCGCCGAGGACGACGTCGCGAAGGCGCTCTACCCGGAGGCCGTGCATCGCGGCGCCGTGGTTGTGGACAACTCCCATGCTTTCCGCCTGGACGAGGGCGTGCCGCTGGTGGTGCCCGAGATCAACGCGGGCGACATCGCCTCTCACCACGGCATCATCGCCAACCCCAACTGCGCCACCATCATCGGCCTGGTTCCTACCTGGCCGCTGCATCAGCTGGCAGGCGTGAAGCGCATGATCGTCTCCACCTACCAGGCCGCATCCGGCGCCGGCATGCCCGGCATGCTGGAGCTTGAGGCGCAGATTGGCGCGATGGGCCGCGGCGAGGAGATGCCTACGCCCCGCGCGTTTGCCGCCCAGCTGGCGAGCAACCTGATTCCGCAGATCGGCGGCGAGAAGTTCGAGGGCTTTACCTCTGAGGAGATGAAGCTGCAAAACGAGGGCCGCAAGATCATGCACCTGCCCGAGCTGCGCGTGAACTGCACCTGCGTGCGCGTGCCCGTGCTGCGCTCCCACTCCGAGAGCATCACCCTTGAGTTCGAGCGCGACATCACCCCGGAGCAGGCGCGCGAGGCGCTGGCCGCCGCCCCCGGCGTCAAGTTGGTGGACGACCTCGAGGCCGAGAGCGCGCACGACCGCTGGCCCATGCCGCTTGATACCTCTGACCAGGATCTTATCTACGTTGGCCGCGTTCGCCGCGACATTTCCAATCCCGAGGCCCTTCGCGGCATCACCTTCTGGTGCTGCGGCGACCAGATTCGCAAGGGTGCGGCGACCAACGCCGTCCAGATCGCGAAGCTGCTGACCGAATAGCGCTTGCGCGCTGAGCGGTAGCCGGGGCGGTGTCCGTCGCGGCTTAGCCTTCCAACAAACTGCTTTTTCTGATAACCGCGTGTTGCCTGATTGCAGCGCGCGGTTTTTGCGTTCTGAGTAGATTTACGTCCTGTGTATGATAATTGTGAAGGCAAAGATATGGCAATTGCTAAGTCATGTATATGATAGTTACTAAGAAAAACGAGATCGACGTCATCGCCGAAAAGGACCGGCTCCGTTTGCCGGCATCGAGATCAAATCCTTTTCAACGTTTAGAACCAAGTATTTTGACGTGCTCGAGCGAATCATCCCTTCTGAGCTTGGTTTGGATGAGGACCATCGTTACGTGGGGTGCGCTGGGGAAGATGGACTATCGACCCCGCGCGGCAGGCTTGTGCCATATACGGATGCCCCGAGTGTCCTGGGCTTGGAGTGATGGGGTGATCGTCGCCCATTTGCTTCCGTAAATTGTGGGAACTATAACGTTTGCGGAAGCTTGAGGCCTCATGGATCGCGATATCGTTGCGGAATTGCTTACATGGAAAATGACACGGAGTCGGCAACTGTTACGCGACCGGCGAGCGCGGGCGCTGCCGTGCGCCGTCGCCAATCGCCGCGGCATCGGCCTTAGCGTTGGCTTGCGGGCATGACCGCGCCCACAACCAGGGCGATCAGCTGGTCGACGGGCATGCTGTCGGGGTTCGATGCCCAGGTGGAGATGGCGGAGAGCAAGCCGGAGAGATAGAATTCGCGCAGGATGGCCTTGTGTTCGTCCGGCATGCCTTGGGCCGGCAGGATAAAGCGGTCTAGCAACGGTGCCAAGATCTCCTTCAAGCGGATGCTGAAGGAGGGGTCTCCGTGCGGACCCATCAGCTGCGGCACGTATGCGTCGTAGCGCTGGGCAAGTTGAAGAATCAGGCCCATGTGGTGCGAGAAATCCAAGGTCTCCTGACGCATGAGCCCCTGGTCGACCAAGCGCCCGACATCGTCCAGAATCTCCTGTTCGATTTGCTCGAACAAGTCGTATACATCTCGGTAGTACAGGTAGAAGGTGGCGCGGTTGTAGCCGGCGCGGTCGGTGATCTCGCGCACGGTTATCTTGCTAGTGGGCTTCTCCCGGTACAGGCTCCAAAACGCCGTGCGCAGGTTGGCGCGCGTCTGCTCGGTCACGGCTGGCTGCTTCTTCATGTTTCGCCCCTTTACGCAGGTTTGGGCGGCCGTGCGGATGGGTTGTCGCGCCGCGCCGCCGCGCGCTTCCATCCACTCGACAATCCTCGCCGGGCTGTCGAGTGGATGGCGCCTTGCTGTTTGCCCTCAACTATACTGAACAATTAGACAACAGGTTGTCGAGCGATGCCGCCGCGCACCGCTCGCGGGCATGAACGGGGCAGTGCGATGGCCTACATAGAGTTTTCAGACGTCACCAAGGTATACGGTTCGGGCGAGGGCGAGGTCCGCGCGCTCGACGGTGCCAGCTTCGAGGTCGAGCGCGGCGAGCTCGCGGTGATCTTGGGCGCGTCGGGCGCCGGCAAGACCACGGCGCTCAACATCTTGGGCGGCATGGACACCGCGACCAGCGGGCGCGTGGTGGTGGACGGCCGCGACATAGGAGGGGCGAGCGAGGACCAATTGGTGGAGTATCGCCGCGCGGACGTGGGCTTTGTGTTCCAGTTCTACAACCTGGTGCCCAACCTTACGGCGCTGGAGAACGTCGAGCTTGCCTCGCAGATCTGCCCGGACTCGCTGGATGCGGCGGAATGCCTGGCCAAGGTGGGCCTCTCAAAGCGCACGGCCAACTTCCCGGCGCAGCTCTCCGGCGGCGAGCAGCAGCGCGTCTCCATCGCGCGCGCCATCGCCAAGAACCCCAAGCTGCTGCTGTGCGACGAGCCCACCGGCGCGCTCGACTACCAAACGGGCAAGCAGGTGCTGCAGCTGTTGCAGGACACCTGCCGACGCGACGGCATCACCGTGCTCATCATCACCCACAACTCCGCGCTGGCGCCCATGGCGGACCGCCTCATCCGCTTCAAGAGCGGGCGGGTGACCTCCATGGAGAAAAACGCGCATCCCGTGCCCATCGCCGATATCGAGTGGTAGGTGCGCGCCATGTCACGACCATCAGCTTTCGCTACGGACGTTCGCCGCACCATCACCGGCAACCTTAAGCGATTCATCTCCATCTTCATCATCTGCGCTCTGGGCGCCGCCATGCTGGTGGGCCTCAAGGCCGCCTGCGATGATTTGCGGCTCACCGCGGATTCCTATTACGACGACCAAAACCTCTTCGACATCTCCGTGCAGTCCACGCTTGGCCTAACCCAGGGCGACATCGATGCGCTGGCGAATTTGGACGATGTCGACGCCGCGGAGGGCTCCTACACGGAGACCGCCTACACGGGCGTGGACGGCTCCAGCGAGAAAGTGGACCTCAAGGCGCTGTCCGCACAGGGCCTCAACCAGCCCCAGGTGGTGGAGGGCGAGCTGCCCCGGGCCGCCGACGAGGTCGCCGTCACCACCAAGTACGCTGATGCCGCGGGCAAGGGCGTGGGCGATACGCTGACGTTCTTCTCCAAGGGCGGCCGTTCCTCGTCCACCTCGACCTCCGCGGACTCTGGCGATGCTGCGGATGCGAAAAAAGAGTCCGGCGAGATCTTCAGGCGCGGCACCTACACCATCACCGCGGTGGTGCGCGACGCTATGGACGTCAACTCGGACACCTCGACCATGGGCTTCCGCACGGCGAGCTCGACCAAGTACGCCTTCTTCCTCACGCGCGACGCGGTCGAGGACCCCGACGTGTTCACCATCGCCTACCTCTCCGTCGCGGGCGCGCGCGAGCTGCCCAGCTATTCTTCCGCCTACGAGGACCTTATCGCTAAGGTGAAGGACGAGGCAGAGCAGATCCGCGAGGACCGCGAGGAGATTCGCACCTCCGCGGTGAAGGACGAGGCTCTGGACGAGGTAGATAAAGCCGAGCGCGAGGCGCGAGACAAGCTCGACGACGCGGCGGATAAAATCGGCGAGGCCCAGCAGACGCTCAATGACGGCTGGGATAAGCTCGCTGCGGGTAAGGACGAGTACTCCCTGCAGGAGAAGCTCGCCATGTCGCAGCTGGATTCCGCTCAAGCGCAGATAGATCAGGGCTACGCGCAGCTTGAAGCCGCAAAGGCGGAGCTTGATGCGAGCGCGAAGACCGTGTCCGACGGCCTGGCGCAACTTGCCGCGGGCGAGGCCCAGCTTAATGACGCGCAGGCGCAGGCTAACGCGCAGATCGCCGCCGCACGCGCGGAGCTGGAGTCCAAGCAGGCGGAGCTTCAGCAGCAAAAGCAGCAGATCGATGATGCCGCCGCGCAGATTAAGGCGATGCTCGAGCAGATGGGTGCCGCCGCGGCATGGCCGGAAGACCTGTGGCATACCGTGTGCACGCAGGTGGACGAGGAACGGTCCGCCGTCGCGGTGGAAAAACTCGTCCAGACGATCAACACCCAGATGCAAGCGTACGGCGAGCAGAGCACCGCGCAGCTTAAGAGCGCGATTGATCAGCTGAACCGGCAGCTGGAGGGTCCACTCGCCCAGATCGACCAGCTTGAGGGGCAGATAGAGCAGCTTGACCCGCAGCAGCCGGGCTACGAGCAAACCAAAGCCCAACTGGAGTCCGCACGCGATGCGATTGCAGAGCAGATCGCCCCGGCGCGCCTGCAACTCTCCGAACTGCAGACGCAGTACGACCAGGCGCTTATCCAAATAGAAGAGCAGGCCAAGACCTATGTTGGGCTGGTGCAGGGTCGCGCCGCCGTGACCCTGGCAGAGCCGCGCATCGCGAGCGGTTTTGTGGAGCTTGACCAACAGCAGAGCTATGCGGACTCGCAGTTTGCCGCGCAGCGCGAGGAGCTTGCCGCCACGCGCAAGCAGCTCGAGGCCGCATCCGCGCAGGTCGCCGCCGGACGCGAGCAGATAGCGGCAAGCCGGCGTCAGCTCGACTCGTCCGCCGCGACCTTTGAGGTCGAGCGCACGTCCGCTTTGCAGAAGCTGCGGGATGCCCGCGCCACGTTGGAGTCAAGCGAGGGAGAGCTCGCAGACGGCCAGGCGGAGCTCGACGCCAACCGCGACGAGTACAACGAGCAGCGCGCCGACGCCGAGCGCGAGATCGATGACGCGCGCGAGGAGGTCCGCGACATGGAGGGCGCCGTGTGGTACATCCAGGACCGCGGCGCGCTGCCCAGCTATGCCAGCGTGGACTCGGATGCAAGCTCTATCGAGGCTATCGCCACGGTGTTTCCGGTGATCTTCTTCACCGTGGCCGTGCTCATCAGCCTTACTACCGTGACCCGCATGGTGGAGGAGGACCGCGGGCTCATCGGCCTGTACAAAGCACTTGGCTATTCGCGTGCGCGCATCCAGTCCAAGTACCTCATCTACTCGGCAACCGCGTGCATCGCGGGCGGCATCGCGGGTGATGCGCTGGGCTTTTTGGCGCTGCCGGCCATCATCTTCACCATCTTTAAGACCATGTACGCCCTGCCGCCGTTCCAGTTCCACTTCGATTTTGGCAGCGCGCTTCTGGGCGTGGCGCTCTTCGCCGTGGGCATTGTGGGCGCGACGTTCATCGCGTGCTGCCAGGTGCTCAAAGAGACCCCGGCATCGCTCATGCGTCCCAAGGCGCCCCATGCCGGTGCACGCATCCTCCTGGAGCGCATCACCCCCATCTGGAAGCGCTTGGGATTCCTCAACAAGGTGACCGCGCGCAATCTGTTCCGTTACAAGAAGCGCTTCTTCATGACGGTCTTTGGCATCGCCGGTTGCACCGCGCTGCTGATCTGCGGCCTGGGCATTCGCGATACCGTGATCTCGCTCAAACCGCGCCAGTACGGCGAGGCCGGCGTGGTCCGCTACGATCTTATGGCCGTGACCGCGGACGATGATTACGCCGCCGCGCGCGACGAGCTACTCGATGCCGATGAGGTGGACGAGCTGCTGGGCCTGCGCATCGACTCGGTGACCGCGGAGTTTGACGGCGTGCGCGAGAGCGTGCAGATCATGGTGGTGCCGGACGGTACGGACCTCTCGTCCTACCTTAAGATGGAGAGCCTGGACGGCCGCGCGCTCACGGTGCCCGCCGGCGGCGCCCTTATCACCAAGAACGCCGAGCAGGTGTTGGGGTTCGCGCTGGGCGATAGCGTGACGCTGCAGGACTCCTCGCTGCGCCAGGGCGAGGTGCGTATAGATGACATCGTCCTTAATTACCTGGGCAACTTTGTCTTTATGGACCAGAGTACCTACCGCGAGGCCTTTGGGAAAGACGCGGCGCCCAATGCGTTTTTGGCGCTGCTCAACGGGGGCGACGACGCGCAGATCGCCTTTGCGGACGCGCTGGCGGCCGACGACCTCTTTATGACCGTATCCAGCACCGCACGCATCGCCAACGACTTCTCCGAGAGCTTTAAGATCATCGACGTGGTGGTCTACGTGGTGACCGTGATGGCGGCAGCGCTGGCGTTCGCCGTGGTGTTCACGCTCTCGACCACCAACATCTCCGAGCGCGAGCGCGAGCTGGCGACCATCAAGGTGCTGGGTTTCCGCCGGCGCGAGGTGTACCGCTACATCAACAAGGAGACCGTTATCTTGACGTTGGTGGGCATTGTGGCGGGTTTCCCGTTGGGATACGCCATCACGCGCTCGCTTACGGTCATTTTGCGGATGCCGTCGCTGTACTTCGACACCCTTGTGGAGCTGCCCACGTACGCGATTGCGGCTGCGATGTCGCTGCTGTTCACGCTGATCATCAACGCGATCACCAACCGTTCGCTCGACCGCGTGGACATGGTGGGCGCGCTCAAGAGCGCGGAGTAGCGCGAGGCGGGGCAGGGTGTCGTGGGGCTGCGTGTTGCATCCGCTGGCCGCTCGCACATGGTGAACGAGGGAGACGGGGCGAAGCTAGGAAACCGGTTTCGCCCCGTTTGTCCAGTAATGAACGTAATCGCCGGACGTTCGCGGAATACTGGGGCACGTACGTGCTACCAAATATCAACAACCCGCGCGGACTGTGTAGAATAGACGCGAGATCGCTGCTGGATGCTTTGTTCCGTCGCTGCAAGGGGGCTTATGGGTATCCAGCTTTTGGCGTGCCGCTGCATCGGGCGGCGCGATTGGGAAGATAGGGTTGACCATGAGCAAGTTCGTCATTGTTGCGGAGTCGGGCGCGGATATTCCCGTCGAGGTCCGCGAGCGCTACAACATCCACATCGTCCCCATGCATGTCATCATTGGTGACGAGACCATGGACGACGGCACCATCAGCGGACACGAGGTTTACGAGCGTTCCCGCGCTCTGGGCGTCATGCCAAAGACCAGCGCCGCCACGCTGCACGGCTTTGTCACCATGTTCGATCGCTTGCATGAGGAGTATCCGGACGCCACCATTTTGCACGTGGCGTACTCGTCCGTTACCACCTGCAGCTACGCGTCCGCGCTTACCGCCGCCCAAGGACGTCACTACGTTGTTTCCATCGACACCAAGAGCGTATCTATCGGCCAGTCGCTGGTGGTTGTCCGCGCCGCGCAGTTTATCGAGGATCACCCGGACGCCACCGTCGATGACGTGCTGTCGTTTATCGAGTCCATGCGCAATCGCGTGCTGCTGGGCTTTGTTCCCAGCGACCTGGCGTACCTGCGCGCGGGCGGGCGCCTGTCCAATACGCAGTTCCTGGGCGCGCACCTGCTTAAGATCAAGCCCGTTATCGAGCTGGTTGACGGCAACTTTGTGGCGACCAAGAAGCTACGCGGCTCCATGAAGCGCGCCGTCCTGCACTTTATCGATCACCTTATGAGCGAGGGGCCGGTGAACATGGATCGCATCGGCTTGGCGTATTCCGACGGCTTGGGTCAGGATATCAAGGACGCCGTGGAGGAGTACGTGACCAAGCTGGGTTTTAAGAGCTTCGACTGGGTAGAGGTTGGCGGCATGGTTTCCAGCCACTGCGGTCCTTGTGCCTTTGGCGCCGTGATGGAGAAGCAGGCGTAGGGCGAGAGACGGGCGCGGCGTGCGCCTGGTTTTCTAGCGCTCGTCTGGAATGATTCTTGCAATGGGCTCCAGACGCATAATCGACTCATGCGAGGCACTGCGGGGCGAACCCGTGGTGCTTTTTCCTTGAATTGGAGCATGATGGTCCTGCCGTGCCGGATCGGGATGGCAATTGAAAGGCTTCAGGCGGGGAATGCAAGATCATGAATGGCGTTTTGGCTCTAAAAAGGGGTCGAGTGGGAGCGCGCTGGGGTCGATATGCCGGCAAAAGGGTGGTTTGGGCTCTCACAGAAGGGCCTTGGCGATGGTTTGAGGTACCGATGTTGGGGGTTTTAGCCCGCCTTGAGCGCTCGGCGTTAGCACGATGGCTCATTTGCAGCAAGGGCCAGCCCGCCTGGTGCACCTCATTGACCAAGCTGAACAATAGCGGTTTTCTGCGTATAAGAAATATCGTATATAATAGCTGAAGTATAAGAAGTAATTGAATATCAATACGTTAACGCTGCCTGATGTGCCGTTGGGCGAAGAGCGATGCGGGCAAAAGGCGGCGGTTCGCGCGAGCCATGGCGTTGCGGGAGCCGTCGGTGCGGCGTGCGTATGCGTCGATGGCGGCAAGGGCGCTGCCGAGTAGCGCTGCCAGATCGTTTGTCAGCTGTGCAGCTAAGCTTTCGCCGCCATAGCGCATCGCGCACATGCCCCGGCTTATCTGGAAGAGCGCGGTTGTCGTTGCCGTATCATCCAGTGCGCTAGCGATGGACCTGGAGACGTCTTCTTCCGTGTCGCAGGGGCTCCACGTTATGCCGGCGTCGAGGGCGGCGTCGGTCGCCTCTGCCCATGCGGAGGCGATTGCGCGCGCGGGATCGCTTGAGGCGTGGCGTACGGCGTGCATGCGGCGGGCTTTGCGAGCGCGGCGGAGCAGTGCGGGCGAGAGCGCCGCTGCGGCAGCGACGAGTACGCCGCAGGCGTAGGGCAGCAAGCCGGCCAGCTTGGCTGCTACCGATGATAGGGCTTCTGCGATCGCTGGCAGGAGCGAGGGCGCATCATCGTTGGCGTCGCCGTTGTTGCCGGCAAACGGGGCATCGTTATCACTCGGGCCGGCATCGCTAGAGTTTGGCGCATCCTGATCATCTGCCTGGCCAGTGGGCTGATTAGTCTCCGCATCAACGGGTGCGTCGAGGGCGGGTTCGCTCTGAGCGATGGAGGGCGTCACGTCAAAAGAGACCCAGCCCGCGTTGTCGATGAACGCTTCCGTCCATGCATGGAGGTCATGGTTGGTTGCCTGGTACGTTACGACTTCAACGCCGTTTTCCAGGGCGATCGCGGCGCCGTCCGCGTTGGCCCGGTAGCCCAGGACCAGCCGCGTGGGAACGCCGAGTGCGCGGCCCAGCACAGCCAACGCGGAGGCGTAGTGAACGCAGTATCCCTGTCGATTCTGGAGCAAATTGGCGATGACTTGGAGGTTGTTGGACCCGCTGCCATCCGGCGCATCGAGCGAGTAGGTAAAGTCACCGTTTGCAAAATAATCCACCAGGTAGCGCATAGCTGCTATCTGGGCTGCTTGCCGCGGGGAAAGGCCGTCTGCGTTCAAGGAGGTATCGGCATCGCGCCGTATGGCGGGAACCTCTGCGATGCCGTTTGCGCGCGCGGTGTCGATAAGCTCTTGCAGTTCATCTGGCAAAGCTTGGTCTAGATACAGATAGCCGCGATCCGGTTGTCCCTGCGAAAGGGCGCTGGTGTCGCCGTCTTCTTGCGCAACGACTTGGGCATTCAGACGGCTGGCGATGCTCGTGATCTGGTCAAGCTGGTCAGGCTCGCTTACGGGGGCTTGGTAGGCGCAGGTTGCCGTATAGCTAAAGCCCCTGGGGACGTTGGAGCCGTCGCGCGTCCCGGCGCCGCCGTCTTGTGACCACGTGAGCTTACCCATAGCGGCCCGCGCGTTGTCGCGCTCCTGCTCGCCGGCATCGTCCATATCATCTGCCAGCGTTATGTTGAACGAGTTAGAGGGAACGGGCGGGTGGGCGCTCGATACGTTATCGAGCGAGATGGTCGCCTGCACCGTCTTCACCTCGCCGATCGCCGCGCTGCTGAGGCGTTCCGCATTGGCGAAAGCGGAAAGCGCGGGCGATGCCTCGTCTAGGGCAACGCCCGTTGCGGCGGTGTTTTGGCCCATCACCCACGTGCCGCTGTTGAACGATCCCAGCGTGGTGAGTCGCAGGTAGAGTGACCCATAGGTCTTCACGGTGCCGTCACTTGCGCCCGTCTGCGCAACGTCTGCCTGGTAGGTCAGCGCGATCGATTTGCCCGGGCGCGTAAGGTCGCGCTTGAGGTCGAGCACAGGGTTGATGGCGCCGTTGGATAAGATGCCCTGCCGGGGGATGATTTCGAACGGTGAGGCCGGGCTAACGCTGATGGCGGCGGGTGCCGCTGCCGCGGCGGCGATGGCGACCATGCTGGCGATGCTCGCGCTTGTGATAGCGTGGACGAGGAGGCCCTTTGATCTGGGAGCGTCCGCGCACATCGCGTCCTTTGGAGGATGGGAGAGCGCGGCGAGGATGAGTCCGCAGAGAATGGTCGCACCCGCTTGCGGCAGGTGGGCGGACTCGCCCATAAGTAGAAAGGCGGCTGCCTGGGCGATTAGGGGAGCTGCGGCGACAAGCGGGCGGGATCGCCGGCTCAGCAGCAGCGGCCTGAGCGCCATGGCGATAGCGCACCAAATGATGACCAGAGCCGCGTCGCCCGCAAAGCCAACGTTGATGGGCACCCATTGGCCGTAATACAGCGTGCCCACGCCGATGGTAACGATATTGATGATGGGGGCGATGGGCCCGTCAAGCTGCAGCGACCCTAGCATGGTGGGCTGCTCGTAGATCTGTTTGAAAAGGGCGAAGTCGGCGCGTTGGCTCAAGGTTTGCCGCGCTGTGATGGCGCCGAGCGCCAGCAGGGCGACGGTGGTGGCTGCGAGCAAGGCGATGCGGGCCGCCTGCGCCGCGGATATGGGAATACGCCGCGGCTTCGACGTGCGCCGGGTGTTCGCTGCGGACGAGGGCGGCAAGGCTTCCATGAGGGCAGCCTCTGCGCACACAAGGCCAAACGCGTAGAGCGCGGTCATGTTCCATTCGCCGGGCGAGAACATCTTTCCCATGGTTTGTACTAAAAGCAGCAGCGGGTAGAAGGTCGCGGCACAAATAAGAACGCCGTATAGCGTCCGTGCGATGGGATGCGTTTGCGCCGGAGCTGCGTCTGCCCCTGCGTTTGCGTTCATGCCTGTGCCTGTGTCCGCGCTCTCTTGCTCATCCCTGTCCTGCGCTGCGGCTTTAGCCTCGATGGCGGTTATCAAGTGCGGCAAATCGCTTGCGGCAAGCGCGTGGGCTATCTGCGAGTTTTCATCTACGGTGATGAAGATAATCTGCCCCGCGCGCACGGCATGGGCGGTGTCGACAACGCGCTGCGCTCGCGCGCGTGCATCCGTCGCGTCTTGCGTCGGCTCTGGATACAGCGCTGCGCAGTAGCGGGAAACGGATGCGTCATCGTCCAGTTGAACCTCGCCGTCTGCAAGGAAGGCATGCAGCCGGGCGGAGCCTGTTCTGCCCGAGCGTTGGATGGATTCCCAGGTGGCGAGCGTGTGGGATGCGAGCGCGTCCGCGTCTGCGGGGCTGGTTGCGGACGAGGTATCGGGGACCACTAGCACGCGCGTGCGCGCGATGCAGCGGCGTTCATATGACATGAGTCTGCCGTGGTGGGCGGTCTGGCGCCAGGCGATCGCGTTCATTTGGTCGCCGCGCTGGTAGGGGCGCACCAACGAGGTGTCGAGCTCGCTGGCGACCTGCGCGCCGGAACCATCTTGCGCAAGCATGGCCGCGCCGGCGGAACCGCTTGCATCCACGTTGGCGGGTGGGCGCAAAAGCTCGCCATCCATGGCGGTGCGTGCGTTCGAGCGCCACAGCCATAAGGGGCCCGTTGTGGTGACAAATTTGTCGCTCTCCTGGTAGACGCCGCGCTCACGGGGAGGCAGCCCAAGGGTCAACGTGGCGACGACGCGCCCCATCTGGTCGATGCGTTTGTAGGTGATGCGCTCGCGGCGATCCGCGGATGCGCGGGCGATTCTATGTAGCATGCGGGCTGCTCTGTGCGTGTGCTCCGCTTTATCGTGCCATTTCTCGTCCAAAAACGCGGACAGCGCTACGCCCAGGGAGACGATGTGCGAAAGCAGGATAGCCAGCGCGCCCGCCATGCACGCGTCCGAGCCTGTCTGCACGGCGGCTAGGTAGAGGACGGCGCCCAGCACCGCCGCAGCGCACCCGTATGCCGTGGGCGCAAGGACGGGCGGCGTATGTGCGGGGCGGCGCTTCATGGCGGCCTACTTGGCGTCTCTGGGGACGTCCGCCGGCGCGGGCGCATTGGGGGCCGGGACCTGCTGCAGCACGCGGGCCAGCGCGTCGCGCTGCTGGTCGATAGTGGCGGCGCGGGCGTTCATGCTTGCAAAGCGGATGCGGTGCGAGAGCACGGGCAGCGCCATGGCGCGGACGTCGCCGGGGTAGACCGCTTCTTGTCCCAGGGCCAGCGCGCGCACGCGGCTCATGGCAAGTAGCGCCAGACCCGCGCGCGGCGAGGCGCCCAAGGCGATCTGCGGGCTGGTGCGCGTGGCGGTAAGCAGGGCTACGGCGTAGTCCGCCACCTGGGGAGATACCTTGATCTGCGCGGCGATGCGTGTGGCTGCCAGCAGCTCTTGGGCGGTGCAGACGGGCTCCAGGCGCTCAAGCGGGTCGCTTCCGCTGGACGACATCACCATCTGCGCCTCCGCGGCGGGCGAGGGGTAGCCCAGACTGATGCGCGTCATAAAGCGATCGAGCTGCGCCTCGGGCAAAGGGTAGGTGCCCTCCATCTCGATGGGGTTTTGCGTGGCGATTACTAAATGCGGGCGCGGCAGCTCCCGTGTGACGCCGTCGACGGAGATGCGGCGCTCTTCCATGGCCTCCAGCATGGCGGCCTGCGCCTTGGGATTGGCACGGTTGACCTCGTCCGCAAGCACTACCTGCGAAAAGAGCGGTCCCGGGTGAAAGGTGAACTCCTGGGTCTGCTGGTTGAACACTGAGACGCCGGTAAGGTCGCTGGGCAGCATGTCGGAGGTGAACTGGATGCGCACCATGTCGCACTGCACCGTACGGGCCAGGGCGCGCGCCAGAGTGGTCTTGCCGGTGCCGGGTACGTCTTCTATCAGCAGGTGCCCGCCGGCGATCATGGTCATCACGGCCAGGTCGATCGCGGGGCGTCGGCAGCAAAGCACCTGCTCTAGGGCATCAGCTATGCGGGCGATAAGGTCGCGGGCAAAGTGTAGGTCCTCGTCCGAAACGACGCGCGCGGCGACGCGGGTTCCCGTGGCGGCGCGGCGCTCGGCAACGGGGTGGTTGCCCGCGCGGTCGGGCTGGTTGGATAGCGATCCAAGGTGCATCATATTCACTCCCAAGGGCTCCGGACGGCGCGGGGGTGAGCGGCCGCCCGGGGCTGGTATTGTTGCGCAACATATAAGCATGATGCTCCTTGGCGCGCGCGGGTATGCGCGTCCGCGCGTTCCTTAATAGGTTGGTAAATTGTGCGGAAGACGCGCCCGCGACCTCTTGCGTGGCGCATCATTAGGAGGAGCGTAGGGGTAGTGTGCGCTTCGCGGCGCCGCCGGGGGAGGTTTTATGGACGAGAACGCTGTGCAGCAGCGCGCGCTTGCGATGCCGGGCTTGCAACCGGTTGAGACCGATGCGGATATCGAGCGCTTGGCTAAGCTTGCGCACGAGATTTGGTTTGAGTATTGGCCAGCGCATATTGGCGAGGCGCAAACCCGCTACATGGTCGAGCGCTTCCAGACCGCCGACGCCATCCGTCGTGATATGGCGAGCTCCGCGTACGAGTACTGGTTTGTGCTCGCCCCGGACGATGGCCGCGTGGTCGGCTACACCGGCGGCCACGTTGAGCCAAAGACCGGGCGCTTCTTCATCTCCAAGATCTACCTGCGCGCCTGCGAGCGCGGGTGCCACTTCGCCAGCGGCGTGATCGCGTTTTACGAGGACCTGTGCCGCAAGCGCGGTCTGCGCGCCATGTACCTTACCGTTAACAAGGGCAACGTGCTGGGCATTCGCGCATACAAGGGCAACGGCTTTGAGGTCATCGATGCCGTCGAGACGGACATTGGCCAGGGCTTTGTTATGGACGACTACATTATGGAGAAGCGCGTGGACCAGGGCTCCTTATAAGATTTGTGAGTTGCGTTGACGTACGTAATAACGTACGGGCATGGAGGCATCATGGGTTCCATTACTGCAACAGCCGCAAGGAAAGACCTCTACAATCTTATTTCTCGCGTTAATGAGGATTGTGCACCTGTTTCTATTACAAATAGTAAAGGTAAAGGCGCTGTACTGATTGGCGAGGACGAGTGGGCGGCAATCGAGGAAACCCTGTATCTTACAGGTATTCCGGGAATGTACGAGTCGTTGATTGCCGGGATGGAGGAACCTGCAGCCGAATGTGTTGATGAGAGCGCTTTGGAGTGGTGACGATGTGGGACGTCGTATTCACCAAACAGGCCGTCAAGGATGTGAAGAATCTCAAAGCGGCAGGTCTCGACGCAAAGGCAAAGCACTTAATTGGAGTGGTTAGGAAAGACCCCTTTGGTCAGCCTCCTTCATATAAAGCGCTTGTAGGAAATCTTGCAGGATTATATTCGCGAAGAATCAATCTTCAGCATAGGTTGGTATATGAGGTCGCAGGAGAAGCTCATGTAAAAGAGGGAATTGAGTACATCGGAACTGTAAAGATTGTGAGAATGTGGAGTCATTATAACGACGCGCAGCCAATGAAATGAAGGTCGTTTGACGCTATCAATCCCTAGCGACTACTGCTAGCAAGAAGGGCCCCGCGGGTTGTCTTGAGGAATGGGTATTCCACGACAACCTGCGGGGCCCTTGCGCTTATGCTAGCAGATTCTCGTCCAGAGAATCCTCGTCCAAAAACGGGTGCTACTCATCGCCAAAGCTGATGCCCAAGGCGCGAGCCTCGCGCACCAGGTCGCTTTGCGGGTCGACGTACTTGAGCTTGCCGGCGACCTCTTCAATCGGCACGCGGCACATGCTGCCGTTGCGCTGGGCAACCATGAAGCCGTACTCGCCCTCAAGCGCACCCAGGGCAGCCTCGACGCCGCACTGGGACGCGAAGATGCGGTCCTGGGCGTCGGGCGCGCCTCCGCGCTGGGTGTGGCCGGGAATGGCGACGCGGGTTTCGCGGCCGGTCGCCTGCTCGATCTGGTGGGCCAGGTCGTAGGCGATGGAGGGGGAGGTGCGCTCGGCCAGCTTGGCCTTGTACTCCTTCTTGGACAGGGCAGCGTCCTGCTTGGAGATGGCGCCCTCTGCCACCACCACGATGGTGAAGCGGCTGCCCGCTTCCATGCGGCGCTCGATGGCGGCCTGAACGTTGGCGATGTCGTAGGGGATCTCCGGGATCAGACACACGTCCGCGCCACCGGCGACGGCGGAGTACAGCGGAATCCAACCAACCTTGTGGCCCATGATCTCGATGACAAAGACGCGGCCGTGGCTGGACGCGGTGGTGTGGATGTCGTCGATGCAACGGGTCGCGACCTCGACGGCGCTGGTGAAGCCAAAGGTGAGGTCGGTGCCAAAGGTATCGTTATCGATGGTTTTGGGCAGGGCGATGACGTTGAGGTCCTCTTTGCGCAGGCGGTTGGCGGTCTTGGTGGAGCCGTTGCCGCCCAGCATGAACAGGCAGTCCAGGCGCAGCTTCTGATAGGTCTTCACCATGGCGGGGACCTTTTCGACTCCGTCCTCCTCCGGGGTGTTCAGGCGCTTGAACGGCGTGCGGCTGGTGCCCAGAATGGTGCCGCCGCGGGTGAGGATGCCGCTGAAGTCGCTGGGCTTCATAAGGTCGTAGCGACCGTAGATAAGGCCCTGGTAGCCGTCCTTGAAGCCGTAGATCTCAACGGGCTCGTGGGCGTTGTTGATCATGGTCTTGACGATGCCGCGCATGGTGGCGTTCAACGCCTGGCAGTCGCCGCCGCTGGTAAGAAGTCCAATCCTGGGCATGGTTCCTCCCCCAAGGGTTCAAATGGTGTGCGCCGGCGGTCTCACGTTGGCGGGCGCTGTCGTGCGTGCTTAGGCGCGAGTTCAAGCGCGTGCTTAAGCCGCGTGCCGGCGTGGGCGCGCGGTTTGGTGCGGCGCCACTCTTGCAGATTCTTTCTAGTTTGGCACAAACCTTATGCCGCGTGGGGCGTTGGCGCCAATCTTGACGAGTTCCTGTTAGGGATTTTACGTTTGCGTGCTGTTGAGGGGTGCCCTCGCGCGGCTACGAGCGGGCGCTGCCGGTTACGGGCGGGTGTGTGCGCGGGTGCGGGCGGGTGTGGGCGGCTACGAGCGCGGCCCCGCGCTCACGGGCCGTGGGCTCGGTGACGCGGCGAGTGCCAAATAATGCGTTAGTGCGAAGGTTTGGTCAAATAGTCGCTTAGTGCGGTTCGGGCGAGATATAGCAAGGGTACCTTATGAATAGCGCTCTTAAATATCGCCAGTTGGAGGACTTGATCGGAGCTGCTCGGTGAATAAGAAAGTCGAGCTGGGCCGCCTTCAAACCGCACTAACGCATTATTTGACCAAGCCTCCGCACTAACGTACTTTTTGACGCTCTCTCTTCTCGGTCCCCGTGCTTCAGGATTTCTGCCGCACCCCTAACTCGCTTTTTGGCCTAGACCCCGCCTTGCGCGCTCTCGGCCCGGATTGACCGTTCGGAATGGCGGGCGGCGGCCATACAGGCGTTTCGCGGTTCAGGCCCGATCCTCATGTTCAGCGCAGGCGATATGGACGATAATCAAGAGCGGTCAACACGGCGCACCGACGCGCCGTGCAAGTTATTCTGCAGCTGCGGGGACCTCGCTGTTTGAAGCGCGACGCGCCATCGCTGCAGGTAGAAGGGGGACCGTATGAATACAACACACGCTGCGGGCGGTCGTTACTATAGCATGGACGCCGCGCGCGCGGACGAGGGATACGACGCTTCTGATGTGGAGACCGACTTCCTCGGTGAGGAGATCGATTTCGCAGAGGCGGAGCTCAATTCCGCCAACGACCTTGCGGCCGGACCGGTGGGCGTAGGCGCGGACGGCGACCCCGAGGACGTCGACCCCACGGACACGGAGATCGCGCGCGATATGCTCGACTTCATCGAGGCGAGTCCCAGCATGTTCCATTCCGCCGCGTCGATATGCGACTGGCTGGACGATGCCGGGTTCACCTATCTGCCAGAATCCGCCGCGTGGGACCTCGAGCCGGGCGGGGCGTACTACACCCAGCGCAACGGTTCAAGCGTCATCGCCTGGCAAGTGGGCGAGGGCGTCCCGGCGCCCGCCGCGGGCGCGCAGCAAGCGGACTTTCGCTTCGCGGACGAACTCGACTGCCCCGCGTATCACTTCCAAGTCGCCGCGTCGCACGCCGACTCGCCCACGTTCAAGGTCAAAGCGGTGCCGGAGTTGGACGGCGCGGGCGAATCGCTGCGCCTCAACGTCGAGGCCTACGGCGGCATGATCGACTATAGCTGGTTCGACCGTCCGCTGGGTCTGGCTGGCCGCGTGCTGGTGCGTGAAGATATGGACGAGGAGGGCGCGGATGGCGCTGCCGACACGGACGCCGCCGTCACGCCGGTGGCGATCCACAGCCGCCTGCTGTTCATCGACCGTCCCGTCGCCATCATCCCAAGCCTCGCCATTCACATGGATCGAGAGGTCAACAAGGGCTTCGCGCCCAATCGTCAGGTCGATCTCTGCCCGCTGTTCTCCGCGGGCGAGCTCAAGGCTGGTGCGTTCGACGCCCTCGTTGCCCGCGAGCTGGGCGTGCGTCCGGACCAAGTGCTTGCGCGCGACCTGTTCCTGGTGAACCTGCAGCCCGCTCAGGTCTGGGGCGAGGGCGAGGAGTTCGTTAGCTCCCCGCGCTTGGATGACCTTATGTGCGCCTATACCTCGCTAAGCGCATTTTTGCAGGTAGGGGCGCCGTTAGAGAACCGCATCTCCGTGTACTGCTGTTTTGATAACGAGGAGGTTGGTTCTAACACCAAGCAGGGTGCCATGTCCACATTGCTGCGCGACACGCTGGAGCGCATCAACCAGTCGCTGGGCTTCTCGTCCCAAGACCTGCGCCGCGCGCTCGCCGCATCGTTTATGGTGAGCTGCGACAACGCGCACGCCGTGCACCCCAACCGCTCGGAGCGCGCCGACGAGCGCAACCGCTGCGTGCTCAACGGCGGGCTGGTGATCAAAGAGGCGGCAAACCAGGCGTACTGCACGGACGCTTTCAGCCGCGCGGTTTTCGCGGCGCTGCTCGACCGCGCCGGCGTCCCGCGCCAAACCTTCGCCAACAAGAGCGACATGGCGGGTGGCTCCACGCTGGGCAACCTTTCAAATATGCAGGTCAGCATGCATGGCGTGGACGTGGGCTGCGCGCAGCTGGCTATGCACTCGTCCTATGAGACGGCCGGCGCCCGCGACGTCGCGCACGCCATCGCGGCATTCGAGGCGTTCTACGAGGCGGATGTGCATATCGACGGGGCGCAGGCGGCGTTGCTGGCGTAAGCGCTGCGACAGGCGGGCGGATCTTGGCGCGCTGCGGCGCTTCGCAGCGCCGGCGGTATCCATGTAGGAAAAACCAATGCGAAACGGAGGGAGCCGTGCATATCAAGAAGGCGGCGATTATTGGCAAGGGCGCGGTGGGGTTGCTGTACGGCAGCCTCATCGCGCGCAACATCGGTACGGACGCGGTCGAATATGTTATGGACGATGACCGGCTGTCCCGCCACGCGGAAGATGCCCTCACCATCAACGGCCGCCCGTGCCGCATCCGCACCGTGGGCGCCTCGATCGCCGCGGAAGAGGAGCCGGTAGACCTGCTGATTCTGGCGATCAAGGCGACCGGACTTGAGCAGGCGCTTGTCACCATGGAGAGCTGTGTGGGTCCCCAGACGCGCATTATCTCGCTGCTTAACGGCATCACTAGCGAAGAGGCGATCGCCCAGCGCTTTGGGTGGGAGAACACGGTGCTCAGCGTGGCGCAGGGCATGGACGCCGTCTTTATCGACAACGCGCTCACCTATACGCATCCGGGCGAGATTCGTCTTGGCCCCGCGTCGGCAACCGCCCCGGGCGTGGTCGACCAGATCGCGGACTTTTTGGCCTGCGCGGGCATTTCGCATTCGGTCGAGGCGGACATTCGCCGTCGGCAGTGGGTCAAGTTCATGCTCAACGTGGGCCTTAACCAAACGTGCATGGTCTTTGGCGGCACGTACGGCAGTATCGTGGCTCCAGGCGAGCAAAACCGCTGCTTTATCGCCGCTATGCGCGAGGCGATCGCCGTGGCGCACGCGGAGGGCGTTGATTTGGACGAAGAGGACCTGTTGCAGATGGTCGCCATGGTGGAGTCGCTCGACCCCGCCGGCATGCCGTCCATGGCGCAGGACCGCATCAACCGCAAACGCTCGGAGGTCGACCAGTTCGCCGGCACCGTTATTCGCCTGGCGGACCGCCACGGCATCCTGGTGCCGCAGAACCGCTATCTATACGACCGCGTCGCCCAGATAGAGGCGGCGTATATGGATGAGTTGGACGAGGGGCTTCGCTGGGAATGATGCACGGTGGTTTGTGCTGAGGTTGGGCGTATGCCCTCCGCACAGCCATGCTCCTTGGGGTTTTGTGTATTATCTAGTGGTTAGCATTACCATCCAGCCGGGGTGCGCCCGGAGCATTCGAAGGGATTTCCATGATCAAGGAGATTGTTCACGATCAGATTCTGCTGTCGCAGGTTGCCGAGCCGGCCACCGCTGAGGACGCCGCTGTTGCCCAGGACCTCATCGACACCATGAACTCGCTGGAGGACTGTGCCTGCCTGGCCGCCAACCAGATCGGCGTGAACAAGGCCATCGTCGCCTACGAGCAGAAGGGCCACGTCTTTGTCCTCTACAACCCCAAGATCATGGCCGGCATGAAGCCGTTCAAGACCATGGAGGGCTGCCTGAGCCTGGAGACCACCTCCAACGTCAAGCGCTTCCAGACCGTTCGCGTCGCGTTCCAGGAGCTGGTGGGCGATCAGCTGGTGCCGCGCACCCGCACCTTCCAGGATTGGACCGCCCAGTGCGTCCAGCACGGTATCGACCACTGCCAGGGCAAGCTGGTCTAGTGCGAGCGCGTGCGCGGCGCCGTCGCGTACGCAAAAACGAATTGTCTGAAGGGTCCGCCCGGTTCTGCCTGAGCCGAGCGGACCCTTTTTATAGCTATAGCACGTGGTTGCGCAGGGGCTCGCCCGCGGCCAGGTGCGCTAGGTTCTCCGCTGCGATCGCGGCGATGTTGTCCAGCACCACGGGTAGGTGGAAGTTGCCGGAGATGTGAGGTGTGATCAGCACGCTCGGCGCTTCCCATAGCGGGTGGTCTGCCGGCAGGGGCTCGGGCGCGGTTACGTCCAACGCGGCGCCGGCGATGTGCCCGCATGAGAGCGCTTCGATAAGGTCATCTGCCACAACAAGGTCTCCTCGTCCGCCGTTGGCGAAAAACGAGCCGGTGGGCATGGAGTTGAAAAAGCGCCCGTCCGCAAGGCCGCGGGTGGTCGCATCGCTGGGCAAGAACGAGGCGACCACGTCTGCGCGGGGCAGCTCGCTATATAGCTGGTCCATGGTGACCATGCGCTCAAAAGGCGGGCGGGCGTTTACGGCAGAGCGCCTTATGCCGGTGACGTTGGCGCCCATGGCCCGGCAGAGTTGGGCAAAGTGCGTGCCGATGTCGCCGGTGCCCATCACCAGCACGCGCGCGCCTCGCAGCGAGGTGACGGGGCCGTGGTCGCTCCATGTGTGGGAGAGTTGGTCGGTGTGGTAGGCGGGCAGGCGCTTGATCATGGCGAGGACCATAGAGAAGATGTGTTCGGAAACCGCCTGGCCGTACGCGCCCACCGCGCAGCATACGCGCGCACCGCGGGGCAGCGTCTCCGCTGCGGCATAGTTGTCGTATCCGGCGGAGTTGAGCTGCAGCAGCTGCAGACGGGCGGCCCTGCACAGGCGTTTGGGGGCGAGGTTGCCCACAATAACGTCTGCCGCGGCGATCTGCTCGTCGGTCGCGCTGTGATAATCGCTGTAGACAAAGGTTGCGCCCGGCGCACCCGCCTCGAGGACGGTTTTTTGGGCGGCGTTGAACGGAGGCAGGACAAGAACGTTCACCAGGGGTCTCCTCACAAAGCGGTTGGCAAAAGGGGCTGCTGGCACATGCGCTCGCGCGTGCTTGCGTCCCATGCGTAATGGTACCGTGCCGCCCGCGTGTAAAGCGGCGACCCTTAGCGCAGCGCGGGGAGTTTACCTGCCGATGAAGGGCGCGCGATCTTGGGAGTGCGCTGGGCAAACAGGCCGTGCCGGTTGCAGAACAGGTAGATGGTGCCCGGACCCGTGATATGGAAACGCGTCTGCGCCTGCATTTCCGGATAGAGCTTCTTGAGGTGGAGTCCGTCTGTGGTGACGTAGGCGGCAAAGCTGATGAAGTGCTGCTTTGTCATGGGATGGTCCAACGTCATGTACCAATCGTCCTCTATCCGCTCGATGGTAAAGGCATGCGCGTCATCTGGCGTCTCCGCCTCTTGGGGCAGCAGCTGGCTTCCACAGCAGCTAAACGACCCCTCGCCCATGGCATGGACCACGTTGCCGCAGATGGGGCACACGTAAAAGCGGCTGCGCGCCATGTTGCCCGCGCGGTTGGCGTTTTGGCGCACATCGCCGCTCAAAAGCTCCGCCACGGAGACGCCCAGCGCTGCCGCCAGTCCCTCTATCAGCGAAATGTCCGGCAGGCCGCGCCCGGACTCCCATTTGGACACGGCTTTGTCCGTCACGCCCACGGCGGTTGCGAGCTCGCGCTGGGTAAGTGCGCGTGCCTCGCGCAGGGTGCGTATGGTATCTGCTGCTAGATAGGTGTTCACGGATGCCTCCTGTAAGGTGAAAGTGGCGGGGTGATCCTGGCGAATACCGCAAGGCCGGTTTGCGCTTTGTTGGTGGTCAACATCGATGCTCGCCGACCATTATGCTGGCGTCCGCGACCGCGCGCCACCTACGCTGCGTAGACTTGGGTTCCATCGCAACGCCGCGGAGCGCCGTTGCACCGTTGGAGGTTTCTCAGCTTTTCCTCAGGTTGCTCGCGTATCTTGTAGGGTGAGCATTTGGACGAGGAAACTGTCCAAGGATTTGTCCAAAGACGCACGGTGGTCTGCGGGTCGGACGAAGCTTGCGGCCAGGCCGTCTGTGCAAGGGAAAGGGGCGTGACGCGCCATGAGGGTGTTGCTGGTAGAAGATGCGCCGCGCCTGGCACAGGCCGTGGCGGAGATTCTGCGCGGAGAGCGCTATCTGGTGGACGTTGCGTCAACGCGTGCCCAAGCGGAGGAGCTGGCGGCGTCGGGCGCCTATGACATGATCTTACTCGACATCATGTTGCCAGATGGCAGCGGCATCGACGTGTTGCGCGGGCTGCGCGCTGCGGGCGACGCCACGCCGGTGATCTTGCTGACCGCGCGCGATGCGGTGGCGGACCGCGTGGCCGGGCTCGATGCTGGTGCGGACGATTACCTGCCCAAGCCGTTTCACGCCAGCGAGCTCCTTGCCCGCATGCGCGCCCTGCTGCGCCGCCCGCGTGAGATTGTGGACGATGGCTCGCTTGCGGCGGCGGGCTTGGTGCTAGATGCGCGCTCTTTCATCGTCCACGCCATAGCTGACGGCGAAGGCGACGACGTTGAACTTACCCCTAAAGAGGCGGCGCTGCTCGAGGCACTTATGCGCGCGGGTGGGCGCGTGGTGGCAAAAGATGCCCTTGCTGCTCGCGTGTGGGGACCGTATGCGACGGGCGCGGGGAACCGCCTGGAGGTGTTGATGCACGCGCTGCGCGAAAAGATCGCCAGAACCGGCGTGCCCGCATCCATAGATACGGTACGCGGCGCTGGTTATAGGTTGCATGAGAAATGAGGTGGCGTTATGTTTGGCGCAAAAAAGACCGCTCACAAGACCACTCGCGTGCGCGTGCCCGGCCATCTGGCAAAGACGCGTCGCAACCTTATTCTGCTTTCTAGTGCGCTTACCTGCGCGATTTTGGTTATCTGCCTGATGGATGCGTGGGGCGTCGCCGCGCACACGTCGCGCCAGGGCAACGTTGCTGCCATGAGCGACGTGGTTGCCAACAGTTTGGAGCTGACGCCGCAGGTGCTGCAGGGCGGCGTCCCCACGGTTGACCAGGCGCTGGCGTACGCGGCGTCGCAAGACGCGCTCGCGCAGGGGTCGGCTAGCTACGCGGCGGCGATTAAGTCGGAAGACCGCATGTCGCCGGGGCTAGTCGCGGCATGGCGCCCCTTTGTGCTGCTGGAGCTGGCAGATGGAACCGTGAAGTTTGCAATCGCCCCGCAGTGGGGCGAGCCGCAAGAGGTCATCATGAGCCGCGATGACGCGGTCGGGTTGGTGCAGGGGGCGATTGATGCCGTTCACGGGCGCGCGTCCGGTGCGCCAGCCACGCACGAGGCGACGCAGACGGCGACTCACACCGCCCAGGCCGGTCCCACCACCTGGCTGTGGAGCACCTACGTGCTCTGCGTCAACCCCAGGGGCATGGGGAATCCCGGCGGCGATGTAGTGAGTTTTTATGAGGACGATGACCTGAGCGCCTATGCGGACGAGGGCCTTATCGCGGCGCGCGCCTACGTGTTTGTGGACCAGACGCCCGCTTTGACCAATCTGACCAGCCTTGCCGTCGCGCTGGCTTCGGTGGGCGCGGTGGGTTGCGTGCTGCTGGTGCTGGCGTGCCGCGCGGTGATTGGCCGCGCGCTGGCTCCGGCCGCCGCCGCGTGGGAGGCGCAGCAGCGCTTTGTGGGCCGCGCCTCTCATGAGCTCAAGACGCCCCTGGCATCGCTGACGTCTGCCCTGGATGTGCTGGACGCGCACGCGGACCAAACCGTGGCCTCGCAGGAGCGCTGGCTTTTCAACATGCGAGAAGATGTGGACCAAATGGCGGG
The DNA here is from genome assembly GCF_000225705.1 of Collinsella tanakaei YIT 12063. Classification (GTDB taxonomy): domain Bacteria; phylum Actinomycetota; class Coriobacteriia; order Coriobacteriales; family Coriobacteriaceae; genus Collinsella; species Collinsella tanakaei. The sequence continues at coordinate 29,155 of NZ_JH126470.1, forward strand.
TATGGCTTGCACGCTGCTGGGTGCGCTAGACCCCGGCGTGGACGTGGATGCTGACGTAGGCGTGGGCTCCGGCGCGGATCCCGCGGGCTCCGCTACAAGTTCCGCCACGTCTCCCGCGGCGAATGGGGAGGAACTGTGAAGCTCCTCGTCCAAAAAATGAGAGCGTTGACCCAGACGCAGCGTCGTAGTTTTGAATGCCAATCAGACGGCACCCCGCGTGCCGTGCGATCATGTGCGGGCCGTTGCAGCAACATGCGGCCCGCGAACACGTAGTCAAAGCGGCGCGCCCGGCGAATTAGGCGCGACCGTCTGATTGGAAGGAGACCCTATGTTCAAAGGCGCGGTTCTGCGGTACCTGCTGTCCGATGCGCTCTCGCTCATCGGCAACTCGATCGCCGGCGTAGTGCTGCCTTTGGTCCTGCTCGCGCGCACGGGCGACGTGCTGGCGGCGGGTTCGTTGGCGCTGATCTGCGCGGTGCCGCAGTTTGTATGCGGCGTGGTGGGTGGTGCGGTGCTCGACCGCGTGAACCGCCGAACCGTCAGCGTGGTGGCTGATCTCATCTCTGCCGCGAGCTGCGCGCTGCTGCCCGTGGTGGACGAGGTCTGGGGCTTGAGCTTTGGATGGTTTGTGGTGCTGGGCCTGCTGGGCGCGGTGGGAGACGTGCCCGGCATGTCCGCGCGCGACGCCCTGCTGCCGTCCGTCTGCGAGCGCGAGCGCGCCGATTTGCAGCGGTTTGTGGGAGCGAGCCAGTCGCTTGGCGCCCTGGTGAACATCGTCGGCCCCGCCGTGGCGGCCCTGCTCATAGGTTTTATGGACGATGTCGATGCCCTGTGGATCACGGCCGCGTTCTCTTGCGGTGCCGCGTTGGTGACGCTGACGCTGCCGCGTTCCGTGGGCGAGGTGTCCTTGTCCAACGATGCCACCGCTGCCTGCAACGGGGATATGACCCGCGATGCTGCGTCCGTCCCCGCCGGTGTTGACGCTGCTCCCGCCGCTCCCAAGAAGGCGGGCATGCTCGCCGCCGCCAAGTCCGTGCTGGTCGACGGCCTGTCCGCCTTGTTTGCGACCGATTCGCTGCTGCGCGCCTCAACGCTGCTCTCGTTTGGCATCACCATGGTGATGGGCAGCCTGCAGGGAATCGTCCTGCCCGCGTACTTCACGCAGCTAGGCCGGCCCGAGGCAGTGGGCTACGTGGTCTCCGCCATGGGCGCCGGCTTGCTGGTTGGCTCGACCGCCTATACCGCGCTCGCCCACGTCATGTCTCGCAGGCGCTGGCTGGTGGTGTCGCTGCTGGGCATGGCTGCATCCGTCTGCGTGCTGGGACAGTTCCCCGCGCTGCCGGTGCTGCTCGCCGCCGCGGCGGTGCTGGGACTGTTCGCCGGTCCGGCGTCCGCCCTGCTGGGCTTCTTCGCCTTTGACCGCGTGCCGGACGACCGTCGCGGCTCTGCCATGGGCACGCTGAACGCCCTGTACCTGGTGGTTGCGCCCGCCGGCGCGTTCGTTGGCTCGGTGTTGATCTCCGCGGCGCAAATCGGCGGTGCCGGCCTGGTGCTTACCGGCGCATGGGTGGTGGTGACCGCGCTCGCTCTCATCGCCAAGCCTCTGCGCCACCTGGATGGCGAGGCCAAGGCTTCGCTCGCCGACTGACGGCTCGATGGCGGGCAAGATGCCGGCTCCGGCGGCCCGATGGGCAGATGTATTACTTAGAACCACTTTTTGAGCCTGAAACGGCACGCTGTAATACCGATCTTTGGATTGGTATTAAGGTGTGCCGTTTTTTCTGGAAAAAGTGGCACTTGGTAATACAGATTCCTACAGCGGTATTATCTTGTGCCACTTTGAGCACTTCAAAGTGGCACGTCCTAATACATGTATTACGGTGAACCATTCTTCGCGGGGCCGTCCTACTCGTCGCCGGCGCGCTGCCCGCAAGAGTGGAGCCGTCGGACGCGAGGGTAACTGTGGAAGAGGCAACGCGCCCTGCAAAACGGGCATAATTGAGTGGCATCCCCTTGTCCGGTTCTCGGCGGCGTCTTCGCTCCAACAAATTGGCCCGCTGGCGCCGTGGCCGTGCAGGGGCGCGTCCGTTTGACATGCCGCCTAAGGACGCCGCCAAGGGCGCGCCGCAACGTAAGAAGGGGAGGGGCCGTGAAGAGCAACGAACTGGCAAAGCTTGCCGGCGTTACCGTGCGCACGCTGCGCCACTACCACGCGATCGGCCTGCTGGATGAGCCGCCGCGCCAGGCCAACGGCTACCGAGACTACCGCCCGGAGGATCTGCTGCGCGTGCTGCGCATTCGCCAGTTGGCCTCGCTGGGCTTTCCCTTGGACCAGGTTGCCGGCATGTTGGACGAGCTCGATGCGGAGCGCTCCCAGCACGGGCCGCGTCTCCCGGCGGATCAGCCCACTGCGGACGATATCCTCGCGGAGCTGGATGCCGCCCTGCAGAAGCAAATCGAACATCTGCAGCGCCAGCGTCGCGTTATCGCCCATCTGCGCACCCAAAACCTTGCAGCGGATTTTCCGGAGCGTGCCGCAGGGGCGCTCGCCGCGATGGATCGCCTTGCCCGCGTTGCGGACGAGCCCGGCTTTATGGGCCTCGCCCTCAGCGACGCCGACCAGCTGGCTATGGGGATCGCTGCGCACCTGTATTCGGAAGCGGAGCTCGCGGAGATCGAGCGCGTGTTCAACGCGATTGTGGACCGCGATTATGTGGACGAGTATCGAAAGATCAGCCGCGCAGTCAACGTGCTTCCGGCAGACGCCTCCGCGCCGCAGCGCCAGGCTACCGTGGATGCTTGCGTGGGCTTTCTTGCCAAGTTGATCGACTGCTTCGATCCCCAAAACTGGCTGCGCGCGGATAAGGATTACGAGGTGCTGCTGGATCGCACCGCGAGCGAATCGTTCAACAGCGCGCAGATAGACGTCTCCGAGCAGATTTTTGGCGAGTTTGCGCGCATCCTCGTGCGCCGTCGGGACGGAGAGGGGGATTGCGGATGACCGGGTTTGGTTCACGAGAATCCTCCGCGCCCGGCGCTGCCGCGGCGGCGCTCGCAAGCATGATGGGAATCGCCGCCGCAACGGCTTCCTTTGCGTGGGCGCGCTGGTCCAACTGGTCTATCCAGCGCACGGATGTAGAGGTGGCATCGCCGCGCCTGCCGCTGGCGTTCGACCGCATGCGCATCGTCCACGTCTCGGACCTGCACAATGCTGAATTTGGCCCCGGCAACGCGCGCCTGCTCAACGCGATTCGCCGCGCCGTGCCTGACGTCATTTTCATCACCGGCGACCTGGTGGATTCTCGCCAGACGCGTGCGGAGGTCGCGGTGCGCTTTGTCGCCGCTGCGGCGCGCATCGCGCCCGTGTACTATGTGCCGGGCAACCATGAGTCGCGTTTGGACGAGTATCCGCAGATAGAGGCATCTCTTAAACGTGTTGGCGCGACCGTGCTGGCGAACCGTTCCGTGTGCCTTGCGCGCGACGGCGAGTGCGTGCGCGTCGCGGGCGTCATGGACCCGGCGTTCACCGCACCGCATGCCCGCGGGCTGGCCGCATCCGTTATGGAGAGGAATCTTTCCTGCGCGCTGCGGTGTACAGAGGATGGTGGTCGTGCGTTCACGCTGCTGCTCACGCATCGTCCCGAGCTGTTGCCCGTATATGCCGGCTGCCATATCGACGTCGCGTTCGCGGGGCATGCCCATGGCGGCCAGGTTCGCGTGCCGGGCGTGGGTGGCCTTTTCGCCCCTAGCCAGGGCGTGCTGCCAAAGCTCACCGAGGGCGTTCACGTTATGGGTCGGACGCAGTTGGTGGTAAGCCGCGGTCTGGGTCCCAGCGTGGTGCCCATGCGGGTGAACAACCGTCCCGAGCTGGTCGTGGTCGATTTGCGCAGCGCTTCGGAGGATTCTCGTCCATAGAGCGCGGCGAATGGGGACTACGGGCAAAGCGGTTTGCCAAATGAAATAAAGGGCGCCCGCCGGAGGTTTTAAACCGGCGGGCGCCCTTGTGCTGGCGCGTTATGTTGATGGGTGGCCGTCCGCTAGTGATGGCAGGCGTGCTCTGGACCCATGGCGACAAGCTCGCCGGCGGCGGCGCGGCGGGCGACGTCTCCCACCAGCGGGGTCTCGGCATCATACAGCACGGTGATGCCGGCGGCGGCGAAGCCCTGCATGGGACGCATACCCATACCGGCGGCGATAACGGCGTCGATGCCGGCGTCTGCCAGGATACCGACGGGCCTCATGCAGCCGCCCTCCTCGTGCGGGGGGTTGTCGATAATCTCGGTACCGGTGATCTCGCCATTCTCGATGGTGGCGATGGTGAAGCAGTCGGCGTGGCCAAAGTGGCCGGAGCGCTGGGCCTCAAGGCCGCCTTCGCCAAGGGAGGGGACTGCGAGCTTCATGTGAGAACCGCCTTTCATGCTGGTTGCTATGCTGATAGTCCCATGGTAACGCTAATTCTCCTATTAATCCCCGTATTGTGCGGGATTACATAAGCCGGCTTGATTGCCTTCGCGCCGGTCATTTGATTCCGGCCCGCCCACCATGCCCGCGCCCTTGCCCGCGCCTTTCACCCTGCGCGGCATCTGTCTTTCATCTTCAACCTTACAAAAGCGCAAGAGGACTGTAAGTCAAATCGATGGTTCCCCAACCGCAATCTTGCGAGTATAGGAGGTGCAATAAGACAGCTGCCGCGGCGAGCGCGGATACCAGGGGGAGGAACCATGGACTTCATGAACGAATACGTAAACGGCCAGCTTGCGAACCCCCAGTTCGTCAACCCGTACGAGGAAACCGCAACCTACGAGCGCGCCGAGCGCACCGGCAAGAGCCGCCGATTGAGCGATGCACTGGTCTCCATGCTCGCGATGGTGGTGCTTTGCATCGGCGCCGTGTCCGTTCTTTCCAAGCTGGGAAGGTAGCGCACATCGATGGGCTTCATCCTAAGCTTTACCGATAAGTTCGTCGCGGCGCTCTCGCTGTGGCCCTTTGCTTCCTTTATGCTTACGCTGCCCATTTTGGCGTATCTCTACCATCGCGACGGGCGCCTCAAGGTTTGGTCCGCGGCCGCCGCGTACCTTGTCGTCCTCTACTTCTTGGGCCTTGGGTGCTTCACGCTGTATCCGCTGCCAAGCGGAACCGAGGGGCTGGGCATCACCTACGGCATCGCGCCGCAGCTCAACCCCATAGCGTTTGTGGGCGATATCTACCGCGACGGAATCACGGCGGTGCTGCAGATCGTCATGAACGTGGTGTTCTTTGTGCCGTTGGGCTTCATCGCGTCCAGGGCGTTTCGCATGCGTTTTCAAACAACGCTGCTGCTTGGCTTTGCAACCTCGCTTTTGATCGAGACGGCGCAGCTCACCGGCTTCTTTTGGCTGTATCCTTACGCCTACCGCACCTTTGACGTGTGCGACCTCATGTGGAACACGGGCGGTGCCGTCGCGGGGTGGTGGGCTGCCCGGCTGCTCGCTCGCGTGCTTCCTCAGGCGCAGCGCGACGAGGACTCCATTACCACCTCGCCCGGCTTTGTCCGCCGCAGCGTGGCGTTCATGCTCGATGGGGTCATAGTGCTTGTGGCCACGCTGTGCGTGTGGTCGCTCATCATCTTGATAACCCCCAACGGGCTGGACGTTCGCTTTGCGGAAGGCTCCGGCATGGCCTGGATCACGCTCGTCATATTCGTCATCGTCCAGTTCTTTATTCCGCTGGCCAACCATGGAAAGACGCCCGGTGGCTCCTTTGTGCGCATGACCTGCGAAACCAAAGAGCGCGGACCCGTCATGCGCGTGGTCTTTCTTGCGGTTCGTCTGGTCGTCATCATCGGCGCGTTCATGTACGCACCGTTGGCGATGCCGCTCCTGGGCCTGTTTTTCATCATCGCGCACCGCATGCCGTACGACTATCTGTAGATTTGTGCGGGAGCGTATTCGCGCGAAGCCATCAGGCGACGTCTGCCTCGCCATATGGCCTAATACTGTGGCGCTTTCAATCTTCCTCAACAAAAGACCTTGCAGGCGCTATGATTACCAAGAAATTACCTAGGCTAACATTGCGCCGCGGCTGCCCGCATCGCCTGCGTCCGGTGCTTTTTGCCTGTTGCATACGTTGGGGGAGTGGACGAGTCGAATGAACCAAGAAGAGCTTCAGCATGGAAGCCAGGCTAGCAATGAAGAAGCCAACGGGCAGAGTGCTCGGACCGCGCAAACGAAAGCCGCGCCGGTTGAGCCTGTAGCCTGCGATTGGCCGCTCAGGCTCGATAAGCTTCCCATTGGCAAGGACGCCGTGGTGGCGACGGTCGATTCGGACGATCAATCCCTGCGCCAGCACATCCTCGACATGGGCCTCACCCCCGGCACCGAGGTCACCATGATGAAGTACGCCCCCATGGGCGATCCCATCGAGATCCGTCTGCGCGGCTACGAGCTTACCCTGCGTCGGGCGGACGCCGCGCGCATCACGCTCGAGAACATCCATGATGCGCACGCGGAGCAGCGCGAGCAGGCCCATGGCGGCTCCACCGCGCACCCCGCGTTGGGCGAGAAGACCTATCGACCGCGTCCCGGCGAGCACCCCGTTCCCGCGGGCGATCCGCTGGAGTTCGTGCTGGCGGGCAACCAAAACTGCGGAAAGACCACGCTGTTCAACCAACTCACGGGCTCTAACCAGCATGTGGGCAACTTCCCTGGCGTCACGGTAGACCGCAAGGACGGCCAGATCAAGGGCCATCCGGAGGCCGTCATCACGGACCTGCCGGGCATCTACTCGCTGTCACCCTACACCAGCGAGGAGGTCGTCAGCCGCAACTTCATTCTCACCGCGCGCCCGGATGCCATCATCAACATCGTCGACGCCACCAATATCGAGCGCAACCTCTACCTCACCATGCAGCTCATGGAGCTCGACCGCCCCGTGGTCCTCGCCCTCAACATGATGGACGAGGTCGCGGCAAACGGCGGCACCATCGACGTCAACCTGCTCGAGAGCATGCTCGGCATCCCCGTGGTCCCCATTTCCGCTGCCAAGAACGAGGGCACCGGCGAGCTGGTCGAGCACGCCCTGCACGTGGCGCGCCATCGCGAGCGCCCCGGCCGCCTGGACTTCTGCTCTGCGGACGGTCCGGATGCAGGCGCCCTGCACCGCTGTATCCACTCGGTCGCGCATCTGATCGAGGACCACGCCAAGCGCGCCGGCATCCCCTTGCGCTTCGCGGCGACCAAGCTGGTCGAGGGTGATGAGCTGGTGCGCCAGGCCCTGCATTTGGACGAGAACGAGCTGGACGCGCTCGAACGCATCATCTCGCAGATGGAGGAGGAGTCCGGCAAAGACCGCCTCTCCGCCCTGTCTGACATGCGTTTCGCTTTCATCGGCGAGGTCTGCCGCCGCTGCGTGGTCAAGCCTCGCGAGAGCCGCGAGCACCTGAGGTCGCTCGCCATCGACCGTATTCTCACGGGCCGCTTCACGGCGTTTCCCTCGTTCCTCGTCATCATGGGTTTGGTCTTCTGGCTCACGTTCGGCGTGATTGGCGCATGGCTGCAAGGCCTTATGGAAGAAGCGGTCGCCGCGCTCACAACGCTGGCGGACTCAGGTCTTGCCGCCTGGGGCGTCAATCCGGTGGTGCACTCGCTCATCATCGACGGCATCTTCGCCGGCGTGGGTAGCGTGCTTTCCTTCTTGCCGCTCATCGTGGTGCTCTTCTTGTTCCTCTCCATGCTCGAAGACTCCGGCTACATGGCGCGCGTCGCCTTTGTAATGGACAAGGTACTGCGCCGCTTCGGTCTTTCTGGACGCAGCTTCGTACCCATGCTGGTGGGCTTTGGCTGCAGCGTTCCCGCCATCATGTCCACTCGCACCCTGCCTTCCGAGCATGACCGCAAGATGACCATCATGCTCACGCCGTTCATGAGCTGCTCGGCAAAGCTGCCTGTATACGGCCTGCTTACCGCTGCATTCTTTGGACGAGGGTCCGTTCTTGCGATGGTGTCCCTCTATATCCTGGGCATCGTTGTGGGCATGCTAGTGGCGCTTATCTTCAAGAACACCGCGTTCAAGGGCGAGCCCGTGCCGTTTATCATGGAGCTGCCTAACTACCGCCTTCCCAGCGCCAAGACCACCGTCATGCTGGCGTGGGACAAGGCCAAGGACTTCATCACGCGTGCGTTCACTATCATCTTCGCCGCTAGCGTGGTCATCTGGTTCCTGCAAACGTTCGACTTCCAGCTCAACGTGGTCACCGATCAGGCCGACAGCTTGCTCGCCGGCTTGGGCGGCTTGCTCGCGCCCATCTTCGCCCCGCTGGGCTTTGGCGATTGGCGCGCATCCACCGCGCTGGTCACGGGCCTGCTTGCGAAGGAGAGCGTTATCTCCACGCTTTCAGTCCTACTGGGCACCGAGTCCGCCTCCGCGCTCACGGCCCTGTTCACCCCGCTTACGGCATATACCTTCTTGGTATTCACGCTGCTCTACCCGCCCTGCGTCGCCGCTATAGGCGCGGTCAAAAACGAGCTGGGCGCCAAGTGGGCGCTCGCCGTGTTCGCGCTGCAGGTGGCAGTCGCCTGGATCATCGCCTTCGCGGTCCACGCGATTGGAATGGCGCTGGGGTTGGCATAGGCTACCTAATGCCCTTGGCGAGCATTTGCTCGCAATCGTGCTTATTCACTCCAAATACTCAAAACAGAACCGTTCGCGCTTCGTTTGACGCGGGCGGTTTTGTTTTGGAGCGATAGGCAGGTGAGTGATTATGCGGGCAAACAAAGCGTTGTCTCGTGGCCTTCCTCCAGCGGTATCGTTCGCTCAAATCGCGGCACATCGATACGGTTGGAGGAAAACCCATGCGCCAATCTGCAGCAAAGCGAATCATCACACCCAGGCTTCAGGCCGGCTACGTTGTTTACCTGCGCGAGGCGGAGCGCGCCCCAAGTACTATCAACAAGTACAAGCGCTCCATAGCGCGTCTTGCAGAATGGCTCAACGGACGGCCCGCGACAAAGGAGGAAGTTCTTACGTGGAAGCACCGCCTCGCCGAGCAGGGCATGTCGCCATCCTCGGTTAACTCCGCCATCGCGGCGGCAAACGGGTTCTTTCGCTACGCCGGCTGGTATGACCTGCAGACGCGCTACCTGCGCGTTCAACGCAAGGCGTTTCGCGATTCTTCACGCGATCTTACGTTGGAAGAGTATCGCGCGCTCGGCCGGCAGGCATATAAGGTGGGTGACATCCCTGTTGCGCTTGCCATGGAAACCATTGCTTCCACGGGTATTCGCGTAAGCGAGCTTGCCTACATCACGGTCGAGGTGGTGCGCGCTGGTCGCGCCGACATCTCTCTCAAGGGCAAGATCCGCGTGATCATGCTGCCCTTGCGTTTAAAGGAGAAACTGCAAGATTACTGCAATACCCGTGGCATTCATTCTGGTCAGGTCATTGTGGACGAAGACGGGCTGCAGTATTCGCGTCGGCGTCTTTGGGGAAGGATGAAGTGCATAAGCGCGGGCGCGGGCGTGGATCCCAGCAAAGCCTTTCCGCACAACCTGCGGCACCTCTTCGCCATTACGTTCTACCAGGCAAGCGGTGACATCGTAAAGCTCGCCGACGTCCTGGGCCATTCATCGGTGGAGACCACCCGTATCTACCTTGCTGCGTCAGGTGAAGAACATCGCAGAACACTCGATGGATTGGGATTGGTGCTCTGATAGAACAAGGCGGAATGCTTATTACCTTCCAACAGTATAAAACAGCTGGTTATTAATCTGAAACCATGAGGACAGTATTATCAAAATAGACCTTGAAGCAATATGGCATCTTTTAGTGAGCTGCGATAAGGACTTCGGCTACTTATATTGAACACCCCTGTCGAACGGAATAAGCAATTCGTTTCATTGGTGTGCTGGCATCGATGATGAGTGGGGGAGGAAGAAATGCAGAAAAAACTTGCTGCAACGGGAGCTGCGCTTGGACTTGTCGCAGGGCTTGCTTCGGGATTGCCTGCTGTTGCGTTGGCTACTCAAGCGGGCGAAGTGCCTGAGACTTCCGAAATGGAGGTGGGGCTAGTTGGCGATTCAGCTGACAAAGCCGCATCGGGTTTGGCTGGAAATGGTACTGTACAAGACACTTATCAGATCGGCAGCGTCAATGATCTGCTAAAAATAAAAGATATTGAAGCTGCCGCCGCCCAGAGCGGTGCGGGCGCAATCTACTATCGACAGACGAAGGACATTTCTTTTAGCAGCATTGCTGTCGGTGATTCTTCGACACCTTATATATCTGGAACATTTCGAGGCGTGTATAACGGAGGCGGCCATTCGATTGAGGGCATGGTCAAGCCTTTGTTTGGCGAAATAAAGGGTGACGTCATTGGGGGCGCAACGGGCGATATCATCTCGTCTTACAAGTCTGGCGATGACTGCCTCAAGCTGTATAGCTCGGCGATTATTAACCTCAAGATAGTTGCCCCCTCAATTGATCCCTCAGATAATTTAAATGGGAATTATTCGTTTGTTGTCGGTCGTAAGGCTACTAACGCATCGTTTGTTCAGGTTGTTGTAGAGAGGGCGACGGTCAAGGGGTATTCACTTGAAGATTCCCAGATTGGCGGAGTTATCGGCGAGGGAGAAGCCTGCTTGTTTGATCGGTGCTCTGTGACGATGGACGCTTCCAATGCCAAGAATATAGCCGGTCTGGTTGGTAGGGCGTACGGTAATTCTGTAACACCGTTTGTAATGGTGGGGTGCCACAGCGGGGGCTCTGCGAAAATGAGCGGCGTTTTCGGCGGAGGCATGGTCTTCATCGCTACCGATCTGAAAAATGAATCGGTTGGAGATTCTAAATATGAGCTAAAGATAGAAAACTGCTCATCAAATATGAATATCTCTTCAGAGAATTCGAAGGGCTCCAAGAATGATGACGGTATGGTCAACATAGGCGGTCTTATCGGAAGGTCAACTCTTGCGACGCTTATCGATGGAGGCTCTTTTTCAGGTTCTCTTAAATACGGTGTGAAGGGTAACAATGTATATGTCGGAGGGGTTGCTGGCAACGTTGTCTCTAATGCCAAAGTGTTTGAAGGAGGGGAGACGTGTAATGTCGAAAACGCGACGCTTCCTTCGGGCGACACCTCTTCTGCGTTTTATATCGGGCGCCGAATTGGAGGTTATGGTTCTGAAAAGACACTGGATTGGGGATACGACACGGGAGCAATTCTCCAGGGGAAGGATGGGGCTATTCCATCTATCAGCTCAGGAGCAAAGATTGGCGAGATCGGAAGCCTCAGGATGGTGACGCTTTCCAACGTTAATCAGGATGAGCTGGAGATATCTAGCAACAGCACCTTAAACATTGGCGCCGAGTGCACGATAAAATCGATCAATTTCCATGGCGGGAACCTATTGGTTAGGAATAAAGGTGCGATTGGAACTATTAGCGTTGAAGATGGAATAGCTTGGCAGCTTGATAATGAAGGGTCTATCGATGAGGTCGTATATAAGGGCAGTAGTCGCCTCGAAGGTAGCGGAAAGAGCTATGTTGTTGAAGTTCTGAGTAACAAGGGGTCTATTGGCAAGATATCTGCATACGATGGCGACGACCTCGTTTCCGTTGCCCTTGGCAGCGGTGTCGGAGTTCTTCAATATGACAATCAAGGCCAGCTTTGTCTCACAACGAATAGCGATACGACTTTACCGGATGCAACAAAAGGTGCCTTTAAATTCGATGGATGGTTCGACGACCCAGGTTTTTCCTCGAATAAGGCAGAGAGTCTCGTACGCAATAAGGTTTACTATGCAAAATGGCTGAGGCAGATATCCTTTGATGGGAACGGTGCGGATAGCGGCTCGATGGCGAATCAGGCCGTTGTCGAGAAAGATGCCCAAGCGACCATCTCCACAAACGGTTTCAAGAAGACCGGATACCAGTTTATCGGATGGAATACTTCTGCCGATGGTGTAGGTACGAGCTATTCGGCAGAGGAGAAGGTGTCTAAGGTTCCCAGCGGTGCCACGCTGTATGCTCAGTGGAAGGCAAACAGGTACACCGTCAAATTCGATTCTAACGGTGGCGATGGTTCGATGGCGGACGTCGAGGCGACCTACGATTCCCCGGTAACGCTTCCGGATAATACGTTCACCAAGAGCGGAAAGAAATTCGCCGGTTGGGCGACGACTCAGGAAAAGGCTAACGACGGCGCCGTCGATTATTCGGATGGCACAGAAGTGCTGAACCTCGCGGAGAACGGGGACGTTACCCTGTACGCGGTTTGGACCGATAAGGATGTCCTCAATCCGGAGCTTTCTGATACGGTTGTCACCTACGACGGGACCCAGAAGCAGTTCAAAATCGACGGGGACTACACGATTGAGTATTACTTGAATCGCGAGAAGGTTGATAACCCGATTGCTGCAGGCATCTATGACGTAGTGGTTTCCCGTGATGAAGACGCTGATTGCGCCGCCTACCACGCGCGTATCGCAGCCGGCCTCGTCATCGAGAAGGCCGCTCTCACGATCCTCCGAACAATATGAGCGCTTACGTGGGCGATGCGGTGCCGACCTTGGACCAAAAGGCGTACAAGATCGAGGGCCTTTGTGGGGATGACGAGCTTAAAAAAGCGCCGACTCTCTCTTACGAGTCTACTCCTGATATGACCAAGCCCGGCTCCGTCAAGATCGTCGCAGCTGGCGCGGAGGCGTCCGACAATTATGAGGTCTCCTATGGGACCGGCACCCTCACCGTATCCAACCGTCCCGTGACGCCGCCCTCCTCGTCCGATAAGACCGAGGTCGAGCACAACCAGGACGGCTCAACCACCACGACCGTGACCAAGCCCGACGGCTCGCAGACCATCACGCACGAGACCGCGACCGGCACCGAGTCCGTTGTGGCCAAAGACAAGGACAGTAACGTGATCTCCACCGAGGTGAAGGTTTCCAAGAAGGACGCCGAGTCCGGCAGGTTGGAGCTGCCGATCGAGGGCGAGAAGGTTTCAAAGGATCTTGACGATGCTGTTGAGATCTCCATCGATGTGCCCTCTAGCGTCACCGCGACAAGCCCGTACAGGTGACCGTCCCGATCGCCAGGGACGATGACTCCGAGCCGAACTACGGCGTCGTGGTGTTCGCGGTGGACGAGGAGGGCAACGAGACCGTCATCCCGAAGTGCGCCGTGGACGACGACGGCAACGTGGTCTTCGAGGCGACCGGGAACGTCGTCATCAAGGTGGTCGACGCCGCCAAGGACATGCCCGACGTGACCGACGCCGACTGGTTTGCCGGCGACGTGGTCGACTTCGCCACGGCCCGCGGCATCGTCAACGGCGTGGCGCTTCCCGATGGCTCCCGCGTGTTCAACGGCTACGGCAAGACCTCGCGCGGCATGTTCGTCGCGATGCTCCATAACCTGGAGCTGAACCCCGGGGCAGCGAGCGAGGGCTCCCTCGCGGACGTGCCCTCCGACGCCTTCTACGCCGACGCGGCCACGTGGGCGCTGGAGGAGGGTATCCTCTCCGGCGTCGACATGCCCGGCGGCACCAAGCAGTTCCAGGGTAACGCCGACGTCACCCGCGAACAGGTCGCCGTCTTCCTGATGCGCTACGCCGGGTACCTGGGCATGGACGTCTCCAAGCGCGCGGAGATCGACTTCCCGGACGCCGGTGAGGTCTCCGGCTTCGCCAAGGAGGCCATGTCCTGGGCCGTGGCGAACGGCCTGTTCACCGGCGACGACGTGACCGGCGAGCTCAACCCCACCGACGGTGCGGCTCGCGCCGAGGTGGCAGCGGTGCTCATGCGCTTCATCAACCTGATGTACGCGTAGAGACCGATTAATACTTAGGGGCAGCTGGGCGGAGTTTCCCGGCTGCCCCTCCTTTGTATAGGCGAATAGGCGGATTATCCAGCGGTGCCGATGAGGTGCTGTCGGTTTTGTGTAGCACGTTGGCTATCCGGCGTGCAGGAGGTTGCATGGTATGACGGACAATCGCCAGGGTTGGTACGCTGTCCATGTTGGCGTGGGGAGGGAGGAGGCGATGGCGTCCCGCATCTCGCGTGTGCTTCAGGGTTGTGGATTGGAAGAGGCGTTCTTTCCCAAGTTCGAGGTTGAGCAGAAGTTTCACGGCGAGTGGAAGCGCGTGCTGAAGCCCTTGTGGCCCGGTTACATCATCGTGGCGACGCGACTTCCCGATGCCCTTGTAAAGGGTTGCGCCGAGCTCTCCGAGTATGCTCACGTCGTCGAAGTGGGCGGTGAGCCCGCTGCGCTGGTGTCCCCCGCAGCTGAACTCGTCCGCGCATGGACCGATCCCGGCGACAGGGTGGTCTCGTTGAGCACGGGCGTGAAGGAGAGGGACAACATGACGGTGCTGCAGGGCCCTTTGGTGGGCAGCGAGCACCTCATCGAGACCATGAATCGCCATAAGGGCATCGCCGTGCTGGGCGTCGACGGCCTGGATGGAAAGGGGCGGATGCGCATAGGATTACGCGTGCTCCCCGGTGATAAGATAAGTAACATCGATTTTTAAGTTTCAGCTTGCAAAAAGGCCCACCGGCTTATCTAAGGGATGTTCTGAGACGCGCGAAGCGCGGCGAACACATCCCTTAGATGAGTCCGGTGGGCCTTCTCTGTTAGGTATTACTCGTCCTACTGCTGTTGAGCCAGAAGCGCCTCGACCTCGCCGCGCGTGGGCATGGACGGAATGGCTCCTCGTCCGCGAACGCAAAGCGATGCGACGGCGTTGCCAAAGCGGGCGAAGCCGCAAGCCTGTTCAAGCGTGACGTCTGCCGCATCGACGCCGCTCTCGCAGAAGGCGGTGAGGAAGCCGCCCCAGAACGAGTCGCCCGCTCCGGTGGTGTCGACGATATCGGTGGGGAAGCCCTCGACGTAGGCGCCGCCTTGGGCGCAGCGAACGTAGGCTCCAGCGCCGCCAAGGGTGACTACGGCGACCTTTACGCCCTTCTCGAGCAGGGTCTCCGCCGCCTTCTCGGGGTGACGGGTACCGGTGAGCAGCTCGCATTCCTCGTCCGAGATCTTCATAAGGTCCATGCGGTTGACGATGGAGCGCATCTGCAACTGGGCGACCTGCGCGGATGCCCACAGGCTGCTGCGGTAGTTGGGGTCATAGGAGAGCACGCAGCCAGCTTCGCGGGCGCGGTCGAGCGCGGCCAGGGTGGCACCGCGAGCGGGCTCGTTGGTGAGGGAGAGCGAGCCCACGTGGAAGACGCGGGTTGCGTCGATGACGCCGAGCGCGAGCTCGCGGGCGTTAAGGCAGGTGTCCGCGCCGGGCTTGCGGGCGAAGGAGAATGCGCGCTCGCCACGCTCGTCCAAAGCTACAAACGCCAGGGTGGTGAACACGTTGGGGTCCAGGATGAGGCCGGTGGTATCGACGCCTTCGCCGGCGAGGGTGTCACGCAGGAAGGTGCCGTGCATATCGTCGCCCACCTTGCCTATGAACGCGGTGGTAGCGCCGAGCTTGCGGGCGGCGACCAGGACGTTTGCGGGCGCGCCGCCGGGGTTGCGCTCGAACATCTTCTGGCCGTTTTGCGAGGTGCCCACCTCGGTGAAGTCGATGAGGAGCTCGCCCAGGGCGGTAATGGAATACTTGGAGGCCATGTGCATCCTTTCTCGTAACGTGTCTTTGTAATTGCCTACTTGGATGATATGACGGACGAGGGGTTTGCGCGTGTAACGATGCTGTTAATACGTTCCCTCCATACCGTCGCCCATAGGCCAGACGCGGGCTGCCTCGGCGGTTCCCTGGATGGCGATGTCGAGCTGGTCTGCCGTGGGGAACCAACGGGTGGAGAAGGCCTCCCGGCCGTTGTTGGCGAAGATTTCGAGAGCGGAGTTGTCTACCAGGACGCGCAGGTTTTCAAGTGCGTTGACGTTGACACTGCGCGTCTGGCGACCGCGGCCGATGCCTTGCGCGCCGTCGTCAAAGTTGAGGGTGAGCTCGCCGTCTGCGAAGGCGATGCGAGCCGCGCCATCGAGCGTGAGGTCGAAGGGCCCGCTGATGCCATCGACGACGATGTCTGCGCGGTGGGCGGGCAGGGTTGCCGTGCGGGTCTGCGCCGGGGCGCTGTCAACATGTGCGAAGGACGCCTGCTCGCCGCGGAGCTGTTCGAGTTCGGGAGCGGGCGCCATTGCGACTACGCCGTCCTCGCAGCGGGTGAGTACGCGCGGCACGGTGAGGCAGTGGATCCAGTCGAGGTTATCCGGCGCGGAGTCGAACGGCGGCTCGGGCAGGCCCATCCAGCCGATAAGGATGGTGCGGCCCTGGGGGTCGGTGAAGGTTTGCGGCGCATAGAAGTCGAAGCCAAAGTCCCAGCGGCGGAAGAGCGCGGGGTTGACGTGCTCGCAGCCGATGAGCTTGACCGCAGCGGGCAGCGGGATGTAGCCGGACTGGTCGCGCAGGTCGTTTGCCCAGGGGAGCTCTGCCATGCCCTGCGGGCAGAAGGACAGGTACTCGAAGCCGTCGAGCGCGATGCGATCTGGGCACTCCCACATAAAGCCAAAGTGAGATGTGGGACGTACCGTGGAGGCGGTGGTCCAGCTAAGGCCGTCTTGAGACTCCATGATAAGCGCAAGGCCCTCATCGTCCATATCGCGAGCGCCCAGAAGCATGTGCAGGCTGCCGTCTTGACTCCACACCTTGGGGTCGCGCACATGGCAGCTGCAGAAGTCCGGATAGTCTGCGTTGCGCAGTAGCACCTGCTTTTCGCCCAGGTCAAAGCCATCGGTGGTTTCGATGAGAATCTCATTCGCCTGGCGGCCGGAGTAGATGTAGTCATGGGCGCCGGGCTCTTTGACGTTACCGGTGTAGTACAGGCGCAAAAGGTCGCTGCCGTCCGCGCCGCCGCCGGGGACGATGTAGGCCGATCCGGAGTACGCGCCGTTGGCGTCTTCTGGAATATCCTGGTGGATGACCATGCCGTGGTGCGTCCAGTGAACCAGGTCCGGGCTGGTGGCGTGGCCCCAGCCGCGCTCGCTGCCGTTTGGCCAATCCGGGCTGTACTGATGGAAGACGTGGTAGAGGCCCCTGAAATAGCATAGGCCGTTGGGATCGTTAACCCAGCCGGTGGGAGGCATGAGGTGGAATCCCATACGCCAGCGATTGGTTGTCATTGTGCGTGCTCCTTTATTTTTAAAGCGGGGTGAGAGTTGCTTGGGCGGGCGCGAACGCGCTCCTATGGTTGTGCGTTGCCGGCTTAGAGCGATACCGCATCGGAAAGCTGGTCGGGCTTGGCGATGCGGTATCCAAGAAGGGGCTACGAATGGCTTTACGCCTCAACGGGGTCTTTGTAGAGAATGAAGGACACGGCGAAGGCTACGATTGCCGTGGCGGCGAACATGATGATGTACTGCAGCGGCTGGTTGAGGCACAGCAGGATGCCGAAGATGCCCGTGACGCCCGTACCGGTGGCGCCAAGCTGGGTGATGGAGCAGATGAGGGCTCCCGCGGCGGCGCCGATGCAGCCGGCGACGAAGGGCTTGACGAAGCGGAGGTTCACGCCGAAGATGGCGGGCTCGGTGATGCCCATGAAGGCGGAGAGGGCAGAGGGGGCTGCGAGGCCCTTGATCTTGGCGCTCTTGGTCTTGAGGGCGACGGCGAGGCAGGCGCCGCCCTGGCCGATGTTGGCGGCGCTAGCGATGGGCAGCCAGTAGGTGACGCCGTACTGGGCAAGCTGGCCCAGGTCGATGGCGGTGTACATCTGGTGCAGGCCGGTTACGACGGTGGGGGCGTACAGGCCTCCGATGATGGCGGAGCCGATGCCCAGGGGCAGGGTGAGTAGGAACTGGATACCGCCCAGGATGGCGTTCTCAAGATAGACAAAGATGGGGCCGACGGCGGCGATGGTGATAAACGCGGTGACGAAGACGGATACCAGCGGGGTCACGAAGAGGTCGAACATGTCCGGCACGTGCTTATGCAGCCACTTCTCCAGAACGGAGAGGATGAAGCAAGCGATCACGATGGGGATGACGTGGCCCTGGTAACCGATGAGCTCGATGTTGTAGATGCCGAAGATAGAGAGGTAGTTGTTAACGCCCTCGGAAGCGACGGTGTAGGCGTTTTGCAGGCTGGGGTTGATGAGGATAGCGCCCATGACCGCGCCCAGGTAGGGGTTGGCGCCGAACGCCTTGGCCGCGGAGAAGCCGATGAGGATCTGTAGGAAGGTGAACGCGGTGTTGGAGACCAGGTCTGCGATGACGTAGAGCGAGCTGGAGGTATCGATGGAAAGGTAGCCGTTGGTGTTCATGAAGGATAGGGCGCTCATGATGCCCAGTAAAAGACCGGACGCGACGATTGCCGGGATGATGGGAACAAAGATGTCGCCCAGCAGCTTGATGGCGCGCATGAAGGGGTTCTGACGCTCCGCCACGGCCTCCTTGGCCTCTTCCTTAGTGGCCTCTTTGATATTGCCGAGCTTGATGAATTCGTCATAGACCTTGTTGACAGTGCCGGTTCCGTAGATAACCTGCAGCTGGCCGGCTGCTTGGAAGTTGCCCTTGGCGCCTTCTGCGTTGTCGACGGCCTGCTGGTTCACCTTCGAGTCGTCGGCGATGACCAGGCGAAGGCGCGTTGCGCAGTGGGCGGCGGAGACTACGTTGTCCGCTCCTCCCACGGCGTCGAGGATCTGCTGCGCGGCGAGTCTGTGATCGAGTGCCATATGCGTTCCTTCCCGTTCGAATCGGTGCGCTTGCAATGTGGAACCTGGTTTCAGTATAGAGGACAAACTGCTTCATTGCTCTTCTAAATGAGAGGTAGAAGTATGTGTGTTCGTTCTCATATGGAATCGTTCCCACAACGATATACATACACCGAGGGCGCGCTGCTGCCAATGAGTTTGCGGACATAGTGTCGCCAGCGGTAGAAAAATGACGGCGAATGGTTTTTTGCGCATCAGGCGATTGGGTGGCTTGATGCCTGTTTTCCGGGGCAATGCGTGTCTTGATGCCAGCTGATCCGGCGGGTTTTCGACAACGCAAGGCCCTCCGGTGCGTATGTCTCGGGTGTTCTGAGCGAAGCGAACACACCCGAGACATACGCACCGGAGGGCTCTAGGGCCTTGATCAAAAGCAGTGCCGTCTTATCGCGTTGACTTGCGTTCCACCAGGTCAAATCCCATCTTAACCTCGCGCACCGCGCCGGCGTCTTTGCCCATGAAGCCCAGCAGCATCTTGGCCGCCTCGATGCCGGTAGATTTGTAATGGTGGTGGATGGTTGTGAGGGGAGGATCGACAATCTGCGACAGGTCCCCATCGCCAATGCCCGCGACCTGGACGTCGCCGGGCACGGAGAGTCCGCGGTCGCGCAGGCAGGTAAGGGCGCCGCAGGCGATGGTGTCGGTCGCGCATACAACGGCGTCGATCGTTGGGTCGGCATCAAGGAGCTGCTCGGTGCAATCGTAACCGGCTTCAATATTGAAGTCGCCCACGGCAATATGGTCGAGCGGTACCTGAATGCCCGCCTGCTCGCATGCCGCCAAAAAGCCCTCGCGGCGCATCTGGCCTGCGGAGACATCGTCCTCGTCCACGCCTATGTAGGCGGGGTTCGAGCTGGTTTTCAATATGTGCCCGGTGATGGTGCGAACGGCACCCAGGTCATCCTGGTAGACGCAGGGACGGTCGGGCGTTATCTGGTCCACAATGACCAACGGCACGCGCAGGGCGTCCATGGCGCGGTAGTGCTCAGGGCTAAACATGGTGGCGACCAGTATGGCGCCATCAACTTGGTTGGATTGCTGGAACAGTTTGAGAAACTCAACCTCGCGTGCGGAATCGTTGGCGGTGTTTGCAAGCAGCACTTGGTAGCCGGCATCGTTCACCACCTGGGATATTCCCGCGACAATGCGGCTTATAGAGGTTGAATTGATCTTGGGGATAATGACGCCAACCACGTTGGTCTTGCCAGTGCGCAGCGTCTTGGCTTGCTGCGACGGCGCGTAGCCGGTTTTTTCGATAACCTTCGCGATGATTTCGCGTTTCTCCTGGGATACGTATCCGTTATTGAAATACCTCGACACGGTGGCGCGAGAGACTCCCGCCATCTGCGCGATCTGGTTGATGTCCATGTGCTGGTCTCCCTTCTGGTTAGGCAGTCTAGCGTAAGGGGGACTACACACGGGCGGGTTTTCTGTTATTCGGCGGTGCGTGAGTCGGCGATGCGCGGGGCGCATGCGGCGCGCACGGATGGATGGGGCGGAGACGAAGTTTTTGTAACCATACGTATAGAATGTAGCATTCTGGTTCGCACGGTATTCAGCTTTGTGGTTTGCTGGGATAATTACATGTATCTGTGATATCGGATGTATGAGATGACGCACGTGAGATGGCTGGTCGAAAGGGCGGTGGCATGACGGATGTGCTAACAAGCGATGAGCGCTGCGACAGGTCTGCGTTGGACGAGGTCGAGCGCGCGGCGCTTGCTCTCGAGTGCGACGGCAGGCTTGGTCTGACGCGCGGGTTTATCCAGCACGGCACCGTGAGCGTGTACGAACATGTACGATCGGTCGCGCGGGCTAGCTCCGCCATCGCTTCGGCGCTGGAGCGCGCGGGCGTGCGAGTTGACCGCGCCTCCCTCATTCGAGGCGCGCTGCTGCATGACTATTTTCTCTATGATTGGCATGATGCGGACCCCTCGCATCGTCTGCATGGATTCACGCATCCCTCCTGCGCGCTCACCCGGGCCGAGGAGGATTTCGAGCTTACGGAGCGCGAGCGAAATATCATCGCCCGTCATATGTTTCCGCTGGTGCCCGTGCCCCCCACTTGCCGCGAAGCATGGATTGTCTGCATGGCGGATAAATGGTGCGCCCTGTACGAGACGGTTGCTGCCCGGTTGCCCGGCAAGGGCGCGAGCGTTTCGGCATCGCGGCATGTGCGGACGAGGATGGGCGTAGAGGCCGATAGCATGACGGGGGAGTAGCGAGTGTTCGCTGAGTTTGTTGCAACGGGAGCCCCGCTATCGGCGCTGTTCATCTCTTTTTTGGTCTACTCGTTTGTGGGCTGGTTGTATGAATCGACCATTTGCGCGCTTGCCAACTACGGCCACTTTGCCAACAGCGGCTTTCTGTTGGGCCCGTGCTGCCCCATCTACGGAGCCGGCGCGTTGGCGTGCTGGTTCTTGCTGCGCGGCATCCCCGGGGTGGGCGCGCAGTTTGTCGCGGCGGCGCTAGTGTGCAGCGTACTGGAATATAGCGTGGGTGCCATGCTCGAGCGACTCACCGGAGCGCGTTTCTGGGATTACTCCAAGTTCCCCTTCAATATCAAGGGCAGGGTGTGCCTGTACGGCGCCATGCTATTTGGCGCGGGCGCGGTGGTGATATGCAGGGCGGCCGAGCCGTCTCTTCTGGCGGCGCTGCAGGCGGTGCCTCGGGAGGTGCTCGCCGCGATCGCGGATGCATGCGCGGGGGTCCTCGTCCTCGATACGGCGTTTGCCCTGGCAAGCTGGCGACAGCTGTCGCTCAAGCTCGAACTGCTGCGGGACGAGATGGCCGATAAGATCAACGAATCGCTCAAAGACGCCACGGCCTCGATGCTCGACCGCGTTCCCGCCGCGGTATTGGATACCGCTTCCGAGCTTAAATCGCGCAGCGGCGCCGTAAACTCCTGGCTGGCAGAGATGTCAGACGGAATGTTTGAATCCGTACGCGAGAAGGTGGAAATGCCCGCCTTTATCGCGGAGGGCGGCCGCGGGCTGCGCCTGGTTGCGCGCCGCATGAAAAACGTCGCCCAGCGAGCGGAGGCATCTGCCCCCGTAAAGCTCAAGACCATGATGACCCGTCGAGAGCTGAGATTCTTCAACGCGTTTCCAGAGATCAAGCTGAAGTCTTACGAGGGCGTTATCCGTGCGACCAACCTTAAGGAGCGGGCGCGCGAGCTTTTCTATAGAAAGTAGCCTATAGAAAGTAGCTTGGGGACAACCGCGCCTACAGGCCAAGCATGGTCCGTACGTCTGCCAAGATGCCCGCAGTCGACATGCCGTGCTTGGCAAGCAGTTCCTGCGGCTGGTAGCGGTCGGGGAAGCCCGGGGCCTTGGAGATGCCGTAGCATTTCATGCGCATGCCGCTTGCGGCCATCGCGGCGACAACCTGCTGGCCCCAGCCGCCCTCGACTATGCCGTCTTCAAGTGTGATCAACGCGGCGTGGTCGGCGGCGATGCGATCAAGCTCCTGCATATCGATGGCGCTGGCGATGCGCGGGTTGATGACGGTGGGCGAGAACCCAAGCTCGTCCAAAACGGCATCTGCGATCTGCTCGGCAAAGGGCAGGAAATCGCCCAGGCCAAGAATTGCCAGGCGCTCGCCCCGGCGCACGGTTTGGTAGGCGGGTCGGCTCCAGTCGATGGTTGCCGACTCGGTGGTTGCGTGATCTGCCGCCGCGGCAGATGGGCCCACCGGCGCGGCGGGCGCAAGGTCTGGACGAGAAATGACGCCGGCTCCGGGCACGCGGATGAGGACGGGCAGCGCGCGCTGGCCGAGCGCCCAGTTGAGCATGGAGAGGTATTCCTCTTGACAGCACGGTGCTAGAACAACCAGGTTGGGCAGGTTGCTCACCATGGAGAGGTCGAAGAAGCTCAGGTGCGTCTCTGCCGTGGTGCCAAACACGGACGCGCCAAAGTCCAAAATGGTGACGGGCGCGCTGTTGAGGCAGGCGTCATGCCACAGCTGATCATAGGCGCGCTGCAAAAAGACGCCGTACACGCCAAAGACGGGCGATGCCCCCGCCAAAGCCAGGGCCGCGGAGCAGGTGACGGCGTGCTCTTCTGCGATTCCCACATCGATGAACTGGCGACCCGCCTGCGCGCGGCGCTGGGGGTCGAAACCCATGATGTAGGGGGTGCCGGCGCTCATGGCCACCACGCGCGGATCGCGCTGGATGGCGTCTATAAGGTACGTACCGGTGATCTGCGCGTAGGTGGCGCCGGATCCATGGGCGCTTGCGGGAGCGTTGGCGTCAAGGGGGAAGGGCCCCACGTGGTGCCAGGCTTCCGGATTGGTTTCCGCCGGGGCAAAGCCGGCGCCCTTTTTGGTGTGGACGTGCAGGACCACGGGACGCGGGGTGTCGCGGACCTCTTGAAGCGCGTGAACGAGCTCTACCACGTCGTTGCCCTGCTCAAGGTAGCGGTAATCAAGCCCCAGCGCACGGAACGGGTTGTTGGGCGAGGTGCCGCCGGTGGCACGGAGTTGGGCCATGCACTGGTACAGGCCGCCGTGGTTTTCCGCGATCGACTGGTCGTTGTCGTTGATGATAATGATGAGGCCGGTGTTTAACTCGCCCGCAGCGTCGAGCCCTTCAAAGGCCAAGCCGCCGGAAAGCGCTCCGTCGCCAATGACGGCGACCACGCGAAAGTCCTGGTCCGCAAGGTCGCGAGCCATGGCAAGGCCGCAGGCAAGGCTTACAGACGTCGAGGTGTGGCCCATGGAGAACAGGTCGAAGGCGGATTCGCGCGGGTTGGAGAAACCGGAGACCTCGCTGGCGCGCGCGGGGTCCGTAAAGGCGGCGGCACGGCCGGTGAGCATTTTGTGCGCGTATGTTTGATGCGAAACGTCGAAGATGATCTTATCGACCGGCGCGTTGAAGACGTGGTGCAGCGCTACCGTGAGCTCGATGGTCGCCAGGTTGGGGGCCACGTGGCCGCCCTCGCGTGAGCAGTAGGCGAGAATGGATTCACGCAGCTGGGAGCACAGCTCGACAAGCTGCGCATTGTCCAAGCTGTGGACGTCTGCGGGTGATGCTATGCGGTCCAGAATCATACGCTGCGTATCGCTCCAAGCTCATAGGGTATGCGACGGGCATCCGTGCGCGAAGGCGCGGGTGGACGCTCGCCGGGGCATGCGTGTAGAGAGTAAAGTTTCTCACACGCATGCCATCAAGATGTGGTGGAACTTCGCAGTCGCGATGTGTGACAAATTCACTCCACACTCAAATGTAGCCGTATGACGAGCTGGTTGCAACGTATGCTCGCCGATAGGCGCATGCCCATGGCGGTGGCGAGCTTGGCGGCGGTGGCGAGCCCCAGGCCGGCGCCCTGTTTGCCGCGCGAGGCATCTGCCTGATAAAAGCGCTCGAAGAGGCGGGTGGGGTCGATGGCGGCGGGGTCTTGGACCTGGTTGGCGACATCCAGCACCGGGCGGCCGTCTTGCGTTTGCTGGGCGAGCACGGGCGCGCTTGCCCCGTAGCGCAGCGCGTTGGTGATGAGGTTTTCCAGAATGCGCGCCAGGGCGTCCTCGTCCGCCTGCACCAAAAGGCCCTGGTCCTCAAAGGTGAGCGCGGGCTCCCAGCCGCGTTCCTCAAAATCGGGGTAGTGGGCGATCAGCACGCGCTCTACCACCGGCCGCAAGGCGATGGGCTGCATGTTGAGCGCAAGGTCCGGATCGCTTGCCTTGGTGTACAAGAACAGCTGGTCTAGCAGGACGATGGTGCTATCGATGCGGTCCGTGGCGGCGGAGAGGTGCCGCTGGCGGCCTTGGGGCGAGTCTTCGTCCAGCGCAAGCTGCAGGTAGCCTTTGGCACCCATAAGCGGCGTGCGAATGTCATGCGACAGGGCGGAAAGATCGCGCTGGAACTCCTGCGTGTGGCGCTGGGCGGCGATGCACTCCTCCATGGCGCGGTCAAGCTCTGCGTTGACGGCTGCGGCGAGGTCTTGCAGCGCGGGAGCCGCCGCCTGTACGGTGAGGCGCGCGTTGCTGCGGGGCTGGCGCTCGCGGATGAAGCGGGCCATGCGGCGCAGCTCCATGGCGTAGGTGGCGCCGGCGGCAAGCGCGCCTAAGGCTGCGCCCAGGATGAGCATGCATATGGCGAAGAAGGTGGAATCCACGGCGAAACCTCCTTGTGGTGGTGCAGGGGCACGTGCGGGTGTGGACGAGGATGGGTGCGGGTGCGTGCGCGGGTGCGCGGCAGTTAGTACTCGCGCTTGGGACCCTTGGTGAGGATGATGGCGATGGAGAACAGAGCGACTATGCAAAATCCCAGCAGCGCCTGGGTGGCAAGGCCGCCGGGCAGCGCGAGGCCGGGGGTGGTGGCGGGCTCGAAGAGCACGTGCGATCCCAGGGCGAGCCTGCTGATGAGGTTGGTGGGCAAAAGCTCTGCAAACGAGCCCGCAGCGGCGTACATGGAGGAGGCGCCCAGCTTGAACTCTGAAAATACCCTGCAGAGCTCTGCGAAGAGGTCGAAAAAGCCCGAGATGGCACCCGCGCCGATGAAGATGATGGCGACGTTGACGGCGCCCGTGCGGCGGATGAGCACGGCGATGGCGAGGGCCACAAGCGTGAGGGTCCACAGGCCAAGCCAGGTGAGCGCGAGCCAGGCGAAAAGATGCAAGGGGTCCTCGTCCAAAGACAGGGGAAAACGCAGGATAGCTGCGAATGCGATGGCGATAAGGCAAGCGGCGAGGAGGACCAGCGCGGTCCAGATGGCGTTGAAGACGATTTTCTCGAGGAAGTAGGTTGCGCGCCCGTAGCCCTGCATGAGGGTTTTGGCGAAGCCGTCGCGGAAGTCCGTGCAGGCGACAACGACGACGCCGAACATGGTGACGATGTTGAGGATGGCTCCGTCGAGCAAGATAGAGCCAAGGAAGGCGGAGGGGTGGACGAGGGCGAGGTTGAATTCGCTGGCGAGCTCGGCGGCGTCTTGGCTGGTGACGAGGCCGGAGCCGGTGGAAGCCCGCGAGAGCATGAAGGCGGTGAAGCCGAGCGCGCCGCCGATGATGATGACCAGCGCTACAAAGCAACCAAAGAACTCGCCGCGCAGACGATTTGGGTTGAAGATGCGGTAGAGGTCTGATTTGAGAAGGCCGAGCATGGTGAGACCTTTCGAAGTGGCGGGCGGCTGAGGGGCAGGCTGCTAAGGCGGCCGCGGGTATAGGTCGCGAGGGTGCGGGCTACGGAGGCCGGCTGCAGAGGCTGGCTGCGGGCCGGGGGGGTTATTTGGGCGCAGGCGTACCCATGAGCTCGACAAAGTAGTCCTCGATATCGCGCTCCGTGACGGAGAGCTCGAGTACAACCTGGTCGGCGTCGTGAAGGATGCGGGAGATGTGCTCGACGGCCTGGGCGGCGGGGGCGGGATCAGTTGCAGAAGAGCTGGACGTTGCGGATGCGGCGGGCGCGGCGGGGGCGGATGCGGCGGGCACGAGGCTGGGGAGCGAGATGGAGATCGCTTGGTCGGGCAGCGCGCGAAGGTTTGCGCCGGGTAGGCGCTCTTCCAGGGTCGCGAGGGTGCGGGCGGGATCGGCGGTCTTTATGCGCACCGAGCTGCCGCAGGATTCGTGAACCTGCGCCTCGGTGATCTCGCGGACCAGTGCGCCGTCGCGGACCACACCGTAGCGGGTGGCCATACGGTTGAGCTGGTCGAGCACGTGGCTGGAAATGACAATGGTGACGCCGCGCTCGCGATTGAGCCGGACCAGCGCTTGGCGCATGTCGCGCGTGGCCTGCGGGTCCATGCCGTTGAAGGGCTCGTCCAAAAGCAGGAGGTCGGGCGTGCCGACCAGCGCAAGGGCCAGACCCAGGCGCTGCTTCATGCCCAAGGAGAACTTTTTGGCGGGCTGGCTGCCGGTATCTGCGAGGCCGACCAGCTTGAGCAGGTCGCGGCAGTGCTCTTTGGGGTTAATGACGCCGATGGCGAGCGCCTTCATCATGAGGTTGTCGAAAGCGGAATGGGCTTTGAGGACGCCGGGCTCCTCGATGAGCGCGCCCACGTGGTGCGTTTGGGTCGCGTTTACGCCGCCGGCATTGCCGCGTGCGGGATGAGCCCCGATTAGCTGGCCGTAGAGCTCGATCTCGCCCCAGGTGGGGGAGGCAAGCCCGGCGATCATCTTCATGGTAGTGGACTTGCCGGCTCCGTTGTTGCCGACGAATCCATAGATGTCGCCCTCGTGGACGGTCATGTTGAGATGGTCGACGGCGTGCTTCTTACCGTAGATCTTGGTGAGGTCGTGCGTTTGGATGGCGTACATGGTTGCTCCTGAGGACGAGGATGGTTTGAGTATGGCAGGAGTGGCGGCGCGCGGCGGACGGCACGCTGGTAAAGAATTGCTAAAGATGGGGCGGTGCGGGCTGCGGCGTGCGAGCCGCATTGTCCCTCGGCGCGGGCGCGGTCGTTACAGGTCGCGGCGTTTGCCGATGGCGATGTAGGCCGCGCTTCCTATGAGAATCCAGATGACGCCGGTGACTGCGCCCCATGCCCAGCCGGGCACGGCGCCGATAAGCGGCAGGGTTGTCGCGGTATCGAACATGGTGTTGGCGCCGTTGGAGAACGCCTGCAGTACGGAGCTGGGCATCCAAGTGGCTATGCTGGTGAGCGCGGGGGCGATGGGTTGCAGGAAGGAGAGCATGCCGCCAGACGAGAACGCGAGCGCGCTGAGCGTAAGCGGGAATAGGCCGCTGATAGGGGCGAACGCGAAGATATAGACGGGGAGCTTTTTGCGGAAGATCGCTACGGCGATCATGGCGATGACCGTGATTGCCCAGGTTGCAAGCCATGCGCCTAGAAGCCAGAGGGCGAAGGCGAGCGGGTTGTCCGGCCCCTGGATGGCAAAGCCGTAGGGCATGGTGAGGAAGACCTTCAAGATCACCAGGTGGAAGATGCAGCCCAGGGCAAGCATGAGGGCGGACCAAATGCCGGCGAGAAGAATCTTCTCGCCCAAATACAAAGCGCGCCCTCGCGGGGAGGAGACCAGGCTTTTTACATAGCCCTCCGAGAGATCAGGTAACGTGTACTCGACCATGCCGAACGACGCGGCCAGGGCGAGGACGGAGAAGGATCCCAGCATGGTGCTTCCCAGGAAAGAGGACGGCGTCGCCAGCTCCTTGATGAGGTTGGCGTTTTCCGCCGGGCCCAAGCCGGATTGCAAGATAAACCAGGTGAGGCCCACCTCGAGGCAGGCGATAAAGAGCAGCACCGAGGCGTATTGCCAAAGTTCGCCGCGCAAGCCGCGGATGCGGGTCATGCGGTAGAGGTCCGAGCGCAACAGGTTGAGCATGGGGTCACCTTCCTTTTTGCGAAGTGAACAGAAGATAGGCGAGGGCAGCGATGATGGCAAGGTCGATCGCGATGTTTATGGCGTCGGCGGGGTGCATGCCGCGCCTCCTCTCTGATGCGGTTGCCGTGCATCTTTATAATGCGGGCCGGACCTTGGGAGATTTATAAGCGGGGTTTAAGAATGCTTAAAGATGGGGCGGCGGGGCGAGGCAGTGGAGAGAGGCGGTAGGGCGAGGCGAGCGGGGGCGTGGTGCGATTGGACGCAACATGGAAGACGTCTCGGAGCACGCTGGGACAAAAATCGACTTAGTGCGGAGGTTGGACCAAATAATGGCTTAGTGCGGTTCAAATCGTGACAAATAATGCGTTAGTGCAGTCCGGGCGAGGCATAGAAAGGGTACCTTATGAATAGGGTGTTTACATCATCCAAACTAGAAGGCTTGGACGATGCCGGTCTATGCATAAGAAAGGTGTCCCGGGCCGCTTCCAAACCGCACTAACGCACTATTTGACCAAATCTCCGCACTAGCGCGTTTTTTGACACTCCGCCCTTTCCGCACTAACGCGTTTTTTGGCCCATCCTTGCACGGAGGGGTTGTTGGTGTTGGTAGGCGACCTCATGAATGGTTGGGAAGCTGTTCTGTGTTAGCCATAGTGAACAAAATGTTAGACCGTTCATACAAAATGGCGTCATAATGAGCTAGATAAAGTATCCCAAAGCTAACATAGATAAGGCTAACTTTAAGGAGCTCGTTGCATGTTCGATAAGAGGTTGCTGTCGCTTGTACCAGGCATTATGCCGCTTATTGTTGGATCGGTCGCAGCAAAATGGATCGCCTTGCTATGCAATATCGCTATCATCGCAACGATCGGCAACGTGTTCGCCGCGCTGCTTGCGGGGATGCCGGCGTCCGGAATTGGCTCTGGTGCGGCGGCTGCGGGCGCGGCGGCGTTCGGCGCTCGCGCGGCGATGACGCTTGCGATGCTGATCATCGTCCGCGCTATTTCGATCTATGTGGCCCAGCGCGCCGGCGATAAGGCGGCCTTCGCGGCCAAGCGCCAGGTGCGCCAGCTGGTGTACGACAAGCTGGTCCAGATGGGCCCGGCGTACACGGAGCAGGTGTCCACCGCGGAGGCGGTGCAGACCAGCGTCGAGGGCGCCCAGCAGCTCGAGGTCTATTTTGGCGGCTACCTGCCACAGCTGTTCTACGCGGTACTTGCCCCCGTCACCCTGTTTGTGGCGCTAGTGGGGCAGGCGGGCTTGCCGGCGACCGTGCTGCTGGTCATCGTCCCGCTCATCCCCATTTCCATCATGATGGTGATGCGCAACGCCAAGAAGGTGGCTGCCGAGTATTGGGGCAGCTATGTGGATTTGGGCGGCAGCTTTTTGGAGGCGGTGCAGGGCCTGACCACGCTGAAGATCTATCAGGCGGATGGGCGCTGGCACAAGCGGATGAACGACGAGTCGGAGGGCTTTCGCCGCGCGACCATGAAGATGCTGCGCGTGCAGCTCAACTCCATCAACGTGATGGACCTGGTCGCTTTTGGTGGCGCCGCTGCGGGTATTGTGGTGGCGGTGCTGCAGCTGGCGTCTGGCGCCATAGGCTTTTCGGGTGCCTTTTTGGTTGTATTCCTGTCGCAGGAGTTCTTCTTGCCCATGCGTCGTCTGGGCTCGCTGTTTCATACGGCCATGAACGGCATGAGTGCGGCTAAGACCATGTTTCGCATTTTGGACGCACCGGTACCGCCGCGCGGCGAGCGCGAGCTGGACGGTCGCGGCGACATCGTGTGCCGTGGCGTGGGCTACTCCTACGGCGAGGGCGGTGCCCGCGGCGAACATGTGGTGCTTGATCAGGTGAATTGCTCGATGCGCCGCGGCAGCTTGGTGGCGATTGTGGGCGAGAGCGGTTCGGGCAAGTCGACTTTGGCGGGTATTTTGTCCGGTCGCAAGGCTTCTTACCTGGGAAAGATTGAAGTAGGCGGCGTGGACGTGCGCGACGCCACACTCGACTCGCTGATGCGCGCGGTGACGCTGGTGCCCATGGCGGGCCATCTGTTCGCAGGATCGCTGCGGTCCAATTTGCTGCTGGCGCGCCCTGATGCGACGGACCGGGACCTTATGGACGTTCTCGAGCGGTGCCGCATCGCTGGGTTTGTGCGCGCAAACGGCGGGCTCGATATGGAGCTGGCGGAAGGCGGCGCCAACCTTTCCGGCGGCCAGCGCCAGCGCGTTTGCGTGGCCCGCGCCCTGCTGCATGATTCGCCCATCTACATCTTTGACGAGGCTACCTCGAACGTCGATGTGGAGAGCGAGCGCGCGATCGGCCGCGTGATCGACGAACTGGCAGGGGACCATACGGTGATAGTCATCGCTCACCGTCTGGCTTCCGTGGCGCATGCGGACCAGACCCTGGTGTTCAGCTGCGGACATCTGGTAGAGCAGGGAACGCACGCCCAGCTGCTTGCTGCCGGCGGGATATACGCCAGCATGTGGAGCAGCCAGCATGAGCTTTCCGCCTATGCGTTGGACGAGGAGAACGAGCGCGCCTCGATGCCCGCGGGTGTCGTGGTGGACGCGGCGGCGCTTGAATCCGGACCGGCTCCCGTGCAGGCATCGCACGCAGCTGCGGGGGCGCCTTCGTCCTGCGGACCCCGGCGCTCGGCGTTCTCCATCATGGCGCGTATGATCGGCCTGGTGCGTCCGCTGGCTGCGCACCTGGCGCTTGCCGTCGCGCTGGGCACGGCGGGGTCGTTGGCGGCGACGTTTGTGGCGGCCTTTGGCGGATACGGCATCATAGCCGCCACAGGCCAGGGGACGGGCCTCGCCGTCGCGAGCGCCTGCGTGCTCGCGGTGGCGTGCGGCGTGCTGCGCGGACCGTTGCATTACGGCGAGCAGCTGGCAAACCACTACATTGCGTTTCGCTTGCTCGCCCTTATCCGCGACCACGTTTTCGATGCGCTGCGACGCCTCGCCCCAGCCAAGCTCGAGGGGCGCGACCGCGGCGACTTGGTATCGCTGGTGACCGCCGATATCGAGCTGCTCGAGGTGTTCTACGCGCACACCATCTCGCCCATCGCGATCGCCATCGCGTCCTCTGCCGTCATGCTCGCGTTCATCGGCGCGCACTCGCTGCCGCTGGCTGCCATCGCCCTGGCGGGTTACCTGGTGCTGGGCGCCATCATGCCCATCGCTTCGTCCAAGCTGTGCGGAAACGCTGGCAGGGCATCGCGCGACGCGGCGGGATCCATCAGCGCGTACGTGCTCGATGGTTTGCGCGGCCTTGCCGAGACCGTGCAGTTCGCGGGCGTCTCCAAGCGCTCGGCCGGCCTCGCCGCGCAGACCGACGCTATGGGCTCCACGGACCGTTCACTGCACGTGCGCTCCGCTGCGGTCGAGGGCCTGGCGGATGCGATGGTGCTGCTCACCAGCCTCGCCATGATCGCGACGTCGCTGGGGCTCTACGCCGCGGGCGACCTCTCGTTCTCGTCGGCGTTCATCTGCTCCTTTGCGTACCTGTCCTCCTCTGGCCCGGTGCTGGCGGTGTGCCGTCTGGGCACGTCCCTGCAGGCGACGCTCGCCTCTGGCGCGCGTGTGCTCGATCTTTTGGACGAGGAGCCCCAGACCGTGGACGTGCTCGATGGCGCGGACGTTACCTTTGACGGGGCGGCGTGCGAACACGTGACGTTCTCCTACGGCTGTGTCGCCGCCGACACGAGCGCCAGAACGTTGCGCGGTGTCAGGGCGGCTTCAAACGGCGCGCCCGCGTGCATGCCCTCGTCCAAAGACGATTGCATCTTGGATGACATCTCGATTTCGTTTGAGCCCGGTGAGATGGTGTGCGTTACCGGACGGTCCGGCTCGGGAAAGTCGACGCTGCTCAAGCTGCTTATGAGGTTTTGGGATCCTACGTCTGGCGCGGTGATGATGAGCGGACGCGACCTGCGCGGCGTCAACACCGCGAGTCTGCGTAACGCGATTGGGTACATGACGCAGGATACGCATTTGTTTGTGGGCACCATTGGCGACAACCTGCGCATCGCGCGTGAGGACGCCACGGATTCCGAGCTCGATAGCGCCTGCGAGGCGGCGGCGCTCACGTCGCTGATCGCAAGGCTGCCGCAGGGGTACGACACCCCGGTTGCGGAGCTGGGCGATTCTCTGTCCGGCGGCGAGCGCCAACGCATTGGCCTTGCGCGCATTTTCTTGCACGATGCCCCGTTTGTGTTGCTTGACGAGCCCACCAGCAACCTAGATGCGCTCAACGAGGCGGCGGTTATGCGCGCGATCGATCGTCGTCGCGCCGGCAAAACGGTGGTGTTGGTGAGCCATCGAGCGTCTACCTGCGCATTTGCCGATCGCTTCTACAGCGTGGAGCACGGACGCATCAGCTAGCGCCTTGAGTTTGACAACCGTGGGCGTTGGCTATGGCAGTTGAGTGCCACGAGGTGGGTACGTGGAGGGCATGCATAGCCTTTTGGCGTGCCCCTCGTGGCATTTTCTTGGAGCAAGCGTTCTATTGGCGGCGATGTAGTTGCGCCTCGGCTGTGTCACGGCACCATTTCTGTTTAAAGTTGGAGACACATTGTGTAAACCTGTAGCCAAACGTGGTTATAAGTCTGGGTGAGCGTGAGTGAGATTTGCGGGATTCCGTGAAGGTCGGTAGCGCATTTGCGAGCGGGGGCTCGGGTTTTACCCACCTCGTGGCCCTCAGCTGCCAT
This sequence comes from Collinsella tanakaei YIT 12063, assembly GCF_000225705.1. GTDB lineage: Bacteria > Actinomycetota > Coriobacteriia > Coriobacteriales > Coriobacteriaceae > Collinsella > Collinsella tanakaei. Next base: position 61,831 of record NZ_JH126470.1, read on the forward strand.
CCCGAATGGACACGGTTTTGCATGCGCAAATCTCTATGCATTTTTTTGCATTGACAATCTTCTGAACAGGCATAATAATGACCCGGTATCCAATGCTGTGAGAGCGCTGCCGGATGCTGAAGCGTCACAAAAAGCGGCCCGATTCGATACCAGGGAGTGTGGGGGTATCGAATCGGGCCGTGTCGTTATCGCGGTTTGCCGCGTGTTGGGTGCTCGATGTGCTCGACGCTAAGCGATGAGCCGCGCGATGCCGGGAGTCGCAAGCCGGGCATCAAACGCCGGGTACTAGAGCGTGCCTATTAGAGCGCGCCGCGTCCGTGCTCGCCGGTGCGAATACGGATGACGTCGTCGACCGGGGTGACAAAGATCTTGCCGTCGCCCACGCCACCGGTGTGCGCGGCGCTGCAGATGACCTGGATCAAGCCATCTACCTGGTCCTCGTCCACCACAATGTCGAACTTGACCTTAGGGATGGTGTTGAGAAGGACCTCGGTACCGCGGACGTATTCCTTCCAGCCGTGCTGGTTGCCGCAACCCTGCACCTGCGAGATGGTCATTCCACGGATGCCGGCGTCGAACAGGGCCTCTTTGAGAACCTCGAGCTTCTCCTGGCGAATGATAGCGGTCAGTTGTTTCATGGCTGCTCCTCCTCCAATTGATCTATGTGTTGGTAATGATTCCTATGCCAGGGGCATAGCTGCTAGTCCAAGCCGGTGAACGCGGGGTAGGCGCTCTCGCCGTGCTCGGAGATATCAAGGCCAAGGGCTTCATCGGCCTCGTCAACGCGTAGGCTGCCGCCGCACAGGGCCTTAACCACAAGAACAAGGACAAGGTCGAGAATCAGGACGATGGCGATGGTGACCGCAATGCCCAGAACCTGGGCGATCAGCATTGTGGGATCGCCGGTGTAGAACAAGCCGCCGAAGTCGGTCCAGGACAGCTCGGGCACGCAGAACAGGCCGGTGAGGACGCCGCCTACGATACCGCCGATACCGTGGCAGCCAAAGGCGTCGAGGGCGTCGTCATAACCAAAGCGGGCCTTGAGGTGCGAGATGGCGAAGAAGCAGACGGGCGGAACGGCGGCGCCAATGATCAGCGCGGCCCAGGGCTCGACAAAGCCAGCGCCCGGAGTGATTGCGACCAGGCCGGCGACCAGGCCGGTGCTGGCGCCAACAAGCGTGGGCTTACCGGTGACCAGGCGCTCGACTACCAACCAGGAAGCCAGGCCGGCGGCGCTTGCGGTGACGGTGTTGAGCAGGGCGAGTGCGGCGACGCCGTCGACAGCGAACTCGGAGCCGCTGTTAAAGCCGAACCAACCAAACCACAGCAGGCCGGCGCCCAGGGCGACAAACGGAACGTTGTGCGGGCGATAGCTCATAACGCCAAAGCCGCGGCGTCCACCAAGGGCAAGGCAGAGAACAAGACCGGTGAGGCCGGAGGAGATGTGGACAACGTCGCCGCCTGCAAAGTCGAGCGCGCCAATCTGCTCGCCAATGAGCGAGCCGGCACCGCCCCAGACCATGTGCGCCAGCGGGGCGTAGACAACAAGAACCCAGAATGCAAGGAACAAGGTGACGGCCTTGAACTTCATGCGGCCGGCGACGGAACCGGTGATGATGGCCGAGGTGATCATGGCAAACGCCATCTGGAACGCGATGTCAACGATAGAAGGATAGGTCGCGTCCGCGGGTGGGTTGGCCGCCTCGTCCAGAACCTGCTGGACAATGGGCAGGCAAAGCAGTTGGTCAAAGCCGCCAAAGAACGAGATGGAGCCGTCGCCGCCGTAGGCAAACGACCATCCGGCGACAACCCAGAGAACGCCAACGACGCCAATGACAATGAAGGTCATGAGCATGGTGTTGGTAACGTTCTTACGCCGGGCCAGTCCGCCGTAGAAAAAAGCAAGGCCAGGCGTCATAAGGAACACGAGCATGGTACAGACAAGCATAAAGCCGGTGGAACCTGTATCAAACATGTTGTTTCCCCCTCACAAGTTCCGGTTTTATCGTAGAAGCCATTAGGACCGGTCGCGCCGCGCGGGTGCACGGCCGCGCAATTGCGACTTGCTCATAATGGCATCGAGTTGGCGTGAAAAAAGCGGGGGATTATGCCGTTAACGTATGGATGCAAGGCGGAAACAGAGCCGTCGGCGCTTGGAACCGCGGCGCAATCTTGGAAACCCGTTAGAAAAACGTGGGAAATATCGGTGCTATTCCACCAGTTTAAAGCCCATGCCCCAAACCGTTTTGAGGTAGCCGTCCGTTCCGGACGCCTTGAGTTTGGATCGAATGTTGGAGACGTGCACGTTCACGGTGTTGTCGTCAGCGGCGTACGGCTCGCCCCAGGCTTGCTCAAAAAGCTCCTGCTTGGTGAACACGCGCTTGGGGTGGCGCATGAGGATCTCCGTGATGTTGAACTCGATGCGGGTGAGGGATAGCTGCTCGCCGGCGGCGCAAAAGACGCGTGCCTGAGGGTCCAGGGTCCAATCGCGAAAACGCAGCACGCCGTCGTTTGAGGTGGCGATGGCCGAGGAGCGCCCGTGGTGGCGAAGCTGCACCTCTATGCGCGCGAGCAGCTCGTCCAAATCGAAAGGTTTGGCTAGGTAATCGTCCGCGCCCAGCTTGAGAAGGTCTATCTTGTCGCTTGCGGCGGTGCGGGCGGAGATGACGATGATGGGCGTGTCTTGGTCGCACTCGCGCATGAGCCGCACCAGCTCTTCGCCGGGAAGACCAGGGAGCATGAGATCGCAGATCACCACGTCGGCCATGGGGGAGTTGCCGGAATCGAGCAGCAACTTTGCCTCGGTGCCGGAAAACGCCTGCGTGCACGTGTAGCCGGCGCGCGTGAGGTGCGTCGCTACGATGTTGTTGATGTCCGCATCGTCTTCAATGATCAGCACGCGCGTGCTCGCCATGGGTCCTCCGTGTTTTCCTGTAGGGCGAATGCCCTTGCCGGCCTGTATGAAACCTGCCGGCTGGAATTTGCCGCTTGATAGTTGTCTGCAGCCTGGCACAGATGCTAGCACCTTCACCGCGCCGGTTCCTTGTTGGAATGCATTAAGAAAGCCTAAGCGTTTGGAGCGTCGACGGCGAACAGATACTGACGGCGTGCAGATGCCGGCCGCGCCGGCCACTAGGAGGGGGCCTGGCCTGGCTGCGGGCGCGCCTTGCCTAGCGGACGGCCGCCGCTACGGTTGAGCGTTCGACCAAGGTGCCGGGGATACGCAGTGCAACGGGTGTCGCGGGCGCGTCCGCAATGGCGTGCCCGTAGACCAATCGTCCACGTTTGCGCAGGTCAAAACGAACGGTTGTGAGTTCTATATTGGGCACCATGGCATCCATCGAGTCGTCGATGCCAACTACGCTCACGTCCTGGGGCACGCGGCGGCCGCGGGAGCGCAGGGCCGCGATGACGCCCATGGCCATCTGGTCGTTGGCGGCGTAGACCGCGGTCATCTCTTTGTCTTCGGCAAGCTTGAGGCCAATGCGGTAACCGCTATTTGCCGTCCAGTCGCCCGCCATGGGCTCTGCAGGCTGCAGGCCGCGCGCCGTCAGGGCGTCGCGCCAGCCCGCCTCTCGAAACGCGCTGTCGATTGAGAACGAGGGGCCGCTTACAAAGCGGATCTCCTTGTGGCCGTGGTCGAACAAGTGGTTCATCACCAGCGTCGAGCAACCGTAATGGTCCGAATCGATGGTGGTGCAGCGCGGATGGGCGTACATGGTGACAATGACCGTGTTCATGCCCGGTTGGGGGCAGAACTGCTCGAAGTCCGGCGCCATGCGGCTCATGCTTATGATCATGCCGTCGACGGGGAGCGCGGCTAGCCGACGGGACGCCCCGGCGAGGGTGAACGCGTCGGAATCCTCCATCTCTATCATAGTGACTGCGCATTCCTGCTCGCGGGCGGCGGCGAGAATGCCGTCGAGCATGGTGAGGTTGCCAATCTGCGTGACGTCGTAGACGCATAGCCCTACGGCGTTATATTTGCCTCCGCGCAGCGATCGGCCGGCGTAATTGGGCCTAAACCCCAGCCGCTGCATGGCGTCCAGCACTTGCTTGCGCGTCTTTTCGCTTACGTTGGGAGCCCCGTTGGCAACACGCGATACGGTTTGCTGCGATACGCCGGCAGCTGCTGCGACGTCGCACATGGATACGGGGCGTCCTGTGGCGGGGCGCTGCGTGGCCGGGCCGTTCTCAGTGGGATGGGTCTGCATCTGCTTGTCCTTTCTGGCCTACAGGCTCCATGCGGCGCCCGCGCCGGGCGTTGCGCTCGCGAGGGCGTCTTGTTTTTACACACGGGACGCTCACGCGATCTGCAGGTATGCCGGGGCGGACCGTTTACGGCAATAAAGCTGCCGATTAAAAATCATGGTGCCGTATGCTTGTGAGTACGTTAACATATGAGTACGTTAACATCTTGCCTGAAGGCCGAGATGCGTGAAAAGGCATGTGGATAATGCAGGGAGAGCCCTATGATCACCGCTGATATCTTTGGAAGCTTGCCGGACGGCCGCTGCGTAACCAAATACACGCTGTCGACGCACGGTGCATCCGTCTCCGTCATGGATTTTGGCGCAACCGTTCTGTCCGTTTGCATTCCCGACCGCACGGGCGCCGCCGCGGATGTGCTGCTGGGCTTTGGCGACCTTGCGGGTTATCTCGACAACCCGGCCTGCTACGGTTCGACCATTGCCCCCGTTGCAAACCGCACGGACCGAGCAGAGGTGCCCCTTGCCGGGCGCATCTACCATCTGCCCGCAAACGATGGTCCGGACCATGCGAACAACCTGCATACCGACCTTGCCCGGGGCCTGCACAAGCGCTTGTGGTCGGCGGAGCTTTTTGAGGACGATAGCGCCGTGCGCTTTAGCTGCGAGCTTGCGGACGGCGAGCTGGGCCTGCCCGGCAATCGCCGCTTCGCGGTCACCTATCGTTTGGACAAGGAGGACCAAAAAGACGGCGCGGACGGGGGCGTGCGCCTTGAAGTGGAGCATGTCTGCGAGACCGACGCCGAGACTTATGTGAACATGACCAATCACAGCTATTTCAACCTTGCCGGCCACGCGAGCGGCGTCTGCCTTTCACAGCGCGTCTCCATCGATGCGGAGACCTTCTTGCCGCTTCGCGCAGACAGCGTGTCTGCGGGTGAGTCCTTGTCGGTCGCGGATACGCCGTTCGATTTTCGAAGCCTCAAGGAGCTCGGCGCGGACATTGAATGCGGCAGCGCACAGCTTGATCGCGCCCGTGGCTACGACCACTGCTTCTGCGTTGCCGGCTATGCGCGTGGCGCCGCGCCCCGCCATGCCCTGCGCGCGGTGGACGATGCATCCGGCCGCACGCTCGATATCTTCATTACCGCGCCGGGGGCGCACTTGTATACGGGCAATTGGCTGGGGGATGAGGGCGCCAAGGACGCCGCGTCATATGGCCCGCATGATGGATTTGCCTTTGAGCCCGAGTACTATCCGGATGCCGTGCACCATGCGGAATGGCCGCAGCCTGTCTGCGCGCCGGATCGTCCGTATCGCGAGCGCATCGTCTACCGTTTCGGCGTCGACCCTGATGCCGCCGGCGCCTCAGATGCCGCCGGTCCCGCCGGCGCTGCATAAACGGCCTTTCATCAACAGGCGCGCTGCGATAGAGACGGAGCGCGTTGACAACAGCTTTTTAAAGAGAGGATAGTCCATGCCAGCAACAAACAACCAGGCCGCCCTTGCCGCGGCGCGCGAGCTGTTTGAGAAGACGTTCGGCGAGATCTCGTCCAACGCAAAGGTCTTGGCGGTCCACGCGCCCGGCCGCTCTGAAATCTCCGGCAACCATACCGACCATGAGGGAGGCCACGTTATTGCCGGCGCGCTCGATGTCGCCGTGGACGGCGTGGCCGTTGCTAACGGAACCAACGTGGTGCGCGTAATCGACGCCAACTTTCCGCTGGTAGAGGTCGACCTGAGCGACCTGTCCGTACGCGAGGACGAGCGCGAGACCACTGCCGCGCTGGTCCGCGGCATGGCGTTCGAGTTGGCCCAGACCGGGCGCACACCGGCGGGCTTTGATTTCGCCTCTGTCTGCTCCGTTCCCGCCGGCGGCGGTCTTTCCAGCTCGGCCGCGGTCGAGGCCGCGTACGGCCGCGCCATGGAGGCGCTGTGGGAGGGTCCCTCCATCGACCCCGTCGAGCTGGCCAAGATGAGCCAGTTTGCAGAGAACCGCTACTTTGGCAAGCCCTGCGGCCTTATGGACCAGGCCGCCGTTTGCCTGGGCGGGCTCGCCTACATGGACTTCGAGGTTCCCAGCGAGCCCAAGACCGCTAAGCTCGATTTCGATTTCGATAAGGCGGGTTACGCGCTGTGCCTGGTCAAGGTGGGGTCCGACCACACCGACCTCACGTTTGAGTATGCCGCGATTCCGGATGAGATGCAGGCGATTGCGGGAGAGTTCGGCTGCAAGCGCCTATGCGAGGTCGACCCCGCCGTCTTCGACGCCGCCGTTCCCCAGCTGCGCGAAAAGTACGGTGATCGTGCGGTCCTGCGCGCTATCCACTATTGGTATGAGAACGGCTTGGTCGATAAACGCTGGGAAGACCTGGTCGCCGGGGACATCGAATCCTTCCTCGTCCACACGCGCGCATCCGGTGCCAGCTCCGCCATGTTCTTGCAAAACGTGTCCGCAACCGTTGGCGACGTGCGCGAGCAGCACGCCATGTTGGCATTGGGCCTGGCCGAGCGCATCTTGGATGGTCGTGGGGCGGCCCGTATTCACGGCGGCGGCTTTGGCGGCTCGATCCAGTGCTTTGTCCCGCTTGATTTGGTGGACGAGTTCATCGCCCGCATGGACGCGTGGCTGGGCGAGGGGTCGTGCCGTAAGTATTCCATTACCGAGGAAGGCGCGTGCGCGACATGGATGTAATCAAGGCCGCCGCACAGGCTCTTATCTCTTATGCGATTCGCTGCGGGCTGATCGAGGAGGCCGATCGCCGCTGGGCGTACAACGAGCTGCTTGATGCATGCGGCATCGAGGCGGTCGCGCCCGACCATGCGTGGGAGATCGGCGTGGACGAGTTTGATCCCGACGCTTTTGACCTGGACGCGACGCTGGCGGTTTTGGCCGATGCCGCCATCGGCGCCGGTCGCTTTGAGGACTCATCCGGCGGCCGCGACCGCGCGGCTATGGCGGTTATGGGCCGCTTGATGCCGCGTCCCTCGCAGGTCGCCGCAGAGTTTGCGCGCCGCTCGCAGGCCGGCTCCGCCACCGCGACCGACTGGTTCTACCGTCTGTGCTGCGATGCGGGTTACGTCCGCCGCAGCGCTATCGCGCGCAATATCGCCTGGACCACGCCCACAAGGTGGGGCGACCTTGAGATCACCATCAACCTCTCCAAGCCGGAAAAGGATCCGCGCGATATCGCCGCAGCCCTTTCTTGTCCCGCGGATGTTGAGCCGTATCCCGCCTGCCAGCTGTGCATGAGCAACGAAGGGTATGCGGGTCGCGCCGCCGCGAGCGCGCTGGGCGCGCACCCGGCCCGCCAGAACCTGCGAATTGTTCCCATCGAGCTGGGGGGAGAGCGCTGGGGCCTGCAGTATAGCCCGTATGCGTACTTTGAAGAGCACTGCATCGCCATGAGCGCGGAGCATCGGCCCATGCATGTTGATCGCGAGAACATGTCGCGCCTGCTCGACTTTGTCGACGCCTTGCCGCACTACTTTGTGGGTTCCAACGCGGACCTGCCTATTGTGGGCGGCTCCATTCTCACCCATGACCACTTCCAGGGCGGCCGCCATGTGTTTCCCATGATGCGCGCCAAGGTTGAGCGCGTTTTCGAGATCTCTGGTTTTAGCGATGTGCGCGCAGGGGTGCTGGTGTGGCCGCTGAGCGTGCTCAAGCTTTCGAGCTCCTCGCGCGATTCCGTGCTCGGCGCGGCGACCCGCGTGCTCGACGTGTGGCGCGACCATGATGATGTGGAGTGCGGTGTCATCTCGCATGACGCCGACGGCACTCGTCATAACACGGTCACGCCCGTGGTGGCCAAGGAGGGCGATGCCTATACGGTCTACCTGGCGTTGAGGTGCAACGTGACAACGGCTGGGCATCCGCTGGGCGTCTTTCACCCGCATGCGGACAAGCATCATATCAAGAAGGAGAACATTGGCCTCATCGAGGTCATGGGCCTTGCGATTTTGCCCCCGCGCCTAGTGGGCGAGTTGTCTCGCACCCAAGAGCTCCTGCTTGCCGCTCAGTCGCGCGGCGCCGGGCCGGAAGAGCTGCGCGCTGACTTGGAAGCGGATGAGCTGTCTGCGTCCCATGCGGCTTGGGCCGTGGAGGTTGCGCAGAAGCACCCTGCCCTTGCTCAAAGCGACGCCGAGCGCGTTTTGCGTGATGAGGTCGGCCTGGTCTTTGGCCGGGTGCTCGAGGACGCGGGCGTGTATAAATGGGACGACGCCGGCCGTGCCGGGCTGGAACGTTTCTTGAGTCGCCTGTAAGCCGCGCGTGATCCGATTGCTGCCGAACGCGTTGGCGAAGAACAACTGAATAGTTGAGGTTGACCCCGTTGCGCTAGCGAATATGCGCAACGGGGTTTGTGGTTAGCTATGGGAAACTATTCTCGTCCAAAAAATGAAAACTAGTGTAGGATAGGGCGTTGAATGAATAGGGAACCGCGCCTGCCAAGGGCGCTTCCGAGCGCATTTGGCGGGCGCGCCCGCCGTCTTTAACGGTGCGGCCGGGCGAATGCGGTTGTGGGCGCGCTGGTGGATGGCGCGGTCGAGTAGGGGGCAGCTATGTATCAAAACTCTATCCAGCTCATGCAGAGCATGCGTGAGGCGGGTATTGAGCATCGAAGCGATACGCCGCTGGATGATGAAAACCTCATCGACACCATTCGCGTTGGATGGTCGGGCGCCAGCCTGCCTGCGACCGTGATCTTGTTTCGCGTGAACGATCGCGGCGCGCACCTGGAGGTCGAGGAGCTGGGGCGCGTGGCGCCGGGACTTCGCGCGCAGGCGCTCGAGCTGGTCAATGCGCTGAACGGGTCGTATCGCTGGATTACGTTTGTTGTGGAAGACGACGGGCGCATTGCCTGTTCGTCCGATGTGTTCATGGTTCCCGAGGTGGCGGGGCTGTTTGGCATCGCGGCGATGGGCCGCATGTTCGATACGCTCGATGAAGTCTACCCCAGGCTGCTTCGCGTGCTGGCGTAAGGGCACCTTACTTACTACGGGGTCCGCGGGCGCCCGGAGACCTGTTCTTGCTGTTTCTACTCGTTTTTGCTTGGAGGCGTTATGTTATCTGCGAATATTGGCCAGGCGTTGCTGTGGGCGGCGCTGGGCTGCGGGTTTACCTGGCTTATGACTACCGCGGGTGCGGCCATGGTCTTCTTCTTTAGAAGCGACCGCAAGCTTATGCATCATATCTTCTTGGGTTTTGCGGCGGGCGTCATGATCGCGGCGTCCGTGTGGTCGCTGCTCAATCCTGCTATCGAGCAGGCGGAGGAGCTGGGTCAGATAGGGTGGATCCCCGCTGCCGGCGGCTTTTTGCTGGGCGTGGCCTTTCTGCTCGCGCTCGATACGTTCTTGCCCCACCTGCATCCCGAGGAGGACCAGCCTGAGGGCATCCAGACCAGCTGGAAGCGAACCACGTTGCTGGTCTCTGCCGTCACGCTCCATAACATCCCCGAGGGCATGAGCGTTGGCCTGCTGTTTGCCATGGCGGCCCAGGCCTCCGGTGCCGCTGCGGACGCCTACCTTGGCATGGCATTTGCGCTCGCGCTGGGTATGGGCTTGCAGAACTTTCCCGAGGGCGCCGCGGTTTCGCTGCCCCTTGCGCGCGAGGGTATGAGCCGTACCAAGGCGTTTGCCATGGGCAGCCTTTCCGGCATCGTAGAGCCCATCTTTGGCATCGCGGTGGTTCTGGTCTCCGGCTGGATCACGCCGTTTATGCCCTGGATGCTGGCATTTGCCGCTGGAGCCATGATCTACGTGGTTGTCGAGGAGCTTATTCCGGAGGCGCACCTGGGAGAGCACTCCAACGTGGGCACGCTGGGCGTCATCGCGGGCTTTGTTCTCATGATGGTCCTGGACGTTGCCCTGGGCTAGGGGGCTTTGCGATCGCGGATTCGCATGTTTAGCTTACGGGTGGTAGCTATTGGCCGGTAGATTGAAACCGTGCCCGATCGGGATGGCAGTTGAACCGCTTCAAGCGGGGATTTTCAAGCCGTGTATAAAGCGATTTGGGCCGTTTGGCCGCGGAAAGAGAAGAAGAATGCAGAGGAGGTGCGGGCTGTCGCACCTCCTTTGCCGTAGAGGGGCCTTTTTAAGCCGAAATATGGAAACATCTGTATCAATAAAGTGGCCTAGCGCGTCCATAACGCGGTTGATAGAGGCGTTTCGCAAGGGGAGCGGGCACTGGGTTAGCCGGTTCTTACCCGCCTCGTGGTCCTCAGTGACCATTTCAAAACGGCACGGTTTTGCGGCGTTCAATTCTTATGCAAGGCTTTGGCAGACGCGCAGGATGCACGGTGGCCGTTATGCATTTTGGCAAACGCGGTGCCCTTGCGTCGCGTTATGCTCCACATCGCCCTCGTGCGCACGCCGTGCCCATGCCCGCGCCGCCGCGCTTTTCGTCAAGGATGCGTACGACCTGTCTAACCACGGGCCAATCTGCTAACGTTTCGAGATGCGTGAGCGTGCAGCGGGCGCTGATGTAAGACGCCCGCCGCAACGTATGACACGCACAAGGAGCCTTGGAAGAGGGAGAACGAATGATCAAGCTGTTTGCGAGCGACCTGGATGGAACCCTGCTCAACGCAACCCATATGGTCGACCCCGTCATCGTGTCCGCTCTGCGAACGGTTACTAAAAGCGGTGCGCATTTCGCCGTCGCCACCGGCCGCACCATGCGCAGCCCCAATGACTTTGGTTTTCACGGCGTTGACATAGAGGCGGTGTGTTCCAACGGGTCCATCATTTTGGACCACGATGGCAACACCATCTACCATAGCGATGTGGACAAAGGGGTGCTCGAGGAAATGCTCCGCACATTCCCGCAGGTCTGCTTCGAGTGCGTGGGCCTGGATTGCACGTATGTCACCGGTAGCCCGCAAGACCAGCTCGCCGGATTTGTCGCCACGGGCGCTATCGAGAAGGTGAAGATGGCCGCCATGCGTATTCGCCGCCGCCAAATGCAGGCGGATTGCGTCCACAACCAAAGCGTCTCTGACGTGCTTTCCCGCAGCATCTGCAAAATCAACGCCCGCGTGAGCGACCCCTCGCTCGATAGCGAGCTCAAGGACTTCCTTTCCAGCCACGCGGACAAGGTGGTCAACGCCCCCTTTAGCCCCGTCATGTTCGAGATCACCAACGTCGGCGTCGACAAGGGCGCGGCGCTTGCATGGCTGGCTTCCTATTTTGGCTATTCCGCGGACGAAGTGTCCGTCTACGGCGACGGTGGCAACGACATCGCCATGCTCCAACGCTTTACGCACGCTTACGCCACCAGCAACGGAAGCGATGCCGCTAAGCTCGCCGCGGGCAACGTCATCGGTAGCTGCGCGTTTCATGCCGTGCCGCGCCACATGGTCAAGACGGTCCGCGAACAGGGGAGCGTTGCTTCTTCCAATGCGGATGCAGGCAAGGGCTCCGGCTACGTTCGAATCGAATAATTCCCGTCTGCAGCCCTTCTGTAGACAAATGATTGATGGTTGTCAGGTTTCTGTAAGTGCTCCTCCACATTCGTTCAATTATGCACACCGTGTGCAATAATGCTCGGAGAGAGTAATATCGGGCCGCGTTACAACCACGGCCCCCTCAAGCCAAGGAGGGCCAGTGTCGAAAGAGGCCGTGGCCGAACAAAAATGCGACCGTCGCAGTCTCCGCTCCCAGCGCCTGCTGCGCCAAGCGCTCGCGCGGGAGATCGGGGCGACGGGCGACCTTTCTAGCGTCACCGTCGCCGGTCTCACGGATTGCGCGGGTCTCACGCGCCGCACGTTTTACAGCCATTACAAAGACATCCCAGACTTCATCGAGCAGGTAGAAGCTTCCATTTTGGACGAGGTGGGGCGCCATGTGCTCGCCATCTCCGCCTCCACGCTGGATGATCTGTATCGCAACATACATGAGCTGGAGCCGGCGTCGGGTTCGGTGGAGCTGCTGTCCTATCTCAAGAAAGATGGAGAGCTCATCGGCGCTCTGCTGGGCCCCGGCGGCGACCCGGCGTTTATCGAGAAGCTGCTCGATCTGGTGCGCGCTTGCGTGAGGCATCGAATGGAGACGGGCATCTTCCCGGATGCTCTGGGCACGTTCTTCGATTATTACCTCGATTCCGTTATCACGTCCGAGCTGGGCGTTATCAAGCGCTGGTTCCAAACGGGTCTCAAGGAGGCCCCGGAGACCATGGCGCGCATCATGACCGTGATCGCATTCGTCCGTCCCGGCGACCTGTACGGCAAGCCCATCGACATCAACGTGCCGGAGTACGGCATGAAGCTGCTGGGAAAAAGCGCCGCGCGGGACTTACGCAGCGTGCTGGAGGTTCTCGCTGCGTCAAACGCCGGTCCGCAGGCATCGCCGCTTTCATCATCAGGCGTCGAGCCGCGATCGAAAGCGGACGCCAAAGACACCATCTAGGGGGAGAGCTATGAGTAACCAAGAAGTAGAGAATACCGTGGTCGAGTCCGTAGCTATGGACCAGGCCGCGCGGGATGCGGCCGACGCGACGGCGGGTGCGCTTCAGTCCGCGCCTGCGTGCCCGCAGGCCCCGGTCGTTCCGGAGGACGCCATCTACAATCCGCAAAACGCCACGGGTGATCTGCACCTGGGCATAGACGTGGGGTCAACCACGGTCAAGCTCGCCGTGCTCAACGACGCCAACCAGATCGTCTACGCCAAGTACCAGCGCCACCACACCGACGTGCGCGCCTGCGCTCGCGACCTGTTTGCGGGCGCCGCCGGCGTGCTGGGAGATGCCCGCATGACCTGCGCCATCACCGGTTCGGGCGGGCTTCTGCTCTCGCAGTGGTTGGATCTGGGGTTTGTCCAGGAGGTCATCGCCTCCAAGCGCGCCGTGGAGACCCTCATCCCGCAGACCGACGTCGCCATCGAACTGGGCGGCGAGGACGCCAAGATCATCTACTTCGATTCGGGCATCGAGCAGCGCATGAACGGCACCTGCGCGGGCGGCACCGGCGCCTTCATCGACCAGATGGCCACCCTGCTGCACACGGACGCCGCGGGCCTCAACAAGCTCGCCGCCGACGCGACCACTATCTACCCCATCGCCAGCCGCTGCGGCGTGTTCGCTAAGACGGACGTGCAGCCCCTGCTCAACGAGGGCGCCCGTCCGGAGGACGTCGCCGCGTCCATCTTCCAGGCCGTGGTGACCCAGACCATCTCCGGCCTGGCGTGCGGCCGTCCCATCCGCGGCTACGTCGCCTTCTTGGGCGGACCGCTGCAGTACCTCTCCGAGCTGCGCCGCCGCTTCTACATCACGCTTGATTTGGACGAGGAGCACCGCATCGTCCCCGACAACGCCCACCTCTTTGTGGCGTCCGGCGCCGCCATGGCGCACGAGTCCACCAAGCTGTCCACGTTTGGCGAGCTCATCGCGTCTATCGACGCGCTGGGCGACACCCAGGGCGCGGAGGTCGAGCGCCTCTCCCCGTTGTTTGCGAGCGAGGACGAGTACGCCGAGTTCAAGGAGCGCCACAACAAGGAGGTCGTTCCCAAGGGCGATCCCGCCAGCTATGCCGGCGAGCGCGTCTTCATCGGCATCGACGCCGGCTCCACCACCATGAAGGCCGCGATGGTGGGCGAGGACGGCCAGCTGCTGCATACCTGGTACGGCAACAACAACGGCGACATCCTGGGTACCGCCAAGGTGATCATGGCCGATTTCTACCAGCACATCCCCGCCGGCGCGCGCATTGGCCACGTCACCACCACCGGCTACGGCGAGGCGCTGCTCATCGAGGCCCTCAAGGCCGACTCCGGCGAGATCGAGACCGTCGCACACCTGCGCGGCAGCCGCGCGTTTCTGCCGGGCGTGGAGTTCATCCTGGACATCGGCGGCCAGGACATGAAGTGCCTGCGCGTGCGCGACGGCGTCATCGAGCACATCATGCTCAATGAGGCCTGCTCCAGCGGTTGCGGCAGCTTCATCGAGAGCTTCGCGGTCTCCATGAACATGGACGTGCGCGCGTTCGCCCAGGCGGCCATCGAGGCCAAGGCGCCGGTCGACCTTGGCAGCCGTTGCACGGTCTTTATGAACAGCCGCGTCAAGCAGGCTCAAAAAGAGGGCGCCACCGTGGGCGACATCGCCGCGGGCCTGTCCTACTCCGTTATCAAGAACGCGCTGTTCAAGGTCATCAAGCTGCGCGACCCCAAAGAGATCGGCACACAGGTCATCGTCCAGGGCGGCACGTTTATGTCGGACGCCACGTTGCGCGCGTTTGAGCAGCTCACCGGTGTCAACGCGGTGCGCCCGGACATCGCCGGCTGCATGGGCGCCTACGGAGCCGCCCTGCTGGCTCGCGACCGCGCTGGGGCGGATGGCATCTCAAACATCCTGTCTGCGGACCAGGTCGCGTCGCTCACGGTGACCCAGCGCCACGCGCGCTGCGGCCGCTGCTCCAACAACTGCCAGCTCACCATCAACGACTTTGGCGGCGGCCGTCGCTTCATCACGGGCAACCGCTGCGAAAAGGGCGCGGGCCATCGCTCCAACAAGACCGAGGCCCCCAACGTCTTCGCCCAGAAAAACGCCCTGCTGTTCGACCGCGAGTCGCTTGACCCTGATGCCGCGCCGCGCGGCACCGTGGGCATTCCCCGCGCGCTCAACATGTACGAGAACTACCCGTTCTGGCATACGTTCTTCACCAAGCTGGGTTTCTCCGTGGTGCTTTCGGACAACTCGACCAAGCAGACCTACGAGGCCGGCATCGAGTCCATGCCCAGCGAGTCCGTGTGCTATCCGGCTAAGCTCAGCCATGGCCACATCATGAACCTTATCGACAAGGACCCGGACTTTATCTGGATGCCCTGCGTGCGCTGGGAGCGCAAGGAGGATCCCACCGCGGGCAACTGCTATAACTGCCCCATCGTTATGAGCTACCCCACGGCGCTGGGCCTGAACATCGATGAGATCTCCGAGAAGCACGTCGAGTTCATGTACCCCTTTGTGCCCTACCATGACAAGATCGAGCTCAAGCGCCGCCTCTACGAGCTGATCGCCGTGGAGCGCGTGGCAGACGCCCAGGCGGGCCGCGGCCGCGTGCGCGGCCCCAAGATCACCCGCACGGAGATCGACGCCGCCGTCAACGCCGCCTATGAGGAGGATGCCCGCTTCCACCAGCAGATCCAGACCATGGGCGAGGAAGCCGTGAAGTGGATCGAGGACAACGGCGGACACGGCATCGTGCTCGCCGGCCGCCCCTACCATAACGACCCGGAAATCAACCATGCCCTGCCCGAGCTGATCACCTCCTTTGGCTTCGCGGTCCTTACCGAGGACTCCGTGGCGCACCTGGTGAAGCCCGAGCGCCCCATCCGCGTGGTCGACCAGTGGATGTTCCATAGCCGCCTGTACGCCGCCGCGCGCTTTGTCACCATGCGCAACGACCTCGACCTGGTGCAGATGAACTCCTTTGGCTGCGGCCTGGACGCCCTCACCACCGACCAGGTGCAGGAGATCCTGGAGGCGTCCGGTAAGATCTACACCGTGCTCAAGATCGACGAGGTCTCAAACCTTGGCGCCGCGCGCATCCGCATCCGCTCGCTCATGGCCGCGCTCAAGGACCAGGCGGCGGAGCGTGCCGCGGAGGCTGCCGCCGCGGGCGAGGAGTTCCAGGTTGGCGCCGCCAGCCCGGTTGAACCCTCCGCGGATCAGCCGGTGTTCGCCACGCATAAGTACGCCCTGGAGGCCCAGCGCGCGTCCAAGTCCGCGGCGTTCCCCAAGGTGAGCTTCACCCAGGAGATGAAGGACGCCGGCTACACCATCCTGTGCCCGCAGATGGCGCCCATCCACTTCGACCTCATCAAAGAGGTGTTCCGCGCGTCCGGTTACAACCTGGAGCTTCTGCCCTCCACCGACCGCGGCGCCGTGGAGGCGGGCCTGCGCTACGTCAACAACGACATCTGCTACCCGTCCATCCTGGTCACGGGCCAGATCATGGAGGCCATCGAGAGCGGCCGCTACGACCTCTCCAAGACCGCCGTGGTCATCACCCAGACCGGCGGCGGCTGCCGTGCCACCAACTACATCGCCCTCATCCGCAAGGCTCTGCGCGATTCCGGACATGCGGACATCCCGGTCATCTCGCTTTCCGCGGTCAAGTTGGACGAGGACAACCCCGGTTTCAAGTTGACGCCCACCATGCTTAAAGCCGCCGTCTACAGCGTGCTGTTTGGTGATGTCATGATGCAGATGCTCTACCGCTGCCGTCCGTATGAGGCCACGCCGGGCGCTGCCAACCAGCTGTTCGAGCAGTTCATGGACCGCGCGCGCAAGCTGGCGCCTGCTTTCAACCGCCGCAACTTCACCAAGCTGTCGCGTGAGGCGATCCGTGCGTTCGACACCATGCCGCTGGTGGGCGAGGGCACCAAGCCGCGCGTGGGCGTTGTGGGCGAGATCCTGGTCAAGTTCCACCCCACGGCCAACAACCACGTTGTCGACGTGATCGAGGCCGAGGGCTGCGAGGCTGTGGTCCCGGGTCTTCTGGACTTCTTCCTCTACTCCATGAGCAACGCCACCGTGCAGAAAAACGAGCTTGGCAGCTCCGCGGTAACGCGCGCCAGCATGGACGCCGCCATTGGCATGGTCGATTGGATGCGCAAGCCGGTTGAGGAGATGCTCGAGCAAAGCGAGCGCTTCGAGCGCCCCGAACCCATCTCCGTTATGGCGCAAAAGGCCACGCAGGTGCTGTCGCTGTGCAACAACATGGGCGAGGGCTGGCTGCTCACGGCCGAGATGCTCGACCTCATCGACCACGGTGCGCCCAACATCATCTGCACCCAGCCGTTCGCCTGCCTGCCCAACCACGTGGTGGGCAAGGCGGTCATCAAGGAGCTGCGCCGCCAGCACCCGGAGAGCAACATCGTGGCGGTGGACTACGACCCCGGCGCCTCGGAGGTCAACCAGCTCAACCGTATCAAGCTCATGATCTCCGTGGCCAAGGAGAACCTGCGCGCGGGCAAAGGCTTTGTGATGGAGCCCGTCCACCCGCTTGAGATGGACGCGGTCGATAGCAAGTTCCGTCCGCACCACTTCACCACGCCGGCAGAGGTCGCCGCGCACGAGGCAGAGGTCGAGGCGACCGCACGCCGTCTTGGCCGCGGCCTCAAGCGCCATAATAAGTAGCGCGCGTTTTTGGACGAGGACGGGCGGCTGCGATGTAACCTTTGCGGACCGTCCTCGTCCATACGCTGCCGAGATCGGCTGCCGGCCAACTTTCCATTTGGGGAACGCTTTTGGCGTTTGTTCCGCTCCCGTTGCTGGCATTTGCGCACACGCGCTCGATCAAGAAAGCGGTGGTATGGGCGCTTGCGATTGCGATTCTCATTGAGCCGCTGCAGTTGGTCATCGATCTTGCCACCGGCTTCCCCAGCTTTGTCGTCGATGTGGACGACATGATGCTTCAGGTGCTGGGAAGCGCCGCGGGCATTGTCCTCATGGCGCTCATGGTTCGCGTTTCCTCGGGCAGCAAGGGCAACGGGCTGGCGCCAGATAGGGGTTAGCGAGGGCGCAAGGCAAAGAACTTGCTTGGGAGTCTGCCTACTCTGTTTTCCATTAAGCCTCTCGACGTCGGTGTAAATGCGCCCGGCGCCGAGAGGCTTTTGTCGTTAGCGGTTCGCCTGCAGGAAGATGCTGATCCTTGGCGAGCTGTACTCGTCAAACTCATCGCGCGAATCAGTTGAGAACGTTGCCCATGCGCGCAGGTCCCCGGTGTTGTCCAAGTCGACATCAAGCGGGGTGTAGTAGTCGCCTGCAAGGAAGGATTCGCGAAACTCTGCGGGTAGCTGGGGTTTGTTGAACAGACCTGCGGCGACTTGGGGCGCATCGACGTCGGCGATAAGCTCATAGAGGCGGTCGATATTCTCGTCCGCAAACGCCAAATTATCCTGTGCGGCCCTTTCGATATCGACACTTGCGGTGTAGACTACGCCGTCCACCGCGCCCTGAGAATCCGTTTCGATGGATATACGGGCGACGATGTCTCCATCTTGGTCGGTGACGTTGCCGCTGACCTGGTAGCCGCTGTCCTGTCGGCGCTCAAGGGGGTCGTCGGCCATGACGTAGGAGACGCCGGGCTCCAGAGCGTCTTGGAATGCGGAAAGGGTCTGGGCTGCGCTGTTTTGCGCGGAGGATGCCTGTGCCGCCGAGTCGATGAAGCGCGGGGTAAACGCGAGGACGAGCAGCAAGATGGGCGCGAGAAAGACGGTTGCTGCGGCGCGGCCCTGCCTTGGCAGCGCGATGCCTTGTTTGTGTGCGATGGCGGCGGCCGAGCTGCCGAGAAGGTCCATGAGCGCGAAGACGTTGAGCCCGCTTGCGGAATCCGGGCACACTGGTCCGCCGTGCGTTTCGCGTTCGATCGCTCTCCAGCGCTCGCTGCGCAGCGTGGCTTTAGCCGAGAGGCCGCAGGCAATGGTGAGGATTCCCTCGGCAATCATGATGGAGGATATGGCTATGAGCTGCAGGTTGCCAAGTCCGTTCGAGCCCAGGGCGATGTTGTCGATCATTACGAGCAAAATAGCCGCCGTGCCCGTGGGGAAGAGCGATAGCAGGGAGTATCGCGCGATCTTGGGAACGAGATAGCACTTCTTAACGAGCTTTGCTTTGTTTTCGCTCAGCATGGAGCCTCCCGGAACGTGGATGCGCGGGCGCGCGATGCGAATCTGCCTCATCCACAGCATGACGGGGGCGCAAGGCGGTGGGGGCGCGGTTTTGGCTTTCGGCGCGATTCTGGTGGCGACCGCCTAGTTTACACGCGCGCCAAACGGCAGCAGCGACAGCTTTGCCATCTTGAACGACTGCAGGCCAAAGGGGTTACGGCAAGACGGTGCTGCTATGGGAGCTTGCAGACCGCGCGGCCGCCATGGGGTATGTGGTGGCGCACCCAACCATCGCGTCATCGGGGATGCTTGACCGAATTGTTGAGAAAGTACAGCAAGACGGCCGCAGGCACCTGGGGAGCAAGAGCGTTCGGCTTGCGAACGCGTCAATTGGCGCGTATGGTTCTCCGCTGGATTGGAGTTCACACGAGAGGTTCAAGAAGGCAAATCTTCTCAGTTCAAGCTCACCCAGCTGGCTAGAAAGCTCACGGCAGAAGGCCATGGCATGCTGATTTTGATCGATGAGCTGCAGGCGAACTCAGAGGAAATACGTCAGTTGGTTTCGCTCTATCAAGAGCTGGTGGGGGAGCGTCTCAATGTTGCGCTTGTTATGGCCGGCCTTCCCGGCGCCGTTTCCGCCACGCTGAACGACAAGGTCCTAACGTTTCTTAACCGAGCGCGTAAGGTGAGCCTGCCGCCGCTTTCCCTGGGCGATGTCGACGCGTATTACGCGCGGGCGTTTGAGGAACTGGGCGTCTGCATTTTGGACGGCGAGCGAAAGCGCATAGTAAAGGAGAGCATGGGGTCTCCGTACCTCATGCAGCTCTTGGGTCACAATGTGGTGGTGCGCGCAGCAGACCAGGGGCAGCTAAGCGGCTCTATGATTGATGCGGCGGTCGAGGCGGCGCGAGCGGATTTTGAGAACGATGTTTGCGGCACGCTGTTGGCCGCGCTATCGGTTCGAGACGTTCAGTTCCTCAGCGCGATGGCCCGGGACGAAGGCGATAGCAGCATCTCTGCCATTGCCGAGCGCATGAACGTTACGCAGGACTATGCGCAAAAGTACCGAAAGCGCTTGATCGATGCCGGGGCGATCGAGCCCGCCGGCTGGGGCCTCATTAGGTTTGCCGTGCCGTATCTGGCGGACTACCTGCGCAGGGAGACTGGAGTGTGGTAGCGTCTTTCTGACGGGGCGGGTGGATGAGTATATGTTGGATCATGCGCCCGTCCGGCTCCTGCTCGACTTGCTGCCAAGCTCAGCCAGGTGTCAGGCTCCTCGTCCATATCCACAACATCTTCGCTTACAAGCGTTCGCGAAATCTGATAGGGTATTCCCCACGGCTGCAATATTCAATGTATCAGTTGGCGTCACCGCGCGAATCGGTGGCGCCTTTTTTGTTGCCGTGATGGTCGATTTGCCGCGGCTGCGCGGCGCTAAACGAAAGGACAAGGGATGCCCACCAACAAACGAGAAAGCTTGATCTTCACCTTTATTATGTGCTTTGCCATGGTGCTTTGGATGTCCATCTACAACGTGGCGCTGCATCAGGGGGCGCTTACCATGGGCGCCGTTGCGCAGGCGTGGCTTGGATTCCCCGTGGCCTACGTGTTCGCCATGTGCGCCGACTGGTTTGTCGCCGTGCCGCTTGCCAAGGGTTTTGCGTTTCGTTTTTTGGTGACGCCCGGCAAGAGCTCGCCGCTGGCCATGACGCTGGCCGTGAGCAGCTGCATGGTTGTGCCCATGGTGATCATCATGTCGCTGTTCGGCGCCGTTGAGGTCGCTTCTCAAACTGGTGAGTTTGCCGCGATCCCCTTTATGTGGATTTCCAACATCCCCACCAACTTCATCATGGCGCTGCCGTGGAACCTGCTGGTGGCGGGGCCCGTTTCTCGCTTTGTATTCCGCCGGGCGTTCCCCGTTGGCACCGTTCTTGCCTAGCGTGGGTGGACGGTATGCGTAGCGCGGCATGAGGCCCTGTGGACTCTAAGTGAGGCGGGGACTGGAGAAGGTCATCGTCAAAAGACGGTGGCCTTTTTCATTCCCGCTGCAGGTCAAATTCGCGTTACGGATCCAGCTGGTCCTCTCACATCACGTCATAATGGTCGAAAAACAATCGGGGCGGGACGCTGTCGTCGCGGCTTGCGGAGAATCGTTGCTGACGTCTGCGCAAAAGGGTGTGCGCAAAAGGCGTAGAGGCAACGTCCATGGCAAAAGGGGGAGCAATGTCTTTTGAGGCCGCAAAGGCGCATTTGGAACAATACGGGCTGGCAGATCGCGTGATTGTATTTGATCAGTCTTCTGCCACCGTGGCGATGGCGGCCCAGGCGGCCGGGACCAGCGAGGCGGAGATTGCCAAAACGCTCTCGTTTTTGGTGGACGATGCAGCGGTCCTCATCGTCGCGGCGGGCGACGCGAAGGTGAACAGCTCCAAGTTCAAGGCGAAGTTCCACATCAAGGCGAAGATGGTCCCGGCTGATCGCGTGGAAGAGTTGGTAGGTCACGCTCCCGGCGGTGTGTGCCCCTTTGCCGTGCGCATTGGCGTGGCGGTGTATTTGGACGAGTCTCTCCGTCGTTTCGAATACGTCTACCCCGCATGCGGAAGCTCCAACAGCGCCGTGCGCCTTACGCCCGCGGAACTAGAGCGCGCATCCGGCTGTGTTGAGTGGGTCGGCGTGTGCAAGCTGCCAGAAATGGCGCAGTAACTGCTCCCATGTTCAAGAAGATCGGTTGATTTCTCTTCGGGAACAATGACGAGCGCTATGCTCCTTTGACCTCATAGGGGCGGCTGCTGAAAACGCCCTCCAGTTGGACTTGGTGCTCTGCTAAAAATGAGGTCCAGTTCACACGGGATGCTGAAAATGGCCTCCAGTTGGACTTGGCATTGGCGGGCGCCTGGTGCGCGTGGTTTCTATCCTGCGCTTTTGCGACGGCTCCTCGCTGGCCGCTGGATCAAAGTCCAACTGGAGCTCGTTTTCAGCGCCGCCAAGTTCAACTGGACCCAAAAAGTAGATGGTGGGTGTAAACGGAGGCTGTTTTCAGCAGAGACCCCAAGTCCAACCGAAGCCCAAAAACAGCAAGGAGACAAAAAAAGAGCGCTTCCTTGTCGAAGCGCCCTTAAGAATCTTTTTGTAGGATGCTATGCGAAGAATATCCTGTTGATCATTATGTAGAGGATGATGATTGCGGCAATCATGGCTACGGCGATTTGTACGCCGGAACTCCCGTCGTTGTTGTTCTTACTCATGTTTACTGACCTTTCTGCTGGAATCTGACTTCAAGAGTGGCTCCCTCGGGTATCGCATCCCCGCGAAGAGGCCCTTGAAGGTGGTCTTCGCATTTCGCTGTGCTTCTTCGTAAAGTCCCAGGGATTTTGCTCTGTCGACCATAGGGGCCTTCTGGCTTTCGATCCAACTCGACCCTTCGCCGGCCTTGATTGTTCCGTCAAGCTGTAACCGTGGAATGAAGATGTCCTTTCGTCATAAAGTGCAACCTCTTGACGCGGGTGCGCCATCACCCATTGCTCAGACTGTTGGACATCTCATTTATTCTAGAGCTATCTTAATAGCAAAGAAAAAACGTGCAATCAGAAATAGTGCAGAAAAAGCGTGCTATTATGAAGACGTATTAAACTGCGAGTTGTTTGGAATGGCTATGCAACAATGTGCGGCTCTTATGGTGGATGTTCGTGATTCTCGCAAAATGAAGGACGAGAAACGCGTTGATGCGCAACGCCTGCTTGCCGCTTCGATAGCTTATCTCAACGGGCTGTTTCGTCGTGATCTTCTTTGCGATGTGGTCTTTAGCGCAGGCGATGAGGTGCAGGGCTTGTTTGCTGACGCTGCTGCCGCGTTCCTCTATTTCCGACAGCTATCCCTTCTTATGGCTCCCGTCGAGTTGCGGGGCGGCGTGGGAATGGGCGGTTGGGAGATGAAGATCGAAGGGGCGCCGTCTACTGTTCAAGATGGAACTGCGTATCATCATGCCCGCGATGCAATCGCTACGTCGAAGAAAAGCCGGTTGTACGGTTTTACAATTTCATCTTCCACTCCAATGCCAGAGCAAACTGTGATTGCTAACTATCCCTTGCTGCTGGCATCTGCAAGGACGGCACGCCAAGCTGAGCTCGCGCGTCATGTGGAGTTGCTCTTTCCGCTGGCTGCCCAAGCGGACGCCCTTGCCTGCACAGAAGCACGGGGGGCGTTGGAAGTGCTGCTGGCTGCTCTCGAGCGAATGGATGGGCGCGCTATTCTTCATAACTGGAAGGCGGAGCCTCCTTGTCCGGTGGATGCTGCGAAGCTGAATTCGGCGGGGATGGTTGAACTGCCATCGCAATTGTCGGGATTATCATATAGGATGGAAACGTACGCTGGCCGCACCAGGCAGTCGCTCGATAGGCTGTTGGATGGGGGGATGGTAAATCAAGAGCGTGTTGCCGCTGTAATGGCAGCACGTTTCTTGGGGGAGAAGGAAGCCGGTGGTGAGCTTGGGTGAAACGCTGTGCCTGCTGCTTTTGGGGCACGTTGTGGGGGATTTTTACTTTCAATCCGATGAAATGGCGATCGCTAAAGAGCGCTCTTATGCCGAGAGGGTGCGCCACGGCGTCTTCTACGCACTGGGCATGGCGCCTGTATTAGTAGCGATCGCTATTTTCTTGGGAAGCCCTCTTGTGTTGGCTGTGGTGGCGTGGATGGTGTTGTCCGCAATGCATGGCGTGATTGACTTCATGATTCGTCCGAGGATAAAGAGCATGACTCACGGGGAGGTGCAGGCTTTTCTGCTGGACCAGGCCCTACATGTGGGTTGTTGCGTAGTGGCGGGCGTGTTTTTGGCAAAGAATGCCTCAAGGGAGCTTTCGCCATATTGGGCCGAAACGCTTGTGTGGACCGCCTCGCTTGCTCTTTGCATTGTACCTTCATGCGTGTTGGTCAAATTACTGCTGGGTTCTCTGCGAAGAGATGCGGCTTTTCCTGGTGGATTCAGGAAAGATGCTGCCAATTCTGGGCGTGCAATAGGAATGCTTGAGCGTGCGATTGTAGGCGTACTTACCCTGTTGGGACAGTACGATGCGATTGCGTTTGTGGTGGCAGCGAAGAGCATCGCGCGATACGAGAAGCTGAAGGACGATAAAACGTTCGCGGAGGTGTACCTGGTGGGCACGCTGGCGAGCGTTGCGACCGCAATATTTCTTCCGCTGTTTGTACGTTGGGCCATGGTGCTGTGAGCCATTTATGCATGACTGTGATGTCGGAACGATGTTGATAGGTGACGCCAGAAAAGCCACGTTAAACAGGATCGCAAGCAACGGGCGACAGGCGCGTCGACCTTAAGGAGTTCAGGCGAAGGTACGGTACGCGCCCGCTCTCGTTTGCGTCTGCCGACGGCCTTAGGTCCATTATGGGGCTCGAGTCGGGTTCCGTGACGCCCCTGGGACTTCTCAACGACGAGGGACGGGAGGCGACGGTCTTTCTGGACGCCGATCTCGCAAGCGGCATCATCGGGGTCCACCCCCAACGACAACACCGCCACCGTTTGGATGCAGGCGGCGGATCTTGTGCGCGTTGTCGAGAACCATGGCAACGAGGTGTGCGTCGTCTGGCTCATGTAGGCTGCAGCCTCTTTTCGCTCGATCCAAACGCATGCGAGGTCGTTTCCCGATTCGAAGGTCGGGGCGTGCCTCGCTTTATTCCATTCTAGCTCGCATTCGGTTCCGCCTGGACAGAGGTGGGCGATGATTCCAAGAAGGACTTGCCGTGATTGCCGAGGCAGGCTAGCGGGCGACATGGGCGGAGTCTTGCGGGGCGCTACCAGCTCCAAGGGTCGCTATCGGGTGAAATTAGCAGGATACGTAGGGCGGTGAGCGGCTTTTCTTCGTCCGTATTATTTGAACGATAGACCAGTTGGTACTGCTCTTGCTCAGACGTGGTGACGTCGCTGCGGATGTCCAGCGTTGCCTTGATAGTGCGACGCGAGGCGTCCAGATCCGTGCGGCCGGCGACTATGCGAGCGATGCTCGATAGCACATGGATGCGTTCGTAAAGTGATTGGGGCCAACGCGGGCCGCTTGCGCTCTGAGCGCAGGATTAGCCAGTCAGAACTTGCCCGCACGCTTGAAGTGAATCGATCGCATATCAACCAGTTTGAAGCTGGCAAGCAAAACGTCTCGATAGACTACCTTGTCAAGATTGCCGACGGCCTCGATGTATCTGTGGTTGAGTTTTTCTCCGGCCTTGGAGGGGCTTCGCCAAGAAGGATTGTCGAAAAAGAAGAATAGCTATTACCTCGCATTGATTTTGCTGATCGACGGCGTTTTATAACGCGCTGAGGTCTGCCCACCTATTTGGCGCGGGCGCCACCGAGAGTTACCGCGAAGACTTCTTGCGGCTGCAGCTTTTAATATGAGAAAGCCATTGTCAAGTAGCAAAATCTTCCAGGTCCCAATTTTCCATATGGGACCTGTCCTCGTTCCAGCCGGTGGGCCCGCGCGGATGCTCGTTAGTCGTCGCTCGCCTGGCAAGCTAATATCCGCGGGCTCTGTGGCGCGGCATCGGGTCAGATTATGTCGCCGCGCGCTACCTCATTTCGTTTCTCCGTCCGGGGCCGTCGGATGAAAGTCCCTGAGTCTTCGTGATCGGGCGCGGCCTGCGGGCTGCCCATAAAAAAGGACGTGAGCCGACCCCGGCGATGCGTCGAAGCGCGGGCCCTCCCGGCGGGAAGGTTGTGTGGTCGAAGGCGCACGCCGATGCCGAGCGGGCGTGTACGTCCAGCCCGATGGAGGTAACATGTGACATGGGGAGCCTCCTCCCTTACGTGCGGTACGGCGGCACCGCAGGGTGACGATACAACACCATTGCTCCCGCCCAGCCCGCGAGCCTGTATGCCGCGGGGAGGCTCTTCGCCCAATGGCTTTCCCATATCGTCTCTTTGGATTGCCGCGCGAGGATTGGAGCTCCCATGCCGCTGCCCGTAGTTGCCATCGTTTTGCCCTTGGTCCTGTTTGGGATCATGGCCGTTGTGCTGTTTGTGGCATATCGCCGGGCGGCGCGTGCGATCGATGAGCTGTCGTTGCCAGTGGTTGTCCGCTGCGGCGCATGCGGTGTGGAGTTTAGGATCACGACGGCCGAGCTGCGCGGCGCCAAGATGACCAAGTCGGTCTCACGAACAAGCACGCGCGTCCACGGCCCCGCGCTGGTCACGCGTAAGAGCTACTCACGGTACCAGAAGCGCCTGACGTGTCCCGCATGCGGGGAGCACGGCTGGTGCGAGGTGCTCAACATAGGCCAGTTGCAGGCAGCGTCTACGCGCGTGGCGATAAAGTATCTTGGCGGCGCTCTCGTCCTTCTAATTTTGCTGGGCTTTGTCTTGAACGCGCTGTCCAACGCGATTCTATAGCGCGCAAAGGGCAAGATGGTCCCGGGCGATTGCGTGGAAGAGCTGGTCGACTGCGCTCCCGACGGCGTGCGCCCCCTGATGCGGCGTGCGGCCGGACGTGCTCTGCCGTAGGTTACTCCACCCTAAACTCCACGCGGTCCAGGTTCTTCACGTCCAGGCGGATGAGTTCCTCCGCCATGGTCCGGTCCTCGCTATCGAGCTCCTCGTCCGTGAAAACGCGCGCTACCAGCTCTTCGTCCATAGAAGAGCCGTCAGAAGCGGGCTCGGCTTGCAGACCAACGGTGTACTCCTTGAAACCGGGGCAGACCACGGCGAGCTCGCGCGCGGTCTCGGCGGCGCCGTAGGAATCGGGCGTGGGGTCGTCTGCCGCCCTCACCATGTTCGACGTGAGGATGATGCAGGGGATGGCGAAGATGGCGGTGCCAATGAGGATGCGCCACCGTACGGTGTGGGCACGCGAGCGCGCATCGGCGTCTTCCTGCGCGGTTACCACCCCATCGTCGTTGAGGTCGCGTTTAAGCGGGGTGCCCAGCAGCAACAGGACGAGCATGGCGGAAAGCGCGATAAAGACCACGTTGATGCCGAACTCGTACAGCGCGCTCAGCGAGAGCCCCAGGTTCATGGCGGCGATGCCGTAGCCCGCGGCGCACAGCGGCGGCATCAGCGCGGTAGCCACGGCGACGCCCGAGATGAGCGTGGCGGGCTCCTGGTCGCGCGAGTTGCCCAGGCCTCCTGCAAAACCGCCTACCAGCGCCAGGATGAGGTCCCATACCGTGGGGCTCGAGTTGTCCGCCATGGCCTGCGTCATGCCGGCGACGGGGGAGAGATTGAAGTAGAGCGTCGAGGTGATGAGGCAGAAAACCATCTGGACGATGAGCCCCGCCGCGGCGTCGCGCGCCAGGGTGCGGTCAAGCGTCGCCGCGGCGTACGCGATGGCGAGCACCGATCCCATGAGGGGGCAGATGAGCATGGCGCCCACGATGGCGATGTCCGAGTTGGTATCCAGGCCAATGCACGCGATAACCATGGCGACGATGAGGATGCACAGGTGGTTGCCGTTGAGTCGCGCCCCGTTGACAAAGCGTTTGCGGATCACATGGTAGGGCGCGCGTCCCTCGCGAATATTGAAGGTGTGCTTGAAAAAGGTGGCGACGCTGCGCCAAATCCGTTGCAGCGCGGGTCTTTCGCCATGGCGCCGGCGATGGCGGTCGATGTATTTTTGCAGGTCTATGGCGGCGGAACGGCCTGCGCGCTCGCCGTGATGGTCTTCGCGCCGATTGTTGTGCTGGCTGCTGCGTTGGTCCGCCATAGTGTCCACCTGCCGTGTTGGTAGTCCTCGTCCCCATCATCACGATCGCCGCAACCGCCGCGGGGCGGGGGCATCTCAACGCATTCTTGCCCCTTGCGCCGCACCTGTCAACGCACCGGGCACATACGCCTTGCGCCAACATGGTATAGTGTACGTTTGCGCGGGTACATCCCGTGGAAGCCAATATGAGACGCGTGCGCCACCTTATTCGACGCGCGCTCGTTGAAAGGACTGCCCCATGGCAGTAAATGAACAGCTTTTGCTTGAAGTTCTTGAGCAGATCCGCCCCAACCTGCAAGCTGACGGCGGCGACATGGCCTACGTGGGCGTGGACGATGACGGCGTTGTTTCCCTTGAGCTGCAGGGCGCCTGCGCCGGCTGCCCCATGAGCCAGCTGACGCTCTCCATGGGCGTGGAGCGCATCCTCAAGGAGCACGTCCCCGGCGTGACCCGCGTTGAGGCCGTCAACAACGGTCCCGCTGCAGATATGTACGACGAGTACGCGCCGTTCTAGGCGATTGCCGTTTCAAAGCGTTTTGCCCCGTGCCGCGCGCGGGGTTGATGGAGGTCCGCAATGGTTCTCTCTGACCACGACATCAAGATCGAGATCGAGAAGGGGCGCATCGTCCTCGACCCGTTCTGCGCCGAGCTGATCCAGCCCGCTTCGATCGACGTGCGCCTTGGCAATGATTTCCGCGTGTTCCGCAACTCCGACCACGTGGCGATCGACCCCGAGCTGCACCAGCCCGATCTTACCGAGCAGATCATTGTTTCCGACGGGGACGCCTTTGTGCTGCACCCCGGTCAGTTTGTTTTGGGCACTACGCTGGAGCGCATCTGCGTTCCGGATGACGTGCTGGGCAAGCTTGAGGGCAAGAGCTCTTTGGGTCGCCTGGGCCTGATGATCCACTCCACCGCCGGCTACATCGATCCGGGCTGGAACGGCCAGATCACGCTGGAGCTTTCCAACGTGGCGAACCTGCCCATCCTGCTTCGCCCCGGCATGCGCATCGGCCAGATCAGCTTCGAGCGCATGAGCTCCCCGGTCGATGTGCCCTACGGCGCCCCCGGCTTGGGCAGCCATTACCAGGGTCAGGTGGGAGCCACCGCAGGCAGCCCGCTCACCAGGCCCGGAGTCGCCCGTGGCTAGCGAGATCCCCGCGCCCCAGTCGCCCATGCCGGCGCGGGGCGCGTCTTGTATGCCGGCACCGGGCGGCGCGCCCATGCCCGGCGACCGCGACGTGGCGGTCGAGGATCCTCGCGGCGAGGACGGTGTGGTGCGCTGCTGGGAAGTGCGCGGCTGTGCCGGCCTGTACGGTTTTTCCGGCTTTATGCAGGACGAGTGCCCGCACAATGAAAAGGACCGCTATATGCCGTGCCCCGCAACCTGCGCCTTTACGCGCTGCCAGCGCCCGTGGCACAAAGACGCGGTCACGCTGGAGGACCTTACCGATCCAACCGTGGATCGCATGGCCACCATTAAGGAGCAGTGCCGCCACTGCCTGCACTTCATTAAAAACGGTCCGCGGGCATCTGCCCGCTAGCGTGCCGGCGCCCGTTCCCGCGCGGGGCGACCTATAAGAGAAAGGGAGCCATTTTGCTCAACGACCTCTATCACATGCTCGATCCCATCGCGTTTTCAGCGGGCCCCATCACCATCTACTGGTACGGCATCGCCTACGTGGTGGGCTCCATTCTCGCCGGTTTCGTTATGTATCGCGTGCAGCGCCGCTGGAACATGGGCCTCACCGTGGATGATGTCTGGATGCTGGTAACGGGTGCGGTCTTTGGCCTCATCATTGGCGGCAGGCTGTTCTACGTCATCTTTTACGGCGACGGGTACTACTTCACCCACCCGCTTGAGATCTTCGCGACCAACCAGGGCGGCATGAGCTTCCACGGGGGCTTGGTAGGGGGCTTGGTAGGGGGCTACATCGTGTGCCGCATGCTCAAGTTGTCTGCCTGGACCATTGCCGACCTCGCCATCATAGGCGTGCCGCTGGCGCTGGCGCTGGGCCGCTGCGCCAACTTTGTGAACGGAGAGCTGTGGGGCAAGCCCACGGACCTGCCTTGGGGCGTGGTCTTTGGCGGGTCGGCCGGCGAGATCCCCCGTCATCCCTCCCAGCTTTACGAGGCGTTTCTAGAGGGCATCGTCCTTTTTGTGATCCTGTACTCCATGAGCCGTAAGAAGAAGCTGCCGCCACAGGGCGCCTTTATAGGCACGTTTGTGCTGGGCTATGGTGTTGTCCGCTTCCTTATCGAGTTCGTTCGCGTGCCCGATGCGCAGCTGGGCTATCTCTTTGGCGGCTTCATCACCATGGGCCAGCTGCTGAGCCTGCCCTTGATTGTGATCGGTGCCGCCTTGTTGTTCTATGCATACAAGGCTTCTCGTCCACAGCATGCGTTTTTGGACGAGGACTAGCGGGCAGCGGGGCAAGCGAGCAAGTGGAAAGGCCTATGAGGAAAAAGACGTTTTGTAGCGCCCTCGCACACGCGGGGGCGTATTTGGTTTCGATTGCCGTGCTGCTGGGGCTGTGGCACCTGGCTGCCGTGGTGATTTCAAGTCCGGCGCTACCAACCCCGGGGGCGACGGTGGCGGTGTTTCGCGAATATGTTCCCGATCTGGCCCCCGCGTTTGCGGTGAGTCTGTATAGAGTGCTCGCGTCGCTTGGCATCGCGTCGGTGCTGGCGGTGCCCGCGGGCTTGGCTCTGGGGAGATCACCGCGCCTCGATGCGGCGGTGTCTCCGGCGCTGCACGTGCTGTACCCCATTCCCAAGGTGGTCTTGCTGCCGGTGTTCTTGGTGCTGTTGGGGCTGGGCGATGCAGCCAAGATCGCCCTGATGTCCGTCACGGTGTTCTTCCAGGTGCTGGTGAGCGTGCGAGACGCCGCGGCGTGCGTTCCGCGCGAGTCGATCCTGGCGGCGCGGAGCCTGGGTGCCGGCCGCGTGGTGACCTGCCTTCACGTGGTGGTTCCGGCGGTGCTGCCCGAGCTGCTCACGGCGCTTCGCGTTGGCTCTGGTACCGCGGTGGCGATTCTCTTTTTGGCCGAGTCCATCGCTGGTTCGACTGGATTGGGCTATTTCATTGTGGATGCATGGTCGATGGTGGACTACCCGCGGATGTTTGCCGGCATGATTGGCATGGCGGTGCTGGGCGTGGGAATCTACGAGGTGCTTGCCCTGGTGGAACGCCTGCTCACTCCATGGCGGCGCGCCTAGCGCGTGTCGCGCGGTTATGCGCGGGCGGCCTCTGCTTAAGGCCGTGGGGTTGCTGAAAAGCCCCCTTTTGTCGCCTTGATGACCGCAGCAAGGCAGCGGGTATTTCCCGAGGCGGGCAAATGGACGTTTATTACTGGGGTTAGCCATCGGTAAAACGTCCAAATGTCCGTCTCAAGGGATGGGTGCCTGGCGGCAGGCTACTTTACCGGTCCAAATTCGCCGGTCTGCTCGTCAAAGAACAGGGCGTTTTTAAGGTAGCCGCGCGCGAGCATCCAATCCAGCTGCGGCTGGATCATGTCGCAGGTGGGCTTGGCGCTCGCGGGGTACTCCGCGATGGGGTAGGTCTTCTTGAGGGGGTCGGCCAGGTTGGTCTTCTCAATAAGCAGGTCGCGGTAGCTCTCCGGGTCGCTATTGATGGCCTGGGCGGCAAGGTCCCAGCCGCGGGCCACGTCGGCCACGGCATCGCGGCCGCCCTCCTCGTCCTCAAACGCCTCGCGGACCACCACAACGGACTGGGAGAGGTTTTGGCCGTCGGAGTCCTGGGCGTCGTTCATGATAACGGTGCACCCGTTGATCTTGCCCAGTTCCAAAAGGCTGTTGGGCAGCGCCGCGGCGTCCACCTTGCCAGATGTCATCATCTCAAAGCGAACGGGCATCTTCTTGATTTCCTCTTTGGTGAAGTCGCCCTCGCCAATGCCCTGGATTTCCAGGAGCTTGTCCATCACGTACTCGGGCACGGTATTTGAGCCCACGCCAATGGAGGCGCCGCGCAGCTGATCGGCGGTCTTGATGGCGGAGTCCGGACCTACCATGATGCCGAAGATGCCCTGTTGGGGCGTGGCGCCAAGGGCGATCCAGCGCATGCGCACCGGCGTGCCGCCCGCGGTGAGCGAGGCGGAGACCTGCGGGTCGGTCATGGCCATGTCGATTTCACCGGCGGTCACGGCGGCGGAAAGCTCCTGAGCGCTTTGGAACTCGGTGACCTCCACGTTGACGCTTGCGGGGAACATCTGCTCCTTCGCGGCAACCCAGCCGGGAAGGAAGTCCTCGGTCATCATGGTGCCCATGCGCACGGTCCGCGCGTTGGCCCCGGTGCCCGCGCCGGAGCCCGCGGCAGATCCCGATACGGCTCCCTTATTGGTGCATCCTGCGAGCATCATGGCTCCCAGGGCGCCGGCGCCGGCAAGAAAGCCGCGGCGCGTGGGGCAGGGTTTGGTGGGTTGTACGGTCATAGCGATCGCCTCCTGTGTCGTGGTTGCGTATCACTCTCGCGCCAGTCGATGTATATGTCGCTTGCGCGTCGAGCATGGGCAGTATAGATGCCGCCGCAAGTCCGTTTGTGAGCTTTCGTTACAATGAACCATTGGTTTTTTGCAACGGGCTCGCTTGGTCGAGTTTTTGGACGAGTTCTGGCGGAGCGTCTTAGCGCGCAGGCGGTGCCCTTGGGTTTTGCGCGGGCCCCTGCGTGCGACGCCGCGGGGCGACCGCGTGCGGTAGGGGGCCATATGGCGCAAGAGAGTATAACGAATGTGGACGACGATAGCGCCTTGGCGCCCATGAAATCCGCGGGCCCCGGCAACCTGGCGGGGGAGTCCGCGCCTGCGCCTGCCCCTGTTTCGCCCGCTGCGGGAACGGCCCGCAAAGACGCCATCCGCCTGCTGTGGTTCAGGCACTATCCCCTGTGGCAAAGCGCGATCGCCTTCTTGCTGGGCTTGCTCGCGACGGCGGCGCTCTCCATCGACCTTGCACCCGTGTCCTATAAAACAATCACCAAGCTCGACCCCACTGCCACCGGTGCGCTTTACATCTGCTATGAGGTGCTTCTTTCCTTTGCTGGGCACAGCGACGCGATCGTGCTGTTGGCGCTGGCCCTGCTGTTGGTGCTCCCTATACGCTACGTACTGTTTGGAAAGGGCGATTCGCTTAGGCCATCGGTTGTGCTTCCGGCGGCGGCGTTTGCCCTGTGCACGGTCTTTGGTATGAGCTATGACCTCACGGATAGCGCCGCGCTGGTGGCGGGCGGCATCTCGCAGGCGATCAAGGCCGTCATCATGGGAGCCGGCTGCGCAGTGCTGGGGCATACGGGCTTCTACTTGTTCTACGACTGCCTGGATTGGTTGGGTACCCAGCGCCCGGCGTTTAGCGAGTCGCGCTTTGGCGTTGCCTGGCGCGCGGCGCACGCCGCACTGGATCGCCGGCCGTTCCTCGTTCCGTTGGCGCTCATCGCGCTGGCGTGGTCGCCCTCCTTTATCGCGGCGATGCCGGGCATTTTTATGGGGGATACCGGCGCCCAGATTCGGCAGTGGTTCAATCTGCCTAACGGCACCAGCGACTACCTTAACCTCATCAATCCCAACGTGCTGCTCAACGGCCACCACCCGGTGGCGCACACGGCGCTGGTTGGCGGCTGCGTGCAGCTAGGCATGCAGGTTTTTGGGGACGAGAACGCGGGCCTGCTTATCTACACCGCCTTGCAGTTCTTCATCACGGCGGCGACGGTCGCCTACCTGGTGTGCTCGCTGCGTCGGTTTGGCTGCGGGCTTGCGCCCCGCGCGGCGTCGCTGCTGTTTTTTGCGCTCATGCCCCTGTTCTCAAATTATGCGGTGCTCATCACCAAAGACGTCCTCTTTGCGGACGCTTTGGCGGTGCTGGTGGTGCAGACGGCGTCGCTGCTGGCTGCGGGAACAGGTCATGGCGTGACCATGTGCCCCCGCGACTGGGCGCTACTGGTCATCTCTTCGATCGGGTGTACGTTTTTGCGCAACGGAGGCTTGGTGTTTCCACTGGCCGCGTGTGGGCTGGCCGCCATATTCGCAGCACGGGGCGCGCGGGTGCCGCGCCGCCGTTGGGTCGCCATCGTTGGGGTAGCGGCGCTTGTCCTTGTCCTCAACATGGCCTTTGCGCGTGTGGTCATGCCGGCGCTCGACATCACCCCGGGTAGCCGCCGCGAGATGCTCTCCATCCCATTTCAGCAGACCGCGCGGTTTGTGCAGAAGCACGATGCCGCCAACGCCGGCATCGAGGGCGGCGTCGACGATGGGTTGGTGAGCGAGGAGGAGCGTCGGGTAATCGACCGCGTGCTGGGGTACGACACCCTGGCCTCGCGCTACGACCCCGACAAATCGGATGCGGTCAAGAACGGCTTCAACGAGGATGCGACCACGCAGGACCTAGCGGCGTATTTTGCGGTGTGGGCCAAGATGTTCCTACGCGATCCAGAGAGCTACATCTCTGCGGTGGTGAACAACTATTACGGCTACTTTTATCCCAGCGAGCGCGACGTATGGTTCTACAGCACAATCGAGGGCGCCAAGATTATGGCAAGGGAAGAGAACCGCGCCTACTTTGATTTTCACCCGGTTGAAAACTCGCTGGTAGAAGCCTGCGGGCATGCGGTGAACCTGTACCGCGTGGCAATACAGCGCGTGCCGTTGGTGTCGCTTACCATGAGCTCGGCATCGTATACGTGGTTGCTTATCGCCGTGGGCGTCTACCTGCTGAGAAGCGGACAGTGGCGTTCGCTGGCGATGATGGTGCCGTTGTTTGGCGTGCTGGCGGTCTGCCTCGTTGGCCCGTGCAATGGCTCCACCTACATGCGCTATCTCTATCCAGCCATCCTGTCTCTGCCCTTCGCCTTGTCCGTGGCGCTTGCCTGGCCGCGGCGTCTGTGGCGAGCAAGGTAGGCGCGGAAAGGGAAGGTCGGCACAAGGGGCTTTCGACGTCTCTTGCGGCGTATTGGCGGCGACGTCGCCCCGTGAGTATTGCGTGTTACCGCGCGGTGACTATAAAATTCATGCTTTCGCAGCTCGCGCATTCGGTATATCATTTCCAGCGTCTGTTTCTACAGGGTCACCGATCCGCCGCGACCGAGCGACCGAGCGCATATTCGATAGGAGTCTCGCATGTCCGGACACTCTAAATGGGCAACAACCAAGCATCGTAAGGGCGCACAGGACGCCAAGCGTTCCGCCCTGTTCTCCAAGCTGAGCCGTAACATCACCGTTGCCGCCCGCCTTGGTAACGACCCCAACCCCGACAACAACGCCTCCCTGGCCGCCGCCGTCGCCAAGGCCAAGGCTCAGTCCATGCCCAAGGACAAGATCAAGGCCGCTATCGACAAGGCTTTTGGCTCGGGTGCCGATGCCGCCGTGTACGAGAACATCGTGTACGAGGGCTATGGCCCCGCAGGTGTCGCCGTGTACGTCGAGTGCCTGACCGACAACCGCAACCGCACCGCTGCCGACGTCCGCTCCGCGTTCTCCCACGCTGGCGGCAACCTGGGCACCACCGGTTCCGTCGCCTTCCAGTTTGAGCGCAAGGGCCAGGTTGTGGTCTCCAAGGAGATCCTCGATCCCAACGCCAAGAAGGAAACCATGATGGCCAACGGCGCCGCGGGCGATGAGGAAGAGTTCATGATGGCTATCGCCGAGGCCGGCGGCGACGATTACGAGGACGCCGGCGAGGAGTGGGTTGTCTGGACCGCCGCTGGCGACCTGATGGCCGTTTCCAAGGCCATCGAGGCCCAGGGCATCGAGGTCAAGGGCGCCGAGCTCACCATGGTTCCCACCACCCCCACCGCCGTTTCCGGCACCGACGCCAAGAAGGTCCAGCGCCTGATCGACCGTCTCGAGGAGCTCGACGACGTCCAGGACGTGTACTCCACCATGGACATGACCGACGAGGTCATCGCCGCCCTCGAGGAGGAGTAGGAACTTTTTAGACCCTTAGGGTTTCATTAAGAAGACTGCCTGCGAGCCGGGCCCGCCAACGCGTCGGGTCCGGCTCGTTTTATAATCGTTTTTGTACCCGCGCCCCGTGCTCGCCGCAGCGCGTGCCCGTCTGCCGTGCGCCGCCATGCGGATGCATCGTCCACGGCATAGCGGGGTACAAGGTACTAATCTGCGCGCGGTGCAGGTCTTTGTCCGCAACGCGCATTCGATAGTTCTACTCGTCCATATGAGGGGAGGCGGTATGGGTAGGTTTAAAAAGCTCTGTACCGTGGTGTACCTGCTTTCCTGCGTTGTCGCGCTGGGCACCTTCGCCGCTTCGCTGTTTGGCCCCGCTGCCGGCCGTGTGGAGGCGTTGCTTGATAAGCCCGCCTTTCGCATCGTGCTGGCCGTATGCCTGGTTATCTGCGCGCTGCAGGCTCTGTGGGTGCTGTTGCGCGTGATTATTGAGCGCCCTGAGCCCGATTGCGTGCGCATCGATGCCGCGGGGGAGGTTCAGGTGACGTTGACCGCCATCGAGTCCGTGGCGCGCGCCGCCGCGCGCGAGGAGGACGTGCTGGTCGAGGAGGTGCGCGGCCGCATTACGGGCAGGGACTCTTCCGGCGTCCGCGTGGCCATCGACGCCATCGCCTTGACGGAGACGGGTTTGGACGATGCGGCCCAGCGCATGCGCCAGCGCGTTGAGGCGGCGCTTGAAACCATGTTGGGAACGCCCGCGGCATCGGTGCGCGTGCGCTTTCTTCCCAGTAAGACCACTACCGTGACCAGGGAGGTTTAACGGTGAGCGATAGCAAGAGTACCGGTCGCGGCCCTCGCGCCGTGATTGAGCAGGAGCCCGAGTGGGCGCATGCGGATGAGCGCGCAGCCGAGCGCGAAGCCGGGGACCATGCCTCGTCCAAGAGTTTTCAGGATGCGACCATTGGATTTTTCACCGGGGTGGGCCGTCGCGCTTGGCGCTATGCCGACGCGCACCCGCATACCGTGCTGTACGGATGCATTGGCTTGGTGCTCGCCGTGTTGATCTTGTGGCTGGGCCTGTGGGACACCATCGTCATCGCGATCTTTGTTGGCGTCGGTGCGGCGATGGGCCAGGTACGCGACGGCGACGGCGGCATCTACCGCTTCTTCAACCGTCTGTTTGGCGGTAGGCGCTAGCGGCGACGCACGTTGGCGGCACCGGAGTCCACGGCACGCAAACCATGCTCGCAAGGCAAGATTTTGAGGCTTGATCAAGCTTGAAAGGGGATAGGCATCATGGCGGAAAAGGAAGTTATCGAGATGGCCGATGGGGCAAGCGAGGTCTCCACGGAGCAGACGCCCGCCCAGGATTTCGCGGCCAAGCTCAATGAGGATGATACCGTTGAGGCCGAGGGCGATGCCGAGGTGGAGGGCGAAGAGGACGAGCTCGATACGGATGATTCGCTGACCTATTCCAACGGCGTGATCGAGAAGATTGTAGCGCTGGCGACGCGCGAGGTGCCGCATGTGCTGGGCATGAAGGGCAACCTGATGCACTTTGTGCAGGAGCAGTTTGGTGCGGAGAACCTCACCAAGGGCGTAACCGTTGAGGTTACGGACGATAACCGCGTTGTGGTGAACATCTCCGTCATCATCGAGTACGGCGCCTACGCCCCGGATATCTTCGACGACGTGAAGACCCGCGTGACCGAGCGCCTGGCCGCGATGACCGGCCTCGAAGTCGCGGGCATCAACCTGCGCATCGACGACGTGGTGACGCCGGAGGAGTACGCGGAGCGCCAGAAGCACCTGATCGACAATCTCAAAGCGGACGACGAAGACTAAGTCTGGTCTGGTGGCTCCCATTGGAAGCCGTGCATCTCTATCCGCTTTGCGGAAGCGCGGTTCTATCTGTCATTTTTGCCCGGGTCTCCTGGCTCGGGCTTTCTTATGCGAGCGGGGAGGGCGGACGGGCGTGCCCCGCTGCCGGCGCCAGCGCCCCGCGCCGTTGCTTGCGACGTTCACGAATCGGTAACAGTGCGATAAAGGGTTGCGCCTGCAAATGCTACCGTGCTATTCTCGTCCGCATGATTACTTACGCTGAACATATCACGATGATGATGGTCATGGAGATGCCCTCGCCCGGGCACTTTGCCATGCCGCGCGATAGCCGGCGTGGGGAGACCGGGCGCCTCGATTAGGCCGTCTCCGGCGG
This sequence comes from Collinsella tanakaei YIT 12063, assembly GCF_000225705.1. GTDB lineage: Bacteria > Actinomycetota > Coriobacteriia > Coriobacteriales > Coriobacteriaceae > Collinsella > Collinsella tanakaei. Next base: position 99,461 of record NZ_JH126470.1, read on the forward strand.
GAGACGGTCCGTCTTCTCATACAACCAATCATCGAGCGGAGTTTCACTCGTGATCAGCATCCAACATGTTTCCAAAACCTATGACGTTCCTAAAAAGGCCGCGCGCAGGGCTCGCGGTAAGTCTGCGGGCATCGACACCAGCTACGCGGCATCCGTGAGCGGCAATGCCGTCCTTGCGGGGGCGGCAGTGTCCCAGGCTGCAGCCGAGGTCGCCGATGCCCTGCGTCCCGCGGTGCGCGACGGCGTGGTGTATGCGCTGGACGATATCAACATCGAGATCGCCGACGGCGATATCTTCGGCATCATTGGCATGAGCGGCGCGGGCAAGTCCACCTTGGTGCGCACCATCAACTTGCTGGAACGCCCCACGTCCGGTCGCATTGTGGTCGACGGGCAGGATGTCACCGACCTTGCCGGAAGCGCGCTGCGTGCGTATCGCCGCCGCGTCGCCATGATTTTCCAGAACTTTGGCCTGCTTGCCCAGAAGACGGTAATCGATAACGTGTGCTTCCCGTATCTCGCGGCAAACGGCAAGGTGACGGAGGCGAACCGTGTCCACGCCCTGGAGCTGCTCGATCGCGTTGGTCTTGCTGAGAAGGCGCATTCTTATCCCAGCCAGCTTTCCGGCGGCCAGCAGCAGCGCGTCGCCATTGCCCGCGCCCTTGCCTGCGAGCCGGAAGTCATTCTCTGCGATGAAGCCACCTCTGCGCTGGATCCCAAGAGTACCAATACCATCTTGAAGCTTCTGAGGGACATCAACCAAGAGACCGGCGTCACCTTGGTGGTCATCACCCACTCTATGGACGTTGTCCAAAAGATCTGCAAGAACGTAGCCGTGTTGGACTCCGGCCGCGTGGTGGAGACCGGCGAGGTCGCTCGCGTCTTTGCCGAGCCCGCTGCCGAGGCTACGCGCGTTTTGCTTGGAAAGGTGGACTGGGATGCTTAACGAATTTCTGGCCAACTTCTCCGGATTGCTCGCCCAAGGTACCCTCGACACCCTGGTGATGGTCTTTGTCTCGACCGCTATCGCCTATGTTTTTGGTACCGCATTGGGCGTGGTGCTGCATCTAACCGCTGCGAGCGGCCTGCGACCCATGCCCGTTCTTAACGCGGTCTTGGGCTGGGTGGTCAATATTGGCCGCTCGCTGCCGTTTATCATTCTGCTTATCGCGCTTATGCCGTGGACTGCGGCGATTGTGGGCGTCTCCACCGGCGTTCGCGGCGTTATTCCGCCCTTGGTGGTCGCCACAGCTCCCTTTGTCGCCCGCATGATCGAGCAGTCTTTGGCCGAGGTTTCGCATGACGCCGTAGAGGCCGCCGAGGCATGTGGAGCGTCCGTGCCGCGCATCGTCTTCTCCGCCCTCCTTCCTGAGGCGCTGCCCTCCATTGTGCGCGGAGTCGCGGTCACTTTGATCGCCGTGCTGGGCTACACCGCCATCGCCGGCGCCGTGGGTGCGGGTGGACTTGGCGATATCGCTATCCGCTACGGTTACTACCGCTACGAGAACGAGGTCATGATCGTCACGGTGGTGTTGCTGATCATTCTCGTCCAGCTTATCCAGACCGTGTGCAATTTCATCGCACGCAAGGTGGACCATCGCTAGATTGGGCTGCACGTAAGCGGGCATGCCTGCTGGCTTGGCATAAATCGCGCTTCTTTTGAAGGGTCGCGCGTCCATGCGGCCCCTACCTGTTCTATACGATTTCTGCTGAATCGCGCATCTAAGGCGCATTTCGCACCGTTTTCAACATCGATTTTGAAAGGGGTTATCCCATGGCTACATTTACTGGCAACCATAGCGATCGTTTCGACGCCGCCGTCTCTCGCCGCTTTGTCCTCAAGGCTGGGTTTGCCGGCCTTGGCGCCGTCGCCCTGGGCGGCCTTACCGCTTGCGGCGCAGGCGATGCCAGCGGTTCCGGCGCTGTCGAGGCGTCCAAGAAGCTCACCGTTGCCGCCAGCCCCGCGCCCCACGCGGAGATCCTCAATTCCTTTGCCGCGTCCAAGCTTAAGGAAGAAGGCATCGAGCTGGTGGTTAAGGAGTATACGGATTACATCCTGCCCAACAAGGACACCACGTCCGGCTCGGTCGACGCCAACTACTTCCAGCACATCAACTACCTTGAGAACTACAACAAGGAGAACGGCACCGATCTTATCTCCGTGGGCTCCATCCACTACGAGCCCATGGCCGTCTACGCCGGCAAGTCTTCTGACCTCGCCGCCATAGCGGACGGCGCCACCATCGCGGTTCCCAACGATCCCACCAACGAGGGCCGCGCGCTGCTGCTGCTCCAGGACCAGGGCCTGATCACCCTCAAGGACCCCACCAACCTGGAGGCCACGCCCAACGACATCGCCGAGAACCCGCACGGCATCGTCTTCCAGGAGCTCGAGGCGGCCGCGGTGCCGCGCGCCCTCGAGTCCGTTGACTTCGCCGTCATCAACGGCAACTACGCCATCGAGGCCGGTTACCACGTCAAGGACGCCCTGGTGCATGAGGAGACCGGCTCCACCACGGTCGAGCAGTACGCCAACATCGTCTGCACCACACCGGAGAAGGAGGAGGACGAGAACATCCAGGCGCTGGTCAAGGTCCTGCAGTCCGACGACTTCAAGGCGTATCTGGAAGAGAGCTACGGTCAGGACGTTCTTCCTGCCTTCTAATCAACAATAGGGGAGTAGCGCCCGGCATCGTCGTTGAAGAGCGGTGCCGGGCGCTATGTATGAGGATGAGAACAGTAGGTCGAGAACCACGGCGGGTCTCCGTCCGATTGTCCCGGTTGGGCAAGGGCCTGCCAAAGTTATGGAATCGCCTGCACAGAATAACTTTTTGTAGCGTTCTTTACGCAAAGGGCGTATAGTAACGAATGTTTTGTCGGCTCCTGCCGTCAAATCGTCATGCCGCGAACAGCCAGATGCGGCGTGATGTATACGTCAGGAGGCACGAGGACAACCCGCAGTGGCCAAGCCCCGTGCTTAAAACCCCATGAAGGAGTGAAAATGGCTGAAGAGAAGTATGTCCCGCGTCTGAAGACCAAGTACAACGACGAGGTCAAGCAGCTTATGCAGGACAAGTTCCAGTACAAGAACGTCATGGAGATCCCCAAGTTCGAGAAGATCGTCGTCAACATGGGTGTTGGCGAGGCCGCTACGGACTCCAAGGCTATCGACGGCGCCGTCCGCGACCTGCGCGTCATCACCGGCCAGCAGCCCATGGTGACCCGCGCCCGCAAGTCCATCGCATCCTTCCGCCTGCGTGCCGGTATGCCCATCGGTGCCAAAGTCACCCTGCGCGGCGACCGCATGTGGGAGTTCTTCGATCGTCTGACCTCCGTCGCGATCCCCCGTATCCGCGACTTCCGCGGCATTTCCGCCAAGTCCTTCGACGGCCGTGGCAACTTCTCCATGGGCGTTACCGAGCAGCTTATCTTCCCCGAGGTTGACTTCGACTCCGTCGATCACACCCGTGGTATGGATATCACCATCGTCACCACCGCCAAGACCGATGAAGAGGCCAAGGCCCTTCTGGACGCCTTCGGCTTCCCGTTCAAGAAATAGGTTCTAATGTTCCGGGTCGCGGGCGGTGCGCGAAGAGCACGTGCCGCCCGTCCGGAATGAACAATACTCAATGTGAGGAGGAAATAAGTGGCTAAGACATCGATGATCGTCAAGTGCAATCGCGAGCCGAAGTTCTCGACGCGCAAGTACAGCCGTTGCCAGCGTTGCGGCCGTCCGCATTCGGTCTACCGCAAGTTCGGCATCTGCCGTGTCTGCTTCCGCGAGCTGGCACTGAAGGGCGAGCTTCCCGGCATCAAGAAGGCCAGCTGGTAAGTCACTGCCAGCGCGCGCGGACGAACGACTCGTCCGTTCGCACGGAAGAACGTGCTGTCCTGGCTTGTTCGCTAAGGGCGAAGAAGGACCGCAGCACGTGTTCATCAAGAACGAAGGAGAATCTGCATGAACGTCACAGACTCGATCGCAGACATGCTTACTCGCATTCGCAATGCGAACTCTGCGAACAAGGCTGAGGTCTCGATGCCGAGCAGCAAGAAGCTCGTCGAGATCGCTCGCGTTATCTGCGAGGAGGGTTACGTCGAGAGCTATTACGTCGAGGACACCGCTCCGGCCAAGACCCTGCACATCACGCTCAAGTACGGCCGCAAGAAGGCCAAGGTCATCAACGGCATCAAGCGCATTTCCAAGCCCGGTCTGCGCAAGTACGCCGGCGCCAAGGACCTTCCCCGCGTTCGCGGCGGCCTCGGCACTGCAATCATTTCCACCAGCCAGGGTGTTATGACCGACCGCGATGCCCGTAAGCTCGGCATCGGCGGCGAGGTCATCGCATTCGTTTGGTAAATCGCTTCGGCGTGTAGAAGGAAAGGAGACCACCGTGTCTCGTATCGGTAGGAAGCCTGTCCAGATTCCCGCTGGAGTCGAAGTGACAGTCAATGGCAACACCTGCGTCGTCAAGGGCCCCAAGGGCACCCTTCAGCAGGATTTCCATGAGAACATCACCGTGACCGTTGAGGAGAACGAGGTCATCGTTGACCGTGCCAACGACGAGCGCGAGTCCCGCGCCCAGCACGGCCTGACCCGCGCCCTCATCCAGAACATGGTCACCGGCGTTTCCGAGGGCTTCACCAAGTCCCTCGAGCTCGCTGGCGTTGGCTACCGTGTTCAGCTCAAGGGTACCTCCCTTGATTTCTCCCTTGGTTACTCTCACCCGGTCGTCGTCGAGGCTCCCGTGGGCATCACCTTCGAGGTTCCCGACAACACCCACATCAACGTCAAGGGCATCAACAAGCAGCAGGTCGGCCAGATCGCCGCTGAGATCCGTGCGAAGCGTCCGCCCGAGCCTTACAAGGGCAAGGGTATCCACTACGTTGGCGAGCACATCCGCCGCAAGCTCGGCAAGGCCGCTAAGTAGTAACGCGTTTACCTCGCACATAAGACCAGCACCCCGTTAGGTGTTGGCATGACTTCTTAAGGAGTTTCAGCATGAACAAGAACAAGGCGAAGCAGGCAGGCCTCAAGCGCCGTCAGCGTCGCGTTCGCGGCAAGATCTTCGGCACCCCCGAGCGTCCGCGTCTGCGCGTCGTTCGCACCAATGCGAACATCTACGCCATGATCGTTAACGATAACGAGGGCAAGACCCTGGTTTCCGCTTCCACTCTTGAGGCCGAGTTCAAGGGCACCAAGACTGGTAACAAGGATGCTGCCGAGAAGGTCGGCGAGCTCGTTGGCAAGCGCGCCATCGAGGCTGGCATCACCCAGGTCACCTTCGACCGCGGTGGCCGCATCTATCACGGTCGCGTCAAGGCCCTGGCTGACGGTGCTCGTGCCGCCGGCCTGGTCTTCTAGGAGGTATTAAGCAATGGCTCGTAATATCAAGCAGCAGCGCGAGGCCTCCGAGTTCGAGGAGCGCGTCGTTTTCATCAACCGTGTTGCTAAGACCGTCAAGGGCGGTCGTCGCATGTCCCTGGTGGCTCTCGTGGTCGTCGGCGACGGCAAGGGCAACGTTGGTCTGGGTATGGGCAAGTCCGCTGAGGTGCCCCTGGCCATCTCTAAGGCTACCCTGGACGCCAAGAAGCACATGTTCCACGTGCCCGTCACCGAGGAAGGCACCATTCCTCATGACGTTCTCGGCAAGTTCGGTGCCGCTAGCATCCTGATCAAGCCCGCTGTCGAGGGTACCGGCGTTATCGCCGGCGGCGCAGTGCGTCCCCTCTTCGAGCTCGCTGGCATCAAGAACGTTCTTTCCAAGTCGCTCGGTTCCGACAACGGCCTCAACATCATCAAGGCCGCTGCTGAGGGCCTCAAGGAGCTCTCCAGCCCCCAGGATATCGCTGAGCGCCGTGGCCTGACCGTCGCCGAGATGTTCGTCGGTAAGGAGAACTAAGCATGGCTAACACCATTAAGATTAAGCAGGTCCGCAGCACCAACGGTTGCAAGCAGGATCAGGTCAGGACCGTTCGCGCCCTCGGCCTCAAGAAGATGAACGCCACGCGCGAGATTGCCGACAATGACGGCGTCCGCGGCATGATCTTCAAGGTCAAGCACCTTGTCGAGATTGTAGAGGAGTAACAATGCAGCTTCATGATCTTACTCCGGCACCGGGTTCCAACAAGCGTCGCAAGCGCGTCGGCCGTGGTAACTCGTCCGGTAAGGGTACTTATTCCGGTCGCGGCCAGAACGGCCAGGGTTCCCGCTCCGGCGGCACCAAGGGCGCTGGCTTCGAGGGCGGTCAGACTCCGCTTGCGATGCGTCTCCCCAAGCTCCCCGGCTTTGTGAGCCCCCGTCGCATCGAGTACACCGCTATCAACGTCTCCGATCTCGAGGCCCGCTTTGAGAACGACGCCGTCGTCGACGGTGCTGCTCTGATGGCTGCCCGCCTCGTCAAGAGCGAGTTCGAGCCCGTTAAGGTGCTCGGCAACGGCGAGATTACCAAGAAGCTCACGGTCAAGGTTGACAAGATCTCCGCCTCCGCTAAGGCCAAGATCGAGGCCGCGGGCGGAAAGGTCGAGCTCCCGTGCTAAATGGTTTGAAGAACACGTTCCGCATCAAGGAATTGCGCGGAAAGATTCTTTTCACCATCGCTATGCTCGTGGTGTACCGTATCGGTGCACACGTTCCTGTGCCCGGTATCCCCTTCCAGGGGATGCTGGGCCTTTTCCAGTCTGCGGGTGATTCCGTAGCTTCTGGAGCGATGGCCCTGCTGAACCTTTTCTCCGGTGGCGCACTTTCCTACGTGTCGGTATTCTCGCTGGGCATCATGCCCTACATCACAGGCTCGATCATCCTCCAGATGCTTCAGAGCGTTGTGCCTTCCCTGCATGCGCTCGCTCGCGAGGGCGAGGTTGGTCAGACCAAGATCACCCAGTACACACGCTACCTTACGCTTGGACTGGCGATCGTAAACGCCATTGGCTACCTTTTCCTCTTCAAGAGCTTCGGTATCAGCTTCAATGGTGCGGGCGCGCCCGGGATCATCTTCGATATCATGATCGTCGGCACGCTCACTGCGGGTGCGATGCTCATCATGTGGATCGGCGAGCTCATTACCCAGCGTGGTATTGGCAACGGCATGAGCCTTATCATCTTCGCTAATATCATGGCCGGCCTTCCCCAGGCTATCTTCTCCTCTGTTGAGGGCACCGCGGGCGTAATCACCACGGTGGTTATCTTCGTGATCATCCTGTGCGTCATCCCGCTGATCGTCTTCATCGAGCGCGGCCAGCGCCGCATCCCGGTCCAGTACGCCAAGCGCGTTGTGGGTCGTCGCATCATGGGTGGCCAGTCCACCTATCTGCCCATCAAGGTCAACACCGCCGGCGTCATTCCCATCATCTTCGCCAGCGCGCTGCTGTACTTCCCGGCGCAGATCGCGGTCTTCTTCCCCAACATCGGTTGGATTCAGACCGTCGCTAACGCGATGTCCACCGGCTGGATCAACTGGATCCTCAACGTGTTGCTGATTGTCTTCTTTGCATACTTCTACACCTCCATGGTGTTCAACCCGGATGATACGGCAGACAATCTCAAGAAGCAGGGTGGCTTCATCCCGGGCGTCCGTCCCGGTAAGGCGACCGCGAATTACATCAAGAACGCGCTCAATAAGATCACCCTTCCTTCCGCCATCTTCCTGGCAATCATCGCTATCGTCCCGTCGATCGTGTTTTCCTTCACGGGCAACCAGCTGATCCAGGCTTTTGGCGGCACCTCTGTTCTCATCATGGTCGGTGTCGTTCTCGACACTATTTCCAAGGTTGAGAGCCAGCTTAAGATGTACGATTACGACGGGTTCTTTAAATAACAGCTGAGAGGAGACTCCCATGAACATCGTTCTTTTGGGTGCACCGGGCGCCGGCAAGGGCACGCAGGCCCAGCGTCTTGTGCGCGACTTTGGCGTAGCCCACATCTCCACTGGCGATTTGCTTCGCGCCGCCGTCAAGGGTGGTACGGAGCTGGGAATCCAAGCTAAGAAGTACATGGATGCCGGCGAGCTCGTTCCCGACCAGCTCGTTATCGATCTGGTTAAGGAGCGCCTTGCTGAGGACGACGCCCAGCAGGGCTTCCTCCTCGACGGCTTCCCCCGCAACACCTTGCAGGCCGTGACGCTCGATTCCGAGCTCTCTGAGCTTGGTCGCGAGCTTGATTGCGCCCTGCTGATCGACGTCGACCGAGACGTCATCATCAACCGTCTGTCCTCTCGCCGTACCTGCCGCGCTTGCGGCTACACCGGCACCGCTGCTGACGAGGTATGCCCCTCTTGTGGCGGAGAGATGTACCAGCGCGACGACGATAAGGCTGAGACCATCGCCAACCGCATGGATGTCTACGAGAAGCAGACGAGCCCCCTGGTCGAGTACTATCGCGGCCAGAACATCTTGAAGACCATCGATGGCGATCGTGACGTCGACGTCGTCTACGCGGACGTCAAGGAAGTCCTCGGTCTATGATCAAGATAAAGTCTGCGGATGAAATCGAGCAGATGAAGGTTGCCGGAGCGCTGTCTAAGATGGCGCTCCGGCGCGTTGGTGCCATGGTTCGCCCCGGCGTTTCCACCTTTGAGCTCGATCAGCTTGCCGAGCAGATTATCCGCATGCACGGTGGCAAGCCAGCGTTTAAAGGATATGGTGGATTTCCTGGTTCCATCTGTGCTTCTTTGAACGACGCCGTGGTCCACGGCATTCCCAATCCCGACATCATCCTTCGCGATGGCGATATCGTGTCCATAGACACCGGCGCCGTGGTCGATGGTTGGGTTGGCGACAACGCCTGGACCTTCTTCTGCGGAACCCCTTCGCCCGAAGCTAAGGCTTTGTGCGAGGTAACGCTCGATTGCCTGAAGGCGGCTATAGAGCAGGCGGTACCTGGTAAACATATCGGAGATATAGGGTATGCTGTTCAGTCCCTTGCCGAGTCACATGGCTACGGTGTCCTGCGCGATTATGTTGGCCATGGTGTCGGGCGCGTTATGCATGAAGAGCCCAATGTTCCCAACTACGGCAAGAAGGGGAGGGGCGTTAAGCTCCATGCCGGTATGGTCATCGCCATCGAGCCGATGATCACCATGGGTTCCCCGCGCGTGAAGGTTGGACGTGACGGTTGGCTTGTTTCTACCAAAGATCACCTGCCTGCTGCCCACTTCGAGAACACCGTTGCCATTACCAACGATGGGCCGGTCATCATCACCTCCGATGAGTCCGGTGCTTGGTGCGATATGCAAGGTGGATCGCTAGTTGTGTAGCGATTGGGGAATTTTGCTAAATCGCGAATGTGTGTTGTATCATTCGCTATTGCTGTCGTTTTCAACGTAGAGAAAGATGATTGCTTGTGAAGAAGGAAGATGCTATCGAACTCGAGGGCACGGTAACCGAGCCGCTGCCTAACGCTATGTTCCGCGTCGAGCTCGAGAACGGTCATTCGGTCCTTTGCTCGATTTCGGGCAAGATTCGTATGAATTACATCCGTATTCTCCCGGGCGACAAGGTTGTGGTGGAGCTTTCCCCGTATGACCTTACCCGTGGCCGCATCACCTATCGCTATAAGTAACGATAGCAGCCATCCACTGTCAGTCTCGATCGCTAAGAAGTGCTCAGCCTAGCGGTCGTATTGGCATGTGTAGACCAGCCAGTGTTAAACGCCTGCGGCTGGGCGAGTAGATAGTACTGTTGTTTGAGCACTACCGAAAGGAAGAACGATGAAGGTACGTCCTTCGGTCAAGAAGATGTGCGATAAGTGCAAGATCATTAGGCGCCATGGCAAGGTTCTCGTCATCTGCGAGAATCCCCGCCACAAGCAGCGTCAGGGTTAAGAGAGGAGACCAACGTTGGCCCGTATTAATGGTGTCGACCTTCCGCGCGAGAAGCGCGTCGAGATCGGTCTGACCTACATCTACGGCATCGGCCGCACTACTGCTACCAAGATCTGCAACGAATGCCAGATCAACGTCGATACCCGCGTTAAGGACCTTACTGAAGATGAGGTTAACGCTATTCGCGAGTACATCGACAAGAACGCTATCATGGTCGAGGGTGACCTCCGCCGTGAGCGCACCCAGAATGTTAAGCGCCTTATGGACATCGGCTGCAACCGTGGCCTGCGTCACCGCAAGGGCCTGCCGGTCCGCGGCCAGCGCACCCACACCAACGCTCGCACCCGCAAGGGTCCGAAGCGTCAGATCGGTGCTAAGAAGAAGAAATAGGGAGTTTGACGCATAATGGCTACTGCTAAGAACAAGCGCGGCGCCGCTTCTCGCATCAAGCGTTCCGACCGCAAGAACATCTCCGTGGGCCAGGCTCACATCCGTTCCACGTTCAATAACACCATCGTTTCGATCACCGACGCTCAGGGCAATGTCATTGCCTGGAAGTCTGCCGGCACCGTGGGTTTCAAGGGCTCCCGTAAGTCCACCCCGTTCGCCGCTCAGATGGCTGCTGAGGCTTGCGCCAAGATCGCCATGGAGCACGGCATGCACAAGGTTTCCGTGTTCGTGAAGGGCCCCGGCTCTGGTCGCGAGACCGCCATCCGCTCCCTCCAGGCTGCTGGCCTCGAGGTTTCGAGCATCCAGGACAAGACCCCCATCCCGCACAACGGCTGCCGCCCCAAGAAGCGTCGCCGCGTGTAACTGAAAGGATCGAAAAACTATGGCAATCGATAGGACTCCGGTTCTCAAGCGCTGCCGTCAGCTCGGGATCGATCCCGCTGAGCTCGGTTACAGCAGCAAGAAGGAATCTATTCGCCAGCCCAAGCGCCGTCGCAAGGAATCTGAGTACGGCATGCAGCTGCGCGAGAAGCAGAAGGTTAAGTTCATTTACGGCGTTCTGGAGAAGCAGTTCCATCACTACTTCGACCGCGCTCGTAAGATGAACGGCATCACCGGTGAGAATCTTCTCATTCTCCTGGAGAGCCGTCTCGACAACGTCGTGTTCCGTCTCGGCTTTGCTCGCACCCGCAAGGAGGCTCGTCAGACTGTCCGCCACGGCCACTTCACCGTTAACGGCCGTCGCGTTGACATCCCCTCCTATCAGGTCAAGCCTGGCGACGTCGTCGCCGTTGGCGAGAAGTTCCGTGATCTTCTCCCCATCAAGGAGGCCCTGATTTCCTCTGAGCGTTTCGAGGTTCCCGGCTGGCTCGAGGTCGATATCGAGAAGCTGTCTGGCAACGTTCTGGCTATGCCCGTTCGTGAGCAGATCAGCGGCGATATCAAAGAGCAGCTCATCGTCGAGCTCTACTCTAAGTAGTCCTTTTGGGCTGCTGAGGCTGGAGGTATTACATGTCAGAATTCATTAGGCCCCAGGTTCAGGTCGAGGAAATCAACGATACGTGCGCCCGCGTATCCGTCGAGCCGCTTGAGCGCGGCTACGGCGATACGCTCGGCAACTCGCTTCGTCGCGTGCTGCTGTCCTCTCTCGAGGGCGCAGCCGTCGAGGCGATTCAGATCGATGGCGCTCAGCATGAGTTCATGTCGATCGATAACATGGTCGAGGATGTCACCGACATTGTCCTGAACGTTAAGGGCCTGGTGTTCCATTCGCTCGGTACCACGGATGAGGCTACCGCGACCATCTCGGTCGACGGCCCGTGCGAGGTTACCGGTGCGGACTTCTTCATCCCGTCGGAGTTCGAGCTCGTGAACCCCGAGCAGCACATTGCAACCCTCACCGAGGGCGGACACCTCACCATGAGCATGCGCATCGGCTACGGTCGCGGCTACGTTTCTTACGAGGCCAACAAGCGTGACAACGATCCCATCGGCGTCATTCACGTTGACTCCTTGTATTCGCCGGTCCGTCGTTGCGCCAAGCTCGTCGAGGCTTGCCGCGTTGGCCAGCACACCGACTACGATCGCCTTGTTCTCGAGATCGAGACCAACGGCGCCGTCGCTCCGCGTGAGGCTGTTGTTCAGGCCGCCAATATCATTAACCAGCATATGGCTGCCTTCATGAACCTTGCCGACGCCCCCGAGGAAGAGGAGGAGATTTCGATCTTCGCTCCCGAGCAGGCTAACGATAACGCCGAGCTCGACAAGCAGATCGAGGATCTCGACCTTTCGGTGCGCTCCTACAACTGCCTGAAGCGTGCGAGCATCCACTCTGTGCGCCAGCTTGTGGAGTTCTCCGAGAACGATCTGCTGAACATCCGCAACTTCGGTGTGAAGTCGATCGAGGAAGTCAAGGACAAGCTTGAGTCCATGGGCCTGAGCCTGAAGGCTTAAGGGACCGTGTTTTAGAGGAGAACCAGACCATGCGTCACAACAAGAAGAAGGGCCTGAAGCTCGGTACTGATACGAGCCATACCAAGGCCATGAAGAAGAGCCTTGCCAAGGCGCTCTTCGAGAACGACCGCATCAAGACCACCGAGACCCGTGCTAAGGCGCTGCGCAGCGTCGTCGAGCCCATCATCACCTGGGCCAAGAAGGGCGACCTGCACTCTCGTCGTCTCGCTATCGCCAAGCTGGGCGATAAGAACCTCGTGGCCGAGATCTTCGATAAGGCCGATCAGGGCATGTGGGCCGACCGCAACGGCGGTTACACTCGCATCATGAAGCTCGGCACCCGCAAGGGCGACAATGCCGAGATGGTCATCATCGAGCTCGTCACCGAGCCGGTCGTCAAGAAGGCCCCCAAGAAGGCTGCTGCTCCCAAGAAGGTTGCCGAGAAGGTCGAGGCTGCCGAGGAGACCGCCGAGGTTGAGGCTTCTGCCGAGGAGACCGCTGAGTAACATCAGCCGTATGGCGATATTGCTTAAGGTATATGAGGGGTGCTGAGAGGCGCCCCTCTTTTTGTATTTATGCAAAGTGCACTTTGGACGATAGTGCGGATTGGAACGATTGGGGGAGGGCGAACAATGATTGAGGTTTCCGGGGTCTCGGCATGCTATATCTCCGCTGATACGGGTGGGGACATTTGCGATCTCATCACTTCTCAATACGCCCTCAACGGCGTCTCCTGCTCGTTTTCGCCCGGCGAAGTCGTTAGTCTGGCCGGCTTGAACGGCTCTGGCAAGTCCACGCTGTCTCGCTTACTTTGCGCTATGCGCTTGGCTGACGCGGGCTCTGTTGTTGTCGATGGAGTTGATCCTGCAAAAAGCGAGCATGATCGCCTGGCCGTCCGCAAGGCCGTGGGTTTTGTCCAGCAAGATCCTGCCGATCAGATTGTTTCAACGCTCGTGTTTGATGAAGTTGCTTTTGGCCCCCGCAATCTTGGCTTGGACGAGGATGACGCATGCGAGCGCGTTCGTGCCTCGCTTGCCGCCGTGGGCCTCGACGGATTTGAAAAGCGCGATGTGAGCGGGTTGTCCGGCGGCGAGCAACAGCGTCTGGCGCTTGCCGGCGTATTGGCGATGGATCCGGCGTATTTGGTCCTCGATGAGGCGACATCTCATTTGGATAGCGCCGCCCGCCCCGCTTTCCGCGCACTGGTGGACGATCTCGCCCATAAGCGCGGTCTTGGAATCGTCCAGGTAACCCATGACCCGGTTGAACTGCTGGCATCCGATCGCGTGATGGTGCTCGATGCTGGCCGCCTTATATGGCAGGGCTCGCCCGAGGCCCTTCTTATGGGGAAGCACGACCTATGGGATTCCCTCACGCTGCAATCGATGTATGTCTCAGCCGTTCAGATGGCCCTAGAAGGCGGTGCATTCTTATCTAGCATTCGCAGTCCACATATGTTGGCCACGTGGCTTAAAGCGCCGTCTGGTAGCTTTGTACGTTCCCGCATTGCAAACGACGGACGCTTCTCCTCCTATGGACAAAATGAGCTTGATACCCAAAGCGCGACGAGCCGTCAGAATGGACGCGGCGGTATAGAGGTCCGTGACGTCTCGTTTGCCTATGATGACGCGCGCCCGGTTCTTCGGAGCGTGTCGCTTCGCGCCGAACCCGGCAGGCTCATGTTGCTTGCGGGCCGCTCGGGTTCCGGAAAGTCGACGCTTGCCATGTTGCTTGCCGGCCTTTCGCGACCAGACGCCGGGGAGATCTTTATCGACGGGCTGGCGGCGCATCCCGCGCGCTGCAGTCTTGCGTTCCAGCGCCCCGAGAACCAGTTGTTCTCGCAAACCGTGCGCGAAGAGATCGCTTTCGCGCCCCGCAACGCCGGAGTGGGGGCGGGGGAGCTTGATGGGCGCGTGCGCGAGATCGCCGCCCGTGTTGGCTTGGACGAGGAACTGCTCGATCGCTCACCCTTTGAGCTTTCCGGGGGGCAGGCCCGCCGCGTCGGCTTGGCGTGCGTGCTCTCGCTTGGTGCCCCCGCGTATGTGCTCGATGAGCCCACGGCGGGTTTGGACGCGCCGGGGCGTCGAGATTTGCACCGGCTTGTGAGGGAGCTTGCAGCTGAGGGGTCAGCGGTTGTGCTGATCAGCCATGATTTGGACGAGTGGCTTTGCGAGGTGGACGACGTCGCGCTGATGGCAGACGGTCGCATCGCGTGGTCGGGGCCTGCGGGCGAGCTGTGGGAAAGTCCGGGGATTTATCGTTCGGCTAGAATAGAGCCACCGGATAGCGCGATGCTGCTCGAAGCGCTTTGGGCTGCGGGAGTGCAACGTTCGGCGGATGCAAAACGGGTTGACGGGGGAATGGGGGTGTTCGATGGCGAGCATGAATAAACCCCTGGGGTCTTTTGTGGCTGCGGACACGCCGCTTGCCCGCGTCGATGCGCGCGTCAAGTTGCTTTTGCTGCTTGCGCTTACCGTATTGGTTTTTGCAGCGGACAAGCTATGGGCCATCGCGTGTATCTACGCCTTTTTGGCCCTTGTTATGCGTCTATTGCGTATGAGTCCGCGCGCGATAGCGTCCACGGCTAAACCGGTCTCGGTAATCCTGGCGTTTACGCTGATGGCGAACCTGGTGTCATGCGATGGCACGGGTGCCGTGGCGTTGGCTGGGCCGGTGTCGCTTGACCCCGCGGGCGGCGTACGCGGGCTTTTGGCGGTCCTTCGCATTGTTGCCCTGCTGGGCTTTTCGCTGTGCGTCTCGGCATCTACCACGCCGCCGCAGCTTAGCGACGCCTGCATCCGGCTCATGTCGCCGCTTGCGCACCTGGGCGTGCCCGTGGCGGATATAGGCTCGGTGTTGTCGCTGGCGCTGCGCTTCATCTCTGTTGTGGGCGAGGAGTTTCAGCGCATCCAGCTGGCTCAGCGCGCCCGCGGCGTCGAGTTTGACCAAGGGACCCTGCGCCATCGCATCAGCGTGTGGACGTCTGTGTTCACGCCGTTGATTGTGGGGCTGTTTAGGCGCGCGGACCGCCTGGCGGAGTCCATGGCCGCCCGATGCTATGCTGAGGGTTCCACGGCCGCTCCTCGTCCCGCCCCGCTTGCCGCGCGCGATCGCGCCATCTTGATGGGCGGGCTGGCATCCATGTTGGCGCTGGGCGCCGCGAGCCTGCTTCTCTAGTGTCGCGGGCTGCGTGCCGTAACGCGCGCCGCGCCCCGCGCGGGGGCATGCGAAGCCCATGCGCGCGGCCAACCTTGTAGTATTCTCGTCCAAAACGCGAACGCCCATACGGGCGGCATCGCTTGAGCTTTGGAGCTGTTGATATGACGCAAACACCCATTACCCAGTACCCCGAGCGCGAGGTTTTGGATGGAACCATCGTGCTGTGCGTGGGCTATGACGGCGCGCGCTTTAGCGGGTATGCCGAGCAACCCGGACAGCTGACCGTGGCGGGCGAGATCCGTCGTGCCCTGCAGGTCTTTTTGCGCCGCGACGTGGAGCTGACGTGCGCGGGCCGTACCGACGCCGGGGTTCATGCCATATCCCAGTACGTGAGCTTTCCTGCCTATGAGAGCGAGCTTGAGATTTTGCGAAAGCGCTGGATGAGGGCCATGGCGGCGCTGCTTCCCTCGGACATCTCGCTTAACCAGGTCTATCATGCCTCGCCCGGCTTCTCCGCGCGCTTCGATGCCCGCGCCCGCACCTATACGTACCGCATCGCCACGGGCGAGTCCAAGCCCTTGTTGACGCGAAACTATTGCTGGTGGCATCGCATGCCCCTGGACGTGGGCGCTATGGAGCGCGCGGCGGCGTGCTTGGTGGGCGAGCATGACTTTAAGAGTTTTTGCAAGGTGGCGTCTGCCGTGGGCAAGCCCACGTGCCGTTTTGTGCGCGAGGTATCGTTTGCAAGCGAGCGTCAGCTGGGTGAGGAACTGATTGCGTTCACCATTACGGGCAACGCGTTTCTGCACTCCATGGTTCGCACCATTGTGGGCAGCCTGGTGGAGGTTGGATCGGGTCGCAGGGACGAGGAATGGCTTGCGCAGGCGCTGGCTGCATGCGACCGCCTTGCCGCCGGTCCCACCGCTCCTGCCCAGGGATTATGCTTTATGAACGTCGAGTATGATGACGGCGTGCTGCTGCCCTGCCCCGTTGCGTAGGAATCCGGGACGTTGCCGAGTTCTGCGCGCCTGCGCTGGGTTGCGCCCGCATCCGCTCGCCCGCATTCGCTCGCGGGCGCTTCGCATGGCGCGGGGCGTGCTTTAAGCGACGCCTGTTTACCGGCATGAGACGAATTATGGTGCATGGGTGTTGAGCCTCTGTACTTGCCGTGCACGGGAGAGTTCATGATAAAGGGACGCGCACGCTGAGATACCATGACCAAAGACATCAAATGCTCAGTCTCTAACGGAGGAATATCCTTGGTTCGTCGTGCTCCAAAGCGTCCCTGCGTCTCGGTGGTTCTTGCGGCCCATAATGCCGGAGAGCACCTAACGCGCGCTATAGAGAGCGTACTTAACCAGGACTACGAAGACCTTGAGCTTATTGTTGCCAACTGCGCTTCGAGCGATAGGACCGCATCGGTGTGCGAACGTTTTGTTGACCGTGATATACGCGTTGAAGCGGTCTCGGTGGACAACAATTCGATGTCGTGCGGCCGCGCCGCCGCATGCAGCGTCGCCCGCGGGCGCTATCTGCTGTTTGTGGGGCAGGACGATTGGCTGGGTGCGGGCTTTTTGGATGCGATGGTCGCCGCCGCGCGCGAGCATGATGCACAGATGGTGACCCCCGAGTTCTCCGTTGATACCGAGCAGGCAGATGGCAGCCGTGTATTTGCAACCCTGTCTCATGAGTCTTGTTTTTGGGATGGTGCGGAGGCGTTTCATCAGGGCGCCGCCCCTTTTGTAGAAAACGGCGTGTTGGCGTTTGCCGCGGGGAAGCTCTTTGCGCGCGAGTGCATAGAGGCCATGGCCGAGCTACCCGATATGTGCCATAACGAGGTCTCCTTTATGACCGGGTGCGTTCGAGACCTTGAGCGCGTCGCCGTGGTAGAGGGCGCCCGCTACCATTTGCTTCAGCCTTCCACCCCCGCGCACGCTGCTTTTGATCCGGGCATGTTCGCTCGCTGCCAAGAGGATTACCGCCGTCTGCGCGATCTTTATGAGTATTGGGGCTTGCTGGATGACGCCGCTGCCATGAGCGCCGTGCACCGCAGGTATCTTCGTGAGCTTATTCGCTGTATTGAGAACGTGTGCGCATCGAGCAACCGCCTTTCCGCTGCGGAGCGTCGAGATCGCGTGCAGGATATGTTGGATGCTGCGCCTACGCGCGAAGCAATCGAGGCCGTCAAGGAATCGAGCCACGAGTTTGGCATCATGTATGCGCCGATTGCCCGCCGCAGCGTCATGGCGTGTTTCATGGGCGCGCGTATCCAGGATATTGTGGGCAGGGCTCTGCTGCCGTTTGTGTCTTATGCCGAGGCGCGCCTATAGCCCTTGCGTTGAGTCACTATATGCATGTTTGTGCATGCACCGCTCGTCCACAAGATAATCACTTATACAAATAGGTTGCAACTTCGGCCTACGGTTATGCACCGCCTACCGACATATCGCCAAATGATTGCCCACTTTAAGTCATCTTTGTAAAATGAATGGGATGAGGACTAATTCGTTTTAGTAATCGTTAAGCTTGAAACGATACACAAGCTAGGTGATCGGGGTGAAGCAAGATGGCTAAAAAGCGCAACGGGCGCCAAGACGCCATTCGCGATATTGTACGCAACAAGGATGTTCGCACCCAGCGCATGCTGGTAGACGAGCTGAAGGCGTGCGGATTTGATTGCACGCAGGCAACGGTGTCGCGCGATATCGCGGACATGGGTTTGCGCAAATTGCCCGAGGGCGTTTACGTGCTGGCAGAGGACCTTCACCTGCAGCGTATGGTCTCCGAATTGGTGACTGGCGTGCAGCGCACCGATAACCTGGTATTGGTTAAAGCGCAGCCCGGCACCGCGTCTGGCATTGCGGCTGCGGTCGACGCAGCGGAGCTGCCTGATGTGTTGGGTTCGTTGGCGGGTAATGATACGATTCTGGTAATCGCCCAGACCGCTGAGGATGGCGAGAAGTTCGAAAGCCTGATTACCAAGTTGAGGAGCGTACGCAAATAGTATGGTCGCCTTTGCACACATCGCAATGATTTCGCTGGTTATATTGCTGCCCATCGCCCTGGTGGCACTGTTGGTGGCGTATTGGATGAAGTCGCGCCGTTCGCGCGGGTAGCGAGGACCTTGCATCTCGCGATGCGGACGTCCCCGCGCGGACTGAGGCAACGCAGAAGTTTAAGCCGGGTTGGGATTGTTCCTAGCCCGGCTTTTTGCGTGCGGCGCGGATTTGCGCGCGGTGTTGAATCCGGGCCGAATGGGCGGGGCGCCGTGTGCGGTTTTGTCCGTAGCTGCGGGCGTGGCCGCGTTTGCGGCGTCGACGCTGTTTTCGAGCTTCAGTTGGACTTCGCCCTCTGCTGAAATGGGCCTCCGATTCACTCCGCTTGCTATTAATGCGGTCCAGTTGGAGTTGCGTGGATTGCGGAATACAAAGAGCGTGGCTTCTACCTGCGCTTTCTCGCAAGAGATTGCATTAGCCCGCTGGGAGAAGTCCAACTGGACGTCATTTTCAGCATCCCCAAGTCCAACTGGACCTAAAAAGTAGCATGAGGGTGCGCACGGACCTCAATTTCAGCAGAGGACGAAGTCCAACTGGAGCTCGAAAATAGCGTGATCATCGAATGCCCGCCAGCGAGGCGAAGAGAAGTCGAGTCCAGGCTTGTCGACGGCGCCGGTGGTGACGACGTCGATGTTGCCGCGCCGCCGTGCAAGTAGGGCCCCGCGCCGGCGTAGTAGGCGCCATGGTGTGGCGGCGAGCAAAGATAAAGAAGAAGGCCCGGGAAGCTCCGAGCCTTCTTGAGTCACCGTATGTATGCGTATTAATGCGGATTAGGATGTGGTGCCACCCGTGCCGCCGCCGGTCTCACCGCCACCGGAGGGAGGTGGAGTTTCGCCACCGCCCGTGTTGCCGCCACCGGTGCCGCCGCCGGTGCCGCCGCCGGAAGGAGGTGTGGTCTCGCCGCCGCCCGTGTTGCCGCCGCCGGTGTCGCCACCGCCAGTATTCCCTCCGCCGGTGTTACCACCACCGGCGTTGCCGCCACCGGTGCTACCACCGGTATTGCCGCCAGTGTTGCCACCGGTGGTACCGCCCGTGTTGCCGCCGGTTGAGCCGCCCGTGTTGCCGCCGGTCTCGGTACCCTCGCTGGGAGTCTCGGTGCCCTCCTCTTCCTCTTTGTTCTCGTCCTCTTCTTCCTCATCCGGGTCCTTGTACTTGCTACCGGAGAAATCCCAGGACGAATTCGCCTTGTAATCGGGTGTGTCGCCCTCGGGGAACTCCTCGCGGGCAACGCCGGAGAGCGCCTGGGTCATAAACGCCTTGAAGATGGGCAGGGGAAGGTCTGCGGTGCCGTAGCCGGAGAACGAGGCGTTGGTGCCGGAGCGCCCGGTCCAGATGGAGCAGACCAGCTCGGGGGTGTAGCCGACAAACCACAAGTCAGAGGTGCGGTTTGCGGTGCCCGCGGTACCGGTCTTGCCCGCGACGGGTTGGTCGATGTTGGGACGGCCGTAGTAGCCGGTGCCGCCGCTGGACATAACGCCCTTAAGAACGTCCGTCACGGCCTCCGCCTCGCCGGTGGTCATGATCTGGTCCGGATTATCCTCATGCTGGTAGATCACCTTGCCGGTGCGGGATGTGATCTCGGTGATGGCGACCGCCTCGCGATGGTAGCCGCCGTTTGCCAGCGCCGTGTAGGCCTCGGCCATCTCCAGCGGGGTGATGCTGGCGGTGCCCAGAGTGAGCGAGGGCACGTCCTGGAAGTTGGCGATCTCATCGGTGGTGTCGATGCCCATGCTGGCGCACATGTCGATGATCTTCTGGTTGCCAATGGCCTCTGCCACCTGCACGTAGCCGGTGTTGGAAGAGACCGCTGTGGCGGAGGCGAGGGTGCGCTCGCCGTAGTTGTGGTTGCCGTAGTTGCTGAACTCGGTGCCCCAGACCTTGAGGGGGGAGGAGCAGTTGAGCAGCACGTTGGGGCTCATGCCGGCCTTGATGGCGGCGGCAAGCGTGAAGGTTTTGAACGAGGAGCCCGTGGAGCGGCGCGACAGGGCGTGGTTCACGTGGTTCTCGTCCGCGTAATAATCCTTGCCGCCCACCATGGCCTTGATGTAGCCGGTCTTGGGGTCAACAACAACCATGCCCACCTGGAGCTCGTCGGCGCCTTCGGCGTTCATGCGCTCGACGGCGGTCTGCTCGGCCAGCGCCTGCAGGTTGGGATCGATGGTGGTCTTTACGGTGAGGCCGCCCTTGAAGATCATGTCGGAGGAGAACTCCTCCTGCAGTAGCGACTTTACGTAGTCGACGAAGTAGGGGTGGGCGAGCGTGCCGCTCTCGGGGATGCTGTTCACGTTGAGGGTGAGCGGCTCTGCCTGCGCGGCATCGCGCTCTTCCTCGGTGATCTTGCCGTTGGAGCACATGCGGTTCAAAACCGTGTTGCGGCGCTGGACGGCGTAGTCGGGGTTGACCGTGGGGTCGTAGCGCGACGGGGCGTTGGGCAGGCCCACAAGAAGCGCCGCCTCGGCCAGGGTGAGGTCCTTTGCGGACTTGCTCAGGTAGGTCTGCGCGGCGGTCTCGATGCCGTAGGCGCCATGGCCGTAGTAGATGGTGTTGAGGTACATCATCAGGATCTCTTCCTTTGAGTACACCTCTTCCATCTTGATGGCGATAAAGGCCTCGCGGACCTTGCGCTCGATGGTGTTGTCGAACTGCTCCTCTGAGAGGATGGTGTTGCGTACCAGCTGCTGGGTGATGGTGGACGCGCCCTCCGAGCCGCCGGTGAGCTGCACCATGACGGCGCGCGCGATGCCGATGAGGTCGACGCCGTTGTGCTCGTAGAAGCGCTCGTCCTCCGTGGCGACGGTGCCGTCAAGCACGTACTGCGACACCTGGTCGATGGTCACGCTCTCGCGGTTCTGCACGTAGAGGGTCGCGATCTCGGTGCCGTTGGCATCGAGCACCGTGGTGGGCTCGCTTACCATGTACTGGTCCGGATCCGTGTAGTCTGGCAGGTCGGACAGCCAGCGGTTGATGTTTCCCAGCATGCCGACGCCAAAGGCGATGCCGGCGATGAACAGGAATCCAACCAGCGAGACGATGATGAGGGGAATGGCGTGTGTCTTTGAGCGTTGGCGCATGTGCCGCTCGCGAGAACCCATAGAAACCTCCAACCGGTTGCGCGGGGCGAAACCTCCCTGCGCGCGGGTACTTACCAAATGAACTACAAATAGATATAGATTAGCGCAAGTGCCAGGTGCGGGTCCGTTGTATCCTGTGGCTGCTACAAACAACAGACGCGCTGCATACGCCGTGCAAGGGGGAGGTTCGCGCACCACATGGCCTCATCGTCCACACCTATACGCTACCGCGCGCCGGAGCTGCTGGCGCCCGCCGGCACGCTCGACGCCTTTCTCGCCGCGCTGGATGCCGGCGCCGACGCTGTCTACACCGGTGCCGGCGCCTTCAACGCCCGTGCCGCGGCAGATGACCTGACCTGCGAGGAGCTTGCCTGGGCGTGCGAGGTTGCGCACGGGATGGGCGCGCGGGTCTACGTGACCATGAACATCTTTGTTCGCGACGATGAGCTGGGGGAGTGCGTCGCCCTTGCCCGCCGCGTGCTCGACGCCGGTGCCGATGCCTTGATTGTGGCCGATTTAGGATTGTGCCGCCGCCTGCGCAGGGAGGTGCCGGACGTCGAGATCCATCTGTCGACCCAAGCGGGCGTGCATGCCGCCGCTGGCGCCGTGCTGGCCGCAGAGCAGCTTGGGGCGTCGCGCGTGACGTGCGGTCGCGAGCTTACGGTGAGCGAGATTGGGGCCATGGCGGCGACGGGCGTCGAGATCGAGGCGTTTTGCCACGGCGCCATCTGCATTTGCTACGCGGGGGCGTGTTCGTTTTCCGCGCGCCGGCGGGGCCGCTCGGCCAATCGCGGCGATTGCACCCAGCCCTGCCGCGTGCCTTACCAGCTGGTAGACGGTGTGGGCCGGCGCGTGGATGCGCGCGACGGCGACCTGTTGCTGTGCCCATGCGACTACCTGTCTGCCGGGCATTTGGACGAGCTGGTCCGCTCGGGCGTCGGGGCCCTCAAGATCGAGGGGCGCATGAAGAATCCGGATTACGTCTACAACGTGGTCTCGTGCTACCGTGAGGCGCTGGATGCCGCGGTGGCGCGCGTGAATGCCGGTGAGAGCGGTGCCGGGAGCGTCGCTGCCGGCGCGACCGCGAAGGCCGTCAGACGCTTGGCGCGCTCCTTTAACCGCGGGTTCACCGACGGCTATTTGACGGGAAGGACCGGGGCGAACCTTATGAGTTGGGAGCGTTCTTGCAACCAGGGCGTGCGCGTGGGCAGGGTCATAGACCGCCGGCATGAGGAGGTGCTGGTGGCATTTGAAGACGCGGTCGACGCCGGCGACACGCTGGAGGTGCGCTTTATACCAGGGCCCAACACCGCCAAGGATGCGCCCAAGCGCTGGCCCATGGTGCCCGCCCCGGTTGATGCCGCAGCCGGCGATAGCGTGTGGGTTCGCTGCAAGCGAAAGGTCGAGGTGGGCGCTCAGGTCAACCTTGTCCGCAGCGAGCGCTTGATAGATGCCGCGCGCGAAAGGGTGGCCGCCCTGCGCGCCGCCGGTCCGGACCCTGCCTCTGGACGCGATGACGCCGCGGGCCATCGCGCCGCCGAGCGGTCCTTGTCCAAGAACCAGGGGGCGAGCATACGAGGGGAGGCGGGCGACGCGGCTTGCGACGCTGCGGCCTGCGACGCCGAGTCGGTGCGAGCCGTCTGCATTGTCGACGACCCCCAAGCGGCGTCCGACCTGCTCGATGGATGTTATCCAGATGCCCTTTTAAGCTGGCGCCCGCAGGGGTTGGACGTGGTGCCTGCGGTGTTTGAGCACCGGCTGCTGGAGGCTGATGCCGACGCGTGGACGCGGCTTGTGCCGGCGCTGGGCGTGGTGCTGGACGAGGTGTCGCGTGAAGGCGATGCCCGGCGCCAGCGCGATCTGTGCCGCAGGGCCGCGTTTGTGGTGTGCCGCAACCTGACGCAGGTCGCTTACGCGCGCGAAGTTGGATGCGCCTTTGAGGTGGCCTCTCCCGTGACCGCCGCCAACGGCGAGACGGTGCGAGAGCTGTCCCGTCTTGGCGCGCGGTGCGTATGGCTTCCCGAGGAGATGGGGGAGGAGCGCATCGAGGAGATCTCGCGGACCCTTTCCGGTGGGGTCCGCCTCGCCGTGTGGGCGCACGGAGAGGCGCGCCTGATGGTGTGCGAGCACTGTGTGCTTACCGCCGAGGGGCCCTGCACGGAGACGTGCCTTGTCTGTCCGCGCCGCCTGGCGCCGCGCCTTTTGGTGGAGCGCGACGGCTCGCGCCTGCCGGTGGCGGTGGACGCCTTGGGCAGGACGCGCATCTTCGACGAGACGCCGCTCGATCTTGCGCACGCGGTGCCCCGGGTGATTTCGGCCGGCGTGACCGAGCTGGTGTATGACCTCACCAAGCTTCGCTCCCGCGTCGAGCTGTGCGCAAAAGAGGGATGAGGTAAGAAACTTTGGAAAGCTCACCCGCATAATTCGCGGCGTGGGCTACACTAAACAAATTGTGTATTCAAGCACCGCCGCGGGGCGCGAATCCCCTTTGGCGAGTATGCCGGGCGAGGGTGCTATTCGATTTAGCAGGAGGACAGAGTCTTGTTGCCAGTTGACGAGCAGATGCGAATCATCACCTCCGGCACGGCGAAGATCGTGCCCGAGGCCGACCTCAAGAAGAAGCTTGAGAAGGGCGAGCCCCTGAACATCAAGCTGGGCGTCGACCCCACCAGCCCGGACCTGCACCTGGGCCACGCCGTGCCGCTGCGCAAGATGCGCCAGTTCCAGGACCTGGGTCATCGCGTGACCTTGATCATCGGCAACGGAACCGCCACCATCGGCGATCCGTCCGGCAAGAACACTACCCGTCCGCAGCTTTCCCAGGAGCAGGTCGAGGCCAACGCGGAGACCTACGTCGCCCAGGCCATGAAGATCCTGGACCCCGAGAAGACCACCATCGTCCATAACGGCGACTGGATGTTCCCCATGGGCCTGAAGGAGCTGCTGGCCGTCGCGAGCAAGTTCACCGTCGCCCGCATCCTGGAGCGCGACGACTTCACTAAGCGCTACCAGTCCCAGACCCCCATCGCCCTGCACGAGTTCCTCTACCCCGTGATGCAGGCTTATGACTCCGTCATGATTAACGCCGACGTGGAGATGGGCGGTACCGACCAGCTCTTCAACCTGCTTGCCGGTCGCGAGCTCATGGAGAAGACGGGTATGGAGCCCCAGGTCGCGCTCACCATGCCGCTGCTCGAGGGCACCGATGGCGTCCGTAAGATGTCCAAGTCCTACGGCAACTACATCGGTCTGACCGATGCGCCTGCAGACATGTTTGGCAAGACCATGTCCATCCCGGACGAGATGATCGCCAAGTACTATCGCCTGGCTTCCTCCAAGTCCCTCGACGAGGTCGAGGCGATCGAGGCCTCCCTGACGGACGGCACCGGCGATCCCTACCAGCTCAAGCGCGCCCTCGCCCGCGACCTCATCACCACCTACCACTCCGCCGAGGACGCCGTGGCGGCAGAGGCTGAGTTCGACCGCGTCTTCAAGGAGAACCAGCTTCCCGAGGATATCGCCGAGGTCTCCCTTGACCTCACCCCCGGCGAGGACGGCACCGTGTACCTTGCCGGTCTTTTGAAGGATGCGGGTCTAGCGCCTTCTGCCGGCGAGGCCCGTCGCCTGATCGACGGCGGCGGCGTCAAGATCGACGGCGAGGCCGTGGCTCCCAAGAGCTATAACATCGATCCCGCATGCCTGAAGAGCGGCGTGGTGCTCCAGGTTGGCAAGCGCAAGTTCGCCCGTCTGGCCTAAAAGCCCCCGTGCCCGCGCGGCATAGAACGCAGATAAGCCGGCGATCGGTTCCCGTAAGGGGCCGGTCGCCGGCTTTATTCATGTATCGGTCCGTATTGTGCGGTTTTATACATGGGTTTTGGAGCATGGAAAACCGTCCTCCTTCGGGTTGGTCAATGAGTGCCACGAGGTGGGTAGGGTTTCTGCTATTAGGCGGTTTATAGGCATGCCTTTAAGGTGGTCCAGCGCTTCCGATGACGTGTGGGGCCGTTCTTGAGCGGCGGTTTAGTCAAGTTGTTAAACACCTGTCGCAAAAAAGTACAGGATAAGGAGGGTTTTGCCTTTCTCAAACGCGATAAGATCGCAATTTTGAAATGTATAAAGAAAGCAGTCCCCGCCTGAAGCGTTTCAATTGCCAAACCGATCGGTTGCGATATAAAAACGCCCCGGAGAAAGGTCCCCGGGGCGTTGCGAAATCCCTATCAGGGTGCAGCCCGCGCTCTAACGGCGATGCGTGGCGCGAGCGGGCACGCGCGCGGTGTGCGGTGCGATCGAAGCGCTACAGCTGGCGAAGAAGCGCGGGTAGCTCCGCTAAGGTGCCGATGACGGCGTCTGCCCCCGCCGCGCGGAACACGGATTCGACGCGCTCGCGTGCAGCGGTCTGCTCGTCGGTGCCGAGTGCCTCGAACTCATCCTGCGTCATCGCCATCTCCGAGGATCCCTCGATAACGCCGATGGAGATGCAGCCGGCGTTTTTACCCTCGCGGATGTCCGAGACGGTGTCGCCCACCTTGGCAACGCGGCGCGCGTCGATGACGCCCAGCGCTTCCATGTTGCGGAACATCATGTAGGGGTAGGGGCGGCCGTGGCCACCCACGGCGTCCGGCGTGATGATGAGGTCCGGCTCATAACCGGCTTCGCGCGCGGCGGGCGCCACAATGGCCATCATCTTATCGTTGTAGCCCGTGGTCGAGCCGATGCGAACGTCCGCCACCCTCAACTGGGCAACGGCGTCCAACACATGCGGCTTCGGCTCTGCGAAGTTGTGCAGAATCGAAAGAAGGCGCTGCTCGTAGGGCTCGTAGAGCGCATGGACGTCGTCTTCGCAAGGGGCCGCGCCGTGCACGCGCTCCCATTCGGCGGCGATGCGGTCCATCTTAAGCATGGTGCGGATGTGGTCGATCTGGAGCATGCCCATGGGCTCGCGCGTTTCCTCCATGGTGGGCTCCACGCCTGCCGCCTTGAAGGTCTCGATAAACGCTTGCACCGGGGCAAAGCACCCATAGTCCACCGTGGTTCCCGCCCAGTCAAAAATCACTGCCTCTACCATGTGTATCTCCTCACCAATCGTTGCGTCGTATTGGATGGCACGCGTTCCTACGCGCTGTGCTGCGCCAAGAAGTCGGCGAGCGCGTCGGTGACGTTCATGATGTCCTCTTCGTAAATCTCGCCGATGTTGCCCATGCGGAACGTCTCCTCGTCCGTGAGCTTGCCGGGATACAGCACGTAGCCGCGGTCCTTGATGTAGTCATACATCTCGGCAAAGCTAAACGTCGCGCCTTGCGGATAGTAGAACGTGGTGATGATGGGTCCCTGATGGTGGTCCAGGTACGCTTTGAAGCCCATGGCCTCCATGCGCCGGGTCAGCAGGCGCTGGTTGGCGGCGTAGCGCGCGGCGCGAGCGGGGATGCCGCCCTTCTCCTCGAGCTCGCGCAGGGCCTGGGCAAACGCCAACACCACGTGGGTAGGCGAAGTGTAGCGCCACTTGCCGTCGCGCTCCATGGGGACCCACTGGTCGTAGAGGTCCATCGACAGGCTGCGCGCTTTGCCCGCGCTGGCCTCCAGCTTGTCGCGGCGGCAGATGATGAACGAGAATCCGGGCACGCCTTGAATACCCTTGTTGGCGCTGGACACCAAGAAGTCGATGTGCCAGTCCTCCACGGGCATCTCCACGCAGGCGAAGCTGGACATGGCGTCGACAATAAAGGTGAGCCCGCGCTCATGGCACAGCTCGCCAACCGGGGCGATGCCGTTCAGCAGGCCCGTGGTGGTTTCGGAGTGCACCATGCACACGTGGGTGATCGCCGGGTCGGCGTCCAGCATCTCGCGGATGCGCTCCACGTGCGGAATGTCGCTGTAGGGCTCGGAGTACACCGCATGCGGCACGCGGGCGTGGCGGCATACCTCCACCATACGGTCGCCGTAGGCGCCGTTGGAGCGCACTCGTTCGGGGTATAATAATCAAAGGAACGGCATGCCGCCCTCTACTGTTGAGGTTTTCGGTGCCGTTCCATTTTATTTGATGGTCAGATAGTTCCCAGATTTAAGTAATAATCGAATCGACTTTACGTCTCGCGCGGGACTGAGGCAACGCAGAAGTTTAAGCCGGGTTGGGATTGTTCCCAGCCCGGCTTTTTGCGCGCGGGGCGTCGCGTGCGGTTTTGGCCATGGTTGCGGGTGTTGCCGTGTCTGCGGCGTCGACGCTGTTTTTGGGGTTCAGTTGGACTTCGCCCTCTGCTGAAATCAGCCTCCGTCTCACCCTGCTTGCTATTAATGCGGTCCAGTTGGAGTTGCGTGGATTGCGGAATACAAAGAGCGTGGCTTCTACCTGCGCTTTCTCGCAAGAGATTGCATTAGCCCGCTGGGAGAAGTCCAACTGGACGTCATTTTCAGCATCCCCAAGTCCAACTGGACCTAAAAAGTAGCATGAGGGTGCGCACGGACCTCAATTTCAGCAGAGGACGAAGTCCAACTGGAGCTCGAAAATAGCGTGATCATCGAATGCCCGCCAGCGAGGCGAAGAGAAGTCGAGTCCAGGCTTGTCGACGGCGCCGGTGGTGACGACGTCGATGTTGCCGCGCCGCCGTGCAAGTAGGGCTTCGCGCCGGCATAGTAGGCGCCATGGCATGCCTGAAAGACGATGTTGAAGCCGCGCTTCTCCATGGGCGTGCGCGTGATGTCGTCGCCGTTCCACAAAATCTGGCCGTCCGCGGCGTCCGTGATGTCGAGCAAGATGTTGAGCAGCGTGGTCTCGCCGCCTCCGGACGGTCCCAGCACCGAGACGATCTGTCCGTCCTCGATGGCGAGGTCGATGTCGTCCAAAACGCGGTGGTCCGCATACGTCTTGCCGACATGCTCGAGTTCGAGCATAGAGCCCCCTTAGTCAATTGGCCTTCTAGCAAACGCGCGCCGCGGGTGCGCGCATACACGGGTACGGCGCGCATGCGTGGGGCGGGCGGGTGGGCGTGAGCGAGTTGCGAGCCATGGCCGTGGGAGGTCGCGTTTGCAGGGCCCCGGGTCCAGCCCGGGTCTGAGTTGCGGGAAACGCGGCAAGGCGAAATTGATTATCCTAGGCGTGATTTATGGGACTGAAAGCCGTTTGTAAAGCGCGGGCAAGGGATGGGCATGAGGTGTTACGCGTCTGCAAAGGGAGCCAGCCGCAGTGTAAGGAAATCAGAGGGATTCTAGTCCAAAAACAAGATTGCCAAATGTCGCTAGCGTCAGATGGGTACCAGCAACGTATTGGGGCGTGTGCGCGCCGGCTCTTTAATGGACGCCGCCGCCCCCGGATCGCCTGTAACCGCAAGTGGCCCTACAAGGGGGAATGCATATGATTAAACTGATCGCATCTGATATGGACGGTACGCTTTTGGACGAGAACGGCGAGGTGCCGCCGGAGACCTTCGACCTTATTGTGGCGCTGCGCGAGAAGGGGATCCATTTCGCCGCGTCGTCTGGTCGCCGCTATGACCGCCTGTGCCAGTTCTTTGCCCCGGTCAAGGACAAGATGGATTTTGTGGCATCTAACGGCGCGCAGGTTTACGTGGAGGGCCGGCAGGTGGGTCGCGAGGTGTACTCGCACCTGTCCGTTAAGCGCCTGGCCCGCACGGTGGCGATGTTCGACAACATGCACCTGGCCCTGTTCGACCGTACCAAGAGCTACCTGCTTGATGATGAGAGTAAGTTTGTGCGCGAGATCGACAAGGACCTGCCCAACGCCGAGCGCATCTGGGAGCTGCCGGACGCGGGCGTGAACATCATCAAGGCGTCTATTTTCTGCGATGACGGCAACGTGATGGACAACGCCTACGTGCTTGCCCGTGAGCTGGGGGACGAGTTTGTGTTCGCGCCCTCGGGCAACGCGTGGATCGACGCCATGCAGCCGCATGTGAACAAGGCGACGGGTGTGGCCGAGTTGATGGACCACTACGGCATCGCGCGCGAGGAGGTCATGGCGTTTGGCGATTCCATGAACGACTACGAGGCCATCCGTTTTGTGGGCACCGGTTGCGCCATGGCCAACGGCCGCCCCGCCCTGCGCGCCGTCGCCGACCGCGTGGTGGGCTACAACTACGAGCAGGCGGTGCAGCAGGAGATGCGCAAGCTGCTGGAGGCTGCCGAGGTATAGCGGCGGCGTAGGTGGACGAGGATCCCACCGAGAAACCCTATGCGCATGGAAGGGCCCGCCGGCCTTTATCACGGAAATGTGTTCGGCACGCTTCGCGCGCCTCAGAGCATTTCCTTAGATAAAGGCCGGCGGGCCTGTTGCCGCGAAAGAGCGTCTTGTTCTGCGCGTGCCAGGTGGGTAGCGTGCGTAGTCGCTAATTAGCTTGTGGGTAGATACGTGCGCTCGCTGGTCGAGGCGTCTTCAAGCTTGATGCTTGTGATGCTGTTTACCTGCTCTGGGTCAACCAGCCCGCTCATTACCAGTGCTTCTCCTGGTGCATCTGGATGGGAATCAACGCCTGACTGCACGTAGGTGTTGAAGATGTTGACGTCCTCCGCGTTGAGTAGGTCATCCTCTAGAACCGTCCACGATGATCCGTCGGAGAGGTTCAGCTTTAGCGAATCTCTGATTCCGTAATGGTCTTTGAACCAGATGCTGAAGGGGCTTACATAGCAGGTATTGCCGCTTTGCTGATCGCGAAATTTACGCGTTTCCAGCAGTCCGCTTGGGGTGAAGACCTCGCTGTAGACCCTGCCTTCCCGTGGTCCGTTTAGATACCATTTCACACCGCTCATAACGGTGGCTGCTCCGGGGGTCTCGTCATCAGCTCGGTCTATGTCGCCAATGGGGGTGAAATACATGGTGCCATCGAGATGGGTGTCGCTGAGCGTTTCTTCGTCATAGAACGAGTAGGTATTGAGGTTTACGCCGTTTGCGCACTCCATGTACATGCCGCCAACGTAGCAGTCGTTCGACCCATCAAAGACAATTTCATTTTTAGCCCCGTATTGCGTGGCAAGGTGCAGGCCGTCTGGGTTGTCGAGGGAGAAGCGCGCCACGCCGCAGCCGTTCTCGTCCGCAATCATATCCCTAATGGTCATGGTATAGCCCCAGGCGTGCAGCTGCTTGCCTACGGCCTCGACCTCATTCTCCATGTCTGATAAGACATCTTCCGCGACTATCGTGCGGTATTCCTGCTTGCACGGGATCCTTTTCGAATCGTCTGCGCCCCCGATGGCATCCCAGGTTACTTGGCTGGATCCGTTGTCGCCGCGTGGCGCGAATGCCTTTGCGAAGAGCTCCGAGTTCGAAACGGCGCTCACCGCGATGCCTCCCATGGCGGCGATCGCGATACCTATGGCTGCGACCACGGGGATGGAGCGTAGCGCCAACCGTCCGGGCTTGGGGACCCCGTGTCCGCGGACTCTCCCCACTCGTTGCCGCGACTCGGCGAGTACGCGGTTGTAGAGGTCGTCCGATGCATGCAGCGTGTGCATGGCCTTGTCGATCTTGTTACTCCTCATGGCGATCAATCCTCCAGATAATCGGCTTTTAGCTTGGCACGTCCGCGCGCAAGGCGGGTTCTGGCAGTTGCCGGAGGGATTTTGAGTAGCGCGGCGACCTCGTTGGTCGAGAATCCTCCGTAGTAATACAGGACCAAAGGCACGCGGTATTTTTCCGGCAGCTCCAGCAGCGCGGCAAGCACATCGCGGACCTCTTGCTTGTCAGGAATAGATAGCGACCGCGCATGGTCGTCGATGTTTTCGATCCAGCGCCAAGACATGCGAAAAAGCGATTTGCATCGGTTGATGGCGACGCGAGCCAGCCAGCGGCGGACGTGCTCGTCGCTCTCAAAGGCGACGTCGCACTTCATGAGTTGGACAAAGACGTCTTGCGTGACATCGTCCGCGTCCGCGGGGTTGCGCAGGTAGGTGTAGGCGATGCGGTATACCAGGTCGCGGTAGCGACCCATGACGTCTTTCAGCTCTGCTGCGTCCATGATGGCGGGTCCTCCCTTCGCTTGGTCGTGTGCGTTGCTTGTAAGGATCCTCAACCAATCTACGTTTGAAGGCGCCCACATGTTTCATGCTGTCCTGAAAAAGCTTGCCGGCACTATCTATGGAAAAGCTCTGAGGCGCGCGAAGCGTGCCGAACGCATTTCCGTAGCTAGTGCCGGCGGATTCAACGGGGTTGCCCAGCGATGTATGGAATGACTGTTATCCCACGCAGGAGAGTATGTAGGCGGGAACGCCGTCTTCGTCGTTGCTGGCCAAGATGACGTCGGCGGCGTCGCGGACCTCGCGCTCTGCGTTGCAGACTGCAGCGCCGCAACCCGCGAGCTCGAGCATGGAGATGTCGTTGTGGTTGTCGCCAAAGCACGTGGCCTTTGAGGGGTCGATGCCAAGGTGTCCGCAGAGCCAGGTCATCGCGGTGCCCTTGGAGGTGTCTGCTTCCATGACCTCGATGTTTTGGGGATAGGAGCGTGTGATCTCGATACCGTCCACGGAGGATAGGCGCGCTAGGATTGCGTCGCGGTCCGCCGGGTCCTTCCAGTACATAGCCACGCGCTCCAGAACGTCGACGCGCTGGATGGTCTGCTCGGGCTCCTCGTCCACGGGCGTGCGCGTGTTGCGCATGGACTGCAGGATAAAAGGGTCATCCATGAACTCATCCAGACGGTTATAGAGGTCGCGGCGCAGCAGGCAGTTGCCGTCGGCGAAGAGGTCGAAGGTGACGTCGTACTCGCGGGCGATCTGGTGAACGGCCAGGGCCTTCTCGCGGGAGAGCGGCGCGCTGTAGATCACGGTTGCGAGATCGGTGTTCTGGGGGTTCTCCGCATCGAGTTTGGCTGCCACGGCGCCGTTTGCGCTCACGGCGTAGTGCACGGATGGGTGGGCGAGCACCTCTGCGGGAATGCCGGAGAGCGGGCGACCCGTGCAGGGGACGAACTCGATCCCTGCCGCTGCCAGCGCGTCAAGGGCTCGCCAGCCCATGTCGCTCACTCGCTTGGTGGAGGTGAGAAACGTGCCGTCCATATCTGAAAAGAAGATCATGGGTGAACTCCCCGGTTTAGCGTTTACAAGGTTTTAGGCAAAAAGTCCGCCCTCACAGGATACATCGTGAAGGCGGGCTTATGGTTTTTATCGGCGATGTTTAACGCGTGCGAGGTGCTCGCGGGTGCTTGGCGACGTGGGCCGACGCGGGCGATGGAGGCGGGGCGTGCGCGTTAGCGCTGGCTTAGGGGCACGTACTCCATCTCGTCGTAGACGGTGTTGTATGCCGGGCGGATGATGCGGTGCGCACCGAAGAGCTCTTCCATGCGGTGGGCCGCCCAGCCGGCGGTGCGGGCGACGGCGAACATGGGCGTGAAAAGCGTCTGCGGGATGCCGAGCATGCTGTAGATGAAGCCGGTATACAGATCGATGTTGGCGCAGATGGGCTTGGAAGTGCCGCGCACATCGCGCATAACTTGGGGCGCAAGGCGCTCGACGCTCTCGATCAGGCGGAACTCATCGCCCAGGCCCTTCTCGTCCGCGATCGCTTCTGCGTAGTGGCGGCAGATCTTGGCACGCGGGTCCGAGAGGGTGTAGACGGCATGCCCCATGCCGTAGATGAGGCCGGAGCCGTCGAAGGCCTCGCGGCGCAGGATCTTCTCGAGATAGGCCGCGATCTCGTCGTCGTTGTCCCAGTTTTTAACGTGGTTGCGGATATCCTCGTGCATGTGCACCACTTTGGAGTTGGCTCCGCCGTGGCGCGGGCCCTTGAGGGAGCCGATCGCCGAAGCGTAGGCGGAGTAGGCGTCCGTGGCGGAACTGGACAGCACGCGGCAGGCGAAGGTGGAGTTGTTGCCGCCGCCGTGCTCGGCGTGGAGCATGAGCATGACGTCGAGCAGCATGGCTTCGCCGCGGGTGAAGTTGTCGTCCCCGCGAAGCACCTGCAGGATAGTTTCCGCTGTGGAGAGCTTGGGGTCGGGCGTGGGGATGAGCGCGCGGCGGCCCTGCTGGCGGGCGATCGCGAGCGCATGGGCCATGGCGGCGATGCGCGGCAGGCGGGAGAGCATGGAGACGGCGACGTCGATCTCGTGCTCGGGCGAGATGTTGTCCGGCTCGGCATCGAAGGCGTACAGCAGCAGCACGGCGCGCATGAGCACGTTCATGATGGAGCTGGAGACCGTGGTGATGGGGAACTGCGCCACGTAGCCATCGGAGATGTGGCGGTATGCGCCCAGGCGCGCCTGGAAGTCCGCGAGCTCGTCTACGTTGGGCAGGGCGCCGGTGATGAGCAGGTAGGCGACCTCTTCGTAACCAAAGCGGCCCTCCGCCTGCGAGCTATTGATAAGGTCCTCGATGCTGTAACCGCGAAGCGTCAGCTTGCCCTCGTCCGGAACCAGCTTGCCGTCCACGATGTTGTAGCCGTGGACGTCGCAGATGCGGGTGAGGCCGGCCACCACGCCGGAACCGTCCGCGTTGCGCAGGCCGCGCTTGACGTCGTGCTCTTTGTAGAGGCTTTCGTCATAGGGCTCGCTAGGGGCACCGTGGTAGAGGCGCTCGCTTTCGGGGGAGACCTGGCGGCTCGCTTCATAGTCGATGACCAAGCGGCTCAGCGCATCGTCGAAGCGGTAGTAGATGTTTTGCGTGGTGTAAGCCATGGGGTGCCTCCTATTCGCAGGGGGATGCGTCGATGCCGCGGGGCCGCCGGCGCGGTGCGGGGCGACGGCGCGGCATCGAGGTCGCGGAGAGCGACTAGAGTCGATACATGAAGTTGAAGACGTCCTCGCGCTGGATGGTGACGGTGACGCCCACCGCCTCGCCGCCGGCGGCCAGGGCCTCCTGCAGGGCGGTGAAGTCCATGGGGCTCTCGGACATATCGGCCAGCATGGTCATGGTGAAGATGTCCTCGATGATGCTCTGGGTGATGTCGCGGATGTCGACGTTGGCCTCGCCCAAGATCTTGGAGATCGCGGCGACGATGCCGGCGCGGTTCTTGCCCAGGACGGTGATGACGATGCGATGGGAATCGGTCTGTGCCATGGTGGGACCCTTCTGGTTGATGCGACGCCGTCTGTCTGTTGGGAGCGTCGCGTGCCCGCGCTCGAGCGGCCGCGCGCACTTTGACTAGGTACAGTGTTCACCATTGTAGCGTGTGTTTTGCGTCACCTGTTGGATAACCGTGAGTATTACAGGGATGTCACGGGGGGCGCGGGCGCGGTCGGCCGCGAGGTCGGCCGCGAGAATTGCTGCAATTTGTAGTTCTCGTGCACGGGCTCCGCCTGTGGTAGACTGTCAAGGCTGTTTTGCCTTGGTCGGAAACCAAGGCACCCCTTAGTTCTGGTCGGTAACCAGAACGCGAGTAATAAGAGGAGCCCTGCCATGAAACAAGGTATCCATCCCGAGTACGTCGAGTGCACGGTGCGCTGCTCCTGCGGCAACACCTTCAAGACCCGCTCGACCAAGCCCGAGATCACCGTCGAACTTTGCAACGAGTGCCACCCGTTCTACACCGGCCAGCAGAAGTTCGTCGACACCGGTGGACGCGTCCAGCGCTTCGCCGACAAGTTCGGTGGCGCCGCTCAGGCCGCCCTCGAGCGCGAGGCCGCCAAGAAGGCCGCCAAGGCTGCTGCTGCCGCTGAGGCTGCTGCCAAGAAGGCCGCCGAGCGCGAGGCCAAGGCCGCCGAGAAGGCCAAGCGTGCTGAGAAGTTCGCTGCTGAGGCTGCCAAGAAGGCCGCCGAGGCTCCCACAGCTGAGGCTGAGGTTGCCGAGACCGCCGAGACCGAGGTTGCTGCTGAGTAGCACCTCGCTGTAACAGGCATTGAAAACCCCGTATCGAGTTTGAAGCTCGGTACGGGGTTTCTTTTTTCTCAGTCGATGTTCGTTGGCGGCGCGAGCGCAGCTGTCTGGGCGACGTGAACGACCCTTTCGCGCATCATCGCCCTGCCGTCGTCGGTGGGGCGATCGTCCTATATATGCGTGCGTGCCTTGC
Organism: Collinsella tanakaei YIT 12063; assembly: GCF_000225705.1. Classification (GTDB taxonomy): domain Bacteria; phylum Actinomycetota; class Coriobacteriia; order Coriobacteriales; family Coriobacteriaceae; genus Collinsella; species Collinsella tanakaei. The sequence continues at coordinate 134,910 of NZ_JH126470.1, forward strand.
CCGTGAACTCGTCTACGTCGATGCGCCACACGTGCGTGCGGTCGATGATACCCGGGCCGTAGGCGGTGGGGGCGTCCGGCGCCAGGTGTTCCATGATGAGGTCAAGGCCGTAGACCTTGTCTTCGCCGCTGGTGACAGGCCGGAGCGTGCCGGTTCCCATGATGCTGCGATACGCGAACGAATAGTCGCAGGCGTGCTCGCCGGAGATCACGCCGTCCTCGATGTCCATCTCTATGGCGACGGGGCGGCCGGCGTCGCCCGCACTCTTCCATGCGGCGGCCTTGCGTCCTTCGCCGGCAGAATGCAGCCACAGGCTCAAATGGCGCGTTTCATCATCGAGTTCAAAACCAAAACTCATGGGGACTATGAAGAGCCCCTGGTCATCAACGCACGCGATGCGGACCGTCTTGCATGCTTCAAGGATTTCTCGCAGTTTGGCGATATCCGTAACCTCGCGTTTCGACAACCTCATGATGGAGCCTCCTTGGCCGGTCCGCCCACGCATGGGTTCATCCGCGCGGGGCGCGGTAGGGCGCGAACGGGCGCTTTTTTCGAACCACACCATAGTATCAGAGCGGCGCCCGCATCTGGGCACTCGCACTTCGCGTTTCCTTATCATGCGTCTTTCTAAACCCGCATGTTGGTTGCTCTTCCGTGGTGTGGGAGCCGCACGCAGATGTGCGCAAACCGTGTACATGTGTAGACGTTTGCATGGGGGCGCTTGTGGGATACTCCGTTCGGGAATAGTATGAACAGCGTTCAGTTGAACATAGTTCATTATTTGGAGGAGTAGGAATCGGCTGTGACCTGACCGCGAGGCAGGCGGGTGGGGCGCTGCCGGCCATCGTCCACATGCGTATACAAGGGAGGCTCCCCATGAGCAACAATACTGAGAAACAGGCGCGTTCCGCCGGGAAGCGCGTCGTCGAGATCGAGAACTCCATGAGCCCTAAGGCTTTCTACGTGACCAAAGAGGTTCTGCTGGGCATCGCGGGGTTTGTGTGGTGCGCCGCGGGCTTCAACATCGTCCGCATCGGTGTGCTCGCCTACGCCGAGCAGTCGGGCGCGCTGCTGATCGCGGGCCTGCTCGCGGCCAGCGTCGCCGTGTTCCTGGTCTTTTGGACCCGCATCTTCTCCAAGCTGCTGGGCAAGCATACCGACCGCATCGTGGGCTACGGCAACGCGCGCCAGCCGTTTTGGCGCTTCTTCGACCGCCAGGCATTCATCATCATGGCGGTCATGATGACGGCTGGTATCTCGCTGCGCGCCTTCTCGCTGGTTCCCAGCTCGTTCATCGCCTCGTTCTACACCGGATTGGGCATCGCGCTCTTTGGCGCGGGCGTGGGATTCCTGATCAACCTTGCTCGTTTGCTCAAGGCATCGCGCAGGACAGGCACGCTGGCATAAGGGTTATTGGCGCCGAGTTGCTCGCCCTTTATTTGCCGATGACGTGAGGCCACGGCGCTTCCTCGTATGAGGGGGAGCGCCGTGGTTTCTACGTGTTCGCTCACATTAACCGATGGAATGCGCGGGCAAATGGTTAGAGTTATGGTCGTCTGAGTATCTACCGTGGAACGCAGCGCGCCCGTCCGACCTTTGGGGCCCGCTTCGACCCACGTCAGCCCGTATCGCACGGGTGAGGATCATTGAAGAGGAAACCACATGGGATTCGTTTCTAAGCTGCTTTCGTTTGGCTCTGATAAAGATCTCAAGCGCTACTACAAGCTGGTTGATAAGATCAACGCCCTCGAGCCCACCTATGAGAAGATGGACGAGGAGGAGCTCAAAAAGCAGACGGACCTGTTCCGCGAGCGCTACGCCAACGGCGAGTCGCTCGATTCCATGCTTCCCGAGGCCTTCGCCGTCACCCGCGAGGCGTCCAAGCGCGTGCTGGGCATGCGTCACTTCGACGTCCAGATGATCGGCGCCATGGCGCTGCACGAGGGCCACATCGCCGAGATGAAGACGGGCGAGGGCAAGACCCTGGTTTCCACGCTCGCCGGCTACCTCAACGCTATCGCCGGCAAGGGCGTGCACATCGTCACCGTCAACGACTACCTGGCGAAGCGCGACTCCGAGTGGATGGGTCGCCTGTACCGCTATATGGGCATGAGCGTGGGCCTTCTGCAGAACGGCATGCCGCTGGAGCTCAAGGGTCCGGCCTACCAGGCCGACGTCACCTACGGCACCAACTCCGAGTTCGGTTTCGACTACCTGCGCGACAACATGGTCACCTATGCGTCCCGCCGCGTGCAGCGCGGGCATCACTTCGCCATCGTCGACGAGGTCGACTCCATCCTGATCGACGAGGCCCGCACCCCGCTGATCATCTCCGGTGCCGGCACCAAGTCCGCAAGCACCTATAAGGACTTCGCCCGCGCCGTCCGCGGTCTGGAGCGCGGCGAGGAAGTGGTCTACGACATGCTCTCCGATCCCGAGCCCAAGGAGCCCACGGGCGACTACGTGATGGACGAGGCCAAGCACACCATCGCCGCCACTGAGCGCGGCCTGAAGAAGATCGAGCAGCGCCTGGGCATCGACGACATCTACGCCGACCTTTCCGGCCAGCTGGTCAACCACCTGCAGCAGGCCCTCAAGGCCCAGTACATGTTCCATCGCGACAAGCAGTACGTGGTCACCAACGGCGAGGTCAAGATCGTCGATGAGTTCACCGGCCGCATCATGGAGGGCCGCCGCTACTCCGAGGGCCTGCACCAGGCCATCGAGGCCAAGGAAGGCGTGCTGGTCCGCGAGGAGAACCAGACGCTGGCCACCATCACCCTGCAGAACTACTTCCGTCTGTACGAGAAGCTCTCCGGCATGACCGGTACCGCGCTTACCGAGGACGCCGAGTTCCGCGAGATCTACAAGCTGCCCGTCCAGGTCATTCCGCCCAACCGCCCCGTGGCGCGCAAGGACAACGAGGACCTGGTCTACCGCACCATCGACGCAAAGTTCAACGCCGTCGCAGACGAGGTCGAGGCACGCCATGCCAAGGGCCAGCCGGTCCTGGTGGGCACCGTCTCCATCGAGAGCTCCGAGCGCCTGTCCCGCCTGCTCAACAAGCGCGGCGTCAAGCACCAGATCCTCAACGCAAAGTTCCACGAGCGCGAGGCCCACATCGTCGCCCAGGCGGGCCGCGAGGGCGCCGTCACCATCGCCACCAACATGGCCGGCCGCGGTACGGACATCTTGCTGGGCGGTAACGCCGAGGAGCTGGCGGACGAGATGATCACCTCCCAGGGTATCGACCTTGAGGAGGCCACGCCCGAGATGCGCGCCGAGGCCCTGGCCAAGGCAAAGGAGACCTGCGCCGAGGAGCGCAAGAAGGTTCTGGCCGCCGGCGGACTCACCGTCATCGGCACGGAGCGCCACGAGAGCCGCCGTATCGACAACCAGCTGCGCGGCCGCGCCGGCCGTCAGGGCGACCCCGGCGAGACGCAGTTCTACCTGTCGCTCGAGGACGACCTCATGCGCCTGTTCGGCGGCGACCGCATGGAGAGGGTCTCCAACATGATGGTCTCTGCCGAGATGGACGACGATATGCCCATCCAGCACAAGATCATCTCCAAGGCCGTCGAGGGCGCCCAGCACAAGGTCGAAAGCATCAACTTCGCCATGCGCAAGAGCGTTCTTGAGTACGATGACGTTATGAACAAGCAGCGCCAGGTTATCTACGCCGAGCGCAACAAGATCTTGGACGGCAAGGACCTTTCCGAGCACGTGGACGAGGTTATCAACGACACCGTCCGCCGCTGCGTGGCCGAGTTCTGCCCGGTCGACTCCCGCGAGGGCGAGCGCGATATGGAGGGCCTGCACAAGTGGCTGGTCGAGCTCACCGGCAACGTTTCCGCTCCCGAGTTCGAGGAGCAGGATTACGAGCAGCTGTGCGCCTCCGTCCTGGAGTACGTGCAGAAGGTCTATAACGAGAAGGCCGAGCGCCTGGGCGATGAGCTTATGCGCAACCTCAACACCCAGGTCATGCTCCGCGTTATCGACACCCGCTGGATGAACTACCTGCAGGAGATGGATTACCTCAAGCAGGGTATCGGCCTGCGCGGCTTCGGCCAGCGCGACCCGTTGGTCGAGTACAAGACCGAGGCCTTCGCCGCCTTCCGAATCTTGGTCGACACCATGTACGAGGACTACCTGCGCACCGTTCTGCGCGTCGAGCTCAAGCAGGCCCCGGCTCCCATGGAGTCCCAGGCTCTGCGCGGCGCCACCTATTCCGGTCCGGACCAGGTTGATGGCGACTCCGGTTCCTCCACCTTGCGCCGCCAGGCAGCCGAGCAGGCCGCCAACAGCGCCGGTCACGCCCCGCAGGCAGCCGCCAGCGCCGGCGTCCGCACCTATCGCAAGGACGAGTCCGATCCGTATGCGGGCGTGGGGCGCAACGACCCCTGCCCTTGCGGTAGCGGCAAGAAGTTCAAGAACTGCCACGGCAAGGACCGCTAATGGCATCGGCGAACGAGGGCGCCGTCGTGTCGCAGGCCGACCTGACGGCGCTTGCCGAGCGCCTCTCCCAAGTTGAGCAGTATCTGCATGTGGACGAGAAGCGCCTGCGTGTGGCCGAGCTTGAGAGCAGGAGCACCGAGCCCAGCTTTTGGGATAACGCCGACGCAGCCCGCTCCGTTATGGAGGAGCTCGCCCGCTGCAGGGAAGACGTGAAGCTGGTTGAGACCGCGCGCGAGCGCCTGGCGGACGCCTCCGCCGCTCTTGAGCTCGCCGACGAGCTCGAGGGCGATGAGGCTGCCGAGCTTGTGGCCGAGGCATCCTTAACGGCATCCGAGCTCGAGGCTTCTATCGACCAGATGGAGCTCTCCAGTTGGTTTACGGGCGAGTTTGATCACGGCAGCGCAATCGTCACCATCAAGCCCGGACAGGGCGGCCTGGAGGCCCAGGACTGGACCTTCATGCTGTTCAAGATGTACATGAAGTACTGTGCTCGCCGCGGTTGGAAGGTCACCATCAACGATTGCCCCGCTGCGGAGGTGATCGGCATCGACCGCGCGACCTTTACGGTCGAGGGGCGCGATGCCTTCGGCATGCTGCGCGCCGAGGCCGGCGTGCACCGCCTGGTGCGTATCTCGCCCACGGACGATAAGAAGCGCCGCCAGACCACCTTCGCGGGTGTGGAGGTCATTCCGGTTCTGCCGGACGATATCGAGATCGAGGTCGCCCCGGACGATATCCGCGTGGACGTCTACCATGCATCCGGCCCGGGCGGCCAGGGCGTCAACACCACCGACTCCGCCGTCCGTGTCACCCACCTGCCCACCGGCATCGTCGTCACCTGCCAAAACGAGCGCAGCCAGATCCAGAACAAGGCCGCGTGCATGCAGATTCTCAAGGCACGCCTATACGAGCTCGAGCTCGAGAAGCGCGAGGAGGCCCTCGACCAGATCCGCGGTCCCAAGCACACCATTGGCTTTGGCAACCAGATCCGTAGCTACGTGCTGTATCCGTACCAAATGGTTAAGGACCTGCGCAGCGGCGTGGAGACGGGTAACGTCGAGGCCGTGCTCGATGACGGAGACCTCGACCCCTTTATTGTTGGCTACCATCGTTGGGCTACCGGCAACGCCGAGCCCCTTTCGCTGAGCGAAGACGACCTGGACGAGTAGGAGCGTATGGCTAAGAGGATCAATATCCAGGCGATCATTCAGTCCCAGTTTATGCGCGACGTCCCCCTGGTTATGGCGGGCTGTGCTATCGCCGCTTTGGCGACGGACATCTTTCTCATTCCCAACGGCCTGGCTGCCGGCGGCCTGACCGGTCTTGCGACCATCATCGCCGAGCTGGGCCGTCGTTCCGGGATCAACCTTCCGGTCGGTATGCAGACCATCGTTATGAACGCGCTGCTGCTCCTTGTGGTGGTGCGCGCCGGTGGCTTGCGCTATGCGCTGCAGACCGTGACGGGATTCGTGTTCTTCGGCTTCTTCACGGATTTGTTCGCGCCCTTTGTGCTTCCGCTCGATGCAGCGGACCTCACGCTCTCCGCGCTGTGGGGTGGAATCATCTCCGGCTTAGGCTACGGCTTGGTCTTTCGATGCGGCGCGAACACGGGCGGCTCGGACACCATCGGCCAGATCATCTCCCGTAAAAGCTCCCTACCGGTAGGCGGCACGGTCATGGCTATCGACGTGGCGGTCTGCGCGGCGTCCGCCCCGGTGTTCTCCGTGGCCAACGCCCTCTATGCGGCGCTCGCCATGGTGGTCATGGGCTACGTCGTCGACATGGTGGTCGACGGCGGTAACCGCCAGCGTGCCGCGTTCATCATCTCGGACTGTTTCTCCGATATCGAGTACGACATCTTGCATGAGATGGACCGTGGTTGCACGCGCCTGATGGCCCAGGGCTCCTGGACCGGCAAGGACCGCCCGGTGCTGTTCTTTGTGTTCAGCAAGCGCGAGATCTCCATCATCAAGACCATCGTCTACCAGCATGATCCCAATGCCATCCTGGTGATTACGGATGTGAACGAGGCGATCGGCTACGGTTTCAAAAAGGCGGGGGAGTAAGGCCCTTTCGCTGCTTCGACGGGGGTTGCGCCCGCGTTATTTGGGCGGGGCGATTGCGAGCGGCGGCCGCCCCGTTTATTTTGTTTGTATCCCACTGTGCTTTCTGCCCTGTAGCCTGCCCGTCTTCGTCCCCTGCACTCCATTGCCGGACGGGTCGTTCACGAGGCCCTCCTGCTGCCGGCTTTTGCAGTGGATTGTTCGCTGCCACTTTTATGAGAACGCCTTTTGGTCGTTTTTCGATGGGTGCAGGGGTGGAAAAAACGACCAAAAGGCGTTCTCACCAATTTTGAGCGTCGGGTGGCACTGCGCGCGGCAACAGGATCGCAAATTTGGGCGTCGGGCAGGCGCCCTGCGAGCCCGCACCGCGCCCGCGCCGCCTGTCAGACGCGCATCGTTTCGCGGTACTTCTTGGGTGTCATTCCGTAGGCGGTAGAAAACTTCTTGTAGAAAAAAGTCTGGTTCGAGATGCCTACCTTCTTCGCTATGGACTCGATAGATCGTTCCGTATTCAGCAGCAGATACGCTGCTTCGGAGAGTTGCTGGCCAAGTTTTATCTGGCTAAACGTTTCACCCGTCTTGGCCTTCAGCATATTGGAAAGATAATTTGGACTGTAGCCAAACTCTTCCGCCGTCGATGTCAGCGTGCACTCCTTGTAGTGGTGTTCTATATAGTCGAGCACGCGCGCGGTGCCGTCGTCGATACGCGATGCCCTTCCGGTTATCTGGCTTTGGTAGTACAGGCCCCTTATCAGCTCGATAAAAACCAACGTGGCGTAATGCTCCAACATGTTGGGCGTGTAGATGTTGGGAAACATATACTCATTCGTCAGCAGCATGAGCAGTTCAAAGAGGTTGCCGGTATGTTCCGCCTCGATGGTGATGTAGTGCATGGAGCGCCGCCTGTTGGCAATTGCCTCGAACAGGAATGTGGTGAGTATGCCTCCGCCCGGAAGGCGCGAGAGGAATACGGAATCAAAAAAGTCGCGCTCGAACGTGAGGGCGATCACGATGTCGTTTTCCGCCTTGGGCACCGGCGAGGACCTAACCGCCTCTGTGTCGATAAGGATGGCATCGCCGCGCTGTAGGATCACTCGCTTGCCGTCTATTTCGAGCTCGCAGGTTCCATCATAGACAAAATCTAGCTCCATGTTGCTGTTTACGTGGGGAGGAACGGTTGCGAAACGCGTCTCTTTGATCATGCCTATGAAGTTGCGCTTGACAGTGTTGCGCCAGTCGAAATAGTAGACCTCTATTCCGCCCGCATTCACCTTCGGCGTGGTCTCGTAGATCGGGCTGGGTTCGCCCGGATGTTCAAGATGCCATCGCTCGCTTTTTGTGATGCTCCTCATGCGCTTGTCTAACACGGCGCGGTCCATCTGCCGTCCTCCTATCCTGGGCGAGAAAATACGGCTCGTAAAACCACATTACAATCTGTAAAAATGACAGTAAACATACGATCTCATGACATTATATAAAATCGTTATTCACCGTAGACTGTGAATCAGTAAAGCGCGCTGGGCGATGTAGGGCGACGTGCGAATCGGAGCATGCATACGCTGCAAAGATGTCACCTTCTACGGATTGGATTGCATCATGACCAAACTCAAGGCAGGATTTGATGACGGATTCTTGTGGGGCGGCGCTATCTCATGTTCCCAGGCGGATGGCGGCTGGAAGCAGGGCGGCAAGGGTACCTCTACCCAGGACCTGCGCTATCTTGACCCCTCTTGGGACCACGAGCAGGTGGAGCTCAAGCACCATGGAAACCCGTTCTCCCGCGAGGAGTTCGAGGCGGCGCTTGCGGACGAGGGCACCGAGTTCTATCCCAATCGCAGGGGCATCGACTTCTACCATCGCTATAAGGACGATATCGAGCTGTTCGGCGAGATGAGCCTCAAGCTGTTCCGCACCTCAATCTGCTGGAGCCGCATCTTTCCCAACGGCGATGACCTGGAGCCCAACCGCGAGGGCATCGAGTACTACCGCAGCATGTTCTCCGAGTGCCACAGGCACGGCATCAAGGTCTTCGCGACCATCCTGCACTACGACATCCCGGTGAACCTGGTGCTCAAGTACGGCGGTTGGAAGAGCCGTGAGACCATCGAGTTCTTTGTTCGCTACGCTGAGACCCTGTTCTCCGAGCTGGGTGACCTGGTTGATTTCTGGCTTCCGTTCAACGAGTTCAACGCTGGGCGCTTCGCGCCGTGGGACGGCGTCTGCCTGATTCCCGGCGATGAGGAGTGCACCAGCCAGGCGGTGTTCCAGTGCCTGCACCATCAGTTTGTCGCCAACGCTCGCGTGGTCGAGCTGTGCCACCGCATGCTGCCTGGCGCGCCGATCGGTGGCATGATCGCCCGCTTCTGCACCTACCCGGCAACGTGCAAGCCGGAGGACAACATGCAGGCCCTCCAGGATGACCAGTATTCCAACTGGTTCTACACCGACATCATGGCGCGCGGCGAGTATCCCTCGTATATGAACCGTTATTTCGACCGTTTCGATATCGACATCAAGATGGAAGACGGGGACGAGGAGCTCCTGGCTGCAAACACCGTCGACTTCCTGGCATTCTCCTACTACTTCTCGCAGGTTTCCACCACCGAGCAGGGATGGGAGAAGACCGCCGGCAATCTTGTCATGGCAAACAAGAACCCCTATCTGCCGACGTCCGAGTGGGGCTGGCAGATGGATCCCGTGGGCCTGCGCGTCACCCTCAACCAGATGTACGACCGTTACGGCCTGCCGCTCTACATCGCGGAGAACGGCTTGGGCACCTCTGACGTGCTCAACGAGGACGGCACCGTCCACGATGACTACCGTATCGACTACCTCCGCTCGCACATCGAGTGCCTCAAGGAGGCCGTTATCGACGGCGTCGACGTTCGCGGCTACATGGTCTGGGGCTTCATCGACGTCGTCTCATGTGGGCCGCTCACCATGGATAAGCGCTACGGCTTGATCTACGTGGACTACGACAACGGCGGCAAGGGCACGGGCGAGCGCTATCGCAAGGACTCGTTCGCCTGGTACAAGAAGTGCATCGAGTCGAATGGCGAGGATCTTTCCTAGCGCGAGAGAAGGGGAGTGTACCCATGAAAACCAACAAAGAGCTTGCCGCCGATATCTTGGAAAAGCTTGGCGGCGCAGATAACGTTACCCATGCGACCCACTGCATCACCCGCCTGCGCGTGAACCTGGCGGACGATTCCAAAGGCGACCTGGAAGCCCTGAAGCAGATGGAAGGCGCCATGGGCGCCCAGATCAAAGACGGGCAGTGGCAGGTCATTATCGGTCCCAAGGTGGGCGATGTGTTCCTGGAGTTCGAGCCCCTCCTGGGTGCGAAGAGCGCGGGCGACATGGACCTTGATGCTGGCGGCAAGGCCAAGGTGCTCGACATCCTCACCGGTATTTTCTCGCCGATCATTCCGGCGCTTGTCGCGGGCGGCATCGTCAAGGGCGTTCTGGCGGTCATCGCCGGCTTCGGTATCGATACCGGATCGGGGGACTGGGCCATCTTCAACATGATGTCCGATATCCCGTTCTACTTCCTGCCGTTTTTGCTGTCCGTCTCGGCTGCTAAGAAGTTCAAGGTCAACCCGTTCCTAGCCCTGTGCGTCGCGGGATCGCTTATGTATCCCACGCTGGTTTCCGCGGTCGGCACCGGCGAGTCCCCCTTCACGCTGTTCGGCATCGCGCTGCCCGTGTTCAGCTATGCCAGCTCGGTGTTCCCCGTCATCTTCGGCGTCGCGGGCCTGTCTGTCGTGTACCGGGTCATCGACAAGTTCATCCCCGACTTGTTCAAGTTGGTCGTGGTGCCCGCGCTGTCGCTCATGATCGTCATTCCGCTCAACCTTGCTGTCCTCGCTCCCATCGGTGCTTGGTGCGGTATCGGACTTGCGAACGGCATCGTCTGGCTGTTCGACACCTTCGGACCGTTGGCGGGTTTCCTGCTTGGCTTCTTCATGCCGTTGATCGTTTTGTTCGGCATGCACCAGTCCACCTCGCCTATCCAGATCTCCAACATCGCTACCCTGGGCTACGACTATCTTCTGCCGGTTTCCTTCTGCCATAACCTCGCCGAGTCCGGGGCCGCCTTGGGCGCGTCGCTCAAGATGAAGGACCCCGCCATGCGCTCCGCTGGCCTCACCTGCTCGTTCTCTGCCTTTATGGGCATCTCCGAGCCCGCGCTCTTCACCGTCCAGGTTCCCAACAAGACCCCGCTGTTCGGCGCTATGCTCTGCTGCGGTATCGGTGGCATGCTCACGGTCATTCTGGGTGCCAAGTGCTACGGCTTCGTTATGCCCGGCATCACCTCGCTGCCGGTCTACATGGATCCCAGCGGCGCCATGGGCAACCTCCTCTCTATCGCGGCCTGCCTCGTTGCGTCCTTCTGCATAGCTGCGGTCACCTCTTATATCCTTACCAAGCCAATCGAGGCGTAGGAGGTCGCTGGGCGAGCGCGCCGCACGCGACGGCTCTCATCGATCGCGATATCCCTTCACCGCGCCGGTGTTCCCACACTGCTTGATACCGATGAATCGGGCGCCGGCGATATATCCTAGAGGCGCGTCCAGGCTCGTTTGCCCGGGCGCGCTTCTTGTTGGCTTCGTCTTGCCCTCGTTCACATATACAGCGCAACCGAGCGACAGCGTCTTCATCAATCTGCTTTAAAATGTCCCCGTACCCTTGATTGTTTGGAGTCACTATGAGCGACCCGCGCAACAGCGATCGCGATGCGATAGATTCGATTGAGCCTTCCCTGGCAAGCAGCGCGCTGGACCGTACGTTCGGCGCGCATTTCGGCACGTCTACCCAGGTCTTGCCTGATGACCTGGCGACGCGCGAGGCAATGCGTCAGGCAGCGCATTTCGCGCCCCCGTCGCCCCAGACGGTTTCCAACCGTATATCCCGCGTTCCGGAGATATCCGACCCGGTGCCCGCGCCCGGCCAGGTGCCCGCTTCTAGCGAGGTGCCCGCGTCGGACCAAGTGCTTGCTCCCGGCCAGCCGCCCTTGCTCAACCAAACCCCGGCGCGTGAGCTCGCCAAAACCGCGACCTCTACCTATGCTGCGGCGTGCGAGCTGGTCGCCATCGCCCGCAGGGACCTGGCCGAATACAACCAGGCGGTGAACTCGCTCACCCAGGTGCTGCCCACCGCTACGGCGACCCTGCAGCAGGGCGGGCGCGACGGCTGGACCCAGGCCCTGCATCGCCCGGTGTCCGCGGATGCGGTGGAGGCGGATTCTCTGGACGAGAAACCCAAGAAGCGCCGCATGCCTCGCTGGGCCATCGTCCTCATAGTGATTCTGCTGGTGGGCGGCGCGGGCGTCGGCGGCTTCTTCGCCCTGGGCGGCCCCGCATACATCGCGTCGATGCTGGCGGAGGTTGACGAGTCCGCGGTGCGTGCCGTCCTGGAGCAGGATGACGCCTTTATGCGCGGATTTGCTTCGGCCGATTACGTGGGCGAGAGCACCTATCAGCTCTCCGACGTCCGCATCACCCAGGCGGTGACGGAAGATGACGGATCGGTCCTGGTCGATGCGGAGGCCGTGCTTACCAACGAGTTCTTCAAGAGCGAGTGCCTGGTGCACCTGATCTTTGTCCACGCGTCGCAAGCGGACCGCTATCCCAGCATGCAAGACGCCGAGACCGCCACCAGCCCGGACGGCGAGTGGCTGGGCACGCTGAGCCAAAGCTCGGCCACCACGCGCGCCATCGCCGGCGTGACCAATGACCCGGATTTCCCGGAGGGCTTCTCGCCCACGTTTGACGAGGCGTCGCAGACGTGCTCCTACACCGGCGTGGGCGCACTTGACATGTGGTTTGGCTCGCGCAAGACCTCGACCCCGTATACCTATACATTCGATGGGCAGGCGTGGACGAGGAGCGCCGGCGAGGTGACGGAGGAGTTCTCCTACAACGCCGACGCGCTGGCGGGTTATTACTCCGCTCAAGACGGCGACGCCGGGCGCATGACTTCCTTTAGGATCGTCGACTTCGATGCGTCGACCGGCGCGTTCTCCATTGAGTACAAAGCTGCGAGCAGCGGCTTTAACCCCCAGACCATATCCGGTGTCATCGCTTGCCAGATGACCAGCGAGGCGGCGGGCGAGGGCAGCGGCTCGTTCCGTCAAGCGGACGGCTTTGTGTACGCGTTCTCAGGTGACGGTCAGAGCTCTGGCGGCGACGGTGCCGCGCACATCGAGGGCGTTCTGGGCCTGGACGGCAGCATCTTGTTCGATTTCTCGGGCGACTACACCAAGCCGGCGTTTTTGTTTGGCAATCCAAGCAACGAGTCTATGGAGATCTCCGGTTCGGTAGTCAAGCAGCAGGGGTAGGGGAGGCCCGTGCGCAGAGGAGCGCGGCGGCCCGGGGCTCCGCTCATCAACGGGAACCGCATCCTGTATTGCGACCGTTCGCCGGCCTTTGCGTGCTTGCGGCAAAAATGTTCCGTACATCCGTGTTGATTGATTGTGTTCGCCCGCCGTGTTCCCCCACATGGCTGCTATAGTGAAAACCGTTCATCCAACCACCCCGCACATGAAGGGAAAGGCATGTCAACTGAAACGCTCAGGAGCGCGTGCGCGCGCACGGATGATGAGATAGCGCTCATCGCCAATTCTATGCGCCACGACATCATCGCGATGCTCGAAGCCGCGGGCTCCGGTCATCCCGGCGGCTCGCTGTCCGCGACCGACGCCATGGCGACCCTGTTCTTCTCCGGCGTCCTCGCATGGGACCCCCAGGATTCCTCGTCCGCAGACCGCGACCGTTTCGTCCTCTCAAAGGGACATGCCGCTCCCGCGCTGTACGCCCTGCTGGTCCAGCAGGGATTCTTGCCGCATGATGAGATTGTCACCCTGCGTCACATGGGCAGCCGCTTGCAGGGCCATCCCGATAGCAACCTGTGCCCCGGCGTAGAGGTGGGCACCGGCTCGCTGGGTCAGGGCACTTCGATCGCCGCCGGCATGGCGCTGGGCTTGAAGCTCGATGCAGCCGCCGCGGGTACCGACCCCCAGCGTGTCTTCGTCCTCACCGGCGACGGCGAGCTGCAGGAGGGCCAGAACTGGGAGGCGGTCATGTTCGCCGCCCACAACAAGCTGGATAACCTTGTCCTCATGCTTGATAACAACAACCTGCAGATCGACGGCCACGTGACCGATGTCTGCAGCATCGAGTCCGCCGCCGAGAAGTTCCGCGCTTTTGGCTGGAACGTCCTTGCCTGCGACGGCCATAGCATCCCGGCTATCCGAGAGGCCCTGACTCAGGCCGTTGAGCACACCGGCGCCCCTACCGCCATCGTCTGCAAGACCGTCAAGGGCAAGGGCGTCTCCTTCATGGAGGACCAGGTGGGCTGGCACGGCAACGCTCCCAGCGCGGAGCAGGCCGCCGTCGCCCTGGCAGAGATCGATGCGGCGCGCGAGCAGCTCGCTGCGAAGGAGGCGTAAAGACCCCATGGCAAAAGCAACGCGTGCCGCTTTCGGCCCCACCCTTCTCGAGCTTGTGGACGAGGGCATCGACGTCATGGCCGTCGACGCCGACCTCGCCGGTTCCACCACCACCGCCAAGCTTGCTGCAGCTCATCCGGACCGTTTTGTCGACGTGGGCATCGCCGAGCAGAACATGATCGGCGTCGCCTCCGGCCTGGCGCTTACCGGCCGCACGGTCTTCACCGGTTCCTTTGCAGTCTTTGGCTCCGGCCGCTGCTGGGAGCAGATCCGCAACACGGTGTGCATCTCTAACCTCAACGTCAAGGTGTGCCCCACCCATGCCGGCATCACCGTCGGCCCGGACGGCGAGACCCACCAGGCGCTCGAGGACATCGCCCTCATGCGCGTTCTGCCCCATATGCGCGTGCTGGTTCCGGCTGACTACAACGCCGCCCGCGCCGCCATCAAGCTCGCCGCAAAGACCCCCGGCCCCTTCTACGTGCGCATGGGCCGCGAGCCTCTGCCCGAGGTCTACGGCGAGGACTTCTCCGTGGACACCGAGGCGTTCGCCAACGTGGTCCGCGAGGGCTCCGACATCTCCATCATGGCATGCGGCGTCGAGCTGGCCCACGCCCTGAAGGCTGCCGAGCTCCTCGCTGAGGAGGGCATCTCCGCAGAGGTCGTCGACATCATGAGCATCAAGCCCCTGGACGAGGAGACCATTCTCGCCAGCGCTGCCAAGACCGGCGTGGTCCTCACCGTTGAGGAGCACAGCGTCTACGGCGGCATGGGTTCCGCGGTCGCGGAGCTGCTGGCAGAAAAGCATCCCTGCCGCGTGAGCCGTCTGGGCATGACCGGCTTCGGTCAGTCCGGTAACGCCGCCGAGCTCTTGGCCCATTACGGCTTGGACGCCGCTGGCATCGTCGCCCGCGTGCACGAGGTTCTGGGCAAGTAGGGGGCGAAGACGGGCGGGTGCCTGCACGGCTTCTCGTCCAACTAGTCAACTAGAGCTAGACAACTAGAACTGCTTCCAGGGGGGGGTTCTGCGTACGCGCGGACCCCCTCTTGCTATTTTTGGCCTTCAGTTGGAGTTGCGCTCTGCTAAAAAGAGCCTTCATGTTGCCTGAATTGCTAAAAATCACCTCCAGTTGGAGTTGATGTCAATCAGCGATAAGGGATGCGGCTCATCTACCTGCAGATTCTCTAAACCATCGTATCCATGAATCCGCGCCAAGTCCAACTGAAGGTCGATTTCAGCAGTGCCAAGTCCAACTGGACCGTAAAAATAGCATCCAACTCCAACTGGTCCGCGATTTTAGCAAGCCAACTCCAACTGAAGCTCGATTTCAGTACAGCCAACTCCAACTGGAGGCTGAAAATAGCAGGACGAAGCGGACGGCGCAGGTGAAGCGGACGAAGCGGGCGACGCTGACGAGGCAGGCGAAGTAGGCGACGCTGACGAGAAGGACGAAGTGGGCGAAGCGGGCGACGCTGACGAGACGGGCGAAGTAGGCGACGCAGGCGAGGCAGGGCGACACGGGCGAAGCTCTATTTCGGCATGTCGATAACGCGCCTTATCGTGCTTGTTCTGTGCATCTGCGCAGGTCTTGCTAAAATAGCAAACGCATATGTAGTTCAAACGCACGACACGAAGGAGCTCTAGTGGGTAACCACTTCCGTACATCCGGAGACGAGCAGTCCGCGTCTCAGGCGCCTATGCCCCAGGCAAACGGCGTTGAGAGCAAGGATTCCGTGCCGGATTTCCAGAGCGATCCGCTCGCACAGCACGCAGCTTCGGCAGGCGATGCTTCCGCCGCTCAGTCCGCGGCAAACCCCATGCTCAACATCCCTTCGCCCGCCGCGCCCGCGCAGCCGCGCGTCAACGTGCCCGACCCTTTGGTCGATCCCGTTGGTCCGTCTACGCCATCGCTGGCAGGCATTCCCGATCCGTCCGCTCCCGCAGCGGCCCCCGCGGCCACCGCAGCTGCCGTGACTGCTCCGGACGTCTTCATGACGCCTGCGGGCGCCGCCGGTCCCTCCACGGACGCGGACGAGGCCCGTCAGATTCGCGACCTGGACGCAGCGCTCCAGAATCCGGACTTTACCTCGGTGTTCGCCCCGGCGGACCTGGACCGTGCCCAAGAGCGCAAGAAGATTGCGCGTCAGGCGGGCGTCGAGCCCGTCATCCTGACCGAGCACCTCACCAAGATCTATCCCGCGCAGCCCAATAAGCCCGCGTTGGACGATGTCAACATCGAGATCTATCCCGGAGAGTTCGTCTTCCTGGTCGGTCACTCCGGCTCCGGCAAGACCACGCTGCTCAACACCCTGCTGCGCAACGTCAAGCCTACTTCCGGCCGCGTGCTGGTCGCCGGTCAGGACCTCATGCGCATCAAGAACCGCCGCATTCCGTACCTTCGCCGCCAGATCGGCGCCGTCTTCCAGGACTACAAGCTCCTGCCCAACAAGACCGCGTACGAGAACGTGGCGTTCGCCCTGCAGTGCATCGGCAAGCCCCGCGGCGTTATCCGCGCCCAGGTACCCGAGGTGCTGCGCCTGGTGGGTTTGGCGGATCAGATGGATTCCCTGCCCGACCAGCTTTCCGGCGGCGAGCAGCAGCGCGTCTCCGTCGCTCGCGCCATGGTCAACCGCCCGCCGCTGCTCATCTGCGACGAGCCCACGGGCAACCTCGACCCGGCGATCTCGCTGGGCATCATGAAACTGCTCGAGCGCATCAACCGTACCGGCACGACCGTGATCGTGGCCACGCATGACCGCGAGATGGTCGATTCCATGCACCGTCGCGTTATCGCCCTCGAGGGCGGCCGCGTGATCCGCGACCAGGAGAGGGGAGGCTACGGCAACTATGGCTCCTTCTAATCTGGGCTACTCCCTGCGCGAGGCAGGCAGCCACTTCACCCGCAACTGGACCACGTCGTTGGGCGCGGTCATCACCATCTTCTTGTCGCTGTTCATCATCGGCTTGTTCATCATCGGCTCCGCCATGATCAACTCCATGATCGGCAGCGTTCAGGACACCGTTAAGATCTCCGCCTTCATCTCGGACGATGCATCGGACGAGGACGTCGAGGCCTTCATGGAGAAGATCGAGGGCTGGGACAACGTCAAGAACGTCGAGTTCAAGACCAAGGACGATGCCCTGGAGGACTTCCAGAGCAGCTCCAGCGACGCCGACGCAACCATCTCCGCCCTGGACGGCGAGAACCCGCTGCCCCGCTCGTACACCATCGAGATGAACGAGCCCAGCCAGGTCGAGGAGATGGCCAACAAGATCAAGCAGGACTCGGACTTCCAGCAGATCGTTGATGGCGGCAACGTGGACGAGTCGGTCCTCTACGGCCAGGAGGAGGTCGCGCGCCTGTTCCAGTTCACCGATTACATCCGCCTGGCGGCTGTGGTGCTGGTGGCTCTGCTCACCTTCGTAGCGTTCATCTTCATCAACAACACCATCCGCCTGTCAATCACCGCGCGCCGTCGAGAGATCGCGATCATGCGCCTGGTGGGTGCCTCCAACGGCTTCATCCGCGGGCCGTTTGTGGCCGAGGGCGTGCTGCAGGCGTTGTTGGGATCGCTTCTGGCCATCGGTTGCCTTGAGCTGGTCCGCAACTTCCTCATGCCTCTCATCCAGGAGAACCTCAAGTTCATGCCGTTCAACGTTACCATGGCGATGTACCTGGCAACCTACGGTTCGCTTATCCTGGTTGGTATTGTTATCGGTCTTTTTGGCTCGGCTATCGCCATGCGCCGCTACCTCAAGGTCTAGCGCCGCGCTATACTCGTCCAAAAGGTCCTTCGAGTTGGCCGTACGGCCATGACAGCTTGCACGTATATCCCGGGCGGGACTTCGGCAAGGTGAGTGCAACATATGCGCATCGCCATGTCCAAGTCCCGCCCGGGTTTTGTTTGGGTATAACAACGCCTGTTCGCGGTGCCCTTGTTTCTTTGGACGATGATTCGCACGAGGAGCCGCTTTTGATATATCGACGCGCCACCCGCACGCTGCGGCGGGCGCGAAAGGGGGTGCGTCGGTGGGACGCAAAAAGAAGGGGCGCGGCGGTCGCAAGGGTCCGGCGCGCACCCAACACCAAGCCGGCCTTATCGGCACGGTTCATATTACGGAGCGATCTGGCTATGTTGAATGCGCGGAGGGCGAGTTCAAACTCACCAGCCGCGGGCTTCGCGAGGCCATGAACGGCGACCGCGTTCATGCCAGCCTATGCCGCGGACCCCACGGTGAGCGCCGCGCTATTATCGAGAGCGTCATCGAGCATGCCGCCACCTCCGTGATAGGTACCTTTGTGCAAAACGGGCCGCTGGGCGTGGTCCATCCGCTGGACGCGCGCATTAGGCAGGATTTCTTTATCCTCCCTACGGACAATAGCCCCAAGCACCACAAGGTCAAGCCTGGCGACATCGTGTCCGCCCGTATCGAGACCTATCCGTCGCGCTATGAATCCGGCGTGGCGACCATCGAGCGCCGCATCGGCGATGCGGGCGCGCCGGACCTGGGCATCCAGTGCATCATGGCCCGCTATGATTTGAGTGACGGCTACAACCCTCGTGCGCTTGAAGAAGCCCGGGCGCTAGACCTGGATGTCGAGGCCGCTCTTGCGGACCCGCTGCGTCGCGACATCCGCGATCGCTTCCTTATCACCATCGACCCCGTTGACGCGCGCGATTTCGACGACGCCATCTCCGTTGCGCGCACGCCGGATGGTGGCTGGAACCTGGGCGTCCATATCGCCGACGTCTCGCATTACGTGACGTGGGAAAGCTCGATCGACCTTGAGGCGCGCACTCGCTCCACGTCCGTCTACCTTGCCGACCGCGTGCTCCCTATGCTGCCCGAGCGTCTTTCCAACAACCTGTGCTCGCTTGTTCCGCTCCAGGACCGTTTGGCCTTTACGGTCGATATGGTTCTTTCGCCCGCCGGTCGCGTGCGGTCCTACACTATGTTCCCATCCGTAATCCACTCGCGCGTGCGCATGGACTACGCCGCTGCGGACGCGCTGCTGCAAGATCCGCTCGCATTGGGCGATGAGCCTTCGTTCCAGCGCGCTCGCGCCTGCCTTGCCCAGGCGGAGGAAGCCGGCGTCGACCTCGCGGCTTTTCTGCGCGATGCGAACGACCTTGCCCATGCGCGCCAAAAGATTCGCCACGAGCGCGGCGCCATCGACTTCGAGACGGTCGAGGTCCATGCGATCTTGGACAATGAAGGCTATCCGGTCGAGCTGGTGAACCGCATCCGCACCGACGCGACCTCGCTCATCGAGGAAGCCATGTTGCTTGCCAACGAATGCGTGGCGGAGCGTTTGGCGGACGAGGGCGCGCCCGCGGCCTTTCGCGTGCACGAGCCGCCGTCTCCGGACAACCTGGTGGCCGCCGCGCGCGTGCTGGCAGATCTGGGGGCGATCTCGCCGCAGCAGGCATCTGAGATCGAGTTAGGCGACCCGCACGCCATCGAGCAGGGCGTCGAGGCAGCGCATGGCACGCCTTTCGAGGAGCTCACCAACGCCCTGTTGCTCCGCGCGATGCAGCGCGCCGTCTACAAGCCGCACAACCAGGGTCACTTTGCCTTGGGCGCACCGGCCTACTGCCATTTCACCAGTCCCATTCGCCGCTATCCGGACCTGTTGATCCATCGTGCGCTCAAGCTTTCGCTCGCCCGCGAGCATCTGGGTAAAAAGGCCGCGCGCGAACGCACGGACGCCCTGGTGGGCACCGGACGGCAGGCGCTCGACCAGATCGCCCCGCAGCTCTGTCGCCACGCCAGCGATCGAGAGCGCTTGGCAGACGCCGCCGCGCACGCCACGCAAAAGGTCAAGGTGGCGCAGTATTACGGTGAGCGCATAGGCCAGCGTTTCTGCGGCACCGTGTCTTGGATAGACCGCATGGGCGTCTTTGTTCGCCTGGATGATACCGGCGCCGAGGGCCTGGTGCGCATGAGCAGCCTTGGAGTCAACGGCGATTGGTGGGAGCTGGACGAGGACGCGCTCACGCTTGCCAGCTCGTCCACGGGCGATGTCATCGAGCTGGGCCGTCGCATGGTGATCGAGGTCTCAAGCGTCAACGTCATACGCGGGCACCTCGACTTCAAGCTCGTCCACGCGGTCACGCCCTCGAGCACGTTGGCGCTCCGGCAGCCTGCTCGTCCCTAGCAGCACGGCTTGCGCTACACTGGTGGCTGATTGTTTTTACAGGAGGAACCATGGATCTACCTATCGATGCCCATGATATCGAATACGCCGAGAACTTCCTTGTGACCGGCGATCTGGCGACGGCCGTGCCGCTGCTGGAGAAACTCGTCCAAATGCTTGAGGAATACGTCGAGGCCGAATGCTCCGATACCTCCAAGACGCAGTGGTTCAGCTTCGCCGACCCCTTTGAGCGCTTGGCGTACCGCCGCATCGAGCGCGACCCGCGCGAGCTGGTGCAGATGGAGGCGCCGGTCGACCGCCTCTATGGCGCCCTTGGCTTCGCTTACATTCGCCAGCAGCAGTGGGAATCCGCTCGCGACGCCCTTATGCAGGCAGTGCGTTGGAATCCCATGAACTGCAACTACCGTTTGGACCTGGCGGAGCTCTTCCGCGTGCTGGGCGACGTGCAGGAGTGGGCTGCGCTGAGCAATTCCGTGATCGAGCGCGCATCCGACAACCGTTCCGCGGCACGCGCCTACGCCAACCTGGGCCAGTTCTTTTTGGATGAGGACCGCGCCTCCGCCGCATCTGGCTGCGCGCGCATCGCCCAGCGCCTGGCGCCAACGGAGCAGCGCGTGGTCCGCTTGATGAGCCGCCTTATGAACGAGCATCCAGAGGTCGCGGAAGAGACGGACGACCATGTTATGGGCGAGCTGGTACTTGAGGGCGTGCCCACCACACCCAATGCCGAGATCGCGGTCTGCCTGCTCATGTGCGCTTCTGACGCAGCAGCAGAGGGCGATACCGCCATGGCGACCGATCTCACCGTGCGCGCGCACCACCTGGTGGGCGAGGAGGCTTGCAAGGCGCTTATCAAGCTCATCTATGAGTCGGATGCCGAGCTCAAGGCCGAGCGCGCTGCCGGCTCCGTCGATCCGCGTTCCGACGAGGCGGGGGAGTAGCCATGCCCAGCCGCAAAGAACGCAAGACCATCGCCAAGAATCGCTCCGCGCATCACGAGTACTTTATCGACGAGACGTTTGAGTGCGGCGTGGTGCTCGCGGGCACCGAGGTTCGCAGCCTGCGCGAGCGAGCCTGCCAGATAACCGACACCTTCGCCCTTATCCGCAACGGCGAGTGCTGGCTGATCGGCGTTCACATCCATCCGTATTCGCACGGTTCCATTTTCAATCGCGATCCGGATCGTCGTCGCAAGCTGCTGCTCCATCGCAAGCAGATCGATTACTTGGACGGCAAGCTTCGCAACAAGGGCTACGCCCTGGTGCCGCTGGAGCTCTATTTTGATGACAACGGCCGCGTCAAGCTGCTGCTTGGCCTGGGTCGCGGAAAGAAGCTCTACGACAAGCGCGACGATATGGCCAAGCGCGATATGCAGCGCGAGATCGACCGCGCGCTCAAAACCCGTAGCCGCTAGGCTGCGCCGAACAGCCTAATTTGCACAGCGCTGCGCTTTGGAGTCCATGTGCGCGGGTAGAATCTTTGATGCAAATGTCGCGACGCGCGGGCACCATGTTTCGCCTGGCAACACGTCCGCGCGGCGCGGCGACATCTCTACGTTAAGAGGGGACGTCATGGATCTAACTGCCTTCTTCACCATGAGCTACGGCTTGTACGTGGTCTCGTCCGAGGCGGACGGCCTCAAGGCGGGCTGCATCATCAACACCGCAACGCAGGTCACCGCTGAGCCGCCGCGCATGATGGTCGCCGTGCACAAGGACAACGTCACTGCAGACGTTATCGCTAGGGCCGGCAAGTTCGCCGTCACCGCGATCGATAAGACCGCGGACATGCCCTATATCGGCAACTTCGGTTTCCGCAGCTCCAATACGTTCGATAAGTTTGAGAAGTACGGCGAGGAGCGCACGGGCAACGGCTGCCCCTATAGTCCCCAGCATATCTGCGCCGTGTTTTCTTGCGACCTCATCGAGACCGTGGACGTGGGCACCCATTATCTATTCATCGGCGATGTGGTCGAGGCGGAGCGCGTTTCGGACGAGGAACCTCTGACGTATTCTTACTATCACTCCACCCTCAAGGGCAAGACGCCTCCCAAGGCCTCGTCTTACCAGGCATAGCCCCGCTATGGAGGCGCCGCGCCGCGTCGCCCCGTGCTGCGCGGTTGCGCCACCTCGAGGCGTGCGGCCCGCATGCGCAAGGCGCGTGTAAATCCTTATTAGGATTCTGTATTGTTACTTGCAAGGCATCCCATCGAATGGTATAAGAATGGTAGCAAAAGAGGGCGCCGCGAGGGGATTCCGGTGCGACCGCCCGCTTGAGAAGATTCCAATTTCGCGCATGCACCCGCGCGGGATGGATATACTTCTACTATTGTTCATTCGCCTGTGAAAGGAAGGTTCGCCATGAGCGACGAGAAGACCTACAAGTTTGTTTGCGTTGTCTGCGGTTTCGAGGTCGAGGTCGACACCCCCGAGCTTCCCAAGGACTACATCTGCCCCGTTTGCGGCGTTGGTCCCGACCAGTTTGAGGCCGTCGAGGAGTAACCTCGCTTCAACCAGATGTCTGGAATCGCCGGGCGGACCGTTTCGCATATGCGTCGGTTCGCCCGGTTTTTTACCGCGGCGTCAAAGCGATGGCGTTTCTAATGCTGCCGGATGGATTGAGAAGTCGTAGAACATGATTGCTCCGAGGGGGCAATCGGTCCCGAATAGCGAACAAGCCCGCTTCATGGTCCTATGCAACCCCTACGCCGTGCGCACCTTCAGCGTGTCTTGATAGCGGCCGTCGGGAGAGAGCAAGTCGCGAGCCAGGCGGATAAAGTAGCTTGCCGCCTCCAGCTCCGGTCGCGTCTCGTGATCCTCGGGATGAAACTCGCCCGGGCCGTCGGCAGAGGTGGCATTCGGCGCGGCGCGGTCGTACATGCGCACCTGGCCTACCATCTGCCATGCGCCGTCAATGCATCCTATGCGCTCGGCTATGGTGCCGTTCTTCCAATGCTTTACCTCGCATAGGTGCTGGTCGTATACGTCGTAGCAGCGGCCGGTCCGCACGTCTTTGAGCGTGCTGACGCCCGTGGCGGCATCCTTTTTAAGAATGGCAAAGCGCGAGAAGAACTGCGTGTCGCGCACCTGGAGCAGACGGTCCAAAGCCTGCTGCGATACGCGCGCGGGGCGCTCGTTCAAATAGAGCGATAGCGGGGTAAGGCCGTCTCGCAGCGGGCATTCGAACAATAGCCACTCGGTAAAGCACATACTCATGATTACCTGTTTATCATCGTCCAGTTTATCGAGCTCGTTGTGCGGGTCTATGTAAGAAAAGAAGACGTCATTGGTCCAGTCTAAAAACTGGAACTTCCTCAACAGCCAGTAGTTCGCCATCTGGCGAATATCGCGCTCAACGTCTTGGTATGTACTCATCGCTCGTTCCTCCATGACTTCGCTGGTTCAATGGCTCGCCCCCGCGGACGGGCACGGCATAGCGAAACACGGGCGATGCACGGTTTTTATACGCTGCATCTTCCAAAAGTCAGCGCGCAATCTATCCAAGATGTGGCCGCGGCAGGTACAGGGGCCGCCTCGGTCCTTCATCGTCCAAAAACAAGGGTCCGCGCACACAAAGAAACCACCCTGGGGCGCCATGGCCCTTAGGGTGGTTTGGACGATGAAGCGTATCGATCACCGGCTATCGCCGGGCGGCATGAAAGCCGCGTTCGCGTTAGCGGACGATGAGGTTGGCCGGCTGTTCCATAATCCAATCCAGCTCGGCATCCAGCTCGGGCAGGTGCTTGACGCGCAACTTGTCCGCCAATACGCCGCGCGCCATCACATGGGTCACCTCGCGTAGGGTCGAGAGGTCGTCAAGCGGGTTGCTCTTCACCGTGATGATGTCCGCCTCCTTGCCAACCTCGATGGTGCCGCAGACGTCGCCCAGTCCCAGCAGTTGGGCATTGACCTGCGTGGCGGTGTGCAGGGCGAACGCGTTTGAGACGCCGGCGTACTTGGCAAAGTAGGCGACCTCGCGCCACATGTCGTACTGGGTGACGTAGGGGCAGCTCGAGTCCGTGCCCAGGCCCACGGGAATGCCTGCGGCAAGTGCCTGCTTCGCGCTCTCGATAATGCCCGAGCACACAATGTCGCCGTTGATCTTCTGCACTTCGGTGGAGTGGGTCTTTTCCGGATCGAGCAGCGTGAACGGCAGGGCGGGCGAGATGGTGCAGGTGACCGATGCGGGGCGTTCGGCAAGCTGCGCGCCGTTGCGAGAAAGATAGAGCTCGCGAATCTCATCGTCCATGGGCGCGCCGTGTTCGATGGTGTCGACGCCGGCTGCAAGAGCGATGCGCACGCCTTCGGTGCTCTCCACGTGCGCCATGACGGGTATGCCGAGCTTGTGGGCGGCCTCGCAGGACGCTTGGGCGACCTCTGGAGACATGCGCACCACGCCGGGCTCGCCGGGCTCCGTCGCGTCGAAGACGCCTCCGGTGACAAAGAGCTTGATCACGTCCGCTCCGCGCTGGGCGAGCGACCGCACCATGGAAGCGGCCTCCTGCGGGGTGTTGGCCACCTGCGCGAAGAGCCCCGCGCCGTGTCCTCCGGGCACGGTGACGCCGGTGCCGGGCGAGACCAGGCGCGGGCCGGGGTATTTGCCGGCGTTGATGGCGTCGCGCACGTCCAGGTCGCACAGCAGCGGGTCGCCCGCACCGCGCACGGTGGTGACGCCGCTGGCCAGCTGCTGCTGGGCGCTGCTTTTAAGGATGCGGCGGACGATGGCGCGGCCCACGGGGTTGTCGAGCTTCTTCATAAGGCTTCCCGCATCGCCCGCGGAGACCGGCTTGCCCGATCCGCACAGGTGCACGTGCATATTGATGAGGCCGGGTAGCAGGTAGCCTCCGGCAAGGTCGATGACGCGCGCGCCGTCCTCGATGCGGGCGATGGCATCCGGGGCGATGCCCGTGATAACGCCGCGGTCCACGGTGACCGTCATGTTGGGACGAGGCTCCATGGAAGCGGTCCCGTCTAGAAGGGTGGCGTTGGTGAACGCGATGGAATTATTGGTTGCTGACATAACCTCACCTGCTTGTGCTCTGAAACCCTGCGGCCGCAGGCGGGTGCGGCTCGCGCGATTCGCCTGCGGATAATGAGGCAAGTGTACACCCGCGCGTGCAGGGAGGATGTGCGTGCGGGACGGGCGGCCGCGCAGCGACAGCGCGCGGGAAGGGCGCACGGGGCGCGCCCGGGTATCCGTTCGGTTATAGGTCGAGCTGCTGCTCCGCATTCGTTTCGGGGCGCAGCGCGGCTGCCAGGGCGTCGCGGCGCCTCTTATGGAGCGGCGTCAGCTTCAGCTCGTCCAAAGACGCGATAATCTGCAGGGCGCGGTCACGGTCGCCGTGAAACTGCTCCCAGGTGCATTCGTCCAAAAGCCAGCTGGCGTATTCCAACGGGCTCTGCGCGCGGTCGACTCCATCGCGGATGAACGCGGCGTCCTGCGACGTCCATGCCGCGGGGTCCTTAAGTATGACTTGGTAGCGGGCGTGCAGGCCGTCGAGCTCCTTGGCAAGGGCGCTGCCCGCCGACGCTTTGCGCCCAAGCTCATCCAAACGCGACAGCGCGAGGGATTCGCCGGCGGAATCGCCCACGTCATGGCGGCACATGGTCTCGATTGAGAGGACGGCGAGCCAGTAGGGGTTCTTGGGGGATTTAAACCTGACCTGCGAGAGCAGCTGCAGCGCACGCATGGACTCGCCTTGGTAGTAGAGGCCGCGTGCCTGCTCGGTTGCAAGGATGCTGCGGGAACGGTCGTGCACATCGCTGGCGACAAGCGCTTCCATGACGGCGCGGTACTTGGCGGGGTCGCATTCGAGGCTGCAAATCTGGTGCAGGGAGCCAAAACGATTGATCGCCCGCGTTCGATGAAGGAAGGATATTGCAACGGCGGAAGCCAGGAGCGCCAGATAGATGATCCCCGCGGCAGGGGGTTTGAGCGCGATGACGGCGAGCGCCGCCGCGAAGACGGCGATCTCGGTTGGGATAAAGATGAGGCAGCGCTTCTTGATCCATGCGACATGTTGGTCGGCGACCTGTTGCGCGTTCAGGTTCTCGTAAGGCGATCGCTGCCATGACGGGCGCGTCCGGGTTGAGGGCGCGCAGGCGTAAGTTGTGGGTGGGGGCGAGGACGGCTTGGAAGTGGGGTCGTGCATGAGCGCTCCTGTCCTGCAAGGTTTCACTAGCCGCTCGCTGCGTTGGATTGCGTGATGAGGGAGTGTGCGGCAAGGGGTCGGCGGAAACGTTGCCGCATATTGTAGCGCATGCGGGGGTGCTGCCACAATGTTGCCCGTAGGCGCGACCCTCGCCGGTCCCCCACATCGCGAGGCCAGCTAAAAGGACACTGGGGCAGCTGCCTGCTCCGGCGCGTCCGTCAGCTTTCCAGCGCTGCAGCGGTTGTGGTCGTCTTAGCGGCTGTTGCCCCTGCAGCCTCTGGCGATGCCTTCGGTTTTGTCGCCGCCAAAGGCGTCGCTTCATTACGATGCTTGGTTGGTCTGCCGGGATTGCGCGGGCTGTTGAACCGGTCCATAACATCCTGAGCGTTGAGCAGGCGGGAGCTCCCCACCTTCTCCGAGCGGATCGCCCCATCCTTTACCAGCGTGTAGATTCTTGCGCGGCTTACGTTGAGGATGTCGGCGGCTTCCGCTACGGTCATGGTTTCAGTTCGCTCGCACCCCACTTCAACAAGGGCCATGATGCCCATTGCGATGCTGCCGGCGGGTAGGGCCCCCGCAGTTCCAAAGGACCCAATATGGGGGACGTCCTCTCCAGCCTCAAGGCGTTCGGCGATGTCCATGGTAAGTAGGTCTTGTGCCATATAGGCAGCGTCGGCAAGGCTGGTTCCTTGGGTATAGAGACTGAGTTCTGGGAAGTAGACTTCATATATATCGCCGTATGGGGTCAATATCGCCTCGTAGAGATATCTGTCCACAGCTGCTCCCTTCTGCATATCGATTCGGCGCACGTCGCGTCTTGGCGCTCATCTTCTGAGGCCGTCTGCCCTTTTCTTGATATCGTATTCCACGCCGGGCGACAGGTCGCCTCGATGGCGTGGAATACGAATTTTGGTTCCCCAGGGCATAATGAATGTGTCATGTTCTCGTCCATGGTTGAGGAATACGCCCTCCCTTGCGAGAACGTATTGGACGGCGTCTCGATAAGTCATTGGCATCGGACGCCCCTTTAATAATAAATATTATAACTTGTAATGGTTTTTAGCTAGATGATCGTGAGACCCACTAAAAGGACGCTTTTTGCCGAGACGTCGGGGCAAAAAGCGTCCTTTTAGTGGGTTTCGTCAAAACGCCAAGGAAGGAGAGGGCTCGGGGTGGCCCCGCCGAACACCCGGCACGGCAGCACGGCGGCGCAGCGCCTCGGCGCATGCCGAAAAACCCCGCCGAACGGCAGGCCCGCGCCGTAGCGAATTCGGTTACGCGCGCGCCCTTTGGTACAATCCGCCCTATCTGTTCGCCGTCGGTTGCAAGGAGCGCATATGGCGATCGTGGGCATAGACCTGGGCACAACCAACAGCCTGGCGGCGGTATACAAAGACGGGCGCGCGCAGCTGGTGCCCAACCAGTTTGGCGAGTTCCTTACCCCCAGCGTGGCGAGCGTGGACAAGGACGGCCGCGTCGTGGTGGGCCGTATCGCCCAAGAACGGCTGGTGACGCAGCCACAGGACACCATCGCGCGCTTCAAGCGCAAGATGGGCACCGACGCGGTGTTATAACCTGGGCGGGCGCCGCTTCACGCCGGAAGCGCAGGAGTTTTTGGGCGAGCGTGTGGACGAGGCGGTGGTGAGCGTTCCCGCCTACTTCGACGTGGCGCAGCGGGCGGCGACCAAGCGCGCGGGCGCGCGTGCGGGCGTTCGCGTGGAGCGCTTGGTCAGCGAGCCCTCCGCCGCGGCGCTGGGGCATCATTTCTCAAGTGAGGGCGCCGTGGCCGCCGCCGCGGCGGACGGGTACCCGCCGGACGAGACCTTCTGCGTGTTCGACTTTGGCGGCGGCACGCTCGACGTCTCGGTGGTCGACTGCTTCGACAACGTGGTGGGCATCAGCGCGGTGGCGGGCGATAACCATCTGGGCGGGGGCGACTTCGACCTGTTGATCGCGCAGGAGGCGTGTCGCATCAACGGTATTGGCCTCAACGCGCTAGGGGCCTCCCGGCGCGAGACGTTGCTGCGCGAGGCGGAGCGCGCCAAGCGCGAGCTTGCGGACCGCGATTCCCATGCGTTTCTGCGCAGCTCCATCCCCGCGCTGCCCCAGGTGCTCCATCTAACCAACAAGGGGCTCTTCGAGCTCGCCGTGCCGTTGTTCATCCGCATCGAGCGCCCGCTCAAGCAGGCGGTGTATGACTCGGACGTGCCGGCAGAAGAGATCTCGCGCGCGGTGCTGGTGGGCGGATCCAGCCGCATGCCCGTGGTGCGCGACTACCTCGAACGACTGCTTGCGGTTCCCGTGACCTGCGAGGAGGATTGCGATGTGGCCGTAGCGCTTGGCCTGGGCACCTACGTTGGCATCAAACAGCGCGCGCGGGGCGTCGACAGCTTGGTGCTAACGGACATCTGCCCGCATTCGCTTTCGACCGACGTGCGCAACCCTCATCCGCCGTTTGAGCCCCTGGCATCTGTCCTCATCCCACGCAACACCACGCTGCCGGCGAGCAGCTCGCAGGTGTACGCCAATTCGCAGGTGGGTGCGCGCGAGGCTCGCGTGGCGGTGTACCAGGGCGAGAACGTGTACGTGCAGGACAACAAGCAGCTGGCGGAGCTCATGGTGCCGCTGCCGCGTAACAACAAGAGCCATGAGCCCTTTACCGTCACGTTCACCTATGACATCAATTCTATTTTGGGCGTGGAGGTGCGCGTGCATTCCACGGGCGAGGTCACGCGCCGTGTCTACAACGGGTCGAGCTAAGATGAGGGCGAGGACGCGCTGGCGACCCTGCAGGAGGTTCAACTGAGCGCGCGCATGGAGCCGGCACGGGTCGACGCGGAGCTGGCCCTGGAGCGCGCGCTGCGCGTGGCGGCCGAGGGCAGCGATTATGTTCGCGACTATTTAAGCGTTTTGACCTGCGATTTTGCAAGCAGCTTGAATTCTAACAGCTTAAAGCTATTGATTACGAAAACACGCCAGCTCAACGCCGTGCTCGATCGCATCGAGGCTGACAAGGCGGATAACGCGTTCTTTAGGCATGGGGACGAGGGCGATTGCGGCGAGCTCGGTGGTCCTGGCGACAGCTCGGGCAACGAGGCGGGCGACGGTTCGCATGGTTTGGACGATGGCTTGGACGAGGAGCGGCTGTGAATATCTGGGACGTCTTGGAGATCGAGGCAACGTCGAGCGCCCGGGCGATAAAGCGTGCCTACGCGCGGCAGCTTACCAAGCATCACCCCGAGGATGATCCGGAAGGCTTCCAGCTGGTGCAGGCCGCCTACGAGCGCGCGCTGCTTATCGCCCGCGGGGGCAAGGGCGCATCCGAGGACGTGTCGCCCGCGCTTCGTGCAAGCGTCGAAGCAGGAGCCGTCGCGCCGGAGGCCGTAACCACGGCACCCGCAGCGACGGCATCCGCTGTGGGGGAGCCTGCGGCATCGGAGCCCGAAGCGGTGCCGTCCGCCGCTAACGCCACCGTCCCGCGTCCGCGTATCGCGCGCCCGGGCGGCGTTTTTGCTGACGTCAAGGCCGAAGCTGAGGCCGAAGCAGCTGCCGCGGCCTCAGCAGGCGACCCCGCGGGCGCCAGCGCCGGCACCGAGTCCGACTTCATCCGCGAAAAGATGCTGGGCGACATCCGGCATCGTGAGGACGCGCTGCGCTGGATCGACGACCTGGACCGTGATCTGAACAGCAACGGCGACGCGCTCGCGGCTTTGCGGCGCCGGCCTGCAGCGCAGTACATGGACGTCGACGGCGCGGACCAGGCTGCGGCGAACCTTCTTCGTCCATACGTAAGCCGCATGCGCCAGCGCGATTTGGACCAGCTTGAACAGGCGCTGGGAGCCGCGGCAGAACAAGATGCGCTGCGTGCGCTGCTGGCGCGGCGCCGGGCGGAGCACGCGAAGCATCGGCGAGATGTGCTGAGCGTGCTGGCGAGCGTGGTGGTGCTCGCGGTGTCCTTTTCGCTGCGCATGGGGCAGATAAGCCGTAGGGCGGAGCTGCGACAAGAGGCGCAGCAGAGCATGGAGCAGATGAGGCAAGAGGTCTTGAAGCGCCGTGATTCGCTGGATTTAGAAGGCCCATCGTTTGGCGCGCCCATTGCCAGTGAGGATGAGAAGCGCGCGCTCGAGGCGGCGGCAGAGACAAACCGTGCGGCGATTCTGGACTACCTGCGGCAGGCGTTTGGGGCTGAGTTCACGCTGGAGGAAGACCCATCGTTTGTTCCCGGGCATACCGACACGGTGATGGCGATAGCGACCGATCCGGCAGCTGCACGCTATGCGGTGATGGCAGATGTGGACGAGGAGTGCCGCATAACCGAGATTCGCTCCGCCGTGGAGGTGGATGAGAAGGCCGTGCCTGCGCCTGCGGGCGATGCCAGCTAAAGTAGGCCACCGCGCGGGACGCAGGTGCGCGGCTGCGCTAAGGCGCCGGCCATAGCGACTGCGGGCGAAGCACGGACAAGGACCTTCAACCACGGCCGGGCAGTAAAAAGGGGCCGCGGGCTTATCCGGGGATGCTCTGAGACGCAGCGCGTCGAACGCATCCCCGGATAAGCCCGCGGCCCCTGGTTTGTAGCCGACGGCGAGCAGGGCTCCTCGTCCACCTACGCCTTACGAGCGCGACGACGGCCCATGAGATAGGTGGCGACCGCCAGCGTGATGATGTGCGCCGCCACAAACGGCCAGCGCGTGGGGTTGGAGATGCTGGAGAGGCCCACGGCCAGCGAGCTCGCAATGGCGATCACGGGCGCGATGGCGCGGCGAATGCGCGTGGCGCGGTTGGGCGCGGGGCCGGCGGGATCGTGGACTAAGGCCTGGACGTAGAACAGCGGCAGCACCAACAAGGTGAGGCTTACGCTGACTTCCGAGATGTCGCCGTTGGGCAGCAGGTTGAAGGTGGTGACCACGGCGTGCACGGCCATCCAAAACAGGGTGGTGCCCAGCGCGATCGCGGCAGACACCAAGGGGAACTTGAGCGTCTTGTTCATGCGCAGGACGGCCTTGGAGCACGGAATCTCATCGTGCAGGGCAAGCGCGTAGGGCATGCGCAAAAGCGACAGCACCAGGCCGTTGGCGGTTCCCACCACGGCGATAAGTGCGATAAGGTTGGGCAGGGTTGCGGCGCCCTCGCCAAAGAGCTCCACAAAGAGCATCGACAAGCTGGCGTCGCCGGCGGCCATGACGGTCTGCGGGCCCAGCGTGCAAGAGACGCCCAAGAAGTAGCCAACGTAGAGGACCAAGATGATCGCCGGTCCGATGGTGAGCGCCAGCGGCAGGTTGCGCTTGGCGTTCTTGAGCTCCGGCGCGATGCTGGCGGCGGCGCTCCAGCCGTCGAAGGCGAAGGCGATGGGCGCGGCGGCGGCGATCCACCCGGTGCCGGCGGCGCCCGCGGTCTCTATGCCATGGACAATGTGCTGGGCGGGCTGGCCAAAGACGAGGCCCACCGCCAGCACCACCACCAGCGGGGCTACTTTGGCGACGGTGGTGGTGTTCTGCACGTAGCCGCCAAGCGTGGGCCAGCAGACGTTCCATACACAGCAGGCCAGTAAAAACACCAGGCCAATGGCCATCTGCTGGGCAAAGGTGCCCGCCAGGCCAAAGGTCATGCAGGCGTAGACGCCCACCACCCAGCAGATGATGGCGGTCACCATGGGCAGGTACAAAAAGGTGAAGTGCCAGCCAACAAAGGTAAGGCGGTGCGGGCCCAAAAAGCGCTCGGCATAGGCGATGGGGCCGCCGGCGCCATCGGTGCGCGAGGCGAAGCGAGCCAGGGTGAGGCCGCCAAAGACAATGGTGGTCGCGGCCAGTAGAAACATCGCCACGCCTAGGGCGACGTTGCCGCCCGTGGCGATCAAGATGTTGTCAGATTTAAAGAAGATGCCAGACCCAATGCAGATGCCAACGATCATGCACAGGGCGGTAGTGAGCGTGTAGCGCTCGACGTGAACGGTTTGGTTTTCCATCGCGCGGTGCCTCTACGCGTCCTTGGTGGCGACGCCCAGGATGGAGCACATGATGCTCACGATGATGGCGCCCACAAACGCGGACCAGAAGCCGGAGATAGAGATGCCCGAGCCCAGCAGGTTGACGGACAGCCAGCTTGCGAGCTCCAGCATGAAGCTGTTGACCACCAGCTGGAACACGCCCAGCGTAAGGAAGGTGACCGGCAGCGAGATCACGGTGATCAGCGGTTTGACCAGCGAGTTGACCAGGCCCAAAAACAGGCCGACAAAGGCAAAGCTCAGCCAGGCGTCCGTGGGGCCAAACGGCGCGATGCCCGGAACAATGAAGGTGGCGATGGCGATAGAGATGGACGTCAAGAGCCAGTTGAGAAGAAAGCGCATGGGGATCTCCTGTCTGTGGACGAGAATCATCGAATGGTCCGCCAGCCCGTTGGCGGTGCGAGTTGGGGTGAGCCGGGGCGGGTGCGGGCGGACGCGTGGGTACGTGGGTGGACGCACCGAGACCAAGCGGTTGCGGTCTCGAGATTTCAAAGCCTATCACGCCTTTTGTACCCAATCCTTGTCCGAGCGCCCCTCAAACGGAAATACATGAGTGTCCGCAGAAGGGCGGTCGCGCCGTTGCCACGTTGCCGCCTTCGCCCTGCGCCCGCGTGGTTGCGCGGACACGCAAGGGGGATAAGATGGTGGTGCCCCAAGCGTTTGGACGCCGCAAGCGCCCGCGGGGCCAACGTGGCAGCCTAGCCCGCCGCGCCACGCCGCGCGCTACTGTACGACGAAGCAAAAAGAGCAAAGGGAGAGCATGGTGCAGACCTATACATATGGCGATGCCAAAACGGCGATGCCCGCCTGGGCGCAGGACGGCTCGCGCTGCATTTCCTTCTTCCTGTTCAACACGCAGGTGCATATGCACGCGTATGCCGCCGCGCGCCCCACGGGTCGCCCCGCGGCCGCGGACCCAAACGCCGCTGCCGGTCCAAGCACCGCCGCGGGCTCTGAAGCCACCGCGCGCCTGGACGCCGCCCTCGTCGCCGCCCGAGACCGCTGCCTATTTTTCGAGCGCGCCTTCTCGCGCACCCGCGATGACTCCGATATCGCCCGCGCGCACGCCGTCTCGCCCAATGCCGTGCCCGTCTCGCCCCAAACGGCCCATCTGGTCCGACAGGCCCTGGGCTACTGCGAGCGCAGTCGCGGCAAGTTCGACATCACCATGGGCACGGTGACCTCGCTGTGGAACTTCCACACCGGCGAGGTGCCCAGCCGCCTCGCGCTGGCGCGCGCCCTGCCCCATGTGGACTACCGCCATATAGTTTTGGACGAGGAGCCTTGTGAGAAGGAGCCTTTGGGCGAGGAGTCTCTGGATAAAGACTCTCCGGTCCAGGGTTCTCTGGACGAGGATGCTTTGAACGCCGACGTCTCCCGCGTGCCCTCGTCCAAATCATCCCAGCCCACCCTTGCCATCACCGACCCCCAAACCATCCTCGATCTGGGCGGCGTCGCCAAGGGCTACATCGCCGACGATCTCGCTGACCTCTTTATCGCCCATGGCGTCGGTCGTTTTGTCATCAACCTGGGCGGCAACGTGGTGGTGCGCGGGGGCCGACCCGCGGACGCGTCCGCCCGGCCTCCCGTGGCCGCCGGCAGCCCCTGGCGCATAGGTATCATCAACCCGCTCGACCCCGCGCACAACCGGGCCATCGTGGACATGGCGGATGGCTCCGTGGTCACCAGCGGCATCCATGAGCGGCGCTTTACCAAGGGCGGCGTCACGTACCACCACATTCTCGACCCCGCCACCGGCATGCCCGCCAAGACCGATCTCACCAGTGCAACCATTATCGCCCCGCGCTCCATGGACTGCGACGGCTACTCCACCACCGCCCTCATGCTGGGCGCGCGCGACGCCATCGACTTTGTGGAGTCGCTGCCCGGTATCGAGGCCGTGCTCATAGATGAAGCGGACGAGGTCTGGTGGACGTCCGGCATCGAGGAGCGGTTGTCGTTGGTGCCCACGTTGCCCCGGTTCTAGGTCGTAGCGTTTCAATTGCATATGTGGACGAATGATCTGCGCGCCGCCTCGGCTTCCTCCAGGGTATGTTCGCCGCATGCTGCGGCTCAGAACACCCTGGAGGAAGCCGGGGGCGGCTGCTGCTATTTCTCCCGCTGCGACTTGAGGGGTGGCCCGTGCCACGGTCGGCACCCGATTTGGCATGCTTCTCACGTATGAGTGCTGGGGCATGAAGGGTGGCCATCTTATATCATCGGTAGCCGCTGTGGTAGATTGATTCTTGTAAGGGGCCTGCCGACATTTTTGCTAGGCGGGTTTACCGCCTCGCATGTTTGCAATTCTGGGGTTATGCCTAGTGGAAGGAGATTGGACATGACCGGCAAGATTGGGCACGCTTGGGTTCGCGGCAGCGCGACCGCCCTGGTTGCGACCGCCATGGCATTTGGCGTCGTTCCTGTCGTGGCGGCATTTGCGGAAACGAGCGTCGAGGTGAACGATTCGGCTCAGGGGAGTGCCGCGGAGATCCCCGAGAACGCTATCAAAGTGGGCGAGGGACTTACCGGCGAGGGAGCCTTTTCCTCTTTGGCCGCGGCCCTCGCCAGCGATGACGTTGCCGACGGGGCGTATATCGTCCTCGAAAGCAACCTGACCGAGGATGTGACGATTTCCAAAAATGTGACGATTGACGGACAGGGAAAGTACTCGGTTACAGGTCACACTCGGCTGCAAAACGGTGCTCTCAAGAACATGACGATCGCTTCGGAGACGACCTCTCTCCTAACCATTGGCAGCGCACAGGAAAACTCCATCCGCATGGACAACGTCACCGTTAAGTATTCTGTGACAACGCGTGCTGCTGGTTCTGCGGTAACGGTAAGTGGCAACAAGGCCGATATCGTTATCAGCGGCTGCCGTTTTGTGAACGAGCCGAAAAACGACGGGCAGACTACTGACGCCCTACAATGGTCATACGGTCTATATGTCAACGGCCAGGCGGACGAGGGTAGCATCCAGTTTGTGAACAATCGGTTCGATGGCGCGTTCCGCACCATGTTGCCGAATATCAGCGGCAACGTGACCATTCAGGATAACGTGTTCGTGAACTCCGTGTATAGCGTGGTGGACGGTCCCACGTCTGGTGCCGGTGCGGAGGCAACGTGCATCACAACCGCGCAACCTTCTGCGAACGACAATTTCGTTATCACGGGCAACACCTTCGACAACGCCGGAGCGTTCTACTTCCAGCAGACGGAAAAGGCCAATGTCCAGGGCAATGAATTCAAGTTCGATACATTCGAGCACTATATTCAGGCGAGGGGTGCCGCTGCACACCCCCTCGATTTGACTGATAACACGTTCGTGATGGGCGAGAATGATCTGGTGGTTGTCGACACGACCGCGGCTCCCGTGAAGCTGCCTGCGGGGCAGCGGGCAGTCAGCTTCTATCCTTGGGTGGAGACTCCCGAGGCGACCAGGCCCGCTGATTACAGCTCTTATGGGTACGCTTACAATGAGGACGGAACGGTAACCTTTTATCCCGCTTCCCAGGCTGCGCTTAAGGCGTTTCTCGCTCCGGGTGACGGAAACATCGGTGTGAACGACGGGGACACCGTCTCGCTCGAATGCGACCTGACAGATACCGGGAGCCTGTCCCTTTCATCCGATATTACGTTTGAGGGTAACGGGCACATTGTCAGGGGCGACTCCTCCATTTACATCGGCGCGGACGCCCATGCAACTCTGAACGATATCGAGTTCAATGGTATTCACAACGCCGGCGGCAAACTGTCCGCCGTATACGCCACGGGCGCGTTCTCTGGCTCTTTGACGGTTACGAACTGCACCTTTGATAGCTGCGATTGGGACGCGATTCAGATCACGCCCGATAAAGGCCCGTCGATGGCTGCCGATATCACGATTACGAACAACGTATTTAGGCGCTCGGACGCCGCCATCAACCAGCAACGCTACATCCACATCGAGTCCGACATGGATAAGCAGATCGATTTCAAGGTGCTTGTAACGGATAATAAAATGTACGACAACGTGGCGCAGGAGGCTTTGGCGGTCTACAGCGTCGCGAATCAGAGCATAGCGTCTTTGTCGGGCAATTACTTCGCGGAAACGGTGAGCCATCCTACTTGCATTGCGAATTACGATCAGCGCTGGGTCATCCTAAACAAACTCGCATATCCAATGGCGGACGAGAACCTGGAGGAGCGGACGGACCAGGTTGCGATTGTCTCTCGAGACACGTGGTATGCCGACTCTTATGGGACGTTGGTAGAGGCGCTTGAGGCGGCGGGCGATGCCAAGGCGATCGCATTGGTTCGCGATGCGGCCGTCGATGGCGACGCTCTAATCAAGAACCTGAGCCTGTTCGACTTCAACGGAAAGTCAATCACCCTCAAGAGCGGCGCCTCTATCAAGGCGCCTGCGGATATCAGCGCCAACCTGAAGGTGCCGTCAAACTGCGAGCTCGTCAAGTCCGGTGACGAGTCGAGTGGATATACGTTCACTGTAAGGGTGGTTTCCTCTGGCGGCGGATCAACCTCCGACAAGACCGAGGTCGAGAAGAACCCCGACGGCTCCACCACCACGACCGTGACCAAGCCCGACGGCTCGCAGACCATCACCCACGAGACGGCTAACGGCACCGAGTCCGTGGTCAAGAAGGATAAGGACGGCAACGTGACCTCCACCGAGGTGACGGTCTCCAAGAAGGACGCCGAGTCCGGCAAGGTGGAGCTGCCCATCGATAAGTCCGAGCCCGCGGCCGACGCGGACAAGGCCCTGGCCGTCGAGGTGAAGGTCCCCGCGACCGTCACCGCGGACAAGCCCGTCCAGGTGACGGTGCCCGTCGCCAAGGGCGAGGGCGACGAGCCGAACTACGGAATCGTCGTGTTCGCCGTGGACGAGGACGGTAACGAGACCGTCATCCCCAAGACCGCAGTGGACGACGACGGCAACGTGGTCTTCGAGGCCACGGGAGACGTCACCATCAAGGTGGTCGACAACGCCAAGGACATGCCCGACGTGAAGGAGACCGACTGGTTCGCGGGCGACGTGGTCGACTTCGCGACCGCGCGCGGCATCGTCAACGGCGTGGACATGCCCGACGGCACGAAGGAGTTCCAGGGCTACGGCAGGACCTCCCGCGGCATGTTCGTGGCGATGCTCCACAACCTGGAGCTGAACCCCGAGACGGCGAGCGAGGACTCCCTCGCCGACGTGCCCGAGGGCGCCTTCTACGCCGACGCGGCCGCCTGGGCGCTGGGGGAGGGGATCCTCTCCGGCGTCGACATGCCCGACGGCTCCAAGCAGTTCCAGGGTAACGCCGACGTCACCCGCGAGCAGGTGGCCGTGTTCCTGATGCGCTACGCCGAGGCGCTCGGCATGGACGTCTCGAAGCGCGCCGAGATCGACTTCCCCGACGCCGGCGAGGTCAGCCCCTACGCCGAGGACGCCATGTCCTGGGCCGTGGCCGAGGGCCTGTTCACCGGCGACGACGTGACCGGCGAGCTCAACCCCACCGACGGCGCCGCCCGCGCCGAGGTCGCCACCGTCCTCATGCGCTTCATCAACCTGATGTACGCGTAGGCGCCGGCAGGGCTCCTGCAGGGGCTCCTCGTCCAAAGGCACAGACATAGATCTATTTAGAAAGATCGCGGTTATCCGAAAAGGAGGCCGCGACTTTTTTGTTTGGAGACGGTGCTGTCTTTAGAACAATCGATGGCGTTTCTTGAAAGACGCAGATAACCGTTCAACGGAGAAACCGCAGCTAAACAACTGGCTGGAGATTGAAGAAAGCGATAGCGGGGGATAGCATGAAAGCTAGGTGCGAAGGAATGTCACTTCTACTGAGTGGGAGGAATTATGGGAACGCGGAAAACGCATACGGCGCGCCTCGCCGTGAGTGCTGGTTTGGTTGCTGCGCTTGCCGGCGGTGTCTCGTTGGCTCCGGCAGTTGCTTTTGCTGTTGATGAGCTTGCGCAGGAAAAAGCCGTGGACCAGGGGGCCACTGTAGAGTCAAAAGCGGTCACAATGGTTCAGGGTGGCGGGGCGGCGGTTCAGTACGACAGCATTGCCGCCGCCATTGCCGATGCTAAGCCGTACGACTACAAGACAAATAAAGAAGCTTACGTAATTACGCTCAACGATAACCATGCTGAGGATGTCAGCATCCCCGCGAACACCAGGATAGTCATCGACCTCAACGGCCACACCCTTTCAAATGCGAGCGGCCATACCATTACCAATAGTTCTAACAAGCTTGAGGTAAAGGATAGCGTTGGCACCGGTGTTGTTGACAATACATCGAACGGCAAGGCCGCGCTTTACAATGACGTTAAGGCGACCGCGACGCTTAACGGCGGCTCGTTTACAAGGTCTGCCGAAGCCAGCACAAGCGATTCCGATGCTGGTGGAAACTCGTACTATGTTCTCAAGAACTACGGAACAATGATCATTAACAAGGGCGTTGTTGTGAAGTTCTCCGATACCAATCCCGGATTCTATTCAAGCCTTGTTGCCAATGGCTGGCAGGATGCCATCAAAGCGGAGGCCGGCACTAGCGGCGAGCCGAAGCCAACTGATGGTGCCAAGAAGGCGACGCTAACGATTAACGATGGATCGTTCACCGGCGGGCAGATTACCGTTAAAAATGATGACTATGGCACTCTTACCATAAAGGGTGGCGCAATCGCCCAGCCTTCTGAAGGAAGGTTTGCGGTTTACAACAACCACATTGCAAAGATTAGCGGCGGCAACATCTCTTCGAGATCCAGCGCGGTGGCGTCGCGGATGATAAAGGACACCGGCGCAAATGAGGGAAGCCTGACCGTGGAGTCGGCTGCGGTTATTGTTAGCGAGGCCGGCAATCCTGTGTTCTTGAGGGACGGCGCTAAGGCGACCATCACTGGTGGATCTTTTGAAGCCAAGGGTGGTGCTGTTGCCATTGGTATTAACGATGACGCCTCGAACGCGGTTGTAAGCGGTGGAACCTACAAAGGGACTACCAAGGTCTCGAATAGGGGCGATGTTCTTGTAGACCGCTACGGCGTTGTTGAGAAGGACGGCTCCCTTGTTGTGGAGATGACCCGTCCTGCGGCAACCGTGATCATGGAGGACGGAACAGCGACCCCTTACGAGACCTTTACCAAGGCATGCAGTAATGCTCCCGCTTACAGTACGGTCAAGCTGAACGAGAATGCGGTTTTGGGCAAATTCGCTGCTAAAGTACAGGCGTTTGGCGTTACGGTTGACCTGAACGGATTCAACATCGACGGTTCTGCCTATATGGGCCCGGACGCGACCTTGGCCATGAAGCCGTCCTACGGTGCGAAGCCGGTTGAGGGTAAAGATTCCACCTTGAGGATAATCAACAGCGTTCCTCAGTCTGGGGGAACGATTAAGGGCAAGCTGCCCGTTGAGGGAGCTTCTGGCAATAGCATGTTTGCCGCACCGCTGTACATTGGCGACGAGGTGACCCTTGAGGTGCTTGAAGGGGGCAGCACCGCGGTTAAGCTGGGATCTTCTTCTTATCTTGCTTATTCCGAGAAGGCGGCATCTTATGTTGCCAACGGAGGATTTAGGATGCAGGCGGCTGGTGGAAGCGATCGAATCTACGGGTCCCCATCGAGCGCCGCGGCCGATTTGCCCGAAGGCTCCGCAATAACCATGCTGCACCCTTACGTTGGTAACGAGGCTATTTGTTCTGGTAGCAAGGGCTACATTCTTGATTTGGGCGGCAATGCATACAGCTACACTGGTACGCAGCAGATCGTTGATATTAATTACGACGGCGCGTCGATTACCATTCGCAACGGCATGCTGAAAGCTCAGAACCCGCTTGATACGGCGGGCGTTTCGATGCTCTACAGCAACAGCTCGCTGACAATGGATGGCGTTACCATGCAGTTGAACGGTGCCACATGGGGCATTGGTACGAATGGCGGCGAGGAAAACAATACGATCCGATTGGTGAACTCGACCATCGATGTTGCGGACGGTTTGGGAATCTACTTCCCTTGCTCAGGCTCTGTTGTAATTGATAATACGGTCATTAAGGCAAAGTCTTTTGGTGTTCAGCTTTGCGCCGGCAGCCTGACCGTCTTGGGGGATAAGACCTCGATCACCGCGAGCGGCAGCCCTGCGGAAAAGACAGAGGCCGACGGTCCGATTGTTGACGGTGCCGCAATCTCCGTTATAGAGCGCGATGGCTATAAGGACCTTGGCAAGGTGACCATCTCTGGTGGCGCGTTCATGGCGGGTGAAGGAATCCCCGCTATTGAGGCGTACGCCTTCAACAATACCGACAAACGGAGCGAATGGACGCAAGCGGGCGACGTCGTCGACATCAGCGGCGGAACGTACAGCGCGGCACCTACCAATATGGACAAGCTGCTTGCAGGCGGCTACGAGTTGGTGGAGTCGGACGGTTCCTGGGCGGTGCGGCTTAAGGAAAACCTGCGCGCGGCCGAGGTCGGGGGCGCGTATTACCCGACCGTGGC
The DNA here is from genome assembly GCF_000225705.1 of Collinsella tanakaei YIT 12063. GTDB lineage: Bacteria > Actinomycetota > Coriobacteriia > Coriobacteriales > Coriobacteriaceae > Collinsella > Collinsella tanakaei. Next base: position 175,669 of record NZ_JH126470.1, read on the forward strand.
TGATGCGGTAGCGGCGGCCCGGGACGGCCAGACGGTGAAGCTGCTCAAGGGGGTCGAGGAGGACGCCGAGATCCGCATCGACGGCAAGCGCTCCATCACACTCGACCTCGCCGGCTGCAAGCTCGACGCCCGCGCTCATCAGATCGTTGTCGAGTCGGGATCGGGCCTGACGGTGAAGGGCGGCGGCGAGCTGACGAACACATGCACTCAGAACGCCACCGGAAGCTACGTTGTCTACGGAGCGGACGGGTCGAGGGTCGCATTCGACGGGGTCACCGTGAACGGAGCCTACGGCCTGTACGCGGCGGGCGAGGCCTCGGTGAAGCGCGCGAACCTCAACGTGACGGGCGGGTGCGCGATCGCCGTCAACGGGTCTGCAAGGGTAGAGATCGGCGACCCCGCCGCCACGGCGGAGGAGAACGCTCGCGACGTCGTCGTGACCAGCGCGAACAACTGCATCTCGACGCAGACGAAGGAGGGCGCCGCCGATTCCCAGTGCACGGTCTACGGAGGCACGTTCATCGCGGGCAAGAAGCCCGACAACCCCAGCAATCCCTGGAACAGCGGTCCCGTCTACTGGGCCTCCCACGGGACGCTCGACATCAGAGGGGGCGTCTTCAAGGCCGATGTGGAGACCGCCGCGGTCTTCCAGAAGAACGGGACGGTGAAGATATCGGGCGGCGAGTTCACCGCGAAGGACGGCTTCAAGATTGACGCGACGGCGCAAGACACCACCGAGATCGCGACCGAGATATCCGGCGGCAAGTTCGCCGGCACGCGAGCGGGCTTCTACTCGAACGCCGACGGGGGCAGCATAGACTACGGTGCGAGCTACAGCGTCAAGGTGACCGGCGGAGAGTTCCGCGGCGGTTCCGAGGGCGCTATCTACGTGAAGGAGGGCGACGCGATCGCCGCCGAGGGCAAGCGCGCCCTCGAGGTCACGGGCGGCGACTTCTCGGAGAACCCCATCGAGTTCGTGCCCGCCTCGGGCTACGAGGTGGTCGAGTCGAACGGCATGTTTACGGTCTCGAAGTACGTGCCACCCACTCCTCCTTCGGGCGGCGGCTCCACCTCCGACAAGACCGAGGTCGAGAAGAATCCCGACGGCTCCACCACCACGACGGTGACCAAGCCCGACGGCTCGCAGACCATCACGCACGAGACCGCCAGCGGCACCGAGTCCGTGGTCAAGAAGGACGAGGACGGCAACGTGACCTCCACCGAGGTGACCGTCTCCAAGGCCGACGCCGAGAACGGCAAGGTGGAGCTGCCCATCGAGGAGTCCGAGCCCGGGTCGGACGTCGAGAAGGCTCCCGAGGTCGAGGTGAAGGTGCCCTCAAGCGTTTCCGACAAGACCCCCGTCCAGGTGACGGTCCCCGTGGCGAAGGGCGAGGGCGACGAGCCCGACTACGGCATCGTCGTGTTCGCTGTGGACGCCGATGGGAATGAGACCGTGATCCCCAAGTGCTCGGTCGATAAGGACGGCAACGTCGTCTTCGAGGCAACCGGCGACGTGACGATCAAGGTCGTGGACAACGCCAAGGACATGCCCGACGTGACCGACGCCGACTGGTTCGCGGGCGACGTGGTCGACTTCGCGACCGCCCGCGGCATCGTCAACGGCGTCGAGCGCCCCGACGGCTCCCGCGTCTTCGACGGATACGGCAAGACCTCCCGAGGCATGTTCGTGGCGATGCTCCACAACTTGGAGCTGAACCCCGAGGCGGCCTCCGAGGGCAGCCTCGCGGACGTCCCCGAGGGCGCCTTCTACGCCGACGCGGCAGCGTGGGCGCTGGGGGAGGGCATCCTCTCCGGCGTCGACATGCCCGACGGCTCCAAGCAGTTCCAGGGCGGCGAGGACGTCACCCGCGAGCAGGTGGCCGTCTTCCTGATGCGCTACGCCGAGCACCTGGGCATGGACGTCTCGAAGCGCGCGGAGATCGACTTCCCCGACGCCTCCGAGGTCAGCTCCTACGCGAAGGACGCCATGTCCTGGGCGGTCGCCGAGGGCCTGTTCACCGGCGACGACGTGACCGGCGAGCTGAACCCCACCGACGGCGCTGCGCGCGCCGAGGTCGCCACCGTCCTCATGCGCTTCATCAACCTGATGTACGCGTAGGCGTCGCGGGCAAGGCGGACCAGCCGGATCAGCTAGACCGGTTGAGCCAAGCGGGCATGTTGATTTGCCGCTAAACAATTGACCGCCACACGGGGCCGGTGCCGCTGCAGGTACCGGCCCCGCTTCTTGCGCGATTCCCTTCAGCGCGCTTTGACCAAGAAGGGCTTGCAGCAGGCCGGGGCGCCCACCGGCTTATCTAAGGGATGCTCTGAGGCCCGCCAGGGCCGAACGCATCCCGTGATAAGTCCGGTGGGGCCCCGGCCGTGCGGAGTCCTCCCTCGTCCAAAGACCCGCATGTATATTCCTCGTCCAAAAATTAGGTACCGCCGTTCTTCACCAACCGTCCACCGTTGGTGGTTACGTGCAACGCTTTATTTAAGTGGTGTGCTACACTTGCTTGGTTTACTGCGGCTGAGGCTGCATATAATGAGCGACATGGTGAATCGACATAGTCGAGAAGCCGGTTTAGGGGAAGAGACCTATGAATATTGAAAAGATGTTCGAGCGCCCTGACGTCGAGCAGCTGGTGCATGCGTTCTCCCTGCTTGAGAACGAGGACGACATCAAGACGTTTTTGACCGATCTGTGCACGCCGCGCGAGGTTTGCGACTTCGCCCAGCGCCTACAGGTTGCGCGCTATTTGGACGAGGGTGAGCCGTACGTTGAGGTGCAGGCCAGGACCGGCGCTTCGTCCACCACGGTGAGCCGCGTGTCCAAGGCGCTGAACGGCGAATACGGCGGGTATCGTCGTGTGCTGGTGCGCTTTGGCGACGACGTGTAGAAGCGGCGGCCCGCTGTTTGGCCGCGATGCGCGCGGTTTGACATCGGGCTTTGCGCAGTGCTTGTCACGGCATCATTCGGCATCCTGCTTTGTGGGCGGGGTGCCGTTTTTGTTTTTATGTCCGCACGAACGTGTAGCATAGAATGACATGTAATCGATAGGCTGGTTTGAAGGTCGGGCCGTGCCGGGCATGGCTGGCGGCGGTGCAGAGGCGCCGTGACGGGCGAGGGCGAAGGTGAAGAGGCTATGGCGTTTCAGTTGATATCTACGCGGGCGGGTGCTTGCCTGCTTGAGCAGGAGATCTCTCTTATAAGCGATGCCGTGCGCGCGTGCGGGCGCGCCGTGCTGCTGGTTCCGTCCCGCCGCGAGCGCGATGCGTGCCGAGCGGCTCTGGCGCGTGCCGGTGTTGGCGTTGGCGTTGATGTGACCACGTCGCTTTTGTGGATAGAGTCGCTTTGGGAGCTTATGGGCGACGGCCGCCGCATGGTCAAGGGCATTGAGCGCAACATGCTTATGGCAGACGTTGTGGCCGCTCGTTCTGCGGATGACCTGGCGCCGTTGCGCGCGAATCCCGGCACCGTTCGCATGCTGGCGCGCATGGCCCGCGATCTTCTTCCCTATGCTTACGGGGCGGATTGCGACGCAGGTGCCGCTGCGGTGGGCGCGAGCGACATGGCGCCTGCTGGCCTGGCTACGCCGGCTGCTCCGGGTAAGTTTGTGGACGATGATTCCGAGCGCGTGGTGCTTGAGCTGCTGGACGCGTATGCGGCCGCGCTTGATAGCCGGCAGATGATTGAGCCCGTGACGGCTGCAGAGCAGCTGGGTGCGATGTTTGATGACGGCTTGCCCGCATGTGCCCGCTTTGTGGTGCTGCGCGACGTGACCATGCTGCCCGCACGCGACTGGCGCCTGCTTTCTCGCGTGGCGCGCATGGGCGAGGTCCGTCTGCTGCTGAACCCGCAGCAGGCGTCTTTTGCCGAGGAGATTCGGGCGCATGTTGCATGCGAGGGCCCGCTCGACCTTGATGCGGTGACGCTCGCGGCGGGCCGCGCGGCGGCTGCGCCTGCGGCGGGGGAGGCACGGCCCGCCGCGGATGAGGAGCTGCCGCATGCCGCGGAGCCTCGCTTCTTAGAGGTGGCCGGCCCGCATGCCCGCGACCGCGCGTATGCAGATGAGATTGTTCGTTTGGCGGCAGAGCGCGCTGCTTCTTGCAGGGCTGCCACGGGCGCGCAGAGCGGCCGGGTCAACGTCGCCGTGGTGTGCGCCAAGCCCTCAAAGCTGGCTGCGGACCTGGCACCGTACCTGGCCGCGCGCGATATCGCCGCTACGTGCACGTACTTCGCGCGCTTTGGGCAGACGGCCGTGGGCAGGCAGTTTGCGACGCTATCCGATGTGGTGGAGCGCATGCAGGCCGTTGAGAACGAGGAGGCTCCCGGTGCCCTGTGGTGGCCGGCGCCCGAACTGACCGACTGGTTGTACTCGCCCATATCTGGTGCGGACGCTTCCACCGCCCGCATGTTCGATAAGAAGATTCGCCAAAACCGCTGCATGACGCCGCAAGCGGCCCTGCGCGCGCTGCAGAGCCACCAGGGCAGGATCAATGCGGCCCGTGCCAAGCTGGATGCGGGCAACCCCTTTGCTGGCGTGCCCGCGGTTTGCGCCGACGTGGTGAACTACCTGTGGCAGGGCCGTCCCGTCTCCGCCTTCAAGTCGATGGCGGCGGCCGCCCGCGCCCTGCCCGCATTCGCTCACGGCTCTGATGCCGGCAACGTGAACGCCGCCGTGGAGGCCGCGATGGCAGACGCCGCGGCGGACGCCCTCATGAACACGGCCCGCTTGCTGGATGTGTCGCAGGCCGTTGCCGCGACGGCGCTGGACGGCGTGTGCGTGGTGGTGGAGGAGCGAATCGCCGCCCGTCCGCCGAGCGAGGATGCCGACGGGGGCGCCGATGCTGACACGGGCGTTGCCGCGGCCGACGCCGCGCCGCAGGTCCTCGTCCGCTTTATGACGCCCGCAGACGCCGCGCTGCTTGAGCCGGGCAGCGTCGACGCCATGCTGCTGGCAGATGTTGACATAGAGTCCTATCCGCTCAACCGGCCGGAGGGCCCGTTGGTGACCATGCAGGAGGCGCGCGGCGTCCCTACCGTTTCGATTGATTCCGCCGCCCGCCTGCGAGACCTGTTTGGCCGGGCCCTTAGCGCTACTTGCACCGCAACGCTGGCCCGCGTCACGCATGACCGACAGGCAAAAGACCGCTATCCGGCTGCGATCTGGACGGAGCTGCTCGCCCGCGCGCAGGCGTCTGGCAAAGAGGAATCGTCCACGTTGCCCCTGGTACGGTCCGTGGGCGAGGGCGACGTCGCCGCCAATTTCGACCCCATGGCGTGCCGCGATATGGGGGTGCGGCAGGTGGAGTGCCTGGCGCCGCAGCACCTGTCGAGCGAAGCCGTGCTCTATTTGGTTTTGTACCGCCGCGACCCCGCCAATCCGGATGGGCCGCTGGTGCCGCGCCAGCTGTCCGCCTCACAAATCGAGAGCTACCTTACCTGCCCGCTGTGCTGGTTTATGGGCTCGCGCGTTCGCCCGCAGGGGCTGGACGCCGGCTTCTCCAACATGGAGAAGGGCAACTTTGTGCATGACGTGCTGTTCCGCCTGCACGCGGAGCTTATGGAGGACGGCACGGGCCGCGTGACGCCGGCGAATCTGGACGAGTGCCTGCAGCGTCTGCGCGATGTGTTCGATGCAGTCCGCGCAGAGCATCAACGCGGCAAGACCTCCAGTTCTGGCGCGTTGGTGCCGTTGTCGCGCACGGAGAGCCTGCAGGTGGATGACATTTTGCCGCAGCTAGAGGCCGCGCTTCGCTACGAGGCGGACGCGCTGGCGCCGTTTGCGCCCGCCTACCTAGAGTACTCGTTCAACGAGCTGGGCGTGGACTACGCCGGCCGCCCGCTGGGAGGCCGCATCGACCGCGTGGACGTGGACCAAAACGGGCGCGCGGTGGTGATCGACTACAAGCATCGCTCCGACGTGCGCGCGTTCCAGGTCAAGGACCCCACGGTGGAGAACAAGGCGGGCGAGGTGCCGGCGGATGACCCGGACTGGTTGCCCGCTCACGTGCAGTCGCTCATCTACGCGCAGGCGCTGCGCCATTCCGGCCTGGCGCTGGATTCGCGCGCCGCGCTGTACTTCTCTACCAAGAGCAAGTCGCCCGCGTTGAACGGCGCCGCATCCGCAGAGCTGGTGGTGGCCGGCGCGGACGCGGAGCTTGACCCCGGCATGATCCCCGGTCTCAAGCGCGGTTTTCCGGACGAGGAAAACGGCGGCGCCATGGGCTTCGATGCACTGCTTGACCGCGTGGAGGCAACGATTGCCCGCAAACTCGACCAGCTTGAGGCGGGCGACATCCACGCCTCGTCCACACGGCAGCAAAGCTGCGACTTTAACCACACCCTAGGATTCAAGCGGAGGAACGCGTAAATGGACCTATCAACGCTTATGCCCCAGCAGCGCGACATCGTGACCACGCTGGACCGCAAGCTCTTTGTGTCCGCGGGCGCGGGTTCGGGCAAAACCTTTACGCTGACGCGTCGCATCCTGTGGGCGCTGTCGCCGGAGTCCGGCCCGTTTGTCGATGGTCTTGACCAGGTGCTGGCCATCACGTTTACCAAGGATGCCGCCGCGGAGATTCGCGAGCGCGTTCGCGCCGCCCTGGTGGCAGAGGGAATGGAGCGCGCCGCGCTGTCTGTGGACGATGCCTGGATATCGACCATCCACGGCATGTGCTCGCGTATTCTGCGTGCCCACGCGCTTGAGCTTGGCATAGACCCGGAGTTCTCCGTGCTAGAGGATCCGGGCGACCTTATGGACTTGGCCGTGGAGCGCGTGCTTTCTCGCGAGGGCTCGGCCTATGGGGACCTGTTTGGCTGGTACCCGCTTGCCGGCGAGTCCGCGCCGGGCGGTTTTGGCGGCGGCACCAGCGTGACCTCGCTGCTGCGAGTGCTGCTAGAGAAGGCGTCCGCCGCGCGCAACGGCTTTAGCGACCTGCGCATGCTGCAGGGTTCCGTTAACCTGGACGGCCTGGCGGACGCGTACCGTGGCTGCATGGGCATTACCGCCGGTGCCACCAAGGCGGCGGAGGCTGCTCTCGCCGCGATCGAGGCGTTTGAAGCGGGCGAGAAGACCGTGGGCAACCTCATCGCCTGCATGATGGCCTGCAAGCCGCCGCGCTCAAGCAAGAACCTGCCTAAAGAACAGGTGAACCTGCTCAAGGCCGAGCAAGCGGACGCCTTTGTGAACGCCTACCTCGCCTTGGGCTCGCGCGCCACCCAGCAGCTGCTTGAGATCGCGCATGCGGTGTTTGACGAGTACAACCAGCTGAAATTCGACCGCTCCGTGCTGGACAACAACGACCTGCTCCGCCTTACCTACCAAGCTCTGCGCGACAGCCCCGCCATGCGCGAAGATTACGGGTCGCGCTTCAAGATGGTGATGATCGACGAGTTCCAGGATACCGACCAGCAGCAGGTGGACCTTATCAACTTCCTCACCGGCGAGGGCGGCCGCGCCCTGTGCACGGTGGGCGATGCCCAGCAGTCGATCTACCGGTTCCGCGGCGCGGAGGTCGATGTGTTCCGCCGTGCCCAGGCGCAGGTGGAGGCTGCCGCCGCCTGCGGCTCAGACGCCGGCCGCGTGGTGCAGCTGGTCAAGAACTTCCGCAGCCATGCCGAGATCTTGGATTACGTGGCAGCCATCTTCGACGGCACGCCCCAGGGCCGCGGCGGTCTTATGCAGGGCTTCCTCAACCTGCAGGCGCACGATGGCCGCAAGGACGGCATGGTCGCCACCGGCGTGAACCGTCGTCAGGCCCTGCTGGTCGCGGGCAGCAGCACGCAGGAGCGCGCCCAGGCCCGCGCCCAGGCCATCGCCCGCCGCTTCCGCGAGCTGGCGGACGCGGGCCAGCCCGTGGGCGGCATGGTCTTGCTGCTTGGCGGCATGCCGCGTGCCAACATGTACGCGGACGCCTTCCGCGCCCAGGGGCTCGACTGCGTCATCTCGGGCGGTTCGGTCTTCGCCCAAACGCAGGAGGCCGCTGCGGTCCGCGCGCTGGTGTGGACGCTGGCAAACCTTGCGGATACCGCGCAGGGCCTGGCGCCGCTGTTGGCGTGCGACATGTTCTCGCTGGGTGCGCAGGAGTTTTTGGCCCTGGCGACCGCGAAGGACGAGCAGACGGGTGAGACCCGCCGCCGCAACATAGACGCCGGCCTCATGAGCGATGAGGACGCGGACGGCCTGCGCGACCTGCCGCTGGTGGACCGCGCCCGCGCCGTGCTGCGCCCCGCGCTTTCCCGCGTGGGCCGCGACCCCCTTGCCGCGATCGCCCGCGACGTGGTGAACCAGTCCGGCTGGATGGTTCGCTTGGCCGGCCAGGGGGCGGAGGGCCGCGCCCGCGCCGCCAACGTGCTCAAGGCCCTGGACGCCATCGCGGAGGCGGAGGCGCAGCTGGGTTCCGCGCCGCGCCAGGTCGCCCTTGCCTACGATAGGTTCCTGGAGGGCAAGCAGGCCCCCGGCGCGCTCAACGAGGAAGGCGGCAACGCGGTGCGCATCATGACGGTGCACGCCAGCAAGGGCCTGGAGTTCCCGGTTGTCGCGGTGGCTGAGTGCTTCTCCATTAGGTCCGGCAACGCCAAGTTGCAAAGCCTGCGAGGCGATGACGGCTCTATCAGCTTGGTCGCGCTGCCCGGCCAGTTTCCCTCGGCGCGCTCGGCGGACGGTGCGTACATCAAGGGCGATGACGTGGCGAAGGAGTTCAAGAAGTACCTGGGAGGCTCCAGCGCGTGGCTTACCAGCGAATATGCGGACGATGTGTGTGCAAGCGATTCCGCTGCGGGCGCATGGCTTGCCATGAGCGAGCGCGAGACCCGGCTTGAGCTGCAGGAGCGCGAGCGGCTGCTCTACGTCGCCATGACGCGCGCCCGCGAGTACTGCCTGCTCGCCATGGACGCGCCCGTGCGATCGGTAAACAAGCAACCGGTGCTCGACCTGCGCGATGATACCGACCTCACGGGTCGCGTGCTCGAGCAGATTCTGCCCGCCGGCGCTGCGCTCAACGGCGGCATGCTGTGTTTTGAGGATTCTCGCCGCGGCGACTTCGAGTTGCTTGCGCTGCAGGACTTCGCGTGCGGCGATGCGGCGTATACGCAAAACTACTCGGTGGAGGATGGCTGCTTCATCGGCGAGGACGCCGCTGCTGCGGACGCCGACGCTGCTGCCGGCACCGCCGCCGTTGTTGCCGCCGCCGGCGACGCCGCAGCTGTGGGGGAGCCCGCCTGCGATCCCATGGCGGACGACGGCGGGGCGCCGGATACGTTCACGCTGGTGGCCCCCGCCGCCTGCCCGTGGCGAGCGAGCGCGGCCCCGCGCGCCCCGCGTGAATCCTACAGCTACTCGTCCATAGCCAAAGAGCTGCATGGGGAGGATGAGGACCGCGCGATGCCCGCCCCCTCTATCGATGCTCCGGAGGATGCGGATGACTTCGAGGCTTTCGAGCCTCTGGCCGTGACGGAGGCCGACGGGCGGGACGCCGGCGAACAGAACTCTGCGGAGGCCGCTGATGCCGCCGTCTCTCGCGACGGCGATCCCACGGCGCTGGGCAGCGCGTTCCACGCTGCTTGCCAGTGGATGGTCGAGTTGGGGGAGGACCGCGTGCCCGCCGCTCGCCGCGACGCCCTGGCGCGCTATTGGGGGTGCACGCCTGCGCAGCGCGAGCGCTTAGATGCGGCGCTTGATCGTTGGTGCTCGTCCGCCATTCGCGCCGAGGCGCTGGCCTGGCCGCAGGTCCGCGCGGAGGTGCCGTTCTTCTCGCTGGGTGCGGACGATCTGACGGAGCGTTTCGGCGAGTTCGCGGAGGGCGCTATCGACCTGTTGTGCACCGATCCCGATGATCCCGCCCGCGCGCTGGTGATCGACTACAAGACAGGCGGGTCTTCGCAGGAGACGCCCGAGCAGCTGCAAGATAAGCACGCCCTGCAGGCGCATGTGTACGCCGATGTGCTGCACAAGGCGGGGTTTGAGCGGGTTGACCTTGCGTTTGTACGTGTGGAGGTGGAAGATTCGGCGGCTCCGGGCCAGCCCCAGGTTGTGAGCTACCAGATGTAGCGGACGAGGGCGCGCATGCCGGTATGGTGGGCGCGCGACCGCACCCCTCGTCCAGAGAACCGAACAGGCTATGTTGCTTTGGGCGATACCGCGTTGCGGTCAAGGCGGCGTCCGCACGGTCGGTTAGAATCGATAGCGTTCAAAAAGGGGTTTGCGCGGCGGTGGGGCTGCGCGGGCCCTGACGAATTCTCAGCACATCAGATCGGAGTTTACGCACATGGCATTCGTCCACCTACACAACCACTCCGAGTATTCGATGCTCGATGGCGCCACTCGTATCAAGGACATGGTGGGCCGCGCCGTCGAGCTTGGCATGCCGGCAGTTGCGCTGACCGACCACGGCTACATGTACGGCATTCCCGAGCTGGGCCTTGCATGCGACGCGGTTAACCATGGCACGCCGGAGTACAAGACCTGGAGTCACGACAAGTCGTTTTTGGAGAAGGGCCGCCGCGCAGAGTTGGAGGAGCCCGATCCGGAGAAAGACCCGCGTGCCTACGAGCAGTTCCATAAGGATATGGCTGCGTGGGACGCCGAGGGCAGCGTTGACTCGGTAAAGCCGCCGCTGGTGATCAAGCCCATCTTTGGCTGCGAGGTCTATTTCACGCCGGATGACACCCTGGCGCGCGACAAGAAGCCCGAGCTGTACCACATGGTGCTCTTCGCCCGCAACCAGACCGGCTACGTCAACCTGATGCAGACCGTCTCCGAGGCGGCCGTCGACGGCTTCTACTACAAGCCGCGCGTCACCCTGGACAACCTGCGCCGCCACCGCGAGGGCCTTATCGCGAGCTCGGCGTGTATCGCCGGCATCATCCCCAAGATGATCGACCGCGGCGACCTGCCTCGCGCGCTCGAATGGGCGGAGACCTTCCGCGACCTGTTCGAGCCCGGCTGCTTCTACATCGAGATCCAGGAGCACGGCATCACCACGGATTCCGGCATGACGGACGAGCAGATGGACCGCCAGCTGATCGAGATCGCCAAGCAGATAGGCGTCAAGGTCATCGCTACAAACGACTTCCACTACCTCACCCGCGACGACGCGCCGGTGCAGGACGTCATGATGTGCATCGGCATGAACTCCAAGGTGGACGACCCCAACCGTATGCGCATGCAGGGCTCGGAGTTCTATATGAAGTCCGAGGACGAGATGCGCGCGATGTTCCCGTACTGCCCCGAGGCGTGCGACAACACCGTTGAGCTGGCCGAGAAGTGCGACGTCGAGTTGGACTGGGACAGCATCATCCTGCCTAACTACCCGCTGCTCGACCCCGGCGAGACGCATGAGAGCCAGTTTCGCCGCGAGTGCGAGGAGGGCTTGGCCAAGCGCTACGGCGAGGATTGGGACGGCAAGGAGATCGCCGGCGTCGACATTCGCGAGCGCTTTGAATTTGAATACAAGGTTATTTGCGATAAGGGCTTTGCCGCGTACTTCTTGATTGTTGCGGAGTACGTGCGCTGGGCTAAGCAAAACGGCATCGGCGTCGGCCCGGGCCGTGGCTCGGCTGCGGGCGCACTGGTCGCATACGCGATGGACATCACCACCTTCGACCCCTTGAGCAACGGCTTGATGTTCGAGAGGTTCCTGTCACCCGAACGTACCGAGATGCCCGATATCGATATGGACTTCGACGATGAGCGGCGCCTGGAGGTGGTGGAGCACGTCCGCCAGCTCTACGGCCCCGAGAAGGTTACCCACGTCATCACGTACTCGACCATCAAGGCCAAGCAGGCCATCAACGACTCGGCCCGCGTTTTGGACTACCCGGTCTACATGGGCCAGCGCCTGTCCAAGATGGTGTCGAGCGACCCCTCCGTCAAGCTGCGCCAGGTGCTGGAGAAGGTGCCGGGCAAGGAAGACCTCTACAACCCTGACTTTGAGGAGGCGTACAAGCGCGACGACGACGCGCGCCGCATCATCGATACCGCGCTCTCCATCGAGGGCCTCACCCGCGGCGAGGGCGTGCACGCATGCGCGGTTCTAATCTGCCGCGACGCGGTCAACGAGCACGTCCCCACCAAGCTGGACACCAAGGGCGGCGTCGAGATCACCCAGTACGAAGGCCATACGGTCGCGGACATGGGCCTGCTCAAGATGGACTTCCTTGGCCTGCGTACCCTGACGGTTATCTCCAAGGCCAAGGCCAACATCAAGGCTAACTACGGCATCGATATCAACCCCGACGAGATTCCGTTCGACGACCCCAAGATCTTCGAGCTCATGAGCGCCGGCCGCACCGCGGGCGTGTTCCAGGTAGAGTCCGCGGGCATGACCGCGACCATCAAGAACATGAAGCCCACCGAGTACAAGCACGTGGTCGCATTGATCGCCCTGTACCGACCGGGCCCGCTGGGCGCAGGCATGGTTACCAGCTATATCAACCGTATGAACGGCAAGGAGCCGGCGGTCTCCTACGACCCGCGCCTGGACGGCATCTTGGGCGAAACCTACGGCACCATGGTCTACCAGGAGCAGGTTATGCTCATCTCGGTCGAGATGTGCGGCTTCTCCAAGGGCGAATCCGACTCGCGCATCCGTAAGCCGGTTGCTAAGAAGAAGATCAAGATGCTGACCGACCAGGTCTTCAAGTGGTCGGACGGCGAGGACGAGACCATCTACGACCACTGGATGAACGGCGCGGAGCGCAACGGCTATAAGCGCGAAGTCGCCCAGCGCATCTGGGACGACGTTCTCGAGTTCGCATCCTACGCGTTCAACAAGTCGCACTCCGCCGGCTATGCGATCCTGGTTATGCAGACCGCTTGGCTCAAGGCGCACTACCCGCACGAGTACATGGCGGCGGTTCTTACCTCCTACACCGGTAAGACCGAGAAGATCGTTCACTACGTCTCCGCGTGCCGTCACGATGGCATCCCCGTCCTGCCCCCTGACGTCAACGAGTCCGGTAAGGAGTTCACGGCTACGGCCGAGGGCGTCCGTTTCGGCCTTGCCGGCATCCGAGGCGTGGGCGAGGGCGTGGCGCAGGCCATCATCGACGAGCGCGAGGCGAACGGCCCGTACAAGAACCTGCACGATTTTGTCGAGCGCGTGGACTCCAGCCAGGCGAACCGCCGCGTCATCGAGGCGCTTATCCGAGCGGGCGCGTTCGATAACTCCGGTTACCCGCGCCGCCAGATGATGCACTTTGTGGACAAGGAGAACCCCGAGAACATCATCGACGCCGCCGTAAAGCGCCAGAAGGACCGTGCGAACGGCCAGACCTCGCTGTTCGATGTGTTCGGCGATGTCGAGGGTTCCGGCTTCGAGGTCGTCGTTCCCGAGCCCGATGGCCAGGAGTGGGATCGTCACATGAAGCTCTCCCAGGAGCGCGACGTTTTGGGCATCTACGTCTCCGACCATCCGCTGCGTCCTTACGAGTACGCCCTGGGCAAGGCGCGCGAGTTCTCGCTGTCCCAGATCGATACCGGCTATGAGACCGCGTCTCCCACCGGCGAGGGAACCATCAACCAGGAGATTCCCGAGGGCAAGCAGTTCTGGTTCGCTGGCATGGTGTCCGATGTCTCCAAGCGCGTCACCAAAAATGGCGACCCCATGGCAATCGTCACCTTGGAGGATATGGAAGGCGAGGCTACAGTGGTGGTCTTCCCCAAGACCTACAAGGAGGCGGAGGGCTATCTCTACGGCGAGACCGATCCCGAAACCGGCGCGGTGCTCTCCGATGCGTTCATCCGCGTCCACGGCAAGCTCGAACGCTCCGACCGAGGCGACCAGATCATCGCCCAGGAGATCTTGCCGCTGGAGCTCAACGAGGAGACCAACCGCCCTAAGGTCTTCGAGATCATGGTTCCAAGCTCGCGTTTTAGCCAGTCCAACATGTCGCGCTTGGCGACGGTGCTCGCCACCAACCCGGGCGGCGACCGTGTCGAGCTCTTTATCGAGCAGGCAGATGGCCAGACCATGCGCGCCGAGATTCCCGCGCGCGTGAATGCTCGTTCGATCCCGCTGCTCGCCGAGGTCAAGGGCATCGTGGGTGTGAAGGGCCGCGTTACCATCATCTAATTGCGAAGAGGGCCGCCTTTGCGGGTGGCCCTCTTGCTTTTTGCAGCGAGGGGTTTTGTCGTAAAGAGCCGAGTATGCGGTTTGACCGGATCTTTATTCATGTTTTTGCCTCATTTTAGCTCGCTGAAAAACCGTTGCCTTTCGCTGTGGCAGCTGAGGGCCACGAGGTGGGTACGAACCCGTTTGGCCAAAGGAGGAAAGTTCCCCTTTAGTGCCATGGGGACTGTCTTAGAGCCATCCTCTCGAGACTCGAGCCGTTTGGTGCTTTCTTTTTTGTCAGAGGTCACGCACAAGAGCGCTTCAAGCTTTTAAATAATAGTTGCAGATTCGAGTAAAACGTAATTTATACAACAAGTGTACTAATTGCATAAAAATCGAGCGGTTGGGTTTTACCCACCTCGTGGCACTCAGCTGCCAACCCGATCGAGGACGGTTTAATGTCCATCATTTCCGGGTGTTACCCAAGAGCCGATTGGACAGTTTTGCTCGACGCGCGGATCATTATCGAGAATATTTCTCAATTGCAGGCAAGAGCCGAGCCCTTAGCACGATTTGCCGCGCCTCATAGCTTTTACTGAGCGTTCGCAGGCGTACATGCAGCACCTTTGCCAGCTCTTGGAGGAACTTGCCATAGAGGTGGTCTTGGACAAGGTCCTCGTACCACACGGAAAGGATGGTCCACCCCGATCCCGAGAGCGTGTTTTGTCTCCGGTCATCGCGCGCGGTCTTTTCTATCGAGTGCGCATCCCTGCCTTTGTACTCCAGTCCCACCTTTGCCTCGGGGAACGCCACGTCAACGTACTTGGTTCCCTGGGACGTGACCACGGGATGGTTAAGGCTGATAGGTCCCAGGTTCTGTCCTCCAAGGTGCTTGGGCAGGCTGAGCATCATGGCGAGTGCCGTCTCCATGGGGGAGTTCGATCCATCGCGAACGTGCCGAAGCGCCTTGCGGGCCACATCGATGCCGGGCCGCCCTGTAAGGTCGTCGACCACGCGCTGGATCTTCTCTGTCGATGTGGCGCACACCGCGCTGGAGATATAGCCGTTCCAGCAATCGCTGATGAGGTAGGTGCCGCACAGCTCGTAGCCAAGCTCTATAAGGTCGATCGCGCCATAGTCGGGGGAGAGGGCAAGGTCGCAGAAAAGCAGCTCCGGCCCGGTGATAAGCGGTCCGCCGTGTTCGCTGCGCAAAAGCGTTTGGAAAGGCAACGGACGCTCCCTGATGTGGTAGACAACGTCTTTACGCGCATAGCGAAGCCGTTTTGTAGGAACAAGGATGTGGTACGGCTCTTCCTTTAACCCAATGCGCGCCATATCGTCATGGAGCATGATTGGATGAGGGACGGGCGTGTCATCCAGCTGCGAGCAGCGGGGGCCGTCCAGCAAGGTGGGCAGCAGCCGTCCGCTCGATCGAAGTGCCTCAAGGGCCGATGTGTTGCAAATACAGATACTCATGCCGCGAATGCTATCTCGCAGCGCGCCCGCTCAGTGTCGTTCAATTCTTTCAAAAAGTATCTCTGCGGCACACCCCGTATCTATGCAGGGTTGCGTTTTCGCAGGTAGATGGCGCTGTTCGTATCAAAGAAAAAAACTCGCCAGAGACCTCAATCTCCAGCGAGTTCATCAAATGCATGCAAACAGAAGCGCCGTCTTTGCAGGTCATGGCAAACTACCATCGCCTGCCGAGCCCTTCGATTAGGAAACCTTTTCCACCTTGGCGCCGCAGCGCGGGCAGGTCACGCGGATGTGGCCCTTGCCGCGCGGAACGGAAAGAATGGCACCGCAGGTCTTGCAGCGGAAGAACAGCGTGGTCTTGCGCTCGCGCCACATGCGCTCGGCGGTGCGCTTGGTGCGGCCAAAGTCGGGGCCGGAGCCCTGGGCGGGGCGCTGTGCGGACGCGCTCGATGCGGGGCTCGGGCCCTTTTCGCGGTCAAGCCAGCCAATGTGCGGCCCTACAACCGGAATCTTGTGTGCCAGATCCAAGAACATCTGGTTCTCGCGCTCGCGGGCTGGAATGCTCTTGGAGAATGCGCGCAAGATCGCCAGGACCACCACCACAAGCGCGATCCAAGAAAGCGGCGCCAGGCTGGCAAGCGACCCTATCAGGGCGAGAACCATGCCAAGCACGCCAAGGCTAAGGGTAAGGTCATCGACGCCGTAGCGTCCTTTCATAAAATCCTGCATGTGCAAGCTCCTTCACTATGGTCAAAGACCAATTATGCCCAATGCTACGCCACCCAACCCGCCGCGCCGCGCTAAAAGCGCAAAAAAGCGGCATCCTCGCTCCATTTTGTGGACGAGGATACCGCTAGCGGGATGTCGCGACACCGCAGGCTCGCTGGGTAGCGGCGGTCGGGGATCGGCGCACTACTTCGCGAGCTTATCGATGACCTTCTCGATCTCCTGCAGTTTCTGCTCCTTTTCCAGCGGCGAGCCGGAGTCCGCCGCCTTGCGCACGCAGTGCTCGATATGGGCTTTGAGGACGTCGGCGTTTACGCGGGCGAGAAGCGACTGCGTCGCCATCAGCTGGGTGGATATGTCGATGCAGTAGCGGTCCTCCTCGACCATGCGCATAATGCCGTCGATCTGGCCCCGCGCCGTCTTGAGCAGTCGCATCGTGCGATCGTGGTCTGCCATCATGGCGCAGCCCGCCTTAGGCTTCGGTGACGCTGAGGGCGTGGAATTTCTCGCCAGCGGCATGTACCGCCTGAGCGAGCAGGTTGGTGTCGACGGCCTCGCTGGTCTCGACTTCAACGGTCTGGGTTTCGTGGTCAGCGTCGGCGTCGGTCACGCCGGCGACCTTCAAAAGCTCGGTCTCCACAGATGCGTCGCAGTGGCCGCACATAAGGCCTTCGGTCTTGATGATGTACTTCACGATGTCGTCCTTTCAATCAAAGGTGTAATGCCAAGGGTATGGAGGCGCATGCCAAGGAAGCGACGGGGCCGCATCGTCGCATATTCGCTTGCGCGGACACCACGCTGCTACTCGCTCGCCCTGAATCCGCGCAAGCGAAGGGCGTTGCCCACCACGAACAGCGACGAGAGGCTCATGGCTGCCGCGCCGAACATGGGCGAGAGCTGCCATCCCAAGATGGGGAAGAAGACGCCCGCCGCCAGCGGGATGCCAAGGGAATTGTAGAACAGGGCCCAGAACAGGTCCTGCTTGATGTTGCGGATTACCGCTCGCGATAGCTCGATGGCGCGCGCCACGTCCACAAGGTCGCTGTGCATAAGAACCACGTCCGCGCCCTCTTTGGCCACGTCCGCGCCGGCGCCTATCGCCAGGCCAACGTCGGCTCGCGCCAGGGCGGGGGAGTCGTTGATGCCGTCTCCAACCATCGCCACGCGCTCGCCGGCGTCTTGCAGCTCGCGTACCAAACGCTCCTTGTCAGCGGGCAAGACGTCCGCGACCACCCGCGCCACGCCCACGCGTTTTGCGATCGCCTGCGCGGTCAACGCGTTGTCGCCGGTGAGCATAACGGTCTTGATGCCCAGGCGATCCAGAGCGGCGATGGCTTGAGCGCTGGTGGGCTTGACCTCGTCCGCAACCGCAACGGTTCCAACAAGGCGCCCGTTCTTGGCAAAGAACAGCGGCGTCTTGCCCTCGTGGGCAAAGCTTTCTCGCATGGCCTGGTCGACCTCTATGCCAAGATCGGCCATAAGGCGGTCGTTGCCGGCGGCGACCTGGTTGGCGCCCTCGCGCGCGGTCACGCCGCGGCCGGGCAGCGCTTGGAAGTCTTCCACGCGGCGCGCGACTATGCCCATCTGGTCCGCGCGCGCCATGATGGCTTCCGCCAGTGGGTGCTCGCTGCCCTTCTCGAGTGCGGCGGCGAGCTTCATCAGCGCCTTCTCGCTCATGACGGGCGCGCCGTCCGGGCCGGTGGCGGGCAGGACATCGGTCACGCTGGGGGTTCCCGCGGTGATGGTGCCGGTCTTGTCCAGCACCACGGTGCCAACGCCGCGCAGGTTCTCAAGCGCCTCGGCGTTCTTGAACAGCACGCCCATCTCCGCGCCCTTGCCGGTGCCCACCATGATGGCGACGGGCGTGGCCAGGCCAAGCGCGCACGGGCAGCTGATAACCACCACGGCGACCGCTGCGGTAAGCGCCTCGTTGACGTCGCCAGTGAAAAACATCCATGCGGTAAACGTCACCGCGGCGATCGCCAGCACCACGGGAACAAAGACGCCGGCGACCTTGTCCGCCAGGCGGGCGATGGGCGCTTTGGTTGCGTTGGCGTCCTCTACCAGCTGGATGATCTTGGCCAAGCTGGTATCCGCGCCCACGCGGGTGACGCGGAACGTGAACGTGCCCGTGCGGTTGATGGTCGCGGCGGATACGGTGTCGCCGGGGTTCTTCTCTACGGGGATCGACTCGCCGGTCAGCGCGCTCTCATCGATGGAGCTTGCGCCTTCCAGCACAACGCCGTCTACGGGCACGGATTCGCCGGGGCGCACGCGTATGACCTGGCCGGGTAGGATCGCCTCTGCCGCCACGGTGGATTCGCTGCCGTCCTCGTCCACAACGCACGCGGTCTTGGGCGCCAGGTCGATGAGCTTCTCAATGGCTCCGCCCGTCTTGGACTTTGCGCGAGTCTCCAGGTACTTGCCTACCGTGACCAGCGACAAGATGGTTCCGGCACTCTCAAAGTACAGGTTGTCCATTGCCGTTGCCGCCGCGGCGTTGACATCGCCCACCGCCAGCTGGTCGGCCATGACGAACATCGCGTAGACCGACCACGCCACGCTGGCGCTCGCGCCAATGGCGATCAGCGCGTCCATGGTTGGCGCGCCGTGGATCAGCGACTTGAACCCGCCGGTGAAGTACGACCTGTTCACGTACAGGATCGGCAGCAACAGCAACAGCTCGGCCAACGCCAGCGTCATGGCGTGGTCATGGTCGCCCAGCGCGGCGGGTAGCGGCCAGCCTAGCATATGGCCCATGCCTATGTAGAACAACGGGACCAAAAACGCCAGCGACACCGCAAGGCGCCCCTTCATGGCATCTGCGGTCGCCTGCAGCTTCTTTGTGGGCGATTCTGGACGAGAAGCTCCCGCCGCTCCCGTCAAGCGCGCGCCGCCTGCCGCCCCGGCGGCCCCGTCCGTGCCCGGCGCGCCCGCTCGACCCGCCGGCGAGGGAGGCCGTGTAGCCCGCCCGGTCCACGGCGGAGCAGATCTCCTCCGCGCTTACTCTGTCAGGATCGAAGTCGACCGTCATGGAGCCGGAGAGCAGGTTGACGGCGACCTCCTGCACGCCGTCGAGTTTGCAGACCGCCTTGTCAACGTGCGCTTGGCAGGCGGCGCACGTCATGCCCCCAACATCGAATCTCTCATGAGCCATAGCATGTCCCTCTCGCGTGTTTACTGCGGCTTACTATATCACCCACACCCCCTGGGGGTGTATGAGAAGCCGAAAAAACGTCAATTCTCGCAAGGACGTGGGGCGCGCCGTTTTCGCTAGCGCCCTATACGATTAGCGCGCGGTGTTGCCATATCCAATCGGCAGACGTTGCAACTTGGGCGGTAAACGTGGGGTTTGAGTGCTTGTTTATTCGCGGTAGGGGAGGAACGGCGCGATGCCCCATATACTTAGCGCTTGGCGGAACCTGCTCCATCGCCACGGCCCGACGGCTTTCGCGATCCGCCCGCGCGGCATCCACCCTCCCGCGCGCCTTTGAATTTGCCTGATAACTAACCTGCAGCGTTCGCGCGGCGCCGACTGCGCTCCAGACGCGCGACCGATCGGCCGGCGAACCCTGCCAGAATGGAAACAACTGCATGACTGCACAGAACAACGATGAGCTCGAGATGCTCGACACCGCCGCCGACGCCTCTTTCTCGTCCAAATCCGCGGACGCTGCCGATGAGCTCGCCCGCTTCGCTGACCTTGGCCTTTCCGATGAGGTCCTGGCCGCGGTGGAAGACCTTGGCTACGAGCACGCCACTCCCGTCCAGGCAATGGCGATTCCGCAGGTCCTGGCCGGCCGAGATATCCTTGCCGCCGCGCAGACCGGCACCGGCAAGACGGCCGCCTTCTTGCTGCCCACCATGAGCAGGCTGCCGCGTGTCAAGCGCGCTCGCGGCCGCGCGATGTCCGTGGGCTGCGGTCCCCGCATGCTCATCATCACGCCCACGCGCGAGCTCGCCCAGCAGATCGACGACGTCTGCAAGAAGGTCGCCGCCCGCACCCGTCATACCGCCGTCACCGTGGTGGGCGGCGTGTCCTACAACCCCCAGAAGAGCGCCCTCAAGCGCGGGTGCGACATCCTGGTCGCCACGCCGGGCCGCCTGGTCGACCTCATCGACCAGGGCGCCTGCATGCTGGACGAGGTCCAGGTCCTGGTTTTGGACGAGGCCGACCGCATGCTCGACATGGGCTTTCTGCCCGCCGTCCGCAAGATCGTGAGCTATACGCCCGCCGATCGACAGACCCTGCTGTTCTCTGCGACCTTGGACGAGGCCGCCGTGGGCTCCATCACCGATCTGGTGAGCGACCCGGCGCGCGTCGAGATCGCCCCTGCCACCTCCACCGCCGAGACCGTCGAGCAGTACCTGCTGCCCGTCTCGCTTGAGGCGAAGAACGGGGTCCTGGCAGACCTGCTGCTTGCGCAGGGCACCGAGCGCGTCATCGTCTTCACCCGCACCAAGCGCCGCGCCGACACGTGCTGCCGCCGCCTGGCGCGCGCCGGCATTTCCTGCGCCGCTATCCACGGCGACCGCAGCCAGGCCCAGCGCGAGCGGGCGCTCAAGGCGTTCCGCGCCGGCAAGTGCGACGTGCTGGTGGCGACCGACGTTCTCGCCCGCGGCATCGACGTTACCGACGTGCGCTACGTGGTCAACTTCGACGTGCCTGAGGAGCCCGTGGACTACATCCACCGCATCGGCCGCACCGGCCGCGCGGGCGAAGTGGGCTGGGCCGTCACTATTGTGACCAGCCAGGACATCGATGAGTTCTTCGACATCGAGGCGTTGATGGGCAAGACCGCGGACCTTTACGATGCCGAGGGCCTCGAGTTGGGCGAGAACCCGCCCGCCGTCGACCCCGATCGCGTTCCGGCAGACAAGCCCGCTGGCAAGAAGGCCAAGAAGCGTCGCCGCGCCAAGGCGGAGGCGGGCTCCAAGCCCAAGGGCGAGGGGCGTGCCCCCCGTCGTCCGCGAAAGCAGCGCGATGAGCGCCCCGCGGTCGACTCCGGTGAGGCCAAGCCTCGTTGCAAGCGCTCTTTCGACGAGAATGCCAAGGCCGAGCGCCAAGCCGCCGCTCGCGCTGCCAAGCCGGCTCGCGAGGACGGCCCGCGCGACGAGGCTCTCGAGGCCGCGCCCAAGCCGTCTCGACGCAAGCGCGCGGGAAAGACCCGCGTGCGCGCGCAGGAGGCCTCCGACTCCAAGCGGCGTCGCGACCGCGACGGCCGCGGCTCTAATAGCGATCGCGCGGACCGCGCCTCCCGTTCCGAGCGCTTCGACCGCGCCTCCCGTTCCGAGCGCTCCGGTCGCGGCCGATCCGGTCGCAACCGTTCCGGCGAGCAGCGTTTCGACCGCGCTCGCAGCGGCTCCTCTCGTTCGGACCGCCCCCGTTCCGACCGCTTTGACCGTCCTCGCGGCGAGGAGGTACTGGCTACTCCGCGTAGCGCCCGCGATACCTGGCGCAACTACGATGAGCCCAGCGACCGTCGCGGACGCGGTTCTCGCGGCGGACGTGCCGGCGGGCGCGACAATCGCGGTAACTACGGCTCGCGCGGCGGCCACTCTGCGCCCCACGCAAACAATCGCGGCGGCAGCCGTCGCCCGGGAGACCGCGGTGGACGCTCCGGTCGCGCTTAATCGCCAGGGCGCAGCCAGATCCAACATAGCTTGCTCTCATTTCAAGGCGGGTCCTTTACTGGGCCCGCTTTTTTGCGCCTATTGGTTCGATATGCAATCTAAGCGTCGAAATCAATCGTTTTATGCAGCTGGTTTTCAGTCTTAAAAGTCGTACCTTTTCAGGATGGTCAATGAGGGCCGCGAGGCGGGTAGCGCCGGGCTCCGAAAGGCCCTGAAGGCCTGCCGGCCTTTCTACGTGCGCTGCGTCATCTGTCTTCTAACAGACGTATATTAGAGTAATGTCGCCAAGAATAATTAGCGCTACATGGTGCTGCATAGCGTCAGGGCTCGCTGGGAGATCGTCGCGCTATAGAAGTCGCTAAATCGATCCTTTTGGTCCGTGCATAAGCCGGGGGATCCCCGCTTCGTGGCCCTCATTGACCAACCCAAGGCGGTACGACCTATTTCAAGGAGCTTCCGCCTCATCCACCGACCATCTAAACCTCTCATTTTCGCCTTCACTTTCGAATAGGCTCTCCCGTCCGTTGCGCTCTTAGCGAGCATCTGGTATATTCTTTGCCACGGGGTATAACTAAGTAATACTATGTAATACCAACGCACCAGAATCACACCCGGCGCGCGCTTTTTGCCCAGCCGCTTGCGCGCGCAAACGTACTAGTGTCATATCTGTTAGGACTAACCATGGCAGAGCACATGACCCCGGTCGTCGCGAAGGTCTTGCCTGAAGAAAAGGCGGCCTTCGCGGCTGCGACCCAGCAAGTGGGGACAACTCCTTCAAACGCGATACGAATGTTCATCGCCGCCTTCAACAGGTGCGGCACGTTCCCCTTCGACATCTCTCCCGCGGGCGTTCTCGGGGCGCCGCGCGCCTCCGTGCAACCTATGGCCTCAGATGGGGAATAACCCGTAAAGGCAACTTGTCCGACGGGAGCCCAAATGACTCAAGATTTCAGCAATGACCTTGGCGGGTCTGCCCCAACAAAGGAGCCCCTGCATCCAGCGCCGGTTTCGTTGGCCGAGGTTTCCGCAGAAGAGCCTGCGAACTCGGAGGGAGGGGCCACGCGTCCAACAGAAGAGGCTCCGCGCCCGGCGGGCGAGCCTCCGCTGCCAGCGCCTGCACCCTCATCGTCGCCAGCTCCCATCGATCAGCCCCGCCGTTCGCATCGCTGGAGATGGGTGGCGTCGCTAGCGGGCGTGGTGGCGACCGACATGATGGTCCAAATCGTCTTTTCCGCAGTCGGCGTGCTGCTCATAGAGCTCGCGGCCCAGGCGGGCGTGCTGCCCCAGGCGCAGGCGGCAGCGCTGATAGATAGCCTTACCCCAATAGTCGTCCTCACCCAGGCGGTGCGAATCGTGGCGATGTGGCCCTGGTGGCGCCACGTTGCGCGAAGTACCCTTGTTCCGCGCCCGGAATCGCTTCCCCCGCTCAAGCTCCGTTTGGGATCCGTCGCCGGTTTGGCGCTGCTGGGAGTAGGCCTTCAATTCGTGTTGGGCGTGGCGCTCACGCTGATCTTGCCGCTGTTTCCAGATGTTATGGACGAGTACACCGAGCTCATGGATTCTGCCGGCGCCGGTTCAAGCGATTTCTCCTTGCTGAGCGTGCTTTCGGTAACGGTGCTGGCGGCGGTGGGCGAGGAGATCGTGTGCCGCGGCGTCATGCTCGAGTACGCCTTGCGCGCCGTGAGCGGCTACCGTGGCCCCGCGTCCCATGCGCCCATCAACGACCGCATGTTCTGGATTGCAAACGCCCTGCAAGCCGCCGCGTTCGGTCTGCTGCATCTCAACATCGTCCAAAGCACCTACGCGTTTTTGCTGGGCTTGGCAATGGGCTGGGTCTATTGGAAAACACGAGACCTTCGCTATCCCATGGTGCTCCATCTCTCCATCAACGCGGCGTCCTACATCATCGAGCCCATTTCCGCCGCGCTGCCCGACGTCGCGTTCATCGCCCTTTTGCTGGCCTGCCTCATCGCGGGGACAAGGCTGTTCGCCATGGCGTGGGGCGCGCCCCGTCACCATGCGCCCGCCGGCGAGGAGCCGTCGCCCAATCCGCCCGCGGACTGACGAGCCGGTGCCTGGGCCGAGCCATGACGCGTTCGCGCCCATGCCCCAGCCTTGTGCGCGTCCGGTGCGACCGGCGTGTTTATACAATTCGCAATCAAAAAGGGAGAACCGCAACAAGTGGTTCTCCCTTTTATTCAAACGTGGTTATTTCTATTGTTTGGACGATGAACCTTTGCCGTTGCGCGTGCTGCGTCCCTTGCCGCCCCCGCGACTCGCGCTCCTGCCGTTGCCGCCGCCCCTGCCAGCGCCGCGGCCACCGCTGCGCCCGTCGGCACCGCTGCC
>NZ_JH126470.1:200298-283900 GCF_000225705.1 Collinsella tanakaei YIT 12063
GCCCCTGCCGCGCGAAGTGCCGCCGTTGTCGCTGCGGCCGCCGGCGCCGCGCGAGGCGCCCTTGTCTCCTGTAAGCTCGCTCGCCTTGGGCGGATACGGCTTGATTAGGCACTTCTTGTCAAAGCCAATGAGGTCCTGGCGGCCGGCCTTTTCAAGCGCCTCGCGGACCAGCTTGTAGTTCTCGGGCTTGCGGTATTGGATCAGCGCGCGCTGCATGGCTTTCTCGTGCGGGTCGTGCGCCACGTAGATGGGCTTCATGGTGCGTGGGTCGACGCCGGTGTAGTACATGCAGGTGGACATGGTCGACGGGGTGGGGTAGAAGTCCTGCACCTGCTCGGGCATGTATCCCATGTCTCGCACCGCGCAGGCAAGCTCCACGGCTTCCTTCATGGTCGAGCCGGGATGGCTGCTGATCAGGTACGGCACCACGTATTGCTCCAGCCCGTACTCGCGGTTGAGTGCGTCAAAGCGTCGACAAAACGCGTCGTAAACCGACCTCGACGGCTTGCCCATGACCGAGAGCACCGCATCGCTCACGTGCTCGGGTGCCAGGCGCAGCTGGCCGCTCACGTGGTGCTGCAGCAGCTCGCGCAAAAACTCGTCGCTGGCGTCGGCCATGGTGTAGTCAAAGCGGATGCCGCTCCGCACAAAGACCTTCTTCACGCCGGGCAGATGGCGAAGATCGCGAAGCAGCGCCGTATAGCCGCTTTCGTCCACCACCATGTTGCGGCACACCGTGGGCCAAAGGCAGCGACGGTTTTGGCATACGCCGTGCCTGAGCTGCTTGTCGCAAGCGGTGCGGAAGAAGTTCGCCGTGGGGCCGCCCACGTCGTTGATGTAGCCCTTGAACTCGGGGTCGCGCGTCAGCTCGCGCGCCTCGCGAACGATGCTGTCGTGGCTGCGGGTCTGCAGCACGCGCCCCTGGTGAAACGTGAGCGCGCAGAACGAGCACTCGCCAAAGCACCCGCGATTGGACGATATGGAGAACTTTACCTCGGAAAACGCGGGCACGCCGCCCGCCGCGTCGTAGTCCGGATGCCAGTCGCGCGCGTAGGGCAGCTCGTAGACCTCGTCCATCTCTGCGTCCGTGAGGATGGCAGAAGGCGGGTTTTGCACCACGTACACCCCGTTGGGATAGGGCTCCACCAGGCGCTTTGCCGTGATGGGGTCCATGTTGCGGTATTGCACGTTGAAGCTGCGGGCATATGCCAGGCGGTCGGCTTCGAGCTCGTCCCAAGAGGGAAGCAGCTCGTAATCAAAGACCTGGTCGAGCGCTCCCTCGCCGGAGGTGCGGTAGACCGTGCCGTCCACGTAGGTGATCTGGTCCACGGGCAAGCCGGCGTCCAGGGCGTCGGCGATCTGCACCACCGCATGTTCGCCCATGCCGTAGATCAAAAGGTCCGCGCCGGAGTCGAGAAGGATGGAGCGCTTGAGTTTATCCGACCAGTAATCGTAGTGGGCCAGGCGGCGCAGGCTCGCCTCGATGCCTCCGATGATGAGGGGCGTGTTCTTGTAGACGCGGCGAATCAGGTTGCCGTAGACCGCGACCGCGTGGTTGGGACGCGCGCCAGCGACGCCGCCGGGGGTGTAGGCGTCCGTGTGCCGGCGGTGCTTGGTGACCGAGTAGTGGTTGACCATGGAGTCCATGTTGCCGGCGGACGCGAGAAAGCCCAGGCGCGGCTCGCCCAGGACTTGGATGCTTGCGGGGTCGCGCCAGTCGGGCTGGCAGATGATGCCCACGCGGTAACCGTGCGCCTCGAGCACTCGGGTGATGATGGCCATGCCAAAGCTGGGGTGGTCCACATAGGCATCTCCGCAGATGTAGACAAAGTCGCACTGATCCCAGCCGTGGACTTCCATGTCCGCGCGGGTCACGGGTAGAAACTTCTCGCGGCCCGGGCGCCACGGGCGTGCGGCGCCGACGGTGCTTGTGTTGTTGGCGCCTGCGTTGACGTTTGCCTTCTTGGGCACGGGGCTCTTCGCGCGAGCCGCCTTCTTGGAGGACGAGGCCTTGCGGGGACGGCTTGCGCCTTCGCCATGCGATGGCTTGTGGGATGGGTTCTTGGTCTGCTTTGGCATGGAGCTCGCTTTCCTTGCAGGTTGAATGCTACAAGGATACGACAGCCGCGGCGCCGCTTGCGCCGCATGGGCGTCTCGCGCAAAACGGATACAGGCGGCGAGGGTTGGGGCATGATGGGTCGCCCGGCTCCCGCGGCCCTGAAGATAGGGCTGCCAGCGCTTGGCGGGGTTGCTTGCTTTTTGGTAGGGCGCTCGCGATGCGGTTAGTCCGTGAGCTGAAGATCGATCGCGCCGGGAAGCTCTGTCAACGACGGAAGCACCGCGGTGCAGAGGCTTTCGATCTCCGGCGTGGGGGCGTTGTAGTCCGGGACCATGAAAACGGCCATGCCCGCCGCCGTTGCAGCGTGGATGCCATTGAAGGAGTCTTCCACGGCGCCGCATTCGTGCGCGGGGACATCCAGGCGCTCTGCAGCGGTGAGGTAGACGTCTGGGGCTGGCTTGGGATGTGCGATGTCCTCGTGGAAAACGGTCGCATCGAATGCCTCCGCGAGGCCGAAGTGCTCAAGGCAGAACAGCGCGCGGTCGCGTTCACTGGAGGTTGCCAGGGCGCACTTGAGTCCGCGCTGGTGCACGGCATCGATGGCCTCTCGCGCTCCGGGCTTGAGTTCCAGCTGGTCAATCCAGGTGTCGCTGTAAATCTTGTTGCGTCGCGCGAAGAGGTGGTCGGTAAGCGCGGGATCGCCAAACTCATCGTCGATCATGGTGTGGGCGGTTTTCATAGAGAGGCCCACGAATGCGTGCAAGATGCGCTCGGGAATCTCGATGCCCAGGTCCGCCGCGGCGGCGCGCCAGGAGGCCTGGCTTACGCGCTCGGTATCGATGAGGGTTCCGTCCATGTCGAAGATGATGGCCTGCATGTCCGTCCTTTCGGGATGGCGCGCGTTGTGTGCTATGTGCTTTCTGCAGCATAGTAGCAGGCTGAGCTACCGCGGGCCCACTAAGCACGGCGGCCCTCCGCGCGAGTTGCGCGGGTTTTTGCCGATCGGGGCGATTTTGAAAGGCAAGGTTCTTACGGATAATCGCATCTATTTTGAAAACTGAATTGTATACAAGAAACATATCAATTTATAACCAGCTGTTTTACGTTCGTAATTGCTGGGCTACTCGAGGAAAACCGAAATCGATGCGATTATCCGCGAGAACCGTGTTGACGTGAATTCTCGAGTTTTTCGTTTTCGGTTTGCATGGTCCCAAAGGGGTGACTCTCAGTAGCCGTTGTTCACAAGTATCTCTTGGGATATGCGCCCTTTCTTACAAATTGCTTGCTCCAATCTATCGATGGATATGTGGATAGCAGCAGGTAGATACCGTTAAACGATGGACAATGCCCGCTTGCCGTCCGTATGGTCCTGCCCGTTTAATACGGATTAGGGTTTTGGATATGGGGGTGTTGGGAATGGAGAAGATACTTTGTGACATATCGGCGTTGAAGCTCTATCGCGTCCCACCGCGATACCTTTACATGATGCCGAACCTACCCGACTTCGATACACCGTTTGGTCGCAGCGAGCTGCGCGGAAGCCCAACGGTGTCGGAGATTTTTGGCCTGCCGATCCATGCGCTAGACACCAGGAGAAGCCTTTTGCACTCTACGTTGGTCAAGCCGCACCGATGGGACGGGCCGCTGCCCACGGGCTCGATTCTCGAGAGCCCGCATGATGTTTCCGTGACCTCGCCACTGCTTACGCTGCTCATGCTGGCATATCGCTTCTCGCCAATCCAGCTTGCAATGCTGCTCTATGAGTTCGTAGGGAAGTTTACGTTCTTTACCCCCACGCAGGTGCTTGAGGAAGCGTGCAGGGGTCTGCCGCCCGCGCCCGAGTGGGAGTTTGATGGTGGATGGAAGATGGTTCGTGATGCCAAGGGAAATCCAAGCGGGCTTTGGCAGAGGCCGCCTTTGCTGACCATGGATCAAGTGCATGAGTTTATCGATAGGGGGAAGGGTGTTCGCGGGAGAAAGAAGCTCGCTCAAGCGATGCGCTACGTGACGGGAGTGACTCGAAGCCCGTTTGAAGCCTGTGCCTCTATGCTGCTTTGCGCGCCGCGCCGCCTTGGCGGACGCGGCTTCAGTGGCGTGCAAAACAACTTCAGGATCGATTTAAGCGAGGACGCACGCACGATATGCGGCCTTTCGTATGCGGAGGGTGACCTCACTTGGCTTGTGACTGCTCGTCATCCTACGACGATAGTCGAGTGTCAGGGAGGAATGACCCATAGCGGAGCGGAGGTTTCTGAGAGCGATGATGACCGGGCTCTAGCATTGGAGAATATGGGGAACGACGTGCTGCGAATCACCTATAAGCAGATAAGCGACGAGGAGAAGTTTGATCTGTTTGCATCGCATTTGGGATCAAAGCTTGGCGTTCGCCAGAATCCGCCTAGTAGCAGGATGGCGGATGCTGAAAAGGTGCTAAGACAGACAATATTGACCGATTGGTCGGTGCTGGACGGTTGACGAGGCGCGCGATCCGCTTCGGAGGTGCGTTTTTGCGCGGCCGCCGCTGCTTTCAGGGTGTCTGGACTTTTTGGAGACTCGTGACTGAATGATTGTCGGATTCGCATATGGTTCTTACGGATAATTGCATCCAATTTGAAAAGCGCTTTCTATACAAGAAGTGTAGCAATTCAATACCAGCGGTTTTAAGCTCGGAATTGCTGGGCTACTCGAAGGAAATCGAAATTGATGCGATTATCCGTGAGAATTGCTCTCGCATGGTTGGACGAGCGGCTGCTAAACGGTTGAATCCACGCAAGAAAGGCCCCTTTCAAGGGGAAAGGGGCCTGATGGATGGGATATGCGGACGTCGAATGCGGGGTCTGGCTGTCCGGCGGCTACAGCAGCGTTCCGTAACGGCGTACGTACAGGGCCTTGACCGCGCCGCAGAGCAGCAGGTAGAGCGCCATGCACGCAAAGAGCAGCCCAAAGAAGGGCAGCGGCAGCGGGCTCAGGCCAAGTGCCGCTCCCAGGCCGGGCACGTAGGGAAGCGCGGTCACCACGGCGACGCCGGCGAGCGTGAGCACGGTGAGCGAGGCCGCGGGGCGGCTGCCCGCAAGGGGGACGTGCTCGGTGCGCAGCATGTGAAGAACAAAGGTCTGGGTCCACATGGACTCGACAAACCAACCGCTCTGGAACACCGCGGCGAACAGGGCGATCTGCGCGGGGTCGGCTAGCTGCGCGAAGGGCGCTCCCACCACCATGGGGCAGATGATGAAGAACATCGCGGCGTAGGTGAGGATATCGAAGACGGAGCTGGTGGGGCCCAGCCAAAGCATGAACGAGACAATGGACTTGGCGTCCCAGGTCTTGGGCTCGCGCAGGAACTCCTCGTCAACGTTGTCCCAGGGGATCGCGGTGCAGGAGACGGTGTAGGCTACTCCCAAAAGCAGCAGTTGCAGGGCGGTCATGGGCAAAAACGGCAGGAAGGCGCTGGCGACCAGCACGGAGAATACGTTGCCAAAGTTGGAGCTCGCGGTGGTCTTGATGTACTTGATGGTGTTGCCGTAGGTGCGGCGTCCCTCCATGATGCCGCGCCCCAGGACCATGAGGTCCTTCTTCAGCAGGATGATGTCGGCGGACTCCTTGGCGATGTCCACGGCGGTGTCCACGGAGATGCCGCAGTCGCTGGCGCGCATGGCCGCGGCGTCGTTGATGCCGTCCCCCATAAAGCCCACGGTATGCCCGCCCTGCTCGCGCAGCACGCTTACCACACGCTGCTTCTGCAGGGGAGAGAGCTTGGCGAACAGCTGGCATCCCTCGGCGCGGGCGGCGAGCTCCTCATCGGTGAGGCCGTCTACCTCGCTGCCCAGCAGCATGCCGGAGGGGTCGATGCCCACCTTACGGCACACCGCCGCCGCGACGCCCTCGTTGTCGCCGGTAAGGACCTTGACGCCTACGCCGTATTCGGCCAGGCGCGCGACGGCTGCAGCGGCGCTCTCCTTGGGCGGATCGAGAAACGCAAGGTAGCCTATGAGCACCATGTCGCTTTCATCAGCGGTCGAGAAGGAACCGACGGGGCGGGGGTTGGTCTTCTGCGCCACGGCGACCACGCGCATGCCGTCGTCGTTGAAGCCGCGGACGCGCTCGAGCACGCGATCGCGCAGATTGTCGGTGAGCGGCAGCACCTGCCCGTCGTATTCCACGCAGGTGCAGATGCCCAGCACCTCTTCTACGGCGCCCTTGGTTATCAGCTGGGTCTTGCCGCTGCGGTCGGCGACGACAACGCTCATCAGGCGACGCTCGAAGTCGAAGGGGATCTCGTCCACCTTGGTGTAGCGCTCGCTCATGCCCGCTTGCGCAGGATCGGCCGCTGCCAGCTCATCCATCTTCTCGATCACGGCGACGTCGATAAGGTTCTTCAGTCCCGTCTGGAAGAAGCTGTTGAGGTAGGCGTGGCGCAGTACGCGGTCGTCATCGCGACCGTGGACGTCCATGTGGCGCTCCAGGATAACCTTGTCCTGGGTGAGGGTGCCGGTCTTGTCGGTGCACAGCACGTCCATGGCGCCCAGGTTCTGGATGGCGTTGATGTTCTTAACGATCACGTCCTGGCGCGACATGTTGGTGGCGCCGCGGGCCAGGCAGGTGGTCACTATGACGGGCAGCATCTGCGGGGTGATGCCCACCGCGATGGAGATGGAGAACAGCAGCGCATCCAGCCAGTCACCCTTGGTAATGCCGTTCACCACAAAGACGATGGGGCACATGATCAGCATGAACGCCACCAGTACGCGCGACACCGCCGCCACGCCAACGTCGAAGCTGGTGCGCGTGGGCTTGACCTCCAGGGCGCGGGCGACCTTGCCCAGATAAGTGTGCTTGCCGGTGCACAGCACCACGGCGGTAGCCGATCCGCTCTGCACGGTGGTGCCGGAGAATGCGATGTTGGTGCAGTCGTCGATGGCAATCGAGGTCCCGCGACCGTGGTATTCGATCTCGACGGGCTCGGCCGTCTTCTCAACGGGCTCGCTCTCGCCGGTGAGCGCCGCTTGGGTCACAAACAGGTCCTTGGCGGTGATGATGCGCACATCGGCCGGGATCATGTCGCCGGCGGAGAGCTTCACGATGTCGCCGGGCACCACGTCTTCCATGGGGATCTCGCGCCCCGCGTCCCCGCCGCGGATCACGCAGCAGGTGGTGGTCACCATGTTCTTGAGGGCGCTGGCGGCGCTCTCGCTCTTGGACTCCTGCGTGTAGCGAAGAGCGCCGGAGATCAGCACCATGATGCCGATGATGATGGCGGTGGAGGGATCGGCCTCGCCGGGCGCCGCCATGACCACGTTGGTGTAGACGGAGACCGCCGCCAGCGCTGCCAGGATCAGCGTGAACGGGCTCACAAAAGCAGCGGCGACGCGCTTGAACTTGGGCTCGTGGCGCTCTTCCTCCACCACGTTCTTTCCGTAGACGCCGGTGAGGTCGCGGGCAAGCTCGGGGTCCAGGCCGGCCTCGCCGGTATCGAGCTGGCCAAAGACATCGCCGGGTCGGTGGGTCGCCGCATAGACCACCAGACGGTCGAGTTCGCTAGTCTGAACGTTCTTCTGCTGGCGGCGCAGCTGGTGGAGCTGATGAATCGTGCGGGTTAACTTGGACATATCGCACCTCCTAATCCTCGCGCCAACGTCGGTTCGCCCCCGTGTCGAGCGGGGCGGCGCATTGGCGCACGTGATGGTCGCAGCGCTGGGGCTGCCTGGTAGTTGGGCTTGGCTCCGTAGCCGGCCGACACCGTGCCACAAACGGCGTACGGGCGGCGTAACGGATGCTCGATGCGCCGCATCTCGCAGACGCACGCGTACCCTACGGATTTAGTTGGTGGATGCTATCAGCACATCGATTACGTTACAGTGTCTCGAATTCGGCGCGCTTCAATTAAGGCGTTTTTGGACGAGGAGCCTTCGAACAGGAATTATTAGCTTGGCGGTCCTTTGGGCAAAGCTTCTTTGGACGAGGAATCCTTATTGCGGCCTCGCTTTAACGCGGCCTCACCTTAAGCGCACGCGTTGGAGGCATGCCATGCGCGCAATCGATAGCCGGCATCGCCGGATCTACTACTGGGAACGTCCATGGCTGCACCTCCTTGTGCTTGGGCCGAGGCCTCTTGAATAACCTACTGGCAGTATAGGTATGAACCTGTACTTGTCAACGGTATTATCTCTAACATCCGTCGCTTTTCTTTGACAACACGGTTTCGACACGCCATATACAGGTCGTCGACACGCTTTGCCCAAACTCTCTTTACCGGGGCCTTACAAATGGGCCTTTCGATGGGTCGCCGGAATCGCGCATGCACCTTGTCTAGACGCTAGCGGGCTAAAGCTGCGCGTGCGAAGGATGAGCCGGGGCATGCCGTGGGCGTCGCTGGGGGACATATCTGGCTATGCGTTGGGCGTGCGCCGGGCATGTGCGCCATTTTAAGGAAACGGACGTTAACAAATATTGTCCCTCTCTTAGACGCGTGCGCATGGGGTAGTATGGTGCGGTACAACAACGGCGGCGCCGTCCCGCACGACGCCACAACGGCGGCGCCCCGCACGACGCCACAACGGCGGCGCCCCGCGCGGCGTCACAAAGGAAGCGAAGGTAATGGAGCGAGCACGGCAGATATCCGAGTCAATCGAGCTCGGCATCATCCTCTCCCTGGTGGGCGGCTTCATGGACGTGTACTCCTACATGGGCCGCGACCAGGTCTTCGCCAACGCGCAAACCGGCAACATCCTGCTGTTCGGCGTGCATCTGTCGCAGGGCAACCTCGACCTCTCCGTTCGCTACCTGCTGCCCGTGATTTCGTTCGCGCTGGGCATCATGCTGGCGGACATGATTCACGCCCGTCTGGGCAGCGTGCTGCACTGGCGCCAGGTCTCCATCTTCATCGAGGCTCTGATTCTTTTGGGTGTGGCGTTCATGGGGCCAGGCCTCAACCTGCTGGCCAACAGCCTCACCTCGTTCGCGTGCGGCATGCAGGTGGAATCGTTCCGCAAAATACATGGACGAGGAATCGCCACCACCATGTGCATAGGCAACCTGCGCAGCGCTCTTCAAAATGTGGACGATTATATCCTCAACCATGAGCGTGGCTTCCTTATCAACGCGCTGCTCTACGCCGGCGTCATCGCGTGCTTTGTGCTGGGTGCGGTGCTGGGCAACTGGTCGCTCGAGCGCTGGGGCCTGCAGTCCATCGCCATCTGCACGCTGCTGTTGTTTGTGGCGTTTGGCATAATGTTCATCGATCGCGAGCACCCCGGCGATCGCGGCCACGGCCACCATGGCCACCACGGTCACGGCAAGCGTTAACCGGTGCCAATGGCACTTCAGCGCCCAGCAGGCTACGTTCACGGGATTCACGCCTCGTGAACTAATTTAAGGTGCCGCAGAGATATAGAATGCAAAACGTTGGCGGGACCACCGCGCGCCCAGTCAGTCGCAAGCCCACAGCTGCGCCAAGCAGCGGCAAACCCAAAAGGCAGCGCACCCAAACGGCTGCACCAAACGGCGCTGTGCTCCCTATATATCTATGCACGGAGGCAACATCATGGCTAATCGCATCGTTCTCAACACCATCTCCTATCATGGCGCCGGCGCCATCCAGGAGATCCCCGGCGAGCTCACCCGTCGCGGCTACAAGAAGGTCTTTGTCTGCACCGACCCCGACCTGGTGAAGTTCGGCGTCGCCGCCAAGGTCACCGACCTGCTCGATGAGGCCGGCATCGCCTACAGCGTCTACTCCGACATCAAGCCCAATCCCACCATCCAGAACGTTACCGACGGCGTCGAGGCCTTCAAGGCTGCCGAGGCCGATTCCATCGTCACCATCGGCGGCGGCTCCGCCATGGACACCGCCAAGGCCATCGGCGTCATCATCACCAACCCCGAGTTCGCCGACGTGCGCTCGCTGGAGGGCGTCGCCCCCACCAAGAACCACGCCGTGTTCACCATCGCCGTGCCCACCACCGCCGGCACCGCCGCGGAGGTCACCATCAACTACGTCATCACCGACGTCGAGAAGGTCCGCAAGTTCGTCTGCGTCGACACCAACGACGCTCCCGAGGTCGCTGTGGTCGATCCCGAGATGATGGCAACCATGCCCGCCGGCCTCACCGCCAGCACCGGTATGGACGCCCTCACCCACGCCATCGAGGGCTACACCACCAAGGGCGCTTGGGAGATGAGCGACATGTTCCATCTCAAGGCCATCGAGCTCATCTCCAAGAACCTGCGCGACGCCGTGGCAGAGGCCAAGAGCGGCGTTCCCGGCTCCGGCCGCGAGGGCATGGCGCTCGCCCAGTACATCGCCGGCATGGGCTTCTCCAACGTCGGCCTGGGCGTCGACCACTCCATGGCCCACACCCTCTCCGCGCACTTCGACACCCCGCACGGCGTCGCCTGCGCCATGCTGCTGCCCATCGCCATGGAGTTCAACAAGCCCGTCGTGATCGAGCGCCTGGCTAAGGTAGCCGTCGCCATGGGCGTCGACACCACCGGCATGAGCACCGACGAGGCCGCCGACGCCGCCATCGCCGCCGTCAAGCAGCTCTCCGTCGACGTCAACATCCCCACCGTCTGCGAGGCCATCACCGAGGACGAGCTGGACACCCTCACCAAGGACGCCATGGCCGACGCCTGCTTCCCGGGCAACCCCCGCGAGGCCACCTATGACGACGTCATGGGCATGTTCCGCCAGATCATGAAGTAGACCGCCTAGAGCAGTCTGTTCATCCTTCTGCTTCGACAGTCCGTCTTGTAGCAACGGCAAAGGCGCCGCGAGCACATCTTCGCTCGCGGCGCCTTTTTGCGTTTTTGGACGAGGAGGAGCGCCTCGCGTCTTTGTCCTGCCCGCAGCTACTTCTCAGCTGCAACAGCGGTACCGCCGCCCAGGACAACGTCGCCATGGTAGACAACCACGGCCTGCCCCGGGGCGATCGCGCGCTGCGGTTGATCAAACACCACGCGGTAGCTGCCCGGATCATCGCCGCGCATTAGGCGGGCCGGCTGGTCTTGCTGGTGGTAGCGCACCTTGGCGGTCACGGGTACGCCGGCATCGCCCGCGCGATCAAGCGCCGCCTCCATACGGCTGGCAGGTGCGCTCCAAACCCAATCGTCCGCAACCAGCGCGCGCGACATCAAGTCCTCGCTTTCGCCCAAGACGACGCGGTTTGCCTGAGGGTCCACAGACGTTACAAACACCGGGTGCGCCAGCGCCACGCCCAGGCCCTTGCGCTGGCCTATGGTGTAGCGGATGGCGCCGTGGTGGCGGCCCAGCACCTCGCCTGCGGCATTGACGATGTCGCCCTCGGGTAGCGCCTGCCCGCGGCGCAGCTCTATGAACGTGGCGAAGTCGTTGTCCGGCACAAAGCAGATGCCCTGGCTGTCGCGTTTTTGCGCGTTGGCAAAGCCCTGCTCCTGCGCAATACGGCGCACGTCGCGCTCTTTGACAAGGCCGCCCAGTGGAAACAACGTGCGGGCGAGGCACTCCTGCGTGAGCGAATACAGCACATAGCTCTGCTCCTTGGAGGTATCCACGCCTTTTTTGAGCAGGTAGATGCCCTTGCCTGCGGCGTCGTCGCTTGCGAGGGTCTCGCCGTCCTCGTCCACGTGAACAACCTGCGCGTAGTGGCCGGTCGCAATGTAGTCGCATCCCATCTGGTCGGCGAAGTCCAGCAGCGCGCCAAACTTCATCACGCGGTTGCACAGCACGCAGGGGTTGGGGGTGAGGCCGTGCTCATAGGCGGTGACAAAGCGCTCGATCACGTCGCGGTCAAAGGCTTCGCGGCAGTCGATCACGCGGTGCTCAAAGCCCAGTCGCTGGGCGATGGCGCGCGCGTCCTCAATGTCCGCCACGTTGTTGCAGGCTCTGCCCTCGCCGCGCCCCGCGCAGCCCGCGTCGTACAGGCGCATGGTGGCGCCAACGCATTCGTACCCCTGCTGAAGCAGCAGGTAGGCGGTCACGCTGGAGTCGACGCCGCCGCTCATGGCGACCAGCACGCGCTTCTTGCGGCCGGTTCCGTTCGTTGCGGCTGCTGCGGCGGCTGCGTTGGTCGCGGCAGGCGCGTCGTTTGCGGTGCTGTTTGCGGACAAGGTGGGGGAGAGGGTCATACGGGCCTTTCTCATAAAACGTGCGGGATGCCTGTTAAGGGTACCAGTTGAGTCTACTCGCTGAACAGCGGGGTGGACAGGTAGCGCTCGCCGGTGTCGGGCATGACGGCGACAATGGTCTTGCCGGCGTTCTCCGGCTTGCGGGCAAGCTCAAGGGCGGCGTGCAGGGCGGCGCCGGAGGAGATGCCAACCAGCACGCCCTCCTCATGTCCCAGTCGACGGCCCGCGGCGAACGCGTCCTCTGCGGCCACGGGCATGATCTTGTCGTAGATAGACGTGTCGAGCGCCTCCGGCACAAAGCCGGCGCCGATGCCCTGGATCTTGTGGGGGCCGGGCTTGCCGCCGGACAGCACGGGCGAGTCTGCGGGCTCAACGGCAACAACCTCTACCTGCGGGTTTTGCTTCTTGAGGTAGCGGCCGGTGCCGGTGATGGTGCCGCCGGTGCCCACGCCGGCAACCAGGATATCGACCTGGCCGTCGGTGTCCTCCCAAATCTCCGGACCCGTGGTCACCTCATGGATGGCGGGGTTGGCGGGGTTCACAAACTGGCCGGCGATCATGCTCTTGGGGGTCTCGCGCGCCAGCTCCTCGGCCTTGGCGATAGCGCCCTTCATGCCCAGCGGGCCCTCGGTCAGCACCAGCTCGGCACCGTAGCCGCGCATAAGCTGGCGGCGCTCCACGCTCATGGTCTCGGGCATGGTGATGATCAGGCGGTAGCCGCGGGCGGCGGCGACGCTGGACAGGCCGACGCCGGTGTTGCCGCTGGTGGGTTCGATGATGGTGTAGCCGTCGTTGCGACGGATCTTGCCCGTGCGCTCCGCCTCGTCCAACATCGCCTTGGCGATGCGGTCCTTGGCGGAACCCGCGGGGTTGAAGTACTCAAGCTTTACCAGCACGCGCGCGGCCAGGTTGTCCGCCGCCTCGATGTTGGTGACCTCCAGCAGCGGGGTGTGTCCGATAAGCTGGTCGATCGAAGTGTATACCTTGCTCATGAGAGCCTCCTTCTTGCAGTAGCTGCGCGCACGGATCGTGCGACTTGGCTGTAAATCCTATAACCCACATGAATAGTATGTAATAGTCGACATCGATAGTTAACTTTATACATATATCCCTGTCAAGCATCCGAAAGCGCTCGCCGGCAAATGAGACCGCATGTTAACAAAAATACCTTGTCAGAGGTACTTTTTTAGCCGTGGGCGGCGCGTGGGCAATCTGTGTACTTCGCTCTATCCATTCATCTGGAATAAAACCCCTCTTGTCCGGGTTTTTGCAACGTCCACCGCGCCGCCGACGGATAGAGGCGCCACTTTCGCAGCGGTCTGCTAGGATAAGGCTACCAATCACGTCGGAAGGTGGAAGTAATGCTGGTATCCACAAAGGGACGCTACGCGCTGCGCGTTATGGTCGATCTTGCGGAGCATCAGGGCGAGGGGCGTATCCCCTTGAAGCAGATCGCGGAGCGCCAGGGCGTCTCCGAGAAGTATCTGGAAAACATCTTGGCGACCTTGGTCCGCAACGGCATGTTGTCCGGTATGCGCGGCAAAGGTGGCGGCTATCGTCTTACGCGCAACCCGTCTGATTACAGCGCGGGGGAGATCCTGCGTCTTACCGAGGGCAGCTTAGCCCCGGTTTCCTGCCTGGATGGTACGTGCAGCGGTTGCGAGCGCGCGGCAGATTGCCCTACGGTGGGGATGTGGTCCAAGCTGGACAGCATGATTACCGGCTACCTGGATAGCGTCACCATCGAGGATTTGCGCTGCTCGCCGCGCGGCATCGACTACGTGATCTAGCGTCTGACAGCGCAGGCGGGTGCGTGCTTGCTACCGCCGGCTTCGCTTTAACAACTGAACGCATGGGGGCGGGCCCATGGGGGTCCGCTTTTCTGTGCCCGGCTAACGATCGGTGCGTCTTTCGACACGTACCCTTGCGCACTTGTTGAGGATAATTGCATCGATTTTCGTTACCCCCAATGTATATACCTTGCGCCCCCAAGCCGCTCTACCTTAGGCGAAGCGCGGTGTATGTGGCGTCTACTGGGCAAAACCTGAAATCGATGCGATTATCCTTAAGAACTGCACGGGTAAATCGTGCCGGTCCTTCGCGGGTGACCGAATCGCCTTCTTGCGCGGGGTGTCTCGCGCGCCGTTCGCATTTGTGGAAAGCAAATTGAACCAAATTCTCAAGGAGTTCAATTCTGCACCGTGCTATGCTCCCAACTAAATTGAACTTTGCCTCTAAATTGAACCAAGTAAAGAGATCCAATAACTAGAGCGCCGTTCAAATTGAACTATTGGAGGTCAACGTGGCCAATACCATATTCAGCGATCGCTTAGTACAGGCTTTGGAGCAGCGCAACATGCGACAGTCGGACCTTATCCGTATCGCGGCGCAGCAGGGCATCAAGCTTGGAAAAAGCCAGGTTAGCCAGTATGTAAGCGGTAAGACGATGCCCCGGGCGGACGTGGTGCGCGATATCGCGTCAGTGTTGGGTGTGGACCAGGAATGGCTTGCAGGCCAAGAAGGGCGGGCGGTCGATCCTTCGGCGTCTACGGCACAGGCCCCCGCGGCATCGCCGCCGGCAGGCGCATCGGCAAGCGGTGCCATGTCCGTCGCCGTTGCCTCAGCAGCCGCAGCTCCAGAACCCGGAGCCCCCGCAGCCGGCCCCGCCATCGCAGAGCAGGCCGCAATAAGCGAGGCGGCTGCAGGCGATGCCGTGCCACCCGCCACCCCTACGCAATCCACCCAGCAGCAACCCACAAGGAGCACCCCCATGCGCGAGTTCAAAAAGTCCTCCAAGCTCGATAACGTCCTGTACGATGTCCGCGGTCCCGTGGTCGACGAGGCCAGCCGCATGGAGGCGGAGGGCCTTCGCATCCTCAAGCTCAACATCGGCAACCCCGCGCCCTTCGGCTTCCGCACCCCGGACGAGGTGGTGCAGGACATGCGCCACCAGCTGCCGGACTGCGAGGGCTATTCCGACTCCAAGGGCCTGTTCTCCGCGCGCAAGGCCATCATGCAGTACGCGCAGCTCAAGCACATCCCCAACGTGGACATGGACAGCATCTACACCGGCAACGGCGTGTCCGAGCTCATCAACCTGTGCATGCAGGCGCTGCTCGACACGGGTGACGAGATCTTGATCCCCAGCCCGGATTACCCGCTGTGGACCGCGTGCGCAACGCTCTCCGGCGGCACGCCCGTGCACTACATTTGCGACGAGGAGGCTGAGTGGTACCCGGACCTCAAGGACATCGAGTCCAAGATCACCCCGCGCACCAAGGCCATCGTCATCATCAACCCCAACAACCCCACGGGCGCCCTGTACCCGCGCGAGGTGCTGGAGGGCATCGTCGAGATCGCCCGCAAGCACCAACTCATGATCTTCT
Organism: Collinsella tanakaei YIT 12063; assembly: GCF_000225705.1. Taxonomy (GTDB): domain Bacteria; phylum Actinomycetota; class Coriobacteriia; order Coriobacteriales; family Coriobacteriaceae; genus Collinsella; species Collinsella tanakaei. Next base: position 215,845 of record NZ_JH126470.1, read on the forward strand.
CCGATGAGATCTACGACCGCCTGGTGATGGACGACCTGGAGCACGTCTCCATCGCCTCGCTCGCGCCCGACCTGTTCTGCATCACGTTCTCCGGCCTGTCCAAGAGCCACATGATCGCCGGTTACCGCATCGGCTGGATGGTGCTCTCCGGCAACAAGCGCTGCGCGCGCGACCTCATCATGGGTATCAACATGCTCTCCAACATGCGCCTGTGCTCCAACGTGCCGGCGCAGTCCATTGTCCAAACGGCGCTGGGCGGGCACCAGTCAGTCAAGAGCTACGTGGTGCCGGGCGGCCGCATCTACGACCAGCGCGAGTACGTCTACAAGGCGCTCAACGAGATCCCGGGCATCACCGCGGTCAAGCCCAAGGCGGCCTTCTACATCTTCCCCAAGATTGACGTCAAGAAGTTCAACATCACCAACGACGAGCAGTTCGCGCTCGACCTGCTGCACGAGAAACGCGTCCTCATCGTGCCCGGCAAGGGTTTCAACTGGCACAAGCCCGACCACTTCCGCGTGGTCTACCTGCCCCGCATGGACGTGCTACAGGAGTGCATGGAGGACCTTTCCGACTTCATGGCGCACTACCGCCAGGCGTAAAGCCCGTGCCCGCCATCAAGGCGGCATCGCCTCGAAGGCGGGTTCTTCCGCGTGCCGCCGCGTCCCGGCACGCCCCGATCGCGTACGTACAGGAGGGGGCAGGCACCGGCGCCACCTCTCTCGTACAGAGCCGCGTCCGGCTTTACGGCTGGGCGCGGCTTTCTTGTTATTGGACGAGGAAGGGTTTTTTGGACGAGGAATTGCTGCTCTTGGTGGGGATGAGGTTTAAAGCTGTGATAGCTCGCGATGCTGAGAGGGGTAAAACGTGGCAAATGATCAGCTGAATCGACCGACCAGCAAGAGGAGCGAGTTGTAATCGAAGTTATCTTCTTGCGGAGAAGGCAGCGACGAGGCTTTCGCCGTAGCTCTTTTGATACCTTTTTCTATCGAGTTGGAATATGCACATTGTTAGCGCGTCGAGAGCGAATAAAACGCCAGCAAATGTGCCCATTGCGGGAGCGGGGGTGGAACGGTTGTCATCTTCAAGTATTTTGAGATGGATATCGGATTTTTTAGACAGCGAATTGCCCGCAGCATCGGAAATCGATATAACGGGAATATGAAGAGACTGAGCGTATTCGGCAATGCCGACAGGCTCGGCTTTCTCGCCTGATTTCGAAATCACAATAACCACGTCGCGTGTGGGGTCCAGCATAAGAATCCTGCGCTTCGCCTGCACAAAATCATCGACACTTATTGCCTGGACCCCGAGTTCGACAAGTGAGTCTCCAAGGTATTCGGCAAGGATGTGGCTATTGAGATATCCGTAGCAAACGACGGTTGATGCCCTATTGATATAGCGGGCGGCGGCATCAAAGTTGTCCCCTGCGTTGCTTTTGACAACCGCGTCGATAAACCCATGGTATTGCTCTCCGAGTTTGGAGAGAACCTCGAAGGGGGCGTCTTCCGGTTCGATTTCCGATTCAACGCTTCCTTTGGCGTGTTGGACGTCTTCTATGAGCTCACCAAACATGCGATAGCCCATTTTCTTAGAGAACCTAATGACGGTAGATTGTCCGACGCCTAAACGCTCCGCAAGCTCATAGGAGGTCATATCCGCAAGCTCGCCCCTGTTTACAAGTAGGTAATCGGCAATCTTTTTTTCAGCCATGGAGAATTTTGGATACATGCTTTTGACCGTGGCGGAAAACATGGGGGCCTCGTTTACTACAGGGGCGTCGTTTGGTTAACGGCGCCCGGTCTTTTCATCTCTTTTATTGTATTATCCAACTCGCATAAGCGGTTTGGAATCTCCTGCGGTTATCTCGCGTATGGCCGCAGTAATCATATCCCTTGCAAAGCGAGACTTCTCTTCGTTTTCGTTAATGCCGCATATTGTTGATACTGCAGCGCTAAGCTCCTTTTCTTTCAAGACCTCAGCGATTTGCACTGATTGCGGCTCAGTTTCATCGGTGTAGCAAAAACCGTATGCCGCTGCGTGAAAGATGAAGTAGGGGACGATGCCGTGCTTCATGCACAGGAACGCTGGGCCAAGGAATCTATCGTTTGCCTGCAGTTTTCTTATTGGTTGACGAACAATACGGCTGATCTGATCGGAAAAGAATGGGCTGGTGAATTTCTCGAATGTCTCGCGAACCTCCTTATCGGATGGCATGGGCATGCCATATTCAAGTTCCAGAGCGCGCCTTCCTTCAAACCATGCGTACTTTGCCAGCTCCCATGCTCGCTTATCCGAAGCGATCTGGTTAATCGTCTCGCATCCTGCATAGGCTCCCATAAAGCCGAGGGAGCAGTGAAGCAGATTCTCGTTCCAGATTTTTTTAATCATTCCAAGCTCGCACGAATCGATAGGCTCGAAGAATGAGGGCATATTCCAATCTGGACCAAAGCGGAACGCATTATCGACCTGGAGGACGGGCTTATCATCGCCGGTAAGTGCCAACGCGTCTTCTTGAAGAACATCTGGATAGACAACCTTGCGATTGGCTTTCGAAGTGATCAGCGTGACGTACTTGTTGTAGTGGTCTTTCTCCGGTTCGCTCAACAGGGCTGTCATGGCGGTATCGAAGCGCGGTTTAAGCCCAACATAGTTTCCGCCAAGAATAACCGCGACAGGGGCTACGATATGACGATTATTCCGAAGACTGACCATCTCCGCTAAATCGGCTGCAACGGCATCGAACGATTCCGGAAAAACTGCCGTTGCGACTATTTCAGATTCTGCCAGGAAATCGATGTATGCTGCATGATCGCGTTTTACGTCGACGGCGTGGAAGTTATCCACTCGCGTTTTGCGGATCGTTCCCGTTAGAAGGTTCTTTTGCTCAACGGTGTAGTATCCCTGTTCACGGAGCGTGTCGACCAGCTTTGAATCGATATCGGCAAAAACTAGGTCGAAGTTCTTTTCAGAATAGAACAATTCGCCGAGCATGCCTCGACCAGTGCGGCCGGAGCCGATGATGGTGACACGCCTCATGCCTTATCGCCGTTCTTCTCGTTATAGGAGATGGCAATAAGCTCCATAGAACCCTTGAGTTCAAATGTGCCGTAGTTGCAGGGGATGAGGATGGTCTCGCCCTTCGCAATGGGTTCATTGGCGATGGCTCCCGATCCATCAGCGCACGTCACGATGAGGAAGCCGTCGTAGCTATACGAGCCCGATCCATTCACTTTGAACTTCTTGGCAACATATTCGCCATCGACGTCGTAATAGTCGTAGCGCAGAATGTCATCCATTTTTACCGGCTCAACGTGTTTCGAGCAAAATGGCAGCTCTGGGAAGCTGGCGCAATCGCAGACCTTTTCGATTTCCAGCGGACGGTTCGGGTCGTTGCGATCGTTATCATAGAAACGATAGGTCAAATCTCCGTTCGTTCCAAACGTGGCGCTTACAATTCCGCTGCCCCATCCACCATGGATTACACCCGCCGGCGTGTGCACAAAGTCTCCATCTTTAACTTCGAGAACACTGAACAAATTGTCCCAGTCCTTGGCATCGATAAGCGCTCGAAACTCTTCGCGACTGCTTGCCTTATGACCAAATAGCCATGTGCCAACATGATCGCTTTCGCGAAGCGCAACGGCTCCCGACACCTTTCCGCGGCATCCATCGTGTTCGAGGGCATAGGCGTCGTCGGGATGTGACTGATACGATTGGAAACCTTCGTTGCAGGTGATCGTCATGCGAACTGGGAACTCCGGCTCGTTGCAACCAAAGACTTCTGGATGATTTGCATAGAACTGAGAAAGAGGCTCATTTGTCTCGCGTACTACCGAATCCAGGTCTCCTGGGATGGCGATTGCGCAGTAAATCGTTCCGATTTTATCCAAACTTTGATCAAGTCCGAATTCGTCGATTAGCTTTCTGCCCGCCCAAACAAAAGACTTATAGATCGGTTCAAGATGAAATAGTTCTCGCATTGCAGTTATCTCCTACAGTATTCCTATAAGGCCAAGCACTACAACCGCTGTCATGAGTCCAAAAATGGCCTTGGTAACGGACAGACCCTTCTTGGCGAGCAGCCACCAGCATCCAATTACAAGCAGAAGGCCCAACAGGTTGGGGAATACCCCATCGATGATCTCCTGAATTACAACGGGGTCTGCATCTGCCGACGCCGCGAATTGAAGGGGCGTTGCCAGCTTGACATAGCTTGCGGAGAGCGCGCCGATTACGATAATGCCGAACAGCTGAACGGCGACCTTGATCTTTTCCATGGCCTTGCCCATGAGCATCGATACCGCTTCCTTGCCAAGTTCGTAGCCCTTGTCAAAAAGGAAGCGGGCATATACCCACAGCAAAATGGGGGTGACCACGATGAAAAGCGCTGGGCCGAGGGGGCTATAGGGGCCCGTTCCGGCCAAAGAGATGGCGATCGTTGTCAAGAGAGGGAGCGCCGTTGCTTGGATCAAGCTGTCTCCGATGCCGGCGAGCGGACCCATGAGCGAGGACTTTACGGTGCGGATCATTTCATCGTCCACGTCTGCTCCCAGGGCCTTCTGCTCTTCCATGCCAACGAGAATGCCCCACAGCACGCTTGCTGTCGTCTGTTCGGTATTCAGGAAGTCCATCATGCGCATCATGCCCGCGCGCTGACCCTCTTTGTCGTAGTACTTGCGATACAACGGGGCCATGTCGTACGCGTAGCAATTGCCGTGCCAGTTTTCCAAGTTGCAGCAGTACAGATATTGCAGCTGATAACGCCAGAAGAGTTTGTTCAGCTCCGCCTTTGTCAGCGGCTCGCGAGTAGCGATGTTCTTTTCCATGGCTTAAAGCTCCTCGTCATCGTTGAAGTTGGCTGCCTGGGCCAATACGGGCTCTTCTCGTTGTTCAATTCGGTAATACAGGTAAGCAATGGCAGCCGCCGCAATTGCGATGGCTATGAAGCTCATCTTCATAACAGAGAACATCATGAATCCCAGCACGAAGAAGATGAACATCCAATTGCCGCTCACATTGAATTTGAGAAGCATAGCCATTCCCACCGCAGGCAGGGTTCCTCCAAGCAAGCTGAGGGCGTGGAGTACGTTTTGGGGAACAACGGCAAGGAAGCTTTCGATAGCTCCGCTTCCCAGGTACAGCAAGACGAAGACTACCGCAAAGTTCATTACTGCAAGGAACAGCTGAGGGAGCACCACGTTACCGAGGAACATTTTGCGATAATCGACTTCCTCGATTGCCTTGCGCACAATTCCGGTGCATACGGTGTTGAAGGCTCGCATAACGTGAGTGAGATTTGCGGTAAGCACCGAGACGGGCGCAGCGAGTGCGAGTGCGGTGCCCGTATCCAAGCCGCTGCTGATCGCAAGGGCCATGATGGGATAGGAGACCACTCCCACATCGACGGTGACCGCTCCACCTACGGCAAAAGCGCCCATATACGCCAGCTGGAACGCAATTCCCAGCTCCAGTCCCTTCTGCACATCTCCAAGCAAAAGCCCGACCAGAAGTCCGCCCACGAGCGGTCGTTGGCAAGTGTACCTACCAAATACCATGCCGCCCGTTGAAGCGAACGTGTTGGTCAGGTGGTACATGCATGCCACAAGCAGAATTTGAATAAACGACATGTTAACGTGCTCCCATCTCGTTTTTCGCGGTGCTCCAGGAAAGATTGGGTGTGGTGAAAGCTGGGTTAACGATCATGTTCGTGCCTACGCTTTCCAAGTAATTCAAATCTGCAATCTGCTCACTGGTAAGGTAGAACATCTTTTCAACCAGCTGCGCACCCTCGCAATTCGGCTGCGGGCCCAGGTTCAATGTGCCTTTAAACCGGTAACCGGTTTCGACAAGTCGCCTTGCGCTTTCAGTGGTCTTAAAAATGATTAGGTAGCTCTTTTTAGATGCTTCTGTTTCAGGCAGCTTGCGGGCGGCTTTGTCCACGGTAAAGCACAGCATTCGGATAGACCCCAGTGCACTGGCGTATATCTTCTGGATAAACCCATCGCCAGCAATGTCATCGTCAACAATTATGACTCCGTCAACTGGGTGTTCCTTAACGACGCGTGTCGTTGTTTGTCCGTGTACCACGCGACTGTCTATTCGATAATGCGCAATCAACTGAACCTCCTGACCTCTGATGGTGATTACTTGCTAAGGCCTTGACACAGGATGATGACATAAAACTATAAAAGACGGAACTAGATAATTCATAAATAACTATGAACGGTCGAATTATTAGGATTATAGGTATTAAACGAGCTATTTGGTAAGGCGCCGCCCTCTTTTTAATCGGAGATACCTGGCGGGAGGAATCTCCCGTCCGCATTCAAGATCTAGTGAGAATTCACGTGGCTAAGATTTGAGGGCAAGATAAAGGGTTCCATCCAGTTTCTCGAAGAACATAATGTCTGCCTTTTATGAGGGGTTGCGAGATTGGACCGCTGTGGTGTCATTGGGGAGGCTGATGAATCGGACTGGATTGTGAAAGGTAAAGACGCTCGTGGTCAGACCGTGTTGGCTTACCGCTTTCGACTTCATGGATAACTGTGCGAGCGATCTGTGTGGCCGCTGTGCTCATCCTCGTAACGTGTGAAGATTCGCAATCAAACATCGTCGTCATGAATGCTCGCGATTGCGAGAGCGTTCATGGAAAACCTGCACATCTTCTCCAGCAAGACTCCTTCGCGCAAGATCGAGCGCAGGATGACGCAGACTCGAGAAGGTAGGCTGCAGGCTCATGAACTTGTAGAGGACGAGAACGACTGGCGGGCACTCTGGTTGTGGGGTCACTAACTGCGAGGCTACTGGTTGCGGGACAAACAAAATTAAATCAACGCCGTGTGTCAACCAAGGTCCTGCTGTGTATGGACGAGGAATTCTTGAAGTGATCCATCTTAGATGACAGGGCATCCGTGCCGGCCAGGTTAAGTAAGTCAAATAACTAGAATAATCAGAATAATTAGAGTAAGTGCGATATATTGCAGGATATTGACCTCTTATCGGTTTTTCAGGAGGTTGCTATGAGGCAGGCGAATCCATTTACGCCGTCCGCCGGGGTCGAGCCGCCGGCGCTTATTGGACGCGAAGATGTTCTTTATGACTTTGAGGAGTCTCTCCTGGCGGGCGTTGGAGCCCCCGGCAGACTTATGCGCATAACTGGCCCGCGCTTCAATCAAGAAAAAAGACAATTTCGAGGAGTTCGATATTCGCGAAGCGCTCGATGCTCAGGCAACCCCTCTCACTAAAAAGGGAAAAGGCCCGCTGGTAACCGTCGATGAAGTGCAAAACGCCGAGCGGGAGGATATCACGCGAGTCGCCATCGCCGTCCAGCTTTGAAGAGCTCTCGTCCATTCCCATCGATGCCGTAGCAGATTCACTTGGCAAAACAATGCGCAAGGGCGGCCTTGAGATAGGGGATGAGGAACTCGAGCGCGCCGCTGAGGCCACAGCGGGCTACGCATACCTGGTTCAGCTCGTTGGCTATAACATCTGGCGCACCGTGGCTATGAAGCGTGGCGAGCTTATTGCGACCAGCGAGGATGTCCGGGCAGGTATTGACCGTGCTATGGGCGAGTACGAGCGCGCGGCTGTAGAGACGGCGATTGCCGGCATTGGCAAAAACGCGCTTTGGTACCTTCTCGCCATGGCGCAGGATACCGCCGTGGCCTCTGCGACGGCGGATATAGCCGCCCGCATGGGTGCGCCGACCTCGTCGCTATCTTCAGCGCGTCCGCCGCGCGTTCCTGTATACGCTGTGGAGCCACAGGTTCTTCACCGGAATGTCCCGCGCGGCGCATACACTAATGAACGGCCGAAAGGCCCAAGCTGGCGCGGCGAGGAGAATGCCGTGCCCGTTCATTCAATAGCGGCCAATCAGAGTACATCAGAGCAACGTATGAGAGCAGCCCGGGTAAACGCGCCGGGGCCAATCGCAGCCCGCATGACGCGCGGGTGCAACGTATTTTTGAACGCAATGGGAAGGCCGCCCAACACGCGCGGAAGCGCAGGAGGAAACATGTCTGAGATCAACGAGACTGTAGAGACCATGGACGAGAACGTAGAGACCATCGAGACCGTTGAGACCGCTGTCGAGGCAGTGGAGGAGTCCGCCGGCGAGCAGGTTGCCGCCGAGAACGAGAACGAGACCGAGACCGTCGTCGAGGACGAGGCCGCCGAGGTTGTCGAGGAGACCGCCGAGGTCGAGGATGACAACTCCGACGACGAGCTGTTTGATAAGACCAACCGCGCCGCCCGCCTGCTGCGCGCCCGTCGCGCCGTGATGGGTCGCGAGGCTGAGGCCCGCGCCGCCCGCATGGAGGACCTCAAGCGCGCCCTCAAGCTCCTGGAGCTCAAGCCCAAGATGGAGCAGAAGGAGATGGCCGACCTGCTGGGCATGCGCCTGCGCGAGCTGGACGCCCTGCTGGCCGAGGCCGAGGCTGCCGACATCGTGGCCCGCGTCGAGCCCGCTGACGAGCCCGATATGCGCAAGGTTGTTGTCTACACCGGTGAGGACGCCGTCGCCCGCGTCGGCGTGCTCGCCAAGAAGCAGGACAAGCTGGTTCCCAGCCTTGACGACGAGGAGACCGAGCAGCTGCTCGCCCTGCTGAGCAAGGTCATCGACCCCCTGACCGCTATGGGTCTGGACAATGATGACGATCGCGGCGGCCGCGGCGGCTTTGGCGGCCGCGGTGGCGACCGTGGTGGCCGCGGCGGCTTTGGCGGCCGTGATGACCGTGGTCCCCGTCGCGATGACCGTGGCCCGCGTCGCGACTTCGACCGCGGTGGCGACCGTGGCGGTCGCGGTGGCTTCGGTGGCCGCGATGACCGTGGTCCGCGTCGTGACGATCGCGGTCCCCGTCGTGATTTCGATCGTGGTGGCCGTGGCGGCTTTGGCGGCCGTGACGATCGCGGTCCGCGCCGCGACTTCGACCGTGGTCCCCGTCGCGATGACCGTGGCTTTGGTGGACGCGGCAACGACCGTGGCAACCGCGGCGGCTTTGGCGGCAAGCGCTACTAAGCCTTCCGCCCACGCGCCTGCGCCTGCAAGTCTGGCTCGCGTCGCTTGCATATAGCGCTTTCAGCTACATGAAAACGGATCCGGAGCATTAACGCTTCGGATCCGTTTTTTCATGCGTTTTTGGACGAGGACGAGGGCGAGGACGAGGACGAGGACAATGCGTTGAGAGGAATATCTATTTGAGCAAGTCTACGAGCATGAGTTCATCGCGATCTCGATGTGCCGTTTCGGAGTAAACCTTGATTGCATGTATGAGCTTGCCACAGTCGCTCCAATAATCTGATAGGAATCTGTCCTCCTTTACATCTTTAATCCCTAGCGTGCTTTTGCAGAACACGTTTGGCCTTAGCGAGCGGTCTTTCCTACTTGCCCGTTCCCATTCGCGAAATGCGCCTTCTCGGTGAATGACGAGCATCTCGATTTCTGGTTTCGTGTAGAAGCTCAGTACCTCTGCCTCGTCCTTCAGGCTTTTTGGTAGAACGAATTTGCCAGAAGAAGTATCCACTATTCTTGCAATGGCAAGTCCATTGGCTGTGGCAGACCGGTAGTTCACATTGAAGTACCGGTCGACTATGTCTTTAGCTTTTCTGGTCCTGGTGTAGTAACGCGTTGCGTCGGTGTAGTCGGAAACCAGATGGTCATGAGGGACAATGAGCGCATCGTTCTCAATCAGGGAATTGATAATTGCGGCCTCAGCGGTTCCCTCCACAGAGAAAAGGACAAAGTGGTCTTTCAGTATGTCGCGACACCGGTCTCTATCCATTCAGCTGCTCCCTTACATAGAGTCGCATTGCCTGAACATCGGGATAGTTAGGCAGGGAGCCGCGAACGGCGTTTCTTAGAATGGCTGCGGACTTCTTGTTTTCTATCCTCTTGATTTCGGCAGAGTATTTTACCGCCTCCGTGTTGTAATTCTCATCCCTGCGCAGCACATATACCGCATCTTTTCGGTGCAGCTCATCAAGTATTTCTGGAACGTGCGTGGTAAAGACTAGCTGCGCGCCGCGCGGATTGGTGACGGGCGATGTGAAGAGCCCTATTACCACTCCCACAAGGGATCGGTTCAAACTCGTGTCAATCTCGTCGATAATCATATAGCCGCCATCGCGAAGCCTCTGCAGCGCAAACTGCACCATCTCGGCTCCTATGATTGTTCCCTGCGATAGGAAAGAGGGGATTGCGTCGGGGCCCACCACGCGCTCCTTCTCGCCGTGAAAAGTAAGATGGTAGACCTGCAACTCTGGATCGTAAGACAAAGACTCTATGCTTGGATCAAACGCGCGCAAAACGGGGGAGGGAAGGCTTTCTCGTGGTAGAATGCGCTCCGGCCTAGATACGGTACCGCCACGTTTGCCGGTAACGCGGAAGACAATGCTCTCGTGATCTCCAAGGAATGCCCGCTCCTCGTCAGTGAGCACGGTGGCGTCGAGCTTGTGATCGCCGTTTCTACGGATGAGCACGGCTGCGTTGTCTTTAAATGCCGCCAGGTCATTCAAAGTATCACGCTTCAAGCTTGCGGAGTTGTATTTCCAAAGGGTCTCGTCAGCAAATACAAGGTCGTCGGTGCGGACGCATCCAGATCGGCTCAGATCATCTTTCTCGCATTGTAGCGCCGATTCCAACAGGTAAAACGCCCCGTCATTCCAGAAGATCACGGAGAGCTCTAGGCGCTCGTCAACCCTGCCTATACGGTTGATTTCTCGTGCTAAGTGCCTCGATACGCTTAGGTCCGTGAGATATGAAACAATGAAATCGATTAGATTCAGGGTGGTTGTTTTTCCGGATGCGTTAACGCCAACAATACCCGTAGCATTCTGCGAATAGATAGCGCCGGAGTTTCCTAGGCGAGTGACGTCGGGGGTTAAGCCGTCTTCGTTTTTCGAAACGCGGTCGGTAGCGTAAAAATCAAGCTCTAGCATGCCGTTCTGGTATAGGGGCAAGCCCTTGGCAACAATCTTTAAAATCCGCATATCTAATCCTCGCTTCGTCTCTTGTTCTCGATGTACGCCTGTTTGCTTAAAAGCGGGTAGCGTGAGTAATCATAGCACTATAAACATAATAACTGTTTATAAGTTTTACAGTCGCAGCGGCAATATCTGTGAAGCGCTCTCTAGATTGGCGATGGTCGGCCGACCCATTGCGTTCATGAGATCGGATCCTTCCCGTAATACCTCCAATCGCAAGATCGTACACACGTTCGATCGATACAATGACATGATCGAACACGCGTTCTTTCATGGGAGGGGATATGGACGGGTCCCAGGACTACTACGATGCCAGCTCCCTAGACTCCATCTACAGCTACGCCAAAAAGCTCGAGGGCAAGACGCTGCGCACCGCGTGCCATCTAGCCGCCATCGATGACCCGCATCGCCGCAAGGGCTCGTTTGGCAACGCAATCGAAGAGCATTACTTCCACTATGACATCAACAGCTCTGCGGATCCGGATTTCGCCCAGGTAGAAACGGAGCTTAAGACCACGCCGCTTCGTCGTAAAAAGAACGGCGAGCTCTCCGCCAAGGAGCGCTTGGTCATCAGCATGATCAACTATATGAGCGTGGTGGACGAGACCTGGGAGACAAGCTCGGTCCAAAAGAAGCTCAGTAAGATCCTGCTCATCGCCTATGAATACGATAAAGACCTCAACCCCGTGGACTTCTTTGTCGACCTGGTAGAGCTTTGGGGCATTCCGCCAGAGGACGTGCCCGTGTTCCGCCGCGACTGGAATACCGTGGTCGAAAAGATCCGTCAGGGCAAGGCGCATGAGCTTTCCGGCTCGGATACGTTCTATCTAGAGGCGGCGACAAAGGCCGCGTCCAGTAAGGTCCGCAGGCCGCAGCCGTTCTCGTCCATTCCCGCCAAGCCGCGCGCGTGGGCCATCAAACCTGCGTACATGACGGCGATCTTCAACAGTATGTTGGACGCAAAGGCGATCGAGCGGCGAGAGGGGGAGGGCGACCTCGACCTTGAGCATCTTGTCCGCTCTCGCTTTGAGCCCTACTTTGGCCTTACGGAAGAGGAGCTGGGCGAGCACTGCGGCTACCTCCATAATGGGCGCCGCAAACCCAAGAACCTGTGCGCGCTCATCACCAAGCATATTCTGGGCGTGGACCAGAACGCCAAGATCGCTGAGTTCGAGAAGGCTGGCATCAAGACCAAGACTATCCGCCTAAAGCGCGACGGGGTACCCAAAGAGTCGATCTCCTTCCCAACGTTTGATTACTTCGACCTGGTGGCTCGCCCGTTTGAGGAGAGCGACTTTAGGGAGTACCTGCGTAGCAAGTACCTCTTTGTTATCTATAAAGAGGACGAGGAAACTCGCGGCCGCTACCTGCTTTCGGAAGTCCTCTTTTGGCAGATGTCCGATAAAGACTTACTAGAAGCGCAGCGTTGTTATGAGGAGATGCGCCGTCGCGTCGCCATGGGTCGCGCGGACTGGTCGGTCAAATCCAGCGAGAACCGCTGCTGCCACGTCCGTCCCCACGGGCGCAACAAGGCAGACGTTCTACCCACGCCGGCGGGCAAGCCAGAAACAAAAAAGTGTTTTTGGATCAATGCTCGATATATAGGCGAAGAGATCGATAGAGTAAGGCGGGAAACGATCTCAGGGGCGTCCGGCACCCTTACGGCCAACGGCACCCGCGCGGTCCACGGCTCCACCGTGGCCCAAGGCGTCGCTACCGCGCACGGCGCCGGCGCATGCAACCCGCCCACGCAGCCAAGCGCCTCTGTAGTTGATAGGAGTTATGTGACAAAGAACGTCATTCGAGTGGCCGAGCTTTTCGCCGGCGTTGGAGGCTTCCGCCTGGGTCTGGAGGGCTATAGCGACCCCGCGCATCCGCAGTTCGCCATGCCGTCCGCAGGTCCCTTCAAAACCATCTGGGCCAACCAATGGGAGCCACCGGGAACCCCAACGCGCCAGTTCGCCGCCAAGTGCTATCGCGAGCGCTTTGGCGAGGATTCCCTCATCAATGAGGACATCAACAAGGTGCTAGACGCCTACGAGGCGGGCACCATAGACATCCCGGACGTCGACATGGTGGTCGGCGGCTTCCCCTGCCAGGACTACTCGGTGGCAAAGCCGCTGTCTCAGGCAAGCGGCATCGTTGGCAAGAAGGGTGTGCTCTGGTGGGACATCTACCGGTTCTTGCGCCTTAAGAACACGCCGCGTTACGTGCTGCTCGAAAACGTCGACCGCCTGCTTAAAAGCCCCGCGTCGCAGCGCGGTAGGGACTTCGCCATCATCCTTTCCTGCTTCGCCTCCCTGGGCTACGCGGTCGAGTGGCGCGTTGTGAACGCCGCGGACTACGGTTTCCCCCAAAAGCGTCGCCGCGTCTACATCTACGCGGAAAAGACGGATGAGGCGTGGGACCTCGCCGACCGTATGACGCGCGGCGTGATGGCCCAAGCGCTGCCCGTAAAGCCAGAGGTCGATCCCGTGGGCTTCACCATTCCCGCCGACCCCTATGAGTGCTCGGAGTCTTTTGGTATGGGCGCCAAGCGCTCCCGCTTTGAGACGGCGGGCGTTATGCAGGGCTGCAAGGTCATGACGGGCAGGCTAAACGTCGAGTACAACGGGACGTACAAAACCCTTGGCGACGTGCTGGTCGATGATGCGGAAGTGGACGAGTCTTTCTTTATTACGGACGAGGATAAGCTGGAGCGTTGGCGCTACTTCAAGGGCGGCAAAAGCGAGCCCCGCGTGGACAAGAAGACCGGCTTTACCTATCAGTACACGGAAGGATCGATGGCGTTTCCGGACCCGGTTGACTGTCCGGCGCGTACCATCCTCACAAGTGAGGGGGGGGGTCGGCCTCACGGAGCAAACATATTGTGCAAGCGGGGGACGGCCGCTGCCGCAGGTTGGTTCCGGACGAGTTGGACCAGCTGCAAGGGTTCCCCAAGGGCTGGACGGACGTGGGCATGACAGATATCCAGCGCGCCTTCTGTATGGGCAACGCACTGGTAGTAGGCATTCCGCATATGATTGGACGAGTAATCGCCGAGCGCATGGAGTAGACGCCAAAGAAGATGGGGCCAACCGCATTCTTGTAGCAGTTGGCCCCACGTGTTAGCAGTTCAGCTGCATAAACGAGCTGTGATGGGCTTCGAGTCTGGCTTTGGATGGCCAGAGCTGCTCGTTGCTGGGAAGAGAAATCCGTCGCCTGTCAAAGTGGTTGTAGGCGGTGTTTCGCAGCGCGCCGCCCACCATGACCTCATAGGTATCAGGTCTAATCGAAATGAGCGACTGTTGGTACAGTGTGCCCAGGTCCGTCCTAAGCAGGATTCCAGCAGACGGCGTATTGCTTGCTGCGCCCAGATAGGAACTGAGATATGTCGCGTTGAGTGCGGGCAGTGCATCGTAGCCAGAAATCGCGCATTGGCCGTTATACGCCTCGATAAGATCCGTTTTAAACGTTTCGCCGTGGGCATTTTTAAGGTCCCTCTTGAGCGAGGTGAAGTCGCGCTTCCCCTCATGGGAAGAACCAAGGTAGTCAAGGTCAAGCGTTTTGCTGTTAAACAGCACGTCGGCGCGCAGCTTGGCTGCGTTTTCAAGGGCATCTTCTATCTCTTTTGCGGAGATGGGGGAGAGGGCACCGCTATCGAGTTTGTGAACGGGTCCATGAAGGGTGAAGATGCCCGCCATGTTGTTGTAGCTTTCAAGAAACGCAAGGCCAAGGCACTGGTACTCGTTGCCGGTCTTGTAGAAAACGCCTACGGGCACGCCGTCCTCAAGGCAATTGATAAGAGCTTGGTTGTACCTTGGCGAGCCGGGCTTTCGTCCCGTATTGTGATGGTGCTCGCAATATTGGATCATCCATGTGCCGTCATCAAGAAGGTGGACGGAATCCGCTCCGTATATCGTAGGGTTCGCGATGGTGATCGAAATCGCGTAGTCCTGCCCGCCCGGTTTGTGTATCCCTCGTTGCGCAACAAGGGTGATGGGCATATCTTTGGGGGCATGGTCTTTCCACGGACGAGGTCCAACTTCTCCCTCGTGGCTCAGAAACCATTGATACGCCGGCAAGTAAGAGTCGGGCACAAGTGAAGTGGCTCGCTCATACGATAGCGTTAGGCCTTGATACGTTTCTATAGACATGCTCGCTCGCCTCCCGGGTTAATCTTTGGCGAGGATTTCAACGAGTTTATCCAGCATGATTTGCGCGCGTTCATGCAAGAACTTTTTAGCGGCTGCGGGATTGCCGTTCTTAAGGTCGAGGTCGGCATCACGCAGGTCTTGGCCGTTGTAAACAAACTCCCTTTCTCCGTTGAAGGTAAAGAGTTCTCCCTTGGATGCGGGGAGCGTGGTTGATCCCTTTGCCCTGTTCTCGGCGCTAGAAAGGTAAGCGATGTTGCCGAGGTTGCCGCCAGGGAGCTTGTACGTTTTGTACGCGTACTGTCCGCTCGTCTTATTTCGGAGCGTCTCGCGTGAGATTAGATGCTCAATGTCGTAGGCGCTCTCGGAATATGCCTGAGGATTGCAGCTTGCAAGGACGGTCAGCAGGGTCTTTGCGATGGGGTCAACATTGATCGACTCGTTGTTTTCGATTGAATCCAGATAAGACTGGGTTGCAATTTCGAGTTTTGCCCTGGAGAAGGCAGCGCTCGTCGCATACGACAGCGTCCCGTCTATATAGTTGCCAAGCCTGGAGTCGCCCGAGCCCTTCCATTGATTGGTGAGCATATCCAAGATAAAGCACCTAAAGAGGTTGCGGGTTGTTTCGTTGTAGCCCTTCTTCTTATAATCCGGCAGCGATTCAAAATCCGTTGAGCGAATCGCTCCATATCGCGCGAACCAAAGAGCTGCAAAAAACGAGAGAAATTGCAGCTGGCCGCTAGATTTAGAGGTTTCGTACGCCTCTTTGCTGCCTGGCTTTTTCAGGAACTTGGCAAAGCGTCCGTTGATCTCATCGTATTCGGCAAGCATGCACTTTACCAGGTGCTCCGTGGCAGTGGGGCTATCCTCAAAGCCTGCATTTGCGAAGACGTCGGGAAGTCCTTGGGGACCTTCCTTCTTTCCGGCGATTTCCTGCGGGCGGAGTCCAAATACAATCGCAAGCGTGTTGTAGCCAATGGTGTCTACGGTGTCGTCTTGCTCGGCGGCCTTATCCGGCCAGCATGCTCGGCATCGCGAGATAACGAGCTCTCCCAATGCGTGGCAGAATTCCGGAAGGGTGACAATGCGCTCGCGTCTCATTTCCTCAGCGCTAAAGTCTTCGATCTCAAGGCCGTCGCGATCTTCTGTGAGCGCTTCATAGCGTGAAATAGTGCGCTCAAGAATGTCATCGGAATAAGGTTCCGGTGACAGCTGGACTTGATAGCGGTTCCATTGGGCAGCGAAAACCTGGTATTTCGTCAGCTTTCTTCCGCCAAGGTTGACGTTGGCGAATACCTCGGGCAGCTCCGATTTGTCGCCCGTGAAGAACACACAGGGGATTTGGAGGGTCGACAGGTTGACATACTTATCGAGAGCGGTGATGAGCTCGACTTGGATATCAACAATCTCCAGCATATGGCCATCGCTGCATGCCGGGTAGATTTCCTTGATTTGTTGAGCTAGATATGAACCGGGCAGATTCCTCTTGGTGGCATGCAGGTGCAGCATCTCTTTGATTGCGGAGATGAATTGATTCCTTAATTTGGTTCTTGCGTCTTCCGATTGCTGCGCTGCGCCGGAGAGCGCCATCAAGGAGTCAATCTGCTTCGCTGAGTTTGATTCAATGGGAAAGTACTCCTCTGGATGACGTTGATATTCTCGCAGTGTAGAAAAGCGCTGTTGTCCATCAATGAGAGAGTACTGCTCGGCATTATCGTATTTATATAAAAGCAGTGATCCAAAAGGAAAGCCCCTGCTTATGTTGTCGATGAAAGCAGCCTTTTGAGATTTGGACCATACCAACGGACGTTGATACGTTGGTATGGTCATCTGGTTTTCAAGATCTTCGAAGTTGATGGTTTCTATTCTGTAGTTCGACATGCTACCTCCCTGCTCTCGCTTTGATCATTAGATCACGTTGAAGTGTTCTAGATCAAGCATTCGCTTGCTGGGAGGTATTTCCAGCAGGGCTAGCTGTCGTATGTGGATGAAAGGGGTCCTACTTTAGAAAAATGACATCGTTGTGATATTCGATGAACTCCTTCTTTGGTTTCTTAACCGAAGGTAGGTCGATTTCTGCCCCGTCGAAGCTCCATAGCCAATCGAGCGGATCTTGCTTGTGCTTTACGGTATGGGAAACGCGAATCTTATACTGTTGGTCGATCGTAATCAGCCCTTGGTCGAACGCGCGATCATGGAATGCGTTTAAGAGCAAGCCGTTGTCGGTGGCAAGGCGTTCTGTTTTTGGATTGCAGATATTCCAAGGCTTGATGTGGCTAGCCACCAATAGTCTTGGTATAGAAATGCCTGTTATGCAGCATTTATTGTGATACGCGCTAAGAAGGGAATTGCGGAAATACCGCTGGTTGACTCGCTGCCTTACAGCGGCGATACGCTCTTGTCCCTCTGGAATCGATTCTAGGTTGCGCTCGATGGGTCGGAAGGAATCAAGCTTCTTGTCGGGATCAGCGGTTGCCTGGTTGAGGAGGTCGAGTGATTCGCTAACCAGCTCATCTCCTTTGCTGTCGTACTCAATCCAGATTTCCTTGTCGAGTTTGCTACCATGCGACATGCCCACGCGGCCAGATTCAACGCGGTTGGCATCGTTGGCGGCAATGTTCCAGAGCTTAAGAGCCACAGCGGAGGGGGTTCTGTCTAGAGCTTTGGCTAGCGCTATGATATCCGAGTTACGTTTATCAATCTGGGAGGGTTCAAGAAGCAGGTAGAGCGCAAACGCCGCCCGCGTCTCTTGGATAGTCCAGTTTCTGCGTGTCATGAATTGCCTCCTCAAGGTGAGTCATTTATTGCAGCGTCTGTTTGGATCGAGAATATATCTTTTGTCTGGCAAAGGGTAGCGGAGCGTGACCGGTGTTCATCTATCCGGGCATGGATTGTGCTTCAATTAAAGAGCGGGATTCGTTGTTCTTTTGAGCCTTAGCTTTGTCTTGTGTGCTATCTGCTAGCCAACGCCATCCTGATGCTGAGTGTTTGGTTCAGGATTCACTTGGTATAGCGTGCGGTGGGGCTCAATCGTTCGGGCGCAGGTCGAACTTGCCTTCGGCATTAGAATATGTTGTTGGGTGCCGTCCAACTAAAGGGCTGCTCGACGGATGTAGGGCCGTTGACTAGTATGTCCAAGAATTCCTGGAGCGAAGTCGATTTAGACAATCTGTCACTTCGTTCCCGATCGGAGCAGGCTTTTACGATTGTGTCGAACACTTCAAGGAATCGACGGCGGTCATCATGGCAAACAGCTATCATCAGCGCCAACTTGATTGTAGGACCGTTCCATGCGACTCCTTTATGGCAAAGTGCCACGCACACCATGGTTCTCTTGGCGTTCATTTCGACTGAATGGGGGATGGCGAACAGGTCGAACATGCATGTTGAAGAAAGCTCTTCGCGCTTCAAAACGAGGTCAATGAACTCATCGTCTACTACGCCTTCTTGTTGGAGCAGGGTTCCCATTTTGCGGATGAGGTTGTCTCGTTCCATCGGTTCGTCGGTTGATAAGAACAGTCCGTCTGTGAAAAACGGCTCAAGAAGAGCCCGTTGGCGGGAGTTTTTTCTGTTCTGAACCGCAGCGTCAATGATGCGCTCAACGCGGACCTGGTCGTCTGCGGTAAAGAATGGGGAAATCAATACAGAGCCGCTGGATTTGCAAAGGGATTTCCTCGTTGTGATGATTACGTCTGCTTCCGAATCGATAGAACGGAGCCCTTCTATGTCGATTTCGGCTAGAAGCGCTACGTCTTGATATCGACGATCAAGCGCTTCGCGAATTCGTTGTGATATCCCTTGATAATGATCGCATGCGAGGAGAATGCGGACTTTATCATTTTCAAGGGTGGACAGCAGGAGCATGCCAACGTGGATGCAGATGAACCCTACTTCACCATCGGAGACTATCACGCCAAACATCTCGCTTATTCGCCAGGCGATAAGTACGGAAAGCTCGTAGATAAACGGGCAGTTGAGCTTAATGTTCTCTAGGGCATCGGTGTCTTTGATTTGGGCTTCCTCGCGCCTTTCGATAAGCGCTTGCACGTGGACCGAGAAGTTGCGCAGCGCTTGCTCTGAATCAATTTCAAGCTGATACGAGCCAAACACGTCTTCAACAATCGAGCGGACGCCTTCTAGAACCTGTAGGGATTTTCCTTGAGAGGGGGCGTCGTCATGGGGCTTTCGCGATTCAACCTGACCGATAAGAAGGGTCGCCAGATAGTCTATATCTCCTTGTGTTGGGGCGACGTCATGGTGGCGCGCGTACATGCTGCATAGCTCGCTGGCGATACTTCTCTCGGCCTCACGATCGGATAGCTCGCATGCCGGGTCTGGCACGTGCAGACCGTGTCGCATGCGGTAAAGGGCAACGGCGATCGAGGTAATGAGGTTTTGGGCATAGCCTTGCTTAATCTGGTGGCCTTGGTTTTCAATTACCGACAGCGTGCAGGTGCGTACGCGGCTAATATCCATGTCGTCAAAGTACTCCGAAAGGCCGCCGTATCTCGACATGGAGTTAACGGCTTCTTGGGAGACGAGGGATCCAATAAGAGAACGCTTGTCATGCTCGTTGCCTTCGATGCTCAGGGATCCCTGTTTGCGCACTAGCTTTAGGCTGTGTGCCTCGACTATTCTTCGCACATTTTTGATTTCGCGCTCTACCGACGAAGAGCTCATGTAGAGTTTTTCGGCTATATCATCGACGCCGAGGGTGCCGTCGTTCTTTGAGATGAGTTTCAAAATTAGCCATTCTGTTGAAGCGCTCTCCTCATTGGGTGCATCGAGAAGCTTGGAGACCGCGTCTCGAGAGGGAGCGATGTAGCCGCGGTTGGTGCTTTGGATAACTTTTTCATTGATATTGATCCGAGCAACTTCGGATTGAATGGTACGAACCGAGCAATCCAGCGTGGCTGCGAGCGATTTGCCGGTGACGGGATAATCGGATGCGGCGATATGTTGCAGCAAAGTTGCCTGTCGACGGGTTAATCGCTGCATATGCCCCTCCATGTTTAAAGGCTAAACGAATAGACGTATACAAATATGCTGCTAAATATTAAATCAATCTTCAAATCTAATATTGCGGCGCATGCCGCAACTCCA
This sequence comes from Collinsella tanakaei YIT 12063, assembly GCF_000225705.1. Taxonomy (GTDB): domain Bacteria; phylum Actinomycetota; class Coriobacteriia; order Coriobacteriales; family Coriobacteriaceae; genus Collinsella; species Collinsella tanakaei. Next base: position 236,064 of record NZ_JH126470.1, read on the forward strand.
AAGTGGAAACGGCCGCAACTGGTTTCTATTCTTGGGCCATGCAGGGTTCGTTGCGCTTTGGAAGGAGTGGTATGAACAAGGAAGAACTTCAGTCGATGTCGTTTCAGCTTGTCGCGCATGCGGGTGAAGCCTCAGCCCATTTCTATGAGGCCATCGCTTGTGCGAAAAGCGGGTCTTACGAGGAGGCGAACGAGAAGCTTGGACTTGGCGATAAGGCGATCATCGAAGCGCATGAAGCGCAGACCGCTTTACTTCGAGCTGAGGTGACGGGGGAGGACATCGCCTTCAGTATTCTTCTCATGCACGCTCAAGACCATTTGATGACGACCGCCCTTCTTGGGCGTATGGCACGTGAATTCATCAGCGTCTATAAGGAGATGCGCCATGAAGACTGATTTCATGTGGGGAAGCGCCACCGCCGCCTACCAATGCGAGGGCGCGTGGCAGGAAGGCGGGAAGGGGCTTTCAAATTGGGATGCCTTTTGCCATAGCGAGAAGAATGTGGTTAATCCCGTGACTGCGGATGTCTCCTGCGATCATTATCATCGCTACGAAGAAGATATAGAAATGCTGGCTGCTGGCGGCCAGAACGCATACCGCTTCTCAATTGCCTGGTCGCGCGTCATTCCCGATGGCATCGGCGCAGTTAGCGAGGAGGGCGTTGCGTTCTACAACCGTGTGATCGACTGCTGCCTGGCTCATGGCGTGACCCCGCTCGTTACCCTGTACCACTACGATCTGCCTCAAACGCTGTTTGAGCGGGGCGGTTGGGAGAACCGCGAAACCTGCAAGGCATTTGAGGCATATGCGAAAGTCTGCTTCGATCGCTTTGGCGACCGTGTCCGCTATTGGGCGACGGTAAACGAACCCAATTACGAGACCCAATGTTGCTACGCCGTGGGCAACTATCCTCCTAACGTCCAAGACCTCGGTCGTCGTTGGTGCGCCATGTATCACATCTTGCTTGGTAGCGCGATGGTGGTCCGCGCATTTCGCGAAGGAGGTTATCAGGGGAGCATCGGCCTTGTAAGCGATTCCTATTCTATCGAGACGCTCGTCGACAACGATGAATACAGGGAAGCCGCTGTTAACGCCGAGCTTTTCTACAATCGCTGCGTCAATGACACGTGCGTACTGGGGAAGATGCCGCAAGAGTTTGTGGATAAGATCGTGGCAGATGGGTGCAACCGTGATTACGCGTTGCCCGGGGACGATGATATCTTCCGCGCCGGCACGGTTGACTACCTTGGCGTGAATGCATATGCGCGTTATCTTGTTAAGCCCTATACAACTGGTGAGACCTGCCTTAAGGCGAGCAATACCGGCAAAAAGAGCGACCGCCAGGAGGCCGTTGTCAAGAATTGGTTCGAAATTGACCGCGATGATTCGATGCCAACCAACGATTGGGATATGGAACTATATCCAAAGTCCCTGTACAACCTTCTCATTCGTTTGCGCGAGCTTTACCCGGAAACGTTTTTCATCATTACGGAAAACGGTATTGGTTACAAAGACGTTCTCGAGGAAGACGGCACGGTGCATGACCCGTATCGCATCGAGTTCCAAAAGGGCTTTGCCGAGTGGATGCTGGAGGCTATGAAGGAAGGGGTTGATGTACGCGGTTACTTTGTCTGGTCAACGATGGATCTCTACAGCTGGATCAACGGCTACGCGAAGCGCTATGGGCTTGTGTACATCGATTACGAGAACGGAAATAAGCGCATTCCCAAGGACAGCTACTACTGGTACCGCGATTTTATCGAGTCTCAGGAGGTATAGGACATGGAAAAGTTTACCGAGTTTATCGAGCGCCACGTTGCTCCTGTTGCTGGCCGGCTCGGCGCAAACCGCTATATCCAGGCGATTCAGAATACGTTCCTGACGCTTATTCCGTTTATGACGATAGGGTCCATGGCGTTGGTTATCGTTACGCCGCCCATGGACTACACGACCATGGATCCGGGCATCGCGCAATCCTTCATGCAGGGATGGCAGACGATTGCCGATTTTCTGGCGTTTCCCTTTACTATCATCAACACCATCACAACCGGATGCCTCGCGCTTTGGGTTTCTGTGGGACTGGCGTTTTTCCTGTCCCGTCACTACAAGATGAACTCGTACCTTCCCGTTGCGCTTAGCGCCGCCTCCTTCATTGCCACGGGATTTATCAGTACTGAGGGCGCCCTCATGACGGACTTTATCGGCGGCGCTGGATTGTTCTGCGCCATCGTTATGTCTGTTGCCACGGTCGAGCTTTTCAAATTCCTTTCGGAACGGAACGTTGGCCGCATCAATCTGCCCGGCGCCGTACCTCCCGCTCTTGGCGAGTCTATGGCTCATCTTGTACCCGCTGCGCTATGCCTTCTCGCTGTTTCCCTTATCAGCACCGCCGCTATTAAGTTGACTGCGGCGCCGTTCGCCAATCTCATCGCGACGATTGTTTCTCCTCTGGTTGGTGCGGTCGACAGCCCCGCTGGCATCATGCTCATTGCTTTCCTGATGCCTTTGTTCTTCTGGTTCGGAATCCACGATTCCGTTCTTACAAGTCCTCTCGATCCGTTCCTTTATGCCAACCTTGATGCGAATATGGCGGCTTATGCCGCGGGTGCCGCCGCTACGGCCCTGCCTTGCACGGTCACCCCTCCCTTTGTGTGGTATTTCATTACCATCGGCGGCAACGGGGCAACCCTTGCCCTGGCGTTGCTCACCTTGAGGAGCCGTTCTAAGCAGATCAGCACCATCGGCAAGCTCGGTATCATCCCCACGCTCTTTGGAGTTAACGAGCCCATTATTTTCGGCCTGCCCGTTATGTATAACCCGCTGATGTTCGTTCCCTCTATTCTCAATATGGTTCTCAATGCGGGCCTTACGTTCTTGGTAATGGATCTTGGCATCATCAACCATACGTTTGCTTATCCTGGCTGGAACGTTCCCGCGCCTATCGGAGCGTTGCTGTCGACCATGGATGTCAAGGCGCTCATCTTTATAATTGGACTCATAATTCTTAACGGCCTCGTCTACTACCCATTCTTCAAGGCATATGAAAAGAAGAAGGTAGAAGAAGAGCAGGCCGAGGCTCCCGCACAGGCGGAAGTCGCGTAACTCAGAAGGGGTTGGTCAATATGAAATGGATGCTATGCTGTTTTGCAGGCATGACGACAAGTATTCTGGGTGCGAAGCTTGAGGAAGAGGCCCGTGGACGTGGCCTGGACGTTGAAGTAAAGGTGTTTCCCATTGCTGAGGCCGAGTCGGCAATGGACGGCATGCAGGCGATTCTACTTGGTCCGCATGTTAAGTATATGGCCGAAGAACTTGCGAAAACTGCTGGGGATATTCCCATCTACATCATTCCTCCCCAGGACTTTGGAATGATGAATACTAAGAAGATTGTCGATGCGGTTCTTGAGGCTATAGGATAGAGTTCCTGGCTTTGTTGCTTGGTGAGGGCGGGCGTTCTGGTTGGGACGCCCGCTTGTTTTGCTTTAATGCCGATAATTGAAATTGGACACCAATAGTTGATGAAGCTGCTTTACATCTTGGTAGAGAATGGGGCTGGCTAGATTGCTATGGGAATATGGGGGATAGCTTTCTTATGATCTGGTTTACCGCTGATACGCACTTTGGGCATGCCAACATCATTCCGGCTGCCGACCGCCCGTTCTCGTCCATAGGCCGCATGAACTCGCAGCTTATCGCCAGCATCAACGACCGCGTGAGCATGACGGACACGCTCTACGTGCTGGGCGACTTCTCGTACCGCATCACGGTTGAGCAGGCGTATGCGCTGCGGCGCCGCATCAACTGCCGCAAGGTGATCCTGGTGCGCGGCAACCATGACAAGGGGTGGGGCGAGCCCGGTCATCCGCCGGCGTTTAGCGAGGTGCTGGATTACGCGGAGCTCAAGCCCGGTATGTGCCACGGCCAGCGCATGTGCATGCTGCATTACCCCATGCTCAGCTGGAACGGTAAGTGGCGCCATGCTATCCACCTGCACGGGCACATCCATGCCAAGCCGGAGTACAACCTGCGCAACCGCGATTTGGGCATTTTGCGCTACGACGTGGGGGTGGATGCCAACAACTACTGCCCCGTGAGCCGCGACGAGATCCTTGCGTTCTTTAAGGGCGTGGACCCCGTGCCGGATTCCGACCGCGAGCGTCGGCTGTTGGAGCGCGGCGATCAGGCGCGGGACGAGTAGGCGCGGGCGGACAATCCGTACGATTCGCAGGTTATCGCCATCAAAGACGCGGCGAGATGCTTGGCTCCGTGACCGGCGCTCGCGGCGTTCCCTTTCGCTTCGTTTCCGGCTTATGTATCGGAAGTGAATGCGCTTTCACTTCCGTTAGCACTACCTATTGGGAAGTGAACTAGGCGTAGACGCCGATAGGAATCCCCGATGGGAATCCCGCAGCGCCGCGGCGCATCCCTGTTCGGTACAAATTAAGTCCGCACGAGCGGGTATAGTTGAAAGAGTTTAAAGGCCCATCGGTTTGAAGGCTCCGGCAACCCAGCTGACAGCATTTTTGACCGGTCGCCAGGCGGTAAAGGCGGGAGCGCGTATGAATGAGATCAAGTGCCCAAAGTGCGGAACGGTTTTTCAGGTTGATGAGACCGGGTACGCTGACATTATGAAGCAGGTTCGCGACCAGGAGTTTGCGGACGAGCTTTCCGAGCGTATGCAGATGCTCACCCGCGAGAAGGAGCAGGCGCTGCAGCTTGCCCGCGCGGACGCGGAGGCCACGCTGCAGCAGAGCATGGCGCAGCGCGATGCGGAGCTGGCGCAGCTCAAGGCCAAGCGCGATGCCGACCTTGCCGACCTTACGGCTCGCCGCGACGCAGAGCTGGCGCAGGTGACCGCCCAGCGCGATGCCCAAGTGGCCGAGCTCACCGCCAAGCTTGAGGCGGCGGTGGGGGAGCGCGCGCTTGCCAGCGAGCAGGCTGCGGCGCAGGCCCGCGCGGAATCGCAGAAGACGGCGGCGGAGCTGCAGCATCAGGTGGACGAGCTCAAGGCGCAGCTTGCCCAGCGCGACAACCAGGCACAGATTGAGCAGGCCCGCCTGCGCGAGGAGTCCCGCGAGCAGGCGGCGGCGGAGGCCGAGCGCCTACGCACCCAGGCAGAGCAGGAGCGCCGTACGCTGCAGGAACAGCTGCAGCAGGCGACCTCCCAGGCAGTCCAGCTCAAGGTGCAGCTGGATGCGGCGGCAAGCCAGCGCGACCTTGCCGTGGAGGCGGCTCGCTCCCAGGCGCAGCAGGCCATGCAAGAGCAGATATCCTCGTCCAAACAAGAAGTGGCGGACCTTAAATCCAAGCTGGAGTCCCAAAAGGGTGCGGCGGAGATAGCCCGCATGCAAGCCGTCGCCGCGGTCGAGCGCGAGCGCGACGACGCACGGGCGGCCCTTGCTCGCGAGCAGGCCGTGCGCGATTCCGAGCGCCAGCAGGTGCAGGCCGCCCATGAGCTTGAGTTGGAGCAGACCCGCAAGGCCAACGCGGAAATCGTCCGCTTTAAGGACGAGGAGATCGAGCGCCTGCGCGACATGAAGGCGCGCCTCTCTACCAAGATGGTGGGCGAGACCCTGGAGCAGCACTGCGAGACCGAGTTCAACCGCCTGCGCATGACGGCGTTTCCCAACGCGTACTTTGAGAAGGACAACGACGCGTCCGAGGGCACCAAGGGCGACTTCATCTTCCGCGAGTGCGATGAGGACGGCAACGAGATCATCTCGATCATGTTCGAGATGAAAAACGAGAACGACACCACGGCCACCAAGCACAAGAACGAGGACTTCTTTAAGAAGCTCGACCACGACCGCACGCAGAAGGGCTGCGAGTACGCGGTGCTGGTGACGCTGCTTGAGCCGGAAAGCGAGCTGTACAACGCGGGCATTGTGGACGTGAGCTACCGCTATCCCAAGATGTACGTGATTCGTCCGCAGTTCTTCATTCCCATGATCACGCTGCTGCGCAACGCCGCCATGAACTCGCTTACCTACAAGCAGGAGCTTGAGCTGGCGCGCCGCCAGAACATCGACGTGACCAACTTTGAGGCCAAGATGGAGGAGTTCAAGACCGGCTTTGCTCGCAACTACGACCTGGCGAGCAGGAAGTTCCAGACAGCGATCGATGAGATCGACAAGACCATCTCGCACCTGCAAAAGACCAAGGAGGCTCTGCTTTCTTCTGAGAACAACCTGCGCCTGGCCAACAACAAGGCAGAGGAGCTGACCATTCGCAAACTCACTTGGCACAACAAGACCATGAAGGCGAAGTTTGACGAAGCACGTACCGCGGCGGAAGAAGCTGCCCGCGACGGCGTGTCGATTGAGGCGGCGGACGGCGCGGAGCCGGATCCCGCGGACAGCTACGAGGTGTAGCGCTTCGCGGTGCATGTCCGGCGCGTGCGACTCTGGTGTGCGCACCGCGGATTGAGATAAATGCCCTATAGGACCACGACAGCTTGCATAGAAAACGCGGCCGCCTGCAAAGGATAATCCTGCAGGCGGCCGCGTTGGTTTTGCCGGGTATTGGGGGACAGGCCCTGAACGTCCATCTAAATAAAATACGGGACGACCCGCATATGCGAGCCGTCCCGTATGTCTAGCAGCTAGAATGCGTGCTACGGAGCCGGATGACCGGTGTGTCCGTTGTGGCTTAGCCGAAGTAGCGCTTGAGCAGGCCAGCGAAAGCCTTGCCGTGGCGAGCCTCGTCACGAGCCATCTCGTGAACGGTGTCGTGGATGGCGTCCAGGCCGGCAGCCTTGGCGCGCTTGGCCAGGTCGGTCTTGCCAGCGGTAGCGCCGTTCTCGGCCTCAACGCGCATCTCGAGGTTCTTCTTGGTGGAGTCGGTTACGACCTCGCCCAGGAGCTCAGCGAACTTGGAAGCGTGCTCGGCCTCCTCGTAAGCTGCCTTCTCCCAGTACAGGCCGATCTCGGGATAGCCCTCGCGATGAGCAACGCGAGCCATGGCCAGGTACATACCAACCTCGGTGCACTCGCCCTCAAAGTTGGCGCGCAGGTCGTTAACGATGTCCTCGGAGACCTCGGGGAGCTTGCCAACGCCGATGACGTGCTCGGCGGCCCAGGTCATCTCGGTGTCGCTCTGCTTGATGAAGCGGTCGCCGGAAACGCCGCACTGGGGGCACTTGAAATCGGCGGGCAGCTCCTCGCCGTCGAACTCCTCAACGTAACCGCAAACGGGGCATACAAACTTCATGACCTTCTCCATTCGGTCGCAGGCGATAGTGCGGGCGCCCAGTCCCTGTGGGCCCTCTCCGGGCAACCGCACTTGGTACGATTTTCATTATGCGGAGAATGGGGCTTGCTTAGACTCATATTGATACTCATTCTCAAAAACATCGCAATAAGTTAAATGTGGCTTACTATGAACAAATGATATCCCGATGGGCGCGCGGCTGCGCATGGCGACGTTGGCGGAATGCCGCCGTGCGCTTGCGGGCGCGTCGCGCCATGTTGCGCACAACGGGTACAACCTGGTGGAATGCAACGCCGATATCGCATGATTGGCTTGCGATCGCTCCGTTGCGGTGGGGGAGTAAGCATGAGAACTTTTATAGCCCTGGATCTGCCCAATGAACTAATCGAACAGGTTGCCGATTTATCTCGACAGCTTTCTTCTATGGTGCGCGGACGGTTTGTTGCGCGTTCCACCTACCATGTGACGCTTGCGTTTTTGGGCGAGATTAGCGAGGCGGAGGCGCGCCGTGTTATGGACGTTTTGGACACCGCGTGCGCTCATGCCGCCGCGATCCGGTTGGTGCCGGACGGCCTGGGGATCTACGGCAAGCCGGTCGACGCGACTTTGTTGCTTAAGCTGGCGCACGGGCGCGACCTTATGAATCTCGCCATGGCGGTTCGCGAGGAGCTGCGAGCACAGGGGGTTTCATATGACGAGAAAGCGTTCGATCCGCACGTGACGCTGGCTCGACGAGCACGCGTGCTTCCGCAGGCGCTGTCCGATCTAGTCTTTCCAGCAGAAAGCTCTTCCAACAGCGTGACGCTCTATAAAAGCGAGCTCTCGCAAGAAGGGGCGACCTACAAGCCGCTCTATACCGCGCATCTGGGATAGCCGCTAATCTGTGCCGCTGATTTGGGGCTACTGATCCGGGGCTGCTAATCAAGCGTTGCTAATCCGGTGCCTGATAGCCCCTGCTTGTTGCGCCTAAGCTGCTGCGAATCCTATATACTTTTAGATTGGTATATGCACTTACACATGGGAGGAGTCCAGATGGATCCCAACAAGCGTCCTGACGACATGGTTCGCATCACCACCCCGGAGCTTGCTCGCACGTTTATCGACGAGCAGGTTGCCGCTTGCCGTGAGCAGATCGGCGACAAGAACGTGCTGCTCGCCCTTTCCGGCGGTGTGGACAGCTCCGTTGTCGCGGCCCTGCTGATCAAGGCGGTTGGCAAGCAGCTGATCTGCGTGCACGTCAACCACGGCCTTATGCGCAAGGGCGAGAGCGAGCAGGTTGTCGACGTCTTCAAGAACCAGCTGGACGCCAACCTAGTCTACGTCGACGCCACCGACCGCTTCTTGGATCTTCTGGACGGCGTTGCCGAGCCCGAGACCAAGCGCAAGATCATCGGCGCCGAGTTCATCCGCGTCTTTGAGGAAGAGGCCCGCAAGGTGGGCGACCAGGTGAGCTTCCTGGCACAGGGCACCATCTACCCCGACATCCTCGAGTCCGACGGCGTCAAGGCGCACCACAACGTTGGCGGTCTGCCCGACGACCTGCAGTTCGAGCTGTGCGAGCCCGTTCGCCTGCTGTATAAGGACGAGGTCCGCATGGTGGGTCGCGAGCTGGGCCTGCCCGAGAACATGGTCGAGCGCCAGCCGTTCCCCGGCCCCGGCCTGGGCGTGCGCTGCTTGGGCGCCATCACCCGCGACCGCCTGGAGGCCCTGCGCGAGGCCGACGCCATCCTGCGCGAGGAGTTCGCCGCAGCCGGTCTCGAGGGCAAGGTTTGGCAGTACTTTGTCTCCGTGCCCGACTTCCGCGTCACCGGCGTGAAGGACGGCAAGCGCCTCTACGAGTGGCCGGCGTTCATCCGCGCCGTCAACACCGTCGACGCCATGACCGCCGAGGTCCCCGAGCTCGACTGGGCGCTGCTCAAGAAGATCGGCGACCGCATCGCCTCCGAGGTTCCGGGCATTTGCCGCGTCCTGTACGACCTCACGCCCAAGCCTTGCGGAACGATTGAGTTCGAGTAAACGGAGCCACCGCTCGTTTCGTGAAGTCGCATAGTAATCTGCACCATAATTGCAGGTAGAAGAAGGGTTTCGCTCTGGTTGGGCGAAACTCTTCTTTCTTAGAGCGGTGGGGGATGTCAAAAAACGCCTTAGTGCGGAAAGGGCGGAGTGTCAAAAAGTGCCTTAGTGCGGGGGTTTGGTCAAATAGTGCGTTAGTACGGATTGGAGTCGCCCTGACGGGCTCGCCTTATACATCGAGCGGTGGTGCCCGAGCTTTCTAACTCGAACGACGCGAACGCTCTATTCATAAGGTACCATTACTATCTATCGCCCATTCCGCACTAACTCAATATTTGGTCCAAAATCTTCCGCACTAAGCGACTATTTGACCTAAGTTCCGCGCTAACTCGAAATTTGTCCTACCTGGAGCCTGCGTCCTTCTTCTGGTCGATAATTCAGATTAGAAGCTATCGCCAGCCGCGGTGGGCAAACTGCAGCGCCTCCATCGCCGCGGATACCTGGTCCACACGCTTTTGAAGCCCGCGCGCAATGTAGTCAAGCCGTCCGTTTGCGGCTGCGTGCTTGCTGTGCGAGAGAATCTCGACCGCCTCGTCCACAAAACCGGATAAAGCAGCGTGATCAAAAGCGGTGGGGTCATACCATGAAAGGTCGTTGGCAAGCGCCAGCTGGTGCGCGGGATTGGGTTCAAACGGCCTGCTTTGAAACGTCCAGTCGTTTCGCTCTACCTGCTGCGGCGTCTTGTTGTACCACAGCGAGTTGCCGGAGTCGAAAAGAGGCGCGGGGCGCATCTGCAGCGTGTCGACCGAGCGGATAAAGCCAAAGTTGCACCAATGCCGGTCCGTGTTCGCAAGGATTGCGTCGCATACGATCATCTGCGACAGCGCACAGTGCATGTTAGCGGCATCGCATGCGTGGCGCTCCGCAAAGCGGACCAGGCGATCGTACGTTGTGGCCCCGCGCATGGAAGAAAGGTCGCCGCGAACAAGCGCCGCCGGAACGTACTCCTCGCGCTCGCCCAAGAAATTGGGGCATAGGCACAAGGGGCCGTCTTGGATGTGCGCAAGGGTGTAGGGAACGTATTCGTCCGGCTGCAGCAGGCGGCAGTACAGGGCGGTCGCTACGACCTCGTTAAACGGTCGCTGGTCATCGCCCGTGCAGCCTTTGGCAAGGCAACGCACGCCATCGCGGATAACCCAGCGCTTTGGCAGCTCGCCCTCAGACGTGTTGTCGGGCGAATCGAGCCCCACCGCACTGAGCCAGTTATCCCACGCCATAAGGTTTGACTGGACAAAGTCGTTCTCAAAATAGTTGACGTCGCTCCACTGTAGGGTCTCATTGGTGGCGGGCCGCAGCCAATAACAGTCCGAGAGCGAGAGCGCCATGTTATTGAGGGGCAGCAAGGAGAAGTCGGCAATCTCGATTTGGCCAAGGCGGGCGAGCAGCCCTGGACGAGAGGCAGGAACGGACCTGTGTCCCCACCAGTCCGTGACGTTTCGGGGTTTCGTCTTGCCGCCGGAGGTGACGGTGCCAAGGGGCATGCGCGGCGCATCCAGGATCTCGCGAACAACCAGGGGGTTATCTTTCCGCGGGTCATGGCGCACCACTGCAACCTCATGGTCGGCAGACATAAGGACAAAGGTTCGCGATGCGTCGAACTCGACTGCGGCAGCCTTTCCCGCAAGGTAGCGTTCGGTCGAATCGCCATCGATCATCCGCCTGCCGCCAACAAGCGACCCCGTTAGCTCGCCTGATGAAAGCAATTGCGAGATTCGCGGCTTGGTCACGCCCAGCGCTCGTGCCGCATCTCCCATGGGAATATAGGTATCGCCACCCATTGCCGCACCACCAATCACTACCACGTTAAATAAGCGTTGACAATTACATATACGTCTACAATGATAGCAATTAATTATGTGGACGATGAAGCGTGACCGTGTTTGGATTGGCGACGTCTCCGGCTGCGGCGGCACGGCGCCCGTTACAGGGAGCACGCCAGAAGGTCCGGGCGCTGCAGGACTCGTCGCAGCGAGTTGGACAGATGCGCCAGGCGATTATCGAGCATCGCCAGCGCGCCAAAGGCGTAGTGGCTGCGCCCTTCCTCGTCCTCGATAATCAGCGTCCATGTGCCGCTATTCGATTCGTACACGTTGCAGCAATGGCATCCCATCCAGTCAGACGCTTCATCGAGCAAGCGGGCGGCTTCGTCCTTCGATATGGAGATGTAGGAGTCGGATGAGATGCAGCTGCGCCCGTATTCGTCCAAATAATGATCGACCAGGCGGCAGTCGCCGTTTTGATGGAGCTCCAGCCGCTGGTGCACAAGGGGGCTTCGCGAGGGCTGCCGGCTGTGATCGTGCGTGCTCGATATAAGGTAGAGCGCGGTGGGCTGGCAGGTCAGCGGCGCGGACGAGTTCTCGCCCGCGAGCTGCGCCAATCGTTCGAGCGCTAGGATGAACCACAGGCGCACCTCGTGCCCCGCGGCTTTGCAGCGGGCCTTGTCCGTCGCCCAGAAATGATGGCTCACCAGGTGCGAAACCTGATCCCATTTTGACATGACGGCCGATCCCAGAAGCGAGGCGTCCGTGACGGCGGGCAGATGCCAGTCCAGCTCCTCGAGGTTGTCGAAGGCGCCGGGATACGTGGCGTCGAAGGCCTCGCCCGCATCGTCCATATATCCAAGCGCGGCGCAGCCGGCGCGAAACTCGCCTGTGTCCAGCAGCTGGTGCAGGTTTTGGCGGCTGTCCCTAAAGCGCGGCAGCCATTTGCGGGTGAAGTCTCGCAGGGCGTTGGCAGCGGCTGCGGCGGGGGCCGCGTCGGCGGCTGCGGTAGTGGACGTCATGGGCTCCTCCTTTGTATCGATGGCTCGAATATAGGGAGGGGCTCGCTGCCGCGCTGTACCTTTTGTTAGCCGATGCGCCTTGGGTTGGCGGCTCCGCTCCGCCGCCCGCCCGCCATGGCCACTCCCCGTTTGCCGCCTGCAAATAAAGTGGGCGCCCCGCCTGCGAACGTGCAAGCGGGGCGCCCTGTCGTACGGGGTTGCTAAGTGGGTTGTGGAGTCGCTGGCTTTGGGGCCGCGATTCCTGGGGTTGCTACTGCGCTTGTTCCTGCGCCTCGAAGTAGCGCATCAATATGGTTGCGACTTCAGCGCGGGAAGCCACGTCGCCGGGCTTGAGCTCACCGGAGTCCAGGCCCTTGATAAAGCCCTCCTCAACAGCCCATTTCATGGCGTTGCCGGCGAAATCGGACACCTTGCCGGCATCGGGGAACTTGGACAGGTCGCCACGGCCCGAGGTATCGACGCCGTTCTTCTGGGCAAAGCGCATCAAGAACACCGCCACCTGCTCGCGCGTGACCGCGTGGTCGGGGCCAAAGTCATTGGTGCCGTCGTAACCGCTGACAATGCCGTTCTCGGCGCCCCAGGCGACCACGCCCGCAAACCAGTCGTCGGCGTCGACATCGCCAAATGTACCGCCTTTGCCGTCCAGCTTGCCGTTGTCGGCGCCGGCGGCGCGCGCCAGCATGGCGACAAATTGCGCGCGGCTGGTGGTGTCGCTTGGGCCCATCAAGTTGGTACCTTCGTAGCCCCGCAGGTAGCCCTTCTCAAGTGCCCAGTCGATGGGGTCGTGGTACCACTGGCTCGCGTCGATGTCGGCAAACTTGTGGGTTTCGCATAGATCGCCGCCGTCGCAGCCAAAGACCACGTTCACCTCGACGTCGCCCTGGGGCATGGTGAACTCAAACTCACCTTTCTCGTTCTTGCGGACCTCGACCTTGTTGCCGTCCTTATCCGTGACGGAGATGCTGCGGACCTCCTTGCCCGCCTGCGGCTTGGGGTAAACGGTGACTTTATCGCCCGCATCCGGGTTCTTAGGGCTCACCTCCACCTTGCCGCCGGGGTGCGCGGGGATCTCGATATCGTCCTTGGCGGGCGGCTGCGGGGTCACGGGCGGCTGGGGTTCGGGATCGGGCGTGGGCGCCGGCGCTCCCTCAAGGCGAAGGTTGAGGATTGCCTCCATGAGCGACAACCTCATGGCGTTGGCGTCGTTGATGGTGGGGGAGCCCTGGGCAAGTGCCTTGGCCTCGGCGATCTTCGAGGTCAGCGCGTCATAGGTTTGGGACGAGAACGCCGCGGCGCCTTCTCCCTGCTTGACGGCCTCCGCCGCGGCGATTTGCGCTTTCAGTGCTGCGGTGTCCGCAACGGCGTTGGCGTCGTGCAGGCGAAGCTCCGCTGCTGACGCAAAGCCGCCCTCGCCCTCAATGTAGACCAGCTTGACGGCGCGGACGTTGTCCTGGCGCTCGAAGCTGATGAGGTAGGGGTCGCGGGTGAGGTTCTTGATGGTTCCGTCCGCGACCTTCTTGAAGGTCTTGCCGTCGGCGGAGACGTGGACCTCGTACTTCTTAAGCTCGCCGTTGGTGCCGGTTTGGCGCGGGGTGTAGACAATGCCGTCCACGCCCAGCGGCTGCTCCGAGCTTAGGGTGATGTGGTGCTGTCCCGTGCACTTGTCTGGGCTGTAGCGAGAATGCCAGATGCTGCCGGTGTTGCCGTCCAGAGCGCTTGCCGCCTTGCCGTCGCCGTTCTCGCAGTCCGCGGTCGCCTTCAGCAGGGCGGGGTCCACCACGCTCAGGTCGGCGACGGGCTTGAGCTTGAGTTCGTCCAGGGCGCTGACCAGGGATTTCTCATAGTTGTCCACAACATCCTGCTGCGAGGCGCTCATGTTGCGAACGATGCTGTCGCGGGCAATCGTGACGGCGCGCGCACCGGCGTCCTCGTACTCGGAGAGGTCGGCGGGGATGATGGCGAGGTAGGCGTCGATCCGGCCGTAGTCGGCCTTCTTGTAGCCTGCGGCGTCCAGCTTGGCCTCGATCTTGGCGGCGAGATCGGCGATGGCGTCTGCCGACGGGTCGTACTGGCGGAAGACCTCTGCAGCCTGGGACAGCATGCCCTGCAGCTCCGCGTCACCCTTGATGGCGGGGTTCTTGGAGGCCAGCAGGTTCGCCTTCACCACGGCGTGGTCCAGGGGCATGGTGGAGTTGAAGTCTTTAGCGGTGCCCAGACGGATATCGTCCACATAACCCGCGAACGCGTTGCCGGATTCGCTGCCAACGGTGCCTACGGGCAGCATGCAGGTGGCCTTGATCTGGGCGCGCGCATTGGTGCCGATGGTGTCGACCAGCTTGCCGTCCACATACAGATGGGTCTTCTCGAACTCGTTTTTGAACTCGAGTTCAACCCACTGGTTGGCGGGCAGGGCGTAGTTGAAGGAATACGCGCGGTTCTCGCGGGTGATGCCCACTTTGCCGGTTTTCTCCTGGACGGCCATGATCTTGCCGTAGGGGGACTCGAACAGCACCTGCGCGTCCTTGGAATTGTCCGTGCGCTTGACCTTGACGCGCAGGCTGTTGCCCAGACCGGCGGTCTCGATGCCATCTAGCTTGGCAAAGGACTTGCCGCCGTTGAGATGCAGTGCCTGGCGCCCGTCGACGCTCTCAAGCTCGGCGTTCTCCATCTTGCCCAGGGCGTGCTTCTGGCCGGATGCATCGTCCAAAGAATCCATGGTGAGATGGGCGATCGAGCCTTGCTGGCTGGCCTTTTGCTCGTAGCCAAAGTTGGTGGAGGGGGCGTCGCCCAGCTGCTTCACGCGCTCTTGCGCGGCGGCGAGGTCGACGGCGCCGGTCTTGCCCCAGGTGTTGGCGGCGAACAGGCCCAGCGCGCCGTCGATGCGGCGGTAGATGTCGTACTCGCTCATGCCGTTTTCTTGGAAGTCGCACATGTCGTTCCATACGGCGAAGGCGCCGCCGGAGATCTGCGGGTCGCCCGCGGGGATCTCGAAGCCGCTGATCTCGTTGACCTTGTCGTTGTAGCAGGAGTTCTGGTTGAGGTAGTCATAGTAGTAGCCGGCGTTGGGGACGATGTAGAACGCGCCGTCCTGGCAGTCGATCAGCTCGAAGCCAAGGTCGTACATTGATTTCATGTCCGCCCAGCCGGGGTTCCACAGGTTCATCTGGCGGCGCTTGCCGGTATCGGAGACGCCCTTGACCGCCACGTCGCCTTTGATCTCCGAGAGCGAGCCCCATACGCGGGCGGTCTTGCCGTTGTCCTCCGCGTACGTGAACATGTCGTTCACAAAGCGGCGGTAGGCGTTGCCGTCTGCGTTGTACTCGTCCGCGCCGATGTGGATCACGTCCGCGTCCGCGAAGACGGCCGCATCGCCGCCCTGCACGTACTCGTCAAAGATACCCTGGACAAACGACAGGCTCTCGTCGTACTGGTTCTTGAGGTCCAGATGGTCGGTTGCGCGACCGGCGGTGCCGTGGCGCAGGTCCGGGCGCACCTTGGTGAGGGCGAGCGAGTGGGCGGGGGTATCGATCTCTGGGATGATGTTCACGCCCAGCGCGCGCGAGTGCTCGATGTAGGCCTTGAAGTCCTTCTTGGTGTACCACACGTCCTTAGCGGTAAGGTCCGCCTGGTTCTTGCCCTCGCCGGCCTTGACGTCCGATTCCAGGCGGAAGGCGGAGTAGGCCTGCATGGGGTCTTTGAGCTGCTCGAGCGGGATGAGGTTGTCGTTGAGGTGGATCTGCAGGTCGTTCATCTTGTACCAGGACATCTGGTCGGTGAGCTGGCGCAGCCACTCGATGGTGAACGTCTTGCGGCCCACGTCTAGGATGAAGCCGCGGACTTTGTGCAGCGGGTAGTCGCGTGCGGTGCCGCAGGGGAAGTCGCCGGTCTGCTTGACGCTTTGCAGGATGGTTTTGGAGCCCCAGTTGGCGCCCGCCACGGCCTCTGCGCTGACGGTGATCTTGTCCGCGGTGGCCTCGATGAGGTAGCCCTCCTCCTTAAGGCCGCGCTTCTTGTCCGCGCCCAGGGTGAAGAAGACGTCTCCGGCCTGGGCGGCGTCCGCCTTGGCGACCTCTATGCCGCGGCCGGTGAGCGCTTGGTAGTCCGAGGCGAACTGCTCGGCCATCTCTTTAAGGGAGGCGTCCTTGTAGGTGACGCGGGCAAAGGCGGTGAATCGACCCGTGCCGCCCTTCCATTCACGCAGCTCGGGAAGGATGACCGGAGCGGCCTCGCCCTGCTCGCTGCCCTTCATGGAGCCGGGCACGGTGACCTCGACCTCGCGGAAGGAGTACGCCTTGGTCTTCTCGTCCACCACCTTGAAGGACGCCTTGACCTTGGTGTCCACGATGGGCTGGTAGATGGTGCCGTCCGCATCGATGACCTGCTCGTAGTCCGTGCCGTTGTAGGTGATCTGGTAGCCCTCGTGCTTGGGCAGGGTGATCTGGTCGGTGAAGTTCTTGGCGGGGTCGATTTCTGCGTTGACGGTGATGCCCGAGAGCATGTCGCCCATGCTTGTGGCCGGCTCGCCTCCGTAGACCTCCATCTCGTAGAGCGAGACGGTGCCCCAGGCGGTGCCGCCATCCGGGTCGCTATAGGTGCTGCCGTTGATGTAGAGGCGCACGTAGCGGGCCTGCTTCGCGGTGTCGCCCAGGGTGATGGTCTCCATCTTTGCGGCGGGATGGTCGTTGTTGGTGTAGGCGTCTACCCAGCTGCTCTCCTGGTTGAGGTCCGCGCCGTCTTGCGCCAGCTGGATCTTGTAGCCCTTGGCCTTGCGCTGCTCCCAGAACAGGCGGATGGTCTTGACGTCGCGGGTCTGGCCCAAGTCGACGTAGACCCAGTGAGGGGTGGTGGGGCAGGCGCTCTCGCTGGCGGAAGCGCTTGACCAGCGGGATTCGCGCTTATCGACCTTGCCGTCAAAGAGATTGTTTGGCCCTAGGGTGTCCGCCTCCTCGCTGTCTGAGACGCCGGTCATTTTGAGGGCGACGTTGGCTGCAGGGTCCTGTGTTTGCTGCGAGCCGTCATCGTCCGCGGAGTTCATGATGGTAAAATCGCAGGCGCTGACATTGGGGTACTTGGAAACCTTGGTGACCAGCAGCTTTACGTAGCGGCCTGTGACGGGCTTTTCGAGCTTGATGGTCGAGACGGCGTCTTTGTTGCCGGTGACGGCCCTCTTCGCTTCGCCCCAGCCGTCTTCCTTGCTGGAATCTGATACAAAGATTTGGAAGTCGACCGCGTGCTCGGTGGCGCTTTCCCAGGTGATCTCGAACGTGTCGAAGGTCTTTGACTCTTCGAGGTCTAAGATCGCCCACTGGGGGACGTTTTGCTCTGCGGACCAACGCGAACCCTTGGTCTTGTCGTCATCGGTAAGCTTGGTGGTGGTGTTCTTGCCGCTGGCGTCTCTGCTTACGGTGACCGGCTTGCCCTGTGCCAGGTTCGTCGGCGCGGCGAAGACGACTGCGGGTGCGGTGAGGGACGCGGCGAGCGCCCAGGTGCATGCGCCGATCGCGACGGCCGACCCCTTCACGTAGCGGTGGTTCATAGTGCTCCTCTCGATGCGTTGCTTCACGTGGGATTCTCGAACGTGCGAGATTTTCCTATTTTCGGGAGCGCGTTTTTTGCCGTGGGCGGCGAGTCGGCGTGCGGTTCTAGGCGGCGCGTGGTTGCTCATGTTCGTTCGAACAGATTCTGAGAACGTGTACACATGTCGTATAAACAATATCTGCAGCTACAGGGAAGGCGCCTTGTTCGTTTTTCTGGACGATCTGCAATTATGGGAATAATCCCAGAGGCTTTCTTGCCAATCGGTGAACGGTATTAAAAATATTTGCTGGTAAATGCTGATTTTTACTAATAAATACCAACTGGTTTCTACAAAAAGTAACAAATGTATCCAATTGCTGGACGCTGGTTGCGCTTCTTTGCCTATGGGCATACCCGTAGCCAAACCCCTTGCCCGCGCGTATCCTAAATGGTGCGAGGGGAGCTGTTTACGGAACTTGTGACTCTAGGGATATTCTGCGCAGCCTTGGTGGGCGCGATCTTTACCGGAGTGCCGACCGTGTGCGCGCTGTTTGTTGGATTGGCGGCGTTTTGCATCTATGCGTGGCGATGGAGCGGTTCGGCGCGGCGGGTTGCCCGCATGTGTTGGGAGGGAATCGCCCCTATCGCTAAGATCCTGGGCATGCTGGCGCTGATAGGCGTGCTCACGGGGCTATGGCGCGCCGCCGGCGTGATCCCCGCCATCGTGTACTACGCCGTGCCGCTCATCAGCCCTGGCGTGTTTTTGTTGGCGACTTTTCTGCTCAACTGCCTTGTTTCCGTTTTGACGGGGACCTCGTTTGGCACGGCCGCGACGGTGGGATCCATCTGCATCTCGATGGCGGGTGCCATGGGCGTACCACTTTTCGCGGCGGGCGGGGCGGCGCTTTCCGGGGCGTTTTTTGGAGACCGTTGCTCGCCCATCTCTACCAGCGCTCTTTTGGTGGCAGATCTTATCGGCACGGATTTCTACAACAACCTGAAGCGCATGGTCAAGAGCGCGGCGGTTCCCTTTGTGTTGACGTGCGCCGTGTAATTCGCGCTGGGGCCGCTTATCCCCGCAAGCGGCGAGGCGGGTGATATGGCCGCTTCGCTGGCGAGCGCATTTGCCGTGGGGCCCGTGGTTCTGCTGCCGCCGATGATCGTGTTCGCCCTGGCCTTGATGCGCGTTGATATCCTGGCGGTCATAGGGGCGGGCATCGCCTCTTCGATTCCATTGTGTCTGATGGTTCAGGACATGACCATGGCGGACGTAGCTCGCACGGCAATCTTGGGATACGCGGCTTCGCTGCCGCAGGTACGGGCGCTTTCCGGCGGCGGGCTGGCTTCAATGCTCGATGCGGTGCAGATCGTCTGCATCACCTCCGCGTATGCGGGCATTTTTAAGGAGACGCCGCTGTTGGCGGGCATCGACCGCGTGGTGCGGAGGATGTCGCGGCGGCTTTCTCCTTACGGGGTTACGCTAATGACGTCTGTGCTTACGGCGATCATTTCTTGCAACCAGACGTTGGCGATCATGCTGGCGCACCAGCTGTGCGGCGATCTCGATCAGTCTGCGAACGACCATGCCCTTGACCTGGAAGATTCCGTGGTGCTGGTGGCGGGATTGTTGCCGTGGTCCATCGCTGGGGCGGTGCCGCTGGCGTCCATGGGCGCGCCCATCACGTCGAGCATGGCGCTGGCGATCTATCTCTACGCCGTTCCCGCCTGGCGGCTGCTGTCGGGATGGTTCGCGGCGCGAGGGCGGGCGCGCTGCGCTGTGCGTTGAGCAGGGGATTGCGATTCAGGTTTGCCTGGAAGGCCTCGGGGAGCATGTTATGCATGAATGAGCGTGAAATGTGGATGTTTATGCAGGCGAAAACGGCGCTAAAAAATCGTACCCATTCGGCGTGGTCAATGAGTGCCACGAGGCGGGTAAGCAGGGGCCACCCATGCCTTTGACAAGGTCGTGCTTGTCCGCTTTGAACGTTAAAGGGTCCTTGCGGAAGTCTATTTGTTCCGCTTTACACGTACTTAATTGGAGACATGTATTAGCTATATTGCGCATACGCTTGATTTGTTTTCAACTGGCTGTGCGTATTCGCGGTGCTTCTTCCCTGCCTGGTTGGTCGCAGGGTGGGATCCGGCGGGTTTTCGCAATGTATAAAGCGAGGCTTGCCCGCCTCGTGGCGCTCATTGACCACACCGAACGGGGGCGCCATGCGTCGAGCTGATCACATGGCGCCCCCGTTCTCTTTTGCTGTCTTATTAGAGCGTTTTTAGCCCGCGGTGTCCTCGATTACGCCCGCGCGGTAGTTGGCGAACACAATGCCGTCGCCGTCCTGCGTCGCGTCCAGGTCTACATCCGCCATGATGCCGAAGTCACGGTCGCCGTCTGAATCGCTGAACACCTGGTGAACGTGCCAAACGTGGTCGGTTTTCTCGTCCGAGTCGTCAATGGAGAGGAACGCCATGGAGCGGGCGTCCGCATCGGTGAGCAGCTCTTCATGTGCTTCGAAGAACGCTTCGAGCACGCGGCGCCAGCGCAGCTCTCCCATGCCCCAATCCTCGTCCAGCGCTCCCAGCTGGTCGGCTCGGCCGCGGGCGGCGAGGCGAACGCGCTGGAACAGCGAGTTGCGCACCAGCACGGTGAGGCCGCGTCGGTCGATGACGACGGCGTCCGCGGGACGCGGGGGCGCGGCATCCAAGGTAGAGCCGGCGTTCTCCCATTCGTCCACCAGGCTGGAGTCGACCGAACGGACCACCAGGCCAAGCCAGGCCACAACGTCGTTGAGCTCTTCGTTGCGCTTGTCGTGCGGGATGGTGCGGTCCAGCGTGCGGTAGGCCTCGGTGAGGTAGCGCAGCAGGATGCCCTCGCAGCGGGCGACGTTGTAGCGGGCGATGTAGCCCTTGAAGTCGCTGCCGCTCTCCAACATGTCGCGCAGGACGCTTTTGGGCGAGAGCTCGTAGTCGCCGGCCCACGGCACCTTGGAGCAGTACTGTTCAAAGGCCGCGGCAAGCATGTCTTCCAGGGGTTTGGGATAGGTGATGTCCTGCAGCTTCTCCACGCGCTCCTCGAAGTCGATGCCCTCGGCCTTCATCTCGTTCATGGCGCGGTCGCGCGCCTGGCGCTCTTGCGCACGCAGGATCTGCTTGGGGTCTTCAAGCGTGGCTTCCGCCATGGAGATGACGTCCAGGGCGTAGGTCTCGCTTTCCGGGTCGAGCAGTTCCAGCGCGGCGAGCATGAAGGGGGAGAGCGGCTGGTCCAGCGCGAAATCTTCCGGCAGGTCGACGGTGAGGTAGTAGGAGGCATCGCCGTCCAGGAAGGCAGCGACCTCGGCATCGTTCGCGGCGCCGGATTCTGGCTCCGCCTCGGTGTCCGCATCGGGATCCGCATCGGTGTCCGCATCGGAATCCTGCTCGGGCGCGCCGGCGGGTGCGGTGGCTGCTTCCGTTTGATCGGAGAGATTCGAGGCGGCGACGGGCTTGCCGTTCTCGTCCAGCTCCTCGCGAACCACCACGCCGGCATCGATCAGCGTCGCGAAAATCTGGGCGGCGCGGGCGCGCAGGCGCTCCTTCTCCTCATCCGTCTGCAGGGAGTCTTCGATCAGGGTGAGGACGCGGCGCCAGGCGTTGCCGCCCTGCTCAACCTCTGCCAGCACCATGGAGTTGGTGATGCGCATGCGGGGCTTGAGGGTTTCCGGCGCGCTCTCGATCAGGCGGTCGAAGGTGCCCTGGTTCCAGGTGACAAAGCCCTCCGGCGGCTTCTTCTTTTTGAGCTTCTTCATCTTTTTGGGGTCACCCATGGCCTTGAGCTCGGCCTTGTGGTTCTCGATCTCGTACTCGGGCGCCTCGGCGATGACCACGCCTTCGGTATCGAAGCCGGAGCGTCCCGCGCGGCCGGCGATCTGATGGAACTCGCGCGACCGCAGGCGGCGCTGCTTGTAGCCGTCGAACTTGGTGAGGCCGGTGAGCAGCACGGTGTGGATGGGAACGTTGATGCCCACGCCCAGGGTGTCGGTACCGCAGATGACGGGCAGCAGGCCCTGTTGGGCGAGCTTCTCGACCAGCAGGCGGTAGCGCGGCAGCAACCCTGCATGGTGAAGGCCCACGCCGCAGGAGATAAGGTGCTTGAGCGTCTTGCCAAACGCCGTGGTGAAGCGCCCGCCCTTGATGGCTTCCTTGATGGCCTCGCGCTGCTCCTTGGTGGCCACGCCGTAGCTCGCCAGCGCCCGCGCGCTCGCCAGTGCGGCGTCTTGCGAGAAGTGGACGATATACAGCGGCGAGTCGCCCTGGCGTAGCGCGAGCTCGACCGTGCCCTCGAGACCGGTCTTGACGTATTCGTATGAGAGCGGCACGGGGCGCGGGGCATCGGCGATGGTCTCCACGTCGCGACCGGTGTGGCGCTCGAGCGCCTGCGAGATGGCGGTCATATCGCCCAGCGTGGCGCTCATGAGCATGAATTGGGTGTGCGGCAGCGTGAGCAGCGGCACCTGCCAGGCCCAGCCGCGGTCCGGATCGCTGAAGAAGTGGAACTCGTCCATGGCGACAAAGCCCACGTCCGTGTCCTCGCCCTCGCGAAGCGCCTGGTTGGCCAGGATCTCCGCCGTGCAGCAGATGATGGGCGCGTCCGTATTGATGTGCGAGTCGCCGGTGATCATTCCGACGTTGTCGCGCCCAAAGATGTCGACTAGGTAGAAGAACTTCTCGGACACCAGCGCCTTGATGGGGGCGGTGTAGTAGCCGCGCTGGCCGGTGGCCATGGCCATGAACATCATGCCGATCGCGACCAGCGACTTGCCCGACCCCGTGGGCGTGCCCAGGATGACGTTGCTGCCCGCGGCCAGCGCGAACAGGGCTTCTTCCTGGTGCGGCCAGGGCTCGATGCCGCGGGCCTCCACCCATTCGAGGAAGCGGCCGTATGCGTCTTCCGCGGTGAGCCAGGGCTCCGCCTCCTCGCCGTCGGCGGGTTCCCACCAGCTGGGAGCCAGTGCACCTAGCGACCCTGGGGCGTGCGCGTCGAACGCGCCGTCGGTCGCGTTTGCGTTCGCCGCTGCGGTCGCGCTTGCGTTTGCGGACGAGGAATTCTCTTGGTTGATGGCTGGGCTGTCTGGCATGGGGTCTCCGTTAGATCGCGTGTTGTTTTGCCCATTATACGGTGATGCGGGGACGTGGCCCGCTGCCGGGGTAGCTTCGCAGAAGAACTCCGTGTGCCCGTGTGCCTTGTGGGCTTATGTTTGGAATCTGGCGCAAGGATGTGGATTTGGGCGCGACCGTACCGAATCTGGGCCGCCGCGCGGAGGAGGATTCGCTAAAAGGGAACAGCCGCCCTGGCAGGAGCGGCTGTTCGTGCGGGTTTTACCCCACAATAACCTGTTCCAGGAGGGCGTACGCCTCCCGATCGCTTCCAGTATACCCGCTTTTTGACGCCCCTGCACGCCGATGTGGGTATTGCTGGGCGGCATTTGTCTTCGCGAGGCTGGTGCCGTGATGGCTGCGGGTCCGCTGTCCACGTTATGTAGGGATGTGGGCCCGCGCCCTATTGGCTGCCGTTATTCTCGACCGCGCTTGGGTCCGTGCGTGCGGATTAGTATTTGTAGAAGCCCTCGCCCGCGTTGACACCGGTTTTGCCCTCATCGATATAGCCTTTGAGGAGGGCGGCGACCTTGCCTTGAACGGTGCCGGGATCTTTGGAGCGTGGATCCATGATGCCGATGTTGTATGCGGTTGTGAGGCCGACGATGTCCAGGATGCGGAACGGCCCTAACGGGGCGCCGGTGGCAAGCATCCACGTTTTGTCAATGGTTTCGCAGTCTGCAACGCCGGTTGCCAGCAGTTCTTCTGCAGCGGAGAGGAAGGGGACAAGCAGGCTGTTCAAGATGTATCCCGGTTGCTCCTTGTGGAGTTCCAGCGGGATCATCGATATCGCCTGGGCGAATGTGACCACTTTATCGAACCCTTCTTTGCTGGTTTCTGGATGCCCCATGACCTCGGCGGTGTTGTTGCGCCAGATCTCGTTAGCGAAGTGGAGTGCCAAGTATTTCTCCGGACGGCCAGTGTATTGTGCGAAAGCGCTGGGGAGCATGGTCGACGAGTTGGTCGCGATGATTGTCTTCTCGGGAAGGTGTTTTGCGAGCTCGGTGTAGAAGGCGATCTTCTCTTCTGGATTCTTGGCGATCGCCTCGATGACGAGGTCGCAGTCGCGCGCGGCGTCCTCGTAACTTAGCGTGAAGGTGATGTTGTTCAAGGCCGCATCTGCCCGCGCCTTCAGCTGGTCGATCTCTTCTGCGCTCATGTCGGGGGAGGGGGCGAGCCCGCGGCAGTATGCCTGCGGGTTTGTTTTCATGGCTTCAAGGGTGTTGAGGTAAATTGTTCGCAGTCGTTCAAACTTGGGCTTCGCGCGCCCCACCGAGCCTTCGCTGCGAAGCCAGACGGTGACGTTGAAGCCGCAATATGCCGACTGAAAGGCGATTTGGCTGCCGAGCACTCCACCGCCGGCTACGGTAACGTTTTTGATGTCCATGGTGCTTTCTCCTTTTTATGAAATGTGACGGAAGCGACGGGTAGTCGCAGTGCCGCTACTGATGATAGAAATGCGACAACTGTTGTCATAATTCCCAAAAAGAAGAACGATAGTACCGACGGTTTTGTAAATTGGCCGGAATGCTGGAACAACCAGCAAAGGCGAGATTCGCGTTAACAAATGAACCTTTGATGAAAAGGGCGCGGGCAACCTGACTAGCTGAAACCGAGTTCCAGAAGACGGGGCTATTGCCTGCTGTTTCGAGCCTCTAGGTTCCTGCGGCGATTGCGGAACGCCGTGATCGCGAAGTTCATGCCGTGGGGAATGTAGGCGCCTTCGTAGAGGTCTTCGGGGATGTAGTCGTAGAGACTGTTGAGGGACTGTTCGCGAGCTGCTTGAAGCTGCTGCCCTGAGGGCTCCTCGTCCAGGCGGGCGCAGATGCCGTGGACGGTTGCTCCTTCTTCTACCAGTCGCTCCTCATATTCGCTCATGGGGATAGAGGGGTGGTCGGCGCGCGTATCGTGCGAGGTCCACTGAACGGTGTAGCCCGCACCTTCGAACTGCGGCAGCGAGTAATCAAAGAGGGGCTCGCTGTCCGTGCGCAAAACGACGGTGCCGCCTGGGGCAAGCAGCTTGCGGTAGTCGAGCAGGTGTTCCACGGTGGTGAGGCGCTGCGCTGCCTCGCGTTTGCGGGGGTGCGGCGTGGGGAAGTTGAGGGTGATGCTGGCGAGCTCACCGGGGGCGAACATGTGCGAAAGCTTTTCGCCGCTGCCGGGGATGAGCAGCGCGTTCTTGATGCCCGCTTCGATCACGCGCTGGGAGGCGTAGGCGATGCAGACCGGCTGCATGTCGATGCCTATGAAAAGGGCGTCCGGCTCTGCCTGCGCGGCGGCTACCAGATAGCTGCCTTTGCCGCAGCCAAGGTCGAGTCGCACCTCGCGGAAAGACCGCGGCGAGGTGCTATCCGCATGCGGATCGAGAGGCCAGCACGCCTGCGCCCAGTTCCCGGCGTAGGCTGCGGGAATGTACTCGATGGCGTCGCGATAGCGCTCCAAGCGCTCGTCCAGGACAAAGTTCTTGGGGGTTCTGGCGCGGGTCGAGCCCATTAGGCTGCTCCTTTTCATGCGGGATTGGCGGGTAGGCAAGGTGTTTCATGATACCCGCGCTTGGCGTGCGAGTTGTGCAGGGTCTGCGGTGGTTGGCGGCTCTTTATCTGCGCGAGCAGCGCGGCGGGCGAGGCAAGCGGGCTCTGATCGTGGGTTTTTATTCCTCATATGGGGTATATTTGTCAGTGCTGTACCCGGTCTAAGCGGTGGGGTTGGCCAGGCGCGTGCAGATGTGACGGATAATTGCATCGATTTTGGATTTTGCTGAGTAGACACCCCTGTTGTCTGTAAGAAGGTGCAGGTAGGAAATGTCTACCAAGCTGGTATACAAAGACTTTTTTGAAATGGATGCAATTATCCTCAAGAACTGCGCAGGCATGCTTATGCTGAAGGCTTACGAAGGCGCGAAAGTCCCGTGGGGGCTTGCTCCGCATGAATTAAATCAGCTTGCGTAGAGGGCGTGCCCCGTTTGCGCGGAGGGCACACCCCATAGGCGCATGTTTGCTGCCCCGCCCTTAAGCGTTTCGCTGGAGCACTAGGTAGCGGTTCAGGCTGTGGTTGGATCCGTCTGCCGAGAATGTGTCGATGGGCGCGGCGAGGGGCGAGGCCGATGCCGCAAGCTGGTCTATCTCGGCTGTTGAGAAATGGTGGCAATAGCGAAAGGCAGCGTCGTCGGCTTGCCAACCGAGGAGGTGGTCGCCTTCTTCCAGCGAACTGGAGGCGAAGCCCGCGAACGGAGGCTGGGCGAGTGCGAGGTCGAGGGAGCGCGCTGATTTGCGAGCGATGCGCCCATCATTCATGAACTGCCAAAACGAGACAACGACGATGCCGCCCGGGCGAACGGCGTCGATGAGCCGGCTGAGTACGGCCTGGCGAAGCTTTGCGCCCGGCACATGGTGCATGAAGCCGAAACATACGGCAAGGTCGCAGCTTGCGTGGGGAAAAGCCGTGTTGAGTGCGGAGGTCCGGGAACCTGCGATTGCGTCATCGCTTCCATACTCGTCCTCGGCGAGAAGGGAGGTCAGGATATCGAGGCTGTGGTAGTCGACGCGTGCAAGCTCGTTCATGTTCGCGGCGAGCGCGGGGCAGTTGTCGATCGCGGTGACATGTAGCGAGGTGTGCGGAAGCTGCTCTGCCAAGAAACGCTCGAATCGCAGGTTGCCGCAGGCCAGGTCGAAGACTCGGAGCGCGGCGGGCGTGTCGCCAAAGTGCTCGCGCGCGATGTCCGCCACGTGCCGCCAGCCTTCCCATGGCGCGCTGCGGGTGGCCGAGAAGGAAGCGGCGTGTTCCGCATAGAAACGCGTGTTGAGATCGATAAGGTTTTGGGCGGTGGCGTTGTCCATGTAAGGGGGGGCTTTCTGTTTGGCGAGGACGAGGGAGCGGGGCGATCTTCTCTGGTATTGCAAGCATAATCATATGCGAGTCGACAGGTGGGGGACCAAGACGATGCCCCGTTCTTTACGATACAATTCCTGCCATGGAAGACATCATTTTGAACATATTGAGCGAGCTTGCCGTCGGTCGCGAGGTCGACGACCGCTCGCTGGTGAAAATAATCAATGCCCAGGCGCGACGCGACGCCGCGGACAAGCGTGCTTACGCCAAGCGTCGTCTGCTGCCGTTCTACCAGCGCGTCAAGCGCGACGAGCCCCAGCGCTGGGCGTCCTGGGGAGTGACGCCGGAGTTGGAGGAGAAGCTGCTGGCGGTGCTGCGCATGAAGCCGCGGCGCACGGCGTCGGGCGTGGCGACCATTACGGTCATCACCAAGCCCTGGCCGTGTTCCAGCGATTGCCGCTACTGCCCCAATGATATCCGCATGCCCAAGAGCTATCTGCACGGCGAGCCCGCGTGCGAGCGCGCCGAGCAAACGTGGTTCGACCCCTACTTGCAGGTGTCCGCGCGCTTGACGGCGCTGTCGCAGATGGGGCACGCCGTCGACAAGATCGAGCTCATCGTTTTGGGCGGCACGTGGAGCGATTATCCGCGTGAGTACCAAATCTGGTTTGTGTCTGAGTTGTTCCGCGCGCTGAACGATAGCGCGATAGCGGACGTGGCCGCCAACCCCATGCTTGCGGATAACCCTTCTGCTCTCGATGCGGCGATGTGCGCGGACGCGAACTCTCAGCGAGACGCCGGCGTTCCGGCGTACGTGGCTGCCCGTCGAGCGTTTTATCGCGAGTGCGGCTTCCCGCAGACCGCCGAAGAGTTCGCTGCGTTCGCGGCGGAACAGCAGCGCGCTATCGATACGGGCGAGCTCAACTACAATCGCGCGTTCGCTCGTCTTTATGGCGAAAGCGATGCATGGGTCCGCGCCACGCAGATGCAATCCGCCACGCTGGAAGAACTCGTCCAGCTTCAGCACGCCAACGAGACCGCGCGCCATCGCGTGGTTGGCCTGGTGATCGAGACTCGTCCTGATGCCGTGACGCCAGACGCGCTCACGCTCATCCGGCAGTTGGGCGCAACTAAGATTCAAATGGGAATTCAAAGTCTTGACCAGCAGATTCTCGATTCCAATGATCGCGGCATCCGCATCGAGCGCATCCAGCGCGCCTTCGGGTTGCTGCGCGCCTTCGGGTTCAAGATTCACGCGCACGCCATGGTCAACCTGTTGGGCGCAACCCCGGAAAGCGACAAGTGCGACTACCGGCGCCTGGTCACCGAGGCCCCCTATCAGCCCGATGAGATCAAGCTTTATCCCTGCGCGCTCATCGAGGGGGCGCGTCTGTGTCGCGATTTCGATAGCGGCGCATGGATCCCGTATACCGAAGACGTCCTCATGGACGTGCTCGCCGCCGACGTGCTCGCCACGCCCTCGTTCTGCCGCATCTCGCGCATGATTCGCGACTTCTCGTCCAATGACATCAAAGCCGGCAACAAGAAGCCCAACCTGCGTCAAATGGTGGAGCAGCGACTCGCCGTCGGTGAGCGAGTGCGCGAGATTCGTTACCGCGAGGTGGGCACGGGCCTGGTCGACGTCAATGCGCTGCGTTTGGACGAGGTCCGCTATGAGACCTCCAATACCTCGGAGCGCTTCTTGCAGTGGGTGGACCGGGACATGCGCATCGCGGGCTTTTTGCGCCTGTCGCTGCCGCATACGGATTACCTCGCCGATCATGTGGACAAGCTGCCCGTGCGCGCGGGCGAGGCGATGATCCGCGAGGTTCACGTTTACGGCGCGGTCGCTCGCCTGGGCGAGGCAGGGGCGGCGGGCTCCGCGGCGCAGCACCTGGGTCTGGGTCGCCGACTGGTCGAGCGCGCCTGCGAAATCGCTCGCGATGAGGGATATACTCGCATCAACGTTATTTCCGCTGTGGGCACGCGCGGGTACTACCGCGGCCTGGGCTTTGAGGACAACGGCCTCTACCAGCGCCGCGATCTGTAGCCTGTTCGCTGCGTCCATTCCCAATGTCCGCTCGCAGCACCTGCGTTTCTCAGCAAGGGGGAGCCATGGTTTTTCGTTCCACATCATCAAGGGTTGCAGCGGGCGTTGCCGCGCTGGCGCTCGCTTCCGTTGCGTCCGCCGCCGCGCTTGCGCGCATTTTCGACGCGCATCCCTTGCGAACGCATAGCGGCTGCGCCCTGGTGTACACGCCGCGCTCCCGCATGTTTCAAGTGGACGATGAAGAAGCGGGCGACGCGGTGGCGGGCGACGGGGAGGTCAGCGCATCTTCTCGCCCAAAAGACCCCGTGCGCGTGCTCAGGTCCGGCGGTGTGTTTCAGTCTGCGACGTATACGGGCGAGCATCGCTTTGAGCCCGTGTTCGAGTACTATCGCGGTTTCGATACCATGTTCGCGGCAGAATCCCCTCTTGCCTCCGCGTTCGGCCACGGCATGTCCGACGTGCTCATGCTGGGAGGCGGCGGGTTTGCATACCCAAAGCATCTGCTCACCACGCGCGAGGGAATCTCTCTTGATGTTGTGGAGATCGATCCCGCGGTGGTTTCTGGTGCACGTCGCTGGTTTTTTGTGGACGAGCTTGAGGAGCGCCTGGGCGACGCCGCCCGAGCCCGCGGCAATCGCATGCGCGTCTTTGTTGCGGACGCGCGCGCGTTTCTCGACCAGCAGGATCGCCTTTTTGAAGTCAGCCTGCCCGATCCCGCCCATCGTTCGGTCCATGCGGGGCACCAAGCGCATACGCTCAATCCGTTTGGGTCGGCGCGCGACGCCCGCGAGCACCTGCGCGGCCGCCTGCAGTACAACGCGATCGTGAACGACTGCTTCGTGGGTGCCGAGCCGGTGGCGTCGCTGGCGACTCTCGAGGCGGCCCAGGCGATTCGCCGTCGTCTGGTGCCCGGGGGCATCTACCTGACCAATGTGGTCTCCCGCGATAACTGCGGGGACCTGACCTTCCTGCGCGACCAGGTGGCGACGCTTTCGCGTGTTTTCCTCCATGTGCACATCGTGCCCTGCGAGGACGAGCGCTTCGGCGGGGAGGACAACTTCCTCGTCATCGCAACGGACTCGGACGTCAGCGTGCCCGCTGCTGTTCCGTATGACGAGGGGTTCCTCGGAGAGGTTCTTCGCGATTAGCGAGCTTCTTAGCCGTGTGGCACTACGCGGCGGGCGAGCGCGGGACTATGCGAAAGCCGCGAACGCATCGCGCCAGCCTGTGACGCGCTCGCGCATGCCCTCTATGTCGAGCACGCCTTCCGCGAAGCCCTTGCGAACCAATTCTGCGGGCAGCATCTCGTCATACTTGTCAAAGTACGGCACCTCGCCGGGGTAGACCAGATCGATGGGGGCGAAATCGGCCTCTGCCTCCGCGGCGACTATCTGGTAGAACGTCTCCTCGCCCGCCTTCATCCTAAATTGCATGAAATAGGGACGAGAAGGGTCAAGCCCCTTAAGGCCAAGCTCGTCTGCGCACTTGATCTTGAGAAGACGCTCCAACGCCAGGAACGCGTAGCTGCCTAGCCAGGGAAAGAGCGCCCACGTGTCTCCACCCAAGTTGATGAGCGGTCGGGAATCGCGCCCCGCCACGCCGGCATTGGCCGCAACGTGGCGCGCTTGCGCCAAACGGGCGCGTGCATTGCCCAGCAGATAGGGATAGGCTTCATGCTCCTCCAGCGCGCGCTTCATGCGTTCGAGCACGTGCGTGTTGATATCGCCGGCGCAGTCGCCAAAGTAGGCGGGCACGCGGCCCTTGACCTGCGTGCAGAACACCAAATGGCGCTTCCAGTCGACTTCTTCCACCAGCCAGCAGTGCCCGGCGATGGCGATGCGCTCGCCCGCGGGGGGCGGATTGACTATGGTGCCCAGCTCTGATGACTCGCAGCGCACCGTGAACTCCTCGTTCTCTTGGAACACCGCATAGAACTTGAACGAGTTGGTGATGCGCTCGCCGGAGATGCCCACGATGAGCCCGCCGCCTTCAGTGACCTCGACTTGGTCCGTATCGATGAGGTGGTGCAGAAGCACGCGCAGGTCGTCTGCGGAGACGCGGTGGAAGTAGCTCAATGTGAGCACGCGCTGGGCGAGTTCCGCGGGGGAGAGCTCCCCGCAGGACGCGAGCGTGGCCATGACCTGGTGGTAGAGCAGGCTGTAGGGCAGGCGGTCCAGCGCGGGCGGCTCAACCCATTTCTCCTCGCGATACAGCTGCACCAGCGCAATGCCCTGGATGAGTTTCCACGGCACGGTCTCCGGCATCATGCTGCGTGGCTCGGGCTGCTCCTCGCGCATGACAAAATGCATCTCCGGTGGATCGTCGCGCCGCCCCGTTCGTCCCATGCGCTGCAGGAAGGAGGAGACGGTGAACGGCGCGTCGATCTGAAACGCGCGCTCCAGCCGCCCGATGTCTATGCCGAGCTCAAGCGTCGCGGTGGTGACGGTTGTTTGCAGCTGCTCCTCATCCCGCATGATGTCTTCCGCGGTCTCGCGGTAGCTGGCAGAGAGGTTTCCATGATGGATGAGAAAGCGGTCCGGTTCATGCCGTGCCTCGCAATAGCTGCGCAGCATGGAGCAGACGGCTTCCGCCTCCTCGCGCGAGTTGACAAAGACCAGACACTTACGGCCGCGCGTTCGCTCGAAGATGTAGCCTATGCCGGGGTCTGCGTTATCGGGTGCGGTATCGGTGGGGGCGAGTAGCGCGTTGTCATCCGCATCGAGCACGGTCACGCCGTCGGGATCGGGAAGGGCCCGCGGCGCCATGCGGGGACTGTCGTCGTCCGCGCCGCCCCGGTCTTCGCTGCCCGCTACGCGTTCGACTTTGAGGACGTCTGCCTGTTGGGGGCCGTGGTCTTGCAATGCTCGCTCGGTTGCCGGGGGACCCGTGATATAGAAGTGCTCCATGGACAGGCGCCAGACGCGGCGCGGCTCCTCAAAGCGCGGGATGATGCAGCCACGACCCGTGCCGCTGGCGAGAAACGCGCCGGTACGCTCTGGGTCGCCTATTGTCGCGGAAAGCCCGATGCGGCGCGGGTTTACGCCGGCCATGCGTCCCAGGCGTTCGATAAGGCAGAGGGTTTGTCCGCCGCGGTCGCCGCGAAGCAGCGAATGGACCTCGTCGATCACCACGTAGCGCAGGTCGCAAAAGAGTCGCGGCACAGCAGCGTGCTTGTGCATGAGCAGCGCTTCGAGCGATTCGGGCGTGATTTGCAGGATGCCGCTGGGATGCTTGAGCATTTTCGCTTTGTGCGAGGCGGAGACGTCGCCGTGCCAGTGCCATACGGGGATATCCGCCTCTTCGCACAGGTCTCCAAGGCGATAAAACTGATCGTTGATGAGCGCCTTCAGTGGACCGATATAGATAGCGCCAACGCTTGCGGGCGGGTTCTCCCACAGCTCGGTGAGGATGGGGAAGAAGGCTGCCTCAGTTTTGCCAGACGCGGTGCTTGCCGTGAGCAGCACGTTCTCGTCCGTATTGAAGATGGCGTCCGCCGCGGCGACCTGGATGGAGCGCAGGTTCTCCCAGTTGTGGTTGTAGATAAAGTCCTGCACAAAGGGTGCGTAGCGATCGAATGCGCTCATGGTCGACCTCCTTCATATTCCCATTGACAAGCCGTTGACGCGTTTGCTAGTATCACAAAATTATCGAACACGCGTTCTATATTAGCATAGCCGGAACACGATTTGCAAACAACGTTTTTATCCAACGTTTTTGGACGAGGAGAGAGGAAGGGGTGACGCTGGGACGGCGCGCTGGCGGATACCGGCGATGGCGTGTGGCCGGTAGGAGGCGAGGTCCATGCGGAGGGGCTCTTGGTGATTCGGTCGGACGCGTTATGGACGAGCGGCTTGGGAGCCAGTATGGCACGCGGTGCCGATGGAGATTATGGCGTCAAGGGGTAGGTCGAGCGATGCGGCATCGTGAGCGGAGATGAGCACCGCCCTGTCTTCCATATGGGCGAGGATGTGAGCTTGGGCGAGTTCGCGCGCTTGCGCATCGAGTCCGGTAAACGGCTCGTCCAGCAACACCAGGTGCGAGGACGCGGCGAACGCGCGAACTAGCTCCACGCGGCGCCGCTGGCCTCCGGAGAGCGCGCTGACGGGGGCGTCGATTGCGTCCGAAGGCAGCAGCTCCTTGAGTCGCTTGCGAGCTTCTGCCGAAGAGAGATTTGCGCTGGCGATGAGCATCACGTTGTCGATGGCGGAGAGTTCTTCGAGCAAGCGGATGTCTTGGTAGACCTGCGCTATGGCGGTGTCGCCGTGTCCACGTTCGATACTGCCAGACACGGGGTCGAGCGAGCCCGCGAGCGTGTTGAGAAGGGTGGTTTTGCCTGCTCCCGAGGGTCCTTCGATGCATGCGATGTCGCCTGCGCGCAGATGGAAGCCGAACGGGCCTGATGATGCGATGCCGTTGTGTCCGCAGACTAGATTTGAGGCGGTGAGAATAGGGGCTTTATTGGCGATGGACGGTTTGACAACGGGGGCTCCTTCCGGCTCATGGCGGCGGAAGCGGAGTGCAAACTTTGCGGATGCGGGCCAGGTAGCATCCAGTGCACGCAGGGCCAGGCGCTCGAATAGCCATGCGAGGGCGACTACGGCGATGGTCCAGGCGAATAGGTCTGCAGTTTCTAGCAGCAGCTTCGCTTGGTAGATGCGCTCGCCCACGGAGCCGGTTGGTACGCCGATGAGCTCTGCCGCGATGCCGGCTTTCCAGCTCATGCCTAAAACGGATTGGCTGGCGGCACGCAGGTAGGGGAAAATTGCCGGCCACGTCTGGGCAAGAAGCCGCACGGGCACGGGTGCGTTAAAGGTGTGGAAAAGATCGCGCATACCGGGGTCTGCCCGGTCAAGTCCTTGCAGAACTCCGAAGTAGACAGCGGGAATCACCGCGAGGCCAACCGCGATGGCGCTGATGTTTCTGGACCCAAACCATATGAGCAGCGCTACCACGGTGCAGGCGATGGGCGTGCCCTTGATGGCGCTCATCGCGGGCTGCAGAAGCGTGCGGATGGTAGGCAGGGCGGCGGCGATAAGGGCGAGGGGCACGGCGACCAGGTAGGCGATGGCGCTGCCGCCGGCGATGCGGATAAGGGAGAAGCCGACGCTGCGCCAGAACTCGCCGCTGGGAAGCAAGCGCACCAGCGCGGCGGCGGCGTCCAGCGGGCCCGCTAAGACGAACTCGCTGTTCACCGCCATGCTGGCGATTTGCCAGGCCCCTATCCAAAACAGGATCGCGACGACCCTTGCCAGGACGGTCGCGCTGGTTCTCTGCGGATTATTGGGGCCGGTGCTGGTCCCGTTATTCACTGTCCCTCGCTTCGCTTACGTTGTGCCCGCATTCTTCCTATGTTGCGGTTATGCCTGGTAATAGAAGTCGTCGCCTGGCATGGCTCCACCCACGGATGAGGCGTCGGCGTTATAGAGCACGTCGAGGTAGCCCTCCAGGGCTTCGCGCATCTGGGAGCCCTCGATGCAGGTGATGTGGCAGGCGGGAATGGCCTTTGCCGCCACCGGCTCAGCCTCGACGATGCCCGCGGCGACTACAAGCTTGGCCGCGGTGGCGGAATCTGCGTTGACGGCGTCGACGGACGCTGCCTGCTCGCGCATGAACTCGTCCACGGCATCGGGGTTTTCGTCCACAAATGCTGCGCGGGCAACGGTCACGCCGGTGAGAAGCTGGCTGCCCGTATCGCCGGCGAGGCGCTCCCAGACATCGGTAAGGTCCACGGGAGCGGTGAGCGCGGCGTTCTTGACCTGCGCCGCGGTGACAAAGGGCTGGGGCAGCACGCCCACGGCCTGCGGGTCGGCAGCGAGTACGGAGACAACCTCTGCGGCCTCGCTTTTGAACTCAAGGGTCACGGTGTCCGCGATGCCCGCGGCATCGAGCAGGTAGTTCATGACGTATTCGGGCGTGGTTCCCTTGCCGGTGAGGTAGACGGTGCGGCCGGCGAGGTCCTCGAACGCGGTAACGGTCGCGTCGCCGGTTACCACCGACAACACGCCCAGCGTGTTGATGTTGAGGCAGCGCACGGCGTCCTTGGATTTGGCGTACAGCACGCTCGCGGCGTTGGCGGGCAGCAGCGCTATATCGAGGTCGCCCTTGATCATGGAGGGCATGATCTGGTCCGCGGCGGTCATCATCTGGAACTCGTAGGCGTTGATGAGGTCCTTTCCGGAGCCTTCCATCTCAGAGGCGCCCTCTGCGGTGAGCTGGCCCGCCTTTTGCATAAAGCCAACCAGGCCCATGGAGGTGGGGCCCTTGAGCGAGGCGACGCGCACGGTTGTCTTGGAAGCGGTCGCGGACGAGGAGCCCGCTGCGGCTGCGGAGCCCGTCGCGGAGCC
The DNA here is from genome assembly GCF_000225705.1 of Collinsella tanakaei YIT 12063. Taxonomy (GTDB): domain Bacteria; phylum Actinomycetota; class Coriobacteriia; order Coriobacteriales; family Coriobacteriaceae; genus Collinsella; species Collinsella tanakaei. The sequence continues at coordinate 271,000 of NZ_JH126470.1, forward strand.
GGCGGCGTTGCCGTTGCCGGTGCACGCGCTTAGGGCTCCGGCGAGGCCGAGGGCGAGCGCCCCGGTGAGGAAACCGCGGCGTCCCATGACGGCGCTGTCGGCGGCGCGGCAGGCGGTGGCTTCTAGCAGATGGTATTTATCAACAGAAGCAGGCGTGTTGTGGTTGTTCTTCATGTCGATATCCCTTCAATGGCGATCAGGGGCGCCCGGGCGCGGTCAAAATGCGTCTCAAAACACCAAGAAACGTCGACTGGTCTAGTCGAATATGCGACAACGATTATAAAATGTTAATCATCGCTATAGGCTCAACAGAGAACAAACTGTTACAGAGGGGAAGACTGTTATGAGCAATTCGATGCGCGGGGTTTACACCAGCCTCGCCCAGATTCGCCGTACCGTGTTTCGCGAGGTAGCACGCCTTGCATATGAGAGCCAGTCGGGAGATTACGGCTGGGTGGACGAGCTTCCGTACGAGATTATTCCGGGCGACGTCGCGACGTACCGCGAGAGCGTGTTTCTCGAGCGCGCCATCGTGGGCGAGCGCATTCGCCTAGCAATGGGCTTGCCGCTGCAGGGCGTGGACAAGCCCGCGAAGCTGTCCGAGGGCGTGGCCGAGGCCGCCAAGCCGGAGACCTACTACCAGCCGCCGCTGATCAACGTCATCAAGTTCGCCTGCAACGCTTGCGAGGAGAACTCGTACAAGGTGAGCGATGCGTGCCAGGGTTGCCTGGCTCACCCGTGCCGCGAGATCTGCCCTAAGGGAGCCATCACCTTTAAGGACAAGAAGGCCTACATCGACCAGGAGAAGTGCATCAAGTGCGGGCGTTGCGCCAACGTGTGCCCCTACGGTGCCATCCAGCATCACGCGCGCCCGTGCGCCGTTGCCTGCGGTATGAACGCCATCAGCTCTGATGAGCAGGGCCGCGCGCAGATCGACTACAGCAAATGCGTCTCGTGCGGACAGTGCTTGGTCAACTGCCCGTTTGGCGCCATTGCGGACAAAAGCCAGATCTTCCAGGTTATCCAGGCCATTCTTGCCGGTGAGGAGGTTATCGCCGAGGTCGCGCCCGCGTTTGTCGGCCAGTTTGGCGGCAAGGGCAACGTGGACAAGCTGCGCGAGGCCTTTAAAGCCCTGGGCTTTACCGGTATGGAGGAGGTCGCCCTGGGCGCCGATTTGTGCGCGGTGCAGGAGGCCGAGGACTTCTTGGAGGAAGTGCCCGACAAGATTCCGTTTATGGGCACGTCTTGCTGCCCGGCGTGGTCGGTCATGGCAAAGATGGAGTTCCCGGAGCATGCGGACTGCGTCTCCATGGCTCTGACGCCCATGACGCTGACCGCGCGCCTTATTCGCAAGCAGCACCCCAACGCTAAGATCGTCTTCGTTGGCCCGTGCTCGGCAAAGAAACTTGAGGCGCAGCGCAAGAGCGTTAAGAGCGAGGTCGACTTTGTCCTCACCTTTGAGGAGATGGCCGGCATGATGGAGGCCAAGGACATCGACTACACCAGGCTCGCCGGCGAGGGCTCCAGCGACTTCGAGGTCGCCAGCGCCGATGGCCGCTCCTTTGCCGTGGCGGGCGGCGTGGCCAATGCCGTGGTGAACGCTATCCACCGCGAGCACCCGGACATGGATGTCAAGGTTACCAACGCCGAGGGCTTGGACGAGTGCCGCAAGATGATGAAGGCTGCCATTAAGGGCAAGTTCAACGGCTATCTGCTTGAGGGCATGGCCTGTCCTGGCGGCTGCGTCGCCGGCGCCGGCACCCTGCAGCCTATCAACAAGACCGCGGGTGCGGTGAAGCTCTACTCCAAGAAGGCTCCCATCAAGACCGCCCCGGAGAACGCCTATTGCGAGCTGATCCATGACTTGGAGCGCGATGCGGACGGTCACCGCGCCGATGCCGACGTGGTCGCCGAGTCTGCCGAGGCATTGAAGCCCGCCGAGGACGCCGAGGAGTAAGGCTGCTTTCTGGTTCTTTAGCTTGCGGGCCCGATCGTGTCTTTGTCACGGTCTGGCCCGCATTTACCGCGGGTCGACCGAGGCATGGCCACGGTTTTGCCCGCGGTTCTATAGACCGTTTTGGTGAGACGGGATTAGGGACGCTTTTACGATTCCAGCGAATCAAAAAGCGCCCCTTTTCTATGTTTCATCAACGTTGACGTTGCCGTGTCAGGGGAAGCCGCAACATGAACTTTGCTACAGCGTGAACTCGGCGAATTCGGCGTCAGATCTGCCTGCGGCGGAGGCCGGAGCCGATGCGGCACCCGGCGCCCCTGCGGCACCCGGCGCCACCGTTGCGTCCGGCGTTGACGTCGCCGCAGCCCCATCCTTTGCGCCGGCGGATCCCAAAAGCTCCGGCAGGGACGTGTTCGGATTCTGGTAGGCAATGTCCAGAAGCTCGATGAAGTCTCGGATCACCTCGCGCGGGGTGAGGTGGCTCTCGGCCCCAACTCGTCCAAATTCCGCCGTGAGAAATCCAACCAAGTCCAACTCGGTCAACGCGGGCGTGTAACCAAAGTAGCCGGCATGTATCTGGGCGAGCTTCTCGATAAGGATCAGCAGCTCCTCGCAGGTGAGGGGGTGCAGGCGGATGATGGGGGCGAGCATGTCCCTCATACCCTCGCGGGCAAAACGGCCCTGCGTCAAGCGGCTGCGGAGCGCTTCATAGCTAAAGACGCCGCGGCGCCGATCCTCCACAGAGGTGGGGGTGCCGCCCATGATGATGCCCAGGTGGCGTGCCTTGCCCTGCAGCGTGTCGTTATACATCTGCAGGATCTTCTCGTAGTTGTACTGCCGGCTGATGGCGTTGGGGATTTTGTACAGGTTGACCAGCTCGTCGATCAGCACCAGCAGGCCACGGTAGCCCGCGCCCTGCAGAAACGCCGCCAGCAGCTTGATGTAGTCATACCAGTCGTCATCCGTGATGATCGCGGTGCTGCCCAGCTCGCCTTTCGCCTCGGTTTTGGTGCGGTATTCGCCGCGCAGCCATTTGGCGACGTATCCGCGCATAGCGTCATCGCCTTCAACGGTCGCACGGTAGTACAGCATGAGCATGCGCGAAAAGTCGTACCCATGGACCATCTCTTCAAGCGAGGCGCAAAACGCGCGCACCCGCGCTTCGCCGTCCGAGACGGTGCCGTCGGGCGATGCGTCGGCTTGCAAGCCCTGCATGGCGGCGACCCAACGGTCGAGCACCAGCATCAGCGCGCCGCCTTCTGGACGAGTTTTGGTCGAAAGGTTGCGGATGAGCTCGCGATACGTGGCGAGACCCTGTCCCTGGCCTCCCTGCAGACGGCGCTCCGGCGACAGGTCGGCATCTGCTACCACAAAGTTTTCGCCCATAGCGTGTGTGCGGATGGTCTGCAACAAGAAGCTTTTGCCGGCACCGTAGCGCCCGACGAGGAATCTAAACGATGCGCCGCCGTCGGCGATAAGGTCCAGATCGGTCAGCAGCGCGCGTATCTCCGTCTCGCGGCCCACCGTTATGTAGGGCAGGCCGATGCGCGGTACCACGCCGCCTTTGAGCGAGTTGAGGATGACGGCGGCGATGCGCTTGGGGATGCGCGGCGCGCCGGAGAAGTCGATGGGCCTGGGGGCATCCATCGCTGCGCCGGTCGGCGCCGCACCGCCCGCCGTCGCGCCGTTCGCTACGGGGTTTTGTGCCACGGAGCTATCCATTGATGTATCCTTCCACGTCTTCACGGTAGTCATCTATAAGGTGCACGCCGCCTGCTGTAAAATCCAATATGGTGTCTCCCACCAGGTCGAACGCGGCGTCGTTGATCGCATCTACCAGCATGTCCTCAGATGTGCCCTCGGGAACGCGGGGCGAGGCTGATCCAGCGAGTAGGTCAGCCAGGTAGGATGCTTGCTCTGGCGTGAACGGCCCACCCTGCAGCGTTGCGGGCGGCCGGGTCGCCGCAGCCCGCGGCTCCTCGTCCACATGCTTAGCCAAGCTTGGAGATTCTTGCGATGGCGCCGGTCCAGATGCTTGCGGTGGTGCCGGACGGGAACCGGCGGTGCTCGGCACGTCGACCCCCGCAACCGATGCCGCGCTTTCAAGCAATGCGGACCCGCTCTCCGTCGCATCTCCGCGCTCCTCTTCGATGAGAAGGGCCTCGCGGGTTTGGGCCGCCGCGCTGCGGATGCCGGAAAGCTTGCTCAAATCGATGTCGATGCGAACCGGTTGGTGCGCGCGTGACCATTCAAGCTGGTTTTTGATCTCGGTATCGATCATCTTTTGCAGGTATTTGGGCGTTTTGGTGCCATCCTCGTCCAAAAGGCGCGGCCATTCCCATGCAATGCGCATCCTGCGGTCGATCTCCCTTAGGATGTTGCCCAGCTTGATGTTTCGCCCCTGGTCGCAATGGACGCGGTCACACGTCCAGAGGCCCTTGGTGCAGCGGTAGGACCGAAGCGGGTTGAGGGTCACGTGGGCGTCTGCGTGGGCGCGCTCCTCAAAGAACACCGCCGAGGCGAACATGGTGTAGGGCATCTCTATGCGCTTGCCAAAGAGAACTTCGACCAGCGTTGCGCCGCGGGTGCTTCGATGGTGCTGGTCAAGGCGGACGAGGACGGAGGCCGTCACGGCGCGCATGTCATCTTGGTGCTCGCGATAAAACTCGTCCGTATCAATCCGATGGGCGGAGAGCCGCGCCGCGGCGTCAAGCATCGCGCTGGCAACATCGGCGTCCGGGCGGGGGAGCGGGCCGCTCTTGCGCTTTCTGGCGGTCGTCATCCTTGTCGCCGCTTCAGCCTTCGCGCCCACCGTGTCAGACGGCTCGTCCATCTTGTCCAACCCCGCGCTCTTGCGGTAGCTCGCGAGCGCTTGGGCAAAGGTGCAAAGCGACGCCTCGAACTCCATGGACGGGGTCTGAGCGAGCAGCTTGGGGTCGAGGTCGTGGTAGACCACGTAGTCTTGCAGCCATGTCAGCCCATGGCGCTTGATGTCCTTTCCTTCGCCGTCCCATGCGTCGCAAAACCATTTGAGCGCCTCGAAGCCGCGCACCGGACTGTCGACGCCGATGCCGCAGAGCAGCTCGTAGACGTATACCAGGGCGAAGGCATCTGGCGCGGGCGGGACCTCGCCTGCCCTCACGTGCGAGCGCCAGGTGAAGTAGCCGCGCAGCTGCCGGTCGCTCATGGCGTTGTACGTGGGGTAATAGGATTTGAAGTTGCCGTGGTAAGGGCAGTCGTCCTCAAAATCCGCCATAAAGGAGCCCTGACGCCAGAACAGCTCGGATTCGCTGAGCCATCTGCCGCGCCCGTCCGCTCCGGAATCGTCCCATCGGGATATGGCCCGCATCTCGCGGTAGCGCTCCGGAAGATAGCTTGCCATCTGCCTTCCGGTCTTGAGCAGGGGCTCGTCTTGGTAGACGCTGGACGAGAAATGGGAGTTGCCGCGCGCTTTCTGGTCTAGGACTATTTGGTCGATGAGGGCGCGGGCACGCTCCGCCCGCTGGGAGCACGCCGCCACGTCGGCGAATCGAGCCTGCTTGACCCGCTTCTCGTCCATATAGCCTCCCTTCGCGCTCCCTTAGCGTCGCGCTGCCCCTGAATCCATCCGCGGCGCCTGTTTGGTCGCGCGCGGCATCTGCTTTGAGTAACTATCTATCATAGCATAGACACAAACAGATGTTCGCTCTTTTCGATTCTCGTCGCATCGTTCCCGTACGCGGCGTTGTCGGTTCGCTTGATATGCGTTAACGATTCCTCAAAGTTTAAAAAATGCTTTTACCCTGCGGCAACGATTCCTTATAATTCACCAACTGGAATAGAGCGCGGACGCTTTTTAGGCGCGGGCAGTTGGTGCATCTGGGGAATTGGGGGACATATGATGCAAAAGGGAATCACTCTGCGGCAGTGGCTGCCGCTTTTGGGCATCACGTTTTCGGCGTTCGTGTTCAATACATCGGAGTTCATGCCCATCGGCCTGCTTACGGATATCGCGGGTACATTTTCACTCACCGAGGCGCAGGCCGGCATCATGATCAGCGTATATGCCTGGGCGGTTATGATTCTGTCGCTTCCGCTCATGATGGCCGCATCGCGCATCGAGTTTAAAAAGCTGCTGCTCGGCGTCATCGCGTTATTCTCCTTGGGGCAGTTTCTATCTGCGGCGGCCCCCAGCTACCTTGTGTTGGTGCTTGCCCGATTGGTGGTGGCCAGCGCGCACGCCGTTTTCTGGTCCATCGCCGCGGTGTGCGCTTCGCGCTTGGTGGACGTGCGCCATAGCTCGCTCGCCGTCAGCATGGTCGCGACCGGAACGTCCATAGCGATGATCTTCGGGCTTCCCATCGGTCGTGCCATCGGCCTGCTGGTCGGCTGGCGCATGACCTTCACCATCGTCGGGGCGGTCGCCGCGGCTATCGTCTTGTACCTGATGGCGTGCTTCCCCAAGATGTCCGCGGGCGAGCCGTTCACTCTGCGCCAGCTGCCGTCGCTGCTCAAGAATCGCGTGCTTATGGGCATCTACGCCACCACGATGCTGTTCGCGACGGGCTACTACACCGGTTACAGCTACATCGAGCCGTTCTTGCAGCAGGTGGGCGGCATGTCCGACTCGCTCATAACCCTGATGCTCACGGTCTTCGGCATAGCGGGACTTGTCGGCAGCGTCGCGATGACGCGCTTTTACGACCGCCGGCGCGCCCTGTTCCTGGCGGGCTCGTGCGCGGGGGTGGCCGCCGGCCTGCTGCTGATGCGTCTCACCGCTTCTGCGCCCGTCGTGTTCGGCGTCGCCTGCGCGGTGTGGGGCATGTTCGCCACCACGTTCAGCATCGCCTACCAGTCCGAGATCATCCGCTGCTGCGATAAGGACTCCTCGACCGTTGCCATGTCCATTTTCTCGGGCATCTTCAACCTGGGTATCGGCTCGGGAACGGCGCTGGGCGGCGCGGTGGTGTCCGGGGTGGGCATCGGTTTCATCGGGTTCGTCGGGGGCGCGATCGCATTGGGCTCGCTTCTGCTGAGCGTCCTGACCGTTCTTCGCCCACTTGCCGCGGCGGGCGCGCCCGCCGCCGGGTCTCGCGACGCCTAGAGCGCGAGGCCTCGCCCGCGTGGTCTGCGGTGCCGTTCCCTCGCGGGGCCCTGTCGCTTGCGGCGCTCGCGTGTAATTAGGACGAAGACTTCTGCCGCGCTTACGCCCGGATGCGCTTTTGAGCAACAATAGGTAACCATGATTACTTTCTTTCTCATAGGAAACATCGCCTCGGGCAAATCCACGGCCGCTCGCTACCTCGAGCGTCGCGGCGCCATGCGTATCGACCTTGACCAGCTGGCCAAAGACCTCTATCAGCCCGGCTCCGCCGTTGTGGACGCTATCGCGGAGGAGTTTGGCTGGGACGTGCTCGACGCCATGGGCGGCATCGACCGGGCCGTCCTCGCCCGCCGTGCGTTCGATACGCCGGAGGACGCCGCGCGGCTCAACGCCATCGTCCATCCCATCTTGCTGGAGCAGCTGGGGCTTCGCTTGCTGCCGGCTAATTGTTGCTCGGTCATGGTTCCGGAGCACCAGCTTGCTGTGGTGGAGATTTCCGCCCCCGCGGGCTTCACCGATGCGTTCGCGCTGGCGGACGAAGTGATTGCTGTGACGGCCCCGCTGGAGACGCGACGCCTTCGCGCCGTGGAGCGGGGCATGGATGCCGATGATTTCGATCGCCGTGCGGAATGCCAGCCCTCTGAGGATGACTTGATCGCGATGGCGACTTGCGTTATCGACAACGCGCTTGCAGATGATTCGCTGTTCCGCGAGCTCGATGCGCTGGTCGATCACTACAACCTCGATCTGCCGGCTGCGGAGGAGAGTCTCCATGGCTAACCGACCTCGCCTGCTGGCGTGGTACCGCGTGCTGCCCATGTTGGCCGTGGCCGTGGTGGGCGGCGTCTCGGCGGCGTACTCCTATGCGCCGTCGCTGATGGTAAGCGCCATTTTCCCCTTAAAATATGAGGAGCAGATCGCTCAGTCCGCTTCCGCCCACGGGGTCGACCCCTATCTGGTTTCGGCCGTAATCGAGACCGAGTCCGGATGGGACCCCGATGCAAAGTCCAGCCAGGGCGCGCGCGGGCTTATGCAGCTTATGCCCGAGACCGCCCAGGATATGGTGGACAAGGGCTTGGTCGACGGCTCGCTCTATTCCGCGGACGACCTCGAGGACCCCGCGGTCAACATCGAGTTCGGCAGTGCCTACCTTTCCTATCTCATCACGTATTTCAACGGGTCGGCGGACCGGGCCATCGCCGCTTACAACGGCGGGATGGGCAACGTCGATGATTGGGTCCAGCAGGATACGTCGTTGCATAACGCGATTACCTTCCCGGAGACGCAGGCCTACCTTATCCGCGTCAACAACGCGCACGATCGCTATCGTCAGCTCTATCCGGACGCGTTCATGTAGGCTCCCCGCCTCCCCGTATGTCAATCTGCCAACGCATCGTGGTGCGCTTGCGCGTATACGGTGCGCGGTTTTGCGGTACATGGCAAAATGGTTGTGAACACAGCGTTCAAAGAGGGGAGAGCAATGGAGAACTTCGAGGTCGAACGCGTAGGCGGGGAGCTTCGCCGCTTCGGTGTCACGGGAGAGCTGGCCGCTTTCGAGGTCGTTTCGCCCTTCGAGCCGTCCGGCGACCAGCCCCAAGCCATCGAATCGCTGGTCAAAGGCGTAAAAGACGGAGACCGCTACCAGGTGCTGCTGGGCGTTACCGGTTCGGGCAAAACCTTCACCATGGCAAAGACCATCGAGGCGCTGGGCAAGCCCACGCTCGTGATGGCACCCAACAAGACGCTTGCCGCGCAGCTTGCAAGCGAGCTCAAGGAGTTCTTCCCGCATAACGCGGTGGTCTACTTCGTCTCCTACTACGATTACTACCAGCCAGAAGCCTACGTTCCGCAGTCAGATACCTATATCGAGAAGGACTCCTCCATCAACGAGGAGGTCGAGATGCTGCGCCACCAGGCCACGGCCTCGCTGCTGTCCCGCCGCGACGTCATCGTGGTCGCGTCCGTGTCCTGCATCTACGGCATCGGTAGCCCGGAAGACTATGCGGGTCTGGCGCCCAACGTGGACAAGAAGGTGCCGCTCGAGCGCGACGAGTTCATCCACTGCCTCATCGACATCCAGTACGACCGCAACGACTACGATCTGTCACGCGGCTGCTTCCGTGTGCGCGGCGATGTGGTCGACGTCTACCCGCCCTATGCCGAGCACCCTTTGCGTTTCGAGTTCTTTGGCGACGAGGTCGAGCTGATCGCGGAGATCGACGAGGTCACGGGCGAGATCCTGCGCGAGTACGACGCCATCCCCGTATGGCCCGCCTCCCACTACGTTACCGAGAAGCCCAAGGTCACGGCCGCCCTCAAGACCATCGAGGAAGAGCTGGAGCACCGCGTGGCGGAACTCAAGGCGGAGGACAAGCTCCTGGAGGCCCAGCGCCTGCAGCAGCGCACGGATTACGACCTTGAGATGCTCGAGACCATGGGCTTCACCAACGGCATCGAGAACTACTCGCGCCACCTGGACGGCCGCAAGCCCGGCGAGCCCCCGTTCACGCTCATCGATTACTTCCCCAAGGACATGGTCTGCATCATCGACGAGAGCCACGTCACCGTGCCGCAGATCCGCGGCATGCACGAGGGCGACCGCTCGCGTAAGGTCACGCTGGTCGAGCACGGTTTCCGCCTGCCGTCCGCCCTGGACAACCGCCCGCTTCGCTTCGACGAGTTCGAGGCGCGCATCCCGCAGTTCATCTACGTCTCGGCCACGCCGGGCGACTACGAGCTGCGCGTGAGCCAAAACAACGTGGAACAGATCATTCGCCCCACCGGCCTGCTTGATCCCAAGATCGACGTGCGCCCCGTGCGCGGTCAGATCGATGATTTGCTGGACGAGATAAAGGTCCGCACCGCCCGCCATGAGCGCGTGCTTGTCACCACGCTTACCAAGCGCATGGCCGAGGACCTCACCGACCACCTGCTCGACGCCGGCGTCAAGGTCAACTACATGCACTCGGACACCGCCACGCTGGACCGCGTCGAGATCCTGCGCGACCTGCGCGCCGGCAAGATCGACGTGCTGGTTGGCATCAACCTGCTGCGCGAGGGCCTGGACCTGCCGGAGGTCTCGCTGGTCGCCATCCTCGACGCGGACAAAGAGGGCTTTCTGCGCAACCGCCGCTCTCTCATCCAGACCATCGGCCGCGCCGCGCGCAACGCGGAGGGCGAGGTCATCATGTACGCGGACACCATCACGGACTCCATGCGCGAGGCAATCGACGAGACGGCGCGCCGCCGCGAGATCCAGATGGCCTACAACAAGGAGCATGGCATCGAGCCCAAGACCGTCCGCAAGGCCATCAACGATATTTCGAGCTTTATCGCTGAGGCCTCGGAGACCCTGGGCAAGCGCGACCGCAGCCGCGGCGACTCACTGGGCCACGGCGAGTTCTTCACCCCGGCGGGCGAGGGCGGGGCGGATGCGGCTCCCGGCGTGGAGGCCTCCGATGGCCAGCGCCTGGCGCAAGAGCTTTCCGAGCTTCCTCCCGACGAGCTGCAGCGCATCATCGCCCAGATGGAGGATGACATGCGCAGCGCCTCGGAGGCCATGGACTTCGAGGAGGCAGCCCGTCTGCGCGACGCGGTGGTGCATCTCAAGGCCCTGGCAGAAGGCACCAGCGAGGACGAGGTGATCGAGCGACTTCGCCGTGACGCCCGCAAGGGGTCCAAGTTCGCAAGCGGCCGCGTTCGCAAGGGTGCCAGGTTCGGTAAGAGCTAGCGGTATTTTTGGACGATGAACGGGGCCGCTTGGGTTTTCTCCCGGGGTGCGTTCGCCGCTGTGGGGCCGCCCGGGATTTCCGTCTGGGGTGTGTTCGGCGCGTTGCGCCTCAGAACACCCCGGCGGAAACACGGGCGGCCCCTGCGTATCCACAATCCCAGGTAAACCCCCATGCGGTTGAGATGTTTAAGATCGTTTAAGGGTGTTTAAGACTGTTTAAAAACATTTAAGACTATTTAAAACTGTTTTGCATTATTTGGGTACTATATGAGTGTGTTACTTACGAATGTGGGCGGGGAGGGGTATTTATGAAGGATACAGAGATGCAGCTTCAAAGCAATCCATTTACTCCTGTGTTTGGTAAAGTGCCGCTGTACCTAGCGGGGCGAGAGGGGATTATCGACGACTTGTTGACGACTCTCGATAATCCGGATAACAGCCCCGATCGTTGCACCATGTTTGTTGGCGCCCGCGGGTCGGGCAAGACCGCTCTTATTACGTACCTTGCTCAAGAGGCGCGCGCCCGCGGTTGGATTGCGTCCAACGTGACGGCAACCAAAGGAATGCTCGAAGACATTCTTCAACAGGCGATCGCCGCTTCTTCCCATTTGATAGACAATGCGAGTTCGGTTCATCTTGCATCGGTTTCGGTTGCTGCCTTGGGAAGCGTGGGCTTCACGCGCGACCAGGCGGCTCCCGCGAATTGGCGTACGCGCATGAACTCGCTTCTCGATCAGCTGGCAAAAACCGGCACGGGGCTGCTTATTACGGTGGACGAGGTGGACCCGTCCCTCGACGAGATGATCTCGCTTGTGACCACGTACCAGCACTTCGTACGAGAGGATAGGCGAGTGGTTCTGCTTATGGCCGGTTTACCGCATAGGATTTCGGCCCTCCTGTCCGGGGAGTCAACGTCGTTCTTGCGCCGCGCAGCCCGCAAATCGCTCGGCCCCATTCCCAGTTACGAGGTCGAAGAGGCGTTTCGCAGCACCGTGATGGACGGCGGTAAGCGCATCGACGAAGATGCTCTGCAGACGGCGGTGGAGCGTATCGACGGCTTTCCCTTTATGTTGCAGCTGGTCGGCTATCGCTCTTGGAACGCGTCGCATGACGAGGGCGTTATTTCGATCGACCATGTGAGGCAGGGCGTCGGCCTCGCGCAGGAAGAGCTCGAATCGCGTGTCTTCGATGCAACGCTCTCCGAACTCTCTCAAGCAGATATCGAGTTTTTGCTTGCCATGAGTCAGGACGAGGGTAAGACGCTTCAGGCAAATCTAAAGACGCGACTTGCCAAGTCTCCGAGCCATGTCTCGATCTACAAAAAGCGCCTTCTGGAAGCGGGTGTTATAGACGAGCCGGTCCGCGGCAAGTTGGTCTTTGCCCTCCCAGGCTTCAAGGACTATCTCATCAAAACCATGGGGTAGGTCAAAAAACCATGGGGAAGCCCCGCTTTGTGCAGCTGCCTCTGCCAAACAATTCGCGAACAGAACAAGTCGCACGGAGCGCCTCCGCAGGTGCTGGCTCCGCTTCGTTCGCGATCACCTTCGGCGCGCTTTGACCAGGAAGGACCCCCTCAGGCCGGGGTGCCCACCGGCTTATCTAAGGGATGCTCTGAGGCCCGGCAGGGCCGAACGCATCCCTTAGATAAGCCGGTGGGGCCCAGGCCGTGCGGAGCCCTGTATTTGGTCAAGTAAAAGTTTCCGAAATGGTAAAAGGAGCTTTCCGATTTGGTAAGCGAAAATTTTCCGAAATGGTAAGGCCCACGGGGCGGGCTCCCGCGCCCGCCCCGCCGACCGTCCGCACGTCCTACAGGTAACCCGAATCCTCCGCCTCGAGGAGCCTGTCGAGGAGGTCCGGAAGCACCTCCAGCAGCGCCCTCGACGGGGCCGGGTAGTCGAAGTCGGTCCCCTCCACGGAGACCTCCAGGGAGGGGCAGCCCTCGGCCTCGCCGGTCGACACGGCCCAGCTGGTCACCCTCCATCCGTCGAGTCCCGGGAACTTGGCCGTCACCGCGATCTCCGCCTCCGGGTCGAGGCCCTCCAGCCAGTCCATCGCCTGCCTCGCGTTCATGCGCGTCCCCCCTTCCCGAGCATGAGGGCGTGCTCCAGCCTATGGCTGGGGCCGCCGAACTCCA
>NZ_JH126471.1:0-53268 GCF_000225705.1 Collinsella tanakaei YIT 12063
CGTTCCCGAGATCAGTTCTCCTTCTGGTAAGGGCCCAGGTAGAACACCTGGTCGATAGGCCGCAGGTGCAAGGTCGGCGACGGCCTCAGCCGAGCGGCACTAATCGCCCGAGCTCTTACCCGCATCATCTCGACGTGGGCGCCCATGGGTGCCGCGCGATGCTTCCGGTCGGTTCGGATGCCGGGTCCCAAGGTCCATCTCCTCGCTGTGCGGCCCCCAGGGCACGAGGGTCCCCCCCGGGACGAGTACACCACCTCGCGGTGGGCGGAGCGCCGCCCACCGGTCAGCGGCCATGGCGGGCGGGGCACGCCCGGACCCATTCCGAACCCGGAAGCTAAGCCGCCGAGCGCCGATGGTACTGCGGGGGAAGCCCGTGGGAGAGCAGGGCGCCGCTGACCGGTGGACGGCACTTCAATATAGGTGCAGAGCGGGGCCCTCCGGGGCCCCGCTTCTTTTTGCCTTCCCAGGTGTGACTATCTTCTTCTTTTACTGTTTCAAAAGTCTTGATGCAGCGGCTCATTAGCGACCATTGTGTTGGGATGCGGTGATTGATGATTGGCTACTTCTTAACTGGGCATAATGATTTCGTTGGTTATTAGCCCTAATTAGTTAAGGAGATTCCAATGGCTAAATTTTTTAAGGCTGACGATACTTCTAATTTCGTGATTGCACTTACTGATAACGCTGCTGTTCCTACTGGTTATTCTCTTGTAGAGGCAAATTCGATTGATGCTGCGGTTGAGAAGCATGTTCCTTCTATCGACCTGCAGCGCGATGGTCATATTATTCATGTGACTGTTGGCGAAGTTGAGCACCCGATGACTGATGAGCACTATATTGAATGGGTTGCGCTTGAGGCTGATGATCGTCTGGAGGTTCACTATCTTAAGCCGGGTCAGACGCCCACTACCTTCTTTGCCGGTGGTGTTAAGTCGGGCACGGTTTATGCTTACTGCAATCTTCACGGTTTGTGGAAAGCGGCGTTTTAATCGCTTGTGCTTAATAGCCGCCCGAAAGGGCGGCTATTTTTGTATCGAGCGCTTTCACGTTTTAAAATGGTGCTCAATTTCCACTGTGTACCTATCTTGAGGTGACAACTTTGAAAATCGCAATTGCTCAATTTGATGCTCGGCTAGGCGATATTGAGTCTATCTGCTCCAGAATCAAGGAGCAATCGCGTCTCGCTATCACTCATGATGTTAAGCTTCTCTGCGTTCCCGCTCCGTTGTTTTGCGGCGTTGCTCCTGGTTTGCTTATTGATAATCGCAATTTTGAGCACGATGTTATGCGGAGCTTGTTGGAACTCGCCTCTTGCTTTTCAGGGGATGAATTAACCATTCTCGTCCCTTTGGTTGTATCTATTGACGGGGCACCTCTTTTCGACGTGATAATGTTGAAAGAGGGCCGCGTAATTCCCAGCAGGCTCTTTTCTATGCATCAGCGTGAAGGTTCTGCTCTCGACATCTGGGCTCCTCCGATTTTTGAAGTTGGCGGATTACGGGTTGCTGTTTCCTTCGACGCTCAAAGAGATCTTCCTTTACTGCCTCAGGGCTGCGATGTCCTTGTCTATTTCCAGGCTAGTTCGTTTAACCAAGACGATTGCTCTACTGCGGGAGTTTCGGGGCTTATTGAGGGTTCGCTCTGCAAGGCGGTGCGGGATCGTGGCATATGGCTTGCAGCGGTGTGCCCCGTTGGTTCTTTTGATGAATCCGTTTATACCGGCGGCTCCTATTTCTTAGATGAATCCGCTCGGCTCATTAGCGCGGCTCCTTCATTTGAAGAGTCACTTCTTATCCAAGACGTTGTGCGAGGTACTCTGCTACCCGAGGTCGCCATTTCTGATGATTTTAGATTTAATAAGGAAGAGTGGCTTTGGAATGCTTTGCAAATCTATTTGCGCGACTCGCTTTCTCCTTACGGTTCTCGTCGAGTTGTAGTCGAGTTGGATGGGAGCCTCGCTTCCAGCCTGCTCGCTGTGCTTGCAGTCGATTCAATTGGATCTCGTAACGTGATTGGCCTTCTTGTCGAAAGAGATGATGCGATTGCTCCCGAGCAGGTTGAGAAGGAATCTTTGCGACGTCGCCTGGTTAGAGATTTGTCGGCTAGTCTTCATATTCGGTTGGTAACGCGTTCGGCGGGCTTTCTTACCGAGAGCTTTGATAGGGATCGGTCTTGTCCAAATGCCGCTCGTAGCGAGAGCCTTGCGGTCTCGGTTATTCTTGAGGATCTGGCGGATGAGTATGGTGCGGTTATTTTGAGTCCTTTGACCAAGACCGACTATTCGCTGCCGGGCAAGCGCGTTGATAGATATCGATTTGCTTCGTTAGCGCCTTTTGGTGACGTGTTTCTTACGGATCTTGAATTTGTTGCTCGATATAGAAATAGGGTGTCCGAAGTCTTGCCTTCTTCGCTCGTTTCACTCTCTGAAGTTGAAGCTGCCATGTCTCGGGTTCTATACGACGCGATACGCGGGCGAGTTGAGGATAGGGATAGGGCTGCGCATGCTGCGGAGATTTTCTACAAGCTTGATGCTTCTCAAGTCGATGACGTTTTAAGGGCTGCTGTCGACCAAGGCAGGGTGTTTGAAGAAATTGGTCTTGCTCGTTCGGACGAGGACGCCGTTGCCTTGTTGCTGCTGATGATGAGAGCGGGGGAGGGCGATAGAAGGCGGATGGCTCCCTATCCGATAGTGTCGTCCAGGTCATTTAGCGAGCGAGCATGGCCTTCGCAGCTTGCTTGGTCCGATATGGGGCGCGATGGTCAGGAATCTCTATCGGCCGATGGCTTTGCCCTCGATGAAATTCATAGGTTCGAGAAGAAGGGCGAGCAATTCGGGCGTAGGATGCGCGAGGAGATCGCTGGGCTTATCGGAGGGATGCTTGGCATCAGCCCGGAGCAACTTCGTTCGATGATGGAAGGCGGCCAAGAAAGGCAGCGAGCAAACGCGGATGACCTTGATACAGCGGTTCAAGGCATGCCGGGGTCAATTGGGAGCCACGCATCGAAAGGTTCCGAACAAGCGCATCTGGAGGGGATTCCGACTCCCCGGGGGATGAACCCGTCTGATTTCCCGTTCTTCTCGATAAATTAGGACGATTGTTTGCGAACCCATGATATAGTAGAACAAACGTTCGAATTGGAAGGTAGCGAATGATTGTTCTAGGAATAGATCCGGGGCTCGCTAATACGGGGTGGGGGATTATCGAGGAGCGATCAGGCCAAGTGAGGTGCCGGGCCTACGGGTGCATCAAGACGTCCGCGGGTAGCGACTTGGCCGTTCGCTTGCGTCATATCGCCGATGACGTGAATGCCGTCGTCGAGCGCTACCATCCTGAAGAAGCTGCCATCGAGGGCGTATACTTTGGCGCAAATGTGCGGTCGGCTATACCGACTGCGCATGCGCGCGGGGCTGCCTTGGTCGCCTGCTCATTATGCGGAGTCGAAGTTGGAGAATACACTCCTATGCAGATTAAGCAGGCAGTGGTTGGTACGGGCGCTGCGGATAAGGCGCAAGTTGCCTATATGGTTCGAACGCTGCTCCACTTGGACCATGATCCAAGGCCGGACCATGCGGCGGATGCCCTGGCGTGCGCGATCTGCCACACACATCTTCGACGCACCGCTCAGTTGAGCAAAGGCTCCTACATGATTGAGAGAGGGAACGGTTACTCATGATTTCGCAACTACGAGGAACATTGCTTGAGGCAACCGCGGCCGCCGTTGTGCTCGATGTGTCTGGAGTGGGATTTGAGCTGGGGGTGTCGGGCGCTACGGCGGCGATGCTGCCTCAAATTGGTAAAGAGTGCAGACTGTATACCAGAATGCAAGTGCGAGAGGATGCGATGACGCTCTTTGGGTTTGCCACCAAAGAGGAAAGGACCATGTTTGATCGCCTGGTTTCCATTACAGGCGTTGGGCCTCGTCTTGCTTTAGCGGTTTTGAGTAAATACAGCGTGTCGCAACTGTACTCAATTGTTATGGCGGAGGACGAGAAGGGCATGTCGAGCGTGTCCGGGGTGGGAAAAAAGACGGCACAGCGCCTCATTCTCGAACTTAAAAGCGTCTTTGCGAAGGACAAGGGATTCGTACCCTCCGACACGCCCGCGTCCCTTCCGCTTGGCGCTGTTGCAGCGCCTTCGGACACCTCGCTCGATGACGCGCGCGCCGCCCTTCTGTCCATGGGCTTCAGTCCGCAAGAAGCCGAGCTCGCGCTTGAGGGTTTTGATGGCTCTATGAGAGTAGAAGATTTGCTTGCGGGCGCCCTTAAGCGATTGGGGATGGATGCATGATGTGGGAAGCTGATGAGTCCCAGGATCTTTGGGCGGATACGCAAGCGGTTCACAACGCTTCGGGGCGACCGAGCGGCGGGTCGATGCGAGAGGCCGGTAGATTTGTTACGGGCGACCTGACGTCCGACGACCTTGATGTCGAGCGAACTCTTCGTCCGCAGATGCTTGATGACTATTGCGGTCAAGACCATATCAAAGAAAGCTTGAGAATACTGATAGCCGCGGCTCAAAGTCGTGGCGAGAGCCTCGATCATGTTATCTTTTCGGGTCCTCCTGGTCTGGGCAAAACCACCCTTGCCGCCGTGGTCGCCAATGAGTTGGGTGCGCAGATCAAAACAACCTCGGGTCCGGCTATTGAAAGGACTGGAGATTTGGCGGCGATTCTGACAAATCTCCAGCCCGGTGACGTCTTGTTTATAGATGAGATCCACCGACTCAACCGTTCGGTCGAAGAAGTGTTGTATCCGGCAATGGAGGACTTCGCTCTCGATATTGTCATTGGCAAGGGTCCCGCAGCGCGCTCTATTCGACTTGATATCCCGCGTTTCACACTGGTCGGCGCGACCACGCGCTCAGGCATGTTGACCGGTCCTTTGCGTGATAGGTTCGGCATCTCTTTTCGCTTGGACTACTACTCCATCGACGATTTGGCTCAGATTGTTTCTCGATCGGCTTCGATCCTCGGGGTTCTCATCGATTTGCCCTCGGCTAAGGAGATTGCTTCCAGATCGCGCGGTACTCCTCGACTCGCCAATCGCCTGCTTAAGCGCGTAAGAGATTACGCCCAGGTTAGGGGAACGGGCGCAATCACACTTGATATTACACGCGAAGCGCTTGAATTCTTTGAGATTGACGAGCTTGGGCTGGATTGGATGGATATTCGTATCCTTGAGACCCTGTGTAAGACCTTTAGGGGCAGGGCGGTTGGTTTGACAACGCTTGCGAGCGCGATAGGAGAGGACCCGTCAACGTTGGAAGATGTGTACGAGCCCTATCTTTTGCAGCGCGGCCTTATCGTAAGGACGCCTCAAGGTCGCGTGGCCACCCTGGCCGCGTTTGAGCACCTACATGTGGAACCACCCTCCCATATCTAGCAATTCGGGGTATCCTGTAAGAATCCGTTTTCATTAGCAGAAGGGAACGACATGTTGACCGACATCGAGATCGCACATTCCGTCAAGCCCCTCCCCATCAGCGAGGTGGCAGCTTCCGCTGGGGTGGACCAATCTCATTTGATCCCCTACGGCTTCGATAAGGCGAAGGTCGATTATTCCCTTCTAAACGAGGAGAGCGACCATAAGGCAAAGCTCGTTCTGGTCACTGCGATCAATCCCACTCCCGCGGGCGAGGGCAAGACCACCACGACTATCGGTCTGGCAGATGCGCTCCGTCGTCGTGGCGTGAAGAGCGCCGTGGCCCTTCGCGAGCCCTCGCTTGGCCCCGTGTTTGGCGTTAAGGGCGGCGCCGCTGGCGGCGGCTGGGCCCAGGTTGTCCCAATGGAGGACATCAACCTGCACTTCACCGGTGATTTCCATGCAATCGGCGCGGCCAATAATTTGCTTGCGGCAATGTTGGACAACCACATCCAGCAGGGCAACGAGCTAGGTATCGATGTTAAGCGCATCACATGGAAGCGTGCGGTCGATATGAACGATCGCCAGCTGCGTCACGTGATCGATGGCATCGGCGGTAAGGCTCAGGGCGTTCCGCGCGAGGACGGATTCGATATCACGGTCGCCTCAGAGGTCATGGCGATCCTTTGCCTCTCAACGTCCATCTCTGATCTTAAAGCTCGTTTGGGCGAGATCGTGGTTGGCTATACGTATGCGGGCGAGCCCGTTCGCGCTTCGCAGCTTAAGGCCGCGGGCGCGATGGCCGCTCTGCTTAAGGACGCCTTGAAGCCCAATCTCGTCCAAACACTGGAGCATACCCCGGCGTTTGTGCATGGCGGCCCGTTCGCCAACATCGCACATGGATGCAACTCTGTCATGGCGACGCGTATGGCCATGCGCTTTGGCGACATCGCGATTACCGAGGCGGGTTTTGGCGCGGACCTTGGAGCCGAGAAATTCCTGGATATCAAGTGCCGTATGACGGGTATTCAGCCTGATGCCGTAGTGGTCGTTGCGACCGCGCGCGCCCTCAAGTACAACGGCGGAGTCGCTAAGGCGGATCTAAACAATGAGAACCTTGAAGCGCTCAAGGCGGGCCTGCCCAACCTGCTGCGCCACGTCGACAACATCCAGTCGGTGTTCGGCCTGCCCTGCGTGGTCGCTATCAACCGCTTCCCTTCCGATACGGAGGCGGAGCTTGACCTGATCGCGTCTGAGTGCGAGAAGCTCGGCGTTAACGTAAAGCTCTCCGAGGTGTGGGCAAAGGGCGGCGAGGGCGCACTTGAGTTGGCGGACGAGGTGATGCGCTTGGTTGAAGAGCCGAGCGAACTTCGTTTTGCCTATGAAGATGATGCGGATATCGCCGACGCCCTCGAGTCGATTGCAACTAAGGTGTATCGTGCGGACGGTGTCGATTTCACGCCGGCGGCAAAGCGTCAGCTTGCAGAGCTTCGAGCCAACGGGTTCGGCAATCTTCCCGTCTGCGTTGCCAAGACGCAGTATTCGTTCTCCGACAATGCCTCGATGCTCGGCGCGCCCGAGAACTTCCGTATCACCGTGCGCGAGCTGAAGGTTTCTGCTGGCGCGCACTTTGTTGTCGCGCTTACCGGCAGCGTCCTTACCATGCCCGGCCTTCCCAAGGTTCCGGCGGCGGAGGGCATTGATGTTGACGACGACGGCGTGATCACGGGCTTGTTCTAAGACGCCGTTGCCGGTCAACCTTCGTGCTGAGCACGGAGTTGAAGAGCGACTATAGCGGAGCGTTCGGGTAACCCGGACGGCCTCCAAAGCGAGACGGGCGTGAGGCGACTCCGCCCGTCTTTATACGTATACGATACGCTGCTGTAAGGAGCATAAATCATGGCCACCGTTATTGATGGAAAGGGGCTTGCCGCCAAGATGCGTGCGGAGGCCGCCAAGGATGTTGCGGCGCTTAAGCGCGCAGGGGTGAATCCCGGCCTTGCCGTGGTTCTCGTCGGCGACGATCAAGCCTCTGCGACCTATGTGCGCTCGAAGCTTCGCGATTGCGAGGAGTGCGGTATCGCATCCTTTGACTACAAACTCCCTGCGGACGCATCGCAAGATGAGATTTTGCAGCTTGTTCGAAACCTCAATGACGACCCTAAGATCACGGGCATCTTGGTTCAGATGCCCCTGCCGTCGCACTTGGATGCGGAGGAGATTATCGAGGCCATATCGCCCTTGAAAGATGTTGACGGATTTCATCCAACGAGTTTGGGCAGGCTGGTAAGGGGGCTGCCCGGCCTTCGTCCCTGCACGCCCGCCGGTATCATGGTTATGCTGGACGAGTACAACATAGAGTTGGCGGGCAAGAACGCGGTGATTGTTGGGCGTTCTTCAATTGTTGGAAAACCCATGGCGCATATGCTGCTCGAGCGCGACGCGACGATTTCCGTTGCACATTCGCGTACGCGGAACCTGGACGAAATCTGCCGTTCTGCCGATATCCTGGTAGTGGCTTGCGGCATCGCCAGGCTTGTCAAGGGCGACTGGGTGCGTCCCGGCGCAACCGTTATCGACGTGGGCATGGATAGGGATGAGGACGGTAGGTTGTGCGGCGACGTTGACTACGACGACGTCTTTAACGTGGCGGGCGCCATCACCCCTGTCCCGGGAGGCGTGGGGCCCATGACCAGGGCCATGCTTATGAGCAACGTGGTGACCGCCGCGCGCATGCAGGCCGAGGCATAGCCACGTTGTTTCGACCCTGTTTCCATTACTCGTTTTTGATGAGGAGCCAGCGACTTTTCTGCAGGTCGAACGCGTAAGTCAATTATCAGACTATGATTGTCGACAATGTGGCAGAACGCTTTGTCGCAATGGAGTATGATATGAGCCAGCACACGGCGATTAGTCGTGTGCTTGTTTTTTCAAGCGCCTTTGCGCGCCGTCGGCTCGTCGAGGGGCAGATAGAAAGGGTTAGCAGCATGGCAACCGGTACACTTAAGAAATCGTTCTTCCGCGAGAAGGGCTACGGCTTCATCACTCCCGATGACGCTCCGGCGGATTCCAAGTCCGATATCTTCGTTCACTTTAGCGCCATCCAGATGGACGGCTTCAAGTCCCTTGATGAGGGCGATCGAGTCGAGTTCGAGGTCGGCCCCGGCAAGAAGCCCGGCGAGACCCAGGCAATCAACGTTCGCAAGATTAGCTAGTCTTAGCGTCGAGCAACGTATATAGCGCGGATGTGACAGGGGTGCCCAATCAACGTCGGGCGCCCCTGTTTCTGTTTCCTCATGTCCCCCTAAGGCGCTACACTTGGCTCGGGGCCATGCTGGCCCCATTCGATAGATTTAGGAGGAATCATGGCGTGCACCACAATCCTTGTAGGAAAAGATGCGAGCTATGACGGTTCTACAATCGTCGCTCGCAATGAGGACTCTCCGGGTGGGCAGTTTGAGCCCAAGCGCATGCAGGTGGTCCTGCCCAAAGACCAACCTTGCGTCTATACCAGCGTGGAATCGCACCTCACCATCGAGCTTCCCGAGGAACCCATGCGCTACACATCGGTTCCAGATGCCATAGAGGGCCACGGCGTTTGGGCGGCGGCGGGATTCAACGAGCTCAACGTTGGCATGAGCGCCACCGAGACCATCACCAGCAACGAGCGCGTTCTGGGCGCCGACCCTTTGGTCGTGTATACCCCCGCCAGCGGTGTCGAGGGTGAAGAGGGCTACGTCCCCGCCTGTCCGGGCGGTTTGGGTGAGGAGGACTTTGTTACCCTGGTCCTGCCATACATCAGGTCGGCTCGCGAGGGGGTCGAGCGTCTGGGCGCCCTGCTCGAGAAATACGGCACCTATGAGATGAACGGCATCGCGTTTTCCGACGTTGATGAGATTTGGTGGCTCGAGACCGTTGGAGGCCACCACTGGATCGCAAAGCGCGTGCCCGACGACATGTACGTCACCATGCCCAACCAGCTGGGTATCGACTGGTTCGACCTTGGCGACGCGGAGGGCGAGCAGCTTGAGCATATGGCGAGCCCTGATCTGCGCGCATGGATGGCCGATAACCACCTCGACCTCACGCTCCGCGGCGAGTACGCGTTCTTCTCTGAGGACGAGTACGAGTTGATCGAGGACGGGGACGATGACTACATCGAGGATTTGGACGAGGACCTGGATGATGATGGGTCTGACGGGGACGATCTGGAGGATGTTTTTGTTCTGGACGCCGGCCGCTTCGAGGATATCTTCAACCCTCGTGAGGCGTTTGGATCCCGTTCCGATAGCGACCATGTCTACAATACGCCGCGCGCATGGTACATGCAGCGCTTCTTGAACCCACATGACGTGTGGGAGGGCCCCTTTGCGGACTACACGCCCGAGTCCGATGACATCCCGTGGGCGCGCGTTCCCGAGCGCAAGGTGACCATCGAGGACGTGAAGTACGTCCTTTCCGCCCATTACCAAGGGACCCCTTACGATCCGTATGGAAAGCACGGCACTCCCGAGACGCGCTCGCTGTACCGGCCCATTGGCATCAACAGAAACGGCCAGCTTGCGGTTCTACAGGTGCGCCCGTATGTGGACGAGGATCATCGCGCTATCCAGTGGATGGCGTTTGGCTCGAATCCGTTCAACGCCCTCGTTCCTTTCTATGCGAACGTCGACACCCTGCCGGAGTATCTGTGCAATACCGCGTCGACGGTCACAACGGATAGTTTCTACTGGTCGAATCGCCTGATTGCGGCGCTTGCGGACGCGAGGTTCCGCGATAACGCGGCCCATATCGAGCGCTATCAGGAAAAGGTGGGCGCTCGCGGACATCAGATGCTTCGCGAGACGGACCGCGCGGTTGCGGACGCATCGGGAGAGGAGCTTGTGCGCGCGCTGGAGCAGGCGAACGATCGGATGGCGCGCTTTCTGCGCGAGCAGACGGACGCGCTGCTGGGTAAAGTGCTTCACACGACGAGCCTGTCGATGAGAAACGGCTTTGCCATGTCTGACAATTAACGCAAACGGCACGCGGTTCCCATGGGGCGCCGCGTGCATTTTTGTTTGCATCGAAGCGGCGAGGGGTACAAGACTCAGCATGGTACGCCCCGGTCGCACCGCGGCTGGGCGAGGGTCAAGGAGGATATCATGGCAACTGCATTCGAAGAGCTTGTCAACGGTATGGTCAACATCGGTTTCGGCGTTGCCGCAACCGCCGCAGAGAAGGGCCGCGAGGTCCTCGAGGATTTAAACGCCAAGGGCGAGGAGGTTCGTCATGACCCCTCGACTCCGGATTTCGCCCGTTCCATGTCTGACGTTTTCGAGAGCGCGGGCGGTATGTTCACCGATGCAACGGAGCGTTTGGGCGCCAAGGGCGAGACGGCGGCGGAGCGCGTTTTGGATGAGCTGATCCTCGCCCGCGTCCGCTGCCTTAACGAGTTCGAGCGCTCGGCGTTCGTGGCACACGTGCAAGATCTGGTTCGTGCGGTCGAGAGCGAAACCGTTCATATTCCGGTTGAGTCCGTAGATAAGGATGCCGAAGGTGATGCCGGCGCTGAAACCGAGACCGTCGAGCAGGGGGAAGGCGAGTAGGAACCGTTGACCGAGAGAGAGACTACATACGAGGCGCCGCAGGGCGAAGGCCGCGACCGGCAGCCTGCCGGCCAGGCATCTCCTGCGGAGCGGTCCGTCGGCGACTCGGTCTTTCATCGTCATGAGCGTGCGGTGGACGAGGTTCCCGACCAGCCGGCCGTCATCGCTCCGGGCGAGAAGTACCAGTTGTCGTCCGCCGGCAGGCGCTGGCGAATCGGCGAGATATTCAAGCTTCTACGCAAATATGAGGTGTGGAACGACATTACGCCGGTCCGCTTGCGCTGTCTGCTTGAAGAGCTGGGCCCCATATTTGTCAAGATGGGGCAGATTCTGGCGAATCGCTCCGAGATATTGCCCCAGCGCTTTTGCGATGAGTTGCGCAAGCTTCGCACCGATGTGGACCCGGTGCCCTATACAATCGTTCGCGATTGCCTGCATGCCGAATATCGCCGGCCCCTGTCCGAGGTTTTCTCTTGGATTGACGAGGAGCCTTTGGGAAGCGCTTCTCTGGCGCAGGTGCACCGCGCGCGGCTGGTGACGGGTGAAGACGTCGCCGTCAAGGTCCAGCGCCCCGGCGCGCAGCAGGTTATGGCGCAAGACATCGACATCATGCGCTCCATTGTGCGGCTCGCATCTCATTTTGTTCAAACGGACCAATTCGTCGACTTGCATGATGTGGTCGAGGAACTTTGGGAGTCGTTCCGCGAAGAGACCAATTTCATCATGGAGGCCCGCAACCTCGATGACTTTTACGAGTTTCACTTGGGAACCAAGGGCATCTCCTGTCCTCGTCCCTATATGAAGCTATGCACCGAGCACGTTGTGGTCATGGATTACGTGGATGGCGTCTCCATTAGCGACCCGGACGCTTTGATCGATGCCGGCTATAGCCTTAAACAGCTGGGCTCTCGTATTGTGGAGGACTATTCGACGCAGGTTTTGGACGACGGCTTCTTCCATGCCGACCCCCACGCCGGCAATATTATCGTGAAGGACGGCGTGGTGTACTTCATCGACCTCGGCATGGTCGGTCGCATGTCCAATCACGATCGTCTGATTGTGAAGGACATTATCTACTCGGTCGCCGAGGGCGATGTTCCCAAGCTCAAGGACTCGCTGCTGCGTTTTGCGGTGTCCCGCGGGGATTCGGGGGCGCTTGATCACGCCGCGTTTCTGAGCGATCTCGATTACATCGTCGCCGATTTCGCCGGTCTTGATTTGAAGGATCTGGATATCGGTGAGTTCCTAACATCCCTGGTTAATCTAGCGCGCAAGAACGACGTCGAGCTGCCCAGCGTGGTGACCATGTTCGCCAGGGGCATGGTGACGCTAGAGGGGCTTCTTAGCGAGTACATGCCGCATGTGAACATGATCCAGATCATTCGCAGCCACATTGCGAACGAGAAGAGCACCTATAAACGGCTCGAAGATGGCGCCCGCGAGCTTTCCGTAGAGAGCCTGCGCGCCGCAAGGGGAACGCTTGAGGCGGCTGAGCACATAGGCCTGGCGACGCGCATGCTGACTCGCGGCCAGCTTAAGGTCAACACCCAGATTATGGGTTCCGAAGAGGTGCTTCGCCATGTTGGCGGCATTGTTGACCGCATGTCTATGTCCATTGTCATCGCCGGATTGTTTATCGGCTCCTCGGTGGTGTACTACGCCAAAATCGAGCCGGTTATCTTTGGCATTCCGGTTATCGGCTTTCTGGGATATGCGAGCGCTTTGATCCTTGCGCTGGGGCTGGGGCGAGAGATCTGGCGCAACGGCCACGCTAGAAAGTAGGGGCGTGCCCATAGAGCTCCGGGCCGTTGAAAAGCTCCGTCGCGGATGCGTATACGGGCAGGTTGCAAGCTTTCGCGTGCTCTAGCAGATCTCGGTTGCGCCTGTTGACGGCCCCCGTATCTTCGAGGCTCCATATAAGCGCGCGGCAGCCCTCGAGCGCCGCCTTCGCATCCATGATGGCGCGCTCTTCAATGGGCTCGAATGCCGGCGTGTCGATAACTTGCACTGCAAGGGCCCTTGCGAGCGACCAATCTATATCTCCGCGATGCAGGACCCCTGCGGCAAACGGTACGTCGCGGCGCTGGAGCTCTCGCATGTCCTCGACTCCGGAGCCCCCGCCCGCGACGATGAACACCCGAGCGCTGCCGCGGGGGCGCTCCATTTCAAAGCTGCCAAATGCCGGATTGAACGATGAAGGGTCGATGCCGTAGAGGTTCGCCATATGCTCTTGGGTGAAGGCTTCGCGCGCGGAGCCTTGAAAGGCGATGCCTTCACGGGCGACGGCGATGACGTGGTCCGCGGCTTTTTGGGCGAGAGCGAGCTCGTGCAGCGATGCGATGACGCAGATGCCGCGCGCGCGTGCGAGCCTGCGCAGCATCTGCAGCATTTCCAGCTGCGACGAGACGTCGAGATAAGATGTCGGCTCGTCCAAAATGAGAACGCGGGGCTCTTGGCAGATGGCGCGCGCGATCAACGCGCGCTGCCGCTGCCCGTCGCTAAGGGTTGCGAAATCCCGTTCGGAAATATCTTCAATATGGCAGAGCGCAAGCGCCTCTTGGACCGCATCGCGGTCGGCGTGCGTGAGGGAGCCAAAGCGCCCGGTGTGGGGGAAGCGCCCCGCCTCCACCACATCACGGCATGTGAGCAATTCCGGAGAGGGACGAGAGGTGTCATGGACGGCGAGCGTGCGGGCGAGGTCGCGTTCGCGTAGGGAGGCGAGCTCTGCCCCCTCGACGATGACGGTGCCCGCAAGGGGGCGCAGGCGCCCGCAGAGAGATTTGAGTATGGTTGATTTGCCGGATCCGTTGGGGCCTATAAGTGCGGTGAGGGTGCCTGCGGCAAGGTCGATCTCGACGCCCCGCACGATGGGGGCGGCGTAGCCTGCGGACAGGTTGCGGGCGGCAAGGGGGGTCGCCGGTTCTTGACGGCGACGGGTGGAGCCGTTGATTTGCGCATTCATGCTACAGCCCCCGTTTCTTAATCATGAGCCAGATGACGAGCGGGGCGCCCAGTACGGCGGTGACGGCGCTCACGCTGAGCTCGACTGGGGAGAAGAGCATGCGCGCGATAAGGTCGCAAGCGCTGCAGAGCAGGGCGCCCATAAGGAAGGAGGCGGGGACCACGGCGATGGGCTTCGAGGTGCCGAGCGCCTGCTTGGCGAGATGGGGGGCGGCGATGCCCACAAAGGAAATGGGGCCCGCGAAGGCGACTGTGCAGGCGGACATGATGCTGGAAAGCATGACGATTGCGCTGCGAAACGCGCGAATGTTCACGCCGACGCTATGCGCGTAATCCTCGCCCAGCTGATAGGCTCCAAGAGGTTTGGAGAGGACGAAGGTGGCGACGGCGGTGATCGCGACCGTGGGGGCGATCGCGACGATATCCGTCCACGACGTGCCCGAAAAGCTGCCGAGCGACCAGTTGTGCAGGTTGACGATGCTTTGATCGTCCGCGAACGCGATGAGGAAATTGGTCGCTGCCGAGCAGATGTAGCCGATCATGACGCCGGCAACGATGAGCGTGCCCCGCGAGCGGACGCGCCTGGAGACCGCGAGCACCAGCGCCATGGCGAGAAGCGATCCCGTCACGGCCGCCGCCACGGACATCCAGGTTGTCATGACGGAGCCGGCGCCCATGACCACGATCATGAGCAGCGCGACGCAGAGCTTTGCGCCCGATGAGATGCCCAGCACGAACGGATCGGCGATGGGGTTGTCGAAGAACACCTGGAGAAGCAGTCCGGAAAGCGCGAGGGAACCGCCCAGCAGGGTGGAGGCGATCGCGCGGGGCAGGCGAATCTCCCATATGATCTGGCTTGCGGCGTCCGGGGACGGGCCGGCGGCGAGGATGTGGATGATTTGGATGGGCGGGTAGTCGGTCGAGCCGATGGCGACGCTCGTGGCGATCGCGGCGGTAAGGGCGACGCCGAGCACGGCGAGAACGATTGCCGTTCGCCGTCCGGAATGCCTGTGCATGGACGGCTGGGTGAGATTCATCAAGAGAGTTTCTCCAGGTAGGTAAGGGAGCTGTCAGCGCCTTCCAGCATCGCACGCAGGTCCGAGACGATCTGGGGCGTCTTGGTCATCTGCTGATACATATTACTCGTGCAACGCCATACATTGCCCTCTCGAGCTGCTTTGGTGTTGGCGAGCAGTTGGTTTTTAGCTAGGAAGTCGGACATGGTGGAGACGGAGTTATCGACGGTGGCGTTGTAGATGATGAAGTCCGCATCGCGCACCTGGGCGTAGAAGGACTCCATCTCCATGGTGACGGAGGACGAGTCTTCTGAATCGCCCAGGTCGCTAAAGGCGGTCTGTCCGCCCGCCATGGAGATCATCTGCGACACGTAATCGCCCGAGCGGCGAACCACGGCGGCCCCGTCCTCGTTGATATAGAAGAAGGCGACGGTCTTGTCGGTTCCCTTGCCCTGGGAAGCCCGCTCCACGCTCTCGCAGGCGCTCGAGAAAAACTCGTCCGCCTGGGCTTCTCGTCCAAAAAGCATGCCGTAGAGGCGTATCCATTCCAGGCGCCCCAACGCAGTGGGCTCGTTGCTGGAGAGGTCGGTAAGCACGATGAGGCCCAGGTCCTGGAGCTTCTTACGGGTGTCCGGCCTATGGTCGATCATGGTGTTCTCCAGGGCGACCGTGCATCCAAGCTGCGCGAGGCGCTCGTAGTCCGGGGAGCTGTATGAGCCCACATAGGCGCACGACCCGGATTCGACGGCGCCGACCAGGCTCTCTATGGAGCAGGTTTGGGGGTCGACGGAGGTCGCCGCGATCGCATCGATGACCCCGAGCTGGTCGATGAGGCAGACGCTGTTCGACGCCGCGTGGTAGGCGCGCTCGAGCGGGGCGGTGATGACGGCGATATCCTCATCCAGGCCCTGGGGCGCGCCGGCGCCTTGCGGGACTATGAGGAAGCGGTCCTTGTTGGCAAGGCAGATAAGCCGGTAGCCTCCCTCGAACTCGTCCACGGTGAATCGCGTCGCATATGCGAGCTCGACGGCGCCCGTGTGGACAAGGTCGCATCCCAGGTCGATATCGCGGTACGGGGAAGAGTCCTCGCTCGCGTCGGCGGAATCGGCCGCATCGTTATCGGCGCTTGGCGCGTCTTGGCCGGGGGAGCCCTGCTCGAGGCTGGAGCCATCGAGCGCGATGGTGTAGTCGATGAGGTGCGGAGTGCTCATGCGCGTGGTGCGCGCCTGGACCTCGACCGTGGCGTCCACGGAGTCGACGGGGATGTCGAACACGGAGCCGCCCTTGGTTGATGCGGGCGAGTACTCCTGCCCATCCACCACCATGAGGTCGTAGGAATCGCTGGACCAGACAACCTCCAACGTCAACTGCCCGTTTGCGGCGACCAGCTTGGCGGGCGATGCGATTGAGACGCGCCCCGTACCGCCCTCCAGCTGCACGTCTATGCGATAGGTGCCGTCCAGCCCGCTTGAGCCCCGTGAGCAGCCGGCGAGCGAGAGGCCTGCCGCCAAGAAGGCGAGCAGAATCGCGAGTGCGGCGGAAAAGCGGCTGATAGATGTGCGGATAGAGCGGCTCATGGGCATCCGTTCTCATCGATGGCGGTTATAGAGGCGAAAGGATAAAAAGGGACGCGCCGGGTGCGAGGCGGTGCACACGGCGCGTCGGGTCAGGCTATGCCTTATAGGCGGAGGAGGGAAGGTCCGCGGATTCGAAGACCAGGGCTCGGTCGTACCAGGATTCCTTGCGGATGCTCCAAGCGGCGCAGTCGGTCTCTTCGTCGAGCGCCTGCACCGGGACCGTGTACTCGTAGGCGCCTTCTGCGTTTTCCACGAAGGGGATGAACTGGTCCTCGGCGGCGCTTGCGGCCTCATCGCCGGTGCCCATGAAGAGCTTGCCGTAGCCGGTGCCGCCCAGCGTCATAGTGCAGGTCATGGATCCGTCGGCGACGTGCAGAACCGCCTTCTTGACGTTGAACATCCTGGAGCTGGAGGTCACCGTGATGTCGTAGTCGCCATCATGAAGGTCCGCGGCGGTCAGCGGCGTTGAGGCCGCATCGTCCTTGGCGCCGTCCTTGGTCGATGCGGACGAGGAACCCTGCTCGACGGGGGCTGCGCTGCCGGCGGTATCGGAGGCGGCGCCAGCGCAGCCGGCAAGGCCGGAGGCGCCCGCGACGGCGCAGGCGGTGAGAACGATGAGGAGATTGGAGCGAATCAAGTGCGGGGTCCTTTCTTTAAGGGTGGGGCTTTAAACGTGAGGGCCGGTGCCGATTAGAGGGACTCGATCGCCGCGGCGACGTGGTCGACGTAGATGTCATCGATGCCGCTGTACTGGCCCAGGCCCTCGAGCAGGCATGTGGTCTCGATGCCGGCTGCGGTAAACTTGGATGCCCAGGAATCGGGGTCGGAGGTGTCTGCCATGTCGTTGGTGGCATGGTCGCCCGCGACCACCATGAACGGCGAGAGGACGGCCTTGGCATAGCCCGCCGCCTGCACGCCTGCGATAACGTCCTCGCAGGTGGGCTCTGCCTCGACGGTGCCAACGAAGAATTGCTTTTTGCCCAGGGCGTCAAAGGTCCGCTGCATGGTAGCGTAGTCGGCGTTGGAGTCGGCGGTGGTGCCGTGGCCCATCAGGACAAAGGCGCAGGCGCCATCGTCCAGGTTCGCGCGCTGCTCCGCAATCGCTTCCGCGACCGCCTGGTAGTCGGCATCGCTTGCCAACAGGGGCTCGCCCAGGGCAACCTGCTTGAAATCGTCCGAACGCTTGTCCAGCTCGTCTTTGATATCCATGTACTCCAGGCCCGCCATGAGATGGGTGGGCTGGACGATGACGGTCTCGACGCCGTCCGCCTTGGCGCGGTCCAGCGCTTCCTCCACGTTGTCGATCTCGATGCCGTCGCGCTCCTTGAGCTTATCGATGATGATCTGCGAGGTGAATGCGCGCCTGACATCGTAGTCGCGGCCGTATTTTTCGCGGATGGCGTCCTCGATGGCGCCGATGGTGACGTGGCGCGTGGAGTTATAGCTGGTGCCGAAGCTGGTTACAAGGATGACGGGCTTGGCGGCGGGGGCCGTGCTCGCGCCGGATGATCCCGCTCCGTCGTTGTTTTGCGAGCAGCCCGTAAGGGCGCCGAGGGCGAGGGCGGCGGCGCCGCCGGAGAGCAGGGACCTGCGGGAGATGGTGGGGGTCATGTGCGTTCCCTTCGTTCACGATGCGCCGAGGCAGAAGCACTTGCGGCGATTGTGTGACCGGGCGGAACGCGATAACAAGATGAGACGGCGGGCCAAGCATGGCCGTCTGTCCGTGCGCTCCTCCGGGGTTCACAGAGGCTGCGACGCCGCGGAGCGAGTCCGCGAGGAGAAGGCAGAGCGCCCTGGCTCGAAAGCGCGCCGGCGCTTCCACACAGTAATGGCCCTTGCTCAGGATTCGCACCTGATTCCCTCTGATTGAACCGGCGCCGCGACACGCCGACCCTCTCCTAATGTGGCTGCTGCCGCAAACGCGGCTTTACGTTGCCCATCCATCATAGCAGGTTTCGTTTATGCCCTAACTGAGATATGCTCAAGCCTTATGTTGAGGCTTTGCCCGGGCGCGTGCGCGCCCTGTGGTGGAACTACAATGCGATTGGCTTGTATTGGGACGATGGGAGGCCGGCATGGTGCACTTTGTAGGGGCGGGGAGCGGCGCGCCCGATTTGATTACGCTGCGCGGAGACGCGCTTTTGCGTCGGGCAGACGTGGTCATATGGGCCGGCAGCCTGGTGAATCCGCGGCTGCTCGAGGTGTGCCGCGACGATTGCGAGATCTTTGACAGCGCCACCATGACGCTGGAGGAGGTGCTTGACCGGATGCGGGCTGCCGAGGAGCGGGGCCTCGAGGTGGTACGCCTGCACACGGGCGACCCCTGCATGTACGGCGCGATTCAAGAGCAGATGGACGCGCTGGATAAGATGGGCATCGCCTACGACGTGGTGCCGGGCGTCTCGAGTTTCTGCGGCGCCGCGGCGGCGCTGCGTACCGAGCTTACGGCCCCCGGCATCAGCCAGACGGTCACGCTGACGCGCCTCGCCGGCCGCACGCCCATGCCCGAGGGCGAGGACATGGCCGCGCTCGCCTCTCGCGGGGGAACCATGGTCATCTTCTTGAGCGCCGGTCATCTTGACCGCTTGCAGGAGGAGTTGCTTGCCGCCGGACGCGATGCGGACGAGCCCGCGGCGATTGTCTATAAGGCGACGTGGCCGGACGAGAAGGTCATGCGCTGCACCGTGGGCACGCTCGCTCAAACCGGCGCGGATAACGCGGTCCGCTCGACCGCCCTGGTTGTCGTTGGCCGCGTGCTCGCCGGCGACGTTCCGCGCAGCTGCCTGTACGACCCTTCGTTCGAGACGGCTTTTCGTCCCGCTCACCAGGGCAGGGGCTGACCGTGGCCTTTGAGCGATACATATGGTCGGGGAACAGGAGGCTGCGCCTGGGATACACCACCGGTACCTGCGCCGCCGCCGCTGCCGGGGCCGCCGCTCGCGCCCTGCTGTTCGGCGAGCCCCCCGCGAGCGTGACGGTGCGGGTGCCTGCCGGCGAGGGCATCGAGGTCGAGGTCGTTGAGACTCGTCGCGATGCGAGCGGCGTGACGTGTGCGGTGCGAAAGGACGGCGGCGACGACATCGATGCCACGGACGGCGCGCTGATCTGCGCACGCGTCGAGCTGACCGGCGCGGAGGGCATCGAGATCGACGGCGGCGCCGGCGTGGGCAGGGTTACCAAGCCGGGCCTCGACCAGCCCGTGGGCGCCGCGGCGATCAACAGCGTGCCTCGCCGGATGATCGCGGAAGCGGTCGAGGACGCGCTGGCAGAGGCGCGCCAGGACCGGGGCGCCAAGGTCACCATCATCGTCCCCATGGGCGAGGAGATCGCCGCCAAGACGTTCAACCCCAACCTGGGCATCGTGGGCGGTATTTCCATTCTGGGGACCACGGGGATCGTCGAGCCCCGTAGCCTGTCGGCGTTGCGCGACAGCATCGAGCTCGAGATTCGCCAGGCCGCCGCCCTGGGCGCGCGCGACCTGGTCGTGGTCCCGGGGAACTACGGGTCGGACTACGTGTCCGGCAATCTGCGGATCGGCGCCGTGCCCGTTGTCGCCTGCTCCAACTTCATGGGCGCCGCCATCGATTGCGCGGCGCGCGAGGGGTTTGAGCGCGTGCTGGTGGTGGGGCATATCGGGAAGATGGTCAAGGTGTGCGGCGGCATCATGGATACCCATTCGCGCGTGGCGGACGCCCGCATGGAGATCTTGGCGGCCCACGCGGCGGCGTCCGGCGCCCCCGCGGAACGGGTTCGGCAGATCATGGATGCCGCTACCGCCGACGCCGGCCTTGAGATCTTGCAGCGCGAGGGCCTGGTCGCGCCGACGTGCGAATCGCTTTCCCGGGCGCTCTCCATTCGACTGGGCCGCCGCGCGGGCAAGGCGATGTCCGTAGCCGCCTTAGTATTCAGCAACGTTTACGGCGAGCTGTTTCGCACTCCCGGCGCGGATGCGATGCTCGCCGCATGGGAGGTCGCTCATGGGTAAAGGGACGCTATACGGCGTGGGCGTGGGCCCGGGGGACCCGGAGCTCGTCACGCTCAAGGCGATTAGGACCATCGAGGCGTGCCGGGTGGTCGTGGCCCCCCGTGCCCGCGCGGGTTCCTCGCTCGCGTTGAGCATCGTGCGCGCGAATGTCGATTTGACCTGCCATGAGGTGGTCGAGGTCCCCTTCGCGATGGCCGGCGAGGACGACGCCAGGGATGCCCGGCGTGCCGATGCGGCGGCGCTGGTGGTCTCGCGCCTGGAGCAGGGCCTCGATGTCGCCATGCCCACGCTGGGCGACCCGGCGATCTACTCGACGTTCCAGCGCATCGCCGCAGCCGTTCGCGGCGAGGGCTTCACCGTGCGCCAGGTGCCCGGCGTCCCAAGCTTCTGCGCGGTCGCGGCAGCGCTCGATGCCGACCTCACGCCCGATCCCGCGCTGCCCGTCCACATCGTCCCGGCCCTCTGCCGCGATTCGCTGCGCGAGGCAGCGGATCTATCCGGCACCGTGGTGTTGATGAAGGCGGGCGGCGAGGCCGAGGCGCTCGCATGCGCCCTGCGCGAGGCGGGCGTGCTGGAGCGCACGCAGCTGGTGAGCAATTGCGGGCGCCCGGATGAGCTGGTGCTGCGAAGGCTGGATGCGCCCGACGTTCCCGACAGGCTGGGGTATTTCTCCACGGCGGTGGTGCTCCCATGAGGGTGCGCCTGATCGCGTTCACCGCCGCGGGCGAGTGCGTCGCGCTGCGCGCCCGCGATATCCTGGAGGGGGAGGACTGCGCGTACGAGCGCGGGTTCGGCGAGGCTCGCCGCGGGCTCGATGCCT
The DNA here is from genome assembly GCF_000225705.1 of Collinsella tanakaei YIT 12063. Taxonomy (GTDB): domain Bacteria; phylum Actinomycetota; class Coriobacteriia; order Coriobacteriales; family Coriobacteriaceae; genus Collinsella; species Collinsella tanakaei. The sequence goes on from NZ_JH126471.1 coordinate 21,310, forward strand.
TCGCGCGCGAGGGCTTTGATCGGGCGGACGCCCTTGTGTTCGTCGGCGCGACGGGCATCGCCGTCCGCGCGATCGCGCCGTACGTGCGCTCCAAGGCGAGCGATCCGGCGGTGGTTGTTATCGACGAGGCGGGGACGTGGTGCATCCCGATCCTCTCGGGGCACCTTGGCGGGGCCAACGCGCTGGCGATTCGATTGGCGCGCGGTCTGGGCGCGCAACCCGTGGTCACCACCGTGACCGATATCCGCGGGGTGTGGGCGCCGGATTCCTGGGCGGCTTCGCGGGGGTTCTGCGTGCTCGAGCCGGAACGCATCCGCTCGGTCTCGTCCAGCCTTCTGGCGGGGGCGGGGGCGACCCTGTTTACGGATGGAGCGGTCGAGGGGGCCGTCCCCGCCGGGGTGAGCCTGACGGAGGAGCGTGCCCGCGCGCAGGTGGTGGTGAGCCCGCGCGCGCTGCCGCAAGACGGGGAGCTGGCTTGCGAACCCGCCCTCCATATAGTCCCGCGCTGCATCTACGTAGGGATCGGCTGCCGTCGCGGCGCGTCCCGGGCGGCGATCGCCCGCGCGGTCGAGTGCGCTCGCGAACTGGCGGGGGTGCCTTCGCGTGCCCTTGCCGGGGCGGCGTCCATCGATTTGAAAGCGGACGAGGAGGGGCTGCTTTCCTGGGCGCGCTCGGCGGGGCTCGCCATCGAGTTCTTCGCTGCGGAGCGCCTGGCAAGGGCGGAGGGCTCGTTCTCGTCCTCCCCGTTTGTCGAGTCGGTCACCGGCGTCGACTGCGTGTGTGAGCGCGCGGCGGCTTGCGCTTCCGGCTCGGGTCGGCTCATCTGCCGCAAGCAGGTGCTCGACGGGGTGACGGTGGCGCTGGCCGCCAGCGCGTTTACCTGCACGTTCAGCAACGATGCGGCGAACCGCCGCGGATAGGGGCCTGAGGTCATGGGCATGTTGTATATCGTAGGGCTGGGGCCGGGCGCGGGCGAGGGCATGACGCTCGCCGCGCATCGGGCGCTGTCTCGCTGCGGCGCCATCGTGGGCTATTCCGCCTACATCGACCTGCTCGAGGGACTATATCCGGAGGCGCGCCGCGTGAGCACCGGCATGATGCGCGAAGTCGAGCGCTGCCGCGCCGCGCTCGAATTGGCTCGGGACGGGGACGAGGTCGCCCTGGTGTGCAGCGGCGACGCCGGCGTCTACGGCATGGCCTCGCCCGCGCTCGAGCTGGGCGCCGACTTTCCGGATGTGGATATCGAGGTGGTGTGCGGAGTCACCGCGGCGCAGAGCGGCGCGGCCGTGCTAGGCGCCCCGCTTGCCCAGGATTTCGCCGTCATCTCCCTTTCCGACCTGCTGACGCCCTGGGAGGATATCGAGCGCCGCATCGAGGCGGCCGCCTGGGGCGACTTCTGCATCGCCCTGTACAACCCGCGCAGTAAAAAGCGCTCGGGCCACCTGGCTCGCGCCGTGCAGGTTTTACTGCGGCACAAAGGGCCCGATACGGTGTGCGGTTGGGTGCGCATGATCGGTCGCGAGGGGCAGCAGAGCGGCATATGCACGTTGGATGAGCTTGGGTCGCTTGAGGCGGATATGTTCACGACGGTCTTTGTCGGCAACGCCGCCACTCGCGTGGCGGACGGGCGCATGGTGACCCCGCGCGGATACAGGGGGCTTTCATGAGGCGCATCGATATCGTGGGCGCCGGTCCGGGCGCCTTGGACCTCATGCCGGTTGCCAACCGCACCTTGGTTGGGGAATGCGACCTGCTTATAGGCGCCCCGCGACTGCTCGACGCCTGCGCGAGCCTGTCGAGCGCCCCGCGCGCTTCGGCCACGAGGGCCGCGGACGTAGCGCGAGAGCTTGAAGGCGCGACATGGCGGCGGGCATGCGTGGTCATGAGCGGGGACACGGGCATGTTCAGCGGTACCGCGTCGCTGCTCGAGCATATCCGCCGCACGCCGTCGCTCGCGGGCTGCCGCGTGCGGGTGCACCCCGCGCCCGGATCCGCCGCGCTGCTCGCCGCCCGCCTGGGCCGCCCCTGGCAGGACTGGCGCTTCCTATCCGCCCACGGCGTCGAGCTCGATTATCGCGAGCTTTTCTCGTCCACGCGTCCCGCCTACGTGGTGACGGCCGGCGGACAAGGCCCGTCCGGCATCTGCCGCGCCCTGGATGACGCCGGGTGGGGCGATGCGCGCGTTACCGTGGCGCAAAACCTATCGTATGAGGACGAATCGATTGAGACCGGCCTGGCAACGGACCTGCTCGATCGCAGATTCGCCCCGCTCACCTCGATGCTCATAGAGTTTCCCCGCGAGGCCGGCACCCCATGGCCTTTCGACACCCCGGGCATTCCCGACGAGGCGTTCGAGCGCGGTCGCGTTCCCATGACCAAGCGCGAGGTGCGCGCCGTCGCCCTTTCCAAGCTGCGCGTGGCGCGCGGCGACGTGGTGTACGACATCGGCTCGGGCACGGGCTCGGTCACCGTCGAGCTCGCCCGCGTCGCCGGCCCCGCGGGCCGCGTGTTCGCGTTCGAGCGCAACCCCGAGGCCGTCGAGCTCACGCGCCGCAACATCCGCGCTTTCCGCTTGCGCAACGTGCGGGTTGTCGAGGGCGCGGCGCCGCAGGTTCTTGAGGGATGCCCGGCGCCGGACGCCGTCTTTGTCGGCGGCAGCGCGGGGATGCTGGGAGATATCGTCCAGGTCCTGCGCGCATCCGGCGCCCGCCCGCGGCTCTGCGTGCCCTGCGTGTCGCTGGAGACCCTCTCGTCCGCGGTCGCGCTGCTGGGGGGTCCCGGCTTCAGCGGCCTCGAGGTGTGCGAGGTGTCGGTCGCTCGCGCTCAGGTCGCCGGGTCGCATCATCTTATGCGCGCGAACAACCCGGTGTTCCTGATCGCCGCGCAGATGACCGATGAGGACGGCTGCGTGGACGCGGATGGGGGAGCCTTTGGGGACGCTGGCGCGGGCGCGGACGAGCATGGGCGGCGCTCATGACGAACTCCGTATGCTCCCTGCCGCCCCGTTTGATGGTGTCGGCCCCCGCTTCGGGCTCGGGTAAGACCGTCTTTACGTGCGCGCTCATTCGCGCCCTGCAGCGGCGGTCCCTCTCGGTCGCGGCGTTTAAATGCGGGCCGGACTACATCGACCAGCTGTTCCATGCGCGCACGTCGCGTGCGGCGGCGGGTAACCTCGATGGTTTCTACTCGTCCGACGCTCAGATTCGCGCGCTGCTGGCCCGCGGTGCCGAGCGGCGGGACGTTGCCGTGCTGGAGGGGGCCATGGGCTTCTACGATGGCATGGCCCCGGGCAGCGATGCGGCGAGCGCCTACCATGTGGCGCGCGCCACCCAGACCCCCGTCGTTTTGGTTGTTCCGGCCCGCGGGGCGTCTTTAACGCTGGCGGCGACCATCCAGGGCATCTGCCGCTTTCGCGAGGATGCGGGGGTCGCCGCGGTGGTGCTTTCCCGCGTGGGCGAGGGGGCGTATCGCTACGCTAAGGGCGCCATCGAGCGCGAATGCGGCGTGCCCGTGGTCGGCTTTGTGCCGCAGCACGACGCGTTCTCGCTTGAAAGCCGCCATCTTGGTCTGGTGGGCGCCGACGAGGTGGAAGGCCTGCAGGATCGCCTGGACGCCATGGCGGACATCGTGCAGGACGCCGTCGACGTGGGCGCGCTGCTGGACATCGCCCGCTCCGCCCCGCGCCCGGACGTCGCGCCCTTTGTCGTCGAGCGCATGCTGGACGCCCCCCTTCGCATGGCCGTCGCCTTCGATGAGGCCTTTTGCTTCTATTACGAGGAGAACCTCCGCGTGCTGCGCGACCTGGGCATCGAGGTGGTCGAGTTCAGCCCCCTGCGCGACCGGGCGCTGCCGGCGGGCGCATGCGGCCTCATGCTGGGCGGCGGCTACCCAGAGCTCCACGCGGAGCGCCTGTCCGCGAACGCCCCCATGCGCGATGCGGTGGCGCGCGCGGTGCTCTCGGGCATGCCCGTGGTGGCCGAGTGCGGCGGATACCTGTATCTGAACGAGTGGATCGCGGACAAAGGGGGCGCGTGCTGGCCCATGGTGGGCGCCCTGCCCGGAGGGTCGTCCCGGCAGCCGTCTCGCGGCAGGTTCGGCTACATCGAGCTGGAGTGCCCGTCGGGCGGCCTGTACGGCGACAAAGCCTTGACGCTGCGGGGGCACGAGTTTCACCGGTGGCAGGCGAACGCCGAGGCGGGCGATTGCCGCGCGTCCAAACCGGGACGCGACCGCTCCTGGCCCTGCATGAGCTACGGGGCGACCATGGCTGCGGGCTTTCCGCACGTGTATTATCCTTCCAACATCGATGCGGCCCGCTCGCTGGTCCGCGCGATGCGCCGATTTAAAGAGAGCGGGGGCGATGCCGCGTGACCGATGGCTTGCGAGGACACCTTGACCAGTGCCGCTTCGAGGCGGATTACGCGCGTGCCGAGGACGGGCTTCGCGCGCGACTTGCGAGCACGGCTGCTGATGATGCCTGGTTGCAGGGCCTGGTTGCCGGCGTAGCGGCGCCGGACGAGGAGTGCGCCCGCGCCGCCCGCGCCCGCTTCGATGCCGCCGCCATGCCCCTGGGCGGGCTGGGGCTGCTGCAGGAGGACGTGCAGCGTCTCGCCGCGGCCCTGGGGACTCGGGACGTCGATATCTCGGCGCGCTGCCTGGTGGTTTTTTTGGCCGACAACGGCGTGGTGGCGCAAGGGGTCTCCCAGAGCGGCCAAGAGGTGACGGCGATCGTCGCAAACAACCTGCTCGCGCTCTCGACCAGCTCTTGCCGCATGGCCGCCTGCGCTCATGCCCCGGTCATTCCCGTCGACGTGGGGATGGCGACCCGTGTGCGCGACGGGCGCCTGCGCGGGCGCGCCGCGGTAAGGGGCACGCGCGACATCACCCGGGGCCCCGCGCTCACGCGCGCCCAGGTGCTGCTCGCGGTGCGCGAGGGCTATATCGCGGCGTCCTCGTGCGCGGCGGCGGGCGCGCGCCTGCTTGCGGCGGGCGAGATGGGCATCGGCAACACCACCACCACGGCGGCGCTCGCCTGCGTCCTTGCCGGGATCGCGCCCGATGAGGCGGTGGGCCGAGGCGCCGGCCTCGACGCCGCCGGTCTTGAGCGCAAGCGCCTTGCGGTCGCGCGTTCGCTGGAGGTCAACGATCCCTGCGCGCGCGACGTGGTGGGCGCCATCGCCGCGGTGGGAGGTTGCGACATCGCCGCGATGTGCGGGTTCTACCTGGGTGCGGCTTCATGCGGGGTCCCCGTGGTGCTCGATGGCGTCATCAGCTGCGTTGCCGCCCTGTGCGCGCAGCGGCTTTGCCCGCAGGCGGCCGGCTACATGCTGGCGAGCCATGTGTCGCAAGAGCCGGCCGCCCGGGTCTTGCTCGACCAGCTGGGATTGCGCGCCCCCATAGCCGCGGGCATGCATCTGGGCGAGGGCACGGGGGCGATGGCGGTGCTTCCGCTGCTGGATGCCGCCGTCGAGGTCTATCGGGGGTGCATCACGTTCGAGCAGAGCGGGATGGATGCGTACAAGGTGCTGGAGTAGCGAATGTTCATGCTGGTAATAGGTGGCGCGGCTAGCGGTAAGAGCGCGTTTGCGGAGGCGTGCTCCGCTGCATGCGGCGCGCCCGCGCTCTACGTCGCCACCATGGAGCCCTTTGGCGAGGAGGCCGCCGCGCGCATCGAGCGCCATCGTTCGCAGCGCGAGGGCGCCGGGTTCGTTACGCTCGAATGCCCGCGCGACCTTGCCCAAGCCGATGTGGGAACATATGCCGCGGCGCTTATCGACGATATCGGCAACCTAGTCGCCAACGAGTTGTTCGCGCCCTCGAGCCCGGATGCCGGCGCGGAGCGCGTGGGCGCCGTTTGCGACCGCGTCGTCGCGGGGGTTGAGCGCGTGCGCTCTGCCTGCGGGCGCGTGGTGGCCGTTACGTGCGACGTCTCGTCGGACGGCGTTGGCTATGATGGACAGACGCGTGCCTGGCAAAGGGCGCTCGGCTGCATCAACGCCCGTCTTGCCGGCGATGCGGATTGCGTAGTCGAAGTTGTGTGCGGAATACCCGTTTGGGTTAAAGGGGACGAGGTTATCTGGAAAGGGGCGCGCTCGTGAACGCTAAGGACGCCGTAATCGCCGCGTTTGCGACGTTTTCCCGCATTCGCGTACCCGCCCGGCTCCTAGATGCTGTTGACTGGCGCGGCGGCGCGGCGCTTGCGGGGTTTCCCTTGGTGGGCGTGGTGGAGGGCCTCGCCATGCTCGCCTGGACCTTGGCCGCGAGCTGGCTTTGCCTGCCCGCGCCCATAGCCGCCGCCGTCTTCACGTGCCTGCCCGTTTTGGTGAACGGCGGCATCCACCTGGACGGTCTGTGCGATGTGGCCGATGCGGCGTGCTCGCACGCCGATCGCGACCGCAAGCTGCAGATTCTCAAGGATCCGCGCGCCGGCGCGTTTGGCGTCATGGCGTTGGCGTGCTACCTGTTGCTGTTCTACTCGCTTGCGGCCGGCGCGGGCCCGATGCAGCTGGTGCGCACGTCCATAGCCCTGCCCGCGGCCCTTGCGTTTTCGCGCTGTCTCTCGGGTTTAGCGGTGCTGCGTTGGCCCAAGGCGCGCCAGGACGGCATGGCGCGCGCGATGGCGGGGGAGGACGATAATCCTCCTCGTCCGACCTTTCGCGCACTGGCGGGCCAGGCGGTGCTGTCCGGGGTCGCGCTGGTGGCGCTGGCTCCGGCTGCAAGCGGTCCTTTCGCCATCGCCGCGGCGGCCGCGGTGCTGGCCTGGTACCACCGCTTCGCGTTGCGCGAGTTCGGCGGGGTGACCGGGGATACGGCCGGATGGTTTTTGCAATGGTGCGAGCTCGCGATGCTCGCCGTTTTGATTTTGGGGGGAATGCGGTGATCTTGCTGGTGGGAGCGGTTGGCTCCGGAAAGAGGACCTTCGCGCGGGGGCGTCTGGGCGTTTTGGCGGATGCGGTCGACGATGCGGTTTTGGGTCAGGGCTCGGCGGTCGCGCGCGCCCAGGAGCTTGTGCGCGATCCCGCGACCGACCTGACCCGCCTGGCCGATGCCCTCGCCGGGCGCTCCGTGGTCATGGTGGACCAGGTGGGGTGCGGCGTGGTTCCAATCGATCCGGATGAGCGGGCGTGGCGGGAGCGCGCCGGCAGGCTCTCGTGCGAGCTTGCGCTCAGGGCCGATACGGTGGTCCGCTTGGTTTGCGGGTGCCCCCAGGTGATCAAGGGAGAGCTATGATCGTCGAGCTGTGGCGCCACGGCCCCACCGAGGGAACGGCCGCGCATCGCTACGAGGGCGCCGGAACGGATTGCCCGCTCGATATCGCGGCGACTCGCGCCGCGTTGTCCTTGTCCCCGCGGGCCAGCCTTGCTCCTCAACGCGTGTTCGCCAGCGATATGCGCCGCTGCGTCGAGACCGCCCGCCTCATCTATCCCGACGCTCCCTTGGTCCTGCGCCGCAATCTGCGGGAGATGCACTTCGGCGCGTTCGAGGGGCGCGGTTTTGCGGATATGGAGCATGACGGAGCCTATCGCCGTTGGGTTGATTCCGGTTGCGAGGGGGCGTGTCCCGGCGGCGAGGACAAAGCGGGGTTCACGCGCCGCGTGGTTGCTGAGGTGCTCGCAATTCTGGAAGAAGAGGCCGCGCGCGGATCTGCCTGCGCGGCGATCGTCGCCCACGGTGGATGCGCCCGCGCCGTCCTGAGCGAACTTGCGCGCCCCCGGATTCCGTATTTCTCCGTCGAGGCTCCTCCCGCGGGCAGATGGCTGCTCGAGTGGGATGAAGACCGCTTTCGCGTGCTCGCCGCGCCCGGTGAGGAGGTTCCGTGTACCTGGTTGTAGTTACAGCGCTCGCCTTTGCGCTGGACGCCGTCTTTGGCGACCCCCGCTGGCTACCGCATCCCGTGGTCGCTATGGGCAGGGCGATCTCATGGGCGGAACCGCGCCTGCGCACCGCGTTTCCCGATAGTCCCGCCGGGCGCCGCCGTGCGGGCCGCGTGCTCGCAGCCTGCCTGCCCGCGACGTCCTTCTGCCTCGTGTGGGCGGCCCTCGCCTTGCTCGGCGCCATCTCGCCCGTCGCGCGCTTCGCGGCGGAGGTGTACCTGTGCTATCAGCTGCTCGCCGCCTGCGAGTTGCGGCGCCAGTCCTTGGCCGTGGCCCGTGCGCTCGCCACGGGGGGCGTTGGCGCCGCCAGGCGCGCCGTTGGGATGATCGTGGGGCGCGACGCCTCCTCGCTCGATGCCGCCGGGTGCATCCGCGCATCGGTTGAGACCGTGGCGGAAAACGCGAGCGACGGCGTGATCGCGCCGCTGCTCTACATGATGATAGGGGGCGCGCCGCTCGCCGCCGCCTACAAGGCCGTGAATACGCTGGATAGCATGGTGGGGTATAAGAACCCTCGCTATATCGATTTCGGCCGCGCGTCCGCGCGGTTGGACGATGCCGCCAACTGGATTCCTGCGCGCGTCACGGCGTTGTGCATGGTCGCCACCGCTCCGTTGGCGGGCCTTAGCGCCTCCGGCGCCGCCAGAGCGTGGCGCCGCGACCACGCCTCGCACCTAAGCCCTAATGCCGGGCACCCCGAGTCCGCCGTCGCCGGCGCGCTGGGGGTTCGCCTTAACGGTCCGGGCGTCTACGGCGGGGTTCTCGTCCAAAAACCCTACGTGGGTGACGCCACCAGGCAAATTGAGCCAGGGGACGTCGCGCGCACCTGCCGCCTTATGTATGCGGCGTCGATGCTGGCGTTGGCGGCGGCTGCCGTCATCCGCCTCGCGATCTGCTTGGCTGCTCGCTAGGCCATGGGGCTTGGGCGAGGTTTTCGTAAACGATGGGAGGAGACATGTCCGATGCTGCTGGGCTGCCGTATGGTCACGGCGGCGACATCTGGACCCAGCGGGAGCGTTGGGGCGAGGCGGTGCTCGACTTATCCGCGAACACCAATCCGCTGGGCATGTCGCCCGCGGCGGCAAGGGCCGCGCGCGATGCCGTCGAGGCGTCCGATCGCTATCCCGATCCGCGCTGTCGCCGCCTCGTGTTCGCGATCGCCAAGCAAACGGGCGCCGACCCCGGCTGGGTCTTGTGCGGCAACGGCGCCGCGGACCTAATCTGGCGCCTTTGTCTGGCCGAGGCCCCGCGACGCGTCTTGGTCGCCGCTCCCACGTTTTCCGAATATGCCGCCGCCGCCCGCGCCGCCGGCGCTAGCGTGGAGGAGGCTGCCCTGAGCGAGAAGCGCGATTTCGATTTGGACTGCTCGTTTGTGGACGCGGTGGCGCCCGGCATCGACATGGTGTTTGTCTGCAACCCCAATAATCCCACCGGCCGCACGGTGGCCCCGCAGGTCCTCGACAAACTGGTCGACCGCTGCGCTGCGGTGGGCGCGCGCCTGGTGGTGGACGAGTGCTTCCTGGGATTCACCGCGTCTTGCGGCGATACGCTCGACGCGCGGGTCGCCGCGGTCCCGCACGTGGTGGTGCTGCATGCGTTTACCAAGCTGCACGGCATGGCCGGCCTGCGCCTGGGCTACCTGCTTTCATCTGATGAGGACCTGGTGCGCAGGGCGTATCTGGCGGGTCCCCCGTGGCCGGTCTCCACGCCTGCCCAGGCGGCGGGCGTCGCGGCTTTGTCGGACCGTGGGTTTGTCGCGCGCACGCGCGAGCTTATCGATATCGAGCGCCCCCGCATGATGGCCCTGTTGGCGGCCGCTGGTTGCCGCGTGGTCCCGGGCGAGGCGAACTACGTGCTCTTTCGCTTGATGCGCGGCGACGCGCCCATGCCGGATGCGGCCGATGTCCTGGCTCGTGCGGGCGTGATCGTGCGAGACTGCTCCAACTACACCGGGCTCGACTCGTCATGGGTGCGCGCGTGCGTTCGCGGGCGGGCGGAGTCGGACGCCCTTCTTGACGCCGTTTATCGCGCGACCGGCTTGGCTGTGGAAGAAGGGGGCCGCGATGACGGCTAAACCATTGATGATCCAAGGGACCATGTCCAACGTGGGCAAGAGCCTGCTGGTAGCGGGCCTCGCCCGGGTCCTTGTCCAAGACGGATACTCCGTCGCGCCCTTTAAAAGCCAGAACATGGCGCTCAACAGCTTTGTCACGGCGGACGGCCGCGAGATGGGCCGGGCGCAGGCGATGCAGGCGCAGGCGGCGGCGCTCGACCCCGTGAGCGACATGAACCCCATCCTGCTCAAGCCCGAGGGCCCGCGGGGGAGCCAGGTGATCGTGGACGGGCTTTCTCGGGGAACCATGTCCGCCCGCGATTACTTCGCGTACCGCCGCGGGCTCGCCCCGCAGGTCGAGGCGGCCTACCGTCGTCTCGCCCGGACGCACGACATCGTCCTGATCGAAGGGGCGGGCTCTCCGGCAGAGATCAACCTGCAGCGCGACGACATCGTCAACATGGGCATGGCCAGGATGGTCGATTCCCCGGTGCTTTTGGTGGGCGATATCGATCCGGGCGGCGTCTTCGCCCAGCTGGCCGGTACGGTCGCTCTTGTCCCCCAAGAGGATCGCCGGCGCATCCGCGGCCTGATCATCAATAAGTTCCGCGGCGACGTCTCCATTTTGCGGCCCGGCTTGGCCCCGCTTGAAGAGCTGTGCGGCGCGCCCGTGCTGGGCGTCGTTCCCTACGCGCGGCTCGACATCGATGATGAGGACTCCTTGTCCCCGCGGCTCTTGGCGAGAAGCGCCTCGCGCCCCATCGATGTGGCGGTCGTCCGCTTGCCGCACCTGTCGAACTTCACGGACTTCGATCCACTCGCCCGCCATGGGGCCGTGGGCGTTCGCTACGTGGAGCGCGCCCGCGATTTGGGCCGCCCCGATCTGGTGGTGCTGCCCGGAACCAAAAGCACGTTGGCCGACCTTGCCTGGCTGCGGCGAAGCGGTATCGCGGACTGCCTGTTGCAGCTTGCCCGAGCCTCTACGCCCGTTTTGGGTGTATGCGGCGGATTCCAGATGCTGGGCGAGGAGCTGCGCGATCCTGACGGCATCGAGGGAGCCCCCGCCTCCGCGCGGGGTTTGGGGCTGCTGCCGGTCCGCACCGTGTTCGAGCCCGCTAAGACGCTGGAGCGCGCGCATACGGTGATGAGTGTTCCCGACGGCTTCTTTTCTTGCATGGACGGCTTGGCCGTTCACGGATATGAGATCCATGCGGGCACCACGGAGCTTGCGGGCGGCGGTGGCGAGCGCGTGAACGGCGCGTCGCGGGGCGACGTGATGGGCACCTATCTGCACGGGCTGTTCGATTCTCCCGATGCGGTGCGCGCCGTGGCAGACGCCCTGCTGCGCGCCCGCGCGCTCGACCCCTCCGGTTTCGACATCGTTGGCGGCGAGGCCTACCGCGACGCTCAGTTTGACAAGCTGGCGGATGTGGTTCGCGCCGCGTTGGACATGGATGCCGTTATGGGCGTCATCGAACGCGGGGCGTAATGCGAGAACTGGGAACAGCCGGTCCTCGTCTATAGAGGCATAGAAGGTTTGAAGGCTTGGCGCCCGTGCGCGCCGCGCCGAATAGGCAAGGAGACACATGAAGATGGCACAGCTCCACACGCAACCGTATGATATCGAGCGGGCGAGTTTTGAGATCATAGCGCGCGAGCTTGGCGATCGAGAGCTCGATCCTCTCCAGGCGCCCATCATCAAGCGGGTGATCCATACCACGGCGGACTTCTCTTTTGCCGACAGCCTGGTCTTTACCAAGGGCGCTGTCGAGCGCGCGTGGGACGCCCTGCGCCGCGGCGCCACCATTCTTACGGACACCAACATGGCGCGTTCCGGCATTAGCCGCCCCGCGCTGGCGGCTTTGGGATGCACGTGCGCCTGCTATATGGCGGACGAGGATGTAGCGGAGCGGGCGCGCGAGCAGGGGACCACGCGCGCTTTCGCAAGCATGGACAAGGCGTGCGGCATCGCCGGTCCGCTTATCATCGCGGTCGGCAACGCCCCCACGGCCCTGCTGAGGCTTTGCGAGCTTATGGATGAGGGTCGCATCTCGCCCGACTTGGTGATCGGCGTGCCGGTGGGTTTTGTAAACGTGGTCGAGGCGAAGGAGGAGGTCCTTGCTCGCAGCGTGCCGGCGATCGTGGCGCGTGGTCGCAAGGGCGGTTCCACCGTGGCCGCAGCCATTGTGAACGCGCTGCTCTACCAACTTACGCGAGACGAATCGTAGCGACGGGAGGGGAACGTGGACGATATATCGGAAGGCGGCATGTCCTATCCGGGGCGCGTGGCGGTGTTTGCGGGAACCACGGAGGGCCGCCGTCTGGTGGAGCATCTTTCAGCGTGCGGTGTTGGCACCATAGCGTTTGTCGCCACCTCGTACGGTGCCTCGCTTATCTCCGGTCTTCCGCACGTGAGCGTTCGCGAGGGTCGTCTTGATGCCGGCCAGATGACCCATGCCCTTGCGGGCTGCTCGTGCGCGGTGGATGCGACGCATCCGTTTGCCCGGCAGGCGCATGCGTCTGTTCGCGAGGCCGCGGAGAGGGCCGGCGTGGGGTATGTTCGCTTGGCGCGTCCGGCGGCCCCAAAGCATAAGGGGGCGCGCTACGTCGCCGACGTGGCCGCAGCGGCGGACGTTGTGGCGTCCGGTGAGGGGGCCGTGCTGTTGGCGACCGGCAGCAAGGAGCTCGCGGCGTTTGCGGGCCGCGATGGGTTGGTGGAGCGCCTGTACCCGCGCGTTCTGCCCGATGAAGAGGTGATCGCCCAGGTGCGCGCCCTAGGGGTGCCGCGTTCCCACATCATCGCGATGCAGGGCCCGTTTTCGCGTGAATTCAACATAGCCATGCTGCGCCAGATTGGGGCGGCGTGGCTTGTCACCAAAGAATCCGGCGCCGTCGGGGGCCAGGACGATAAGATCGAGGCGGCGCTTGAGGCGGGCGCGGTTCCCGTGGTGATCGAGCGTCCGCTGGAACCCGAGGATGCCCGCGACTTTGAGCAGGTGTGCCTGCAGCTTACCGGCGCGGTGCCGCAACCGATTCAATAAGGGCGAGGCTGCGGTCGGTTTGGCTGTAGGAGAGAACGAGGATGCACCCGTTCTCGATGGCGAGGGGCGCCTCGCCGCCTGGCTCGAGCGCTTCGAGCAGGTGGCTCATGACGGTGCCGTGCGACACGGCGAGCACGTTTCCCGACGCCTTGTCCATAACGCCAAGGAGCCCTCCCAGCGCGCGGAGCTGCACTTCCCGCCCCGTCTCGCCACCAAAGCGGGCAGCGCCGTCTTTTGGCGTCCAGGGGTCGAAGGGAAGCGATGCCAGCGGGACGCCCTGGCATGTTCCATAGTTCATCTCTGCCAGGCAGGGTTCTATGCGCGCGGGCACGCCCTTGAGAGCGGGGAGCGCTTCGCGGATGATTTCCAGCGTGGTTTGGGCGCGACCCTGCGGTGAGGAGAGCATCAGCGCGGGCAGCACGTTGCGTGCGCGCAGGGCCGCCGCGACATCGAGCGCCTGCTGACGCCCGCGCCGCGTGAGCGGCGAGTCGAGCGCGCCCTGCAAAACGCCGCGAGCGTTCGATTGGGTCTCGCCGTGGCGGACCAGGTATAAGAGCCGTTGCTTCGTCGATGCCATGGGTCTTGTCTATGTCCGCGCGATAAGTATCTCGGCGTCGACGGTGATGCTGTCAAGGGCGCTTGCGTCCAGGCTGTCCTCGTCAATATTGAAGGCGACGGGGCTCATCTTGATAAGGTCGGTCGCTTCAAGGGGCGCCACCGGGGTGGTCTGCGTCACGCGGATGCGCTCTGCCAGCCCAAACGATCGCTCCATGTGCTCTGCCACGCCGTGGTCGTCAAACGTTTTGCGGGCAAGGTGTTCTTGGACGAGTTCTCGCAGCTCGCGCATGTGATTGGCGGCGGGAACCACCTTGATCAGCCAGCCGCCCGGTTTGAGCACGCGCGAGAATTCGGCGTAGTTGGCGGGTGTGAAGACGTTGACTATGACGTCTACCGCGTGGTCTGCCAAGGGGATGGAGGCTAGGTCCGCTACAATCCAACGCTCTTCGCCTCCGCCTCGAGCCGCGCATTGTATTCCGTCTTTTGCAAGGTCAAGGCCTATGGTGAGCGAGTGGCAGGCTGCTTGGACGGCTTTGGTGTAGGCGCCTTCGCCGCAGCCTGCGTCAACCACCGTGCCCGCGCCGTCAACGTTGTCGAGCGCGCGGCGGACCTGCAGGCAAACCTGGTCCATAAGATCGCGGTAGTGCCCGGCCTGGAATATGCGTTGCCTGGCTTCAAAGAACGCGCGGTCATATCCCTTAAGGGCGGGTACGCGGTCCAGCAAGGTAAGGTACCCCTTTGCCGCCACGGGGTAGGAGTGCCCCTGGGCGCACGCAACGTCGGTCTGGCGGGCGCGCATGGGCTCGCCGCAATGCGGGCAGCGCAAGAGGCGGGCGATGTCGAGGTGCTTTTGGATGCCGGGCCGCGCCATGGTTAGGACAGCACTTTCTCGTAGGCGATGCGCGTTGGGTCGGCTTCGTGCTCGTAGGGCAGGGTGATGACGCCGCACTCGGTATAGCCCCGTTTGCACGCGAGGCCGCGCATGCGGACGTTTGCGCGGTGCGTGTCGATGCGCACGCTCGCGGCGCCCTGCTCGCGCGCCATGGTCTCGACGGCGTCGAACAGGGCGCTCATAACGCCCCTGCGCGCGGCCGCGGCGGAGACGGCGCAGCGGTGGATGGTGGCGTACGTCGCTGCGCCGCTTGTCGATTGGGTGAGCCAGGCGCCGTCGATAACGTCGTAGGTGGGCTCGCCATCCATGGTGAAGGCGAGGGTGCCCAGCACGGCCCCCTCATCGTCCACCGCCACGTAGCCGCGTCCGTGCTCGATATCGTCCTCGACGTCGATGCGGTTGGGATATTCGCCCTGCCACTGGGGAATGTCCATCTGGGCGAGCGCGCGGCGCCCGTCGTCCAGCACGGCCTCGGCGGCGAGCACGTCGTCGTGCGTGGTTTTGCGGACGATGATCTCCATGCGATTCGATCCTTTCAAGATGGGCTTCCTCGGCTTGCAGGCGTAAGGGTGAAACGTTCTAGTACTGGCTCTCGTGCTTCTGGAAGAAGTCGAAGCGGGGTGGCAGCTCCTTGATGCGGTGGCTACCGGGTTCCTCGTCCAAAAGCGCGAAGAGCTCGTCGCAGGTCATAAAGATGTTGTCCCAGGAGAAGAAGACCTTGGGGTCGATGGCGAAGTGCTCGCAGATAAGGTCGCAGCCCGCCGGCACGATGCCGTGCATAAGGACGGTAACGGCGCGTAGCTGGTGGAAGGCGTCGATGAGCGCCTGGGCCATCGCGTCGTCGTCGCCTTGGTTCTTAGCCGCCTTGCTCGCGTCGCTCCAGCGCTTGTTGGCTGCGCGCAGCAGCTCGTCGCAGACAAGCTGGGCGTGGTGGAACTCGAATGTGTACATGGCCTGCTCAAACGCCAGGATCGCCTGCTCGGTTTCCGCGAGCACCTCTGCGCCGGGGGCGCCGGCCGGAATGCATCCGGTGCGATAGGCGGCCTCGTCGCCATCCTTTTGCGCCACGCCGTAGAAGCAGGAACGGGCCAGGCGGTTGAAAACGCCGGTGAGCAGGGCGCCCTCCTTCAAGGCAGGATCGATCACGCGCTTGTCATCGCGAGCAAGAATGGGGTTGCCATCTTTGTCCTTGCCGGTCTCGCGGGTGTCGAAGGCCTTTGGAGAAAAGCTGACGGGCTTTTCGCCCAGACCAAGGGACAGCCAGTGGGAGCGCAGCTGCTCGGGCGTGTAATGCTCAAGCATCTCGTGTGCCAGCGGCGGGGGAGTCTGGGAGCTGGAGCTCGCTTTTTTGCCCATGTACAGGATGTGGTAGTTGGCGGCCACGCAGGATTGCTGCATGTTCCAATCAAGCGCCTTCCACATGCCGGACTGCGCCACGCAGTAGAAGTAGATGTTGTCCTGGCCGATGAACTGGTAGACGCGGGCGTCCTCGCTGGCCCACCAGTCGCGCCAGTCAAGGGTGGAGTGCGTATAGGCGGGTTCGTCCATAATCATGGGAGGAACCTCGTCCATAAGCTGGGCGTCGGACAGCGCGGACGCGGGCAGCGTGGCGGGGTCGACGCCCGCGGCCTCGAGCTTGGCGGCATCGCGCGCCAGGACGGTGCGGCTAAAGCTGATGGGTGCCCACAGGCTTTCCGGCCATACCCAGCAGGTGAGGTCGGTGCAGCCGCAATCGTTGGGAACGGGCACGCCCCACTCGACGTTGCCGGTGATACGGAAGGGCACCAGCGCCTTGCCGGAGCGGAAGCGCACGCCGCCGCGGTTCAGCACCTCGTGAGCCTCGTCGCGCTCGCGCCAGCTGGGGAACGCCACGGTAAAGGAGCTCTTGTTGCCCTCCGGCTCGATGACGGTGTGCGCGGGGAGCTCGCCTTCGATGGCGTCGAACGCTTCGCGGAACTTGTTTTGGATATAGAGCTGCGCGGGGTTGAGCCACTCCTCCATGGTCTTGGAGACCACGGAGCGCACGGTGGGGTCGGCCTCGATCTGCTTGGTGTAGTCCTTCAGGTAGTCGAGGTACGCCGGCAGATCGAAGTAGAGGTTGTCGACGGGCACCAGCTCGGGCGTCTCGCCGGTAAGCGCGCTCTTGGGGGCGATGAGCTCTTCCGGCTCAAACTGATGGCCCAGGTCGCATTCGTCCGCATATGCCTTCTCGGACTTGCAGCCCTGGATGGGGCAGTGGCCCAGTACCTGGCGGCCGTTGAGGAACTGGCCCGCCTTTGGATCGTAGAACTGCTTGGTGGAGCGCTTCTCAAGGGCGCCCTTTTCATGAAGGCGGCGAATGATCTCGCTGGTCACGCGCTCGTGGATGTGCACGGCGGGTTCAAGGGCGCTGCCGGCGTACAGGTCGCAGGACACGCCAAAGCTCGCCAGGTCGGTTTCCTGGCTATCGTGGTTCTCGCGCACGTAGTCCGAGATATGCTTTTTGTAGCCGTCTGCCTCGCGACGCTTGCGGAAGCCCTCCATGATGGGGGAGCCGTAGCAGTCCGTGCCGGAGACGAAGATGACGTTCTCTCGGCCCAGGCGGTCGCGCAGGAAGCGGGCATAGAAATCCGCGGGGACAAAGACGCCGCCCACGTGGCCAAAGTGAAGGCCCTTGTTGCCGTAGGGCATGCCGGCGGTGACGATGGCGCGGCGCGGCCAGCTGGGTCGCTGGTCGCGGCTAAGTTCATGTGCCATGAACGGCTCCTTTGCAAGAACGCTCATCGCCCGCGTCCCGCCTGCGCGGGGCTGTGGGCGATTGGTTGGTTTGTTGTACGTAACCCAACATTATCTCATATGCGCGGGGGCAAGTTGGTATGCTTGGTCGTATGAAGAAGATTGATGACATATACACCTTTGAAGACGGCGCGTTCCACGAGAAAATGCTTCGTATCTCGTTTAGCGCGCTGGTCGCCGGGGTCTTGGCGGCGCTCGCTTGGCTTGCGTACTCGCTCATCTTCATCCGTCATTCCCCCGCGTTCGAGTTCGAGTGGATGATCCCCGGGTTGGGCGAGGGCGGCTCGCCCGCGCGCTGCGCCGCATGGCTGCTGGCGCTTGTCGCGGGCTGCCTGCTGCCGCTACCGGTGCACGAGCTGGTCCACGGGGTGCTGTTCAAGCTGTTCGCTCCCGCGGGCTCGCATGTGACGTTTGGGGCCAATTGGCGGGCGGGCATGATCTATGCGTGCGCCGAGGGCGTGGTCTATACGCGCCGCCAGTACCTGGTCATCGCGCTGGCGCCGGCGATTGCGGTCACGGCAGCGCTCATCGTTTTGGGCATCGCGCTGCGCTGGCCGCTGTGGACCATCGTTGTGGCGACGGTGCACCTATGCGGCTGCGCGGGCGATATCGCGTACGTCGACATCATTCGGCGCAACCCTCTTATCACCCATTGCGAGGACACCTCCTTTGGTGCGAGCTTCTACGGCGAGGGCCGGGATGACGAGGGCGCGTGCGGCGAGCGCTCGGGCGGCGACGATCTGGATGACAGGGAGTAGACGTGGCGAAGAGTATTCCATTGCTGCTGCACGCTTGCTGCGCCCCGTGCTCGCTCGAGCCGGTGCGCCTGCTTTTGGAGGAGGGCTTCGATCCCCATATCTGCTGGACCAACCCCAACATCCAGCCTATGGACGAGCACGATCGCCGCTTGGGCGAGCTGCGCCGCTGGTGCGCCGCCACGGGTATCGAGCTTATAGAGGCGGACGAGGATTTCGAGCGGTGGGAGCGCGGCGTCGCCCCCATAGGCGCGCGGGATCGCGAGCGCCGCTGCCGAGCCTGCTACGCCATGCGCCTAGCCCGCGCGTGCGACGTCGCCGTCGAGCGGGGTTTTCAGCATGTGGGCACCACGCTGGCGGTCTCGCCCTACCAGCTGTTCGACACGTGCAACAGCGTGCTCGAGCAGCTGTGCCTATCGCACGGCTTGACGCCTGTTATCAGGGATTTTCGTCCTTGGTATCCAGAAGCTACGCGCCGCTCCCGCGAGCTGGGGATGTATAGGCAGAACTACTGCGGCTGCCGGTTCTCCGCCGCTGAGGCGGCGCTGGACCGCGCGCGTTTGCGCGACGAGCGCCGCGCCCGTAAGGGATAGCGTTCCCGCTTGCCTTGCGCCCGCGCGGCCCCGCTCGGACGATGATTGATTGCTGTAAGCGTTTTCGCAGGCCTGTACCCGCGTGTTTGAGGGCGCTATCATAAGACGCCGTCGGCGGTGCCCAAGCGCCGCCAAAGCGATTGAGAGATGGAGGGCGCGCATGCGCACCGATGACTTTGATTACGACCTTCCCGACGAGCTGATCGCCCAGGCTCCGGCAGAACCCCGCGACATGTGTCGCATGCTGGTGCTCCATCGTGAGGACGGCTCTGTGGAGCATAAGGTTTTTCGCGACATCATCGATTATCTTGAGCCCGGCGACGTGCTGGTGGCAAACCAGACTCGCGTCATGCCCGCCCGCTTGATAGGGCGCAAGCCCACGGGCGGCGCTGCCGAGACGCTGCTGCTGCGTCGTCGCGAGGACGTCGATCCCATGGGGCATGTGTGGGAATGCCTGGTGAACCCGGGCAAGCGCCTAAAGCCCGGCGCCGTGGTTGAATATCGTGCGGGCGGCGCCCATGCTCCGCAGAATTCACCGGTGGTGCTCCGCGCCACGGTCGAGGATTTTGTGGACGATAGCCGAGGCGGCCGTTTGGTTCGCTTCGAGCCGTGCGGCGAGAATGCCGCTGGCGTCCCGCGCACCCTGGACGAGGCGATTCACGCTGCCGGCCATGTGCCCCTGCCACCCTATATCACCCAATACGAGGGCGATCCCGAGAAGTATCAGACGGTCTACGCCATGAAGGAGGAGCATTCCGCTGCGGCCCCCACCGCAGGCCTGCACTTTACCCCCGAGCTGATCGAGCGCATCGAGGAAAAGGGCGTGAAGTTCGTGACCGTGGAGCTGGAGGTGGGCATCGACACCTTCCGTTTGGTTGAGGAGGACGACCCCACCCAGCATGTCATGCATACCGAGCGATATCATGTGCCGGCAGAGGCGGTTGATGCGGTGCGAGCCGCTAAAGCCGCCGGCCACCGCGTGATCGCCGTGGGCACCACCGCCGTTCGCTCGCTCGAAAGCGCCTGGGAGGCGGATGCCCCCGCGGCGGACCCGGCGGTCGTCGCTCGCCGCTTTGAGGATGCCCCCGATTCCGCCGCCGTGAGCGGTCGCGGGGATATCGTCGCGCGCGAGAACGCCACCACCAACCTCTACCTCATGCCCGGCTCCACCTTCCATGTGGTCGACGCCATGATCACCAACTTCCACGTGCCGCGCTCCACGCTGATGATGCTGGTCTCCGCGTTTGCCACTCGCGACCAGATCATGGCCGCCTACCAGGCCGCCGTCGAGGAGCGGTATCGCTTCTTCAGTTTCGGCGACGCGATGTTCATCGAGTAGCCGCACGGCTCCTCGCGCAAGACGCCGACGTCTTAAGCCGGCGGTCATGCAATTTGACGAGACACGATAAAAGGACGCCTTTCCATGGCCGAGGCCCGTGGAAAGGGTCCTTTTTGCGGTTTCAAATGGGTGTTGTCGCGCCCCCGGCCATCCTACTTCTGGGTGCCGTCGCCAAAGAGCAGGTCGTGCTCGGGACCGGTGAGGGCGGCGCGCGCCTGGTCGCGCAGCTCGTTGAGGCCGCTGAGGAACTGACGCTGCATGACCAAGGTGTAGTAGCGGCCCTTGGTAGTGAGGGTGAGCTCGTCGGCATCGTCGGTGGCAAAGGCGCCGTTTGCGCGCATGAACGCCATCTCGACGGGAAGCCCGCGCTCCACGCTCACGCCAAAGTCTCGCTTGAAGCGGTTCTTATCCAGCCTGAGAGCGTAGAGCTCTTGCATAAAGCGGTAGCGCATAAGGTCGCGCTTGCCCATCTTGGTCTTGCCCATCAAGGACATGCGCCCGCTCTCGATCGCCTCGTTGTATTCGCGGATGCTGAACGTGTTGACGTAAATGGTGCCGTCAAGGTGCGTGACGGATCCCGATCCAATGGCGGGGTATTCCTCGTAGGAGACGCCGAACTCGTCCACCGGAACCTCGCCGCACGCGTGGAGGTCCATGCCCTTGCGGTTGAAGGTCCATACGGTGCGGCGCTCGAAGGCGGGGTCGCTTCCTCCTGCGAGCTCATGGTCAAGCAGCTTGTAGTACTCGTATTCGCGCGTGTAGTTGGGGTCGCCCAGCGTGTCCAGCATCTTGCGCGTGGTCGCGCGCGAGAAGTAGAGGGGCGAGAACGTGGTCTGCTGGCAACCGCACTCCTTGATGAGCTCGATGTCGCGACGCAGGACCTCCTCGGTTTGCGAGGGAAAGTTGAAGATCATGTCGACGTTCAGGATGTCGAAATAGGGGGCGGCGACGCCTATGCGCTCGAATATCTCCGCTCCGCTGCCGTATTTCTCGTAGCGGTCCATCTGGCGCAGCAGGCTGTCGTCAAAGCTTTGGACTCCAACGGACAGGCGCTGCACGCGCCCCTTGAGTTTTTCCAGGTAGGGCAGGGTGAGGTGGTTGGGGTTGGTCTCGCTGCTGACCTCTTTGATCGAGAACAGGTCGCGAGCTAGATCGAGCGTCTCGCACAGCTCGTCGATCATGATGGTGGGCGTGCCGCCTCCGCAGTAGATGCTCTCGAAATCGTAGCCAAGGTCCTTGAGCATAAGCATCTCGCGGCGCAGGTTGGCGAAATACGGCCGTGCGATCTCCTCGCGGAAGGGGTAGCGGTTGAAGCTGCAGTACGGGCAGAGACGCTGGCAGAAGGGGATATGCATGTAAAGCATGTACTTCATGTTGGGCTTGGGCCCGGGCAGGTGGGTCTCTGTGGTGGGTTCCATGGCGAGTTCGTGCTTGGTCATGGTCTTGATGACGCCGGTGAGCATTCTTTCTGAAAGCACGGAGTGACTCCTTATATATCGAGAACAAAAGGGCCCGACGCGCGGATGACGGAAGCCGCAAAGCGCGTCGGGCGATAACTGCATGGTAGCGTAAAGGCGCTAGATGGATGTGGGTTAACCGAATATGAACCAGGCTAGGACGATGAGGGCGAGCACGATGGCAGCGCCGATGCCGATGGCGCCCATGAAGCGGACGCGCGAATCATGGGTGCGCTGGCGCACGTCGCGCTCGGCATCCGCGAGCTCCTGCACCTCGCTTGCCTGTTCCGCGCGCTCGGCACGGTTGCGCTCCAGGTCCGCTTCGAGCGCTTCGGTGATCTCGGGATGGGCGTGGATGTCGTTCGCTTCGTCCATGACCGCCTGCGCATCATCCGCTTCCGCCTGCTCTCCGGCGATTAGGCGGTCCTGCTCCTTGATTGCCTTTTCTTGCGCGGCGATCTGGTCGCGCAGTTCGCGCTGGCGTTCGGCGGCGGCGTTATTGGCGGTGTCGAGGGCGTCGCGCGCCTCGTCCGCTTCGTTGGTGACTTCGCGGTGGGCTCGCTTGGCCGCATCGATGGGCTTTTTAGCCTCCTCCACCATCGCGCGAGCGGTTGCCAGGTTGCGCTCCACTTCCTCGGTGATTACGGGTAGGGCGTGCTGCGCCTGGCGCAGTTCCTCGGCGGCGTCGGAAATCTCAAGTTGCAGCTCGTTGGAGCGGACGGAGTAGGCGGCCGAGTTCGCCGACGGGTTGCGCTGCACCTCGGCAAACTCCTCCCTCAACGTGGCGAGTCGCGCCGCCGCGGTATCGATCGCTCGCTGGGCGGTGTCGATCGCCACCTCTCGTTCGGTCTCGGCCTTCTCAAGTGATTTCTTGGCATCGTCGAGGCGCCGCTGCAGGCGCGTTCCGGATTCGCGGGACGAGGCCTCTTTCCCCTCGGCCGCATCGACGGCGGCCTTGAGGCGCTTTTCGGTCTGGGCGTCTGCCTCGCGGACGGCGGCAAGTTTCTCTTTGAGCGCGTCGACGGCCGCGCGAATGGAATCCTGTGCGGCCTTGGCTTGCGCGATGTTGAGGATTGCCTGGTTCTGGCGAGCGGACTCTTCCTCGATGATCTGGCTGTAGCGCTCTTCGATATCGCGGCGATGGGCGAGCTCGTCTTGCTGCTCCAGAATGGTTTGCTCAAGTTGCTCGAGTTCCTCGCGTGCGCTGGCGTGGGCGCGCTTGGCGGCGCTGACCTGGCGCACGGCGCCAACGCCCTCGGTGATGAAGGCGCCTACCGCCTGCGCCGCGCCGGGGCCGTTGGCCTCGGGCGTCTGAGGGTCCTTCTGCGCCTGCTCCGGCGCACCTTGCGCGTTCGGCGCGTCGGGCGAAAGCGGAGGCTGCGCCCGCGCGGGGGCGCCATAGGGCGCTGTCTGCGGCGCGGGCGCGGCGCCGGGCATGGCGCCGGGTGCGTGCACATGCTGCTGGGGGGCATAGCTGGCGATCTCGATAAGGGGGTCGTCGCTCATGCCGCCGTCGATAACCTCGAATCCCTCGGGAAGGGGGTCGGGGTCATCGCCCACCTGCTCGTATTCCTCGCGGGTGAGGAAAGCGGGCATAAGGGGTGCCTGCGCGCTTTCCGGTTCGGTATCGGCGTCCTGCGGGTCGGCGGCGCCTGCGGGAACGGCGTCGATGTCGCCCGCCGTCTGCTCCTCGTCCGCATCGTAGCCTGCGGCGCAGGTTTCCCGCGCGTTGGTATCGGCGTCTTCGGTTGTCTCTTGGTTGTCGTCCAAGGCGCCCAGGGGCGCGGATTCGAAGTCGGTATCGTTTGTATAGGGCGTCTCGGCAGCCTCGACCGGCGCGGCCTCCACATCAAAAGAGGTCTGCTCGGTCGTTTCGTTACCTTTCTGCGTTTCGTCCATGAGCTTGCTCCCGTCTGGCGTGCGGAGCGGCGATCGCCCGCGCGCGTGTTTTTCATGTCAGTATGTTACCTGTCGAAGGGGACACCGTGTGCCAGCAATGGACAATCCCCGTACAATATTGAATTCGAGACAACTGTCATTCGATGCGGCGCCTGCGTTCGAGCGCGGCGGATTGAGCATCGCGGAAAGGTGGAACAGGTGGACCAGTCCCTCTTTACCTACGATATCGTAGCCGAGGATCCCAAGACCCATGCGCGTGCGGGAATCCTCCACACGCCGCACGGGGATATCGAGACCCCCATTTTCATGCCGGTGGGCACTAAGGCCAACGTCAAGGGCATCCCTACCGAGACCGTGAAGGGTCTGGGCGCGCAGATCGTTTTGGCCAACACGTATCATCTGGCCATGCGTCCCGGCGCCGACCTGATCGATGAGTTGGGCGGTCTTCATAACTTCATGAACTGGCACGGCCCAATTCTGACGGATTCCGGTGGATTCCAGGTATTTAGCCATAACGATGCCGTCAAGTTGACGGACGAGGGCGTGCGCTTTATCGCGACCGATTACGATGGCAGCCACGTTTTCTGGACGCCCGAGGACAACATGGCGATCGCCCAGAAGCTTGGCAGCGATATCTGCATGCAGCTCGACCAGTGCCCCGGGTACCCGGCAACGCGCAAGTACGTAGAGCGGGCGGTAGAGCTCTCAAGCATGTGGGCCGAGCGCTGCTATAAGGCCCATACTCGTCCCGACCAGGCGCTATTCGGCATTGTCCAGGGCGGTATGCACCTGGATCTTCGCCTGCGTTCGCTGAAGCACCTTGAGGAGTGCGGCGACTTCCCCGGTTACGGCATCGGCGGATATTCGGTGGGCGAGGACCACGAGACCATGTTCGAGACGCTCGAGCCGCTGGTCTCCGAGCACATGCCTCGCCAAAAGCCCCGCTACCTCATGGGCGTGGGCAACCCCACCACGCTGGTACGCGCCGTGGGCATGGGCGTCGACATGTTCGACTGCGTGCTGCCTACGCGAACCGGACGCATGGGCACGGCGTTCTCCAGCCAGGGGCGCCTTAACTTCCGCAACGCCAAGTTCGCCCACGATGCCGGCCCCATCGACGAGAAGTGCACCTGCCCGGTCTGCACGGGCGGTTACAGCCGTGCTCTCATTCGCCACATGGTGACGCAAAAGGAGATGCTCGGCGGCATCTTGCTGTCCCAGCATAATATCTATTTCCTGCTCGACCTTATGCGCCGCGCCCGTCAGGCAATCATCGACGGCCGCTATGCGGAGTTCCGCGACGAGTGGATGCAGAGCGCCGGCGCAAGGGACTACTAGTCGGCAAGCCGGGCGACGGACCCTCTATATAACGAGAAAGGCAGGGGTCTTGCGGAAATTCCGCGGGACCCCTGCCTTTCCTAGCTCGACCTAAAGTATGGAGATTCGCTACGGTGGCTACATCATCATGCTGAGGACGATGTAGACCACGTAGAGGAAGACGAAGGCGACGCCCTCGCGGCGCGTCATGGTGTGCTTGGTCCCCACGAACGCGAAGCCTACCAGCACGATGGAGAAGATGGCGAGCAGGGCGAAGTCAAAGTTGTAGCTCGCGTCGTAGGCGATGGGGGAGAACAGCGCTGGAACCCCCATGACCATGAGGACGTTGGTGATATTGGAGCCCACCACGTTGCCCACCGCGATGTCCGTGTTGCCGCGGAACGCCGCGACCACGCTGGTGACAAGCTCGGGCAGGCAGGTGCCCAGGGCGATGACGGTGATGCCGATGATGCGCTCGCTGATACCCAGGCCGGTTGCGAGGTCGACGGAGTTGTTGACCACGTAGTCGGCGCCGATCTTGAGGAAGGCGATGCCCACCAGGATGAGGGCGAGCGAGACCAAGGGGCCCCGCGGTTCGTCCGCATCGGCATCCTCGTCTTCAAGCTCGTGGGGGTCGAGCTGCTGTTCGGGGTCGAGGTCCTCGCGCCCCGAATCGCCTTCGCGAAGGCCGGTGATGACCGCATGGGCGATAAAGGCGACAAAGCAGGCGAGCAGCACCGCGCCCTCGACGGCGTTAAGCGATCCCCCCATATTGGAGAAAAGCATCAGCAGCCCGACCGCGGCGACGCTGAGCGGAATCTCGAAGCGCTGCGTGCGGCGCGATAGGCCAAGCGGCGTGATAATGGCGCTCATACCGAGGATGAGCAGCAGATTTGCCATGCAGCTGCCCGCGACGTTGCCAAACGCCATGTCTGCATGGCCGTCCACGGCGGAGACCACGCTTACCACGAGCTCTGGCATGGCGGTGCCCACGGCGACGACGGTGAGGCCGATGACGCGGTCGGGCAGGCCTATGCGCGCGGCGATCTGGCTGGATCCGGCCACCAGCATATTCGCTCCGCCGATGAGCAGCGCGA
The DNA here is from genome assembly GCF_000225705.1 of Collinsella tanakaei YIT 12063. Classification (GTDB taxonomy): domain Bacteria; phylum Actinomycetota; class Coriobacteriia; order Coriobacteriales; family Coriobacteriaceae; genus Collinsella; species Collinsella tanakaei. The sequence goes on from NZ_JH126471.1 coordinate 46,960, forward strand.
AGCCGAATAGGATAAGGATAAGTTGTAGGAGCATGTTGGTCTTTCTTGATCAAGTTCCTATACAGCCGCCGGTTTCAATGCGTGATGCCGATGCGCGTCTCAGCGGTGCTTCCGCGCTAGCGCGCCGGCTGGTCCCAGGGGTGTTTACTCTGCGTCGCAGCGGGTGAAATAATGGACCCTACACCATTGATTAACAGGCAAGATGTAAACAGCTTACCCTGAAAAAGAAAGCCTTGGCAAGAAAAATCGCCTTGCCTGCATGCTGAACCACAACCGAACCACAAGACCTTAGCGTATTTCTAGCGACGCAGGAATTCCGTGCGCATTCGCTCCTCGGCGGCGATGACCTCATCGAGGCGGCGGTCGTAATAGTACGCGCCCGCCCCGATCGCCCGGTAGTAGTCGCGCTCGGCGGACTGGTAGAGCTCGAGTGCCGTGAGCAGCCGCTCCCTGCGTTCCGCTACGGGTTCGTCTTCCGTATCGTCTGCTGCGATATGGTCCGCGACGCGGTGGCAAACGCTCGCCTTGATCTCCGGCGCCTCATCGGGATTGTCCTGGATGAGCAGGAATGCCTTGCGATAGAGGCCGAACGCCAGCTCGCTATCTCGCTCCACGTAGCAGCCGCGCTCATACATGTCACCCAACTTGTAGATGGCCTCGGGCATGTTGGTTGTGAACGCGGCGCGCTGGAAGCACTCGAAGGCGTCCTTTGGCGAGACGGGGACCGATCGGCCGTATTGGTGGCAATAGCCAAGGTTGACCAGGGCCTGCGTGTTTCCCAACGCGGCGCCCGTGCTGTAGAGCTCGAACGCCCGCTCGTAATCGGGTTCGCCGTCCGGCGTAATGGATCCGGAGTAATGCAGGGCCCCTAGCGTGCAGGCCGCGTCGCCAGCATGTTCTCCCTCCAGCGAGATGACTTCCTCCAGGAACGCCTTCGCAAAGACGGCCTCGTCCTCGGAAAGCTGCCCTCCCCGGTCCATGATCGCGCGATAGAGGTTCTCGCACGTGGCGATGTCCTCGGCGATCGCGTCCAAGGCGTCCTTGGTTGCGGGTTCGACCAGGCGGGACAAGGCGGCGAGCGCTTCTGCGGGTAGGTTGAATGTGCGGTTCTCAGCGTTTGCCATGGTAGCCTCCTCAGGTTGAATGTAGTGGAAGCGTACAAGTTCGTGCGGACATAAAATGTACCTTGCAGATCAGGTCATGCGCGCCCCATCGTTCACGAGCGTCCCCGCGCTGTCCCCGCGGAAGAGTAAGATGGGCGGCAACGGTTCCCTGCAGTGAATGGAGATGCGCCATGCCCCTGGTCCTTACACGAGACGACGTCTCGCGAGTCGATGCGGAGGCCGTGGTGAACGCGGCCAACGAGCATCTTTCTGCCGGTGGCGGCGTGTGCGGGGCCATCTTCGAGGCTGCGGGCCTTCGCGAGCTGGAGTCTGCGTGCAAGCAGCTGGGCGGCTGTCCCACCGGTTCCGCCGTGGTGACGCCGGGCTTTGGGTTGAAGGCCCGCTGGATCATACATGCCGTGGGACCCATATGGCGCGGCGGGTCGTGGGGTGAAGATGCCCTGCTTCGCTCCGCATATCGCAGTGCCTTGGAGCGCGCCAGCGAGCTCGGAGTTCGCTCCGTCGCCCTCCCGTTGATCTCTGCCGGTATCTTTGGGTTTCCAATCGACCGCGCGTTGGCGATCGCGACCAGTGAGATCTCAGCGTTTTTGGACCGCGTCCAAGATGTCGAGGTGCGGCTCGTGGTGTTCGACCGCGCCGCCTTCGCCGCGTGCCTTGCAGATTATGGAGAGGTCGCCGCGTGTGTGGACGAGGAATACGTGGACGCCCGCCGCGGGCGCGATAGGATGGGCGACCTGCGGTTGTCCATGCCCGCCTGCGGCGCGGCCGCTGACGTTATCTCAGGCGATGCGGCTCCCGGAGGTTCCTGTTTTGGGTCCGCGCGACCCATCGCGGACGAGCGCGAGCTGAAGGATTTACTGGTCCACCTCGATACGTCGTTTTCGCAGGCGGTCCTCTCCCTGATAGACGAGCGGGGCCTGACCGACGCCGCCGTATATAAGAAGGCGAACCTGTCGCGCCAGGTGTTTTCAAAGCTGCGCAAAGATGACGGCTACAGGCCCGCCAAGCCCACCGCGGTGGCGCTCGCGATAGCGCTCGAGCTGGATATGGACCAAACCCGCGAGCTTTTGCAGCGCGCCGGCTACGCCCTGTCGACGGCGAGCACGTTCGATGCGATCGTGCGCTACTACATCGAGCGGCGCTCCTACGACATCGTGGCGATCAACCAGATGCTCTTCGCATTCGACCAGCCCCTGCTCGGCTCGTCTTAGCGTCTCGCGCCCCGTAGATGTCGCCTGGCGGTTTACCTCTGCCTTGCCCTTGGCGCGTAACGTTTATCGCGAAAGGCGGGCCGGGGTTGCCTGCGAGCACTTTTTTGGCGAGGTGGGATTATGACGACGTTGAGAGATGCGGTATTCGGCCAGGCGGTGGGCGATGCCTTGGGGGTTCCCTACGAGTTCAGGGCGCGTGATAGCTTTGTGTGCACGGACATGACGGGGCGCGGAACCCACGGCATGCCCGCGGGAACGTGGTCGGACGATACCAGCATGGCGCTGGCGCTCTGCGATTCCTACCGCGAGCTGGGGCGCGTGGACGCGGACGATATCCTGGCGCGTTTCAGGGCCTGGCGAGACGAGGGCGCCTATTCCGTCGACGGCCTGTTCGATATAGGGATAACCACGTCGATCGCGCTCGATAGCGGGCGCGGCGGCGCGGGGGAGCGCGATAACGGCAACGGCTCGCTGATGCGCACCGTTCCGCTCGCGTTCACCGATGCGACCGACGACGAGGTACGGGCGGTATCTGCCATCACTCATGCCCACGCGATCGCCTGCGATGCCTGCGTCGACTGCGTGAGGGCGGCGCGCATGCTGGCGTCCGGCGCGAGCGCGGAGCGGGCTGCGCTCGCGGTGGGTATGGGACGGGTCGCCACGGCCCCGCGCGGCGCTATCCGTTCAGGTGGCTACGTGCTCGATACGTGGGCGGCGGCGCTGTGGTGCCTGGTGCGGACGAGTTCCTATGAAGAGTGCGTGCTTGCCGCCGTCAACCTGGGCGAGGACACGGATACCACGGCGGCGGTCGCGGGCACGCTTGCCGGGATAGTCTACGGGGCATCGTCCATTCCTCGTTCGTGGATGAACGCGCTTCGCGGGAAAGGCGTGATCGAGCGGTGCCTCTTCTAGCACCGTCCGCCGATGCCTGCGTCTCCATCCGCCGCGACGGCAAGGCGATCCACGGCGTCTTGGGTACCATGTGCTGGACGGCAACGAGCCCTTGATATCTACACGGAGGTACCGACCATGTCCTTCACCATCTACAATTTCGAGGATAACAACGACGTCAGCGTCTTGGCTCAGGCCGGGCAATTCAAGGTTATCCAGTGGGACCGCGACCTGTCGGTGTCCCCGGATAGCGCGGCGACCGCCTGGTTCTCCGCCCAGATGGATGTGCGTCGCCGCCAGCTTGTGGCGGAGTTGGACGGAAAGACGGGCGTTACGCTGCAGGCGGGCGCCATGCAGTGGACCGTTGGCTCCGTGCACGCGAACACCGGCGTCAAGAGCGCTGGGGACTTCATGGGCAAGATGTTCCGCGGCGCCGTGAGCCAGGATTCCGTCATCAAGCCGGAGTATTCGGGTACCGGCAGGCTGGTTTGCGAGCCCACATGGCGCCATCTCCTGTTGGTCGACCTATCCAAGTGGGGCGGCTCCGTGGTGCTCAACGACGGGCTTTTCCTCGCGTGCGACAGCACCGTCCAGCACTCCCTGCAGCGCCGCTCAAACCTTTCTAGCGCGGTGGCGGGCAACGAGGGCCTGTTCAACCTAAGGTTGGACGGATCGGGTATCTTGGCGCTCGAATCTCCTTGTCCGGAGGCGGAGGTGCTCTACGTCGATTTGCAGAACGACGAGCTGCGCGTCGATGGCAACTACGCGCTGGTCTGGACGTCCGGCCTCGAGTTCTCCGTCGAACGATCCGGCAAGAGCCTTATAGGGTCCGCGGCTTCCGGCGAGGGCCTGGTTAACGTCTACCGCGGCACCGGTCGCATCATGATGGCGCCCATGCAGGCCGCAACGTATTGCAATGTCTACGCCCCCGATGCCACATCGTAGATTTCCGGTCGAGCTTGATCGGGCCGCGTGGCGCGCCCGCGCGCGTTAAATGACGACCCCGTCGCAGTGGTCGATCTCGTGCTGGATGATTTGGGCTGTGTAGCCGGAAAACGAGCGCTTTCTGGGCGAGAAGTTCTCGTCCTCATACAAAACGGTGATATTGCGGTAGCGCGTCGCCGGCCTCAGCCCCTCGAGCGACAGACATCCTTCTTCGGTCTCATAGGGATTGGACGAGGATTCGATGACGGGGTTGTACATCAGCAGCGCCTCCCCTTCGCAATCGACTACGATGATGCGCTTCAAGATGCCGATCATGTTGGCGGCCATCCCTGCGCATCCTCGGCGGTTGGCGGCAAAGGTATCGAGCAGATCTTGCGCGACGCTTGCGTCTTGCGCGGTGGCGGGCGCGCTGGGGCGCGAGAGGATGAGCGTTGATTTCATAATGGGGCGGATCATGGATTCCTCCTAGACGCGTGCTGTACGGGGCAATGGTACCGCAAGCGCGCGCGGCTCCTTACCGTTTTATGCGTCAGCCGTTACGCGCCGCTTGCGCATGGCGGCGTGCCTTGAGGGTATGGTGGTGGGGGACAGGGATGCGCGCCGAGCAGCCATGGGCCGCCGCGGCAAGAGTGGAAGTGGATGGGATATGGATATCGACAATGAAAGCCCGGCGCCTCAGCACGGGGATGCCGTGCAGGCTCAGCCGTTTGACGAGACCTATCGTCGCGGGCCGGTCATTATGCGCGGGCGCATGGTGCCCAAGGACACCACGTATGGAAACCTGCTCGCACCCGAAGACTCGACTGATTGGCTCCACATGGATCCATGGCGCGTTATGCGCATCCAGGCGGAGTTCGTGGACGGTTTTGGCGCCCTTGCGGAGCTCGGTCCCGCTGTGGCGGTTTTTGGATCCGCGAGGACCTCGGTCGATGACAAGATGTATGCTGCCGCGCGCGATGCCGCGACCCAGGTGGTCCGCGCCGGCTGCGCGGTCATCACCGGCGGAGGCCCCGGCATCATGGAGGCTGCGAACCGCGGTGCGGCGGAGGCGGGCGGCGTGTCGGTTGGCTTAGGGATCGAGCTTCCCTTTGAGGAGGGCCTCAACCCGTGGGTCAACTTGGGCATGAGCTTTAGGTACTTCTTTGTCCGCAAGACCATGTTCGTCAAATACTCAAGCGGCGCCATGGTGTTTCCCGGAGGATTTGGAACCCTGGACGAGATGTTCGAGCTTCTCACCTTGGTCCAGACGCACAAGGTGAAAGAGACGCCGGTGGCCTTGGTGGGCGAGGATTATTGGCGCGGCCTGTTCGATTGGATCGAGGGCACGGTCCGTGACGCCGGCATGATCGGCGAGCTCGATCACCGCATGGTCAAGATAACCGACGATGTGGACGAGGCGGTGGCGGTGGCGCTTTCCGGCATGCGGCGGTAGCGCGCGGGGGCGCGCCCGTGGACGGTGTCGCGGCGCACTGTTGGCCTAACTAACATAATGCAAGGTAAAAGGGATTGGCATCGAGGAGGCTCTTCGAGGTGCTAGTCCCTTCGTTTATGTATGTCAAGCGAGAACCGCTGACCGAGAAGGTTGCGTTCTACGCAGAATAACCGTTATTCCTTTATACAATCAACATATTGGACTAGTGCCGTTATGCCTCGCGGATATGGTGCCGACGGGGAAGCGGTGCGCGAGAGAGGACAGTTGTATGGGATTACGCTCTTGGTTGCGTGAGCGAGCACGGCGCTCGAGCGAGCGGCACCAGGTGGCTGAAGCCCGGGAGGTAAAGGCAAAGGAGGCGCCGCGCCCGCGAGAGATCGCTCCGGGTTTTGCGGAAGATGAGTGGCAAGAGCTTCCGGCCTATATTCCCGTCGACCCTGAAGAGCATAGGGTCGCCTGCGTGATCGCCGCCGCCATCGCCGCGGGGGATCGTCCGGAAAGCGAGATGAAGATCCGCCGCGTGAGCATGGCGAACCCCGAGTATCGCCGCGTTGCGTGCATAGCCACCGCGATAGGTGCCGGTGCGCTGGAAGAAAGCTCGTTTAAGGTACGTCGAATCTACAAGAAGAAGGATATGGAGAAAGATCATGCTGCGTAAGTTCAAGATTTCCATCGATGGAACCCAGTATCTGGTCGAGATGGAGGA
>NZ_JH126471.1:53609-96878 GCF_000225705.1 Collinsella tanakaei YIT 12063
TCCCGCCGGCGCTCACGTGCAGGGTGCTCCCATGCCCGGCACCATCTTGGATATCCATCTCAACGTCGGCGACCCGGTCAAGGCCAACCAGCCCGTCATGGTTCTCGAGGCGATGAAGATGGAGTCCGAGATCGTCGCCGAGGTCGACGGCGTCATCGCTTCCATCGGCGTATCCAAGGGCGATATGGTCAACCCTGGCGACGAGCTGTTCAGCATCGCCTAGCGCCGTTCCGTCCATCTTCTACTTGAAAAGAGGCGTGACCATTGGAAACGTTGATTGAAGGAGTTATCGGCCTCGGCGCCGAGCCGGGCCGCATCGTCATGATGCTTATCGGCGCCATCCTTATGTATCTGGGCATCAAGAAGGAGTACGAGCCCACGCTGCTCGTCCCCATGGGCCTGGGCACCATCCTTGTGAACATTCCCAACACGGGCGTTCTCATGACCGGCGGCGAGGCCGGTCCGTTTCAGGTCCTGTTCGAGGCCGGTATCGAGACCGAGCTGTTTCCGCTTCTGCTCTTCATCGGTATCGGTGCCATGATCGACTTCGGTCCGCTGTTGTCTAACCCGTTCCTGCTGCTCTTTGGCGCAGCCGCCCAGTTCGGCATCTTCTTTGTCATCATCGTGGCGGTGCTCGCCGGCTTCGATATCGCCGACGCCGCCTCGATCGGCATCATCGCCGCGGCGGACGGACCTACATCTATCTTTGTAGCGAATTCGCTGGGATCAAAATATATGGGCGCCATCATGGTCGCGGCCTACTCCTACATGGCGCTGGTCCCCATCATCCAGCCTATCGCCATCAAGGCCGTTACCACTAAAAAAGAGCGCCGGATCCGCATGAAGTACAAGCCGGGCGAGGTATCGCAGACGGCGAAGATCCTCTTCCCGATCATCATCTGCGTGGTCGCCGGCCTCATCGCCCCGGTATCCTTGCCGCTGGTCGGTTTCCTTATGTTCGGTAACCTGCTGCGCGAGTGCGGCGTGCTCGACCGCCTGTCCGTCTCCGCTCAAAACGAGCTGGTCAACCTGGTTTCCATCCTGCTGGGCCTGTGCGTCTCGGTGAAGATGGTCTATACCGACTTCCTCCAGTTCGACACCCTGCTGGTAATGGGCCTGGGTCTTCTGGGCTTTGTCATGGACTCCGTGGGCGGCGTCATGTTCGCCAAGCTGCTCAACCTGTTCCGCAAGGAGAAGATCAACCCCATGATCGGCGCCTCGGGCATCTCCGCCTTCCCCATGAGCTCCCGCGTCATCCAGAAGCTCGCTACTGAGGAAGATCCCCAGAACTTCATCCTCATGCAGGCTGCCGGCGCCAACGTTGCCGGCCAGATCGCATCGGTTGTTGCCGGCGGCCTGGTCCTTGGCCTTTTGCTTTAAGGGAGGTTTGAGATGGCTGAACTGTTTTCCGGCGACCTCGCAACAGCTTTCCAGATTCTGGTTCTTGGCTGGGGCGGCATCTTTGTTGTCATGCTCATCATCTACCTGGTGTCCATGGCTCTTTCCAAGATGTTCCCGCCCAAAAAGGACGCTTAAGGCTATTCCGTTCGTTTACGTTCGATACTCTATATAGATAGGAGGTGCGACTCATCCCATGGCACATAAGATTCGCTTTATGGAGACCATCCTGCGCGACGGCCAGCAGAGCCAGATCGCGACGCGCATGCCCATCGAGGATATGGTTCCCATTTTGGAAACCCTCGATAGCTGCGGCTACGAGTCGCTTGAGGTTTGGGGCGGCGCGACGTTCGATTCGTGCCTGCGCTTTTTGGACGAGGATCCCTGGGAGCGCCTGCGCACCATTCGCTCCCATGTGAAGAACACCAAGTTGCAGATGCTGCTGCGCGGCCAGAACCTTCTGGGCTATCACAATTATGCGGACGATATCGTCGAGTCCTTTGTGAAGAAGTCTGTTGAGAACGGCATCGATGTCCTGCGCATCTTCGACGCGCTCAACGACACGCGAAACCTTACCACCTCGATTCGCGCTGCCAAGGAGGCCGGCGGCGAGGTGCAGGCTGCGATTTGCTACACCACCAGCGAGGTCCACACCATCCGCTATTTCGTATCCCTGGTGAACGAGATGGAGCGCTCCGGTGCGGACTCCATCTGCATCAAGGACATGGCGGGCGTCCTCACGCCGGACGTCGCCTACGAGCTTGTTTCAGAGATCAAGAACGCTACCAGCCTGCCGCTCGAGCTGCATACGCACGGTACGGCCGGCATCGCCCAGATGACGCTCCTCAAGGCCGTCGAAGCGGGCGCCGACATCATCGACACCTGTATGTCCCCGCTTGCCGAAGGCACCAGCCAGCCGTGCTCCGAGTCCATGGCCATCGCGCTTGAGGGCCTGGGCTATAACACGGGCCTTGACTTGGGCCCCATGGAGGAGGTCGCCAAGGCGCTGCTGCCCGTGCGCGACGGCTTCCTGGCATCCGGCGTCCTTAATCCCAAGGTGCTGGGCGTCGACCCCAAGGCCCTGCTCTACAAGGTTCCCGGCGGCATGCTCTCCAACCTGCTCAACCAGCTGAAGGAGATGCATATCGAGGACCGTTACGGCGAGGTTTTGGCGGAGGTCCCCCGCGTGCGCGCCGATATGGGATATCCGCCGCTGGTCACCCCGCTGTCGCAGATGGTGGGTACCCAGGCGATGATGAACGTCATTTCCGGCGAGCGCTATAAGATCGTGCCGTCAGAGATTCGCGACTACGTCCACGGTATGTACGGACGCCCGCCGGTGAGCATCTCCAAGGAGATCCGCGAGAAGATCATCGGCGACGACGAGGTTATCACCTGCCGTCCCGCCGACTTGATCGAGCCTCAGATGCCCAAGCTGCGCGAGGAGATCTCGCAGTACGCCCGCAGCGAGGAGGACGTGCTTTCCTACGCCCTGTTCCCCGAGCAGGCGCGCGACTTCCTCGGCCGCCGCGAGGACCCGTTCTACGACGTCCCCGTCCAGGAGGTCAGCGTCTCCATCGACTGCTAGGATCTTGGCAGCCGGCAGTTATATTGGTTTTCTTGTAAACGCCCGTCCATCGCATGCCCGTGCGGTGGGCGGGCGTCTTTGTGCCGCTGGAGCTAACGCCGGGCCATGAAAAGAGCCCGCCTGCACGGACGGCAAGCGGGCTGAAGGGGGGCTTGTGGGGCGTGCTTGATTGCGCTAGCGCTTCAGCGTGGTAAGGTCCTCGAGCGAGGTGCCGGGGTAGCGCTTCTCGAAGTTCTCCTTGAAGAGCTTAGCGAGCTTGGCGGCAGCCTCGTCGTAGGCCTCGGGATCCTCCCAGGTCTTGCGGGGCTCCAGCAGGTCGGACGGTACGCCCAGGCACTCGCGCGGAACGTCGACATCGAAGACGTCGTCATGGCGATAGCCGGCGTAATCAAGCGAGCCGTCCATGGCAGCGCGCACCAGGGCGCGGGTGTGGGAGAGGGCGATGCGGTGGCCCACACCGTAGGGGCCGCCGGTCCAGCCGGTGTTGACCAGGTAGACGCGGGTGTTGTGCTTGGCGATCTTCTCGCCCAGCAGATAGGCGTAAACCATGTGGTCCAGCGGCATGAAAGGCTCGCCGAACAGCGCGGAGAACGTGGGTTGGGGCTCGACGATGCCGACCTCGGTGCCGGCGACCTTGGAGGTGTAGCCGGTCAGGAAGTGGAACATGGCCTCGGTGCGGTCCAGGCGCGAGATGGGGGGCAGCACGCCGTAGGCGTCTGCGGTGAGGAACAAGATGACGCTGGGGGTCTCGCCCACGCTGGGCTCGACGGCGCTGGGGATATGGGTCAGCGGGTAGCCGGCGCGGGTGTTCTCGGTGATGGAGCCGTCGGAGTAATCGGGCTCGCTGGTCTCCGGATCGAGAACCAGGTTCTCGGTAACGCACCCAAACTTGATGGCATCGAAGATCTCGGGCTCGCGCTCACGGGTGAGGTCGATGCACTTGGCGTAGCAGCCGCCCTCGATGTTGAAGATGCCGCGGGGGCTCCATCCGTGCTCGTCGTCACCGATCAGGCGACGGTTGGGGTCGGCGGACAGGGTGGTTTTGCCGGTGCCGGACAGGCCGAAGAGCACGGCGGTCTTGCCGGTGGCGGGGTCGACGTTGGCCGAGCAGTGCATGGAGAGAACGCCGTCCTCGACGGGGAGCAGATAGCTCATGGTCGTGAAGACGCCTTTCTTGATCTCGCCGGAATACCCGGTGCCGGCGACGATGATGCCCTTGGTGTCGAAGTTGAGCATGACCGCAGCGTCGCCGTCCACGCCGTCGACTTCCTTGCTGGTGGAGTAGCCGGGGGCCGCGAAGACCGTGATGTCCGGACGGCCGAAGTTGCTCAGCTCGTCCTTGGTGGGACGAACTAGCAGCTGGCTAATAAAAAGCGCCTGGCTGGCGCGCTCGCAAACAACAAGGACTTTTCGGGCGTAGGCGCGGTCGGCGCCGGCAAAGGCGCGGACAACAAAGACCTCGCGATCAGAGAGGTAGGCGGCGACGTTGTTATAGAGGCGCTCGTAGGTCTCGACGTCGATGGGGCGGTTCTGGGGGCTGTTCCAGTTCACGTTCTCGTGCGCCTTGGGGGCGTCGACGATGTAGCGGTTCTGGGGGCTGCGGCCGGTGTACTTGCCGGTCTCGCACATCAAAGAGCCGGTGTTGGTGAGAACGCCCTCGCCTGCCTTGACTGCGTACTCGGTAAGCTTTGCCGGGGACCAATCGACGTTGACCTTCTCAGAGTTGATTCCAAGATCTTTAAGTATCGTCCTGATCATTTCACTCACTCCTTGGTTGTCTTGTCCAGTGATACTCAAACGCATGGCTACCACTATGCCCTCTTCGCAGATACGCGGGACGAAAAAATCGGTCAAAGTGATGGGTTGAAACGGGCAACGGTTTACGAGACATCTGTAAAAAAATCGACTGGCCTGCAAACGTGCAGACCAGTCGATTGCTGATTTTTTTTGGCTCGCTTCGCAGCCCGATCTTTTGGCGCGATCCTGGGTCGTGCGGGGCAAATGATGTGCTTAATCGCAGGCCAGGGGCCTAAGCGACACATGGGCGGAGTCAAGCGCGAGCGTCTTGCCGTCTTGGTCCACCACTATCGCGCGGCCCCAGGGGTCGATGCCGTTAAGCGTTCCCGTGCCAAGAAGTTCGTGCTGGGGGGAAAGGACCTTGACCTTCTCGTTGCTGTATGCGACTAGACGGTTGTAATCCTCGACAATGCCAAAAAGGGGAGGGGCTCCCTCGCCTTCGCGTGCAACGACGCGTGCCCAAGACTCATAGGTTTCAAGCACGTGCGAGCGGATGGTCTTGGCGGCGTGGTCGATGTCCGGCATGGTGCAGCAGGGTGACAGCGCGTCTGCCAGGCACGTGATGGGCAGGGCTCCCTTGGTCCGGGCGCCGGCGTCTGGTAGGGAGAAGTTGATGCCGCAACCGCATACGGCGGCCATACCCTGGGTCGTCTGCACGGCCTCGACCAGGATGCCGCCCAGCTTGCCCGCGGGCGTGATGACGTCGTTGGGCCATTTAAGGGCGAGGTCGGCACAGCCCAAAGATTCAAGCGCGCGGACCACGCCCAGGCCGCAAGCTACGGGAATGCCGGGAAGCTGCGTCGGCGCAAGGGCGGGCCTCAAGAGGATGGAGAGGTATAGCCCGCCGTCTGGGGACGCCCAGTTGTGCGCTCGCCGCCCGCGACCCGCGGTTTGCGTGCGCGCCCTGATAGCCATGCCGTGCGGGGCCCCTGCGCGCGCCCGGGACATGAGCTCCTCATTGGTCGAGCCAACGCTTTCTAGGACAACAAGATCCTTGTCCGCTTGCTCGCGGGTTCGATCCATATGCGCTCCTAACGTGTTGGGGTGGCGAGTGCCTCTTTTTGGCATTGTACGCCCGGGACGCGCATGCATGCATCTGGTTAAAACGTTGGCATCTCGCACGGCGTTCACGGGTACCATGGACTGCAGTGGCGGATATGCGCGTTTACGGCGTAGGTCCGCGCGAGTAAAGGCATGAAGGAGGCTATCCCATGGCATTTGGTAACAATCGTTCTGATACGAGCCGCTCGCGCGCGGGCCGTTCCGGTGAGCGCGACAATCGCAAGGCGGAGCGCGCCCGCAAGAACGAGCTGCACACCAAGGATATGGAGGGCGCGTACGCCAAGGATATCGAGCGGTCATTCGCCGGGCTGCGCACGGTAGACGGCTCGCCCAAGGTGGAGGTGGAGGGCTGCGTGCCGTCCGTCGCCGTTATAGACCAAGACGCCGTGACCGCGATTTTGGAGAACGGCCGCGGCCGCGCCCAGTTCTGCGATATGGCGGTGCTGGACTTTGCATCCTTTACGTCGCCGGGCGGCGGCTATATCCGCGGTTCCGTGGCGCAGGAGGAGTCGCTGTGCATGGAGTCTTATCTCTACAACGTGCTTAAGCGCAAAGAGGATTGGTACGTTGAGAACCGCCGCCGCAACATCAACTGCAACCTGTACAAGAACCGTGCCCTGGTGGTGCCCGCCGTGCGCTTTGGCCGCGACCGCGTGCACGCATATGCCGACGTGCTGGTGGTGGCGGCTCCCAACGCCCGCCGCGCCCGCGAGGAGTATAACGTGGACAAGGAGGCCTTGGAGCGCGCCATGCGCGAGCGCATCCGCTTCGCCCTTTCCCTTGCCGACGAGCTGGGCCATGAGAAGCTGGTTTTGGGCGCCTTTGGTTGCGGCGTGTTTGGCTGGGATGCAAGCGTGGTGGCGGAGATGTTCCGCGAAGAGCTCGGCCTTGGCGCGCACGTGGCCAAGCAGGTGGTCTTTGCCGTGCCCAAGGGCCGTTTTGACGAGAACCTGCCCAAGTTCGCCCATGCGTTCGCAATGTTCCCGAACAAGAACCCCCAGGCGTACGCAACGCCCGTGGTGGAGGTAAAGCCCGTGGTGGAAGAGGACGAGGACGACTGGCGCAAGTATCTGTAAGGCGCCCTAGAGACAAAGATGCCAAGCATAGGGCCCCGCCTTCCCAGAGATGTAGATGGGGAAGGCGGGGCCCTTTATATTCATGGCGGGCGCGGACTCATGGATCCGTTGGCTTAGCTCTTCATGAATACCAGCGTTTGGCTGCCGCCCGCGTTTGCTGTGGGCGAGTAGTTGGACGAGAGCTGGGGCGAGAAGGCATAGCCCACGTTGAAACGGGTTAGATCCGCCGGGTCCTCTATGCGGTTCTCCGCCATCCAGCGGACCATGGAGCCGCGGGCGGTCTTGCTGGCGGTGGAGCGCTGCACGGGCTTGCCCGCCCGCAGGTCCTCGCCAAAGATGCAGGTGATGCAGCGCGAGCTCTGGTCCAGATGGGGAAGCACCGCCTTTGCGTACTCCACGCTGGCAAGGTTGACCACGCATGTGCCCGCGTGCGCCGCCGCGCCGGTTTGCGGCGGGGTTTCATCGTCCATATAACCGCAGACGGCCCGGGCAAGCGCATCTCCCCAGAAGGCGTAGAGGTTCTTGGCGCCGTCTGCGGCCAGCTTGGCGCCCATTTCAAGGCGATAGGGCTGCACGGCGTCAAAGGGTCGCACGCACCCGTACAGGCCGGAGAGAATCCACAGGTGGCTTTGCAGCCATGCGAGCGACTCTTGGTCCAGGACCTCTGGCGCCATGCTTTGGTATTGAATGCCCACGTAGGAGAACGCGGCGGGCGAGACCAGGCGGGCGAGTTCGGGATTGTTGAGGTCGCCGGCGTCCATAAGGGGTTCGAATGCGTGCAGGCGGTCGAGGTTTTGCTGCAGCAGCCTGTCGCTGACCGACCAAAGCGCCTGGAGCGCGTCCTTGCCGTCTTGATGCTCGATTTGCAAAAGGTGCTGGTGCAGCGTGGCAGTGCGCTGGGGGTAGGGCGGGATGCCCTGCGCGGCGAAGGCGCTTGCGCAGACGCGCATCTGCTTGGCAGGGGAGATGATGACTTGCAGCATGGGCTTGTATCCGTTTCGCACGAGATTTGCGTAATGGCTGGGCAGTGCCTTTGGATGGTACCATGCAGACCGTGATTGGATTTCGCCGTCGGCGGGCGGCGCGTGCGAGGAGGCACCGTGGGAAAGATGCTGTTTGTAGGGGTCACCTGCGCGGACGTGGTGATCAACGTGGACCGTCTGCCGCGGACCGCGCAAGACGTTATTGTCTACGGGCAGAAGACCATGCTGGGCGGATGCGCATTCAACGCGTTTTCTGTGGCGCACGCCCTGGGCGAGCCCGCGCTGCTGTTTAGCCCCGTTGGCACGGGCGCGTTTGGCGACTTTGTACGCAAGGGCCTTGCCGCGGAGGGCGTGCCCGTGCTGGTAGAGAACCCGCAGATGGAAAACGGCTGCTGCTATTGCTTTGTGGAGCCCGGCGGCGAGCGCACGTTCATCGCGTACCACGGGGCGGATTATCACTATGAGTCCGCGTGGTTCGATGCGCTTGATATGGACGAGGTCGACGCGGTGTATTCGTGTGGCCTTGAGATCGAGGACCCCACCGGTTCGTTGGTGGTCGAGTTCTTGGAGCGAGCATGCGCGGGCAAGCAGCTGTACTTTACTCCGGGGCCTCGTCCCGAATCGCTGCCCATGGACCTGGTGGAGCGCATCTACGATTTGCACCCCCAGTTGCATATGAATGCGGATGAGGCATGCGTAGCTGCCGCGCGCCTTACGGGTGAGGCGGATGCGTTCGCGCGTGGCGGCGCAATGGATGGGGACGCGGCGGACGGGGACGCGTCCGGCGTCGACCAGGCGGTGGTGCGGGCGGTCGCCGTGCTGCAGAAGCGCGTGGGCAACACCGTTTTCGCTACCATGGGGCCGGATGGCTGCTATTTCGATACCGGCGAGCGCCGCGGCGTGGTGCCGGGCGTGGCGGCGACGGTGGTGGACACCATCGGCGCGGGCGATTCTCATATTGGCGCGCTGATGAGCGCGCGGCACCGCGGCGAGTCGATCGAGGGCGCCCTGATGCGCGCGAACCGCGTGGCATCTGCGGTGGTGGGCGCGTCCGGCGCGCATCTGCCGCGCGAGCGCGTGGCGGAGGCTGCCGGGTATTAAGCGCGCCGCGCTTGGCGGCTATTTTTCCAGAAGAACTCGTTCAAAGATAAAACGGCCCGACCCGCAGACCGGATGCGTTGCCGGTGCAGGGGTCGGGCCGTATTCGTTGCGTCGGACGACTCCTTGCGGGGCCGTCCCCGTGGCGCTTGCGCGGCGCTAGGCGCGGGCGATAAAGGCCTTATAGCCCTTGTAGGCCTCGAAGACGTCCGCCTTGTTGGTGGCCTCCCAAAGCGCGTGCATGGAGATGACCGCCACGCCGGAGTCGATGACGTCCATGCCGTACTCGGCCAGGATATAGGCGATGGTGCCGCCGCCGCCCGCACCGATGCGACCGAGCTCGCAGGTCTGGTAGTCGACGCCCGCCTCGTCCATGATGTCGCGGATCAGCGCGAAGTACTCGGCGTCGGCATCGTTGGAGCCGCTCTTGCCGCGTGCGCCGGTGTACTTGTTGAAGCACAGGCCGTGACCCATGATGGCGGCGTTCTTCTTCTCGAAGCGGTCGGCGTAGAGGTGGTCGAAGCCGGCGGAGACGTCGGAGCTGAGCATGCGGGAGTTGGCGAGCGCGCGGCGAAGCGCCAGCGGGGAGTCCTCGCCGGCCAGCGCCATGATCTCGGCGACGGTGTTCTCGAAGAAGCGGCTGGTCATGCCGGAGGCGCCCACGGAGCCGATCTCCTCCTTGTCGACCAGCAGGGTGACACTGGTGGTCTCGACCTGGGGCACGTCGAGCTGGGCGAGCAGGGAGGTGTAGGCGCAGACGCGGTCGTCCTGGCCGTGGCCCAGAATCATGGAGCGGTCCAGGCCCATGTCGCGGGCGGGGCCGGCGGGCACGACCTCTATCTCGGCGGAGAGGAAGTCCTCCTCCTCGACGTCGTACTTCTCCTTGATGAGGTTGAGGAACATCTGCTTGACGGGCTCCTTGGCCTCTTCGTCCCCATCGATCACCACGGGGCGGCCGGCGACGATGACATCGAGGTTCTCATGCTCGACCGCCTTGCCGGCGGGCTTCTCCATCTGGTCGCTCGCCAGGTGGATCAGGAGGTCGGAGATGCAGAAGACGGGATCGGTCGCATCCTCGCCCACCACGACGTCGACGGTGGTGCCGTCCTTCTTGCAGATGACGCCGTGAAGCGCCAGCGGGGTGGCGACCCAGTGGTAGGCCTTGACGCCGCCGTAGTAATGGGTGTCCAGGTAGGCCATGTCGCCGGCCTCGTAGAGCGGGTTCTGCTTGAGGTCCAGGCGCGGGGAGTCGATGTGGGCGCCCAGGATGTTCATGCCCTGCTCCATGGGGCGGCTGCCCAGGTTGACAAGCATAAGGGTCTTGTTGTGGCTGACGGCGTAGACCTTGTCGCCCGCCTTGAGCTCGCGGCCCTGCTCGACGGCATCGGCCAGGTTGGTGTAGCCGGCGGCCTCGGCCAGCTTGATGGATGAGGTCACGCACTCGCGCTCGGTCTTGTTGTCGCTGATGAAGGCGCGGTAGCGCTCGCAGAGATCGTCGAGCTCGGCAAGCGCCGCCTCGTCATATTTCTTCCATGCGTTGGGTCGTTCCATGACGTTCCTTTCGTTCTACGCAGGTTGTGTTACCGCATGCCATGGTATCACGTGGACGCGGAGCCTTTGTGCTTTCTACCGCGGCGGGCGTATTCGCTTCGCTTGCGGAAGAGTAGGGGAGGGCGCTGTGGGATATGGCGCCAAGGGTGCCGCTCGCGTAGACTGGTGCTCAGCAAAAAGATACTAAGGAGGGTCTTATGACCGACGTTTCGACCGATGTCTCCTCGTCCACCGCATCCGCGCCCCGCCGCCGCGTGGTGGCCGTCATCGACGGCAACTCGCTGATGCACCGCGCGTTCCATGCCGTGCCGCCTACCATGAATGCTCCGGACGGGCGCCCCACCAACGCCGTCTTCGGCTTTCTCAACATGTTCCTCAAGATGGTCGACGCCTTTGACCCGGACGGCGTGATCTGCGCGTTCGACAAGGGCCGTCCCGCCGTGCGCATGGAGATGCTGCCGCAGTACAAGGCGCAGCGCCCGCCCATGGACAATGACTTGCGCCAGCAGTTTCCCATGGTCAAGAAGCTGCTCGAGGCCATCCGCGTGCCCATTGTGGAGGCAGAGGGCTGGGAAGGCGACGACATCTTGGGCACGCTCGCGCGCCGCGGCGAGGCCGCCGGTTGCGACATGCTGCTCATCACCGGTGACCGCGATATGTACCAGCTGGTCACCGACCATATCAACGTGGTTTCCACCCGCAAGGGCCTCTCTGACATCGCGATTATGACGCCGGAGAGCGTGGACGACCTCTACCATGGCATCACGCCCCAGCTGGTGCCGGACTTCTACGGCCTCAAAGGCGATAGCTCGGACAATATTCCCGGCGTGCCGGGCATCGGTCCCAAAAAGGCGAGCGCGCTGATCGCCCAGTACGGCAGTTTGGACGAGGTCATCGCCCATGCGGACGAGGTCAAGGGCAAGATGGGCGAGAACCTGCGCGCCCACATCGAAGACGCCCTGCTCTCGCGCGAGGTGGCGCGTATTCGCACGGACGCCCCCATCGAGATGGATTTCGATACGCTCGCGTTTCCCGCCTACGACGCGCAGTCCGTGGGCGAGGGTCTGGGCGAGCTGGGCATCATGGCCATGCAGAACCGCTTCCTGGCGCTGCTTGGCGAGGGCGCTGCCGCGGCGGCGGACGCTGCCCCGGCGTTCGAGATGCCCCGCGTGGTCGCGGTCGCGCACGCAGAGACGGGCGAGGGCGTTTCCGAGGCTCTGGAGGAGGTCGCCCGCGCCATCGAGGCGGGCGAGTGGCTCGGCGTCACCTTGGACGATGACAAGGATGAGGACGCGCTCTTTGGCATGACGCGCGCGCTGTGGGTGGCCACCGCCTCCGGCATGGTCTGTTTCGAGGAGCCGCAGACCGCGGGTGCGTGCGCTGCCTGCGTCGACGCTGCCGACAAGAATGGTGTTGACGCGTCGCGCGGCCTTATCAACGGCGTGCTCGTCCACCTGTTCACGCGCGCCCTTGTCTGCTCGCCGGACGTCAAGGCGCTCATCCACCAGCTGTCGCCCATCGACTCGACGGAGCCGGAGCTGATGGATCCGCTGGACGTGGACTCCGATCGCGTCTTCGATACCACGGTCGCCGCCTACCTGCTCGACTCCATCCGCTCCGAGTTCGACGCAGCCTATCTGGCGGATACCTACCTTTCCTCCGGCCTGCCCGCCGCGCGCGGGGAGGACGGTGCCGCCGAGGACGCGCCTACGGCGGCCGCGCGCTACGCGGCGGTGTCGGTCGCGGTGCGCGAGGCGCTGCAAGCGGCGATGGAGCGCGATAGCGACATCGACGTCTTCACCCAGATAGAGATGCCGCTTGTTCCGGTGCTCGCTGGCATGGAGCGCGCCGGCATGCTGGTGGATCCCGATCGCCTGAAGGCTTTGTCCGACCAGCTTGGCGGGCAGATCGACGCTCTGGCCGCGCGCATTCGCGAGCTCGCCGGCGACGAGACCTTCAACATCTCCAGCCCCATGCAGCTCTCGCACATCTTGTTCGACGTGATGGGCCTGCCCACCAAGGGCCTCAAGAAAACGCAGCGCGGTTACTACTCCACCAACGCCAAGGTTTTGGACGAGTTCGCCCGCGACAACGAGTTTGTCCGCCTGGTGTTGGAGTACCGCGAGAAGACCAAGATCAAGTCCACCTACTTGGATGCCCTGGGCCCGCTGCGCCGTTTAGACGGCCGCGTGCACACCACCTACAACCAAACCATCACCGCGACGGGCCGCCTGTCCTCGTCCAGCCCCAACCTGCAGAACATTCCTACCCGTTCCGAGTTGGGGCGCACGGTGAAGACGGCGTTCTCCGCGGGCGAGGGCTCCGTGCTGCTGGCGGTTGACTACTCGCAGATCGAGCTGCGGCTGCTGGCGCACCTTTCCGGTGACGAGCATCTGGTGGCGGCTTTCAACGAGGGCGAGGACTTCCACGCCGAGACCGCCGCGCGCGTCTTTGGCGTGCCGGTGGACCAGGTGACTCCTGCGCTGCGAAGCCGTGCCAAGGCGGTCAACTTCGGTATCGTCTACGGCCAGCAGGCGTACGGCCTGTCGCAGACGCTCGATATTCCCATGGGCGAGGCGCGCGAGATGATCGATCGCTACTTCGACGCGTACCCCGGCGTGCGCGCCTATCTTGACCAGACCATCGCCGATGCCAAGGCGACCGGTTATGCCGTGACCATGTTCGGCCGTCGCCGCCCCATCCCCGAGCTCAAGATGAAGAATCCCGTGCAGCGCGGTTTTGGCGAGCGCACCGCTATGAACCACCCTATGCAGGGATCTGCTGCGGACATCATCAAGATCGCGATGATTCGCGTGGCCGCGCGCTTGCGCGATGAGGGCATGGCCAGCCGCATGGTCCTGCAGGTGCATGACGAACTTGATTTCGAATGCCCTCTGGACGAGGTCGAGAAGCTCACCGCTTTGGTTCGCGACGAGATGGAGAACGTGGTGAAGCTGCGCGTGCCGCTGATTGCCGAGGCCTCTACGGGCGAGACCTGGGCGGACGCCAAGTAGCACCCGGTAAGTAATACGTGGGGCGGGAGGTCCCCTTCCCCTGGAGTATGCGCTTCGCGAAATACTCCAGGGGAAGGGGACCTCCCGCTTCTTGCATCTCTTTGGGTGTTGTGTGGCTGCGCACGGGCTTGTGCGGGAGCGTGGCAGCGCGCGGCAGTGTGCGCGACGGCATCCCGCAGTTTTCGACGAAGTGGGCCGATTTCAAAGTGGCCAAAGTAGTTCGTTTTAATACATGTATTGAAACGGGCCGTTATAGGCGTCCGAAATGGTTCTTTCTAATACCGGAATCGAAATCGGTATTATCCTGTGCCACTTTTTTCAGAAAAAGTGGCACGATCCAATACCGATGTGAAACGGGGTATTAAATCGTGCCATTTTAGACGTTCAAAACGGCATTCTGTAATACACGCGGACGCAGGGTGGGGCCAGCGACGCTTTCGGCTCCGTCCAGCCTGGTTGCCATGGTTGCCGCGGCCGGCGGGCGCAGGACGGGCTCGGCGGCCCGCGGCCCGGCGCCTACTTGACCGGGACCGCCTCGATGATGCGGTCGAGAACGGTCAGCACGCCCTCTTCCATGTTGCTGGGCGCCAGGAACATGCCGTGATCATGCATGTGCTCGGCAGCGTTGCCCATAACGTAGCTGTGGCCAACAATGTCCAGCATGGGGATGTCGTTATAGGTATCGCCAAAGGCGGCGATGTCTGCCAGGTCCACTCCTGCGTGCTCGGCGAGGCGACGCATACCCGAGCCCTTGTCGATACCGATGTTCATGAAGTCGATCCACTCGGCTCCCGCGCAGGTCACATAGAGCTTGTCACCAAATTCTGGCTGGTAGATGGTATCGAACTGCTCTTTGCTGTTCCACGTGGGATAGTAGACCGAGACCTTGTTGGCATCAACGTCCAAGCCCTCGAAGCTCTCCAGGTAGTTGATCGCCTTGTAGTAGATGCTGACTTCGCTGTGGTGCTCGTAGTCGCGGGCAAGGGCGTATGCCTCGTCGTACGCGCAGAGAACGGGCACGCCTTCGCCTGATTCCACAACGCGTGTAAGGACCGACCGGTACAATTCCACATCCATTTTGTCTTTATAGATGGGATTGTCGTTCACATAGACGTTGGCTCCGTTGTCGCAGACCATCGCCATGCGTGCGTGGTTGCTGGGGAACGAGAGGCGAAGCGCCGGCGCGGGGCGTCCGCTTGCCGCGCAAAACAGGATGCCGCGCTCGTAGAGGGCGTCGATGCGCTCGGCGATTCCCACGGGCATGGATTTGTCATCATGGAGTAAGGTGAGGTCCATATCCGTGGCGACGATCTTGATGCTCGCGAGGTTCTGATCTTCCAAATAGCTTTTCATAGTTCCCCCATACGTGAAAAGAAATAGAAACAAAAAAGAATGCATCTTGCATCTCGTCTGCTTTAGCGTAATATAGCGACAACGCGAATTGGTTGACGAATTGACCGTTTATCGAAAAGTACCAACCATTTGCGATTTGGTAATTGCGACGTCTTTTAGGCAAGGAGCGGACGAGTGAACACGGCACTGGCTACATATGAGGGCATGGCGATGTGCGCCATCCTGCCCAGCCAGAATGCTGCCGACAGCGCCGCACGACGCCAGCGTGCAATTTCCCGACGACGATAACGTTGTCTCTGTTTGCATGGAGGTTGCGGCCAGCACGCCAAGATGACCTCCGCAGAGTCTAACTGAGTTCGCCGGGGGTTCTTCTCTCGTAAGCTTACATGCCGGCTGCTGCCGTAGTGCGCGCGCATGCTTGCGGGAAATGTTGCAACATCCATATCCCTATAGGGCTCCAGTAGGCTCGTCCCACAACGCCGCATCCTCAATAAGCAGGGTGAGGGCAAGACGTGTACGTAACACAGCAGGCGGGGGGCCTGCGAAGTCGAAAGGACGATTCCCATGAGCAAGGAGAAAGTTGTACTCGCGTATTCCGGCGGTCTGGACACCTCTGTCTGCGTCAAGTGGCTGCAGGAGGAAATGAACCTCGACGTCATCGCCGTTCTGGGCAACGTTGGCCAGGAGCATGACGGCCTTGAGAAGATCAAGGAAAAGGCCCTGTCCCTGGGCGTTGTCGCCTGCGAGGTTGTCGACATGCGCCAGGAGTTTGTGGATCAGTACGTCTCTTGCGCCATCGCCGCCAACGCCATGTATGAGAACAAGTACCCGCTGCTCTCCGCCCTGTCTCGTCCGCTGATCTCCGCCCATCTGGTCCAGGCCGCCCACAAGTACGGTGCCACCTGCATTGCCCACGGCTGCACCGGCAAGGGTAACGACCAGGTCCGCTTCGAGACCTCCATTATGACGCTCGATCCCTTCCTCAAGGTTATCGCCCCTGTTCGCGAGTGGGATTTGGGCATGCGTCCGGACGAGATCGCCTACGCCAAGAAGCGCGGCGTGCCGGTGCCCGTGACCACCGAGGCTCCCTATTCCATCGATGACAACCTGTGGGGCCGCGCCATCGAGGCGGGCGTTCTCGAGGATCCCTGGAACGAGCCGCCGGCGGACATCTGGACCATGACCGTCGACCCCGCTGAGGCCCCGGACACCCCCACCTACGTCGAGGTTGGTTTTGAGAAGGGTATTCCCTGCAGCCTGGATGGCGAGAAGATGGGCATGGTCGAGCTTATCGAGAAGATGAACAGGATCGCCGGCGAGAACGGCTACGGCCGCATCGACATGATCGAGAACCGCTACGTGGGCTTGAAGTCCCGCGAGTGCTACGAGGTTCCCGCCGGTCTCGCCCTTATCGCCGCCCATAAGGCGCTTGAGGACCTGTGCCTGGAGCGCGACGTGCTGCACGCCAAGCTGAGCCTTGAGCAGGCATGGGCGGACCAGGTCTACAACGGCCGCTGGTTCTCTCCCTACAAGCAGGCTATCGACGCCTTCATGGCCAGCGCCCAGGATATGGTGAGCGGCACCATCAAGCTCAAGTTCTATAAGGGTTCCTGCGTGGTCGCCGGCCGCAAGAGCGCCTGCGCTCTGTATGACCAGAACCTGGCCACCTATGACAACGACGACGCCTTTGACCAGAAGGCCGCCAAGGGCTTCATCGACATCCAGGCCCTGTCCCTCAAGACCTGGGCGATCAAGAAGTCCCAGGTTGCCCAGCAGCAGGAGGCCTCGTCCGTAAAGCTCGACGTTGTCTCCGGCACCTGCCCCGCGTGCGACCAGGCCGTCAACTACTAAGGGGGAGCCATGTTCGCATTCAACGTTAACCAGGAGAAGGTCTCCCATATTCCCTACACGCTTAAAGAGTGGGCGCGCGAGCAGGGTCCCAAGACTCTGGTCCGCGAGATGGAGCTGGACCGTGCCCAGAGCGCGGAAAGGGCCTGGGGCGACTACACGCTGAAGGGCTGGGCGAACCACCATGGCGCTCACACGCAGCTGGTTGCACTTGGGTATTGCTAGTTTTTAGCGGGGCCGCCTTCGCGACGGCCCCGTTGCCGTACATCCGGCAAGGCCGGAGAATGAGAAAGGGTTGAGGTCATGGCATTGTGGGGCGGAAGGTTCGAAGGCGGCGTAGCTACTTCCACGCAGGAGTTTGGCGCGTCGCTGCCGGTCGACAAGCACCTCTACAAACAGGATATCGCCGGATCTAAGGCGCACGCCGGTATGCTGGCCAAGCAGGGCATCATTAGCGACTCGGATGCCCAGGCTATAGCGGAGGGCCTTGACCAGATCGAGGCCCAGATAGACGCCGGCGACTTTGTCTTCGACATCAACGACGAGGACATTCACATGGCGATCGAAAGCGAGCTTACGCGGCGCATCGGCGAGGCTGGCAAGCGCCTGCATACCGGTCGCTCTCGCAACGATCAGGTAGCGACCGATACCCGCCTTGCCGTGAAGGCCTTGACCAAGGACCTTATGGAGGCGAACCTCAACCTTCGCCACGTTCTGGTGGAGGCAGCAGAGGCGAATAAGAAGGCGATACTTCCCGGCATGACGCACCTGCAGCATGCTCAGCCCGTGCTGTTCTCGCATCATCTTCTGGCGTATTACTGGATGTTCACGCGCGACTACAAGCGCATAGTCGCCGCGTTCGAAGCCGCAGACGCCTCGCCGCTGGGCGCCGCCGCGCTTGCCGGCACCACTTATCCGCTCGACCGCGTGGCGTCCGCCCACGCCATGGGCTTCAAGCAGATCATCCCCAACTCGCTCGACGCCGTGTCCGACCGTGACTTCCTGCTCGATTTGCACTTCGCCTGCTCGACCATGGCCATGCACCTTTCGCGCCTGGCCGAGGAGATCGTGCTGTGGAGCAGCTCCGAGTTCGGCTTCATCACGCTGTCAGATTCCTTCTCCACCGGCTCTTCTATCATGCCGCAGAAGAAGAACCCCGATTTCGCCGAGCTTATCCGCGGCAAGACCGGCCGTGTCTACGGCAACCTGGTCCAGCTGCTGGTTACCTGCAAGGGCCTGCCGCTGGCCTACAACAAGGACCTGCAGGAGGACAAGGAGGGCGCCCTGGACTCCGCCCACACGCTTGCCCAGTGCCTTTCCGTCATGTCCGGCATGATCTCGACCATGACCGTCAACGCGGACGCTATGCGCGCCGCCTGCAAGGTGGGCCACCTTGCCGCGACCGACGTGGCCGACTACCTGGCCAAGCGCGGTATGCCGTTTCGCGAGGCGCACGCCGTGGTGGGCCATCTGGTGTTGGAGTGCGACAAGCGCGGTTGCCAGCTGGACGATCTGCCGCTTGAGGTCTTCAAGGAGGCGAGCCCGCTGTTTGGCGCGGATATCACCTCTGCTTTGGACATCGACGCCATCGTCGCGGCGCGCACCACGCAGGGCGGCACCGCGCCCACGGCGGTTGCCGAGCAGATGCGCCTGGTCCGTGCGTCCTACACCGCGGACGAGGCCTACCTGGAAGGATTGCCCTACATTGTCCCCATGGGGCAGGGCGCGTAGCGTTTGTTTTACTTCTTATGGGTGCGCCCTTGTGTGCGGGCGCGCCCTTTTTCATTCACGCAGAAGGGTGAGCGCGCTATTACGACTGAGGGAGGATGCGACGCTGTCATTCCCCTTGTCTCTAAGGCGCGCCTTGCGGCCTGCCGGGGCTATCTGTAGAGCACTGCTTCTTTTCCCTCGAAACGGATGTAGACGGCTCCTTCATGCCCGTCGAATCCCATGTGGTTATAGAGCACGTAGAACTCACCAGAGGGTTCAGTCTCTTCTGGCGAGCCTCCCGACGGATATGAGTAATCTAGCGGGTACAGGTAATACAGGTTGGGGACGCTTCCCGCAACTGCCGTGCCAGAACTGGCGTAGTCTTCATGGCCCTCGCTGTCTATTTCCATAAGGGAATAGCTAAACCCCTGCCCGCCCTCTTCTTCGGGGTCGCCGTAGCATTTGAAATGAGACGGACCGGCATAGTCTTCGAAGCCGCCTTTGGCCAATCTAATAGTGAACTGGCCATTTGGATCGAAGCCGTTGGCTAGGCCATCGCGAGCGAGATTGTATTGATGGATGCAGACAATGGAGAAGAGCGTGAGGCCTGCGATGCCGATTACGCAGGCTATCGCTATGATCCGTTTGGTTGCTTTTCGCTTCATTGTGCTGCTCCAAAAGTCGTGGCTATGCTCTGACCATTTATGACTCTTTATATCACGTTTACGTGCGCTTCTACGAAGTCGCCGGTATCTCGATGCCGCTTGCTCCCAGCATCTCTTCTTCTGCCGCTAGGGCTTCGTCGCCTGTGAGCACGGTTGCGAAGGACGAAGCTTCTTTCTGTGCGATCTCCAGGTAATCGCGGTACGCCTCATCGCTTAGGCTTCCGTTTTGATAATCCTGTTCAATCTGCTCAATGGCCGCCTGCGCTCCGCTGTTTGAATCCTCGTCCCCGTTAGGGGGCAGTTTCTTGACCGCGGTGGTGACGTCATCTGTCGTGACGTTGCGATTGTCCTCAAGCTCGCTTGGGTTAACGTACGCGTCGCCCTCCCCAGCTTGCTTCCACGCGCCCGAGGAGCAGCCCAGAATGTAATAGTGGTCTCCTTCGGTGTTGTATGAGGATCCATCTGGAATGGAATAGAGGAAGAGCAGGTAGCTGTCGCCCTGGTTTAGCTCTGGGGCGGAGTTGTTGAGCATCTCAACGTATGTTCCTCGTCCGCCTGGGGTGCGAAGCGTTATGTCTCCTTGCCTTTTGTATATGCAGGCGAGCCCTTAAGGACGCTATCGACCTTGAACGTGCGGTCGGTGAAAAAGCGCGGGTCTGCATCTTCATGCACGGGCTTAACCAGCAGCGAGGCTCCTTCGCTGACGATTGTTCCGGTGACAATGAGACCTGCTCGCGCTGCGGCATCGTCCAAACTGTAACTTGGGTCCGCCTCCGTTAGTTCTTGGACAAGAAGGGGTTCGGGCAAATTAGCATCGGTGCCTCGTGTCTGCTGGGCGGAATCGGTGCCGGAGGGCGTGGGGGAGGGCGTTTTGAGCAAGAGCGAGCCTCCTGCCAAGACGGCGATGCAAGCCACCGCGGCGATGCAGAGATTGCGAGCGCGTGATTGAGCCATGACGTCCTCCTTTGCGAGATGGGTTGAAGCTGCGGCGACAGATTGCCGATCTGCGACGCTTGTTAAGCAGTATTCCCACGGAGAAAAAATATCATCTCAGTACGAGCAATTTCTATATCAACCCTCTCCCGCACTTGCGGTCGCGTGGTTGTGTGCGAAGGCGGGGGGTGAGGGACGAGATGTCTGCACTTCTCAATGAACGCCTACCGAAAAGGTGGGTATAAGGGGACGAGGATTTCTGTCCACGCTTCTAATCCCAATACACAGGAGAGACCCATGGCAGTTGAAAAGACGTTTTGCATGCTTAAGCCGGACGCCGTGCGCGATCGCAAGATGGGCCGCATCATCGATAGGATCGAGGCCTCCGGTCTGGTAATCGAGCGCATGGAGATGTGCGAGCTCACGCGTTCCCTTGCAGAGGAGCACTATGCGCACCTGGCTGCAGAGCCGTTCTTTGGCAGGATCGTAGACTTTATGACCGGCGGTCCCGTGGTCAAGATGGTCCTGAGCGGCCCTAACGCGGTGGCAAAGCTTCGTGCGCTCATGGGGGCGACCGACCCGCTCAAAGCGGCGCCGGGCACTATCCGCGCGGACTTTGCCCTTGAGACGAGCTCCAACGTTATCCACGGTTCCGATAGCGTTGAGAACGCGGAGATAGAGATCAAGCGATTCTTTGGCTAGGATAATCGCCCCGCTGCCCGATTCGGTAGCGGGGCGATTTTATACATTCTGGATGAAACTCGTACAATAGTGACCGAACTGCTTACAAGCGAGGAGGTCGTCGTGGCAGACAACACCGTAGAGAACGATATCAACCAGATGGACGAGCGCCAGCGCGATGAGGCCCTGTGCGATCTGCTGAACAGCGAGCTCATCTGTGCGCTGGGCTGCACCGAACCCATCGCCGTGGCATATGCGGCGGCGCTTGCCCGCTTGGTGCTGGGGTGCGAGCCGGAGACGCTCGAGATTGAGTGCTCGGGCAACATCATCAAAAACGTCAAGAGCGTGACCGTGCCCAACTCCGACGGCATGCGCGGTGTTGAGGCGGCGGCGGTGCTGGGTGCCGTGGGCGGAAACGCCGCGGCGGCGCTCGAGGTGCTGGAGACCGTGACGGATGCCGATCGCGCCCATGCTCGCGAGCTGCTTGCCAAACCGGATTATTGCGATGTTGAGCTGGTCGAGGGCGTGCCCAACTTATATATAGAGGTTCATGCTAGGGCTTTGGGCCATGTTGCCGAGGTTGCTATTTCCGAACACCACACCAATGTGGTCCGCTGCATGCGCGACGGCGTGCCGGCGACGCAGCTGTGCCCGGCGGCGCGTGGCGGCGACGTGGTGGATGCGTGCTCTGGTACCTGCGCGCTCATGGCCGCCGCAACTCCGCAAGATGGGGAGCAGAAGCGGGAGGCTGAGCTTTCTCGCCCCTTGGGCGGGCTCTCGATGGACGTCATTTTGGACTTTGCCGAGTCCGGTGACATTTCGTTCGCGAGAGAGGCTTTGGAGCGCCAGCTTACCCTTAACAAGGACATCTCGGACGAGGGTCTGGCCAACGCTTGGGGCGCCGAGGTTGGCCGCACGCTGCTCGCCACGCGCGGCGACGATGTTGCCTGCCGTGCCCGCGCTCGCGCCGCCGCTGGGTCGGATGCCCGCATGAGCGGCTGCGCTTTGCCGGTCACCATTGTCTGCGGGTCCGGCAACCAGGGCATCACCTGCGCCATGCCGGTGTTCACCTATGCAGAGGATCTGGGTATCGACCGCGAGCGCACCCTGCGGGCCCTGGCGCTGGCGGACCTGGTCGCCATCCACACCAAGAGCTATATCGGAGCGCTCTCGGCGTTTTGCGGCGTGGTGTGCGCGGCGTGCGGCGCGGGCGCGGCCATAGCCTGGATGCGCGGAGGTAGCCGCGAGCAGATTGGCGCGACCGTGGTGAACACGCTGGGTAATGTGGGCGGCATCGTGTGCGATGGCGCCAAGGCGAGCTGCGCCGCCAAGATCTCCGCCGCCGTCGACGCTGCCATCCTGGGGTGCGATATGGCGCTGGCGGATCGCGGTTTCCGCGCGGGCGAGGGCGTGGTGCAGGACACCGTTGAGGAGACCATCGCCGCTATGGGCTACGTGGGCCGTGTTGGTATGAAGGATACCGACGTTGAGATCTTGAACATCATGATTGGCAAGACCGAGGTCGATGCATAGGCGCGCGCCGTCTTCATGCAACACCCTCGTCCAAGGACTCGGTGGGTGAACGGGCCCGGCACCAAAGGGGATAAGCCTTGAGGTGCCGGGCCCGTGCTTTTAGCGGGGGAGCAGTGGGGGAGAGCGCGATCGCGATCGAAAGGCCGCTTCTTGAGCGCTGCCTGACTAGACGTTGGATGCGTGGGCGTTGGCTGCGGCCGCCTGCTCCCGGCGCTCGTAGAAGCGCTCCTCGATCTCGTTGAAGCTGTCGGCGAACTTGGCCATGGAGCCGGCCCAGGTGGCGCGCACGGGCGTGCCGTTGCCAACATAAGCGGTTTGTATGCCGCAGTCGGGCGAGGGGAAGTCGCGGCGGGGGTCGTTGCCGACCATAAGGACCTCTTGGGGCTCAAGGCCCATCTTGGCGATGCTGGCAAGGTAATAGTCTGCCGTGGGCTTGCAGCGCGTGCTGTTTTCCATGGTGGTGACCAGCTCAAAGGGCATATCGAGCATGTCGCCCCAGCCCATGCGGCACTCGATGCACGCGCGGCTGAAGCTGGGGTTGGTGAGCAGCGCGCAGCGAAGTCCGCGCGAGGCGACGGCGTCGATAGCCTCGCGCGCGCCCTCGCGGGGGCGGGCGTTTATGATGCCGTCGTTTTTGCCGGGCAGAATCTCGCGCTCGTAATAGGTAAGCACATCTGCTATGACGGGGTCGCACAGCGGAACGCCGCACCTGCGCTCGATCTGCTTTTGGAAGAATGCCAGGTTGGTGTCATCATCGTTGCGCTCTCCGTTGTTGAGGGCGTAGAGCGCGGCGCCAAACGTCGCGAACATGGAAAGCGGGCTCTTGCGGGCGATGTCCGCCAGCAGCGCCGCCTCGTCGCGTGCGAAGACGGCAATGAAAGCGCTCAGGTTGATGCTGAGCAGCGTATCATCCATATCGAAAACCACGGCTTTGAGCACGGGTACCTCCCTTTGGCGCCGACAGGGGCGACTGCGGCTGGTCAATACGTCATGTGTACCCAGTATGGTAGGGGCTAACGCGAGCGATGTCCCCTTACGGTTTTATAAGGTTTTGACGGCGGGGCCCAGGCGCCCCCGATCGAGGGGAGGCGGGGCGGTGCGCGTTAACAAGGTGGAAATAGCTAACAAAAGTCATAGATGTTTTTTGAACCGCCCGCGTAAAACTCGTGCATTACGCTTGAAAATGTGGTCGAATCCTCGTATCCTAGATGAACGTGAATGCAAACGCTTCACATACGTATCTGTCGGCCCCCGAGTATGTTCCAAACAGTGAGCAAATGCGCCAGGGCGCTCGTCCCCGCAGGCGTTCATCTGCAGGTCCTAGCAATCGGGGCCCCGTAGTTCGAAAGGGGTCCACCTTTGAGTGAGATTCAGAACTCGTCCATCTTCTCCCTCGACGATGTCAACGAGGAGGAGATGAACAGCCTTATCGACGGTACCATCACCGATTTCGATGAGGGCGATCTCGTTAACGGCACTGTCGTCAAGATCGAGCATGACGAGGTGCTCGTTGACATCGGATTCAAGTCCGAGGGCGTCATTCCCGTCCGCGAGCTCTCCATCCGCAAGGACGCTAACCCTGCAGACATCGTCTCCCTGGGCGATCCCATCGAGGCCCTGGTTCTCCAGAAGGAGGACAAGGACGGCCGTCTGGTTCTCTCCAAGAAGCGTGCCGAGTACGAGCGTGCTTGGAACCGCATCGAGGAGAAGTTCAACGCCGGCGAGAACGTCGAGGGCGAGGTTATCGAGGTCGTCAAGGGTGGTCTTATCCTCGACATCGGCCTGCGCGGCTTCCTGCCCGCTTCCCTGGTCGACCTTCGCCGCGTGAAGGACCTCACCTCCTACATGGGCACCTCCATCGAGGCCCGCGTCATCGAGATGGATCGCAACCGCAACAACGTCGTTCTTTCCCGCCGCGTGGTTCTCGAGGAGTCCCGCAAGGCCGAGCGCTCCGAGATCCTCTCCAAGCTCAAGAGCGGCATGCGCCTCAAGGGCACCGTTTCCTCCATCGTGGACTTCGGCGCCTTCGTGGACCTGGGCGGCATCGACGGCCTGATCCACATCTCCGAGCTCTCCTGGAACCACGTCAACCACCCCTCCGAGGTCGTCAAGGTCGGCCAGGAGGTCGAGGTCGAGGTTCTGGATGTCGACCTCAACCGCGAGCGCATCTCCCTTGGTCTCAAGCAGACCACCGAGGATCCGTGGCGCGCACTCGTCAAGAAGTACCCCGTGGGCGCTATCGTCGAGGGTACCGTCACCAAGCTCGTGCCCTTCGGCGCGTTCGTTGACCTTGGTGAGGGCATCGAGGGCCTGGTCCACATCTCCGAGATGGCTAACAAGCACGTTGACCAGCCCAGCCAGGTTACCCACGTGGGCGACACCGTCCAGGTGAAGGTCATGGAGATCGACCTCGACCGTCGTCGCATCTCCCTGTCCATGAAGTCCGCTGCCGAGACCCTCGGCGTGGAGATCGAGGTCACCCCGCTTCCTTCCGAGAAGAAGGACGACGAGGCTGAGGCCGAGGCTGCCGACGCCGAGTAGCCTGCATCCTAGCTATCGCTAGCAATCATGCGCAAGAAGACCCTCGGGATAGGCTCCCGGGGGTCTTTTTATGCGCGCGTAAAATCATGGCAAGAAATGGCCAGCAGGTGCTTTGCTGCGTTTTGTGCGGGTAGAATCGCTTGACTGCTACGAGTTTTCTATTGCGCGCCGCCATGTCCCATCAGGGTTGGCGCGCGCCTGAAAGGGGAGTAATGTCCGATTCAAATCGCGTGGCGAGGGCTCCTCGCCCGCTGAGCGAGTACCCGGTGGTGCTCTTTGATTTCGATGGCACCGTTGCCGATACGCAGCCAGCCATCTTCCGCGTCGCCATCCAGACCATGCGCGAGCACGGCTATGATCCCGATCCTTCCAAGATGCTCAGCATGATAGGCCCTCCCCTTGAAGATGGCTTTGCCCTGGTATGTGGTATGGATAAAGACGAGGCCCGTGAATGCGCCGATGCGTATCGCGAGCTATTCTCCCGCACCGTTACTCCGGACGAGTTCCCGTTGATGCCCGGCATGCGCGAGCTGCTGGATGGCCTTGTGGCCTCTGGTCGCAGGGTGGCGGTCGCAACCTCGCGCATGGAGGCGTCCGCTCAAGAGATGGTCGCTTCTCTCGGCCTCACGCAGTTCGAGGCCGTTATCGGCCGCGTCCACGGGGTTCGCTACTCAAAGGCGGAGTCCATCGAAGGCGCCCTGCAGGCCCTGCGCGTACCCGCTCGCGATGCCGTCATGGTGGGCGACCGCATGCATGACGTTATCGGCGCGCGCGAATGGGAGATCCCGTGCATCGGCCTGTATTCCGGCGCGGCGTACCCCGGCGAGCTCGAGGAGGCGGGCGCCGTCGCAACCTGCCATTCCGTTAAGGAGCTCGCGCAGCTTCTTGGCTTGTAGGGTGCGTTTTGGCGCTTGCGCGGCCGGCTGCGCAGCTTGGTACGGGTAAGATAGTGGGCAGCATGTACTGAAACCAGTTTGATTGTGAGGATCAACCTCTATGGATACAGAGCTTATGGGGCGTATCGAGGCATATGTGGACGAGGTCTGGGAGGACGTTGTCGCCGATATCTCCAACTTGGTGAGCCATCCTTCCATTGCCGATTCCTCGGCGGCTACGGCTGGCGCGCCGTTTGGCGAGCATGTCCGCGGCGCGCTCGACTGCGCGCTTTCCATCGCTGAGCGCTTGGGCTATACGGTTGGCGAGGACGAGGGCTACGTTGGCTTTGCCGATGTGCCGGGTGAGAGCGAGCAGCAGATCGCCACCATCGCCCATGTGGACGTGGTCCCTGCCGGCCCCGGTTGGGCGACCGATCCGTTCAAGATGGAGCGTCGCGAGGGCTGGCTGCTGGGCCGCGGCGTTATCGACGATAAGGGTCCCGCGGTACTCTCACTCTATGCCGGAGCTTTCTTGCTGCGCGAGAACATCAAACCCCGTTACACCTTCCGCGCGCTGCTTGGTTGCGACGAGGAAGTGGGCATGACCGACGTGCACCATTACCTGGAGCACCATGACCACCCGCTGTTCCTCTTCACGCCGGACGCCGAGTTCCCCGTCTGCAATGCCGAGAAGGGCTGTTTCGGCGCTACCTTTACCACCGCGCCCGTCTCCGGCGGTCTTATCCGCTCTTGGAGCGGCGCCGAGGCGACCAACGCTATTCCCGGCGAGTCCGTTATCGAGCTCGCTATCGACGCGGCGAATCTGCCTGCTCCCGCCGCCAACGCCGACCGTTTGCAGGTCGTCTCGGTCGAGCCCGGCGTCAGCCGTATCGTGGCGCACGGCATCGGAGGCCATGCGTCCTTGCCTGAGGGTACCGTCAACGCGATCGCCCTCATCGTCGGCTACCTGCGCGAGTCCGGCGTTCTCGGCGACGCCGCCGCGTCCGCGCTCGACCTTCTCGCTCAGATACATCTCGACGCGGCGGGCACGGGTCTTGGCATCGCTACGCAGAGCCCTGCCTTTGGTCCCTTGACCTGCAGCGCGGGCACCGTGCGTGTTTTGGACGACGGCCGCATCGAGCAGACTATCGATGTGAGGTTCCCGGACAGCATCGATGCGGACGAGCTGGCTCGGCGTTGCCGCGAGCTCGCCCTGCGCTACGGCGGCGCGGTCGAGACTTCTCGCGCCAAGCCGCCCTTCTCCGTCGACGCGTCCTCGCCTCAGGTGCAGACCCTGATCGACATCTACAACGGCGTCACGGGCCGCAACGCCAAGCCGTTTGCCATAGGCGGCGGCACCTATGCGCGCAACTTCAAGAGCGCCGTCTCCTTTGGTCCGGAGGACAACCAGCTGGTCTTGCCCGATTGGGCGGGTACCATGCACGGTCCCAACGAGGCCGCCAAGGAGAGCCTGCTGCGCGAGGCCCTCAAGATGTATATCATGGCCATCCTGCAGCTTATGGAGCTTGATTACTAGTCGGGTGTTTGCCTGGGCGGGTTGGTCGCTTGGACCGGTGCGGGGGAGTGCCAAGGAGCGCTCGTCCATAAACTAATATATGGTCAACTTATGATTGCGCTATGCCCGCTGCGCGCGGGGAAGAGCGCGGTAGGGGCGTCGGCGTTATCGGCGCCCCTCTTTTGTAAGCTGGCTGTAAATCGATGGTTTGAACAGGGTAATGCTTGGTCAAAAGCAAGTAATGACCTGCAAACGCGCTCATTTCTTCCGTGAACGAACGATATCTTACTTAATCGAAGAGCGGACGGGCGGCATGGGGTCGCACCGCACCGCACCGCGCGCCCCATCCTCGGCGCCGTTCATTCTCGGAAGGAGAACCATGTTCGCATATAACTGCTCTCGTCGTCAGTTCCTCGGTCTCGCCGGTGGCGTCGCCGCTTTCGCCGGTCTCGGTCTTGCCGGTTGCGGCAACTCCTCTACTCCCGCCGCTGGTTCCGCTGAGGACACCGCCGCTTCCACCCTTACCGGTGAGGTGACCTACGACGGAGCATCCTCGTTCCAGGCGCTCGTCGAGGCTGCCGCTGAGAAGTTCATGGACGAGAACCCCGACGTTTCCGTTTCCGGTTCCGGCAACGGTTCCGGTACCGGCCTGACCGCCGTTGCCGCCGGCACCGTCACCATCGGTAACTCCGACGTCTTCGCCGAGGAGAAGCTCGAGGCCGCCGACGCCGAGAAGCTCGTCGACCATGAGGTCGCCGTCGTGGGCATGGGCCCTGTGGTCTCCAAGAACGTCACCGTCGACGACCTTACCCTCGAGCAGCTCAAGGGTATCTTCTCCGGCACTATCACCAACTGGTCCGAAGTTGGCGGCGACGACGCTCAGATCGTCGTCCTCAACCGTAAGGCCGGCTCCGGTACCCGCGCCACCTTTGAGTCCGCTGTCTTTGGCGACGAGGAGAACACCTTCAAAGGCGACGCCGAGCTCGACAAGTCCGGCGACGTCCAGACCCAGATCGCCGCTACCGACAACGCGATTTCTTACCTTGACTTCTCCCACTTCGATGACTCCAAGTTCAACGCCATCAAGGTTGGCGGCGTGGAGCCCAAGAGCGAGAACGTCTACGACAACTCCTTTGTCATCTGGGCTACCGAGCACATGTACTGCGCCAAGGACGCCGATGAGGCTACCACCGCTTTCCTGGAGTACATGCTTTCCGACGAGGTCCAGGGCTCCCTGGTCGAGGAGCAGGGCTTCATCCCCGTCTCCGAGATGAAGGTCACCAAGGACGCTTCCGGCAAGGTTTCCACCAAGTAATAGAAGCCCGTTAGAAGAGGAAGGATGCGTGATGGCACGTCAAATGCCAAAGCGCAACCTGGAAAAAGTGGGCCTGGGTGTCACGGGTGCGTGCGTCGCGCTCGTGACACTCGTTGTGTGTGCGCTGATTTTCATGGTTGCTCAAAAGGGTCTGTCGGCCTTTTTCAAAGACGGCGTCAACGTTGTCGAGTTCTTTACCGGTACCACGTGGGACCTGCATAACGCGCAGGAGAACGGTATGCCCTTCACCGGTGCCCTTCCCCTGATCGTGACGTCGTTCTCGGTCATGGTGCTCTCCACCGCCATCGCCCTGCCCGTCGCCATTGGGTCGGCCATCTTCGCGGTCGAGATTCAGCCCAAGTTTGGCCAGAAGGTGTTCCAACCCCTGATCGAGCTGCTGGTCGGTATCCCGTCGGTTGTCTTCGGCCTTATTGGCTTCCATGTCATCGTCGGTGCCATGAAGGCGATCTTCAACGTTCCCACGGGCCTGGGCATCCTGCCGGGCTCCCTGGTGCTGGCGATCATGATTCTGCCCACCATCACCACGCTTGCGATCGATGCCCTGCGTGCTGTGCCCGACAGTTATCGCCAAGGATCGCTTGCACTGGGCTATACCCGCTGGCAGACCATCTGGCACGTGGTCCTTCGAAGCGCGTTGCCCTCGCTCATGACCGCCGTCATCCTGGGCATGACCCGCGCCTTTGGCGAGACCCTGGCCGTGCGCATGGTTATCGGCGGTATCGAGACCATGCCGAACGGCCTGCTCGATGCCGCGTCTACCATCACCACCACGCTGACCACCAGCATGGCCGTCTACGCCGACGGCTCAGTCCAAAACGATGTGCTGTGGTCGCTGGCCCTGATGCTGATGGGCATGTCGCTCATCTTCATCCTCATCATCCATCTCATTGGTAAGAAGGGGGCGACCGAACGTGCCTAATACCCAAGCGGCTCCCGTCGCGTCTGCGGAATCCGCGCAGGACGCCCACATCAAGCGCGCCGGCATGCAGGACAAGCTTGCAACGGGCGTGCTCACCGCCATCGTCGCCCTGGTCATGCTGCTCGTCGTGTCAATGATCGCCTACATCTTGTTCCAGGGTATAGGCATGCTGTTCAAGCCCGGCTTCCTTACCGAGGCCGCACGTTCCAACGGTACCGAGGGCGGCGTCGCCTATCAGCTGTTCGACTCGTTCTACATGCTGTTCCTCACCCTGATCATCTCGGTGCCCATCAGCTTGGGCGGTGCGGTGTTTTTGGTCGAGTACGCGCCGGACGGTCCCGTCACCACCATCGCCTCCACGGCGATCGAGACCCTCTCCAGCCTTCCCTCCATCGTCGTGGGCATGTTCGGCTTCCTGGTGTTTTCGGTTAATTTGGGGTGGAAGTATTCCATTATCTCCGGCGCCGTGGCCCTTACCATGTTCAACATCCCCATCCTGGTGCGCGTGATCCAGCAGGCTCTGGAGGATGTTCCCCAGTCGCAGCGCGATGCGTGCCTGGCCATGGGCCTCACTCGCTGGGAGGCCACTATCCACGTGCTGATCCCGGCCGCTATGCCCGCCATCGTCACCGGCGTGGTGCTCTCCGCTGGCCGCGTTTTCGGTGAGGCCGCCGCGCTGCTGTTCACCTCCGGTATGTCCAGCCCCGTGCGCCTCAACTTCACGACCCTTAATTTCTCCAGCCCCACCTGCGCATGGAACGTGTTCCGTCCCGGCGAGTCGCTTGCCGTGCACATCTATAAGATCTACGGCGAGGGCAGCCCGCAGGCCCAGGAGATTGTCTGGGGTACCGCTGCGCTGCTGATGATCTGCGTCTTGCTGTTCAACATTCTCGCCCGCATCGTGGGCAAGGCCCTTGCAAGGAGGATGACCGCAGAATGACAAACGAGACCGACCAGTTCCTCGATAGCGTCGCCACCAGCGAAGCGGGCGGTCGCCGCCGCCGCGGCCGCGCCACTTCCAGCGAGGTTGTCCTCGCCGCGCGTGACGTCAACGTCTACTACGGCGACCATCATGCGCTGCACGGCACCACGCTCGATTTCCACAAGGGCGAGATCACCGCTCTCATCGGCCCGTCCGGTTGCGGCAAGTCGACCTTCCTGCGCAGCCTCAACCTTATGAACCGCGAGATCCGCGGATGCCGCGTCGAGGGCGAGATCATCTACCGCGACCACAACATCAATACGCCCAAGGAGAACCTCTACGAGCTCCGTCGCTCCATCGGCATGGTGTTCCAGCAGCCCAACCCGTTCCGTAAATCCATTTACGAGAACATCGTCTTCGCGCCCAAGCGCCACGGTCTTACCAACAAGGCCGAGCTCGACCAGCTGGTTGAGGAGAGCTTGCGCGGCGCCGCGTTGTGGGACGAGGTGAAGGACAAGCTCGATAAGAGCGCCTTCGCGCTGTCCGGCGGTCAGCAGCAGCGTCTCTGCATCGCCCGCACCCTCGCCCTCAAGCCGGATGTCATCCTGTTCGACGAGCCCTGCTCCGCGCTCGACCCCATCTCGACGCTCGCCATCGAGGACCTTATGAACTCTTTGGCCGAGGAGCGCGCCATCATCATCGTCACCCATAACATGGAGCAGGCGTCGCGCGTGTCTAACCGAACCGCCTTCTTTTACATGGGCGATATGGTGGAGTATGGCGAGACCGACCAGATCTTCCAGCGCCCCCAGGACAAGCGCTTGAACGATTACCTCACCGGCATGTTCTCCTAGCCGCCGGTCCTTGTCCTTTCGCTTGCATTACATACGCGCGCCCTTCTAGTCCGGGGCGTGCACACCCGTCGCGCCACGCCATGGCTGCGCGATGCGGACCTTCCCTTTGCGGCGGCTCGGCCTTAGGCTCCGGGTCGCCGCATCGCTATGTCTCGATTCGGCACGGATCTTTCGCGCCGTCGCCAACAGCCCTGCGTACCTGCTAGGATAAAAGGTTGGAAATGATCGTGCGCGCCGCCCGTCTGCGTCCGCGCGCTTGGAAGGTGGTAGACATGGCGATTTTGCTGGGGTGCGACTCGGTTCATTTGGAGTTTCCCACCAAGCTTATCTTGGGTAGCGTCACGCTGGGCGTGGACGAGGGCGACCGCATCGGCATCGTGGGCACCAACGGCGACGGCAAGTCCACGCTGCTTTCCGTTCTCGCCGGAACGCTCGAACCCGATGAGGGCCGTGTGACGCACCGTCGCGACGTCCACGTTGGCCTGCTCGGCCAGCGCGATTCGCTGGATTCTGACGACACCGTGCACCATGCGGTGGTGGGCGATATGCCCGAGTACGAATGGGCGGCGTCGCCTCGCATCCGCCAGATTTTGGACGGCCTTATCGCCGACGTTCCCTGGGAGGGCAAGGTGGGCGAGCTCTCCGGTGGCCAGCGCCGCCGCGTCGACCTGGCTCGCTTGCTTATTGGCACCTATGACGTGCTTATGTTGGACGAGCCTACCAACCACCTTGATATGCGCACCATCAACTGGCTCGCCGAGCACTTGAAGCAGCGCTGGCATGCGGGGGCGGGCGCCTTGCTGGTGGTCACCCATGACCGTTGGTTTTTGGACGAGGTCTGCACTTCTATGTGGGAGGTCCATGACGGCAAGGTCGACCCCTTTGAGGGCGGTTACTCCGCATATATCCTGCAGCGCGTGGAGCGCGACCGCATGGCGCAGGTGGCAGAAGAGCGCCGCCGCAACATGGCGCGCAAGGAGCTGGCATGGCTTTCACGCGGCGCCCAGGCCCGCAGCACCAAGCCCAAGTTCCGTGTCGACGCCGCCCGAGAGCTCATCGCCGACGTTCCCCCCGTGCGAAACGAGCTGGAGCTCAAACGTCTGGCTGTAAGCCGCCTGGGCAAGCAGGTGATCGACGTCCTCGACGTGACCGCTGGGTATACCGATAGCTCCGCCGGCGATCCCGCCGCCCCCGTGCTGGAGGACGTCACCTGGCTTATCGGCGCGGGCGACCGCTACGGCCTGCTTGGTGCCAACGGCGCGGGAAAGACCACGCTGCTCGACGTTATCCAGGGCAAGATCCGTCCGCGAACCGGCCGCGTCAAGATTGGCCAGACGGTCAAGTTTGGCGTGCTCTCCCAGCAACTGCATGAGCTCGACCCGTACGAGACGGATACCATTCGCGAGGTTCTCTCTCGCTACAAGCGCGTCTACGTGGTTGATGGCAAGGAAACCAGTCCCGAGAAGCTGCTGGAGCGCCTGGGCTTCACCACCAAGCAGCAGTGGAGCCGCATCTGCGACCTCTCCGGCGGCCAGAAGCGCCGCTTGTCGCTGTTGCTCACCATTTTGGAAGAGCCCAACGTGCTGATTTTGGACGAGCCCGGCAACGACCTGGATACCGATATGCTCGCCATCGTGGAGGACCTGCTCGACGGCTGGCCCGGCACGCTGATCTTGGTGACGCACGACCGCTTCTTGATGGAGCGCGTGACGGATTCGCAATTCGCCTTGATCGACGGCCGCCTTCGCCATATGCCCGGCGGCGTTGACCAGTATCTCAAGGCGGCCGACGAGCTCGATGCTGCGGCAAGCGCCAGGCGCGCGGCGGGGTCTTCTTCTGGCGGTGCGTCGCCGGCTACTTCGCCCTCGTCCAAAAAGGCGCAGTCAAGTGCTGCCGCAGGCATGTCGAATGCTGAGCGCCAGCGCCTGAAGAAGGAGGTCGCATCGCTCGAGCGCAAGATGGATACGCGCCGTGCGCGTATCGAGGAGCTCGAGGCGGGCATGTTCGATATCGATCCCACGGACTTCGCGGCCCTGACCGCCCAGCAGGAGTCGATTGCGTCAGCGAAGGATGAGCTGGACGAGTTGGAGATGGCGTGGCTCGAAGCCAGCGAGCAGCTGGGGGAGTAGCCTGCCGACTGTGATAGCGTCGCTGTGGCGGCATCGCTGAGGTTGCATTGCCTATCGATGCCTTCGCGCGGAAGGCTGCCTGAGCCCAGGATGGGTGCCGGACCAAAAAGCGAGTTGGTGCGGAAATAGGGGTGTGCCAAATAATCGCTTAGTGCGGAGGTTGGGACAAATAGTCGCTTAGTGCGGTTCAAATCGCGTCAAATAATGCGTTAGTGCGGTCCGGGCGAGAGATGGTAAGGGTACCTTATGAATAGGGCGTCCGCATCGCCCGAGCTAGAAGGACCGGACGATGCTGCTCGATGCATAAGGGAGGTCCGTCAAACCGCCTTCAATCCGCACTAACGCACTATTTGACCAAACCTCCGCACTAAGCCGCTTTTTGACACGCCGTCCTCTCCACGCTGACGCTCCATTTGGCCTCCGTCCTCTCTGGCTGCTCCCGCCCGCCGCGCCGTGCGCTCTCCGCGCGCGGCGGTCGATTGCTTTGCACCCGGCTTGAGAACGGGTCCGGCGCAAGAGGGGCGCGCAAAATGATGTCGGTCTCATGCAAAGACCGCCCAAGCGCCACTTGCTTGAGAATTGAGCTTCTCGCCATGGTTAATATGGGTATCAGGAAAAATGGTAATGGTACCTAATGGTATTGCCGATGTGTGGCGTCGCCATCACATCGGCGTTTCTTTTCGGGCGGGAACATACGGACGGGAACATACATGATCGAGATTCGCGACATCACTAAAACGTACACAACGGGCGACTTGGTTCAGCGCGCGCTGGACGGCGTGTCCGTGACGTTTCGCGAGAACGAGTTTGTGGCCGTGCTGGGTCCGTCTGGCTCCGGCAAGACCACGTTTCTCAACATCCTGGGCGGGTTCGACCACGCGGATTCGGGCGATATCGTAGTAAACGGTGTCTCTACCAGCGATTATGGAGACGCTGAGTGGGATACCTACCGCAATCACCGCGTGGGCTTCATCTTCCAAAGCTATAACCTCATCCCTCACCAGACCATTCTGGCCAACGTCGAGCTCGCCCTCACGTTGGCGGGCGTGGACCGCGCGGAGCGAACCCGGCGCGCCCGTGCCGCGCTTGAGCGCGTGGGACTTGGCGCCCATGTGAACAAGAAGCCCTCGCAGCTCTCCGGCGGCCAGATGCAGCGCGTGGCC
The DNA here is from genome assembly GCF_000225705.1 of Collinsella tanakaei YIT 12063. Classification (GTDB taxonomy): domain Bacteria; phylum Actinomycetota; class Coriobacteriia; order Coriobacteriales; family Coriobacteriaceae; genus Collinsella; species Collinsella tanakaei. The sequence goes on from NZ_JH126471.1 coordinate 88,155, forward strand.
ATTGCTCGCGCCCTGGTGAACGATCCAGAGATCGTCCTGGCGGACGAGCCCACCGGCGCGCTCGACACGGAGACGGGCATCCAGGTGATGGACCTGCTCGCTGAGGTCGCACGCGAGCGCCTGGTCATCATGGTCACGCATAATCCGCAACTGGCCGAGGACTACGCTACGCGCATCGTCCGCATTCAAGACGGTCGCGTGGTGGACGATACCAATCCGGTGAGCGCGGACGAGCGTGCCGCCGCGGCGTATCGGGCTTCTTTGGACGAGCCTGCCGAGAAGGGTCCCAAACGCCGCTCGTCCATGAGCCTGCTCACGGCGCTGTCGCTCTCGTTCAACAACCTTATGACCAAAAAGGGCCGCACCATCATGACGGCTTTCGCCGGATCGATCGGCATCATCGGAATCGCGGCTATCCTGGCGCTTTCCAATGGCGTGAACGGCTATATCGCCAAGGTCGAGCAGGACACGCTGTCGAGCTATCCGCTGACCATAGCGCGGCAGAGCTACGACCTCTCCAGCATGCTGACGGGAGACGCGGGTTCGGGCGATGCCGCGGACCAGGGCGGATCAGGCGATGACGCGGACCCCGACGGCTCATCGTCCGCAGGGGACGCCGGAGTGGACAAGAGCGGCTCTATTCCGGTATTCACCATGCTTTCCGATATGTTCGCCAGTGTTAAGTCGAATGACATGGCGAGCTTTAAGGCCTTTCTGGATCAGGATGCCGATGAGCTGGACGGCGAGGTTTCCGCGATTCAGTACGACTACGGCATCACACCGCTGGTGTACCGGGCGGACGTCTCCAACGGCCCCGCGCGGCTTTCGCCCAACGCTATGTCCACTGCCATGACGGGCGGGGCGAGTTCCGCGGCGATGGCGGGCACCATGATGACGGGCGCCACTTCCTTCAACGAGATGATCGATAACCCCGATCTTTTGGATGAGCAATACGACGTGGTCGCCGGCAGGTGGGCAAAGGCGGCGGACGAGTGCGTGCTGGTGCTCTCCAGCAGCGGTAAGGTCTCGGACTTCACCCTGTACAGCATCGGCGTGCTCGATCCCGCCGAGCTGGACCGCATGGTCGATAGCACTATGAGCGGCGCGGGGGAGGTGGACGTGCCCAAGGTGGATGTGGACCTCACCTATGAGGACGCGCTGGGTACAAGCTTCAAGGTGCTGGCCGCAAGCGACTTCTATCGCAAGAATGAGGAGACCGGCGGCTGGACCGACATGTCAGATGATGAGGCGTTCATGACGCAGCAGGTCGCAGGCGGTCTGGACCTCAAGATCGTGGGCGTGGTGCAGCCCAGCCCCACGGCAAAATCCGCCGCGCTCTCGCAGGGTATCGCCTACACGCACGGCCTCACCGAGGAGCTCATGGCGCGCGCGGCGAACTCGCAGATCGTCCAGCAGCAGCTCGGCAATCCGGACGTGGACGTGTTCACCGGCAAGTCGTTCGCGACCCTGCAAGAGGAGGTTAAGGGCGGCGTGGACCTTTCAAGCCTGTTTAGCGTGGACGAGTCCGGGTTGCGCGCGGCGTTTTCCGTCGATGCGTCCAAGCTGGGTGCGGGCCTTGACCTTTCCGGTTTCGATTTTTCCGGCATCGATATGGGCAACGTCGACATAGACCTATCTGGCATCGCGGGCTCTCTTGATATCGAGGGTATCGTCGTGGGCGCGCCGGCGCCGGATATCTCCGGCATTCTGGGTGATCTGGCCGAGGACCCCGTGCTCGACCGCGACCAGATGGAGCAGACCGCAACGCTTGCCAACCAGTTTGTGCAGGGCTTTGTCACGCGCTGGCTGCCCGCCCACGGTGAGGGGCTCGATCCGTCTGCAGATGATTTTGCGGCAAGGCTCCTTGTCCAATTCGCGGCATATGCAAGCAGCACCGAAGCCGATGGCGGCAAGGTGCTCTTGGACCAGATTGTCCAGGTGGCGGGTCAGCCCGTAGCGGACCGCTTGGATAAGATTGCGCGCGACTACATCGAGAACCAGCTTGCTCCCTACATGCAGGGCGCCTTTGAGAAGATGCTGGGGCAGGTGTCCAGTGAGATCTCAAATGCCGTCTCATCCCAGCTGCAGGCGGGTCTAACCGGCGCTATGGCGCAGATGGCCTCCAACATGGGCACCCAGCTGTCGCAGCGCTTGGCTGCCAATATGGCGGGAGCATTCAACGTTGATGCCTCGGCGTTCGCCAACGCGATCCACTTGAACATGGATGCCGAGGACTTGACGTCTCTTATGACTAGCTACGCCAACGCCGGCAAGCTGACCTACGACAACAACCTGGCAACGCTTGGCTATGCGGACCAGGCCAACCCGCAGTCTGTGAGCATCTATCCGGTGGATTTCGAGGCGAAAGAGGCGGTGCTCTCCGCCATCGATGGCTACAACCAGGACGTCCGCGCGGCGGGGGAGGAAGACAAGGCGATTGTCTACACCGACTACATGGGCGTGATCATGGGCAGCGTGACGGACATCGTGAACATGATCTCGCTGGTGCTCATCGCGTTCGTTAGCATCTCGCTGGTGGTGAGCTCGATCATGATCGGCATCATCACCTACATCAGCGTGCTGGAGCGCAAAAAGGAGATCGGCATCCTGCGCGCCATGGGTGCGTCCAAGCGCAACATCGCCAACGTGTTCAACGCGGAGACCTTTATCGAGGGCTTAATCGCCGGCGTGCTGGCGATCGCCGTGGTGGTGCTGGCGTCCTTCCCGGTCAACGCGTGGGCGCTGGCCGAGCACCAGGTTGAAAACGTCATGCAGCTGCCCGTCTCATCGGCGCTGGGGCTCATCCTCATCAGCGTTGTCCTTACCGTTGTGGCGGGCCTCATCCCCAGCCGCTCCGCCGCCCGCCGCGATCCCGTTGAAGCCCTGCGCAGCGAGTAAGCCGGCAGCCGGAGTGCAACTGGAGTGCGGATGGGACCGAGCGCTCTAAAAGGCGCGCGATCGCTTTTGACGGCCGTGTGCGGGCTTTGTGCCCGTGCGCGGCCGTTGCCATGCGCCGCCTCATTAACCGGCGGTTAGGTTTTGCGCTCCAAACATGATGACACCTCAATTGCGTTCGACCCTGCAAGCTGCTGAAATAGACGGTGAGCAGCTGCGAGGTAACCATCATATGCTGAAGGGACGGACGCAATGCCTATAGCCAACATCATTCGCGAACGACGTCGTGAGCTAGGCCTGACGCAAGAGCAGGTAGCTCAGAGTCTGGGGGTTTCCGCGCCGGCGGTCAACAAGTGGGAGCGCGGTGCGAGCTACCCGGATATCACGATCATTCCGCCGCTTGCCCGGCTGTTGCAGACGGATGCAAACACGTTGCTTTCCTTTGAGGCTGATTTGGACGAGGAGACAAACCTTGCCATTCAGCGCGAGGTTGATCGCCTGGTGCGCGAGGAGGGTTACGTGGAGGGCTTTGCCTACGCGCAGGAACAGCTGCGCCTATATCCGGCCAGCGATGAGCTCGCTATTGTGCTTACGCAATACCTTGACGGCGCGCTCACGCTTTTTCAGGTTGAGGACCCCGATCGGTATCGTTCTGCGCTAGACAAAGCCTGCGAGCGGCTGAGCCAAAGCGCTCTGCCCGAAGCTCGCGAGCAAGTGTGCGGCATGCTGATCGCGCGCGCCATGCAAGATGGGCGCTACGAGGACGCGCAGCACCTGCTTGACACAATTCATCAGCCGCAGATCGACAGGGAAGAGCGCCAGGCGATTCTCCTAATGCGCCAGGGTCGCGATGAGGAGGCAGCGCGTCGGTGGGAGGCGCGCCTTATCAGGATTTCTGCCGATCTCATGGGCGCCATCAACAGCATTATCGAGATTGCCTTGCGCGCGGGCCGAGTGGACGATGCGTGCGCGTGCGCCCTCCGCGCGCAAGCGACGTTCGAGGCGCTCGACCAGCCCGGGTGGATGAGGCTTGCGCCCAGCTTGACCGTTGCGGTGGCAAGACAGGATGCGGACGAGACGCTTGATTTGCTCGAGCAGATGATGGCGTCCCTGCATGGGGGCGACACCGGCGTTCTCAAGAGTCCCCTGTACCGTTATAGCGACTTTAACGATCTGGCGCAGCTGACCTCCCAAATGGGCGCGGTGATGCTGGCCGGTGTACAGGCTGACGAGGATTATGCGTTTTTACGCGAGGCTCCCGGCTATGGCGCCTTTCTTAAGAAGTGGGGCGTTCGGTAGGCCGGCCCGCCCTGTAAGAGCGAGATGCGTTCCCATCATTTTCACCACGCTTGCCGAGAGATGCGGTTTGCGCGCCCCGCGGTGGGTAGTACGTAGATAGCACCGTTATTTCGGCGTCAGAACGCGGCGGAAAGGAGCCATCATGCCCGGGTATGAGATCTTGATTATGTTGGCGGTCGTTGTCCTTCTGGTGATCGCGGCGCTCTTCGCGGTGCCGCGCGTCATGCGCACGTGGACCGCGGCGACGTCGCCTACGGACGAGCGCATCGAATACGCGACCCACATGGGAAAGGCGGTGGACCAGGGCCCAGCCCCCAGTGACACGGCCGAGCGCGAGCGCATGGGTCATCGCGAGACCGAGGGCGCGCCCATTCGCCAGCTCTAAGCCAAATGATGAATCTGCTTGAGAAGACGGGTCCGTGTTGGGCCCGTCTTCTTGCTTAGGGTTCCGTTGTCGTCAGAGGCGCTGCATGCGGTAGCCCACGCCCACATGCGTCTGGATCATGGTGGGGTGCGACGGGTCCGCCTCGATCTTCTTGCGCAAGGTTCGCATGAAAACACGCAGGCTCGCGATATCGCTATCCCAGCTCGTGCCCCAAATCTCGCGAGTAATATAGGTGTGGGTGAGCACCTTGTCGACGTTTTTCGCTAGGAGAACGAGCAACTTGTATTCGGTTGGAGTGAGCGAGAGCTCGTGTCCTTCGATTGTCGCGTATCCCGCGGCGTAGTCGATGTGTAGAGGCCCGTTATCGAAGGTGCTCGTTTCGGCTGGCTCGCTCGCCGCCATAGAGGAGCGCCTTAGGCTGGCGCGTACACGCGCTAGCAGTTCTTCTACTGAAAAGGGCTTGGTAAGGTAATCGTCGGCGCCCGCGTCGAGTGCTGTGATTTTGTCGGAGTCTTCGGTGCGAGCCGAGATGACGGTTATGGGCACCGCGGACCAGCTTCGAATCTTGGTGATGACTTCGACTCCGTCGATGTCTGGTAGGCCCAGGTCGAGCATAATGAGGTCGGGGCCATGCGATGCCGCTTCCATGATGGCTGCCTGGCCGTTGCAGGCCTTTTCAACGCTGTATCCATGCAGGACAAGGGCGGTTGATACGAGGTTTTGAACAGCGGGGTCATCTTCAACCAGTAGAATGCGTGGCTTTACGGCGTCATTCATGGATTTCTATCTCCTCGGCGGGCAGGGTGAAGCAGAAGACGGCTCCACGGGGATGGTTGTCGCGTACCTCGATGATACCGCCGTGTGCCTCTACAATAGAGCGGCACAGCGATAGGCCGAGGCCGAAGCTGCGGTGCGAATCCACGGGTTGGGCTTTACTTGAGATGAAGAATTGGTCGAAGACGTGGGGTTTATCGCAGTCTGCTACGCCTGGGCCGTTGTCGGCAACTTCTACCACGATGAACTTGCCCTCGCGATGAGCGCCGATGGTGATAGTCGAGTTCTCGGGTGTGTACTTGAAGGCATTCATAATGAGATTTGTGAGCACCTGCATGATGAGGTGGACGTCGATGCGCACCAGCAGGATATCATCATCGTTGCGCTTAACGGTGATGGTGTGGCCGCGCGATGCGCGTGCGACATGGCTGAGGGCTCCCGCGATAACCTCGTCGATGAGTTCGGTTGTGAGGTTGAGGTGTATACTGCCGTCCTCGACCCGGGTGATGGCGAGCAAGTTTTCAACGGTATCGATCAGCCAAAGGGAGTCGTCGTAGATGGCGTCGGCGAGGTTTCGTCGCTGTTCGGGGGTGAGCTTCTCGTCGCCTTCCCGAAGAACCGCCGCGGATCCGGAGATCGCCGTGAGGGGCGTTCTCAGGTCATGGCCTATGGAGCGAAGGAGGTTGGCGCGCAGCTGCTCGTTTCTGGCTAGGACGGCGGCCTCTTCACGTTCCTTTGCTGCCTTGTCGCTCTCGAGCGCCAAAGCGCATTCGCCGACGATGGATAAAACAATTGAATGCTCAAAGTCTTCCAGCTCTCGCCCGTTCAGGGCGATGCCCATGACTCCGAACACTTCGTCACCGGTGCGTACCGCAAGGTAAAGACAAGAAGCTTCGGGTAGGGTGCGCGTGCTCGCCCCTGCGTGCTTGTTATTGGCGTACGTCCACGTTGCGACAGCCCGTTCGTAGTCAGTGAGCAGCGATGCGGAGTGGTCCTCGGAGCCCGCGGGCTCGTAGATGGCTTTCCCGAGAAGGCTGCGATCGGCGGTGTAGAAGACCACATCGAGCTTTAATAGTTTGACGAGCTGGTTCATGGCTACACGGGCGCGTGCTTCTGCGCCATGGGCCTGCTGCAGGAGCTGGTTTGTTTCGAGGAGCACTCGTGTCCTGAACGCGTTTTCAGCAGAGGTCCGGGCGCTATTGGTGATACGTGCCGTGAGCTCGCCGGCAACCATGGCGGTTGCGAACATGATGGCGAACGTGACAAGGTAGCTTCGATCGTAGCTGTTGAGTGAGAACAGGGGCGTAACGAAGCAGAAGTTGTAGAGAACGACGGAAAGGACGCTGGACATGATTGTGCATAAGCGTCCGGTTGTGGTGACGGCGGTGAGCAGCGCAGTGAGGATATAAAGAGAGATGATGCTGGAGTCGGCGAATCCCAGGTGGCGGAAGGAGACTCCAATCGCCGTGGCAACAAGGGAGAGGCCTAGCGTTCGAAGGACATCGCGGCCGCTGGGCGGTTGCAGCGCGGTCTGATGCTTGCGCTCCATCGGCCGGGAGGGCGGTGTTTCTTGGTCCGGGATGATGTAGATGTCGAGGTTTGGAGCAAATGCTATGAGTTGCTCGACGAGCGATTTGCGACCAAAGAGGACCTGACGGACGCCGCTGTGCTCCCCCGTGCGCCCCATGACGATCTTGGAGATGCCGGAGAGGCGGGCGAACTCGGCGATCTGGAAGGCGACATCGTCGCCGTAGACCGTCTCCATGTGGGCCCCGAGCTGCTCGGCAAGCGCGATGTTGGCAGAAAGCTTGGCGCGCTCGCCCTCGTCCATCGCCTGGGTGCGTGGGCTCTCCACGAATAGCGCCACCAACTCGCTGCGAAACGCCTTGGCCATGCGCGCCGCGGCACGGACGATGCGGGGATTGGTCGGAGCTGGAGAGATGCAGACCAAGATGCGCTCGCTGGTGTAATAATCACGGTTTCCCAACACGCGCGCGGCGTCCGTGAGGCGGCTGGTGCGGTCGGCGCAACGGCGCAGCGCGATCTCGCGAAGCGCGGTGAGGTTTTCAATGGTGAAAAAATACTGTTGTGCACGATCTGCCTGGTCGGGATGGTAGACGAGTCCGGCTCGAAGGCGCTCGAGCAAGTCTTCAGGTTCGATATCGACGAGTTCGACCTGGTCGGCGTCGTCGAAGATGCGGTCAGGGATTCGCTCGCTCACGACGATTCCGGTGATGGACGCGACTATGTCGTTCAAGCTCTCGATATGTTGGACGTTCACCGTCGTGTAGACATCTATGCCTGCACGCAGGAGCTCTTCTACATCCTGATAGCGTTTTTCATGACGGTTCCCGGGCGCGTTTGTATGGGCTAGCTCATCGACGAGGATGAGCTGGGGGGCGCGCATGATGGCCGCATCGAGGTCGAATTCGGAAAGCGTGATGCCATTGTGTTCGACGAGTTCGTGTGGCAGGCATTCGATTCCTCTTGCAAGACGGGCGGTCGCCGGGCGCTCATGCGGTTCGATGTACCCGGCGACGACGTCGACGCCGCGTCGCTTGGCGGCGTGGGCAGCTTGCAGCATCGCGTAGGTTTTGCCCACGCCCGCGGCATAGCCGAAGAAGATTTTGAGATGCCCCCGGCCATTTCGAATCTCGTCGGGCGATCCGTCTTGTTCGATTGCCTTGAGAAGAAGGTCTGGATTGGCGCGGGTGTCTGATGCGTCACGCGGCATGGTGTGGCCTTTCTAGATCGTGAAGTATGCGTGCACTTGCGGCGACGGCGCCGTTTGGTGCCCACGTGGTCGAGTATAGACACACTGAGAATTCAATGGGGCTTTCTACCTGCATCTTTACGCCATCTTAAGGTCGTCCGAGCCAACCCTAATGCTGCTTTAATTCCCGAAAGCGTTTACTATCGTCAAGCGCTTGCGGAGTCGGGCGCTTGAGACGATATGAGTTGAACATTGGGAGCCCCTCCCCTTGCAGCTCTATCGTGGGTCGGGCGACAATGGTCGTAGCGCCAACCGTGGCCGCGCGCCACATGCGACGGAGAGGGGCCCGCCATGTCCAATTATGTCACAGCCATCGGTCTCGACGTCCACGCGAGGAGCATCTCCGCATGCGCCTTCGACCCCATGACCGGCGAGGTGTCCCGCGCAAGGTTCGGATACGACCCCGCGTCGGTCGCCGAGTGGGCACTGGGGTTCGAGTCGCCCAAGGCGGTGTACGAGAGCGGCCCGACCGGCTTCCACCTCTGCCGCGCCCTGAGGGCGCTCGGCGTCGACTGCGCCGTAGGCGCCGTCTCCAAGATGCACCGGCCGGCCGCCGACCGCGGGCGCAAGAACGACCGGCGCGACGCCGAGTGGCTCG
>NZ_JH126471.1:97425-175793 GCF_000225705.1 Collinsella tanakaei YIT 12063
CGAAGTGCCAACCGCCGCCTGCAGGACAGGCGCGACGCCATGTCGCAGGCGGGAAAGAGGCCCTGCGTGGCGAACTGCGCGACGGCCCGCGAGATGGCCTGCTGGGTCTGGGCGATAGCGCTCATGGTCCGGTAGCGCCCGCGGCGAGATAGGAGTCCGACCCCGGGGCGCGCCGCGCTCGAGGCCGTTGGGAGGCCATTCCAGTTCCTTTTTCTGGGCAGCGGGGGACCGCCACGCCCGCCACGAGACTGCGATGAAGCCGGAGGCCCCCAGCCGTAGCAACGAAATGCGGTTCCGACCCGCGGATATTAGAGTGCCGAACGTGCGTCGAGCAGACACGCCCTCAAGCGGCGCGTCCCCCGGGTGAAGATAGGTCGTCCCCGCCCCCCGCGGTAGCTCCCCGGGGGCGGGGACGTTTTGCCACTTGACAATGTTCAACTCATATTAGAAAGCCATCGTGAGTGAAAGGGGCGGTGAATGAACGTTCTCATTCCCATTATAGGAGTCACCTGCATCGGGCTCCTTATCTATTACATCTATATTCTCATGAGGAGTGATTCTTAAACCATGAGCGCTGCAATTCAGTACATCCTGTACTTTGTCGTGCTCGTCGTCCTGGCCATTCCGCTCGGTCGGTTTATGGCCCATGTCATGGACGGTGAGCATACGTTTCTGTCGCCCGTGCTGGATCCGGTGGAGCGCGGCATCTATCGCCTCCTGCGTATCGACGCCAAGGAGCAGATGGGCTGGAAGCGCTATCTGGTGAGCGTCCTCGCCTTCTCGGGTATCGGGCTCGTGGTGCTCATCGCGCTCCAGATGCTCCAGGCTGTCCTGCCGGGCAACCCGCAGCACCTGCCGGGCGTGTCGTGGGACCTGTCGTTCAACACGGCGGCCTCCTTCATCACCAATACCAACTGGCAGTCCTACTCCGGTGAGACCACCCTGTCCTACCTCGTGCAGTTCATGGGCCTCACCGTGCAGAACTTCGTTTCAGCCGGTACCGGCATCGCGGTCATGTTCGCTCTGATCCGCGGTTTCCGTCAGGTCAAGGAGCAGGGTCTGGGTTCCTTCTGGGTCGACCTCACCCGTACCGTCCTGTACGTGCTCATCCCGCTGAACCTCGTGTTCGGCATCTGCCTGGCTGCCGGCGGCGTCATCTCCAACTTCCAGCCGGCTCAGAAGGCCGAGCTCGTCGAGCCCGTTGCCGTTCAGCCCAATGCAGACGGCGGCTGGAGCGTTATCGACGGCGCCCAGATCGAGGGCGACACCGTCAAGGTCGACGGCAAGGTTGTCGAGGACGCGCGCGTGGTCACCGAGCAGTTCCTGCCCCAGGGCCCCGCTGCGTCTCAGGTTGCCATCAAGCAGTCCGGCACCAACGGCGGCGGCTTCTTCGGCGTGAACTCCGCCCATCCGTATGAGAACCCCAACGCCTTCACCAACATCATCGAGATGACCAGCCTGCTGCTGATCCCGGCCGCCTGCTGCTTCACCTTCGGTATCGGCGTCAAGAACACCAAGCAGGGCAAGGCCATCTTTGCCGCCATGTTCATCCTGCTGGTGATCTTCACCGGCGTCATCGCCGTCAACGAGCATGCGGGCACCCCGCAGCTGGCCGATAGCGGCGCGGTCAATATCGAGATGACCGACGGCCAGGCCGGCGGCAACATGGAGGGCAAGGAGAGCCGCTTCGGCATCGCCACCTCCTCCACGTGGTCGGCTTACACCACCGCCGCTTCCAACGGCTCGGTTAACTCCATGCACGACTCTTACACCCCGCTGGGCGGTTTTGTCCAGATGCTCCAGATGGCTTTGGGCGAGGTCGTCTTCGGCGGCGTGGGCTGCGGCCTGTACGGCATGATCGGCTTTGCCATCCTCACGGTGTTCATCGCCGGCCTCATGGTCGGACGCACGCCTGAGTTCCTGGGCAAGAAGATCGAGCCGGGCGAGATGCGCTGGGCAGTTGTCCTGTGCCTGGCAACTCCGTTTGCCATTCTGGTGTGCTCTGCCATCGCCTGCATGGTGCCCGGTCTTGCCGACCAGCTCAACAATGGCGGCGCGCACGGCTTCTCCGAGGTGCTGTATGCCTTCATCTCATGCGGCGGCAACAACGGCTCGGCGTTTGCAGGCATGAACTGCAACATTCCCTGGATCAACGTCATGCTCGGCCTCGAGATGTTGTTCGCCCGTTTCATGCCCATCGTCGGTACGCTGGCCATCGCCGGCTCGCTGGCCAAGAAGGGTAAGGTCGCCGAGAGCGCCGGTACCCTGTCTACCACCAACGGCATGTTCGTATTCCTGCTCGTGTTCATCGTTCTGCTGATCGGTGCCCTGAGCTTCTTCCCGGCCCTGGCGCTTGGCCCCGTTGCCGAGTTCTTCCAGATGATTGCGTAAAGGAGGGCGCAGATTTATGGCTATGCAAAAAGACATGATGGGCCGCGCGGTCCGCGACTCGTTTGCCAAGCTGGATCCTCGCGTCCAGATTCAAAACCCGGTCATGTTCCTGGTGTGGCTTTCCGCCGTCATGACCTCCGTCCTGGCCGTCGCTTCCATCTTCGGTGTGCAGGACGCGGGTGTGCCCACCTACTATGTGGTCGCCATCGCGGTCATCCTGTGGCTCACCGATCTGTTCTCGAACTTCGCCGAGGCGCTTGCCGAGGGCCGCGGTAAGGCTCAGGCCGATTCCCTGCGTGCGGCCAAGAAGGATGTCGAGGCCCATCGCATCGAGTCCGTTGAGGACAAGGAGCACTTCACCGTCGTGCCCGGCACCGAGCTCACGCGCGGCGACCTGGTGGTCGTGCGCGCCGGCGAGCAGATTCCCGGCGACGGCGACGTCATCGAGGGAGCTGCCTCCGTTGATGAGTCCGCCATCACCGGCGAGTCCGCGCCCGTGGTCCGCGAGGCTGGCGGCGACCGCTCTGCCGTTACCGGCGGTACCACGGTGCTGTCCGACTGGATCATTGTCAAGATCTCCAGCGAGCCCGGCCAGAGCTTCCTGGACAAGATGATCGCGATGGTCGAGGGCGCCGCGCGCAAGAAGACGCCCAACGAGATCGCCCTGGAAATCTTCCTGGTGGCCCTCTCCATCGTCTTTATCTTGGTCACGCTGGCCCTCTATTGTTACTCCTGCTTCTCGGCCGGCCTTAACGACATGGTCAATCCCACGTCCGTGACCACGCTCGTGGCGCTGCTCGTGTGCCTGGCTCCCACTACCATCGGCGCGCTGCTGTCCGCCATCGGCATCGCCGGCATGAGCCGTCTGAACGAGGCCAACGTGCTGGCCATGTCCGGCCGCGCCATCGAGGCCGCCGGCGACGTCGACATCCTCATGCTCGACAAGACCGGCACCATCACCCTGGGCAACCGCCAGGCTTCCGAGTTCATCCCGGTCGACGGCGTCGATCCCGCGGAGCTGGCCGATGCCGCCCAGCTCTCCTCGCTGGCCGACGAGACGCCCGAGGGCCGTTCCATCGTCGTGCTCGCCAAGGAGCAGTTCGGCCTGCGCGGCCGCACACTCGAGGACAAGGGCATGGAGTTCATCCCGTTCACCGCGGCAACGCGCATGTCGGGCGTGAACTACGAGGGCAATGAGATTCGCAAGGGCGCTGCCGATTCCGTGCGCGCCTACGTGGAGGCAGCCGGCGGCGTGTTCTCCCAGGAGTGCGACGAGGTCGTCGAGCGCATCGCCAAGGCCGGCGGCACCCCGCTGGTCGTGACCAAGAACTGCCGCGTGCTGGGTGTTGTGTACCTCAAGGACATCATCAAGTCCGGCGTTAAGGAGAAGTTCGCCGACCTGCGCAAGATGGGCATCAAGACCATCATGGTGACGGGCGACAACCCGCTCACGGCGGCTGCCATCGCGGCCGAGGCGGGCGTGGACGACTTCCTAGCCGAGGCTACCCCCGAGGGCAAGCTCGAGAAGATCCGCGAGTTCCAGCGCGAGGGCCATCTGGTCGCCATGACCGGCGACGGCACCAACGACGCGCCCGCTCTGGCCCAGGCCGACGTGGCCGTGGCCATGAACACGGGCACCCAGGCTGCCAAGGAGGCCGGCAACATGGTCGACCTCGACTCCAGCCCCACCAAGCTCATCGATATCGTGCGTATTGGCAAGCAGCTGCTCATGACCCGCGGTTCGCTCACGACCTTCTCGGTGGCCAACGACGTGGCGAAGTACTTCGCTATCATCCCGGCCCTGTTCTCGCCGATCTACCCGGGCCTTGGCGCGCTCAACATCCTCGGTTTGGTAAGCCCGCTGTCCGCGGTTCTTTCGGCCATCATCTATAACGCGCTCGTTATTATCGCGCTGATCCCGGCCGCCCTCAAGGGTGTCAAGTGCCGCGAGGTCCCGTCCGGACAGCTACTGACCCACAATCTGCTCGTGTGGGGCCTGGGCGGCATCGTTGCCCCGTTCGTATTCATCAAGCTCATCGACATGCTGCTCGCGTTCTGCGGCATTATGTAAGCGGAGGTTTGTATGTTCAAAGGTGTTGCATCGCGCGCACTGGGCGTGTTCGCGCTGTTTACCGTTGTCTGCGGCCTGGGCTACACGCTCGTCGTGACCGGCATCGCACAGGTCGCCTTCCCGTATCAGGCGAACGGTTCGCTCATCAAGGTCGACGACAAGATCGTGGGCTCCGAGCTCATCGGCCAGAACTTCGAGGATGAGGACCACATGTGGGGCCGCATCCAGAACGTGTCGGTGGTCGAGGACGAGAACGGTGAGCTCATGGCTTACTCCGCTCCGTCCAATCTGTCTCCCGCAAGTGAGGAGTATCAGGAGCTCGTGGATGCGCGCGTCGAGAAGATTCGCGCCGCGAACCCCGATGCCGACATGGATGCGGTCCCGGTGGACCTGGTGACCTGCTCCGGTTCCGGCCTCGATCCCGAGATCTCTCCGGATGCGGCCGAGTATCAGGTTCCGCGCCTGGCCAAGGCTACCGGCAAGAGCGAGGACGAGGTGCGCGATATCATCGCAAAATGCTCCAAGGGCCGTCTCCTGGGCGTTTTCGGCGAGCCTACCGTTAACGTCCTAAAGGTCAATCTCATGCTCGACGGCAAGCTGTAATCGGTATTTCGTGGATGATTCTTTAAGGAGCTCGGTTTGGATTGATCCCAGCCGGGCTCCTTACATTTTCGTTAGTCCTCTGTAAGGTGAATCGATGGCTGCGGCGGGCGGTATTTCAGACAATGGTTGCCAGGTAAACAACGATGCAAGCGTATCGATAGGTAAAGGATGGCCGCCATGGGTCTGTATCTCAAGCTCGCGTTTGGCAACGTGCGGAGAAGCGCGCGCGACTACTCGGTCTATTTCGCCACACTTGGCTTTGCCGCGTGCCTGCTCTATTCCTTTGTAGCGTCTTCCGACTACCTCAACCGGCTCGACCTCTCGCCCGACCAGACGAGCGTGGTGGCGAGCTCCGGCGATATCCTGCAGGCGTTTTCGATCTTCACCGTGTTTGTGTTTTTGTTCTTGGTGCGCTATGCCAACCGCTTTTTGCTGCGTCGCCGCAGCCGCGAGTTCGCATTGTACAAACTTGTGGGCATGGATCGCGGCGCCGTGTCATGCGTGCTTGTGATGGAGACCGCCTGCGTGGGCGTGCTAGCGCTTGCGCTGGGAGTGCTGCTGGGCGTGGCGCTGTCGCCGGCCTTCGGGGCCATCACCGCGTTTGTGTTTGATGTGCCCTGGCGACCCATGGTGGCGTTCTCGTCCCAATCCGCCGTATGGACAAGCGGGTGCTTTGCTGCGGTGTTTGCGCTCAACGCATTTGACGGCGCGCGCAACATAGGCAGGCGCCCCTTGATCCAGCTGATCGCTGCCGAGCGCGCGCCGGAGGTCGCCTCTACGGGAGGGCGCCTGGCTCGTGGCGTGCAGGTTGCGGTGGCGGCGGTGCTGCTCGCCGTGGTGTGGGGCGCGTGCGTGTTTCAGCCCGTCTACTTCATCGCCTTCATCATCCCCATGGGGTTTGCGGCATGCTTCGCAACCGCGCTGGTGGCGCGCATCGTCGTAACGGGCTGGGCCGCCCGCGCCCGCAGCCGCACGGAGCGGTACTGGTGGGGCCTGCGCGCGTTCACCGTGCGGCAGGTGGAGTCCCGCGTGGCAAGCTCGTCTATGGCGCTTGCCTGCGTGTGCGTGCTCATCGCGGTTTCCGTGTGCATGATGGTGGCGGGCTTTGCCTTCAGCGTGGGCATGCGCACCCCGGAGCTTGTCTCCCAAGGGCTTGCGGCTTCCATGGCGCCCATTGGATTCATCGGTATCTTTTACGGATCCGTCTTTTTGCTGAGCGCCGTGGCGGTGCTCTCGCTGCAGCAGCTTTCCGGTGCGGCGGATGCCCGCCATGCGTACGCCTCGCTTGCAAAGCTTGGATGCGAGCGTGCTGACATGGCCCTGTCCGTACGCAAGCAGGTGCTGCTCTACTTTGCCGCCCCGTTTGCGGGGGCGATGGTGCACGACATGTTCGGTCTGTTTTTGGTGGCGTTTCTTGCGTTCGCGCTGGGTACAAGCGGCTTTTTCGCCATCACGGGCGGCGTGTTGCTGTTCACGGCCGCGCTGCTTGCGGTCTATGGCGTGCTGACGTCGCTTGCGGTGGAGCGCCTATGCCTCGCGGACGCGTAGGCGCGCGGCGACAAGTCCGGCAGAGGTTATTGCCGCCGCTAATAGGACGATGATGCCCAGGCTGCTCGCTACGGTTGCGAGTACATCAAGAGTGATGGCTGGCGCTCCCAGCGCCTCCGTGATGGCGTTGTACATCCAGTAGGTGGGGGTAAAGCGCGCCGTCGCCTGCACGCCGGGACCCATGAGCGACAACGGAACCCACGCTCCACCCAAGAACGACATGACCATGCCGCCCAAATTTGCGATGGCGTTGAGCGCGTCCTCTTGAAAGCCGCATTGCGCAAGGGTGTAGGCAAGCGAAAGCGGAACCAGGGCGAATGTCGCAAACGAGATCAAAGCGAGTGCGAGTTGCGGTAAAGTCTGCGAGACCAGGGGCGCGGCCCCTGAGGCTACAACGCCAACCACGGCGACCCACACGCACACCGCTAGGGCGAGCACGCCGCAGCCGGCGATGCTGCCCAGTCCCAGGCGCCAGGTACTCATGGGGGACGAGAGCTGGCGGCGGCGGACGTCGGGTGCGTTGAGCGTAGCCAGCACCACTCCTGCGACCACAATGATGGATGAGGTTATGGTATAGGAGCTAAAGGTTAGGTAGAACGCAAGTCGCGACGCTGCGGCGTTGCCGGGGGTTGTTTCGAGTACCTGCACGGACGGCTCGACGCTGCTGCTTTGCGCAACTGCGCCGACAATGCTGTCCGCATCAAGCGCGGGCTCCAACGCGGCTTGTGCGGCGGCCAGGGACGCCCAGCGGATCGCACGCTGGGATGCCAGCGCCGCGGCTTGCATGTTTGACCCGGCGGCCATGTTGAGCTGCGGCGGGTCCCGGCCTGCATGCGCCGCGTCAATAAGCTGGTCGCCAAATCCCTCGGGGATTATAAGGACTATGTCCGCCTGGTCTTTTGCTAAAACGTCTTGCAGCGCGGTGGGTTCATCGTCCACGTCTACAAGCTCATCCGTTGTTTCAAGGGCGGCGCGAAGCGCGCGTGAAATGGGCGAGCCGTCGCGGTCGACCAGCACGATGGCGGCCTGAGAAGACGCGGATGAGGGCACGGGGGCTTGCGCGGTGCCTACCTCTCCCATAAGCAGGACTCCCATTGCGGAGAGAAAGCCGATGTAGATGGCGAGGTAGAGCGGGTGGCGCAGCGCGATGATGATTGCTCGCTTACAGATGTTCATGGGTGTACCTCCTCATGAAGGCGGCGGAGATCGCAAGGAAGACGGCGGCCATCGTCGTTCCGGCGGCTATGCGCAGGGCGAACGGCGCGAGCGCATCGTAGTAGTAGACGCTGTAGAACAAATCGCGTACAAGGCAAACCGGATTGATCCAGGTAGCAGCGGGGAAAGCTTTGGCTACCGAGTCGGCTAGCTCCATGGTGGGCTGACCGTAGAGGCCCGCAAACAGCGAGAGCAGGCACGTGACGGCCGTGAGGAGACCGCGGCGGGAGTCTGATCCCATGCGACCGGGGAGCGAGCCCACCAGTGCGCCCAGGCCGCAAGAAAGCAGGCTGGCGACGGCGATTCCTATAAGGCAGAGCGGCTCGCGTCCAGCGAAGTCGATGTGCGCGGTAAGGCAGATATAGCCAAAGGCGATTGCGAGGAAAGCGGTCGACACAACCCAGCAGCCGGCGATGGTGGGGATGAGCAAGCGCATTCGGCTGGTGCCCGACACGGCGCGCCGCGCGCCCTCTGCAGAAGCGGTGGGCTGCAGGCGCCACACGCTTTGCTCTGCGAGCTGGGCGGCGAAGATGGAGGCCATGCCCAGCAGGGCATAGTAGAAGCGCACCATGGCGTCCGGTTGGGCGCGCGTGAGCGACGCCTGGGCGACGTCGACGGTTTGGGAGAGCGCGGCTTCTACTGCGGATGCGTCGCCAGGGTGGCGGGGTTGTTTTGGGCTACGTTTGCAACCAGGCTTTGGTTTTGCAGGTAGCTGGTAAGGATGGACTCCAGGATGGCGCGGTTGATGCTATGGGACGAGTTACCGCTTGAGTCTGTCGGGGCGAGGACAAGCAAGGGTTCTCCATTTGACTGGATCGAGAAGGCCCCGTCTGCCATGCCATCTTTCACCAAAGATCGGGCATCTTTGGTTGAGTTGACGGGGATGGCGCGCAGCAGGGGCTCGTCCTGCGTCGCGAGTGCGTCGATAACTTGGGAGAAGGGCGAGGCGCGCCATGCGTCATCGTCCAGAACCGCTACATCGATGGCCTCGACGGACTCTTGGGCGCGCAGCGGCTCGAACATGAAGTTGAACACGGTGGCGAGGACGATGGGGAAGACGAGCGTCCACACCACGGCGCTGGGCGTGTGCAGCAGCGTGCGAACGGTTGTTGTAAAGGTGGTCCACATGGGCGTTTCTCCTTAATCGCGCAGCTCGCGACCGGTGATCTCGAGGAAGACGTCGTTGAGGGTGGGCGGTGCGCATGTGATGCGCCCCATGCGGACGTTGCCTGCGCGCAGCGCCGCCAGAACGTCGGTGAGGTTGTGCTCGCTGGCTTCGCATGAGACGGCGAGCAGGTTGTCGGTGAGCGCGACGTCGATGACGTGGGGGAGCGCCCGCAGGCGGTCGAGCTCTCGTTTGTCGATGGACGATGCGGCAGCTTCTCGCGTTCCCGATGCCGTCTGGAGTTCCACCACGATGCGTTCGCCAGTTTTAATGGAGCGCTTGAGTTCATCGCACGTGCCCTGAGCCAACGCGCGCCCATGGTCCATGATCATGACGCGGTCGCAGATCTGCTCGACCTCCTCCATATAGTGGCTGGTATACACAACCGTCGCGCCTTCTGAGCGCAGTCGTTGGATGCCGGTGAGAACGGCGTTGCGGCTCTGCGGGTCCACGGCCACCGTGGGTTCGTCGAAGAAGATAAGCTCCGGTTTGTGGGCGATGCCGCAGGCGATGTTGAGACGTCGTAAAAGACCGCCAGAGAGCTTTCCGGGGCGAAACGCCGCGAATTCTTCCAGGCCAACAAACTCGATCGCCTCGTCCACCAACGTGCGGCGGCGCGTGCGGTCGCTTACGTAGAGCGAGCAGAAGTAATCGATGTTCTCGTGGACGGTGAGCTCGTTGATGACGGCGACCTGCTGCGGCACGACGCCGATACGGCGTTTGAGGTCGTAGCGCGCAGGGTCCATGGGTTCGCCGAACAGCCGGATGGTGCCGCGGTCATACGTGAGCAGCGCGAGCATGCAGTTGATGCTGGTGGTTTTGCCCGACCCGTTGGGGCCCAGCAAGCCAAAGATCTCGCCTTGGGTTACGTGTAGATTGAAGTGGTCGAGGGCAAGTAGGTCGTCATAGCGCTTGACAAGATTCTCTACGGCGATGATATCCATGGATCCTCCGTATGGTCTCGCTGTCGATTGGTTCGCTGGCCCTTATGCTGCCTGAGGAGCGGGAATGTGGATAGTGACAATTGTCACGACCGCGTTTTGCTACCATACAAACCCATGGAGAGGATAGTTGACATAACGGTTGTGTATGCGTGCTGCGTGCTGTCGATGCTGCTTGCGCTGTGCTGTCCCGCTGCGACGTCGGCGGTTCTTGCGCTGTACGGCGGGTTGACGGGGTTGGCGTCCGTTGCCTGTTTTCTGGTATCTGTCATTTGCGTTTTGGGATGCGAATGGTCCGGCTGTGGCTGGCGCGCAGTCCTGCCCGCTGCGTATTGCGTGATCGCTGTGGCTGTGCCCGCCGGCGTCTTCTTTGTGCCCGCTGCGCTCTATGAGCTCATGCGGTCTGTGCATGAACCTTTGCCGTGGAAGGTTGCCCCTGCCGCTGCTCTTTTCCCCGCCGTCGCATTGGCGGCGCGTGGCGGGGTGGCGCCCGCATTGCTGCTGGTTGTTGCGGTAGCGGCTCTTGCGGCGCTTCTATCCATGCGAACCTGCGCGCTTACGGCCCAGCGCGACCTGACACGACGTACGCGCGACGATCTTGTTGAGCGCGAGCTTTGCGTGCGTGACGCTTTGGCGGCGGTGCGGGCGGCGCCCGGTGGCCCTGGCGTGACGGACGAGGGGGCCGCTGCAGGTGCTGGCGCCATTGCGGGCGCGTCTGCTGCCGCCGCCGCGGAGCCCGACGCCCGTCCGCGCGAGTTTGAATGCTTGACGGAGCGCGAATACGAGATTGTTCGCCTGGTGGCCGAAGGGCTCGACAACCACGAGATCGCAGCGGAAGCGTTTATCAGCGAAGGTACGGTGCGAAACCGGATTAGCTCGGTGCTTTCCAAGACCGGCTACAAGAATAGGACGCAGCTCGCGGTCGCTTGGTGGCGCTCGCGTTCGTTGTAGCGAGTCCTTTGCCCCGTTGATCAGCGCGCCTTTCGCCCGCCCGCCGCTATAGCTCCTTTTTAAAGAACACGTCCATCGTGGTGTGGGGGCTTCCCGGCAGCGGTCTATCGTCTTCAGCGTAGTCCAGCGCGCGGTACAGGGCGATGGCCGCCATAAGGTCATGATGGGTTTCCAGGTAGAGCGTGCTAAAACCGGCGCGGCGCGCAAAGTCTTCGACCGCGAGGGTGAGCGCGGTCGCGATGCCGCGTCGCTGCGCTTCGGGCGCCACGTAGAGCTTCTGCAGCTCCGCCGTGCCCGTCGCGCCGGCGACCGGTGACGCGCCCGCGCCGCCCACCACGGTTCCATCCAGTTCGGCGATAAAGTAGGCGCGATGCGGCGAGGCCAAGTAGTACCTGCTTAGGTTGTCGAGTTCGGGATCGAAATACGCCGTGCCCGGTCGGTCAAGACCGCATACCTCGAGGTTGTGCCGGATGATGCGTGCGATCGCCACGTCGTCGCGCGCCTCGATCGCACGGATAACCAGGCGCTCGTTTTGCTTATCGCGCTCGTCTTGCAATCGTTGCTCCCCCATATCCGCCTACTCAATCCCTGCGGGCCAGCGGTTGGCGGACAGGTCCACGCGGCCGTCTGCAAGAAAGCTCACGCCTTCTGCTTCCAGCAGTTCGCGCTGCGCTTCCGGGCCGCCAAAGGCGAAGCCGGGGGCGAGGCGACCGTCCGCGAAGACGA
Source organism: Collinsella tanakaei YIT 12063 (assembly GCF_000225705.1). Taxonomy (GTDB): domain Bacteria; phylum Actinomycetota; class Coriobacteriia; order Coriobacteriales; family Coriobacteriaceae; genus Collinsella; species Collinsella tanakaei. The sequence goes on from NZ_JH126471.1 coordinate 109,037, forward strand.
TGCGATGACAGGGGATGATACCAGGGCGGGGGTTTACATGCAGGGCATAGCCCACGTAGCGTGCGCGGCGGGGCTCGCCAACCAGCTTGGCTATCTGCCCATATGTGGCGACCATGCCTTCCGGCACCTGCTCGACCATCTGGTAGACTCGCTCGAAGAATCCCTCTTTTGCTGTCGGTTCCATATATCTCCCTGCGATGAAGATGGTTTTGCGGCTAAGTGTATCGCATCGCGGCGGCCGGGCGGTGGGGAGACCCCGCCCGTCAGCGTTCTCTACGCTTGGTAGAGCGGGGGGCGGTTGCCAAGCGGCATGTTGCCATGTAGTATCGTTCGATACTCACGACTGCTGTAGTCTTTCATATTTTGGGAAAGGGGAGCGTCACCATGCTTGCTTCCATGAGGATTTGGCTCTAGCCACGGTCGCGTGAGCGACCGGTCGCATTGCATTTCAACCGATCGCATCAAAAGGAAAAATCAATATGCATAAGAATGATCGCTCTTCTTGGAAGCGTTCCGTTGCCCTTGTCTGGCTGGGAGAGGCGTTTTCAGTTCTTACCAGCTCCGTGTTGCAGATGGGGCTTATCTGGCACGTCACGCTGACTACAGGCTCCGCTGGCGCCCTGTCGTTGGTGAGCCTCGCGGGCTTTCTGCCCATGGCGGTGCTCGGGGTGTTTGCCGGAACCATCGTCGACCGATCGTCGATCAAGCGGTTGATGATAGGCGCCGACCTCTTCATTGCGGGTGTGAGCTGCACGCTTGCGTTTGGATCGGCGGCGGGCGGTCTTCCCGTGTGGGCCGTCGCCGCGGTGGTGTTCGTCCGCGCCCTTGGCACCACGCTGCACACGCCGGCGTTCAACGCGTTGACGCCCATGCTCGCTCCGCCGGAGATGCTGGGCCGTCTTGCCGGCATCCAGCAGTTCATGCAATCCGGCAGCTATATCTTGGGAAACGCCATCGCGGCGGTTCTCTATCCCATGTTCGGTCTTACCGCCATGGTCGCGCTCGACGTCGCCGGCGCGGTGATCGCGAGCGTCGCCGTGGCTATATCGGGCGTGGAGACGCCGCGCGTCCACCGAGAGCAGGTGGATCAAGCGGGAGCCGGGGCGCTGCGCGGGTTCATGCGGGATACCGTCCAGGGCTATCGGGAGCTCAGGCGCCACGCCGGCTTGTTCGCCATGCTGTGGATAGGCTTCGCGTTCTCCGTACTGTTCAGTCCCATTTCCGCCTTGTTCCCGCTTATGACGTTCGAGCATTTCGGCGGCACCACTATGCAGTCAGCCGCTACCGAGATCGTCTTCTCGCTGGGCATGATCGCCTCCAGCGCGTGGATAGGCGCCACGGGAGGTTTCAAGCATCAGGGCGTTTCCTGCGTGCTGGCGATCGCCCTGTTTGGCGTCACGACGCTCGCCTCGGGCTTGCTGCCGGCATCGGACTTCGCCCTGTTCCTGGCGTTTACGTTCGCTATGGGGGTATCGTCCCCGTTGTATAGCAGCCCGCAGATGGCGCTTATGCAGCGCAAGGTCGATCCGGATTGCTTGGGACGAGTTTTTGGCCTGTACGGCGCGGTATGTAGCTGGGCCATGCCCGTGGGCCTCATCTTCTCAACTTTGTTCGCCGACTCAATCGGCGTGACGCGCTGTTTTGTTTTGGTGGGTGTGGCCATGATCGTCCTGGCGGCGCTTTCCTGGTCCATCAAGAGCGTTCGAACCATCGATCAGCATTAAGTTATGGCTGCTCCGTAAACGCAGAAAAGACCCCGCCACGTTGTATGTGACGGGGTCTTTTCCGAGGTACACCATTGGAATTGCCCAGAGGGGAGGGAGGCAATCCTTCTGACAGGACCCCTAATTTCATCGCCTGCGGGGTGGTTCCTGTCGTTGAGTTAACTATAGTAAACAGTTAGCTATAGGTAACTGGAAAAGATGCCCCTCACATTCTCTCCATAAGTTAACTAAGGCTTACAAGTCGCTCATTCATTCCAAGTGCCGCTGTAACAGGTCGGTTCCACCGCGACGGGTCGGTAAGGCTAGAGTGCGGACGAGGGCTCCAAGTATTTCTCGACTAGTTCCTCGAAGGCACCGTCGTCGCCGGTGGATTCGAGTACGGCGTCGCAGTAGGGGTGGACATCGTCCGTGACGTTGGCCACGCCCACGCCCAGTCCCGCGGCCTTGATCATAGCGAGGTCGTTGGCGGAGTCTCCCACGCCGATCACCTGGTCCATGGGGATGCCCAGCATCTCGGCGAGCTTCTTTAGGCCGTAACCCTTGTCGATGCCGGCGGGCATGAACTCAAGGTAGCGTTTGGACGAGAACGTGATCTCGACGCCCAAGCGCTGCGCCATGGGTTCAAGCTCGTGTCCAAGCTGCTGCAGGCCCTCAAAGTCGGGATCCATAAAGATGAGCTTGACTATGTCGCGGCCGTCCAGGAAGGAGAGGTCCGTATGGTCGGCGCTGGAGAAATGCGTGACGCCGGAGATCTTCTCAAGATAGGTGCGCTCCGCCTCCGGCGCGTCGCACACGAAAACATGCCCGTCCGCCACGTTGACGTGCATGCACTTACCCAGCTCGCAGCCAAGGGCGTAGAGCTCCTCGGCGCATGCGCGGCCGATGCCGCAGCTGGTAAGGGGCTTGGGGTCGCCCACGCGGTTGATGAAGCCGCCGTTGTACGAGATAACGTAGCTGCCTTCGAGCAGCGCTGGGTCAAGGTGGGCGAAGTTATCCATGATGGAGGAGTACCACCTGCCGCTGGACGGAACAAAGAGCACGCCCAGTTCTTTCATGCGCTGCATCGCGCGGATGTTTGCCTCGGGAATCTGGTGGTCGTGGTCCAAGAAGGTCTCGTCCATATCAGTTGCTACCAGCTTGTACATGCTTCCCCCTTTACCTGCGCGCCCCGCGCGTCCAAAACACAAGCTGCCGCGTGTGGCCGTACGTTCTCAATCTAGCAGAAACCCGTCCGCCTACCGGGTGCGAGACGGACGGGCTTGTAAAGTTAGGAACAATATGGCGGGCGCTGGCTAGCGAGGGCGCTAGTACACCATGCCCATGGCCTGCTGCACCTCTGCGAGCGTGGCCTCGGCGATCTGGTTGGCGCGGCGGTTGCCCTCATGCAGCACGTCCTTGACGTAGCCCATGTCGCGGGCGAGTTCCTCGCGGCGAGCGCGGATGGGGGCGAAGTACTCGTTCACGCTCTCGGTGACGTACTTCTTGAGCTGGCCGGAGCCACCCATGCCGATTTCCTCCGCGATTTCGGTCTCCGTGCGGCCGGTGCAGATGGCGGCGGTGGAGAGCAGGCCGGATACGCCGGGACGCGCCTCGGGGTCGAAGGTGATCATGCGCTCGCCGTCGGTCTGGCTCTTCTTGATGCGCTTGGCGGTTTCCTCCGCGGTCATGGAGATGTTGATGGCGTTGCCGTAGGACTTGCTCATCTTGCGGCCGTCGAGGCCGGGCAGCAGCGGCGTGTCGGACAGCAGCGCGTCGACCTCGGGGAACACCTTGCCGTAGCGGTTGTTGAACTTGCGGGCGATGGTGCGGGTGAGCTCGATATGCGGCAGCTGGTCGCGGCCGACGGGGACCACGTTGCCCTTGCAGAACAGGATGTCGCATGCCTGGTGCACGGGATAGGTGAGCAGAAGGCCAGTGAGCTCGTGGCCGGACGCTTCCATCTCCGCCTTGACGGTGGGGTTGCGCTGCAGCAGCGCTTCGGAGACCAGCGAGAGGAACGGCAGCATGAGCTGGTTGCACGCGGGCACGGCGGAGTGCGTGTAGATCATGGTCTTATCGGGGTCCAGGCCGCATGCCAGGTAGTCGAGAACCATGTTGTAGACGTTGTCCTGGATGTTGTCGGTGGAGTCGCGGTCGGTTATGACCTGGTAGTCGGCGATGAGCACGTTGGTGTGCACGCCCATGTCCTGAAGCTCCACACGGCTCTTGAGCGTGCCGAAATAGTGGCCCAGGTGCAGGCGACCGGTGGGGCGGTCGCCGGTGAGCATGGTGTACTTCTCGGGGTGCAGCGGCAGGTCGGCGCGGATCTGGTTGCTGCGCTCCAGGCTGACTTCGTAGCTGAGCTCGTTGGGCATGGCGGTCTCCTTTTTTGTCTTGTTGCGGCCATGGGGCCTGCATGGGCATTCGATCGGGCGGGTGCGAACCCGGTTTCTCGGCGCTTTGCGTCGGGTCGTCGGATGCGGCGCCGCAGGGATTAGCGCTTGGTCTTGCTGTGCGGGGTTGGGGCGGCGCCGGGTTTGCGCGGCTTGAGCTTGGCGATGCGCTCCTGGTGTTGGCGGCGCTCCGCCCTGACCTCGTCCGCAAACGCCTCGTCGTCCGGCGTGACGATCTCATCCTTCTTGGTCTTGGGGTTGTAATGATGACGCAAGACGGGCTCGAAGAGATGGAGCCTAAACGCGAAGGCGGCGGAGAGGGCGAGGAGTACCAGGAAGATGACGAAGCGCCAGAAGACCTCTACTTGGTTGATGGCGGCCGCGCCCAGGTTGAGCAGGATGCACCACAGGTAGATGAGAAGCACCGCTTGCCGTTGGTCGTATCCTCCCTGGATGAGGCGGTGGTGGATATGGCCCTTGTCCGCCTGTCCGATGCTCACGTGCGCGCGCATGCGGCGGATGATGGCGGAGAAGGTGTCGATGATGGGCACGCCCGCCACGATGAGCGGGATGATGAGCGAGGTGAGCGCTGCGGTGCGCGATACGTTGAGCAGCGAGATGGAGCCCAGAGCGAAGCCAAGCAGCAAAGATCCGGAATCGCCAAGGAAGATCTTGGCGGGGTGGAAATTGTAGCGAAGGAAGGCGATGCACGAGCCGATAAGCGCGGCGGAGATGGCGGCAGCGTCGCCACGTCCCGCTAGGATGGCGAAGGAGAACATGGAACAGCCCGCGATGGCGGAGATGCCGGTGGCGAGACCGTCCAGGCCGTCGATGAGGTTGATGATATTGGTATAGGCCACCAGATAGATGATGGTGATTGGGTAGGCGAAAAAGCCCAGGGAGATTTCCCCGCCCGCTTCGAACGGGTTGACGATGGCATGGATGAGCAGGCCACTGGAGGCGGCGAGCATGGCGGCGATAACCTGGCCTGCGAGCTTTGCTTTGGGCGAGAGCTGAAGTACATCGTCCAGCGCGCCCGTGGCGACGATGGTCAGAAAAGAAAGGCCCAGCATGGGGTAGTTGATATCCATGCTGGGATGGGGGACCAACGCGGAAGGCCAGCCCCAGTTGAGGGTGCCGAAGATCTGCAGCGCGCACGCGACGATAAGGCCGGCGAACACGGCGAGTCCGCCCATGCGCGGGGTGGGCACGGTGTTGACGCGGCGCTTGGACGGGTAGTCCACGGCGTCGAGCTTGATGGCAATCTTCTTGACGACGGGCGTCAGCACATAGGTGGTGGCGAAAGCCGCGAGCGCCAAACAGATGTAGGGAAGCAGAGACTCCACGTGAATACCGCTTATCGTAGATATGTACAGAATCTCACTTATGATAGCCGAGATGCGACGACTAAAGGGGGCGGGCGGCTCGACAACACCGTCATAGCAAAAGTGCGCGCTAGTCGGTGGGATGGATGTGCGATGGGGTGCGCTCCGCTCAAGTTTTCAACTTTTCTCATTGACAGATGCCCAGAGTTGTTTAGAATAGTCACTTGTCTTGGGGACGTAGCTCAGTTGGGAGAGCGCTGCCGTCGCATGGCAGAGGCCGAGGGTTCGACTCCCTTCGTCTCCACCCATTGACTTGGAAAGAGGATCTCAAAAGAGGTCCTCTTTTTTTCATTTTGCGCCCGCAATCGCTGCGGCGGTCTTGCCGCCCATGCCCGTTATTCATGTTCGATATAACGCTATCTGCGGAAAAGCCATAATCGTATTCATGCAAAAACAGGGCTGGAAAACCGTCCCCCTTTGGGATGGCAGCTGAGCGCCGCGAAGTGTTTATCGCTTTCGCGTTATGCCAGGTAGCGGCCGGTCGTGCTTTTAGGGCAGGCCGCGATGCTCGCCGGCGTGCCGCACGCGACGATGCGACCGCCCTCCTCGCCGCCGCCGGGACCCATGTCGACAACGTAGTCGGCGTGGCGGATGACGTCCAGGTCATGCTCGATGACAATCACCGTCGCGCCCCGGGTCACCAGTCGGTCGAATACGCCTAGCAGCACCTGCACGTCCAAGGGGTGCAGGCCTATGGTGGGCTCGTCGAACACAAAGACGCTGCCCTGCTGGTCTCGCTTCATCTCGCTGGCGAGTTTTAGGCGCTGGGCCTCGCCGCCGGACAGCGACGGCGTCGCCTCGCCCAGTGTGAGATACCCCAGCCCCAGATCATGGAGCATCCTCAGCTTGTCGTGCGTGCGCTTAAGGTCGCCGGTCACTTCCAGCGCCTCGTCTACGCTCATCGCCATGAGGTCCGGGATCGATAGCTCGGTTTGGTGGCCGCCGCAGGCGCGCTTGATGGATTCGGCTCGCGATGCGTAGCGGGTTCCGTGGCACTCCGGGCATGTGACCTCGACGTCGGGTAAGAACTGGACGTCGAGCGAGATTGAGCCCGTGCCATCGCATGCGGGGCAGCGCAGCGAACCGGTGTTGTACGAGAAATCGCCCGCCTTAAGGCCGGCATCGCGCGCGGCGTCGCATTTGGAAAACGCGCGGCGCAGCTCGTCGTGAACACCCGTGTAGGTCGCAACGGTGGAGCGGACGTTGATTCCGATGGGCGAGGCGTCGATAAGGTTGACCTTGGTCACGTTCTCGGCGTCGACCCATGCGACGTGCGCCGGCATGGCGGTGTCGGGCGCCATGGAGGTTTCGGTGGACGAGGTACCCTTGCCGCGGCGCCCCGCATCATCGCGACCGCGTTGCGCGCAGAGCGCCTGCAGCGCCGGTACCAGGGTCTCGAGCACCAACGTGGTTTTGCCGGAACCGGATACGCCGGTAACCGCGACGAGCCTGCCGCAGGGGATGTCGATCTCGAGGGGCTTGACTGCATGGAGGCCGTGCGAGCTCAAGCGGATGCGACCCAAATCGAACATCTCGTCTTGGTCTACGCGCGGGCCGTCCGCGCGGGATCCAAGTGCCGTCGCAGCGTCGTCGTCGGCTCCTGCGTGTGCGGCTGCGGCGCTTTCTCGTCCTAGCTCGCCGGCAAGAAACGGCGCGATAACGGACTGCTGGTTTGCGACCACCTGCTCAACGTCGCCTTGGGCGATGACGTAGCCGCCGCCCGAGCCCGCCACGGGGCCCATCTCTACCAGATGGTCTGCATGCGTCAGCAACTGCACGTCATGGTCGACCATCACCACGGAGTTTCCGTCCGCAATCAGGTCGCGCATCACGCCAAGCAAGCCGTCTATGTTTGAGGGATGCAGGCCAATCGATGGTTCGTCGAGCACGTAGAGCACGCCTGTGGTGCGGTTTCTCACCGCGCGCGCAAGCTGGACGCGCTGGCGCTCGCCTGTAGACAGGGTGGAGCCCGCTCGGTCCAGCGAGAGGTACCCAAGCCCTAGATCAAGCAGCCGGCGCGCGCCGCCAAGAACGGCATCGCAGATGCTCTCCGCCATGGGGCGCATGCCCTCTGGCAGGGCGGTGGGTACGCCGCGGACCCAGTCGCATAGCTCCCTTAGGGTCATCTGGCACGCCTGCGCAAGGTCTATGCCCCGCACGCGGGGCGAGCGCGCGGCGGGCGATAAGCGGGTGCCGCCGCAGTCCGGGCACGGCCCTTGGGTAAGGAAGCGCGCCAGGCGCTTCAGCCCCTTCTCGTCCTTAACCTTGGCTAGGGCGTTTTCAACCGTGTAGACGGCGTTGTAATAGGTGAAGTCAAGCTCGGCGAAGTCGTTGCCCTTCTTGGCTTTGTAGAGAATGTGGCGCTTCTCCGCCGGCCCGTCAAAAACGATATCGCGCTCGCGTTGGGTGAGTTCGCAAAACGGCACGTCGGTGCGCACGCCCATCTCGCGGGCGACCTGCTTCATGAGGTCCCACATAAGCGAACCCCAAGGCAGCACCGCGCCCTGGTCTATGCTCAGCGACTCGTCGGGTACCAGGGCGGCGCGGTTCACGGTGCGCACCTCGCCCGTGCCCTGGCAGGTGGGGCAGGCGCCGCCGGAGTTGAATGAGAGGTCCTCTGCCGCGGGACCAAAAAAGCTGTGGCCGCATGCAGGGCAGGTCAAGGGTTGCTCGGCTGCGACGGCAAGGCTGGGTTCGCAGCGCGCGCCGCAGGCGGGGCACACGTGCGATCCCACGCGCGAGAACAACAGGCGCAGGCCGTTCAAAAGCTCGGACATGGTGCCAAAGGTGCTGCGCGGGCCTGGAATGGCCGGGCGCTGGTGCAGGGCGAGCGCCGCGGGAACGTAGAGCACCTGGTCCACATCCGCGCGTCCCGCCTGCGTAATGCGCCGCCTGGTGTAGGCGGAAAGCGCCTCAAGGTAGCGTCGCGACCCTTCTGCGTACAAAACGCCCAGAGCAAGTGAGCTTTTGCCTGATCCCGAGACGCCGGCGATGGCCACCAGCCGTCCCAAGGGGATGTCGATATCTACGTTTTTAAGGTTGTGGACGCGCGCCCCGCGCACTTCGATATGGTCGGGTGCAAACGCGTGGCTGCCCGCATTCATCATGGTCAAAGCTCCCGTCACGGGCTGGACTCATGGTCTAGAGACAAGAAGACCGCCCCCCGCATTGCTAAAATGAACCCACCTCTCAGAAGGTGGGCGCCCTCATCGTACTCTCCAGCTTCCTTAACAACGAAGGATATCTGTAACAGCAACGACTGTGTGGGCTCCCTAGAAAAACGCGACGGTTCACCCAGTTGCTCCGCGGGGGGCGGAATACCTATATCTTAGGTCCGCGTACTTTCATTACTAGTCTTGACTTGTAGAAATCGGTATCGGATTATTGAAGCACGCGCCTATTTTTACTCTGACAAGAATCTATCAAGAGAATATTCTCGTTCTTAACACCGCAGGTAGAAGCGTTGTTTATGATGCGCCGTCAGGTTTTATCCGTCGCCGGCAACGCGATCTCCCCTTATCTTCCTCGAGGGCGCGGCCATGGGCTGCAAGATCCGTGGGGTCGCCCCGCCGCCCGCCGCCCAATACGCGCCGTTCAGGATGAACCGCGCATGAAGAAACGGTTTAGAGGCGGTTTCACGTGGACGAGGATATCTGCGAGCCATCTTCGGTCGCAATTCCTCGCATTCATTTATGTGAACGTTGTTCAATCTTGATGAACTCTGTTCATATTCCGCAAATCAATCGATATAGTTGGCTATACGGTATTCGGTGCCCGCGGGTGCCGGAGGCGTTTTGCCGTTTACGCGCTAGGTTAGGAGAACCATGAAAAAGTACGCCAACGCCGCGATCGTCTATTCGTTCCTCGCTTTGGCGGGAGGCGTGTTCTATCGCGAGTTCACCAAGTTCAACGGGTTTGAGGGCGCGACCTCGCTGGGGTTCGTCCATCCGCATTACCTCATGCTGGGCGTCTTCTTCTTTTTGGCGTTGATCGTCTTCGATAAGCTCTTCAACGTTTCGCAGCGCTTGGGCAAGCTCCTTGTCGGCTACCAGGTCGGCCTCAACCTCAGCGTAATCATGATGTTGGTTCGCGGTGTGCTGCAGGTTCTGGGTACCCCGCTTTCTTCCGGCGCCAACGCCGCCATCTCCGGTATCGCGGGTATAGGTCACATCATTTTAGGCGTCAGCCTGGTTATGATCCTGTTCAAGATCAAATCCGCCGTCATGCAGGAGGGCAGGTAATCGGTCTCTAGTGCATCGCCCCTCGCGATTCGCTCGACTCGCAGCTGGAGTACAATTCCATAGCAAGCCGTAGCCGGCGCGCCCGCATCCTGGCAGGCGCGCCGTTTTGCAACCAGCCTCCGGGGCGGGCAGCGCTTGCGCGAATCGCTCCCGTCGCGCGCAGGAATAAAGAAACCGGGGCGCGACCGTGCCCAAAAAGAACCCGAAAGCCCGTTGAAATGGGGATCAACAATGCATACGCTGTTAACGCCTGACGCCCTGGATGCCTGCGATCTCTGCCCGCGATGCTGCCGGGCAGCCCGCGCGAAGGGCGCTCGCGGCGTCTGCGGCGCGGACTCCACGCTCAAGATCGCCCGCGCGGCGCTGCACATGTGGGAGGAGCCTCCCATTTCCGGTGAGGTGGGCTCGGGCACCATCTTCTTCAGCGGATGCCCGCTCAAGTGCATCTACTGCCAAAACCACCAGATCTCTACCGGGGGTTTCGGCATCGAGGTCTCTCCGGAGCGACTGGTTGATATCATGCTCGAGCTGCAAGACCAAGGCGCCCTCAACATCAATCTGGTGACGGCGACGCACTATGCTCATCTGCTGCCCGCTGCGATCACCGCGGCGCGCCAGCGCGGCCTCAAGATCCCGATCGTCTACAACACCAGCGGCTACGAGCGCGTGCAGGCGGTCGCAGAGCTTGCCGGATTGGTAGACGTGTGGCTTACCGATTTCAAATACGCCGACGTCGCGCTCGCGCGCAGCCTTTCCCACGTGCCGGATTACCCGGACGTCGCGGCCGCCGCGCTCGCCCAGATGGTCTCGCAAATCAACGCTGCCGGTGGCGAGCTGCTGGCGCAAGACGGCCATATGCTGCGCGGCATCATCGTCCGTCATCTGGTGCTGCCCGGTCATGCGGAGGATTCCTGCCGCGTGCTCGACCGCATCTGGGAGGTCGCCGGCGACGTGCCCATCTCCGTCATGAACCAGTACACGCCCAACCAGCGCATGCGCGACCAAGGCGGCGACCTTGCACGCGCGGTTTTGGACGAGGAGTACGAGATGGTGCTCGACCATGCAGACGACCTCGGCTTCACCACCATGTTTTGGCAGGAGGGCGGCGCCGTGGATGAGAGCTTCACCCCGCCGTTCGACACCACCGGCGTGCTCGAGTCCGCCGCTATCTCGAATGGGCACATCGGCTAGGTGCGCGCGTTGCCGAACACTGCCGCGAGGGCGGCCAGGGCTGTCCCGCCTGCGCCCTGTCCCACGTCGTACGGAGCCCTGCCAAACGGGTATACTTTTCAAGATTGACTTCACCCAACTCCGGCGCCCCTTGGCGTCGACGCATCAAGGAGGTCGGCTTCATGACCGATCAGAACACCCCGCTTTCGGATGAGGAGCGCGCAGAGCTCGAGGCGCTCCGTGCCGAGAAGGCGCGCTGCGAGGAAGAAGAGCGCGCCCGCAAAGAGCGTGCCGAACTCGAAGCCCTTCGCGCCGAGCAGGCGGCAGCGGACGCCCCTGCGTCGCAGAAGCCCGCCGCCGCCCCCAAACCTCGCCGCGCGCCTGCGCCTCAGGAGCCCGCCATCGATCCGGAGAACCTTACCTTTGGTCAAAAGATGGTCATGACCAAGGACGAGGTTGACGAGGACGGCGTGCCGCCCATGCCCCCGGCGCAGAAGCTCATCATCGCCGTCGGCGTGGTGTTGCTTATCGTTGCGGGCTTCTGGCTCGTAAAGAACAACCTGCATTAGGCTTTTTCGCCGCCGTCGACGCACCAAATCGCCGGCGGCATTTCTCTATCCATCGCTTCAAGGGCGAATTCGACTCGGTCTTCCGCGCCTTCCGCGACGGGGGACCGCGCGCGAATCGCCGCAATAGGAGGACACTATGGCGCTTACCGACATCGCCCGTCCCACCGACGTTTCCATGCTTACCGACCTCTACGAGCTCACCATGGCCCAGGGCCTATGGGAGAACGGCAAGCTCGAGGAGCAGGGCTGCTTCACCGCGTTCTACCGCGATCGCCCCTTTGGCAACGCGTTCGCCGTCATGTGCGGTACCGCGGAGCTGCCGGAACTGGTCGAGAATCTGCGTTTCACGGACGAGGACATCGACTACCTGTCCTCCCTGTCCGCACCCGGCGGCGGCAAGATGTTCAACCCGGATTTCCTCGAGTTCCTGCGCGGGTTCCGCATGCACGTCGACATCGATGCGGTGCCCGAGGGTGAGCTGGTCTTTCCGCGAGAACCCATGGTGCGCGTGACGGGCTCCGCCCTTGAGTGCCAGCTGCTCGAGACCGCGCTGCTCAACACCATCAACTTTCAGACGCTGGTCGCCACCAAGACCGCCCGCGTGGTCCAGGCGGCAAAGGGCCGTCCCGTCGCCGAGTTCGGCCTGCGCCGTGCCCAGGGCCCCGATGGCGGGCTCGCCGTGGCGCGCGCCAGCTACGTCGCGGGCTGCGCTTCCACGTCCAACGTGCTGGCGGGCCGTCGCTACGGCATCCCGGTCTTCGGCACCCACGCCCACAGCTGGGTCATGAGCTTCGATACCGAGCTCGAGGCCTTCCGTGCGTTCGCCCGCTCCATGCCAAAGAACTGCACGCTGCTCATCGACACCTATGACGTGCGCGAAGGCGTGGAGAACGCCATCATCGTCGCCAAGGAAATGGAGGCGCGCGGTGACCGGCTCGCTGCCATCCGCATCGATTCTGGCGACCTCGCCAAGCTTTCCAGCTATGTGCGCTCCCGATTCGACGCGGATGGGCTCGGCTACGTCAAGATCTCCGTGTCCAATGATTTGGACGAGTACACCATCCAGTCCCTCATCGACCAGGGTGCTCCCATTGATTCCTTCGGCGTCGGCACCAAGCTCGCCACGTGCTATGACCAGCCCGCGCTCGGTGGCGTTTACAAGCTCGCCGCCCGCCGCACATCCTCTTCTGACGCCTGGACGCCCGTGGTCAAGCTCTCTGAGCAGCCCTACAAGCGAACCATTCCTGGAATCCAGCAGGTTAGGCGCTATATGGATACATCGGGCTCTCCGGTGTGCGACATGATTGTGGACGAGGCCTTCTTGGAAGGGGAGGGCGACCAGTGCGGCACCACCCTGGTCGCGGTTAACGACGCTGCCTTGGTTACCGACGTGTCCGGGTTTGATTACCGCGAGCTTCTCGTCCCGTGCGTGCGCGATGGCCGTGCGGTGGCTCCGCGAGAGGACCTCTCCGTCGCGCGCGAGCGTTGCACCGCGGCAATCGGGTCCCTCGACCCTGCATACAAGCGCTTTCTCTATCCGCAGTCCTACGTGGTCGGCATGGAATCCGGTTTGGCCCACGTTCGTGACGAGCTCGTTCGCGAACGCATGAGCGAGGTCGCCAGCTCCCTGCCATGGAAGACCACCAAGTTCTAACAGCGCACCGGCGTTTATCGATCGGTGCTTGGAGGCGGTGCCATGCCGGCATTAAGTTTGTTTTTTGAATCATTGTCTACATGTATAGAGAATTGGGCGGAAAACACAATCTGCCTCATATCCATGCGATTTACTCAGGTGATGAGGTGGTTGTCGATTTGGAGGGTAACGTCCTGGAGAGGGCGATTCCAAGGAATAAAACGAGGCTACTACTTGCTTGGATTGAAATATATCGTGAAGAGCTAGAGGCAAATTGGGCTTTGCTGAGTGCGGGAGAGCAATTCTTTAAAATTGATCCGTTGCGTTAGGTGGTGTCTAATGTCGATTCCAAGGTTATTGAAAGTGACGCCTCGCGAGGATCGTTCTCTTGTCCTTGAGTACGACTCCGGCGAGCGCAAGGTTTTCGATGTTAATCCTTATATCTCAGGTTCTTGGTATGGCGAGCTTGGTGAGATTCCTTACTTCAATACTGTATCTGTTGTTTCCGGGGGAAGCGGTATCGCTTGGCCTCACGGCCAAGACATCGCGCCTCATGATTTATATGAATTGAGCGTCTCGTGTTGACGCGCATCCGCTCGTCCGCGAGCGCATGAGCCAGGCCGCCAGCTCCCTGCCATGGAAGACCGCCAAGTTCTAACACCGCGCCGGCATATGTCCGCGCGTCCTGCGCTATGATGGGCTGACGAATTATCCGCGCGCCGTCGCACCCTCGCGGCGGCGCGCCTGCATGTTGTCGAGGTGTTCCATGTCAGTCCAGCGCAAAACCATGGTCGTCAAGATCGGTTCCTCCACCCTGGTTGGGGAAGACCGCCAGATTCGTCGCGATTTCATCGCGGACCTTGCCCGCCAGGCGGCAGAGCTTCGCAATCTGGGATGGAACCTCGTCGTTGTGAGCTCCGGCGCCATCGCGTGCGGCGCGCCCAAGCTCGGCTTCGCTAAAAAGCCCGCCGACATGCCGAGCCTGCAGGCGTGCGCCTCTGTTGGCCAGTGCATCCTTTCGGCCGTGTACGACGAGGAATTCCGCGCCGCAAGCCTGCTCACCTCCCTTGTGCTGCTCACCCGGCACGATACCGCCTGCAGGTCTTCCTATCTTCATGCTCGCGACGCCCTCACGCGTCTGGTGGAACTTGGCGTTGTTCCCGTGGTGAACGAGAACGACACCACCACCGTCGATGAGATCAAGTTTGGCGATAACGACACGCTCGCCGCCTTGGTGAGCTGCCTGGTGTCTGCCGATCTCTGCGTCACCCTGTCTGATATCGACGGCCTGTATACCGCCAACCCGTCGCTTGATCCCACCGCGCAGTTCATCCCGCGCGTCACCAAAATCGACGCCGCCATCATCGGGTCGGCGGGAGACTCCACTACATCGGTGGGTACCGGCGGCATGATCACCAAGATCCGTGCGAGCCGAATCCTCATGACGGCGGGCATCGCAAGCGTCATCTGCAGCGGCGCCGAGGAGAACGCGCTTGTGCGTCTTGCCTCGGGCGAGTCCGTCGGAACGCTTTTCGTTCCCCCTGCGGACCGCTTGGAGATCGCCCCCCGTAAGCTTTGGATTGCCCTGGGCGACTCCGCGCACGGGTCGGTGACGGTGGACGATGGCGCGGCTGCGGCGGTTGTGCAGCGCGGCAGCTCGCTTCTGCCCGTCGGCATCACCGCCGTCGAAGGTTCGTTCTCTACGGGCGACGTGCTCGATATCCGAGATCGCGACGGCTTCGTGATCGCTCGCGGTCGTGCGGAGGCGGGTTCGGACGAGCTCGAGCTGGCGCGCGGCCGTCGTCAAGACGAAATCGCCGGCAACCATCTTCTGGCCGCGCTCTCCGGCAAACCCGCCATCCATCGCGACCAGATGATCGTTTTCGCTTAACGCGGGTTGGTCTCTATCAAAAAGTAAGTTGCATTCAGCGCGCTAGGTGGCCCATCTGGCGCGCTTCTTCATAAAGGTGCTGAAAAACGCTGGTGCCCGCGCGCAGCCCGTCGTGCTCAAACTCATTGGTGACCCAAGGACGGGCGTTGCCGACGCGAGAAAGGGTGTCGAGCTGCAATCCAGAGTCCACATACATGTCATCGAAATAGACCGCGGCGTAAACAGGGGTTTCGTTGGCGACAAGGCGCGCGGGGTCGTAGACCGCATCGAATTCCGTATCCCGCATCAGCTCATCCATCGCAGCGGCGAACGGCTTGAGCTCCGGGCACTCTTCGAACATCCAGGGGAACGCCGCTTCTCCCGTGAATAGAAGCGGGCGGGCGAGCGTGTCGAATTCGGGTCGATGGGCCTTCTCGGCCGCTGCCGCCCAATTGATGGGCGCGCACGTTCCGCTGGCGTAGATGAATTCCTGCAGCGTCCAGTACAAGGGGTTGGCGCAGGTGTTGGTGCGTTCGAGCACGCTCATCAAGAAACCCTCTGAAAGTTCGGGCGCGTCCATGCCCAAGACGCTTCCATCAAGATCCTCGAATGCATGGTCGAAAAGCCAGTGCATACGCTCAAAACTGGGCTTCATGCCAAAGTCGCTGCCCAGAAGCTGCAGGCGCTCAACGGTAAGAGGGCTGCCGTCCGGCAACGTCACATCGCCGCTCTCAAGATAGTTCGCGACAGCCGTCACCCGCTCGACGTCGTCCGGGTAGCGGCGATAGTACGCTTCGGTTTTGGCCTGCATGCGCGGGAAGGTGTGGGCGTAGACCTCGGCGGCGGTGCCGGGAACGTGAGGGATGCCTCCGCATACAAAGCTCTGTTGAATCGCGCCGGGGAACAGCGACAGGTAGCTTAGGGTTATAAAGCCGCCGTAGCTTTGCCCCAGCGTGGTCCAAGGCCTTCCACCAAATTGCGTGAGGCGTAGATACTCGAAGTCGCGGACGATGGAGCTGGCGAGCATGCGCTTCAAGAGGTCTGCCTGGGCGCGAGATGCGCTTGCGCCGGCTTCTGCGGCGGCCTGCCCGATGCGAGCGATCCCCCGTCCGCTTATACGCGAGCTGCGGCCGCATCCGCGCTGGTCCGGAAGGATTACGCGGTAGTGTTTCACGGCCTCTCCAAGCCAGGCGGGATCGGTATCGCTACCGGGACGCGGGCTCTCTCCGCCGGGGCCTCCTTGGAAGAAGACGAGAAGCGGTAGGTCATCGTCCAAATTCTCGGGAGAGCAAGCGATGCGGTAGAACAGCTTGATGCTCTCGGGCGCGCCTGGAATAGGGGAGGGCATGGCGCCGCGGCGCATGGTGCTGCCCAGCGCGAGCAGCGCGGGTTCCAGACCGCGCCAGTCAAGGGGGACGTCGATGGAATGGTCTTCGATATAGAGGCCGGGAACGTAGTAGCTTGCGAGTTTCATGGTGCCTCCCTGGTGCCTGCGATTTGGGCAGCGGCGTTTATCGCGTCCAGTATACCCCTTTTCCAAAAAGAATAGAACACACGTTCTATATTTATGTTAGAATCAATGGCGATCGATGGTGAGGGGAGCTATCGCCAGACCGCTTTCGAGTACTATGGAGTGGTGCTAAATCTGCGAGAGGAGCCACCTATGGCCGATAATATCGCTGCCTATGTAGAAAACCTGGCACAGGCCGCAAAAGCCGCGTCGCGTCCGCTGGGATTCGCGTCCGATGAGCAGCGCGTAGCCGCCGTTCGAGGTATGGCGACCGCTCTGCGCCGCAACGCCGATGCCATCATTGCCGCCAATGCCCTCGATATGGACGCCGCCCGCGCCGCGGGCACCAGCGAGGGCCTGCTCGACCGCCTGCTGCTTACTCCGGAGCGCATCGAGGGGATGGCGCGGGGCCTGGAGTCTCTAGCGATCCTGCCCGATCCGGTGGGCCGCGTCCTTGAGGAGCGCACCATCGACTGCGGGCTCAACCTGCAGAAGGTGAGCGTGCCGCTGGGCCTTGTCGCCATGGTGTACGAGGCGCGACCAAACGTCACCTCTGACGCCGCGGGCATCTGCATCCGTACGGGTAACGCCTGCATTCTTCGCGGCGGCTCCATCGCCCAGAACTCCTGCGTGGCCATCGCCCACGTGCTGGCGGATGCCGTACAGGACGCCGGGCTGCCCCGCGACGCCGTCAGCATCATCGAGACCACCGATCGCGCGGCCACGGACGTGCTCATGGGCCTGCGCGGCACGGTGGACGTTCTCATTCCGCGCGGCGGCGCCGGTCTTATTCGCCACTGCGTGGAGAACGCCTATGTTCCGGTGATCGAGACCGGTACGGGTAATTGCCACATCTACGTGCATGAATCCGCGGACTTTGATAAGGCGCGCGCCATAGTGATGAATTCCAAGACCCAGCGCGTGGGCGTGTGCAATGCTTGCGAGTCGCTGTTGGTGGACGAGAGGATCGCCGACGCGTTCTTGCCGCAGATGCTGGTCGAGCTGGATGCCGCCGGCGTTTTGGTTCATGGCGACGAGCGCACCCGCGACCTTGCGGACATCATGGACTTTGTTGACGCGACGGAAGAGGATTGGGGCCGCGAGTACCTGGCGCTCGAGATCAGCGTCAAGGTGGTGGCGGACGAGGACGAGGCCATCGCGCACATAGGCCGCTACGGCACCGGTCACTCGGAGGCGATCGTCGCGGAGGACGAGCAGGCGTGCGAGCGATTCTTGCGCGAGGTCGATGCCAGCGCCGTGTACGCCAACGCGTCCACCCGCTTTACCGATGGCGGAGAGTTTGGCCTGGGCGCGGAGATTGGTATCTCCACCCAGAAGCTGCACGCGCGCGGGCCGTTTGCCGCCGAGGCTCTGACAACGTATAAGTACGTCGTCCGCGGCGAGGGACAGGTTCGTCCGTAGGGCGATAGCGGTTACGGTTCCTCGGTCCAACGCGAATGAATGCAAGCGAACGAAAACGCCGGTCGGCATCCGCGTTCACGCGCGTAGCCGATCGGCGTTTATCGGCCTTGTTCGTCTAATCGCTTTGCGCATGCGTTAATCGAACTGTTACAGGGCATAAAGCTGCTCTGGTTCATATGCCGGAGCGCCTTCTTCGAACGAGGCAATACATGCCTCTTCGTTGCGCAGCCAGATTTCTTCAAAGTCTGGGACGGAAAAGATGCGGTAGGAGCGCGTTAGCTCGCTTCCGTCCTCGAATGTCGCCGTGATTTCCAGGGTTCTCGAGGAGAGCTCGATAGCGGCGGACAGCTCGACTTCGAGAATCAGGTTATCCCATGCCTCCCCAGTAGGGGTTCCCTGGTTCTCAGCGTCGTGCAACTTGTTTTTACACCGCCGCTGCGATACGTAGGGCGCTTCGCCGTGTCTTACCGGGCGCTTCGTCGCTCGTTGCATGCATGCGCTCGCTCGCGACAGCCCGTTCAAGCAGGGCACGAGAGGCTTCATCGATTCCAATGGATTTTATAGCATCGATATAGCCGTCCATGGCAATCCAGGCTGGGTGGTTCATTACAGTTTCCAGCGCGGAATCCACGGAGTCCTTGTCCATAAGCGCAGGCATCTCCTCGCGCGGTTCGACTCTGCGCCGCTATGCTTGGCGATGCGGGTTCACGCTGATGTCGTGCGTGGCGCGTGGCAACCACGCCTTGAGATGCTCGTCATCATGGAAGCGCGCCTGGCTTTTGAGCAGTTTGATATACTTATTTTTGGGCGATATCCTTGGCGTTGGCCATGTTGCGCGTACGGGCGAGGGCCAGCCTAATGACGGGGGCGTGGTGCCGCGCGATCGCGTGTTCCATAAAGGCTTCCGACTACAGCGCCCGTCCTGCCGTGGAATTGACTGGCGAGCTGTTGGCTCCGTCTGATTTGCATGCTTTCACTATGCTCTCCACCTCCTCACCCTATACACGCCTTGCGCGCATATAGAGGTTACACGTGGATTGAAAAAGCGCCGATCCGAGTGAAACCGGATCGGCGCGGGATGGATGCAGCTTGAGTAGGGGGAGGGGCTACTCGTCCGCGTCCTTACCAAAGGTGTCGCGGTCGGGGGCGAAGCTCTGCATGGCCTCGATGGTGCGGGCGAAGACCTCGTCCAGCTCCCAGCCCAGCATCTCGGCGCCCTGGCGGATCACGTCGCGCGACACGCCGGCGGCGAAGCGCTTGTCCTTGAACTTCTTCTTGAGCGACTTGACGTTGAAGTCCATGACGCTCTTGGACGGGCGCATGATCACGGCGGCGCCGATAAGACCGGTGAGCT
This sequence comes from Collinsella tanakaei YIT 12063, assembly GCF_000225705.1. GTDB lineage: Bacteria > Actinomycetota > Coriobacteriia > Coriobacteriales > Coriobacteriaceae > Collinsella > Collinsella tanakaei. The sequence goes on from NZ_JH126471.1 coordinate 128,287, forward strand.
CCTCGGTAGCGAAGAGGATCTTCTCCATCATGAGCTCGGGCTTGGGCAGGTCGGTGTTGTAGTCGCTGGTGTGGCTCTGGATGGCGCGGACCAGTTCGGGCGTGCCGCCGGCCTCTTCGATCAATGGGGTGGCGTAGAGGGTGTGCATGGCGGGCTCGTCGTCATGTTCCTCCCAGTCCAGGTCGTGCAGCAGGCCCACGATGCCCCAGAATTCCTCGTTTTCCGGGTCGTATTCGCGGGCGAAGTAGCGCATGGTCTGCTCGACCGTCTCGGCGTGCTCGATGTGGAACGGGTCGTGGTTGTGGGCGCTCAGCAGCTCGAAGGCTGCCTCGCGCGCCATGCCGGCGTTCAGGGTTGACATGGATGTGCTCCCTCCAAAACATTTGAGGCGGGCACCGCGGTGGCGATGCGTGCGTATGTGTCTGTACTATAGCACGGGCATCTATGTGGCCGATGATGCCCGCGCGCGTGCCGGGCAGGCGGAGTTTTTTTGGACCGCATCGTGCCGCGCCGGCAAGGTTCCGAGAGCGAGAATCCTTGATGCGATACATGAAAAGATATGCTCATGGGAAATGCTGCCACTCCGCGTTAGTTGTAACGGACTGCCCTTGTCTATTAGCAAAACGCGGGTATGGCAGCTTTGTGAATGGAAGCGCAATAAGCTCATAATACGGTCTATTAACTGGCAAATGAATAAAATCAAGGCATTTCCGTTTACCGAGCTCCAGCGTCCGTATGTCGAGTAAGGGTTCATTTCCGTAGCGTGTGAACTGATGATACAGGTGCCAAGATATTAAAGACCACTTCCTTTCGAATGCCGCTATTCGCATGTTTCGACGGCGCAGTTTCAAGGCCGCGTATCTTACTGCTGCGATATGGCGACTCCAAAGGATGCGGGTCGCGCCTCCAAGGGGGAATGCCCATGGCATCTAGCCCAATCCCTATTGGTAACTCGCAATGAAAGGAGTCGCGGTGATCGCTAGGAAGAATGCAGTCGTCGCAACTACCGCCGGGCTTGCGCTGGCGCTTGCCCTGTCCGGATGCGCTGGGGGAACCGTCCCGACGGTCTCGTTCCAAAACGTGACGGAGGGCGTGGACGAGTCCGCTCCCGACGTCATCTCCATGACCGACGCCCGCACGTTCGAGGCGACCGTGCCGGTGGATGGGAAATCCGCAGACGACCTAACCGGGCTTATCGAGGACGGCAAGGTTGTCTGGACGCTTAGCCGTGAAGAGGGGATCCGCGACGCGAAGGAGTATCCCGCTCAGTTCCTGGGAGGGGAGCTCTCCGAATGGAAGACGGTGACCACTGAGATTCAGCCGAAGACTGAGTTCTTCACCGACATCAAGAACGAGCCGGTGGAGATCGATGGCAAGACCGGTCTTAAGCTCACGTTCGATACGGAGCTGTTCTACGGCTACGACGGCTTCGACGGCCGCGAGGGCGAGCTCATGAACGACACGCTGCTCGACTATACGGGCACCTATGAGCTGAGCTGCACGATCGATGGCAAGGACGCGGGCTCGACCGAAGTCGACTTCCGTCCCTACGATTCGTACCGTACGCAGGAGGAGGTCGACGCCGAGCTGCCGGAGCTTGTGAAGCAGGCGAAGGAGAACGGCCTGTTCGCCAAGATCGAGAAGATCGGCGAATCCGCTCGCGGCCGCGACATCAACGCGGTGTTTGTCGCGAAATCAGAAAAGGACCTCGATGCCTACCTCGAGCTCGCCGACAAGATGGAGGCTGAGCCGGCGGAGCTGCAAAAGCAGATCGAGGCTGGTGACCTTGAATATAAGGTCCCCGTTGTCTACAGCAACATCCACTCCGACGAGATCATCGGCACGGACAGCGTCATGGAGTTCCTGCGCCTGCTCGTCGCCAACGAGCCCGTCGATTACCGCACGGTCGAGAGCCTGACCGACCTTGGCAAGGAGACGCTCGTTCGCGAGATGGAGGAGGACGGCACCGTTTGGTCCGAGCTTATCAAGGACCAGGCGACCGGTGTGGGCTATATCCAGGGTGACGGCGCGAAGAATCCCACCGATACGGAGGAGAACCCGCACCACACCGTCGATATGACGGACGAGGAGTTCAAGGGCTACTACAACGTCGATGACCGCACGTTCGACGTCGAGAAGGCTTTGGACGATATGTTCTTCATCTTGGTTCCCACCGAGAATCCCGATGGTCGCGCCGACACCCTGCGCACCGGCGGTAACGGCTTCGACCTCAACCGCGACAACACCTACCAGACCCAGCCCGAGACCCAGGCGATGACTTCGATGATCGCCAAGTGGAACCCTATCTCGCTGCACGAGATCCACGGCTACTACACCCAGTACCAGGTCGAGCCCTGCTCGCCTACACATGACCCCAATAACGAGTACGACCTGTTCATCGACACGGCGATGGCGCAGGGCGAAGCGTTCGCCGCGGCGTCTATCTCCAATAACGAGACCATCAACGCCGTGCAGATCCCCATGCGCGATTACCTCGCCCGCGAGGAGGACGGAAGTCTCAATTGGTATCCGTTCGACGACATGTCCTCCAGCTACACCCCGCAGTACGCGATGCTCCACGGCACCAACGCCTACACGGTCGAGCTGCCTTACGGGCACGAGGACGCCGTGGTCGCCACCAAGTACGGCTTCATCGGCAACGCCGAGTTCGTATCCGAGAACAAGGACCAGATGTTCCTCAACTTGCTTGAGCGCTACGAGCGCGGCATCGAGAACATCGACCCCGAAGAGATGCGCCCCTACTACGTGGACCAGCACGATGTTCCCGGTGCCGAGGCGGACGTGTTCCGTCCCCGCTACAAGGAGAACAACAACTTCTTCCCCGAGTACTACGTGATCCCCACCGGCGCCGGCGTGCAGCAGGACCGTGCCGCCGTCAACGAGATGGTCGAGTATCTGCTACGCAACGACGTCAAGGTCAAGCAGCTCTCTGAGGACTTCAAGGCGGGCGAGAAGGCATATGCCAAGGGCGACCTGGTGGTCGACATGCACCAGGCCAAGCGCAACATGGCCAATGCCGCCCTTTACAAGAACATGGTCATCAGCGGCTGGGACTCCCTGTATTCCGAGCCCGTCACCAACTTCCCGGACCAGCGCGGCTTCGATATGGACATCATCACCACACCCGGCGCCTTCGCCGACGCGAAGCTCGACGAGGTCTCCGAGGGTATCGAGCTCAAGACCTTCGTCGACGGAGAGGGTGACGCCGTTCGCATCGAGAACAGCGGCGTCGAGCCCATCCGCGCCGTCAACGCCCTGCTGGGCGATGGCAAGAACGTCGGCTTGGTGACCGAAGGCGAGTTCGCGGGCGACTACGTGGTCTCCGCTTCCGATTTCGAGTCCATCCAGGATTCCTATGTCCTCGACGCCCATAAGACCGGTGACGTTCCTGTCGCCAAGACCATCAAGAAGGACATCAAGGTCTACATCCCCGGAGCCGAACCCGAGTTCTTGTTGGATAACGACGGCAACGAGGTTGGAGTCAGCAACTACATCAACCGCCTCAATACCGATTACAACTGGGATCACTTCGCGCTTGGCAAGCAGATGGGCTTCACGGTCGTCGACAACGCAAAAGACGCTGATATCATCGTCGGCAACCAGTGGCTCTCCGAGGACGAGGTCGCTGCCGTCGTCGCCGGCAAACCCTATGTCGGCTACACCCTGGGGGCGCTGGAGTCCGTCGAGCAGATGGGAATAGGCCTTGAGTATAACGACGACGCCGATCTCATGTACGACGCCCTGACCACCGTCACGTATCCCGAGGCGAGCATCGTCACCGCTACGTATGCGGGGGAGGGCGACAACCTGGTGTACGCATATGGCGGCAGCTTCATCACCGCGGTGCCCGAGGGCGCCAAGGTCATCATGAAGACCACGGCGGACGACCCCGTCGAGGGCTTCATGAGCGATGAGCATATCGCCAAGTACAAGGACTCCATCCAGGCGTTCGATTACACCGAGGGCGGATTTAACATGACCGTCTTCGCGAACACGCTGACCAATAAGGCGCATCAGCAGGACGATTACCGCTTCCTGAGCGCAGCGCTTTACAGCAAGCTTCTCGGCGAGGACTTTAAGCTCTAGGCTTCGTTTGCCTCCTTGCCTTGTATCCGCTCCTGGGTTGGCTGCGAACATGCACACGCCGACGCTGGGTACGGGCGCCCTCTCGGTCTTCTATCGGGCCGAGAGGGCGCCTATTTCGTTCAAACCCCCGAGGGGTGGGCGGTTCGGGGCGCGTTCTCGTCCAGGGCCTCCGTGCGAGCACGTATCCCAGATAAGCTGCGCCCCAAGACAAGGTTGTCCGCAAGCTCGGTTATGGATTGCGCGCCAGTCTATAGAATATGCGCTAGTTAAAGCTGGGGTCGATTTGCGCGAGGCGCTCCTCGATGTCGTCCTCGGTGCATTCAAGCGCCACGGCAAGCTCCTCCAGGGCACGGCGGTGGGCTTCTTTGAGCACGCGCGTGTAATAGCTGCTGGGCTTTTTATCCTGCGCCTCTGCATCGCGGATGCGCTGGCGCATGGTCTTTGCGACGCGAATGGTCTGCGGCGCCCCATATTTGAGCTGTTTCTTAAAGTAGGTCTCCTCAAGCGAGCTGTTGCGCTCCGTAAAGGGGTCGACTTCAATCTCGTCGTAATCGTCCAAAAGACGTTCCGCAACTTCGCGAGAGATGCAGGTGTGCAGGCGATCTTGCTGCGCAACCGGGTACATCATGCGCGTTTTGGCGTGACCGTGCTTTGCTTCCAGGATGATCATGGGGGAGGGCGCGTCTTCATAGCCCATTACGGTGCAGACGCCCTGTCCCGGGTGGATAATGTGCTCGCCGATACTAAACATGCTCTTCTCCATCACTCGTATCTCTGCTATGCTAAACAATTTTGCGACTTCCTAATCATAGCATGCGCATTTGAATATGGACTTGAAGTCTCCATAAAACCATCCCCGTACGCTGCGTGTTTTACATAATTGGCTAATATGTGAAAAGAAAAGCCGCTGGTAGAAGGCAAGGTATGTTTTCTGGTCCAAACGCCGGACGATATGTATGACATTGAGCGCGGTATGCTGATTCGCCGATGTTTTGTCAGCGGACACATATATAAGCTACCAGCAAATACAGCAGTATGTTAAAGTACCAAGCACATCCATGCATGTGCCCCGCGAGACCAACATTTCGGGGCGGGAATTTGAGGAGGATCATTTATGCCAGAGAAGATTGAAGAGCTGGTGCGCGCTGCGCTCGCCGCTGCCCAGGAAGCCGGCGATCTGCCCGCGTTCGACCTGGAGGATTGCGGCCTGGAGCGACCGGCTGACACTTCTCACGGCGAGTGGACCTCCACCTGTGCCCTTAAGTCGGCCAAGCTCGCCCACTGCGCCCCCAAGAAGATCGCCGACGCCATCGCGGCCAACATGCCCGCCGACGCCTCCATCGCTAAGGTAGAGGTCGCCGGCCCGGGCTTCATCAACTTCTACCTCAACGCCGCGGCGAACAACGCCGTCCTGGCAGAGGCCCGCGCCAAGGGCATGGACTTCGCTAAGTCCAACGTCGGCGGTGGTCTCAAGACGCAGGTCGAGTTCGTTTCCGCCAACCCCGTCGGCCCCATGCACGTGGGTCACGGCCGCTGGGCAGCTCTGGGCGATTCGCTTTGCCGCGTGATGAGCCACGCCGGCTATGACATCCAGCGCGAGTTCTACATCAACGACCACGGCTCTCAGATGGACGTCTTTGGCAACTCCATCTCTTATCGCTACATGCAGCTGGTCGAGATCATGGAGAAGCAGGGCATCGACATCGACGCCGCGCGCGACTTCCTTGCCAAGGACCGCGACAACTACGTTCAGGACGAGGCCGACGAGCACCTGGACAGCCATCCCTACATGGACGCCTTCACCCAGGGCCTGGGCGGCAACGCCTACGGCGGCACCTACATCATCGACGAGGCCGCTGCCTTCTATAAGAAGGACGGCGACAAGTGGGCCCACGCCACGGATGAGGAGCGCATGCTCTACTTCCGCGAGGAGGGCTACGCCAAGATGGTGGAGAACATGCGCCAGCTGTGCCATGACGTCCGCTGCGACTTCGACAAGTGGTTCTCCGAGCGCACCGTCTACATCAAGGACACCGAGGGCCCCAACGCCGGCACCTCCGCGGTAGACCGCGCCTTCGCCAAGCTCGATGAGATGGGCTATCTCTACAACAAGGACGGCGCTCTGTGGTTCCGCTCCACCGACCTGGGCGATGACAAGGACCGCGTCCTGGTCAAGGCCAACGGCGAGTACACCTACTTCGCTTCGGACGTCGCCTACCACTGGGATAAGTTCCAGCGCGTCGACCACGTCATCGACATCTGGGGCTGCGACCACCACGGCTACATCAACCGTGTCCGCTGCGTCTGCGACGCTTTGGGCTACCCCGGCAAGTTCGAGGTCCTGCTGGGCCAGTTTGTCAACCTGCTGCGCAACGGTCACCCCATCCGCATGTCCAAGCGCAAGGGCACCATGGTCACCTTCCAGGAGCTCGTGGACGAGGTCGGCGCCGACGCCACCCGCTACACGCTGATCTCCCGCTCTTCCAACCAGGCCATCGACTTCGATATCGAGGCCGTTAAGGAGAAGAGCCAGAACAACCCGGTGTACTACGTGCAGTACGCCCACGCCCGCATCTGCTCCATCCTGCGCAAGGCCGCCGGCGTCACGCCGGAGCAGGCTGCCGAGATGGGCATGGACGCCGTGGCCGCCCAGGCTATCGGCGAGAACGTGGACTACGCGCTGCTGACCGATCCCACCGAGCTTGCGCTCTCCCGTAAGATCTCCGAGCTCGAGGACCTTATCGCCAGCTGCGCCCGCGACCGCGCGCCGTTCCGCCTCACCCACTTCGCAGAGGAGCTGGCCGGCGGCTTCCACAGCTTCTACCAGGCCTGCCAGGTGCTGCCTAGCGAGGGTCGCCCGGTCGACGCCGAGCTGTCCCGCGCCCGCCTTGCCGCATGCGATGCTGTTCGCAACGTGCTGGCGCTCACCCTCTCGCTCATCGGCGTTTCCGCGCCCGAGCAGATGTAGTTCACGAGGCGGCGGCAACGTGCGCCAGTTTTCACAATCCGTGATGTTTGGAGCCCTCGCCCGCGCGGGGGCTCTTTTCATGCCTACTTAGATGCGTCGCGACGCGTCCGGCAACCTAATCCAATTAAGAATTTCAGCCTGGCCGGGGTGTAGACCATAAAAAGCTGTGCCGTTTGTCCAATGCGTTTGTAATACGTGAATGCGCTTTAAGCGACATGTGCTACACTCAGGGTCGTTACGTGCAAGCTGCATGGCGGCGGCACTATTGAACATCCCTTTCCTTATAGCGTGGAAGCGCATGCGCGACCCCATGTGGGCAACTTGTCGTATATCGCGACGCGACATAGGAGGTTTCATCATGAAGTTCTTCATCGATACCGCCAATTTGGATGAGATTGCAGAAGCGAAGAGCTGGGGCTGCCTTGCCGGCGTCACCACCAATCCCTCGCTGTACGCAAAGACAGGCGGCAAACTCGCGGATTTTGAATCCCATATGCTCAAGATCGCCGAGCTTTGCGAAGGGCTTCCCGTTTCCGCCGAGTCTACTGCAGCCACGGCGGACGGCATGGTCGAGGAGGGTTTGCGCCTGGCCGCGCTCGCTTCCAACATTGTCATCAAGCTGCCGGTTTGCGAGGCGGGCCTGGAGGCGTGCCGCAAGCTTGCGGACAAAGGCGTGCGCGTCAACATGACGCTGGTGTTCTCCGCCCCGCAGGCGCTGCTGGCCGCTAACGCCGGCGCGCGCTACATCAGCCCGTTTATCGGGCGGTTCGACGATATCTCCGAAGACGGCGTTGCCCAGCTTGCAGATGTTGTTACCTGCATTGGTAACTATGACTGGAGCGGCAAGAACGTCGACGATAAGGTCGAGATCATCGCCGCGTCCGTACGCACGCCAAACCATGTTACCCAGGCTGCCCTTATGGGCGCCGATATAGCAACGGTGCCCCTTGGGACGCTGAAAAAATGCCTCAGGCATCCCCTGACGGATAGGGGAATCGCTTCTTTTGAGGCTGACTGGAAGAAAGTTGAGCAGGCATAGTGTCAGACGATAACAAGACCGAGTTCGTGGAGGCGTCCGCAGCACCGTCCAGCCAGGTTGAAACTCGCCAGCAGGTTGAGGCCCCCGCGCCCGCGTCGGCTCGTGTGGCGGAGATGAAGCCCGCTGGGGATGCGGCACCCGCAGAGAAACCCGCGCCCGCAATGAAGCCCGCGGCGGCAGAGCGCCCTGCATCCGCAGCGCAGCCGGTAGATGAAAAGCCCGCTGCCGAGAAGCCCACGCGCAAGCCCAGGGCGACTCGTTCCAAAGCCGCTAAGAAGGACGAGGGCGATGCTGCGGTTTCCGATTCCGCAACTCCTAAGGCGGACGATGCGCCGCAGGCGGCAGAGGAAGCTCCAAAGCCCCGTCGCCGTGGCCGCAAGCCCAAAGCGGTAGAGGAGCAGGTGGAGCAGGCGCCCAAGCCGCGCCGCGGTCGCAAGCCCAAGGCCGCCAACAAGGCGGAGGCCGCCCCAGAGCAGGCCCCGTCTGCAGAGGTTGCGCAGGCCCGCGCCCTTGCCCAGATTTCCCAAGCGTCTGTGGTACGCCGCCAGCGCCGTATGGAGGAGCGCGCCGCAGAGATGCTCGCATCCGCCGGTTCCCCTGATAGCGACGCTGCGCCTACCCAGTTTGACGCCGCATCGCTGATCGATCCCGCACTGAGGCCGCACCGCCGCGGCCGCAAGCCCAAGGCATATATCGAGGCCGAGCGCGCCGCCGCTGCGGCCCTGGCAGCCGCGAAGCTCGCCTCGCAGGGGGACGCCCCCGCCCGTGAGACCCAGGACCAGCCCGCGCAGGCCCCGCTCAAAGAGGCATCCGCCTTCGAACCCGTTTCCGCTGACGCAGAGAAGGCGTCTGCTGAATCCGAGAAGAAATCCGATAACCGCCCCGGTCGCGCCCGCCGCGCGGCTTCCAAGGCAAAGCTCCAGGCAGATGAGGCCAAGGATGAGAAGCCCGTGGACGCTGCCCCGGTAGAGGCGCCAGCGGCGCCGGAGCCCTCTCAGGGCGAAGATGATGCCGCCAAGGACGAGAAGCCGGCAGCTCTTACCGAAGAGCAGCCGCAGGGCCGCCAATCTCGCCGCTCCCACTCCACGCGCGCGCGTGATCGCCAGCAGGGCGAGGAGGGCTCGGAGCAGCGCTTCGATCGACCCCAGCGCAACGACCGCAACGATCGCGGCGACCGCAATGACCGTAACGGCAACGACCGTGCCGATCGCAACGACAAGCGAAATAACAAGCAGAACCGCAAGCAGCGCAACAATCGCTTCAACGGTCCCGTGGAGCCCAGCGTCTCTCGCGAAGAGCTTGCCGCCTGCAAGGTCGCCGAGCTGCGCGAGAAGGCCAAGGAGCTCAACATCGACTACGTCGGCAAGAAGAAAGCCGAGCTGGTCGAAGAGGTCTACGCAGCCACCGCCCGCGCCGAGGGCTTCCGCGATATAGAGGGTATCCTGGACATCACCAATGAGGGCTTTGGCTACATTCGCGCCCACGGCTACATGCCCAGCCGCGATGACGCCTTTGTTCCCGCCAACATGATTCGCGCTGCCGGCCTTCGCTGCGGCGACGTGATCGCCGGCACCCTGCGCCCCTCGCGCGCTAACGACAAGTTCCCCGGCCTGGCCAAGATTCGCAGCATCAACGGCCGCGATCCGGAGGAGATGAGGCATCGTCCAAAGTTTGCGGACCTCACGCCCATCTATCCCAACGAGCCCCTCAAGATGGAGCATGGCAAGGAGTCCATCACCGGCCGCGCCATCGACATCGTGGCTCCGGTTGGCAAGGGCCAGCGCGGCCTCATCGTCTCGCCGCCCAAGGCTGGTAAGACCACAATCTTGAAGAAGATCTGCCAGTCCATCGCCACCAACAATCCCGAGGTGCACCTGATCTGCCTGCTGGTGGACGAGCGCCCCGAAGAGGTCACGGACATGCAGCGCTCCATCCGCGGCGACGTGGTCGCCTCTACGTTCGACATGCCGGCGGACAACCACACCCGCGTGTCCGAACTGGTCATCGAGCGCGCCAAGCGCATTGTCGAGATGGGTGGCGACGTAGTGGTGGTGCTTGACTCCATCACCCGCCTTGCGCGCGCGTACAACCTGGCCGCCCCCGCATCTGGCCGCATTCTGTCCGGCGGCGTGGACTCCGCGGCGCTGTACCCGCCCAAGCGCTTTTTGGGTGCCGCCCGCAACATCGAGAACGGCGGCTCGCTCACCATCTTGGCATCCGCGCTGGTCGATACCGGCTCTAAGATGGACGAGGTCATCTTCGAGGAGTTCAAGGGCACCGGCAACATGGAACTCAAGCTCGACCGCGACCTGGCCGACCGTCGAATCTTCCCGGCTATCGATCCCGTCCAGTCCGGTACCCGCAACGAGGATCTGCTTATCGACAAGAACATCCAGCCGTTTGTTTGGGGTATTCGCAGGATCCTGGCGAATATGAACAACACCGAGCGTGCGGCGGCGTCGTTCATCAAGGGTCTCAAGGGCACCAACAGCAACGAGGAATTCCTCATCCGCTCCGCGAAGAAGGCGGCGGATCACTCGGACGCCATGTAGCCGCGGCGTATCCTCGTCCTTATTAACAAATAGCCGGCAGGCGCTTCCTACTTAAGGATTCGCCTGCCGGCCTTTTTTCTATAGGGCCCCTTATAGAGCCCCTATGGCCCGCTCGATCTTGAGGGCGAGCTTATAGGGGACGACGCGCGAGGCGGCGTAGAGCGCTTTCATGTCGGCGGCGGGAATGCACAGGCTTTTGCCCAGCCGCGCGCTGCGCAGGGCCGCCTTGACCACGTGATCGGGCTTTTCGAACCCTATGACGGTCATCTTCTTGGCGGTGCGCTTGTCGCCGGGAGAGCTGAGAAACTCCGTATCCATGAACTTGGGGCACACGGCGGTGACGTGAATGTCCACATCGCCCAGCTCCGCGTCAAGCGAGCGCGAGACGTCCAGGATAAACCGCTTTGCCGCAGAGTATACGGCCAGGCGCGGCTGGGGGATGAAGGATGCCACGCTGGCGATGTTGATGATCCTGGAGCCGGCGCTCATAAACGGCAGCGCGCGGTACATCATCTCGATGGGCGCGCGGACCAGCAGTTCTATCATGCGCGGCGTGTCATCGCGCTTCTGCAGCGCCATATCGCCAAAAACGCCAAAGCCCGCGTTGTTGACCAGCAGCGTCACCCGGGCGTCTTTGGTCTCCGCCAGCGCCCCCTCGACCAGATCGAATGAGAGGGGGTCGGTGAGGTCCAGGCAAAACGGGCGCACGGGCGTTCCGGTGGTCCTTACCAAAGCCTCCAGGCGCTCCGCGCGGCGCGCGATGACCCAGATCTCGTCCACTTTGTCGCATTCGCCTTGGTCTATATGACGGGCAAATTCTCTACCAAGACCCGAGGACGCCCCCGTGACAATCGCGATTTTTGGCATCGATTCCTCCTTTGCAGGCTTACTCGCATACCTAGGTTTCTTCCCCGTTGAGCCGCGTTGCAACCACGCGGTCGCCGTATGCCGCAAATCAGTGTAGCGTTACCAAGTATTCTTGCTTTAAACAGCGGATTCTCGCATAATACGTGTAATGTTCGCGACGGAAAACGCAGATGAATCAAACCACTATCCGTTGCTTGGATGAATGGTCCAACACAACCGTTCTTTGTGATCCCCGCGAGCGTGCACGCACAGATACGCTTTCGCCCCCTGGGCGGCAGCGCCAACTATTCGCAGCATGAGGAGACGGTCATGGCTTCCAAACAGCATGGACACCGCGCAATCGCCGTGGGTATTTCCGGTGGCATAGGCCTCGCCGTGCCGCTTCTTGCCCATGTCGCCACGCAGTCCTCGCCTGAGGCCCAGGCGACCGTGGCCTCCTTAAGCATCCCCTTTGCACTGGGGTCGTTTGCGGGGGTGGGGGCCTACGTGCTCTCGAGCTCGCTGTTCGACATGATGGATCGCCGCGACGCCGAGCGCGCCGCCGAATATGCTTCTGTCGCCGCTGCCGTCCAAGCCGACGCTCCCGCTGCCGCGCAGGGCGCCTTTGTGCAGGAATCCGGCAACGTGGCGCCGTTCGCCGCGGGCGAGTGCGCGCCTGCCGCCGTCACCACGTCATTTGAGGCGGATATCGAGCGCTTCTTTGGCCGTCACGGCAAGCCCGACGATGTCCCCGTGATCGCGCGCGCCGCCGACGCCATGTCCGAGGCCCAGGCGTGGGAGGAAATCGACTCCATGCTCTCGGATAGCTCGCCTGTTAGCTGCGATCCGCTGCAGTCCAAGGACATTTACCAGATCGCGCTCGAGGAGCTCGCCCGCTCAGGCGCTACCGGTGTGGTCGGCAAGGCCTCCGCGGCCCCTGCCGGAGCATCTGCCGCATCCGCTGCCGAAGCCGCCGCGGCTGCCAGCGACGCCTCCGTCCCCGCGGACGCTACAGCCACCTTCATGGCGATAGCCGCATCGTGCGAGAACGTTACCGAGTCTCTTTCCAAAGATCGCTTGGACGAGATCGCCTCGCGCGAGGCCGCCGTGGGCTCTCTCGACATCATGGTCGCAGAAGAGGACATGCCCGCCGTGGCGCCCGTGGCGCAGCCGGCGCAGCCCGTAACGGTCGCTCCGCAGGCGGGCGCTGCCGTGCAGGCAACCTCGCTGATCGATCTTGATTTGGACGAGCCCTCCGGCTTTGTATTCCAGCCCGCTCAGGCAGGCCCCGTCGCCGTTGCCGCAGATGCCGCATATTCCGCAGATGCCGTAGCGGACGTGGCTGCAGAGCCCGTCGCCCCCGCGGCGTCCTCGTCCACGGACAGCGAATCCCAGACCGTCGAGGTCCCCATGGTCGATTATTCCGGTCATGAGGAGATGTGGGCGGAGGCCCTGGCGATTCTGGAAGAGCCCGCCGCGCCCGCGGCGCCCATGGGGGCGCACTTCGCTCCGCGCGTCGCCGCCGTCAACGAGGGACGCCGCGCCACCGCCGTGCATTCCCACGTCAACCAGCTTCTGGACCAAGAGCTCAACCACATCGAGTCGCAAAGCATGCGTCATACCAGCCGCGAGTTCCTGCGCGTTATCCAGGGCGGCACCGCCGCCATGCCGCGCCTGCAGGCGGAGGAGGCGTAGGCTCCCATGCAGAGGCTGCGGTCTTCCATATCGATTCCCTGGCTGGCGGCTTCCGTCGTCATCGTCCTCGCCATATGGTGCAATTCCATGGTTCCGGGATCCGACAGCTCGGAGATCAGCCATGGCGTGCTCGCCATGGTCCAAGGCTTCCTCGTCGACCTCGGTCTGCCCGCAAGTTGGGTCAGCAACTTCATCATCCGCAAGATGGCGCACTTCACCGAGTACGCGGCGCTGGGCGTTTCCGTGTCCGTCGCGCTTGATCGCCATGCGCATCTGGACTGCGCCCGCGTGCTTACCATTGCCTCCACCGTGCTGATCGCGGCTTCTTTGGACGAGGTCATCCAGCTCTTTGTTCCGGGCCGCTGCGGCCAGGTGGCAGACGTGCTCCTCGATTGTATGGGCGCTATAACGGGCGTCGCCGCGAGCTCTTTTGTAAGGCGCAGGATAGCAAAGCGCTCTATAAGCTAACCTATGTTCCCACGGCTTCTCCAGCCTTGTATCATGGTGCAGAAGTATATCCTGTACCTGATTATGCATGTGCTTCTAATCAGGTATCATTACACGCTGTGCATCGTACGGGAAGCGGCTGTCCAGATGGCAGAATCCACGTGGTCCCGTCGGAATAAAGGGAGGGGATGTACGTGGACGCAGCTAGCTTGGCGAGAATGCAATTCGCATTTACCGCGCTGTATCACTACCTGTTCGTTCCGTTGTCCATTGGTCTCGGACTCATCGTGGCCATCATGACTACCAAGGCGTACAAAAGCCATGATGCCCATGACGAGGCCCGGGCGCAGTTTTGGACCAGGCTGTTCACCATGACGTTTGCCGTGGGCGTCGCAACCGGCATCACCATGGAGTTCTCGTTTGGCACCAACTGGGCGGGCTACTCGCGTTTTGTGGGCGACATCTTTGGCGCGCCGCTTGCAGCCGAAGCCCTGTTCGCCTTCTTCCTCGAGTCGGTCTTTTTGGGCGTGCTGCTGTTTGGCCGCTCGCGCGTGTCGCGTCGCTTCTACATGGTCAGCTCCTGGCTGGTGTGGTTTGGCTCCATGCTCAGCTCGCTGTGGATCATCATCGCCAACTCCTGGATGCAGACGCCCGCGGGCTACAAGGTGGTCGATTCCTACAACGGCAGCAAAGCAGTGCTCACCGACTTCTTTGCCGCCGCGCTCAACCACACCACCCTGCAGCGCTTCTTCCATACCGTCATCGCCCTGCTGATCCTGGGCGCCTTTGTGTGCATCGCCGTGGGAGCCTTCTACCTGTGGAAAAAGCGCGATCAGCGCTCCGCCCACATCTTTATCCGCGTGGGCACCATCGTGGGCGTGGTGACCGCCCTGCTCATGCTGCCCGCCGCCCACGCCCAGGCGCTCGCCGTCGCGCGCACGCAGCCCAGCAAGCTCGCCGCCATGGAGGGCCAGTATGAGGAGGGCCCCGTTGCCCTGTCCCTCTTTGGTTGGGTGGACGAGGAGAAGCAGGAGACCTACGCGCTCTCCATTCCCGGCGGCACCTCCTTCTTGGCGGACCAGAGCTTCGAGACCGAGTACCCCGGCCTCAACGACTTCGCCGAGGACGAGCGTCCCGAGTTTGTAAACGCCATCTTCCAGTCTTACCACGCCATGGTCGCGCTGTTCGGCGTTATCTGCATCACGCTGATCCTGTCGTTCCTCATCGTCCGCGGCAAGCTGGCCGGCAAGCGCTGGCCGCTGGTCATCCTCATGCTGGCGTGGCTCGCCCCGTACCTGGCCATCGAGTTTGGCTGGATCACCGCAGAGCTCGGTCGTCAGCCGTGGATTGTCTTTGGCGAGCTCAAGACGGTCGACGCGGCATCGGCATCCGTCGACTCCACGCAGCTCATGATTACCATGGGCCTGTTTGTTGTTGTCTACCTGGTTGTGTTCGCAGGCTGGGTGCGCATGGTCGCCAAGACCATCAAGGCCGGCCCGGATGCGTTCTTGGCTACCAACGGGGACGAGGATTCCTCGTCCGCATCGCTGTCCTTTGCCGCCGATACGGCTACTGCAGAAGGGGAGGTGGAGTAGATGACCGCTTTGGGAATCCTGTGGTTTGTCCTTATCGCCGTGCTGATCTGCGGCTACTTTGTTCTGGACGGCTTTGACTTGGGAGCCGGCGTGCTCTATCCGTTCTTGGCCCGCGATGAGCGCGACCGCGCCGTGGTCCGCCGCGCCATCGGCCCGGTGTGGGATGGTAACGAGGTCTGGCTGCTCACCGCGGGCGGCGCGCTGTTCGCCGCGTTCGCCCCAGCCTACGCCACCAGCTTCTCCGGTTTTTATCTGGCTATCATGTTGGTTCTCTTTGGCCTCATCGTCCGCGCCACCGCGCTTGAGTTCCGCGCGCATGACCCGGCTTGGGCCAAGCTGTGGGACGCGCTGTTCTTTGTCGCCAGCCTTTTGCCCGCGTTGCTGTTTGGCGTCGCGGTGGGCAACGTTGTCCAGGGTCTGCCCCTGAACGCAGCCGGCGACTACACTGGCACCTTCTTTGACCTGCTGAGCCCGTTCGCCCTTTCCTGCGGCGTGTTGGGCCTGGTGCACATGCTGGTGCAGGGGAGCTCCTGGATCGCCCTGAAGGCGCCCCAGGGCAGCGACCTCAAGGCCCGCGCCACCGTCCTTCGCGGACGCCTGGCGATCGCCGACCTGGTTGTCTTTGCGCTGGTTGGCCTGCAGTTCATGATGGTGGTTGCGCCCAATAGCGCCGCCGGCATCACCGCCAACACGGTGTCCTCTGTGTTCGCCCTGGTCTTTGTGGCCTCGCTGGCGGCCGTTGTCGCCTGCAAGGGTACCTGCCGCAAGGCAGACGTCGCCCGCCACGTGCTGGTGAGCCTGGGCTGCGTGGGTCTGGTGGGCATGTTTGCCGCCTCTCTGTTCCCCAACCTTATCCCTGCGACCGCGCCGGCGTTCTCCATCACCATCGCCAACGCCGCCTCGAGCGACCTTACGCTGATCGCCATGACCGTCATCGCCTGCATTGGCGTTCCGCTGGTGCTGGTGTATCACGTGATCTCTTACCGCATCTTTAGCGGTAGCCTGGATGATTCCGACCTTACCTACTAGGAAGGGATGGCGCGCCTCTTTGGCGCCCCCATAGTCTTTCCGGCTTTCACGCGGATAAGATTGTTTTTGAAAGCGCCTTGTCAGGATGACGGGGCGCTTTCTTATTGATAGGGGATAGGTGCGGTGAGCTGCGATGATGACTGCCGGGTTGTGAAGAGCATCCACATGAATAAAAATCTTTTCAAATTGGGTATTGCACGCGCCGCGATTCCGTTGCATAATAGCCTAGCGCTTCGCGCGAGTGAAGACATGGTGGGTGTAGCTCAGTTGGCTAGAGCGACGGGTTGTGGTCCCGTAGGTCGAGGGTTCGAGTCCCTTTACCCACCCCACGCTTCACCTTGAAGACATAGTTGGACCGTTAGCTCAGCTGGCTAGAGCAGGGGACTCTTAATCCCAAGGTCCAGGGTTCGAATCCCTGACGGTCCACCATCCTCTTCACGCGTTGCCTAACATAGTTGGACCGTTAGCTCAGCTGGCTAGAGCAGGGGACTCTTAATCCCAAGGTCCAGGGTTCGAATCCCTGACGGTCCACCATCTGATTTCTCAACTCTCGCAATGGGAGTTTTTTATTATAGATTTACTTATGATCCAATTTACGCCAGGGATTGCCGATATACATTCGGATCCTCCGCTAACTGCGATTTCCACCCGTTGTATCCAGACAAAAACGAGGGCGGAAAACCGACCCGCTTCGGGATGGTCAATGAGTGCCACGAGGTGGGTAAGCTGGGCCATGAAGTGGGCTGTGTGGAGGGGCGTTGAGGCGCAAGACAGCCCCAAGCGAGTCCTCAGGTGGCTTATAGCAACTGCACAGAGTGTTGTTGCGCCGTGTGAGATGGCTACAACTCGCTTAAATTCGATATATAACCTACGCATGTAATGAATAAGCGGCTACGTTTCGGTCTAAATATGCTCCCCGTAGAGCGTGTATAAAAATCCGATCCCCGCCTCGTGGCGCTCATTGACCACACTGAAGGCGAGCGACTTGGTTTTAAGGCGGGGGGGTGGGGTGCAACGAGGCCGCTGAGGCCGCTCTGCGCCTTTAGATGCGTCTTGGGGCGGACGCCGAGCGGGGGCGCCCACCCACAATGGTGCCTTCTTCATAGCGCTTACGCCCTTTCATGGGCATAGGGATATCCTCTTGGCGTCCGGCGCTACCCAATCGTCACGTTGAGCGTGTTGCGCCTACCCGTCAAGAACGCGCGCGACGGGTGGGCCAGCGCGGGATCCTCTTGCGGGTAGTCCGCTCGCGCGTGCGACCCGCGGCTTTCGCTGCGCTCCCGCATCGCTTCGACCATGGCGCGGGCCAGCAACAGCTGGTTGTTCAGGCGATGGTAGAGCATGGCGCTGCGGTTCGCCGAATCGTTTGCCTGCGAGGGCTTCACGGCGATATCGCGAACGGTCTCCTCAAGCTCGACGATCTGTTCAAGCGCGGCATCAAGGCTGTCTTCCGTACGGCGAATCATGCAATGCTCGCTCATTAGGCGGTGCAGCTCTCCGGTGATCTTGGTGGCGTTGTACATCTCGATCGCTCGCGTTTGCACGGGAACCTTCAACGGCGTTTCCGTGCCGCCCATACTTGCGTCAACGTCGCTCGAAGCGGAGGCGACGCGAGCGTATTTCGCCGCGGCCCTGCCTGCAGCCCTGCCAAAGACCACGCCGTTTGCGCTTGAGAGCCCGCCAATGCGGTCGGCGCCGTGCATGCCTCCCGTTGCCTCGCCGCATGCGTACAGGCCTTCCACGCCCGTTTCGCCGCGGCTATTGATGCGAATGCCACCGTTGGAGGCGTGAGCGTATATGCCCAACCGCAGCGGAGTATCCGGTTTGACGCCAAACTCATCTTTAAGCCAGCTGCTAAAGGTTTGGACAAATTCGGGCACGCTGTCTTTGGGGTAGTTCATGGTGACGGGCCAGCCGTCCTCGCCGGCGGAGTCTATGGCAAAGTCAACGGCGCGCGACGCGAGCCTGCTGGTAAAGGGGCCGTAGCCAGAGCGCATCTCAAGCAGGTCGGCCGTTGAGTGGCGCGCGCGGTCTAACGACTCGTGAGGAACGGCGTAGCGAAACGTCTTCTCGTTGAAGATGACGCCGCGGGCGGGCGAGAGCAGTCCCGGCATCATCTGCATGAACTCGATATTTATAAACGTGCATCCGTGTTTTAGGGCGATGCCTTGGACGGACCCCAGCACGTCCCTTGACGTCAGCGTGCGGCCAAACAGCCCGCTGGTGCCGCCGGTCGCCAGGATCACGGCTCGCGCGCCCACGGCGGCGAAGCGCTTGGTAGCGGTGTTGAGGAACAGCGCGCCCGCAAGCCGGTCGCCTCTATCCATAAGGTCAACAAGCTCATGGCGCTCGAGTAGATCGATGCCAAAGCGATCGATCGCGCTTGTAAACGCGTCTTGCATAGATTGGCGGGTAAGGCCGCGCCATTGGCGGTGCTTATGGTCAAAGCAGGGGATAAAGGCCTTCTGGGACGCAGCGTCTGTGGACGAGGGCTCCATCAGCTCTACGCCCACCTCTTCTTGCAGCCACGCCAGCGCCGGGCGGATGCCATGGGCGAATGCATCGACCAGCGAGGGTACGACCACGCCGCACCCTACGCGCTTGATGGTGTCTGCAAGGTCGGCGGCGTCTTCATCGTCCACGGGTGCGATAAGGCCCAGGCCCCAGGTTCCCGGATAGAAGCTCGAACCGGAGAACAGCTTGCCCGCGCTGGCAAGGGCCACCTGCGCGCCCGTCTGCGCCGCGCTCACGGCGGCGGAGAGCCCCGCGATGCCCGTTCCAATTACAAGTACGTCGTACATAGCGCCCCGCTTGATATCGATAGGTTAATCCCGTCCAGTATAGGGGAGGGCGCATGGGCTCTATAAACGTTTACGTAGACGGTGGCTGAGGACGGTGGGTGTTATTGCTCACGCGGCAGGGCGGGGCGAAGCTATTCTATTTTTCGAATGGGAACATAGAGGTGGCAACGGGTTGTCGCTGGGTCAATATACTCATGGACTGCGCCGGCAAGTGGAATGCCTTCAGCGCGCAAATGAGCAATCGCTTGATCGAATGCCCCTTCTTTATTGGCGACAACAAGGTACTCGAAGCTCGGTATAGTCCATTTGGTCCAACCGAGAGGAGCTTCGGCCTCGTCTTCGCATTCGATCCCAGCTAAGTAGAGACCTTCGCTAAAGTTGTCTTCCCATGGTAGATACGAATGGGTGTGGTCCGACATCGCTCCCCATATTCCAACCAAGCTGTCATCCTCGGCTCTTTTCGCCAGGTGTTTTATTTCTGCAAAGTGGCCGTTAGCTTCATTCCACAGGCGCTGAATGAAGCCCTCGCCATCCAAGGTCGAACCCTCTTTTCCAATAACGCTGAAACTGCTCTTGATAAGACGAATCATAGACGGTGCTCCAAGGATGGCGATTTGATTTGGGAAGGAAGGCCAACAATCTGCGGTCATTCCAAACGGACGAGGTTAGAGTTCGGTTGCACAGACGCCCTTGTCCATGGAAACGATGTTGGCAACGCCCTGCTCGATCATGCTATCGACATCAACATCGGTGTAGAAAGCGATGTGATTGGTGAGCAGCACGTTTGGGAACTGGCGAAGGTAGGCCATCTTGCGATTTACCAGGATGTCGTTCATGCGGTTCTCATGGTAAATGCCGGCTTCGTCCTCGAATACGTCCATGGCGAGCGCGCCGATCTTCTCGCGCTCGATACCGTCGATCAACGCATCGGTATCCATAAGTTCTCCGCGGCTCACATTGATGAGCACGACGCCGTCACGCATTTTCGAGATCGCTTCCGCATCGATGATGTTGCGCGTGCTGTCCATAAGCGGCATGTGCACGGTGATAAGGTCACTTTGCTCAATGAGGGTGTTGACGTCCGCGTATGATATTCCACGCGAAATGAGGTCGGCATTGGGGAAGGGGTCATAAGCGAGGATCTTGCACCCAAATCCTGAGAGGTTGTCGATTACGGCGCGGCCTATGCGCCCAGTGCCCATCACGCCCACGGTAAGGGTTCGCAGCTCGCGGCCGAGCAGGCCCTCAAGCGAGTAGTCGTTTACGTGTTGGCGCCAAAGGGCGGGCTTGCATTTGCGCAGCGACATGAGCATGAGCATGACGGCGAACTCTGCCACGCCGTAGGGCGGGTAGGTGGTGTTGCATACATGGATGCCCATTCGATGGGCGGCATCGATATCGATGTGGTTGTAGCCGATGCAACGCGAGGAAAGCAGCTTTACCCCCAGCTCGCCCATGCGCGTGATAAGCTCGGCGGGCAAGATGGACTTGTTGTTGATGACGACGGCCTCGTAGCCGGCGACGCTCTCGATGTTGTCTTCCGAGAGAATGTCGGGAATGGCATCGATGGTATAGCTTTCGGGCAGAGCGGCGACTGCGCGCTCGTAGGCTTGCCTCTCATCGCCTCGCAGCTCGAACAATTTAATCTTCAAGGCTGATTCCTTTCTATGGAGAGTGTTGCTGGGCGCATAGCGCGACGGTCTAGTGACGCGGTGACACCGATTTGTTACAAGCATGATGGTACGTCCGAACATCATCTTTCGTATGGGTATACTTGCGAAATCCAAACGCGAGTCTTTCCCCTATGTGGTGAAAGACTCGGCGTAGCTTGCTACATCTCACTGCTTTAGCATGAAATTCGTAACGGAGAAGGAGGTGCCCTTTGGCTGTTGATCGCAAACGGGGGATTGTTCGCATCTTGTCGGATCGGACATCCTGGGTCACCGCCTCCGCGCTTGCACAGGAAATGGGGTGCTCGTCCAGAACTATCAAGACTGACATCATGCGCTTGAATTCTATGCATGAGGGATTGATCGAAAGCGGCCCAAAGGGCTATCGCCTTGCCGATTCTGCAGCATCTTCTCGTATCCTGTCTAATGTTAGCCCCGAGGTCCCTCAGACGGCTGAGGCGCGAAAGCGCTACATATTGTTTGAACTTCTCATGCGCCATCGTGAGCTCTCTTGCGCGGACCTGGCCGAATCCCTCTACATTTCGCTCGCGACGCTCGACAACGAGCTTGTTGCCATCAAGCGCGAGTTACCGATTACGGTTTGTCGCTGCGGTCACGAGGCGGGTCTATCCATGTGGAAGGTAGTGCACGGGGCGAACGTAAAATGGTTGCTCAGTTGATCTTTGATGAGACAAAGGATTATTTCTCTCAATTTGAAATGATCAACGGGTATTTTCCTGGAATTGACTTGAGGACTCTTCGTGGCCAGATCGATGCGAGTTTAAAATCTCGCGGTTTCTATATCAACGATTACGCCCTCTCGAATCTGATCATCCATATCGCTATTTTTGTGGAGCGCACGCTCAATGGTTTCGATCCTGCCCCCTTGGCGGTCAAGCGTAGCCCGCATTCTGAAAGCAGCTCTGACGTTGCGCTTTCACGCGAACTGGAGCAGTCCGTTGAAGAGATATGCGCGGCAATCGAGAGCGATTACGATGTTGTCGTTGCCGAGAGCGACCGCGAAGCAGTGTACGTGATGCTTTCCGTGAATCTGATTCATACTGGTGGAAATGTTTTGGATGACCCGGAGCATAAAAAGGCGTTTGAAGTTCTGGAGGTAATAGCGCGACGAGTGCGCGATGTGTTCTCGCTTGATTTTTCCGATCATGATTTCATGCTTCGTTTTTCTCTCCATTTGGCCAATTTGTTCTCTCGCGCGGCGCTGAACATGCAGCTGCGTAATCCTCAACTGGGAGATATTAAGAACGGGCAGCCGTTTATCTATGACGTGGCGGTGTTTGTGGCCGATGTCATTCGTAGCGAGACGGGGTTTGAGATTAACGAGGACGAGATTGCGTACATCGCACTGCATGTTGGGTGCCTGATTGAAGAGCAGCGCACAAGCGCGAACAAGCTCCATGCCTTACTCGTGTGCGCCCAGCACAACGTGAATGGTGCCGAACGTATCGAGGCGTTTTCTCGTGAGGTCGAGCGCTCCCTAGTTATCGATGCGGTCGCGTCATCGATTGAGGATGTTGATTCTCTTGATCGTTACGATCTCGTTGTGTCAACGTTTCCAATTTCGGGATATACCTCCGTGCCGGTTGTCCAGATTTCTTCGTTCTTGGGCAGTCGTGATGCGCGTGCTATTGAAGAGCGCGCCGATGCTATTCGTCGAACACGCGAGCGCGAAGAGCTCAATCGCGATATGCGCACCTTCTTTCGTCAGGAGTTTTTCTCCATTGAGCCTGATGTTGCAAATTGGCGTGAGGCGATTGACTTGATGGGAGGCCGTCTGGTTGATGAGGGCTATGCGTTTGATGACTTTTGCGAGCGTTTGCTAGAGCGCGAAGAGATGTCTTCGAGCGCGTACTGTGATATTGCGCTACCGCATCCGGTGGATATGGATGCTAGGCGCACGGCGGTTTCGGTTGCTTTGTTCCCTCGGGGCTTATCGTGGCAGGGAAGAACCGTGCATGCGGTTCTCATGCTGGCCATCAAACGAGATGACCGCGCGTTTTTCTCCGAGCTGTTCAACCATATAGCCGTAGTTCTCACCATTCCTGGCGCCATGCGATCTATCTCTCGGGCGACCACTTACCAGCAGTTCTTGGACGCTATGCTTTCTTACCTGTAATCTCGCTTGCACCGCATGTCTTTAATAATGGCCTGCGGCGCATTGCGTTGATATGAAGATTCAGCTTTTGTACTGTAAAAAAGAGCGACACCCGGGAGCGGACTCTCGGGCGCCGAACTGGGGGCTTCTTGCGGTGCGTGGTCGTGCTATCGCACAAGCTGATGCGCTTCCATGCGAAGGAGCGCCTCGGATGATAGTGCACGAGGACAACCGAGGTTGAGGCGGATGAACTGACTGCCGTTATCTACGTAGAACGTGCCGTCGCCAACAATGACGCCCGCTTCTCGCGCCATGTGCTCGCACAGCTCGGTGGCGGTGGCGCCCGTTCCAGAGATATTCACCCAGGGTAGGTAGGATGCTTGCATATGCATGAGCTCCCAGCCCTTCATGCGGCTTTCAATGAAATCGGCGGTTTGCTTGTAGCTCTCGCGTAAGTAATCGGTGATGGCGTCAAGCCATTCCTCGCCTTCGTTGTAGGCTGCGATGATTGCGGCGCACCCAAAGGTATTGGGCGAGGTGATGGAATTCATCTCCAAGCGATGGCGGAAAACGTCGCGAACGCGCGCTGAAGGAATCATGGAGTAGGAGGTCTTGAGGCCGCCGAGGTTGAATCCCTTGTTGGGCGAGGTGAGCACGATGAGGTTGTCGAGGTAGCGGTCGGGAAGCTGCAGGGCGGAATGAAAATCACCGCTCATAATATGCTCGCAGTGCACCTCGTCCACAACCAGTAAGCAATTGTTTTTATAGCAGATCTCTGCGACGCGCTCGATTTCCTCAAGAGTCCAGATACGTCCGCCGGGATTGTGCGGGGAGCAGAACAGGTGAATGCGAGGATGGAAGCGCTGCATCTGTTCTTCAAACAGGTCAAAATCAATGTAGTAGGTGCGGTCTTGGTAGATAAGCGGATTTGAGATAATGCGGAATCCGTTATTGTGGGCGGCGTAGCCAAACGGGTCATATACCGGCGTGTTGAGAATCACGCAGTCATTCGGTTGGCAAAACGCTTGGTACAAGTAGTGAATGGTGGGGACGGTACCGTATGCGAGCGTGATCCAATCTCGCTCTACATCAACGTTATGGCGCCTGTGCTGCCAGGACATAACGGCGCTATAGAATCCGTCATGGGCATAGCCGTAGCCATACGCCCCGTTCTCTGCAACTTCGACAAGGGCTTTGCGAACGGCGGGCGCAGCGGGGAAGTCCATGTCGGCGATCCACATGGGAATATAGTCCTCTTTTGCATACGGGAACTTTTGCTGGATGATTTCTCGATCCCATTTGCGTGCATGATCGAGCGATCGATCGGCCATGACATCGAAGTTAAACTTCGCAGACATGCGAACCCCTTTCACAATGAACGTGAGATATGCCCCGCGCGCGATTTGCGCTCGAGCATCAGC
Organism: Collinsella tanakaei YIT 12063; assembly: GCF_000225705.1. Classification (GTDB taxonomy): domain Bacteria; phylum Actinomycetota; class Coriobacteriia; order Coriobacteriales; family Coriobacteriaceae; genus Collinsella; species Collinsella tanakaei. The sequence goes on from NZ_JH126471.1 coordinate 152,573, forward strand.
GTTTCCATTATCCCGTGCTGGGTTTTTCATTCCATCCCTGCACCTTTCACTCCAGGGGTGAAGCCATGGGGGATGTTCGGCTTTGCACCGCAAGGGTGAAGCGGTGGATAAAGCATTTCCCCGCTTTGCCGCATACACTGCAAATTGAACAGCCGCACTCGGCACACGGGGCCTGATCCCTAGAGCCGCGGTCACAACGCATGATGGAAGGAGCATCGTGAACGAAGGACTTATTACCCGCCTGAGCAATGCTGACGCGGTGGCATGCCGCGAGACGGAGGTGCGGGCGGTAATGCACGAGGAGCTCGATGACATTGCCGATGCCGTTGAGTACGACAAGCTCGGCAGCATTATGTTCAAGAGCGCTGGCACCGAGGAGAACCCGGTTCGTGTTCTGTTTACCGGTCATATGGACGAGGCCGGTTTCATGGTTCGCTATATCTCGGATATCGGTATGGTGCACGTTATTGGTGTGGGCGGCCCTCGCAAGAACAGCGTCGAGAGCCAAATCGTTCGCATCAAAACGCGTTCTGGCAAGAAGGTGCGCGGCGTCCTGTTCGCCAAGCGCGCCGACCTTGAGAGCCAGCCGGGTGATATGTATATCGATTTTGGCTGCGAGACGGCAGAAGAGGTTGCTGAGCTTGGCATCCAGATTGGTGACTGGGGCACGTTTGACGCCGATTGCGAGCTCAAGCCCGTGGGCGATATCCTGCTTGGGAAGGCATTTGATGATCGCGCCGGCGTATACGTGGTAACTGAGGCCATGAAGCGCCTTGCGGGCACCCCGCATGCTGCGGAGCTGTGGTTTGCCGGCTCTTCGAGCGAAGAGGTTGGCTGCCGCGGCGCGGCAACTGCCGCTGCACATCTCGACGCGGATATTGTCATTCCGGTTGACATCGCCAATGCTCCCGAGTTTACCCGCAATTGGGAAAACCAGCGCAAGTGCGGCCACGGCCCCATGATCGTTCATTACGACCGCATGCACGTGCCCAACGAGAAGATGCTCCACCACATCATCGACCTTGCTGAGAAGAACAACATCCCCTTCCAGCGCGACATCTTCAAGGGCGGCGGTACGGATGCCGGCACCGCGCACCTGGTCGGCGATGGAAAGCTCGCCACCGTTATCGGCGTGCCCGTGCGTTATTGCCACGGATCTTGGTCCGTTATGCGCGGCGGCGATCTCGATGCCGCAGTCGACCTTGTGTGCGCCATCGCTACGTCGATCGATCGCGCTACATACGAGGAGCTTAAGAGCTTCGACTAGCCCCCTTAAAGGCCCTGGGGGTTGCGTCGACCCCCAGGGTCACTTCTTACCGTACGTATCCACGCAGCAAGGAAGGAACTGTCCCGTGGAAATTAACGAGCAGCAGATTATGACCATCATCGGTGCGGCTGGCGCCAGCAAGGCCAAGGCTTTTGGCGCCCTGGCTAAGGTCCGCGAGCATGATTACGAGGGCGCCCGCGCCATGCTGGTAGAGGCGAAGGAGGCTGATCTCCAGGCGCATCAGGTACAGACCGAGATCATTACCGCGGCACTGTCGGGTTCGGATGACTCTGGTGCAAATCTGCTCATGGTCCATGCTCAGGACCACTATATGACCTCCCAGCTCGCGCGCGATCTCATCGCGGAGATAGTCAATATCTTCGAGGCACGCGACGCAGAGCAGGATAAATAGGCAATCACGCCATACGTAGGAAGGAATCGATCATGGCGAAAATGGACATCGTACTGTGCTGCGCAGGCGGCTTCTCCACCACGATGCTGATGGATCGCATCAAGCAGACCATTCACGAGAGCAAGGCTCTTAACGACGACGACTTCACCCTGAAGGCTATTGCCGCCGACTTCCTCGACCAAGAGGTCGACCATATGGATGCACTCATCATGGGTCCCCAGGTTGCGCATAAGCTGGAGTCCATCAAGCCTCTCATCGAGCCGCGTCACATCCCCTATGTGATCGTTGACCAGGATACGTACGGCAAGATGGATGGCGCAACCGTCCTCAAGCAGCTTCTTATTGCAAAGAGGAAGGCCGACATGGCCCGCGAGGCTGCTGGCGAATAGGACCATCTTGGCATACAACTCCTAGAAAGGAAGATGAATGGAAGACACCACCAAGAAGGTGGGAGCATTCGATAAATTCGAAGACCTCCTTAACCGCTACCTCGGCCCGATCGCCGAGAAGATGGATAAGCAGCGCCACTTGAGCGCGGTCAAAAAGGCCATGGTTGCTATGACTCCGCTGCTGCTTATTGGTTCGTTCTGCCTTATTCCCTCCGCTATCCCCAACATGATTGGAGAGAGCAATCCTCTGTCCGTCTGGATTGTGGCCAACACGTCCTACTTCGACCTTGCCTACACCGTGTCTATGGGTCTCATGTCCGTGTTCGTAGCCGTTGTCGCTGCGTACCACCTCGCAAAGTCCTATGACCTCGATATTCCTGGCTCTCTGTGCATGGCGCTTGTGGCATTCCTGCTTCTCGGCATGGAAATGGACGAGGCGGGCGGAATTTCTTTGTCTGCGCTCGGCTCCAAGGGCCTGTTTGTAGCCATGTTCGCTTCACTTGTTGCCGTTGAGCTTTATCGCTGGTGCAAGAAGCGCAACTTCACTATCAAGATGCCTGATTCTGTTCCGGATTTTATCTCGAGCTCCTTTGAGATCATCCCGGTAACCATCATCGTCATCGGTGTGTTCCTCGCTATCCGCATCGTGTGCCAAGGCGTATTCGGCGTCATGCCCAACCAGATCTTCACCAATCTGCTTGCCCCGCTCATCGGCTCCATGGACAGCCCGCTTGCGGTAACGTTCTACCATACGCTGCGCTGCTTCATCTTCTTCTTCGGCATCCATCCTTCGGTGCTCTCACCGATTGTCCAGCCTATCGCTACTCAGTTCCTGGCCGAGAATATCGAGGCGGTTCAGGCCGGTGGCGTTGCTACCCACATTTTCACCCCTGGTCCCATGTCTGCATTCGGCGGCTTCACCGGCCTGGGCGTGACCATGGGCGTCGTTATTTGGTACATGTTCTCCAAGTCCAAGGTCCAGCGCGAGATTGGCAAGATCGCATTCATTCCCTCGCTGTTCGGCGTGAACGAGCCCATCCTGTTCGGCGCTCCCATCGTCTTGAATCCTATCATGTTCATCCCCTTCGTTCTGTTCGGCGGCATCCTGTCTTCCATCCCGTTCTGGTTTATGAGCTGGGGTTGGCTTGACTGCTCTACGTTCACCCCTCCGTATGTGGGCGTGTTCCTTGAGGGCTTCCTCACTAACATGGACTGGCGCTCCATCGTCGCCAACATCGTTCAGCTGGTCGCGGCGCTCATTGTGTACTACCCCTTCTGCAAGGTTGCCGAGAAGCGCGCCCTTGAGGAAGAGGCTCGCATCGAGAGCGAAAAGTCCGCGTTCTCCGCTGAGGACGAGGCAATCCTCGACGACCTCGGTCTCGACTTCTAGTTGTTATCGCGGTTTTGAACCACTTGATGCCCGGCGGACCTCGTGCCCGCCGGGCGTGTTTGAAAGGTGACAGACATGAATGCTCGTGTTGAGTCGGTTCGTGCTTTAATGGACGAGCGCGGACTCGATGCCCTTCTTATCAAGGGCAAGACTCTTAAGCGGTATTTGGGAACGGTGACTGGAAGCGGTTGCAAGGTGCTTATCACCCGCGCCGGGGGTTACCTCATCATGGATGGCCGCTATGTGAACGAGGCTGCAGACATCGAGCACGACCTCGAGTTTCGCGTACACGAGCAGGGCGTGAGTTACCTTGGAGAGCTTGCTATCCTCATAGGGGAGTGCGACATCCATCGTCTGGGTGCCGAGGCTTCCCAGGTGCTTGTGAGCGAGTACCAGAAGCTGTGCGATCTTGATGTTGAGCCCGTGCTGCTTGATGGCGAGCTCGCACGCATGCGCATTATCAAGGACGAGTATGAGATTGCTGCGGTTCAGCATGCCGTCGATGTTGCGGACGATGTATATGCCAAGGTGCTCGAGCATTTGCATATCGGCATGACCGAATATGAAATCTCCGCGCTCGTGCATTACTACTCCATCGCGGCGGGCGCAGAGGCGATGAGTTTCGATACGATTGTTGCTACCGGAGAGCGCAGCGCGCTGCCCCATGGTCGTCCGACGATGCGCACGGTGAACGAGGGCGAGCCTATTCTCATTGATTTTGGTGTGCAGATCAATGGGTACCAATCTGATATGACAAGGGTCTGCTTCATCGGGCAGCCTTCTTCGCAGATGGTGAAGGTGTACGACACGGTATTGGCAGCTCACTTGGCCGGTATCGAGGCGATTCGCGAGGGGGTTGTCGCTCGCGATGTGGACGCTGCGGCTCGTAAGGTTATTGCTGATGCGGGTTATGGCGCGTATTTCACCCATGGATTGGGACACGGAATAGGCATGGGCGGCGATCTTCCGCTTCTTAATACCAGTGGCGACATCGTTCTTCGAAACGGCATGATTATGTCGTGTGAACCGGGTGTTTATTTGCCTGGAGTGGGCGACGTGCGTATTGAGGACGATGTACTGCTGAGGGACGGAGTCGCCGTTCCGCTCAACCATACGCCCAAGCAGCTGCGTATTCTTGAGGTTCGATAGCATGGGTAAGAAGAAGAGCAAGAAGATGCGTTCGCACGTGCAGATAGGCGAAGCGGCGGCGCTGGAGATGCCGTTGGCATCTCCAGTGAAGGCGAAGACGCCGGCCTCCGCCTTGGTGGTCCCCGCGCCCCCTCTTTCACGTCTTTATGCATATGCGATCGATTGGGCTGTTGGCGGCGTGGTATCCGGTTTCCCTGCAGTTTTGCTATATGCTGCGGTCACCCGTCGCAACGACATGTTCTCGAATCTCTACATCTTCGAGGCGCTTGGGTATCCTTGGGCCGTCGGGGTGGTGGCGGGTACGCTTTGCATCCTTGCAGCCATTCTGTACTTTGTGGTGGTCCCACTTCGCGTGTGGCCGGGGCAGACGCTGGGAAAGCGCATCGCTCATATTAAAGTGCTGCGCGAGGACGGTACGGCTGCAGGTCCTTTGTGCCTGGTTATTCGCCAGGTGCTTGTAGGATTTCTTCTTGAAGGATCAGGATTTGTGGTTGCCCGCTATATTCGCGAGATGGCGGTTCTGGCTACTCGTGTCGATGTGAACTATTACTGGGAGATTGCCGGTATGGTCATCACCTTGATCTCGGGCATACTTGCACTCGTCCTTCCTTCGCGTCGCGCCTTGCACGACTATCTTGCGCGAACGCGCGTAGTTCCAGCAGAGGGCCATCCTCTGTATAGGGGCTAGTGAACTACTTAACACTACGGTGAACGTGTTTATCGGGTGTTGCAGCACAACGCTTGAGATTAAAGGAGATTAGCATGATTACTAAGTCGACCACTGTTGTAAATCCCACCGGGCTTCACGCTCGTCCCGCCGCCGTGCTCGCAACAAAAGCCGGCGAATTCTCTTCGAAGGTTGAAATCAAGAATCTTAGTAAGGATTCAGATTACAAAGATGCCTCTTCAATGCTGTCCATCATGATGCTTGGAATTACTCAGGGCACCGAGGTCGAGATACGTGCCGAAGGCGAGGATGAGACTGAGGCGGTTAACACCTTAGTAGAGCTTATCGATTCCGGATTTGGTGAGTAGGTTTTTCGCAAAGGCGCGAGACGCTTTATAACACCAGCTAACTCTCTAAAAAGGCCATCGCTTGCATGGGCGATGGCCTTTTTCGACCCATAAGAAAAGCCGCCACCCGAAACGGGTGACGGCTCTCAAGACGTCTATCGCAGGCGATAGGGGGTGTCTTAGTTGTTCAGAGCGGCGTTGACGGCAACGGCGCAGGCGACGGTGGCACCGACCATGGGGTTGTTGCCCATGCCGATGAGGCCCATCATGTCGACGTGCGCGGGAACCGAGGAGGAACCGGCGAACTGGGCGTCGGAGTGCATGCGGCCCATGGTGTCGGTCATGCCGTAGGAGGCAGGGCCGGCGCCCATGTTGTCCGGGTGCAGGGTGCGGCCGGTACCGCCACCAGAGGCGACGGAGAAGTACTTCTTGCCAGCCTCCAGGCGCTCCTTCTTGTAGGTGCCAGCGGTGGGGTGCTGGAAGCGCGTGGGGTTGGTGGAGTTACCGGTGATGGAGATGTCGACGTTTTCGTGCCACATGATGGCAACGCCCTCGCGGACGTCGTCGGCGCCGTAGCAGTTGACGGCGGCACGGGGACCATCGGAGTAGGGGATGGTCTCGACAATCTTCAGCTCGCCCGTGAAGTAGTCGAACTGGGTCTTCACATAGGTGAAGCCGTTGATGCGGGCGATGATCTGGGCGGCGTCCTTGCCCAGGCCGTTGAGGATGACGCGCAGGGGCTTCTGACGGGCCTTGTTGGCGTTCAGAGCCAGCTTGATGGCGCCCTCGGCGGCGGCGAAGGACTCGTGGCCGGCCAGGAATGCGAAGCACTCGGTGTCGTCGGACAGCAGCATGGCGCCCAGGTTGCCGTGGCCCAGACCAACCTTGCGGTCCTCGGCGACGGAGCCCGGAACGGTGAAGGCCTGGATGCCCTCGCCGATGACGGAAGCGGCCTCAGAAGCGGTCTTCACGCCGCGCTTGAGGGCCAGGGCGCAGCCCAGGGTGTAGGCCCACTCGGCGTTCTGGAACGCGATGGACTGGGTGTCGTGAACGATCTCGCGAGCGTTGACGCCCTTGTCGAGGCAGATCTGCTCGGCTTCCTCGAGGGAGGCGATGCCGTTCTCTGCGAGGCAGGCGTTGATCTTCTCAACGCGGCGCTCGTAACCTTCGAAAGTAACAGCCATTCTTATATCCCTCCCTTTCTACTCGTGAACCGGGAACACGTTGGCGACGGTGTGAGTCTCCTCGTCGGTACGAGGATCGATGTACTTGGCGGCGTTCTCCCACTGGCCGTAGTGACCCATGGCGCCGGCGATGGCCTCCTCGGGGGTCTTGCCGGCCTTGAGGGCGTCGGTGAACTTGCCAAGGTTCATGAACTCGAACGCGATGATCTCGTTCTTGTCGTTCAGAGCCATGCGGGTAACGTAGCCCTGGGCCAGCTCGAGGTAGCGAGCGCCCTTGGCCTTGGTGCCGAACATGGTGCCGACCTGGGAGCGAAGGCCCTTGCCAAGGTCGTCAAGGGAGGCGCCGACCGGCAGGCCGCCCTCGGAGAACGCGGTCTGGCTGCGGCCGTACACGATCTGCAGGAAGATCTCGCGCATAGCCACGTTGATGGCGTCGCAGACAAGGTCGGTGTTGAGAGCCTCGAGGATGGTCTTGCCGGGGAGAATCTCGGAAGCCATGGCGGCGGAGTGGGTCATGCCGGAGCAGCCGATGGTCTCGACCAGAGCCTCCTCGATGATGCCCTCCTTGACGTTGAGCGTGAGCTTGCACGCGCCCTGCTGGGGAGCGCACCAACCCACACCGTGCGTGAGGCCGGAGATGTCAGAGATCTCCTTGGCCTGAACCCACTTGCCCTCCTCGGGAATGGGTGCGGGGCCGTGGTATGCGCCCTTGGCGACGGGGCACATGTTCTCCACTTCAGATGAGTACTGCATGCCTCTCCTCTCTGTTGTAGTAACACGACATGCAAGACTTATTTTAGCGCGAAATGCACCTTGCCATTTCGGTGAACGGTCGAGTTTTTTCGGATGCGGCGGCACTTATAGTATTTGGACGAGTTTTTGGTTGGATTCCCGTCGCGTTTCAGCGGGTCTCGGGCGAGTCGCTGCAGGCTACGGCGGGCGGCAGCGGACTTTCGGTAGGAGGCTGCGGGCGGCCGCAGGCGGGCGGAAGGCTGCCCGCGGTCTGGGTTTTGGACGATGAAATTGTTGCGGCGGCGTGAACGCGGCATCGCCGGCGGCGACCCTAGCCCTCTATATGCAACCGCTTCTCGCAGGCGCGCGCCGCGGCGCTCAGGCCGGCGTCGAAAGCGAGGGCGAGCGCCGCGCAGCAGATGGTTCCTCCCAGGATCTTATCGATGTTCATGGTGCGAAGTCCGCTGAAGAGCACGGCTCCCAGGCCGCCGGCGTTGATGGCGGCCGCGACGGTGGCTATGCCCACGGTCGATACGCAGGCAAGGCGCAGGCCCGCGAGAACGGCGGGCATCGCCAGCGGCAGGCTCACCGTCAGCAGCACCTGGGCCTCGCTCATGCCCATGCCGCGGGCCGCTTCCAGCACGGAGGCGTCCACGCCGCGAAGGCCCTCCAGGGCGTTTCGCACCAGCATGAATTGGTTGTAGGCTACCATCACTATGACGGCGGTGGTGAATCCCAGGCCGGTCCACGGGATGAGCAGCGCGAACAGCGCCAGCGAGGGGATGGAGTAGAACGCGCCCATAAGCTCCACGGCGGCGTCGCCCAGGCGCTTGAACTTAAGGCAGGCCAGGGTGAGGACGCAGGCCAGGGCGCAGGAGGCGATCATGGTGACGCCCAATAGCTGCAGGTGTTGGGCGCAGGCGCGCATAAAAAGGTCCGCGTGGCTTGCCATATAGGAGAAGACGCCCATCGCTATCGCCCCTCCTGCGATGCCTTGGGGGCGGCGTCGCGCCCCGTCGGAGCCAAGAAGCCCTGCGTGGCCAGCAGCTCGCGCACAAAGGGCGTGGCGGGGCGGGCGGCCAGCTCGTCCGGAGAAGCGAACTGCTGCACGCGTCCGGCGTCCACCACCAAGATCTTGGTGGCGAGCTTCATGGCCTCGGCCACATCATGCGTCACAAAGATAAACGTCTTGCCGCTACCGCGGTGGATGTGCAGCAGCTCGTCTTGCAGGCTGGCGCGGGTAAGGGCGTCGATGGCTCCAAAGGGCTCGTCCAGCAGCATGATCCGCGGCTCGGCGGCAAGGGCGCGCACCAGGCCCACGCGCTGCTGCTGTCCGCCGGAGAGCTGGGCGGGGTAGCGGTCGGCGAACTCGGCGGGATCCAGATGGACCAGGCGCAGCAACTCGTCCACGCGCGCGTCTATGCGCCCGCGGTCCCACTTGAGGATCTTGGGTACGCAGGCGATGTTTTGCGCCACGGTCATGTGGGGAAACAGGCCGGTCTGCTGGATCACGTAGCCAATGCGGCGGCGCAGCTCCACGGGGTCCAGCTCGGCGACGTTCACCCCATCTACCAGCACGCGGCCCTCGTCGGGGTCGTGCAGGCGGTTGATGAGCTTGATGAAGGTGGTCTTGCCGCCGCCGGAGGTGCCCAGCACGCAGACCAGCTCGCCGGGCTCGACGGCCAGGCTCACGTGGTCGAGCGCGGGCGCGGCGGCGCCGGGAAAGCGCTTGGTGACGTCGATGAATTCCACGGCGGGGGCGGTTGCGGTCTGCACGGCGCTCCTTTCGAGAGGGGCCTGGTCAAAGGGGACGAGGAGGGATTGCTTGATTGCTACCTGATAGCTACTCGATGGCTACCTTATGGTTACCCGATGCTCTCGAAAAAGGCGCGGGCCACGTCCTCGTACTCCTCCTTGTCGATGTCCACCCGGGCGTTCAGGCGGGTGAGCTCCTCGGTGGTGAGGGCGTCGTTGACGCGCTTGAGGGCCTCCTCGATCTGGGGATGCGCGTCCAGGACCTCGGCGCGAACGACGGGGGCCACGTTATAGGGCGGCCACACGTGCTTGTCGTCCTCCAGCAGGGTGAAGGCGTCATCGGTGAGCTGGGCCTCGGTAGTGTAGGCGGGGGTCACGTCCATCTCGTCGTTGGCGAGCACCTGGTATTTGAGGCCCTCGTCGAAGACGGCGTGGTCCTTCCAGTCAAAGGGGCCGTAGACGGCCTCCAGCGCGGGCAGGCCGTCGGCTCGCTCGTCGAACTGGCCCTGGCTGGCAAAGCGCAGCTCGCCGGCGTGCGCCTGCAGGTCGGAGATGGTCTTGATGCCAAGGCGCTTCGCCGCCTCGGTGCGAATGACCAGGCCCTGGCCGTCGGCGGCTTCGGACTTGTCGAGCCACACCAGGTCGAACTGCTTTTTATACTCGTCCTTCACGGTGTTGTAGACGGTCTCCGGGTCGGTTAGGGGGTCCATCTGCAGCACGGAGATCAGGCCGGTGCCGGTGTATTCGGGGTACAGATCGATGTCGCCGCTCTCCAGGGCGGTGTGGATAAGCGAGCCGGAGATCTCAAAGGAGCGGTTTACGGTGAGGCCCGCGTCCTCCAGCGCCAGTGCGTAGAGCTCGGAGAGGATCACGCCCTCGGTAAAGGCCTTGGAGCCCACGGTGACGGCGTCGCCATCGCTGCCAGAGCAGCCGGCGAGCGCGCCCGCGCCAAAAAGCGAGAGGGTGGCGGCGCCGCACAGGGCGAGGGCGCCGCGGCGGGATATGGGTTGGTTCATGGTTGCATCCAATCTGGTAGGAGGGTCTTTTGCCGCGGGCGGGCGGGTGCGGCCATGGGGACCTAGCGTCCCGCGCGCTCGTAGCGGCGCATGCGGGCGTCCACAAGCGCCAAGCCGCGGTTCACCAGCAGCGAGAGCAGGGCGACCGAAAGGCCGCCTATCCACAGCAGATCGCTGCGCAGCGCGCCCAGGCCGGTGTAGATCAGCACGCCCAGTCCTCCCGCGCCGATGTAGGCGGCAAGGGTGGCGGAGGCGATGACCTCGGTGGCGGCGGTGCGCACGCCGGCGAACGCCAGGGGAAAGGCGAGCGGGCATTTGACGGAGAAGAAGAGCTGCGCGCGGTTCATGCCCATGCCCAGCGCGGCCTCTATCACCGCGGCGGGGACGCTGCGGAAGGCGACGGCGGTGTTGATGAGGATGGGCGGGATGGCCAGCACCGTGAGCGCCGCCACGGCGGGCGGGGTGCCCACGCCCAGCACGGGCACGCATAAGATGAGCACTGCCAGGCTGGGGATCACGCGGAACACCCCCGCGACGCCGCCCGCCAGCCGTTCGGTGAGGGCGCTCGCGCTGCAGGCGACGCCCAACGGCAGCGCGAGCGCGCAGGCGGCGAGCAGGGCGGTGGCGCTGATGGCCAGGTGCTCGGCCACCATCTGCAGCCAATCGGCCCCGTTTTGGGCGAAGTATGTTGCGATTGCTTCGATCATGCGCGGGTTACTCGTCCTTTTAACGCTTGTTGTCCGGCTGGGGCTTGTTGTCCGGCTGGGGCTTGTTGTCCGGCTGGGGACGCGGGCCCTAGAGCATGCCGTCCAGGGTGCGCCAGGCGAGCTCGGCGCACTTCACGCGGGCGGGCATGTGGGAGATGTCCTTGAGCTGGGCGGCCTCGTCCAAATCCTCGTAGTCTTCTGAAGAGAGCTCCTCGCCGCGGATCATGGCCAAGAACAGCTCGGAGAGGCGTTTGGCCTCCTCGACGGTCTCGCCGGTGATGAGGTCCGCCATGATGTCGGCGGAAGCCTGGCTGATGGCGCAGCCGTGACCGGTGAAGGCGGCCTCTTCGATCACGCCGTTCTCCACGCGCAGGGAGAGGGTGAGCTCGTCGCCGCAGCTGGGGTTGATGCCGTCATGGGTGTGGGTGGCGTCATCCATCTGGTACTTGTAGTCCGGGTGGGAGTTGTGCTCCATAAACGAGGTGGAAGAGTAGAGGTTGCCCATGGGGTCTCCTATCGAATAAGCGGGGCCGCCCGCAGCAAAATGGGACGGCCCCGTAGAGGTTGGTTTGACGCGCTAGCCGTTAAAGGTGCGCCACACGGCGTCCAGCGCCTCGAGGAACGCGTCGACGTCGTGCTTGTCGTTGTAGAACGCCAGGCTCATGCGGCAGCAGGCCAGGTTCTCCACGCCAAGCCAGGTGAGCAGCGGCTGGGCGCAGTGGTGGCCGGCGCGGATGCAGACGCCCTGCATGTCCATGATGCTGGCCACATCGTGCGGGTGGATGCCGCGCACGTTGAAGCTGATCACGCCGTGGTGGCGGTCCCAGTAGATGGAGCCGATGATGTCCACGTAGGGCAGCTGGCTCATCTGCGCCATGGCGTAGTGCACAAGGGCGGCCTCGCGCGCCTGGATGGCCTCATAGCCCACCTGGTTGACCAGGTAGTCCAGGGCGACGCCGGTGGCGTAGATGCCTGCGGCGTCCTGGGTGCCCGCCTCGAACTTCTCGGGCACGGGCGCCCAGACGGCGTCCTGCTCGGTGACGGAGTCGATCATCTCGCCGCCGGTGAGGAAGGGGCGGGAGCGCTCGAGCAGCTCCATCTTGCCCCACAGCACGCCCACGCCCATGGGGCCCAGGGCCTTGTGGGACGAGAAAGCGAAGAAGTCAGCGCCCAGCTGCGCCACGTCCACGGCCATGTGCGGCACGGACTGCGCGCCGTCGACCACCATGTAGGCGCCGTTCGCGTGCGCTGCCTGCGCCAGCTTGGCGATGGGGTTCTCGACGCCAAGGACGTTGGAGACCTGCGTGGCCGCGACGATCTTGGTCTTGGGGCCGATCTTGGCGGCGATCTCCTCATCCGTGAGCTGGCCGGTCTTGGTGGGGTAGAGGTAGACCAGGGTGGCGCCCGCCTCGCGGCAGGCCTGCTGCCACGGGATGAGGTTGGAGTGGTGCTCCATCACGGTGATGGCGACCTCGTCGCCGGCTTCGAGCACGGTGGGGGCGAAGGCCTTGGCCACGATGTTCAGGCTCTCGGAGGTGTTGCGGGTGAAGACCACCTCGCGCGGGTCGCCCGCGCCGATAAGGCCCGCGATCTGGGCGCGCACCTTGGCGATGGCCTCGGTGGCCTCGACGGAGAGCGAGTACAGGCCGCGCAGCGGGTTGGCGTTCATGGTCTCGTAGAACTCTTTTTGGGCGGCGAGCACGCAGGCGGGGCGCTGCGCGGTGGCGGCGCTATCGAGAAAAGCGATTTGGGGCTTGCCCGCCAGCAGCGGGAACTGCGCCTTGTAGGGGTTGGTCTCGATGTCTACGCGGGGCCATGCGCGCGATTGCGGCGTGGAGGCGTCCAGCACGGGAGCGCCCGGGGCGGTGCAGGTGTCGCAGCCCACGTTCTCGGTATCGATCATGCGATCTCCTCTTCAAAGTTATCGACCAGGGTGGAGGCCAGGCGCACCACGTTGTCGCGCATCTGCTCGTCCGGGGCGGTGATGGCGGCGTCTTCAAGCTTGGCCGAGATAAAGAGCTCCTCCGCCTGCTTCTCGGACAGGCCGCGGCAGCCCATGTAGAACAGCTGCTCGGGGCGCACGTGGCCGATGGTGGCGCCGTGGTTGCCGGCGACGTCGTCCTCATCGCACAAGATCATGGGCACGGTCTTGTTGTCCACGCCCTTGTTGGCCAGAAGCACGGTCTCGCGCTCGTTGCCCTGGGCTCCCTTGGCGCCGTGCATGAGGTCGATGGTGCCGCGCAGGATCTTCTTGGACGTTCCGGTGAGCACGCCGTTGGCGTCCAGGTTGCACTCGGTCTTCTTGCCGCGGTGGCGCACGATGTAGTTGAAGTCGCGCTCGTCTGCGCCCGCGCCCAGGTAGCTGGTGTCGATGTCGATGCGCGAGCGGTCGCCGCGCAGGTCGGCGGCGAGGCCGGTGGCGGTGAATGAGCCGTCCAGCACCACGTGGCGCACGGTGACGCGCGCGTCGTCGTCCAGGATGAAACCGGAGTCCTCCACGCAGGTCACGCCCGCGCCGCAGGTAAGGTAGACGGTCACGTTCACGCGGGAGCGCTCGCCGGCGAAGACGCGCAGGGCCGAGCCGGCAAAGGCCGCCTGGTCCGCGCCGCAGGCGGCGTCGATGGAGATGGCCAGGTCGAGCTCGGAGTCCTCTGCGGCCACCACGTCGATGCTCGCGGACGAGGAGGTGCCGGGGCGGGCGGACACGCGCACCGTGGCGGATGCCTCGTCGCCCGGCTCGGTCGCCAGTACGGCGGTGCCGCCGGCCAGGAAGTTGAGGTAGGCGCGCGCATCGCGGCCCACGCCGGTCTCGAAGTCCGCGGCCACGTCGCCGGCTATCTGGGACAGGGCCACCTTCTTCTCATAGGAGGACAGCGCCGGGGTGTCCAGGTCGCTGGCGCCGGCGTCGTGCCCCTGCGCGGCGCGCAGGATGGCGCGGGTGTCCGCATCGTCGCCGCGGCGGGCGTCCACGCGCTGCTGCAGCTTCTCGACGGCGCCCTCGAAGCTGGCATGGGTCTCCAGCAGGTCGCCGGCGTTCTCGATCACCACCTGGCAGTCGCGCTCCAGCCCCGCGGGCACGGCGACCTTGGTCTCGTTCATCTTGAGCCAGCTCCAGGTGGGGGCGGGCATGGCGTTCGCCTTTTTGATCACAAGAGCGTCCATCTAGCCAATCGCTCCTTCCATCTCGAGCTTGATCAGGTTGTTCATCTCAACGGCGTACTCCAGCGGCAGCTCCTTGGAGACCGGGTTGGCGAAGCCGTTGACGATCATGGTGCGGGCCTCCTCCTCGGAGATGCCGCGGCTCATAAGGTAGAAGATCTTGTCGTCGCCGATGCGGCCGATGGTGGCCTCGTGGCCTATGTTGACGTCCTTGGCGCGGATGTCCATCGCCGGGATGGTGTCCGAGCGCGAGATGTCGTCGAGCATGAGCGACTGGCAGGACACGCTCGCCGTGGCGCCCTCGGCCGCCGGGGTGGCGACGATGGAGCTGCGGAACGTGGAGATGCCGCCGCCCTTGGAGATGGACTTGGTCTCGACCGTGGCGGAGGTGTCCGGCGCGCCCAGGACCACCTTGCAGCCGGTATCCAGGTTCTGGCCGGTGCCGGCAAAGGTGATGCCGGTGAAGCTGGAGCGGCTCTTGCGGCCGGAAAGCACGCTCATGGGGTAGAGGTAGCCCACGTGGCTGCCAAAGGAGCCCGAGATCCACTCGATCTCGCCGTACTCGTCGCAGCGGGCGCGCTTGGTGTTCAGGTTGTACATGTTCTTGGACCAGTTCTCGATGGTCGAGTAGCGCAGGTGCGCGCGCTTGCCCACAAAGAGCTCGACGGCGCCCGCGTGCAGGTTGGCCACGTTGTACTTGGGCGCGGAGCAGCCCTCGATAAAGTGCAGGTCCGCGTCGTCCTCTACCACGATGAGCGTGTGCTCGAACTGGCCGGCGCCCTTGGCGTTCAGACGGAAGTAGCTCTGCAGGGGGAAGTCCAGCTTGACGCCCTTTGGCACGTAGACAAACGAGCCGCCGGACCATACGGCGCCGTGAAGGGCGGCGAACTTGTGGTCCGTGGGCGGGATCAGCGTCATGAACTTCTCGCGGATGATGGCCTCCCACTGGGGCTCGTGCAGCGCCTCCTCGATACCGGAGTACACGATGCCCATCTTAGAGGCCGTGTCCTGCATGTTGTGGTAGACCAGCTCGGAGTCGTACTGGGCGCCCACGCCGGCCAGGTAGCTGCGCTCGGCCTCGGGGATGCCCAGGCGCTCGAAGGTGTTCTTGATGTCGTCCGGGACGGACTCCCAGTCGTTTTTCTGCTCGGTGTTGGGCTTGACGTAGGTGACGATGTTGTCCATGTCCAGCCCCTCGATGCCCGGGCCCCAGGTGGGGTTGGGCATCTTGTGGTAGATCTCCAGCGACTTCAGGCGGAAGTCCAGCATCCACTGGGGCTCGTCCTTGCGCTGGGAGATCTCGGTGACAATGTCCGGGGTGAGGCCGGCGTCCAGGCGCTCGAAGCCCTCCTCGCCGTAGGTGAAGTCGTAGAGGCTGCGGTCGATGTCCGCTACCTCGGTGCGTTTCTTGCTCATGCGCCCCTCCTTAGCGGGCGTCCGCGTTGCCGCAGGAGTCGCCGGCTCCGTCGAGTGTGGCGCGCAGCGACTGCACCATGCCGGCGCCCAGGCTGCTGGCCGCGGCGCGCACGGCGTCGATGGCGGCGTCGCGGGAGGGCTCGCCCTCGTGCGCGGCGCGCTCCGCCTCGAGCTGGGCCGCCGCCTCGCGCTCGAAGGTGTCGAAGCCGTTGGCGTCGATCCAGGGGATCAGCGAGGCGTCGTCCTCGCGGACGATGCGGCCGTTGACCATGACGTGCACACGGTCGACCTTGAGGTGCTCCAGGATGCGCGTGTTATGGGTGATGATGAGAAGCGAGCCGTCGGTCTGCTTACGGTAGGCGTCCATGCCGCGCGAGACCACGCCCAGGGCGTCCACGTCCAGGCCGGAGTCGGTCTCGTCCAAAATGGCCAGCTTGGGCTGCAGAAGAAGCAGCTGCAGCATCTCGACCTTCTTCTTCTCGCCTCCGGAGAAGCCCACGCCCAGCTCGCGGTTGAGGTAGGACACGTCCATGTTGAGCTCGCCTGCCAGCTCGGTGACGCGGCGGCGGAACTGCTTGCCCTTCATCTCGAGGCCCTCGCGCCCGGCGATGGTGGCGCGCAGGAAGCTGGACAGCGGCACGCCGGGGATCTCCACCGGTGCCTGGAAGGACAGGAACAGGCCCGCGCGCGAGCGCTTGTCGCAGGAGAGCTCGGTGACGTCCTGGCCGTCGAAGAAGATGGAGCCCTCGTCCACGCTATAGGCGGGGTCGCCCATGACCAGGTGGCCCAGGGTCGATTTGCCGGCGCCGTTGGGGCCCATGAGGACGTGGGTTTCGCCGGCGGCGACGTCCAGGTTCACGCCGTGCAGGATGGTTTTCTCGTCCACCGACGCGGTGAGGCCGCGAACGGAGAGGAGCGAGTCAGCAGTGGTGGTCATGTGCTGCGCCTTTCTGTTCTTACGGGCTTGCTGCGTGCTGATGCGCGTTTCAGTCGCGCTCGGCGCGGCGCGTGGGGCACAGAAGGCGGCGTTTGGTTGTTACGGTTGTGTTGCGCCCGACCGCTTTGCAGAAACCCTAGGAATTCTCTCGGATTAACGATAAGATTGTACCGTTTTTAGTCAAGGATAAATCCGAGTAATCCACTAAGATTTATGTGCGATTGATGGCGTTGGCCGCCGACGTTGTTCGCGGGCCCGGGCGTCCGGGTTTTCCGGGCCGTGCGCCCGGGCGCTCGAACGGCGTGCCCGCTTGGCGGGGCGTCCGCGTGGCGGGGCGTCCGGTCGCTTCGCTATCGCATGGTGGATGGACCAAAAGGAGGGTTGCATGCTCATCTCGTCAAAAGGGCGCTACGCGCTGCGCCTTATGATCTATATCGCCGCGTTTGGGGACGAGGAAGGCAAGATCGCCCTTCGCGAGGTCTCGGAGCGCGAAAAGATCTCGCTGAAATACTTAGAGCAGCTGGTGCGCCCGCTGATGCACGCCGAGCTTTTGCGCTCCGTGCGCGGCAAGGGCGGCGGTTACGTGCTGGCGCGCCCGGCAGACGAGATCACCGCCGGCGACATCCTGCGCGCCGCGGAGGGCACCACCGCCACCGTGGCTTGCGACGGGCTCGAGGGGGCGTGCACTCGCGCGGACCTGTGTTCCACCGTCAAGTTCTGGACCGGCCTGGAGAAGGCGATCGACGACTACGTAGACGGCGTGACGCTGGCGGACCTTGCCCGCGCGCCGGAGATTCACCTGGATATAGAGCGCAAGTAGCCCGCGAAGGCGTTCCAGGACCAAATAGAGCGCTACCGCGGAATGGCGGCTGTGCCAAATAATCGCTTAATGCGGGCCCTGGACCAAATAGTCGCTTAGTGCGGTCCAAATCGTGTCAAATAATGCGTTAGTGCGGGACGAGGACAGGATAGAATGGGTACCTTATGAATAAGGCATCAGCATCGCCCGAGCTAGAAGGCCCGGGCGACGACGCTCGATGAATACAGGAGCCGCTTCGGAGCTCCCTCAATCCGCACTAACGCACTATTTGACCAAACCTCTGCACTAAGTCGTTTTTTGACACAGCCGGATCGCCGCCTCTTTGCGGTAAAGGGAATGGGGCCCTGCGTGCCTACTCTGCGCGGTGCTCTGCGATCAGGCCGCTGCGGTAGGCGTCCAGCAGCTGGCGCAGGTCGCTTATCTGGCCGCGGATCACGTCGCCGGTATCCGTGTCGCTCACCATGATGCGCTGCTCGTGCGGCTCAAAGCTGGTGGTCTCGCTTTGGATGTCGGCGTTTCTGGTGATGGCTTCCTCCACGCTCTTGAACGCCTCGTGCGCCTTGATGCGCATGCCGCGAGAGCTCGAGATCAAGGTGTAGCCGGCGATGCCGGTGGCGGGGTGGTAGGCGGAGCAGAAGCCGCCGTCGATCACCAGCAGCTTGCCGTTCGCGCGGATGGGCTGCTCGCCCTGCACGGTCTTTACGGGGGTGTGGCCGTTGATGATGTGGCCGCCCGCGTACAGGCCAAACTCGCGCATGATGGCGTCGCACGGGCCCTCTTCGCGCGTCAGGGTGAAGTAGGGGTCCATGGGCTCGGACCAGGTGGACTTGTCCTCTATGTAGGCGCGCTCAAAGGTCTTCACCAAGCGCCCGCTGGCCGGCGATTTAAAACCGATCCACAGGTACCACATCCAGTCCAGGGCCTCCTGGTCGCCGTCGCGCCAGGCGCGTCGCGCTATGCTGTCGCAAAAGTCCAGGTAGTCCCGTCCGCTTTTCCAGGTTCCCATGCAGTTCATGGCGCTAAAGGTGCCGTCCTCGTTCATGGGAACGCAGCCGTGGAACAGCAGGTTGCCGTTGCTCGCCAAATACATCGAGCCGTTGGAGTACAGCAGGTTCACGTGGCGGCGCAGGTGGTCGGAGGCGCGGAACTCCGCCACCAGCTTATCGACTATCTCGCGCTCCTCGCAGGTGAGCTCGTAGGGGTGCGCGGCGTCCACGGTGGGGAAGTCTCGCGTTACCAGCGGCCAGGTGCCGTCCTCAAGCTCGACGGTGCCCGCTTCAAGGTCCATCTTGTCCAGCAGCAGGCGCCCCTCCATATCAAACTCCGGATGGCGGGCTATGATCTGCCCCTCGAGCTTGAACAGCAGCACGTTGATCGCCTTGATCAAGGGCGAGATCGCCTCGCCGGGCTTGTAGGTGCGGTCGGCAAAGGCCACCAGGCCGCGCAGCGAGATGCCGTAGTCGTTCTCCAAGATTTCGTAGTTGCCGTAGCGCAGGTTGTTGCGCAGCACGGTCACCACGCAGGCGGGCTCGCCGGCGGCCGCGCCCATCCACAGAAGGTCGTGGTTGCCCCACTGCACGTCTAGGCGCTGCGCGTGGCACCGCTCCAGGCGGTCCATGATCTTGGACGCCCCGCCGCCGCGGTCAAAGATGTCTCCCACCAGGTGGATGTGGTCAACGGCCAGGCGCTTGATCAGCTCCGCCAGCGAGCAGATGAAGTCCTCGGTAGAATCCGTCTCCAAGATTGAGTCGATGATGCGCTCGTGGTAGCGCACGCGGTAGTTGTTCTCATCCGGGTGCGTGTGCAGCAGCTCGTCGATGATGTAGGCGTAGTCATGCGGAATGGCCTTGCGCACCTTGGAGCGCGTGTAGCGGCTCGATAGCTTGCGCGCCACGGTGATCAGCTGGTCCAGCATGGTCTTGTACCAGGTGGGGGAGTCCTTGTGCTCGCTTCGCACCAGCTCGATCTTCTCGTGCGGGTAGTAGATCAGCGTGCACAGGTCGGCGCGCTCTTGGGCGCCCATGTCCTCAAAGATAAGGTCGACGTGCTCGCGCACCACGCCCGAGCAGTTGTTGAGGATGTGCATAAACGCCTCGTACTCGCCGTGCACGTCGCTCATAAAGTGCTCGGTGCCCTTAGGCAGGTTGAGGATCGCCTGCAGGTTGATGATCTCGGTGAACACCGCCTGCTGGTTGGGAAATTGTTGGGAGAGTAAGGATAGGTACTTCATTGTCTGCTCGGTACAGCCCGATACAACCATGTTGAGAACTCCTTGCGTTTAGGTAAGCGAATGCCGGGCAGCCCCTCCCTGCAGGCTTCCCGGCGTATTGATTCTAGTATGGCCGCAAGCTATCGTGCCCGTGTGAACGGAGCGTTACGGTTCTGCGAGCGGCCCTAAGCCCTCTATGGGCGGCTCCGTCCAATGGGTTTTGTGGACGAGTACGCCTGCCGCCGCCCGCCCCAGCAGGCGCCCGCCATCAAGTCTCAGGCATCGCGCGGGCCCGTGACTCACAGCTCGGTGGTGCAGCGCCCCTCCACCATGGCCGGGATGTTGGCGATACCGTCCTCCACCATGCTGTCAACGTCCACGTCCGTGTAGAAGGCGATGTGGTTGGTCAGCAGCACGTTGGGGAACTGGCGCAGGTAGGCCATCTTGCGGTTGGAGATGATGTCGTTCATGCGGTTCTCATGGTAGATGCCGCCCTCATCCTCGAAGACGTCCATGGCAAGGGCGCCCATCTTCTCGGATTCCACGGCGTCTATCAGGGCGTCGGTATCCACCAGCTCGCCGCGGCTCACGTTGATTAGCACCACGCCGTCTTTCATCTTGGCGATGGCGCCTGCATCGATGATGTTGCGGGTGGAATCCATCAGTGGCACGTGGATGGTGATAAGGTCGCTATCGCGGTAGAGATCATCCAGGCCTACGTACTCAACGCCCTCGCGCGCGGCGAGGTCTTGGGCGGGGTAGGGGTCGTATGCCAAGATCTTGCAGCCAAAGCCGCCCAGGTAGTCTATGACGGCGCGGCCTATGTGCCCAGTGCCCATCACGCCCACGGTCATGGTGCGCAGCTCGCGGCCAAGCAGGCCTTCAAGCGAGTAGTCGTTCACCTGCATGCGCCAGATGGCGGGCTTGCACTTGCGCAGCGCCATGAGCATGAGCATGATGGCGAATTCCGCCACGCCGTAGGGCGGGTAGGTGGTGTTGCACACGCGGATGCCGGCTGCCTTCACGGCGGGCAGGTCTATGTGGTTGAAGCCTACGCAGCGGCTGGATACGTAGCGCACGCCCAGCTGCTGCAGGCGCGCCACGATATCTGCGGTGAGCAGCGACTTGTTGGTGATGACGATGGCCTCATACCCTGCGAGCGCATCGATGTTATCCGCGCTCAGGGGCTCTGCCACGGCGTCGATCGAGTAGCCATCCGGCAGCGCGGCTGCGGCGCGGGAGAATGCCGCCTGCTCATCGGGGCGAAGCTCATAGAGCTTGATTTTCATGGTGAATCGGTCCTCTCATAGGTCCGCAAAAAGCTGTAGATACGCCATGATTCTTCCCGCGGCGAGCCAACTCGATACCCCACCATCTATGTGGGGACGGGCGAAGCTCGCCGGGGTCCCGTACACGTTTGGGCGCGGTGCGAGTTCAGTTACTGATACCGGGTTCGAGCGATTAGCCCCAAAAGAACGGGGATATTTGTGACAAAGGTGTGGTGGGTTTTGCAATTTGGACGAGTTTTGGTTGACGTTACCAAACCATAACATCGTTGTGGCCGACTATCATCGCAGGTAGCAAGCATGATCTGCGTCAAATCATGACATTAAAAGATAAATTGATACCAATGCAAGCACACTCATTGAGTACAATCTTGAGCACAGCTCATTTCTTGATGCAGCGAGGAATGCGGCCGTTCAAACATATCGTGCGCAAAAGGGGCGGTGCCTGGTGTGGGCCCTGGATGTCGCGCGAGTTCTATATGCCAGCTTTTCACCGTTTACGGTGGGGGCGAAGCCATGCGCTTGCGAGGTGTGGGTCCTACCTACTCATATGCAATCGCAGGGAGGGACGGATACTATGGGCGAGAACGCTGCGCGCTCATCGTTGGAGGCTTGCCAAAAGCCTGGGTCTTCTATACCCATGGAGGGGCCGGGCGATACGGGCGAGGGCCATAAAATCCAAAAGGAGAAGTCCTCGGGTGATTGGTATGTTGTCCAGGTTCCCACCGGCCAAGAAACCGCCATGTGCCAGATAATCCAGCGCGTGGCGGGCAAAGACGTTCTCAAGGAATGCTTTACGCCGCGCTTTGCCACGGAGAAAAAGGTCAAGGGCCAATGGGTACCGGCGGAGTCTCTGCTGCTGCCCGGCTATGTGATCGCTGTTACCAATGACGCCGTAGCGCTGTACGAGCGTCTTAAGAACGTGCACGCATTCACACGCCTGCTAGTTTCTGGCGACGTGTTCTGTCCTTTGGACCAAGATGACCGTGCGTGGCTGGGAGCCTTCACCAATGAGGGCGACCGCGTGATTCCCATGAGTAAAGGGTTTATGGAAGGCGACAAAGTGGTGGTGTTCAGCGGGCCTCTCAAAGGAAGGGAGGGCTGTATCACCAGCGTCAACAGGCGCAAGAGCGTGGCGTATATAGAACTGGATATGTGCGGACGGCGCGTAAAGACTCGCATTGGCTTAGGGATTGTGAGGAAGCGTCGGTGTCCGGGGGAATCAACAGCACAACAATAAATAGTGCATCAACTGCAGCGAGCGTTGGCGTAGAGCCGGAAGTGGGGGAGCGGATCGATCCTGCCACCAATAACGCCGTGCCGGTGAGCAAAGAGCGCGCCGAGTACGTTTCGCGTGTGGGTGAGTACGACCGCTACCAGGCCATGCAGGACCTGCGCGACGCCAACCGCGGCAAGTGGTTGTACCGTTCGTGTCGTCGAATAATCGATATCGCCTTCTCCGGCGCCGTGATAGCCGCGGGGCTCATCCCGGGCGCCCTGATCTGCGCGGCGATCCGCCTGGAGAGCCCGGGCAGCCCCATCTACAGCCAGAAGCGCATCTGCCGCACGCACCGCGACGGGCGCGTCCACGTCTTCACCATGTACAAGTTCCGCAGCATGTACGAGGACGCCGACGAGCGCCTCGAGGAGCTCCTGGGCTGCAACGAGATCGACGGCGCCATGTTCAAGATGAGGGACGACCCGCGCGTCACCCGCGTTGGCCGCTTCCTGCGCAGGCACTCCATCGACGAGTTCCCCCAGTTCATCAACGTCTTCCTGGGCCAGATGACGGTTGTGGGCCCGCGCCCGCCGCTGCCCTACGAGGTGGACGAGTACGACGCCTGGGCCATGCAGCGCCTGGCGGTGAAGCCCGCTGTATTTGGTCAAGTAAAAGTTTCCGAAATGGTAAAAGGAGCTTTCCGATTTGGTAAGCGAAAATTTTCCGAAATGGTAAGGCCCACGGGGCGGGCTCCCGCGCCCGCCCCGCCGACCGTCCGCACGTCCTACAGGTAACCCGAATCCTCCGCCTCGAGGAGCCTGTCGAGGAGGTCCGGAAGCACCTCCAGCAGCGCCCTCGACGGGGCCGGGTAGTCGAAGTCGGTCCCCTCCACGGAGATCTCCAGGGAGGGGCAGCCCTCGGCCTCGCCGGTCGACACGGCCCAGCTGGTCACCCTCCATCCGTCGAGTCCCGGGAACTTGGCCGTCACCGCGATCTCCGCCTCCGGGTCGAGGCCCTCCAGCCAGTCCATCGCCTGCCTCGCGTTCATGCGCGTCCCCCCTTCCGAGCATGAGGGCTGCTCCAGCCTATGGCTGGGGCCGCCGAACTCCACGAGCCTTCCGTGGTGGACCACGCGGTCCACGATCGCCGCGGCGAGCTTG
>NZ_JH126472.1:0-119889 GCF_000225705.1 Collinsella tanakaei YIT 12063
CAGCCGTTCGCCACTCGCTTCCCTCCGAGGAGGGGTGCCGTTCGACTTGCATGTGTTAGGCGCGCCGCCAGCGTTCATCCTGAGCCAGGATCGAACTCTCCGTCCAAAGTATGTTGGGCGCGGATGAGCCCGTCCGGCCGGCTGTAACGCCGATCGGATCCATTCGAATATAAAAGCCGTTTCCTGCTTGGAAAGGAATCGTAAGGGTTCGCCTTACTCATCTGACTATTCCGTACATCACTGCTCACCATCGAAATGGTTCTTAAGTTCTGTCTCCCGGCGATCGACCATGCTGAAGGCACGGCCTCTCGCCTCGCAGTATCCGGTTCTCAAGGTACGCGCCGCCGGTCGCTTCGGCGCCGCGCGGCAAGGAGATATATTGCCATACCCGGGGCGCCGCGGGGGCGTCTTTCCCGTCCTCCACGGTTCCTCCATATTTCATGCCGCCAGGCGATTGAATCGAACCGCTCGCCCAACTTGTTTCTTCCTTTATTACATCCATACAGCGAGCCACTAATATTTCTCTTTTGCCCTAGCGGCTTCACTGCTCTACGAGCGCGCGCTAGGCGTTCCCCTTGGCCATATCCGCTCCCGCATCCAGAAGCTCATCTCTTATTTCCACTGACGGCGCCTCGGCATACACACGCACGACCGATTCGCTTGCGCTGGGTCGCAAGAGCAGCCATGATTCGTCCTGAAATTCAAAACGCAGACCGTCCATATGACTCACCGCTACGGGCTTTCGTCCGCCTACGAGCTCCGGATTTAATCCGGGCATTATCGTTCTCAGCATTTCCACCTGTTCGACCCGTACCCGAACGTCCCTCCGGCCGTACCACAGTCTGCCGAAGTTCATTTCCAGCTCATTGACCAGCTCGCCAAGCTTCTTCCCCGTAGTTGCCATCAGCTCACAGAGAAGCACATTGACAAGCAGGCCGTCGCGTTCGGCCACGTGAGACGGTATCGCGAACCCGCCCGACCCTTCTCCACCCAGCAAAACGCCTCCCTTTCGCATCTCCTCATATATATAGGTGAAGCCGATGGGGCGCACGGTTACCTTGCACCCAAGCGATTGAGCGACGCGGCGCGCCAACACTGACGTTGCCTGGTTCACCACAACCCGCCCGGTCATTCCACGATTGATTACGAGATGCCCAAGCACAAGCGCCATGATCTTTTGGGGGCTTACGTAATTGCCGTACTCATCTACCGCGCCAACACGCGCGGCATCTCCGTCATTTATCAATCCCGCATGTGCGGCGCATTCGACAACCGCCTGCTCGCAGTCATCCACCCAAGGCTCGATTGGCTCCGGCCTTACATCGCGCCAACCTTCATCGTCCGCACCATGAATCTCCTCGACCTCTACACCAAGGGCGCCCAGCAGCTGTGGCATATACGTTCGAGCCGCTCCGTACATGGGGTCGTACACCACCCTAAGGCGAGCGCGGGCAATGGCATCGCCGTCGACCAGCGTGCTGAGATAGTCAAAGTAGGGAGTCACGAAGTCTTTGATCGCATAGTGCTCGCGCACGCCATAGACCTCGGGCTCGATAAGATGCTCTATTTCCTCGATAAAGTCCGGGCAACCGGTGCCTCCGTCTGCGTTGCACAGTTTCACGCCCAGGTAGTCATAGGGGTAATGCGAGCCCGTAACCGCAAAGCCACCGCACACGCGTGAGTTGCGCGACACGGCCCAGGTTAACGCCGGCGTGGGCGCCACTCGATCAGACAAAACGGCGGCGACGCCATGGGCGGCAAGCGTCCTGGCCGCCGCCTTCGCGCATTCCTCCGCACCAGGGCGCGCGTCATAGCACACGTACACCATGGCACCGGGATTTCTTCTGTTCCAATACTCTCCGGCTGCATCAGCGATGCGCACGACGTTTTCCTCTGTGAAGTCTCCGTCCGTGCGAGCCCTCCAGCCGTCGGCTTCAAAATGTATGATTGCGCTCATTGCGTAACAGCATCCTTACGTTTAGGCATGGCCTATAAAGGTTACCCGTGCTGGCGCATGCCAACACGGGTGCAAAACAATCACAGAGTTGTCAATTTCCCATCGATGTCCCGCGCGCCGGGTCTCGCGCACGGGCGACACGACGGTTAGCCGTGCAAGGCGCCCGAGATGGCGCAGGTGGCGATCGGCGTAAAACCGCAGCATGTTCCCACCAGCCTGGCACCGTCGGCCACCCATTGGACAGACGCCCTGGCTACTCCCTCGACATCCTCATCCCAATGCGGGCAACCGTCTTGGTCCACAGTTGGAGCGCCCGCGTTGGGCCTAACCATTACGGGAAGATCGACCGCGCGAACCATGCGGGGCACCGCCTGGGTGGCAGCGCATACGGAACAGCAGTTCACGCCAACCGCTTGGGCGCCCAGATCGCGCGCGGCTTCGCACGCTTGCTCAATTGCCGCGCCGTCCCCAAGGAGATGGCACGCATCATCGATAGCGAAGCTAGCCAGCACGGGCATGCCGTGGGCTGCCTCGACCGCACCTGTCACGGCGGGTTCAAGGTCGTGCAGCGAGCAGAAGGTCTCCAACAGCACGCCGGCGACGCCGGATTCGAGCAAGATGGTCGCCTGGTTGCGATAGGCCTCGCGCGCAAGCTTGTGCACGGCCGACTCGGCCTCCTTATCCGCTTTGGTTCCCTCTTCGCCCTCCTCCTTATCCGCATCTTCCCACGCTATGCCGCACGGTCCCACGGAACCCAGCACCAACTTGGCGGGCACCCCCGTGATACGCGAGCACGTAAGAGCACAGTCCGCCCCCGCCCTGTTGACAGAACGATAATCCTGCAAGATGCTGTCGCGCTTAAGGCAGGGCGCACTCGCCTGAAACGTGTTGGTGATAAGGACATCCGCGCCCGCCATTTGGTAGAGCGCGTGCATGCGCGTCAACGCCTGCGGCTCGGCGATGTTCCAAAATGCCGCCGGTACATCCGCTGTGCCCGCCTCATCGGCCAGCAGGCTCCCCGTGGGGCCCTGGGCAACAAGGGGTCCGGCAGCAAGGCGGTCCATCAGCTCTTTTGCCGCGTCCCTGTTGTAATAATCCTGCGCCGCCATGAGCACCTACTCGTCCACGACCACAACGCCTTGAGCCTCAAGATAGGCCAACCAGCGATTCATGGTGTCCTCTGACAGCGCGTGCTCCATCATGCATGCCTCCGAGTCCGCGCGGTCATACTCAACGCCAAGCTCCTGCATAAGAAATGTTCGCAAAAGACGGTGGCGATACCACACCGCCTCGCCAACGCACCTGCCTTCTGGCGTGAGAATCACCTTTCCATAATGCGATTGCTCAACCAGGCCCTGTCCCTTAAGCGCCGTAACGGCCTTATTGACAGAAGCCTTGGAAACATTGAGTTTTTGGGCGATGTCCACGGAGCGAACGCCACCGTGCTCGCCATCTTCCTGCTCGATGCGAACCATACATTCAAGATAATCTTCGTTTGCGACCGTAAGGTGGAGCTCGCGGGAGCTATCCGTTGTATCCATGCGGGATTCCCCTTTCTTCACTCTCACGATTCTACCCTCCCGCACCGGCAACTCAACCCCATGCCGGCCCCACGCGGCTTACAAGCGGGTATCCTAGAAAACGTACGGGCACGTCAGCCAACACAAGGAGGAACCACATGCCTATCGAGCATTCCGATGTTCTCGAGCGCTTTTTGCGCTACGTCCAGATTGACACCACCTCGTCCGAAGAGCACTGCGACCAGGTTCCATCGTCCAAAAAGCAGTTTGACCTGGCAAACGTGCTTTCCAAGGAACTGGAATCATTGGGCGCGGCAAACGTCCGCGTAAGCGAAAACGCGTATGTTACCGCCCGCGTTGCCGCAAGCAAGGGCTGCGAGCACCTGCCCGCCCTTGGCCTGATCGCCCACCTGGACACCACCGAGGTCGCGCCTGGAGCCGGCGTAAAGCCCCACATTGTCACGTATACGGGCGGCGATTTGGTCTGCGGCGAAGTGGACGGACACAAAATTGCGATGACTCCGGCAAAGCTGCCCGCGCTCAATAGCCTTGTAGGCGAGGATCTAGTTTGCACCGACGGCACCACGCTGCTGGGAGCCGACGATAAGGCGGGCGTTGCCGAGATTATGGCCCTTGTCGCCCGAATTGCCCAAAACCCCGAGCTCCCCCATCCCGCACTGGGCATTTGTTTTTGTCCGGACGAGGAGATTGGCCACGGCGCCGAACTGCTGGATATCGAGGACTTTGGCTGCCTATACGCCTATACCGTAGACGGCGGCCCTATCGGCGAGCTGGAATGGGAGTGCTTCAACGCCTGCGAAGCCACAGTTCGATTTGACGGCTATTCCATTCACCCCGGCGACGCCAAGGACCGTATGGTGAACGCCACCAACCTCTTCACGCGTTTCCACAGCATGCTGCCCGAGGCCGAGCGCCCCGAGCACACCGCCGGCTACGAGGGCTTCTACCACATAGAGGGCGTCTCTAGCACAGTGGACCACGCCACCGCGCGCTATATTGTTCGCGACCACAGCGCCGGCAAGTTTGCCCAAAAGATCGACAGGCTGCACCGCATCGCCGACTTTATGAATGCCGATCTGGGCGAGGAACGCGTGCATGTTGAGATTGAGCAGCAGTATCGCAACATGGCGGAGATTGTCGCCGACTACCCGCAGCTCATCGATGCCGCCAAGCAGGCCTTTGAGGCGGCTGGCGTAGAGGCGAACGTCATCCCCATCCGTGGCGGTACCGACGGCGCGCAGCTCTCCTTCCGCGGGCTGCCCTGCCCCAACCTGTCCACCGGCGCCTACTGCTGCCACGGCGTCAACGAGTTCATTCCCGTTAGTTCCCTTGAGCGCATGGTCGATGTGCTTGAGCAGCTGGTCGCCCTGTTTGCCCGCAGCTAGCCCTACGGCCCACATTGCAAGACCTAATACGGCAAATGCCGGGCGCCGCGTCGATTCGACGTGCGGCGCCCGGCCTTTTCATGTTGCATGGGACGATGATGAAGGGGTGTTTACGAAAACGCCCTCGCGATCGAACTGGCTACTCCTCCCCCTCTGCGGAAGAGTCCGTCTCACCGCTTACCGATGCGGTGCCGTTAGACCAATCGGACGCTTCATTGTTGGAAAGGTCACCGACGGTGGCAGAAGCATCGGTGGTCGATCCAATGGTCTGGGGTCCCCTGGGATCCTCGCCAGCGTCCACGCGCTCCATCATCGCTGCAAGCTCGTCTTCAAGCGCGACAACGTAGCTCACGCCAGTAGAGTCGTCCGTGGTAGACGGGATGTTCGCAGACCAAATCTCGTCCGTATTCATGCCGCGCATAGCGTTGGCGAGCGCGACGATATCCTGAATGCTCATATCCGTCTCGACCATGCCGGAAAGCGAGTCGATCAGAGGGAAGATGGTGGCGGCGTCGGTGTTGTTGAGAACCTGTTTGGCAAGAGCCGCAATGAAGATGCGCTGATGACGCATGCGGGTGTAGTCGCCATCGGCAAAAGCGCGCGAACGGCAGAAGGTCAGCGCCTCTTCGCCGTTAAGCTTCTGAAGGCCGGGCTCGATCACCACATTGCCCGCCTTGGGGTCATCGATCTTATCCGGAACGTCTACCTCAACGCCGCCGATTGCATCAACAAGCTGCTGCATGCCCTCGAAACTCACCTCTGCATAGTGGGATATCTCGATGCCGCACAGCTCGTTGACCGCCTTGACAACATCATCGGGGCCGCCAAGCGCGTGCGCGGAGTTGATCTTCGCCGTTTCGCCGTTACTTAGGGTCACGCGGGTGTCTCGGGGAATGGAAATAAGCGTTACCTGCTTGTTCTTGGGGTCGATGCGACTAAGGACGATGGTATCCGACCTGAAGCTCGATTCGCCCGGCCTGCCATCTGTGCCCAGCAGCAGCATGTAGAAGGGATCGCTTGTAACATTGCTATCGACCAACGTTGCAAGCAAGTCGCTTGTGATATTCACTCCATGGAGGTTGCCGGCGATCTTAGAGACCCAAAGGCCAGCTGCGCTCACGCCGCACAGCAGCACCGCGAGCAGCGTGCAGACGATGGTGCGCCGAATGAGCTTTCCACGACGGCGCTGGCGCGCACGCTCCGAGTAACGGCTCACGTTATCGCGGCTATAGATGCGACTGCTCGCCCCCACTGAGGGACGACGGGTCTGTTGAACAGGCTTCTTCTTACCCATAAGGTTTCCTTGCATTAATCGTCGATAGAATCGGGCAGCGTAACGCGCTCAACGCAGGCGCCCAGAGCTGTAAGCTTTTCTACAAATCGCTCGTACCCACGGTAAATATGATGGATAGCGGAGACTTCCGTCACGCCCTCGGCAATAAGGCCCGCGATGACCAAGGCGGCACCGCCGCGAAGATCCGGAGAGACTACCTGCGCGCCGGAGAAGCCGTCCACGCCGTGAATGAGCGCATGATGATCCTCAACGCGGATATTCGCGCCCATGCGAGAAAGCTCGGATGCAAACATGAAGCGATTTTCAAAAATGTTTTCCGTGATGATGGAGGTGCCGTCTGCCAAGGCGGAAAGGACCATAACCTGAGCCTGCATATCCGTGGGAAAGCCGGGGAAGGGCAGCGTCTGGATATCGACCGGCGCAATGCGGTCGGCGCGGTACACCTTCATACCGTTCTCGGTACGTTCCGTGCGTATGCCCATGAGCTCCATCTTGCGAAGCACCATGCCAAGGTGAACGGGATTGAACCCGGTAACCTCAACGCCCTGCTCAGACGCCATGATGGCGCCCGCCACCAAAAATGTTCCAGCCTCGATGCGGTCACCCACAACACGATGTTCAACGGGGTGAAGCTCGTCCACGCCTTCGATAGTCACCACGGGCGTGCCGGCGCCGGTGATCTTAGCGCCCATCTTATTAAGCATATTGGCGAGGTCGACGATTTCGGGCTCGCGGGCGGCATTATCGATAACCGTCTCGCCCTTGGCCTTGACCGCGGCCATGATGAGGTTCTCGGTAGCGCCGACGCTTGCGAACTCAAGGGTTACCGACGTGCCGGTCAAGCCCTTGCTTGCATCCGCGTAGATATAGCCATGATCGGTGTCGAACTCGACGCCAAGGGCCTCAAGACCGAGAATGTGCATATCGATCTTACGGGCACCAAGATTGCAACCGCCCGGCATGGCAATCTTGGCGCGTCCAAAGCGGCCGAGCAACGGGCCCATGACAGCGGTAGAGGCACGCATCTTGGCAACAAGCTCATAAGGAGCTTCCCAGGAGTCAACGCTCGAGGTATCGATGACAAGACTGTGCTCGTCCACCACTTCGATAGTGGCGCCCATACGCTTGAGGACCTTGCCCATCACGTGAACGTCTGAGATGTTCGGGACATTGGTGAGTGTGGTCTTGCCCGGAGCAAGAAGCGTGGCGGCCATAAGCTTTAGAGCGGAGTTCTTTGCGCCAGAGACGCAAACCGACCCCTCGATAGCGTGACCACCTTCAACGCGGATGATATCCAAACGTCTTCCCTTTCAAAAAACATGCCCGGGAACGCGAGCGCCCCCGGGCATGATGCTCATCGCAAATAGGTTTGCAATGCTGATACGTATCGCATTGCGCTCTTATTTGGAAAGCAAGAGCTTACACCATGCGATTTCATTATAGAGATACGAGCGGTGTGCATCATCCTTCGACAAATTACTCAGCTTCTCTTCAAAACCTTGAATATCAGCTTGAACCTTCTCGACGTCGAGCTCGCTCAAATCCTGCGCGCGCTCGGCAAGGATGACCACTTCATCACCCGTAACCTCAGCGTAGCCAACATCCACGGCAAACGTATGGCTGACCTGCCCTATCGCCTCATCACAGATGGTGACAAATCCGGGCTCGATGGTGCAGATTTCGTTTGCGTGGTGCGGCGCGACACCAAGATTGCCATCGGTAGACGGGATGGAGACAAACGCGGCATCCGCGTCGTACGCGCTGTGCTCAGGGCACACAATGCGGATACGCAACGCCATCGCTACGCCCCCATCTTTGCGGCGCGCTCGCGCACGTCATCGATGGTGCCCGCATAGCGGAACGCCTGCTCGGGCAGATCGTCGCACTCGCCGTCGACAATGGCCGCGAAAGAGCGAACGGTGTCGGCAACGCGAATGTACACGCCGGGGTTTCCGGTGAACTGCTCTGCGACGTGGAAGGACTGCGACAGAAACTGCTGCAGCTTACGCGCGCGGTTGACCGTGAGGCGCTGCTCGTCCGAGAGCTCGTCCATACCCAGAATGGCGATGATGTCCTGCAAGTCGGAGTACTCCTGGAGCATCTCCTGAACCTTGACGGCCACGCGGTAGTGCTCCTCGCCCACGACCGCAGGATCCAGAGCGTCCGAAGAGGAGGCCAAAGGATCGATTGCGGGGTACAGGCCGAGCTCCGCGATGGAACGCGAAAGAACGGTGGTTGCATCCAGGTGGGTGAAGGTGGTTGCCGGAGCAGGGTCGGTAAGGTCGTCAGCGGGAACGTAAACAGCCTGAACCGAGGTAATGGAACCGGTCTTGGTCGAGGTGATGCGCTCCTGCAGGTCGCCCATCTCGGTAGCGAGCGTGGGCTGGTAGCCAACGGCAGAGGGCATACGGCCAAGAAGCGCCGAGACCTCAGAGCCCGCCTGCGAGAAGCGGAAGATGTTGTCGATGAACAGCAGGACGTCCTGGCCGCGATCACGGAAGTACTCGGCCTCGGTAAGGCCTGCCAGTCCGACGCGCAGACGCGCTCCGGGCGGCTCGTTCATCTGTCCGTAGACCAAGCAGGTCTTGTTGATGACGCCGGACTCGCTCATCTCGAGGAACAAGTCGGTACCCTCGCGGGTGCGCTCGCCTACGCCGGTGAAGACGGACGTGCCGCCGTGCTCCTGCGCCAGATTGTTGATGAGCTCCTGAATCAGAACGGTCTTGCCAACACCGGCGCCGCCGAACAAACCGGTCTTGCCACCACGAATGTAGGGCTCGAGAAGGTCTACGGCCTTGATGCCGGTCTCGAAGATCTCGGTCTTGGTGGTCAGCTGGTCGAAGCTGGGCGCGGGATGGTGGATAGGATAGTAATCCTCAACCTCGGGCATCTCCTTGCCGTCCACAGGCTGACCCATAACGTTCCAGATGCGACCGAGGGTCTGCTTGCCAACGGGCATCTTCATGGGAGCGCCCGTATCGACCACCTCGAGGCCGCGCTGAAGACCATCGGTGGATGTCATAGCGACCGTGCGGACAACGTCGCCGGGCAGCTGACTTTCAACCTCGAGAATGGTCTTGACGTGGCCCACCGGGGTATCAGCGTCAACGGTAAGGGCGTTGTAGATGTTGGGCACGCCATTTTTGAATTTGACGTCGACAACGGCGCCGATGATGCGGACGATGTGGCCGACACCGGCAGTCGCCGTCGAATCGACAGAAATGGTATCTGCCATTAGTAATCCTCCAATGCTGCGGCTCCACCGATGATCTCGTTGAGCTCGGTGGTGATGGATGCCTGGCGCACGCGATTGTAGGTGCGCTTGAGTTCGCTAATGATAGCGCTGGCATTCTCGGTTGCGGAGTGCATCGCTTTACGGCGAGCGCCCTGCTCGGCAGCAGCAGAATCGATAAGAGCCTGCTGAATAACGGTGAGCACGTACGTAGGGATGAGCTTGCCCAGGACGTGCTCAGCCGAAGGAGCGTAGGTAAAGGGCGACGAGATGCGCTGGGGCGCCTCGTTCTCGTTGTTGCGGGGTCCGCGAGCCGTCTTCAGGACGACGGGGTCCAGAGGCAAGATGCGCTCTTCGCGCAACACTTGCTCGACACGGTTCTTAGCGTGGTGATAGATGATGTCCACGCGTCCAAACTTGCCTTCGGAAAAACCGTCCTCGATGTAGCTCGCAATCGCGCGAGCGCGTTCGATGCTAGGGTTATCGGACTCACCAACGACTTGCATCACGACATCAGGATACTTGGAAAAGTACTCAGACACCTTACGGCCGCAGGTAATGAGTTCGATGCGCTTGGCGCCGTGCCGGCGGAAGTGCTCGATGCGCTTCTCGACCGCACGGTCGATCTGCACGTTGAAGCCGCCCGCCAGGCCTCGATCAGAGCTGATTGCCACGATGAGGGCGCACTCGTACGTCTCGGGATTCGCGAGAAGCGGAGAGACTGTCTCGGCCGCGGTGTCGCCCGCAACCGTGAGCATGACGTCGGTGATGGCGTCACGAAATGCCTCAGAACGCTTCTCGCGATCGAGAGCGCGCTTGATCTTCGCCGTGGCGACCATCTCCATAGTGCGCGTGATCTGCTCGGTAGTAGATACCGAACCGATTCGCTTCTTTATTTCACGGAGGTTGGCCATCGGGCTTAGTTCCCCTCATTCTCCACGGACTCAGTGCCCAAAGCGGCACCTGTTGCTGCCAAGAATTCCGCCTTGTAGTCGGAAATTGCCTGCTCAAGCTTCATGCTCAAAGCATCATCGATCTTGCCCCCGCCGATCTCTGCCAAGACCTTGCCGTAGGCGCCCTCGAGATACTGGATCAGACCGTCGCGGAACGGAACCACGTCGGCGATGTCCAGATCGTCAAGGAACCCCTTGTTGCCGGCGAAGAGCACGGCGACCTGGCTGTTGACGGACATGGGCTTGAAGCGAGGCTGCTTGAGAAGCTCGGTCATGCGAGCGCCGTGCGTAAGCTGGCGCTGCGTAGCGGCATCCAGGTCGGAACCAAACTGAGTAAAACCAGCAAGCTCGCGATACGCAGCAAGGTCGAGTCGAAGGTTACCGGCGACCTGCTTCATAGCCTTGGTCTGGGCGGAACCGCCAACGCGGCTAACGGAGATGCCGACGTCGACAGCGGGACGCTGCCCCTGATGGAACAATTCGCCCTGCAGGTAAATCTGGCCATCCGTAATGGAAATCACGTTGGTGGGGATGTATGCGGAAACGTCGCCATCCTGCGTCTCGATGATAGGCAGGGCGGTCAACGAACCGCCACCGTTCTCCTCGGACAGCTTGCAGGCGCGCTCCAGCAGACGAGAGTGCAGATAGAAGATGTCGCCGGGGTATGCCTCGCGTCCCGGCGGACGACGAAGCGTAAGCGACATCTGACGATACGCAACGGCCTGCTTGGACAGGTCATCGTATACGACCAGCACGTGACCGCCAGGGTTGGTGCGGGACGCAGGGCGTCCGTCCTCACCGTTGTACATAAAGTACTCGCCTATGGCAGCGCCTGCCATAGGAGCAATGTACTGAAGCGGAGCGGAATCAGCAGCGGTAGCGCTTACGATAACCGTGTACTCGAGCGCATTGTGCTGAGCAAGGGTCTCGCGAATATTCGCCACCGTGGATGCCTTCTGACCGATAGCGACGTAAACGCAGATCATGCCTTTGCCGCGCTGGTTGATGATGGCGTCGATCGCGATTGCGGTCTTACCGGTCTTACGGTCGCCAATGATGAGCTCGCGCTGGCCGCGGCCAACGGGGATCATCGCATCTACAGCGAGAAGCCCGGTCTGAACCGGCTCGCACACCGGGGTGCGGTCGATGACACCGGGGGCTTTAAACTCAATGGGACGACGATGGGTCTCGCCAAGGTTGCCCTTGCCGTCGATAGGCTGGCCAAGCGGATTGACAACGCGGCCGAGCATGCCTCGGCCGACGGGGATGTCCATAACGCGGCCAGTAGTACGGCAGGCGTCGCCTTCCTTGATAGAGTCGACGTTGCCGAACAAAACGGCGCCGACCTCATCGCGGTCCAGGTTCTGAGCCAAGCCGTAAACGGTCTCTCCCGTCGCGGAACTGGTGAACTCCAGCAACTCACCAGCCATCGCGCTCTTGAGACCGAAGATGTGAGCGATACCGTCGCCCACCTCGGCTACATGGGATACTTCTTGGGTATCGACGGTAGCCGTCAGGTCAAACAGGCGTTGCCGCAAGACCTCTTCGATGTTCTCGGCACTGATTGCCTCGGACATGTGGCTATACCTCCGAATTCTTTACTGCATGAGTCATGACCTTACGGGCCTGCTCAAGTTGATGACGCACGGATGCGTCGCGACGACGGCCGTTCACCGAAAGGATCAGGCCGCCGATGATAGACGGGTCGACGCGCTCGATAAGAAACACGTTGCAGCCCAGATCGAGCTCGCACTTTTGGGTAACCAGCGCACGAAGCTCGTTATCAAGCGGAACAGCGGTCGTGACGGTGACGCCAACGGTCTGCTGATCGCCATCTGCCATCTCGCTATAGAGGTCGAGGACCTCGGACAGCTTATCCAGGTCGCCGTGAGCGGCCATCTGGGACAGAACCGACAGGACCTCGGGACTCGCCTCTGCTTCCGCTTTGAGCGGAGCGAGATTCTCGTACACGCGGTTCTCGGTCTTTGCGGCTTCGAGCAGCGTGCGTGCGTAGGTTTCAAGCTTGCGCTTTTCCAGGCGCTCGCTGATCTGCTTATCGGCCATTGAGGGTGCCTACTTCCAAGAGATACTTCTTGATGAGCTCGCGCTGCTTCTCCTCGTCGTTTGCGAGGGTTTCGCCAACAATCTTGCCGGCAACGGCGACAGACATCTTCGCGATGGTGTCGGTAGCGCTGGCATAAGCGCGCTTCATCTCGTCATCGGCACGATCATGTGCCTTAGAGATGATCTCCTCAGCCTCGCCGTGGGCGGCCGCGACGATGCGGGCGCGCTCCTTCTCGGCATCGGAACGAGCATCCAGAACGATCTCAGAAGCCTTGCGACGCGCGTCGGCGATGATTGCATCCGCCTGATCGCGAATCTCGGCAGCCTCTGCCTTGGTAGCGTCAGCCTCCTCGATACTATCCTCGATCTTGTGCTCGCGTGCATCGAGCACAGAGATAACCTTTGGCCAAACGAACTTGGCAAGCAGGAACCAGATGATGAGGAAGATAACGAGCGCGGGAACGAACTCCGCCATCTTGGGGATAAGGATATCCGCACCGCCCGACTCCGTACCCTCGGCGAATGCCAGGGCGGGCACGCTCGACACCGAGGCGGTGACCCCGAGTGCTATCCTCACGCGTGTAACGTTCTTCATGACTCCCCCTCGGGATCTGAAGTCCGGCGTTCTATTTGGAACACCCGACTATTTAACAACCAATGCAACAACAAAGCCGATCAGGGCCAGGGCCTCAGCAAAGGCGGCGCCCATGATGAAGACAGTGAAGACGCGGTCCTGAACCTCAGGCTGACGTGCCATGGCGAGCGCGACGCCATGAGCGGCCAGGCCGATAGCAAGACCTGCACCGATAACACCAAGACCGTAACCGATAACTCCCACAATTCCTCCTTGAGTTCATGCGCCATCTTTGACGCACTTTGAACACGATACCTATATCAAACGCACTCTATATATATGCGTCTGGTATCCAAAACCTTAATGGCCCTCCGCCTCGGCGCCCTGAATGTAGACCGCGGTGAGGACGGTGAACACGTACGCCTGGATAACGCCGACGAAAATCTCGATTGCATAGATGACAAAGAGAATCGCCGCAAACGCAAGCGACGGAATGGCGCCAAGCAGATTCGCCGCGGTAAGCTGCTGGATGAGCGGCTCCGCGAACAGCGACACCATGAGGGCGAAAGAACCCAGAACGATGTGGCCCGCGAACATGTTGCAGAACAGACGAACTGCAAGCGTAATGGGACGAAGCAGGGTGGAGATGAGCTCGATTAACCAAATGAGGATGTTGAGCGGGAACATAACCCCCTTGGGGGCGAGGCTCTTAATATAGCCCCATACTCCGTGGTTCTTCATACCGATGCAGACAAAGTAAATGAAGACAACGAGGGCGAGCGCCGCAGTGGTAGAAATGGTGCCCGTACCCGGCTTCATTCCAGGAATGATGCCGATGATGTTGTTCACAAGAATGAACAAGAACAGCGTACCCAGGAACGGCATGTGGCGACGCCAGGACTCTTTGCCCAAAATGCCGATTCCCACGTCGTTCTCGAGATACTCGATCACGTACTCGATCGCGTTCGCAAAGCGACCGTGGGGAACCACCGATACGCGGCGTGCAAACGCGAACATGATGACCAGCAGCACGATCGAAGACACGATGAGCCAGAAAGAATACTGGGTGACTCCGTGCATCAGATCGCCAACCACGGGGATCGAGCTAAAGCTCGATACGAGGTGATTGATCTCTCCCGGCAGCTTATCGAACGCTTCCAAGGTTTCACCTTCCTTTTGTTCGCTCGCACACATGTGCGGGCTCGCAACTACTTTCGCCTGCCGCCCGTCATGCAATACACGGCGAAGAGCGTCCAGCAGACAAAGAAGCCCACAAGTTCCCCCACTAAACACGCTAGAACACGTTTTTGCGAAAACAAGTAGACCACTATAACGCCCGAATGTAGCAAAGCAAGCGAAATCATGATTGAAACAAACCCCTTGGCGAGGCTTGCCTTGCGCTTATGCCGCAACACCGGCAGCAGCACAGCCATCAGGATTCCAAATGCCAAGACACCTATCGCGACTCCAGAAATCGCAAACGGAATATTGCCCAAGTTGTCTTGACCAAACACCGTTTCACCCTTCCTGCCGCACGGGCTCCGCCTCTTCAGCGGGACTCGCCGAGCGCTCGAGACCCTATTGTAAGCAGTTGCTTGTTCATTTCAATGGGTTTATTTCACACTGGTTACCTATATCGCCGAC
The DNA here is from genome assembly GCF_000225705.1 of Collinsella tanakaei YIT 12063. GTDB lineage: Bacteria > Actinomycetota > Coriobacteriia > Coriobacteriales > Coriobacteriaceae > Collinsella > Collinsella tanakaei. The sequence continues at coordinate 14,645 of NZ_JH126472.1, forward strand.
CAGTGCGCGTTATGCAACAAACGGGCTGCATATGACGACTAACGGTGCATGCAGCCCTTGTTTCATGTGGTTGATTTATGGACAACTGTTACTTAGTACCGAAGATTCGGTCGCCCGCATCGCCCAAACCGGGAACGATGTAAGCGTTTTCATTCAGTCGCTCGTCCACCGAGCAGGTGTAGACGCGCACGTCCGGATCCGCGTCGAGGACCGCCTTGATGCCCTCGGGTGCGGCGATAAGAACCAGGAGGCGAACATCCTTGACGCCCTGGCTGCGTAGATACTCAATAGCGGCAGTGGCGGAGCCGCCGGTAGCGAGCATGGGGTCGACCACCAGGCAGGTGCGCTGGTCGATATCTGCGGGAACCTTGCAGTAGTACTCGTGAGGCTCGTGGGTTTCCTCATCGCGGTACATGCCCACATGTCCAACGCGAGCTGCGGGGATGAGCTCGAGCATGCCGTCGACCATACCCAGTCCGGCACGCAGGATAGGAATGATAGCGACCTTGCGACCGGCGATCTGCTTGGCGGTAGTGGTGCAGATGGGCGTGGTCACCTCAACATCCTCAAGCGGAAAGTCGCGCGTCGCCTCATAGCCCTCGAACAGGGCAAGCTCCTTCACTAGCTCGCGAAACTGCTTGGAGCCCGTCTTGACGTCGCGCATGATGGTAAGCTTGTGCTGCACCATGGGGTGATCGACTACGGTCAAGCGACTCTGGTCAAATTCAACGCTCATATATCTCCAATCAAAAAGGGGCCGGCACTGGTTTCATGGCTCCCATAAAACCCGCACCGGCCACAGCCATACAAATGGATACTCGGGATTCGCAACGCTACGCAGAGGCCGCGTTCTTACCGGTGGTGTCGAGCTTCATGATCTTCTCGACGCGTGCCGCATGGCGCCCGCCCTCGAACTCCGAGGTAAGGAAGACCTTGACGATGTCGCGGTTGACGGCCGGGTCGACAAAGCGGCCGGAGAGACCGATGACGTTGCCGTCGTTATGGCGACGGAACAGGTCCGCGAACTCGGGCGAGGTGATGGACGAGGCGCGAACGCCAGCGACCTTGTCCGCCGCAATAGCGATACCGATACCGGTGCCGCACACGCAAACGCCGCGGTCTGCCTCACCAGAAGCCACGCAGCGCGCGACCTTCTCGCCGTAATCCGGATAATCGACGCGGTCGTCCGTGTCCGGCCCCAGGTCGATGACCTCATGACCGAGCTCGTCCGCAAGATATGCGGCAAGCATCTGCTTCTGCTCAAAGCCGGCGTGGTCGGAGCCAATGGCGATACGCATGGAAACGTTCCTTTCCTCGTTGGTTGCCTGGGTCACTTACATGTGCCCCTCTTGACGGCGCTCTATTAGCGACACGTGTCTCACTGTAACACGGTACGGGACCGCGCCACAGCGTCATGCCAACCTGATAGTACCCGCGCAAGCTCAACGGGATTACCCGCAGGCTCAAAACATTTGCCAAGATTTCTATTCTGAACCAGCTCGTCCCTGTCTTCCCAATAGCCAACGGCAAGGCCCGCCAGGTACGCGGCACCCAGCGCAGTTGTTTCGATGCTCTCGGACTGAGTGATGGGGATTCCCAGCAAGTCCGCTTGGAACTGCATGATGAACTCGTTGCGAGAGGCGGCGCCATCGACGGAAAGCCCGGAGAGCTTGCGACCGGCATCGGCCTCCATGGAGCGAAGGACGTCATAGGTCTGATACGCCATGGACTCGCATGCGGCACGCACCAGCGTGGCGCGATCGGAACCCGCGGTAAGCCCGCAGATGAGACCGCGCGAATCGGGATCCCACCACGGTGCGCCCAAGCCGCTAAACGCAGGAACAAGGTAGCAACCGTTGTTGCTGGACAGCGAGCGGGCTATCGCGGCGGTTTCTCCCGCGTCGGCGATGATGCCGAGCTTGTCGCGCAGCCACTGGATGGTGCTGCCCGCATGGAAGATGGAGCCCTCCAGCGCATAGCTAATCTTGCCGTTTTCCGCGATGCCGATGGTGGACAGCAGCCCGTTCTTGGAATGCACAACCTCATCGCCCGTATTCATGAGCATGAAGCAGCCGGTTCCGTAGGTATTCTTGGTCTGCCCGGGCTCGAAGCAGCAATGGCCAAAGAACGACGCTTGCTGATCGCCGGCAACGCCCGTGATAGGGGGCGTGTGCGTCATGATCTCGCTTGAGACGCGACCAAAGTCACCCGAGCTCCAACGTACCTCGGGCAGCATAGAGCGCGGGATGTCGAGCGCCTCCAGCAGCTCATCGTCCCATTCAAGGGTATGGATGTTGAACAGCATGGTACGGCTGGCGTTGGTGTAGTCGGTGGCGTACACCATGCCGCCAGTGAGGTTGTAGATCAGCCAGGTATCGATGGTGCCGAACATAAGCTGACCGGCGGCCGCCGCCTCTCGAGCACCGCTCACGTTATCGAGAATCCATTTGACCTTGGTGCCGGAGAAGTACGCGTCCGGCTTGAGGCCGGTCTTCTCGCGGATAGTCTGGTCCATACCCTCATGCACCAAAGCGTCCGCGATGGGAGCGGTACGGCGGCACTGCCACCCGATAGCGTTATAAATAGGCTGGCCGGAATCGCGGTCCCACACAACCGTGGTCTCGCGCTGGTTGGTGATGCCGATGGCGGCGATGCTGTCGGAGTGGATGCCGCTCTTAAACTGGACCTCCATCATGACGGCAATCTGCGACGCGAGGATCTCCATGGGATCTTGCTCCACCCAGCCGGGCTGGGGGTATGTTGTGCTTATTGCGCGCGAAGCCTGCGCCACGATGCAGTCGTACTCGTCCACGATGATGGCACGAACCGACGTGGTACCCGAATCGAGCGCCATGATATAGCTACCGCCGTGAGGCAGGTACATTTGGTCGACCAAGCCCAGGTCTTTTAACGAGAACGCCATAGCGGCACCTTTCTTGAGCACAAAAAGCAACCAGGTTGCACACCCGGTGAATTTACATCGAATTGTCTGTTGTTGCAGCATTGTGTCACATCGCCCATGCGCACCCTGTGATGGTTTTATAGCCACCCGACAAGCGGGTTGAATGGTCGGTTAACGACAAAAGCGACCCTTCGCGCAGGGTCGCTTGCACCAATAGGCACCAACAACGAGGCGATGCGTCCGCTATCGCTCACGCTTGAGCACCATGTCTCCATATTGCTGTTGCACGCGCGGCCTACGCGAGCGCCGCCCGGATCTCACCGGCAGAGATTGCCCCCTCACGCAGAATCACGGGCTCGCCGTCGCGCACGGCAACGATGGTCGATGCATCACGGCACGTTGTCCGCCCCGCGTCCACCGCAACGTCCACGCCCGCCACGATACGCTCCTCCGCCGCCGCAAACGAATCTGGCGCCGGCGCACCATGCGTGTTGGCAGATGTCACCGCCAGCGGGGATCCGCAAGCGCGCACCAGATACTGAATGACCGGAGAGGCGGAGGCGCGCAGCGCCACGGTATTGTCCGCCGCCCGCATAAACGAGGGAACCAACGGCGACGCCTTCACCACAACCGTCAGCGCGCCTGGCCAAAAAGCGGATGCCAGCGCGCGAATCTGAGGCGCGACATCCCGCCCAAAGCGATCAAGGTCCTTAGGTCCAGCCACCAGCCACGGCACGGTTTGGGCGACGTCGCGATGCTTCAGCGTAAAGATTCTGCCGTATCCCGTTTGGGGTCCCGGCGTCTCCCCGCATGCGCTGTAGGCGCCCACGCACACGCCCACACCATACACGGTTTCGGTGGGCAGCAGGGCAAGGGCGCCAGCCCTGAGCGCATCCGCAACCCCATCAAGACCGTCTGTGCAACCAGGACCAACTGCAACAACCTTAGTCATTAAGCCTCTCCAACCGTCGCCAAGATGATACGGGGGCGGCGCGCAAGGTCTTCGATTATCCTAACGTCCTTGAACCCTGCCGCAGTGCAGATAGCCGCCGCATCCTGAAGCGACTCCTCGTGCAGCTCGCATGCAAGCAAGCCTCCAGGTCGCAGCATCCTAGGCGCCGCGGCGACTAAGCGGCGGAAGATGTCGAGCCCGTCTTCTCCGCCCTCAAGAGCTAAATGGGGCTCATAATCGGTCACCTCTAAGGGGAGGACCTCCATCACCTTGCGCGGAATGTACGGCGGGTTTGACACCAGTACGTCAAACGCCCCGGCCTCATCCGGGCGCACCGGCGACACCAAGTCGCCCAAGCGAAACGCCACCGTCTCCTCGTCCATATGAAGAGCATCGCGATTAGCGATCGCAAGCTCCACGGCTTTGGGATTGACGTCCGTGGAGACGCAGCGCACGCTCCCCTCTCGCTCCGCGGCGATTGAGAGCGATATGCATCCGGTTCCGCAACCAACCTCAAGAACTCGCGCCACGCGCTGCCCATCTTGCGCACCGGATTGCCCGGACTCCGCATCCAGCCCAGCCGCGACGTCGGCGGAAATGTCCTCGGCCACTAGAGCCGTCTCGCCAGCCGCCTCGGTGCCCTCCTCTTCAGCCCGCTTCGCGGCGGCAGCCTCCTCTGCTCGTCGAGCCTCCTCAACCTGGGCGTTCCAGGGCAGCTCGACGCGCGCTCTACCAGAGGCGGGGCCCGCCCCCAGCACGCTGCGGTCAAGGTAGTCCAGCACCTCGCCCACCAATACCTCGGTTTCTGGACGAGGAATCAGCACCCCCGGGGCACATTTGATCTCAAGCGTCCTAAACCCGGTTGTCCCCGTAATGTACTGCACGGGCTCACCCTTGGCGCGTCGCACCACCGCTTGATGCATGCGATCGAGCTCGACGGGAGACATGGGCTTATCAAGCCCCATATAAAGGTCGATGCGCTTCATACCGGTCACGCTGGTCAAAAGCAACTCGGCCGTATAGCGGGCATGCTCGTCACCTTTCTTGCCCAGGTAATCGCGCGTCCAGTCCAGGCAGCGGCCGATAGTCCATACCTCGTTCGCCATAGCCCAACCCTTCCTCTCGCTCGCCTCGCAACCCGCCAAGGGCGTGAAGGCGCTTCGTGTTTCGCAAGCGATTCTACTTCATGAACAATCACACAAGGAGAAAACCAGCGCTTTTGCATGACTAGGAGCCGTTTTTTCTTGGCAGCATGTCCCATGTGCGCACAATCTATCAGAAAACTCGTCCGCATCTTCAAACGTGCGCCGCTTGTACTACTATGTGCACGCAGCGTCGAGCCGCACCCCATCAGCCTTCCGCCCCAAAGGAGATGACCGCGAATGTCGGGCACCAGCCCCCTCGAGAGCATCAAGCACCTTGGTCGCTATATCTTTGTCCGCCGTGTTGTCACCCTGCTCTGCGTTCTAGCCTCCGCCCTGCTTCAAACCTACGTGATCCAAGCGTTTGTCAACCCTGCCAACCTGCTTTCCGGCGGCTTCACCGGCATCGCGCTGCTTATCGACCGCGTCACGTCGCTGGTAGGCGTTAGCTTTCCCACGTCATTGGGCGTGCTGGCGCTCAACGCCCCCGTCGCCCTCTTCTGCTGGCGCAGCATCAGCAAACGCTTTGTCATCTTCTTCATGATTCAGGTAGCGCTGCTCAGCCTCTTCCTGCGTATCTTCTCATTCCAGCCTATTCTGGGCGAAACCCTGCTCAACGTCATCTTTGGCGGCGTGCTCAACGGCATCGCCATCGCCATCGCGCTCAAAAGCGGCGCGTCCACCGCGGGCACGGACTTTATCGCGCTGTACGTCTCCAACAAAACGGGCAAGACCATCTGGCCGTATGTTTTCGCCGCCAACTGCTGCGTGCTGGGTATCTTTGGCGCCATCTTTGGCTGGGAGCACGCCGCGTACTCCATAGTCTTCCAGTTCATCTCCACCAAGGCGATCGATGGCTTCTACCACCGCTACAACCGCTCGACGCTCATTATCACGACCAAGCGCCCCAAAGAGGTGGCGGACATCTACACCGCGACGTTCCACCACGGCGCCAGCATCATCGACGGCACCGGTGCGTATAGCGGCGAGGCCGTTGGCATTATCCACGCGGTCCTGTCCTCCTATGAAGTGGGCGATGCCATCAAGACCATCCGCTCCGTCGATCCGCGCGCCGTCATCAACGTGCTCAAAACCGATGACTTTGCGGGCAACTTCCACCGCGCCGGCGTAGACGAACCCCTGCCCAGCGAAGTGCTGTCCACCCCCGACGACGATCCGGTGCTAGAAATCGCCCAGCACATCCGCGCCGGCGCCGATCTTGCCAAGACGCCGCGCAAACCCTGGATGCGCCCCCGCGATTAGCGTCCGCGAAGCCACCTTGCACCGTAAGGCCGCTTCTCCCAAATGAAGAGAGCCGGAGCTCCCACACGGACGCCCCGGCTCTCTTCATTGCTATCATTGCGCGCGCAGCGACTCTAGAACGCCTTAGACGGCGGCGGCGAGCTTCTCCGCGCGGTCGGCAGCGGCGAGCGCCTCGATTACGGTGGACAGTTGGTCGCCCAGCAGAACGCCGTTGTAGGTGGAGTTGAATCCGATGCGGTGATCGGTCACGCGGTCCTGCGGCTGGTTATAGGTACGAATCTTCTCAGAACGGTTGCCGTGGCCAATCTGGCTGGAGCGCTCGGCACCCAGCTCTGCCTGCTGGCGCTCAAGCTCCATCTCGTACAGGCGGGCGCGCAGCATCTGCATGCAGACCTCGCGGTTCTGGATCTGAGAGCGCTGCTCCTGGGACTGCACCACGGTGTTGGTGGGCAGGTGGGTGATGCGCACCGCCGAGTAGGTGGTGTTAACGCACTGACCGCCGGGGCCGGAAGCGCAGTAGGTGTCGATGCGCAGGTCGGACTGGTTGATCTGAACGTCGATCTCCTCCGCCTCGGGCAGCACGGCAACGGTCGCGGTAGAGGTCTGGATGCGGCCCTGGCTCTCGGTCTTGGGAACGCGCTGAACGCGGTGCACGCCGGACTCGTACTTCATAACGGAATAGACCTTGTCGCCCTCGACCTTGAACTCGATGCTCTTGAAGCCGCCAGCCTCGCTGGGGCTGGAGTCAAGCACGGTCATCTTCCACTTCTTGGTCTCGAAGAAGCGCTGGTACATCTTGAACAGGTCGCCGGCAAAGATTGCCGCCTCGTCGCCACCGGCGGCGGAGCGGATCTCGACAATGGTGTTCTTCTCATCGTTGGGGTCGCTGGGGATGAGCATGAACTTGATGTCTTCCTCCAGCTGGGGCAGCTTGGCCTCGTTCTCGGAGATGTCCATCTGGAGCATCTCCTTCTCGTCCGCATCGCTGGCCTCGCGCAGCATCTCCTTGGCAGCCTCGATGTCATCCAACGCAGAGATGTACTCGCGTGCGGCGTTCACCAGGTCGGTCTGGTGCGCGTACTCCTTGTTGAGGCGCGTGAACTCCTTGATGTTGCCGGCAACGGACGGATCGGAAAGCTTCTTCTCAAGCTCCTGGTAGGCGATGATGATCTTCTCGAGCTTATCGCGCATAGCTGATCTCCTTATTTACATGTGTGGGTCGACTAAGGGCGGCCGCGCGGGGCGGCACATCATATAGCAACTCGGCGTATGGACATGACGGGGCACTCGCGCAACCACGGCGCGAGAAAAACCTACCTAGCTAGAGCATGTCGAATGCAAAACGCACGAATAATCCCCTTTCAACGGCTGCTATGATACCCAACCTCGGGGCGCCTGGGCAACATCGAGCGCGTCTTTGCAGATAAAGCGGGGTGCTATAACGCAAAACGCCCACAGATGGCAGGTCTCGATCAGACCTCGTGCACCAAACGCCGTCGATAACAAGAAGGCCTCCCCTTCCTCCCCCGGGATGTTCTGAGGCGCAACGCGCCGAACACATCCCGGGGGAGGAAGGGGAGGCCCCACCTACTTATATATATTGGTGCGCTAATGAACCGTCATCGAGAACGAGCGCTCGTCCACATCGCCCGGAGCCAGAATGATGATGTTGTCGCGATGCTCCAGCACATCGTCCTCATCCGGCATGCCGGCGTGGCCCGTCCAGGGCTCAACGGCAACAAACGGCGCATCCGGCTTGGCAGACCAAATGCCCACAAAGTCAAAGCCGGGGAAGTCCAGGCGCACGCCACGGCCGGAGACCTTGCTTACCAGGTCGATGGTATTGTTGGGCACGCTGCGCAGCACCACGGTGTCAAAGTCGAACAGACCGCGGTTGACGGCGATGGCGTCGCTGTCCTGCAGGATATGGATGGGATCGGTATAGGAGATCATGCCGCCGTCGACAATCTTGGGGGAGTCGCCCGTCCAGGGCTCGCAAAAGCGCAGCTCGTAATCGTCAAAAGACTCATCCGTGGTACCGGGCATGGGCACGTTGAACGCGGGGTGGCCGCCCACGGCAAAGGGCATGGCGACGTCGCTGCTGTTGGTCACCTTGAAGGTTTGGGTAAGCGTGGCGTCGCCGGTGATGGCGTAGGTCATGTTGAGGGTGAAGTTGTAGGGGTACACGGCCAGCGTCTTATCGCTTTGGGTGAGCTCGAAGGTGACGGAAGACTCGTCCTGGGCGATCACCTTGTGCTCGAAGTCGCGCGCGAAGCCGTGGCGCGGCATGTGGCACACGCCGGCAGAGCACTGCAGCTCTTTGGCGCCGGGCTCGCCCACCTGGGGGAACAGGACGGGAGAGGTCTTGGCCCACCATGCGGGGTCTGCCTGCCACAGGTACTCGTCACCGTTGAGCGCCAGCCCCATAAGCTGCGCGCCCTTGGTGTCAACGCGTGCGACCAGGCCGCCGCGCGAAAGCGTGATGATGGACATTGCTCCTCCTAAAAGCCGTGCTTGTGCATCGATTCCAGCTGCAGCGCCGGGTACGGTCGCGCAACACGCGCGGGCACCCGGCATACTTTCTCCATTCTACCGCGATGCGGAAGCCCACCGGGTGCACACGCGTCCTCACGCGATGGCTAAACTGGTTAGGATGAGGGCAGCAAGCTCCTATAATGAAGTGCTTGACGACGCAGGTGAAAGGCATGGCGACATAATGAACGCGCAGGTACAGAACACTTCCGCACATGAAGTTCGAGCGGCATGGATCGAGGCGGCTCGGCTGCGCACCCTACCGCTGGCGGCGTCGGGCTCGCTCATCGCCGCAGGACTGGCGGCGGCGCGCGGGGCCTTTAGGGTCGAGGTCTTTATCCTCATGCTTGTTGTCTCCGTGCTGCTGCAGGTTATTGCCAACTTTGCGGACGATTACGGTGACCTTGCGCACGGCTTGGACGATGAGACCCGTGTTGGCCCTAAGCGCGGCATGCAGAGAGGCATTATCACACCACGGCAGATGAAGCGCGCGCTCTTTGGCACCTGTGCCCTTACCTTTGCGCTGGGATGCCTGTTGATTTGGGTGTCTTTCCTGCGCGGGCCCGCGCTTGACGGAAACGCCGTCGCCGCGATGGGCGTCTTTCTGGCATTCGGCGTCGCCGCCATTGCCGCCGCGGTCTTCTACACCGTGGGGCCGCACCCCTATGGTTACATGGGACTGGGCGACATTATGAGCTTTATCTTCTTTGGCCTGGTCGCCGTATGCGCAGGCAGCTTTCTGTACCTGCATCGCTTTGATGCCGCATCGCTGGTCGCGGGCGTGGCGCTGGGCCTGCCGGTAGCCGCGGTGATGAACATCAACAACATGCGCGATTCGCTGGACGATGCCTCCAAGGGCAAGCGCACCATCGCCAACAGGCTCTATGAGCTGGGCGAGGGCTGCGGCGCAACCGTGCACGGACAGCGCGTAAACGGAGAGCAGGCCATGCGGATATACCACACGGCCCTGCTCTACCTGTCACTTATCTTGTTTGTCGCCTTCATCTTTGTCGTGAAGGGATTCTCGCTGCGCACCTTTGTTGCGGGCGCCGCAATCTGCCTGAGCTTTCAACCCCTTATGAGCGCGCTGGCAGGCATTGTGCAGGAGCCCGACCACACCAAGCTCGACCGCTTTATGGCGCCCACCAGCCTGGGCACCGTGGCCGTCGCCATCATGGTGACCATCTGCCTGGTGGTCGCGTAACGGCCGTACGCACCGTAGCGAGGCCGCGGTAACGTGGAACCTGCAGCCGAAACATCCGCAGACTCCACAGGCACGGCGGCCGCGCGGACGGGAATTACGCCCTCACCGCGTCGGCATCGTCCAGATAACGCTTAAGGAACTCGCGAGTACGGGCATGCTGCGGGTTGCCAAAGATCTGCGCGGGAGCGCCCTGCTCTGCGATCACGCCCTTGTCCATAAAGACCACGCGATCGGAAACCGTGCGCGCAAAGGCCATCTCGTGCGTGACCACCACCATGGTCATACCCTCTGCCGCCAGCTTGCGCATAGCCTCAAGCACCTCGCCCACAATCTCGGGGTCAAGGGCGCTGGTGGGCTCGTCGAACAGCATGATCTTGGGGTTCATGCACAGCGCGCGGGCGATGGCGACGCGCTGCTTTTGACCACCGGACAGCTTGGCTACGGCGGCGTCGGCAAAATCTGCCAGGCCAACGGACTCCAAATGGTGCATAGCGGTTTGCTCGGCCTCTTGCTTGGTGGCTTTTTTCAGCGTGACCGGCGCCAGGGTGCAGTTGTCCAGCACGTCCATGTTGTTGAACAGGTTGAATCCCTGGAACACCATGCCAATGTCCTCGCGCAGCTTATTCACGTCCACATGGTCGGCGGTGAGGTCGGAACCCTGGAACCACACGTGGCCAGCGTCCGGCGTTTCAAGCAAATTGATGCAGCGCAAAAGGGTCGATTTGCCCGAGCCCGATGCGCCGATGATGGTGACTACCTCGCCCGGCATAATATCCAGGTTCACATCGCGCAAGACCTCGAGATCGCCAAAGGATTTACGCAACCCCTCGATGCGCACCATGGGCTTAGCGCTTGCGCCGTCTGCGGTGGTATTGATCTGTGCCATGGTTTATTTCTCCTCCACGTTGATGGGCTGGTCCGACGTGCCGCCAACCTTGACCGCGGCCACTTCCAAGCGGCGCGCCAAGCGGTTGAGCAACCACGAGGCAAGCATGGTGAGGCACAGGTAGATGATGCTGGTGATAAGCGCGGCATCAAACTGGCGATAGTAGGTGCCACCCACCGTGGTAGTGGCGAACATGAGGTCAAACGTGCCGATGACGGAGAGTACTGACGAGTCTTTGATATTGATGATCAGCTCGTTAGACAGGCCCGGGATGGCAAACTTGACGCCCTGGGGAAACACAACCTTGCGCATGGCCTGCCACTGGGAGAGACCCAGCGAGCGCGCGGCCTCCGCCTGGCCCATATCCACGGATTCGATGCCGCCGCGCAGCACCTCCATCATGTAGGCGGTTGAGTTGAGCGTAATGGTCACCAAGCCCGCCGCAAACGTGCTCCAAATGCCGTTGATCTGCGTGGTGGTGAGATTGGTCATCTTAAAGAGGCCAAACACGCCAAAGAAGATGATCATGGCCTGGACCATCATAGGCGTACCGCGCACCACGGTGCTGTAAACCTTGGCAAAGCCGGATCCAACCACTTTGAGAAAACGGACAAAGTCGTTATCGGAACGGTCGACAACCTGAATGCGCAGGAACACAAGAAGCAACGCCAGGAAAAACGCGATGCTGGTACCAAAGACCGCCAACAGCACGGTGGTCTTAAAGCCCTCGTAAAACGTGCCGCGACCCTTGTACAAAACGTAGAGCATGCGCTCCAGCGTGGTCTCGGGCATAGACGTGGCAGTAGATGCAACCGCCCACGCGGACGCCAGGCCCATGCCAATGCGGTCCACCACCAGTACGGCGACAATAAGCCACACCACGTAGGAAACATAACGCAGGAGGCGTGCCACAGCGGGCTTGGTAAACAAAGACTCGTCCGCATAGGTACGCCACTTAGCAAGCTTGAACACCAGGGCAACAGCGCTTAGCACCAGCCAAGCGATCAAGATGTAGTACATGACCACCTCGACCATGTAGGCGTTTGCCATAAAGCTCATTGCGGGACGAGGGCTACTGGAAAGCATCGCGCCCAGGGCGGCGACGGCACTGGTAGCCAGCAATACATAGCGGTGGTCAGACAATATAAACGTTGCTAGACGGCCGCGGCTGTTTGCGCCTGCCGTCTGCGATTGATTGGAGCCCATGTCTTCTCCCATACCTCAATCAGTACTGTTGTGTTTGTTCTTGCAAATTGCCGCAAGACGCACGCCGGCCAATGTTCAACCGACGCGCGTCTGCGCAGTGCTTCTATGTTGCAAATGCACCCGGCCAAAACTTCGTCCGGCCAAGGGGCTGCCATCCAAACGTAGCGACCGGAGCTCGCCGCCCCAAGCGCCACGCCGCATCTATTTACATAGGCTGACGATCCATGCAGGCAGTCCACATGGCCTGACGGTCATCCTCGTTGATGCCCGCGATGATCTCGTTGATCTGGTCCAGCACCGCATCCTGCCCCTTGGCGATGGCGGCGTTGTCCGGCATGACGGAACCCTCGAACTTATCGGTCATCTCAAGCTCGACAAAGTCCGGGTAGGTCTCAAGCAGCTTGGGAACAGAAAGCATGGAATAGGTGACGATGTCGCAAGTACCGTTGTTGAGGTTCTCAACAACCATGGGCACGGTCTCCGCCGGCGTCATATGGTTGATGTTGGGAATCTGGTCGATGACGTCATCGTACATGGTCGCGGCCTGACCCAGGATCGATGCGCCCTCGAGCTCGGCAAACGTGGTGGCCCCAGCGAAGGCGGAATCCTTCTTGGTAATCATGACAATGTCATCGTCCACGTAGGAGTCAGAGAACGCCGCGGCGGACTCACGCTCGGGTGTGACGGACATACCGGCGCACACAATGTCGATCTGACCATTGTTAACGGCGTCGATCAAACCTGCAAAGTCAAGTTTGACGGCGACGGGCTCAAGGCCCAGCTCCTCGGCGATGATCTTGGCAACCTGAACGTCATAACCGTCCGCATAGGCGCCCTTGACGTTCTCGATGGGAATGGTGAAATCGGACTCTTCGGTGACCTGCCAGTTGTAGGGTGCGTAAGCCGCCTCCATACCAACTCGCAGGGTCTTGCCATCACCAAGGGTAGCCTTCTTATCGCTCTCCTCCGCGGAGCCCTTGTCCGCATCGCTCTCAGGCGCGGCGGGGCCGCAGCCGGTGAGAATCAGCATTCCGCCCATACCCAGGGCGGTAACACCGGAAAGCTTGAGAAAATCTCGACGTGAGCACTGGCTAGTTGCAGCAACCATCTGCTGCTTTGCGTTCTTGGTCATGGCGGTTCCTTCCGTTTATGAGCGCAATATCCCCTTCCGTGCCCCGCAACCGGAGGGGACCCATTCCCCTCCCCCTTGCAACTTAATGCGAGAAAGTTACGTGCACAATCGCCAAGGATAGCGTGAATGCGCAGCAGACGCTAGCGCGCAATAAAGCGGCAACATTCACTTTTTGGCTCATTTGATGCGCTAACGGCGGCTCTTTTTTCACAACGAACAACGTCGGCGCCTCGCCTCTCACCATTCTCTTCATCCAATACCGCTTACGCATCGCTCGGTACACTAATAGTGCATTAATGCCTGTCATTCATTCATTACATCTTTGGACGAGTGCTTGAAGCATAGATATCTATTCATTAAAAGTTGCTTATTATCTATCTTTTATACAATAGCATGCGGAAGCATCCCCACCGGCCCCTCGACATATGCGCCACACCCCATGACACCCGCGCCGCGGCCGGGCATTCAAAAAAGAACATGATTCGCACACTAACGCTGCCACTATTTACGCACGCGGTCACGCCCTCTGCCTCGCCCCGCCCAGCGTCCCTGAGCCCCGCACCGCGCAACCGCTACGCAAGCATCTCGAGCAACGCCGTGCAGCCGTTGACCACGTCCGCGTACGTCGCGTCAAAATTGCCCGTGTACCAGGGATCTGCCACATCGCGCGATGAACCCGCGAACGAGAGCAGCTTTGCCAACTTGGCGCCGCCGTCTGCCCGGCACGCAGCATTGGACGAGAATATCCTGGAAAGGCCGCGCATGTTCTCGCCATCCATACCAACAATGTAATCCCAGTCGCCATACTCGTCCCCACGCACCTGTCGGGCACGGTGCGGCACCACCGCGATGCCGGCGCGCTGCAAGCGCGAAACCGTGCCGCGATGCGGCGGGTTGCCGATCTCTTCCCTACTGGTCGCTGCAGAATCGGTGCGAAACTCGCCCTCGCGACCCGCCTCTGCCACCAGGTGCGCCATCACGGACTGAGCCATGGTGCTCCTGCAGATGTTGCCGTGGCATACAAAGAGAATGCGGTACATGGGTCCTCCAGATTCGTCCGCGATGACGTTGCCACAAGCTAGCTTACCCGCAAACCGGCTTATCCACTGGAGTCGACAAACCTTGGGTATTAAGAAGGACCGTTTTTCAATGCCTAAGTGGTCCGTTTTAATACCTCTGTGAAAATCGGTATTATCCTTTACCACTTTTCTACGATTTTTTGGTCATCTTTAATACCGATTTCCAAATCGGTATTACAGCGTGTCATTTTTAGCATTCAAAATGGCACGCTGTAATACCCATGCCACATGAAGCGCGCAAGTCAGTCTGCGGCCTCAATCATGGACGTAGGACCAGGGCGGTATCTTGGCCACAGCTGACGCTACTCCAAGCGAATCGCCTGTTCAAAGCTAAAGACGCCGTCTTCAAAATCAAACACCAAGATTAGACAGTTTCCCCAACCGCGGGCAAGCTCCTCTTTGGCGGCATGGTAGACCGCGCGCAAGAAGTTGTAGTTTGCGCCCCCATGGCTCACGGCAAGCACGCGCTCGTGCCCCTCTTGGCTCATAACCTGGGTTAGGGTCTCCACCATACGGTCTCGCACCCAATCCGACGAGTCGCCGCCAAACGGCAGGTAATAGCTCACGCACTCCTCGGGCGTTTTGGCGCACAGGTAATCTGGCAGACCCTCTAGCTTGCCAAAGTTCATCTCCTTAAGACCGCGCAGACGCGTGTACGGCATGCTGGTCATAAGCTCAAGCGTATCGCTCGCGCGCTCGGACGTTGAGCAGTACACATGATCAAATGCGATGCCCCGCTCTTCAAAATACCTGCCTACCGTACGAGCCTGCTCTCGTCCGCGGGCGGTAAGGGGCGAGTCGCACCACCCCTGCACGCGATGCTCAACATTGAACTGCGTCTCACCGTGACGTACCAAATACAGTTTCTTGCCCATGCGTGCTCCTCCTCCGCATCGCGCCTTCACCGCAATCCAATCTTTGCGCCGCAGGCTTATCGTGCCACCTTGATAAAGAACCTTACGCACGGGCTAGACACATGTCCAATACCTATATCTTATCCAATGACATGCATAGCTGTTATAAATACTGGTATGTAAAACAGGTGACCATATCTTTTAGAGGGGCAGGTCGCAATATTTAATTCGGTACCTTGACATCTATCGAGCGCGGATTATACTTGCCACGGCAATCAAAGGTAAGGAGAATTTTGTGAACGGTTCTGAAGAAGAGCGCAGAGAGGTGACGGCAAGCAACGCGATGCGCGGGCCAGTGTGCCCGGACCTGCCGGACGCCCCCGCCCTAGAGGAGGACCCCGTGATGGCTCGCGCCGCGCGCATCCTCACCAACCTGGGATTCTGCGGTCACTACATGCACTTTCATCGCGGCGGCAGATCGGGCCGGGCGCCCATTTTGTGCCTGCTGGAGAAAAACGGCGGCACCATGTCGCAGCAAGCGCTTGGAGCGTCCTTTGATCTTAAGGCCGGATCGCTTTCAGAAATCCTTTCAAAAATGGAGGGCGGCGGACTCATCACCCGTACGCGCGACCGGCAAGATCGCCGTCAGCTCACCGTCTGCTTAACCGAAGCTGGCGCAGAGGCGGCCCGCTTGGAGACCGAAGCGCGCATTCGCTTTAGAACCCGCGCGTTTTCAAATCTCACCCCAGAAGAACAAGACCAGCTGGCCGACCTGCTCGACCGCGTGAAGTCCCGTTGGGAGGAACTATGATCAAAACCCTTGCGGCATCGATCCGTGACTACATAAAGCCCACCATAGCCACGCCGCTACTGGTGCTCTGCGAGGTTGCCTGCGAGATGGCCATCCCCTTTGTGACGGCAAACCTCATCGACACCATTAAGGCCGGCGCCTCGGTGGAACAGATCCTGCCCACCGCCGGCATCTTGGTGCTCCTCGCCCTTGTCTCGTTGTTCTTTGGCGCCGCCGCTGGCATCACCTGCAGCCATGCCAGCTGCGGCTTTGCCAAAAACCTGCGCCATGATTTGTTCTACAAGATCCAGACCTTCTCGTTCGCCAACATCGATGCGTTCTCCAGCTCCTCGCTGGTCACGCGCCTCACCACCGACGTCACCAACGTGCAGCAGGCGTTCATGCTCATCATCCGTATCGCCGTGCGCGCGCCGCTGGTGCTGATCTTCGCCTTTGTCATGGCCTATGCCATGGGCGGCTCCATCTCCTTTGTCTACCTTGCAATGATTCCGCTGCTGGGCTTTGGCCTGGGCTTCATCATCCACAAGGTGGGACCCATCTTCACCCGCGTGTTCCATAAGTACGACGCGCTCAACGAATCGGTAGAAGAGAACGTCACCGGCATGCGCGTGGTCAAGAGCTACGTGCGCGAGGACTACGAGAAGCAGAAATTCGCCGTCGCGGCGCAGGACGTCTGCGCCGACTTCACCCGTGCAGAGAAGTTGCTCGCCTTCAACAACCCCATGATGAACCTGTGCGTCAACGGCGCCTTTGTCCTCATCATCTACCTGGGTTCCAAGCTCATCATCACCAGCCAGGCGACCGCCTTCGACGTGGGCCAGCTCTCCTCTACGTTTACGTACGGCTTTCAAATCCTGATGAGCCTCATGCAGCTCTCCATGATCTTTGTCATGGTCACCATGGCGGAGGAAAGCGCGCACCGCATCAACGAGGTCTTGCATGCAACGCCCACCATCGCCAACCCCAGCGAGCCCGCTACGCAGGTCGCCGACGGCTCCATCGATTTCGACAACGTGAGCTTCAAATACTCCAAGAATGCCGAGCGCCAGGCCCTTGATAGCATCGACCTGCACATCAAGAGCGGCGAGACCATCGGCGTCATCGGCGGCACCGGCTCGGCAAAGTCCACGCTGGTCAACCTTATCGCCCGCCTCTATGACGCCACCTCCGGCACCGTCCGCGTAGGCGGCATCGACGTCCGCGACTACGACCTGGACGCCCTGCGCCATCAGGTAGCCATGGTGCTGCAAAAGAACGTGCTGTTCAGCGGTACCATCGCCGACAACCTGCGCTGGGGCGATGCGAATGCCACGGACGAAGAGATTCGCGAGGCGGCACATCTCGCCTGCGCGGACGAATTTGTCGACGGCTTCCCCAAGGGCTACGACACCTGGATCGAGCAGGGAGGTTCCAACGTCTCCGGCGGTCAGAAGCAGCGCCTCTGCATCGCCCGCGCCCTGCTGCGCCGACCCAAGATCTTGATCTTGGACGACTCCACCAGCGCCGTCGACACCAAGACCGATGCCAAGATCCGCGCCGGGCTGGCCACTTACCTGCCCCAGACCACCAAGATTATCATCGCCCAACGCATCTCCAGCGTGCAGGACGCCGACCGCATCATCGTCATGGAAGGCGGGCGCATTGCGCAGATTGGCACGCATGAAGAGCTGCTCGAGACCTCGGACATCTACCGCGAAACCTACACCTCGCAAAACAAGATGAGCGAAGAGGCGCAAGAAGTCGAGGAGGCGGCCGCTGAAGCCGTTGCCGAAATGACCCAGAGCGCGCTCGTCGCAGGCCAGACTCAAATAGACAGGGCAACCACGTTGCAAGACATCGACCAGAAGGGAGGCGAGGCAAATGAGTAAGCCCGCTGCAAGCGCCAAATCCAGCATGCCCGGCACCATGTCGCGTCTTATCAAGATGCTGTTCTCGTTCTTCCCCGTGCTGCTGCCCTTGGTCATGGCCGGAGTCATCCTCTGCGGCCTGATCAACTCCATCGGAGCCGTGTTCCTACAAAGCGCGCTCGAGGTCATCTCCACCTCTTGGCAGACCGGCGACTGGGCTGCCGCACAGCCCAAGATCTTGAAGATCGTCCTCACCCTGGGCGCCATCTACCTTGTGGGCAACCTCTCCTCGCTGTTCTGGAACCGCTACATGGCGGTCATCACCCAAGGCTCGCTTGAGAAGCTGCGCGAGAAGATGTTCAACCGCATGCAGGACCTGCCGATCCGCTACTTCGACACCAACCAGCGCGGCGATATCATGTCGCATTACACCAACGATATCGATACGCTGCGCCAGATGATCTCGCAGTCTCTGCCCAACCTGCTGCAGACCGTCATCGTCCTCACCACCGTGCTGTGCATCATGCTGTACTTCTCCGTATGGATGTGCCTGGTCATCATCACCGGCATCGCCTGCATGGTCGCGCTCACCAAGCTTTTGGGCTCCAACTCGGCGCGTTTCTTCATCGCGCAGCAGCGCGAGCTGGGCGTGGTCGAGGGCCACATCGAAGAGGTCATGAACGGCCAGAAGGTAGTCAAGGCGTTCTGCCACGAGGCCGCGGCCGAGGCGGATTTCGACGAGCGCAATGAGAAGCTCTTCGAGGTCTCCCAGAAGGCCAATATGTACGCCAACATCCTCATGCCCGTCCTCATGAACCTGGGCAACCTCATCTACGTGGTGGTCGCGCTGGCCGGCGGCGTCTTCCTCGCGCTCAACGTTCCCAACCTCTCCTTCTCCGGCCTGCCCCTCAGCATCGCCGTGGTGGTTCCCTTCCTCAACATGACCAAGCAGTTCTGCGGACAGATTGGCCAGGTCTCCCAGCAAATAAACGCCGTGGTCATGGGCCTTGCCGGCGCCAGCCGCATCTTCGAGCTCCTTGACCAGGAGCCCGAGGTGGACGAGGGCTACGTCACCCTGGTGAACGCCCGCGTGAACCCCGACACCTGGGAACTCGAGGAGACTGATGAGCGCACAGGCATGTGGGCCTGGAAGCATCCGCACAAGGCCGACGGCACCGTCACCTACGAGCCCCTGCGTGGAGACGTGCGCATGGTAGACGTCGACTTTGGATACACGCCGGACCACGACGTCCTGCACGGCGTCTCCGTCTATGCCAAGCCCGGTCAGAAGGTCGCCTTCGTCGGAGCCACGGGTGCCGGCAAGACCACCATCACCAACCTCATCAACCGCTTCTACGACATCGCCGACGGCAAGATCCGCTACGACGGCATCAACGTCAATAAGATCAAGAAGGCGGACCTGCGCCGCTCGCTGGGCGTTGTCCTGCAAGATGTCAACTTGTTCACCGGCACCGTAATGGACAACATCCGCTACGGCAAGCTGGATGCCACGGACGAGGAGTGCATCAAGGCGGCCAAACTCGCCGGCGCGGACGACTTCATCTGCCGCCTGCCCGAAGGCTACAACACCATGCTCACCGGCAACGGGTCGCAGCTCTCCCAGGGCCAGCGCCAGCTGATCTCCATCGCTCGCGCCGCCGTCGCGGATCCCCCGGCCATGATTCTGGACGAGGCCACCTCGAGCATCGACACCCGCACCGAGGCCATTGTCCAGCGCGGCATGGACGCCCTCATGCAGGGCCGCACCACCTTTGTCATCGCGCACCGTCTGTCCACGGTCCGCAACTCCGACGTCATCATCTGCCTTGATCACGGACGCGTGATCGAGCGCGGCAACCACGATGAGCTCATCGCTAAGAAGGGGTACTACTATCAGCTCTACACGGGAGCGTTCGAGCTGGAGTAGGCACCTGGGCGCGAGACCCCGACCGATGTCCCCGCACGCGCGCCTCGCGAAGCTTTTCGGGAACATCGCCGGGGACCTCGCCGCCGTAAAGCGCCTTCTCTTCTCGAAGCGCCTTGGTTGATACCTTGATTGAAGAACCCCGTAGGATGGCTTGTACCAGCCGCCTGCGGGGTTCTTTTGTTAGCCATGGCGAACAGAGCCTCTGGCCTTAAGCGTGATTCCAGAAATAATCTCCGTATTGGGAGATTTTTTCTCGAAACGATGCATCTCCCAGCGACTTCGACGGCAAAGACCACCGCAGCGCGCGCTTTCGCGGGGGCATGGCGGAGAACTACGTCATGCAGCAGCTAGTATCCACCGGCGCAAAGCCATACTACTGGGGCATGCAGAGCGTCCAGAAGGTCGAGTTTGTTCTCAAATTCCCCAACGGCATCGCTCCCATCGAGGTCAAATCTGGCAAACGCGTCTCAAGTTCAAGCGCTAAAAAGTTTGCAGACAAATATAACTGCCCGCGCGTCATTCGCGTGACTGAGAAGAACTATGGAATGGACGAGGGAATCAAGAGCGTACCTCTATATGCTGCGCTACTCATTGGCGAGGAGGCCATAGGGCTAACCAGCTGACAAGAGGTAAAACGGATGAGTTGCAACCAATCCCCAGCAGACAGTGGATAGCGCCGAGTCGCGCCTTCTTCATCTTGATAAAAACTAGGCGGAACCGCTTGCGCGACCCCGCCTTACAAAACCCAAAGGTTATTCTGTCTGACTCCATTATGGAAGATCGGGGCCACTTGTCAAACAAGCCCACCACTACGGTCGCCCCTCCTCGTCCACGCGCTAGATCAGTCCAAAGTGGCGCAGGGCCGCCGGAACGCCGTCCTCTTGAACCGAGGCCGTTACGTAGCTCGCAGCCTGTTTGACCGAATCCAACGCGTTGCCCATCGCCACGGGATGATCCACCACGCGCATCATGGGCAGATCGTTCTCGGAGTCGCCAAACGCAAAAGTACGGTACGCCGCATCTGCAGCGGCATCCGTGCCATCCAGCTTCGCTAACGCCTCGAGCGCATGGTGAATGCCGGATCCCTTATCGGTGCCGATCACGCTCATCTCGCCCACGCCTACGCCCAAATCGCAGATGGTGTAGTGCTTGCCCAGAAAATCCCACGCGCTCCGCAGCGCCGGGACCTCGCTGTTCATGAACGAGATCTTGTCGAACACCTCATCGCCCGCCAACGCATAGAAATCTTCGACGGTGTGCACGGTCGCCACGCCGGGAAAATCATCATAGGGCACGCCCGCGGGCACAAGGCTCACGCACAGGCTCGCGCCTTCATACATCACGCCCGCGCCTGCCTCGAAGACCACCTTGAGGGTTTGGTCCAACAACTCGCGCGCGATGCCGTTTTGGTAGACGATCTTTCCGTCTATAACAATAGTTGCCCCCGCGCCGCTGATAAGGCCCGCGGGCTTAAGGTCGAGCAGATCCTGTGCCACCAGGCTCAACGGGCGCCCCGTACAGATAAACGCCTTGTGGCCGTTGTCCGCCAGCGCGTGAAACGCCTTGTATACCTCGGCCGACGGAGGATTGCTAACGATGTTCTCGCCCGTCGCGGCATCCGGATCATGCCACACCAACGTACCATCCACATCAAAGAACAGCGCCGCCGGCATAGCCAGGTCGGCAGGTTTTGATCCAAACGCGGTCATGTAGTCCCCCCTTATAACGCAGTTATCCTCCCATATTGTAGCGGTCAGGTGGGGGCGAGCTGCCCCGCGCGCCACTATGCGATAATGGCACCTTGAACACGTACGCGCCCGCGCCGATGCCATCGAGCAGGCCTCGCAGCATCGGCATCATCGCGGCGCCCTTATGAAAGGCAGCACCATGAACGAAGCAACGCAAGCCGCGCTCACCGCGACATACCTGGAGTTCTACGCCAGCTGCCCGGAGGGGTTCGAAAGCGCGCTCGACGCGGAACTGCGCGCCATGGGTCTGCGCAAGACCCGCCGCCTTAAGGGCCGCGTCACCTTTACTGGTACGGTTGCCGACGCCTACCGCGCCTGCCTGTGGTCGCGCCTGGCCAGCCGCGTCTTTGTGGTCCTTGGCCGCTTTGATTGCTGGGACGCCAACGCCCTGTATGACGGCGCCTACGACATGCCCTGGGAATCTATCCTGGTCCGAGGCGCCAGCATCGCCGTGACCGCCCGTGGCTCCAACAAAGAACTGCGCAACTCGCACTACGCCGCGCTGTGCGTGAAAGACGCTATCTGCGACCGCCTGGCAGACGAGGCCGGCGCCCGCGCCAACGTCGACACCGAGCATCCGGACGCGCGCATCGCCCTCTCCATCCGCGGCGAACGCGCCAGCATCCACCTCGACCTCTCCGGCGAGCCCCTTTTCAAGCGCCTGCCGCGCGAAGCCACCCGATCCGGCGCCAAGGCGCACGTGCTCCGCCCGGACTACGCCGCCCTTATGCTCGCCCAAACCGGCTGGTCGCAGGCGGTGTCATCGCTTGATAGGAATCAGGACTCCCCCACGGCGCCCGCCCTAGTGGACCTCTCCTGCGCCGGCGGCGGGCTGGAGCTCGAAGCCATCAGCCAGCTTATCGACCGCGCACCCGGCTTATTGCGCCAGCAATGGGGCTTCACCGGTTGGCAGCGCCATGACGAGGGCGCATGGAACGCGCTTATCGCGGAGGCGGACGGGCGCGCAGAGGCGGGCAGAAACCGTCGAGCCGTTATAATCGCCACGGATGCAGACCCGGCGTCCGTAAGCTACGCCGCCCGCGTGCTGCGCTCCGCCGGCATGGCCAAGCACGCCACCCTGGTCGCCGCCCGGGCGGAAGACGTGCTCGCCGCCCTAAAAAGCGAGGACGCCGACGCCATCTCGCTGCTCGCCGACACCACCGAGGTCCCCTTCACCCAAACAGCGGGCATCCTCTCCCTTATCACCAAGGTCCGCACCGCATGCGGTTGCTCTCAGCTGGTCGCGCTCACCCGCGACGATTTCCTTTCGCGCAGTCTCAACCTTGAGCCCAGTGCGTCCATTTTGGTGAAACCCAACAACGAAGAGGCCCACATCACCGTATTCTCGTCCGCAGAATCATTGGACGAGGAGGGGGCGAACGAAAAGCTTGTCCAACCCGTCACGCATGCCGTAGATTTGGGCGATGGCAAGCAAGTCGCCGTTTTGGTGCCCGAATCCGACCAATTCGCCGCGCGCCTGAAAAAGGTTGCCAGGCTGCGCCGCAAATGGGCCAAGCGCGCCGGCGTCACCTGCTACCGCGTCTACGACGCAGACCTTCCGGATTACGCCGCGGCAATCGACCTGTACCAGGGCAGCGACGCCACGCCCGGCCGATGGCTGGTAATCGCCGAGTACGCCGCGCCCAAAACGGTAGACCCCTCGCTGGCCCGCGCGCGTCTGCTCGATATCCTCACCATCGCTCCTATCGTCCTAGACGTTGACCCCGACCACGTCTACGCCAAGGCGCGCACGCGCTCGCGCGGCGGCTCGCAATATGCCGACGCCGGCCGCAGCTCCATGTCTCGAAGCGGTCGCGGGCCGCAAGATGCCGTCGACGAGGACTCGCGTCGCAGACTGCCCCGCATCCAGGAGGGCGGCCTTACGTTCCTGGTCAACTTTGACGACTACCTGGATACAGGCATTTTCTTGGACCACCGCGTCACGCGCGACCTGGTGCGCGAGCACGCTCGCGGCAAGAAGCGCTTCCTCAACCTATTCGCCTACACCGGCACCGCCACCTGCTATGCAGCGGACGGAGGCGTTGAGGAAACGGTTACCGTCGACCTCTCCAACACGTATCTTGATTGGGCCGACCGTAACATGCGGCTCAACGGCTTTACAGGCCGCAACCATGAATTTGTCCGCGCGGACGTACGCTGCTGGATCTCGGAGCAGCGGGAGACCCGCAACCGCTGGGACCTCATCTTCTGCGACCCGCCCACGTTCTCCAACTCGTCCAAGATGGGCAACCGCACCTTCGACGTGCAGCGCGACCACACCGAGCTCATCATCGGCCTGTCGCGCCTGCTCACCCGCCAAGGCGAGGCGATCTTCTCGTGCAACCTCCGCACCTTCAAGCCCGATATCGAGGGCCTGGCGCGCGCAGGCGTGGTCTTGACGGATATCACCACGCAGACGATCCCAGAGGATTTTGCCCGCAACCCGCGCATCCACAAGTGCTACCTGGTCAAGCGCTACACGGTTGAAGAGGCCATGCAACGCGCGGGCATCGAGGCGGACCCCCGCTAAGCGCTCTGACCACGACCGCCAGACGGAAGGCTTCGCCCGTCGATATAAACCCATCCAACGCCGCTGCCCGCCCTTTTCCATGTGCGGGCAGCGGCGTTTTTCATACCGCATGGCAAGGCGCAATTAACCTGCATAGCATCGGCATCCAATGAATGGCGAACTACTTCCAATAAGGCTATAATCTCGTGCCACCAAGGCGTGCAACCCACGACGCGCGACCTTGGTATCGATTCGCCCCACGTCCAACCGGACTGAGGCCCGTTTCATCAAGGAGCATAGAACCGATGACGCAATCGACTGCCTCCGATCAAAAGGAGCACACGAGCGGCACGCAGGGCACGCGCAAGCCCGATGACCACGGCGCAGCCGCAATTAAACGAAAATCTAAAAATGAATCAAAACACGGGGATGGGGATGACAAAAGCCACAACATTCCGGTAAGCATCGCCGCCATGTTGGTAACGCTGGGCGTCGTTTACGGCGATATCGGCACCTCGCCCATGTACGTCACCAAGGCGCTGCTCGCCGGCCAGGGTGGCATCATGCAGGTTACCGAGGAGTTCATCCTGGGAGCCTTGTCGCTGGTTATCTGGACGGTCACCCTGCTGACCACGGTAAAGTACGTGTTGATCTCGCTCAAAGCCGGAAACCATGGCGAGGGCGGCATCTTCGCTCTGTACAGCATCGTCCGAAAATATGGAAAATGGCTCATCATCCCTGCGATGCTGGGCGGCTCCGCGCTGTTGGCTGACGGCATTCTCACTCCCGCCGTCACCATCACCACGGCCGTCGAGGGCCTGAGGACCATTCCCGCCATGCGGTCGTTGATCGGCGATGGGCAGACCAACGTGGTCATCATCACCCTTATCATCGTCAGCCTGCTGTTCGCCGTGCAGCGCGCGGGCACCAGCAAGATCGGCCGCGCCTTCGGCCCCGTCATGACCTTCTGGTTCTTGTTCCTGGGCGCTAACGGCTTGGTCTACGTACTGGGCAACCCCGCTATCCTGCTGGCTTTCAACCCGCTGCGCGGTATCGCGTTTTTGCTCTCGCCCAACAACCACGCCGGCGTCATGATCTTGGGCAGCTGCTTCCTCGCCACCACCGGCGCGGAAGCCCTGTATTCCGACATGGGCCACGTTGGCCGCGGCAACATCTACGCCACCTGGCCGTTCGTCAAGATCTGCCTGCTTTTGTCCTATCTGGGCCAGGGCGCTTGGCTGCTCGCCAACGCCGGCAACCCCGAGCTTGCCGCCATCCAGGACCTCAACCCGTTCTTTGAGATGCTGGGAGAGGGCATGCGACCGTTCGCCGTCGGACTGTCCACCTGCGCGGCCATCATCGCCTCTCAGGCGCTTGTTACCGGAGCCTTCTCGCTGGTCTCCGAGGCGAGCCGCCTGGACCTCATGCCCCATATGCAGATCTTCTATCCCGCCGAGACCAAGGGCCAGCTCTATATCCCCATGGTGAACAACGTCATGTGGGTTGGCTGCATCGCCGTCGTCCTGCTGTTCCAGTCCTCCGCGCACATGGAGGCGGCGTACGGCCTGGCGATCACCATCACCATGATCTGCACGTCGATCCTGTTGTTCTTCTTCCTGCATAACATTCGCAAGCGCAAGATCGCAGCCTGGATCTTCGTCATCTTCTTCGTCGCTCTGGAAGGCTTCTTCTTTGGTGCATCGCTCACCAAGTTCTTCCACGGCGGCTACTTCACCATCCTCATGGCTGCCCTCATCATGGGCATCATGGTCAGCTGGTACAACGGCACCTCCGTCGAGCGCCGTCAGGCAACCTTGCTGCCCATCCGCTCCTATCTGGGCCAACTTGACAGTCTTCGCAACGACGAGACCTATGAGCTCATGAGCGACAACCTGGTGTACCTCACCAACGAGACCAACACCAACTACCTTGACCGCGACATCCTCTACTCCATCTTGGACAAGCACCCCAAGCGCGCCCGCGCCTATTGGTTCCTAAACGTAGAGGTAATGGACGAGCCGCACACGTTCTCCTACTCGGTCGAGACCTTTGGTACCGACTACGTCTTCCGCGTCCATCTCTACCTTGGTTACAAGGTTAACCAGCGCGTGAACGCCTACCTGCGCCAGGTGGTCTCCGACCTGTCCGCCTCCGGCGAGCTGCCGCCGCAGACGCATGAGTACTCCGTGTACAAGAAGCCCGGCCCCATCGGCTCGTTCCGCTTCTGCATGCTCCGCAAGATGCTGGCGCCCGAGAGCGACGTGGACAGCCGCGAGCGTTCCGCCATCGCCCTCAAGTACACCATCCGCCGCTTTGCCGGCTCTCCGGCTCGCTGGTTTGGCCTTGAGAGCTCCAGCGTGTTCTACGAGTACGTGCCCTTGTTCACCAAGTTCAAAGAAGTCGACCGCATGACGCGCATCGACCCCAACACGCGTCCGTAGCGCTTGCTTCTATCGCGCTTCCGGCAACCGGCGCGACGCGCGCGTTCGTGCGCCACTACGGGTTGCATCCTGTGCCAGGGCTGCACCTTGCGTATAGCCTCGCCGCCCACAAGCTGGCGGCGCAAAAAGACCCGTCGATCTGCAAGAGATCGGCGGGTTTTTGCTTGCCAAACGTGCCGCACGTACCACGTGCCCACCGCGCACCCGCCGTTCGCAGGCCGCGTGGGCGCCTCTCAAGACCCCGCGCGCGGACGATGTCAAAAAGAGCCTTAGTGCGGAAGGCGGGCTGGGACAAATATCGAGTTAGTGCGGAAGTTAGGTCAAATAATGCCTTAGTGCGGTCCCTAGAGTGTCAAATAGTGCGTTAGTGCGGAACGAGAAGAGGATAGTAAGGGTACCTTGTGAATAAAGTATTCTCTTAACGCATGGTAGAAAGCTTAAGTGATTACGCTCGATGCATAAAGATACGCGACCAAAGCGCCTCCAAACCGCACTAACGCACTATTTGTCCTAACCTCCGCACTAAGGTGTTTTTTGACACGCGCGAGCCTGTCGTCCTTTTCGCAGCGGCTCTATATTTGCCCCGCGGGCGCGTAACTACGTGACCGCCAAGCCCATCTACGAGAAATCGCCGTGAAGAACCCTTCGAGAGGGCCTTCACGGCGATTGAGCGAGGCGCAATCTGCAAAGAAAGAAGAGCCGCCCCCTACAGAGCAACTTAAGCAAACGCCAGTATCAAGCATGAATGAGGAGCGAGGGGCTACGCCTTCTCCTCAGCGCTCCAATTGGCAAACCACTGTTCCATAGAGCGATTCATCTCAGCCATAAAATCGCTTGTATGTTTACGAGTGTAGATATCGACCACGCGCGCGCCCGCCTCAGTTGCGTGCGGACGGAACATGGCATCCATTTCCGCTATCTGGGCATCCATAATCGCGGCGTCCGCACGGCGATAGCGCTCGCTCATGACCAGGTTCTCAACCGGATGCGGCGTGGCAGGGCGCTCCTTATGCGGCACGCCAAAAACCAGCATGCTGAGGGGCATGGTGTGCGCGGGCAACCCCAGCAACTTGCCAACCTCTTCAGCGTTCTCCACAATGTCGCCGATATAGCAGCTGCCCAGGCCCACGGCCTCCGCAGCTATCACAGCGGTCTGCGCTGCGATAACGGCATCCTGCGCAGCGATCGCAAAGTCACCAAGACCGCACGTGCGACGGGCAGAGCGGCCCGTTTTCTGTACAAACTCATCTGCGAAGCACCCCGCGTGCTCAAAAAGATCGATCCACTTGCAGTAATCAACCACAAAGACAAGAGCCCATTTGGCCTTGGCGATGAAAGGCTGATTATCGCAGAGCACAGATAGGCGATCGAGGGTCTCCTGCCTCTGGATGTCGATAATCGAATACATCATCATAGCGCCGGCAGATGGGGCTCGCGTGGCGGCATGGAGCACCGCAGCGCGCTGCTCATCGGTAATGGCCACGTCGGCGAATTTGCGTGTGGACGAGCGCCGATCGATAAGGTCGAGCATGGGTGCGGGCGCGGCGGCAGCGATTTCAGCCATAGAAAAACCCTCCTACGGGATGTCTCGGGTACACCGAGCATCTTACCGCAGGAGGGCTGATGCTTTACGTGTCTTGCCGCCAAGCGGACACGCGGATACCGGACCCATTGCCCCGGCTCGCGATTAGGACAAGCCTGACCGGCGCGCGGTGACGGAACTACTTGATCTGCGTTGTGCCGGGCGCCAGGTTGGGGTCGGTCTCGTTCGCGGCGGATTGATACATCTTGGTGTAAATGTCCTTGCCATCGCGGAACAGCTCGTAGTACTGCATCTTAGCGTAATCGCTGCGAGCCTGGACGGCATCCGCCGCCGCGCTCCCCGCGGGATATCCGTCGTACGTCGCGGCGCTAGAGAGGTACCATTGCAGGCTCTTGTCCTCATAGCCGGTGGCGTTGATGGCGGGCAGGGCCTCGCGCAGGGTAATATGCGCCTTCTGGTAGCTGGTCAGCGGCGCACCGATGAGATCCATCAAGACGCTGCTGAGGTAGTTGACGGAGAGATCGTCTTGAGCGCTTTCCTGGTCGCGGCCGGCGACGTCGTAGTTGGCCCAGATGAAGTAGTCGGTCTGCCACAGCCGCTCGTTATGGACCGCATCGCTCTCGCCTGTAAACCAGGCGTCGTTGAACTCGTCCGGGAAGAACGGCTGATGATCGCCGAAGAAGACCAGGATCACCTTGCGGTCGAGCTTGCGCAGCTGGTTCACAAAGTCCTCCAGCGCACGGTCGGACTCCTCGATAAGGGCCAGGTACTCGTTGACCTCCGGATCGCTCACGCCATCGATAACGTAGTTGACTTGTTTATCGACGGGAATCAAGCCGGTGTCGTAACCGGAATGGTTCTGCATGGTCACGTCGAAGATGAACTGCGGATTGGAATTCTCGTCCAGCATCTGCAGGATCTTGTCATAGGTCGCTGCGTCCGTCACCATGCCGCGAAGCTTCCCGGCGTCCTGGAAGTCCTGGATGGTAAGGAAGTTGTCAAAGCCAAACGCGCTGTAGACGTTCTCGCGGTTCCAGTTGGTGCCATGGTTGGGATGGATGGCCGTGGTGTCGTAACCAAGGTCCCTGAACTGCTGGGACAGGGTCTCGGTGCGGGTGAGGTCGTAGATGGTGTACGGATAGGTGCCCGTGCCCAAGAACGCCATGGAGTTTCCGGTGAGGTATTCGAATT
Organism: Collinsella tanakaei YIT 12063; assembly: GCF_000225705.1. GTDB lineage: Bacteria > Actinomycetota > Coriobacteriia > Coriobacteriales > Coriobacteriaceae > Collinsella > Collinsella tanakaei. Next base: position 43,814 of record NZ_JH126472.1, read on the forward strand.
CGGTGTTGCAGGTGCCGCCGCCAAACGCGGAAACGTAGAGCACGCCGCGCTGCAGAGTGTCGGACAGGTTCTTGAAGAACTGCGGGCCCTGATAGTCCGCATGCAGGTTCTGGTAGATGGAGAGATCCGAGAAGGTCTCGTTCATGATGGTGATGACCGTGGGCTTTTCCTCATCAAACTGCGAGACGGCTTGCGTGCGCTCAACGCTTGCAGCCCGGTTGGCATCATACTGGTCCGCGTAGTCAGAAATGAGCTCCTTAGCCTGGTCCATGTCATAATCCTCGGGCACGGGAGGCTTGATGGTCTGGGCGCCAGAGATAAAGCTGGGCAAGAAACCCTGACGGTAGTAGCTCTCAAGCGGGCGCCAGGTATAAACCTGAATGCTAAGCGTGTTGTAATAATCGACCAGCGTCACGTGGGCACCCACGCCCGCCAAGCATGCGATGCCCACCATAAGGTTGATGAGCAGCGCGCGGCGATTGCCGCGATCGCGCTGGGGACGAAGCATAGCGGCCATGCGGCACAGCTGCACGGAGATGGCCATGAACGCCATGCCATACAGACAGAAGGGCGACAGGATGTAGGAGTAGCCAGTGCCGGCAACGGCCATCGCAGTAGACAGGGCGGAAATGTCACCCGGAGCGATGGGCATGGACTTGAAAGTGATGATGAAATACTCGACGATGCCCAAAATGCTCATGAGCACGGCGACGACCGCGGGCGGGGTATGACGGCGCTGGGAGATGAAGAACACGCCAGCCATGATAGCGGTGATAATCGCCCACTCGAGCAGCAGGCAGAGCGGATACATCCACAGCAAGTTGTGGTTGCTGGGAATCTCCAGGCCCAGTGTGGCGCCCACGCCCGCCAAAAACAACAGGATCACGCACGCGATGAGCGGATGGGCGAAGCGGCCGGCAGGACCCGCGATCTTAAGCAGGCGCTCGCGCACCAGATCGCGCTCAAGATTAAGCCAGGCGCAACCCGTAAGAACCGCGTTGAGGACAAGCGGCGACAACACGTCGTTGGCGACGCCGCCCATTGCCGCGTAGAGCCCTACAGCAAGCTGCAGCACGGCGAAAAACACAACCGAAAGCACGGTCGATCGGCGTGCGGAGCGCGCGTCCTGGTCCAAGGTGCGTACCTTGCGGATGGTCAAGGCGACCGTTGCCGCAAAGGCAACAAGGGAGATGATGGCTACGAGCATACGGATCCTTCTTTACTTGGGATGCCGCGAGCGGCTGCTTGCGGGTGATCTCTGTTAAGAACCTGTTAGGTTTGCCCTATAGGTTTGCAGCCCACCATACTAGCGCCCGATTATCGAGTTTTTGTCAATGTGTGGAGACGGACCGCATGTAGCGAGCCTAATCCAACGAATGTACACAAGGGGAAACATTTGTGTGACACCCAAGCGTCGCACCACGGGAGCCCGCGGCGCCTAACGTTATGCTTGCACACCACTTACGCGGGCATGATGTCCCGGCGCGCACGGCGTCTGTAGCAGCGCCGCAGCCCGCTCCCAACCCGGTCTAAAGCCCTTCGCCACGCAGCTTTGCGGTAAGGCGGTCGAGAAGGGCGGGATCGCACCCCGCATAATCCTTCAGATACTCGCGCGCGGTGCCATAACGAGCATGCAGATGCTCAAGCGTGCGCTCCATCTCTACGGGGGCAGACTCGAACAGGCAGCGAGGCGCCTTTTTGAGCAGCAGAATCGAGACGCCGGCACGCTGGGCTCGCAGGCCGCGACCCATGTAGTCCTGCGTCACACGATAGTCCGCAACTATAAATTCATCGTCCACGCCCGCCAGGCCAAGCAAAAGCATGGCGATCACACCGGTGCGGTCTTTGCCTGCGCGGCAATGGAACAGCGAGCAGCCGGGGCCGTCGAGCGCTTCCATAACGGAGCGGATGCTGGAGGCGTCGTTATCCAAAAGCGACTGGTAGACGTCGAACATGCAGGCGGGCAGCGCGCCGCGAAAGCCACTTGAGTTGAGCTGATCGAGCATGGGGATATGCGTGTAGAAGACGCCTTCTTCCGGACGCTTGGCGTACGGATCTGGCCAATGCTTGAGTTCGAAGTTGCTGCGCAGGTCGATGACGCGGCGCAGGCCGTAGCACCGCAGCGCCTCGCGGTCGCCCAAAGTGAGCCTGCCCAGCGTGCCCGAGCGCAAAAAGGCGCCAAACGCCGTGGTTCCGCACTCGCCCGCTTGGCGCGTATATGGATATCCTCCAAGATCGCGCACGTTATGGGCCCCCTTGAGGGGCAGCGGGATCGATGCAAAGGGTTTGTCGCCTGCCATAGAGCCTCACCGTACAGGGCGCGGCACGAGTAACGCCGCGCGTGAAAACAAAAGCGCCCCGGCGCCATGCCGGAACGCTCTTACTATAGTCGAATTGATTTTGCGTGTGCCTCCCCCGCTACGCGGGCTTACCGTCCCTTTACGCGAACGGTCATGCAGACGAGGGCGGACGGGTGCGGGTCTATCGCAGGCTCGGCGGGAACAGACCGGGCGAGCACGGGGCGCAGCAACTCAAAGTCGCCGCGAAAGCCGTAATCGAGCGGCCGGGGCCTAAAGGTCGCGGCGAGCGGAGATACGCATAGAGACCGCGGCGCTAACGGAGAGAACAAACGCGGTGAGCACAATGAGAACGAGGGAGAGGACCGCAGTCCCCGCATAGCTCTCCATCCAGGATGCGAAGCGGGCCAACACTTCCGCAGCGTCTATATGGTCGGCAATCTGCCCAAAGCCAACCATGCAGATAAAGTATGCAAGCATTACAAACATGGGCAGGAATTGCGTCGCTTTGGTGTTGCCGAACTTGAAATACGCCGGAATAGTAAAAGCCGCGGCCGAAGCCCCCATAAACAAGCACAGAAACAGCGAGAAGATGCTTGCGAGAACATCCGCCTGGGTCATATGCAGAACGTCTCGAAGGTCCCCGGGAAGAATATTCAACGCGCCAACTGCCACAGCCAACACTTGGAGGGCAATCCCAAGCGCGACACCGGCACCTGCCATGGCAATCACCGCAACATACCTGCCAAGCACCACGTCGCGACGGGATAAAGGCAGCGTAAGGCGATAGGCACCCCAGTTGTTCGCGTCGTCGTACGCGCTTGCCGCCATCGCCCCCATCATGCTGAACATGGTGACAAAGATACCGGCAAGCGGAACTACGGTCCCCATGCCAAAAGCAACAAAAAACCCCACGATCGCCGCTATAGGCAAAAGCTGCTTGATATAACCGGTGAGCACCGTCAGCTCGACCAAAAAAGCCTTTTTCATAGTGAGTCCCTTCAAAAGGAAGCAGAGATGGACAAGGACATCGTCCAAAGAAGCGCGGACAAGAAGGCCGCGGGCGCGGAGCAGCTAGCAGTAGCGCTCGCCCTTGATCATGAACACCATGTACTCGTCGATGCCCATGCGGTCGCACGGGATGGACGGGAAGCTTTCCGCAAACGCGAAGCGATCGGGCACCAACAGGTCGATGCCGTAATCCTGCCGCATGATGCGCATGGCCCCAGGGGCGATGACGCCGGAACAAGCGATCTGCTCAAGTTCCGCGGCGCGGCAGCGGGCGACGCCCATGAGGTCGCAGACCTCGTCCTTAGCGATGTTGAAGACGGGATGCCCGGCGTCGATGCAAAGCACCGTGTCCGCGATCTTATCCAGGTCGCTAGTGATATGGCTGGACATGAGGATGCCGTTCACGGGGTTGCCCTGGGCATCCTCGACCGCCACGAAATCGCGCAGCGCGTCGAGCACCTCATCGTGAGCTATGGGATCAAGGCCCGCCGTCGCCTCGTCCAAAATGAGCAGGCGAGGGTTGTGCGACAGCGCGCAGGCAAGAGAGAGCTTCATGCCCATACCGCGGGAGAGGTCCTTGACGGCTTTTTTGGGGTCGAGGTCCGCGGCGCGAAGGCGCTGCTGAAAGCCGGCGGCATCCCAGGTTGAATACGCGCGGGCCATAAGCTTGCCCACCTCTTCGATTTTAAGGTGACCCGGCAGGGAGATGGTGTCGAACACCACACCCACCTGCTCTTTTGCCCTGGCGGATGCCGTGTTCGCAAGATCACGGGGCGAGTAGCCCAGGACGCTTGCCTGGCCGGCGTCCAGCGAGATGAGGCCCAACAGGGCTTTGATGGTGGTCGACTTGCCGGAGCCGTTCTTGCCGACAAAGCCCACCACCTGGCCGGGCTCGACCGTGACGTTGACGCCCGCGAGCGAGAAGCCGGGATAGTGCTTGGTAAGGCCGCTTGCCTGGATAAGGGGCGCGGCAGCAGTTACTTGGTTCATGGTCTCCATCCTTGGTATGGCTGGATTACGTGTTGGTTTGGCTTGGACAAGGTGGACGAGGTGGGCTTGCGCTCACAGCGAGGGCTACTCGTCCTGATCGAGCAGGAGGTCGAGCATCTCGCGCAGTTCCGCCGGCTCAAGGCCCAGGTCGCGCCCGGCTTCGACCGCGCGGGAGAGATGCCCCTCGATCTCACGCAGGTGCTCCTCGCGGATGAGCTCCTTGTTGCCACCGGCGACAAAGCTGCCTTTGCCCTGGACGGTCTCGATGAAGCCCTGGCTTTCCAGGTCCGCATAGGCACGCTTGGTGGTGATGGCGCTCACCCGCAGGCTGTTTGCCAGCGCGCGGATAGACGGGAGCTGCTCGCCCTCCGCCAGCTGGCCCGCGATGATCTGCGCCTTGATCTGGCTGGTGATCTGCTCGTAGATGGGCTTGCTGCTGGAGTTTGAAATGATGAGTTCCACGTTGTTGGTCCCTTTCCCTACATACCGCCGCCGCGGGGCGTCCCCCAGTCGGTGGCGGCCCGCCGCCCGACGTCTCGAGCGACTCGCGGTTGGCGCCCGTCGGCACTGCCCGCTACTGAGCATAGTGTATATACTCGTTAAGTACAGTATATACACACGCATACACAGTGCAAGAGATTTTTTGGGATTTTGCCGCGCCGACTCATAGGGTAAAGGGCGTGCTGCCAGGGTCCGGACCCACCGACCCTCGCGCGCGAGAAAAGATGCGGCGCTGCAGAGGAATTGCTGGTCAGAGGCATGTATAAAGCATTTTGACGAGGTTTTTCATCCTTGTGAGAAGGCGCTATAAACACCTTTGATGGTACGATTCCCCCGTCAATGCCATGGTGACTCTCGACAGGGGTCACCCCGACCCCCAAGGAGCAGGAGCATGGAGCTGGGCTCGCACATCAAGGAGCACCGCAAGGAGCTGGGCCTCTCCCAAGACGATCTGGCGGAGCGCATCTACGTGTCGCGCCAGACCATCAGCAACTGGGAGTGCGGGCGCACGTATCCGGACGTCCAGAGCCTGCTTCTGCTCTCGAACGTGTTTGGGGCGACCGTAGACTCCCTCATCAAAGGAGACGTGGAAACCATGGCACAGGTAATGGATGCAGCGGTCAAGAAGTACAACAACCTCTCGACGGTGGCGGTAGTGAGCGCAGCGGCCTTTTTGCTGCTGGGAATCTGGGGCGCTTTCCAATACGAATGGGGATGGGGCGAGCACACGATCCCCACGGTGGTGTTCGCGCTTGCGTCCCTGTTTGTGATGTTGATTGCGTTCGCCAACCTAGAGCGCTTGAAGAAGCAGCATGACCTGGCCACCTATCGCGAGGTTTTGGCATTCAGCCGCGGTGAACACGTGGACCGCGACACGCCTGCCGGACAGCACGCGCGCGAGATGAAGCCGTGGAAGAAGGGCGTGATCAACAGCCTGAAGATCATCCTCGGCGCCGCCGTGGGCGGTGCTATCGGCATCGGCATCGGCATGCTCATCAAGATGCTGGCCTAAGTTGCCATGCATGCACAGCGCAAAGACAGTGCGCGGGGTTTGGGATTTCGCTGATCCGCGCCCTTGCTAAAAACAGCCTTCAGTTGGAGTTGCCCTCCAGCCGAGCACGCTAAAAACGACCTTCAGTTGGAGTTGCTGCTAAAAACGAGGTCCAGTTGGACTTGGACTCTGCTGAAATCGAGCTCCGTTTCACCCGTAGCTCTAAAAACGAGGTCCAGTTGGACTTGCGGCATCGAAGTATCTGAAGACGCACCGCTCCTACCTGCGACTTCTTCAAAGACAGCCTCGCAAGAGACCACGCCAAGTCCAACTGAAGGGCGATTTCAGCAGCACCAACTCCAACTGAAGGCCAAAACCAGCAAGCGAACGCGAACGGAGGCCGTTTTCAGCAAGGCAGCAGCGGCATCCCAGCCGTGCTTGCCCACAGCGCTGGCGACCGCGCATTGAAGCCGCGTGTTGAGGCCGCTATCAACAGGGCCGCAGCTGCTTTCCAAGGGATGCCCCGAGGCGCGAGGCGCCGGTGCGCATCCCGTGAAACAGCTGCGGCCCTCCATTAAACCCCGCTGTCCTTACTCGTCCACCCACTGGCTGTTATAGAGCTCCGCGTAGAACCCGCCCTGGGAAAGCAGCTGCTCATGGGTACCGCGCTCGATGATTCGACCATCGCGCATGACCAAGATGCGGTCAGCCTCGCGGATGGTGGAGAGGCGATGCGCCACCACAAAGCTGGTGCGACCGTGCATAAGCTCGTCAAAGGCCGCCTGCACCTGCGCCTCCGTACGGGTGTCAATAGAGCTGGTCGCTTCATCAAGCAGCAGGATCTCTGGGTCGCAGAGCATGACGCGGGCGATGCACAGCAGCTGCCGCTGGCCTTGCGACAACGTGCCTCCGCCCTCGCCTATCACCGTGTCGAACCCCCGGGGCAGTGCGCTGATGAAACCGTCCGCATGCGCCCGGACAGCCGCCCGCTCAACCTGCTCGCGCGTTGCGCCCGGGCGGCCGTAGGCGATGTTGTCGTGCACGGTGCCTTCGAACAGCCAGGTATCTTGCAAGACCATGCCAAAGCGCGAACGCAGGTCCGCACGAGCGTAGGAGGCGATGTCGACGCCGTCGAGCTCTATGCGTCCCCCTTGCACATCGTAGAAGCGAAGCAGTAGGTTGATAAGGGTGGTCTTGCCGCAGCCCGTGGGTCCCACCAGGGCAATGCGCTGGCCGGGGGCGGCGTGGATGCAGATGTCTTGCAGCAGCGGGCGCTCCAGCGTATAGCTGAAATTGACGTGGTCAAAAACCACCTCACCGCGGGCAGAACTGGCAGGCCCGGCAAACTCGGCAGGCCCGGCAAACTCGGCAAGCTGGACGGCAGGAGCTGCCAGAGCCTCCCGATCAGCCTTCTCCGGCGATTCCTCGTCCGCATCGAGCAGTGCAAACAGACGACGGGCGGAAGCATAGGCGGTCTGCAGCTGGGTGATGACGTTGGTGACCTCGTTGAACGGCTTGGTGTACTGGTTGGCGTATGACAAGAAGGTCTGCACGCCGCCCACCGTGAGCGGGGCCGGCCATCCGGTGATGACGCACATGCAGCCAATGACCGCGACCGCCGCGTAGATAAGGTTGTTGATAAAGCGCGTACCGGGGTTGGAAAGCGAGCTTAGAAACTGCGCGCGCTCGCCCGCCGTGTACAGCTCGCCGTTCATGGTGTCAAAGCGCTCCTGTGCGCGGTCGCCGTAGCAAAACGTGCTCACCAGACGCTGGCTGCCAACATATTCCTCAATATGGGCGCCCAGCTGACCCTGGATACGCTGCTGTGCTGCAAAGCTCTTGTTGGAGAACTTGGCGATCAGCGTGGCCGCCATTATGGAAAGCGGGGTCACCAACACAACCACTACGGCCATGGGCACGGAGATGGAGAGCATGAACAGCAACGTTCCCACAATGGTCACCACGCCGGTGAACAGCTGGTTGAACCCCTGCAGCAGGCCATCGCCAATTTGGTCGACGTCGTTGACCACACGCGAGATCAAATCGCCGTGCGGATGCGCATCGATGAAGCTGACGGGCATGCGACCGATCTTCTCGCTGGCGTCCACGCGCATATCGCGCACACAGCGGTACGTAAGCAGGTTGACGCAATACCCCTGCACCCATTGCAGGGCAGAGGCGGCAAGCACCACCAGGGCAAGCTGGACCAGCAGCGGTGCCAAGGCGGCAAAGTCAACGCGGCCCATGCCTATGATGAGGTCGATGGCGCGCCCTACCACAATGGGCACGTAAAGCTGCAGCACCACGGAGAGGCCGGCGGATACAAACGACGTTGCAAACGATGCCGCATGCGGGCGCACGTAGGCCATGAGGCGCCGCGTCACCTGCTTGGTGGTAAGGGGCACGGCGGGCGCGAGCACGCCGGCGGCGCGGACGTTGTTTTTGGACGATGACCCGCCCGCGATGTTCGACGTGACGGTCGACACCGATCCAGTGGATGTATACGGGTTCACGCTACGCCACCTCCTCGCGCTCAAGCTGGGACTCGCAGATCTCGCGATAGACGTCGCAGGCGCTAAGCAGCTGGGCATGCGTACCCAGACCCACCGCACAGCCGCGACGCATAACGCAGATAAGGTCCGCGTCGCGCACGGAAGACACGCGCTGCGACACGATCACCGTGGTAAGGGGCACGGGCGCATCTGGACGAGGATCCTTCGCGGAGCTCGCGGCAAGCTCGCGCAAGGCACGGCGCAGGCGGGCGTCCGTTTGCAAATCGAGCGCGGAGGACGAATCATCAAGCACCAAGATCTTAGGGTCTCCCACAAGAGCGCGGGCGATGGTGAGGCGCTGGCGCTGGCCTCCGGAGAAGTTCTTGCCGCCCGCCTCTACCGGGGCATCCAAGCCGGCCTCGAGCGCACGAACAAAATCGGCCGCCTGGGCAACCTCGAGGGCGCGCCAGAGCTCGCGATCATCCGCATTCGCTTTGCGCCAACACAGGTTTGAGCGCACCGTGCCAGAGACCAGCTGCGCCGTCTGGGGCACCATGCCTATAACGCCGCGTAGCTGGTGCAGCGGCCAGGCGCGCACATCCGTGCCAAATACCTCCACGCCACCGCGGGCCACGTCATACAGGCGCGGCAGCAACGATACCAACGTGGATTTGCCAGAGCCCGTACCGCCGATGATGCCCAGCGTTCCGCCAACGGGCAGCTGCAGGGTGATATCGCCCAGCGCATCTGCAGAGGCGGAGCCGTAGCGAAAACTCACATGGTCAAAACGCAGCGCCGGCACCGCGGCGGCCTCGAGCGCGCACGCGGGGAGCGCAACCGGGGCGGAACCGGTATCCGTGATGGACGGCTCGCACGCCAGCACCTGGTTGATACGCGACGCACTGGCGCTTGCCTTGGTAAAGATCACCACCATATTGGCCACGTACACAATAGAGAGCAACGTCTGGGTCATGTAGTTCACAAACGCGATCACCTGGCCCTGGGTAAGGTCGCCCACGTTCACCGCCGCGCCGCCGCTCCACAAAATGGCGCACACCCCCAGGTTCATGACCAAAAAGGTCACGGGATTAAGCACGCTCGACAGCTTGCCCACCGCGATGGCGGTCTGCGCCTGGTCGGCAGCGGCGGCGGCGAAACGCTCGCGCTCGTGCTGCTCGCGGGAGAACGCGCGAATCACGCGGACGCCGGAAAGCCCTTCGCGCTGCACCAGGCCAACGTGGTCGAGCTTTGCCTGCATGCTCTTAAAATACGGCACGCTCTTAGCCATGACCAGCCAGAACACCACGGCGATAAGCGGGGTGGTCACCAAAAAGATCAGCCCCAGGCGGACATCGATCAACAGCGCGGCCGCCATGGAGCCCACCGCCAAGAACGGCCAGCGAATCAACATGCGTATAGTCATGGCAATGGCCAGCTGCACCTGGTTGACGTCGTTGGTGATGCGGGTGATGAGGGACGGCGTGCCAAAGCGATCAAGGTCCGCAAAGGACAAACGGTTGATGTGCGCATAAAGCTCGCGGCGCATGTCCGTACCCATACCCTGCGACGTCAGCGCGGCCACCTTTTGGCAAACCAGCGTGACCGAGATGCCCACCACGGCCATCGCCACCAGCACCAACCCGTGGCGCACCACAGAATCCATGTCGCGCGCGCCCACGCCGTTGTCGATCATGCTTGCCACCACCAGCGGCGTAATAAGGTCAAAGCACGCCTCTACCAGCTTGGCCAGGGGCCCTATGATGAAATACCGGCGGTACGCGCCGGAAAAACGCCTCAACAGGTTCAGCATCAAACGCCTCGCTGCTCATTGGAATTCACGGACCCATCAATGATATGCCAGCGCGCAGGCACCCATCCGGTAAAACACGGTGCCCGTGCCTTGGAAACCAATGAGAAACGCATCGCCCTGACGCGGGTACCATATCCTCAAATGCGCCGTCACGCTCAAAGGGGCCGCCATGTTCAGTCCGTTTCGCACCGCCAGCGGCAAGCCCAAAACGCTCGCCCAAGTTACGTGGGATGACCTTGCCCAGCTTGCAGATTTGGACGAGGGCTTCGCGCTGGAGTTCAAGCGCTCCTACAACGCATCCGTGCAAAAGAAGATCCCCAAGATCATCGCGTCGTTCGCCAATTCGCGCGGTGGCTGGCTGGTAGTGGGCATTGCGGACGATGACAAGTCCATCTGCCCCATCCCCAAGCCCAATGCGGACTTTAGCCAGATCATCGGCGAGCTGTGCCGGCGCCACGTCTCGCCCATACCCCACTTTGACGCACGCTTTATCTGCGACCCCGCTAACACCTCGCAAGGCGTGCTGGTCATGCAGGTTGCAGAGGGAAACTTCCCTCCCTATATCGCCAACGGCATTGTAGAGGTCCGCGAGGGTTCCACTTCCGGGCCGGCCCAAAGCCCCGCGCTGGTAGAGCTCTACGGCAAGGCTACCAAGCGCCGTGGCGAGATCGCGGGGTTCTGCCAGCGATCCGTCTACTATCCAACGGCAGACCGCTTCTTTGCCGCACAGGGCCACGCGCCCGCCGCGCCCAAGCCTTCCAACCCAACGCCCCTTTTCGACCTTTATTTCTACCGCATGAGCAAGCGCGCCGCAGAGGCCCCGTCGCGCGGCGACATCAACCAGCACGTCGCCACCATGCGCAAGGTCTTTACCGACCGCGGCATGGGGTGCCACGTGCAGCACGCGCACGACTCGCGTATTATCCGCGCGTCCGCCCTGGCGGGCGCCTTGGACGTCCACTCCGCTATCGAGCTGTTTGGGGATGAGTCAATCAAGCTCACCGTGCCCGCCGTGCTGTTGGATGGCAGGGAACTTGAACGCGCCAACATGCGCCTGCGCGCCGCAGGGCTTGCCGTGGACGATGAGAACCGGTTGATAGACGCGCGCGACACCCTGTGCCGCGTCACCCGCATGGCCACCGTGCTCGATAAATACGTACGCGAGCGCGGCATCGCCTGGCAGCAGTACGCCGTGGCCTACGAACTTGAGAACATGGCCGGCGTAATGCTGTGGAGCGACTCGCCCCTCTACCTGGATTACGTCGCCAAGCGCGGAGCCCTCTTTTGCGGCACCACGGATTGTCGCAGCCGCATTCGCTATCTAGACGATGGCGAGCACGAATCCTTTCGCGCTCGGCAGTTTGCGGGCAGCCATTTCTTCGAAGCGTGCGGTCTGCCCTTAGGATCGGACGATGACGAGGATAACGCGCTGGTAGACGCCTTGCTTAGCACCAGCCCCCAAGCTACGCTCAAGGAATAGCGACCGCGCCAGAATTGAGCTCAAGACACCCCTTAACGCAAAAACGCCCCGTGTGCTCAATGGGAACGGGTGCCCGGCAGAGGCTCCTTATGGCTGCTTCCTTCCGGACCTGACCAGATTCGGAACATATCGTCACCCGAACCCATTGAACGCGCGAAGCGTGTAAAAGTTATCCTACCCTATTTGGGGTGCATAAGTCGAGATGCAATTCTGCTCGGGCACATCATCATCGCAACCGCCGAGCCTGCGACCCATCTTTGTAAGTCGCCCGCAATAGTATGGACGAGTCTTTTCGCATGCCCCGCGTTATCGTTTGATAAACGCTCGCTCACAACAGCCTTCGCCACAAGCACAAGCGTCACAATGTACCGCTGGATTAATCTTGGCCAAAGTCTGCCCAATTGGCGTCGGCGACGGCTACCAGCACTACATTCGGGAGCGAACACGCAGCATGAGCACATCAACTCTTACGAGCACATCCAGCACGACAACCCAAACCGCAACCACGCCCGCAGCCAAAACCAAAACGCCGGCGGCGACGCCGTACAATCCAACGGCGACCATCGTCGCGTCCTCCGCGATGTTTCTCGCCTGCATGGACACTCTTATCACCAACCTGGCGCTGCCCTCCATCCAAGAGGAGCTTGGTGCCAGCCTGGCCGCGCAGCAGTGGATTGTAGACGGTTACACTCTGCCGTTCGCAACGCTTCTGCTACTCGCCGGCAACCTGTCAGATCGTTTTGGAGCCAAGCGTGCGTTTATCTGCGGGACCGCCGGGTTCGCCCTTAGCTCCGCCATCTGCGCGCTCGCCAACTCGGTAGAGATGCTTGTCCTCGGCCGCGCCCTCATGGGCGTCGCCGCAGCGCTGATCCTGCCCAGCTCCATGTCGCTCATCAATGAGGCGTACCTCACAGAGGGCCATCGTAGGCGCGCGCTCGCCGCATGGGGCATTGGCGGATCTGCCGCCACCGCGGTGGGGCCTTTGCTGGGAGGCCTTTTGGTCCCTATTCACTGGAGCTTGGTCTTTTCCGTCAACATCCCCATCTGCCTGGCTATTCTTCTTATGAGCGGCAAGCTTGCCACCTCGCCGCGCGTACCGCAGCCAGTGGATTTAATCGGCCAAATCCTGGCGATTGTGGCGCTCACCTGTCTTGTGGGCGGCATTATCGAGGGCGGGGCGCAGGGCTTTACCCAAACCATCCCCATGGCCCTGCTCATTGCGGGCGCGGTCGGACTCGCCCTGTTCATCTTCTCGCAGTCGCGCGTCGCATCACCTCTGATGCCCTTGTCGCTATTCAGTTCCGCGGGAATTCGCCTGGCGCTGCTGGGCGGTTTCTCGATGATCCTCAGCTGGAACGGATGTGTCTTCCTTAGCACGCTCTTCTTGCAGCAAGAGCTCTCTCTATCCCCGCTTGTATGCGGCCTGTCCTTTATTCCCAGCGCGTTTTCCGGCGCCTTTGGCAACCTTATGTCAGACCGTTTGGCGGGTGCGCGCGGTTCGCGCTTCGCCCTTATGGTGGGCACGGCGCTCCTCACGCTGGGCTACGGCCTCATCATAGTATTTGCGGGCCTAGACGTGCTCGATGCCCCTCTAATCGCCCTGGCCGTGTGCCTGGCGGGCATGGGCGGCGGCATCAACACGCCCTGTTTGGCAAACCTGGTACTTAAATGCACGGATGCCCAGCACAGCGGAATCGCCAGCGCCGTCTTCAACGCCATGCGCCAGGTTGGCGGCGCCATTGGCATCGCTGTTTTCGGCACGCTCACATCCGTGATGGCCACCATGAGCCTGGGCATAGCGACATCGCTTGGCATCTCCATCCTGCTGATGGTATTGCTCTTCATCACCAACCTCCGCACCCGCGAAAAGTCCGCGGCATAGCACAGGCGCGCCACGCTACATCGCCACGTGGCCCATCCCGCGATAGCCACGCGTCAGCCATCCCACAGAGCGGCCGCGGCGAACGGAGCCGCGGCTACGCAAAGAGGGGGCGGTGCTTGCATCAGAGCGTTCTGAGGCGCAACGCGCCGAACACGCTCGGATGCAAGCACCGCCCCCTCGCTTGGCACAAGGCCCTATTCCGCCAGCACGGCGGCAATGCGCTCGCAAGCCTCCATCAACACGGAACGCGGGCTGGGCACGCACATGCGCTGGAAGAATTCGCCGCCATCCGGATCAAAATTAAGGCCGTCTTGCAAGATGACCTTTGCCTCCTCGTAGATACGCCGATGCAACTCATCCCCATCAATGCCCAGCGCGCGGCAACGCTGGGTAAAGTCAAACCACAAAATATAGGTGCCCTCGGGGCGACGCACGCCCACGTCCGGCAACTCGCGCTCAAAGAAATCAATCACGTCGTCGATGTTCCGGTCAATATATGCGCAGCACCGGTCAACCCACTCCTCGCCCTGGTTATACGCAGCGATCACCGCACTGATGGCAAAGGGGCTGGGCTCGGCATGGCCCAAAACGCGGCTGAACAAAGCCTTGTCCTTTGCATCGCTGAACACCAGGTTGGTGGCAGCAAGACCCGCCAAGTTAAACGTCTTGTTCACCGCGGTGCACGTCATCACGCGAGCGTGGGGCGCCACCTGAGCCAAATGATGCACCTTCACGCCAGCGCGCAACAGGTCGCCGTGAATCTCGTCCGCGATGATCATCACCCCGTTGCGCGTGCAGATATCCGCCACGCGAACAAGCTCGTCCACGCTCCAAACGCGGCCCACGGGGTTGTGGGGATTGCACAAAATCATGAGCTTGGCGTCATCTCGCTGGGCCAGCTCCTCCAGGCCGTCAAAGTCCATGGCGTAGTACAAGTCGCCGCACTCATCTTGATTAGTGTGGCGAATAAGCTGGTTGTTGAGTACGTTGCGCCCAAGCTCCTCAACGCTGTGAGTAAAGGGCGGGTAGACGGGACGCTGGATAATAACGCCATCACCCGGTTCGGTAAAAGCTTCGACAGCATACTCCAGCGCTCGGACGGTGCCCGGGCAATACAACATCAAATCCGTGTTGATGGTCCATTGGTCACGACGCGCAAACCAATCACGCACGGCGTCCGCATAGGACGGGCAGCCATCGATGGTGCTGTAGCCAAAAATGCCATGGTCAACCGTCGCGTGCAGCGCATCCAAAATGGCGGGCGCGCAGCGAAAGTCCATGTCTGCCGTAAAAAGAGCAATATGATCATCGGTAATCTCGCGCAAGCCGCAGTGCTCCGCGATCTCTCGAGACGTGCTCCATTTGCTGGAGTAGCTGTATGCGTCGTGCCTGCGATCAATGACCTGGTCAAAGTCGATGCATTTCTCTTGAGTCATGTTGCCCCCCCTTTTTTAACGCTTGCGTACTGCATGGTATCACGCTCGGCGCGCGATACCGCACCGCCACGGCAGACGGTAACGCGGCCTAGCGCCCCAACAGCAGCGCTCGCGCCGCCGTCTCACCCGCACACACCAGGTTATGGCGCGTCTCGCGAGGCTGCACGGCGCGATCAAGCGGCATGGGCCTGCGCAGCGCCGTCACCACCACATCGACGCCGCACTTGTACACCGGGTCCAGCTCATAGGCTCGCGACGCCGCGATCAGGGCCACCGGCTTGTGCTGGCGTTTCGCCCGCCTCGCCACGCCCACGGGGGCCTTCCCATCAGCCGTTTGGCCGTCCACGGCGCCCTCGCCCGTAATGATCAGGTCTGCATCGCGAATAAGGTTGTCAAAATCGAGCAGATCGAGCATGGCCTCGACCCCAGAGGTAAGGGAGCCTCCGCACGCAAGCACCGCTGCGCCCATGCCGCCCGCGGCGCCCGCCCCAGGAACCCCCGCCACGCTGCCAAAGCGCCTTGCTTTGGGCAAAGGTTCGGGCAGCAGGTGGGCATGGCGCTCGCGCGCATCATCAAGCAGACGGGCAAAGGCGATCATCCAGCGATCGTAGGATGCATAGGTGGTTGGATCCGCTCCGCGCGGGGTGGGCAGGTCTGCCAAACCTTTTTGCTCGCCAAAGACGCGCACCGCGCCGCGGCGCCCCACCAGCGGGTTGCTCACGTCGGTAAGGGCCACAAGCTCTACACCCGCGAGCACGCGTAGCGCCGGCTCCAAATCCAAGGCTGCAGCGCGCTCCAAGCCCGCGAGCCCCCACGGCACGTCTCGCCCTTCCTTGTCCAGGACGCGGGCGCCCAGAGCGCGCAAAAAGCCCTGTCCGCCGTCCGTGGTGGCGCTGCCCCCCAACCCCAGGTAGATAGCGTTCGCGCCGGCGCCCATGGCATCCATGACCAGCTGGCCCACGCCATAGGTGGAAGCTCGCAGGGCGGCATCATGCGTGCAATCGGAAAACTCTATGCCTGCGGCAGACGACATCTCGAGAACCGCCTGTCCTGCCGCCGTCAACAGGTAGCGCGCTTTTACGGGATTGCCCATGGGGTCCGCAACCTGGACAACGCGATAGGTTCCATCCAGCGCCGCGCACGCGGCGTCAACCGTGCCCTCGCCGCCATCGGCCAAGGGAATACACGTGATATTGGCATTGGGGAATACGCGGCGCACGCCCGTGGCGATCCAGCGCTCCGCCTCCTCGCTGGTAGCAGAGCCTTTAAACGAATCACTTGCCACAACAATGGCTGGCTCCAGGACACTTGGGTCCGCAGCGGCAGCGGATGCTCCCTGCCGGCGCCGGGGGTAATCATCCGGAATAACAAGGTTGCGCTCGCCGTGCGCGCGCTGGGCGCGAACTTGGGAGAAAAACCGGCTCAGCTGGGCTGCGCACTCATTTTCAAGCACTCCTTTGGTTACCGAGAACGCATGGTTGAGGCGCTGGTCGCTATTGAGGTTATAGAGGCTCCCCAGCGCACCGCCCTTGGGGTCCGCTGCTCCATAGACGCACCGGTCTATGCGCGCGTTGACCATAAGGCCCGCGCACATGAGGCACGGCTCCAGCGTCACGTAAACCGTGCAGCCCGCCAGGCGCCAGCGGCCCAGTACTCGCGACGCTTCCACCATGGCCGAAAACTCCGCATGGGCAGATGGGTCCTCATTGCATTCGCGCAGGTTGTGAGCGCGGGCGATAACCTCGCCGTTGTAAACCACCACGGCGCCAATGGGTACCTCGCCCGCGCGCGCAGCGGTTCGCGCCTGCTCCAGGGCCTCTTGCATAAAGCGTTCGTCTGCGGCGCGCTGGCCGCCCGCTGCGGCACCGCGTGTATCTTGTTGAAGCATCGAACCCCTTCTCGTCATTTTCTATGATTCGATGCTATCATTACCAAACACGGAGAGATGGCAGAGCGGTTGAATGCGGCGGTCTTGAAAACCGTTGGGCGCGTAAGCGTTCCGGGGGTTCGAATCCCCCTCTCTCCGCCATTTAAAAAACAAGCGCGCCGGGCCCGTTCTCAAGCCCGGCGCGCTTTTTACCTATTCGCCCAGCAGGCGCTCGGCAAGCTGGTTGCACGTGCGCACAAACTCATCTTTACCAGAGCGACGGTCCTCTTGGTCCCACCACAAAAGCAATAGGCGGATGATACCGCCGGCCGCGAATTCGCAACGGCAGATCAAGTCATCCGGGCCGGGAGCCTCTATCCTCAAGTCGTGAGCGGCCTTCTCATTAAAGGACTGGGCCATCTTTTCGCAAATCACCACAAGCATCATGCCACAGGTAGAGCTGCTAAAGATGTTGTCCATGAGCGTCTCGTGCTCAAGGAAGTAATCTGCCATGGCGTCCAGAATGGCAGCGCGCTCCGCGAAAGCGGTGTGGGCGGCGCCGGGTTCGAGCTCGTCGATGGCAAGGCGACCGCGCTCGACCATATCGCCGCGCAGGCTGTCGACGTAGAAGGAGAAGAACTCCGATTTGTCAGCAAAGTGCTTGTAGAAGGTGGTGCGCCTAATCATTGCCCTGTCGCACAGCATGGCAACGGTAATGTCCTCAAAGCGCATGTCAGACATAAGGTCCGTGCATGCGGCGATGAGAGCACTATACGTCTTACGCACGCGAAGATCCAATCGTATCCCCCGATCTTTATGGAAACATATGCAGCTAGTCATAGATTTTGTATTTTAGAAAACAATTGTCAACGAACAATTTCTGTGTGATAAAAGACTTTTCTAACGAGAATAATCTTTTCGCTCTTCCGGAACGGCTGTGGTGAGCAGTGCATCGCATGACGCGAGGGGAACGACGGTCTCGCGTGTGGCGCGACCGCGCTTTCGACCCCACCGTCTGGCGCCTTTTGCGCACGCGGTTATACTATGAAACATCTATATATCGCGCACTATCGACCGCGTGAGCAGGACAGGGGTAACTCATGGGCTGGATTATTGGAATCATCGTCCTTGTTGCGATCGGCATCGCCGTCGCCGGCATCTACAACAACATGGTCACCTTGCGCAATCGCATCGATAACGCATGGCAGAACATCGATACGCAGCTGCAGCGCCGCAACGACCTTATCCCTAACTTAGTAGAGACCGTCAAGGGCTATGCCGCGCACGAGAAGGAGGCGCTTGGCGCCGTGGTCTCCGCGCGCAACGCCGCCGTATCCGCCTCGAGCCCCGATGATAAGATCGCCGCGGACAACGTCCTCTCCGGCGCGCTTCGCCAGCTCTTTGCCGTCGCCGAAGCCTACCCCGACCTTAAGGCAAACGCTAACTTTGCCCAGCTGCAGAGCTCTCTTGAAGATACCGAGAACAAGATTTCCTACGCTCGCCAGAGCTACAACGATTGCGTGCTGAACTACAACAACGCAATCCAGACCTTCCCCGGAAACATCTTCGCCGGCGTCTTCCAGTTTAAGGAGCGCTCTGGATTTGAAGCCGCCGAGGCTGCGCGCGAGGCGCCCAAGGTCAAGTTCTAACGCACACGAAAACCCGGGACGCCCCTTTGCCGCAAGCCTGCGCAAAGGGGCGTTTTTACACCGTCGACTCGCACCCAAACCGTACCAAAACCGCACCCCGCCACACCCAATGGACTGCATATGAATGAACAGCAGCTAGAACCCCATACCACCGCGAACCAGCCCGAGCCCCGGCCGATGCCTCAGGCGAGGCCCCAAGCCGCCCAAGCCGCCCATCACGCCTCCCGTCCGCACGCGTCGCAAACCAGGCCGACCGCGCAGGCAAGGCGGCATGCGCAAACCGGTCATCGTCCAAAAACCGAACACGCCCGCGCAAAGGCGGTGAAGGCGCCAAAAGAAAAGCCGCAAGGCGGCAGATCGCGCTACCTGCCGGCACTCGACGGCGTCCGCGCGCTGGCGGTTGTTGCCGTGGTTCTGTACCACCTTAACTTCACGTGGATTCAAGGCGGCCTACTTGGCGTCACCATGTTCTTTGTGATCTCCGGCTACATCATCACGCGCCTTCTTTTGAACGAATTCGAGCAGAGCGGGCGCATTGACCTTAAGTCCTTCTGGATTCGCCGCGCTCGGCGCCTGCTGCCCGCAATTGGCGTCCTTATGGTGGTCACCATTGTGCTGTGCACGTTCTTTAACCACGTGATGCTCACCAAGATGCGGCCGGACATACTGCCCTCGCTTTTCTTTGTGAACAACTGGTGGCAGATCGCGCAGAACGTCTCGTACTTCGACGCCCTGGGCGACCCCTCGCCGCTTACGCATTTTTGGTCGCTCGCCATCGAGGAGCAGTTCTACCTTATCTGGCCGCCCTTGCTTTTGGGCCTGCTCTCTATGCATGTGAAGAAGCCGACCGTCCGCCGCATAGTCCTGAGCTTGGCCGCTGTATCCGCGCTCGCCATGACGCTGCTGTACAACCCCGCCGTTGACCCCAGCCGCATCTACTACGGAACGGACACGCGCGTTTTCTCGTTGCTTTTGGGCGTTTGGCTTGCCTTTATTCCGCCGCGCGACATGTCTCCCGCACGCCTAGCGCGCGCCTTGGGCCTGGATTTGCTTGCGAACAAGGTCAAGGCCGCAGCGGAAAAGGAAAGCGCGCTCAAGGACACGGGTGCCACCGTGGCAAACGCCGCCGGTGACGCAACCATGGCCGAATCTCTCACCGATACGCCCGCGCGCGGCACCATCGCCCTCACTTCCGTCGACCTTGTTGGCGTGGCGGGGCTTGCCGGCCTGCTTGCCCTGTTTACCATGAGCAACGGCTACTCGGCCTTTCAATACCGTGGCGGAATGCTGCTGTGCTCCGTCTTCACCATGATGCTTATCGCCGCCTGCGTTCAGGACGATGGCCTGTTGGTGCGCTTGTTCTCACTCAAGCCCTTCATTTGGATTGGCAAGCGCTCCTATAGCATCTACCTGTGGCACTACCCCTTGCTGCTCCTTATGAACCCCGTTGCCGACATTCGCCAGACCCCTTGGTGGATGACGGCGATTCAGCTGGCCGTTGTCCTTGCGGTGGCCGAATGCTCCTATCGCTTCATCGAGACGCCGTTTAGGCGCGGGGCGCTTGGAGCGTTTTTCCGCCACGTCCGGCAGGGCGAGGAGCCGCTGCAAATCATTCAAAAGCACGTTATCCCCTTTGGCATCGCCGGCGCCACGCTGCTGCTTGCGCTGGGCGGCCTGGTATTTGTTCCCGACACCTCGGCGCTAAGTGAAAAGGGGGCAGCGTTGCTTGAGGGTAACGCCGGGAACGAGTCTCAGCAGCCGTCCGCAACCGCCGACGCACCCACGGACGGCGGCGAAGTGGAAACGGATAAAAACGGCTTTCCAACCGGCGCCTACGACGTGCTGATGATTGGCGACTCCGTGTCGCTGCGCACCATCCCCAACTTTGAGCAGACCTTTCCCCACGGCCACATTGACGCCGCCAAGAACCGGCAGTTCACCACGGGCGTTGACCTGGCGTCGCAGTATATCGCCGGCAATCAAGCGGGCAAGATCGTAGTTATTGCACTGGGCACCAACGGCCTGGTTACGGACGAGAACATCGACCAGATGATGAACCTGCTGGGCGACAAGCGCGTAGTGGTCTTTATAACAACGCGCAGCCCTCAGCCCTGGGTTGGACCGACCAACGAGGCCATCACCCGTGCCGCGGAGCGCTACCCCAACGTTCGCATCATCGATTGGTACGGCTATAGCGAGGGCCGCAACGATCTGTTCGACGGCGACGGCACCCACCTCTCATCCGACGGCGCCGCCCAGTTTATCCAACTGGTCTACGACGCGGTTCGCCCCGATTTGCCGCTGCACGCCGAGGACCACCCCGAGCAGCAGGTGATCGATAAGGTCAATCAGCTGGCTAACAGCGCCACGTCCTCCGTCACCGCAGCCGCCAAGGCGGGAGCCGGCCAGGAGCCCGCGAAGGACTAGGCGACGGCAGAACCCGCCTTCATTCATCCGAAACGCAATCGCGCGCCGACCCCTCCTTTGGGGGACGACGCGCGATTTTTTAACCCGTACGGTGTACACCTTGTGAATTACGCGCCGCACGCCGGAAGTTCAAAATCCTCGCTTGACAAAACCGGTTTACTAAGTTTGACTATGTATTGGGCAGCAACCCCCAGTTACACGCTGCCCACTCTTCGATAATCCGGCTTGGAGGTTCATTATTATGGCAGAAGAAACCGGTTTTGCATTCTCTATGGACAGCTTCCGCCTCGACGGTAAGGTTGCCCTGGTTACCGGCGGCAGCTATGGCATTGGCTTCGCCATCGCCACCGCCCTTGCCCAGGCGGGCGCGAAAATCGCCTTTAACGACCGTGACCAGCAGAAGCTCGAGGCAGGCCTGGCCAGCTACGCCGAGGCGGGCGTCGATGCCCGCGGCTACCTTGCCGACGTCACCGACGAGGCCCAGGTTGCCGAGCTCGTCGCCAACATCGAGCGCGACCTTGGCGGCGTCGACATCCTGGTCAACAATGCCGGCATCATCAAGCGCATCCCCATGCTCGAGATGAGCGTCGAGGACTTCCGCCAGGTTGTCGACGTCGACCTCAACGCCCCCTTCATCGTTGCCAAGGCCGTTCTGCCCGGCATGATCGAGCGCGGTCACGGCAAGATCATCAACATCTGCTCCATGATGAGCGAACTTGGCCGCGAGACCGTCGCCGGCTACGCCGCAGCCAAGGGCGGACTCAAGATGCTGACCCGCAACATCTGCTCTGAGTTTGGCGAGGCCAACATCCAGTGCAACGGCATTGGGCCGGGCTACATCGCCACCCCGCAGACCGCTCCTCTGCGCGAGCGTCAGGCCGACGGCTCCCGTCACCCGTTCGACCAGTTCATCGTCTCCAAGACGCCCGCTGCCCGCTGGGGCACCCCCGAGGACCTCAAGGGCCCCGCGGTCTTCCTGGCTTCCGACGCATCCAACTTCGTTAACGGCCACATCCTGTACGTCGACGGCGGCATCCTCGCCTACATCGGCAAGCAGCCTGCGTAACGCAGCGCCGACACGTCCGACACGCTTGCATACAGAGCCACGCGCGACCTTAGCCGCCGTGGCTCTCCTTTTAGCGTTTCACCCTTCTGCGAGCATTCGCCAACCCATGCTCTTACATAAGCAGCTTCGTTCTAAGGACTCCCCATGGCAACCATCACCCTAAGCCTCGTCAATAAAGACGGCGACGTTTTGGGAACATCCACCGGTGACACGCTGGTGCATCTCGACACCCGCTACTCCGAATACCAGCCGGGCGACATCCTCGTCCTTGAAAGCGACCAAGACTCCATCGAACTTGAAGTTCAGCTGGACGAGAGCCTGCCGCCAAGCGTCATCGTCCTCAAAGGCGGACGCTTCGAGTTCCCCATCCCCTTTTGTGCCGATCGCGACGGTTATCCCATCCAGGCCTTCACCGGCGACTGCCACTGGGGCTACGCGCGCGTGCTCGATCCGCGCGAGCGCTCCAACTTCCGTAACCTCGCCCTAAATTCCCACGACCTGATGGACCAAGCCGCCATCTATCCGCACGCGGTGACCAATACGGGCGCCACCAACCCGCGCTTCATCGCGCGCAATGCCATCGACGGCACTTTCCAGAGCATCCATCACGGACGCTGGCCCTATGAGAGCTGGGGCATCAACGGTCGCGACGACGCCTATCTTGAGATTCAGTTTGGCCGCACGGTCCACGCCGAGCAAGCGGCCATTGTGCTGCGCGCGGACTTTCCGCACGATTCCTGGTGGCAGCAGGTACGTCTTGTCTGCTCCGACGGAACCGACGTCACCGCGCGCCTCGAGAAGACCGGAATGCCGCAGCTAGTCGATTTGGGCGGTGTCGACATCGAATGGATCCGCCTGTGCGACTTGGTTCGCGCCGACGACCCCTCGCCCTGGCCGGGGCTTACCCAGCTGATGGTGTTGGGTCATCTGCTATAGACGCATCGAGGCGCTTTTTAGAAAAGAACGGCACGCTCCGATACCGATTTTCAAACGTGTATCGGAGCGTGCCGTTCTAGCGTTGCAGAACGGTCCGTCGCAACGCCTCCGCGCCTTCCCGCGGCGGGCATGCAACGGACCGCCTTTGATCTTAGGCGCGCATCAGATGAAGCGCTCGCTTGCCGTCGCGCTCTGAGACAACCGCCGCCTTGCCATGGAAGGAGACGCCCTCCAGCGCAAACGCCTTGACGCCGCTATACACTTCGCGGTGAAAGAACGCTACAGTGTAAACGGATCCGTCGCGCGTCGTGATGCGCAAGGCGCTTGCCAAGTCGCGCCCTACCGCCTCGTCCGCATTGCGCCACACCTGCGCGTCCTCCACGCGCACCCCCGCGGGCGCCACGCACCACAGCCGCGCCGCGCTGTCGGTAAACCCGGACGTCACCTTTGCGACCCGCTGAGTCGAGAGCTGGTTGTAGTCAAGCGAGCACTCGCCCTCCTCCACCGTGCAATCGCCCTCGGTGCAGAACACGGCGACCTCTTCGCCCGCACGGCGAACGGAGTAGCGAACGCCCAAATCCCCGTAGGCATCGTCCGCACCCTCTTCAGCAAGCGCCTCCAACTCAAGCTGTGGATCGAAATGGAACAAAGACGTTAGCTGATGGTCGCCCGTGCAATGCGCCTCGTCGCAACCCACCAAAATTCCCTCATCGATAAAAAGGGCCTTGCGCACCAACACGGCGCAGGGGTCATGCTCCACCACGGCGCCCTCCCAATAATGGAAGCGACCGCTATGGCGCGCGTAGGTCTTAAGCGGTTGGCAAAAATCGCTATAGCCCCAACTGCCCTTGGGCGCGCTGGACGAGGATCCGTCGACCATAAGGCCGTTGTGGGCAAACGGCCCTTTAAGCCACGGGCGCATATCCACGTCCTCGCGATAGGTGTAGCGGCCGGAATCCACCAGCACGGGCAGGCCGTCGACCCACAAGGAAACGTGCAGGTTATCGCTATGGCCGTGGCCGCTGCCAAGGGGACCGTTGAGGAACAGCGCCGCGCCGGCATGCTGGCCCCACGATCCGCGCGCCGTGTACGTGCCGGAATCCTCGCCATCAAAGAAGCGTTGCTGCGGCACCACGGCGGGTACGCCGCAAAGCGCGTCCGCCACACCGCAACCGTATGCCATAAGATCAAGGGCGTCCAAGGTTTCCACTCCGGAAATGTACTTGAGCTCGCCCGAACGCAACAACGCGGCGGAAAGGGCAACCACGCCGTTGACCGCTAAGCGGTCGGAATCGCCCACGGCATCGATGACGCAGCCGGGCATGGTCTGCATGGCAAGGCCCCGGGACAACCCGCGCGAGGCGCTGTCGATCAAAGAGGGAACCTCGAGACCGCAGCGCTCCAGAGCGGCGCGGGTTCCGAGCACGTAGAGCATGACCTCGATGTGATACATGGGAGAAAGCTCCCAATCCACGCCATCTGGGTAGACCTGTGCGGGCAGCTGGGACGCCAGGCGCTCCAGGGCCCACGCGTAACAGCCCTCGTCATTGCCGGCGCCCGCCAGCATCAGCACGGTCTCCACGATGGCGCAAGTCTGGATGCTGCCCCAGTTGCTGGTCTCGTACTTGGGCAGGTAGCGCTCCCCCAGATAATCGATCTGGTCGCCGGCGCTGCGCAGGATGCGAGCCATGGAATCAAGCCCCAGCACGCCGGCGAATTCAAACACGGGTAGCACGCGCGCCCAACTGCGCAGGCGAATGCCCGTATCGAGCGTACGGGTCGAAAGGCGCGGCTCGATCGCCGGATGCGCCGCCACCCAAGCAAGCACAAGGTCGAGGGCGTGGCGGGCGTATTCAACGTTTCCGGTCACCAAGAACGCGGCGGCAAGGTCCTCAAGGTAGTCCATGCGATTGAGCATGAAGCACCATTCCTCGTCGTCGTTGTTCACCACGCACCAGTCGATCTCATACGGATTGGCGGGCAGCTCGAACGGCGTGGCGCAGCGCTCCATGTCCCATGGTTTGGTGAAGTAGAAGACGCCGCGCATCACATCGCCGGCGCGATTCACGATCGAGGTCGTGTCCATCAGCGCCAAGCGAGCCGGCATCTCCCCCACGCGCAGGGTCGCGGCGGCGGCGCGAACATGTCCTAACGCGACGTCCGCCCCCACGTGGGCAAAAGCGGGTCGCTCCGCGTGGCGAACCAGGCCGGTAAGGGCTCCGCGCAAAGCGGGATGCTGGGTTTGTTCCATAGATCTCACCATTTCTGTCTCGGTTCCGCCGGTCGACGCCATCGCCTGGCGCCCCATGCGAAACGGTGCGGACGAGGATACCGCACGAAGAACTCTAAGAAAAAAGCGCCGCCCAGTGCAACTGGAACGGCGCTTTAAAGGGGGTGGGCTCTTTTAGATAAGAACGCCGGCGCAAGACAACGCGACACCGATGATAACCGTGAGGATTACCAGCTTGTAGGTGTTCCAGCCGCGCTTCTTGATGAGGTAGTACATGAGGAGCATGTACAGCATGGGCAGCAGCGACGGAGCGATGTTGTCCATCATGCCCTGGATGTTGACGGTGGACTGCTTGACGCCCTCCTCGACCGCACCGGCGGCGAACTCGACGCCGATGTTGATCTTGACGAAGGTGGCGGACAGACCGGCGATAACGGTGACACCGACCATGCTCGCGGTCTCGGAAATCAAGCTCATCGACTTGCTGAGCTTGTCGACGACCGCGGCACCCAGCTTGTGGCCAAGGTTACACATGACGGTCTTGATAGCCAGCAGGGTCGCGTTGATGGCCAGGAAGAAGGCGACGGGCGCAAAGGCCAGGCCGCTGGTGGCCAGGGACGCGAAGATGGTGGAGTACAGCGGGGCGATGCAGAACTGGGACAGGGAGTCGCCGATGCCGGCCAGCGGGCCCATGAGGGCCATCTTGAGGCCGCGGACCTCGTCGTAATCCATGCCCTGGTCGGCCATCGCGAGGTGCAGCGACGTGATGAACGGCACCAGGACGGGGTTGGTGTTGTAGAACTCGCTGTTCTTCTCCAGGTCCTCGCAGAGAGCCTGCTTGTCATCGCCGTGAATCTTCTTCAGCGCGGGGTAGATGACGTTTGCGTAGCCAAGGCCCTGGTAGTTGCTGTAGTTGAAGCCATTCTGCAGGAAGTAGGAGCGCAGCATGGTCTTGATGTAATCGCGGTTGGTCAGCACGGGAGTCTGAGCCGCGCCGGTGTTAGATCCAGTCATCGTGGTTTACCTCCTGAGCAGCGACGGGCGCGTTCTCCTCCTGCTTCTTAACATCGAAGTAGTGCTTGAGGGCAAAGACAAGGCCGACCATGGCGATGCCCACGACGGGAAGCTTGAGGTAGGCTGCGGCGATGTAGCCGAGCAGCGCGAAGGGGATGAACTCCTTGGAGAGCATGACGCTCATGATCATGGCGAAGCCGATGGCGGGCAGCATGCCGCCGGCGACGGACAGGCCCTTGGTGAGCCAAACCGGGATCATGCCGACGAGGGTCTGGAGCAGGGGCATGGCATAGGCGGCGAGGAAGCCCAGGGCGAAGCCGCCGATAGCGAACAGGACGACGGTGATGTTGGCGACGGTATGCCACTTACCGAGGTTGCCGCTCTCGAGGGCGCGCTTGGCAGCCTCGGGGTTGCCAGCGCAGGCGGTGTAGATAGCCGTCTGCAGGAACTGGATCGCCACGGCGAAGGGGATGGAGAGGGCGAGGGCGCTCTCCGGGGTCACGTCAGCAGACGTGATAGCAAGCAGGGTACCGACGATACCCGGGCCGATGGGGTTGGGGGGAACCGTACCGCCCGCGCCAACGCCGAAGCCCATGAATGCAAGCTCGCCAACCGCACCGACGGCCAGGGCCGTGGGAATGTCGCCAAGAATGACGCCGACGCCAAACGAAAGCACCAAGCAACGGTTGGAGTAGATACCAAACAGCATGCCCGACCAGCACACCGCGGTCCAAAGGCCGACCAGCACGGCCTGAATGAGAGAGATTTCCACCTTTCCTCCTTATAGGTTGAATCTCACGTACATATATGCGACTGCAGGCTTTTTCGCGCTACGCGGACTGCTTGCAGAAAGCAACCAGATCGACCTCGACGGTGCCATCGGCGCCGCTGGGAGTGGTCTTGGTGTTGAAGGTCACGCCGTACTTGTCAGCCATCTCGATGATGGCAGCCTTGTCCTCGGGGCCAACGAAGATGGAGCGGGTAACCTTCTCCTTGCCGTCGGCGTTGTGGATGTTGCCAACGTTGAGCTCGGTGATGGGCACGCCTCCCTCGACCAAACGCAGCGCGTTGGCCGGATTCTTGACGATCAGGAAGATAGTCTGGGCGGGAGCGGCCTTGTGGATGATATCGATAACCTTTTGGATGGTGAAAAAACGCATCGCGATGTTGTTGGGAATGACCGTCTTCATCAGGGTCTGCGCCATGGGGTCGGCTGCAGCCTCGTCATCGGCGACGATAACGGTGTTGACGCCGAGGGCCTTGATCCAAAGCTGGCCCTGGCCGTGAACCAAACGCTCGTCGACGCGAGCCATAACGATGTTGGGAGTGCTCATAATTTAATCCTCTCCTACCAGTACGGGTTCCAGCGCTTGCTGCTGCGAACCAAAGCTTCCATAAAGTAGTAGTCGCCCCAGATGTTGCCTTCGTCCACGCCCTTGCCGGAATGCCAGCTATAGACGCCGTGGTACAGGATCGGACGAAGAGGAGCGTGGTCATCAGACGTGTAGCCGTTGATCAGCGAGCGCATGATGGCGTTGCAGGCGCCAGCGTATACCGGCGCGTCGGCGTCATCGGCGTCCAGCATGGGGGCCATCTCCATCATGCCGCAGACCGCTGCGGCGGCGGCGCTGGAGTCGCGGGGCTGACCGGATCCATCGCCAAAGATGAGGTCCCAGTAGCAGATGGAATCCTCGGGCAGGCGGTTGAGGAAGTAATTGCTCATCGCTCGCCAGGTCTCCAGGTAGGACCTATCGCCCAGATAGCGCATGTTCAGCGGAATGCCGTACATACCCCACGCCTGGCCGCGGGCCCACGCCGAATCATCGGAGTAGCCCTGACGCGTCGCGCCGTGATCGGGGCCGCCGGTCTCAGGGTTCATGTAGTAGGTGTGGAAGGCGCTGCCGTCCTCGCGAATGATGTTGTCGCAGGTGGTCTTGAAGTGCATAGCGGCGATGTCGTGGTACTTGGGGTCGCCGGTCTCCTCGCTAGCCCAGTAGAGCAGTGGCAGGTTCAGCATGCAATCGATGATGAAGCGGTAATGCTCGGCGCTGTCGGTGGGACCCCAGGCCTGCAGGAACTTGCCCTTGGGCTGCCAGCGGGTGAGCAGCTGGTCGGCAGCCATGATCGCGGCGCGACGGGCACCCTGGTCGCCGGTAAGCTTGTATGCGGCGACGCAGGAGGGCGTGTACAGGAAACCGAGGTCGTGGTGGTCCAGCTCGATCTTGTTCTCGACGCGGTTGGTGAAACTCGAAACGTTCTCCATGGCACGCGCACGGTACTTCTCGTCACCGGTTACCTCGTAGGCGAGCCACAGCAGGCCGGTCCAGAAGCCGTCGGTCCATTCGATGTTCTCGATAATAGGGTACTCCAGGCCCTTGGTAGCGGACCAGGGGAACTTGGTGCCGAAGGCATCCATGTTGGCATCGATTTGGGCGATGCAGCATGCCAGGCCGCGGTCGATTTCTTCTTTAGTGAGTGGTGCAGCGGATAACCAGCGCTCGCGATCTGCGATCTTTTCCGTGTTCACACGACCCATAGTGCAGATTCCTTTCGCTCCTGAAAGCAGTTGCGGCTTCCTCCTAACCGTACTTGCCTCCATGTGGGTAAGCAAACCAGTTTGTGTTTTGCGAAACCGGTTTGCTGGTTTGTATATTGCCAATCACCACCTATTAACGCAATAGGAATGAAGTTTACTAAACTGCGAATGGTAGCATTTGGTCAATAAACGGTAAGAACGTGGTGTTTCTCCTGCACTTACATTCCTTTACTTGACAAACCGTTTTACTAATTAGATGCTGTAGTTACCAAGTAAACGCGGGTAAACCGATTCTTCAGTTAGGAGTTATAGCATCATGAAGATCGCCCTCATCAACGAGAACAGCCAGGCCGCCAAGAACGCCGTCATCGAGGAGGCACTCAAGAAGGTCGTCGAGCCCATGGGCCACACCGTCTACAACTATGGTATGTACACCGCTGAGGACACCGCCCAGCTCACCTACGTCCAGAACGGCATCCTTGCCGCCGTCCTGCTCAACGGTGGCGCCGTCGACTACGTCATCACCGGCTGCGGCACCGGCGAGGGCGCCATGCTCGCGCTCAACAGCTTCCCCGGCGTCATCTGCGGCCACGTCGCCGACCCCTTGGACGCCTACACCTTCGCCCAGATCAACGACGGCAACGCCATCTCCATGCCCTTCGCCCTCAAGAACGGCTGGGGCAACGAGCTGAACCTCCAGTACACCTTCGAGAAGCTTTTCTGCGAGGAGTCTGGCAAGGGCTACCCCAAGGATCGCGTGGTTCCCGAGCAGCGCAACAAGAAGATTCTGGACGTTGTTCGCGAGAACAACTTCAAGTCCTTCCCCGAGCTTCTCGACGGTCTGGACGCCGACCTGGTCAAGGGCGCCCTCGCGGGCGAGCACTTCCAGGAGCTCTTCTTTGAGAACGCCACCAACGAGGTCGTTATCGCCAAGGTCAAGGAGATCCTGGGCCTCTAAAGCAACACATTGCTTCCATTCGCCCCCTTTTCCTGCACCGGGCACGGCATTCAACACCGCCGTGCCCGGTGTTTTTCATTGACCGATGCTAAACTGGTTTGTATGACCGTGTCTAACCTTGGAGTTCCCTATGGCAAGCAGCAAGACCGCCGCTGGTAAAAAGCGAATCACCATCAACGATATCGCCCAGATGGCGGGCACTTCCAAGACCACCGTCTCCTTCTATCTCAATGGCAAGACGGACCGCATGTCAGAAGAGACCCAAAAGCGCATCCGCCTCGCTATCGATGAGACCGGCTACCAGCCCAGCCCGCTGGCACGCGGCATGAATGCCAAGCAGAGCAACCTCATCGGCGTCATTATCGGCGACATCACCAACACGTTCTCCAACCTCATCGTCAAGGGTATCGAAAGCGTTATCGATGACGAGGGCTACCGCATGCTGGTCTGCAGCTCGAACTTCGATAAGAAAAACGAGCTCGCCTATATCGACCGCCTGCTCGCAATTGGCGTCGACGGGTTCATCGTCCAGCCCACCGCGCAGTTTAGAGAGGTCAGCAAATCGATCCTCGATGCCGGCAAGCAGTTGGTGTTCATCGATTCCAAGCTATACGACCATGCATCGAGCTGGGTCAAGACTGACAACTACGAATCTTCTTATCAGGCGGTGGACCAGTGCATCCACAAGGGCTACGAGCGGTTTATCGTGGTGACAGCAGAACCCGGCCTGATCTCTAGCCGCATCGAGCGCTTCAGCGGCTTTGTCGACGCGCTCGAAGCCCACGGCCTTGGTTTCTCGCAGTTCATTCTCGAAAACGACCGCGTTGACCCAGAGGCACTCAAGGCGTACCTGGCCGAGCAGATCGACGGCGAGACCCCTACCCTTGTCTTCGCGCCCAACTGCTGGGCCCTGCCGGACATCTACCGCGCCTGCAAGGACTTCTACCCGCTCATGCCCGACCGCGTGGGCCTCCTGGGCTTCGACAACACCGAATGGGCCGAAGTCGCCTCCCCTTCCGTATCCGTTGTAGTGCAACCTGCCCATGAGGAGGGCGAAGTCGCCGCGAAGGTACTCCTCGACCAGATTCGCCAAAAGGGCGAGGTCGACCCGCACCAGGTGCTGGACTGCTCCGTTTTGTGGGGTGCCACCACGCTCTAGTTTTTGGACGATGTCCCGGCCGGGCGCCTTAAGGCCGGCGCGGCCGGTGCGACGACCTTAAGGCGACACCCCGCTGCCGCCGCCCGACGCCGCCGGCTATTGCCGCGCATGGCAAAACGCCTCAAGCACCTCGAGGCGCGGGCGCATGTCTTCGATAAGGTCCTCGGCAACGTAGGCGGTCGATTTGTAAGCGGCGTCGCCCTCGGCAGCCTCCTCGACCGCAGATGCAATACGTTTCACAATTGGCCCTGCAAGGCCCACAAGCGCCTTGGACGATATGCCCAAGTCTTCCGCCATACAAAATAGAGCGCCAACGTCCACATCATCAATTGAATGAGCACCACCGATTTGCATCGCAAGGTCTCTGCTGTATCGTGGGTAGAGTGTGGTGCTCACCAAATCATACGCGGGAGCAAGGCGAAGCGTTGTTCGACCCGATTCAGCACCCGACCGCGAGACGATGGAATAGTTCTTCAAATGACGATCGCAATCGCCAATAGCATAGGCGAACAGGAGCATTTTCGCGAACTCAGCGATGTCGTTAAGGGGACGGGCGCTTTTTGCTCTCAAGAAGGTCGAGATTGCCCTAACGCTTCCCCCTGGCAACTCCGCGTATTTACTGACGCTATTAACGCCAAAAGCCTGTGCCAGATCCTCTTGGTGTAGCCGCACAACACTGATGTTGCGTCCTGTGCCGCGCACGCGCCTATCAAAGCGTCGCACGGCGACCACAGGCACGCCAACGTCCACAAGCGCCACCTCCGCCGCATGAATGCCGCAAGCAGCAGCTGCGTTCATGCACAGGTACTCCACTTCTGGAACGCTCAGTATGTGACTGGTTTTTAAGATGTGCGTTGTGGCGGACCATCCCTTGGGCCTCATCCAGCCGCAATTCATATCCTGCGAAGGGTCGTGAGCCAGGCCAACCTTGTTTTGAGCCCCGGCCAAGGACAATCTCGAAGCCGCATTTTCCTTAGCTGCACTGGGAAAAGACTCAAACATCTGCCGCAGATCATCGCGCGACACGCCGTCATAGCCGGCCTTCATGGGCGCGCGCTGTATCGAGTCACCTATAGATTCGTCGGATATAACCACATCGCCAATACAGTCTTTTCCGCAGGCAGCAAGCAGGCTCAAATAGTCGTTTTCCGGAATTTGAAGCTGGCTCATAAGGGCCTGACGCGATACACCCTCGGCAAGCAGGCCTTCAAAGTACGGCCTAAACTCGCCCTCGTTAAAAGGCTCCGGTCTCAGCGGCAGGGAATTCGATAGGGGAATCGTGTTCGCCGCAGCAAGATAGCCCTCATCATAGATAAACAGGCCATGCTCCCGGTCAATTCGTCCAACTACCGTGGGACGGTCTGATGAAAGCCTGCTTATCTCCAGATCCCTCATGCGTCGCGCTCCTCGGCATACAAATCGACCCCCAACGTCATAAGAACGTTGATAACTTTGCCAATCTCTGCGGTTTCCTTGCCGTTCTCAAGCTGAGAGATAAACGTGATGCCCACGTTTGACATACCGGCAAGCTCCGCCTGCGTGGCGCCCTGCCTGCGGCGCTCCTTGCGAACCAGCTTTCCAATATCAGCCGTGGTCAAAAGGCGGTGCATGGTCATCTCCCTCTTTTTATGCGTTCGCATATAAACAAACCCTCATCCTCATTTTATATGCGTTCGCATAAATCAAGCTCGAAAGAAACGCTTTTTATGCGTTCGCATAAATCCTTAGCACAGCCCATACAAACGAACGCGCACTGCCGACCAGGGAGTTTTCGACAGCGCGCGTTCGCCTCTTATATCGTGAAAAGAACCGCGGCGAGAGCGGAAGCCCGACGCAACCGCCCCCGGGATTAGTTTAGCCGCGGATCTTTTTCACCATGTTTATGGCCTCGACAGCCTGCTGCTGGACCTGGGAGAAATCGCCATCGGCGAACATAGAGGCCTTGACCATCCAGGTGCCGCCGCACGCGATGATCTTGTCGCAAGAGAGATACTCCTCCACATTTGCCAGGCTCACACCGCCGGTGGGCATGAAACGGTGGCGGGTAAACGGAGCGCAGATGGCCTTGATGGTGTTAAGGCCGCCATACTGCGCTGCGGGGAAGAACTTGGTAACCATAAGGCCCATCTTCTCGGCCGCGCCAACCTCGGATGGAGTGACGGTACCGGGCAGCACGGGCACGTCGATGTCGATGCAGTGCTGGACAACCTCGGGATCAAAGTTGGGGGCGACAATGAACTCGGCGCCCGCGGCAACGGCCTGGTCGACCTGCTCCACCGTCAAAACGGTGCCGGCGCCCACGGCCATCTCCGGATACGCCTCGCGCATGGCGCGAATGCAATCCGCGGCGGCGTCGGTGCGGAACGTGACCTCGGCGGAGCACATGCCCGCGGCCATCAGCGCGTCTGCCATGGGAACAGCCTGGGCGACATCGTCCAGAACCACAACCGGAACAATTCCAAGACCCTCAAGCTTCTTGTAAAAGGATTCAAACATTAACGGCTTCCTCTCTCACACGAGCGTATATCAACAGTTACCAGCAGTTAGCAGCAGTTTTTGGACGAGATAATCTAGCGCGCAACGCGGGTGCCGCCGCCGGCAGAGGCTGCCACGGCCTTGATTTCCGCCTCGGTGACCAGATTGGAGTCGCCGCGCACGGTCAGCTTGAGCACAGAGCCCGCGATAGCGTAATCGATAACGTCCTGCGGGTCATAGCCGTGCAGCAGCGCGTGCAAATAGGCGCCGGAGAACGCGTCGCCCGCTGCCACGCCCTCGAGCACGTGCATGTCGTACACGGGGCTGAAGAAATACTCGCCCGCGGAATCGGCCGGAGCGGGCAGCAGGTTATCGTTACCGGCACGATAGAGCATGCCCATCCACTGGGAGTCCTCGACCGACTTAATGTTGCGGATGACAGAGAGAACCTCTTTGCAGCCAAACTCCTCGCAGATCTGGCGGGCCATCTCAACGTAATCCATGCGCTCGTCGATGCCGTTATCCAAAGAACCGGACACGCAGGTCATGCCCAGAGCGGAGGGAGCGTCCTCATCGTTAGCGATGCAGACGTCCACCAGCGGCAGAAGCTCGCGCATCACCTGCTGGGCACGCTCGGGGCTCCACATCTTGCCGCGGTAGTTAAGGTCGCACACGGTCAGAATGCCGCGCTCGCGGGCGCAGGCCAGAGCTTCCTTGCACGCGATCGCCATCTCCTGGGACACGGCGGGGGTCACGCCGGAGAAGTAGAACACGTCGACGCCCTCAAAGATAGAATCCCAATTGAGCGCGGCGTGGGAAGCCATATTGATGGCGGAGTACTTGCGGTCGTACACGCAACCGTTACCGCGGACGGACGCACCGACCTCGAACACATAGCTGCCCAGGCGGTCGCCATCGCGCACCACGCGAGAGGTGTCGACGCCGTAGGCAACCAGCGAGCGCAGCGCGCAATCGCCCAAGCGGTTGGCGGGCACAACGGAGACGTAAGCCGCATTATCGCCCTGATAAGAAAGGGACAGCGCGGTGTTGGCCTCAGCGCCGCCATAGCGCACATCAAACTCAACGGCCTGCTCGATACGCAGGTTGTTCTTGGGCGACAGGCGCATCATGATTTCGCCAAACGTCAGAACACAGCTCTTCTTATCCATGGTCGCGCTCCCTTTCTTCTTGGAACGTGCACGTGCGAGACCCGTAGGAAGTCTCTTATTTATAAATCGATTTCCCATTGTATCTACCATTGGGAAATCGTTTTCCTAACTGATTCGTAGTATAGTATTTGAGAACACGGTTGCAAGAGGTTTTTTCTCTTTCATAAAAAAGTGGAGACAATGCGGGGGATCCATGGCACGCGTCACCATCAAAGACATCGCAGAACAGGCAGGCGTTAGCCCGGCTACCGTCTCGCGCTTCCTCAACAAGCGCTACGGCTCCATGTCGTCAGAGACCCGCGATCGCATCGCCCAGGTTATCGAGCACACGGGCTACAAGCCCAATAACGCTGCGAGGAGCCTGCGCCTGGACCGCACCAATACCATAGGGGTTATTCTTGCAGACATCCGCAACCCCTTCTCTAGCGCCATGCTCGAAGAACTCTCGCAGCAAGCGGCGCAGCGCGGTTGTTCCATAGTTACCGCCATCAGCTCCAATAATTCCCAGTCAGAGGCCGAGGCCCTAGAGCGGCTGGTCGATGCGGGCGTGGACGGTATCATCGTCAACACCTGCTCCAACGACCCCGCTCCGCTGCGCGCCGTCGCCGCCACCAAACCCGTGGTGCTGCTCGACCGCGATGTCGAAGGCATTGACCTCTCACTGGTTACCTCTAACAACGCTGCACTTATCGACGAGCTTTTAGACCAACTTCAGCAGGCGGGGTGCACGCGCTACCACCTGCTGACCGAATATGATGAGACCAGCTCGGTTCGCCGCGGACGTGCAGATAGGTTTGAGCATGAGATTCGCCGTCGCGGCCTTGCGGGATGCGTGCTGGCACTCGACCCAGACGCCGGACATGCCGCGGCGCAGATCAGTGCATGCTTGGAGCCGGCCGAAATTCCCAGCCATAGCGCCGCCGCGACAAGCTGCAAGCCCATTACGGGATTCATCGCCATCAACGGCCTTGTTTTCCTGCGCTTTGTAGAGGCCCTTGGCCTTACGGATACCGTGGTTCCGCGCGATGCGCTTGTGGCCACGTTCGACGAGTACCCCTGGAACCACGTTCTCTTTGGCGGCGTAACCACGGCCATGCAGGACACCGCAGGTCTCGCTACGGCAGTGTTGGAGCAGCTATTCACCGCGATCGACCAGCTGAACCGGCGTGGCGGATTCATGCCGGCACCCCAGCACATCGAGGTTCCGGGC
Organism: Collinsella tanakaei YIT 12063; assembly: GCF_000225705.1. Classification (GTDB taxonomy): domain Bacteria; phylum Actinomycetota; class Coriobacteriia; order Coriobacteriales; family Coriobacteriaceae; genus Collinsella; species Collinsella tanakaei. The sequence goes on from NZ_JH126472.1 coordinate 79,400, forward strand.
ACCATCATCCCCCGAGCTTCGAGCCGCCTACGCTAGAAATCAAACGCCTTCGCGATATCGCAAGATATCAGCAGGTCCGCGCGCGAGTCCTGCGGCGTTGGATCGCGGTTCACAATAACCAGCGAGTCGCCGTTGAAGTAGCGGGTAAGGCCCGCTGCAGGATAGACCACCAGCGACGTTCCTCCCACAATAAGGGCGTCTGCCTGCGAGATTGCCTCAATCGCGCCGATCATGACCTTCTCGTCCAAAGGCTCTTCGTATAAAACAACGTCCGGCTTAATCTCGCCGCGGCAATGCGGGCATACGGGAGCGCCCTGGTAATCCTCATGCTCACGGGCCATCACCCACTCCGCGTCAAAGGTGGCGCCGCAGCGCTGGCAAACATTCCTATGAACGGAACCGTGCAGCTCAAACACGCGTTTCGAGCCCGCCATCTGATGCAGGCCGTCGATATTCTGCGTCACCACCGCGCTCAGCACGCCCTCGCGCTCCAACTGGGCAAGCTTGAGATGGCATTGGTTGGGTCGGGCATCCAGCGCGATCATCTTGGTGCGGTAAAACTCATAAAACTCGCCGCGATTGGCAACGTAGAAGCTGTGGGACAAGATGGTCTCGGGAGGATAGGAGAACTGCTGGTGGTACAGGCCGTCCTGGCTGCGGAAATCCGGAATACCGCTCGCCGTCGACACGCCCGCGCCACCAAAGAACACCACGCGCGAATGCGTCTCAAACAGCTTGGACAGCTCCTGTGATGCCAGCTTCTCTTCGGTGATAGCCTTTGCCATGTATGGTCTCTCCCCTATCCGTCTGTTGTTTTTCGCCTGCAAACCGCTTGCTAGAAATGGGCGCCGTGGGGACGCGCCACTTCTTCATCATCGTCTTCACAGCTGCCGCCTGCCGCCTCATCGGCCGCATCTTCATCCGCAACGTCCGGCTCGACATCAGAAGCCCCCATGCCACCGAGCGCCGGCAGGGCTTCGGCCTCATCATCCAAAGCGGCATCCTGCATAAGACCCTGCGCAGACCCATGCAGGGGGTCAACGTCGACAGACACTGCAGGCAGGGGCGCCTGCGATGCCGCTACGGGGTCCGTATCAAACGTAACGACCGCTCCATACCGAGGCATCCGCCCATCATCATATTTGCCAAACAGATACAGGCCCGCCGCGGCCAGCGCCACGGCCAGTATGGCAAGGATGCCAAAGAAGAAATTGGCGCCAAAGATAAACCTGTTATCCAGAATGTGATCGCCCATATTGAACATCTGCGTTGCCTCTGCGGCGATTGTCAACACGGCGGGCGCGCAGGGGGCTAGCCGCAGATAGCGCTGGTTATCCGTGCGCGCGATGCCCACAAGGCCCATCACGCCGGCAGCGGCGAACAGCACCGCTTGCACCGCCGAATAGATAAGCAAAATCCTAGTGCCGCGCAGCTCCTCTGGAATCTGCGCGGCGCTAATCAGCGCGTAGTTCATGCCCGCCACGCCCAGATACACCACCGCGGCAGCCAACATGAACCAGCACAGGACGCAAAACAGCGTGCGTAGCACGCCGGCAAGGGCCATATGGGGCGCATCGACGCGTGCGTCGTCGGCGACGGCGCCCGCGACCCCAACGCCCGCCGCCACCGCAGGGGCGGCAGATCCGGACTCGTCCGGCTCGATATCATTCACAACGGTCGCTTCATCAACATCGACCGCAGGGGATTCAAAGATGTCCATCCTTGTTCCTTCCTCTCCGGCTGGCAACCGCCGGGTTGGGAAATGGCGCTCGGTGATGTTCTAGTATAGTGTGAGTCACAATTGGTAAACCATGAGAAACTACGTATTTTCCTGCAATTATATTCGGAGGAACCATGACAAACAGCAACGCCGCGCGCACCTGGAAGCTCGCCTCTTGGAACGTCAACGGCCTGCGCGCCGTCCTAAAGAAGGACCCCAGCTTTATCGACATCGTCCACCAGCTTGATGCCGACGTAATCGCCCTGCAAGAAACCAAGCTGCAGGAGGGCCAGGTAGAAATCGACCTGCCGGGCTACCACCAGGTATGGAGCTATGCCCAGCGCAAGGGCTACTCCGGCACCGCGGTCTTTACGCGCGTGGAGCCCCTGTCCGTTCGCCACGCAGACAGCCTGCTGCCCTTTGCGGGCGAAGGCGAGGCGGCAGAGCTCTTAGCCGTCGCCGCAACCGAGGGCCGCGTCTGCGCGCTCGAGTTCGACCGCTTCTGGTTTGTGGACGTCTATACGCCCAACGCGCAAAACGAGCTCGCCCGCATCGACACGCGCATGGCGTGGGACGACGCATACCGCGCCTTCCTTAAAAGTCTTGAGGACGAGACCGGAAAGCCCGTCATCACCTGCGGCGACTTCAACGTTGCCCACAACGAGATCGACCTCAAGAATCCCAAGAGCAACCGCGGCAACGCTGGTTTTTCGGACGAGGAGCGCAGCAAGTTCACCGAGCTGCTCGACGCGGGCTTCACCGACACGTGGCGCAGCCTCAATCCCGATGTAGAGGGCGTCTACAGCTGGTGGAGCTACCGCTTCAACGCCCGCAAGAACAACGCGGGCTGGCGCATCGACTACTTCTTGGTGAGCGATGCCATCGCGAGCAACGTCCGCGACGCGCGCATCCGTAACGATATCTTTGGCAGCGATCACTGCCCCGTCGAACTGGAAATCGAGCTCTAGCGCTCGACGCCCCCGCCGTGGCGCTCGTCTCTATGCTGCGAGCGCCACTCGTCCAAACCCTCGTCCTGCGCGCGGCGACCACCCCGATTGCGAATGTACGCATACGCCGCGAATCCCACAACAAACACCAGCACGCCCACGCCAAGGCCGGCACCGTTGGGCAGCGTGATGCCGGCGAGGCTGCTCGCCAACGTGTCCAGGCCCTCGCTACCGCCAACCGGCGTGGACACCGCGCGAGAGCTGTCGGGCGAAACGGCGATCAGGTGCGCCGAGCCCGCAGAGGGGTTTCCGTTCTCGTCCGAATCTGCAAGGCAAAAATAGACAGAGCCATCGCGCGCCACAACCGGCGCCGCCGAGCTCGCGGGAGCCTGCGCGGCATAGCAGGCAAGGGACGAGACCCCCGACTCCACGCTCTCCGATTCGCCAAACGCCTCATCGCTCGCCGAGGTCCAGGCAAGCTCCACCTTGCCCAACACGCTGCTCGAACCATCGGTCGCCACCTGGCATCGGTACAGATCGCCCTCAAAGGTAACGGCGTAGAGCTCGACGGTTGCCTCGCGCGCGTTGGCGCCGTACGCCACGGCGACCGACGCGGCGGGTATGCAGCGCGGATCCAGCGCGCTGTCGGCATACGCAACGGCGGGAGCCCCCTGCTCATCAACCAGGTCGACCGCGCAAAACCCGCCCTGCACCCCCAGCGCGGCGCCATAACCGGAGCCTTCGCCCTCAAATGCAGACGTCGCAGAGAAGTACGCGCGGCCTCCCAGCACCACCGGGGCCGCGGGAGCCAGCTGCAGCGCCTGACCGCCGGCTCCGCCAAGCGAGCACTCCGACGCCACCGCAAGCTTTCCCTGCTCAAATGCAACCATATACACGGTGGGCGCCGACGTTCCGACAACGAGCACGGAACCCCCGTCCGCCAATCCCGTCATCGCGGCGGGCGCCAAGGCCATCCTGCCCAGAATCGCGCCGTCGAGCTGCAGGGATGACGTAGCTTTAGCGCTTGCGGGGTCAATTGCGCTCAACGTCGAGTCGCCGGGGGCGACCACCAGCGTATTGTCCACATACATCAAAGACGGAGACGCCGCCTTACCGGATCCGCCGGCGCACACGCCGTCGATCATAGCGGCCGCGCCGTCCACGCCCAAGCTCGTCTGCCAAAACAACCCGCCATCAATGGATGCCGCAGAGATGACTTCGCAGCTTACGGGAGCACCTTGCTGGTCCAGAGCAAGCAGCGCCACGTAGACGCCGCCGCCATCGGCAACCACCTGCGACGCCGCGCCCCAAGCAGCCGCGCCCTGCGGCAGCACCGGCGCATCGCTCACCCACGCGATGTCCAAATCCTCGCTCATCATGGCTATCTGGCCCGTTTGCATCACCGCCACCAGGGCGTTGTCGACCACCGCAAGCGAAGATCCGCTGCACGCGGCGGCCGGCAGCGAGACCTCGTCCACCTTATCCCAGCTACCGGCTGCGTACTTTGCAACGGAATCGCCAACCATCGCGTACACGTAATCCGTCTGACCGACCTGGCGCAGCAGGACGCTCGCCGCGCCGCCCGTGGCAAGGCTGCTCGCCTGGGCGGATGCGGGGGCGCTCACGGGAACGGCGCCGGGCACAATGCTGCCCTCAGCCGTGGACGAGTATCCCGACCATGCCGTGTACGCACCATGGAACGCCGCATCTTGCGTCGCGGGCGCGTCGTCTGCCGCCGCAGGGGAGGGCGCAGCCATCACCGGAAACGCCATAGCGGACAGAGCGCAAGCAGGGACCGCGCACAGAGCAAGGGCCAATGCGGCGGTGGACAATATGCGGCTGGTGCCTTTGCGATGCGTTTTCATGTCTCCCTCACAATCCGGCGGCAACCTGCGACAAGCCACCGGCGGCAAATTAGTATCGATAAGCAGTGGCAACGAGCCGGAATGGCTCCTCAAATGCGCAATAGTCTCCTCATTGTAGTATGCGAGCAGCGCTCCTGCGCATGTTGCAATCCGCGTACACAATATGTGAGAAGCCAAAGCAGGCCGTGGAGCTGCGGTATCATCGTATGGCACCGCGCCCAGGCCGTGCCCGGGCGCTCAACCTATCAAACGGGAGCATCTATGAACGCAACCGCAATCATTCTCGCTGCGGGCGAGGGCACTCGCATGAAATCAAACCATGCAAAGGTAAGCCACAAGATCTTGGGCAAACCCATGATCCAGTGGGTTGTCGACGCAACCATCCAGGCAGGGTGCGAGCGCGTCATTGTTGTAGTGGGCAGCCACGCGGACGAGGTCCGCTCGATTCTTGACCAGGCGTACGCGCAATCTTCCGTGCAGGTAGAAACCGTCGAGCAGGCGGAGCGCCTGGGCACCGGGCACGCCGTGCGCGTAGCGCTTGGGGCTTGCAACGTTACATCTGGCCCTGTAGTGGTCCTCAACGGCGACCTGCCCCTTATCCAGGCCGAAACCGTGCGCATGTTTGCCCAGACCGTGGCGGACGGCAAGCTGGCGGCCACCGTGCTCACCATGACCCCGCCCGACCCCTTTGGGTACGGCCGCATCGAGCTCGATGCCGACGGCGTCATCGCCCGCATCATCGAGCAGAAGGACTGCACGCCCCAGCAGGCCGAGGAGCTGCTTGAATGCAACGCCGGCTGCTACGCCTTTGACGGCGCGCTGCTGAGCCGCCACATCGGCGACGTCACCTGCGATAACGCCCAGGGCGAGTACTACCTGCCTGACATGCTTGAGATCCTCAAGTCCGCCGGCCATGCCGTGGGCATCTACCACTGCGAGGACTACCGCGACGGCCTGGGCGTCAACTCGCGCGCCCAGTTGGCGCAGCTCACCGCCATCGCCCGCGACCGCATCAACAACCAGCTCATGGCCCAGGGCGTCACCTTCATCGATCCCGCCCAGGCTTGGATTGGCCCGGACGCCACCATCGGCCGCGACACCGTGGTATGGCCCCAAACCCACCTGATCGGCGCCACGCACGTTGGCGAGGACTGCCAGCTTGGCCCCAACACGCGCCTCACCAACGTGGTCGCCGGCGATCGCTGCTCGCTTGACGAGACCGTAGGCATCGACGCCGTTATCGAAAACGACGTCACCTGCGGCCCGCGCTGCTACCTGCGCCCCGGCACCCACCTGCTCGACCGCGCGCACGTGGGCACGCACGTGGAGATCAAGAAGTCCACCATTGGCGAGGGCTCAAAGGTGCCGCACCTCTCCTACATTGGCGACACAACCATGGGCGCTGGCGTAAATGTCGGCGCTGGTTCCATCACCTGCAACTATGATGGTAAGAATAAGCACGCAACCACCATTGGCGACCGCACCTTCATCGGTTCGGACACCATGATGGTGGCGCCGGTCAACATTGGCTCGGACGCCATCACCGGCGCAGGCGGCACCATCACCAAGGATGTTCCCGACGGGGCGCTTGCCATCGAGCGCACCGATCAGCGCATCATAGAGGGTTACACCGAGCTCAGAAGGGCTCGTCTGTAATATAGTAAGAACGTACCGGCACAGGCAGCCAAGGCAGCAACGAACAAAGGAGCAAGGGAAATGCCGACAACCGATCCCAAGAAGACGGTGGATATGAACAAGATCCTCCGCGTCTATTCGGGTTCTTCCAACCGTCCGCTGGCAGAGAAGATCGCGGGCCTGCTGGGGGTGGAGCTCTCCGGCCTCACGCTCAAGCAGTTCGCCAACGGCGAGATCTACGCTCGCTACGATGAGACCGTCCGCGGCGCCGACGTGTTCCTGATCCAGTCTGTCGCAGGCGCCAACGTCAACGACATGCTGATGGAGCTCCTCATCGCCACCGATGCCGCCAAGCGCGCTTCCGCTCGCTCCATCACCGCGGTTATCACCCACTACGGCTACGCCCGCCAGGATCGCAAGGCCGGCCCGCGCGAGCCCATCACCGCCCGCCTGGTCGCCAACCTGCTTGAGACCGCCGGCGTCAACCGCATCATCACCCTTGACCTGCACCAGGGTCAAATCCAGGGCTTCTTCGACATCCCGGTGAACCACCTCTCCGCGCTGCCGCTGTTTGCCGATTACTACAACGAGATGAACTTCGACACGGACAACCTTGTTGTGGTCTCCCCCGACGTGGGCCGCGCCAAAGCCGCCAAGAAGCTCTCCGACATGCTGGGCTGCAGCCTGGCCATCGCCCACAAGGGCCGTCCGCGCCACAACGCCGCCGAAGTCATGGGCATCATCGGCGACATCAAGGGCAAGACCTGCATCATCAACGATGACATGATCGACACCGCGGGTACGCTCTGCGCCAACGTCAAGGAGCTCAAGGCCCTGGGCGCCGGCGACATCTACGTGTGCGCCACCCACGGCATCTTCTCCGGCCCCGCCATCGAGCGCCTCAACGAGGCCCCCATTGTGGAGTGCGTGGTCACCGACGCCATCCCCGTCGAGACCGGCGGCAAGATCAAGACCATCTCCGTTGCCGGCGAGTTCGCCGACACCATCAAGGCCGTGTATCACGAGCGCTCCGTCTCCTGCCTGGTGGGCGGCGACTTCGCGCTGTAATCAAACAACGTCGAATGGCTTACGTGGCAGCTTGGCCGCGCGCATACAAGCATTTACAGGAGGTCCCAGCTTTACGGCCGGGGCTTCCTTCTTTTTAGCGGCTCTCTTGGCGCAAGAAAGCCCGTTTCTTCTGCTGCGCGCCCTTCTCGCACCAACGATGTGTGCAAAAGTAGAGGATAATTGCATCGATTTTGGAACATGCCAAGCAGGACACTTTTTTCGAGCGCCCTCTATCGTTTTTACTAATTGCTACAAGTTTGCTATACAAAGCCTTTCTTGATAATAGTGCAATTATCCTTAAGAACTGCACAGAGAGCTTCTCGGAAGAAGGCCAAAAGCCATGATTCGCACCTTGTTGATATAGTGAAAGGCCCTAGACAAGACACGTTCTCGTCTATGGCCCCCTCATCGCTTCATTTTGCGGCGCGCAATCCGAAACCCGCACCGCAAGCGTTACAGCACGTACTCCAGCTGGCAATCCATTGGCTCTCGCTGAACAGCGGCCTCGTTGTACTCCTCCGCCTCGACGCAGCCCATGTGCTCGTAAAACGCCTGGGTTTCAACAGCGGAGTGCGACGAGATGTAGAGCTTCTTCACGCCCAGGTTGCGCGCAAAGTCCGCGGCGAGCAAAAAGAGCACCGCACCCATACCATGACGGCGCATATCACTCGAGACGTGCAGGCTAGTGAGCTCCATGTACTGGCCCTCGCTACCAAAGGCCTTGCGCTCGACGGATGCAAATCCCTTCAGCTCATCGTCCACAAACGCACCCCACACAACGCCACCGCTGGCGAGCGTGTTCTTAAGACATTCGACCAGGTAGGAATAGTCGCTATCAGACCAATCATCAATAAACGGATCGGCAAGCACCGTCCACTCACCGTCGACCTTGCGCTTGCAATCGGTTACAACCTGTTTGCGTTCAAAGTGGTCGAACAACTCTACGCCAAGCTCGCTGTTGGTGAGCTCGCGGTACTGCGGCATGGTGAGGATCCTTTCCAAATAAATGATCTTATGTTCACAATAGTATCGTGCAATAGGCAAATTCGACAAAACTGCACGTGTTTAGGCTCCTAACAGTTTTCAGCACAACCGTCGACAGGAGCGATTTTGCATGTAATCGCACCGCCACCCTTTGACAGCCCGTAGCGCCACGGGCAACATAGACTGCACAACATGGAAAGCATGAACACTCTAAGCAACGCATATAGGAGGCAGCATGGCAGCAGCCACGCCTAAAAAGATTCGTATGGTCGCGGGTCTGGGCAATCCGGGCGAGGAATACAAGGACACGCGCCACAACGCCGGATTCAAAGCAATTGACGAGCTTGCTAGACAGGCTGGCGTCACGTATTGGAAAAACCAGCTGGGTGCGGAAGTCGCCACCATCCAGGTGCACGATCCAGAGGCAGAGGGCGGACGCCGCGAGGTCCTTCTGGTCAAACCGCAGTCCTTCATGAACACCAGCGGAGGCCCCATCTCCAAGCTGTGCGCTCAGAACAAGATCACGGTCGAGGAACTGCTGGTTATCCATGATGAGCTGGACATTCCCGAGGGCGACGTGCGCGTAAAGGTTGGCGGCGGGCATGCCGGGCACAACGGCCTGCGCTCCATCATCGATAAGATGGGCAGCCGCGACTTCAGCCGCATCCGCACGGGCATTGGCAACCCTCCGGGCCGCATGGCGGTTGCGGACTTTGTTCTCAAGCAGTTCCGCCCCAAAGAGCTGGAAGACTTCGAGAACACCTGCGCTCGCGCTGCGGACGCCGCAGGCCTAGCCCTTACACAGGGCGTTGTCTACGCGCGTGACCACGTCAACGGCGGGGCCGCCAGCAACGGCAAGCACTAATCCACCGCACGCCCGCGCTAAACGCAGCGAACGCTCGCCACGTCCTCGTACCCCTCGGGCATGCTGGTGGTCAGCACTTCAACCTGGCCCAAAGACGCAAAGCTCACGGGCGCCACGCGTCCAAACTTACTCGTATCCGCCAACACCAACCGGCGTGCGCTACGGGCCAGCGACGCGCGCTTCACCTGCGACTCCTCGCGCTCCGGACTGGTGCACCCCGCCCGCAGGTCAATGCCGTTGGCACCCCAAAATCCAAGCGTAAAGTTATAGCGCTCCAAGGCTTCAAGCGCCTCCGGCCCCACCATGGCAGACGTGGACCCCTTTAGCTCGCCGCCCAGCAGCACCACCGTAAAGCCGCGCTGCGCCAAGGTGAGGCCGTGCACGGCGGAATTGGTCACGTAGAGCGCGCCCTTCTCCGTAAGGCAATCGACCAGCACCTTGGTGGTTGAGCCAGAGTCCACATACACGCAGTCGCGCGGCCCCACCAGCGACGCGGCGTAGCGCGCCAGCAGCTGTTTTTGATCCGCATGCAATTCAGAGCGTTGCTGCAGGGTAAGGTCATAGCTCACGTGCGCGTCCTCCAAGCACACCGCGCCGCCGTGCACCTTGGTAAGCTTGTTGAGACTGTCCAGCTTATCCAGGTCGCGGCGCACCGTAGACTCAGAAATCCCCAAGTCGCAGGCAAGCTGCGCCACCGTCACCGTGCCAGATGCGTTGACCTTCTCAACTATGCGCGCAAAGCGCTCCTCCGCAAGCATGGCCTAGCGCTCCTCCGGGTACACAACGCCCCAGTCTGCGCGCAAACGCGTCATGACGTCCATCACGTCGGCGGCGATGTCTATCAGCCCCGCCTTGGAGGTGTCACCCGCAACGGCGGCCTCAAGATCGGCCATCTCATAGCACAGCGCGTAGGCCTCCTCGCCCGCCTGCACAGTCTCGCGGCGACCGTCTTCCGTCCACACAATGGTCGCGGTATCGGCGCGCGGGTACTCGCTCACCTCGATATAGCACTTGTCAAAGCTGATGACGGAGCGCTTGGGCTGCTTGGAGTGCAGGCTTAGGCTAAACACGCCCAGCTGGCCCTCCGCGTTACGGGTAACAAAACCGCTGGTCTGGTCCACGCCGGTTGAAGCAAGGTTTGCCAGCGACACAACCTCGGTGGGCGCGCTGGCCATAAACAGACGGGCGATCGAGAGCGCGTACACACCAATATCCAGCATGGCGCCGCCGGCAAGGTTGATGTTGTAGAAGCGGTTGGTGAGGTCGCCGTACTCCTTGTAGCTGCCAAAGTTGATCTGCGCCAGGTTCATGGCGCCAAACTCGCCGCTGTCAACGCGGCGCACCAGCTCCTGGTACAGAGGCATGTGCAAAATGGTGGTAGCGTCCATCAGCACCACGTTGTGCTCGCGGGCGATGGCGCGGGCCTCGTCCAGCTCGGCGGAGTTCAGCGTGATAGACTTCTCGCACAGCACGTGCTTGCCCGCGGCCAAGGCATCGCGCAGGTAAGTGATATGCGTGTTGTGCGGCGTGGTGATATAAATGGCGTCGATATCAGGGTCAGCGTAAAGCTCTTCGCACGACTCGTATACGCGCTCAACACCATAGCGCTCGGCAAAAGCCACGGCCTTCTCCTGCGTGCGGTTGGCAACACCCGCCAGTTTGCGGCCGGCAAGCGCCAGCGACTGCGCCATCTGGTTGGCGATCACGCCGCAACCAATAACGGCCCAGCGCAGCTGCGGCGCGCAGAACACATCGGAAGGAAACGGCTTGTCAGCCACGCTTGCAAACGCCGCCTTGGCGGCTGCCGCGGAATCAAGCGGCGCGGCGGTAGTCTGGTCCATACTGCATCCTCTCTCCCATGGGCTCCTTTTCAGGCTCCCCCTGTGGACGAGAATCCCAATCACTTCTGGTCGCCCACATATTCTGTGCTCATTATTGCTTATTTATGACGTTTTTTGGAGGGAGGAATTTGGTAGAATTGGCATGTTCTTCCAATTTTCATCATCTCCGATCAGCATGCCGCCAGCAGCATCACCCACCGATTCGCGTGGTCGCGTTGGCGGGTTTGCCTGTACGGTCTATACAAACCCCCTTACGCCAGGGGGTATACTAAACGCTGTATGCGTGTTTGTCGTCTAGCACGCATAGCCATGCATTCGTTTGCAATTTGGAGCATGCGGCAACGCTTGTTTTCGCATCTCCAGAAGGTAGAGAGGGGTTCTATGTTTCAGATCCTGAAGAAGACGCAGTTCTCGGAGAAGGTCTTCGAGTTCCGCGTCCACGCCCCGAGGATGGCTAGGAAGGCTCACGCCGGCCAGTTCCTCATGGTGCGCATCGACGAGACGGGCGAGCGCGTGCCGTTCACGTTCGCCAACTGGAACGCTGAGGAGGGCTGGATCGAGTTCATCTTCATGGTAGTTGGAAAGACCACCGAGTGCCTCTCCCAGCTCAATGAAGGCGACTACATCCAGGACGTCACCGGACCGCTGGGCAAGCCCACGGAGATCGAGGGCGATTCCGTTGCCGTCGTGGGCGGCGGCGTTGGCCTGGCCATCGCCTACCCCGTTGCCCGCATGCTGTGCGAGCAGGGCAAGAACGTCTACGTCATCATGGGTGCCCGCACCAAGGACCTGGTTATCCTGCACGAGCAGTTCGACGCGCTGCCGCTGGCCGGTCTGTACGTCACCACGGATGACGGCACCATGGGCGAGAAGGGCGTAGTAACCCTGCCCCTGGCACGCCTGTGCGAGACCGATGCCATCGACCACGCCTTCTGCGTTGGCCCCGTTCCCATGATGAAGTTCTCCGCCAAGACCTGCCGCGAGCACAAGATTCCCATCATCGCCAGCCTCAACCCCATCATGGTCGACGGCACCGGCATGTGCGGCTGCTGCCGCGTCGAGGTCAACGGCGAGACCAAGTTCGCCTGCGTCGACGGCCCCGACTTCGATGCAAGCGCCGTTGACTGGGATGACCTTGCTCATCGCCAGGCCAGCTACCGCACCGAAGAGGCCGAGTCCACTACGCGTCACAAGGAGGACTGCGCATGCCACAGGAAGTAAAGTATCGCCCCAACATCGGCGCTCCCCGTACCGCCCCCAACGAGGAGCCGGCCGCTGAGCGCGCGTGCGATTTCCGTCCCGTCGACACGGGCTTTACCAAAGAAGACGCCATCGCCGAGGCCAACCGCTGCCTCGACTGCAAGAAGCCCCTGTGCATGGAGGGCTGCCCCGTAGGCGTCAACATCCCGGGCTTCATCCGCAAGATCCGCGAAGAGGACTGGGGCGGCGCGCTCGAGACCATCAAGGGCGACAACCTGCTGCCGTCCGTCTGCGGTCGCGTGTGCCCGCAGGAGAACCAGTGCGAGGGCAAGTGCATCCTGGGCCGTAAGGGCGAGGCAGTCGCTATCGGCCAGCTGGAGCGCATGGTTGGCGACATGGCCTCCGAGGTTGGCCGCGCACCCGTCTGCAAGCCCAAATGCGGCAAGAAGGTCGCCATCGTTGGCTCCGGCCCGTCCGGCATCGCCTGCGCCGGCGAGCTTGCTCGCGAGGGCTTCGACGTCACCGTCTTCGAGGCGTTCTTCACCGGCGGCGGCGTGCTTACCTACGGCATCCCCGAGTTCCGTCTTCCCAAGAAAATCGTTAAGCGCGAGATCGACGGTCTGGAGCAGCTGGGCGTAAAGTTCGAGTACAACTCCGTCGCCGGCCGCCTGTTCGACGCCGACGAGCTGTTCGAGGAAGAGGGCTTTGACGCCCTGTACCTCGCCGTGGGCGCTGGCCTGCCGCGCTTCCTGCACGTTCCGGGCGAGAACCTGCCCGGCGTGTACTGCGCAAACGAGTACCTCACCCGTACCAACCTTATGCACGCCTATGACTTCCCGGTCTATGACACGCCCATTCGCCACGGCCGCGACGTGGTAGTCTTCGGTGGCGGCAACGTCGCTATGGACGCCGCCCGTACCGCCCTGCGTCTGGGCGCCCAGAGCGTTACCCTAGCCTACCGCCGTACCGAGGCCGAGATGCCCGCGCGCCTGGCCGAGGTGCACCATGCTAAGGAAGAGGGCGTCAAGATCCTCGAGCTCTCGAGCCCGCTGCGCTTCCTGCCCGGCCCCGATGGCTTTGTTTCCACCATCGAGCTCGAGCGCATGGAGCTGGGCGAGCCCGACGCCTCCGGTCGCCGCCGCCCCATCCCCGTTCAGAACTCCGAGTTCGCCATCCCCTGCGACGTCGCGATCACCGCTATCGGTACGCGCGCCAACCCCTTCGCCGAGCTGTGCGCTGACGTCAAGCTCAACCGCTGGGGTCTCATCGAGGCGGACGAGGACGGCCGCACCTCCAACCCCAAGGTTTGGGCTGGCGGCGACATCGTCACCGGTGCCGCAACCGTCATCCTCGCCATGGGCGCTGGCAAGAAGGCCGCTGCCTCCATCAAGAAGGAGCTGCTGGGCGAGTAATCGCCGCGCGCCCCTTCGCGCCCGCATGCAACGGCTAGCGCCAGGCACCTGCGACTCACCTGCCACACGCTAGCCGCCAACGCATAACGCCCGCTGGTTCGCAATCGAGCCAGCGGGCGTTTTCTTCTAACGTCAATTATCGGCCGTTTTTTGACGTTAGAATCACTCAAGCCCCGCTAACGTCAAACAGTTGACGCCATAAAGGCGTGGACGAAGACCCCTTCCTACTCCTCTTGGGATAACGCGAGAATACGGGGCCGTGCGCTCATCCAAAAAGGAAGCCATGTCTCCATGGCTCCCTTTGAGATTGATTAGTTTGTTTGCGTGTGCCGCGACCCGCTAATGGACCCCGGCGTCGCACTACTGGCCGCCACGCCCTTGCCCGCGCTTTCGCACCGTAAGCCAAACGCCCGCTGCGATGCCGGCAACGCCAAGCGCGGCCACTCCCAGCACAACTGCCATAGCGATGTCACCGGTTCCAGGCAGCCCGGGCTTGCAGCCGCCCTCGCCCTCCTCCGCATCGCCCTCGCCCGGCCTCTCTGGGTTGACAGGCGTTTCCGGGTCGATGGGCTTGTCGGGATCGAGAGGCGTATCGGGGTTGTCGGGATCTGGCGCCGGGTCGGGATCAGGTTCGGGATCGACAGGTTTGTCAGGGTCTGGATCCGGGTCGGGATCTGGGCTCGGATCGACCGGCTTGTCGGGGTCGGGATCGACCGGAGGGCCCGGCACCTCGCCCGTATCGTACACGTTGGTGAAGTGCGCCAGGTTACCCTGCGGGATATCATCCACCTCAACGTAAGCGATTAACTCGCCCACGCCCAGCTCCTTTACCTCAACCTTAACCGCGACCTCCCGGGTTGAATACGTCACGTCTTCCAGCGCGTTGACGGGCTTCACCTCGCGCACGCGGTAGATATACGTACCGGGCGCGTAGAACGTCACCGGCTCAAACCCAAAGCGCTTTACACCGGCAACAACCGTCCCATCATCGTCCAGATAATCAGGGGAGGCATCGGTCACATCTGTAGGCTGCGGCAAGGGCATCGCATCAAAAGCAGCGCCGGAAGTCTGCGGCCGCCGGTCATCTTGCCCCTGGTAGGAGACGCGCTCCATCACAAAGTCGAACTTGTCGCCCTCCTGCCACGCCCGGCCCTTAAGGTGCTTTGTGAGCGTGCACCACTCGTCCGTCAGAGTAACCGGCGCGGGCGAGTAGCTGTTGGCAAACGCGGCAACGCGCACATCGTCGCCCGCCTCTGGTTCGCCATTGGCAGGGTCATGGCTGTACAGCAGCGTCTTGCACGCCGACCCATCAGACTCGCGCACCTTGTAAAGCTCCGCCTTAAGCGCGAGCGCACCCATGCCGTTGTCGACGGGAGTCAAGCGATACTCATACTCCGTACGGTCATACACCACACCCGACAGCGCGGAAGCATCGCTTTCAGGACTCGGCACGCGCTCGCGGATTCGATAGGCGAACGTACGACCCGCGTCGTCCTGCGTAAAGATCAGGTCCTCGAGCTTGCCCTCCATAAGAGCGACGCCATCCGTGGCTCTAGGGTTGGTAAACGCCTTGTCAGACTCGTTCAAAAGCTTCGCCTGCGCGGCGTCTGCATCTTGTTGGGTGCCCTCGCCCAGTGCGCCGGCAATCTCAAACGTGAACTCGCCTGGATGGAGATCGCGTCCATCAAGCGTCTTCTTCACCGTAAGGCCCAAGCCGTCACTAGTGCAGAATGACTGGTGCACATTGGTGAATACCGCACGCTTTGCGTCTGTGGACGAGGAACCGTTGTCGTACACAACCATCGCCTTCAACGTTGGCGCGCTCTGGTTGTCACTAGATTCAGCCTCGATGCTCACCTTGACATACGTTGTGTGCGCATCGTACGTCATACCCGGCTTAGCATCGCCTGCAGATGGAATAACCTCGTTGATTGCAAACAGATACTCGCCAGCGCGAGAGAACGCAAGGTTAGGGAATGCGAAGTCTCCTATGTAGGTTGGCGAGTCACCCTCTTGATCAAGACCAGTCACCTGCGCCCGCAGCTTCCAATCTGCACCGGAAACGCTTGCAGAAGAATTGGACGAGGTCAAGGTGATCGCTCCTCTCACGATAGCCTTGGCAGTTACCTCATCCGCAGCAGCGAGGCTAAATTGATAGCTCTCACCTTCAAGCAAGTCGCGGCCACGCAATACCTTGGTGCCGGTCAGCCCAACCTCAACGGGGTTCGCGCGAAACTCGTTGTGGAACACCGCCTCGGATACCTTCTTGTCATCCGTCAGACTGGCATCGTCACGGCCATCCATCTTGTAATAGGCAACGTCCACCTTAACGCGCGGTTCCCCGTCTACGGTTTCCGATCCAACCGTTGCGCGCGCAATATAGCACGTAGGGTCATAGGTCATGCCATCAACCGTGTAGTTGTTCTCCCTTGTCGCCTCAGCCGGAAGATTCTCGTAGAACTTATAGTCAAACGACTTGCCAACCATGGCGTTAGAGAACAGCGCCTGGCGAGCCTCTATAGCAGTGCCCTTGTTTTCAATCTTAAAGGTCATGTCCTCCGTTGCCACGGCAGGTGCACCGTCTTCACTTGGAATTGGATTGCCCTTCGGCACTTCAACCGTAAAGGAAAACATGTTGTCTTCCAAAGGATTCACGCCGGAATGGTCGATATAGTCCTTCCGCGCAGACGGTGCATATCCTACCACCTGCTGATCAAACGTATTGACAAACCGTGTTTTATCGACCGTCTGGGGCTGCTCGGGCGCGGAGCCCGCATCGTCCACCAGCTGCTGGATCGCTGGGGTGACAGCCAGCTGACCGTTGCCGCTATCCGTAACGGTCAGCTCTACTTTGTAATACGCAACCGAATACGTCACGCCTGGCAGCGGGCTATCTGGACGAAGCTCCCTTACACCATACGTATACGTACCGGGCAGGTTAAACGATATGCTGCCAAACGCACCTTCTAACCTCTCTGCCACATTCGACGCGGCTGTGGACGACGAAGGCTTGATGGCGAGCGCGGACACCCCGTCGATGGCATCGCCAGGCATGGGAGCGTTATCCCAACCGTAAAGCTCAAAGGTAAATCCGTCCTTCGCTATACCCCATTCGCTAAAGGTCTTCTCAACGAGAATCTGATAGCTGCCGGCTGCACGGTACTCGTTGGTAAACGACGCCCGAACACCAACCGCACCGATGGTTCCCTTTACATTTGAACTCGCGATCTGCTTAAAGCCCAAAGGCTCAGCAAGAGCGATTTCGCTCTCCTGCCCATTGGTTCCCGCGGGATCAAAATCAATCTCCTCTACCGTATAGCTCGCACCCTGCGGCAAGCCGTAAACCTCCAACATCTGGCCATCGTGCAGATAGAACTTGCCATCATTTGCCTGAATGTTCTCAAACGTGTGGACGCAATTGGGCACGCCGTCGATATTCTCCCAAACAGAGGCCTCATACGCCCCATCAAGAGGCTCGCCCTTAGCATCCGTCAGCGCAAGCTTCATCCAAAACTGCTTGTACGGAAGCGTCGAGCAGGACTCCCCCTCGCTTCCGGTGGCGGTCGGCCCCACCAGACCGGGAGCGATTTGGGCATGCTTCTCTACCGTCAGGCTTGGCTGACGCTTGTTCTGAACCATTACGCAGGTTGCCCCGGTGTAGAGCGATGTAAGGTCCTTGTCGCCCAAGTCAACCCAATCTGCATTGCCGTAGCGCCGGGTAAAACCTGGATCAACGCCAGCCATATAGGCGCCGTTCTGGCGGACGCGGCACATAGCAAGGCCCTCCGGCACAATGTATGCGATTTGGCTTGCACTGTTGGGCATGTTGGGGTCCGCACCGTAATCCAGCACCTTGTCCGTTGCTCCATACGTAAGCCACAGGTCGTCGCTTGAATTCGTATCCGGCTGCCACGGAATTTCAAACGTACCGTCAGAATTCACCTTCACAGAGCTGGACGCAGCGGTGTCGTACGATGCGAGGACGTCGTACAGCGTCATGTCGATGTCATCCGCCGCAGCAAACTGAGACATAGAATCAACCAGCGAGCCCGTACTCACCATTGCGGTGACTCCGTCGGTCTTTGTACCAGCGTCAACGTGCACGCCCTGGGCGTCGACCAGCACGCGCGTTGCCGTTTCATTTTTCACGTAGCCCGCCGGGGCCTTGGTCTCAACAAGATAGTAGATACCAGGGTCGAGAGGCCCCATGTAACACAAGCCCTTGCCTTGAACGGGCTGATCATCGCCCATTGTTTCCGTTGTTTTCCTTTGCACGGGCCGAGCCGTTGGCTTGGGCTGCACAGCAGAGCCCTCATCCTGCATGTCCTGCGCCCTATAGAGGGAGAACTCGGCTCCGTTAACTGGGCGCTCGCGCTCGTCCACCTTTTGCACTGCAAACACGTTGACGATATCCGTCACATAGAGATTCGCTGCCGTCTGGCGCTTAAACTGCGCGCCCGGCAGACGATGCGTGTTGCTCGTGCTGATCTTGCTTTGATCGACCTTGCCACCAGAGACGGCCGTGGTGTAGTAAAAGCCCACTGTGTACTTAGCGCTGCTGGCATCGCCCTTCATAAGGTAGTAATACTCCGGATTGCCTGGCATGTCATCGATGGTCAGCGCGTAGGTTCCGTCCTTATCATCGTCCTCAAACGTGTAGATCTGAGCATCGCGCAGCTGCGACACGTTGGTAACGGGATCGGCGGACATCTTCCAGCCCTTGTAGTTATCGCCAGACAGGCTATGCCACAGCGAGTTCACTTCACCCTGGTCCGCGCCAGAACGGCGGTATATAACCGCAAACACCGCACCATCGTCCACCTTATACTGAGGACCCTGACCCGCAGACGTGGTCGCGGCTCCATATACGTAGTCGCCCTCTATGCCCAGTGTCTGCTCTGCACGTGCGTAGACGCCGGAGTCCCAGTAATTATCCGAAAGGATGAAGCCTAACGTTTTATCAGTAGCGCTTACCCGGTACTTCAGCCTGCCATCAGGGCTTGGCCTGTGACCCGCGGGCGCCACGCGCTCGCGCAGTACGTAGCGTGCGTATCCCTTGTCTGCATAGAGCTTCATGAAGCTCAAGGGGCTGCCATCGCCCAGCGTGAACGTAAAGCGACCCGCGGCATCTGTGCGACCCGTAGCCAGGGGCGCGGCGTCAGGCGTCAGCGAGTAGTTAGCGTCCGTTGCGTACAGATCAAATACCGCGCCCTCTACCGGTCTGCCCATCTGGTCGACCTTGGTCATGGTGCTCTCCGGCACGCTCACCAGGTTGAACTTAAGGGCCATATTCGAGTTGTTGTTTCCACGCTCCAAATAGTAGAACTGCAGCGTGTGGTGCGTTCCGTCGCGAAACGTATCGCCCGAGAAATCGCCCTCTGCGAACTTGTCGCCCAGCGCTTGCTGAAACATTGCCTTAATGGTGGTGTCAGAATAAACCGTAGGACTGGCGGCGTTTGCACCGCTGCTGCCGTCGTACGTGTAGACCCTACCGGTATGGAAGTCGATGCTAAGGCCTACGCGATCGTGGATGCCACCCACATCGCCCACCAGCACGCCGTCGATAAAGACCCACACATCATCATCACCGGTGAACTGGAACTTCATGTCTTCGCCGTTAGAAGTTTTGCCATCAGTCGGCTGCATAAAGTTTGTAGTGAGTTGCGTGCCAAAGTAATGGTGCATGACGGGACTGTACGAGCCCACTTTTTTATTAAACGCCAGCTTGCCGTCAGCCGTTACACCCTTGGTAAACACATCGCCCGGACCGTTAAAAGGAAAGAACTGTCCAAGTTGCTTATCGCCCAGAGCGGGAGAATGGACCGCCGGGGCGTCGTAGAGCACAAATGAGTTGGCCTCTTTGTTATACGCGGCATAGTTCTGCTTGCTGTTGTAGTAGTAATAACCCTTTTCATCAAGCTGAAGCAAGCCGGAGGTATTTTGATAGGCGCGCTTGCCATCGAAGCTGGAGCCGTCGAACAGGTAGTTGAGCGACTGGTCCTCCGTTTTCTTTCCAGTGACGCCGTAGTCCCTACCAGCGGTGATATGCGGATAGCCATCCTCTCCCAGCGTATTTTGGACAATACCGGCGCACGGCCCCTTCGCCGACCCCGTCCAGCCATTGATGTGGGAGCCGTTGACGTTTTTACCGAATTTAAGGTAGCGATCTGTCCCTTGCGCAGCATTGATACCCATACCCCGATATCCGCTGAGGCCCCCATCGGTATCATCCTTCGCGGTTTCGCTGACAAGCCAGTAGTCGAACAGGTCGAGACGGACGCCGCGGGGCGACACCGTATCCGTTACCTCATGCTGCTTGAACACGTCTTCCGCTTGATCTTTAACAGCGCTATCCGCCCATACCTTAACAAAAGGCGCTAGCGGCAGAACGGCAGCGGCGATAGCCACAGCGGCCGTGATTGCTTTGAACCTGCGACTGGACCCAAGCGTGAACCCCTTTTGACGCCAACGTGCGGTAAAGGTTCGATTGCCATCGGAAGCCATATGCAATTCTCCATATCTACCCGCTAAGTACTTTTAAGCTGCGGTTGGGATAGAAACTACTAGATATTGAGGGACATTAGCATATGGGAACGTTTACATTTATCGCTCTGACCAGCAGGAAGCATCATTTTTGACGCCAACGGCCAAGGTGTTAGGCACAGGTATTGCAACTATGCGACCACATTTGACACCCTATTCATTTTCGTCCAAATAATATGCGCTGACGCATTGTTATACCCCCTGTAGGAATGAAGGGTATAAAGGGGTATAAGCCTTGCGGTCCAAGGCGGGCAGCAACGCTTTTTTAATCCGCGCAATATCGACGATAGGCGGCGGCGCGATGCGGACGGCACTCCCTTTGCAGTTCTCGTCAAAAAAAACGCGCCCACATAAAGTGGACGCGCATTCAGTGTGTCTGGGATGCATATACCGCAATTTAGGAGCGCCGGCGCTATCGCAAAACGGTGGATGAATAAACACCGGCGCGGCGATACGTGGCGGCCTTTAGGCCCTGGTCTCTACGGTGGCGTTGACCGTAATGGGAGCGTCCGCAGCGGCCTCCTCGGCAACGCGGGCGACCTCCTCCTCATAGATGCCCAGCTCGCGCAGCTTGGCGTTGTAGGCAGCGGCGATCACGTCCACGCAACCCTGGCGGCCCAGCTTGGCGCGGTTGACCACAATGTCCTTGCCGTCGGTCATCTTCCACTTGCCAGCAGAGTAGCGCTTGTAAAAGGTCTCGCGCGCCTTCTGCATCTCACGCACCAGCTTGGCCCCCTCGTGCTTGTTAAGGCCGCGCTTTTTGCGGACGATCTCCACGCGATCGTCGAACGGAGCGGTCACCAGCACGGCGATGTGGTTGGGGTTGTTGCGCAGCAGGTAGTCGGACAGACGGCCCTCGATAATGCAGCTTTGGGTGGCGCCCAGATCCAAGATTACCTGTGACATGCTGCGGAACAGCTTGTCGGACAGCGTGCGTGAATCCACACGATCGGGCAGAAACGCCATGAACTCGGCAGCCATGCGCTCGTCATAAGCGGCCATCTTATCAACGGACTCGCCCGTGCGCATGGCGGAACGCACCAGCAGCTCGTTGTCATACAGCGGAATGCCCAGCAGGGTGGACAGCATCTTGCCTATCTCATGTCCCTCTGCGCCAAAGTCGCGAGCGATGGTGATAACGACGGGCTGGCCCGCGCGCTCCGCAGCCTCGGCAGCCACGCGCGCCTCGATTGCCTGCTTGATGAGTCCCATGGAAAGCTCCTTAGATAGTGAGCGTACAAGTACCCTGCTGGACGCTTGCCTGAATGGCTTCTCGTCCACATCGAGTCTAGCGCATTTTACGAAGCGGGCGCGAAGCGATTGCCCAGTGGCTCATCGTCCGCGCCCGTGAAGAGAACTATGCCGATATTACGGCTATGCAGCGACCACGCGACGCTGGTATGCGCGCACCAGCAGCGAGATGCTGAAGTTGAGGGCGAAGTACAGCGCGAACACAAAACCGTAGAGCATGAGCACCTGACCCAAGTTGGTGGTCTGCGCCATAACAACCTTGGTGGTGTACATGAACTCGGCCACGTTGACACCGGCCAGGTACGAGCTGTCCTTGATCACCGTGGTGCACTGGCTGAAGAGCGCCGGGATGATGGTCTTGAACGTCTGAGGCAAGATGATGTAGCGCATGGTGGCGAAGAAGCCAAAACCCTGGCTGCGCGCTGCCTCAAACTGGCTGGCGGGAATGGAGTTGAATCCGCCGCGGACGATCTCTGCCATGACGGCAGAGGTGAAGATGGTGAATGCCAAAACGGAGATGAAGACGTCTGAGCCCTTGACCGTGAAGTAGATAAAGAGGATCCACAGCAGGTTGGGGGTGCAGCGGAACAGCTCGATGTAGGCGCTGACTATCCAAGACAAGGGACGCAGCTTGCCGGTGCAGTACTGCTTGACCATGGCCAGGATGGTGCCCAGGATGAGCGAGAAAATAATAGCGAGAACGGATATCTGAATGGTCTTGAAAAAGCCGTTCATGATAAACGTCATGTTGGCGGCGTTGAACAGTTCCATGGATTACGCCTCCTTTGCGGGGTCGGGCGTAATGCCGGGAATCACCTTGGCGCGCGGACGCTGCTTGGAGCGGCGCTCCAGGTACTGGACAAGAATTGCCAGCGGGAAACAGATGATGAAGTACATGAAGCAGCACAGGATGTAGCCCTGCAGGTAGCCATACGTGGAAACAAAGTTGTCCGCGTTGTACATAAGGTCGCCGCCGGCGATGAGCGCCAGGACGGAGCTGTTCTTAACCAGGTTGAGCGCCTGGTTGCACAGCGGCGGCAGGATGATCTTGAACGTCTGGGGCAAGATCACGTAGCGGTACGCCTGCACGCGGGTGAAGCCCTGCGACAGTGCCGCTTCCATCTGTCCACGCGGAACTGCTTCGATACCGGTGCGGATGACCTCGGCGATGTATGCCGCGTGGTACAGGCCCACGCCCATGAAGCCCAGGACAAACGCGGGAATGCGCACGGGCATGGCGGCGCCGGTGATGGCCTGCAGGATCTGCGGGCCGGCCATGTACATGAAGAACACCTGCACCGGCAGCGGGGTGTTCTGGTAGAACTCAACGTACACGCGGCTGATTGCGCGCAGGATGCGCGAGCGCGTGGTGGAGAACACGCCCAAGATGGTTCCCAACACAAGGGAGAGCAGCAGGCCGGCGATGACCACCTGCAGGGTAAAGGCAAAGCCCTCCCACAGCGGACCGCTTTCGGCCAGCGTCAACTCCCATCGCGCGGGATCGAGGAGTCCCTCTAGCATATAGATCCTTCCAACGTGCCATTATCGTACTGAGCGTCCGGGCAGATGGCTCCGCCCGGACGCACCGTGTTTGCGGACGAGAACCCGCGGGTGCACCGCGATCACGGCAGACGCGCCGCCACATGCGATGCGCGGCAAGGGTCCATCGTCCAAAAAATCTAATTAGAGCAGGTCCCAAGCCTTGATCTCTTCGTCCAGCCAGCCGTTCTCAAGCAGCTCGTTGACGGTATCGTCGACGGTCTTGGAAAGGTCGGAACCCTTCTTGGTAGCGATGCCGTAATCCTGAGCGCCAAACTCGATCTCGGGCTGGAGCAGCTCGCAGTCACCGGTGGTGTAGCCCTTGAGGGTGGAGCGGTCCATGGCGAACGCATCGATGTTGCCGGCGTCCAGGGCGCTCTTGATGGACGGGTAATCCGGGAACTCCTGGAAGCTGGGGGTGGCGTCGACGCCCTGGTCCTTGAGCATCTCGCCGACAAGGTCCTTGGTGGTAGAGCCCTGGGAGACGCCGATGACCTTGCCGTCGAGGTCGGCCATGGACTTCATGCCGGCAGCCTTCTTGACCAGGATGCCCACGTGGTCGGTGCGGTAGGGCGTGGAGAAGTCCCAATCCTCCTGACGAACAGGCGTGATGGTGTAGGTAGCGCAAATGATGTCGAGCTGGTCGTTGTCGATCAGCGGACCGCGGGTCTTAGGCGTGACGTCGGTGAACTCGACCAGCTTCTGCTCCTTGGCCTCATCATAGGAGACGCCAAGGACAGCAGCGGCGATCTGGTAGCACAGGTCGATCTCGAGACCCTCGTACTCGTTGGTAGCGGTATTGAGGTAACCGTAGCCGATAACGTCCTTCTTAACGCCGGCCTTAAGCTTGCCGCGGCTCTTGATTGCCTCGAGCTTGGAGGACGTGTCAGAGGAACCGGAGCCTGCGTTGCCGCCGCAACCGGCAAGGGAGCCGGCGCCGGCGATGCCCAGGGCGGCGAGACCGAATACCTGAATAAACTGACGACGATTCATATCCATGGTGGTACCCCTTCCATTGGTACTACGCTCGCGTGCCGGCCGCGCGGGCGGCATGCGACTGATAACTATTGATGGAAATCGAGTGAGATCCCCTTGCACGGGTTAGTGCAGGATCTTGGCGAGGAAGTCCTTGCAGCGAGGGTTCTGCGGATTCTCGAAGAAGTGATCGGGCGTGCCCTCTTCCAGGATCTGACCATCGTCCATAAAGATGACGCGGTCTGCCACCTGGCGGGCAAAGCCCATCTCATGCGTGACGCACATCATGGTGATGTTCTCCTGCGCCAGCTCGATCATAACGTCGAGGACCTCCTGGACCATCTCGGGGTCCAGAGCGGAGGTGGGCTCGTCGAAGAGGATGATGGGCTGCTTGGTGCAAAGGGCGCGGGCGATGGCTACGCGCTGCTGCTGGCCGCCGGAGAGGTTCTGGGGGTATTCACCGGCCTTGTTTGCCAGGCCGACGCGCTCGAGGGCGGCCATGGCGATCTTGTTTGCCTCCTCCTTGCTCTTCTTTTGGAGCTTGATGGGTGCCAGCGTGAGATTGCCCAGCACGGTCATGTTGGGATACAGGTTGAACTGCTGGAATACCATGGAGCTGTACTTACGAGCCATCTCCAGGTGGTTCTTCTTGGTAAGCACGGTGCCGTCGATGACCACCTCACCGGTGGTAGGCTCCTCAAGGAAGTCGACGCAACGGATGAGCGTGGACTTGCCGGAGCCGGACGGACCGATGATGACCAGCTTCTCGCCCTCCTTGACGTTGAGGTTAACGTCCTTGAGGACATGCAGGTCGCCAAAGTACTTGTTCAAGCCTTTGATCTGAATCATATCGGCCATAGATGTTTCCCCTCCATACTGCCAATGCAACGCTCGAGGACCGAGCGTTTGGCTGTGCTTTATTCTACTAATGTATCTCCTGCACGTTTAGTGCGGTTAAGGCTTTGCAACGGCCTGGTAACCTATCCTTTACGAAAGCCCTTTAGAGTACAGCGCGTAGATTATCCAATACTAATCAGGCAATTAGTTGGATTTGTCCATAGTCTATTCCCTATTGTAGGGTGCATTATCCATACTGCACCAGCAGCCCCACGAAGAAACCGCAGGTTTCACTACAGATGGCCTTGGCGCCGACGCCTCATATGGCTCTGTGAGCAACCCTAAAACCTTGCAGCCCCCGCAACCGAGCCCCAACAAGAAAGGGCCGTCCGCCCTCAAGCTCCGATGCCTCGAAGTGCGCGATGCGCACCGAACACACCTGGGCTTGAAATGCGAACGGCCCCGTTTCCTCGTCCAAGAAACGCTTAGGACAAGCGAGCGCCAACCTCCTTGGCGGCAGCGGCCTTGTCGAAGTTTCCGCCGGTAGCAGCGTTAAGGGCGCCCATGACGCGACCCATGTCCTTGCGGGACTCGGCACCGACCTCGGCGATGGTCTTTTCGATCAGGGCGACCAGGGCATCGCCGCTTACCTGCTCGGGCAACAGGGACTCGAGGATCTCGACCTGCTGGGTCAGGACGTCGGTGCGCTCCTGGTTGTTGCCGGCCTGCTTGGACATCTCGAGCGTTTCGCTGGTCTGCTTGATCAGGCGCTTGATCATGCTGTTGACGTCTTCCTCGGTAACATCGCGACGCTCGTTGACCTCGATGTTCTTAACCTCGGTCATAACCTGGCGAATGATGGACAGACGGGTCTTGTCCTTGGCCTTCATCGCCGCGACCATCTGCGCATGCAGCTCTTCGTTAGTCATGTCTCTCCAATCTCGCGCGCGGAGGCGCTTGTAAAAACGCCGCGGCCCGCACTGAGCAGGACGCGGCGCACGTTCTACGCATCAACCGATCTTGTGCAACAAGGCTCGACGACGTAAGCGGTTCTTACTCGGCCGAACCGCTATTGGCATCAGCATCGCTGCTGGAGTCATCGCTGCTGTCGGCGTCGCTTGAATCAGCAGCGTTCATGTCCACATTATAGGGAACGTCTGCCGGCATGGCGTTGATCTTGAGATCGTTCTTGTCGATGTACTCCTCAAGCCAAGCGCTGTAGTCCTCGTCGACCTGGGAGCTCTTGAGACTCGAGACGATCGCGTCCTTGATCTCGGTGGGAATCTGGTCGATGGAATCGGCCTTCTCGTCCACATGGAAGTAGTCGGTGCACTTGATGATGTGATAGCCGTAGGTGGTCTCGACGATGCCGCTGATCTGATCCTTAGACAGGGCGCTCAGAGCATCCTGATACTCGGTAACAAAGCTGGTGAGCTTGTCCCAGCCCACGTCACCGCCATCGTCCTTGGAACCGGTGTCCTCGGAATACTCCTCGACAGCGTCCTCGAAGGAGAGCTCGCTAGAGTTGATCTTGTCCAGAGCCTCCTGCGCGGTGGCCTTCGCCTTCTCCTTATCCTCATCAGAAGCGTCCGAATCAACCTTAATCAGGAGGTTGGAGGAACGACGGGCGTCGTTGTAGGTGGAGACGTTGTCGTTGAAGTAGGTCAAGACCTCGTCGTCCGTGGGCTCCTTCTCGGGAGCAACCTCCTCTTTCAGCTTCTGCTGCTCAAGGCTGCTCTTGATCTGCTCCTTGTAGGAATCCTCGGTGTAGCCCATCTGACTCAGCAGACTCATCATAGCCTCGGTGCCACCGTAGTTGGAGGCGGCGTTCTCGAAGGACTCGTTCACGTCATCGTCAGAGACGGTGATGTTGTACTCCTTGACCGCCTTGGACAGCAGGTAGTTGCCAGCCAGCGAGCGAATGGTCTCCTCGCGCAGGGACTCGGGCGTCTTACCCTGGCCCTTGAGATAGCTTGCCCATGCGGCATCATCGTCATAGCCGCCGGAGGTGCGAGTGCTCATGATCTGCTTGGTGACGGTGTCCTCGGTAATGTTGGTGCCATCGATTGTGGCGGCAACGCCACCGGTGAGATGATACTCTTCAGTCGAATTTGCCTGGTTGAGGATGCCGGAGCAGGCCATAGCGGTCACGGAGAGCAGCATGGCTGCGACGCCGATCGCGACCAGGATGATCTTACCGGTCTTGGTAAGCTTGGACTTGGCCTCTTTCTTGCGCTCGGCCTTGGTGGGCTTGGGAGCTTCCTTCTCCTCGCGCTTGATCTTCATGTTCTTCTTCATCACCATGGGCGAATCCCTTTCCTAAGGGCGGAATACGCGATTACTTGCCAATGCGCCACAGTCGATTAAACGGTTCGCATGGAATCGCCTTTTTTAGCGACGCACGTAAACAGAGATTGTCGCATATCCATCCTGCGCAAGCGCTATTTCTGCAGTATTTCTACAGAGCACCACCGAGGTTTCTCATTTTCTCTTGGCTATCGGCAGAAATCCACTCGTCCCCACATCCCGAAAACCCTGACAGACGGCGTTTTGCGTTGTATGGAAAGATGGATGCGCCTTGAACAACAATGCGCCCCATCCTAATTGAACGGGGCGCAGAAAAATCGCTTTTTTGTTATCGCTCGGGGCGCGCAAGAAGCAGGAGAAGCTACTCGGGCAGAATCTGAACGCGGTTGTCCTCATCGACATGTACGCGGCCCGCAGAAAGCAAGTCCACTACCTGCGGATACAATACGTGCTCCACAGCATGGATATTGGCCTCGAGCTCATCCACGCTCATGCCTTCCTCGATGCGCACGGTCTCCTGGGCGATAATGGGGCCCTGATCGTAAACCTCGTTGGCGAAGTGCACGGTCACGCCCGTCACCTTAACGCCGCGATCGTATGCATCCTGGATGCCGTGGGCGCCCTGGAAGCTAGGCAGCAGCGCGGGGTGTATGTTGACCACGCGGTTCTTGAACAGCTGGAGCAAAGGTGCGTGCACCATGCGCATGTAACCCGCCATAACAACGTAATCGACCTGGTGCTTTAACAGCTCGAAGGCGATAACCTCATCGGCTGCCAGCGGGTCCGCGTAAACATCCTTGGAAAGCGTCAGCGTTTGGATGCCCGCCTTCTCGGCGCGCTGCAAACCCTTGGCGGACGGACGGCTGGAAACCACCAGCTCCACGCTCGCGTTGAGCGTTCCGTCGGCAATGCGGTCGATGATAGCCTGCAGGTTGGTGCCGGATCCGGAGATAAGCACGCCCAGCTTGAGAGGAGCGGCGTCGCCCGCTGCACGGCGTTCGCGAATAGCCTGCTGAAGGGCATTGTTATCCAAGGCGTCCTGCGCGGCGCGCGATGTAGCGACAGCGCTATCGATCTCACGCATGCCGGCAGCCTCAAGCTCGGCGCCGATGAGCTCGTTACTGCTCATCCGTGTACACCACCTTGCCGGTGCCCTCAACGCAGGTACCGACGCGGAACGGGCGCTCGCCCATGGTCTCGAGGGCGGCGACGATATTCGCCTCATCCTCGGGAGCGCAGATGATGCACAGGCCGACGCCCATGTTGAAGGTCTTGCACGCCTCGTTGGGAGCGAGCTGAGCCTGCTGGGAGATGTAGGTGATGACGGGGGGAACGGACCAGCCCATCTTGTCCCCGTCGCGCGTCACCAAAGCGTCTACGTTCTTGGGCAGGGCGCGGTCGAGATTCTCGGTAATGCCGCCGCCGGTGATATGCGCGAGCGCGTGCACCGGAGCGCCGCCGCGCAGCAGCTCCAAAACGGGCTTGACGTAGATGCGAGTGGGAGCCAACAAGGCGTCTGCCAAAGAAACGCCACCCAGGTCCTCGCGGACCACTTCGAGCTCAGCACGTTTGGCTTCGGCCTCGGGGGTGCCCGGAACCATGCCGTCGACGCCAATGACCTTGCGAACCAACGAATAGCCGTTGGAGTGGACACCCGTGGAGGGCAGGCCCAGGATCACGTCGCCGGCTTGTACGTTGGCGGGGTCGATCATCTTGGGTCGGTCGACAACGCCCACGGCAAAGCCCGCCAGATCGTAGTCATCGGGGCGCATGACACCGGGGTGCTCGGCCATCTCGCCGCCCACCAGCGAGCAGCCGGCGAGCTTGCAACCGTCTGCCACGCCCTTGACGATCTTGGCCATCTGGGAAGCCTCGATGTGGCCGATCGCCACGTAATCGAGGAAGAACAGGGGCTCGGCGCCGGAAGCGAGAATGTCGTTTACGCACATGGCGACCAGGTCCTGACCCACGGTTTCGTGACGGTCGAGCAGCTGGGCGAGGACCAACTTGGTGCCTACGCCGTCGGTACCGCTGATGAGGATGGGGTCCTCCATGTCCTTCAAGGCTGCGGCGGAGAACAGTCCTCCAAAGCCGCCGATGCCGCCGACTACCTCGGGGCGATTGGTCTCCGCGACCATCTGCTTGATCGCGTCGACGGCGCGGGCGCCCTCGGCGGTGTCGACGCCGGCGTCCTCGTAGGTAACGTGCTTGGATGTGTCGGCCATGTCAGGTTCCTTTCAACCCAGGGATTCCTACTTCAGCATGATAACAGCTAGACCTCTACCTTCTTGTACTTTCTATTTCTATTAGTGGTTGCAGCGGTTGGCACCAACTCGCCCTCGTCCACCAACCGTGCCAACGCGTAGCGAATCTTGGGCAGCGAAACGCCCATCATGCTCGCCAACTCCCGAGCTCCGCGCGTCTCGCCGTCAGACATGGAAGCAACAATCTGCTGGCGCAACTCGCGTGGACGCATGGCTTCGCAAGAATCAATCTCCATGTCCGCCTGCACGTCGACATCCATTTGCGCACGCTGCGTCTGTCCCCTATTCCGTTCTTTGCACACCTGCGGAAACCCCGAAGCCCCCGCCGGCTCACATGGCTTTGCGGAAACCTGCATCTCCTGACGCTTGAAAATGACTTTGAACAAATCCGACTTCGCCACAAATATAGGCGCATCCAAGCCATGTTCTTCCATTTCTCGAAGCATGGTGATGATACCCGAGCCCTTGCTTTCCACCAGATAGCCCGCACCGTGCCGCAAAGAAGCAGCGCCCATCAAGCTCATAAGCCTTGCGTTTCGACACCGTGAGCTGCCGTCCGCCAGGGTCTCTAGCGTTTTTCCACCCCACAGTCCTCCGGGATTTGTCACCTCTATCCTATTCGGATAAATATCGACACTCACCGCCTCGCCAGCGAACATGGGCGAATACTCTCTGTGTACAACAGCATTTACCAGCGCCTCTCTTAGAACGCTCTGGGGAATCTCCCATTCCTCAAGCCTGGCGACGCCCACCACGTAAGACGCTTTGCGAATGTTTCTACCAATCGCATTCAGGGCACCTTCCACACACTCCGCTATCGGCCCGTCGCACACCTGACGATCGAGGAAGCGCGGTAACCCGGGCTGCGCCTTCTCAGTTCCCGGATGAACCGCGACGTCAATCACCAACTTTGGGAAGTACTGCTGCGGATACACGCCAGCAGCCAGCAACCCACCCATACGAACGCCGCCCTGCTTGTTAAGTATGTTCACTCGATCGAGTTGCTGTTCACGCGTTGCAGCTCCTTTGAGAACGCGGGGGCTCTGTCTGTTTCTGTTGGCGAGAATACTGTCAACCAGTTCATCATCCAGATCTTCAAGCGTTGCCTCCGGCACCACGGATACGTCCGCATCACTGGGAACAAGCACAGTCTGCATCTCATACATCTCCGATGCAGAAAGGCGAATGTCCTTATCATCAATGCGTTTATAGCTACCCGCCTGGGCACCGCGAGCTACGATGTAGCAGGGCTTTTGTTGGGCACTCAGCTCAGCGATCTCTACAAGCAGCACGGACGAGCCATCGACCTCTCCTCGCGACATCTCGTAACGCGGGGGCTGTGCGACAAGGCACGGCCGGCCGCCGTCGCCCATGCCGGTCACAAACTGATCGCGTACGCGATTGATATCGAAGTGCTGAGCGGGGGCAAACGCCCCGTCATTCTCATCCAGGCCCAGGAGTAGGAGGCCGCCCGCTGTATTCGCGAACGCGCTAACTGTTTCCCACACGTCGGCGCTCAATCCACACGAACAGGCCTTTACCTCGACAAACGCATCATCGGTGCGCTGAGCGCGCAGGCGAGACACAACCTTCGCCAGCTCTTTGCCATCAATCATCCCAACCCCTCGCATCTCTCGAGAACACTCGAAGTCGACCTTCCACTCTCAGATTATCTCTCAGATAATTCCCATTACACTCAGAAAATCTCTCAGATTTGAGAGTAAACGGCAAGCGGGGGCCATCCAGTTCGCAACCCATTACTTAATTACATAGATAGCTGCACGAACAATCGCCGCTTTTCGAATTGCAGACCGGCCCTCATTCAAAATGAAGATGGAATCGAGCTTTCTGTACGCCAAAAACAAGTCACCCCGCTTCGGGTTGGTCAATGAGGGCACGAGGTGGGGATCAGATTTTTATACATGACTTATTTGGGACGAAGCTCGCAATGAAAGATACCGTGGGAGGACCTACAGCTATCAACAAATGTCGCCTAACAAACAGTTTATAGTGTTTTGTATCCATGCAAGCGAAGTGATTGTGTGCGGGAATAGCCCGCCGAGAGCTCTTAAGCTACCTGACCACCAATCGCGCGGCGCTTGGAGGAAACCAAGACACCAGTTTGAACCGCGATCAAGCCCGTCCTCACCCACCTCGTGGCACTCATTGACCATCCCGACAAGAGACGGTTTTTCACCTTCGTTTTCACGTGGATACTCCCCCAAGAACACGCGGGTCGCAAAAGGGCTCGATGCACATTCGTAGCCCCAGCCCTCGCCAAAAACAAAAAGGGCGTGGACAACATATCTTGCCCACGCCCTAAAAGTCAGTTTAGCCGCGCCTACGCCTCGGGATGCTCCTCTTCCCAGCTGCGGTCATCCGCCTTATCGACAACGCAGTGGCCGGTGACGGCCTCGGGCTTGGACAGCAGACGGGGCTCGTAGCCCTCGATAAACTTGTCGCGGCCAAAGCTCTCCGGAATAGCCACGGGGTACTCGCCCGTGAAGCACGCGGTGCAGTAACCCGCCTTGGGTACGCACTCAAGCAGCGCGTCAACGGAGAGGAACGCCAGGGTATCGGCACCGATGAACTCGCAGATCTCGTCCACGGTCTTGGTGGCGGAGATCAGCTGGCTCTGCTCGCCTGTGTCCACACCGTAGAAGCACGGCCAGATATCCTCCGGGCTGTTGATGCGCACGTGGATCTCTTTGGCGCCCGCCTGGCGCAGCATGCGAACCAGCTGCACCATAGTGGTGCCGCGAACAATGGAATCGTCCACAACCACAATGCGCTTGCCCTCGATAACGTCTTTGAGCGGGTTGAGCTTGAGGCGCACGCCCATGGCGCGCAGCTCCTGAGTGGGCTCGATGAACGTGCGGGCGACGTAGCGGTTCTTGATCAGGCCAGTGCCGTAGGGGATGCCGCTCTCAAAGGCGTAGCCCTCGGCAGACGGCAGGCCGGAGTCCGGCGTACCGATAACCATGTCCGCCTCGACCGGGCACTCGAGCGCCAGCTTGCGACCCATATCATAGCGGCAGGCGTAGATGGACTTGCCGTCCATGATGGAGTCCGGGCGAGCAAAGTACACCTGCTCGAAGATGCAGTGAGCGGTCTTCTCTGCCGCGGGCACGCCCTGCTCGGAGACCAGGCCCTCCTTGGAGATGCGCAGGATCTCGCCAGGACGGATGTCGCGCACGTACTCGGCGCCAATGATATCGAGCGCGCAGGTCTCAGACGTCACAACCCAACCGGCGGCGCTGGCGACGACCTCGTCGCCAACCAGGTCGTCAGCAGACTTGGCGTCGCTGGGCAGAGCGGACGCTGCAGCGGCGGCGTTGGCGGCGGCCACGCCCTCGTCGCTGGTAAGACGGCCCAGCACCAACGGGCGGATACCATGGGGGTCGCGGAACGCGTAGAGCGCCTCCTCGTTGATCAGCGCCATGGCATAACCACCGCGGATGAGCTCCATGGTCTTGCGAATGCCCTCGCGCAGGTGGTGGGTCTCCTGGGTAAAGTAGCCGATCAACTTGACCGCTACCTCGGAGTCAGAATTGGAGTTAAAGGGAACGCCCAGCTCAATCAACTGGCGACGAAGCTCGTCCGTGTTGACCAGCGTGCCGTTGTGGGCAAGCGCGACAATGACGTCGCCAATGGTGGAGAGGTGGGGCTGCGAGGCTTCCCAGCTCTTGGCGCCGGCGGTACCGTAGCGCACGTGACCAATTGCAAGCTGGCCGGAAAGCGCGTCGATATCGGCGTTGGAGAACACATGGCTCACCAAACCAAGGTCCTTACGCACCATCACCGTGCCGCCGTCGCCGGAAGCGATACCGGCGGACTCCTGGCCGCGGTGCTGCAGAGCGCGCAGACCAAAGTACGTAAGGCGGGCGACGTCGCGATCGGGCGCCCATACGCCAAAGATGCCGCACTCCTCATTCAATTCATCGGTAAGCTGCTCGTCGACTTCGCAACTCGTAACGGTCCCGGCCATATTGGCCGCGCGGACGGTTTCTTGAGACATATCTTCCCCTGTCTGCCTCTTGGACGAGAAATACCCATTTATTATACGCACCCGTCCCTTAGGTACCCCCTGCAACTCGCATACCTAAAAACGCTCATCTTCGTTAATTCGCATAAGGCTGCTTAAGAGCTGCGAAAATGCGCTATATGATTGACTACCAACTGTTTTGTCGTTTCGGACCGCACGCATACGGCATAAAGTGCGGACGAGGATATGCGCAAGGAGATGACATGGACGGCGTAACCCTTTATGACGGCGGCGTCTACCTGCTACAAGGCACCACCGTTGTACCCCAGAACGACCATGAGGCACTGATTGGTCTTACGGGCGGCGTGCCCAACCGCGAGGAAGCACGCCGCGGCACCATCGCCCACGGTATCATGCAGGCCCACAACGCCTCCGGGGACGAGTCGCGCCTCAAGGTCACCTTCGACTGCCTCACCAGCCATGACATCACCTACGTGGGCATTGTCCAAACCGCCAAGGCGAGCGGTCTTGAGAAGTTCCCCATGCCCTACGTGCTCACCACCTGCCACAACACCCTGTGCGCCGTCGGCGGCACCATCAACGAGGACGACCACCTCTTTGGCCTCTCCGCGGCAAAGCACTACGGCGGCATCTACGTACCCCCGCACATGGCCGTTATCCACCAGTACATGCGCGAGATGATGGCCGGCTGCGGCAAGATGATCCTGGGATCGGACTCCCACACGCGCTACGGCGCCCTGGGCACCATGGCGATTGGCGAGGGCGGCGGCGAGCTGGTAAAGCAGCTGCTGGGTCAAACCTACGACGTTGCCACCCCGGATGTTGTCGCCGTCTACCTTGAGGGTTCCTGCCAGCCCTTTGTTGGCCCGCAGGACGTGGCGCTCGCCATCATCGGAGCCGTCTTCTCTTGCGGCTACGTCAAGAACAAGGTGATGGAGTTTGTGGGCCCCGCCGTCGCGACCATGACCACGGACTTCCGCAACGGCGTGGACGTCATGACCACGGAGACCACCTGCCTCTCCTCCATTTGGCGTACGGATGATGACACGCGTCGCTACCTTGCCGACCATGGCCGCGCGGACGATTACCGCCAGCTTGATCCGGCACACGTCGCCTACTACGACGGCTGCGTGCGCGTGGACCTCTCCAAGATCCGTCCCATGATCGCCCTGCCCTTCCACCCCAGCAACGTCTACACCATCGACGAGCTCAACGCCAACCCGCGCGACATCTTGGCGGAGGTCGAGCGCGCGGCGGACAAGATCGCCGGCCGTGCAGGTTCGCTGGACCTTATGAGCAAGGTCGACGCCGCCGGCATCCACGTGCAGCAGGGCGTAATCGCCGGCTGCGCGGGCGGCAACTACACCAACGTCATGGAAGCGGCCAACGCGCTGCGCGGCAAGAGCTGCGGCTCCGGCGAGTTCGCGCTCTCCGTCTACCCCTCGTCCCAGCCGGTCTTCGCGGACCTGGTCAAGAAGGGCGCCGTCTACGACCTCATGCAGGCAGGCGCCATCGTTCGCACCGCGTTCTGCGGCCCTTGCTTTGGTGCGGGCGACACGCCGGCAAACAACTGCCTGTCCGTGCGTCACACCACCCGCAACTTCCCCAACCGCGAGGGTTCCAAGCCCGGTAACGGCCAGATGTCCGGTGTGGCGCTGATGGACGCCCGCTCCATCGCCGCCACCGCTGCCGCAGGCGGCGTTCTCACCGGTGCCGACGCGCTGGATTGCTGGGGCGACGTTCCCGAGCACGAGTTCGATGCCACCTCTTACAACAACCGCGTGTTCTGCGGCTTTGGCTGCGGCAAGAAGGAAGACCCCCTGGTCTACGGCCCCAACATCAAAGACTGGCCGCAGATGGAGCCCTTGGGCGAAAACCTGCTGATGCAAGTCTGCTCCAAGATCATGGACCCCGTCACCACCACCGACGAGCTCATCCCCTCCGGCGAGACCTCGTCCTATCGCTCCAACCCGCTTGGCTTGGCCGAGTTCACGCTCTCCCGCCGCGACCCGGAGTACGTGGGTCGCGCCAAGGCGTTCGCCGCCGTGGAAGCACAGCGCCTCGAAGGCAGGCTTGCCGCCGAGGTTGCCGACGCGTTTTCGGCAGCCCAGCAAGTCGAGCCCGCGGCATCGCTTGAGAACACCGAGATGGGCAGCATGATCTACGCCGTGAAACCCGGCGATGGCTCCGCCCGCGAGCAGGCTGCCAGCTGCCAGCGCGTGCTGGGCGGCGTGGCCAACATCGTTGAGCAGTATGCCACCAAGCGCTATCGCTCCAACGTCATCAACTGGGGCATGCTGCCGCTGCAGTCCGATGACGCCCCTCAGTTCGAGGTGGGCGACTACGTCTTCATCCCCGGCGTGCGCAAAGCCGTAGAAGCGGGCAAGGAACGCTTTGCGGGCCACATCATCCGCAACGGCCAGGTAAGCGGCACCATCGACCTGTACATGGCCCCGCTTACCGCGGCCGAGCGCCAGATCATCCTCGACGGCTGCCTCATCAACTTCAACCGCAACAAGAAGTAGAGCGGTGCCCAACCCGCCTAATCGCGCAACCAAAGCGGCGACGTCATCCTATTCGGTGGCGTCGCCGTTGCCTTAAAGCCTACGCGGGCTTCTCGACCTCGCTCACGCATTCGTTCTTGATGGTGCCTACCAGCGACTGCAGGGCATCGATCACGCGGGGACGAATATCGCCGCCAATGAGCACCAGCATGATGTCGTCGCCCAGCTCAAGCTCGCCACGGTTCAGCCACACGCGTACGTATTCAATGCCAGGCAGGGCGCGCGCCTCCTCGACGGCCGCCTGCACGCGCTGCTCGTCGTAGTCAAAATGCATGCCGCCAACCTTCTCGTCCGCAGCGACGCCGTCGGTCTCGATGCCGCGCGCCTGGGCTTTTGGCGTCTCGCGCACCGTTCCGTTATGCACAAGGTACATGCCGCAGTTGCGAAAACCAGGGTCCTGCTTAGCCTCGCGCAGCCATTCATCGATCGAGGGCATGGTAGCCATGGATCTCCCTTCCGTTTCTCCCAACAGATATATACCTATTGAGTTAGTAGTTTTATTGACTGGCTATAGCCTATCAATCCGCTTCTCGATGGTGCACACCATGGCGGCGCGGGTGGTGCGGGGGATGATTTCTCCAGAACACGTCACCAGGGTCAGCACGTTTTCCGCACTCGCCTGACGCTCGTCCACATCTTCCGCCACAGCCTTAGCCATGCCCCGCATCGTCGTCAGATAGCTCGAGAACGCACCCTCGTCCTCAAACGTAGCGATGCGCGCATCCGTAAAAGTGTCCTCCACCAAGCAATCCATGAGAGGTCGGCACACGTAGGTGGCCTCGCGCGTCATATAGTAGACTGCATCGATCTGGTCGAATTTATCCTGGTCAAGCGCGTAATCGATGGCGCGGAACATCTTGCCGTCCTGCGTATGGTGTCCATACAGCGTGGTCTGCTGGTCGATGCCGCCCGGCGCGGTGTCGTCGCAGTCCATGAATACGGTGCCGGACCCATTGGGCGTACCGTCGAACAGCTTGCGCAGGTAGGTGGTGTTATCCGTGGTCTGCACCACCGGATAGTTGATGGGCGTGCCCGGCACGTAGATCCATCCCACCACATCAGGATTGATCGCCTCAAGCTCATCAAAATCCACGCTTGGCAGGTCATCACCGGCGGTATCGGTCACCACATAGGTCTCTAGCTGGTCATACGTTGCCTGCGCATCGCGATACCCCAGTTGCGCGCGCACAAAGATAAAGGCGGCGACAAGCAGCAGAACCACACCGACAGCAATCAGCACCACGGGTAGCACATCGCGCCAGCTGCGCGGCGCTTTCTTTTTGGACGAGGACCGCCCATCGGCCACGCCATTGTTCGCGGCGCCCTTCGCGCCCCTCTTCTCTTGCCGCCGGGCCCCTTTGACTGCAGGCGCATGGGACGAGGACCGCTTGGAATACGCCGGTGCCAACGGCGTCGCCCCGCTTGCAAGCGTCGCCGCACCACCCAGGGCGCGCGCGGAAGGCTGCGCTGCGGGAACTTGCGAACGCGTGGCAGCGGCCGCGGTTGCGGCGGCGGTGAACTCTGCGGTGTCGGCGGGCTTGGGCGCGGCAAGGACCTCTGATCCATGGGACAAAGGCTCGGTCGCCGCATGGGAGTCGGAGATGTCGATCGCCGCGGTGGTGACGGAGGCGGCGTCCGGCTTTTCAGGGGCACCGTGCTTGGGGACAGCGGGCACGCGCGAAGACACGGGACCGAATGCGCCGCTTGAAGATGAGGACCTGCTACCGGCAGGATGAGCAATCTGCGACTGGCCCTCGTCCGCACAGCCCTCGTCCACATGGGCGGATGCAAAACGGGCGCCAGCAGGCCGTGAATCGGCAAAACGCGCACCGGCAGGCCGCGGCTCTTCCTCGTCCATAGCGGTGCGCTGGCGAAAACGCCTACCGGCAGCGGCGCCGCCAACCGTGGCGGGCGCGGGCGCAGCGGCCCCATCGCCCTGGGCAAAGTGCCCGCCTGCAGGAACCATGCGGACACGGCTGGAGCGGGTGCTCGATACGCTAAGATCCGCAACAAGGCGGTCGACGTCGCGCTGGTTGTTTTCTGCCATACGTAAGGTCTCCCTATCATGCAAAAAGCGCAGCGCACCATCGCTGATGCACCGCGCTTACAGAGGGCGAGAATGCTAGGCCTGAGCCATCTCGTTTTTGAGGTTAACGATTGCCTCGCGATACTCGGGCATGGTAGCACCCAGAATCTGCGTGGCGTAGATAGCCGCGTTCTTGGCTCCATTGATGGCAACGCAGGCGACGGGCACGCCGGAGGGCATCTGCACCATGGAGAGCAGGGAGTCCATGCCGCCCAAATCGCTCGTCTTCATGGGAACGCCTACAACCGGTAGCGGGGTAAAGGCGGCGACCACGCCGCCCAGATGCGCGGCCTTGCCGGCGGCGGCGACAATCACCTTGATGCCGCGGTCGGCCGCGGTCTCCGCCCATTCGTGAACTTTGTCCGGCGTGCGGTGCGCGCTGGCGATGACCAGCTCGTAGGGAACGCCCAGGCGCTCCAGCTCAGCGGTGCAGCCCTCCATAACGGGCAGATCGGACTTAGAGCCCATGATGATTCCAACAAGCGGGGTCTTCTCGGTATTCTCGGCCATGGTGCCTCCCAATAGACGGTGTCGATAGACAGCTTCTTCAACCCCTTCAGTATACCGACTAGCACCTTTCCAACAGCGTACGGGATGCATTCCACCCCACAGGCAAGGCCAAATGTAGAGTACGCGCTATGCAAAACGGGTAAAATCCCTCGAGTTATCAATCATCGCATCAAAACAAGGAGCACCTCTGTGAGCACCTCGAGCGACTCCATCGAAGCCGCGCGGACAGACTACGGCCTGCCGGGCAACGATCTCAACCCCAAGACCCCTACCGCCGAGCAGCTAAAAACCATTCCCCTCATCGTCCGTGTCTACGGTGCCCTGTGCGCGCTGGACGGCATCATTTCGCTACCGCTTATGGGCGCCTACTTTGGCATCATGGTCTATCGCCTGGTCAT
This sequence comes from Collinsella tanakaei YIT 12063, assembly GCF_000225705.1. Lineage (GTDB taxonomy): Bacteria > Actinomycetota > Coriobacteriia > Coriobacteriales > Coriobacteriaceae > Collinsella > Collinsella tanakaei. The sequence goes on from NZ_JH126472.1 coordinate 118,217, forward strand.
CGGCCAAGAAGACGTTCTCATGGGCACGGACCTCACGCTTACGGTGAGCATGACGGTCATAGGCTCCATCTTGGCTTTCGTCGCCTCGGTCGCCCTCATCCTTTTTGGTTGGACGCTCATCAAGAGCTACCGCCGCGATGCGGGACGCTGGGCGTATGCGCTCATCGTCATGACCATCGGCCAGATTCTTATCGACGTCATGCTGCAGGGTATCGGCGTGCACCTTATTCGCCCCGCCATTCAGCTCGCCATCCTCACGGCCCTGTCGGCCACCATCGACCCCACCCTGCACGAAGAGCGCGACCTACAGCGCCGCCTACGCGACCTTGAAGACCGCGAGGCAGCAGAAAAAGGCATGCTTGGTCGAGACCTCACTGGCGGGGGCTACATCAAGCTCAACTTCTTCAACCTCTTTTGGGTCTTTATGGTCTGCTGCGTGCTAGGCCTTATTATCGAGATCATATTCCATATGGTTTGGGTTGACCCCGGCGTCTACCAGGACCGCGCGGGCCTGCTCTTTGGTCCCTTTAGCCCCATCTACGGCTTTGGCGCCGTACTTCTTACGGTGGCCCTCAACCGCTTCTATAAAAAGAACTTCCTCATCATCTTCTTGGTTAGCGCCGTCATTGGCGGCGTGTTCGAAGCCGCGGTGAGCTGGTGGATGCAAACCTCTTTTGGCGCCATTGCATGGAGTTACTCCTACGAGCTCTTGCCCGGCATACCAGACCCCATGGCGATTTTCTTCCAGGGCCGCACCTCTACCCCCTTCATGATTATGTGGGGCATACTGGGCCTGTTCTGGATCAAGCTGTGCCTGCCGCGCCTGCTCAAGGTCATCAACCTCATCCCCTGGAAGATGCGCTACTCGCTTACCACCGTTGTCACCGTCCTTATGCTGGTCAACGGCGTTATGACGCTGCAGTCGCTGGACTGCTGGTTCTGCCGCGAAAGCGGACTGGCGCCCAGCTCCCCCGTTGAAGAGTTCTACGCCCAGCATTTTGATAACGAGTACATGGCGCACCGCTTCCAAACCATGACCATCCACCCGGATTCCTCCAGCCGCGTGGATTCACCTGTGCCGCAAGACGCTCAGTAGCGTTTTTGGACGATGACTAGGCCCGGCCATCCCTCGACATGGGGTGGCCGGGCTTTTTAATATGAGTTGAACATTGTCAAGTGGCAAAACGTCCCCGCCCCCGGGGAGCTACCGCGGGGGGCGGGGACGACCTATCTTCACCCGGGGGACGCGCCGCTTGAGGGCGTGTCTGCTCGACGCACGTTCGGCACTCTAATATCCGCGGGTCGGAACCGCATTTCGTTGCTACGGCTGGGGGCCTCCGGCTTCATCGCAGTCTCGTGGCGGGCGTGGCGGTCCCCCGCTGCCCAGAAAAAGGAACTGGAATGGCCTCCCAACGGCCTCGAGCGCGGCGCGCCCCGGGGTCGGACTCCTATCTCGCCGCGGGCGCTACCGGACCATGAGCGCTATCGCCCAGACCCAGCAGGCCATCTCGCGGGCCGTCGCGCAGTTCGCCACGCAGGGCCTCTTTCCCGCCTGCGACATGGCGTCGCGCCTGTCCTGCAGGCGGCGGTTGCACTTCGCGGCGTGCCTCGACGCCGCCGGCGCGACCCCGTGGCCCGGCCTCGGCTTCTTGGGGTGGCGCGTCGACATCGGG
>NZ_JH126472.1:120410-152323 GCF_000225705.1 Collinsella tanakaei YIT 12063
CGTTGCGGCAGGCGAGGAGCCTGGCGAGCCACTCGGCGTCGCGCCGGTCGTTCTTGCGCCCGCGGTCGGCGGCCGGCCGGTGCATCTTGGAGACGGCGCCTACGGCGCAGTCGACGCCGAGCGCCCTCAGGGCGCGGCAGAGGTGGAAGCCGGTCGGGCCGCTCTCGTACACCGCCTTGGGCGACTCGAACCCCAGTGCCCACTCGGCGACCGACGCGGGGTCGTATCCGAACCTTGCGCGGGACACCTCGCCGGTCATGGGGTCGAAGGCGCATGCGGAGATGCTCCTCGCGTGGACGTCGAGACCGATGGCTGTGACATAATTGGACATGGCGGGCCCCTCTCCGTCGCATGTGGCGCGCGGCCACGGTTGGCGCTACGACCATTGTCGCCCGACCCACGATAGAGCTGCAAGGGGAGGGGCTCCCAATGTTCAACTCATATCGTCTCATCCGTTCCGTCCGACAGACAAGGGCGACCAGCTCACATGGACATCGCTCCACCACCCATCTCCATAAACAAACGGCGCCCCGATACCGAGGCGCCGCCCTTGCTCATTACTTGCTGCTTGTTATAGCACCGCCATCAACAACCGGCTACTTGCGCTTGCGACGCAGCCATGCGCCAATAGCTGCAAGGATGCCGCCGCCCGCAGCGACCGGAACCGCAACCATCAATGCGGGGTCTCCGGTCTGGGCGAGCGCGCCGCCGGAAGGCTTGCCGTTGGGCTTTGCAGAACCGCCCTGGTTAGAACCGCTCTGACCGGTCTGTCCTCCCTGCTCGCCAGGCTGTCCACCTTGGTTTGAATCCTGGTCACCGCCCTGGCCGGGCACATCGGGATCAACGGGCTTGTCGGGGTCCGGGTTCTCCGGATCGGGATTGCCCGGCTTGTCCGGGTCCACGGGCTTATCGGGATCGACGGGCTTGTCCGGGTCCACGGGCGGATTGGGATCCGGATCAACCGGAGGATTGGGATCCGGGGTCTCGGTGGTGGGCTCATCTGCGCCATACAGCTTCACCTCTGCCACCGACGCATACTTGTTGAGCTCCGCTGGGTCAGAAGATCCAGCTTTGGTAATCACCAGCTTGATGGCAGACGTCTTCACAGGTTCGAACGTCATCTGCTTGTACTCGTCGCGCTTATCGAGCACAGACCCGTTGTTCTTGAATGTGAAGGTCCCCACCTTTGCATACCCGTCGTCCCCCGACGCAGTATCGGCATCGAGCGTACGGACCTCGGGCGTCCCGGCCGGCTTGCGCGCATACACCTTCGCCTCAAAGATGTCGCCGTTCACGCCGACGTCTTGCCGCGGAAGGAAGGTGATGTCGCTCACCCAGGTCTCCTTGCCAAGATCGAACACAAGGAACTGAGGCAGGGTTACGTCGGCGGCATAGCTCGAATGCCACAAGGTTTCGGGATTTCCATCCACGGCGCCCTCTACGGGAGACTCCGACGCAGAGCTCGATGCACTGACGGCGTCCGCTTTCAGGTCGATCTTCTTGCTCTCGTCCACCGGTCGGAACACCAGGGCGGCCAACGCATCGTTGATAGCCTTGGCGGCGTCTGCCACCTCCTGCTTGGTAGCACCTTCCTTCTTCAAGATGGACTCGCCAGCCTTCACAGCGTTGTCCAAAGCCTTGTAGCTCTGCTCCTCGCATAGGTCTGCCTTGACCTTCTTACCAGCCTCCACGGCGTCTACCAGCGCGGACGCGTCCACGCCCTTCTTGACCTCCACGGTATAGCTGGCGGTCTTGGTCTCATCCAGCACGGACTTCACCGTAATCCGAGCGGTACCCGGCGCGTTGCCGCGCAGATACCAGGTCACCGAATCGCCGGACTGAACAGGCACCACGCCTGCGACGTCGGGCTTATCGCTCTCCACGGTGAAGAACGGGTAGCCAACATCAGGCAGTATGGTCGCCCCGACCTTTGTCAGCTCGTTCTCATACAACACCTTGGCATTGGAATCGTCCAGCTTCACCTCGTCCACCTTGGGAGCGGCGTCGGTGTACTTGAAGTCGATCTCACCGATGGTCAGCATGCGGTTGTCGGGCCTCTCAAGCCCAGTCGCCTTACCCGTGGATGTCAACGGGGTGATGACCACGCTTTTCACCTTTTTGGCGGCATTGGCCTCGGAAATAGCGAAGGTATAAACCTCCGCAGGCGAGGAGAAGGCACCATCCTTGAATTCCTGAACGGTATCGTCCTCAAAGGTTACGATGGCCTTGAGGCTGGTGATGGAACCGTTTGCCGCGGCAGCTCCGTTGGTAAGTGCGATCTCGTTCAGTGCTCGAGGCTCCTTGAGCGTGAAGCCGAGATTGACCGGCAGACCCACGCGCTCGTCGAAGGGTTTGTCGGCATAGTAGTACTTGAGCTCGAAGCCTCGATCGTTCTGCCCGTTGAACAGCGCGGCATAGCTACCCTGCTGCACCAGCTCCTTCACGTTGTCACCGGAATCGGAGGGCAGGGCTTCGTTGGTCATGGTGATGTTGAACGAATCCTGACCAAGCTCGCCGGAAGACTGCGTGGGCTTCTCGGGGAACGTGATCTCGCCCGTGTTCTCGATCCGGACAAAGTCGCCCGCGGGGCCCACCGCGATGGATATTGCGCCCAGATTGACATCGGTCTCCGCCTTAGCACGCAGCTTGAAGTTGGCCACCACGCCGGAACCGTTGAAGAGCGGCTTGTCGCCACGGTTGGCAAACGCCAGGTTCACCGTGTCCTTACTCTTGTTGAGCTTGGAGAGATTCTCCATCTCGAGCAGATCGGCGGACTTGGTGATGCTGTTGTCGACCAACTCGAATTTGGACGAGTCGAAGCTCACGAGAGCGCCCAGCGCGTTGGCGTTTGCCATATCGCTTGCGATCAGGTCTACCGAAACCTCCTCGCCGGCGGCGACATGGGTCTTGCCCGGAGCAACCAGCAGATCGCCGGACACGGCGCCTTCTTTCTTGGTACCGCCGTCGAGCGCCGCCATGGTGAAGGAGTAATCGTACACATCGTAGGCATCGTTGCCGTTGAGGTCGGCGTAGCGCTCCTTGATCTGCTTGGCGAAATCGCTGTCCTTAGCGTCGAGCGCCAGGTAGTTCATCATGTTGGTGTAGTCGCCCTCGGAAACGGACTCGGACATGGTGCTCGACCCAACCGCCCAGGGAGCGGAGCCGTCGACCTTGTATACCGCCAGCTCGCGAGCCGAGAAGAAGCCGCCGACGCTCTCAAGCGGGGTCAAGCGCACGTAGCGGGCGGCCCGACCTGCCAAAGACACGGTCTTGACGCTGTTGTCCTGGCGCCAAGAAACTTCTTCGGACGTCCAGTGCTGACCGTCCAGGGAGGTCTCGACGCGCATCTTGGTCACGGTGCCGTTGGCCGCGTCCTCGCGCGGATAGTACTCGAACTTGTCCAGCTTGAACGCCGAGCCGTAATCGAGCGTCAACGTCTTGCCCAACGCGCCCTCGGAGGAATGGAAGTGGTCGGCATCAAGGTTGTGATCAAGGGCGCGCGCCTCGGTCATACCGGCATAGTAGTCACCGGTCCAGGTAGTCGCCTGCGGCGTGGGCGCGTTGCGCCACGGATCCTCCAGCGTCTGGCCGCTCACCTCTTCGCTCCACTTTGAATAGCCCTCTGCGTTTCGCGAGCGAATCTTGAAGACGTGTTGAGAGTGGTACTCCAAGTCGGTCAGCACGTAGCTCTCGGCATCACCCATGGAGAACACCTGGCCGTCGACCTCGATGTCGTACGACGCGGCATCGGCAACCTTGTTCCACGTAAGCTTCAGGCTGGTAGGCGTCTTGCCATCCTCGGGAACCTGCAAGGAGGGAGCCGCCAGGCCGGCGTTCTCCTGATCCTTGTCCAGATGCCCGTCGTTCTCAAAGCCTTTGACGACGACCTTCTGCTCGCTGGCGGCGACATCGGTCTTGGGCAGCTTCACGTACACCTTGGGCGTGGCCTTGATCTCAACCTTGCCAAAAGCCTCGTCCTCGGTGGTGGTGTTAAGATCAGGCGACTCAACGTAGCACCACACCGCCTTGTCCGTCGCCGCATCAAGCGCTGCCTTATCGTCCACCCTCTCCACCTGGGCGCCGTTGTAGGTGATGCCAGAGGGAAGCTTGGACACGTTGACCACCACCGTGGTGGTTCGGTTGGAATCGTAGCCGGTATAGTTGCCTTCCGACTTGCCGATGGCCAGCGTAGCGGAGCCGTCTTTTACCTCAGAGGTGATCTTGGTAGAGACGTGACCGCCGTAGGAAACCTCGGCCACCTTACCGTAGCCCTCGACCTCGGTCAGATTGTTCTTGATAGTCTCGCCATCATCCTCAAACAGCGTGTACTCGGTCTTACCAGCAGGCCAAAACTCAACGATGCGCTGCGTCTTGTCCAGACCCTTGGGATTGGCCTCGCTGACGTCTTGCGGGTTGTTGTTGGGATGGTACATGGGGACGATTGCGCCGGCCTTCACAAAGAGCGGCAACTTCCACAAGGGCGCGTCAAAGTTGTTGAGCACCTGGCCGCCGCGGTACTGCTTGCCGGTGAAGTAGTCGATCCAGATGGTCGGGTTGTCCTGGTCCCCATAGTTGGGCAGATAGATCTTGTCGCGCACGTCATCGCCAGACTCGGTCGCGCGGGTATCCTTGTACACGGGCGCCACCAAGAACGCGTCGCCAAAAGTGTACTGGTACTGCGTATCCGTGCCAGCGGCGTAAGCGCTGTCATCGCTCAGCAGCATGGCGCGAATCATGGGCAGGCCGGTATCGCCGTTGCCGGTATTGATGTTGGCCGCAGATGCTGCAGAGGTGTAGATATAGGGCATCAGCTGACTTTTAAGCTTGAGGTACATGCGCGAGATGCCGGTATAAGGGTCGCCGTGCGTCATGGGAGATTTGCGGAATGACCCCCAGCCATCCATGTCCAACATGGTGGGGGTAAAGGTCTTCCACTGGTAGTCGCGCGTGGCGATAATGGGCGCACCGCCAAAGATGCCATCCATATCCGAGCCAATGTTGGGGTTGCCGGAAAGCGACTGGCCGATGTAGGTGGGAATGTGGAAGCGGATGTACTCCCAGTTGCCACCGGTCTGGTCGCCGGTCCAGATGCCGCCGAAGCGCTGCGTGCCGGCCCAACCGCATAGGGTCACGATGTTGGGGCGCACGTCGCCCGCGGTGGTCGCGGTATCGTAGGCGGTCTTGGTCCCGTCCAGCGCCATGGAGAAACCGGGGCCAACCCAGGCCACGTCGGTCTTGAGGGTGGATATGCCGCCCGTCTTGACCTCTTTTTCAAAGTCGCGCAGCAGGTGCCACTTGGTGTCGTTGTTTGAATCCGGGGTGAGGTAGGACTGCGTCCACAAGCCGGTTGCCACGCCATGGCTGTTGGCGAACTGCGTAAACTGCTTAAGGTTCTCCACGTTGGCGTCCACCGCGGCGATGCGCTCCGCAGAGCTCTTGCCCTGCTCGTCCACACCACCGGTCTTGTTGAAACCGTTCTGGCCGTAGCCTGCGCCGTATCCGTCGTTAGGCAGGAACCATCCAAGGGGCATATCCGCAGCCTCGTAGTCCTTGATAACCTGACGGGCGGAGAACTCCTCACTAAAGCTCTGCGTCTGCATGTTGGCACCGCCATCGGTGGGACCGGCGCCGTTGAGGGTCTCGGCCGTAAGGTTGCCGGGAACCACATAGCCGGCGCTCATGCCGTACTCGTACTTGGTGGAACCGGATTCGGTTGCAGGAGCTCCGTTCTTAGTGGTCCAGGCTTTACCGCCGTCTTGCTTTTCGCTCGACCATCCATCGCGATTGTACGCGTTAAGGTGTCCAAGATAGAAACCATACTCGGGCAGCAGCACCGGATTGCCCGTCACTTCAAAGTAATCGCCTAAGAGATCTTGCGCCACAGCCTCGTTACCCTTGGCATCCGCCACAAAGTAGTAGGCATCATATTCAGATTCGCTCTGCGTGGTGCTAACGGCCTTGGAGTCCGTCTTGGCAAAATCATACATGCCGTCGCTAAACGTGTTGCGCAGCACGCCATAGCCCTTAGAGCTCCAGTAAAACGGGCTAGGTGAAGCAACGCCGCCATCAACCCATCCGTCGTTGTAGATCTTCACCGCCGAACCGCGGTGCGTAAAGCGGCCGTTCTGCGTGCCGCCGCCAAAAAACATCTCGCCATCTTGGGCCTCAACGGTTTGCGTTGTAGAACCACCAATGGACAGCGGCTCCTTCTCGGCCATCACCACGTTGCTGCCGGACTTAACGCTCATCTTGGCCGTCGCCTTGTCCAGCACAATGGTGGTCGACCCCGCGCTGATAAGGAACGATCCATCCTTATCCTCAACCGTTACCTGCGGCTTTTTATAATTTGACGAGGAATCTGGCTGCTGGGGAATACGGGCCTTGTGAGCCTCATTGCGCGGCGCGGCATACTCGCTGAACTCACCTTTAGGATCGACGTTATAGCGGAAGATGTCTTCCTCTAGAAAGGTGACCTTTCCCTGAACGTCATTGTTGAACGTGATGTTGACCACGTTTTTGTTTTTGGAGTCAACCTGCGCTGACTTCACCTGGGTTAGAGACCCCTGAAAGCTGGCTTTTGCCGCATTGTCCGCATACACATGGGGTGCAACGGCTACCGCCCCGGAAAGCGCTGCCGCAATCGCAAGCGCGCTACCCCATGTTCTACCGCTGAGATACCATCTACTTCTCACCCGTCGGGCTCCTTCCTGACGTTGCGCCCTGATTGGCGACATGATTTGGGCGCCTGTTTCCAAGCGATAAGAGGTATGCAATCCATTGCGCTAAAGCAAAGAGAAAGCCAGAGGATAGTATTGTTTTGGACATGTGTTATTTATCGTGCATCCGTAAGAGGTATACATATTTCTGCGAGCGGCATACGTGATGGGCAGCCATCGTACTGGTTCCCTATTATGCATACCATGAGGTTGCTTTTATCAATACCAATTGGTTTAGTATGATATCAATCTCACAATTCACGCAGGTAGAGGCACTATGGATGGTTTTTACGGATAAGACGCGAAAATACAATCATCCTAGCGCTGAATAAAAACATGCAGTTTGCTCCGGGCGCCCAATAGAGAAATCGTCCCGCCATCGCATGACAGGATGACTGCCTACTCTTTTTTTTAGAGCAAAAGTTTTTAAACGACAAACCAGTAGCACATACTCAGTGCCCAAGCACCCGTATGACGCTTCGCAGTCCGCGAAAAAAGGCCCAATCCCAAAACCGGGACTGGACCTTTGAAAACACTTGTGGATCTTGAGGTACTTTACAGTTCGTGCTGGGGCAAATCCTGTAGCGCGATGACGTTCATGCCGTCGTCCTCGACCTCGCCCAGACGGCTCTCGCGATCAGCCTCGAGCGCGGCGACGAAGGCATTGGCGGCGGAAAGCGCGGTCACGCAGGTGACGCCGCGGCGAACCGCCTCGGTGCGCAGCAAATAGCCATCGCCGCGCGAGCCGGGTCCGTAAGGGATGTTGATCATGAACGCGATCTTGCCGTTGGCGACCATGTCGCCCACGTTGGGATGAGCACCGCTGATCTTCTCGACAACCTCGCAACGGACGTTTCCGCCGCGAAGCACGCGAGCCGTACCCTCCGTGGAGCAGATCTTGAAGCCCAGATAGTGCAGGATACGAGCCATGGACAGGATGTGGCGCTTGTCGCGGTCGCATACGGAGATAAAGACCTTACCGTCCTTTGGCGTGGGCAGGCGGTAGTCGATAGCGAGCTGCGTCTTGGCATATGCCTGCGGGTAGCTGCGAGAGATACCCATGACCTCGCCCGTGGACTTCATCTCCGGGCCGAGCACGACCTCGGCGCCGGGGAAACGGCCCCAGGGCATGACGGCTTCCTTCATGCAGAACCAGTCCATGTCGCGCTCATCAGACGGCAGGTTGAGATCTGCGATCTTCTCGCCCGCCATAATGCGCGCGGCGGCCTTGGCCAGCGGCACGCCGGTAGCCTTGGAGATAAAGGGCACCGTGCGGCTGGCACGGGGATTGGCCTCGATAACGTAGACGGTCTCGCCCTTGATGGCGTACTGCACGTTCACCAGGCCGCGCACGCCCAGGGCGAGGGCGATGCGGCGCGTGGTGTCGCGCAGCTTGTCCTGAAGGGAGCGGGAGAACGAGAAGGGAGGGATGCACGTAGCCGAGTCGCCGGAGTGGATGCCGGCCTCCTCGATGTGCTCCAGAATACCGCCGATGTAGACCTCTTCGCCGTCGCACAGGGCGTCGACGTCGGATTCGATGGCACCTTCCAAGAAGCGATCCAGGTAGACCGGATAGTCAGGCGAGATGCGCGTGGCCTCTGCCATGTACTCGCGCAGATGGGTCGAATCGTAGGCGATCATCATGCCGCGGCCGCCCAGCACGTAGCTGGGACGCACCAGCAGCGGGTAACCAATGCGCGCCGCGACCTGCTCCGCCTCCTCAAACGAGGTCGCCATGCCCGCAGGCGGATACATGATGCCCAAGTTATCCAGCACGGCGCTAAAGCGCTCGCGATCCTCGGCCAAATCGATGGCGTCGGGCTGGGTCCCCATTACCCTGACGCCGGACTCGACCAGCAGGCGGGCAAGCTTGAGCGGCGTCTGTCCGCCCAGGGTCACCACCACGCCGTCCGGGCGCTCCACGTCGATGACGTCCATAACGTCCTCGTAGGTGAGCGGCTCGAAGTACAAGCGATCAGACGTGTCATAGTCGGTGGAGACGGTCTCCGGATTGCAGTTGACCATGATGGTCTCATACCCCTGGGCCGCCAGCGCGTAGCTCGCGTGCACGCAGCAGTAATCGAACTCGATGCCCTGACCAATGCGGTTGGGACCGGCGCCCAGAATCATCGCCTTGGGCTTGTCGCAGGGAGCTACCTCGTCAGCGGCAACGCCCTTCTTGGCATCCATACCGGGGCGGACCAGGTTCTCATAGGTTTTGTAGTGGTACTGGGTAGCGCTGGAAAACTCCGCCGCGCAGGTATCGACGGTCTTCATGCTAGGCACTACGCCCTGCCCCTTGCGGTACGCGCGAACAAAGCGCTCATCGCTGCCGGTGAGCATGGCGATTTCCGCATCGGACGTGCCGTACTGCTTGAGCAGGCGCATGGAGTCGGCATCGATGTCCTCTACGCGAAGGCCGCGGATCTGCTCGCGCACGGCCATCATGTCGGCGATGCGGTCGATAAACCACGGGTCGATGCCGGTGATGCCATGCACGCGTTCCGTGGTCCAACCGCGGCGGAGCGCCTCGGCCACGTAGAAGATGCGGTGCTCGGTAGGGGTTGCGGCGCCCTGCTCGATCTCCTCGTCCACCACAGCAGAAAGATCATCGCGACCAGAGGAAAGAAGGCCCACGTGCCCGTCCTCAAGCGAGCGCATGGCCTTGCCAAAGGACTCCTCGAAGGTACGGCCGATAGCCATGACCTCGCCAACCGCCTTCATGCGGGTGGTCAACGTGGTATCGGTGCCCTTGAACTTCTCAAAGGCAAAACGTGGAACCTTGACCACGCAGTAATCGATGGAGGGCTCGAAGCAAGCCGGGGTGGCACGGGTGATATCGTTGACGATCTCGTCCAGCGAATAACCCACGGCCAGGCGCGCGGCGGCCTTGGCGATGGGGAAGCCAGTGGCCTTGGAGGCAAGCGCGGAACTGCGGCTTACGCGGGGATTCATCTCGATGACGATGAGACGGCCGTTTTCAGGGTTGACGGCAAACTGAACGTTGGAACCGCCGGTCTCGACGCCGACCTTCTCCAGGATAGCGAGCGATGCGACGCGCATGCGCTGGTACTCAAGGTCCGAAAGGGTCTGCGCGGGAGCGACGGTGATGGAGTCGCCGGTATGCACGCCCATGGGGTCCAGGTTCTCGATGGAGCACACGATGATGCCGTTGCCGGCGTGATCGCGCATGACCTCCATCTCGTACTCTTTCCAGCCGATGATGGATTCCTCGACCAACACCTCGCCCGCAGGAGAGAGTTCCAGGCCCTGGCTCACGATCTCAATGAGCTCTGCCTCATCATGCGCGATACCGCCGCCGGCGCCGCCCAGAGTGAAGCTGGGGCGCAGCACACAGGGGTAACCGACGCGCTCGACGATGGCCAGCGCATCCTCGACCGAATAAGCATAGCCGGAACGAGCGACCTCCAGACCAATCTCGTCCATAGCCTCGTTGAAAAGCTTGCGGTCCTCGCCGCGCTCGATAGCGGCAAGGTCGCAGCCGATCATCTCGACGCCGTGGCGCTCGAGCGCACCGGATTTCGCCAGGTCGACGGCAGCGTTAAGGCCGGTTTGACCGCCCAGCGTGGGCAGCAGGGCGTCCGGGTGCTCGCGCTCGATGACGCGCTCGATAAACTCCGGGGTGATGGGTTCAACATAGGTGCGGTCCGCCAAACCGGGGTCGGTCATGATGGTGGCGGGGTTGGAGTTGACGAGGATGACCTCGTAGCCCTCCTCTTTGAGCACCTTGCATGCCTGAGCGCCGGAGTAGTCGAACTCGCATGCCTGGCCGATGACGATGGGGCCGGAGCCGATGACCAGGATGCGCTTGATGTCGGTACGTTTAGGCATGGGAGACCTCCTCGGCGAAGTTCCAACCAGCGAGGCGGTCGGCAGCGATATCGATATTCAGGTAATCCTGATCGCCATCCATAAGGTGGGCGAACGCGGTGAACAGGTAGTGGGCATCGGTGGGTCCGGGTGCGGCCTCGGGATGATACTGCACGCAGAACGCCGGGACGTCCAGCAACTGGATGCCCTCCGCCGTTCCGTCATTAAGGTTCACATGCGTAAGGCGAATGAGGCCAAATTGCTCGTTGCGCACCACGGGAGCCACGCCGGCGCGGACCCAGAAGCGCAGATCGCCGTCTGCCGGATGCTGATCATAGCCATCGGAAAGCTCCGGCACTATTTCGCCCAGGCTATCCCATACCAGGCCAAAGCCGTGGTTTTGCGCGGTGATCTCAACGCGACCGCTCACCAGGTTCATAACGGGCTGGTTGCCGCCGCGGTGACCAAACTTGAGCTTTTCGATCTGGGCGCCGCAAGCCAGGCTAATCATTTGGTGGCCCAGGCAAATGCCGAACACCGGCACCTTGCCAAGCAGCTTCTTTACTTGCGTGTAAGTGCCCTCGACCGCATCGGGGTCGCCGGGGCCGTTGGAAAGAAAGACGCCGTCCGGGTTTTGGGCGAGCACGTCCTCAGCCGGGGTGTCCCACGGAACCACAGTGAGGTCGCAGCCGGCACGCGCCAAGCCCTCAAGAATGCCGCGCTTGATGCCGCAGTCGTAGGCGACCACGCGATGGCGGGAAGCCGGGGCGGGAGCGTCTGCGAAAGAGTGGGCCGCGGGCAGGTTGGCGACGCCGAAGCCGTAGGTACCGTTGCAGCTTACGCTCTCTACAAAGTTCTGGCCAACCAGGCCGGGTGCCTCGTCTAGCTGCGCGCGGAGCTCGTCCAAATCAAGGGTCTCTGTAGAAACAATGCCCTTTTGAGAGCCGTTATCGCGCAGGTGGCGCACCAGCGCGCGCGTATCGATGCCCTCGATGGCAACGATGTTGTGCTGCTTGAGGTAATCCGGCACGCTTACGGAAGAGCGCCAGTTGGACGGCGTGTGGCACATGTCGCGAACCACCATACCGCGCAACGCGGGGCGAGAAGACGCGCCGGGAGCGCACGAAAGCTGGGCATCGTCCAAATCAATGCCGTAGTTACCAATTTGGGGATAGGTCATGGTGATAATCTGACCGGCGTAGGAAGGGTCTGTCAATACCTCGAAGTAACCCTCGAGCGATGTATTGAAGCACACCTCGCCCACCGCGGAACCCTTGGCACCGCTGCCTCGTCCATAAAAGACGGTACCGTCCTCGAGCATGAGAACGGCGGGGACGGACTCTCCCTTGCTCGTCGACGCGAGCATACGCTGGGCAAGCGGGGTGGCAGATTCTGCCGCCGCGGAAGCGTTGTTCACCCTCATTTCCACTCCTTTTCGGTCTCTCTGTACCGGCTTAAAGGCCTATAAGGTCTGGGGTATTTTAAATCTTTTCTCGTCCAAAAGAGAGGACATGTAAGATTATCCAAATTTTGATATATATCTGAAACATTTATACGTATCACCAAACGCAACGACGCTTGCGACGCGTCCGCGCACCCGCCGTCCATCGATACGATCTATACAAAATCCATGACAGGCGGCTGCGTTTTGTTTCAGTCGGGTGAAACGGTTTCTTTTTTTCTCAATCGTGCTATCTTGTCGCTTTGTACGCTGGTCCATAAGTCCGCGGAAAAGAAAGAAGGCATGATTATGTCTCAATCCACTCCCAGCTCCACATCTGCAATCCTGTATACGCGAAGCGGAAGCTACATTCCGCGCGTTGCCGCTGTGCACGACATGTGCGGCTATGGCAAATGCTCTCTTGGCGTTGCCATTCCCGTGCTTTCGGCCGCAGGCATCGATGTGTGCCCCGTCCCAACGGCCCTGTTCTCCGCGCACACCAAGTTTTCCGTGTTCTACATGCATGACACCACGGAAATCCTCAACGACTATCTGGACGCTTGGAAGCAGGAGGGCATCGACCTTGACGGCGTGTACTCCGGCTTTTTGGGCTCCGCCGATCAGGTTGCGGTGATTCAGCGCCTGTACAAGGAATATCCAGGCGCCCTGCGCATTGTCGACCCGGTCATGGGCGACGGCGGCGTCAAGTACCCCACGTACACCGACGAACTCTGCGAAGCCATGGCGGGCCTAGTCGACGGCGCCGATGTGCTGACGCCCAACCTTACCGAGGCCTCCATTCTTACCGGTATTCCCTATCAGGGTCAGGATGTCGACGAGGCGTTTATTCAGAAAAACGTCGACGCCCTGCTTGAGATGGGTGCAAAGAGCGTGGTCATCAAGGGCGTAGTCCATGAGGGTGAAGGCATTATCCGCAACTACCTGGCAAGCGCTCAGGACGGCGGCAAGATCGAAGAGGTGCAAAGCGAGCTGCTTCCGTATATGTTGCATGGCACCGGAGACCTGTTCGCGAGCGCTCTATGCGCCGCCATCTACACCGGCCGCAGCCTCCACGACGCCGTCGACTTCGCAGGCGAGCTTGTTCGCGACGCAATGCGCGTCACCCGCGAGCAGCCTGACTTTGAGGTGCGCGGCGTCTCCTTCGAGCCCACGCTGGGCAAAGTGGCAAGCTTGCTCGCATAGAGCCTCTTGTGCATCGATTACTGCAAAGGGCCCGCACTAGCGGGCCCTTCTCGTTACCTATGACTTTCCATCGGGTTAACTCAGCGCCGACGCTCCCGTTGTCTGAGACTGGGTCGTAAGCAACCTTTCAATGGCCCCCGCGCGCAATTCTTAAGGATAATTGCATCGATTTTGAAAAAGCAGTAGTAGACCGCATTTTTCAATCGAAAAATCCACTGGTCTCTTATTTGCTACCAGATTGGTATACAAAACAATAATCAAAAGTGATGCAATTTACCTTCACAACTGCGCACAGCACCCGCAAAGCAGCGGCGAAAAGGCGGGCAAAACCTTACTGCTCAGGCGGCAAAACGCTCTCGATGCTCTTCTCGCGTTTGCCGCCGGTAAAGATCTCAGAGCCATGCAGCATCTTTTCGCGCTGCATCTCCTCGCGCTCCTCCTCGACTTTGTTCTGCGCGATCTCAGAGCTCTCAATCAACGCGCTGACAGAATTGACCTGCTCCTGAATCTTCTGAGCGGTCTGATCATCCATGCCCACAATCTTGAGCTCCCAGTCAATGTAGTTGGAATAGCTCGAGACGCTCTTGGTCCAAATGAAAGTCAGCACTGCGCGGCGCGTTCCCTTGGCCGGGAGAAACCCAAAGAAAGAATCATGCTGGAAATCGCCCGCACGATTCACCAGCGCGCACACGTTATACACCACGCGGTCGATCTTATCGTTGAGCAGGGCGTTGGTCGCCAGCGCCGCGGCCTGGATCTGCGAGTTCGAAAGCATCTCCAGCTCGTTGCGCGAGTCGGTGTCAACAACCGTAACCTCTACCACGCCCGTGCGCTGATCCGCCTCGTCAACCGTAAAGGTGGCGGGGAACTGCGTAAAGCCGTTTCCCCATTCCACGCCTGATTCCATGGCGTGCTCCACTGTATCGCGATCGACATTCTCGGACAGGTTTGCCGTGTTAAGACGTCTCGACACGCCGTACCAAATCTGCATGCCCAGGATGCCCAGCAAAACTAGGGTAATAACCAAAATCGCCGTACGGGAGATAGTCTGACCAACCTTGGATCCAGACGGGTCATCCTCACTCAAAGGGTCCACTTTAAGACGACGCGAAGGGCGCGGCGACGGCCTTTTACCAGAACTAATCTCTCGCGCGCGGTCGGGGTCGACAACGCCCGACTCATCGATCTCGCTAAAAAGCCTCGACGCCTCTTCTGATGTCAACGGTTGGTTCTTAGCCATCGCTTCGCCTAACGTGGTACCTCACGCCGCCACCTCTGACGGGTGGAGGCGCTTCGCTTATACAATATGGACGAGGGCAGCTGGCGGCGTGCCGACGCATGCGCGTGTGGGCGGCGCCACAACCTTAAAGCTCGTGCGAGCGCGCTCCCTCAAACTGCATTCGATAGTAACGGGCGTAGGTGCCGCCGCGAGCGAGAAGCTCCTCGTGGGTACCACGCTCCATCACCTTGCCACGTTCCACCGTCGCGATCTCGTCCGCATTCTTGATGGTCGAGAGACGGTGCGCAATGATGATGGTGGTGCGGTCCTGCGCCAAGCGCTCCAGCGATTCCTGCACGGCCTCTTCGCTTTCGTTGTCCAGCGCGCTGGTAGCCTCATCCAAGATAAGGATCGCCGGATTTTTCAAGAACACGCGGGCGATGGCGACGCGCTGCTTTTGCCCACCGGAAAGACGGCTACCGCGCTCGCCCACAACCGTGTCATACCCCTCGGGCAAGCTGGATATGAACTCATGGATATTCGCCTGACGAGCCGCGTGCTCGATCTCTTCATCCGTAGCGCCAGGTCGTCCATATGCGATGTTATCGCGCAGGGTGCCATCAAATAGGTAAACATCCTGCTGAACCAGGCCGATCGCTCGGCGCAAGCTATCCTGCGTCACATCGCGTACGTCCTGTCCATCGATAGTGATGCTGCCGGATGCCACATCATAGAAACGCGGCAACAGCGAGCACGTGGTCGACTTGCCGCCGCCCGAGGGTCCAACCAACGCAATGGTCTCGCCGGGACGAATGGACAGGTTCATATGGTCGATAACCGGACGCTCCAGCGCCGTCCCATCATCGGAGGTCTCCGTATCCGGGTAGGTAAAGCACACGCTGCTGTACTCGATAGCCCCCTCGGTCACAACCAGCGGACGCGCGTCCTTCTTGTCCTGGATATCGGGGGCCGTTCGCATGACCTCGTCCATGCGCCTGAAGCCGGCGATGGCCTTCTGGAAAGTCTCGGTTGAGTTCACCAGCGTCTCGATAGGGCTGGTAAATAAGCTGATATAAAGAGCGAACGTTGCCAGATCGAGCGCCGCCATGCGCCCGGTTGCCACCAGATAGCCGCCAAATACCACAATGGTAAGGTAATGCACGCCGGTCATAAGCGCGCTGGTCGCTTGGTAACCGCCCATGACGTGGTATTGGTCCTCTTTAGACCGCAGGTAGCGGCCATTGGCTACGCGGAACTTCTCGCGCTCCACGTCCTCGCCGGCAAAGGATTTCACTACGCGGA
Organism: Collinsella tanakaei YIT 12063; assembly: GCF_000225705.1. Taxonomy (GTDB): domain Bacteria; phylum Actinomycetota; class Coriobacteriia; order Coriobacteriales; family Coriobacteriaceae; genus Collinsella; species Collinsella tanakaei. The sequence continues at coordinate 136,123 of NZ_JH126472.1, forward strand.
TGCCACCCAGCGAATCCTGCAACTGCGAGTTTACGCCAGAAATCTTTTTGCGGTTATCAGCAAACACCGCGCGCATATGCAGGTTCTGGCGCACCATGATGCCCATAAAGACCACCGTCACCGCAGTAAGAGCGGCGGCCAGGGCGGGCGATATAGTAAACAGGATTACAAGCGCGCCGATGATCTTGATGCTGCAGATGATGATCCATTCGGGCAGATGGTGCGCGCCCTCGCAGATGTCAAAAAGGTCGTTGACCACGCGACTCATCATATCGCCCGAGCTGTGCGCGTCGAAATACGCAAAGCTGAAGCGCTCGTACTGGTCAAAAAGATCCTCGCGCATCTTGGACTCCATGCGCGCGCCCATGATGTGGCCCTGGGCAGATACAAAGTAGACGCAAGCCGTGCGGACGGCATACATAATCACCAGGCCAAGCGCTATGTAAAGCAAGCCGTCCATGATGGCCGACGAACCCTCGGCGAAAAATCCCCCCGTCAAAAAGCGCAGCAAAATGGGAAACGCAAGGTCAATGCCCGCGTAAACCAGCGCGCAGATGGTATCCGCGATAAACAGACCCTTCTGCGGACCGTAATAGGAAATAAATCTCTTAAACATCTAGGCGTTCTTCTCCCCCTCGCATGCTTGCGCGCCCCGCCTCTTCCCGCAGCGGCGCCGCGCTCCAACATAAAGGGCCGGGGCCCGCTTTTACAGCGCAGCGCACCCCGGCCCTCACTCAATGCCCTTTGCAACGTTACAGGCGATGACCGATCGCGTCCAGCGCCAACGCGCCGACCACGGTTTTAGCATCCTCGATCTTACCGTCAAGAACCGCGTCGATCAGCTCTTGCAGCGGCACAAGATCAACGTTTACAAACTCATCATCGTCCGGATTAGCCCCATCGAACTCCAGCTGGGTCGCCAAGTAGATATGAATAACCTCGTCACAAAAACCGCAGGTAGTGGCTATGGTGGTGAGATAGCGAATACGACGAGGAGTAAAGCCCGTCTCCTCATGCAGCTCGCGACGGGCGCAATCCAGAGGATCCTCGCCCGGATCGAGCTTGCCGGCGGGAATCTCCACCGTCACCCTATCAAGCGCGGTGCGGTATTGGCGGACGAGGACAATCTTGCCAGACTCCGTCAGAGCCACAACGGCGGCGGCGCCGGGATGGCGGACGATGTCGCGGCCGGTGCGGCGACCATTGGGCAGCTCAACCTCAAGAGAGCGAACGTCCAGGATCTTGCCGCGCCACGCGGTCTCCTCAGACAAGATCTTCTCGTGCAGCTCGGCGTCGCGGGGGTCCTCGTCGCCCAACACCAGCGACGGCTCCTCATCCATGGGCTGCTCGTCCACCACATCATTGTCCTCGACGATCTGCGCATCAAGCTCTGTCATATCGCATCACCCAGCTTCTAGAATCTCTTATTGCTCCCACGCCTCACGGCCGCGAAGGGCGCGCAGGCCAATGTCATGGCGCAGCGTCTTGCCCTCGAATTCAATCTTGTCGCAAGCTGCATAGGAGAGGTCGCGAGCAGCCTCGAAGGTCTCTCCCAGAGCGGTCACGGCAATCACGCGGCCGCCAGAGGTCAGCAGCTCGTCGCCCTCCTGCGTGGTGCCGGCGTGGTAGACGGTAACGCCGTCCATGGCGTCGGCCTCGTCCGCGCCCGTTATCACCTTGCCCTTCTCATAAGAGCCGGGATAACCGGCGGAGGTAAGCACAACGGTGACCGCCCACTCGTCGCACCAGGACAGCTCAACGTCTGCCAGGCGCTGCTCCGCTACGGCGAGCATGACCTCGACCAGATCATTTTCAAGGCGAGGCAGAACCACCTGGGTCTCCGGATCGCCAAAGCGGGCGTTGTACTCAAGCACCTTGGGACCCTGGGCAGTCAGCATAAAGCCGCCGTACAGGCAGCCGCGGTAGTCGATGCCCTCGGAACGCAGCTGGTCAACGGTGACGCGCATGATGCGCTCCATCTCGGCATGCTCCTCGGGGGTAACGATAGGCACCGGAGAATAAGCGCCCATGCCGCCGGTGTTGGGGCCGCGATCGCCCTCAAGGGCGCGCTTGTGATCCTGCGAGGTGGACATGGGGCAAACGGTGATGCCATCAGTGAAGGCGAGCAGGCTGCACTCCGGGCCGACTAGCATCTCCTCAATAACCACGGTGGCACCCGCGGCGCCAAACGCGCCGGAGAAGCACTCGTGCACCGCGTTCTCGGCCTCCGCAAGCTCGGTAGCGACGATAACGCCCTTTCCGGCAGCCAGACCGTCGGCCTTAACTACCAGCGGCGCGCCCTGCTCGCGAACATAGGCGAGCGCATCCTCCTCGTTATCAAAGCTGCCGTAAGCGGCGGTGGGGATGCCGGCGCGGTCCATGAGCTCCTTGGAAAAGCGCTTGGAGCCCTCAAGTTGGGCGCCCGCGGCACCCGGGCCAAAGCAGGGCACGCCCAGAGCGCGCACAGCATCGGCGACGCCCGCGACCAGCGGGGCCTCGGGGCCAATAACTACCAGGCCAATGCCCGCGCCCTTTACAAAGTCAGCGACAACCTCGGGGTCCGCCTCGTCTATGGCAACGTTTTCGCCCACGTTGAGCGTACCGCCGTTGCCCGGAGCGATATAGAGCTTGCCGCAGCGGGGAGACTCGGAGAGCTTCTTTGCCAGGGCGTGCTCGCGACCGCCGCTGCCCAGCAGCAAGATGTCGATAACCTGGGTCTCTGCGTTCATGGTTCCTCCTTGGAACTAAAGGGTGACTCCACTTTCATGGCGCCCGCGCGGGCGTACGTGCTAAAAATGAGCCAATCCAGACTCGGTCCAAATTGGCTCATCCATATATCTTTGCTCTTCGCTACCAGCTGCGCATGATGGTCTGCTCGCGGTCGGGACCGACGGCGACAATCGAGATGCGCGTGTGGGCGAGCTTCTCGATGTATGCCACGTAGTCCTTAGCATTCTGCGGCAGCTCATCAAAGGTGCGGCAACCGGAGATGTCGCACTTCCAACCAGGCAGCTCCTCATAGACGGGCTTGGCGTTGGCAAAGCGCGCGGAGTGCTCGGGCACGGTGGTGTAGCGCTCGCCGTCAACATCGTAGGCAACGCAGACCTTGATAGTCTCGAACTCGGACAGAACGTCCAGCTTGGTAAGAGCGATGTCCGTCAGGCCGTTCACGCGAGCTGCATAGTTGGCGATAACGCCATCGAACCAGCCGCAGCGACGGCGACGACCGGTGGTGACGCCGTATTCAGCGCCAACCTCGGTCAGCGTGTGGCCCGCCTCGTCCTCATAAGAAAGCTCGGTGGGCATGGGGCCGGAGCCAACACGGGTGATATAGGCCTTCATGATGCCCAGCACGCGGCCGATGTTCTTCATGCCGACGCCGGAGCCGGTCACGGCGCCGCCGGCGGTGCAGTTGGACGAGGTGACAAACGGATAGGTTCCGTGGTCGATATCGAGCAGGGTCGCCTGGGCGCCCTCGAAGAGGATCGACTTGCCCTCTTCAACCATGCCGTTAAGCAGAAGGCTGGTCTCGCAGATATAAGGACGCAGACGCTCAGCGTAACCAAGGTAGGTCTCGCAAATCTGCTCAACGGTATAGGTGGGAAGGCCAAACAGCTTCTCAAGCTGGGGGTTTACGCGATCAAGAGCCGTTGCGAGCTTGTCGCGGAAGGTATCCTCGTCCAAAAGGTCCTGCATACGAATGCCAATGCGGGCCATCTTGTCCTGGTAGCACGGGCCGATGCCGCGCTTGGTGGTGCCGATGTTCTTGCCGCCGAGCTGCTCCTCGAAAGCGCCGTCGAGATCCATGTGGTAGGGCATGATCACATGGGCGTTGCCGGACACTTTAAGATTGGCGGTAGAGATTCCGTCATGCTCGAACATATCGATCTCTTCAAGCAGTACCTGCGGGTTTACCACGCAGCCGTTGCCAATGACCGACACGCAATTGGGATACATGATGCCAGACGGAACCTGGTGCAGGCCGTACTTCTTGTCACCCACCACAATGGTATGACCCGCGTTGTTTCCGCCCTGGTAGCGGACGACGCAGTCAAAATCAGGCGCGATAAGGTCGCAAATCTTGCCCTTGCCCTCATCGCCCCATTGGGTACCAACCAACACTGCCGACGTCATGTCTTCTCCTCATGTGTTTCAACTGTTGAGAGCCCAAAAGGACTCCTGGGTGCTCGTGCCCCCAAAACGCTCCTATTATAGGCGGGTGGGCAAGGCGTTTGGTCGCGGCAGGCGCAATCTTCCATAATCGTTACGAGCCGCTCGGCAAACTGTCGGGCGGCTCACACTTGATTTGGGCGTTGACCCGCAGCGCGTCCACGTCTCCGCTGTCTTCTGCAACCGACGCGCGCTAGTCTTCCATATGCTCGTTGAGCTCGTAGAATTTTGTGGAGGAAGGCAGGAAGACCAGGTCGACATCGCCAATAGGGCCGGAACGGTTCTTCGCCAGAACAATACGCGTGATGCCCTCGTCCGGACGATCGTCCCGAGCGGCCTCCTGCTCCGAGCTTGAACGGTCCAGGAACATAACGATGTCGGCGTCCTGCTCGATGGAGCCCGATTCGCGCAGGTCGGACAGCTGCGGGCGCTTACCGGTGCGGCTTTCGACCTGACGGGACAGCTGCGACAGGGCGATAAGGGGGATCTTAAGCTCCTTGGCCATGATCTTAAGGGCACGCGACATCTCGGAAACCTCGACGGCGCGGCTCTCCGCGCGGCGGCCCGCGGGGGGATTGACCAGCTGCAGGTAGTCCAAGATAACGATAGCGTGCTCTTTGTTGTGAAGCATTCGGCGCGCCTTCGCGCGAATTTCGGTTACCGTGGTGCCGGGCGTATCGTCAATGAGAATATCGAGCTTGGAGAGCTCCTGCGTGGCCTCGTTGATATTCGCCCATTCCTGCGCGGAGATGCGGCCGGTACGGAAGTTCGACATGTTCACCTGGGCATGAGCGCAGATGAAGCGCTGGGCGATTTCCTTGCCTGACATCTCGAGCGAGAAGAAGCCTACGGTAAAACCCGCCGCAGCGGCATTCAGCGCCAGATTCAATGCGAACGAGGTCTTACCAACTGCCGGGCGCGCGCCAATAATGATGAGCTGGCCCTCGCGGAAACCCATGAGCATCTTGTCCAAGGTGGGATATCCCGTGGGAACGCCCTGAGTTTCGCCACCTGCGGCGGCAACCGCCTCCGCCTCCTTATACGCCTCGACCATAAAGTCGGTCAGCGGCTTGTACGAGCTTTTCACCTCGCGACCGGTGACGGACAACAGCATGCTTTCGGCGCGCTCGATAACCTCTTTGGTATCGGTGGGGGCATTGTATGCCAACGCGTTGATCTGGTTGGTTGCCCCGATGATTTCACGAAGCATAGCGTCGCGACGAACAATTCCCGCATGGTACTGCCAGCTCACCAAAGAAAGCGTGCGGCCCATGAGCTCGAGGATATACGCCTCACCGCCAACGGCCTCAAGCTTGTCGATGGAGCTGAGATAGTCGATAAGCGAGATGGAGTCGATCGGCAGGTTGCGATCGTACATGTCATGCATAGCGAGGAACAGCGTTTTGTGCGCAGGACGATAAAAGTCGTCGGGAAGCAATTCAACAAGCGCTTCCTCGACCACCTCGCTAGAAAGCAACATGGCGGCCAAAACATTTGCCTCTGCCTCTATGTTGTTTGGAAGGGTCAACTGAGCACCTCGCTCAACAACCCCGGTGGGCTCCCATGCGTTATCGCTCACGGTTTACCACGGCCCCCTCTCGTTGAATCTTGCTGAACATTCAATATTAAAGCCAGAAGTTGGCTCGGTGGGCGTAGAACAGAGGTTGACCGACAGGGTGCCAATATAGTCCACAACTAACTTGATCGAGCCGCGGGCCATGAATGGCGCGAACCTCCGGTACGGACAGTGCTCAACGTCAATCGGATACTGAGATATCTGTCAAGTCGTGCCGTAAAGCGTCTACGTGCGCTTTTATTCGTCCACAGAATCTTGGGTATAACTGCAGCCGCCCCACCCTGCGAAAACGGTAGTTTTCCACGTTATCCACAATTTAGTGAGAACAATTATTTGAGTTATCCACATACCTTAGCTCATCTGCAGATATTCATTATTAAGCCTACTTTTGCTGGATTCTTACACATTCTTAATGTGATGATTTAATGAATTCGCAGGTAAACAGATGAGCTTTATACATTACGCAGGTAAAAGGTGCAACTAGCACTTGAGGGTTAAATGCAATTTCATAATTGGTCACTATAATCAGAAACCAGCTTCTTCACAATCGCCCGAATGCACCCTGTTGATATCTGCCTAAACTTATAAACATTCCCGTGATTGCAAAAAGCACCTGTGAACAAACACATGGCCACTCAAACGCACTAAGCGGAGGACAAGTTGCCAGGACGAGCAGCGAAAGAGCAATAAAAAAAACCCGGCACCTTGCGGTAACCGGGTTGTTCGAGCGATTTGAGTCGCGAAGCTACTCAGCGGCAGCCTCGGTCTCGGCCTCGGCGGTCTCCTCGACAGCCTCCTCCTCGACCTCCTCGTCAGCGGTGACGCCAACGAGAACGGTGAGGGTGGCGCGGATCTCGCGGTAGAGCGAGACGGCAACCTCGTGAGAACCAGCCATCTTGATGGGCTTACCAAGCTCGATGCGCTTGCGATCGAGCTCGACGCCAAGCTGGGCCTTGACCGCATCGGCGATCATGGCAGAGGTGACGGAACCAAACAGGACGCCCTCGTCGCCAACCTTGGCGTCGACAACGACGGACTTACCCTCGAGGGTCTCCTTAAGCGTGTTGGCGTCGGCGATGCGGACGGCCTCACGCTTCTCAATGTTGTTGCGACGCTCCTCGAGCTGCTTCAGGTTGCCCTTGGTCGCCGCAACGGCGAGCTTCTTAGGGAAGAGGTAGTTCTCGGCGTAACCCTGAGCGACGTCTACGACGTCACCCTCGCCACCCTTGCCCTTGATCTCACCCAGAAGAACGACTTTCATGAGATCTCCTTGCTACTTGCACCGCGCTGGCAGTGCATTTCTTACGTGTTTGCCTAAGATTCCTGGGAACCCCGCGTAAGTTTGCGGAAGTTTGCCCAGACATCGATCAGGCCGACTATGCTCACAATGAAGAACATAGTCTCGAGCCAGATAGACAGAACCAGGAGAAGCGTCCTACCCAAGCAGCCGAATCGAAAACGATTCGCAAACGTGAGAACGACGGCAAAACCCTGAATGGCGAAGATGAAGCGCACGCTCATGAGGGCTGTAACGCTAACGCTAAGCAGAACCTCTGCTCCCGGAAAACCAGAGAGCGAGGCACTCAAGCCAAGAATCGACGCTATCAGCACGCCAACGGGCCACATGGGCATATCGAAGGCAGCAATAGCGGGAACCCTGGGGATTCCGCTGGTCCGGACGTACATGAGATACGATCCAATTCCCGCGGCCAGTGCATCCATGCCTGCTGACGCAACATACGTGAACGGCCAAAGCGCTTTAAGCACGGGCGCGATCTGCCGGACAATCAGCTCTGCCTGTATGCCAGTTCCAGCGGCGTCTTGAGCCACGGAAACCATATAGGCGAGCAGTCCGTCGACAACCTGCGAAAGCGAAGAGCCGGCCGCCGTTGCAACAGCAGCCTCGATCCCAATGTTCACAAGCGCGGTCGCAACGATAACGGCGCAGATGCCAGCCAACGTTGCGGCGTGGTTGCGCATGCACCACACAACGCCAAGAACACAAAGAACTTCACCAACAAGCAGCATGCCCATGCCCGAATTGGCAAATAGGGCGACTGCCGTAATGACGATGCCTTCGGCTACGGCAAAGAGGAATCCTCGAGGTCCGCGCGCTTCCAGAAGTTCGCGGGCGCCGTAGCCCATCATGACAACGCCAAAGAACGGAATCACAAAGCTGGCGAACGATCCAAGCGCAAACCACAGAGCACCGGACATCTCCTTAGGAGGACGTCCCAAAACCCTGCTGGTTAGATCCGTCTGGGGTCCGCCGTTTGAAACACCATTCTCCATCTATCTGATCGAACTCGCTTTCCTAGCCGCGGTCGCGGTTACCACGGGAGGAAACCACGGGAACGGTGTACGGCAGGAGAGCCATCTCGCGGGCGCGCTTAATAGCGTTCGCGATGTCGTGCTGATGCTGCGTGCAAGCGCCAGTGACGCGACGGGGCTTGATCTTGCCACGATCGGTCATGTACTTACGGAGGAGCTGAGTATCCTTGTAATCGATGTACTCAGTGTTCTCCTTGCAGAACTGGCAGTACTTACGACGCGGCTGACGTGCAGAGTAATCATTAGCCATGTCAAAATACCTTTCATTTGGCACGCGAAGCACTAGTAGACTCGCATGCCTCTCACTAAATCAGGTGAACATCCCTCGTCTTTGGACGATTAGAACGGGATGTCCTCATCAAAGACGTCGCCTGCAGGCGGAACCGGAGCGGGCGCCTGCGGGGCAGGAGCGGGCATAGGAGTGGCATCGTAGCCGCCCTGGCCGTATGCGGGCTGGCCGTAGCCGCCCTGGCCGCCACCCTGCTGACCGCGAGAGAGGAACTCGATCTCATCGACGATGACCTCGAGCTTGCTCCTACGCTGGCCGTCGCGCTCCCAGGAGCTGTAACGCAGCTTACCTTCGATCGCGACCTTCGACCCCTTGGAGAGATAGCGGCTCACGGCCTCGGCGCGGGTGCCAAACATCGTGCAATCCACGAAGTTGGGGTAATCCTCCCACTCGCCATTCTGAGGGTTGCGACGACGATCGTTAACGGCGACGCCAAAGGAAAGAACCTGGGTACCGCCGGCGGTTGCGCGCAGCTCGGGATCGCGGGTGAGGTTTCCGGAAATATTAACGCGGTTGATGCTCATGCTTAACTCACTACCTCTCATTGCCGATTACGGCTCTATGCCGCTCGGCTTCCAAAACAGTTTCTACTCCTGGTCGTCACGACGAACGATCATGTGACGAACCACGGCATCGGTGATGCGCAGAACGCGGTCGAGCTCGGCGATCTGGGTGGGATCTGCATGGAAATTGATGAGGGTGTAGTCACCTTCGGTGAGCTTGTTGATCTCGTAGGCGAGCTTGCGCTTGCCCCACTCGTCAACGTTGTCGACCTTGCCGTTACCCTCGGCGATCGTGTTATCGATGCGCTTCATCACAGCGAGACGGGTCTCGGGATCGAGAGCGGGGTCAACAAAGAACAGCAGTTCATAAGCCTTCATTTGGTCACCTCCTCTGGGCATAAGGCTCCGGGTCGTGAAGGTGCGCCCGAAGCAGGAAAGGACTGGATAACTATAGCTGCGATCATCCGCATCCTCAAGCGGCGAGCCCACACCACGCACTACCTCCATAAATCCCTCGCAGATAGCTTTCTCGACCCAGCGTTTCACATCATCTCTTCGCTTTTAACCCTCCGTTTCTCCCCAAAGCATCTCCGCCGATAGCGCCTTGTCTTCCACACCTGGCGTTCGGGCAGACCACGGTTGGTGCCGCTTCCCTTCATAGCGCCCGCACCCGCGCCTAGATACGTTTAACCGCCAGCAAACCTCTACAAAAAAGCGACCCCCGACAATCGAGGGTCGCTCTATGCTGCATCTATCCTTCCACAATGGGGGCTCCACTCGACCCCTCATCGTCTTTGCCGGCATCATCGGCTACGGGCGAATCTTCTGAAATCGGCGGCAACGGAATCGCCTGGTGAGGCGTCTCTCCTCCATCTTCGACGGACTGCTCCGGCGCAACGTCAATCAGCTTGGCGACATCATCGGGCCCGTCCTTCGCCTCGCCTGCAACTTCCTCGACCGGCTGGGAAGAAGATTGCTGGACCTGATCGCCCCCAGAAGAGCGCACGGGCTGTTGAGCAGGCTGTGCTGGCTGCTGCGAGGCATCGGAGGGCTGCTGCGGAATGGAGCCATCGCCGTACACGGAAGACTGCGGGTGCGCCGGGACTCCATCAGGCAAAGGAGCGGACGAGGTTCCCCAGCGGTTGACGTCAAACCGGCAGAACCACTGCCCCATAGCGTTAATGGATACCAACTGCATGGCGACGGTGATCACTCCGCCAACGAATAGGGCTGCAATCACCAGCAGCACGATCACCATGACCAGCCCCGGGCCCATAGCGACCAAGGAATTGATGATGTGCGCGGCGAGATCATACCTATAGTGGCTGGTGCTATATCCGTACGCCATCATGCCCGCCACGCCGCCCAGCAGAAACAGCGTACCAAACAGGCTGACAATCGCCGAGTACGCTCCGACCACAATGTCGCCAATGAGCTTCACGGCGTATGCGTGGAAAAAGCCGCCAGGGTCCTTCATGATCATCTGGAACAAACGGTCCACACGCCAACCCGCGGTAAAACCGTCGTAGATAGTCGAGCGCATGCACGCCGCAAGGATAAACGTGCTCATAAAGATGTTTACTACCGCTGCGATAAGACTAAAAGCAGCGCCGCCGGTCACAGCCGTCAACGACACAACATTGGAGAATAACGACCCAATGGGGCCAAAAATGCTAGCGATGCCAAACGTGGTTCCAAAGATCATGCTGCCAAGAATTGCAACGATAACAGACATGCTCAGGTTCACCAGAAACGCGATGCCGCCCGTGGTGAGAACCTTGCCGTAATCGACTCCGCGCTGCTTGGGCGCCGCATCGATTCCCCATGCGGTTAGGCGCGCCCATTCCAACCCGTAACCCAGTACGGCGATCTGACCCAAAATGGGCACCCAGCCCACTAGCGTCAGCACCAGTATCGGCTTGATCCACCCTTTATCCCTGGTCAACATCTTCCATGAGGTGGTAAACCCCAATTCATTTGAAAGCATGAGCACTCCTATTCAGCAACCTCGACAGTCGCTTCAACAACCTCGTTCGCAGCATCCCCCTTGGCCGCCGCCTCTCGCTCGGCAGCAAGGGCGACCAGGCCAGACACAATGGGCCTGGTACCGCTTGGATACAGCTGAGGGGTCTCGCCCGCATACGCAAAGGAAGGTGCGAACTCGTACGACCCATCACTCACCGTATAGGGTTGAGCAAGAATAGTCGCCTGCTCATCACCGCGGCGAGCGACCTCGCAAATTATCGCCTCTTCTCGTCCACCAACAACTTCAACAAAGCCATCGTAGGAAAAGACGTACGCCTCGGGCATCTCGCGGGCTACCAGCGCCTTCATCGAGGCGTAGACATCGTCCACCGTCTCGCCAGGATGCTCCGATACATCGAACCCGTCAGACGTGCACAAAACGCTAAACGGCACCATCCCGCCGTCTGCCTCCAGACATTCGCGGGCGTCCGCAAAAGCATGGTCAAGCGCCACCCGCATGGAATCCGTCAGCATGAGCTCAAACGATCCCGATGCGATCCCTTTGTTCATATCCACTCCTCTTGGTAGGCCTTCTTTTAGCAGTGTATCCGCACGGCACGCGGCGAGCATCCTCGTAATCGCGTTTTAAGCGGCCCTTAAGTGCTCTTAAGGACACATTACGAAACGCTCGCCGTCGCCCTACCGCGCTATTCCATTGGCATCTATATATGAAAAAAGCCCTTACGGGCCCAGCAAGTCAAATGGCGGAGGAGGAGGGATTCGAACCCTCGTACCCGGGAACACCGGGTAAACGGTTTTCGAGACCGCCGCATTCAACCACTCTGCCACTCCTCCGTTTGAAGTGAAACATGGCGCACCCAATTGAGGACGCGCCATGAGAGTTAACTGGCGGAGAGTCAGGGATTTGAACCCTGGAGACGCTTTTGGCGCCTACACGATTTCCAATCGTGCTCCTTCGGCCACTCGGACAACTCTCCAACGAATGCAGGAGAAATTGTAACCCAGACTTCCGTACTCGCAAAGCTTTTTCTTAAACTTTTTTTCGATAATCTCGTTTATGCAGGTAGAAGGCTTAAATTTTTTCTTTTCTCACTCATCCCGACCTTGAAGGTGCTTTATTTGGACCTTATTTACCGAAAGCCAAACGTCTGTAGATAGGTAAGATAAGGCCAATCAACGCATTGTTTGGAGGGGTCCGTGACGCTTACTACTGTATTGCTCGCACCGGTGGTCGCAGCCATGACGGCCGCGGGGGGAGCCGCGGGCGAACAGGTCTCCATCCCCATCTGGCTTGAGATGCTCGCTGTTGTAGTTGCATCCGTGTCGGGCGTTCTTACCGCCCGCGAGCACAAACTCGATTTCATTGGCGCTATCGGTCTCGCCGTCGCTTGCGGACTCGGCGGCGGTATCATCCGCGACGTCATCTTGCAGAAAGGCGCCGTCTACATTCTCGACCAGCCGCTCGCGCTGCCCATGTCCGTCGCCACCGCCGCCATCGCCTTTGTCTTCCCCGTTATCTTCGAGAAACCCGATCGCCTCATCGCCATTCTCGACATCTTCGCCGTGGGCCTTTACGCCGCCGTCGGCGCGGACAAAGCGATGGTGTACGAGCTTTCGCCTATGGTCTGCGTAATGATGGGCTTCTTTACAGCCGTCGGAGGCGGCATGCTGCGCGACGTATTCTTAGGGCAGACGCCCGGCATCTTCCAGCGCGGCAACTTCTATGCCATCACCGCCATCGCGGGGGCAACATCCTACGTCGCCCTTGTCGAGAACTTCCACGCCGCCAATATCTTTGCTCTGGTGGTTTGCGTAATCATCACCATGGCGCTGCGGTGGATCTCGCTGCACTACAACATTCTCACGCCAACAGAGGTCAATCTTGACCGCGTCGCGCGACCCATCAGGCAGTTTGGCAACAAGGCCGTTGAGGCCGTCTCAAAACCTGTGCACCGGGTGCCATCGGAGCGCGCCCTGGACGAGCGCCGCGAACGCGTGCAGGCAGATATCAAGCAACGCCGCCGCAAGGAGCGCAAGCAGCAAGTTGCCCAAAAGCGCCGCGCTTTCTGGGAGAAACACCGCTAGGAAATCCTCAGGGCGCGCGCATCGCTCCACCTTGAATGCAAATCTTACGGGATGTCGGGCGTCTCCGAACTCGGCGGCAAGGCAACCCGAACCAGCCAATCCGCGCCTTCAACCACTAAGAGAAGAGGCTCCAAAGGAGCAATCCTCTGGAGCCTCTTCTTCGTTCTTAAGACAGTGATGCCCAAAGCGCTACTTCATCGCGCGGGCGGCGGCCTTCTTGCGGTCGATCGCGTTCAGAAGGCGCTTGCGCAGGCGAATGTTCTTGGGCGTGATCTCAACCAGCTCGTCATCCGCAATGTACTCAAGAGCCTCCTCAAGGGAGAAGACGCGAGGCGGAACCAGCTGGACGGAGATATCGGAGGTCGAAGAACGCTGGTTGCCCAGGTTCTTGGTACGGGCGATATTGACCACCATGTCGCCGGGCTTGTTGCGCTCGCCAACCAGCATGCCTTCGTAGCACTCGGTGCCGGGCTCGACAAACAGAGCACCGCGCTCCTGCAGGGTACCCAGAGCGTAGGCAACGGCCTTCTCAGTCGTCATGGAGATCATGGCGCCGTTGTTGCGGCCGCCAATCTCGCCAGCATAGGGTCCGTACTCCAAGAAGGTGTGGTAGAAAACGCCCTCGCCATGAGTGACGTTGAGCACGCGGTTCTTAAGACCCATGATGCCGCGAGTGGGGATGCGGAACTCGACATGGGTGACGGTGGAGCCGGCCTGCATGTTGGTCATGGTGCCGCCGGCGTTGCCGAAGACCTCGATAACCTTGCCGGCGTACTCGTCCGGGCACTCGACAACGGCCTGCTCGATGGGCTCGACGGTGTTGCCGTTCTCGTCCTTCTTGAACAGAACGCGCGGACGGCCAACCTGGAACTCATAGCCCTCGCGACGCAGGGTTTCCATAAGAACGGAGAGATGCAGGATGCCGCGGCCGGAGACCTCGACACCGCTCTTGTCGGCAAGCTCCTCGATGCGCATGGTCACGTTGTTCTCACGCTCGGTGAACAGACGCTCCTTGAGCTGGCGGGCGCCAACGATGTCGCCGTCACGGCCGACCAGCGGAGACGTGGACGCCTCGAAGACAATGGACAGGGTGGGAGGATCGATCTCGATGGAATCGAGCTCGACGGGGTTCTCGGGATCGGTGTAGACGTCGCCGATGTCGGTGGAGTCGACGCCGACCACGGCGGCGATATCGCCCGCGCCAACCTCGCTGCACTCGGTGCGACCCAAGTAGTCAAAGGTGAAGAGCTGCTTGACGGTGGCCATGGCGCGCTCGCCGCCATTCTTTACAACCAAAATCTGCTCGCCCTGGTGAATGGTACCGGAGTAGACGCGACCAATGCCGATGCGGCCGACGAAGTTGGAGTGGTCGATGGTGACGCACTGCATCGCCAACGGACCGTCCACGTCGACGTCGGGGGCGGGCATGTCGTCAACGACCATGTCGAGCAGCGGGAACATATCCATGTTGCCGTCCTCGGGGTCGAGGCGGGCAAAGCCGTTCACAGCGCTCGCGTAGACCACGTGCTCCATCGCAAACTCAAGCTGCTCGTCGGTGGCACCCAGGTCAGCCATGAGGTCGAGGCAGTCGTTGAACGCGCGCTCGGGCTCGGCGCCGGGACGATCGATCTTGTTGATGACAACCATGATCGAAAGACCGGTGTCGATGGCGTGACGCAAAACGAAGCGGGTCTGGGGCATGGGGCCCTCGAACGCATCGACCAAAAGCAGGGCGCCGTCCGCCATGCGCAAAACGCGCTCGACCTCGCCGCCAAAGTCGGCATGGCCGGGGGTATCGAGGACGTTGATTTTCACGCCCTTGTACTCGATGGAGATGTTCTTAGCCAAAATGGTGATGCCGCGCTCGCGCTCCTGATCGTTGGAGTCGAGCACGCGCTCCTCCACCTGCTGGTTCGCACGGAAAGCATCCGTGGCGCGAAGGAGCTTGTCAACCAGGGTAGTCTTGCCGTGGTCGACGTGGGCGATGATGGCGATGTTCCTTAGGTTATCAACGCGCATATATGGGTCCTCGTTCCCTTGAAACGGTTACGTGATGAGAATTAGGCGTACGGTCGGTTTTTCACCGTAACCGCTCAATTTTAGCGAGTGTTACAACAAAAGTTGCTCTTCTCCTGCAGGTTCAGGGTCACTCCACATGAAGTTCTCGCCTTGGCCCATGCCTTTCACCAATGTGAAGGCGGAATACGCGCTAGCGGAGCCCTTCTCGCCAAACACGGTAATCATGGCATCGTTGTAAGCACCATCCATCTCCTGGATGCAGCCCAGGTACAAAATCGCATAGCGCACAGCGGGGCCAACCCCGTCTTCAGGAGAACCGTTGCGACCCGCGGAAACCACAAAGTCGTCTGCGGCGTTCAGGCACGCCTCGTCGCCGTCCTCAGAGAAAGCCACGGCGGCGCGGTTGCCGGCCGCGTCCTCCACACACGCCACTACACCCGGCACGTCCCCCTCGGCGAGGGCGTCCAGAAACTCGCCCATCATGTCGCAGGACATGCGGTCGAGCTCGGGAGAAACGTATCCGGGCTGGTTTTCTTGCTGCTGGCTGTTCGCGGTCATGTCGCTCCCTGCACATTTTGCGCCGGCGGTTCTCAGCGGCGCACTCTATATATCCATCGCAAACTATAGTGCATGTAGCACCACTTGGGCTCGTTTACATGCGCCTTTTTAGAAAGCACAGCCCAAACAGCTATCGCCATAGTCGCGCGAAGCCGGTGTTCAAGCATGTACGACGTGCACGAGACGATATGAGAAAGTCATTGAAGGGAAAGCCTCCCCGCGGCATACGGGGTCGCGGGCTGGGCGGGAACAATGGTTGTGTATCGTCAACCTGCGGTGCCGCCGTACCGCACGTATGGGAGGAGGCTCCCATGACCTATATTACCTCCATCGGCCTCGACGCACACGCGCGCTCCGTCTCGGCATGCGCCTTCGACCCGTTCACCGGCGAGGCGGCCCAGAGGAGGTTCGGCACCGACGCCGGCGAGATCGCGGAGTGGATCCTGGGCTTCGAGAGCCCCAAGGCGGTCTACGAGAGCGGCCCGACGGGCTTCGCCCTGTGCCGCGAGCTGCGCGCGCTGGGCGTCGACTGCGTCGTGGGCGCCGTCTCGAGGATGCAGAAGCCGTCGGCCGAGAAGAGGCGCAAGAACGACAGGCGCGACGCCGCCTTCCCGGCGCGCCTGCTCGCCACCCGCAACATCGTCGAGGTGTGGGTGCCGCCGTCGAGGCGGAGGCCGCCCGCGA
>NZ_JH126473.1:0-8511 GCF_000225705.1 Collinsella tanakaei YIT 12063
CCTTGCGGCCCTGACGAAGTTCCTGACCGTCTCGTAGGAACCCTGGAAGCCCTCCTCCTCGACGAGCCTGTCGTGGATGCGCCTCGCGGTATGGCGCTGCTTGCGCCACACGCGCAAGTCCTCCCTGAGCCATCCCTCGACCGTCTCGGCGTAGGGCTCCATCATAGGAGACGACGTCCTGCCGCGCGTCGCCGGCGGCCTGGGGGACAGGTCCCCCGCCGCGATGTACTTCCTCACCGTCGGGCCCGAGACGCCGGTCGCGGCGGCTATGCCGCTGACCGACTCGCCCCTCCTGGCCCTCCTCCTGATATCCTCTACCTTGTCCACGCCGATCATTTCCTTTCCGGACCTCCTAATGTCGAAATCGGATCGCATCGACAATTGTCGGTCCAAGGCGGCGGTCGGCGCGGGCCTTACCATTTCGGAAAATTTTCGTTTACCGGAATGGAAAGCGGCCTTTACCATTTTCGTAAATCAGACGTTACCAAATACAGACAGCGACCTCCTCGCCTTCCTGAGCCTCTCGTGGGTGTAGACCCGCCTCCCGTCGACGAGCGTGGTGTCCTCGAGGAAGTCGGCCCAGAAGCCGCACCAGTCGAGGTAGCGCTCGCGCCACAGCTCCGCCTGGTGCAGCGTCTCGATATGCATGAGGTCGAGCGCGATCCCGTACAGCTCCCGGCCCGCCTGAAGCTTCGGCCTTGTCGTCGTGCACCTTTTGACCTGGCAGAACGCGTGGAACACGCATCTCTGGACCTTGGTCCGGGGCCAGGTCGCGCGCACGGCCTTCGCGAAGCCGCTCCCGCCGTCGGTGACCACGACGTCGGGCGCCGGTATCGGCTCCATGAGCGCCGACCACGCCCTCGAGTTCTCGGATTCCGCCATGTACCACGAGACGACGCGCTCGCCGCTGCAGCAGATCAGCACGACCAGGCGCTCCGCGAGCCAGATCCCGTCGACGAAAAGGACGCGGTGGAGCTCCCCGTCGGGCACGGGCATGGGCCAAACCTCCCAGAACTCCGAGGTCCTGCGCCTGAAAGTCCGGCCGGCGCCCGGCATCTCGAGCTGCGTGCCCTTCGACAGCAACCACGACAGGAACTCCTCGAGGCGGGCGGCCGCGTCGTCGTAGCGCACGGTGGCCGAAGCGCCGCACGCGGCGCACCTCCATCTCTGGGCCCCCGACGAGGTCTTGCCGTTCCTTTTCATCGACCCGCCGCAGCAAGCGCATTTGACCGCCTTCATGGCGCACCCCTCCCGAAAGGTTTTTAACGTTTCCGAAAAAGGCTATCCATCTGGAGGAACGGCGAGCGCGAGGACACACATTTTGTCCGAGTGCTTAAATAGGGCCGACGAATTTAAACGAACGAGAAAGGGGCATCGACCTGCGCCGATGCCCCTAAATGAGACACACTTTTTGTCCTATAAGCCTCGATTACCGTATTTACTCACCGCCGTCGCTGGCTGCTTTGCCATGACCTTCGTACGAAACGAAACTCAGCGGCACAGTGCGGCACTCAAAAGTGCAGGTCAAAGCCCTATCGGCCTACTCCCACTCTGTTTTCTTAGAACAACTAGAGCACATGCCATGCAAGTCCATTTTCACGTCATGCGCTCTCGTGACTTCACGTGTGTTTTCGTTGGTACTCATTTGGTACTCACGGCGTTCTCTCATGCGAGCTCACGCTACTGATTGATATGTTGCTGCACTTCCTCTTGAAATCTGCTATCTACTTGTTAAGTCAAGGCCGCAATCTTTCCAGGTCTTTGTTTCGAAATGGTAGTTATTTCCCGAAGCGTCTTTCATGGTATTGACTATCTGGATGAGGCCTTTAACAGAGTCTGGGTGATCCATGGCGACAAGGACACCTTTCGTTGGAGTAATGCCGTCATATACGAGTCCATCCCAATACATGCGAAGCTGATAAACGTCCTTACTCGTTGTCGAGTCGCGTTTGCCCTCGTAAATGGTTACGCCATATTGCGTCTTCTCGTAGAGATCAATCCGAACCCTATCTTTCGCATTTCCGGTAGAAGTGAAGACATGCATTTCCGTTTCGATAACTTTGTTGGGGTCTGGATTGTATTGGAGCATCCTTGTTTTCAGCTCTTCGAACAAATCAGTTTCGTGATCGGAAAGCGAAACATCCTTTTGTGGTTCGTGCATATTTGAGCGAATCCAAGCGTAGAGCGCTTCGAGTTTTGCATCGCCTTCGCGCAAGCCGTTTTTTGAAGTTCTTGTTTTTGGCAGAGCTTTGCCATTTTGAGATTTTAGGTCAATCACAACGAGCAGATAGTTGTATGAATTATGCTTCTCGATACCCCAAATCTCCTTGAAGAGATTCGAGCACAGAACTCTGCCATTGATTCTAATTTCGACACCCGAAGAAGACATATTGCGCATGTAATACTTGCGGGTTGTAGAATTATCGAACTGAATTCGATCAGGCTTACTGTTTATGCGGCCAAATGCATAAGAAATAGTGACTTTTCCGCCGCCAAGATCATAATCCTCAGACCCTCGACCTGGCCCTAGCCAATCAGCCCAGTCTGGTTCGACAGCTCCAATCGGACGCATAAATGGGTTCTTTTCGAATTCTTCAACCGAAAGCGTGATACTTGCGATGCCATCGGAAATTACACCGGCATAGACAAAACCTATATCCTCACAAAGAATATCGGCCAGAGTGACAAAAGCGGTTGCACCACCTCGGATGCCCCGTCCTAATGTTCGATACATTTCCCTAGAACAACGGAATTGGACAATGGTCCCAGTCCCGTTGTAGTGTCCTGGCCACTCGGTGCCAGGACAATATTCGCCAGTATAATCAACGATGTCGTAGGGTGCCGAAATCCTTTTGAAACGGCCGAGATTCAAATCGTCAACGGTTCGCGTAAGAATCGACCAGGCATCGTTTGCCGGATTAGCAGATGCCAAAGCGTGTTTAAGGCCAAAACCATGCTCATTTAGCGGCGTCTCCCCAGCGGCCTGACTTCCCAAGGTAAATGCAGAATCTAGGTCCTTCATTCCAGTTCCGGTATCCTCGATTGTTACAACTACATCACCACCGGCTGTTTGCTCCGTGAGCCGGACGAGAATGTTCCTCGTTGCGCTTTCATGTGCCGCAAAGTTTGAAACGCTGTTATCAAGAAATTCGTTGACAATTTGTCCTAGCGAATCAAAATGGCCTCCGATTCCTTGCCATAATTCCATGGCCGAAGGTTGATTCGAAATAGCAAGTACTTCTTCCATTCTTGCTCCTCTACAAACCACGTTTGTGCTAAAGCTGCAATTCCAATAACTCGATAATCAATCTTGCACTGGAAAAGCAATGATCAGATAGCTCGTATATATGGCGAATACGAATCCTTCCAGATCTCGTACTCCTCCTGGCTCATTTCTCCGGATTCGAGCTTCGAGTGGGCCTCGCCCCAATCGAGAAACGCCTTTGCAATTTCGGGATGCTTGCCCGTGCCCTTTACTGCTGCTTGGCCGTCGATGGGCACGATCCCGTAGTTCTCCTTAAGGTTGAAAGTGAGATGGATGACTTCCTGGCTTGTCCGAATGCGGCAGTCGGCGAAGGCCTCGAGCCTCACTTCCAAAGCCTTCGCGATGAGCTTAATGTGGGCATCTTTCGGATGCCTGTTGCCCAGCTCGTAGCTCCTGAGCGCAGATTCGCTCAACCCGGCTTTCTCCGCCAGCTAAGAGTTGAACCCCTCAAATCGAGAACGTAATGAAGGATGGATTGCCTGTCGCTCTTGTCGTAGGGCAGGGCTTTGCCTTTGTCTGCCATGGGAGGGTTTCCGTTCTACGTAACCTGCAGCCTCGAAGACGCGGTCAAATCGCCGGCTGCTCGTTTTGCATTATATCCCACCGATGCACATCGAATTAAGAGGCGCTATGCGCGGCGTTCTAAGCGAGGGCGTCGACCCGATGTCGTTTGCAGCAAGTTGCTCCGTGCGTACAGCACGGAGCAACTTTCATGTGGCGAGTACGCGCACTCATGCTTTCATCAATCGGCGCCCGCAGCGAAGAAGTCAGGATTAGCAAGTAGCCTATTGTGTATATCAACCATGCCAATAGGACTTGCTATCCTTCACGTCGCGTGCGCAAAACGTAGCAGTAGCAAGCTGCCTATTGTGTACGTACAAACTCACGACAATAGGCTCTTGCTTCCGCTACACATCTTTGACGCGCGGGGGCCGAAATCTTTTTGGGGCCCCGGGAACTTGAGGGGTTCCCGGGGCCCCTACCACCAGCGGCGGCACGCCCTGCTCCCGCTGCGGGGGATTCCCCGCGCCCCTTGGAACAACCCCGCCAGAATAGTGAGTACCAAATGAGTACCAAAACTTCGGGAAAAACGCTCTTCATTACTGCTTGTGAGTACCACCTTCGAGTCGAGTAAGGCGTTTTCGCAGGTGGATACCATTTTCACAGAGAATTCTTTGCTCACGATAAAGTGCGCTTGGACTTAAGAGGGGCGTTCCAGCAGGGTATATGTACGAGAGGAGGGGCCTCCGAACTGGGTCGGAAACCCCTCGATTGAACTCATTTGCGCTTGTGGCTTGGTGGTTTTTCCTGTCGACTCAAAGAGCCTCAAGACCATGCGGGGCTATGTCAGAACAGCTCCTGCTAAAACCTTACGATAATGCGCTGAATTACTCCCACTCGGCAAATTCAGATATAGTAGGGTGTATTTGAGGTGATTTCGCAGGAAAAACTTTCGCAAATATGTTAATATTCCACCTGCTATTTTCGGCTGTAAGTTTATTAGTATCAAAATTGTGCGTTCTCCTCCCAGATTTTTTTACTTTCCTCTGTTCCCATGTTCTCTCCCACTCCCAAAATTTGCTTTTTTGCTTCCATTAAATCTTCCTTACGATATTCCATTGTTACCCTCCATAACTTCTGATTGTTGCCGTCTTGACGATTATGTATCTTTACATTACCTTCTGAAACATATGGCGCACCTTGTCCAGGCGGCTGTTTGGACGGCGGGGCTGGATGACCGGCTCGCCGACAGTGGCCTGATACCCTTTCAGTTCCGTCAGGCATACGCTCCGCCCGTTGGTGTAAAAGGCCAGATCAGTACGGTATGCCTGTATGCAGCGGGCAGGAATCTCGCCAGTAAAGACAACTTCATCCTTTTTTACCTGGGCCGTTTCGATGGTAGCACAGTATTTCGGCGCATCGCGATAAGCCCTGGAAAGGTATTCCTGGGGCGCATAGAGGGTGAAGGAGAGATAAGGTTCCAGCAACTGCGTCCCTGATTCCTTCAATGCCTGTTCCAATACAATCGGGGCCAATGAGCGAAAGTCCGCCGGCGTGCTGACCGGACTATAATAAAGCCCGTATTCAAAGCAAATCTTACAGTCCGTTACGTTCCAGCCACACAAGCCTTGCTCCAGACCGTAACGGATCCCATCCATGACAGCGTTTTGAAAACTCTGGTTCAAGTATCCCAGGGAAACCCGGCTCTCGTATTGTACACCGGAGCCAAGCGGGAGCGGCGTAACAGACAGTCCGATGGATGCCCAAAACGGGTTGGGCGGCACCTCGATATGGATGGTGTGGCTGGCTGCTTTGAGCGGCCGCTCCATATAAATGACGGTGGGTTCCTTTACCACTGTTTCAATCTTGTATTTTTCCGACAGCAAAGCGGAAACGACCTCCAACTGCACCCGGCCCAAAAAAGAAAGAATGATCTCATGGGTGATGGAATCCACTTCGCAGCGCAAAAGCGGGTCAGTATCCGCAAGTTGCGTAAGAGCGTCCAGCAGCCGTTCTCTTTGCGCTGCCGTTTTCGGCGCAATCGCCGTCCGCAGCATGGGGAGGGGGGCCTCGCGCCACCTTTTACGAGGGAGCCGGGTTTGATCCCCTAATACATCGTTTAACCTCACGCTGTCGCTGGGAAGGATAACAATTTCGCCCGGATAAGCGGTGTCTGTCCGAACAATTTCCCCTTTGGATGGAATACGCATCTCTGTGATTTTCAGCTTTTCTCTCCCGGCCAGGGCCACCGTATCCCGCAGGCGCAGCGTTCCGCTGTATAGCCGCAGATAGACACGCCGCTGGCCGCAATCGGTGTACTCAACCTTGAAAACGCTGCCGCATAGGGTGGCGCTCCCCTGTTCCCCAATCGGTTGGAACAGTCCTGTCACCGCATCCATCAACGGTTGAATGCCAAGGCCCTTTTTGGCGCTGCCATGATAGACCGGAAACAGGGAGGCTTCTTGAACCCGCCGCTGTTCCTCCCGCGCAAGTTTTTCCTGGCTGATTGGTTCTCCTGCGATATACTTTTCCAATAATGCATCGTTATTTTCGATGACCGCATCCCATGCTTCTATGTCGGTATTTTCCTCCAGGACTATTTCCGGGGACAGCGACACCGTCTGCTTGATGATAATATCGGCGGAGAGCTTATCCCGAACAGACTGAACCACGCTCTGCAAATCAACGCCAGCCTGGTCGATCTTGTTGATAAAGATAACGGTGGGAATGTTCATTTTCCGCAGGGCATGGAACAGAATACGGGTCTGGGCCTGCACGCCATCTTTCGCGGAGATCACCAAGATGGCCCCATCTAAAACAGCCAAAGAGCGGTACACCTCCGCCAAAAAATCCATGTGGCCGGGCGTATCCACAATGTTAACTTTACATCTGTGCCACTGGAAGGAAGTGACTGCCGCTTGAATGGTAATCCCACGCTGCCGCTCCAAAAACAAGGTGTCCGTCCTCGTTGTCCCTTTTTCGACGCTCCCTGGTTCTGAAATGGCTCCACTGGCATATAGCAGACTCTCCGTCAAGGTCGTCTTTCCAGCGTCTACATGGGCAAGAATCCCGATATTGATAATGTTCATGTCTATCCTCCATACAAGGCCCGAATGGGCGCAAAAATCCCCAGCGGCTAATACTTTTACCGCTGGGGATCATGACTTCGGACACACAGAAACATACACGACTTACATAAGCCGCGGTCCGTCACGATATTTACTAAAAAGGCAAAAGTATTCTTAAAATTGGGTACAAAAACCAAGCCCCTGCAAGGGGCAATCATTTTTGCGCCCATTATCAAATTTTATTTAAGAATACCTTGCCGCATATTTGATAGCCTCCTCAAATCAGGATAATAGCAGTATATCATAGTACGCTCTAAAAAACAAGAAATCATTTTACCGATTCCACAAATAAAACCGGAGGGTATTCACTGGAATACCCTCCCCGGTTTTGGT
Organism: Collinsella tanakaei YIT 12063; assembly: GCF_000225705.1. Classification (GTDB taxonomy): domain Bacteria; phylum Actinomycetota; class Coriobacteriia; order Coriobacteriales; family Coriobacteriaceae; genus Collinsella; species Collinsella tanakaei. Next base: position 7,228 of record NZ_JH126473.1, read on the forward strand.
GATTATCGTGCGTCTATCCGAATTTTTGACTTTGCGGCCCGTTTCCGTTCCTTTTCGGCATGTTCCTGCTGGTAAGCTGCCTCTAATATTCTGTCCACTTGTTCTGGGCCAAAGGCCCTTTTGACCCGCTCATAGTCAGCGGAGACTTGCCGCATGGCCTTATTTTCCAACTTGACCTCCTGCAATCGATCAGACAGGCGGATGTTGCTCTCCCTCACCCGGCCATAGTCCCCTTGCAGACGCTCAAATTTCCCCCGCAGCTCCACATAGGCCAGATACAGGGAGCGCAGCACCTTGACGATTTGGGCCAGCAGGGGCTTTGCCTTTTTCTCTCGGTAGGCCCGGCCTGTTTCCAGCGTTCCCGGCTCCGGCAAAATCTCCTCCGGATTGGCGGAGAAATCCGCTGCCAACCGCTCCATATTTTTCACCGCCGGGGCAAGTTCTTTGAGCCGCCGTTCCTGGCTCTCCACCTGGTTTTCTTTCTCCGCCTTGACCGTCTCCAGAACGGCGATCTCCTTTGCCCGCTGCTCTTTCTTGTAGTCCAGCACAGACAAGTGCTTGTCGTGGGTGCCTTTGTCCTCCCACTCAATCCCGTGGCGCTCCATGACCAGGGAAAGCTGCTCCTTTTCCGAGCGCACCCACTGGCTCCACTCTGTGTCCCCTCTGGTGCCGCCCTGGAAACCCTGGGCCGCTAACGCCTGTTTCAAAGATACCCTCGTGTCCAGCCCTCGCTTGCTCCCGGTGGTGAATGGTACAAAGTCAATGTGCAGATGGGGCGTAGCCTCGTCCATGTGGAGGTGGGCAGAGAACACCCGGAGTTGGGGGTTGCGCTCTTGAAAGCCCTTCATGTACTCGTCCAAAACCGCTGCCGCAAGCTGTCCCTCCTCGCTGTCGGCGCTCATATCATCTCGATTGCCCACTTGCAGGATGATTTCATGGAACGGCTTTTCCTGCTTGCCGGAGCGGATCTTCTCATAGTAATCCTCTATCCTTCTGTCGGCCCTGGTTTGTTTAGCGTTGTACCGTTCCAGAGCCTCGTCAAAGAGTTCATGGTACACCGCCTTGATATTCTCCTGGCAGTAGGTTATATTCAAGTGGGAGCGTTCCGGGTCAGTGTTCTTGGCGTGGAATTTTCTACTGTTATGGTTCACCGATCCTTGGCCCACCATGGCGCTGATTGTCCTTTTCAAATCAATCCCTCCTCCCTTTTCCGCCGCGCAAGCGGCGAGCCTTTGTTACTTTCTGCGAAAGTAACGCAAATGCGCTTTTGACAGCCTGACGGCC
>NZ_JH126473.1:8821-19413 GCF_000225705.1 Collinsella tanakaei YIT 12063
CATTTGCGCCCTACGGGGTGGTGTGGGGGCTTTGCCCCCGGCAACTGCGGTTGCCTCCCCCAGCAGGGCCGCCCTTTGAAAAGGGCACCCTGCACCCCGCCTAAACTTTGTCACTCGCCGTTGGGCAGGGTGGAAAGGCCAGGGGCCTTTCCACCGCCCGGCAAGTGTTTTCCGTGGGCCGAAAGTCAAGGGGTACGGGTTGTATTGACTTGCGGCAATCTCCACCCGCAGGTATGCCCCCCTTGACTTTCGCCCCCGCTCCCCGTGACAGCCGTGACGACCGTGACGATGTTTTACACACCGCCTCCGCACTCCGAAAAGCTGTCACAGCTGTCACGGTCGTCACGCCTGGGGTTCCTCCAACGTGAGCTTGATACTCCGCCCGGCATGGGTTCGGGCGCTTTCATAGTGGATGTGGTACTCATAGGACAGCCGCCACGCCCGGACATTCAGCCGCATAGCCAGGGCATTGGGTTTCATATCCAGCCCCAGGGCGGCGACAAGTTCCGTGGCCGTCCCTCTCCACTCTGGCCGTTCCGCCGTTACCAGGGCGGCAACAGCCTCCAACACCGGGTCAGGCGGCTCCTGCCGCAGCTCCGTTTCCCGCCGCTCCAGCTCCCACACAAGCCGTTCCTCGTCCCGCTTGAGGTAGAGGCGCTGGTCTTGCTGATCCCGCCCAGAAATGTCCAGGGTGGCGGCGTTGTCTGCCCGCCGCTCCTTTTGGAGCAGAAAGGCCCCGTCTGCCGCACCCAATAAGCCGTTGGTGCCGGAGATCATATCAAACTTATCATCGGCCTGCTGCTTGCGGGTGTGATGTACAACCAGGAGGCAAACCCCGCTTATATCGGCAAACCGTTTCAGTTTGGTGATTACCTCATAGTCGTTGGCATAGCTGTACTTCTCTGCCCCGGCCTCCCGGATTTTTTGCAGGGTGTCGATGATAATAAGCCGGGTGTCCGTGTGTTCCCGGACAAAGCCCTTTAGCTGCTCCTCCAGGCCACCGCCGAGCTGCTTAGCTCCGATGGCAAAGAACAGGTTTCCGGTACTCTCTACTCCAAACATCCGGTACAACCGCTCCTGTAAGCGACGGTGGTTGTCCTCCAGGGCCAGATAGAGGACTGTCCCCTGGCGCACCTCATACCCCCACAGGGAAAGGCCCATACTCACATGAAGGCAAGCTGGACCATGAGAAAGGACTTGCCCACCTTGGGAGCGCCCACAAAGAGATATGTCCCCGCATAGAGCAGACCGTCTACCACAGGAGGTCTGCCGGGGTACACCTGTTCGTAGAGGTCATTCATAGACACGGTAGGCAGATAGGCCGGGTCATTGACCCGGCTTATCTGCCGCAGGATTTCCTCCAAATCTCTTTCCGGGGGCTTGTGTTCTGTCACGCCCTCTGCTATACTTTGGTTAGGTTTTTGTGAGAGCGACTGTCCCCCGTCTGCGCCAACAGGCGGATATGGGGCAGTCGTTTTCTCTTGCAATCTATCCATCTATCAATCCTCCCTCATGCCGTCCATGATGGCGGCGATCAGCCGGATGGTGTCCAGCAACTCCCCATCCACGCCATTCCCGGCCTCGATACGCTCCAGTTCTTCCAGAACGGCGGCCAGCTCGTTCCGCAGGGCCTTATACACCCTGGGGTTGCCCTGTACCACCACATCCCGGCACAGCAGCCGTCGGGTGATGTAGTCCTGTTTGGTAAGGCCGGAGAGCCGCACAGCGGTTTCAATTTCCCTGTCCTCATCCGGGGACACCCGGAAAGCCACAGTTTTGTTTCTCCAGCGGTTGTGTCGGTCAAGATTTTTCACTGACATGATTTAGGCCCCCTTTCGCTCCATGTCCAGTTTGTCCGCCATCTCCGCCTGCCGGGTGGGGAACAGGTGGGCGTAGCGGTAGGTAATATCAATGCTTTCATGTCCCACCCGGTCAGCGATTGCCAGGGCCGTAAAGCCCATGTCAATGAGCAGCGAAATGTGGGAGTGCCTCAGGTCGTGTATTCTGATCCGCTTTACCCCGGCCTCTTTCGCACCCCTGTCCATCTCCCGGTGGAGGTAGGATTTTGTCACCGTGAAAATGCGGTCGGTGGGCTTCACCCCATACAGGCTCTTGATATAGTCTCGCATTTCTTCACAGAGGAAAGCGGGCATTTGAATGACCCGGTTGCTCTTAGGGGTCTTGGGGTCGGTAATCACATCCTTGCCCTTAATCCGCTGGTAGGACTTGGAGATGGTGACGGTCTGTTTCTCAAAGTCGAAGTCGCCAGGAGTGAGGGCCAGCAGCTCCCCCTCCCGGACGCCGCACCAGTAGAGCATTTCAAAGGCGTAATAGGAAAGGGGCTTGTCCATCATGGCCTCGGCGAATTTCAGATACTCCGCCTTTGTCCAGAACAGCATTTCCCGTCCCTTTGGCTTTCCCATATTGCCCGCCTGGGCAGCGGGATTGACCTTTAGATTGTAGTGCCGTACCGCATGGTTGAACACGGCGCTCAACTGATTGTGCAGCGTTTTTAAGTACACCGGAGAGTAGGGCTTGCCGTTCTTGTCCCGGTAACCCAGCATTTCATTCTGCCAGGCGATGACCTCCTTGGAGTGAATGTCGCACATCTTCCGCTTGCCGAAGTACGGCACCAACTTCTTGTAGAGGATATGCTCTTTCGTCCCCCAGGTGTTTTCCTTGATACGGCCTTTCATGTCCGCCACATAGACAGCCACGAAGTTTTCAAAGGTCATTTCCAGGTCGGCGGTCTGTTGTTGCAGGAATGTCCGCTCCCACTCCAGAGCCTCCCGCTTGGTGGGAAAGCCCCGTTTCATTTTCTTTACTTTCTTGCCCGTCCAGTCCTCGTAGTAAAAGGACGCATACCATGTGCCCTTTGCCTTGTCTTTGTATGCCGGCATTGTGGTTCCCTCCTTATTGTCTGTCCCGCAGCCCATAGAATTTTTCCTCGAAGTAGCGCCTGCTTACCCGTCCGGGAATGGTGAGAAAGCCTTTTTTCTTCAGCTCCTCGTTCATCTCCCGCACCAGCTTGTAGGCGTAGGGCTTGGAAATGCCCAGCTCCCTGGCGACCTCCTCTGCTCTCACAAACAGCTCCTTTTCCATGGTCAGCACCTCCTTATTTTAGTTTCGCAAATATGTTAATGTCACCATCTTCATTATACATTAACATAAGTGTTAATGTCAAGAATTTATTTCGCATTTTTGTTAAAGATTATCTTGCATCTTTCGCTTTTTTGCGCTATACTATTGGCAAAGGCGGTGGGATATTATGACAGTCGGAGACAAGATAAAGAAAATCCGCACCTTTCGAGGCATGACACAAAAGGAATTGGGGCTTGCTATCGGCTTTGAGGAAAAGGGAGCGGACAACCGGATCGCCCAGTATGAGACGAATTACCGTGTTCCGAAACGGGAACTGCTGGACAAGATGGCCGAGGCGCTGCGGGTAGACCGCCAGAACTTCTACACCATCGCCCCCGGCTCTGCCGAGGACTTCATGCGGACATTCTTCTGGCTGGACGAGGACAGCCCTGGCGCTATCCGCCTGTTCCAACTTGTCCGCAATCCGGGCAGAGCAGGGGCCGCTGATGATACCGCTGTACGGTACAATGATAGCGATGACTGGCCCGCACACCCTCCCGTGGGTATGTACTTCCAGTATGGCCTTGTGGACGAGTTCATGCGGGAATGGCTTTTTCGTCAGCAGGAGTTACACGCCGGGGAGATCACCAGGGAAGAGTATTTTGAATGGAAACTCAACTGGCCCCATACCTGCGACGATGGCCTGGAAAGCGAATATTATATCCCTTGGCGGAAAAATAAATAAGACAAGCAAAAAAACCGCCCTGCTGAATTTGTCGTTCAGCAGGGCGGTTTTGCTTGTCCTTTTGGGATTTTTCTCTTGAGAATACCGGGCGGACACAAATAGTATCAATCCAGTATCAAGAGCAGTATGGACGGGCAAAAAAGCCTGTATTCATGCGGGTTTTCGCCGTTTCGAGCGTCATTCCCACTCGATGGTCGCGGGGGGCTTTGAAGTGATGTCGTACGCCACGCGGTTGATGCCGGGGACCTCCGCCACGATGCGGCCGGAGATGCGCGCGAGCACCTCGTAGGGCAGGCGCGCCCAGTCGGCGGTCATGGCGTCGCTGGACTCAACGGCGCGCAGGATCACGGGGCGCGCGTAGGTGCGCTCGTCACCCATCACGCCCACGGACTTGATGTCGGGCAGCACGCAGAAGTACTGCCAGCAGGAGTGCTCGGAATTGCGCTCGCCGGTCTGTTCAAACAGGCGCGCGTTGTACTCGTCCAGCTCCTCGCGCACGATGGCGTCGGCGTTCTTCAGAATCTCGAGCTTCTCGGGGCTCACCGCGCCGATGATGCGGATCGCAAGACCCGGGCCCGGGAACGGCTGGCGGTACACGATGTGCTCGGGCAGGCCCAGTGCCAGGCCCAGCTCGCGAACTTCGTCCTTGAAGAAGTGGTCGAGCGGCTCGATGAGGTCGAAGTGCACGCCCTCGGGGAACGGGATGAGGTTGTGGTGGCTCTTGATGGTGGCCGTCTTGCCGCCGGTCTTGCGCGCGCCGCTCTCGATGATGTCGGGATAGATGGTGCCCTGGGCCAGGTACTTCACCGGACGGCCGTCGGTCTCCAGATCCTTGGCGACGGCGAAGAACTCGTTCCAGAACTGCGTGCCGATGATGCGGCGCTTCTGCTCGGGATCGGTCACGCCATCCAGCAGCTTGGCGTAGCGCTCTTCCGCGTGAACGTGGATGAAGTCGACGTCGAACTGCTTGGTGAAGACCTCCTCCACCTGCTCGGGCTCGTTCTTGCGCAGCAGGCCGTGGTTGATGAACACGCAGGTCATCTGGCGACCGATGGCGCGGGCGCCAAGAGCGGCGACCACGGAGGAGTCGACGCCGCCGGAAAGCGCCAGGATAACGCGGTCCTCGCCCACCTGAGCACGGAAGTCCGCGGTCATGGTCTCGACCAGGTTGTCCATGGTCCAAGTGCCCTCAAGGCCGCAGATATTGAACAGGAAGTTCTTGAGCAGCTGCTGGCCGTACTCGGTGTGCTTGACCTCAGGGTGGAACTGCGTGGTGAAGATGCGGCGCTCCGCGTTCTCCATGGCGGCCACGGGGCACACCGACGTGCTGGCGGTGACCACAAAGCCCTCGGGCACGGCGGAGACGGCGTCGCGGTGGCTCATCCACACGGTTTGCTCGAGCGGGGTGGCGTTGAACAGGGCGCTCTCGCGATCGCGCTCGATGGTCGCAGGCCCGTACTCGCCCACCTCGGAGTGGCCCACCTCGCCACCCAGGGTGACGGCGGTGATCTGGTGACCATAGCAGAAGCCCAAAATAGGCAGGCCAAGGTCGAAGATAGCGGGGTCGACGCTGGGAGCGTCATCGGCATAAACGGACGCGGGGCCGCCGGACAAGATCAGCGCGGACGGCTCCATGGCGCGAATCTCGTCTGCGGAAATATCGCACGGAACGATCTCGGAATACACGTGCAGGTCGCGCACGCGGCGGGCGATGAGCTGAGCGTACTGGGCGCCAAAGTCGAGCACCAGCACCTTCTCGTTTGCCTGGTTCTGAGACATGGGTCTCCTCCCTAATATGCCCGCCGGCGCGAGCCCCGGAAACGCCAGCGTTCCTCCTGCGGTTTGGCGCAGGATGCAGCCCGGCGCAACGGAAGCGCGCATGCGAACATGTGGGTACTACAAAAAACGACCGTCATATCATACACGCTCGCTATGTAGATGACGCGAAATGTAACCTACCACCTGCGAGAATGCATATTTGCACCAAACCGCTCCATCGCGGCGCCCAGACAGCTACCACAGACAGCTACCGGTTAATAGCGCTTTTTAAAAGACATGGAATGCCGTGCTTTTCTTCTCCTGCACCCCATATCCGCCTATGATGGATTGGAACTATCCACTTCACGCATCGCCTTTACCACGCCCTGACACGTCTTTACCGTAACGGGCTTTGCGTTTTTGGACGAGAAACGGCTTTACGCAATGAAGAACATCCTACTCATCGCCACCGGCGGCACCATCGCTTCCGCAGAGGACGGCAACGGCCTCTCCCCCGCCCTTACGGGCGAGCAGCTAGCGCAGGCGGTACCGCAGATCGCGGGGATGTGCCAGCTGGATATCGTCCAGCCCATGAATATCGACAGCACCAACATGCGCCCGCAGGATTGGATGCGTATCCGCGACGTCATTATGGACGGCTACGATACCCACGACGGCTTTGTAGTGCTGCACGGCACGGACACCATGTCCTACACCGCAGCGGCGCTTTCTTATCTGATCCAGAACAGCGACAAACCCATCGTCCTCACCGGCTCGCAACAACCCATGGGGCACCCCTTTACGGACGCCAAGCTCAACTTATACCAAAGCCTGCTATACGCCATCGATGACAACTCGCGCGACGTCTCGATTGTCTTTGGCGGCAAGGCGATCGCCGGCACGCGTGGGCGCAAGCAGCGCACCATGAGCTCCAACGCCTTCATCAGCGTCAACTACCCGTCGCTGGCATACATTCGCACCGACCGCATCATCCGCAGCGGCGCCGCAGTTGCCGCGCAGGCCATCGCCGAGGTCGCGCGCCGCACATCGGGCACGGTGGATGCGCGCGCGCCGCTTACGTACAACAAGATCGACGATCGCGTATGCGTGCTCAAGCTCACGCCAGGCATGACCCCGCGCGTCTTTGAGCTCCTCGCCCAGGATTACGACGCGATTATCTTGGAGACCTTTGGCATGGGAGGCATTCCCGAGTACGGCGCCGACGCCGGACTTACCTATCAGCAGGCGATTTTTGACTGGGTTGATTCCGGCCGCACCATCGTGATGACCACGCAGGTGCCCGAAGAGGGCCTTGACTTGGGCGTGTACGAGGTTGGCCGCGCCTATGCCGAGCATCCCGGCATCTTGAAGGGCGACGACATGACCACCGAGGCGCTGGTAGCGAAGACCATGTGGGCCCTGGGACAATCGCGCGATCCCCAGACCGTTCGCGATCTGTTCTACCGACCGGTCAATTTCGATCGCGTTGTTTTGGACTAAAGGCCCGAGCGCGCAGAAGCGCTAACACCAAACCGCCCGCCGATCGTGCGGGCAGGACAACATCCGCCATGCGCCGGACCTCGTCCCCCGCTTCCGCCAGCGCAAGCACCCTTCCAGCCCCCATAGCGACCTCGCGGTCCAGGGGGCTGGTTGCTATATAGGCGACATCGCCCATACGCAGAGAGCGTCGATGGCACAGCGCGGCCAGGGCCTCGCCGCGAGCGACGGGAAAACTGGGAACATACAGGGATTCCGGAGATACCCACGCGTAATCCACCTGCGCGGGCTCTGCTGTTGCTTGGGCTCGCAGCGGCGGCGTATCGTCCAAAAGCGCTACTACGCGCCGGCCCTGCGCCGCCATGTGGTTGAGCAGGTCCCGCTCGTCCTCGTAAAACAAGCCGGACTCGCCTTGCGCGCCCACGCAGAACCCGGCAGATAAGCCCACGGCAACAAGCCGGCTGCCCCGAAGAGCCTGGTTCATATCGATGATGCGCACGGTCGCCTCCCGCCGTGTGTAACCGTTTGCCGCCCCAAAATGACTAAGGTGCCTTACGTCGAAATTATGCAAAACATAGGATTGTAAACTGCAGTTTACAGTGTTTTCCGGCAATACCCGCACACTCAGGGCATGAAAACGAGCATCCAACATATTCTGGGCGAGAACGTCCGCCGCGGGCGGGAAGGAACCGGACTGAGCAAGCTCCAGTTCTGCCTGACCGCTGGCATTAGTCGCCCAGAGCTGGATCATATTGAGAACGGCGATGGCAACCCCAAGCTGGAAACGCTTGTAAGCCTTGCCGCTTGCCTTGATGTTGAGGTTTGGGAGCTGCTTAGGCCGCACTAGCAGGCGGCGGAGCGGTGTGGCGTTTGGTGCTGGGACGTTAGGGCGCCGGGACGCATGCTCGTGGTTTGTACGTTTAGACCCCGAGCCTTGGTTTTGGTGCCGCGGCGTACAAGATGACATAGCACTTAGTTACGTTTGGGCACCCAGCTTTGGGCTGGGTGCCGTTTTGTATACACACGCGGTTTGGGAAGTGCGTCTGGGCACCCAGGTTTTAACCGGGTGCCCAGACGTACTTTTTGCAGGTGGGACTGGCGGCGCGTTTGCACGCTCTGGCACCCGTCTGGAAACTAGGGGCCGCAAGGTGCGTACAAGGAGCGCGTAATGCACGCGCGGGCACCAAGCTCTGCGCTGGATGCCCGCGCGTACACATGGAGCGCGGTAAAGGCACGCTTTGGCACCGAGCCTTTAGCCGGGTGCCGAAACGTGCCTGCGTGGGATGGTTGCGCCCCGGCGACTATGCCCCAGCAGCCACGCCCAAGCATCTGCGTCCAGAGCCCCGCGGACGGTAAGCAGTAAAAAAACGGCGCCCGGTCAACCCGGACGCCGTTAGCGAACCTATTGTGTTGTCGAGCGCGCGATGAGACGCGCTAATGGATGCCCTTTGGATGCGCTACCGAACGCGTGCATTGCGGACGACGCGCTTCCGACGGTGCGCTTGCGCTAGAACAGGCCGTGACCGGTGAGCGCCGCGTAGAACATGTAGGCGTTGGCCAGGTTGAGCACGACGCCGGTGACGATGCCGTTGCGCAGGAAGCGCTCGGCGGTAACAACCGCCATCGCAGGCGAATCGATCTCATGGGCACGAGCCTGCTTGCCGGCGCTCATATAGGTAGCAAGGCCCAGCAGAACAGCAAAGACGGGAACCACGAACATCTCGTAGCGGCTGCCCCAACGCATGACCTCTCCGGACTGGGCGATTCTCATCGCAACCTGCTCGGGCATTTGCGGCACGAAAAGCGCCGCCGTAATCAAAGGCACCACGGCAAGGACGATCAGCACGATCGACATGATGCCGGCCTTCTTTCCATATTTAAACATCTAGGTGAGTCCTCTCTCCTTCAGGCGTGCTCGCGCGGCGCCATCATCGGGCTGCGCGGTAGTGCGGCCATCGATCGACGTGGCGATGATACCTACACGTTGAAACGGAAGTGCACCACGTCGCCATCATGCATGACGTAGTCCTTACCCTCCATGCGCAGGCGGCCGGCGGCCTTGGCGCCCTGCTCGCCGCCCAGCTCGACGTAATCATCGAACGCGATGGTCTCGGCCTTGATGAAGCCGCGCTCGAAATCGGTGTGGATCACGCCGGCTGCCTGCGGGGCGGTCGCGCCCTGGCGAACGGTCCAAGCCTTGACCTCCATCTCGCCGGCGGTAAAGAAGCTCTGCAGGCCAAGCAGCCTGTAGGCGGCCTGGGCCAGCGTCTCAAGGCCGGAGTGCTCAAGGCCAAGGTCGGCCAGGTACTCGGCGGCCTCCTCGGGCTCCAGTTCGGAAAGCTCGGCCTCGACCTTGGCGCAGATGGGAATGGGCGTGACGCCGTCGATGGGCTCGAACTCAGAGGTCAGCTCGTCCTCGTCCACGTTGGCGACGTAGAGCATGGGCTTCATGGTGAGGAGGAACAGGCCCTTGGCGGCAGCGCGCTCCTCATCCGTCATGCCCAGCGCGGCGGCGCGGTTGCCCTCGTTGAGCCAGTCGACCAGGCGCTTGGCGATCTCGAGCTTAGGGACGAGGGTCTTGTCGCGCTTGGCCTCCTTCTCCAGCTTGGGCAGCTGTTTCTCGAGGGTCTGGATGTCCGCCAGGATAAGCTCGGTCATGATGGTCTCGGCGTCGCTCGCCGGGTCGACGAAGTCGCCGGTATGGTTGACCTCGCGCATGACGTCCGGGTCCTTGAAGTAGCGAACGACCTCGCAGATGGCATCGCACTCGCGGATGTTGGCCAGGAACTGGTTGCCCAGGCCCGCGCCCTCGGCGGCAGCGCCCTTGACCAAGCCTGCGATGTCGACGAACTCGACAGTCGCGGGGACGATGCGGCCGGGATGGACGATGTCCGCCAGCTGCTGCAGGCGCGCATCCGGCACGTCGACGATGCCGACGTTGGGATCGATGGTGGCGAACGGATAGTTAGCGGCAAGGCCGCCCTTCTTGGTGAGGGCGGTGAAGAGCGTCGACTTGCCCACGTTGGGCAGGCCCACGATGCCGATCGAAAGTGCCATGAATACTCCTTGCAACGAGACGATATGAGTTGAACATTGGGAGCCCCTCCCCTTGCAGCTCTATCGTGGGTCGGGCGACAATGGTCGTAGCGCCAACCGTGGCCGCGCGCCACATGCGACGGAGAGGGGCCCGCCATGTCCAATTATGTCACAGCCATCGGTCTCGACGTCCACGCGAGGAGCATCTCCGCATGCGCCTTCGACCCCATGACCGGCGAGGTGTCCCGCGCAAGGTTCGGATACGACCCCGCGTCGGTCGCCGAGTGGGCACTGGGGTTCGAGTCGCCCAAGGCGGTGTACGAGAGCGGCCCGACCGGCTTCCACCTCTGCCGCGCCCTGAGGGCGCTCGGCGTCGACTGCGCCGTAGGCGCCGTCTCCAAGATGCACCGGCCGGCCGCCGACCGCGGGCGCAAGAACGACCGGCGCGACGCCGAGTGGCTCGCCAGGCTCCTCG
>NZ_JH126473.1:20387-147218 GCF_000225705.1 Collinsella tanakaei YIT 12063
GCCGGCGGCGTCGAGGCACGCCGCGAAGTGCAACCGCCGCCTGCAGGACAGGCGCGACGCCATGTCGCAGGCGGGAAAGAGGCCCTGCGTGGCGAACTGCGCGACGGCCCGCGAGATGGCCTGCTGGGTCTGGGCGATAGCGCTCATGGTCCGGTAGCGCCCGCGGCGAGATAGGAGTCCGACCCCGGGGCGCGCCGCGCTCGAGGCCGTTGGGAGGCCATTCCAGTTCCTTTTTCTGGGCAGCGGGGGACCGCCACGCCCGCCACGAGACTGCGATGAAGCCGGAGGCCCCCAGCCGTAGCAACGAAATGCGGTTCCGACCCGCGGATATTAGAGTGCCGAACGTGCGTCGAGCAGACACGCCCTCAAGCGGCGCGTCCCCCGGGTGAAGATAGGTCGTCCCCGCCCCCCGCGGTAGCTCCCCGGGGGGCGGGGACGTTTTGCCACTTGACAATGTTCAACTCATATTAAAAAGCCGCGCCGCGACCAGATTCTCACCCATGTCGCGGCGCGCTTGATAGTCAACAGATTATTGTACCGCACGCTCGTGCTTTTTTATGCAGTTTGAATCCGGTGCGGCGGCTTGGGCGACCTTGGACAGCCGAGCTATTCCGAAGCGCGCCCCAAAACAAGGCTGGAATCGGGCGCGCTCCCTAGTCGGCCAGCTTCTCCACCTTGTCCAGTGCGGCGGAAAGCTTCTTCTTCGCCTCTTCCTTCGCCTTGAGCGCCTCCTGCCTGGCCTTCTCGGCCTCGGCGGCGCGCTTTTCCTCCTCGGGATCCGGGACGATGAGCTCGGCGGCGTCGGTCTCCACCATGGCGATAGCGTGGTCCGGGCACACCTCCGCGCACAGGCCGCAGCCCACGCAGTAGGTGGATTCCAGCGTAAACCGGCCGGCGCCCTTGAGGTCGCACGCAAAGGTGGGGCACATCGCCACGCACTCCCCGCACATGGTGCACTTGGAGAAATCGCACTCGGGACGCGTCACGCGAACGTTCTCGGCGAGCTCCGGATGCGCCTGCAGCGTGGAGAGCAGCAGCTGGTTCCTCTGCATAAGGATGCGGCGGCGCTTCTGCGTGTTGGTGCCGCACGCCTTGTTGAGAGTGCGCTCCAGATTGGTGATCTGCTGCGAATGCGCCTTTAGGCGCTGGCTTACCGACGCCAGGGCTGCCGTGGCGGGGTTGAGCTTGGAGACGGCCAGGCCCGTGGTGCGCATGATGTTGTCCATGAACTCCTTGCGCTCGTACTCGCGGCGCTTAGCGCACTTGAGGTCCTTGGCCTCGACCTCAAGGCCCATGCCGACGCCGCTCCATTCCTCTGCCGTGGCGATAGCCTCTCCCAGCATCTCCTCGCCGGTGGTGTTGCGGCAGTTGGTGCAGATATCCAGCGGCAGGTACACGCTCACGTTGGGGTAGTCCGCCAGCACGGAGAACCACACCTCGGGCGTAACATCGCCCACGCACGCCAACACCACCTCGTTCTCACGGGGCAGGCGGCGCAGGGCGCGCGTGCAGGTAACGTAGGCCGTCTCGTGCGCGGCTGCCGCGGCGGCGATGGCATCGTAGAGCTTCTTGGGCTGGATGCGCGGCGACACAAACGCCTCCGTGGGGCACGCCGCGGCGCACAGGCCGCATTTACGGCAGGTGTCCATGATCTCGATGCCGCCGTCCTCGATATCGATCGCCTCGACCGGGCAGGCGTCCAGGCACTTGGTGCACGAGCTCTTGTCGTACTTGCACACCATGCACGGAATGGTGTTGGCGCGCGGACGCTCCTTGTAGTCCGCCGGGTTCCAATGCGGCGCATCGGGCGAAGCGGCGCCCATCAGCGCATCGGTCACCCCGCCCAGTGGGTCTTTAAGGGCTCCAAGCCCCTTGCTGATATCGATAAGGTCGTCAAACAGGTCGTGATTCTGCGCCATGGCGCTTTCCCTCCCCTGAGCACATGCTAGTAGCGTATCCGCCCCGCGCAAGGCGTTCGCGCAGAGCAAGGTATTAGTGTAGAGCACTCTTGCCCAACGCGATGCCGGCATGGCGTGAAGGCATGGATTCTCTGGACGATGATGGGCCGCGTCGACGTCACCGGTTGCGCAGACGCTACCCAAACGAAAAAGGCCCCGGAGGGCCTCCTTGAAGCACGCTTCGCCGCGCTGGCGCCGGGCGTACTTGGAAGCCCTTCCGGGGCCTTGGGTTCGACTTGCATCGATAGCGGTCGCTAGCCCTCGACAAGGTAGGTGCGCAGAGCGTCGAGTCCCATGCCGTCGATGCCGAGCTCCGCCATGGAGCGACCGCCCTCCCAGCAATCGCTCTCGAGCAGCACGCCGCCCAAGCTCACCAGGGAGTCCATCACGGGCGTGGGCACGCCGATGAGGCGGGCGAGCTTTGCCCATGTCGCGATGCCGTAGGGGATGTCCTCGGAGTAGTAGCGGTTCTGAAGGTTCGCGGGGCCGGTGATCTTGGCGAAGTTGGGGTCTCCGGCGATCGCCTCCTTGATTGAATCGGTCTCGACCGCGCCGCCGATGCCGTGCGCCGCGATGTCGGAGGAGTAGCCCATGGCGTCGAGCAGCGCGATGCGCTCGGCGTCGATCGCCTCGGTGAGACGGGCGACGCAATCGGTGAATCCCTCGGTGTAGAAGTGGAAATCGCCCTTAGCATATTCGATGCGACCGGCGTTTAGGATGCAGCCCGGAACATGGATGATGGGATTCAGGCTGGACAGGCCGCATGCGACGACGCTCTCCACGGCCTCGATGCCGGGGAAGACGCCATCGAGCGCCGCGATAACCTCATCGGTGCGGGAGGCGGGCATGACGCCGACCTTCAGCGGGTCGAAGCGGCTCATCACAAGGGATTTGCCCTGGCCGAGCAAGCGCGTGGCATACGGCAGGGTGTGGGTCTCCGCCACGCAGACGTCCTTTACGCCGTGCTCCTTGAACGCCTTCCAGAACATGAGCGAACCAAAGGTGCCCGGCAGCACGACTACGATCTGACCGGGCGCGACGACCTCTGCGAGCTTAGCGGCATATGCAGCGTGCGCGAAGGCGGGCACCGCGACCAGGATCACGTGCACGCCCTCGATGGCGGCGGCAAGGTCGCTCGTGACCATGGCGAGCTTTGCCGTACCGGTGCCCGCGGCGCCGGAGAGCTCGATTTCTTGGGTGTCGAACACCTGCTGCATGTTGGAGGCGAAGCGCTCGTCCTCATACATGTTGACCTCGAAGCCCCTCAGTGCGAGATCGGCCGCAGCCGCATGCGCGCCGTTGCCGCCGCCCAAAACCGCGATCTTCGTCATAATCCAGATGCTCCTTTCCAACAAAAGGCGCGAGGCCCCAAATGCCCCGCGCCCATGAGACACACCTCGAGTCTACTCCTCCCAGCCGACGACGGCATGCGAATACGGCGGACGGGCGTATGCCTACATCGCGATTCGCGTGGAAGCGAACAGGCACACGGCCGCCAGCGCGAGGACGACGACAGACCCGGATACATCGGCGAGCACTTCGGCGACGCCGCGCCCGCGCCTCCAGTCCCCCATCACCTGGGCGCCGCGACGCCACACGCGCCACAGCAAGATCGCCATGGCGACGACGCCCACCATGCTTTGCAGCATCATCTCGGCGCAGAGCAGGACGATGAGGTTCGCCGCAGCGTAGCCCGCATCGCCCGCCACGTAATGCCGGCGGACCAAGCGCACCAGGTACGCGATGAACGGCTGCGCGCACGCGCTCAAGAAGCTCACCGTCATGGCGGGGTTGGTGGAGAACGCCTCTTGCAAGCCGTCGGCAGAAAGGCCCGTTCCCGACATGGAAAGCGAAACCACCGTGGCGACCAGGACAAGGCACAGAACAACTTGGACCATGGTGAAGATCCGCGCGGTCAGCTGCTCGCGACGCGACAGATTTTTCTCGTCCAAGGGCGCCAGATGCCAATCGCAGCCGCCCTTGCCCATGCGGCCATCCGCTGCGACTCCCCCGGCATCCGCAACCGCGGTGCGAGTGGGATCCATCTTGGTACCTGCAGCCGCCAATTGGGACTTCGTCTTCTTTGCCACGTCTATTTCCGCCTTTCGCGCTCGATTGCACACGGGGCGCGCCGCCGTCCCCCTTCTATACGGCAGCGCGCCCCCGCTGGTGGGTGCCGCAGCGGCACATGCGTCCGCCGCGGCCGTAAGGTTTTTGATTACTTGAGCTCGGGCCAGTAATCCTTGTTGGCCTCGATAAGGTCATCCAGAATCTGCTTTGCAACCTTGGCAGACGGGATGGTGGCAGAAAGCGACAGCGCCTGCCACAGCTTCTGGTAGCTGCCCTCGACCCAGGCCTGGACAACAAGCTTCTCAACGGAGACCTGCTGCTCGAGCATGCCCTTCTGCCACTGCGGGACCTTGCCCTGGCAGATCTTCTCGTAGCCGTTGGAGCCCACGATGCAGGGGACCTCGACCATGGCGGTCTCGTCGAAGTTGGAGACGGCTCCGTCGTTGGGGACGATGAGCAGGAAGCGCTCTCCGGTGTTCTCGGCAAGCGCGCACGCCAGGTCCACGATGTAGGTGGCGTGAGCGTCCGCCTCGAAGCCGGCGCCCTCGGCGGTACCGGTCTCGATCACCTTGCGGCAAGCGCCGAAGACCTTCTTCTCGCGGCCATCCATAACCTCGTTGGCGCGGGTGTAGTCGGGGTTAGAGGTCTCGACCACGTAGTCCGGGAAGGTGTAGTACTTGAGGTAGGTGTTGGGGATGGTCTCCGGATCGATCGCGTAAACGTCCTTCGCCTTGCCGAAGGTGTGGACCCAGGACTCGTCGATGTGCTGCTCCTGGCCCTCCTCGTGGCTGATGCCGTCCAGGTAGCCGTTCTTGGCCATGTGCTCCTTGATCTGGGGCATAAGGTCGTTGCCCTGCTTGTCGAAGATCTTGGTGAACCAGCCGTAGTGGTTCAGGCCGTAGTAGCTGTACTGCAGGTCGCGGTGGTCATTGAGTCCGCACATGACGGCCATCTTGTCCATAAGGTCGATGGGCATGTCGCAGATGTTGATGATCTTGGAGTTGGGGCGCAGCACGCGGCAGGCCTCGGCCACGATCGCCGCGGGGTTGGAGTAGTTGAGCATCCAGGCGTCCGGGGAGTACTTCTCCATGTAGTCGAGGATCTCGATGACGCCGCCGATGGAGCGCATGCCGTAGGCGATGCCGCCAGCGCCGCAGGTCTCCTGGCCCACGCAGCCGTACTTCAGCGGAATCTTCTCGTCCAGCTCGCGCATGGCGTACTTACCAACGCGGATGTGGGCGAGAACGAAGTCGATGCCGGTGAAGGCCTCCTCGGGGTCGGTGGTGTAGGAGAAGTCGAGCTCGGGAGCGTTCTCCTTGAAGTAGATCTCGCAGGCCTTGGCAACGATCTCCTGGCGCTCGGCGTCGTTGTCGTAGAAGATGACCTTGTCCACAGGGAAACGGTCGTGCTCTTTGAGCAGCATGAGGGCGATGCCAGGGGTGAAGGTGGAACCGCCGCCGGCGATGGTTACTGCGTAGCTGGACTTAGCCATGGTTGATCCCTCCTGGATCCGGCCGCAAGGTTTTTTGAAGGGGCGCCGCCGCGGCCATGTGCGGCGCCCGATTGATACCAAATACCGAGCAGATGCTGGTGCGCTGTCGCAGGGTAAATCCTTAGAGCAGGGCCTCGAAACGGTCGCGGACCTTGGGTACCTTGAGGCCGATGATGACCTGCATGCCCTTGCCGTTCTTGGCGATGCCGCTGGTGCCGATGCTCTTGAAATCGGGGTCGTCGGCAACCAGGGTCTCGTCCTTTACGTTGACGCGCAGACGGGTCACGCAGTTGGTCACGTCGACAATGTTGTCGGCGCCGCCCAAAAGCTCCAGGACCTCGGCGGCCATCACGGCATAGGGGTCGGACTCGTCCACCTTGGCGCCCTCACCAGAAGCGAGCTCGCCGTTCTTGGCAGCGCGGTACTCGGCCTTGCTGCGGAACTTGACCTGCTCGTCATCGTCCTCGCGACCAGGGGTCTTGAAGTCGAACTTGACGATAAGGAAACGGAAGACAACAAACCAGATGACGGTGAACACAAGGCCGACGACCAGGGCCATGGCGTACTGCTGCCAGTGGTTGGCCATAAGCGGAATGAAGTTCAGCGAGCTGATCTCGATAATGCCGCCGGCGAACACGCCCACGCAGCCAACCATGTTGATAGCCATGGCGAGCAGAGCGGCAAGCACGCAGTGGACGATGAAGAGCGGGGGCGCGATGAACAGGAAGGTGAACTCGATGGGCTCCGTCACGCCGCAGAAGACCGCCGTCAGGGTGATGGGAATGAGCAGCGACAGCAGCTCCTTTTTCTTCTCGGGCTTAGCCGTGACGAAGAAGGCGAGAGCGATTCCCGGGCAACCAAAGATCTTGGACCAGGTAGAGCAGGTGAAGGCCGCGTAGGGAGCGAGCTCTTTGAGGGAGTCGGTGGAAGCGGCGATCTGGGGCAGCGCGGTAGCGAAGGCGGTGTAGATGCCGCCATCGACAACGGCATTGTCGTAGTAGAACGGGCTGTACATAAGGTGATGCAAGCCAAACGGAATGAGCGCGCGCTCGAGGAAGGCGAACACGCCTACGCCCAACGTGCCGGTGGTGGCGACAAAGCCCTGGAAGGCGCGGATGCCGTCCTGAACATGGGGCCATCCAAGGCAGGCGACAAACGCTACGGGCAACATGACAAAGAAGGTGATGATGTAGACAAACGTGGAGCCCGCGAACACGCCCAGCCACTCGGGAAGCTCTACCTCGTAGAACTTGTTGTGGATGGCGATGATGATGCCGGAAACCGCCAGGGCGCCGATCATGCCCATGTCGAGCGTCTTGATGGAGGCGATCATGGCCAAGCCGGACGTGCCGCCAACCTCCGCGGCGAAGTCGACGCCAAAGAAGCCGCCCCACTGCGAAAGCATGGTGCTCACAAAGTACTGGAAGGTGAGGTAGCCCACAAGCGCTTCCATGCAGCAGCGAGCGTTCTGCTTGTTCGCAAGACCAATAGGCAACGATACCGCGAACAGCAACGGCAGCTGGTTAAAGACGGTCCAACCACCCTGAAGGATGACGTTCCATACGCCGTACCACATGGTTCCCGGCGCGGCGAGAGGTCCAAAGATGACCTCGGTGGTGAAGAGCGTGCCGAATCCGATCACAACGCCCGCAAACGCGAACAGCATGACCGGGGTGAACATCGCACCTCCAAACTTCTGAATCTTCTGCATCATGGCAGGAAATTCCTTTCCCCTCTTAATTCCCCTCTTGTGCGGAGCTACCGCCCCCACCCTTCGAACACCGCCGGCGCCATGCGGTCATACTTGTTCGTACAAGTGAGTGACTACATAATCAGATACTTGTACGAACAAGTCAACGCGCATTGGACGAGTTCCCGCGAACGGTAGAAATTGTGCCGTGAGCGTTTTTTACGCTGCCGCTCATGGCAATCTGGTCTGCACAACGCGAGGGGCTAGCATATTCGTACAAGTTGGTATATACGTTGTATTAATCAAACCGCTTCATAACCATTCGATCGAGGAACCATGGCCAAGTCCGTCTACCAGGAAATCTACCAAGACCTAAAAAAACGCATCGAAGCTGGAGACATCGCCTACGGCGCGTTTCTCCCCTCCGAAAACGAGCTCACCACCTCGTATTCCTGCTCGCGCAGCTCGGTGCGCCGCGCGCTGGCACAGCTTGCCGCAGACGGCTACGTGCAATCGCAGCAGGGCAAGGGCGTGCGCGTGATCCGCGACCCCTCTCTCGATGTGTCACACGGCTACGATGGTCTTGAAACGTTCAAAGAGATGGCGGCACGCCTGGGCTTCACCGCCAGCACCCGATGCCTTGCACTGGACCGAGTAACCGCAGACGAGGACTTGGCAAGGCTTACGGGCTTTCCCGTCGGCACCAAGCTCGTGAGGGCGCTGCGCTCCCGTCGCGCGAACGATCAAGTGGTATCGACCGATGAAAGCTATATTCCAGAATCAATTGCATCCAGCCTCACGCCGGAACTTGTAGAAAGCGGCATCTACAAGTACCTAGAAGGAGAGCTTGGACTAGGCATCGCCACAAGCAGGCGCATCATCACCGTGGAAGCGGCCACCCAGGCAGATCGGGACAATATCGACCTAGACGGCTTCAACGCCGTCGCCGTCATGCGCAGCCACACCTTTGATACCGAGGGGCTTATGCTCGAATACACCGAGACCCATCAGCGCCCCGAGTTCTTCTCAAACTACACAACGGTAACCAGAACTCAGCGCCCATAGTTACCGCCGCCCCTCAGATAACGTTACATCCTGTGCCCGGTGCCCTGAACACCCAATCTAACTGCATGTTTGTCCGCCATTATAGATTTTCCGATAGTTTCGTTAATGATTTTCCGACATTCCTATTCATGATTTTCCGACTTTAGCCCGCTTGCTTCAACGCGCTTGCATCTACCAACTTGGCCTTGCGCCTTTGGACGAGGATCGCCCGCGCAACATCCACGCACCCGCTCAGCGGCACTTCGTCCAAACGCAAAAAGGCCCCGGAGGGCACTCCCAAAGCAAGCGCTTTGGGGAACCCTCCGGGGCCTTAAAAGTCAGCGTGCGCCGGCAGATTAGTACATGCCGCCACCCTGGGCGCCAGCGGTAGCAGCCGCGATAGCGTCCTCAAGCTGGGTGTTCTTGGGAACGTCGGTAACGGTGGCCTCGGTGATGAGGATCAGGGAAGCCACGGAAGCGGCGTTCTGCAGGGTGGTGCGGGTGACCTTGACGGGGTCCAGGACGCCCATCTCGATCATGTTGCCCCACTCGCCGTTAGCGGAGTTGAGGCCCTCGCCAGCGGGCAGCTCAGAGACCTTGTCGACGATGACGGCGCCCTCGTAGCCAGCGTTCTTGGCGATGGTGGCGACAGGAGCAGTCAGGGCCTTCTTGATGATGTCGATACCAATCTGCTCCTCGGGGTCGGAGACCTCGATGTTGTTCAGCGCGGGCAGAGCGTCCATGAAGGCGACGCCGCCGCCGGCGACAATGCCCTCCTCAACTGCAGCGCGGGTAGCCTGCAGGGCGTCCTCGACGCGGTGCTTGATCTCCTTGAGCTCGGTCTCGGTAGCAGCACCAACCTTGATAACGGCGACGCCGCCGGAGAGCTTGGCCAGACGCTCCTGGAGCTTCTCGCGGTCGAACTCGGAATCGGTGTGCTCCATCTCGCCCTTGATAGCGGCGACGCGAGCAGCGATGTCCTCCTTGGAGCCAGCACCGTCGACGATGGTGGTGTTGTCCTTGGTGATGGTGACGGACTTGGCGGTACCCAGCATCTCAGCGGTGATGTCGGCTACCTTGATGCCCAGCTCGTCCAGAGCGGCCTGGCCGCCGGTGAGGATAGCGATGTCCTCGAGCATGCGCTTGCGGCGATCGCCGTAGCCGGGGGCCTTGACGGCGCAGACGTTCAGAGCGCCGCGGATCTTGTTGAGGACCAGGGTGGGCAGAGCCTCGCCGTCGATGTCCTCAGCGATGATGAGCAGGCCCTTGCCAGCGCGGGAGACAGCCTCGAGAACAGGCATGATGTCCTGAACGTTGGAGATCTTCTGGTCGGTGATGAGGATGTAGGGATCCTTCATCACGGCCTCCATGCGGTCGTTATCGGTAACAAAGTACGCGGAGACATAGCCCTTGTCGAACTGCATGCCCTCGACGGTGTCGATGGTGATATCGAAGGTCTGGGAATCCTCGACGGTGATGACGCCGTCCTTGCCCACAACGTCCATAGCGTCGGCGATCTTAGCGCCAACCTCGGGGTCGCCAGCGGAGATGGTACCAACGGAAGCGATCTGCTCCTTGGTCTCGACCGGCTTGGCCAGGCTCTTCATCTCAGCGACGGCGGCGTTGACGGCCTTGTCGATACCGCGGCGGATTGCCAGCGGGTTAGCGCCGGCGGCGACGTTCTTAAGACCGTCGTTCACGATGGCCTGGGCAAGCAGGGTCGCGGTGGTGGTGCCGTCACCCACGGTGTCGTTGGTCTTGGTGGCGACCTCCTTCACCAGCTGGGCGCCCATGTTCTCGATGTTGTCCTCGAGCTCGATCTCCTTAGCGACGGAAACGCCGTCGTTGGTGATGGTGGGAGCGCCAAAGGAACGCTGCAGGGCCACATAGCGGCCCTTGGGGCCCATGGTAACGGTAACGGCGTCGGCCAGGGTGTTGACGCCCTTGGCGAGCTTAGCGCGAGCGTCGGTGTCGAACGTAATGTTCTTTGCCATCTTAGATTCCTCCAATAAGGAAAACGTTCATCAAAAATGAATGCGGGAATGCATACGGGATGCGCAGACCTTAGATC
The DNA here is from genome assembly GCF_000225705.1 of Collinsella tanakaei YIT 12063. Taxonomy (GTDB): domain Bacteria; phylum Actinomycetota; class Coriobacteriia; order Coriobacteriales; family Coriobacteriaceae; genus Collinsella; species Collinsella tanakaei. Next base: position 30,713 of record NZ_JH126473.1, read on the forward strand.
CGCGTTTTTGGACGAGAAGTAGCTGAGAAGCTACTCGACCACGGCGTAGATGTCGTCGGCGCGCATGAGCAGGTAGGTCTCACCGTCGACCTTGACCTCGTTGCCACCGAACTTGCCGTAGATCACCACGTCGCCAACCTTGACGTCCATGGGCAGGCGCTCGCCGTTCTCGCCAACCTTGCCGGCGCCCACAGCGATGATCTCGCCGCGCTGCGGCTTCTCCTGGGCGTTGCTGGCGATGTACAGACCGGAAGCGGTCTTCTGCTCTGCTGCATCGGGCTTGACAAGAACGCGGTCACCAAGAGGCTTAAGCATGAGGTGTTCCTCCTAACTCGTCGCACGGTTTTATGTGCCATGCGAACCCTTACGATTTTTCGTACGCCCTGAATAGTACCCAGCAATTGGAAGTTATACAACGCCATAGCAAAAAATCTTATTAATTGGCACTTAGATTTCTTGAGCGCCAACAGGCACACAAGTCCCCTGCACCAGTAATGGACGCAAAATGTTGAGTCAACTGGGAATCCCCATCGAAATCGAGTCGAGTATCAAGTGGACTCTATGTTTCTAAACTCGACGCATATTGAATTGATATCAAGAGTAAGGGCAGTATCCTGCACCGCGCTATTCCGCTTTGGCGATAGGGATGGACTTGGCTATATCGCCGGGAGATGCCTTTTCCAATCCCGAAAAGAACTCAATCACCGGAACTTCCAAGCCGTCGGCAAGCTTGCAGAGCCACTCAACTGAAGGATTGTATTTTCCGCTTTCGAATTTATTCAAGGCAGATCTGTCAACGCCCGCTCGATCCGCCACGAACACCTGGGACTTACCCTTCTGTTCGCGAATCCTAGCGGCATTGATACCAATGACCCTGTAAATGGATATGTACGCATTGCCTGTCTTCATGACAGCAATCGTATTGACGAACAGATTCCATAATGAGGTTTATATTCCACAGAATAGATTTCGGAGTTAGACTGGTGTGGATTATATTCCACATCGGTTTCGGAGTTTGCTTTTATGGCCCGGCAAGTCAAATCTCGCCAGCGCGTGCAGGAGCACGGAGAGGTCTTCACAAACGAGCGCGAAGTCAACGCGATGCTCGACATGGTCAAGCAGGAGACCGAGCGAATCGAGTCCCGCTTTCTGGAGCCCGCCTGCGGCAACGGCAATTTCCTAGCTGAGGTGTTGCGGCGCAAGCTCGCCACAGTTAGCCAGCAATACAAGAAGAACCCCGATGATTACATGCGCTATGCCTTCGTGGCGGTAAGCAGCCTATACGGCGTCGACATTCTTGAAGACAACGCACAGGAATGCCGTGACCGCCTGTTCGAGATTGTCGAATCGGAAGCAAGACGAGCAATCAAAAACCCAGACGAAGCGTTCCTCGACGCAGTCCGCTACCTGCTCAACAAAAACGTTCTGTGCGGAGACGCCCTCACGCTCAAAGACTCCAACGGAAACCCCATCACTTTTGCCGAGTGGTCGCTTGTAACGGGCGACAAGGTGAAGCGACGCGACTTCTTGCTAAGCGAACTGCTGGACGGCAACACCAATATGGGCGAGACCCTATCCCTCTTTTCTTTTGACGAGGCAAATGAGGGCGGCATCCGAACGCATACGGACTGGGAGTACGACTCCGAAATCGATGCCTATATCCCCTCCGCGATAAAGGAATACCCCCTCACCAATTACTGGGAGGTGCAGCGCTATGAGTAGCCTGCTTGAAAGGGCGTACAACCCGGACGTTTTGACCTGCCTGGCAAACCTGAGCAATGACGAGGTCTTCACACCACCCGAGCTGGCAAACGATGTTCTGGATATGCTGCCACCCGAAATCTGGAGCGATCCTACCATCAAGATCCTGGATCCATGCTGCAAATCAGGCGTGTTCCTACGCGAGGCGGCAAAACGGTTCATCAAGGGACTGGAGCGCGAATATCCCAACCTGCAAGAGCGTGTCGACCACATCATGCACGAACAGCTCTTTGGCATCGCGATCACCGAACTCACAAGCTTGCTATCAAGGCGGAGCCTGTACTGCAGCAAATTCCCCAACGGGCGGTTCAGCGTCGTCGAATTCGACAGCTCCGAGGGAAACGTGAGGCAGCGAACCGTTCAGCACACATGGGCAAATGGGCGATGCAAATTCTGCGGGGCATCCAATGCCGAATACGACCGCGACGAAGCACTCGAAACCTATGCCTACGAATTCATCCACACCGACGATCCGGAAAGGATTCTGAATATGAAATTCGACGTGATCGTCGGAAACCCGCCGTACCAACTAAGTGATGGCGGCAACAGCGCATCGGCAATGCCCATTTATCAAAAGTTTGTCGAGCAGGCCAAAAAGCTATCACCCAGATTCCTAGCAATGATTATTCCTGCTAGATGGTTTGTGGGAGGCAGAGGCCTCGATTCATTCAGATCAGAAATGCTGAATGACCACCACATTCGAATCCTGCACGATTATCCAAATGCCTCAGATTGCTTTCCGGGCGTAGAGATCAAAGGCGGAGTCTGCTACTTCCTCCGCGAGCGCGATTCGGAGGGCCTCTGCACCATATTCTCCCACAATGGAAACGAAACAACCTCCTGCACGCGTCCGCTTCTTGAGCCCGGGATGAGCACCTTTATCCGAAGCACGACGCAAATCTCCGTACTCAACAAGGTAAAACAGCTTAATGAACAGCCAATGTCAGCACTATTGAATGCAGGACGATATTTTGGCTTCCATACCAGGATTGTCTGGAATGGCGATACGGGAACGCTTCAAACCGCTGACGGCGCGTCGAGCTACCCTGTTAGAAAAACTCAGACCGAAGACTATTGCATAAAAGTTTATGTAGCACACGGAACGTGTTGGATTCAGCCGAAAAATATCACGCGAAACCAACAAGCAATTGAATCATATAAAGTTCTGATTCCTCGAGCTGGAAATCCCAACAGCTCGATTCTCGGCAATCCAAAAATCAGCGAGCCCGGAAGCTGCAGTTCCAACACCTACAACGTTATTGTTCTTGGTGAAGACAGAGAAACAGCTGAAAACATCGTTACCTATCTCAAAACAAGATTCGTTAGATATCTAGTTGCGACACGAACATCCACTCAAGACATGGCGCCAAAATCATTCGAATTTGTCCCCTGCCAAGACTGGTCACGCCCCTGGAAGGACGAAGACCTCTTTGAGAAATATAACCTGTCTGGCAATGAGAGACAGACGGTTCTGGGCACCATTCCAGAAATGATTTAGGAGTCTATCATGGCAGCATCCCGCACCTTCTTCCCCTCTCGCCCGGAAATCTGCCCCTCCATCTACGCGTATCGCGACAAGAACCCGAACCACGCGAACTACCTCAAGGTCGGCTATACGGAGATAGACGTGGAGAAGCGCGTGGCGCAGCAATTCCCCGTCATTCAACCTGGCAAGGGCAAGCCGTATGAGATTGTCTTTGCCGAAAGCGCCATGCGCGCGGACGGCTCATCGTTCATGGACCACGCAGTACACAAGAAACTCGCCGCCAACGGCTTTGAGAACGTCGGTGGCGAGTGGTTCCGCTGCACAGCAGACGATGTGCGCAACGCCTGGCTCGCGGTTCGCGATCGCACTAGCTACGAACGCGAACGCACCGAAGACTTCTCCATGCGTCCCGAGCAGCTCGATGCCGTCAACAAGACCGAGGCGTACTTCCGCGCATGCGAGCAGCCAGGCAACCGCAATGCGCCCAAGTTCCTCTGGAACGCCAAGATGCGCTTTGGCAAAACCTTTGCCACCTACCAGCTCGCACGCCGTATGAACATGAAGCGCGTACTCGTGCTTACCTTCAAGCCCGCCGTCGAAGACGCATGGCGCGAGGACCTCGAGAGCCATATCGACTTCGAGGGCTGGCAGTTCGTCTCGCGCGACACCCTAACTTATGAGGAGTGCGATCCCGCGCGCCCCATCGTCTGCTTCGGTTCGTTCCAGGACTTCTTAGGTGTGGACCGCGCCACCGGTGCCATCAAGCCGCACAACGAGTGGGTTCATCTAGAGCATTGGGACCTTGTCGCCTTTGACGAATACCACTTTGGAGCATGGCGCGATAGCGCGCAGAAACTCTTCGCCGCATCAACGGACGAGGACGGCGTGGTCGAGTCTACAGAGAAGGAACTCGCTGCGGCGTCAAAGGGCAACAACATCGATGAGACGTGGCTGCCCATCCAATCGGATCGCTACCTCTACCTCTCCGGCACGCCCTTCCGCGCGCTCACCTCCGGCGAGTTCATCGAGGACCAGATTTTCAACTGGACCTACTCCGACGAACAGCAGGCCAAGCAGGACTGGGCGCGGTCGCACCCGTTTAAGCCGAACCCGTACGAAGCCCTACCCCGCATGGTCCTCATGACCTACAAGGTGCCCGATTCCATTACCCGCGTGGCACGCGCAGGAGAGTTCGATGAGTTCGACCTCAACGTGTTCTTCTCCGCAACCGGCGAAGGCGCCGAGGCCCAATTCAAGTACAAGGACTACGTCCAGAAGTGGCTCGACCTCATCCGCGGCGCATTCACTGAGACCACCACCGACGAGCTCAAAATGGGCGCCCGAAAACCCGTACTGCCCTTTAGCCACGCGGCCCTGCTTGCCAACCTCAACCACACATTGTGGTTTTTGCCCAACGTGGCGTCGTGCCATGCCATGGCGAACCTGCTGGCCGAGCAGCAGAACACCTTCTACCACAACTATCAGGTACTTGTTGCCGCCGGAACAAAGGCAGGCATAGGCCTCGATGCCGTAGAGCCCGTGCGTCGCGCCATGGGCAATCCGTTGAAATCGAAAACCATCACGCTCTCGTGCGGCAAACTCACCACCGGCGTCACCATCCGCCCGTGGACCGGCGTGTTCATGCTGCGCAACCTCAAGAGCCCCGAGACGTATTTCCAAACCGCCTTCCGCGTGCAAAGCCCTTGGACCGCCAAGGACGAGAACGGAAGCACACAGGTCATCAAGCAGGAGTGCTACGTGTTCGACTTCGCCCTCGACCGCGCTCTCGCAATGGTGTCCGACTACAGCTGCCAGCTCTCCGTGGATGAACCGAATCCCGAGAAGAAGGTCGCGGACTTCATCAAGTTCCTGCCCGTACTCGCCTACGACGGCAGCGCCATGCGCGAGGTGGATGCGGCGGACATCCTGGACATTGCCATGGCGGGAACCTCGGCAACCCTGCTGGCGCGCCGTTGGGAAAGCGCCCTTTTGGTCAACGTCGACAATGACACGCTGCGCCGCTTGCTTGAGAACGCCGAAGCCATGGAGGCGCTTGCCAACATCGAGGGTTTCCGCAGCCTCAACGATGACATCGAGACCATCATCAACAAGTCCGAGCACGTCAAGAAGGTCAAGAAAGAAGGCGGCGAGCTCAGCGCTAAGGAGAGCAAGGAGCTCACGCAAGAAGAAAGGGAATTCAAAAGCAAGCGCAAACAAATCCAAGAGAAGCTGATCAAATTCGCCACGCGCATCCCCGTATTCATGTACCTTACCGACTACCGCGAGCAAAGCCTTAAAGAAGTCATCACGCAGCTGGAGCCCGGCCTGTTCAAAAAGGTCACCGGCCTCTCGGTGAAGGACTTTGAGCTGCTGGTCTCGCTCGGTGTGTTCCGAGACTCCGTGATGAACGATGCGGTGTACAAGTTCCGTCGCTACGAAGACGCGAGCCTCTCCTATACCGGCATCGAGAAGCACAGCTACGATGCACGCGTAGGCCTGTTCGACACCTCCCTGACCAAAGAGGACTTCGCGGAGATGGCCCGTCAGGATACCCTGCTTGATGAAACCGGTCGAATGATACGGACAACCGGCGCCGTCGACACCTCTGGATCCGCCACTCCCCCAACAGATCCTGGTACAGTCGAATTCTCTTCGCAGCCCAGAACGGCTGCTGAAGCTAAAAGGACGAAAGCCCCGAGCGACGATGCATCTTTCAGCCCTACCGCCGTCGTGCCTTCGAAACGCGACTGGGTTGTAGAGTTCCTGGAAGAGCAAGAGCTCAAATATACAGACCTGCGCGGCGCGAACGGCGGTGAGCTTTGGGTCATCGGCGGCGGAGAGCTCGATAGCACAATGGAAAAGCTCTCCAAGCGTGGAGCGAAGTTTGAATTAACCTTCCGCGGCAACAGAGCAACAATGGGTCGCGCGGGATGGTGGCTCACTGGATACCCCGCGGAGCGAAGACTCGACTTACACGTTCCGACCGCTATAGCTGAGGCAAACCTCAACTCGCTGAAACCCGGAGATACGGTCTTTCATAAGGCGTTTGGCTACGGCGAAGTCATTAGCATCGATCGCGAACACGGCTCTATCGAGGTGACTCTTGGAGTTGACAAACGCGGCAACCCCAAAGCCCGTACGTTCCCGTTCCCCAATGCGTTTGAACAGGGCTTTTTATCCCTGTAAATTCAGATAGTTCAGAGGCCTCGCAAGTTCCCGTTGATAAGGCAACACCGTTCCATTCGGTGATACGCCCATACGGCGCGTCACCGAATGGATATAGAAGGCCACGCTGATGTTGGGCAGTCCAAAGACAGCACGTCGAACTGTAAACCTCCAGCCGAGGTTCAGTTGCTAGCTGGAGTAGGCGCCCTCGCCCGGCTGGTACTTCTCCAAAAGCGCCGCCTCGCGCAAGTCAGCGTAGGGCTGGTTGGCAAACTCCGTGCGACGAAGAGAAGCCTTCTCAACGCCCAGCTGCTCGAGCGCCTCCCCATACAGGGCGGCGCCCCGCTTAACCGCGGCGAGCCTCTGAGCAACATGGCCATCATGCTTGGACCGCATGCCCTCAGCCCTATGGTTCCCATCCTGGGCGCCCATTTGAGCAGCCTTGTTCTTGGAGCGCTCCGTCAAATCCATCAACTTGCTCACCCGCACGATAATATCGTATATTGCCTGTAGCATTACGGTATATCGTGCGGGAGGCATTGCATGGGCGGCAGATGGAGGTCCGGGCATGAATACGCTCTCGCCCATGCGCTCTCAACCGCCCGCCCTTAACAGCACGCCGACGCCGGCAGACAGCAGGTCCGATACCGGCGTGGGGTCCACCACCCCGCAGTACAGTGGAAACAAGCAGCTCAAGAGCCTGCTGGCATTCACCTGCAACTCCCCCATCGGCACGATAGCAGACTCGGAAGGTGCTACGAGGAGTACAACGCGAGGGGAATGAGGCGCAGCAAGACACTGAAGGCGATGACCAGGAAATGGCTCAAGGTTATCTACGCCATTATACGGGACACGTCCCCATGCTCGGCCTGTGCCACGGCGCGGACAACACGGCGGACGAGAAGGCGCCCGAACGGGCTATACCGAAAAACTCAAGTTTCTATGGTTAACAAAACCATAGAAACACCCCTTTCTCGAAGTTACCCGTAAAATCCAATAACAACCTTGCGAACATTACGGGCTACAGCTCCAGTATTTCCCGCTTAAATTCGTTGCGAATCTCTGGTGAACCTTCTGAATTAACCTCCCATCCTTTTTCCGAGTCATATACCAACTCATCAACGCTTTTGCCAAACTTCACCGTAAGCATCATCCAATTGCAAGCTTGTTTATCGATGCTCATCATCTGATCTCCAAAATCAAACAGCACCGCCTGGGGATAGGCAGTTTTGAACGTCAGCTTGCCATCCTCGTAGGAATCAACCGAATCCTGCGCCACCAGAACACGCTTTACGACCTTGCCGCACTCCACACGCATCTCCTCCCCCGAAAGTTCGCTCAAAGCGGCAACGCTGCCCAAGCCCTGCTCGATGGAAAGAAAGGCATCGTCATCATCAACCTCTCCATCGCCGGAATAGTCGATATCGTGCATGCTGGAAACGATATCAACTGCTCCGCCGCCAAAATAGAGCCGCACGCGTCCGAATGCCAATCCACTCGTAATGGGCACGTAGCCAATCGCTTCGAGGGCGCTACCCTTGACCCCGCAAAGCAGTTCGATCTCCTCGTTGCTAAAACGCATATCCATATCGATCATCATCGCTTCCCCTTTCTTGAGGGAACAAAGTGTATCTTCTGATCCGCGATACCCAAGACGCCATTGCAGGATAATTCAACCACCGGTGTTCCATCGGAAGTTGACGTCCACCGATACGTCACCCTGCCGCCATCGCGCATGATCCACATGAAACCTTTGTCGGGAAGCGGCCTAACGACAGAGGGGTTCGCCGCTGCCATAGCAGCAAACTCCGCGGCAGTGCGGCCAGGCGCTTCCGCGGCGATGTTGCGAATCTGCTCCTTCCGCGAAACGCCCTTAGTCCCAAAGTATCCTCTCTCATCCACCGGGAAATGCTTAACGAGCTCTTCCAGATTCTCCTCGAGTGATCTGCCCGCCCGCAAAGCCATTGTATCCCCCCTAGCCGATCCCATTGCGCACGCCCTTCTCGCGATAGTAACGAGCCGTTTCTCCCTCATATGAAATGATTTCGATACCGTCTTGACGCGCTTCATCAAACACACCGCTACGATCAGAACCTATCACCAAAACCCGCTTCGGCCTCACAATCTCTCGCATCGGACCAAAACCGTCCTCGAACACCTTCCTCGTCTCCCTGTTGCCAAAGCAGCCAATTGTTCCAACGGCAATCGTGCCTTCAGGCTCTACAGCAGAAAATGAAAAATCGTACGTGTTCTTAAGGCCCCAACGCAAAAATGGTACGCCTACGCACCCATTACGTTGCATCCATGCTCCAATAGCGCGACTGCGGCAAACGGCTTCAAGCTGCATATAACGTGGATAGGCCCAGAACATGCTGAAATCAGGAGCAATGCACCCCTTAAAACACTGAAGTCGAGGCAATTGATTCCAAGGATTGCGCCACAAGCTCATAAAACGAGCATCATGGATACAAAAGTGAACCCATTTATCGTGATCCACTTCCCTGTTTATTCGATCATAGGGAACCAACGAGGGCGGAATAGCGTCTACACAACACATAAGTGGCATATCCCATTCTCCATACGGCGTTGCCCCCGCATTAATGTCAGCGTTGAAAACGCCTCGGTAGGTTTCATAGTTCAAAATGAAACCCCTTCCTACTCAAGAAACGGGCCTATTCCCGCCTTGATTTCATAGTATGTCTAGCTATAATAACTAACTAGTTACAGTATCTAGTTAGAGAGGAATTCGATTGTGGGCCAAAATGGAATCCAGACGAGCGAAGAGGACCTCATTCACCAACCCGTCAAAGCAGAAATCACATTCAAGTTCGCGTCTGTACCCCTACCAGAAGAGGTTCCCGTATGCACTCTTCCTATATGGACGATGGGAGCAGGGACGCTGGAGTACTTTGATGAATTTGGATCTCGATCGAAAACCGTAGTAGAACCCCAAGACCTCGATACTTGCTGTTTCACGATGAATATGCAGCTTATTCAGGAGGGAACCCAACCCACGCACGTCCTCCCCAAAGGCTTCTACTGCAACGAGTTTCTCGACTTGAACCCCCTCGATATTCAAGATCTGCTCGCCTTCCAGAGAAAGTACGGACGCATCACCGGCGCACGCAAGCACAAGCCTGATGACAAGGATATGCACGCGGTCCTGCGCCCCGAGCCGGATGGAGATGTCTTCGCGGGCGCGCGCGAGCGCCGCCATGTGGATCAACTGGCGGGAATCAAGGCATCCCAGGCACTCTACGACGCCGTTCCAAACGAAGAATTCGTGGATGCCATCCTCATCAATCAGCTGAGCGCCGTCTCGTTTCGCGAGGCAATCGCGACGGTGCTCGACGCGCAAGCGGTCGTCCGCGACCTACTGCGAGTGCAGCGGGAGGACCTTGGACCAATGACGGTCCTAGAAGCCCTCAACGCCAAGGAGGCATCGGAATACCTATCCATAATCCTCGGAAAGGTGGTGCCCTTGATTCAGCTCGTGACGGACGGGGCGGAGCACAAGCGCTCCTACGGTCTGATCGACGGCGTCTTCATCCAGCTCGCGCGCGGATTGCTCAACAACAACGCCTACCGCACCTGCGCTAATCCAGAATGCAGGCGCACCTTCACTCCGCGCGAAATGAACCGCCGTCTCGACACGCAATACTGTTGCTCCGCGTGTCAAGAACGCGCCAAGCGTCTGCGGTATATGAACAAGCATTCGAAGTAGAAGCGCCAAGCAGCATGTTGCCCCGCCACATGAGCGGTTGCCATTGGGGCGGTGGTGCGGTGCAAGGCGCTCCTTCAGCAGCAGAATTGGAGACACCCGGTGCAATGCGCAGGGCTTTACGGCGCGGCGCTCGGCACCGACTTACGTAAAGGGGCCAGATAACGTAGATGATGGGCATAATAGCGCGAACCCTGACTCCAAGATACAAAACGGAGCAAGGGTTCGCATGTTCACAAGGAAGCAAATTGTTTCAGGTAGCTCAAGCGGACGGGAAGGCGGCGGCGCGCCAAGATGCCAGAGCGTCGGCACGCTGAGCCGCTCACGCACTTGTGCCATTTTTGGCCAGAAGCCTTTTCGCAACAACAGACGAGACGGCACAAACCGAAGCCACCCCAATCAACCCCTAGACTAAAAACGAGTCACCAACGCTCTAAGCTCCCGCCCAGCGCAACCAGCCCTCTCAATTTGACACTTAGCCCTAATTTGAAGCCCCCCCTACCGCTCGAACACCTGGCGTCCGCCCACGTAGGTAGCGAGCACCCGCACGGACTGGATCTCTTGCGGGTCGCATGCGGCGATGTCGCGATCGAGGACGATGAAATCTGCCAGCATACCCGGCGCGATCTGCCCCAACTCGTCCTCACGCCCCACCGCGGCGGCGCTGCCGGCGGTGTAGATGCGCACCGCGTCCGCGGCACTGATGCGCTCGCCGGGCAGCCAGCCGCCCGCAGGCTCATGCGTAAACGGATCTTGTCGCGTAACGGCCGTATAGAGTACATTCATGCTGGTCACGGGCGTGATGGGCGAGTCGGTGCCAAACGCCTGGTCCACGCCGCGCGCAAGGTAGGTAGCAAAGGGCCACATGATGCGGCTGCGCTCCGGGCCCAGATCGCGCTCCGGGCCGCCCGGATCCAGCGTGATGTGGCAGGGCTGCGAGGACGCGAGAACGCCCAGCTCGCGCAGGCGGTCGATGTCGCCGGGCAGCAGGTTCTCCAGATGCTCCAGCGTGTTTCGACCCTGCGTGGGCGCGCCAAAGCGGCGGCGAGCCTCTTCAAAGATGTCCAGCGCCTCATGGATGGCGCCATCGCCGATGGTATGAATGCGCACGGCGTGTCCGCGCTCGGCGGCAGCGAGCACCATGGCGCGCATCTTCTCCGCCGGCACGGTAAGGCGCCCGCGGTCGCCCGGGAAATGCGGGTTGGAATACGGGTCGGTAAGGTAGGCGGTGTGCTGGCTGGACACGCCGTCGAAGAACTGCTTGAAGCCCGGGGCTCGCAGAAGGGCGCTCTCGCGGTAGCGATCCTGCATGGCTTCCAGGCGGGACTGGTCGTCTAGCAGCGTGGGGAACAGGTGCGCGCGCAGGGTCAGCTGGTCGCGGGACTCCAGCGCCTCATATATATCCTCGCGAATAAAGTCCAGGCCCGGCAGCGGCATGAGCGACATGTCGCAGATGGACGTGATGCCCTGCTGCGCCATGCGCGCCATCTGGTCGGCGTAGACGTGCTCGATGCGCTCCGGCGAGATCCACTCGAGCATACGCGGCAGCAGCTGCATGGCCGCGGCCTCGCGAACAATGCCCGTGAGTTCGCCGTTTTGATCCTTATCGTAGGCGCCACCCTGTGGGGGCACGGAGTCGCGGGTGATGCCCACAAGCTCCAGCGCGCGCGAGTTGAGCCACATGGTGTGCCCGTCGCCGGAATACATGGCGCAGGGACGGTCGGGGAACGCCTCATCGAGCGAACGCTTGGTGGGCGGCAAGGGCGGATCCCAACGGTAATCGCGCCAGCCCTGGGTGATTACCCAGGCATCGTCCGGCAACGACGCCGCAAACGCCCTTGTCTTGGCCATCAGATCGGCCTCGCTTTTGCCCATGTCCATCAGCATGTAGGGCGAGCTTCCCAGCGCGGTATGGAAGAAATGCAGGTGCGCGTCATGAAAACCGGGGCACACCAGGGCATCGCCCAAATCCACCACCGGCGTGCCCGGGCCCGCCTCCGCCTGCACGCGATCGAACTCGTCCACATACGCGATGCGATCGGCCGCGACCGCGAACGCCAACGGGCGCGCGGATGCTACGCCGGGAGCAGAGGTGAACACGCGCTGCGAGCGCACGATGTAATCAGCCTTGAGAGCCATGCCAAGCCGCCTTACCAGAAGTAGTTCCAACTACGCCACATGGTAGCGCCACGCGCGTGCGCGAAGCACAGCATTTATGTGAGCGCGCGGGCGCTGCGCGGCGATTGGGCACGGGGCTCTGTGCTAGAGTTAGGGCAGCGTAATGCATGCGAAAGCTCAGGGGAAGGACATCAGCATGGCAAAGACCAAGGCGCAGCAGATCATGGATCACGAACACGTCCATACAGAGCAGGAAGTCACCCAGGCGATCCGGGACATCGCCGCGGAATTCGAGCCCTATATCATCCGCCAGCGCCGCCACTTCCATAAATATCCGGAGGCGAGCCTGCACGAGGTACGCACCACCTCGGACATCTGCGGGCAACTTGACGCCATGAACATCCCCTACGAGCGCCCGCTGGAAACCGGCGTGGTCGCCACCCTGCGCGGCACCGCCCCGGACGCCTATCGCGCAGACGGCACCCCGCGCCGCCGCCTGCTGCTGCGCGCGGACATCGACGCCCTGCCCGTGACCGAGCGCACCGACGTTGAATACGCGAGCGCCAACGAGGGTTACATGCACGCCTGCGGACACGACTGCCACATCGCCATGATGCTGGGCACCCTGCAGATCCTTCGCCATATGACCGATGACATCCATGGCGAGATCCGCATTGTCTTCCAACCCTCCGAAGAAAACGGCAAGGGCGCCAAGATGATGTGCAACCAGGGCGTCACCGAGGGCGTGGACGGGGCATTCGCCATGCACATTTGGAGCGAGGTGGACGCCGGCAAGATCTCCGTGGAGCCCGGTCCGCGCATGGCCAACACCGACTGGTTCCGCATCGACATCCACGGCACCTCCTGCCACGGGGCCATGCCCCAGCGCGGCGCCGACGCCGTTATGGCCGCAGCCGAGATTGTCAACGCGCTGCAGACCATCGTCTCGCGCGAGATCAGCCCCTACGAGCCCGCCGTGGTGACCGTGGGTGAGATCCACGGCGGCACCGCGCGCAACGTCATCGCTGGATCCGCCTACCTCACCGGCACCGTGCGCACCTACAGCGACACCGCGCACGAGATGATGCCCGAACTGATCAAGCGCATTGTCACCCACACCGCCATGGCGCTTGGCGCCGACGCCGAGCTCACCGACTACACCGTCGCCAACGTCAAGGTTGAGAACGAAGCCGCTTCCAGCGAACGCGCCCGCGCCGCGCTGGTCAAGGTACTGGGCGAGGGTGCCGTGGGACGCTACCGCGGCACCCTGTCCGGCGAGGACTTCTCCGCCTACCTGCAGCACGTGCCCGGTATGCTCGCCTTTGTGGGTTGCCGCAACCCGCAGATTGGCGCCACGTTCGCCCAGCACTCCTGCTTCTACAAGGTGGATGAAAGCGTGCTCGCCAAGGGCAGCATGCTCGCCGCCCAATACGCCGTTGATTTTCTTGCCGAAGAATAGGTGAAGATACGGATGGACACCCTCATTGTCTACGCCCACCCCTACGAGGGAAGTTTTTGCCACGCCATGCTCGAGGCGCACGCTCGGCGCCTTGAGCGCGAAGGCCTCTCGTATGAGATCGCCAATCTGTACGCCGACGGCTTCAACCCCGCGCTGAGCCGCGAGGAACTGGCCGTCTACAACCAAGGCGGCGTTTTGGATCCGCTGGTCAAACGCTACCAGCAGCAGGTGCTTTCTGCACGCCGCCTCATTTTGATCTGCCCTATTTGGTGGAACGACATACCCGCCATGCTGCGCGGCTGGTTCGATAAGGTCATGCTTATTGGCAGCGCTTGGACCACCAACGAGAACGGCAATCTGATAGGCAAGCTGGACAATATCGAGCGCGTCGACGTCTACACCACCTCCGCCAGCCCCACATCGCATACCCGTGACGAGTTGGGCAACGCTATCGAGGGTGCGCTGATCGATGGCACGCTGTGGCAGCTGGGTATCGCCGGGCGCATCCAGCAGGGCAAGCCCGGGCTGATCGAAGCGGGTTGCGCCGCCTGGCACAACCTGGGATCGGTCGACTCCATATCCAATGAAGAACGGTCCGCCTGGCTGCATGCCATCGAGTTTCCTCAGGGATAGATGACCTGACAATAGGCCCCAAGGGAGAACCCCCGGGATGCGCGCTTCGCGATGCATCCCGGGGGTTCTCCCTTGGGGCTATTATCTTGCTGTATCCAACCGTGCCCACTTGGGATGGCAGTTGAACCGCTTCAGGCGGGTAAAAAGGAGCATGTATAACGCTTGGAGCAGTGCGGGCGGGTCCAGAGGCTCCCATTTGACTCTTATCTTCCCGCTTGGTCGCATCTAGTTGGAAACACCAACGCGTATTATGTTCGGTATATATCTTCCGTTGCCGAATCATTCCAGCCTTTTGCGGCCGGAAAAGCGGTCCGTTACCCGCCTCGTGGCACTCATTGACCATCCCGAACGGACACGATGTTCGAGTTTTCCAAAATCGCCGATTTTCATGCAATTCGTAATAACATTGCCGATTTATTTCATAGGCCATGGCGGGTTTCTTTTTGAACACCGCTCATTTCTATATATCAACCGTTTATGACGATATTACACATATCCATTATCATATGTTGACTACTTGGTCGCATACCGCTTGTCCCCTATTGGCGGCCTGTCACACATCTGCAAATAAACTACCGCCCGAATTCGATAAAATGTTATTGAAAATCATTTGTAAACTTACGATTTTTATCGCACTCACGATTAAGCGAGGCAACGCATGAACCCCACCGTCCAGAGCTATGTACCGTTTGTCGACTTTCTCGAAGCCGTTCTTGGTAAAAACAGCGAAATCGTCCTGCACGACTTCTCTGATCCCGACCATTCCGTGGTTGATATTCGCAACGGCGATGTATCTGGACGAAAAATCGGATCGCCGGCTACCGACCTTGCCCTGAAAATCCTCAACGAGTCCGCTCGCGGCAACGACCAATATGCCGACCGGCACCATATCACCGAATACGTCAGCCATAGCTCCAGCATGAAGCAGCTTCGCTCCGCTTCGTACCTTATCCGCGAGAACGGCTTGATCGTGGGGATGCTCTGCGTCAACACAGACGTCGGCCCCTTCAACCAGCTCGCCGCCGTGGCGCATCAACTCTCCGGGTTCTACACGCCCACACAGCGCCCCGCAAGCGACGACGGCGATTCTCACGCCCTTGAAGTCGAGAGCCTCACCGACTCTACCCAAGACCTTATCGTCAGCGCTATCTCGCGCATCACCACGCCGCGCGGCATCTCCCCCGACAAGCTGAGCCAGAGCGATCGCGTGGAAATCATCCGCAATCTCAACAACAACGGCATGTTCCTGCTAAAGGGAGCCGTCGCCACCGTTGCGGAAGTTATGGGCGTATCCGAGCCCAGCGTCTATCGATACCTGCAAAAGGTCAAAAAAGAACTCTAGCCCCAAAGTTCGCCGCGTTCATGAGATCCACACGGCGGGCGGCTCGGGAAACGATTGCAATAAAAGGGCGCCGTTCCGAACCATCGTGATTCGGAACGGCGCCTTTGCATGCCATGTTCGTCCACGGCAGTCACACCATGGGCGCCAAACACAAGATTCCCGAGCCCCTCGTTGATTGTCCTATAGGGCGGCAACGACCTCGATCTCGACAAGGCCGCCAGCGGGCAGGGCACCCACCTGAACGGCGCTGCGCGCGGGATACGGCTCGGTGAACTTGGAAGCGTAGACCTCGTTCACGGCAGCGAAGTCGGCGATATCCGCCAGGAATACAGTGGTCTTCACAACGTTGTCGAACGTCGCGCCGGCAGCGGCAAGCAATGCCTCGATATTCTTAAGCGACTGCTGTGCCTGGGCGACAACGCCGCCCTCCGCAAGCTTGCCGGTCTGGGGATCGAGACCGAGCTGACCGGAAAGGAACACCATTTCACCGGTCTTGATGCCGGCGGAATAGGGGCCCAGGGCCGCGGGGGCGTCAGGAGAGGAAACAACGATTTTGCTCATGCGATACTCCTTTGATTATCTGTTTGCGAAAGTCAGTGCGCACGGGCGAAGCAGGAGGCACAGTTAGCTCCTCCCCTGCGCACTGGTTTCGACTTCGATGGTATAAGAGAGGCGCCCTATTTGCAATACTTTTATTATCAGGAACAATTATTTATTACCCGTTTATTACGGTCGGAATCGGCGGATCTCTTCATCCATAAATATGGGGCCGCCGTGCCCATAGTCCTCCCCGTGCGGCCGCCAGCTCCTCTCAACGTATAATTTGGCTGGTAAACAAGTAGGAAAGGCACGTCATGACAACAAGCTCGCCCGCATCGTCCGCATCGTCCGCTTCGCCCGCTTCGCGAGCGCCTCACCACGTTCCCGCTCCGGAACTGCTCGCCCCCGCGGGTGGGCCCGCGCCCTTCGCCGCCGCGCTCGCCGCCGGCGCCGATGCCATCTATTGCGGTATGGGCTCGTTCAATGCGCGTCGCAAAGCCGACAACTTCACCGATGAGACCTTCGAGGCCGCCTGCCGCGCCGCCCATCTGGCTGGCGCTCGCGTCTACGTTACGGTTAACATCGTTATCAAGGACGAGGAAATGGTCGACGCCCTCTCACTGGTCCGCCGTTGCGCCCAGCTTGGCGCCGATGCCTTCATCATCCAGGACTGGGGCCTGTTCCGCGAAATACGCCGCCTAATGCCCCAGCTTGAAACCCATATCTCTACTCAGGCTAATATTCATGATGCACGCGCGACCGCA
The DNA here is from genome assembly GCF_000225705.1 of Collinsella tanakaei YIT 12063. Taxonomy (GTDB): domain Bacteria; phylum Actinomycetota; class Coriobacteriia; order Coriobacteriales; family Coriobacteriaceae; genus Collinsella; species Collinsella tanakaei. The sequence goes on from NZ_JH126473.1 coordinate 47,702, forward strand.
TGGTGCAGGGATGCGGGCGCCGACCGCGTCACCCTATCGCGCGAGCTCTCCGTTCCCGAAATCGCGACCATCTCTCAGGTTGGTATCGACTTAGAGGTCTTCGCCCATGGCGCCATCTGCTTCTGCTATTCGGGCGTGTGCCTGCTCTCCAGTTTCGCCCGTGCCGGCCGCTCGGCAAACCGCGGCATGTGCGCCCAGCCCTGCCGCCTCCCCTATGAATTGGTGGACGAGAAGGGCCGCGTGCTCTCCCCTGCCAATCGCGAGCGCCCTCTATGCCCGCGCGACACCAACACTTCCGCCATGCTTGGAGAGCTGCTTGACGCCGGCGCTTCCGCCCTCAAGCTTGAAGGGCGCATGAAAGCCCCGGATTATGTCTACTCCATCGTCGATGTCTATCGACGTCAGCTGGATGACGCCCTTGCAAGCCGCACCGCCAACGAAGCCGAGCGAGAGGCGCGCGTCCGCCAGCTCAAGCGCTGCTTCAATCGCGACTTCACCACCGAATACCAGCATGGCGCATCCGGCGATGAGATGATGAGCTACGAGCGCTCGAATAACCGCGGCCAGCTTGTTGGCGAGGTCATCGCCAGCCGCCCCACGGGTCGTGATGTCCGGGGATTGCATCCAGACGATCGACGTCGACGCGCAGCCATCGCCCGCATCCATCTCTTCGAGCCAGTCGACAAGGGCGATCTGCTCGAGCTTCGCCATGATGACGAGTTCGACCAATTTCTCACCACGCTCGCGCCCGTCGACGCCGTCGCCGGCGAAACCATCGATTGCGACATCGCTCGCGCCATGCCAGCCGGCAGCCGCGTCCGCGTAATCCGCAGCCAACGCGCTATCGACACCGCCAACGCTGCCCTCAAGCGCGATATCCTCCGCCATCGCCCCGTTAACGTCCACATCACCGCTCGCTTGGGCCAACCCTTCGCCGTCTCGCTCTCATGCGTCAACGACCCCTCGCTTGCGGCGTGCGCCACAGGCTTTATCGTCGAACCCGCGCGAACCCGTCCCGTCACCCGCGAAGACCTTATCGAGCACGTGGGTCGCATGGGCGCCTCACCCTTCCAAGCCGCCTCGTTTACCGTCGACATGGACGAGGGCTGCGGCATGGGCTTCTCGTCCGTACACAAGGTACGCGCCACCGCCTGCAAGGCGCTGGAAGAGGCCATTCTCTCCCCTTACGCCGCTATTGCACGCGACCTTGACAACGTGGGCCCATTCCCCCAGGCAGCTCTCACCGCAACCTCCGTCGTAACCCCAGCTGCCGCCGAGGGCGCCCTCACCAAGCCGGAATCTTCTTCCACCCCTATCGCCGCTCAAGCCGGTTACGCTTCAACCAAGCCCTCCCTCTGCGTCGTCGTCACCACACCCCGCTTCGCCGCGCTCGCACGAGAGCTCGGCGCCGACGTCATCTACGTCACCACGGACTCGCTTGATGCTGCCAACATCTCGCCCTCCCAGGCTTCAGAGCTCGGTATCATTCCGCTTTTAGATGAAGTCTGCCGCGAAGGCGATCACAGCCGCATCGATCCATGGGTTCTCGAAGGGGCGACCGTTGCGTGCGGCAATATCTCAGAACTCGCCCTCGCCTCCCAACGAGGCGCTACGGCCCAGCTTCGCTCTTGCATCCCGGTGCACAACCTCGCCTGCGCAACCATGCTAGCGGAGGCCGGAGCCGCGCTGTTCTGGCTCTCCCCCGAACTCACCCTTACCGAGATCGAGCGCTTCTGCCCAAAGGCAGCAACCTCCCTCGCAACATCATTTGGCATTGAAGTTTTAGGAAAGCCGCGCGTTATGACCAGCGAGCACTGCATCCTTCAGGTCGCCGACGCCTGCATCCACAACTGCAGCTCCTGTCTTCTGCGCCGCAAACCGCTCTGGCTGCGCAACATCGATGGCAAGAAGCTGCCCGTAACAACCGACATCCACGGGCGCTCGCACCTGTATGATTCCTCGATGATCGATATCACGCCGCAGATTCCCCAGCTCCTCGCCGCCGGTGTCACCCACTTTATGGTTGACGCCACGCTTATGGACGAGGACGAGTTCAAACGCGCCATCTCTCACGCCCGCCGCGCGCTCGATGCCGCACTTGCAGGACGCACGCCTGGCAAACGCCTGCAAGGCACCTCTGCAGGCTGCTTGTTTGTCGGCGTAGATTAGGCTACAACTCTGTTGCGCAAATTAACGGGTTGACAAGTATGTTCCAATCTCCAAGATAGTACTGCTGATACGCATAAACCATTGGGATCAAAACGATTCATGCCCCTTGTACCTAATGGTACAAGGGGCATTACTTTTGCCAATCCAGTTCAAAACCGGCAACAATGCGCGCCGTCGCCCATAGCCGCCCATTTCCGACCCGGCACCACTTTGTAAACTCGATACCCAAACGTGCATCCCAACCGTTTTGCTCGCACGCTTGGGCACCCAGATTAGATTTGGGTGCCCAAGCGTTTCTATCAAAGTACGATTACGTTCATCGTGGCACCCGAAAAGAAGATGGATGCCCGTTTGAACATTCGCAGAGCATTCGAAATACACCCGGGCACCAAAATGAAAACTGGGCGCCAAAACGGATACAGCGAGAGAATCTTTTATTCGCATGGGAATCCAATGTCAGCTTCGAAGCCCAAACGTACAAACTGTTGAAGGCGCCAAATGACCCCTCACGTAAGTAGATGAAGTTGACTACAGGAACCATTAGCTAAACACGGGCAGCAAGACACGCGGGAAAATAAAAAGACCCCAGAGCCCTAAGGACTCCGGGGTCTATAAAGTGCTCAAAGCCTAAAACTTAGAACTTGTGGCCGCACTTCTTGCAGATGCGCAGCTTGGTCTTGTGGCCATCGAGCTCGCCGGCCTCGTGACCAACGCGAGTACGCTGACCACACTTGGGGCAAACGAGGTTTACGTTGGAGGCGTCGATCGCAGCCTCCTGCGAAACGATGCCACCCTGCTGGTTCTGCTGGTTGGGCTTGACGGCCTTCTTGACGATGGCGACGCCCTCGACAACGACCTTGCCCTCCTTGGGGAGCGCGCGCAGAACGATACCCTGCTTACCGCGATCCTTGCCGGAGAGCACCTCGACCTTGTCGCCCTTCTTAATGGACATAGACATAGTGGTCTCTCCCTAATCTTAGAGGGTCTCGGGTGCGAGCGAGACGATCTTCATGTACTTCTTGTCACGAAGCTCGCGAGCGACGGGCCCGAAGATACGGGTGCCGACCGGCGAACCATCGTTGTTGATGACGACGCAAGCGTTGTCATCAAAGCGGATGTAAGAACCGTCCTTACGACGGATCTCCTTAACGGTGCGAACGACGACGCACTTGACAACGTCCTTCTTCTTGACGTTGGCGCCAGGCGTGGCCTCCTGCACGGCTGCGACAAAAACGTCGCCGATTCCCGCATAGCGGCGCTTGGAACCGCCAAGCACCTTGATGCAGCGAACCTTGCGTGCGCCGGAGTTGTCGGCGACGTTCAGCATGGTTTGCATTTGAATCATGGTAGTTCCTCCGAACCTAAACCAGCGAGAGGTGCGCCTTCCTAAATGGCGCGAATAGCAACCGGATGGCGCACATCGCTGGGGGTATTACACGTCGTGCTTACTTGGCGCGCTCGATGATCTCGACGAGACGCCAACGCTTCATCTTCGACAGAGGACGGGTCTCCATAACCTTGACGGTATCGCCGAGACCAGCCGTGCACTCCTCGTCATGAACGTGCAGCTTCTTGGTGCTGGTCATCATCTTGCCGTACTTAGGATGACGCTTGCGCTCCGTGATCTGGACAACGATGGTCTTGTTGCCAGAGATGGAGACGACAACGCCCTGGCGGACCTTACGCGAATTGCGCGCAACAGTCGTTTCAGTCATGTTCTAGCTCCTGAAATCTACTCGGCGACAGCGGACTTCTCCGCTGCGATCTGGCGGGCGCGCTGCTCGGTAAGGATACGAGCGATATCCTTCTTCACGACGCCGACACGGGCGGTGTTGTCCAGCTGGCTCGTGGCCATCTGGAAGCGAAGGTTGAAGAGCTCGGCACGAGCCTCTTTCAGCTTCTCTGCAAGCTGCTCGTTCGAAAGCTCACGAATCTCTGCGGGCTTCATTTACTTATCCTCCCCGTTCTGCTGATCAGCGCGGGCAATGATCTTGGTCTTGATAGGCAGCTTGTGCTGGGCAAGACGAAGAGCCTCGCGAGCAATCTCCTCAGACACGCCGGCGATCTCGAACATAACGCGACCCGGCTTGACGACGGCCACCCACTCCTCGGGGTTACCCTTACCAGAACCCATGCGGGTCTCCGCAGGCTTCTTTGTGATGGGCTTATCCGGGAAGATGGTGATGTAGACCTTACCGCCACGCTTCATATAGCGGGTCATGGCGATACGAGCGGCCTCGATCTGACGGTTGGTGATCCAATGACGCTCGAGAGCCTGAATACCGAAATCACCAAAATGGAGCTGGGTGTTGCCCTTGGCCTGGCCCTTCATGGAGCCACGCTGCACCTTACGGTGAAGAATACGCTTAGGAGCAAGCACTACTGACCCCTCCTCTCGTTATTGCGACGACGAGGACGGGAAGAGCCCTCGAGAGCCGGGTTGGGAACAGGCTGGCCGGGAAGCTTCTCGCCCAGGTAGATCCAGACCTTGACACCGCAGGAACCCATGGTGGTGTGAGCGGTGGAGGTGCCATAGTCGATCTTGGCGCGCAGGGTGTGCAGAGGCACGCGACCCTCGCGGTACCACTCGCGACGACCCATCTCAGCACCGCCCAGACGACCGGAGCACTGGATACGGATGCCCTTGGCGCCAGCCTTCATAGCGGACTGAACGGCCTTGCGCATGGCACGACGGAAGGCAACGCGGCCCTCGAGCTGCTCGGCAATGGACTGGGCGACCAGGTTGGCGTCCAGCTCGGGACGCTTGATCTCGATAACGTCGACGGACAGCTGGCCCTTGGCCACGCCGGCGACCTTCTCGAGCTCGGTACGAAGGCCGTCGATCTCGGCGCCCTTCTTACCGATGACGATGCCCGGACGGGCGGTAAGGATGATGACCTTCACCTTGTCACCAGCGCGCTCGATCTCGACGCGGGAGACGGCGGCACGGGAGAGACGCTTGTTCAGGAACTTGCGGATCTCGAGGTCGTTACCGAGGGTCTCAGCGTAGTTCTTCTCAGCGAACCAGCGGGAGCGCCAGTTCTCGGTGATGCCAAGACGGAAACCAGTGGGGTAAACTTTCTGACCCATGACGCTTATGCCTCCTTTCGGGGAGCGACGATGATGGTGATGTGGCTGGTGCGCTTGAGGATGCGGGAAGCGGAGCCCTTAGCGCGGGGACGAATGCGCTTCAGGGTCGGACCCTCGTCGACATAAGCGGCCTTGATGACCAGGTTGTCGGCGCGCATGCCGTTGTTGTTCTCAGCGTTGGCGACAGCGGAACGCAGAACCTTCTCCACGTCGACAGCAACGTGACGATCGCAGAAATGCAGGATGTCGAAAGCCGCAGCGACGTTCTTGCCGCGGATCAAATCGACCACAAGACGAGCCTTGCCGGGGGAAACGCGCACGTACTTGGCGGTAGCGCGAACCTCGCGAGTCTCGGTATCGGTAGACTTAGTTGCCATTTACGTAGAACCCCCTACTTGGCCTTGTGACCACGGAACGTACGAGTCGGTGCGAACTCGCCCAGCTTATGACCAACCATGGACTCGGTGACGTACACCGGAACATGCTTGCGACCGTCATGGACGGCGATGGTGTGACCAACCATCTCGGGGAAGATGGTGGAGGCGCGGGACCAGGTCTTGACGACGTCCTTCTTGCCTGCCTCGTTCATCGCGGTGATACGCGAGAGGAGGCGAGTCTCCACGAACGGGCCCTTTTTGAGACTTCTGCTCATAAGTGCTTTCTCCTAAAACTCGGTATCTAACTACTTCTTGCGACGACGGATGATCAGGTCGTTGGAGACCTTCTTCTTCTTGCGGGTACGATAGCCCTTCGTCGGCTTACCCCAAGGAGTAACAGAGGGACGACCAGAGGTGTGGTTCTTGCCCTCGCCACCGCCGTGCGGGTGGTCAACCGGGTTCATGACAGTACCGCGGACGGTCGGACGAACGCCCATGTTGCGCTTACGACCGGCCTTGCCGATGACGATGTTGGAGTGCTCGGCGTTGCCGACCTCGCCAACGGTCGCGCGGCAGGTCACGAGGATGCGGCGCATCTCGGAGGAAGGCATACGGACGATGGCGTACTTGCCCTCCTTACCCATGAGCTGGCAAGCGGTACCAGCGGAACGGGCGATAGCAGCGCCCTTGCCAGGCTGGAACTCGATCGCGTGGATCAGGGTACCAACGGGGATCTCGGAAAGCGGCATGGCGTTGCCGGGCTTGATGTCGGCGCCAGCGCCGGACACGACGGTATCGCCAACCTTGAGGCCCTTGGGAGCCAGGATGTAGCGCTTCTCGCCGTCCACGTAGTGGAGCAGAGCGATGCGAGCAGAGCGGTTAGGATCGTACTCGATCGTGGCAACCTTGGCGGGCACGCCGTCCTTGTTGCGCTTGAAGTCGATGCGACGATACTGACGCTTGTGGCCGCCGCCCTGGTGACGGACGGTGATGTGACCATGATTGTTACGGCCAGCCTTCTTGGACAGGGGCTCGAGAAGAGACTTCTCGGGAGTGGTGCAGGTGATCTCGGCAAAGTCCGAAATCGTCTGCCAGCGCCTGCCTGCGCTGGTCGGCTTAAGATGCTTTACAGCCATTAATCTATCCCTTTCATATCAATCCGCTCGCCACCGCAAGCTGGGATCGCGGGTGCGGTGACACCGGATTTACCACGGTATCGGGCGTATCTACTTTTAAGACCCGATACACCATTCTCACGCCTCCCTTTCGGGAGGCCTGAGCATTAAAGAACCTGAGCTTAGGCCTGGTTGCCGAAGACCTCGATGGAGTCGCCCTCAGCCAGGGTGACGATGGCCTTTTTCCAGGAGCGGGTCTTGCCGGTGACATAGCGAACGCGCTTGTTCTTCGGCTTGACGGTCAGGGTGTTGACGCGGGTGACCTTGACGTTGAAGATCTCCTCAACAGCGTCCTTGATCTGATACTTGTTGGCGTCCTTAGCAACCTCGAACGTGTACTTGTTCTGCTCCATGTTGGAGAAAGCACGCTCGGAGACGACCGGACGGATGATCACGGAATGTGCGTCCATTAGGCGAGTACCTCCCCGAAGTGGGTCGCGACGTCAGCGGGCATCAGCAGGGCGCCGTTGTTAACGAGGTCATAGGTGTTGGCCTCGTTGGGCGTGATGATGAACGTCTTGGGAATGTTGCGGAAAGACAGGTAGGCATTGATGTCGTCCTCGCGCACGATGATCGTGAGGCGCTTGCCCTCAAGGCCGAGAGCCTTGAGCATTGCCACAGCAGCCTTGGTGGACGGCTTCTCAAAGCCATAGTCGTCGACGAGAACGAGCTCGTTGTCGCGAACCTTAGCGGAAAGCGCGGAACGCATAGCGAGCTTGACCTCTTTGTTGTTCATACGCTTAGCGTAGGAGCGGGGCTTCGGAGCGAAGACCACGCCGCCGTGACGCCACTGCGGGGAACGGGTCGAACCCTGACGGGCACGGCCGGTACCCTTCTGACGCCAAGGCTTCTTGCCGCCGCCGGAGACCTCGGAACGGGTCTTAGCGGACTGGGTGCCCTGACGCCAGCAGGCCTGCTGGCAGGTAACGATGTGGTGCATAACGTGGAGGTTCGGCTCGATGCCGTAAACCTCAGCAGCGAGCTCGGCCTCGGCGACCTTGGTGCCCTCGCTGTTCTTTACATCAAACTTAGACATGTGGGTGTTCTCCTTGGTATGACTCTGGGCTTAAAAAGGGTTTTGGGCCCTTAAGCCATACGGATGGCGACCAGACCATTCTTGGCACCGGGCACAGCGCCCTTGACCAGAATGAGGTTCTGCTCGGCATCGATGCGGACAACGGAAAGGTTCTTGACAGTCACGCGCTCATTGCCCATGTGGCCAGCCATCTTGACGCCCTTGAGAACGCGGGCGGGATAGGCGCACTGGCCGATGGAACCGGAGTGACGGTGGAAGTGAGAACCATGGGTCATCGGACCACGACGCTGACCCCAGCGCTTGATGCGGCCCTGGAAGCCCTTACCCTTGGACGTACCGATGACGTCGACCTTGGCGGTGTTCTCGAAATCAGCAACGGTAACGACGTCGCCCACCTTGTGCTCCTCGCCGTTCTCGACGCGGACCTCACGAAGGTAACGGACGGGCTCGACGCCAGCCTTAGCAAAGTGACCAGCCATGGGCTTGGTAACGTGCTTGGACTTGATGTCGCCAAAGCCGATCTGAACGGCGTTGTAGCCGTCGGTCGCCTCAGTTTTAACCTGCGAGACGGTGCAGGGGCCAGCCTGGATGACCGTGACGGGAACGATGTTGTCGTTCTCGTCCCAAACCTGGGTCATGCCAATCTTGCGGCCGAGAATCATGTTGATCATGCAAGATCTCCAACTCTCGGTGGTCTTGGGACACTGCGAACACCCCTTGTGTTCGCCCCTAGAGGACCACTACCAACTACAGTGCACGCCGGTTTGCATTCGCCTACCTGCTCTTTACCACGCAACCCTGATGTGGCTCAAACTTGCAGACAGAATCCTCCCTCAACGGGCACAGCTTGATTAGTATACACGTGCCCGCGCGTTTCCATAGCAGTTCATAAAGTCTTCACCTTGTCTGAACTGCAGCTTTACTGCGTCAAAGCGCTCCTCGCCTCTCGACAGAAGCAGGGAGCGCTCTTTTTTCTTGACAATGTTGGCCTGCCTATGCTTTGACCTCATAGACTTCACCTTTATGGCGCCATATTGCAGAGTCGATAAACGGATAACAGCCCGTATTTTTCGCCTAAAGCTTTTGGTTCACAATCGCAGTGTTGCTGAACGTCTCCGCTCGCGGATCGAACGCAAACTTGAGTACGCAACAATTGCCCAACGGCTGATCTTGGTCGCATTGGGCAAGATGCTCCCATGCCAGCTTGAACTGCAGGGTTGCAGACCCGTGCGAAACAGCCAACACATTGCATTGGTCTTCGCCACTTGCCTTTGCCGTAGCAACGGCATCACGCATCAACTGCATAAGCGCCCCGACCATGCGCGCTCTCAATTCGACGCTGCCCTCGCCCCCGTATGGCACGACTTCTTCGCGCGGATCCCACACGTTCAATGGAACATCGTCCACAGAGCCTTCTTCTAGCGAACCGTAGCTACGCTCAATAATGCCCGGACATTCCTGGACAAGCGGAACTTTGTGCCGGCCGTCACGGTACAGGCAGTCGCGGACCACATGCGCGGTGTCCATCGCGCGCTTGAGCGGCGAGCTGTAGATGGCACTAAATGCGATGTCTTGCGAAGCCATCCAGGCGCCCGCGCTCTTAGCCTGCAAGATACCCGCTGAGGTAAGCGGTGAATCGCAGCGGCCCTGCACCAATCTCTGAAGGTTGTAAAGCGTTTGCCCGTGACGGAGCAGGTATAGCGTATACAAGTGCGTTCTCCTTAGAACTTGGCGGCCTTTTCTAGATTGAGACGCGATCTTTCATGAAGCGCGCTACTGGCACGCGCTCACGTAATCATCGTCCACAGTAATCTTGGCAACAGCCTGCGGATATTCCTTAACCACACGGCGCGCGAGCTCAGACCTTAGCTCGTCTGAGGAGAGCTGCATGTCTTCCGGGCGCAGGCAATCGAAAATAACGTTGGTATGCGTTGGACCGGGCACCGTGCGCAAGTCATGGATCGAGAGGCGCGGGTCGATTTCTTTTGCGATCGCATCGATACGGTTGCGCATATCTGTCACCGCGGGGTCATCGGTCACGATGGGATCGTAATGCAGGGTTACGATAAGACCGTCGTCGTCCTTAAATGCTTGCTCGATGTTATCGAGGACGTCATGGCTGTCCATGGGGTTGGTCTCGGCGGCCATCTCCACGTGCGCGCTAGCGAATTGACGACCGGGACCATAGTCATGGACCATGAGATCATGGGTGCCCAGCACGCCGGGATAGCTCATGATTTTCGACCTGATGTGCGCCACAAGCTTGGGGTCCGGCGCCGAGCCAAGCAGCGGATCAACCGTGTCGCGAAGAAGCTCTACGCCGCTCCATGCGATATATGCCCCAACAGCGAGGCCCGCCCATGCATCGAGCTGGAGCGAGGTAACGCGTGCAACCACTGCTGAAAGAAGGACCGCACCGGTAGCGATGCAGTCGTTTGTTGAGTCTTGAGCGGTAGCGATAAGGGTTTCCGAGTCGATTTTGTTACCCAAAGAGCGGTTGAACGCAGCCATCCAGCACTTAACGAGGATAGACAGGGTTAGAACCGCCACCAACGCCAATGAGAATTCAACCTGCGTAGGATTGACGATCTTATCGATAGACGACTTGATAAGCTCAACTGCCACCAGCAGCACCAAGACGGCGACCGCAAGGCCCGACAAGTACTCATAACGACCATGGCCGTAGGGATGCTCGGGGTCCGCCGGGCGACTTGCAAGCTTGAAGCCCAGCACGCTCACGATGTTCGAAGAGGCGTCGGACAGGTTGTTGAGGGCATCGGCGACGATTGAAACTGACCCGCTCATTACGCCCACGGCGGCTTTTGCCGCGCACAGCAGAACATTTGCCACGATACACACCATGCCCGCCAGCGCGCCCACCCGTGCTCGGTCTCCACCTGCGCGCTTAATAATCCATTCGCCCATATGCATCCCCCCCCGCTCTTGCTTAGACATGACTTTCGATTGTATTCCTCTTTATACTCCGCAGTGCAACGCATCGACCATCTGTTGCGGATTCACACGGTGGCGTCGCGGCGCTTTACCGGATGCCCGGCAATGCAGCTATGCAATGGAACCGGCGGCCTTGGATGTGCGAGCGCAAAGGCAGGCACGCTTGTACGTTGCGGCTCCCAGCTTGCACCCGGAAGCCAGCGCGTGCGATAGGACATCATTCCTGCGCCCGCCTGGGACCCCAGCGGGGTTTTGGGTGCCGCGGCGTGCATGCATACGCTCCTGGCTATACGAACGGGCACCAATTCCTGATTTGGGGACCCTTGCGTACATGGCGACAAAACGGTTTTGTCCGTTGGGCCACCCGGCTTCAAGCTAGGCGCCCCAACGGACTTTACCCCAGGACTGAACATACGCAAGGGCACCTATACCGTCGATGGGTTCCCACCCGTAGCTATTAAGCCACCGCAAAGATACAAGTGGGCACCAAACATGAAATTAGATTCCCATCCGTAACTATGGAGCTGGCTCCATTGGTCCGTACGGCACCCAATTAGAAACTGGGGACCCAAACGGACAGCATCATTGCGCTCATGAAAAACCGATCTTCACATACCTAAGCCAAGCCCCTTCGAACGGCGCTGGAACATGAAGACTTTGATTCATTGAGAATCACGCGATGCGCACCGGATACCGATAACCAGGCAATCTAATCCGTTTACCGAATGATTAAACAGAACGTTGAAAACGGGAGAGCCGCCTACCAGCAGAAGAAAGATTACGTCGATATCAACCGATTATCCAGGCAATACGCATGTGCAAGCATAGTAGCCCACACTAACGCAAGGCAGCTTTGATGGGAGGGCGATATGCCGCGTTCGCTTGAGACCACACTTATAAAAAAGATTGCTGACGCATTCTCGAGCGGAAAGCTCTACACCCCCAAAACAGACTCCGAGCGCCAAGGGTTGAAGCGGCGCGTTCTCAAAGGGACGGTAGCGACACCCTATAAGGGCCTCTACGCACTTACGGAGCAATGGCTGGACATGGAGAAGCCGCAGCAATACAAGATGATTATCAAAACGCTCGCAGAGCTTTATCCCAACTGGGTTTTCTGCTCATTTTCAGCCGCCGTGCTGCACGGTCTCGAAGTTCCCTTTACAGAGATGAATCTGATTCACATCGCCGCGACTTGCAGCCGACGTACCAACGATTTGGTCTATCACCACATGAAGATCGATAGCCCTGAGAACGTGGACGGAGTGAAATGCGACTCCATAGACGGCACCGTATTAGAATGCGTCCGAAAAAGCGACTTTAGATACGCCCTGGCGGTGGCAGATTCATCGCTGCGCTTATTGAGGCGCAATGCAAAGGAAATGATTGAGAGGATAGAGACCAAATGTAAGGGCAGACACGGCATAGCCTACGTCAAAGAGGTCTTTGGCCATGCCAATAGCAGGGCTGAAAACGGCGGGGAATCATATGCGCGAGCAGTGATGATAGAGAACGGCGTTATGTTACCAAAGTTGCAGGTTGAACATTATGATCCAGTCACCAGGACAAAATACAGGGACGATTTTGAGTGGGAGCTCAAGACTGGAAACGTGGCTGGCGAGCTCGATGGTAGCAAAAAATATACCCTGATAGCCAAGAATCGAGGCGCAACAATCGAGCAGGTGCTTCTCGAAGAACGTCAACGCGAATCCAGGCTGAGAAACCAGGGGCTCAAGTTCGCGCGATTTACCTTTGACCAGATCCGGCAAGTCTCTTCTTTCATAGATATTCTCGATTCTTGCGGCATTCCAAGGATTGGAATAAATCCTCGTGCACCAAAGCCGCCGGCCAAGCGAAGAGAGATCGCATCTCGAACGTACAAACGAAAAAGCCAGAGACAAAGATAAGGACTGGGTCAAGGCGGATAAAACCCACCAAAAAAGCCCCCTGGCTTATAACCAGAGGGCTTAATGCAAGCTAGTCGTGTCTAAGGCAAGCTTAGAGCTTGATCTCGATGTCGACACCCGCGGGGAGGTCGAGACGCATCAGCGAATCGACGGTGCCGCTGGTGGGATCGAGAATGTCGATGAGGCGCTTGTGGGTGCGCATCTCGAACTGCTCACGAGAATCCTTGTCCTTGTGCGGGGAGCGGATAACCGTGTAAAGGTTGCGCTCGGTGGGCAGGGGAATGGGGCCGGAAACGCGAGCACCGGTCTTCTGGGCGGTCTCGACGATGAGCTTCGCGGACTGATCAACAACCTCGTGATCGTAGCCCTTGAGGCGGATCCTGATCTTCTGGCTAGACAACTTGAACCTCCAAATGGAATGCGAGGGCATCCTCGCTGGAATGTACTAACGGTGCGGATGAGCTTAGGCGTTGGTGCCGTTCTTGCTCATGACCTCGTCCATGATGGACTTGGGCGCCGGCTCGTAGGAGTCGAACTGCATCGTGTAGGATGCACGGCCCTGGGTCTGGGAGCGAAGGTCGGTAGCATAGCCGAACATCTCGCCCAGGGGCACCTTAGCGCGGATGACCTTGCTGCCAGCACGATCGTCCATGCCCTCGATCTTGCCACGGCGGCCGGACAGGTTGCCCATAACGTCGCCCATGTACTGCTCGGGGGTCTCGACCTCGACGAACATGTAAGGCTCGAGGAGGATGGGGTCGGACTTCTTGAGAGCATCCTTGATGGCCATGGAGCCAGCGATCTTGAATGCGGCCTCGGAGGAGTCGACCTCGTGGTAAGAGCCGTCGAATAGGGTGACCTTCACGTCGACAACCGGGTAGCCAGCGATGACACCGGTGTTCAGCGCCTCCTGGATGCCCTTGTCGATGGACGGGATGTAATCCTTGGGGACGACGCCGCCGACGATGGCGTTGACGAACTCGTAACCAAAGCCCTCTTCCATCTTCTCGAGCTTGATGACGGCGTGGCCGTACTGGCCGCGACCACCGGACTGACGGACAAACTTACCCTCAGCCTTCTCGACGTCATGACCGGGAGCCTCACGGTAGGCAACCTGGGGCTTACCAACGTTAGCCTCAACCTTGAACTCGCGGAGCAGGCGGTCGACGATGATCTCGAGGTGCAGCTCGCCCATGCCGGCGATGATGGTCTGGCCGGTCTCGTGGTTGGTGGACACCTGGAACGTGGGGTCCTCCTCGGCGAGCTTGGTCAGAGCGATGGACATCTTGTCCTGCTCGGCCTTGGTCTTGGGCTCGATAGCAATGTCGATAACGGGCTTAGCGAACTCGATCTGCTCGAGGATGAGCTCCTTGCCCTCCTCGCACAGGGTGTCACCGGTGGTGGTGTTCTTGAGGCCCACGGCAGCGAGGATGTCGCCAGCGGAAGCGCCATCGACGTCGACGCGGTCGTTAGCGTTCATCTCGAGGATGCGGCCAAAACGCTCGCGGCTGCCGGAAGTGGCGTTGGCGACGTAAGAACCGGCGTCCACGTGACCGGAGTACACGCGGAAGAAGGTGAGCTTACCAACAAAGGGATCGGTAGCGATCTTGAAGGCGAGCGCCGCGAACGGAGCGTCAGCGGAAGCCTCGCGGGTCTCGGTCTCACCGGTCTTGGGGTTGGTGCCCTCAACAGCAGGAACATCCAGCGGGCTGGGCAGGTAGTCGACAACAGCGTCGAGAAGCTCCTGAACGCCCTTGTTCTTGTAGGCGGAACCAACCAGAACGGGGTTGAGCTCGTTAGCAAGGGTGCCCTTGCGGATGGCGGACTTGAGCATGTCGACGGGGATCTCCTCGTCCTCAAGAACCATCATCATGAGCTCGTCATCGTAGTTCGCAGCGGCGTCGAGCAGCTCAGCGCGCTTCTCGGCGGCAACGTCGGCGAACTCAGCGGGGATCTCGTCCATGGGCTCGGGATAGGTCATGCCCTTATCGTCGGGCTTGAAGTCCCAAGCGGTCATGGTGACCAGATCGATAACGCCCCAGAACTGATCCTCTGCACCCATGGGAACCTGGATGGCCACGGCGTTAGCGTTGAGGCGATCCTTCATGGTCTGGATGGCGTTGAAGAAGTCTGCGCCCACGCGGTCATACTTGTTGATGAAGGCGATGCGGGGGACGTTGAAGTTGCGGGCCTGGCGCCAGACGGTCTCGGACTGCGGCTGAACGCCGGCGACGGCGTCGAACACGGCGACGGCACCGTCGAGAACGCGAAGGGAGCGCTCGACCTCAGCGGTGAAGTCAACGTGGCCCGGGGTGTCGATGATCTGGATGCGGTAGGACTTATCATCCTTGTGCCAGAAGCAAGTGGTAGCAGCGGACTGAATGGTAACGCCGCGCTCCTGCTCCTGAACCATCCAGTCCATGGTGGCAGCGCCCTCATGGGTCTCACCGATCTTGTGCTTCTTACCGGTGTAGTAAAGAATGCGCTCGGTAGTGGTGGTCTTGCCAGCATCGATGTGAGCCATGATGCCGATGTTGCGGGTCTCGGAAAGCTTGTACTTGGGCTTAGCCATGAGTCAGTTCCTTCCTTGGAATTACCAGCGGTAGTGAGAGAACGCGCGGTTGGCCTCGGCCATCTTGAAGACGTCCTCGCGCTTCTTCACGGAAGCACCAACGCCGTTGGAGGCATCGAGGATCTCGTTAGCGAGACGCTCGGCCATGGTCTTCTCCTTGCGAGCACGCGAGAAGTTGACGATCCAGCGGATGGCGAGCTGGGTGGAGCGACGGGAGTTGACCTCCATCGGCACCTGGTAGGTAGCGCCACCAACGCGCTTGGGCTTGACCTCGAGCGTGGGGCGGACGTTGTCCATGGCCTTCTTGAAGGTGGCAAGAGCGTCACCCTCGGACTTCTCGGCAACGATGTCGAATGCACCGTAGACGACGCGCTCGGCGGTAGCCTTCTTGCCGTCGAGAAGAACCTTGTTGATAAGCTGGGTCACGAGGCGGTTGTTGTACACGGAATCAGGCATGACCTCGCGGCGATTATTCTTTGCTGCACGACGCGGCATATGAAATCTCCTCTATTCGTTGGATCAGGTGTAGTAGCTACTTTGAGACTACTTCGGGCGCTTAGCGCCGTACTTGGAGCGGGACTGCTTACGGTTGTTCACCGGAGCGGAGTCGTAGGCGCCACGGATGACGTGATAACGAACACCGGGGAGGTCGCGAACACGGCCGCCGCGGATGAGGACGATGGAGTGCTCCTGGAGGTTGTGGCCCTCACCAGGAATGTATGCGGTGACCTCGATGCCGTTAACAAGACGGACACGGGCAACCTTACGAAGAGCCGAGTTCGGCTTCTTGGGGGAGGTGGTGAACACGCGGGTGCACACGCCGCGCTTCTGGGAGTTGTGCTGCAGAGCTGCGTTCTTGGACTTCTTGGGAACGGACTTACGGCCCTGGCGAACCAGCTGGTTGATAGTAGGCAAAACGTACTCCTTCTTCGTGATGATTCCAGCTTTATACTTAGTGCAACGGCTTGAATCGAGGCGTCAGCATCCGCCTACGAAACACGCGGTTCGCTACGTTACGCCTGTTGTGCTGCGGTGTCAACAGACCACGCCACCGGGCGTTTCCCTATTTGGCACATTTCACGCAGAATCTTCATAGATGGTCAAAGGAATGCGTTTTTCGTTAACCAACGAAGCCGTTAACGCTTCTTAGGGCCCTTCTTTGTTGGGCGCTTCTTTGCTTTTTTGGACGAGGAGGGGGCGCTCGTGTTCCCATCACGGTGCTTTACGCGGTAGAACCCCGCGCCCATCACCACCGCGACAACCAAGATGAGCATCCACATGAGTTGGCTTCCAAGAGAGGGAGCGACGGTTTCCATACCAAGCCTTTCCTTGCGCAGCCGGAAGACCACTCCCCCGGACGTATCAACGTGGAGCATTCTACCCAAGCGCCCGGCGCTGCCGCGCTCAGCGGGGCAGCGTATCCGCGAGCGGCCGCGCGTCATTCTGGGGAAGGCTCCGGTATGCGACGATTAACACCGCAATCTCTGTCACAAGCGTCAACCACTGATATTGGTCCGGCACCGCGCGGCGATCATGGCACCCGTTGTAACAACAAACGTGGCTGCAAGGTAAGTGACCACAATAACCAGTATAAGGACGAGGAAACCTTTGAGCGCCATTTGGACGTCGACCCCTTGCCTTGCCTTGCCTTGCCTTGATCTTGCAACTGCACGCCTCCCCCCCCACGCTCCCTATGCTGCATCTATGGACGAAAACGGGCGAGACAGATTATCTGCCTCGCCCGTATATAGCATTTTGAATGCAGGCGGCTAAGCCCGCTTCAAGTTATGCGAACCGGTCATCAAAGCCGGTGCGTAACGACTACTCCTCAAAGGAGTTGTGGCCGTTGGGGTCCTCGGGGCTATCGCCATCGTCCTGATCGACCAGCTGGTTGAGCAGCTCGTCGATAGAGGCCATATCCTCGTTGATGATGCCGCCGGATGCCTTGGACTTGTCCTCAGCGGGGGCGCCCAGCAGCTCCTCGTCCGAATCATAGTGATGACGCGGAGCAGAGGTGCCCAGCAGGATGTCGTCCGGGCCGTCCGGGCTGAAGACCATCTGCAGCAGCTGGGAGAGGTCCTCTTCATCAGCCATATCCTCGGTGTTATCAAGGATGTGAAGCAGGTTGTGGGCCTCCAGGCCGTCGCGCAGCTCCTCGATCGCCTTGGCGCCGATGCCATCGATGCGGAGCAGATCCTCCTCGGACTTGCCGACCAGGTCGCCAACGGTCTCGATGCCGACCTCGCTGAACTTGTTGGTCCAGCGCTGGGACACGCCAAGGTCGTCGAATAGGTACAGGCGGGCGTCCTCGGCGGAGATGGTGCGGCCATTGCGCGTGAAGGAACCGTCCCCCGGGTAATCGTCATAACCAACCCAGTCGAGCTGCTGCGGAAGCTGCTCGTCCAGCTCCTTGAGCTCGGCGGGCGCCCACTCGGGCAGCGCCTTGGAGCCGGGAGCGGTCGCGCCGCCAACGGTTGCGTAGCCGTCGGAGGTGCGATAGGTAAGGCTCGCCTCGGAATACGGCTTGAGGCCGGTGCCGACCGGGATCTTCTTGCCCACGATAACGTTGGACTTGAGGTCCAGCAGGTGGTCGACCTTGCCCTCGATAGCGGCCTCTGTGAGCACGCCCGCGGTACGGATGAACGACGCGGAGGACAGCCAGGAGTCGATGGACGCGGCAACCTTGAGGGTACCCAGGATCGCAGCCTCAGAGGTGGGCGGGGTGCCGCCGCGACGGGCGACGCGCTCGACCTCGTCCGCGAACTCATAGCGGTCGACGTACTGGCCCAGCAGGTAGCTGGAATCACCGGGGTTGGTGATCTGAACGCGACGCAGCATCTGACGTGCGATGACCTCGATGTGCTTGTCGTTCAAATCAACGCCCTGGCTGGTATAGACGTCCTTGACGTTCTCGACGAACGTGTGCATGGTGCTCTCGATATCGGTCAGCTTGCGCAGGTTGCGGAAGTTGACGAAGCCCTTGGTGATCTGGTCACCGGCGCGGACGGTGCAGCCGTCCTCGATACCGGGCATGAAGCGGACGGACGCGGGAACGCGCTTCTCCTCGAGCACACGGGTGTGATCGTCGGAGTCGGTCAAGGTCAGGACGTACTCGGACTTCTCCGGCTTGATGGAGAGGTGACCGGAGAACGGAGCCAGGTCGGCCTCGCGGCCCAGGATCTTCTCGTTGACGTTGCCGACGACGTCGAACATACGGCCAACGGTAGGCAGACCCTGCGTAATGTCGTCGACGCCTGCAACGCCACCGGAGTGAATGGTACGCATCGTAAGCTGCGTACCGGGCTCGCCGATGGACTGAGCCGCGATGATGCCGACGGCGGTGCCGATGGCGACGGGACGACGGGTAGAGAGGTCCCAGCCGTAGCACTTCTGGCATACGCCGTACTTGGAACGGCAGGTCAGCAGCGCACGCAGGGTGACCTTCTTGAGGCCGGCGTCAACCAGCTTCTGGATGTCGGAAACGCTCTCGATGTACTGGTCGCGCTCGAACAGGACGGTACCGTCGGCAGAAACGGCGTCCTCGGAGAAGCAGCGGCCAACCAGGTCGGCGTTCAGCGAGTCGGTGCCGGGGATGATGAGGTTGTAGGAGCAGCCCTCCTGCGTACCGCAGTCCTCCTCGCGGACGATAACGTCCTGAGCGACGTCGACCAGACGGCGGGTAAGGTAACCGGAGTCAGACGTGTGGGACGCGGTGTCGACCAGGCCCTTACGAGCGCCGTACGTGGAGATGAAGTACTCCAGGGGCAGCAGGCCCTCGCGGAAGTTCGCCTTAATGGGAAGGTCGATGGTCTCACCGGACATGTCCGCCATAAGGCCGCGCATGCCGCCGAGCTGACGCAGCTGGGTCTTGGAACCACGGGCGCCGGAGTCGGCCATCATGTAGATCGGGTTCTCCTCGTCGAACATGTCGAGCATGAGAGCGGCGACCTTGTCGGTAGCGGCGGTCCACTCATTAACTACCTCGGTGTGGCGCTCCATCTCGTTGATGAAGCCCTCCTCGAAGTACTCGTTAATGGAGTCGACGCGGTCCTGGGCCTCTGCCAGAATCTGGGGCTTCTCATCAGGGATGAGAGCGTCCCACAGAGAGATGGTGAGGCCGGCGCGGGTAGCGAAGTGGAAACCGGCGAACTTGATGGCGTCCAGGATGGGGCCGACCTCGGCCTGCGGATAGCGATCGCAGCAGGCGGCGACCAGCTTGCCCACATCGCCCTTGACCATCTTGTAGTTGATGAACTCGTAGTCCGCGGGCAGGCACTGGCGGTTGAAGATGATGCGGCCGATGGTGGTCTCGAAACGGCAGGTCTTGTTGCCCGTCACATCGTAGTCCACAAACTCGTTGCGATCGTTCTTCACACGGAAGTAGCTGTGCTCCTCGTCGAAGTAATTAGCCTCGGCCTCGGAGACGCGAACCTGGATCTTGGCCTGAAGGTCAACCTCGGTACGAGCATCATAGGCGTTGAGCGCATCGTCGAAGCTGGCGAACACGTGGCCCTCGCCAGGCAGGCCGTCGCGAGCCTGGGTGAGGTAGTACACGCCAATGATCATGTCCTGGGAAGGAACGTTGACCGGCTTGCCGGATGCGGGCGAGCGCAGGTTGTTCGCAGAGAGCATGAGCACGCGCGCCTCGGCCTGAGCCTGAAGCGACAGCGGCACGTGCACGGACATCTGGTCGCCGTCGAAGTCGGCGTTGAAGGGGGCGCAGACCAGCGGGTGCAGGTGGATTGCCTTGCCCTCGACCAGAACGGGCTCGAAAGCCTGAATGGAGAGGCGGTGCAGCGTAGGTGCACGGTTGAGCAGGACCAGACGGCCGTCGATGACCTCTTCCAGGATGTCCCAGACAAAGCTGGCACCGCGCTCGATCGCGCGCTTGGCGCCCTTGATGTTCTCGACCTTGCCAAGCTCGACCAGGCGCTTCATGACGAAGGGCTTGAAGAGCTCCAGCGCCATGGTCTTGGGCAGACCGCACTGGTGCAGCTTGAGCTTGGGGTCCGTAACGATTACGGAACGTCCGGAGTAGTCGACGCGCTTACCCAGCAGGTTCTGACGGAAGCGGCCCTGCTTGCCCTTGAGGGCCTCGGCAAGGGACTTGAGCGGACGACCGCCACGTCCGGAAACCGGACGGCCGCGACGGCCGTTGTCGAACAGTGCGTCGACGGCCTCCTGCAGCATACGCTTCTCGTTGTTCACGATGATCGCGGGAGCATCGAGGTCGAGCAGGCGCTTAAGACGATTGTTACGGTTGATAACGCGACGATACAGATCGTTCAGGTCGGACGCAGCGAAGCGACCGCCGTCGAGCTGGACCATAGGACGAAGATCGGGCGGAATGACCGGAATGACGTCGAGGATCATGTTGGCGGGGTCGTTGTGGCCCTTCAGGAAGGCATCGACGACCTCAAGGCGCTTGACGGCTTTCTCGCGCTTCTGCTTCTGGCCATCGACGTCGGCGATGATGGCCTTCAGGCGCTCGGACTCGGACTCCAGGTCGATGGCGGCCAGCAGGTCGCGAACAGCCTCGGCGCCCATGTCGCCGCTGAAGTACATGGAGTAGTAGCGCTTCATCTCGCGGAACAGAGGCTCGTCGGAGATCAGGTCGCGCTCGGAGAGCTTCATGAATGCCTGGAACGCGTCGGAGCGCAGCTGCTTCTCGTCCTTGCACTCTTCCTCGATGTCGATGATGCCGGCGGCGATCTCCTCCTGGGTCAGAGGCTCCTCATCGGAGAACTCATCGAAGTTCTCGGGGTTGCCCTGCTCCTTCAGAGACTCGATCTGACGTGCGCACTCGGCGTCGATCTCCTCGAGGTCGGCGGCGAGCTCCTCGCGCAGATCCTCTGCATCGGCCTCGCGCGCCTCGTAGTCGACGTGCGTGATGATATAGCTGGCGAAGTAGAGCACCTTCTCCAGGTCCTTGCTCTTGATGTCGAGCAGGCGGCTCATGGGGAAGCTGGTGGGGCTCTTGAAATACCAGATGTGGCTTACCGGGGCGGCAAGCTCGATGTGGCCCATGCGTTCGCGACGCACCTTGGCCGAGGTGACCTCGACGCCGCAGCGCTCGCAGACGATGCCCTTGAAGCGAATGCCCTTGTACTTGCCGCAAGAGCACTCCCAGTCCTTGGCGGGACCGAAGATCTTCTCGCAGAACAGGCCGTCCTTCTCGGGCTTGAGGGTACGGTAGTTGATGGTCTCGGGCTTCTTGACCTCGCCGTAAGACCAGGAGCGGATCTTGTCGGCGCTGGCAAGGGAGATCTTTACCGCGTCAAAATCAGTAGCTTCGAAATCTGCCACAGTTTCTACTCCTTATCAGTGGTGGAAGCGGCCAGCTCGCCGATGAGGGCTTCGGCTGCATCCGCAGAGGTGTCGGCCTCGTCGATGGAGGGAAGGGTGTCCAGGTCGGCCAGGACGTCGTCCACGTCCGCGGTCTCGGCTACGGTCTCGGGCTCCGGCTCGTGGTCGCGGATGGGCTCGATGTCGAGCGCGAGCGAGCGGATCTCCTTGACCAGAACCTTGAAGGACTCGGGAATACCGGCCATGGGGACGTTGTCGCCCTTGACGATCGCCTCGTAGGTCTTGACGCGACCGACGGTGTCGTCGGACTTGACCGTGAGGATCTCCTGCAGGACGTTGGAAGCACCGTACGCGTACAGTGCCCAAACTTCCATCTCACCGAAGCGCTGGCCGCCGAACTGGGCCTTACCGCCCAGGGGCTGCTGGGTAACCAGGCTGTAGGGGCCGGTCGAACGCGCGTGGATCTTGTCGTCGACCATGTGGCCGAGCTTCAGGATGTAGGAGGTGCCGACGGTGATGGGCTCGCGGAACTCCTCACCCGAACGGCCGTCGAACAGGCGGGTCTTGCCGCGCTCGTCCAGCTGGGTGACAAAGTCGGTGCGCATGTGGTCGCCCAGGCGCTCGGTGGCCAAGTTGACCATGTTCTTGTTGGCGCGACGGATGACCTCGGCGATCTCGTCCTCATGGGCGCCGTCGAAGACGGGGGTCGCCGTAAAGAACGGACCGGGAACGTACCTGTCGGAATCAGCGTTGTCCTGATCCCAACCACAGGCGGCGGCCCAGCCAAGGTGGCACTCGAGCAGCTGGCCGACGTTCATACGGGAGGGAACGCCCAGGGGGTTCAGGATGACGTCGACAGGGGTGCCGTCGGCCATGTAGGGCATATCCTCGACCGGCAGGATCTTGGAGATAACACCCTTGTTGCCGTGGCGGCCGGCGATCTTGTCGCCTTCCTGGATCTTACGACGCTGGGCGACGTAGACGCGGACCATCTCGTTAACGCCCGGAGCCAGGTCGTCACCGGCCTCGCGGCTGAAGCGGGCGACGTCGATGACTCGACCGTAGGAACCGTGAGGCATCTTAAGAGAGGTGTCGCGAACGTCATGGGCCTTGGCGCCAAAGATAGCGCGGAGCAGGCGCTCCTCGGCGGTCAGAGCGCTCTCGCCCTTGGGCGTGACCTTACCGACCAGGATGTCGCCGGGGCCGACCTCGGCGCCGATGCGGATGACGCCGTCCTCGTCCAGATTGGCGAGCATATCCTCGGAGAGGTTGGGGATCTCGCGGGTGATCTCCTCGGGACCCAGCTTGGTGTCGCGAGCGTCGATCTCGTGGCGAGAGATATTGATGGTGGTCAGCAGGTCCTCGGCCACCACGCGCTCGGACACGACGATAGCGTCCTCGTAGTTGTAACCTTCCCAGCTCATGTAGGCGACCGTGAGGTTCTGGCCCAAAGCGAGCTCGCCGTGATCGGTGGACGGACCGTCTGCCAGGGGCTGGCCCTTGACGACCTCATCGCCCACGCGAACCAGCGGACGGTGGTTGATGCAGGTGGACTGGTTGGAACGCTGGTATTTGGGCAGGTGATACTCGTCCATACCGCCAGCGTGCTTAACGGTGATCTTGCGCGCGTCAGCGAAGATGACCTCGCCGGCGTGCTTGGCCAGGGTGACCTCGCCGGAGTCCAGCGCAGCGCGACGCTCCATGCCGGTGCCGACGTACGGGGCGGCAGGGTGAACCAGGGGCACGGCCTGACGCTGCATGTTAGCGCCCATGAGGGTACGCTTGGCGTCGTCGTGCTCCAGGAACGGAATGAGGGTGGCGGCGACGGAGATCATCTGACGCGGAGAGACGTCCATGTAGTCGACCATCTCGACGGGCACGTCTGCGGGAGCGCCGAAGGAGCCGTCGAAGTCGCGAGTACGGGCGACGATGGTGTGGGGACGAACCAGGTTGCCGTCGGCGTCGGCGACCACGAACTCATTGGTCTCGGGGTCGAGCGGGGTGTTCGCCGGGGCGATGATGTGGTTCTCTTCCTCGTCAGCGGTCATCCAGTCGATCTGGTCGGTGGCGACGCCGTTCTCAACGCGGCGATACGGGGCCTCGATGAAGCCGTACTCGTTCACTCGAGCGTAGAGGGAGAGAGAGCCGATCAGGCCGATGTTGGGGCCTTCGGGGGTCTCGATGGGGCACATACGGGAGTAGTGCGAGTTGTGGACGTCGCGGACGGCGGTAGGCACGTTGGTGCGGCGGCTGGAACCGGACTTGTGACCAGCAAGGCCACCGGGGCCCAGAGCGGACAGGCGGCGCTTGTGGGTAAGACCGGTCAGCGGGTTGGCCTGGTCCATGAACTGGGACAGCTGGGAGGAGCCGAAGAACTCCTTGATGGCAGCCACGATGGGACGGATGTTGATGAGACTCTGCGGGGTGATCTCGTCGATATCCTGGGAGCTCATGCGCTCGCGGACCACGCGCTCCATACGGCTCATACCGATACGGAACTGGTTGGCCACCAGCTCGCCGACGGTGCGGATGCGGCGGTTACCGAAGTGGTCGATGTCGTCGGTCTTGTAACCGGGGGTGCCGGCGGCAAGCTCGAGCAGGTAGCGCAGGGTGGCGACGATGTCCTCGTCGGTAAGCACCGCAACGTCCTCAGTGGTGTCGAGGCCGAGCTTCTTATTCACCTTGTAGCGGCCGACGCGAGCCAGGTCGTAGCGCTGCGCATTGAAGAGCAGGCCCTCGAGCAAGCTGCGGGAGGCGTCGACGGTGGGCGGCTCGCCCGGACGCAGGCGACGGTAGATCTCGATGAGGGCGTCCTCGCGGGTGAGGGCGGTATCGCGCTCGATGGTGCGCTTCACGACATCGGAGTCACCGAGCATCTCGATGATCTCGTCGTTGGTGGTAGCGATACCCAGTGCGCGCAGGAACATGGTAGCGGACTGCTTGCGCTTGCGGTCGATGGAGACCACCAGCTGATCGCGCTTGTCGACCTCGAACTCCAGCCAAGCGCCGCGAGCGGGGATGATCTGCGCCTTGTAGACCTGCTTGCCGCCGTCCATCTCGGAGCTGTAGTACACGCCCGGGGAGCGGACCAGCTGGGAGACGACGATGCGCTCGGTACCGTTGATGATGAAGGTGCCCTGATCGGTCATCATGGGGAAATCGCCCATGAAGACCAGCTGCTCCTTGATCTCGCCGGTCTCCTTGTTGGTAAGGCGGACATCGGTGAGAAGCGGAGCCTGGTAGGTCATATCCTTCTCGCGGCACTCCTCCACGGTGTGCGCGGGGTCGCCGAACTGGTGCTCACCAAAGGTGACCTCCAGGATATGGTTCTGGCTCTGAATGGGGCTGGACTCCTTGAAAGCCTCGCGGAGCCCATCGGTCATGAAGCGGTCGAAGCTCTCCTTCTGAACGGAGATAAGGTTCGGAAGCTCCATCACCTCGGGGATCTTTCCAAAGTTGACGCGCGTGCGCTCTGTTGCCGTTACCGGCTGGGTGGCTTTTGCATCACTCACCAGGCGTTCCCTCCTTCTTGGGAAAATGCGGTTTGCTTGGCGTTCGGTCGCATGTCGTATACACTGTTCCGCGATCGCTGACGCACATCGAAAACGTGCTCTTGACATCTCGACAGAAATCGCCATATATCGCAACCTACTAGTTTAGCAACTACGAACCGTTTGGCAATAAAAGTCTTGACTATAGGTAACTTTTGGACTAGGCAAAAAAGTTACAACTAAACCCGCAGGTAATTGACCTGAACAGAACATGTGTTCATGTTGTTCTAATGGAGACGTTGTATTACGTGCGCATGTCACAAGGCAGGCTGGATTTTAGGAACCGCCGCAAACCAATAGATGGTTAAAAGAAAATGCCCCAACCGCAACGGTTGAGGCATTCCATTCAAGCAAGCTGTCATTATGACCACGCTGGGCCTGTTCTAGCTGGCGTATATGGACGAGCGTTTGGACGAGGCCGCCTAGCGACGGACCAATCCCCCGCGCTCGTCGACGGCCTCCCAGAACTCCTCGGCGAAGCGGGGGTCGGCCGCGGCCATGAGGGCGTTGGTCGCGATCCAGCCCGACGGGGTGCCGGTGTCGTAGCCGGACAGCGGGTCGATGACGACGGCGTACATGGCCTCGCGCTCGAGCGAGCGGGCCATGGCGTCGGTCAGCTGGATCTCCCCTCCCTTGCCGGGCTCCTGGTCGGCCAGGAGGTCCATGACCAGCGGCGAGAGCAGGTAGCGGCCCACGATGTAGAGGTTGGAGGGGGCCTCCTCGGCGGCGGGCTTCTCCACCAGGCCGGAGACGCGCCATACCGCGCCGGGCTCGTCGTCGGCGACCCCGCCGAGGCCCTCCAGGGTGTCGACGCGCTCGCCTGCGATGACGCCGTAGCGGGAGACGTCCGCCGGCGAGCAGGGCGCCACCGCGATCACGGACGCGCCGGCGTGGGCGCGGGAGACCTCGAGCATGCGGGTGCAGATGTCGCGCGAGGGGACCACGTAGTCGCCGAGCAGCACCAGGAAGCTCTCGCCGGCCACGGCGTCGGCCACCGAGCGGATGGCGTGGCCCAGCCCCTTGGGCTCGTACTGGTAGCGGAAGTCCACGGGCATGTTGCCGGCCTGGGCCACGGCGTCGGCGTAGCCGTCCTTGCCGCGCTCGCGCAGCAGCGCCTCCAGCGAGCGGTCGGGCTGGAAATAGCTGAGCAGCTCGGGCTTGCCGGGCGAGGTCACGATGACGGCGCCGTCGACCTCCTCGGGCTCCAGCGCCTCCTCGACCACGTACTGGATGACCGGCTTGTCGAGCACCGGGAGCATCTCCTTGGGGGTGCACTTGGTCGCCGGCAGGAAGCGGGTGCCGAGGCCGGCTGCGGGGATGATAGCCTTCATGGCCTTCCTTTCGTCCACGCCTTTATGACGCGGATCAATAACGGGCTTTTCGCCCATAAACAATTGAGTCACAGTCCTACAGGATACCGTCCGAATGCTTGCGCGCTACCCCCTTTTGAGAAAATGCAGCTTAAATACGCACCTTCCGATTATTTAACACGTCCGAATCAACGTATCGAGGAGGCGGGGCACCAAAAAAGGAGGCCCGGCGAACCAGACCTCCTTTAAGACATTGAATGTCAGACCGCGGCACGGGGCCGTACGGTCGTAGCCGGCAGGCGAATCGCCTGCAGGAAACTACTTGATGGTGACAGCAGCGCCGGCAGCCTCGAGCTTCTC
The DNA here is from genome assembly GCF_000225705.1 of Collinsella tanakaei YIT 12063. Classification (GTDB taxonomy): domain Bacteria; phylum Actinomycetota; class Coriobacteriia; order Coriobacteriales; family Coriobacteriaceae; genus Collinsella; species Collinsella tanakaei. Next base: position 74,504 of record NZ_JH126473.1, read on the forward strand.
CTTGGCAGCCTCGGCGTCCTCCTTCTTGGCACCCTCGAGAACAGCCTTGGGAGCGCCCTCGACGACCTCCTTGGCCTCCTTCAGGCCGAGGTTGGTCAGCTCGCGAACGACCTTGATGACCTGGATCTTGTTGTCGCCGAAGCCCTCGAGAACAACGTCAAACTCGGTCTTCTCCTCGGCCTCCTCAGCGGCAGCAGCGGGGCCAGCAACGACGGCAGCGGGAGCAGCGGCGGAAACGCCGAAGGTCTCCTCGATGGCGGAAACGAGCTCGGAAGCCTCGAGCAGGGTCATCTCTTTCAGGGCCTCGATGATCTCATCGGTGGTAAGCTTAGCCATTTCTAAGTCCTTTCGATTTCCCTGCGCTTTTCGCAGGGAGATTAATTAAGTAGCGCGGCGCATGTGCGCCAGGGGTGCGGCCTTGCGACCGCGAGCATGGTGGCGACTAGGCCGCCTTCTGCTCGGAGATCTGCTGGACGCAACGGGCGAGACCGCTGGAAACGCCGTTGACGCAAACAGCGATGTCGCGAGCGAAGCCGTTGATAAGACCGGCGATCTGACCCAGGAGCTGATCCTTGGTGGGAAGGTCTGCGATAGCGTTGACCTCCTCGGCAGTAACTGCCTTACCCTCGGAAATGCCACCCTTGATCTCCAGAACGCCCTTGGACTTCTTAGCGAACTCCTTAAGCGCCTTCGCGGCCTCGACGGGCTCGTTCTCGTAGAAGACATAGGCCAGGGGACCAACGAGGATGTCATCAACGTTGGGCTGCTCCTTGTTCTCCAGAGCGATGCGGACGAGGTTGTTCTTGTACACCTTCATCTCAGCGCCGAGCTCACGAAGCTGATGACGCAGCTCCTGGGCCTGCTTAACGGTCAGACCGTTGTAGGACACCACGAACACACCAGCGTTGGCCTCGATGCTAGACTCGATCTCAGCAACCTTGTCGATTTTGTACTGCTTGGGCATTAGTACACCTCCTTCTCGTTTTTTCCGGGCACGTCCGCGCCTGACATGGCGGGGGTTGTGTCTCGAAAAAAAGAAACCCCCGTGCTGCAAGAGCAACGGGGGCGAGAAGACATATCTGCTCGACCACCTCGGCTGGCGGGAACTCCCATTAAGCCGCGGTCGGCGCTTGCCTCCCTTGGCACCTGCTGTCTCTGGCAGCGGAATCGTGCGTGAACTTCTGTAGTATGCCGAGCCGCCATGCCAGAGTCAAGGTTTGAGATACAAGGAGGCGCGGCTCAACACGTCCTCCACATTTTATAGACCAGCGACAAAAGAACCCAGGCGGCGCAGGCCCTCGTCCAGATCATCGTCCGCGATGCAATAGGAAAGCCTCACGTAGCCCGGAGCGTTAAAGCATGTTCCCGGCACCAGCGCCACGCCCGCTTCGCGAATGGCCCGCTCGCAGAATTCATTGGACGATAATCCGGTTTGCTCGACGCGCGGAAATGCGTAGAACGCGCCGGCGGGCTCGACCACCGGCAGCCCCATGTACGCCAGCTGCGCCAGCACGCGGTCGCGCCGGGCGCGGTACGTATCAAGTTGATGCGAGGGGTCGAACTCGAGGGCGCGGGCGGCCGCGGGCATGCAGAACGATACCGCGGAAGACACCGTGAACTGGTGGGCCTTGGCGATCTGGTCGATCACGGGATGGGCGGCGGCGACCCAGCCCATGCGCCATCCGGTCATCGCCCAGGGCTTGGAGAAACTCTCGACCACCACCACCTGCTCCCGAAGATCCTTGTCCACACGGGCGGCAAGGCGCTCGTAGCCGGGCTCATAGACCAAACGGTTGTATACGTCGTCGCACACCACGTAGATGCCGTGGGCGCGGGCAACGTTTACGACCGCGTCGAGCGAAGCGGGCGCGAGCACGCAGCCGGTGGGGTTGTTGGGCGAAGTGATGACCAACGCCTTGGTGCGCGGTGTCACGCATGCGGAAAGCGCCTCCTCGTCCAGCTGAAACGCAAAGGGCGCGGTGTCGAGATACACCGGCGTGGCATGGTTCATGACCACCAGGGATTGGTAGAGGCCAAACGCCGGCGTGGGGATGACGACCTCATCACCCGGGTTGAGAAGCGCGGCGAATGCGGCGGCAAGGGCCTCGGTCGCGCCCACGGTCGCTATCACCTCATCCGGCGCATAGGACACGCCCTGCCGGGCCATGTATACGCTCAGGGCGCGGCGCAGCTCGTCCGTTCCGTTGTTGGGAGGGTAATGGGTCTGCCCCAAATCCAGCGCAGACTTGGCGCCCTCGCGCACGGATGTGGGCGAATCGAACTCGGGCTCGCCCAGGGCAAGGGCGATACAGCCCGGCGTCTGGGCAGCCAGGGCGCTAAAGCGGCGAATCCCGCTGGGCTCAAGCGTTGCCAGGGCTTCGTTGGTCGATTTGCGCATAACGGCCCCTTCCATCGCGACTTTTGCATAAGGATACTTCAGCCATGCCGCGATTTCTATATTATGGAGGTATTGAAACATTCTCAGCCGCCTACAAACCCGCAGCGCAGGGCCGCGGGGAACCCGGGCGCCAGAAGGGACGCATCCACCCCATGAGATTGCTGATCTGCGACCGGCCGCGCGCCGAGTTTGAGAGCCCGGGCGTTGCCGCCTTGTTTGACGCGGCGTTTTGTCTTGAGGATGTGGACGATGCCCCCTGCCCCGGCGTCGCAGGAGACCTCGGGGAGACCGCGGACCGACTTGCCGCCTCCCTTGACGGCGCCGACGAGCTTTGGATTGCCTCGCGCTCTTTTTGCGGCCAGGTGTCCGCCCCCGTCATGCGCGCACTGGAGCTGGCGCGCGACGGTAGGCATGGCGGCGGCCGTGTCGACAAGAGGGCGCTGCCGGAGCGCAGCCTTCACACTTGGCTATACGGCGTGGACCAAAACGCTTACGAGGAACAGGGCCTGGCCCGAATGCTTGCGGCGCGCCTTGCCTCGGAGCTTGGGGCCAACCTTGCCGAGTGCCGCGTTGTCGATACATTTGACCTGCGATTATTCAAACGGCTTGGCTCGCTTCCGCACGGAGGCGCGACGAGCGCGGCGCACATCCCCCTACCCCCCGCGCCTTCTGCCCCCGCCGGGACCGCACGATCGATCGCGCTGCTTGACGCCGGCGCTCCCAACGACGCCGCGCGCGCCCTTTTGGACGATTTCGAAGATGCGCTCTTGGCATACGACCGACTCTCAAGCAGGGCGTTGGACGCTGCAAATATAACCGAGCCCCCGCGCTTCGAGCGCCTTTGCTGCCACGGCGCGAAGGGTGCGGCAAACGAAGCGCCCGACGCCGGCCCCGTTCTCGATGCGCTCGCCACCTGCGACACGTTGGTGATTGGCTGCCCCGTCCAACTTGGCGCCCTACCGTCCCGCCTTGTTCGCACGCTCCAAGATTGGATGTCGGCCACGCGCCTTCGCGACGGAATGCGCATCTACGCCATCTGCACCACGAACGAATGCGACCCCGGCCAGGCCCACCTCTCGCTTGAGGTGCTCCGCCTGTTTTGCCATGACAACAACCTTGTTTGGGGCGGCGGGCTCTGCGTCGCCGGCGCCGCTGCCGTGGCGGCATTCGCCCACACCGAGCGCATGGGCCGGAAGCGCCGTGGATGCTCCGAAGCCATCGACCGCCTCATAGGCGCCGTGCGCGCGGGACTCAGCATCGCGGACGCTGCCCGCCGTTTTGGCTCCACGGACCCCCTTGCGCCCTCCAACATCATCAACGCGCCCTGCGCGCTTCCCGCCTGGGCATACAAGCTGATGTGCGCCCGCTTTAACCGCGCCTAGGCAACGCGGCGCACGCAGCATCCGCATCGCCCCCAACAAGCAAAGGAGACGCTCATGACCTGGCTAGGCATCGACGGAGGCGGAACCAAAACCGCTTGCACCCTGTACGACGAATCGCTGCAGCCCCTTGCCCGCACGACGTTTTCCACCTGCCACTACGCCCAAGCGGGCACTGATGGCATGGCTTGCGTCTTCCGCGATTGCCTGGCATGGGCGCGGCGGCACGGCTTGGACCGGGACGGAGGCGTGGGCCTTGGCATCTGCGGCTACGGCGAGGGAGCCGAGTCCGACCGCGCCATCGAGGCCGCCGTGAAGGCCGCGGTGGGAACTCGTCCCTATGCCCTGGTCAACGACGTCGACGCCGCGTGGGCGGCGGGCCTGGAACTTGCGGACGGCATCGCCGTTATCGCGGGCACCGGCTCGATCGCGCTTGGCGTGCGAAACGGCGCCAGCATGCGTTGCGGCGGGTGGGACTATCTATTGGGGGACGAGGGCAGCGGCGGCTGGATTGGCAAGGAGGCCCTGCGCGCCTTCACCCGCCAAAGCGACGGGCGCGACCAGCGCGGGCCTCTCTACCGCGCCCTTAAACGGGAGCTCGGCTTGATGGATGACTTCGACATCATCCGCTTTGCCCAGGACCACCTACATGACCGTACGCGCATTGCGTCCCTTAGCGTCTTGGTGGCCCAAGCGGCACGCGAGGAAGACGCATCCGCGCGCCGCATCTACCAGCAAGCGGCAGAGGAAATCTCCCAGATGGTCGAGACGATTATGCGAGAACTCTTTGATAAGGACGGCTTCGAGGAGCGCGGCAGCGCAAGCTTGGACGCCCTTGTTCCCGTTACCTATATTGGAGGTGTTTTCAACGCGGGCGACGTACTGCTCGACCCCCTTCTCCACGCCTTGCCAGCGCGTTGCCGGCTAGTCGCTCCCCTGCATGAGCCCAGCCTGGGGCCGGTGCTTATCCTGCGCGAACGCCTGGCGCGCCACGGCTGTTAAAGCCGCGCCGGAAACGCCGCGAGCCTTTAGCCTTTCTTTAGCATCGCGGATGCATGAAGCGGAACCCTTGCAGGGTATAAGCTGCGCAACGCGATACCGCGCGGCCCACAAGGATTGGAGCTTCCATGCTGATCACCACCACGCCCAGCGTCGACGGATACACCGCCGCTCGCTACCACGGCATCGTTTTTGGCGAGGTCATTTCCGGCGTCGACTTTATTCGCGACTTCACCGCGGGCATACGCAACATTGTCGGCGGCCGCAGCAAGGGTTATGAGGACGAACTAGTCGAGGCCCGCGAGGACGCCCTGCGCGAGATGGCCGAGCGCGCCGAAGCGCTGGGCGCCAACGCCGTAGTGAGCGTCGACGTGGACTACGAGGTGCTGGGCCAGGGCAATATGCTTATGGTCACGGCTTCCGGCACCGCCGTGGAGCTTGTCGCCAAGGCGTAGCGCGATACGCAACGCGAGTCCAAGCGGGGCTTGGGGAGCGCGCGGGCAACGGGCGATCGAAGCGCCGGCGCTTACGCGGCATCTTCAAGCTCCCGCTCCTCTTCCACCGAATCCGCGATACGGCGGCGAAAGATCACCATGCAGACAAGCGGGAACAACGCGACCAGCGAGCTCGCCAGCACCAACGTCTGCTGAACGCCCAGCACGCGCGCCAGCCAGGGAGCCATGAACAAAGGCACCACGCCCGCCACGCTGTAGCCAAAGCCCATAACCGCGCTCACGCGGCCCAAGGCGGAAAGCGGAGCATGCATCTGCACCAACGTGCTCTGCAGGGGGCCGATCACGCCAAACGAGAATCCCAACAGCATCTGGCCCGCCATGGCAACAACCACAAACGGCGTTCCCACATATACCAGGCACCCCAAGCCCATAGAAAACAGCGCCACAAGCAAGAACCTCATATTGGTGAAGCGCGCCGGCAGGCGCATAAGGATGACCGATCCCGCAATGGCGCCTATGCCCGCCGCGCTTGACAACCAGCCCATCCACTCGACCCCCACGTGCAGCACGTCGCGATAGAACAGAGACTCCAAGGGGTCGAAGGCGCCGTAACCAAAGTATGTGAGGAACCCCACGGCAAGGAGCATGCGCAGCGTAGGCTTTGCCGCCACGGCCAAAAAGCCCGCGGAAAGCGAGTTGTCGCTATACTCCGCCCCCTCCTCTTCCGCAGGTTGGCGCAAGGGGTGGAAGCCGGCGGCGGGAACAAGGCCCGCAAGCGCCATGACCGCGCCAAACACAAAGACCATGCGGGTAGAGGATACCGATGTGATCGCGCTTCCCACCAAGGGGCCGACCACCACCGTGAGGTTGGTGACTGCCGAGAGCATGGGGTTGATGCATGACAGCTCGTCCGCATCATCCGTGATGTAGGCAGCGTAGGAGCGTGCGACGATGTCTTCGATTCCCCATGCGAGGCCAAAGACGGCCGAGCAGATAAGAATGCCCTCGACCGTATCCGCTAGCACCTGGAATAGCGCCGCGGAAACGCAGGTGGCGACAACGCTGATGAGGAAGTGGCGCCGCGGCCCCAGCGAGTCGAGCATGGCGCCACCCACAAAGTTGCCAATCACGGTCGCCAGGTTGATGAGGCCCACGGAAAACGTGGTGGACAGCGCCGTGCCGCCAAGCGAATACGTAAGCGTTCCCAAGATTCCTATGAAGTAGCACGCGAGCATTCCCACGTGACCGCAAAACCTCATAATCACCAGGCGGCGGGCCATGGGTGACAGCGAGCGCAGCTTTTCGACAAGCGACATGCAGCGCACCCCCAAGACATATCGATTGTTTGCATAACAGCAGTATGCCCCACCCTGGCGAGAACAGCCACCTTACACGGTGAAATCATCGTCCTACATATGCGGCGCCGCGCGGGGCCACTTTCAAGCAGTCGGAGCACCTCGAAGGCAAGATGCCGCGCGACGCGGCCGCATGCGTGACCTAGTCACTGAACGCCCCCGCGGGCACATGGTAGTGTTCACCCTGATAGAAGACAAACAGCATTCAAACCGAAGGGAACCGCCATGGGACTGTTCAGCTCGATGTTTGGCAAGGGAATCGACGCATACATGGAAGACGCTCGCGCCACCCCCGGCGCCGTGGTGCTTGACGTGCGCTCGCCCGAAGAATTTGTTGACGGGCACATCGATGGCGCCCGCAACGTGCCGGTCTCGCATATCCAAAACGCGCCGCGTCAGGTGCCCGCGCTCGACACGCCCCTATTTGTGTACTGCCTCTCCGGAGCGCGCAGCGCGCAGGCGTGCCGTTTCCTCACCCAGATGGGGTATACCACAGTCACCAACATGGGCGGCATCAACCGCTGGAGCGGCCCGGTCAAGCAGGGAAGGATCTAAGCATGAAGGTTGTCATCATTGGAGGCGTCGCCGGCGGCGCCACGGCTGCGGCGCGCCTGCGCCGTTTGGACGAGAACGCGCAGATCGTTATGCTTGAGCGCTCGGGCTACGTGAGCTACGCCAACTGCGGCCTGCCCTACTACGTGGGCGGCGTTATCACCGACCGGCGTAAGCTCACCCTGCAAACCCCGGAAAGCTTTCACGACCGCTTTCGCATCGACGTCCGCGTGCGCCAGGAGGCCGTGGAGATCGACCGTGCATCAAAGGCGATCAAAGTCCGCAATCTTGAAACGGACGAAGTGTATCGCGAGAGCTACGACAAGCTGATCTTGTCGCCCGGCGCCCATGCCGTCATCCCCAACCTGCCCGGCATCGATAACGAACGCATCTTCACCCTGCGCACCGTCGAGGACACGTTTAAGGTTCACGGTTTTGTTGAAACCGCGCGCCCCGCATCCGCGGTGGTAGTAGGCGGCGGCTTCATTGGATTGGAGATGGCCGAGAACCTGCGAGACCGCGGCCTGGACGTCACGGTGGTCCAGCGCGGCGGGCACGTCATGCCCACGCTTGATGCCGACATGGCCGCGATCGCCCATAACCACCTGCGCTCACATGGCGTGAAACTGCTGCTAAACTCCGACGTTACCGGCTTTGAAGAGCGTGCCGACGGCGCCGTGCAGACCAACCTCGCGCAAAGCGGCCCCCTTGCCGCCGATATGGTCGTGCTCGCCGTGGGCGTGGCGCCCGAAAGCGCCCTTGCCCGCGAGGCGGGACTTGATTTGGGCGTGCGCGGATCCATCAAGGTAGACGAGCATATGCGAACCAGCGATAGCGACATTTACGCCGTAGGCGACGCCGTGCAGGTGAAGAACTACGTCACCGGGCAGGACGCCCTGATCGCGCTCGCGGGCCCCGCCAACAAACAGGGCCGAATCGCGGCGGACAACATCTGCGGCATAGCCAGCACCTTTACGGGTAGTCAGGGATCTTCCGTCCTCAAGCTCTTTGACCTCACCATCGCCACCACCGGACTTACCGAAATCGCAGCGAAAGCGGCGGGACTTGATGCGGACTACGTCATCCTCTCCCCCGCAAGCCACGCCACCTACTACCCCGGCGCCGGCAGCATGACCATGAAAGTGCTGTTCGAGCGAGGCGACGGCAGGATTCTGGGCGCGCAGATCATAGGCACCGACGGCGCGGACAAGCGCATCGACGTTATCGCCACGGCGATACGCGCAGAGATGACGGCCGCCGACCTCACCGAGCTCGACCTGGCCTACGCTCCGCCCTACTCGTCCGCAAAGGATCCTGTCAACATGGCGGGCTACATGATCGAGAACATTTTGGAGGGCCGCGTCGAACAGCTCACCTGAGAACAGGCCCTTGCCCCCGCAGAGGACGAGGTGCTGTTGGACGCCCGCACCCCCGGAGAGGTCGCCCGCGGATCCATCGACGGCGCGCTGCACATTCCGCTCGATGAGCTGCGCGAGCACCTGGACGAGCTACCGCGCGACAAGCGCCTGCGCGTCTTCTGCCAAAGCGGCCTTCGCAGCTACGTGGCGTGCCGCATCCTGATGCAGCACGGTTTCTCGTGTGCAAACGTTGCCGGCGGATACGGCTTTTACCAGCAAACCGTCCTTGACCAGGAGATCCGCCGCCGCGGCATCGCAGACTGCGGCGTCGCCGTATAGCACGGCGCGCCACAGCGTGCCCTCCCCACCCGAGCTTACGCTCGAAACGCGGCGCACTCACCCAGGCTTCGACTCACGAGGGGTCGCCATGTATGGCGACCCCGTTTTTGCATGCGAAAATCGACCTGGCGAAAGACCGGGACAAATAGCGCGTTAGTACGGAGAGGGCGGAATGTCAAAAAGTGCGTTAGTGCGGAGGTTTGGTCAAATAGTGCGTTAGTGCGGATTGAAGGCACCCCGTCGGGCTTTCTTTATTCATCAGTTGATATCGACCGAGCCTTCTAACTCAGTCGATACAAATGCCCTATTCATAAGGTACCCAACCTATCGCCCTCTTTCACCGCACTAACGCATTATTTGACACTCTAGGGACCGCACTAAGCGACTATTTGACCTAAGTCCCACACTAAGCCGTTATTTGTCACTCGCCCCATTCCGCACTAACGCATTATTTGACCCCGGGCTTTGGAGCCAGGCGCGTTCGGCTGCACGTCTCTGTCCCATCTGCCAATCTGCCTGCCGGCCCATCCAACGCCCCACCTGTCGGCCTGCCTGCCAGCCCATCTGGCAGCCCATCCACCCCAGTTGCTGCAAAAACCCTTGCGCAGCTCGCCCCAGCCTGTCACGCTTGGCAAACAGACACAACCCCAACGCAATCGAGGCACCCATGTCATCCATCGACAACGCCGCCGACAAGAACCTCAAAACCAGCCCCGCCCCCGCCAAAGGCAACGTCAACAGCACCGGAAACAGCAGGAGCAGCGCCTCCGCCGCGCCCCGCGACGCCGTCGCTCGCGCGCTCGCCGCCGCGCTTCCTTTCTGGGGCGACCTTACCGAAGAACAGAAAACGCAGCTCGCCGCCGCCACGCGCCCGCTTATGGCGCGCGCGGGCGAACGTGTGCAGGGCGGTGGCTCGGGATGCGCCGGCGTCGTCGTCGCGATCTCGGGTCGCCTGCGCGCGTACATGCCTTCGGAAACCGGAAAAGAGATCACGCTCTTCCGCGTCGAGGCTGGAGAGACCTGCGTGCTCGCCGCTTCCTGCATCCTGCCCATGATCACGTTCGACATCGCCCTCGACGCCGCTGAGGATATCGAGGCCCTCATCATCGATCCGCGCTACTTCTCCCAGCTTTCGCAGGAGAACGTTGCAGTCGAAGCGTATCTCTATCGACAGACCGCGCAACGCTTCAGCGACTGCATGTGGGTGATGCAGCAAGTACTATTCGCCAGCTTCGATACTCGCCTCGCCACGTTTTTGCTGGACGAGGTCTCGCGAACGGGCTCTCCGCACCTCGTCGTCACGCACGATGAAATCGCTCGCCACCTGGGCAGCGCCCGCGAGGTGGTATCTCGCATGCTCAAGTACTTCGAGCGCGAGGACCTGGTCGCCCTCAGCCGTGGGGCCGTAGAAGTCCTCGACCGCAAACGCCTACTTGCGCGTGCTAGCGATTAAACAGGCCCGCGAACCCTTGCGCGATGCCCGCCACCGCGCCGCGGGCGATGCGCTCCGCCGCGATCTGGGCGAGCTTTGCCAACGCCGGCCCCAAGACCTCGCGCGTGTGCTCGTCCGATTTGCGAATCGCCTCGTGAATGCACTGCGCCGCCTGGGGTCCGCCGCCAAAGATCTGACCGGCGTTCTGAGCCCCGGAAACCGCCATGGCACTAAACAGCGCGTCCACCACCCCGGGCAGCTCCTCGTCCGAAAACGATGCCAGCCACGCCCCCAAGACCTCATGCGTCCCCTTGGCCCCAGCGCTCACGCCTTCCTCGTAGACAAAGTCACCGCCATCGATCTCCCAGCTAAACACGCTGTGTTGATCCATCCCATAGGCGCTGCTGCGCACCGCCCGCGCAGGCGCGACCTCATTCATAATCATGCCCACAACGGAATCGACGGGCACTGTGCGGTGAATACGCCCCTCGAGCGCACGAAGCGCGGCGAGCGCCGGCTCGTCAGAGAGAAAGCCCGCTTTAAACCCGGGGCCGTCATGATCAAACACGCATGCGATGCGGGCGCGCACGGCGTCAGAGCAGCGCACCGCGGCATAGGTCGCCAGGTTGCCGCCCTTGGAATGACCACCTACATACAGGCGCTGGGGTAGATGGCGAGCAACCAGTTCAAGGTAGGCAGCCGCCATGCGCTGGGCGGGAACGGGCGGGGTCACCGCCATATCGAAGTTTTCGCGCCAACCCGTAAACGACGTGTCCGTTCCGCGAAAGGCCACGTACGCCCAAGCGCCCGGCATCACATAGCACGTTGCCGAGAACTGTACGCGCCTCTCTTGGTCCAGCAGCGCCACGTAATCGCGCATCTCCAACTCGCGAAAGCGCGGGCTCGCCGCAAACGACGCGATCTGCCGCTTGATATTGTCATGGTCCAACCCGGTAAACATGGAGTCGTAAAGCTCCGCCGCCAGTAGGTCGGACGCATGGGCACCGCGTACAGTCCGCGAATACAAGCGGTCCGCCACGGCATCTGCCGCACCGGAAAGCCTGCCCATAAAGGTGGTCTCCTCACCGGGCATGCACGCGCCCGCCGCATCGATCCCGCCCACGCGGCGCAGGCGGGCAACGTCCGCGCGGCGCAGGGCCGGCACCACCGCGGGAGCGTCGATCATGCTCATCTGCGAAATCGCCGCCGAGTCGACCGGGGTCAACCCCAACTGGTCAAATGTCCTCAATTCGCCTTCCAGATACTGGAACAGGTCCACGCGCGCGCCTCCCGCCAACGGATACAGATTCTGCGCTTATACCCTTCCGCGTGCGCTCCGGCACCAGGCGCCGCCCATAAACAAGACGTTTACAAGCCCGTCTCCCCTCCTGGCGACGCCACGCGACGGCACCAGCGGCGCCGTGCACCAGCAGCTGTTATTGCCAGATGTCTATTTGTAGTCATACGTACGGTATCTCTCACCTGCTGGTTCTCTGTCTTTTAATCCACCTTACGCGAGTACAATGTCCCATAGCTTGACTTTGGAACACCGCTCTGTACCAAGGTTGCATAAAGCCTGATCCAAGGGGGAACCATGGCTCAAATCAGCATCGACTACTTCTCGTCCTCATTGATGAGGACCACCACTATCGACATACTGCTGCCCTTCGACAGCATGGATGACGCCCTGGGCACGGACTGGGAGATGCGCTCGGACGAGAAAGGCTGGGACCGCCGCCCTTACCCGCCCGAGCGCCCTCCGTTCAAGACGCTCTACCTGCTGCACGGCATCACCGGCAACCACGCGGACTGGATCTCTGAAAGCCGTATCCGCAGCTGGGCCGCCGCGCGCAACCTGGCGGTAGTCATGCCATCCGGCTACAACGCGTTCTACCTTGACCAACCCGAGTCGCACAACTTCTACGGCCGCTTTGTGGGCCAGGAGCTAATCAACGTCACCCGTCGCATCCTTCCGCTTTCCACCCAACGCGAAGATACCTTTATCGGCGGCATCTCCATGGGTGCCTACGGAGCGCTGCGCGCGGGCTTTAAATACTGCGAAACGTTTGGGTCGGTCATCTCGCTGTCCTCCGCCATGATCGCGGACAACATCGAGGACGTCATCAACAACGACGTCTTCTTCCTCAGCCGCTCCTTTTTGGAGTCGACTTTTGGCGACTTATCCCAGCTTGTTGGCAGCGACAAAGACCCCGCGCGCCTAGCCGCGGACCTGGTTTATTGCAACCGCCCGCGCCCGCGCGTCTTCATGGCGTGCGGCAACGCCGACCCGCTCGCCTATCCCAACCGCGTGCTCGCCGACCGACTGCGCGGCGTGGGCCTTGAGGTCGAATACCGCGAGCTAGACGGAGGCCATGACTGGGACCTGTGGAACGTCGCCCTACCCCAAGCCCTGGACTGGCTGGGTCTATAGATTTAGGACGGGGAACTCTGGACGAGGAATTAGCACGCATTAGAGAGGAAGGCGCTCATGGCCCTGCTTCGCATTGACTTCTATTCCCGCTACCTCAAGCGCAACGTCATGCTTACCGCTGTCATTCCCGCAGACAAGATGGACGGCGAAAAACTGGCCAAACGCCGCCGCGGCCCATATCGCACGGTTTACCTGCTGCACGGCCTGTTTGGCCGCGACGTAGATTGGATTGATCGCACGCACGTAGTCGAGACGGCGGAAGCGCGTGACGTGGCGGTAATCATGCCCTCCGGCGAAGACGGACTGTATCTGGACAAACCCGAGATTGACGAGTGGCACGGCAAGTTCATTAGCGAGGAGCTGGTCGACTTTACCCGTCGTCTGCTACCGCTCTCCGCCAAGCGCGAGGACACCGCGCTTGCAGGCATCTCCATTGGCGCGTACACCGCGGTGATCAACGGCCTGCTGCGCCCAGACCGCTTTGGCAGCATCATCTCTCTTTCCGGCGCTTTCATGCGCAATCGCGTGCTAGAGGCGGTGGAATCGCACTCGCCCCGCAAGAAGCGCTACTACGAGCGATTCTTTGGCGACCTTGACACCGTGATCGGATCTGAAAAAGACTACGTGGCGCTTATCGACCGCTTCCGCGACAATCCGGACCTTCCTCGTCCACGTTTTTACGGAGCATGCGGCGAGCACGACAACCTGTGCCAGAACAACCGCGACGTGGTGCAGCTGCTGCGTGACGCCGGTTTTGACGTAACCTACCACGAGCCGGACATTGGAGCGCACGAGTGGCCCTTCTGGAACGCCTGGATCGACTGCGCCCTGGATTGGTACGCGCCCGGCGAGATGCGCCCTTCAACGGCGGAAATCGACTATTCAGCGCTTACCAGCTTGCGCCCACCCCAGGACCAACAGTAAACTTTACTAGCATAAAGCGGGGTCCGCGATGCCGTTTGGCCGCGGACCCCGCTTGTCATATGCATCGACACCGCGCGCCGGCAGCAAGGCTGCCCGGCACATAGGGCCCCTCCAAACCAAGTCGCCCGATTACCGCCGGCCCCTCGCCAACGCCCCCGCGCGCCCACAGGAGGAATCATGGTCAAAAATCTCATTTTGATCCGCCATGGCAAAGCGGAGCCCGGATCCCTCGATCAGCTGGACGAGGAGCGCAGGCTTACTCACCAGGGCCTCGACGCGCTTCGCGCGCCCACCGGCTTTGCCCGCGGCGTTTCGCTTATGGATGATAGCGAGCGCGAGCATGCGCAGGTGTGGGTAAGCCCCGCCGTTCGCACGCACCAAACCGCGCAGGCGCTGCTCCACGTCATTGGAGAGCGCCCGCTTGTAGACAAGGGCTGCCTATGGGAGCAAGACTCCGTCGCGTTTCTGGACGAGCTTGAGCAAAGCGATGCCCAGACGGTAATAGCCGTGGGACACATTCCTTTTATGAACGATATGGTCGAGCTATTAAGCGGCGCCTGCATAGGCTTTAAGCCCGGCGCCATGGCGAAGCTGAGCCTAAGCGATCCCTTGCAGCCCGGATGCGCGGACCTTTCCTGGTTTGTCCAGGGACCCAAAGCATAGAGCCGCGGGCGCATCGACCGCGGCTTTTACGAATACGCATCAAAAAAGGGGCGGCCACGTAATAGCGGGCCGCCCAACTTGCTGCTACTCTGCGCCCAACGCGCACATGGTGATGTAGTTGTACGGCTGGTTGAAGTGGGGCAAGAAGAAGATATCGAGCAGCTTGAGCTTGTCGATGGTCACGCCCTCCTCGATAGCCAGCGAGAACATATGGATACCCATGGAGATATCCTCCGTCGAGGCCATCTGGGCGCCCACCACGCGACGGCTGCCGCGCTCGTAGACAATGCGGATCTTGACGCTGGCGTTCTCGCGCATAAAGCCGGGGCGCTGAAGGTCCTCGAAATCGGCATGGCACACATCCAGCCCCGCGCGGGTAGCGGCGGCAACGGACAGGCCGGTGGAGACCATGTTGTAGCCAAAGATCGAGATGCCGTTAGAACCCTGAACGCCAATGGAATCCAGGCGAGTGCCGCCAATATTGTGCCCCGCGACAATACCGGAGCGAACAGCGTTGGTGGCCAGAGCGATATAGGTCTCGGCAGCTAAGGCGTTGGACCACACGGTAGCGCAGTCGCCGATGGCGTAGACGTCCGGATCGCTGGTGCGCTGGCGACGGTCGACATGGTAGGCGCCGTTGGCAAAGAGTTCCAGATGGTCGCGACCAAGCTCGTTGTTGGGAACGAAACCGATGGCGTTGATGACCAAGTCCGCCGGGTAGGTGCCCTTCTCTGCCTCGATCGCGCTCACGCGGCCGTTCTCACCGTGATAGGCAACGACGCGCTCGCCAAAGTGACACTCGATGCCGTGGCTCGCAAGGTTCTCGTCCATAACCGCCGTGAAGGAGGGGTCATAATAGCTGGCCAAGGAAGTGGGCGCGATGTCGAACAAGCGCACCTCCTTACCACGGCGCTTGGCAGCCTCGGCGATCTCCACGCCAATGTAGCCCGCGCCAATCACCGCGACGGAGCGCACGGATTCATCACTCATCCAGCGATCGACTTCCTGACCCTGCTGGAAGAGCTTGAGGAAGCTGATGCCCTCAAGGTCGCAGCCGGGCAGCTTGGGCGAGATGGGCAGCGAACCGGTGGCCAAGACGAGCTTGTCATAGCTCTCGTCAAAGCAGGTGCCATCCGCCTTCTGGCAATGCACCACATGGTTGGCGAAATCGATGGAGGTAACGCTGGTCTCAAGGTAGATGCGAGCGCCCTTGGCCTCGAAGGCCTCCTTATTGGTGTAGAACAGGTTCTCGTACGAATCGATTTGACGGCCGACCCACAGGGCGGTGCCGCAACCCAGGTAGCTAAGGTTGGTATTGCGGTCGATCATGACCACCTGCTGGTCCTTGTAGTTGTCCAACAGCGTATTGGCGGCCGCGATACCAGCGTGGTTGGCGCCGACGATGACGGTCTTCATAGAAGCGCTCCTCCTCATAATGCAAACATCAAAGCAAGGCAACGGATGCGGCGGCGTTTGGCGCGCGCGAAGTTTACCTTGGGCAACGAACCAGCCTAGCGTATTTTGTCACCGTATTAATTGCATTTTTTAAAGCGGTTTTATTTTGACGATAAACGGTCGATGAGATGCACGCGTTATGGCGAATACGTGGATGACACCGCTTATCCCTACCCAAAGACCGCTTAGGTAAGGCGTTTGTTTCCGTTTGAAGTTGCGCCTCCACGCGATGGGCCAATAGGGAATACTGTGCCGTGCGCCGCTGCGCCCTTGATGCGAGCCGCGGCAGATTCACGCATATGGACAGGAGAATCCAATGGAAGTCATGGAAGCAATCCTTACCCGCCACAGCACTCGCTCATTCACCGATAAGCCGGTACCCAAAGAGACCCTGGAGGAGATCGCCTCCGCCGGCACCTACGCCGCAAGCGGCCGCAACCGACAGCCCGTGCTGATTGTAGCGGTAACCAACCCCGAGCTTATCGCCGAGCTATCGCGCATTAACGCCGAGATCATGGGTACCGAGGGCGACCCCTTCTACGGTGCGCCGGCGGTGCTGGTGGTGCTGGCCGATAAGTCGGTGCCCACGTATCTTTACGACGGCAGCCTGGTGATGGGCAATATGATGCTTGCCGCCACCGATTTGAATCTGGGAAACTGCTGGATCCACCGCGCGAAGGAGACCTTTGAGCGCGAGGACGGCCAAGCGATTCTGGATAAGCTGGGCATCAAAGGCGACTACGAGGGCATTGGCAACCTGGTAGTGGGCTACCCTGCCTCTCCCAACGCCGAATGCAAGCCCCGCAAGGACGGACGGGTGATCTTTGCGGAGTAGTAAGCGCACGAGACATTCGTCCGCATGCAAGGCGCCCCTTAGGCCGATGACCTGAGGGGCGCCATTTGTTGACTCTATGACAGGCGGAGCTTGCACGGGAATTTGAAAACATTAAGCGCGGCTATCCCTTGTGCTGACGCAGTTGTTTGTTGACGAGATCGATAAAGCCTTGGTTGTCCTTTAAAGCGACGACCATGACGCCACCGGTTCGCGTGAAGATGCGTACGCAATCCGACGCGCTCGCGGCGACATGCGTCCCCATTGCAAGCAGGGAGCGACAGCGCTCGATGTGGGCGATGTCTGCGAGCTCGATGCGTGTGCGCCAGACGCCATACACCACGTCGACGTGCCCGTGCGGAACCGGATTCTCCGCCGCACTTGCGGCGACCGGACCTGCGGCGAGCGCGGCGTCATCAAAGCGCACCTCGACGTGGTTGCGCTTGATGGGTACGCCCATGAGCAGCACGACGACCGCCATCGCGATGAACAGCAGGCTGGCGACCATCGATTGGTCGTCGCCCGCAGACGGGACCGTCCAGATGTACAACCCCAGCAAGCCTACCATTACAGCGGCGAACAGCGCGATGTACCACGGCGCCGTCTTGCCCTTGAACATCCTCATGGCGCACCTACCAGCTTAGAAGCTCGTACCCATCGTTGGTGATGACCAGCTGGACCTCCCACTGCGCGGAGTCGGAGCGGTCGGCGGTGCGCACGGTCCATTCATTGGGATCGCTCATGTCGATGTCCGGCTCGCCAGCGTTGACCATCGGCTCGATGGTGAAGCAGAAGCCCGGCGCCAACACCACGCCCTGACCGGACTGGCCCACAAAACCCACGAACGGGTCTTCATGGAACTCGATGCCTATACCGTGGCCGCCGAACTCGCGGACCACGTTGAAGCCCGCCCCCTCGGCATGCGCCTGCACCGCGTGGGCTATGTCGCCCAAATGGCCCCATGGCTTGATAGCGGCAAGGCCCGCTTCCACGCACTCGCGCGTCACATCGACCAAGCGCTGACGCTCCGGCGGCACCTCGCCCACGCAGAACATACGCGAGGAATCCGAGTAATAGCCGTCCAAAATGGTGGAGCAGTCCACGTTGACGATATCGCCCTCTACTAGGACCTCGTCATCAGACGGGATGCCGTGGCACACCACGCAGTTGACCGACGTGCAGACGCTCTTGGGAAAGCCCTCGTAATTGAGCGGTGCGGGGACGGCCCCGTGCTCGACCGTGTACTCGTGCACCCAGCGGTCGATGTCGCCGGTGGTGCAGCCCGGGGCGATGCGCTCGGCGACGTAATCGAGCGCACCCACGTTCACCGCGGCGCTTCGGCGAATGCCCTCGAGATCGGCGGGGGTCTTCAGCAGGTCTCGGGGAAGAACCTCCTCGCCGCGCTCCCACAGCTCGTTGAGGCGCTCATCGATCGCCAGATGGCATTTCTTATACTTCTTGCCGCTGCCGCACCAGCACTCGTCGTTGCGGCCGAATACGGGACCGTTGTCATGCATGGCTAACTCCTTTTCGACTGTAGCCATTATGCCGCTAATCGCGAGGTTCTGCATGGAGATTTGGACAAAGCGCCCGACATATCGGAGCTCGTTTCGATAAGACGCGCGAATGGACGCCCTCCACGGCGCTCCCCTTGAAAAAGCGGCCCTCCGCGTTTATCGCGAAAAGGGCCGCTTGGAATCTGCTTATATGTAGGCACCCCATAGGAAAGTCCGCATAAACCGGGTTTCCCGGACAATCTAGAAACAGACTAGGAGCGCTCAGCGAGATCGAGAATCAGGCGCTCGGTCTTCTCCCAACCCAGGCATGCGTCCGTGATGGACTTGCCGTAGACGCCGCCATCCACGGGCTGGTTGCCGTCCTCCAGGTAGCTCTCGACCATGAAGCCGCGGACCAGTCGGTCGATGGATTCGTTGCGACGGCAGGAGTCCAGCACTTCTTTGCAGATGCGCAGCTGCTCGAGCGGGCGCTTGCCGGAGTTGTCATGGTTGCAGTCGACCACCACGGCAGGGTTCGCGTAGGTATCCGGCGTGTAGCGCTCAGCCAGGCGCTCCAGGTGCTCGTAGTGGTAATTGGGATAGGTGCGACCGTCCAGGCCGATATAACCGCGCAGCACGGCGTGGGCCAGCGGGTTGCCCTCGGTCTCGACTTCCCAGTTGCGGTATATGAAGCCCTGCTTTGCCTGGGCGGCGTAGATGGAATTGAGCATGACGCTGGTGGAGCCGGCGGTGGGGTTCTTCATACCCACGGGCACGGGCACGCCGGAAGCGACCAGGCGATGCTCCTGGTTCTCGACAGAGCGCGCGCCAACCGCAACGTAGGACAGTAGATCGACCAGGTACTGGTAGTTGGTGGGATACAGCATCTCGTCGGCCGTGAAGAACCCGGTCTCTTCAATCACGCGCAGGTGCATGCGGCGAATAGCCTTGACGCCCTCGAGCAGGTCGTCGCCGGCCTCCGGATCGGGGTTATGCAGCAAGCCCTTGTAGCCGGTGCCCTTGGTGCGGGGCTTGTTGGTGTAGACGCGCGGGATGATGAGCAGGCGGTCTCGCACCTGCTCCTGAAGCTTAGCGAGACGGTCCATGTATTCCAAAACGGAGTCCTCGCGATCGGCCGAGCAGGGGCCGATGATCAGGGCGCGGCGGGAGTCCTCGCCGCGGAAGATCGCCGCCACCTGGGCGTCGAACTCGCGCTTGGCCTCGACCAGGTCGGCGCGAAGCGGCATCTCCTCGCGGATATCTTTAGGAATGGGAAGCAAGCGCTTGAAATGCATGGACATGGTGACTCCTTGGCAGCGTCGAGAGTCGCCCGCGGCCAGCGACGCGCGAAGCGCCGTCGATGTATTCGCCGCGAGCTGATGTGCAACATAGTGGAGGGTATTATCCGCCTTTCGCCTCGCACGACAGTGCGCATGTACCATCTGTCCGAAAGATTTAACGTTGCCCCCTATTCCGAACGCGTTGGAGCCGCTGGACCACCCCAACGCAACGGGACCGCAACCAGCTGCAGCGGGGCTGTACAATAATCTCGTCCATACGCCCCATGGGGGCGAATTCGACCAGGGAGATGCCATGGCAAACGATTTTCTCATCGTCGTCGATATGCAGAACGACTTTGTATCCGGCTCGCTGGGAACGCCCGAAGCCCAAGCGATTGTGGAGGCGGTCGCGCAGCGCGCTGAAGAATTCGAGGGAACCGTGGTCTTTACCAAGGACACGCACGACAAGGACTACCTTCAGACGCAGGAGGGCGCGAAGCTCCCCGTTACCCATTGCGTTCGCGACACACCCGGTTGGGAGCTAGTCGACGAGCTCGAGCGAATCCAGCTTACGCGCGATGCCTTGGTCTTTGACAAGCCGTCTTTTGGCTCGCTTGACCTGGCGGCATGGCTGGTCGAGCAAAACGATGTGGAGCCCATCGACTCAATCGAGCTGGTTGGCCTGTGCACGGATATCTGCGTAGTAAGCAACGCGCTGCTTATCAAGGCAAACCTGCCCGAAGTGCCCATGCGCGTGGAAGCCGGTCTTTGCGCAGGCGTGACGCCGCAGTCGCACCAAGCCGCCCTAGATACCATGAGCAGCTGCCAGGTTGAGGTAAGGTAGCGAGGTTTTAGCCAGGCACCTGAGCGGCGCCTCCGTCATATAGCGAAACGGCCCTTTCTAATACATGTATTAGAAAGGGCCGTTTTATTGAGCCAGAATGGTCCAAGGTAATACCGATTTAGAAATACGTATTAGATTGAACCACTTGAAGCGATTCAAGGTGGCATCTTTTAATACACGACTAACCACCGGCTCAAACCAGCAAACTAAACGAGCAGTTTGGACCGGCAGCTGAACTCGACGAGTGGCCGTAGCGACAAGCCTAGCAGATACCTTGGCGTGCTAGGAAATCGAACGCGAGGTCGACCCAAGCATGCACTGCCTGCTGGCGCTCGACGTTCTCAGACTCGGTGTTGCGGTTTGCAACGGAAAGGCCGTGCGCGCCCTCGCTGAACACGTGCAACTCGTGGACCACGCCCTCTTCCGCCATCCGGCGGGCAAAGGGATAGACCTGCGCCGCGGGCGCCGTCTTATCGTCTGCGGCGCACCACACAAAGGTGGGCGGAGTGTTACGGCTCACGTTGGTAGCAGGGCAGATACGCGCAAGGTGCTCATCGGTCGCCTCGCCGCCGGTCACCATCGACAAGAAATCATTAAGCAGATCGCGACCGGTCTTACCGCCCGTCTTGGGCACGCGCAAATCGATGCGCGGATCGCGCGTCTGCTGATCGCGCAGGTAGGCGAAATCGATCACGGGATAGCACAAGATGGCAGCATCTGGACGAATGTCCTCCGGACGCGCCCCCGTGAGCCCGGCGAACGGGCCGCTCTTCCATTCCGTTGCCAAAGAGGCGCAGATAAAACCGCCGGCAGAAAACCCGATCGCAACGACCTTCTCCGGATCGACGTTCCACTCGCTCGCGTTCAGTCGCACGGTCGCGACCATCTTCGCCAAGTCCGCCTGGGGGTTGGGATATGAAACGTCACCGGTGGAGCTGGTAACGTAATCCAGCGTAAACGCCTGGAAACCGCGGTTGAGGAATTCGAACGCGACGGGCTCCTGCTCGTGCGCGGCGATGTGCGTGAAGCCGCCGCCTCCGCAAATGATCACGGCTGGGCGGGGACCGGTAGTGGTATTGGGCAGCTTGTCCGCAAGATAGGCGGTATACGTTGCCGGATAGACCGGGGTGGTCTCCTCGCCCCACAGGGCATGCTGCTCGATAATCATGTGCTCTCGCTTTCGACTCTTCCGCCCCGCATGCCGCGACGCCTGCGGAGCCCTTCTTTTTGTTCGCGCCACAGATGCGACGCAGCGTTTTTCGTTTCCTAGCATATGACGAAACGCTGGCGGCAACCGTGGCGCACCGCGCGTTCCAACAGAAGAACCACGTCAAGTCCCATCGAGCACCCCACCGAAGACCCCATGGAAGCGTGCCGGGCCAGCATCTGCACCGTCGCCCGCAACGGCACCAGCGCCGGCGGCTGCGACGAGAACTGAACCGCCGACCAAACCAAGTAGCTTTAAGCGACCGCTGTGTTGGGTACCATTTCTTTTGCATGAGAAGCCGCACATAAACCGTGCCGTCGGTCGATCCGGCGGCACAGACGAACCAGCTACGAGTTAAGGGATCAATTTGTATACGTTTACCAGTAAGATTCGTTATAGCGAAATTGATGAGACGGGCCGTTTAAGCGTGCCCGCCGCAATCGACTACCTGCAAGATGCCTCCACCTTCCACGCGGAATCCGTGGGCCAGGGCCTTGCGCGCGCAACAGACACAGGCCGCGCTTGGATGCTCGCCGCTTGGAAAATCGAGATTCGCAAGCTCCCCGCCCTAGGCGATCCCATCTGCGTGAACACCTGGCCCACCGGCTACAAGGGGCTGTTCTCAAATCGCAACTTCACCATCCGCGCAGCGGACGCCGACGCTGACGAGGCACCATGTCTACAGGCGGATTCGCTCTGGTTCCTCTATGACGCCGCAACTGGCAGGCCTTGCCGCATAAGCGATGAACACTTGGCAGCGTTTTTAGACCATGACGGCTTCGAGCCCGCCCTCAACATGGACGCGCCCCAGCGGCGCATCCACCTTCCCAAAGACGCCATCGCCATCGACGCCGCGCCCGTACGGGTAGCGACCACCCATATCGACACCAACCACCACGTCAACAACGCGCAGTACGTTGGCATGGCGATCGACGCGCTGCTTGAGTACCCGCCGGCGCAGCAAGCCCAACAGGCGCTTGTCAACCGCAGCGAAGACTCGCCCGTCACCGTTGACGTGCAGTACAGCCGCGCCGCCACGCGCGGGCAAACCATCTACCCGCGCATCTATCAAGATGGCGCCGGGTTTATTGTAAGCTTGGACGATTGCGACGGCGGACACTACGCCGTTGTTCGCATATCCCAGGGATAGCCCTGCCGTCCACCGCCCGCCGAGCGCACCCGGGCCGGATAGTTTGCACCCCTACCAATCAGCCCAGCGCCCCGCCACGCTGGACTTGATTACACAAGCATTCGGGCGCGTAGATCCTCTATTGCGCTAGGGGCAACACCCAGCGCCTCCTTTATATAAGCCAGATAATCGCCATACTCGCGCTCGACGGCGCGCGTAACGGCAGCCAGCGACCGCAGGCTTGCGGCTCCGTCTGCCGTAAGCTGGGCAGGAGCAAACAAGTTAGTTGCCAAGTAATCCGCCCGAATCTGCTCCGCAGGAACGCCAAGCGCGCTCTCCACCAGCACGGACGCCATTCCGCAGCGGTCGCGCCCCACATGGCAGTGCCACAGCGCGGCACCGTCCTCGCAAGCCAGAAGCGCCTCGAAGAACTCCTGGTAACCCTTCCGCCCCACCTCGTCCAAAAGCATTGCGGGATACAGCATGACCATGAAGTCGACGGGATCGCCGCTCTCCTTCACGCGCTTTCGGGCGGCTTCCAGCTGAGCCTCGCGTTCCTGCGTGATGCCCGCATGACGATCCTCAAAAATACTCGCATGCACAAACGCCGCGTCCGGCAGCTGCTCCATGGGGTCTGGCAGCTCCGCCAACTCCTCGTTGTTACGCAGGTCAACCACCAGGCGCACGCGATAATCATCTCGCAAGCGGGCGATATCGTCGTCCGTGCCAAAAATGAGCGCGCCCGACCGAAGCAGGCTGCCGCGACGAACCGTCCTACCATCTGCGCCGGTCAGACCACCCAAATCGCGTGTGTTGGGCAGCCCGTCAAACGGAATGCGTCCGTAATCTCGGCGCCCCGCCGGCATTGCGGCGGCGTCCGGCGTCTCATACGCAACCGGCGCGCCAACCGGCTCGATTCGCTCAGCCATGCCCCCATCCCCCTTCTCGCTTGATCGCTCACATTGTGACGATAAAACAACATCTTCCAATGACCGCACTGTAAAGGAACGCCCCCGTCAACGCAATCTGCATCGACGGGGGCGTTCTATCGCACCCATTTTGGCTCCCCGCTTAACCGATCGCCTTGGCTAGTTAAGAATGTCCCTATGGAAGCGCGTCATCATAAGGGCGGCGGACACGGAGGCCCAGTCTGGCATTGCCTCTGCTTTGGACGAGGACGAGACGGGGTCCATGCGCGCGATCTTAACGGCGTAGTTGCGCATCATGATATTTTATATGCGCCGAAACGCTTGGAATTAGAACTCGCAGCTGCCCACGGTACGGGGATGCGGCAAGACGTCGCGGATGTTGCCCACGCCCGTGAGGTACATGACCAGGCGCTCGAAGCCCAGGCCAAAGCCGGCGTGCTTGCAAGTTCCATAACGACGAAGGTCGAGATAGTACTTGTACTGCTCGGCATCCATGCCAAGTTCGGCGATACGACGCTCGAGCACGTCGAGGCGCTCCTCGCGCTGAGAGCCGCCGATGATCTCGCCGATGCCGGGAACCAGGCAGTCTGCAGCGGCCACGGTCTTGCCGTCATCGTTGAGCCGCATGTAGAACGCCTTGATCTCAGCGGGGTAATCGGTAACGAAGGTGGGGCACTTGAAGTGCTCCTCGGTAAGGAAGCGCTCGTGCTCGGTCTGAAGGTCGATGCCCCAGCTCACGGGATAATCGAACTTATGACCAACGGCAACTGCCTGCTCCAGGATCTCGACCGCCTCGGTATAGCTCACGCGAGCGAAGTCAGAGCCAGCCACGTGGGTAAGGCGCTCGATGAGGCCCTTGTCCACAAACTTGTTGAGCATGGCCAGCTCATCAGGGCAGCGATCCATAACGTCGCGGATAACGTACTTGAGCATGTCCTCGGCAAGATCCATGTCGTCGGCCAGGTCGGCGAAGGCGATCTCGGGCTCGATCATCCAGAACTCGGCGGCATGGCGCGTGGTGTTGGAGTTCTCAGCGCGGAACGTGGGGCCAAAGGTGTAGACGTCGCCAAAAGCCATGGCGAAGTTTTCGGCGTTCAACTGACCGGATACGGTAAGAGAGGCAGCCGTGCCAAAGAAGTCCTGGCTAAAGTCAACGTTGCCGTGCTCGTCCAAAGGCGGGTTAGCCGGATCCATGGTGGTAACGCGGAACATCTCGCCCGCGCCCTCGCAGTCGCTTGCGGTGATGATGGGGGTATTCACGTAGACGAAGCCGCGATCCTGGAAGAAACGATGAATTGCCGCGGCCGCAACCGAGCGCACGCGGAAAACGGCGCGGAACAGGTTGGTGCGAGGGCGAAGATGCTGCTGCGTACGCAGGAATTCGACCGTCGCACGCTTCTTTTGCAGCGGGTAATCCGGAGCGGAAACGCCCTCGACCACGATATCGGTCGCCGCGAGCTCGAAGGGCTGCGGCGCATCGGGGGTGAGCTTCAGCTCGCCGGTGCAAACCAGCGCGGCGGAAACGTTCTGATGAGCGATCTCGTCATAATTCTCAAGGGCTTCGCGATTCATAACCACTTGAAGGTCCTTGAAGCAGCTTCCGTCATTAAGTGTAACGAAGCCGAAGTTCTTCATGTCGCGCACGGACTTGACCCATCCGGCAACGGTAACCGTCTTGCCACCCAGGTCCCGAGCATCGGCATACAGTTGGGCGATCTTGATGCGATCCATACCAAACCCTTTCATGCGGTAAGGATGATAGTTTCCAGCATTCTATTCTAGCAGCTGCCACAAGACCCGCATCCTTGCATGTTTTCCCGTTCCCGACTACAGCAGCGCGATATTTGCCCTGGTCTGGTCGATAAGGCGCGAGCTCGTATTGACTTGATATTTAGTATTGACTTTATATTTAGATTGTTGTTTAATTGTCTAAATCCTCTACGGGCCATCGCACAGGCAGCGCCTGTCTTGGCAACGCATCATGAGCAAAAATTCGTCAACCAGATTGGAGTCCCCATGGGAGGAGAAGCGTTCAAGGCGCTCGCAGACCCCACGCGAAGGCGCATCCTCGAACTACTAAGAAGCGCCGATCTCACCGCCGGCGAGCTTGCAGACCACTTCGACATGACCAAGCCGTCGATCAGCCACCACCTTAACACCCTCAAGGCCGCCGGGCTGGTCGACGCGGAACGCGAGGGGCAATCCATTGTCTACAGCCTCAACACCTCTGTTCTGCAAAACCTTATGAGCTGGTTTTATACCTTTACCGACAGGAGCGATTCAGATGATAAATAAGCAAAACGACACGCAGCGCAGCGCAAGCGTCAAATCCCCCGTCAACCGTCGTGCCTGGATAGCCCTGGGTGCGCTGTGCATCGTAAGCTTCCTTGGGCATCTCGCCATCTTTCCGCAGCTACCCGATATAGTCCCTACGCACTGGGACGCCGCCGGCAACGTTGACGGATGGAGCGGCAGGATGGCGACGCTGGGTCTCGACCTGCTTCCGCTGGGCCTGCTGGCGCTCTTCTACGCGCTCCCCAAAATAGACCCCCGTGGAAAAGCGTACGAGCGCATGGGCAGCTTCTATACCGGCGTCGTCACGCTTTTCACCGTGTTCTTGATCTGCATGACCTGGACCACGGAGCTGACCGTTTTTGGCATCATCCCTCAAAATGAAAGCCCTATCGGTATCTTCACGGGAGTCACCGTCGGCATCGGGCTCATGCTGCTGGGTAACTACCTGCCAAAGGTCAAGCGCAACTACTCCTTTGGCTGCAAGACCCCTTGGGCGCTGGACAACGACCAGAACTGGCGTCTCACCCACCGCTTCGGAGGCGTCGCCATGGTCCTCGCGGGCTTGGTGACCGTCGTCTCCGGCTTGTTCTCTCGCCAGATGGGAGGGGCGGCGGTAGTCCTCCTCCTCTCCGCGGTCATAGGATCGTCCTTGGCGACCTATGCGTACAGCTACCTTGTATTCCGCAATGGGAACAAGCCCCTTCGCGCAAAATAAATGCAAATCTAACAGTCACCCAGATAGGTGATAGATAGCGCGGCCCGCAGGGCCGCGCTATCCTTATGCGTGCCAAACAGAGAATGTGCCCGAACGCCCACCCGGATCTTTGTTTGGCGACAATCCCTCCGGGTGGGCGTTCGGGCGGATGGGACCCACGCCGACGACGCGGACCCCTCCGAGGGATACGGGCGGGCGCGCAAGCGCGGGCCGTCCAAGCAGAGGCCGTGCATAGCGGTGGGCATCGACGCCCGCAGGGAGCCCGTCGCGGTGGTCTGCGGGCACGGCGAGCCCTCCGCCGCCCGCATCGGGGCGGCGCCCGGGGGTCACGTCGCGGAAGGGCGCGGCGCTCGTCCACGACCGCGAGAGGGCCCATAGCGTCCCCGTCGGGGAGAACGGTCTTGCGGACGAGTCCTGCAAGGCGGACGCGCGGGACCCGGGGTACCCGGAGGCGACGGAGCCGGCGAGCAACCTGCGCTCGCGGCCCAAGCGCCACCTCCGGCGCTTCGCCGGCATGGACCCCGAGAACCTGCAGTCCTACCTGAACCCCTACGTCTACTTCTTCAGGGTCGAGCGCGACGACGAGAGGCGGCCCAAAATCGCAAGGGCGGTCCGCCATCTGCTCATGGCCGAAGCGAGGTTCCGCAGGTGAGGGGCGTTCCCCTATCACCTATCTGGGTGACTGCTAGAAATGCAAAACCCTGCCCACCCGCGATCTCGGGCAGGTAGCGAGCCCGCCGCCGCTTACACCGGCGAGGGGGAATCCTCCCGAATGACGGTGCGGGCGATGAGCGACAGCAGGGCTATCCGCACCTCGCGCGAACCATCGAGCACATCGACATCGTAGACGTCGCCGCGCAGCGCGGGCACCTGCTTGGCTCGCGCGACAACGCGATCGGAAGCATCGCGAATCTCGAAGCGGCACGTCCACGCTCGGCGGGTGACAACGGTCCAACCAACGGGTTGCACACGGATGACCGCCTCGTTGGTCTTGGCCGACACCCTGAACTTGCGCTTGAGATCCAACTCGGACCCATCCGCCATCGAGATCCCGTACGCACGGTCCTTGGTGTCCGTACGCGTAGTGGTATAGCGAGCGATCTCCACACCGGCACCGTCCACAACGCGCGTCAGCCTTGGAGCGGACAACGGATCGGTCTGGGCGGTATACAGGATCTCGCCCTTTTCGTTCGCAACTTCGGTCTCGCTGTGCACGCTCGCGAGCTTTGACGAAATGTGCAGTCTCATAACCCCTCCCCGGGTCAACCACCATTCGACATATCGGCCTTTCTACCCACCTTGCGCCCGCGCAAAACCAAGCACGCGCAAAACAGGGGCCGAGAAGCGAATAGCCCCCCGGCCCCGTGCGTTCCCTTGCGAATTATGCAGTCCGCCCCATGCTCGGTGCGCAGCGCGCGGCATCTGCGGACGATGATCGATGTCCTAGCTCAGCAGCATGCGATCGTTTGCCAACGCGCCGCCGGAGACCTCCTCGAACTTCTTGAGCAGGTCCGGAACGGTAAGGTTCTTCTTCTCCTCGCCCGCAACGTCATAAATCACGTGACCGTCGCCCATCATGATCAAACGGTTTCCCATGCGGATCGCGTCGTTCATGTTGTGCGTGACCATCAGCGTGGTGAGCTTGCGCTCGGCGACGATCTGCTCGGTCAAGGCCAGCACCTTGGCGGCCGTCTTGGGATCCAGCGCCGCGGTATGCTCGTCCAAAAGCAGAACGCGCGGGTTGGTAAGCGTCGCCATCAGCAAGGTCAAAGCCTGGCGCTGTCCGCCGGAAAGCAGGCCCACCTTGGCGCTCATGCGATCCTCAAGGCCCAGATCAAGCATCTTGAGAAGCTCGCGATACTCGGAGCGCTCGTCCTTGGTGATTCCCCAGCGAAGGGTGCGGCGCTGGCCGCGGCGACGGGCAAGGGCGAGGTTCTCGTCGATCTGCATATCGGCGGCGGTGCCGCGCATGGGATCTTGGAACACGCGGCCCAGATATTTGGCGCGGGCGGGCTCGGACAGTCGCGAGATGTCCTGGCCGTCAAGTTCCACGGTGCCCGAGTCGATGGGGTACACGCCGGCGATCATGTTGAGCAGAGTCGACTTGCCGGCGCCGTTACCGCCGATGATGGTGACGAAGTCGCCGTCGGCAAGCTCCAGATCAACGCCGGTAAGGGCGCGCTTCTCGGTCACGGTTCCGCGGTTGAACGTCTTCTTGACGTGAGAGAGCTTAAGCATCGGAGCCATCCCCCTTCGAATACGAGCTGCGAAGCTTGATTTTCTCCCACACCACGGGCACGCACAGCGCCAGCGCGACGATGACGGCGGAAAGCAGCTTCATGTCGTTGGCGTTCATGCCCATCTGGAGTACCACGGCGCGGATGAGGAAGTAGACCACGGAACCCACCACCGCGGAAGTAAGACGGCTGGAGAAGCTGACGAGCTTGCCAGGGGTGAGACGGCCCAGCACCTCGCCGATAACAATGGCGGCGAGGCCGATAACGATGGCGCCCGTGCCCATGCCGATATCGGCGTAGCCCTGGCTCTGGCAAATCAGGGCGCCGGACAGGCCCACCAGCGCGTTGGACAGCGTGAGGGCGATCATCTTGGTGGTGTTGGTGTTGACGCCCAGGGCGCGCACCATGGCCTCGTTGTTGCCGGTGGCGCGCAGCGCGCTGCCGATCTCGGTACCAAAGAACCAGTACAGCAGTGCGATGATGAGCACGGCGACAAGGATGCCCACAACGGTCTCAAGCGTGCTTTCCGGCAGGCCGGTCATCTCGCTGATGCGAGAGAAAACGGTGGGCTGCGTCAGCAGCGGCGTATTGGACTTGCCCATGATGCGCAAATTGATGGACCACAGGGAAATCTGGGTGAGGATGCCCGCGAGGATCGCCGGGATCTCCAGCACCGTGTGCAAAAAGCCGGTCACGGCACCCGCGACGCCACCGGCGACCATGCCGGCGAGGACCGCCAACAGCGGGTCGACTCCGGCAACCAGCAGCACGGCGCACACGCTGCCGCCGGTCGCGAAGCTGCCGTCGACCGTAAGGTCTGCGATGTCCAGCAGCTTGTAGGTGATGAATACGCCAAGCACCATGATGCCCCAGAGCACACCCTGGGAAACGGCACCCATAAGGGCGATACCCATATCATCTACCTCCTTTTATTCGTGCGCCCCGCCAACGTTCGACGGGAGCCTTGAAACCCAACGCGGCACCTTGGGCGGCGGTGCCGTATCCAAGGTGCCGTAAGGCGTACTACCTATAGCGTGCGGCCAAGCGAGGTTACTCGTCCAAAACAGAAAGGTCGATACCAAGCGCGTCGGCCATCTCCTGGTTCTTAACCACTACCAAGTCCTCGGCGGAAAGGTGCTCGATGGCCATATCGGCGGGCTTCGCCTCGCCCTTGAGGATCTTGACGGCCATCTCGCCGGCGCGGTAACCCAGGTCCTCGTAGTTGATGGAGAGGGTGAATACGCCGCCGGCCATGCACATGCCCTCCTCGCCCGCGATGAAGGGGAGCTTGTTCTCCTTGCAGATCTGGCCGACCTGCGCGGCACCCTGGGCGATGGTGTTATCGGTGGGCGAGTAAAGGGCGTCGACCTTGCCCACGGCGGACTCGACCACGGACTGGATCTCGTTGGTGGACGAGACGCTGTAGCGCTCGTGCTCGATTCCCAGCTTATCGAGGGCCTCCTCCGCCATCTCGATCTGGATCAGGGAGTTGGACTCGTTCGAAGCGTAGAGCAGACCCACCTTCTTGGCGTCGGGCAGCACCTTGTGCAGCATCTCGATCTGCTCGGCAACCGGGGTGAGATCGGAGCTGCCGGTGAGGTTGCCGCCGGGGGCGTCGTTATCGGCGACCAGGTCGGACGCCGCGAAATCGGTGATGGCGGTGCCCACGATGGGGATGTCCTTGGTAGCGTTGGCGGCCGCCTGCGCGGCGGGGGTCGCGATGGCGAAGATCAAATCGTCGCCGTCGCCTACCAGCTTGCTGGCGATGGTCTGGCACGTAGACTGGTCGTTCTGGGCGTTCTGCTGGTCGATGGTGTAGTTGATGCCGGAATCATCCAGGGCCTTCACAAAACCCTTGTTGGCGGCGTCGAGCGCGGTGTGCTCGGTAAGCTGCAGCACGCCGATCTTATAGGTGGCGTCGGAGGAACCGGTAGAGCCGGCGTCCTGGGTCGACGTGTTGCCGCATGCGGTGAGCGCGAGCGCGGTGAGTGCCGTGGCAGCGATTGCGGCACCCTTCTTAATGAGGCTGATTCGCTTCATGGCGACCATCCCTTCCGGTAGAACCATGACGTCGCGGCCTTCCCTGCAGCCGCGCGTCCAATGGCACCAGATGTTACCGAGCTCGCCGCTCTTTTGTGTCGATAATATGGTGCTGATACAGGCTGTTAACCTTTGCAGGCGCCTTCACGCTCGTCTTTCGCGCCCATCCCCAACGCATGCCCTATGCGCCCGCGCGATCCGTCTTGACCCATAAGCCAAAGTAGACAATATGGGCTGCCCACACCACAGCGATGATCGCGCGCGGGTTTGCGGCGTTCGGAGCGAGGGTATCATGTGCTGCATGCCATCCAATCGCAAGGGGATCCCATGCAAGATATCTTTTCCCAGCTCATCCACATCGCCCAAATCCAATGGGTTCAACAGGTGCTTTGGACCGTGGTCCTAGCTCTGGCGACGCTCACCGCCTCGCGCATAGTCGCTCGCGCCATGAGGCATATCCTCGACCGGGACAGCAATCCCCTGCCGTCCTCGTCCATCATTATCAACATCGTCCGAGCGACCATACTGATCTTGGGCGCAAGCATCATCCTCGACGTCATCTACAACATCAACGCCAATGCGATCATCACAACCCTGGGTGTTGGAGGTATCGCGATCTCGCTGGGCTTTCAAGACACGCTTTCCAACCTCATCGGCGGCCTGCAGGTAACGTTTATGGGAATTGTCAGGCCGGGGGACAACATCGAGGTGGGCTCGGAGACCGGCGTGGTGCAAGACGTGGGCTGGCGCCACACCACCATCAAAGACGCGCTGGGCCAGACCGTCATAGTCCCCAACTCCATCATCTCTAAGACGGCGCTGGTCCACCTGCTGCCGGCAAGCCGCGTGGTAGTTCCCTTTGCGGTGCCGCGACAGCGCGAGGAGCAGGATGCCAAGCCATTCGATATCGATGCGTTGGCAGAAGAGCTGGCTGCGATGGCAAAGGCGGCGGCAAGCGATGTTTCCCATGTGGTCGAGGGACCCAAGGTGGTGTTCTCGGAGATCACGGAATTCGGCATCAAGGGCAAGGTCATCTTTGTGGTCGAGGATCCCGCCAAGACCTCAGCCGCGGCGGACGCCGTGGTGCGCGCCATCGCCCGCAGCCTCGCATAGAAAACCCGCCGAGCACGATGCACGGCGGGGATCCGTGGCATTGCCCCGGGTAACGCGCCCCGGGGCCCAAATCTTCAGAGCAACACTTGGTCCAGGGCGCGCTTGGGCACGTGGTGCACGCTCTTCTCATCGCGCCAATAATCGGTCGAGGCGGCGCCTGCCGCCATATCCTCCAGCACCACCGCCTCGCCGGGCTTGCCCAGCGCGATCACCATCAACGGGGCGACGTTCTGCGCAAGACCAAGCGCGCGGGCAACCTCCGCCTTGTTGAACGCATGCAGCATGCAGGCCCCGTAGCCGGCAGACGCAGCCGCCAGCACAATGGTCTGCGCCGCGATGCCCTCATCCACCGCCGTGGTGGCGCCGCCGCCCGCGTCGCAGATCACAATATAGCCGGCAGGGCGCTCGCCGGGTACGGGTCCGTCCCAATCTTTAAGCGCGCCCGCCCATTTGAGGTGGACGAATACCGCCGCGCGCTCCTGCTCGGCGCAGACCACGCGAAAGCGCAAGGGCATGCGGTTGGCGCCGCTCGCCGTCTGGCGCGCAATGTCCACCAAGTCGATCAAAACCTCGCGCGGCATGCCCGCCGCCTCATCAAAGCGTCGGTAGCTGCGACACGCCTGCACCAGCTTTGAAAACCCGTCCATCTTCTCGTCCACCATCGACATGCCCCCATACCGTTGATGCCGCGTCATCTCGCGTGAGCCGCGCGGCTGCCTTTCAAGCAAAACGCGGGACCGGCACGCAACCGGTCCCGCGTCGATTATACGGTGCTTCGCGCGGGCGCCGCCATGTACTAGATGCGTTGCGCCACCGCAGTGCCCATAGCGTCGGTGCCCAGGACCTTGTCCCGCGGGGTCTTGCCGTCAACAATGTCGCCCGTGCGCAGGCCATCGTCCAAAACGGCGACCACGGCCGCACGGACCGCGTCCGCAGCGTCGTCCATGTTGAAGCTGCAGCGCAGCATCATCTCGACGGAGAGGATCTGCGCCAGGGGATTGGCGATGCCGCGGCCCGCGATATCCGGCGCGCTGCCGTGGCTGGGCTCGTAAAGTGCCACGCCGTCGCCCAGGCTGGCGCTGGCGAGCATGCCCAGCGACCCGGTGAGCTGCGCGGCCTCATCGGACAGGATATCGCCGAACATGTTCTCGGTCACCACCACGTCGAACTCCGCGGGGCGGCTGATGAGCTGCATGGCGGCGTTATCTACCAGAACGTCCTCAAGCTCGATATCGGCGTACTCGGCGTCATGCACGCGATGGACCACCTCGCGCCACATGCGGCTGGTCTCGAGCACGTTGGCCTTGTCGACGCTGGCCACGCGGCCACGGCGCTTGCGCGCGGCCTCGAAGGCCTGGCGGGCGATGCGCTCGACCTCGAACTCGCGATACTCCAAGGTGTCGTAGGCGCGCTGGCCGGAAGTGCCGTTCGCGCCCGCGCCCTCCTCATTGTAGAAGCGCTCGCGGCGGCCAAAGTACAGACCGCCCGTGAGCTCGCGCACGATCATCATATCGACGCCGTCGATAACCTCCGGACGCAGCGTGGAGGCGCCGGCAAGCGGGGCGAACACCTGCACCGGGCGCAGGTTGGTATACAGCCCCAGCTCTTTACGGATGCCGAGCAGGCCCTGCTCCGGGCGGGGCGCGCCGGGCTCGGTGGCATCCCACTTGGGACCGCCCACGGCAGCCAGCAGCACGGCGTCCGAGGCGCGGGCCGCCTCAAGGGTGGCCGCCGGCAGCGGATCTCCGCACGCGTCGATTGCGGCGCCGCCGATGAGCGCGTCGTCGCAGGAGAAATCCACGCCGAAGCGCGCGCCCACCGCGGCGAGCACCTTCTTGCCCTCGGCCATGATCTCCGGGCCAATGCCGTCTCCGGGCAGGCAGCAGATGGTATAGGTCTTCTTCACGTTGCAACTCCAAGAACTCGAGCTGGGACCAGATGCATAGGGGTTGGGAATCGAGGCCACGGGCTACTCCCCCAAAGCCGTGCGGGCGTCGGCGGCGGCGAGCTTGGCGCGCGTGCGCTCCACCAGGCCGCCCGCCTCGATAATCTCTGCGATAAACGGCGGGAAGGGCTCTGCCGTAAAGCGCTCGCCGGTGCGCCGGTTTACGATCGAGCCGTCCTCGGTGTCGACGTCGACGGTATCGCCGGCAGCGATCGCATCGACCGCGGCGGGGCACTCCAGGATGGGCAGCCCCACGTTGATGGCATTGCGGTAGAAGATGCGCGCGAAGCTCTTGGCGATCACGCAGGACACGCCCGCGGCCTTGATAGCGACCGGCGCGTGCTCTCGCGACGAGCCGCAGCCGAAGTTCTCGTCCGCCACGATGATGTCGCCGGGCTTGACGGTGGTAGCGAACGCAGGGTCGATATCTTCCATGGCGTGCGCCGCCAGATGCGCGTGGTCCGAGCTATTGAGGTAGCGCGCGGGGATGATGACGTCCGTGTCGACGTCTCGTCCGTAGCGAAAAACGGTTCCGCTGAATTTCATGGCTGCTCTCCTTTAGTTGTTCTCGATCGCGGGCAGGTCTGCGGGCAGGGCGATGTGTCCGGCGACGGCAGAGGCCGCGGCGACGGCGGGGCTTGCCAGGTAGACCTCGCTGGTTGTGTCTCCCATGCGACCCACGAAATTGCGGTTGGTGGTGGACACGCAGCGCTCGCCCGCGGCGAGAATGCCCATGTAGCCGCCCAAGCACGGACCGCAGGTGGGGGTGGAGAACACGCAACCGGCATCGATGAAGGTATCTGCCAGGCCCTCGGCCATGCACTGCTTGAACACGGCCTGGGTCGCGGGGATCACGATGCAGCGCACGCCCGGCGCCACGCTGCGACCGCGCATGATCTGGGCCGCGGCGCGCATGTCCTCGATGCGGCCGTTGGTGCAGCTGCCGATGACCGCCTGGTCGATGGAGATATGGCGGCTCTCCTCCACCGGATGGGTGTTGCTGGGCAGGTGCGGCCAGGAAACGCAGGGCTTGATATCCGCGGCGTCGATGTGGACGACGCGGGCGTACTCGGCATCCGCGTCCGCATGGTATTCGACGTACTCGCGCTGGCAGCGGCCGTCCAGCCAGGCGCGCGCGACATCGTCCACCTCGATGATGCCGGCCTTGCCGCCCGCCTCGATCGCCATGTTGGAGATGGTCATGCGGCCCTCCATGGAGAGCGCCTCGATGGTGGAACCGGCGAACTCCATGACCTGGTACAGCGCTCCGTCGACCCCGATGAGACCGATGATGTGCAGGATGATGTCCTTGGCGCTGGCGCCGGCGGGCAGCTCGCCATCGATCTCGAAGCGAATGGTGGGCGGTACCTTGAACCACGCGCGACCGGTCGCCAGGCCCACGCCCGCGTCCGTGGAGCCCGCGCCCGTGGAAAAGGCACCCAGCGCGCCGTAGGTGCAGGTGTGGGAGTCCGCGCCGATGATGAGGTCGCCGGGCACCACGGTACCGGTCTCGGGCAGCAGCGCGTGCTCGATGCCGGCGCAGCCCTGTTCCCAGTAGTGGGTGATCTTCTGCTCATGGGCAAAATCGCGCATCTTCTTGGTCTGCTCGGCGCTCTTGATGTCCTTGTTGGGCGCGTAGTGGTCGGGCACCAGGCAGACGCGATCGCGATCGAATACGCGCTGGGCGCCCAGCTCGCGGAATACATCGATGGCGATGGGCGCGGTGATATCGTTCGCGAGGACTATGTCGAGGTCGCACTCGACCAGCTGTCCGGGTCGCACCTCGTCCAAGCCGGCATGTGCCGCCAAGATCTTCTCGGCTACGGTCATGGGTCTGGTCATGGGAATTCCTTTCTGCGGCTCGCTACTGTGCGTCAGCGGTGGCGGCGGCGTTATCTGCAGCGCGCTCGCGCTGGTGTGAGATCAGGCGGTTGAGGGCATTGAGGTATGCCTTGGTGGAGCTCACCACGATGTCGCCGTCAGAGCCACGGCCCGTGTAGACCTCGCCGTCCGCCGCGGTCACGCGCACCGTCACCTCGCCCAGGGCGTCGATGCCGCGGGTAACGGCCTGGATGGCGAACTCGGACAGGTCGTTGTCAACGGAGACCACCTGGTTGACGGCTTTGTAGACGGCGTCGATGGGGCCGGTGCCAAACGCGCAGACCTTGTGCTCGGCGCCCTCCTCGTCCAAAAGCGTCAGCGTGGCCGTGGGCGTGAGCGGGAAGCCGCAGGAGACCTGAACCGCTCCCAGCGTCCAGATGGCCGCGCTCACGCGCTCGCGCTCGTGAACTATGGACTCCAGATCCTCGTCGTAGACTTCCTTCTTCTTGTCCGCGACCTCCAAGAAGGACTGGTAGATGGTCTCGAACTCCTCGTCGTTGAAGGCATAGCCCAGCTCGCCCATACGGTGGCGGAGCGCCGCGTGGCCGGAGCGGGCGGACAGGATGATCTGCGAACCGCCGGCGCCCACGTCTGCGGGGTCGATGATCTCGTAGGTGTCGCGCGCCTTGAGGACGCCGTCCTGGTGGATGCCGGAGCTGTGTGCGAAGGCGTTGGCGCCCACGATGGCCTTGTTGGGCTGGACGTTGATGCCGGTGATGGAACTCACCAGCTTGCTGGCACGGGTAAGCTCGGTGGTCACGATGTCGGTGTGGGCGTCGAGCGCCTCCTCGTGCATGTGAATCGCCATGACGACCTCTTCGAGCGAGGTATTGCCAGCGCGCTCGCCCAGGCCGTTGATGGTGCACTCGATCTGAGTGGCTCCGTTGCGGACGCTCTCGAGGGCGAGGGCCGTCGCCATGCCGAGGTCGTTATGGGTGTGGACGGAAATGGTGACGTCCTCGATTCCGTCGACGCGCTCGCGCAGGTCGCGGATGCGCGCGCCGAAGTCCCACGGCATGTTGTAACCGGTGGTGTCTGGAATGTTGACCACGGTGGCGCCCGCCTTAACGGCCGCTTGGATGATGCGGACCAGGAACTCCTGGTCGGAGCGGCCGGCGTCCTCTGCGTAGAACTCGACATCGTCCACAAAATTGCGAGCGTACTTCACCGCATGGATGGCGCGCGCGATTGCCTGTTCCTCGGTCATGCGGAGCTTGTCGCGCAGATGGCTGGGGGACACGCCCAGACCCGTGTGGATACGCGGGCACTTTGCCGTGCGCAGCGCCTCTGCCGCGACCTCGATATCGCGATCGACCGCGCGGGTGAGGCCGCAGACGGTGCAGGCGTCGCCGGCGATGCGACCGATCTCCTGGACGCTCTTGAAGTCGCCCGGACTGGAAATGGGAAAGCCCGCCTCGATGACGTCGACCTTCATGCGCACCAGCTGGCGGGCTATGATGAGTTTTTCCTCGGTGTTCATGCTGGCGCCGGGCGACTGCTCGCCGTCGCGCAGGGTGGTATCGAAGATGGCGATCTTGCGGCTCATGGTTCCTCCTGGTACTTGCCGACGGGCTGACGTGCGTCATAGCAGGAGGGCTGGCGGCCGACTTTGCCGGAAAACTCGCCCAAGCGAGATGAAAAAGCACCCATACGCGCCAACGACCTGCTAGACAGATACGGATACGCGTGTGGGTGCCAAACGTTTCAGTGTGCGGAAAGGACCCTAGCGCGTATCCTTGCTGAGTAGCGCTAGGCCTAGTAGATGCAATGCCGTGTGCATGCTGCGATCCATGGGCGTCCTTTCTGTAACCAACGCGCTTTAGTGTATCAGAGTGTTTGCTGCAGCTGGCACTTGGTCTGACGGTTCGCAACCAACTGGTTACATTATTCAGGATCCACTTCATTCTTCACGATTTTATTCATGCAAAACGATTGCTCGCTGCAGCCCCCTCGTCCGCAATAAGAAAGGTCCGGCAAACGCAGCGGCGCTCACCGGACCTTGCATACAGCGGTATGGACCAAAGGCTAGGAAAGAAGGCTCGACATCTCGCCGCAGGAGAACAGCGTCACCTGGTGCATCGCACGGGAGACGGCGGTATAGAGTTGACGGCGGGCCAGGGGCGTATCCGGATACGTCGTCGCGTCCGCATCGGGAATGACCACGTGGTCGAACTCCAGACCCTTCGCCATGACCAGCGTCACAATCACCACGCCGCTCGCCGGGAGCGACTGGTTCTTCTTCAGCACCGGCACGTCGTTGTCCAGCAGCTTGGCGATACGATAGGCGGCCTTGGCATCGTTGGCGACGATGGCGGTAAGCCCCGCCTGGTCACCCTCCGCCTCGGCGCGCGCCGCGGCGACGACCTCGCGCAGCGCGGCGGCGAGCTCCCCATCGGCCTCAAAGGCCCCGCGGCGCGGCTCCAGGCCCGCACGGCGCACGCTGGCGAGCTTGATGTCGTCGCCCATGTGGACCAAACGGCTAAAGACCGCCGTGACCTCGGGGCTCGAACGGTAGCTGGTCAGCAGGCGGCACACGTCAACCTGGCCGTGGGTCGCCTCGAAGATCGAGCGGATCTCGTCAAAGCTCGCCGTGCCCTCGCGAATCGCCTGGTTCTGGTCGCCCAGCAGCAAGAAATGCGCGCTGCCGAAGAATTTGGAGAGGACCATCAGCTGCGCCGCGGAATAATCCTGCACCTCGTCGATCATGACGTAGCGGGCGTCCGACGTACCGCGGCCGCAGATCAGCAGGCGCAGGTACAAAAGCTCGGTGGCAGACAGCGTCTTCTGGTCGAGCATGCGCATGCCTATGCGGTCAAGGCGCAGCCAGGTAAGACGGTCGATGTCGGCCTCCGCGCCGGCAAAGAGATAATCCAGGTAGCGACGCGTGACGCGGGCGATCTCGTCCTCATCGGACGTGTCGATCACAGAGCCCAGAATCTGGATCTGCGCCTCCACGTCCAGGCCCATGGCGCGCTCCTGCCAATCGTCGGAGCGGGCCATGCCGGCAAGGCGGCGATCCAAGCGGTCGCGCAGCTCGTCGCAGGTAAGGGCCACAAAACGCGGGCCGATGCCCCACTTGGCGTGCTTGTCCACCACGCTGCCTATCTGCCCGGCGGACAACAGCGTGACATCGTCCATGGTGATGGCGCGCAGGTCGTCCGTGGTGATGACCAGGCTGCCGATCTCGTCCTCCAGGCGCTTGAGCGAGGACGCGGGCGTTTTGGAGCCGTCGTCGCGGTTGCCCGCCCCCTGCTCCTCGACAAAATCTCGCCAGGTGTACAGGCGCGGGTTGGCCTCGCCCATAGAGGGCAGGACGCCGTCGATATATCGCTCGAATACCTCGTTGGGGCTAAAGAGATACACCTGGTTTGCGTTGAGCGTCTCATGGTTGTGGTACAGCAAATAGGCGATGCGCTGCAGCATGACCGAGGTCTTACCGGAGCCCGCGATGCCGTTGACCAGCATGACGGGGACGTCCGCATGGCGAACCACCTCGTTCTGCTCGCGCTGGATGGTCGCGGTGATAGCCTGCAGCTTCTCGGAATGGTGCTTGCGCAGGGCGTTCAGCAGCAGCGAATCCTCGATGGCGACCGTAGTGTCGAAGTAAGCGTGCAGCTGGTCGCGCTCGATATCGAACTGGCGGCGCAGCTCCAGCTCCACCGTCTTCAAACGGCCGTTGACGGTATAGCTGGTCTGGCCGTTCTCCTGGTTGTAATACGTCTCCGCGATGGGGTTGCGCCAGTCGACCACCAGCGGCGTGTGACGGTCGTCCGTAATACCCGCGGCGCCGATGTAGACGTCGCGCGCCGGGCGATCGGGGCGCATCTTCAGGCGGACCTTGGCGAAATAGGGCTGGCGGAGAAGCAGCAGCACCTTGCGCAGACGGTCCACGCTAAAGTCATGGTACTGGTTGTAGGCGTCGATAACCGCGTTCAGGGTCTCGATGGCGGCCAGGGTCTCCATGGTCTCGTCCGCTCCGCCAAAGTCGGGGCGAATCTCCTCGCTCATGGTGACCAGGTCGGCAGCGGCCTGCTTGTGGTCGTGCTCGAGCTGGTGCGTCAGGTCGTCGCGAAAGCCAAGCAGCTGCTTATAGAGCTCGTCCAGGTGCGCTTGCTCCTCGACAAGTACGGGATCGTCTTCATTCATAAGTCCCTCGCAATCAAATAGGGTGCAACGGGCGCAGTCCAGTGTACCCAAAGCCCCGCCGCCCACGTTCAAGAATCACAACAAGCGCATTGACCAAGCATGCTCCGGGCACACCGGCGCCGGCCCGCGTGCCCCTCGATCTCCACGCTCGTCAAGCACGCCAGCGGTTCAGCACCGCAGCGAGTTCTTGTGGACGAGGAAGGGCCAGGCCGCACGCAACGTAGTCGTGCTCCGCGAGCGCGCGCCAACCCTCGCGATCAAGCAGCGCCATCAACTCGTCGACGGCTTTAGCGACCGGCTTTCCCTGGACGAGGATTCCCGCCTGCGCGCCAATGCGGACCAGCTGCGCCAACGCGCGGGCCTGGCAGGGGTCCACAAGCTGCTCCACCAGACGCACGTCGGCGCTCCCCTGCCCCACCTGCAGCTCCTCGCAGCCGCAGGTCCGCACCTTGATGCGATTGTCGCGCGCACCGCGCCCGGCTCCTCGTCCGCCAAAACCACCACGGGCACCGCGTCCGCCGCGATCGTCGCGTCCACCCCGGTCGCCCCTTGCGCTATCCGTCCCCGGAGCAACGGGCGACACCGCGATCGCCCTGTTACCTGCAGGCAAGGCGAACCTCGCGGCGCGCGGCGTTGCGGGCGCAGCCAGCTCCGCGCAAACGGCACGCGCGTGTGCCGTAATGTCGTGAACGCGATAGCGATCCATCTGCAGCACCACATCTGCCACCGAGAAGTACGCGCCCGAGCTGCCCGCCACGATAATGCTGCTCACGCCCGCACGCTCCCACAGGTCGCGCACGCGCTCCACAAACGGCGTGATGGGCTCGAACTCGCGCGCCACCACGGCCTCCATCAGCGCGTCGCGAACCATAAAGTTGGTAGCGGAGGTATCCTCGTCGATCAGCAGCGCACGCGCGCCGGCCTCGTATGCCTCAACGGTCGCCGCTGCCTGCGAAGTCGATCCGCTAGCGTCCACGGTCGAGAACCGGGAGGTATCGCGCCCGTCCGGCAAGTCGCGAATGAACAGCGAGATGTCCACGCCGCTCACCGCGCGCCCGTCCTCCGCGCGCAGCTTCTCCGCGGTCGCGTCCGTCAGCACAAGCTCGCGCCCGTCGCCCGCAACATGGTTGTACACGCCGTCTTGCAATGCGCGCAAAAGCGTCGACTTGCCGTGGTAGCCGCCGCCCACAATCAAGGTCACGCCGCGCTTGATGCCCATGCCGGCGACCTTGCCGCGGTGCGGCAGATCCAAAACAACGCGCTGCTCCGCGGGAGCCTCAAAGGCAAGCGCGCTTTCAAGCGGCCTCTGGGAAACCCCGCTCTCGCGCGGCAAGATCGAGCCGTCGGCAACAAAGGCCACCAGGTCGGCAGCTTCCATCTGCTCGCGCGCGGCGTGCTGATCGTCCGCTAGGTCAACCGCCGCCCATGCCTGGTCAAGCAGGCCATCGTCCACAAACAGCGTACGCTCCACGCATTGGGGCACAAAATCAAGAAGCATCTTCGCGGCGGCGCGGCCGTCAACCGTGCGACCGTGCGCCGGCAACCCCGCCTCAAAGCGAAACGTCACCGATCCGCCGTCCACCTCGCAGGCGGAACGCGCCAGCACCTCCTGCCCGGGACACGTGGTCGCCAGCACGCCGCTTTTGCCCGAGCCGCCCGCACACATGCTGCACCCAGCGAGAGCGCGCGAGAAGCGACGCAACAGCACGTCCTCAAGCGCCGTGCGCTTATGCGCCTTGTCCCACAACCCCGCGGGAATATGCAAAACCTCGTTGTGCACGTTCACGCTCACGCTAGACGGCGAGGCGAACGGGTCGCCCTGCACGTGGTCAATAGACAAAACAAAGTCGCCAAAGTCGTACTGTCCGCGCAGATCCTTGTACGCCGGGTAGCCCCTACGGTCGATGCGCTCCAGCTCGCGCTGCAAATCCCTATCGCTTCTCACAACACGCCTCCCCATGTATATGTGGACGAGAACTCTCTTTGCATGCATTGTGAACCATCCGGAACTACGCTCATGCGCCAAGCATGCAGACGGGCACAAAATAAGCGGTCCGCATGCACTCGCACACGAACCGCTCTTCAATCGAAACTATGAGGTTCAATTTCAAAACTTCTATCGTCCATCTCACTGACGAACGCGATTTTGATGTGATATGTATACACCCGTGGCTAATAACGCCGCACCCAGCAGCACGACTCCAGCAGCGCACACAGTCCAATTTATGTCACCCGTCTGTGGAAGCCCTGACGGCGCATCGCTTACACCAGAATCATCACCATCGGATTGTTCATTGGACCCATTTCCATCAGATGGCGGATTGGAATCTGGCGCGGAGTCCGCTCCGTCATCCGAATCAGTGTCGGGATTCGGGTCTGGGCTGGGATCCGGGTCGGGCGTCGGCTCGGGATCGGGGTCGGGCGCCGGTTCTGGGTCGGGATCGGGAGCCGGCTCGGGATCGGGGTCGGGCGCCGGTTCTGGATCCGGGTCGGGAGCCGGATTGGGATCGGGTGCTGGTTCTGGATCGGGGTCCGGACCGGGACCCGGATCAGGCTGCTTGACATTTGTCACTAGCACCGAAAAGCCCAGTTGCTCGTTTCCTGTGACAACAAATACACCGTGCTCATCAAGCTGGTTGCCAATAGACGTTGCCGGCTCAAACTTGCTAACAGTCACATCGTAACCATCCAGCCAGGTTGTCTGCCGAAT
Source organism: Collinsella tanakaei YIT 12063 (assembly GCF_000225705.1). Lineage (GTDB taxonomy): Bacteria > Actinomycetota > Coriobacteriia > Coriobacteriales > Coriobacteriaceae > Collinsella > Collinsella tanakaei. The sequence continues at coordinate 117,043 of NZ_JH126473.1, forward strand.
CCTGTATGTACCCGGCTTAAAAGGAGCGAAGCGCCCCTTTCCATTCTCATCAGTCGTTATATTGAAACCCGTCGAAACCCACTCGCCGTCTTTAAGCTCTTCTAACTCAAAGACACCGCCGGCAAGCGGCATACTCCTATCCTCGTCATCAACGAGCCTGAACGAAAGGCTATTCTTCCTTGCTACGCCAGGATTTTGACCATTCGCGATTTGATAGGTTGCGCTGTTGCCGCCCTCTTTCACCGCCGAATCGCCAGAAATCAGGCACTCCCTCTTTCCATAATTCGTAACATCTTTAGTGCCATCAATGTCTGGATAGTAGGTGTTGAACTCAATGTAGTAGCTGACGATATTTCCGCCCGTTGGGCCTTCATCACCAAAGATGCTTCCATAGCCGGCATCTATGTAATTCTTTCCGTACCAGTAATATTTATAGTAGATGCCGTTGTTGTCGTCCTTCTTTCCTATACCTCCAAAATTGCAAAAGAACGTCTCGTTCATCTCGCTATCGCAGTAGACGCCCCATTGCAAAGCCTTCTCCGACACCCTGGCCTTAAACTGATCCAGGGTTTCGCCGTCATTCTGCACAAGCCTTGTCATCTTCCCGCCGTCACTGTTGAGAAGAAAGCGCTGCGTTCCATAGCGTTGAGCATAGTACTCGCCCTGTTTCACCTGGTACCAGGTATTGAACGTCATGTCCTTAGCAGCCTGGGCAAGCGTAGGAATCGCTGCATAGATCTGCACCGTTCCAATATCTACAAACCCTTTTTCGGGAATGGCGTCGCTAATTAGAAATTGATCGTAAGCTTTCGGCACTCGATCATCATCGGGACCAGTGTAACCATAGAGATCCATGGAACCAATAGGATTAACCTCGATAGAAATCGTCGCCCCCGGCTTGGTGCCATCTTGTTTATTAACAATGCTCCAACCGTTTTTCCACGACGTATCAATATCTACAGATCCCTCCGTGGAAGATGGAACCGGTTCCTTAAATAAGATGGCGCAACTCTTATCGCCCGCTTTAAGCTCCTTTTCTACAGGCTTCCCTATAGCGGCGCCTACATTTTTCGCCTTTAGCAAGAAAAGATTAAGCTCGCCTTCGATTTTCTCTACTGTATCCGACACTCCATCTAGCAGGGTAAATGACAGTCTGTCCTCAAAAATGCTAACTGACACGGCAACGTTGCCGTCTTGGTCTTTTACCTCGTACGGTCCTAGCGGCCACGACCCGCTCTCGTTCGTAGAAGAGAACAACTCACCTATATTAGTGCTCAAAGATATGCTGTCACCGGGAGCAAGAGGAACTCCTGTTTCCCCCTCCAACGAAAACTTTAAAACGATCGAGGAAGAGACGTCCCTACCCTGATAAACCTCGGCGGGAGCACTAAGCTCGACAATGGCTGCACTGCGGATCGAGCCCTGCGAAACAGACTCTCCTGTAGCCGCTACAGCAACAGCCGCCGCAGACAGCAGCATCGACAGCACGGTGAGAAATGCAAAAAACTTCTTCATCGTTGCATCCTATACATCTGGACAATCATTCTCCTCAGGGTCTTCCGCCGGGCATTGTTCGCCAGACGTGAGACCTCCTCCCTTATCGTCTTGAACAGCCGCTTCATCCTCATCGATCTTGCAAGCTGGAATATCGCGATCTTGGCATTCCCGGTTTTCAATAGCATCTTTGCAACGCTGAGAGTCAGCAACGTTCTGCTCGATTAAATCATTCGCCATTTCTCGTTCAATCGATTCTGTCGCCATCCCGGCTCCCCGGCGTTTCAGCAGCCCCGACGTCACCAACATGGTTACACCCGCCACTAAAAGAACCGCCGCGACCTGGAACTGAACGTCGCCGGTCTGGGGCAGGCCGTTCTCCTCGAGCCAATCGTCCAAGGGGTTATCCGGCTTGACGGGACCGTCGGGTTCTGCCGGCTCATCGGGACCATCCGGGTTGTCCGGACCGTCGGGGTCCTCGGGGTCAACCGGCTTGTCGGGATCCTCTGGGTCTACGGGCTCATCCGGACCGTCGGGATCCTCCGGATCTATCGGCTTGCTGGGATCCTCGCTCTTGGGAGTCACCTCAACACCAAAATGCAGCTCGCCGTCGACGCCGTACGGGACCAGCACCAGCACCGGGTCGATCAGAACCCGCTCGTTTTCGGGGGCGCTCGCCGTGCGAGCCAGCAGGTACACCCCGCAGCGCACGCTCCCAAACCCGGCCACGCCGTCGCCGTCCGTAACGGCGGCGCCGGCGGCGAACAGCCCGTTCTCACGCGCGAAGGCGTCCATCTCCTTGGCCTTCGATCGCAGTCCCGCCGCATCGAGCGAGGACCAGTCGCAGGCGTACGCCTCGAACTCCTTCACAGTGGAGAATTTGGCAGTCGAGCCCTTCACGCTACCCGTTGCGACCAGGGCGAGCGAATAGGTATCGCCCGCGAGCGCCACCTCTTTGCCGCCCACCTGATGATGTGCCTTCACCACTATGGATCCCGAGCATGTGGAAGCGGCCTCGGCGGCAGCGACCTCAAGGGGCGCGATAGGACCCGCGGACCACGCGGAAAAGAAACCGGGGGCGCCCAACGCGACGCCGCATGCCAAAGCTACGCCGGCAACCGCGCGAACCCGATTGCGAATACGTGCAACACGTGCAACGCGCCCGCTATCTAAAGTGCGATCCGCCACTACGGCAATCCCCCTTATCATTTCCCTCAATCCTAGAATGCGCGCCAGAGTGCGCCCGCTCAGCGTCGGCACGGGCGTCCCCGCGCAGCACCAACACGCCCAGCGCGATGGCGACCACGATCATCGCGGCGATGAGCAGCACATGGGGCAGCGACAGGTTGATGGGGTTGCCCTCAACCTCGGCCTCCTGCTCCATCTCCTCCGTATACGGAATGCCATGGGCATGCACCAGCAGCCTATGCGAGTTGATGCCGTACGGCGTGCACGTCACCAACGTGCACAGATCCTCGCCCGCGCGAATCGCCAGGCTCTCGGTCTCATTCGGCAGCACGGTCTCGATCGAGTCGACCTGGTAGGCGAACGTCTCGCCAAGGACGCGGATGAAGAAATGGTCGCCCACCTCCATCTTGTCCAGATCGGTAAACAGCTTTGCGGAAGGCAGGCCGCGGTGTCCGGACAGCACGGAATGCACCGACGGCGCGCTCACCGGCAAAGACGTCTCCGGCATGTGCCCGGCGCCAACCTGCAGCACCGGCTCCTCGACCGTATGGTAGATGGGCATGTTCACATCCAGACGAGGGATGCTGAGGTATCCCATCATGCCGTCGCCGTTGAGGTTAAGCAGGTCGTCGTACGCCGCCTGGAGCGACTCGGCGTCGGCAGGGGCGCTTTCGGACGAATCATCCGTCTGCACCCCCGCCAACGCGGCCAGGCCCTGGTTATATGCGCGGGCATCGGCGAGCATCTGGGCGTACTCTTCTTCGCTCAGGTCTTCCACCGCTTGGTCGTAGCTAGCGATCGCGCGGCTCGAGTTGCGCTCGACCAAAAAGTTGCTCACCGTGGGATACAGCAGGATGGCCAGCCCCGCGAGGACCATGAGAAGCGGCAGGATGTCGTCGAGCTTTTTACGCATGCGGCAAGGCCCTCCTAGCGCTGCGCGTTCTTACGGCGCACGGCCCACGCAACGCCGCCGACGACCACGGCAGCGCCGATGACGGTGAAGGCGATGGTGCCCATGCCGCCGGTCTCGGGGAGCACGGAGCCCGTCTTGTTGACGATGGTGATGACGTGTTCGTCATTACCACCACAGGTCGTGGTAGTACCCTGGTCGTCATCCTTTCCATTAGCCGTATCGCCGTAGTCGATAACGTGACCATTCAGAGATCCGTCTTCTGCAATATCCGCAGAAATGACCACCTTGATGGGGTCCTTGAGCGGGTTGTAACCATTCGGAGCCGTTATCTCCTTGACAAAGTAAGTACCCGTAGCAAGTCCAGCGAGGTTAAGCTTGCCGCTTTCAGGAGTGGTCACGGTGTCCGAACCATTCTCGGACACAATCCACTTACCAGCGTTGTTGTCCGTCCCCTCTGTGAATTTGACAACGGTGTCGCCATCGGCGTCATAAGACCCGTTTTTATTTGTATCTGCGTATACGCTGAACACAGCACCAGCAAGCGGCTTGCCGTCGGCGATGCCGGCGCGCTTGTCAAGGACAAACCCGAACGTATAGGTTTTGGTCTGGTCGTGTACGCCTTCCTCGGTCTTGCCAGGCTCGGTCGTGTATTCGACGTAGGCTTCGTTGGTGTTGGGCTTTTCGATAAGTGCCTGGTCGTTCACCCTAGCCTGGTAGTACACCTCGATCTTCTTGCCGGCAAGGGTAGCTTTATTCTGGTAAAGGTAAGTGCTCAGATCGACCGTCAGCTTCGTGGTGCCATCCTTCTCGGCGGAAGCATTAACGGTGAACTGCTCTCCTTGCAGGCTCGTCCCGTTAACCTTCACGACAACCTTGGGGTCGGTCGCGGAATTAAGCAGCGTCAGGCCCTTGGGCAGGGTGTCGTGCAGCTTGAAGGTGTATGCGTCGTAGCCGGTCATGTCGGGGACGGCGGATTCCAGCTTGAAGGTGAGGAGGTCGCCCACGCTCGCAGACTGGCCGTTCGCGCCAGCCTTGCCCTCTGCGAGAGGCGCCAGGGAATCGATCTCCATACCATGGTTGCCCTCCCAGTCGGGGTTGACAATGGCATCGAGGCCGCCCGTCGGGTTCTCCACGATGCTCTTGTCGACCGTGGGATACTCGGACTTAATTCTCCACTCCTTATTTGCGGGAATGTTGACCAGCGTGGCGTCGGTGTGGCGCTCGAAGGAGGTGGAACCCTGCGCGGGGTACACCAGGTAGTATCCATGATCGAGACACGTGAACGTTGCAGACGCGCCAGTATCCGTCTTTGTGGCCTTCGATGAAGTCTTTACAAGCGAGGCTACGGCATCCTTGCCATTTCCGCGTACGTAATCAACGGCCTCCTTAGCGAAATTGACCAAGTCGTCATCTTGGAGATTAAGCACGTAGTCATACGCCGCCGCGGAGAGCGCGTCCCCAGAGATGCTATCCATAGTGGACTCGCTCAAACCCTGAAAGAAAGTTTCCCAGGCGGCCTTCAGCTTATAGGTGGTGGCCGTGTCGTCTCCACCCTCAGAGCTAAACATCTGAACCGCGTAAACGTTTTTATCGACCATGCTGGCGGGACCGCTTACCGTCAGATTACCCGTTCCAGCCGCGAACGCTTCTGCAGGCAGCGCGCCGGCGACCATCACCAGCGCCATCATGACCGCCAGCGCCATGCTGGCGATGCGTTTTGTCATCGTTTTCATCGAATCATTCCTTCCCTCAAACGCATGACATTTACTACTACTTATCTGCTACGGCACGCTATCGGCGCCGCGAGAGATACTTCCTTCAAACGCGCCCACTCGAGAAAGAGGGCGTTTTTCGCCGCTCACATCAACGACTACGCTTCCTTCCACGAGGCGCCGCATGAGCACCACGAGGCGCACGACCTCGCAAATGGCACGTCCATGATGGCAAAGAGATATTGAAAGCAGCACCAACAGAACCCAGCCGCCGACGACGGCGCTCATACAAGCCAAAGGTCATCAGAGCCGCGCCTGCGAACATGAAGAACCACGTTCCCATGCCTCCCGTTTCAGGCAAAGGCAAGCGGTTGGTCACCGTGATCACATATCCGGTCTCATCCTTCGCGACGCTATAGCTATAGCTGGTCTCCCCTTCATAGGAGCCAACCTGCACTTCTTCGACCGAATATGTGTAGTAGCGCACAACCGAGGGGTAAACCGTCTTGTCTTCGAACGCCACGGGCAGGCCGCCCACCACCTTGCGCCAGGTTTCGGACCACTCGGAGGCATCGGCCGCGGTCAGCTTCACCTCAAGTATGCCGTTCGTGCCGAACGTCGAATCGTCCACGACCACGCCGTCGGCGTTGGTGTAGGTGCGCTTGAGCTTGAAGGTCACTTCGTCAGGGCGCGTGTTACCCGCATTTGCGTTATCCATCCACACCTTCTGCAGCGTGATGTCCGCCAGCGCGGAGCACGGGTCTTGGCCCTCGCCCGGCTCGGGCGTGATGCCGCCGGTGCCGGGAGTATTGAGCGCATCGTCCATGAGCACGGCCTTCGCGGGAGACACATAAGCCTCCATGGCAACCGGCGCGGTGCCGTCTTCGTCTTGCATGACGGCACCCTCAAGCTCATCGAAGCTCGAAATCTTGTCGTAGTGCTGCACCTCGTAGCGGTTGTAGTCAGTGCCGCTTGCCGTGTCTTGCTGAGCATGCGAGAAAACGCCATCAGCCTTCGCCACGGCGTCGGTCAGCGCGGCGTTCATGTCGCGATAGATCGAATACAGGTTGTAGCGGCCTTCGTTGTCTGCGCCCTCGATGGCGCTTGCGTCTTTGAAATAGTACGACTGCAGATTCGTCATGCCCGAGAACGGGCCCACCAGCTCGGAGGTGCCGCGCACCACGTCGCAATAGACCATCTGGTTGCCCTCGAACAGACCTTCCTTGTTGTGGCCCACGAAGCCGCCGGCATAGCCCGCGTTGTCGGGGCGCTGATTCTTGTCTGCAGGCAGGCCGCCTTCCACCGCCGCGCCGTCGGCATCTTGCGTGGCGCCGCCGCCAAACACGTCGTAGCCCGCATGCGCGCCCGTGACCTTGCAATTAGTCACCGTGGTGCGGTTACCCTTGATGAGCGTGATTCCCAGGTTCGCCTTGTTATCTTCAGGGTTGATCAAGCCGTCTTCGTTGCACGGCAGCTTGATGGTGGAGTCACCGATGGTGATGATGGCGGTATCAGACTGCGCCGGGTCGTTCGAATCGGCCTTGGCAAGCGCCACGCCGATGCGCAGGCCCAGCAGGTTCACGTAAAGCAGATCGCCGTCGGAAAGGATCTTCAAGCCCAGCAGCTCGCCCAAACCGGGGAGGATGAAGCTACTCAGGTCGATGACGCCCAGATTCTGAAGGTCGTCTAGATACAAGGCCTTCACCAGCTGGTCGACGATGACCAGCAGTAACTCAACCACGACGGAATCGACCTGCGTGTTCACGATGAACGACATGTCAGTTTGGCCGATGAAGCCCGCCGCAACCTGATCGCTGCGCACTATGCCCAGGTTCGACACCTCGCAAGCGTCGATTTTGGACAGATCACCCAGGCCCACGAAGCCGCCCGCGATGTTTTGCGCGGCATCGTTGCCCTGCTCCACGATGTCTTGGCCGGCATCGGTGCCGCTGGTCACCGTGAAGCCGGAGGCAACGCCTTCCACGCGGCAACGGTCGGCGTGCGAACCCCACACGTCCAACGCACCGGCCTGCAGCTTCAGCAGATTGAGAATCTGCCCGATTCCTGCTTCGGCCTCGTCGATATCGACTGTGGAATTCTTACCCATATAACCCGCGAAGCCGCCCGCGTAGCTGGGCGCCGTCACGGTGGAAAGCGCGCTCACGGTGCAGTCTTTGACCGAGCCGTTCAGCAAGCTGCCGGCGAAACCGCCCGCATTGCCGAAGTAGCGTAGCGAATCCATGGTGCCCACTGTGTCGGCCGTGTTGGCGCGCACCTGGGCGCCGTCGGCCACGCCCGTCACGCTTGCGTGATAAATGTAGCTGCGGAATGCGTCCAGCACGCTGACGTTGCCCAGGCCGATCAGGCTCAGGATGGATGTCTTGTTGGTGCCGGCATCGGTGCCGCCCACGTCGGCCACGCTTCCCACGTCTGCCAGACCCACGAAGCCGCCTGCGTTCTTGCCGCCAGAAACACCGCGCAGACCGTTGACGGAAAGTTTCGAAGCGCCTTCCTTGCTGCCGAGCACAGCAGATTCGCAGCTGCCCACGAAGCCGCCGGCTGCGGCGGCGAATCCGGTTTCGCCGTCCTGCTGATACGACCCATCAACCACGAAGCCCCATGCCTCGTCGGCAGACGTCACGGACGCGCCTCGGATGGTAGTCATGGTGGCCTCGAGCACGTTGGCGACATCGCCCGGCTGGCCGATGACGGTATCGAGAATGCCCTGCAAAAGGCCGTTGCTCGCGTTGGTATTCGCGTCGATGGCCGAGCCAGGAGCCGCCGTGCCCGCATAGCCGCCCACCGTGTTGGTGCCTTTCACCAAGCGCAGGTTGCCCACGTTGCAGCCCGTTGCGCCTTCGGTGTCGCCCCAGATCTGCGCGCCTTCGGCATAGCCCACGTAGCCGCCGGCATGGCCGCAGCCGTACTTCTCGTCGTTTTCGACGCTGCCCGTGCCGCGGGCCTGCACCGTCATGCCCTCACGATAGCCCGTCGTGGAAGACGAGCCCTGAATGCTGGGCACGAACACCTGAGCCGCCGACACAAGCTGGCCCAGGTTGAGCTTGAGGCCCAGAATGCTCACGCCGCCCAGGTTGGCCGCGCCGCCGCTTTCCATGAAGCCCGCATAGCCGCCGGCGGCACGCATGGCGCGCACCGTCTTGGCATCGTTTGCCGCGCCGTCGCTGACCACGCCGCTGCGCATGATGCCCACGTAGCCGCCGGCCACGCCGCCGTCGCATTCGTTGACCGCGTTGCTGTAAGCGCTGCGGCCCGCCGCCACGTTGTAACCATATATATAGTTGGCAAGCTTGGCGTCCAGCTCTTCCTGCGAGTTCACCTTGCCGGTTTGGGCAAGGTCGGCGCCGAAGCCGCCGTTCACGCCGACGTAATCGACCCATGTGTTCCAGGTGCCTACATCGATGCCGGAAAGCGGGCCCGTCACGCGCGTCTGACGCTGCGTGGGATAGACCACCGACAGCGCCGAGGCCAGCGTGTCAACCTTGATCAGGCCGAACAGCAGGCTCAGACTGCCCGTGTCGGCCGTATCGGCAGGACGCATGAAGCCGATGTAGCCGCCCGCAACCTCGGTGCCGAACACCGAACGCATGCGGTCGGCGAACGCCGTACGCGTGGGACCGGTGTATGCGGCCGCTTTCCAATCGCTCGAATCGTTGCCCCAGATCTGGCCGCCTTCGTTGTAGCCGGCGTAGCCGCCCGCCATGCCGCGCATGGTGGTGCCGTCGGATTCCGCCTGCGCACGCACCACGCCGCCGCAGGGTACGCAGTCGGTGGAGCTGTTGCGCACCGTGGGAACGAAGCTTTCCACCAAACCGGCCAGGCTGTCAATGTTGGCGAGTTTTTTCAGAATGCTGCTTTCACCGCCGCCGAGCACTTCGGCCACACTGCCGGGCTCCATGCCGCCGGTATATCCGCCCGCAGCGATGCGGCCAACCACGTGCGAGAACGAATGGGCGCTGGAATCCTGAATGTGAGCACCGGTAATACGGCCCGCGAAGCCGCCGGCATAGCCTTCGGAACCGTCAGCCGTGGTGGCACGCACCGCATAACCGCCCGGCATGCCGTACACGTCGGAATGCTCGACCGTGGAAACCATCACGTTGAGCGCGGAGAGCACGTCGGTCAGATTGATGGTCGTGCCCAGAATACCCAGGCCTTTGCCCACCGATGCGGTGGAGCCGATGTCCAGGCGGCCCGCATAGCCGCCGGCATAACGCAAGCCGTCGATGGCCCATGGCGTAGTTGCGTCGTAATAGGCGTCGATCGCGTCAGCCTCAAGATCGGCGGGGTCTTTGATCGCCGTATGGGCGATCTTGTTCACGTCGCAATTGGAAATCTGGGCGCCCGAGGCGTAGCCCGCGAAGCCGCCCGCAGCGCCGGAGTTCGTATCGAACGCGTCGACGCGGTTCGCGCGCACGGTGAATCCGTCGAGCGAATTCACGCCTGCGTCCGACACCGTGGCAACATAGGCGTCAATCAGGCTGAGCAAATTGGACAAATCAACCTGAAGACCCTTGATGCCGCCCAGGATGCTCAGGCCACCGCCTCCGTCGGCCGCTGCAGCAAGCGCACCCGAGGTGAGCAGGCCCGCGAAACCGCCTGCATAGCTGCCGCCCTCGACGCTCTTCAAGTTGTTGACAGCCCATTGGTCGGCATCCGCATCGTTTTCAGGCATGCCTTCCACCACGCCGCTGCGGAACACGCCCGCAAAGCCACCAGCTTCGTCGGCCACGACGGTGGCATCGCCGTCGACTGCGTAGGTCACATTGCAGTCGCTATATTTCGGAATAAGGTAAGGGACGGCGCTGAGCAGGCCGGAAATGGAGCTGAGCGCAAGGATGGATGCGTCGTCTGCCACGTCGGCAAGGCCGCCCGTCTCGGAATTGCCCACGAAGCCGCCGGCCGCGCCGTTGTCGGCATCGGCCGACACGCGGTGAAGGCCCACCACGTTGCAGTTCGATAGCTGGGCGCTGTGGTTGTCGGCCACGAAACCGCCCGCGGTTGCCGCGGAAACGCCTGCGTCCGACGCAACATCTTTGGTTGCTTCCACCGTGAAGCCGTTCGCGTGGCCCGTCACGGTGCAGTTTTCCGCCGTCACGCTCACGCCTTGGCCCACGGCGAGCAGGCCCGTGATGCTCACGGCACCAAGGCCAAGCAAATCAAGACCACCGCTGCCCGCCAAGTTGCCGGGACCCATGACAGCCGCAAAGCCGCCGGCGCGCGTGCCCGCCTCTACGGACGCTATATCTTTAATATGTACATTGGTGCACGAACCGCCCGTGGCCTCGGCGACGGCGCCGGCCGCATGCGAATCGGCCGCAGTCACCGTTGCACCCTCCGCGACACCCAACACCGTTACGTCACTCAACTCGAACGGCAGATAACCGCCCAGGCCGACGGTACCGTTGATGATGCCTCCCACGGAAGCTGTGCCCAGCATGCCCGCAACGCCGCCGGCACGCGTCTGGCCTGCCACGACCGAACGCAGGCCGTTGAGGGTAACGGGGCTGTCCGTTGCAGGGCGCACGACCGCACCCTGGCTCCACAGTTTGATGTCGTCAAGATGGTCCTGGTCGGATTTCGCAATTACCACGCCATCGCCGCGACCCACGATGCCGCCTGCGAAGTCGTTGGCGGAATGCACAGTGAAGTCACCCTTCATCTGCACTCCCAGCAGCTTGGACTCCTCAACGCCCACAAGGGAAAGCAGATTCTGCGCCGCTTCGGGTTTGCTCGTCAGGAGACCCGTAAGCAGGCCGTTGACGCCGGTCAAAAGATCGGAATTCTTATTTTCACCCTGTCCGAGGTCGGTCGCCCAGCCAACCGTAGCCGCGCCCGTGAAACCGCCCGCCAACGCCTTAATCGAGAGCTGGCCATCATGCTCTTCTTCGTGACCGGTGGCGGAAACGTTAACCGTGCCTTCTACAGCTGCATCAACCGCGTAGCTGTTCGCCATAGCGCCCGCGAAGCCGCCCGCATAGCTGGCAGCAGTCACTGTCACGCCCGAACGAACCACGCATCCCGCAGCAGCGCTTTGCGGCTGGGCAACACGAACCAGCTCAACGCCGACCTCGGACAAAGCACCCTTCATAACATCGTTGCGCATGAGACCTGCAAAACCGCCCGCATACAAACGAGCCGTCACCTTATAAGGATTGGCGCTCTCTACCGAGCAGTCCTGCGCGATGGCGCCCACCATGACGCCTGCAAAACCACCTGCGTAATCGTTGTTTGCAGAGCCGATGGTCTCGCCCGCTGCGAAGTTATGGACCGCACAATGAGAAATCACAGGATTAAGGTACCCGTTAGGCACCAGAGCCCCTGCGTCGATAATATTACTGTCAAGCAGCAGCGTAATGAGGTCGCCCAGGCCAAGACCAGGGATAACATTGAGAAGATGGGCTAACAGCTCGACAACTTTACCGAGAGATTCGGATGCATACTGCGTGTCGCCTTGCACGTAACCGGCAAACCCGCCATTCATCTGCGCGACGGAGGAAACCTTCGCCTCATGCACCTCGCAGCCCGACACTTCGACATCGCCCACGATGCGGCCCGCAAACGAGCCTGTCGCCAGCGCCGATGGGTCGGCGGCGCGCACGTTCAGGAGGTTTTCGATCAAGCCGCTTAGGTCTATCTTGCCAAGCGTAAGGATTTCCAACAGAGTGCTGACCAGTCCACCAACAACGGTACCCAAGCCTTTGAGCAGTCCACTTATTAGCGACTGGTCCACGAGCACCTCTGTGGCATGGTTTTCAACCGTGACCTTTTCGAGCGTGATGTTGCTTGCGGTTGCCTTCGTCGGCGCTGCGAAGGGGTTTTTGCCATCAAGCTTATTGGATATGGTGCCAAAGAAGCCGATACCCGTGTTTTTACTCACGTCGAGCTTGGCACCAGACTGGACCACCTTCACGTTGGAGATGACGGGGTTGGCGACGGTGGTAACGTCGGTGATGCTTTTACCGTCTGCTCCGATGCAGGACCAAAGGCTGCCCGGCGTATCAGGGGTATCGCTCTTCGCTCCGAGCATGGTGCTCGAGAACATGAGCGGATCCCACCCCGTGTTACCGGGGTCTGCAGCGTTCGTGCTCAAATCGATATCGCGGAAGATGAGGTAGTTGGCGTCGATAGAATAGGTGAGACCGGTATTCACCCTGCCCTCGAGAGCATCATCGCGCTCACCGTTTTCCCCCTCGGTGAAATACAGGGTCCGCTTTCCGCCAAGGAGAGGGTGCTCAATGATTGAATTATGAAACTCCTTGTCACGCAACGTACCGTCAGTAACATCCGCATCGCCGGCATAGGCAACCTGCACCTCAGAAATGTCCTCCCATTTTCCTATGCCAAGAGCGCCTTTGAATTCTTGCTCAACCTGGTAAACGGTGCCCGAGATAACGTGCTTGCCCGACCCGATCGCGCGCAGCTGCTGCTCGTTGCCAATGAGAATATAGGTAACACCATTGATAGCTGCCGTGGACTGGCCAACGAAATCGCGACCGCCCAGCGCATCCACCGCGTCACGGTCCGCAACCAGCACGTTGCCGGCGGTGTCGCCATCGCCCTGCTGCAGGACCTCGGCGCCCTCGATCTGCGCGGCATCCTGCTCTGCGCTCGATGCACCGTTATCGGAATCCTGGCTGCTATTGTCTTTTTTAGCCTCTACATCATTGCCGAAAGAGTTGCTATTGGAAGACCCCCCCCCGCACGTAAATCGTGCTGAAGGCTCTCGTCTTCCTTGCTGCCTATCTGATCATATGCGACAGTGGAAGCCGCATCGCTATCGTTGTCGTCGACAGCAGCCGCATCGGTATCAAAGACCGAAACGTTTACATCATCATTTTCCGAGGCATAAGAAACAGAATTACCGCTATAACCCATTTGGATCCGTTCGATGGCACGCGACAGCTGCCACGCGCCAACGGATGCTGGAACCGATCCCAGGCTGAAAGAACATGTAAGAACGGCGACGATAAGCGCCCTTGAATATTTGTGCTTCATATCTGCTCTCGAGCTCGAAAATGGTTATGCGCTATTTATTGCTTTTAAATGTTAGCGCATAAATTGTCCATAAAATTCGTTCTTCACTCAACAGATTGAAGCTAGCAATTACTTGGTGAACGTATGTAATCTATATATACTCATATGCTATTTGGTTGATACAAGTTTGGCATCACATGTTTCCTAATCGTACGAAAAGAGGGCGCCGTAGCGTCCCTCCTTTCACACTTTGTTCATATTCAATTGCGCCGATTCTCTTTACGCGCTATTTCCATTCGCGCTCCGCCGCATCAACCATGTTTTCTGCGAACTTGCGGCTGTAAAGGTTGTCCTCCTTCAGCTGGTGCCAACCGGCCTCGTTCATCATATCGGAAGAGAGCATCACGCCAAAGCGGCTCTGCGCATTGTCGCGCGTGAAGACGTAATAGTCCTCGTCCATGGGATCGTCCGCCTCCGTCACCGTCACTCGAACCTCGTTGAGCAACGGCATCGAGCAGAACAGCGCCATCGTGTTATACGAAAGAGCAAGATCGATGGAGTCGTCGTCATATCCATCCGGTACTTCGCGATACGCTAGACCCAGCACGTCAACGCCAAGCGTCACATCGATATCGGTCGCCCACTCGCTCATGGGAAGCAGGCGAATCAGACTCTCGACGTTCGCAGCATCAGACGGGTCGGTCTCGGCATATAGGCTGATGTCACCCGGCTGCGCGCTAACTACGGCCACCGCAATATCATCGCCCAACTCGCCGTCAACCCACACGGTACCGTCTGCGTCCACCACAACCTCTTTGTTGCGGGCGCTCGCACCGTTTCCCTGGCCGCTGTTGGACTGGCCATTTGCTTGACCGCTTTGCTGACCCGCAGCCGCATCGCCATCAGATGCGGACTGCCCGCCATTTTGAACCTCGGTAGCCGCGCTATCAATGTGATCCTCTACACGGTCGATTGCCCCCAACGCATAGATAAGGCCCACGCCAACCACAACAAACAACGCAAAGCCCGCAGCCGCTGCAATGACGATGTTGCGAGTACGCTTGCCCTTGGGAGCCGCCGCGTTTGCGGACGAGAAAACGCTCGCGACGTCCTCGTCGACGTCGCCCTTAAATCCCGCCGGAGGCACCGGAGCACCGGCAACGGGCATCGCAGCCGTCTCGCCCGCCGTACCCGGTTGCGCAGGCGACGCGCCCTTTGCTACGGCAGCGTTTGGAAGCGCCGTGGTCTCCGCCGTATCCGCCTTAGCCACATCCCCATTATCTGCACGGCCCGTCTCACGCGCGTCATCAATGCCTTCGATCACGTCATCGATACTAGACATGCTCGCCTTTGTCTTCTCCAGTGCCTCAGCGGGATCCATGCCGCCGGCGACATAATCCTCGTAACGAGCGACCAAGTTGCCGTAAATCTCTTCCTTGAGCTCAATGTTCTCCGCCGTCAGCATGCGGCCCTCGAACAGGTGCTCGACATACATACGAATCTCGTTCATTGTGCGCCTCCATCCTGTTTAAGCAGGCGATCGATAATCACTTTGACGTTGCTCCACCGCTGCGTCGCTTCATTCAGCTCGTCTTTACCTGCAGAGGTAATGCGATAGTATTTGCGCCTCGCACCCTGCGTCTCGTTTCCCCAATAGCTCTCGACGTAGTTTTGCGTCTCCAAGCGCTTGAGACTCGTATACAAAGAGGGCTCCTTCATCTCGTATTCGCCCCTGCTGGTCTGAGCGATATCCTTGAGAATCTCGTATCCGTAGGAATCGCCGCCAGATAGCGTGCAGAGAATGATCGCATCGATGTTTCCGCGAATCAGGTCGCTAACGGCATCGCGCGCTGCCATGCAATTCACCTCCAGAACAAATTACGAATGATTCGGTCAATCACTCTTATCTGATAGGTTAAATTTATCACACAGTACTATGTGTGTCGATATACTTTATCAACAAGGGTTAAGCGGACGAAGATTAGCGCCAAACGGTAGTCATTCTGCGATGCTTTCCATATATCCCTTAGTCCTCGTAATGGCGCTGATTGGATAGCCACCTGGTACCTAGTGGCACTGGTTCCCTTACACCCTCTACGCGTTAGTAACCTTTTGAGAGACATTACGCGCATGCTCATGTAGGCCGCACGCGAACCAGCGATATATCAACCGCACTCATCAAAAGTAAAAAACCCGGCCCACATAACGTGAACCGGGTTTTATCTCATCTATACGATGACAGTCGATTGACTAAACCTACTCAGCGAGGAAGTTGCGCTGAACGGAGGAGTCAACCTTGATGCCAGGGCCCATGGTGGAAGACATGGAGATGGACTTCACATAGCGACCCTTAGCGGAAGAGGGCTTGACGCGCAGGATCTCGGTGTAGAGAGCGGCGTAGTTCTCAACGAGCTTCTCGGTCTCGAAGGAAGCCTTGCCCAGGGGCACGTGGCAGATGCCGTAGCGGTCGGCGCGATACTCAACGCGGCCGGCCTTGAGCTCGGAGACCATCTTGGCGACGTCCATGGTGACGGTACCCAGCTTGGGGTTGGGCATGAGGCCACGAGGACCAAGGATCTTACCGATGCGGCCAACCTTGGCCATCATGTTGGGGGTAGCGATAGCAGCGTCGAAGTTGATCTCGCCGCCCTGGATGGCAGCGACGAGCTCATCGGAACCGATGACGTCGGCGCCGGCCTCTTCAGCCTCGCGAGCCTTCTCGCCCTCGGCGAAGACGGCGACGCGGACGGTCTTGCCGGTGCCGTGGGGCAGGGAGATAGAACCGCGGATGTTCTGGTCGGCCTTACGGGTATCGATACCAAGGCGGAAGTGGACCTCGACGGTCTCGTCGAACTTAGCGGTAGCGAGCTCCTTCACGAGGTTCGCAGCCTGAAGCGGGGTGTAGAGCTGATCGCGGCTGACCTTCTCGGCAGCGGCGCGGTAGTTCTTACCATGATGCTGAGCCATTGTATTACCTCCTGTGGTTCTAACGGGCACTTTGCCCTTCCACATCGTGCGTGCTTGCTGCACGCGTTAATAAGACCTAAATAAGCTAGATGCTACTCGGCGATGGTGACGCCCATGGAGCGAGCGGTACCGGCGACGATCTTCTTAGCGGCCTCGATGTCGTTGGCATTGAGGTCGGGCATCTTGATCTCGGCGATCTTGGTGAGCTGCTCCTGAGTGAGCTGGCCAACCTTATCGCGCTGGGGAACAGCGGAACCGCCCTTGAGCTTGAGCTCCTTCTTGATCAGGTGAGCCGCAGGCGGGGTCTTGGTGATGAAGGAGAACGTGCGATCCTCGTAGACGGAAATCTCAACGGGGATGATGTCGCCCATCTTGTCCTGCGTAGCAGCGTTGAACGCCTGGCAGAACTGCATGATGTTGACCTGGGCAGCACCCAGGGCGGGGCCGACCGGAGGAGCCGGGTTGGCCTGGCCAGCGGGGATCTGAAGCTTGATGACGGTGGTGATTTTCTTCTCAGCCATGTCAAAACCTTCCTAACACGGATGGAAACCTAACTATCGTCAGCGCCTACCCGCTAGAAGCACTCTGGATGATGAGCGGTCGTCCAAAGAAGCGAAGCATTCGCGAACGCACAAATAAGAAAAGCTACGCGATGACCTCAATCTGGTCAAAGGTGAGCTCAACGGGAGTCTCGCGACCAAAGATGAGCAGCGCAACCTTAACCTTGCCCTGTTCGGCATTAACCTCGGTTACCTGACCATCAAAGTCGGTAAGAGGACCGGAGGTAACGCGGACAGAAGTACCAACCTCAAGATTGACGGCAGTCCTCTTGGCACCACTGCCCTTATCGGACTTGCGCATCATCTTGTTGTACTCTTCACGAGACAACGGAGAGGGCTTACCGTTACCACCAAGGAAGCCGGTAACACCGGGAGTGTTGCGAACGCACGTCCAGGAATCATCGTCCATCTCCATACGAACCAGAACATAGCCCGGGAAGATCTTGGAATCCTTGGTCTCGCGCTTGCCACCTTCCTTGATTTCGGTGACGCGCTCCATGGGGATCTGGATATCAAAGATGCGATCCTGCATTCCCATGGTCTCGATACGATGCTCGAGATCGGTCTTTACGCGATTCTCATAACCGGAATACGTGTGAACGACATACCAACGCTTAGACACTGATTACCCCCTCAGGCTGGAGAAGAGGACCAGGCCCTCACCAATAAGCATGTCGAGCAAAGCGATAAGAACGCCGACAACGATCAGCGAAACGCAAACCGTGACGGAGTAGTTGATAAGCTCTTTCTTAGAAGGCCAAACAACGCGCTTCATCTCAGACTTGACGGAGCGGAAGTAGTTCTTGATGCGAGCGAAGAAACCGGGCTTCTCGTTCTTCTTCTTAGCCTTAGCCTTCTTAGCCGGCGCGGCATCCTTCTTGGAGACCGCCTTAGAGGCCTCAACCTTGGAGGAAGAAGCAGCAGCGGTCTTTGCGGACTCAGAGTTCTGCTGAACCTTCTTCTTATTCTTCTTGTTGGCCATGGACCTAAAACCTCCGGCACAAACCCTATATAACAGTAGAAACCGTAAGCCCCCAGAGGAGGCTTACGGACTAAAGACTGGCACGCCAGGAAGGACTCGAACCCTCAACACTCGGTTTTGGAGACCGATGCTCTACCAATTGAACTACTGGCGTATATTAAAGAGATTAACGGGTCTCTTTATGAACCGTATGACGACGGCACCAAGGGCAATACTTCTTGATCTCCATACGATCAGGCATGTTCGCCTTGTTCTTGGTGGTCGTATAATTGCGACGCTTGCACTCGGTGCAGGCAAGTGTAACGAAAGTACGCATGTGTCTGAAACCTCCAAATACCGCCCCACGCGGGCACGGTTGCCTATATTAGCATCTGACATTTTGCTCTGTCAATGCTCGGCGGTATTTATTGGCCGTCCTGCAAAATTCGTACACATTCATTTGCAGTTCATTGAACAGACAATAAAAAGAACCCGGTACCCCGAAAGGTACCGGGTTGAAAGATCAGTCAGACTGAATAGATAAGTTAAATCTACTCAATAATTGTGCTGACGATACCAGAGCCGACGGTGTGGCCACCCTCGCGGATAGCGAAGCGCAGGCCCTCCTCCATCGCGATCGGGTGAATGAGGTCGCCCTCGATGGTGATGTGGTCGCCAGGCATAGCCATCTCGGTGCCCTCGGGCAGCTTAACGGAGCCGGTCACGTCAGTGGTACGGAAGTAGAACTGCGGACGATAACCATCGAAGAACGGGGTATGACGGCCGCCCTCCTCCTTGGTCAGAACGTAGATCTCACCGGTGAACTTGGTGTGAGGGGTAACGGAACCGGGTTTGCAGAGAACCTGGCCGCGCTGAATCTCCTCGCGCTTGATACCACGGAGCAGGATACCGACGTTGTCGCCAGCCTCGCACTTGTCCATCATCTTGCGGAACATCTCGATGCCGGTAGCAACGGTGGACTGGGTATCCTTGATGCCGACGATCTCGACGGGGTCGTTGAGCTTGAGCTCGCCGCGCTCGACACGACCGGTAGCAACGGTACCACGGCCGGAGATGGTCATGACGTCCTCGACAGCCATCAGGAACGGCTTCTCGTTGTCACGAGCGGGAGCGGGGATGTACTCGTCAACGGAGTTCATGAGCTCGCGGATGGCGTCCATCCACTTCTCCTCGCCGTTGAGAGCGCCGAGAGCGGAACCACGGATGACGGGGATGTCGTCGCCCGGGAAATCGTACTCGGAGAGGAGCTCACGGGTCTCCATCTCAACGAGGTCGATGAGCTCGTCATCGTCAACCATGTCGCACTTGTTCAGGAAGACGACGATGTAGGGAACGCCGACCTGACGGGCGAGCAGGATGTGCTCGCGGGTCTGAGCCATGGGGCCGTCGGTAGCAGCGATAACCAGGATAGCGCCGTCCATCTGGGCAGCACCGGAGATCATGTTCTTGACGTAGTCGGCGTGGCCGGGGCAGTCAACATGAGCGTAGTGACGAGAAGCGGTCTCGTACTCAACGTGGGAGACGGAGATCGTGATGCCACGCTCGCGCTCCTCGGGAGCCTTGTCGATGTTCTCGAACGCGGTGAAGTCAGCCTTGCAGCCCTCGGTCTCGGAGAGAACCTTGGTGATGGCTGCCGTCAGCGTGGTCTTGCCGTGGTCGACGTGGCCGATGGTGCCGATGTTAACATGCGGCTTAGTACGCTCAAACTTTTCCTTGGCCATAAAGCCTCCTCCTTAAAGGTGGTCCCCGGATGGGACTATGCCCTCTTAACCCTAAGTGGCCCGCCCGGTTTCCCGAATGAGCCACTCTAGTTACCTGGTAGCGGTGACTGGATTCGAACCAGTGACGCCACGGGTATGAACCGTGTGCTCTAACCAGCTGAGCTACACCGCCGACTGGAGCCTGCAACCAGACTTGAACTGGTGACCTCTTCGTTACCAACGAAGTGCTCTACCGACTGAGCTATACAGGCAGACGAACGGGTGGGAGCTATAGGATTCGAACCTATGTAGGCATAGCCAACGGGTTTACAGCCCGTCCCCATTAACCACTCGGGCAAACTCCCTTGCGTTCGTACGCTTGATTTCTGACTTGCTGTTCGGCTTGTCGTCTTCAAGCAGGGAGAATATTACGCCGCATCACGGTTTAGTGTCAACCAGAAATCTATAATACACGCGCCCGGGCGTATCTATATCTTTCTTATTTTGCATGATATGATTCGCTTAGATAAAGTCTTTCATTTAGTTTTTCCGATGCTATCAATTTGAAAAAGTCTCAAATCGCTTCGAATTCTTCCCGAATCAACCAGGATTTACCTCTATTGATCTTTGCAAAGTGGGCTCCGCATCTTTCCTTCCCTATATAAGAAGGCCTCGTCCGCTTCTTTCCTATATAGATGCATCATGGGCGAAATCCCCACTAGAGAAGATATTCCGCCCTCTTGCCGGCGGGCAAACAGGTTACATCTCTCATTTATGTTGAGCATGGCCATATCGCAGCTTTTGGCGTTCTCCGCCTAAAAACAAACAGGCCAGAGCGCAAATACACTCTGACCTGCTAATTTCTATGGAGCCAGCGACAGGAATCGAACCCGCAACCCACTGATTACAAATCAGTTGCTCTACCGTTGAGCCACGCTGGCGCTCTGGGCTTATCGCGCAAAGCTCATTTAGGATACTCAATGCCGAGCTATCGAGCAAGAGCGAAGCGTCAAAGCTTCGCAAATCGCGCATGCATCAACGCGGTAGCCCCAACTCAGCGCACCCCCGCCATACTCGTCCGCGCTTCATACCTTTGGACGAGGACCAGCTACGCGTTAGCTACCTTACGCGACCCCGCAGCTTATCAAGCTTGGCGCGCGTCTCGGGCGACAACCTGCTGCCAAGCGTCAGCTTCATAGCGGGCTCTTCATCGCGCATCGCCTGAAACTCACGTTCGATGGTGTCGATCTCCTCCACCAGCATGCGCGCCGAGATCCTGGTAACGCCCTTACCCATAACGGTTGCCTGGATGGTTCCGTCACTGGTAACTACAGAGCACGCCCTCCCCTCCTCGCGAGCCTCATTACACAGCTGCTGCACCACGGTATCGGCAGAAACCCCCGTGGGTGAAAACTCTATCCGAATGCCCGCCTGCGAAATGTTGGGGCGATCGGGCGATACGTTGCCGGCGCCGTCGAACACGATGACCGCCTCATAGCTACCCTGGGCGAAGGCGGCGACATCAGCGATTAGGGCCATACGGGCGGAATCGAACACGTCGCTGGTATAGGGCTCATCCGAGCGATCGTAGATGAGGCGCTCGTACTTGGGAGTGGCATGGATGATGTTGTACCCGTCAACAACCAACAGCTCCTTCTTGCCCATAGCGTTGACGCCGCGCGGGGGTACGCCGGGGCCGCCAAAGGCGTTGCCGGGAGAATAGGATCCAGGCGCACCGTAAACGCCACCTACGCCATAAGTAGAGCTCTGCACCGTTTCGCGCACGGACGATTCGCCAAAGCGCTTTGCCTTGGACTTGGCTCGGTTCTTCTTGGTCATGCGCTACTCCCCCGTCGTGGCACCGGCGGCGCGGTCGGCAACGGCGGCGTAATTGCGACGGAGCCACTCAAAGCACAAAGAGGTCGCGGCCTGGGCGACGTTGAGGCTCTCGGTTGCGCCCAGCTGCGGCAGCTTGGTAAGGAAATCGCACTTGTCCAGCACCAGGCGGCTTATGCCGTCACCCTCGGACCCCATCACCAGCGCGACGCGGCCCTCAAAGGGGGCACCCCAGCAGATATCGTCCGCATGCTCGGAGGCGCCGCCCACCCAAAAGCCGGCGGCTTTAAGATCGTCCAATGCGCGGGCGATGTTGGGGACCTGGGCGATGGGAAGGTGCATGACCGCACCGGCAGAGGTCTTATAGGTGGCAACCGTCACCTCGGCGGCGCGCTTGTTGGCGATCACCACGCCCGCAGCACCCACAACCTCTGCGGAGCGAACGATGGCGCCGAAGTTGCCCGCATCCGTCACGTGGTCCAAGACCAGCACCAACGCGGGGCCCTCGCCCGCATGCTCGATGATGTCGGCAAGGTCCGCGTACGGAAAGCGGCCCACCTCCAGCGCGATGCCCTGGTGAGCACCGTGGCTTGAAAGGGCATCGAGCTGCGCGCGGGGCACTTGCTTGACCGCAACCCCGGCATCGACAAGGCCCGCGACCAGATCGCGGATAGCCGGCTCGCCCTCGACGCCCTGGGCTATCAGCGCGCGCTTGATGGGAAAGCCCGTGCGCAACGCCTCGAACGCGGCGCGGCGGCCCTCGATGAAGTTACCCGTCGGCGCTTGGGTATCGCGGCGCTGCGGCTCCTGCGAAGCGCGGGCCAAAGACGGGCGCGCAGCGGAACGCTGGGAGCGCTGCTGCTGGGCCTGGGACTTTTGGCCCCTGCTCGCCCCTGTCTTAGAACGGTTCTCTGCCGTGCGCCTGGCCTTTCCCTGCGCACCGTCGCGCTTTTGCACGCGCTTCTTCTCAGCCATCGCGGCCCCTCCTCGGTACGGTTTTTTCCGCACCATTGTCACATCCAAATGCGCCGCCACCATCATTCGCAACAAAAAATGCACCGCACGCGGGAGATTCCACGTACGGTGCAAAACGCTCGTCAAGCAAGAAGCCAGCGGTAAAGATGCCAAGCAGGTCGCCCTAGACGTCGATCATCGGTTTCCAAGGTGCCCCAGATTGCCCTGAAAGAGGAGGGAGGACGCCTAAGGGCGCCGATCGACGATTGAAGGGCAAGGTGGGGTGCCCTAGGAAGCGATGTGCTTGATACGGCTGCCGGCAGCGGTGTCCTCGATCATAAGCCCCATGTCGCGCAGCTGGTCGCGCACGGCGTCTGCGGTAGCCCAGTCCTTGGCGGCGCGGGCGGCGGCACGGGCCTCCAAGATCTTCTCGGCAGCCTCATCCACATCATCGCCGGTGTAGCCCACCAGGCCTGCGGCAACGCCCAGAAGGCCCACGGGCAGCGGCTCCTCGATCACGGGCAGCTTTACGCCCAGCATGGCCAGCGTGCCGGAGATGGCCCCGGCGCACACGCGCGCTACGGTCTCGTCCACGGCACCCGCAGCCTGCTCAAGGTACTTGTTGGCCTGGGTGACCAGCTCAAAGTAGGCAGCGACAGCGCCTGCGGTGTTGAAGTCATCGTCCATGCACGCTTCGAACTCGCGGCCCGCCTTTTCCATAGCAGCGGTAAGCTCGTCTGCCAGCGCAGCGTCCGGCTCGCCTTCCGCATGGTCGGCGGCCCACTTGAGGTTGCGGCAGGTGCCGGCGATGCGAGCCAGCGAGTTCTCCGCACCCTCCAGGCGCTCCCAGGAGAAGTCCAGCGGGCTGCGATAGTGGGTCTGCAGCATGAGAAGACGCAGGGCCGCGGCGGAATGCTTCTGCAAAACCTCGTCCAGCGTAAAGAAGTTGCCCAGGCTCTTGGACATCTTCTCGCCGTTTACCAACAGCATGCCGGTGTGCATCCAGGTGTTGGCAAAGCCCTGGTGCCAAGCGCAGGTGGCCTGGGCGCACTCGTTCTCATGATGCGGGAAGGCGAGGTCCGAGCCGCCGCCGTGGATGTCGATGGGGGTGCCCAGGTAGCGATGGACCATGGCCGCGCACTCCGTGTGCCAACCGGGACGGCCCTGGCCCCAGGGCGACGGCCAGCTGGGCTCGCCGGGCTTGGCGGCCTTCCACAGGGCAAAGTCCAAAGGATCTCGCTTGTCCTCGTTCTCCTCGATGCGCGCACCCACCATAAGGTCATCGATCTTGCGACCGGAGACCTCGCCATAGGACGGGTCGCTGCGAACGGCAAAGTAGACGTCGCCGTTATCCGCGGCGTAGGCGTGCCCCTGCTCGATCAGAGTCTTGATCATGGCGACCATGGGGCCGATCTCCTTGGTGGCGCGGGGACGAACATCCGGATCGAGCACGTTGGCGCGGCGCATGACGTCGATGAACTTATTAGAGAACTCCTCTGCCACCTCCTGGGCGCTACGGCCCTGGTCGTTGGCGCGGTTGATGATCTTGTCGTCTACATCGGTAAGGTTCTGCGCAAAGGTTACCTCGAAGCCGCTCGAGATAAGCCAGCGGCGGATCACGTCGAAGCTGATGAACGTGCGCGCATTGCCAATGTGGATGTTGTCATACACCGTGGGGCCGCACACGTACATGCGGACCTTGCCCTCCTCGATGGGGGTGAATTCCTGCTTGCTATGGGTCTGCGAGTTGTAAATGCGCATGAATAAACCTCTTTCGTTATCTTCTGCCCGCGTTTTTGGACGAGTTTTGGCTGAAATGGCTAAGGGAGTTATAGGATGAGACGGCTAGTCGCGACATCGCTCCATAAGACACACGGCCCAGGCACCCATGCCCCGGCCCTCGCCCTCCCAGCCCAGGCGCTCGGTAGTGGTGGCCTTCACGCCAACACACGATGCATCCACGCCGAGCGCGGCCGCGAGGTTCGCGCGCATGGCTTCGCGATGCGGGCCAATTTTTGGCTGCTCGCAGGCGATGGTGCAATCTGCGTCCACCAGCTCGAAACCACGTTCGCGAGCAAAATCCATAACGGCTGCCAGCAGCTTGAGCGAGTCCGCGTCTTTGTAGGCGGGGTCGGTATCCGGGAACAGCTTGCCTATGTCGCCCCCGCGCACCGCGCCCAAGATGGCGTCGGCAAGCGCATGCGTCAAAACGTCCGCGTCAGAATGACCCAGCAGGCCCTTCTCATGTGGAATATCCACGCCGCCGATGATGCAGCGGCGCCCCTCGACCAGGCGGTGGACATCGTAGCCGTGTCCTATACGCAGGTTAGATGCCATATGTTCCCCTTTGACCATTAGGTTGATACCGGCGGCTCGCGCTTACGGCACGGCGAGCGGACGCATGCCGTGGATGGTTAATCTTACCCCAGGCTACCTCAGCGGGCTGCGCGCGATGATACCGGTGTCCTGAGCGGACTCGGCGTCGCTCATACGACCCAGCAGAATCGCGGTCACGGGGCGCAGGTCCTCGGGCAGCGTGACCTTGAGATTGTCGCGCGGGCTCTCGACGCACATGACGCAGCCGCCCATGCGCTCCACCAGCGATGAATCGTCCGTGCCCACAAAGCCCTGCCGAATAGCCTCCTCGTGCGCACGGCGTACCACGTCGAGCTTGAAGATCTGCGGCGTTTGCGCGGCCCAATACATGCTTCGCGGAGGAGTCTCCACAATGCGGTTGCCGTCGACGATCTTCAAGGTGTCGATCGCCGGCTGCCCGCAGACCACGCCGTCCGCGCTCGCGTCGCCCAGAAGGGACGCGATGGCGATGTTGATCGCCTCGGTGGTGATGAGCGGGCGGGCGCCATCATGGATGGAGACGTAATCGAACCCCGTCGGCACCGCTTCGATGCCCGCGCGGGTGGAATCCTGCCGCGTCTCACCCGCATCCGTAAAGGTGATAGGGGTTTGGAACTCGAAGGGGTCGATGGCCAGGCGGCGCATCTCATCGCGGCGCTCCGGCGGGCAGACCACCACGATGTGGCCCACATACATAGAGCGGTCGAACGCCATGATGGACCAGGTGAGCATGGGGCGGCCGGCCACGTTGACCAGCTGCTTGCCGCCGGGATTGCCAAAACGAGAACCGCAGCCGCCGGCAACCACGACTGCGCACACAACGGGAGCACGCATGGATTAGGCTGCACCCCCACCGCGCTTGCCCTGCATACGGTACAGGGAGTCCGCAAGGATCGCCGGGTTGTTGACGCCGAAGTCGCCCAGGCGCTCGGGGTCGCGGCGGATATCGTCCATAAGATCCTGCAGCGAGCCGTACTCGTCCACGATCTTCTCCGCCACGCCGTCGCGCACAACGGATACGCGGGAAAGGGTGCGAAGACCCAGCGGGGTGAGGACGGAGTCCTCGTCCAGGTTGTCATAGCCCAGGGCTTCCGCCACGCGCTTGGGGTTGGTAAGGTCCTGAGCCGGCATGTTGCCGAAGCGCTCGCGGATGCGCGCCGCGTTCTCATGGGAGGAGTCGGCCGCGTAATCGCGAATCATGAGGTTGTATTCATCGTCCATATTGCTGCCAGCGAGCTGCTCCAACTGCATGCGGACCAGCTTGCCCTGGGTGCCCAGCTCCTCGATGCAGACCTCGAGCTCGATCTTTGCCTGCTGCATGATCTCGAAGCTGGAGAAGATGCTGGTGATGTCTGCCAGGGTCACGTAATCGTCCAACTCCAGCGCGGTCAGGCGCAGCAGGGAGCGGTCAAGCGAGGTGCGCGTGGTCTGCAGCGTCGCCACCAGCTGGTTGACGGAGCTCATGATCTCGCCCACCGGCTTGATCTGGTAGGAGCGGCCGTTGACGTAGACGTTGACCACGCCGCGGCGCTCGGAGACGGAGATGACGATGGCATCGGTGAGCACGCTCATGCGCGCGGCGGTGCGGTGGCGCATTCCCGTCTCGCTGGTCGCCAGCGAGGGGTCCGGGTTGAGGTGGAAGTTGGCGCGCAGGATCTGGGTGAGGTCCTCGTCGATGACGATGGCGCCGTCCATCTTGCACAGCTCGAACAGTCGGTTGGAAGTGAACGAGATGCTCAAAGGGAAACCGTCGTTGCCCGATGCCAGCACGTGCTCGGTATCGCCCACGCAGATGAGCGCGCCGATGTGGCCGGCGATGATCATGTCGAGCGCCGTGCGAATGGGCTGCCCGGGCGCCGTGAGCCGAATGGCCTCTTGCATGCGCTTCTGAGTATCCGTTTTATCCAAAACACTACCCCCGTCCCGTACGTTCATAGTTGCCATTCTCGCATATACGCAGCGCTAAAAGCGATGAGCGGGCATTTGTTTATAGAAAAAGACCCGCAATAGGGCGGCTGGACGCAAGGGCTCCGCGACCACCGACCGCATCACCGCGCATACAGCGAACGGCGCCCCGCAACCGTTTTGGTCGCGGGGCGCCGTTGATGACGCGTATAAGGTAAAACCCAGAACAGCGCTAGCGCGCGCCGGCACCCATCTGAGCACCGCCGCCCGCCGCTGAAAGCGAGGGGGCCGCATAGCCGTTGCGCGGAGCGGAATCGAAGGACGCCCCAAGGGCGCCGGCCTCGCGGGGAGCGGGGATCTCGCCGGCGCCGTGGGTGAACACGAAGGAACCGTCGACCACGTCGCACTCCACGGTATCGCCCTCGTGCCACTCGCCCGCCAGCAGCTCCTCGGAGAGCGGGTCCTCGATGAGGCGCTGGATGGCGCGGCGCAGGGGGCGCGCGCCGTTGGTGAGGTCCGTGCCCTCGGAGACGATCTTCTCGACCGCGGCGTCGGTGAGGACGATGTTCATGCCGTTGGCGATCAGGCGCTGGCGCAGGTCGTCCACCAACAGCTTGGCGATAGATGCCAGCGACTCGCCGGCGAGCTTCTTGAACACCACGATGTCATCGATGCGGTTCAAGAACTCGGGGCGGAACAGGCGCTTGAGCTCGCCCATCGCGCGACCGCGGATCTCGTCTGCGGTAAGGCCCTGCTCGCCGGTGGTGCCAAAGCCCACGGTTGCATCCTGGGCGATCTCGCGGGCGCCCACGTTGGACGTCATGATGATCACGGTGTTGCGGAAGTCTACCGTCTTGCCCTGGCCATCCGTCAAGCGTCCCTCGTCCAGAACCTGCAGAAGGATGTTGAAGATATCCGGGTGGGCCTTCTCGATCTCGTCGAACAGCACCACGGAGTACGGGTGGCGGCGGACCGCCTTGGTGAGCTGGCCGCCCTCCTCGTGGCCCACGTATCCCGGAGGGCTACCGATGAGCTTGGAGACCTCGTACTCGCTGGAGAACTCCGACATGTCGAAGCTGATGAGCGCGTCCTTGCTGCCGAACAGGTACTCCGCCAGGGTCTTGGCGAGCTCGGTCTTACCCGTGCCGGTGGGACCGAGGAAGATGAACGAGCCGCCGGGACGACGCGGGTCCTTGAGCGGCGAGCGGCTGCGGCGGATAGCCTTGGCCACGGCCTGAACCGCCTCGTCCTGTCCGATGATGCGGCTCTTGAGAACGCTCTCGCACTGCAGCAGGCGGCGGCTCTCGTCCTCGGTCAGCGAGGAGACGGGCACGCCGGAGGCGATGGAGACGATGTCGGCGATCTGCTGGGTGTCGATGACGAGCGGATGGGCGTCCATCTCGGCCGTCCAGTCCTCGCGAGCCTTGGCGAGCTCCTGCTCGGCGGCCTTCTCGTCCTCTTTGATCTCCGCGGCACGGTTCATGTCGTCGCCCGCCGCCGCCTCATCGACCGCGGCCTTGAGCTCGGCGATACGCGCTTCCGCGTCGCGAACGGACTGAGGGGCCTTATTGGCGGCGATGCGGGCGCGGGCACCGGCCTCGTCCATAAGGTCGATGGCCTTGTCCGGCAAAAAGCGGTCCTGAATGTAGCGCGAAGACAGGTTGGCCGCGGCCTCGATGGCGGCGGGCGTGTAGGTCACGTGGTGGTGCTCGGCGTAGCGGGGAGCGAGCGCGTTCAGGATCTTGATGGTATCCGGAATGCTGGGCTCCTCGACGTCGATCGACTGGAAGCGGCGCTCGAACGCGGGATCCTTCTGCAGGTGCTTGCGGAACTCCTCGGCCGTGGTGGCGCCGATGATCTGGAAGGCGCCGCGAGCCAGCACGGGCTTGAGCATGGAGCTCGCGTCGATGGAACCCTCTGCGGAGCCCGCGCCGATCAGCGTGTGCATCTCATCGATGAACAGGATGATGTCATCGGCCTCCGTTGCCTCGGCGATAACGTTCTTGAGTCGCTCCTCGAACTCGCCGCGGTACTTGGCTCCGGCCACCAGGCCGGGAAGGTCCAGCGTCCAGATGTTCTGGTTCATGAGGTTCTCCGGCACGTTGCCGGCGGCGATCTCCTGCGCCAGCCCCTCGACGATGGCGGTCTTGCCGACGCCCGGATCGCCCAAGATCAACGGGTTGTTCTTGGTGCGGCGGGACAGGATCTCCATCATGCGCGAGATCTCTTTCTCACGTCCGATAACGGGATCGAGCTTGCCGGCGCGCGCCTGGTCGGTGAGGTTGGTGCCGAACTGCTTTAGCGTGCTCTCCTGCTGGCCCTGGCCCTGGCCGGCCTCGCCGGAGAAGAACGGCAAGCCCGCGCCGGGGCGACCGGATGCGGAACCGGCCATGGGGCGCTTCTTGCCCTTGTCCTTGCTGGTAAGCTTGTCGATGGCGGCGCGCACCGAAGCGGCGGAGACGCCCAGGCGCTGCAGGATGTCCATCGCCTTGCCCTGTCCCACCTCGACGATGGCGAGCAGCAGATGCTCGGTGGAGACATAGGTCTGGCTGTTCTCGCGCGCCAGGCGAAAGCCCTTCTCCATGACGGCGATCACGCTGGGGGTGAAGGCGAGCTTGCCGGCAGCGTTATCCGCAGCGGCTTTTTCGTCCAGATCAGCGTCGTCGCTTTTTGCCTGCTCTTCCGGCGCGGCGGCAGGGACGGTGGTCGCCATCTCTTCAAGCTGCGTCAGAATATCCTCATGGGTTATCTCGAGGTCGCGAAGGGCCTCGGACGCTATGCCGGAATCCTCCTTGGCAAGCGCTAGGAGCAGATGCTCGGTGCCAACCTTTTGCGACTTAAGTCCAAGCGCCTCCTCCTTCGCCAGCGACATGACGCGGCGGGCGCGATCGGTGAATCTATCAAGCATACGGGTACCTCTTACGTGCTATCTCAAACGTATCAGTTTTGGTCTTTACCCTATAAGATTCAACATCATACCTGATAGATGCTTTTACATTGCCGTGCAAGCCATTTTGTCAGCATCTTTTGCACTTCGGGCCCAACAACCGCGTGAGACGATATGAGTTGAACATTGGGAGCCCCTCCCCTTGCAGCTCTATCGTGGGTCGGGCGACAATGGTCGTAGCGCCAACCGTGGCCGCTGTATTTGGTCAAGTAAAAGTTTCCGAAATGGTAAAAGGAGCTTTCCGATTTGGTAAGCGAAAATTTTCCGAAATGGTAAGGCCCACGGGGCGGGCTCCCGCGCCCGCCCCGCCGACCGTCCGCACGTCCTACAGGTAACCCGAATCCTCCGCCTCGAGGAGCCTGTCGAGGAGGTCCGGAAGCACCTCCAGCAGCGCCCTCGACGGGGCCGGGTAGTCGAAGTCGGTCCCCTCCACGGAGACCTCCAGGGAGGGGCAGCCCTCGGCCTCGCCGGTCGACACGGCCCAGCTGGTCACCCTCCATCCGTCGAGTCCCGGGAACTTGGCCGTCACCGCGATCTCCGCCTCCGGGTCGAGGCCCTCCAGCCAGTCCATCGCCTGCCTCGCGTTCATGCGCGTCCCCCCTTCCCGAGCATGAGGGCGTGCTCCAGCCTATGGCTGGGGCCGCCGAACTCCACGAGCCTTCCGTGGT
>NZ_JH126474.1:0-40177 GCF_000225705.1 Collinsella tanakaei YIT 12063
CTCGCCTGCTGGGCCTGGGAGGTCGGCAGGCGCGCCGAGGGGACGCTCGCGTAGCTCCCCGGGGCCCACATAGCCTTCCCGCCGGGAGGGCCCGCGCTTCGACGCATCGCCGGGACCGGCTCACGACCCTTTTTATGGGCAGCCCGAGGGCCGCGCCCGACTATCGAGACTCCAAGGTTTTTCGAAACGACGGTCCCGGACGCAGAATCGAAATGCGGTAGCGCGCGGCGACATACCTGAACCCGCACGCCGCGCCACGAGCCCGCGGATATTAGCTTGCCAGGCGAGCGACGACTAACGAGCATCCGCGCGGGCCCGACCGGTCGTAATACGAGAAGGTCCGGAAAGAAATTTCCGGACCTGGCAGCTTTTGCCTCTTGACAATGGCTTTCTCATATTAAAAAGGGCACCCTTGCGGATGCCCTCATACATTCAATGGTGGAGGTTAGGGGGATCGAACCCCTGACCTCAGGCTTGCAAAGCCCGCGCTCTCCCAGCTGAGCTAAACCCCCATTAATAAACACCCCAGCGGCGACTCGGCTCTCGCTGGGGTGTTTATTGCGAAAGAAAAATGGTGGACCTGACAAGATTCGAACTTGTGACCTCCCGGTTATCAGCCGGACGCTCTAACCAACTGAGCTACAGGTCCATCGCACGAGTGGTATAATAACCCTTTGTTGGAATCGGAGTCAACGACTTTTTCCAAAAAAGTTGGAATCTTTTTCCAACTCTCTTATTCTCCCAGTTCACAAGGCATTTTTCTTTTCAAATTTCGCATGCGGCAGCTAAATGTCGCCCAACGCAAGGCCCGCCTCGCCCCATCGCGGCCTCTCGACACCCGCAAAGCCAAGCCCCGCCCATCCGTTCAGCAGAAAGCTGGCCGTCGCGTGTCGTTGCCATGTTTCCCATAGCATCCACGTTGGAATTGGGTACTATTACTACCCGGCTTGGGATGGGAGACCCAGCCAACCCTTATGATTTCTAACTTGGAGGAGGTGCCATAATGATTCGCGTTGATATCGAAACCATTATTATGGCCGCCGGCCCCGTCCCCTCGGTTATCGTGCTGCGCGAGCGCAACGAGTCCGTGGGTGCCGGAGCACCGCCGCGCGCGCTCTCCATTCAAACCGGATCATTCGAGGCGGCGGCCATCAGCCGTGGAATTGACCGCACGGAGGAGCCGCGCCCCATCACGCACGATCTTATGAATGCCGCCCTTACGGCACTCGACGCCAAGGTCGAGCGCGTGGAGATCAACCGCGTCGACCTTCCCGTATTCTTTGCGGACCTGGTGGTTCTCGACAAAGACGGCAAGGAACTCTCTATCGACGCGCGGCCAAGCGATGCGCTCGCATTGGCGGTGCGCGTCAACGCCCCCATTTACGTTGAGGACGATGTCATGAACCGCGCCGGCAGTATCTCTGCCCGCTCGGACGACAACGCCGAAGAAGAGATCGAGCGATTCGACGAATTTGTCCAGACGCTTTCTCCGGATGATTTCTAAGCGGACGAAAATCCGCGCGCTGCTCTTCGCACCTCATTATCGACGCATCGGCCACCCACATGCCGGCCGCCATCAAGCCCCGCGATCGCAACCATGCAGTCGCGGGGCTTTCTCTTTTGCACGCGCGCACCCGGGAGCCTCACGGAACTCACTCCTCGCTATCGCCCGAGCGGTCGAAGTGCGCGGTCAAGGCGGGCGCATGCTCTCGCAGGGCCTTCTTGATGCGCCTGTACGTACCCACCGCGCGCGTAAAGCCGCGAATATACCTACCGTTGAGCATATCGACCAAGCCATGGACGGTCCGCATTGAAAATCCGCTTGAGATGAGCTGGCGCAAAGGCAGATCAGAGACAATTTCATGCATCATGCGTCTGGTGTCCTCGTCCATCTTTTTCACGGGCTCATCCATAACATGCTCCACCACGCGAACCATTAGTCGACCAAAAGGCGTGGAGGCCATCTCTGACACGGACGAATCGATGGTGAACGGCGCGATGGGCGTGCGAGCGGGAAGAGGACCCGCGTAAAGCGCCTTGAAAGACTCCTCATCAAACCGAGTGGCATCGGGGCGCCAGTACGCCGCGAGCGCCGAGCGGTCGGCGAGGAGGACGGAACGGTCGGCAGACACGGGAAACGGCGCTGTATCGGCTGCGAGGTGAAGGGAGCAGCTCCTTCGGATATCGCGGCTTGAAGAGCCAACCAAAAGCTCGTAGTCGCCCTGATCCACGCGCCACGCGTGACGCGCGGCGTCCCAATATCGAAGCTCCATCTCGCCAAACTCAAGCGTCACGTGAGAGCGCTCGCCAGGCGCAAGGCGCACCTTGGCAAACGCGGCGAGGCGGCGCGGCTCATGGAAGGCACACTCGCAAGGCGGGCAAACATAGAGCTGCACCACTTCGGCGCCGGCGATGGAACCAGCGTTTTCCACATCAACCTCAACGCGGAAGACGGCCGGGCGGGTAGATTCACCGCAGGAAAGAGGCATGGCAAGCTTTGGCCGGCCGTAGGCAAACGCGGTATAGGACAAACCATGGCCAAACGGCCATGCCGGGCGCGCGCCGACCGCATCAAAATAGCGATACCCCACGTAGATGCCCTCGCGATAGAGAACCTCGCGGTCAAAGTCGGGATAGCTTGCACCCAAAGCGGTATCCCCCAGCCGCTCCGGCCACGTTTCGGCAAGCTTTCCACACGGATTCGCATCGCCGTATAGCAAATCAACCGTTGCGGAGCCGCCATGGCATCCCGACAGGTACATCGCCATAATCGCGGCGGGCATGCGTCTCCAGGGCGCTTCCATGGGGGCACCACCTTGCAGAACCACCACGGTGTTGGGGTTTTCACGGCACACGCGCTCGATCAAGCTGCAGTGGCCGCGCGGCATCACCATGAGCTTGCGATCAAATCCTTCGGACTCGAACCTATCCGGCAAGCCGGCGAACACCACGGCGACGTCATGCGTGCGCGCCGCCTCGACCGCCTGCTCAACTTGAACGTCGGACGCCTCACCCGAATACGCATCGTATCCAGGGGAGAACGAGACCGAGATACCGCGGCGTTTGAACTCGTCCAGCGCGCAATCGAGCTCACGGGGATTGATTTTGGACGAGCCGGCACCTTGGAAGCGCGGCTCCCTTGCAAAGGCGCCTATAACGGCGACCGTCTTGGTTGGGCCAAGCGGCAAGATACCGTTGTTTTCAAGTAATACCGCGCTTTCACGCGCGGCGCGGGCGGCGAGGCGGGCGCTCCTCTTGTAGACCGACTCGCCCGCCGCAGGGTCGCCGTCAGTCGTTGCGGACAAGGAGGAGGCACGAGAGCTGCGCGTCGGGCGCGTGCGCTCCACAAGATCGATCACGCGGCCCGCAGCGCGGTCCACGCACCTTTCATCCAGCGCTCCGCGGCGCACGGCCGCCAGGGCTGTAGGGGCGTAATCTGGACGAGGGCCGGGCATGCAGAGGTCTAGACCGGCGGCGATGGACTCGGCCACGCCGCTCACGGCGCCCCAGTCGCTTATCACGGCGCCGTCAAAGCCCCATTCTTCGCGCAGCACGGTTTGCAGCAACCAAGCGTTTTGCGAGCAATACGTGCCGTTAAGCTTGTTGTACGCCGTCATAATCGACCACGGACGCGCCTTTTTGACCACGCGCTCAAAGGGCTGGAGGTAGATTTCGCGCAGGGTCCGCTCTTCCACAACCGAATCGCTTACCAGGCGGGCGAGCTCTTGGTTGTTGCATGCGAAATGTTTGAGGCACGCCGCGACGCCGCGCGACTGGATGCCTTGGACCATGGCGGCACCCAGCTCGCCGGAAAGCAGGGGGTCCTCGCTGAAATATTCAAAGTTACGCCCGCATAAAGGGCTGCGCTTTATATTGACACCGGGCCCCAGCACAACCGATACGCCCTGGTCGACCGCCTCATCTGCAATAGCGGCGCCCACAGATAAAACCAGATTGGGGTCAAAAGAGCAGGCGAGGGCTGAGGCAGAGGGAAAGCAGGTTGACGGAACGCTCTGGTTGATACCAAGATGATCCGCGGCGCCCAACTGATGGCGCAGGCCGTGGGGGCCGTCGGACAGCGCGATAGACTCAAGCCCGACCTCGTCCACTCGCACGGTGTCCCAATGGGACGCTCCCGCCAATAAGGAGGCCTTTTGCTGCAGGGTCATCTGCTGAAGCATCGAAGAACTATCCATGCAGCCCCCTTTTTTGATTTCTTGCCGTGAGCCGTCATCGCATTGGTCGTCACATTGAGCTTTTATACCCCTGGCGGCGGGCGCGCGCATACACAATTGTCGCCAAACGCAAAAGGAGGGGCGCCGAAGCACCCCTCCCGTCACTCGTTTTTCCCTGCGGAGGCGTCGCGGCCAATCGCTCAAACGCGCCCGCGCGATATATCCCTCTGGAACCCCTACTCCTCGAGCAGACCCTCCGGAGCCTCGTCGCCGCCGTCAACGTCCACGCGCTCGTCATCGGGCGCGGGCATCTCTCCATCGGCATCGCTGGAATCAGGGTCAACTTGATCGTCCGCTTCGGCGGGCGCCTTGTCCTTCTCCTCCGAACTGGTCATGCGGGCCACAGCCGTAACGCGGTCGCCATCGATAACGCTCATCATCTTGACGCCCTGCGTGGCACGACCGGTCTGAGACACGTCCTCGGTCTTCACGCGAATAACCGTGGCGCCCTCGGTGATGATGAACAGCTCGTGCTGCGGTCCCACCGTCTTCATGGCGGCGAGGCTGCCCTTGTGGTCGGTCATCTGGATGGTATAAACGCCCTGCCCACCGCGGTTCTGCTCGGGATAGTCCGCAACGGGAGTGCGCTTGCCGTAACCGCGCTCGGTGATGACGAACAGGTCGCCGGTACCGTTGGAGATCTCCATGCCCAGCACCTCGGCACCATCCTTCATAGTGATGCCACGAACGCCGCTGGTATCGCGGCCGGTGGCGCGCACCTGGTCCTCGGCAAACACAATCGCCTTGCCCGACGTGGTGGCCATGATGACCTTATCGCCCTCGCGCACGCGGCGAACATCAAGCAAGCGGTCACCGTTCTTGAGGTTGATGGCGATGATGCCGTCTCGGCGGCTGCGGTCGTAAGCGCTCATGACCGTCTTCTTCACCATGCCGTTGGCGGTGGCAAACATGAGGTACTCGTTGCCCGGGAACTCGCGGCAGGAGATGACGCTGGCGATCTTCTCGCCCTCCTCAAAGGGGAGCAGGTTGACGATTGCGGTACCGCGCGCCTGACGGCTGCCAACGGGCAGCTCATGGACCTTCAAACGGTAGACCTTGCCCTTGTTGGAGAAGAACAGCACGTACTCGTGGGTGCTGGCGATAAACATCTCAGCGATGACGTCGTCCTCCTTGAGGTTGACGCCGGTCACGCCCTTGCCGCCGCGCTTCTGCGAGCGGTAGGTCTCGACGGGAATGCGCTTGACGTAGCCGGTATGGGTGATGGTGACGACCATGTCCTCGTCCGCGATAAGGTCCTCGACGTCCAGGTCCCTCTCCGCCCGGGTGATCTCGGTGCGGCGCTTGTCTCCAAATTTCTTGGAGATCTCGCGCATCTCCTCTTTGATGACGCCCAGGATCTTGTGCTCGTTGGCGAGAAGGTCCTCGTAGTAGGCGATCGCGCGGCGCAGGCCGGCCAACTCGTCCTCGATCTTGTCGCGCTCGAGGCCGGTCAAGCGGCGCAGCTTCATCTCGAGAATCGCGGTGGTCTGCTCGGGGCTGAAGCCAAAGCGCTCGATCAGGCGAGAACTGGCCTCGGCATCCGTCTGGGAGGAGCGGATGATCGAGATGACCTCGTCGATATGGTCGAGAGCCATAAGGTAGCCCTCGAGGATGTGTGCACGGGCCTGTGCCTTCTTGAGGTCAAAGCGGGTGCGGCGGGTAACCACGTCGACCTGGTGGTCGATGTAGTGGGAGAGAATCTCGCGCAGCGACAGGCACTTGGGCACGCCGTTGACCAAGGCGAGGTTGTTCACGCCAAAGGTGTTCTGCAGCGAGGTGTACTTGTACAGGTTGTTGAGAACCACCTGCGGAATAACGCCCTTTTTGAGCTCGATAACCAGGCGGATGCCCTTCTGGGTAGACTCGTCGCGCATATCCGAGATCCCCTCAATGCGCTTCTCATTCACCAGCTGGGCGATCTTCTCCTGCAGGGTTCCCTTGTTGACCTGATAGGGGATCTCGGTAAAGACCAGACGGCTGCGACCGGTCTTGGTGGACTCAACATGGGCCTTGGCGCGCACGGTGATGGAGCCGCGGCCGGTCTCGTAAGCCTGGCGGATGCCGGAGGTACCCATGATGAGGGCACCGGTGGGGAAGTCCGGTCCCGGCAGAACCGTCATGAGCTCCTCGCAGGTGGCGTCCGGGTTGTCGATAAGCATACAGGTGGCCTCGATAACCTCGGAAAGGTTATGGGGCGGAATATTGGTAGCCATGCCAACCGCGATGCCGGAAGAACCGTTGACCAGCAGGTTGGGGAAGCGGGCGGGCAGGACCTTGGGCTCTGCCAGGGACTCGTCGTAGTTGGGACCCCAGTCAACCGTGTCCTTCTGCAGGTCGCGAAGCAGCTCCATGGCGGGCTTGGCCAGGCGGCTCTCGGTGTAGCGCATGGCCGCGGCGGAGTCGCCGTCGATGTTGCCAAAGTTACCATGGCCGTCGATGAGCGGAGTGCGCATGGAGAACCACTGCGCCAGGCGGACCATGGTGTCGTACACCGCGAAGTCGCCATGGGGATGGTACTTACCGATAACTTCGCCGACCGTCCAAGCGGACTTCTTATGCGGGCGGTTGGGGAAGATGCCGCTCTCGTTCATTGCGTAGAGGATACGGCGGTGAACGGGCTTCAAGCCGTCGCGAACGTCCGGCAGGGCGCGCGCGGTGATGACCGACATGGAGTACTCGATGAAGGACTGCTTCATCTCGCGGCCGAACTCGCTGATCTGCAGGGAGCCGCCGTTAACGTCTTCTCCGGCTGCCTCGCCGCGATCCACCGCGCCAAAGCTCTCCTCCAGCTCCTCGTCATCTTCTTCTTCCTCGTCCGAATCGGCGTCCGGGTCGTAGGCCGCAGCGTCGCCATCATCCTCGGCGCGGGCCAGCAAGCGCTTCAGATCGTCGGGCAGGCCCGCGGTCTCGTCGCCGCCAATCTCGTTGTTCATATCGTCTGCCACGTAAGACCTCCTGGTTTCTCGTGGTCATTCAGTGCTCAGCGCGCGTATGTCGCGCAGGGGATTGCCAAAAGCAGTTGCCCTAGGCATCGAGGAAGCGGGCGTCGTGCGCGTGCTTCTCGATGTAGGCGCGGCGGAACTCAACCTGATTTCCCATCAGCTCGCGGACCGCGCGATCGGCAATAGCGGCATCCTCGATGGTCACGCGCTGCAGAATACGCGTCTTGGGATCCATGGTGGTGCTCGCCAGCTGCTTGGGGTCCATTTCACCCAGACCCTTGTAGCGCTGGACGGTATATCCGCGGCGCTTCTTGGTCACCTTGCCGGAAGCGTCATCGCCGTCGTCGTCCGGATTGAGGCCAAGCTCAACGATGGTATCGCGCAAAATCTCCTCTTCGGGCTGGCGACCGTTGGGGTACACGTAGTGAATCTTGTTGCGCACCTTGATGCCGAAGATGGGCGGGCAGGCGACATAGACGTAGCCGGCGTCGATCAGCGGGCGCATGTACTTGTAGAAGAACGTCAGCAGCAGGATGCGGATGTGCGCGCCGTCGACGTCTGCATCGGTCATGATGATGATCTTGTGGTAGCGAGCCTTGGTGATATCGAAGTCTCCGCCGTCGCCGGTGCCGTTGGTGACGCCGGTGCCAATAGCAGTGATCAAAGACTGGATGGTATCGCTGGAAAACGCACGGTGGTCTCCCACGCGCTCAACGTTCAAGATCTTACCGCGCAGGGGCAGAATCGCCTGGATGTCTCGGCGACGGCCGTCCTTAGCAGAACCGCCTGCCGAGTCGCCCTCGACAATGAAGAGCTCGGTCATCTCGGCGTCGCGAACCGAGCAGTCGGCTAGCTTGCCCGGAAGGCTCGCGGTCTCCAACAGGCTCTTGCGGCGGGTCGCCTCGCGGGCCTTGCGAGCGGCGTTGCGAGCCTTGGACGCCTGCTGGGCCTTCTTGATAATCTCACGCGCCTGCTTGGGATGCTCTTCCAGGTAATCGGCCAAGCCGTCGGAGACGATTTTGCGGACCAGTCCGCGCATGAAGGAGCTGCCGAGCTTGGCTTTGGTCTGGCCTTCGAACTGCGGGTCGGCCAGCTTGACGGACACAACGGCGGTGAGGCCCTCGCGCACATCATCGCCGGTGAGGTTGCCATCCTTTTCCTTCAAGATACTGTTCTTGCGGGCGTAATCGTTGATCACGCTGGTAAGCGCCGCGCGGAAGCCCTCCATGTGCATGCCGCCCTCGATGGTGCGAATATCGTTGGCAAAGCTCATCACGGTCTCAGAGTAGGAAGAGTTCCACTGAATGGCGACCTCGACCTCGCCGGTGCGCTCGACGGGGGCATCCGGCTCGGAGGCACCGGACAGGTAGATGGGGTCCTTGAGGCCGTCGGGGATGTCCTTGCCCTGGCTGAGGAATTTCACAAAGTCGATGATGCCGCCGGCGTAGCAGAACTCTTCCGCGTGGGGAGAAAGTTCGCGCTCGTCGGTCAGGACGATCTTGAGGTTCTTGTTCAAAAACGCCGTCTGCTGCAGGCGGTCGTGCAAGATGTCGTAGTCGTAGACCGTGGTCTCGAAGATCTCCTCGTCCGGCCAAAAGGTGACGGTAGTGCCCGTATGGTCGGAAGTGCCGACCTCCTCCATCTTCTGAGTGGTCTTGCCGCGGCTAAACTGCATCTCGTAAATCTTGCCGTCGCGAGCAACCTGGACAACCATCTTCTTGGACAGGGCGTTTACAACGGAGACGCCAACGCCATGCAGGCCGCCGGAAACCTTATATGCAGAGTTATCGAACTTGCCGCCGGCGTGCAGGATGGTCATGACGACCTCGAGCGTGGGGATCTTCTTTACAGGGTGCATGTCGACCGGGATGCCTCGGCCGTTATCGACGACGGTAATGGAATTGTCACCATGAACGGTGACTTCGATTTTGGAGCAGAAGCCAGCCATGGCCTCGTCGACCGCGTTGTCGACGATCTCCCACACCAGGTGGTGCAGGCCCGTCGAGCTGGTCGAACCGATGTACATGCCGGGACGGACGCGGACGGCCTCAAGACCCTCAAGGACCTTGATCTCGCCTCCACCGTATTCTTCCTCTTTCGCCACGCGAACTCCCTCTCATTCAAATAAAAGACTAACGTCACTATGATACACGCTTGAAATGGGAGCCTACGTAACTACCAAATAGCTCTACAAGCCCATCAGCGCCCATTTACGCCTTGTTTTGGGCATCCAAGCCCTTCCTCCACTCAAAGCTCGCTTTCATGGCCGATTTGAGCGCCTCCTGCAATCTTTGGTCTTTGATCCCGGAGACCTCGCGGTCAATCACGGCGCTCTCCGCCGGGGTGAGATCCTTATGCGGGGGCGGAGTCTTTGCAGCCCTGCGTGCGGACGATGAGCCCGCGGGGCCTTTTGCGGGCGAATCTGCCGAACCGCTCGTCCCTGCGGCCGTCCCTGCAGCGGCGGCGGACGAAGCGCGGCTCGCGTAGCCCTCCTTGGACGTCATGAACACCAGACCCGCCACGTCTACACCCGTGGCAGCCATGCGCGCGCGGATAATCTCACGCAACATGGTCATCTCCTGCGTCCACGCCGCGGAATCCATGTAAACGATTAGCTCGTTTGGCTCGGGCCTGTAGTGCAAGCCGGTCGCATGCGACCCCTCGCGCGTGTGGGCGCACACCGCGTTCCACGCGCGATAGACCTCACGCGTCCGTTCTGCGGCAAGCATCTGCTCGCGCTTTTTGGGCGAGGCGCCGTCAAACAAACGGCTGCGCTCCTCCGCCAGGTATCCACCCAGGCCGCGGGTCTCGCCGCTCATCTCGTCCCTATTCGTCAACCTCAACGACCTTCGCCTCCTCCAGCACCAAATCGCTAAAGTAACCCAGGTTTGTAGTGGTGATAACCGTCTGAACGCCATCCTCTATGAAATGCATGATCGACTCGCGGCGCGATGCGTCAAGCTCGCTCATCACATCGTCCAACAGCAGCAAGGGCGGACGGCCCAGGATATCGCGCGTGACGGCGACT
The DNA here is from genome assembly GCF_000225705.1 of Collinsella tanakaei YIT 12063. GTDB lineage: Bacteria > Actinomycetota > Coriobacteriia > Coriobacteriales > Coriobacteriaceae > Collinsella > Collinsella tanakaei. Next base: position 10,206 of record NZ_JH126474.1, read on the forward strand.
TCGGCGATCTTCCACGCCAGCACCACGGAGCGCTGTTGACCCTGCGAGGCGAACGACCGAGCGTCGCGCCCGTCTATGGTGAATAGGATCTCATCGCGATGGGGGCCGGTCAGGGTGATGCCGCGGCGAAGCTCCTCGTCCCGCCGCTCATCAAGCGCGCGCAAGAACTGCTCCTGTACCTCCCCGCGCTGCGGGATCTTGTCCCCCGCCGTATATTCGTCCCCATATATCGAAGGGGAGTAGGAGATGCCCAGCAGCTCGCCCGGGGCGATGGCGCCGTATGCACGGGCGGCATGCTCGCGGATGCGGGCCAAAAGCGACATGCGGTGCACCGTGAGGGCGGCGCCGGTCGCAGAGATCGATTCGTCCCACGCCGCCAGCAGGCCCCGATCCACGTAGGGCTCTTTCAACAGGTTGTTTCGCTGCTCGACTGTGCGCTCATACGTTGAAACCAAGCGCGCATACTGCTCGTTGAGCTGAACGCCAAAGTCATCAAGGGCGGCACGGCGCACGCTGGCAGAGCGCTTCACCATGTCAAGGTGGTCGGGGCAGAACAGCACGCTGGGCAGAACGCCGCGCACACCAGCCGCGGTCACCTTCTTGCCGTTGCGCGAAAACGTGCGGCGCGACCCCGCCACCGCCAGCCCCATCTCAAGCAAGCGTCCCTCGCCCTCAAGCGTGCACTGCGCGCGGCACGCCTCGGCGCCCTGTCGGACCAGGTCGCGGGGCGAGGGTCTTCTGAACGACTGGCCGGACGTCAGCAGCTGCAGGCACTCGACAAGGTTGGTCTTGCCCGCGGCGTTACGACCAACAAGCACGTTAACGGCTTCGCCGAGCGACAGGTCGTACGCGGCGAAACTGCGAAAGTTGTATACCGACAAACTGGAGACGCGAATGCTCATGGGCGACTAGATGCGAACCGGCATGACCAGATAGAGGTAGTTAATCTTGTCGTAGCTCTTGAAGACGCCCGCCTGCGCGTAAGACTGAAGCTCGAGCGTGATCTCCTTTTCACGCGACAGCACGTTGAGGCAGCCAAAGATGTAGTGGTAGTTGAACGCGATGACGCCGCTGTCGCCCTCGACCTCCACGTCCACGGTTTCACGTGCAACGTCTTGGTCGTTGGAGATGGCAGAGAGACCCAGGGTACCGTCCTCGACGTTGATGTCGAATTTGACGGCGGAGTTGTTTTGGGCGATGACGGCCACGCGCTTCAATGCGGACGAGAACGCGTCGACGTCGATCTTGACCGTCGTGGTGCACGTCTGGGGCAGCAGCGCCTTGTAGTTGGGATACATGCCCTCGATGCGGCGCGACACGTACGTGGTGTTGCCCGCCTCAAAGACAACTTGGGTGTCGGTCGAGCCAATCATGATGGTGCCTTGGCCGCCGGTGATCGAAAGGGCGTCGTTGAACGCCTCCGCGGGCACGTTGAGCTCGAAGCTGCCCTCAAGCGAGGACGTCTCCACCTGCGTGTCGCACACCGCCAGACGGTAGGAGTCCGTAGCCACCAGGCGAATGGTGTTGTTCTCGACCGTCATATAGACTCCGTTGAGGACGGGACGGTTCTTATCCGTGGACGTCACGCGCCACACGCGGCTCACCATCTCGGACAAGATGTTCGCCGGCAGCTCCACCGTGCTCTCAAGCGCATAGGTGGGAAACTCCGGGAAGTCTCCCACATCAAGCGTGTTGAGCCTAAAGGAACTTTTCTCGCACGTGATGCTTACTTGGCGCTCCTCGACCTCAAACGTCACCGCCGCATCCGGCAGGGTCTTGGTGATGTTAGAGAGCATCTTGCACGGAACCACCATCGCCCCCTCCTCGTCCACGCGCGCGGCGATGCGATGACGAATGGCGATGGCGTAGTTAGAAGTCTGGAACTCCAAGACTCCGTCCACCGCCTTGATGAGCACACCCGAGAGGATGGGAAGCGTAGAGGTTCCGGCTATGCCTTTCATTACGGTTGCCAGTGCCTCGGAGAGAGCGGATTGGCTAACGGTGAACTTCATCTTTTATTCCTCTCTATATAGATATATATCTAATAATAGTAATAAGTCGGTGGACGCTGTGGATTACTAATATTTCTGCAGGTAGGGGACTGAAAAACAGTGCGCTTTGACCTGTTGAAAACTCAGCCAGTTATCAACAGGTCAAAGGGTGTGGGTTCTTTTCCCACCGAGTAGGCCGTTTCTTTCACATCCTTTCCCGCGGGTTTGCACAAGCTTTTCACCGCCTTTCACGGGCTTTCAGGCGCTTTTGCGGCGGTGAGTTTGGATACTCCTGTCTGTTTATGACTGAGACTGAAGGACAATCTTATTCTTTAGCTTCTGTAGGTCGTCGCAAATGCGGCGATCTTCCTTGATCTTGCTTTCAACTACCTTAAGGCTGTTGAGTACGGTCGAATGGTCGCGCCCGCCAAATTCCGCGCCAATAGCGGACGAGGTCATTTCGCACAGGGAGTTCGACAGGTAGACGGCCACATGGCGCGCGAACGCGATCTCCTTGGTGCGCCTGGTGCCCTTGAGATCCTCCGGCTGCAGGTGATAGAAGTCCGCCACCACCTTTTGGACGGTGTCGATGCGGATGATCTTGCGTGCGGTATCGAAGTACTCGTTGGCAACCTTCTCGATATCCTCGGTGGTGAGCTCGCCTCCCTGCTGCTCGCGCTCAAATGAGAGGCTCGCGCATCGTTCGCAGTAGCTTTCCAGCTCACGGATGTTGTTGCCGGAGATCTCCGCCATATGGCGCAGCTGCTCGTCGGTGAGCGTGCCATCGTTTGTTTGGAATGCGCCCAAAAGCGACGGGTCCACGTTCATGCCGTTGAGGCCGTCTCCGCCCTTGATGGTGTTCTCGTAGTAGCGTTTCAAAATCATGTACTTCATCTCAAAGCCCGGTTCGGACACCAGGCACAGCATGCCCGCGTTAAAGCGGCTAGTCAGGCGCTCGTCCATACCAAGATTCTTGGGCGCGCGATCCGATGCGATGACAACCTTCTTGTTCTCGCGGATGAACTCGTCCATGAGGCTGAAGAAGTACTCGATGCTCGCCTGCTTACCAATGATGTTTTGGATATCGTCGATAATCAGGACGTTTGCCTCGTGGTACTCGCGCAGTATCGCGCGGCCCTCGGTCTTTTGGCGGGCGATCTCGTTGATGAAGTCGTCGATGTAGGCCTGCGAATTGGCGTACTTTACCTTGATATGCGGTTTGTTGGCGGCAAGGTGGTTCTTGATGGCCAGGAGCAGGTGCGTTTTACCCAACCCGCTTCCTCCGTAGATGAATAGCGAGTTGTACTGGCCGGGCTCGTCCGCAAACGCCGCAAACCGCATGGCGGAGTGGTACGCGAGCTTGTTCTCGTCTCCGTAGACAAAGTTGTCGAACGTGAACTTGGATCCTATGGGGTTGGCGACGGGCTGATCGCTTGCGTCCGTCATCGGAGCGCCGCTTCCTGCCGGCTCGATCGATTTCTTCTGCACCGTCTGTCCGGTCTCGACGCCCTTCATCTGGGCGAACATTCTGTTGAATTGGTCGCGTGACATGGTATTGGTCACGTTTACGCCGCCATGCTCCCCTGCGGGGGCGAATGACATGGGACCTGGTGCCGTGGCGAATCCCGCAGCGTCGTTTTCCACAGTTACCCTAGGCTTTGCAAAGGCGGCTTCCAGGTCAAAGGGGTTTTCAATTGGCTTCTCAACCGGCTCGACCGCCATGTGCGGCGCCGCCATTTGGGGCATATCCACCCCGGCCGCGTTGGCGGCAATCGCCTCCGGCATCGCATTGGTTTGATGCGGACGAGGAACCTCCGTCGTGGCCATCACAGGCGTGTCCTGCGCCGCCGCCGGTGCTGCCGGTATGGTCGGCCTCACCGCACCGGTGTGCGAGCCAGCGGGAGCCTGCACCACCAGAGAGATGGGCATAAACGCTATCTCTTCCAGGTAAGCTTCGACAACTGAGCGGTTCTTTTCAAGAAACGCCACCGCAAACCTGCTGGGCGCTTCTATATAGAGCGATTCATCGTCCAGCTCCACCGGTGTTGACTGGCTGAGCATGTTTACAAGCCGATCGCTTTGGCCGTCGCGCTGACAGAACGCGATGGCGTCATCAAGAAGTATCTGAGCTTCGCTTTCCATGAGTCTCCTGTATCAGCTATCCGACCTATTGGTTTTCCTGTAACCAGTAGCGCCCCATGTCGGTGAGGATTCGCTTCTGGCCGTGCTTTGCCACGAGTCCGGCCGCCGTAAGCGCGTTGAGCTCTCGCGACCATGTTGCATTGGAGTGTCCGTACGCCGTGGTGAGGTCCGTAGGGCCGCACATCTCATATGTCGCCAGGTACTGCAGCGCCTCTCGCCCTCGCTCGTTGATATACGGCATGCCGCCGTTTACCTGCGGCTGGGGCTGCCCCATTTGACCCATACCTTGCGGATATGTCGGGTAGGGCGTCTGCGCGGGCATATACCCCATTCCCATGGGGGGAACTTGTCCCATTTGCGGGGGATACCCCGGATAGGGGTATCCCGGCGCGTAGGGTTGTTGGAATTGCGGCGGGTACTGGTTTGCATATTGCTGGGGCGGCCTCTGCTGCATCTGCTGCGGGTGCTGTTGCCCCCACGGGCTGGGTCCCGCCGCCGGCATCCCTGTTCCTGCCGTTCCGGGCCCGCCTGCGGCGGCTCCCCAGCCTTGTTGTTGGTAGCCCCCCGTCGTCTGTCCGTTTTGCCATGCGACGCCATAGGGGTTTTGCTGCGCGGGTTCGCCGTAGTCTTGGTAGGCGGACGATGCATCAAGCTGCACGCCTGCCGCATCCATGGCGCGTTGCATGGCGTCTTGAGCGCCTGCGCCGCTTTCGGGTGCTATCTGACCTTGTGGCATTGCTCCATAGGGTTGTACTGGCTGCTGCGGCGCGGCCTGCTGGTTAAAGGGGGTGGGCTGGACGTGCGTCCCCACGTTGGTGTTTACCGCCGGGTGTCCGCTGCGCACCGACGCTCCCCTCGCGCTCGCCGCTTCGATCTCGGCGACCCGTGCGGGGTCAACGCTTACGGTGATGACGGTCCCCTTATTAAGGTTGTCCTCTATCGAGATGGCTCCGCCAACGTTTTCCAGGTATTGCTGGACCATAGGGAACCCAGCTCCGGTCCCCCTGATATAGCGCTTCTGTTCCCTGTCCGCCGAGGTCACGCCAAAGTCAAATGCCCGCTCTTTGTCGGCGATGCCGGGACCTTGGTCTGCAAAGCGGATGGTGGAGCCTCCATCAAGCACGGAGATGATCGGCTCCATGAAGCGAGCATGGATAAAGTTCTCCACAATCTCGCGGATCACCATGAGGGAGATGTTTCCACCCTGCTCTTTCATGCATCTATATACGGTGTTGGTAACCTCCTCCAGATATGCCCTCACGTCGTTTTGAGTGATGACTACCACGCGCGGCGTGGAGAGCATGTCGTCGTATACCGCGATCCGAGTGGTATACGACTCGGTAGCGGGAGCTCCAATCTGGGTCCCCGCCGGCGAGGTTATTCCATTTAAATGGGCGTTGTCCGGTGCCGGATCGCCCGAATCCACAAAGGGATAAAAGTCATCTGCCATGGTGCGTTTCTCAATCTTTCGTGACGTCTCTCAAGAATATCAGCTTGTTGCGAAAGGTTCCGCACCTTTCAACAACTTTTCCCAATCGGTTGAAAAGTGAAGAAAAGAACCGAAAAGTTATTAACAACATGCCAACAACCTGTGGAAAAGTCCGTGGAAGAACATGAAACGCTTCTTGAAGAAATGGTGAGAGTTGGACGAACAGTGAAAATCACTGGTTTCTTGCCAATCTTTCAGGCAAGATACATTGACATTCTTGCACCTTATTCCATACAATCTCTAAGCTCACGTGTCTATGTGAGCAGACGAAATGCAGCAGGAGGATATTAACCATGAAGCGTACCTACCAGCCTAACAAGCGCAAGCGCGCCAAGACCCACGGCTTCCGTTCCCGTATGGCGACCAAGGGCGGCCGTGCCGTTCTCGCCCGTCGCCGCGCCAAGGGCCGCAAGCGTCTCACGGTGAGCGACAAATAACTCACGCAACTCGCATGAGAACATTGAAGTCTCGGCTGGAGTTCGAGCGTGCGTTCACTCAGGGAAGGCGCTATAACCATCCCCTGATTAGAATGGTTATATGTGATGCAGTTAACGAAGGCGATCCGGGTAGGGTCGCCTTCGTTGCTGCAAAAAGGCTTGGTTGCGCCGTTGTACGCAACCGGTCCAAGCGCGTGCTCCGCGAGGCCGCCCGCGCCGTGAAGCTTCCCGTCGATGGATACGACATTATCTTGTTCGCTACCCCTCGCACTCGCGACTCTTCGCCGCAACAAATGATTGAAGCGCTTTGCAAGCTCTGTGAGAGGGCCGATCTGCATGTCTCCGTTCGGTAGTATCAAAAGACTTCTGAAGGGGATGGCGGTCGCCCTCATACACGTGTATCAAAAGGGCATATCGCCCCTTCTACCTGACTCGTGTATATACTTCCCGACTTGTTCACAGTATGCTGTTGAAGCTATTGAATCATATGGTGTTATGCGTGGCTGTTGGCTTGCTGCAAAAAGGATTCTGCGCTGCAATCCCTTGCATGTCGGCGGCTACGACCCCGTGCCCTCGAGGCCGCATCCGTATCGGAGGAACTAAAACATGTGGGATTGGATCGTCAACATTCTATTTGTGGTCCTGCAGTTCATTCAGCAGTTTGCTGTTGACTGGGGCCTTTCGATCATCATCTTGGTGCTGATCGTCCGTATTATCCTTACGCCGCTGCTGCTTAAGTCGACTAAAGCAACTGCGCGCATGCAGGTTCTCCAGCCCAAGATGATGGAGATCCAGGAGAAGTACGCGGACGACCCCCAGCGTCAGGCTGAAGAGCTTCAGAAGTTCTACAGCGAGAACAAGTTCAATCCCTTTGGCGGTTGCTTGCCCCTGCTGATCCAGATGCCCATCCTTCTTGCGCTCTACACGCTTCTTCGCGACCTGCCCAAGTACTTCCCGGATCATGAAGGCGTCTTCTCGTTCTTCAACATCCTGCCTGACCTTACGGCGTCTCCTGCGACAAGCCTTGCAGAGGGCTTCACCGCGGGCCTCCCGTATCTCATCGCGCTTATTCTGTTCTCTGTTCTGACCCTGATTCCTCAGCTTATGCAGTCTCGCAACCAGACCGGCGCTCAGGCGCAGAGCATGAGGATGATGTCCGTCGTCATGACCCTCATGATGCTGTTTGTTGGCTGGGGCCTGCCCGCCGGTGTTCTTCTGTACTACGACGTTTCCACGCTCTGGCAGGTTGTCCAGCAGCTTTTCGTCACTCAGAAGGTTATTGAGAAGGCGAAGGCCGAAGAAGAGGAGCGCATGGCGAATGCTCCCATTCAAGTAGACGTTGTTCGCCGTGAGCGCAAGCCCCGCCCGCACAAGAAGAGCTAATAAGGTACCTTACTAATAAGGGAGTTTATGATGTCTGAGGAAATTACTGAGGTTCTTGCCGAGGATTCTTCCGTTACTTCCGGTGAGTATCCGGAGATCGCTCAGCGTTATAAGGCTGGTGAGCAGCTTACGGACGAGGAGCTCGATACTATTGCGGACGTTGCCGTATCTGTCCTCCGCTCTATCCTTACTCATTACGATGCCGAATCCTCTCCTATTGATGAGTACGATGGTGATGACGGCGAGCTTATTCTTGATGTTACTGCTCCTGATCTTGCTGTCCTAATTGGACGTCATGGACGTACTCTCGAATCCTTGCAGGTTCTCGTTTCTCTCCTGGTTAGCCGTAAGCTTGGTTTCAGGTATCCAGTTGTTGTTGACGTGGAAGGCTACAAGAGTCGCCGCCATGACAAGGTTGTTTCTATGGCTCACTCTGCTGCATCTCGTGCTGTTCGTCAGCATGGCTCCGTTCCTCTTCCTCCTATGAATGCTTATGAGCGCCGCCTTGTTCATATTGCTTTGAGGGAGAACGATGCTGTTGAGACTCACTCTGAGGGTGTCGATCCCGAGCGTCGTGTTGTTATCAATGCGCTTTAACTGGTTGTTTATAGCCTCTTAAGGGGATGCACTTTGTGCGTCCCCTTTTTTGACTCAAATTCTTGTTACACTGATTTCAGTCATTAAGTCTCTGAAAGGATTTCAATGTCCGATTCTTCTGGTGCACGTTCTATTGAACTGGAAACCATCGACCCCAGTTCCGAGTTTGTAGATCAGCTTGTGTTCAAGCTTTCTTCTTACCTTCCTTCTTTTTGTATTGATATTGATGAGGATCACCTGCGCCTTTGTGTTCTTCATCTTCTGTATGTTGAACAGGTTAATCACTATATCAATCTCACTCGCATTACAAATCTTGACGATGCTCTTGTCCTTCATATTCTCGATTCTTTGCTGTTCCTACCTTTTATACCTGAAGGATCAGATACGCTTCTTGATATGGGTTCGGGCCCTGGATACCCTGGCCTTCCTCTTCATGCTTGCTCTAACGTTTCGGCTACTCTACTGGATTCAGTGTCCAAGAAGATGAATGTAGTCTCTGTAATCGCTGACGCTCTTCTTGTTTCAGATATTACTTGTGTATCTGATAGGCTTGAGACCTATGCGAAAGATAAAGCCGGTCAGTTTGATGTTGTTACTGCTAGAGCACTCGCTTCTCTTCCGGTTCTGATTGAGTATGCTCGACCATTCTTAAAAATGGGTGGCACTCTTCTCGTCAGCAAGGGTCTTCCAGATGAATCTGAAGTCTCGTCTGGCTTGAAAGCTTGTTCCATATGTGGCTTCAAGCTCGTTGACCGCCAGGAGTTTGATCTTCTTCATGATCTTGGTCACCGAGTTATTTTCTCTTTTAAAGTGGTTTCTAAATCTAAGGTTAAACTTCCTAGACAGAACGGCCTAGCTCGAAAGGCCCCGCTTGCATAATGTTTCACGTGAAACGCTTCCAATAGCCGGCATCTTGCCGGCTTATTTATTATCAGTCAAAGGATGTGTCTTTGATCGCCCGCTTAGATTTGTTTCCTCTTAAACTTCGATGCTCTACGCTCTTATAAATCGGCAAATTAACTATAATCTGGACGATCCTTCATTGATTGCTGTTTGAATCGATGCATCGAGGTTATATATCTGTATGGAATTGATCATGATTGTATCTATGTAAGTGAATTGATACTTACCATATTCATAGTAATTAAAGAACGAATTACTGAGATTCCTGTTAGCGGCTTAAATCATGTTTTATTGGATTGTTTACTCCGGTATTGAAAAACTTATTATCATTAATAGCACTATGTATTAAATTGAAGCTTGTTATCTAATCTATTCAGTTTGCAGCGCGATATCTCTGTCTCATCTCAATTGTTAGATCATAAGAAGAGACCAATCACTTCACTGAGTTGAATGGCAGCGTCTTGGCTAGCCAGATAAAAAGAATTTTCGCATAAATATCTATCGCAGAGTGTTTTGATTCCATGTATTAACATAGTTTAGGTATGGACGATGACTAGATGCGCTGTGATTTGTATTAGCAGCTATACGTCACATTGATATTTTGGGTATCGCTTTAATGATTTAAGAAAAATCCAATTTGCTGATGATTGATTTACTAAAAATGGTATAGCTATTATACAGTTGTTTGATTTGGCGTATTCGATTTTGTCTCAAGGTAAATCGCATATAGATGATTTGTAGTTTGATTAGGACTCTATATGTGCATTGCGAAGTTTCATACAATTTATCACTCGCTATATTTTTACTATTGAATCTAAAGATCAATATTATCAACTCATGATTACTGTATTTGTAAGCTACTTGCGCATTTATAAAATTGAGTTGCCTGTATTTGTCAATTATTTTGCAATCCATTAGCTATAATCGGTTGGATACGATATTTATAGTTCTTTTTTTGGCAACATTGCTATATAGAATCGTAGTAAGAAGTTAGTTTGTACGATTTCAGCTTGAAGAAATTTGCGCAGATTATTTAGTTGACGTTCAATATAGTGCGGTTAATCTTACGCAAAAGATTGTCGATAGCAGTTGTGGTGTGATTTCGTTTTGTACTTCACTTATTTATGCTCTGAATGGCCTTGCTCAATAACTGAATTCATGAACGTTGTTCGTTAATTGACTATTGAATGGATTCTGCTTGCTCATATCGACGTAGTCGATTATCTGAAATTGCCAATCTGGACCTACTTCACGAAAGAGCAGTCAGTTTTGATTGAATGTTTCACGTGAAACGTTGTATTCTATAGGAGTTAAACCTGAGCATGTTTCACGTGAAACATATTCCATGGGGCCAAATGCAGTAATGAATAATAGGAGGACAACGTGGGGTTTCGCGACATTAGCCGTTTAAAAAGTGAAAAAGATACGCGCGTAATCGCGATTATCAACCAGAAGGGCGGTGTTGGAAAGTCTACCACTGCAGTAAATCTTGCTGCAGCGCTTGGTGAGCAGAACCGCAAGGTTCTTATTGTAGATTTTGACCCGCAGGGAAACTCTACGAGTGGCTTTGGAATTGATAAAGAGGAGCTTACCCAGTGCGTATATGACGCTATCTTGCATGATGTGGCGGCAGAAGAGATTATCCAGGAAACATCTTGCAAGAAAGTGTTCGTTGTCCCTGCAACAATACAGCTTGCTGGGGCTGAAATTGAGCTTGTTTCTGCAATGGCGCGTGAAACTCGATTGAAAGACATGATCGACCCTATCAAGGATGAATTTGACTTCATCTTTATCGATTGCCCGCCTTCTCTTGGATTGCTTACCATTAACGCACTTGCCGCAGCTGATAGCGTGCTCATTCCAATTCAATGTGAGTACTATGCCCTTGAAGGCGTTACAAAGCTTCTTGAGTCGATGAGAATGGTTAAGGGCCGCATCAACAAGGATCTTGATACCTTTGGTGTTCTTCTTACGATGTACGATTCGCGTACATCGCTTTCTAATCAGGTTGTTGAGGAAGTAAGGCGTTACTTTGGAAATCTTGCTTTTAAGACATTGATCCCACGTTCCGTTAAGGTTTCCGAAGCTCCTTCATATGGACTCCCAATTATTAAATACTCTCCTAGCAATAAGGGAGCTCGTGCATATATGAACCTTGCAAGAGAGGTGATTCGTCGTGCCTAGCCCTAAGAAAAAACCTGCACTTGGAAGAGGTCTTGGATCCCTTATGGGTGAAGCCCAGTCTGAGACAGGCTTTGTTGAGCAGAAGGAAGATAACAAGGTTCCCATTGATAAGATTAATCCTAATCCAAATCAGCCAAGAACGCATTTCAATGAAACGCTCCTGAATGAGCTTGCGGATTCAATTCGTGAGAACGGTGTCCTTCAACCTCTTCTGGTGAGGAAGAAGGGTAAGGGTTATGAAATCATCGCAGGTGAACGTAGATATCAAGCCTCTAAGATAGCCGGCCTTGAAGAGCTTCCCGTGATCGTCAAGGAAGTCGATGATCAGAAGATGCTCGAGCTTGCCTTGATCGAGAATCTTCAGAGGTCCGATCTTAATCCGATTGAAGAAGCTAAGGGTTATAGGCAGCTCATCAAAGCGAGCGGCATGACCCAGGAGGCATTATCAAAGGCAGTTTCAAAGTCGCGCTCGAGCATCACAAACTCCCTGAGACTTTTGGATTTGCCGGAGCCAGTACAGCAGTATCTGTTTGATGGAAGGCTTACTGCCGGACATGCACGCGCAATTCTCGCCGTCCCTTATGAAGAGCAGCGAGTCAAGTTGGCTGATAAGGTGGTCGCAGAAGGATTGTCGGTTCGAGCGACTGAAAACCTTGCTCCACTGTTTTCAGTCGGAGAAACGCCAAGGACTCCTCGTCCTGTTATGCCGCAATCGTATAAGAGGGCTGCAAGGGTTCTGCGTCAGGCATTGAATACCAACGTCAAGGTAAAGTCTTCACGTGGTAAGAATAAAATTGAGATTGAGTTCAAGGACGAGGAAGAACTTACGAGAATATTGTCATCAATGGTATCTGGTGGTGACGATGAATAGGGATCAGAAGCTTGCATTAGCAGTGTTCTCAGTAACTGCATTGGTATCTGCGGGCATTGCCATTCTGGTTGCATTAAATAAGGATGAGATTCATGAGAGGATCACCGAGATAAAAAGCGACCTTCTCGCCGGTTCTCGTAGCCGTATGGATGGAATGACGGAAGAAGTGGCGATGAAGACCGCTAAACTCACTCATAATCCTAAAATCAACCAAGAGTGGGTTGAGAGACAATGGGATATGATTTAATTAGGTACCTAATTAACAGATTGTTTTGCGGGGATTCTCTTGAAGAGGGTCCCCGCTTTTTAGCACGCATACGTGACACTGCTTTCAACGAGCTTGATGTAGAGCTACGAAAAAGGACCCGGAGAGAAACTCCAGGTCCTTAGAGCAGTTCTATGTTGAGTCCCCTACTGGTCGGAGGATTTTTTAACTGCGAAACGTTGCTTAAGCTGACCGCAGGCGGCGTCGATGTCATTGCCGCGAGAATTGCGAATGGTCGTCTCGACGCCGTGCATGGTGAGACGGCGCTGAAGGGTCTCGACCTTCTCCATGGGCGACGGCTTGAGGGGGCTGTCGGGGACATCGTTTAGCTGGATCAAGTTGACGTGGCATAGCGTGCCCTGACAGAAGTCTATGAGAGCCTGCATCTCGGGGTTGTTGTCGTTTACGCCGTCGATCATGGCGTATTCGTACGTGGGGCGGCGACCGGTCTTCTCGACGTAGTCCTGAATAGCTTCGTGGAGGCGCAGGAGCGTGTGCTTCTTTACACCCGGCATAAGCTTATTGCGGGTGGACTGCACAGCGGAATGCAGGGAGATTGCCAGAGTGAACTGCTCGGGTAACTCGGCAAAACGCTTAATACCAGGGATGACACCGCAGGTGGAAACGGTGAGATGGCGAGCACCGATCTCAAGGCCGCCTGGGGCGTTGAGCTTGCGAAGTGCAGATACAACGTTGTCGAAGTTTGCAAAGGGCTCGCCTTGGCCCATGAAGACGACGCTGGTCACTCGTTCACCAAAGTCGCGGGAGACGTGAAGGACCTGATCGACCATTTCTTGATCGGTGAGAGATCTGGTGAGGCCGTTCATGCCGGTAGCGCAAAATGCACAGCCCATAGCACAGCCAGCTTGAGAAGAAATGCAGACAGCGAGCTTGTTCTTGCTGGGCATGCCAACGGTCTCAACGGAGACGCCGTCACTGAATTGGAGCAGGTATTTGCGGGAGCCGTCACGTGAAACCTGCTTGGCGCGTTCGACGGGGATGTTGAAGCCATAGGATTCAGCCAGCTTCTCCCTAAAGACTTTAGGTAGATTGGTCATATCATCAAACGAACATACGTTCTTATCGAAGATCCATTCACGAAGCTGCTTAGCGCGGAAAGCAGGCTGGCCAAGCTCCTTGGTAAGGGCGACCAGGTCATCTTCGGAAAGGGATCGAATGTCGCGCAGGGGTTTTGTACGTTCCATTAGCGGCCTTTCAAAGGGGGTAATAGGTAAAGATGCTTATACAATAAGGGATGCGAAATAAAGATGCGCCTGCGTATCGTGTAAAACAGCGAAAACGCCTAGATTGGACGCATGCTATCTATCGAGAAGGGTGGAGGGTGATCTCATGGTAGAGATCAATCGTGCCAAGATGCGCGTAGCAGTGCTTGCTGGAGGACGCTCGAGCGAGCGAGAGATCTCGTTCTCGTCCGGAAAAAACGTGGTCGATGCGCTGCGCACCGCCGGCTTTGGCGAGGTTGAGATGCTCGACCCCGCTTCTGAGACGTTTTTGAGCGACCTGACGGGTGGTTCGTTTGACGTGGCCTTTATCGCGCTGCATGGCGAGGGCGGAGAAGACGGTAAGATCCAGAGCGTTTTGGACTTCTGCGGAATCCCCTACACCGGATCTGACGTGACGTCGAGCGCCCTTGCGGCAGATAAGGACCTTTCCAAGGTGATGTACGAGCGCGCGGGGATTCCCGTTGCCCCCGGCGTGTCGCTGGTCCGCGGCCAGTCGTATGATTTGGACGAGATTCTGTCGATAGTGAGCGACCACTGCTTTGTGAAGCCGGCTGTTAACGGCTCGAGCTATGGCATCACCTATGTGAAGAAGGCCCAAGACCTGCAGGCGGCAATCGATGTGGCCTTTGGTTTTGGCGACAAGGTTCTTATAGAGAAGCGCATAGAGGGCACCGAGATCACCGTGGGCGTATACGGCGGCGATAACCTGCGCGCTCTGCCCATTGTCGAGATCCTCAAGCAGGAGGACGCAGACTTCTTCGACCTTCGCGTGAAGTATATCTCGCCCGATAAAATCCACCGTATTCCTGCTCAGATCTCTGAGGCGGACTACTCACGTGCCCAGGAGCTTGCGTGTGCCGCGCACCGTGCGCTGGGCTGCATGAGCGTATCGCGAAGCGACTTTATTGTGTCTGAGGAGGGCCCGGTCATCCTTGAGACCAACACCATCCCCGGCATGACGGATACGTCGCTCTACCCTGACGAGATTCGCCATACGGACGATCTGACGTTCCCTGAAGTCTGCGCCTCCTTTATCCAGATGGCCATCGACCGCGCTGAGAAGTGATACATCTGAACGCCAACACCTACAACAACATGGCCGCGGCGGTGCTTCCGGGCACCCCCGGTTTTGTTATCGAGCAATACGCGACGCTTACCGAGCGCGCCAAGAATCGCTCCTTTGGCCTTATTGAGGATGATGTGATCGTTCTTGATACGGAGACCACCGGACTATCGTGTGCGGAAAACGAGCTCATAGAGATTTCCGCAGCGCGCCTGCGCGGCCGCGAAGTGGTGGATCGCTTTGACACCTTTGTGCATCCCAACGGTCTAATCCCGCCGGAGATTACCGAGCTCACTAGTATTACCAACGCTGACGTGGCGCATGCCCCGCGCGCGGAAGAGGCCGTTGCCGCGCTTGAGGAGTTTGTCCAAGGATGCCCGGTTATCGCCCACAACGCAACGTTTGACCGCTCGTTTATCGAATCGGTCAAGGGCGGCGTGAGGGTGAGCGATATCTGGATTGACTCGCTGGCGCTTTCGCGCATCGCTTTGCCCCGTTTGAGTTCGCATAAGCTGGCAACCATGGCCGAGCTGTTTGGGTGTTCGGCCGTATCTCACCGCGCGTCAGATGATGTCGAGGCTCTTTGCGGAGTCTGGCGCATCTTGCTGTGCGCTCTCACGGATCTTCCCGGAGGTCTGATGAGGCTGCTGGCTGACATGCATCCTGACGTGCGCTGGCCGTATCGACCCATCTTCTCGTTCCTTGCTGGCGAGCGGCAGGGCGAGACGTTCTCTCTAGAGGCGGCGAGGGCGCAGGTTATGCAGGCGGACGCTGAGCCGGACCACATCGATGCGGACGAGCTTCCGGGTCTTACCATGCCTCGACGCGATGAGATTGAGCTGAGGTACGCCCCCGGCGGCCTGGTGAACGACATGTACTCCTCGTACGAGCCCCGCGCGGAGCAGATTGTGATGGCGTCTGAGGTGCGCGATGCGTTCGCAACGTCGACGCACCGGGTTATCGAGGCGGGAACGGGCGTTGGAAAATCAATCGCCTATCTTGTCCCAGCTGCAGAGGCGGCGAAAAGGAACAAGATCACAGTTGGCATCGCGACCAAATCGAACAACCTTACCGACCAGCTTATGTATCAAGAGCTGCCAAAACTTGCTCGTGAGCTAGATGGCGGGCTCTCGTTTTGCGCGCTTAAGGGCTTTGATCATTACCCGTGCCTGCTCAAACTCGAGTCCCTGGCTGCTGGCAGGGAGATCACTACAAACCGAGATCCGGCGGATACGCTGACCGCCATAGCGGTGCTGTATGCATTTGCCTGCCAATCCCCCACGGGTGACTTGGATTCGCTTGGCATTAGGTGGAGGAGCGTCAACAGGGCGGATCTCACCACCTCATCAAGGGAATGTGCCCGCGGGAATTGCCGCTTCTTTAACAGGGGTTGCTTTGTGCGCTGCGCTCGTCGGCGTGCTGCAAAGGCGGACATTGTTGTTACGAATCACTCACTGCTGTTTAGAAACGTTGCAGCTGATGGCAAGATTCTGCCGCCCATTCGCCATTGGATTATCGACGAGGCCCATTCGGTTGAGAAGGAGGCCCGTCGCCAGTGGGCACTAAGCGTTTCGGCAGATGAGTCGCGCATGGTGTTCGAGCGCTTGGGCGGGGCTCAGTCAGGTGCACTGGGAAGGCTGACGCATGCTCTGGCCTCCTCCGACGCCGCCACCTTGTTTCTGGGCCTGGGTGCCAAGGCGGCGAGCAGCGCCTCAAGGGCGTCGCTTGCAATGGCGGAGCTCTTCGAGGCCGTGCGAGAGCTATCCCGAAACGGCAAGGCGGATGGCTATGCGGACGCCAACATCTGGATAGGGCCCGAGTTGAGGGCGCACCGTGGCTGGGAGTACTTTGAGCCGACGGCGCGCACCGCTATCGATGCGCTGGACGAGGCGGGAAAGAACCTTTCCTCGCTTGCGGAGTCGGTTGGGGCGGAGAATCCAGAGATGGTCATAGAGGTGGCTGACGGAGCTCGACGCATCAAAGAGATGAAGGCTACGCTATCGCTTGTTCTCGAGGGGGCGGACGAGCATTACGTCTATTCCCTGCAGGTCAACAAGGCTCGCCGTGCGGGTGGAGAAGCCCTTACAGCGGAGCGCATGGACATTGGCGAGGCGCTGGCGGAGCAATGGCTGCCCGAGATGCACAGCGTGGTGTTTACGTCTGCAACCGTGACGGTCTCCAACTCGTTTGACCACTTCAATCACTCCGTTGGTCTGGATCGCCTTCCCAAAGGGAGCTTCTCATGCGTCCAGCTGGAGTCGAGCTATAACTTCCAGGAGAACATGGCAGTTGTGGTGGCGGGCGATATCCCGGATCCGAGAGATCGCGATGCGTATCTTGCAGCGATGGAGAATTTGCTGGTGGATGTGCATATGGCGATGGGTGGCTCAACGCTCACCCTTTTCACCAATCGCCGAGACATGGAGGATCTCTATGGTCGTGTGGAGCCTCGCCTGTCGCGCCAGGGGCTGGAGCTTGCCTGCCAGCTGCGCGGAACAAGTGTGAAGCGCCTGCGCGACCGATTCCTTTCCGAGGAGTCATCGTCCCTCTTCGCCCTCAAGGCATTTTGGGAGGGCTTTGACGCTTCCGGCGATACGTTGCGTTGCGTGGTGATCCCCAAGCTGCCGTTCGCCAACCCTACGGAACCGCTGTCTTGCGAGCGCAACGTTCGCGAGGAGCGGGCGTGGGCCAAGTATTCGCTGCCGGACGCCGTGCTTGAGGTTAAGCAGGCGGCCGGCCGGTTGATTAGGACCTCGACCGACCGCGGCGTCTTGGTTCTGGCGGACTCGCGCTTGCTGAGCAAGGGGTACGGCAAGAAGTTCCTCTCTTCGCTTCCATCCCAATTCCAGCGGATTGATGCGGAACAGGTTGGTCGCTACATCAAGCTGTGGCGCGCCTCACACGAATAGGCGCACCGCGCGGAAAGTCTAGGGTAAGGTCGCGTCTCTCGCTCGCGTTGCTTGCGGGTGCGGACGGGGAACAGCTGGACAGCGGGCAAGATGGATAGCAAAAAGAGGGGTCCGTCCGGGCCCCTCTTTGCATGGGCGGTACTTCCGGGCTACTTGTCCCTTGCGGTCGCTCGTCAGAATATGGCTTTAAGAGATTCTCGACGCCAAGCGATGCGCGTACTCTACCAGGCGCTGGCGCAGGTCTGAAGGCGATTCGATGATGATTTGACCTCCGGAGCCAAGCACGCGGTCAAACAACCATTCCTCGTCCGCGATGTAAACGGTCGCCCGTACCCTGCCGTTTTGATCGGCATCGCCGTCTGTATCCGCTATGCCTGCCCAGCCGGCCTGTTCGAGGGTTTCTTTGCTGGGGAATGAGACGGTCGCTTTGAGCGCACCGGCGGTAAGGCTCTGCTGGATGCTGGCGTTCTCCCAAGGATGAATCTCTACGGAGTCATCGGTGTAGGCAACGTTATCGATGCGATCCAGGCGGTAGAGACGTTGCGCGTCCTTCTCCACATCCCAGCCAATCAAGTAAGCGGCATCGCGGTCCTGCTTGATAGCGAGGGGGTCGACCGTTCTGGGGCGCGGTGCGGTATCGTTCGAGCTTCTATAGGTGAGGATAAGGCGGACGCAGTCTTGGATAGCGATTTCGATCTGCTGGTAGAAGCGCCCGTAGATGGAGACGGAGCCGATGGTGTCGGGCTGGGGCGTCGCATCGACGGTTTCAAGGGAGAGCATGGCCCGCTCAACGCGCTCGCGCACGCTGGCGTCGATGTTGAGGAGGTTGAGCACATGTGCGAGAACCATGCCCTCTTGCAGCGACAGGCGGATGGCGTGGAAGGTCGCAACATCGCCCAGCAAAGAGATGGTATCGTCCTCGATGAAGACGGCCACGCGCGCACCGGATTGACGGTGGGCCAGGCCGCAGAGGGTGTCCACGGCAGAGGTGAGCTGGTCTTCGCTGACCTGCAGCAACGTCGCCGTCTGTGCAAACGGCGCGGTTTGGGTGGGCGAGTCGCTCAGCACCTGCAGCAACTCGATGCAGGTGCCAATAAGGGCATCGCCGTGTAGAGCTGGTTTTCTAGGCATGGGCTTGCACCGCCTTTGAGATACGATTTCGCCAGCAGTCGATAAGGAGCGGGGGCTCCAGGGGCGTCATGCCCATCTGAGAGTGTTCCAGGCAAAAGCCTGCGGCAGCGTCGAGGTCGCGCACGTCGATGTCCCAGCGCACGCCGTCGGCATGGGGTGCGAGCGTTCCCCTGCCATGGGTGACCGCTTCGATTTCTGCCCGGGGAACAGAGGCGGGGAAGCTGAACGCGGCGGGTGTGGACGAGGCTCCCTCGAAGTCAAACGTGAAGAAGAGGAAATCCGTGACATCGAAGTCCGCGGGGATAGCGTAAGTGCCCTTTGGTTTCCATACGCGCTGGATGCGGTCGATTCTAAAGGTGCGCACCTGCGAGCTCTTCTCGTCCAAGCCCGCGAGGTACGACACGCCCTTAACGGAGAAGAGCCCGTAGACGCATACGGTGCGCTTGGTCGCCTCGCCGCGCGCGTTTTCATATTCAAAGGTGAGCTTAAGGCGCAGCGAAAAGGCGGTCCACACTGCTTCGAGCACGTTGTCCTGCGAGGCGTCCAACAGCCCCGGAAGGTCCGGCGGCGTGAGTCCGCGCGCAGAGGTGAGTTTTGCGACAATGTGCTCGAGCGGGCGCCTGTAGGGCAGGCCGGGGCTTAAGAGATGGTCTGTCAGCGCCTTTGCAAGCAGGTCGGCATCGTCCGCGGTGATAAGGCGCGGCACGGCGTGCGTGCGTTCCTGGTCGATCGCCCAAGAACTTTCTTCGCGTTCAGACGCTCCCCGCTCTTTGACCTCGGCGACTACAATGCCAAGGCTTTCAAGTTTTTGCCGGTCGCGTTTGAACTGCTTCATGGCGGACTCGCGCTTTGTGGCCGAGTATCCAAGCTCCTCATCGTCCAAAATCTGGCTGGTGGTAAGGGGTATGCGTGACGCATTGAGGATAAAGAGCAGGTTGAGAATGCGGTGGACGGCGTCCTGCCGGTCGTTCTCGCGGGCGGATTGCTGCACTTCGCGCCCGGCTGGGGGCGTGGGCGTTTTTGTCATAGGAGAACCTTTCTACAGAATCAAGCGTTCTTGCGAATTGCTGCAGCTACCAATAAGTAAGGGTATACTTTCGACTATATACAGGCTTACCGTGGGAGCGGTGTGCCTACATGTAACTATAAGATGATGTGGAGCCCTCATGGCGAATACCCAAAAGTATCTCAACCACCTGCTGCAGAACACCGGCATCACGCCGGCATGCAGCGAGGAGGAGCGTGCAGCCGCTGACATCGTTGCCGATATCTTCAGAGACCATGGCTTTCAGCCCGAGATTCAGGAATTTAGCGCTTCTTCCAGCGAAAAGGTTGCCCAAGCAGCTATGGGCATCATGGTCTTTGTGGGCGCGGTCCTTATGGGCATCGGCGGCGCCGTCGGCATTGTGGGCGTCATCATCGCGCTCGCCGGCGCGGTGCTGTTTGTCATGGAACGCTCCGGCCATCCCGTGCTCTCCAACATGGGAGCTGGCGGCTTGAGTCAAAACGTTATCGCATACCACAAGGCCTCTGGTCCCCTGGCGTCTCCGCGTAACCGCCCGGTTGTGGTGGTCGCCCACTACGATTCCCCGCGCGCGGACCTTTTGTCGCAGGAGCCCTATGCTTCTTATCGGCCCATGCTGGTGAAGCTGCTGCCCTTCGCCATGATTGCCCCCGCGATTTTGGCCGTGGTGCGCCTTCTGCCCGTGCCCGCCCCGGCAAAGATCGTGCTTTGGATCCTCGCCATCATTGTCGCGCTGGTTCCCCTTGCCAACGCCGTGGCGATCATAGCCAACAAGTTTGTGCTTCCGTACACGTCCGGTTCCGTCTGCAACAAGTCTTCCGTTGCCGCCATGCTTGGCGTTATGGATGCGGTCTCCCCGTACCAGGGCGTCAACGAGTTCCCCGGCGACGTTCCGTTTGACCAGTACATGGAAGAGCAGCGCTCTTACGCCCCCGTTATGGAGCTGGTTGACCAAGACGCCGTGGATGCGGACTTTGAGGATGAGTATGGCGCGGCCGCCCCTGCGGACGAGCAGGTTGAGGAGCAGGATGAGGCAAGCGCCGTTGATGCGTCTACCCCGTCCGCCGCTGCTTATGATGAGGACGATGAGTCTTCCGACGCCGCCGCCACCGCCATGTGGTCCGCACTTGATGCCGAGACCACGGTAGCTGCGGGCGTCGAGGCCGCCCGCCGCGCAAACCAAGCCGCCGCTGCCGTGCAGCCCGTATCTCAGCCCGTGGCTGACCCGGGCTCCACCGTCGCTATGACCTCCGAGCAGTTTGCCGCGGCTCTGCTTAATACCGACGTTCAAGTGGAGGGCTCTGCGCAGGCCGCTTCCGCTGACAAAGCCGTTGCGTTTGAGGTTGCGCCCGAGGCGCAGACCGCTGCGCCCGCAGTATCTGCCGAGCCCGAGGGACCCGCTCTCCCCATCAACGCATCGGGTAATATTCGCTATGGCGTTGAGGTTCTTCGCGCCCTTGGCATGGTTTCGTCCGCGTGCGCAATCGAGTACGAGGCGGGAGCTTCCGCTGTTCCTCCCGTGAAGCCGGAGCCCCAGCCCGTTGTCCAGCCGGCTGTCCAGCCCGCGGTGCCGGCTGCGGTTCAGTCCGTGCTTCAGCCGGTCGAGAGCTCCGCGCGTCAAGTAGAAGATGTGCCCGCGCCCGTTGCCGGCTACCATGAGGTTGCGCCGACGCCGGCGGACGGCGATAGCATGCCCGCTTCCCATAATCCCGTTTCTGAGTATGAGGACGATGAGGCCTACACGCCTCTTACGGATGAGAGCTATGAGTCTCAGACGGTTGAATCCGCTGCTTATGAAGAGGCGCCCATCGAGGAGGACCTTGAACCCCAGCGCGTCGACCAAACGTCCATGTGGGCGGTTCCGGCAGAGTTTGGCGGCTCCTCCGCTTACGCAGAGGATGAGGCGACGGGGCAGCAGAACGACGAGGACTCGTTTGATGGGTATGAAGATGAGTCCGACCAGTCCATGCGTAGCGCATACCTTAATTACGCCGATGATGCGGATGACTATATTCTTGAAGCTGAATACGAAATCATCGACGACGGCATGTATGACGAGATCGATGAAAGTGTTGAGGACGTCGCCGTTGAAGAGGCATCTGAGGAGGTCTCGCAGGACGACGAAATCGTTGATGATGACGAGGCAGCCTCTGATATCGATGAGGTAATCGACGCCGTCGATGACGCTGATGCAAGTGATTTCGACATCGATGATGAGGACGCTGATACCGAGGGCGCTTCTGAGGAGGAGCCTGCAGAGGAAGCTGAAGTTTGCGATGGCGATGAAGTGGAGGGCGAAAACTCCTTCAATGGCGAGGGCGTTGTATCCGAGTCCGAGCTCGTGGATATCGAAGGGGAAGTTGCTGAGTCTGTTTCCATCGACGCTGTCGAGGAAGGCGATTCTGCAGATGAGTCGAGCGTAGGGTCCGATGGGGATGCCGAATCGGTCGAGCCGAGTGATTCTACGGTTGATGGTCAGGGCGAGGTTCAGCCTGTCGAGCAGCCCATGGTTGATGTGACGGCTGACACCCAGCTGTTCCAGATGCCGCAAAACGTCATGAAGCCGGGTGCGACTCAAGCTATGCCCATGCCGCCTGCCACCGAGCACACGATGCCTCGTCGCCCCGTGGAGACGGTGGATTCCCTTATGGCCCAGATCGCACAGCCGCAGCCCGCGGTTCATGTTCCGCCGCGCTCAATCAACGTGCCGGATATCTCTGTTCCCGCGAACGCCCGCCGTATCCCCGCGGTTCCCGGCATCGAGGCGTTCCAGCAACAGAATGCGTCGCAGAACAGGTCTCCGCTGTTTGATTTGCCCGACCCCTCGGTGAAGCCCGCCGATCCCTTTGCGTCGGCTTCCCCCTCCACCACGTCTGCAGCCAGCAGGGGCTTCTCCGTTGTGAGCTCAGCGCCCCAGCCCACGCCCGCTCCCGCTCCCGTACAAGAACAGCAGGTCTTTGAGACTATTAAGGCCCCCGCCCCGCAGCCCAAGAAGCAGCGCCGCGGCCTGGGCGGCCTGTTTGGTCGCAAGAAGAAGCAGCAGGAAAGCATGAGTGAGTGGCTTGGGGTCGATGATGACTTCGACGCTAAGCGCAGCGGCGGTGAAATTGGCTCTTGGGACAACTTCGACGGAGATGATAACGGCTGGAAGGGCGGCGCGACGGGCATCGACGGCGTAACTGAGCTTGAGCTTCGCGACGCTATCACCTCCATGGGTGATAATGAGCTGCTTGGCCATGACATTTGGTTTGTTGCCACCGGCGCCTCCGAGTGCGGCAACGCCGGTCTCAAGGCGTTCCTTGAGACTCATCGCGATAAGCTGCGCGGCGTTTTTCTGATTAACCTCGAGAGCGTCGGCGCCGGCCAGGTTGCAATGCTTGCATCCGAAGGCGATTCCCGAGCTCTCAAGGGTGATAAGCGCATCATGAAGCTCGTTCAGCAGGTTTCTAGCGATTTCCATCATGAAATCGGCGCCGTCGATATGCCGTATGTGAATACGGACGCACATGCGGCGATGAATATGAGCCTGCGCTCTTTGACCATCGCCGGTATCGAGGGCGCGCATTTCGCCTGTTCTCACAGTGAGGAAGACATGCCTTACAACGTGAACGATGAGAACATCAACAAGGTTGCCGATGTGGTGACCGAGGTCATCAGGCGTTCCTAACCAGCGCTCCATCGCATTTGCGCCGAGAAAAAGGACCCCGCTCGCAAGTGGGGTCCTTTGCTATCAAGATCATCTGTTAAAAGGCGTTGTCGAGGTAGTCGATGATATCGTTCGATTCATACAAGGGCTTACCATCGATAAAGAGACAGGGGACCTGGGTCTTGCCTCCAACATCAAGAAGTCTCTGGCGGGCGACGGGGTCGGCCGTGGTGTCTTTGAGTGGCAGCTCGATCCCCTTGGACTTCATGAACGAAAGAACCTTCAGGCAAAATGGGCAGGTAGGCATGATGAAGAGCTCGTAGGAGGGCTGATTCATGGCGGATCCTTTCGGTAGTGAGAGGTGACAAGCACTCATCCCGTTCAACATGTATTGAAAGCTGTCTACCCACTTTTCTGATTGAGCGCATCTATATTTTGGCTTGTGTGTCCACTGCGAGTAATTGCTACCATGTCAGCAAAAGCTGATAGCATAGAGGAAGTTCGAAGGCAGGAGGTACCGTGTTCGCCTTTATCCGTAAACATTGGGTTGCATATCTTATAGGGGCGGCCACAGCCGTTGCCCTGGGCTTTGGTGTTTCCTATGTTCTTGGCGTTAAATGGTCCACTCCAGAGGACGTTCGCGCGGAACGGCAGGAGGCGTATGCAGAGGATGCCGCGGAGCGCAATGAGATGGCTGGCGACGAGAGTCAAAACGTTGACGATTCATTGGATGCGGACCAGGCGGCTGACGCTCAATCAACCGACGCCGGTTCATCCGCAGAGTAGTATTCAACGGCCTCTGCTGATGCTGACTCTATAACCATGCCGTACGTTAACGTTCGCTGATCCTTCCATCTGCTATATGAGCACGTTACAAACGTGAAGAGCTGGTCGATTGAGGATGGCCGATATAGAACGGCCTCCGATTCGTCCAGCTTTTCCTTTATCCATGAAGCAAGTGCCTGCCGACTGGTGAATGATGTCTTAATCTTCTCCGTCGATGCGTCAACGATATTTCCCGCAAATAGTTCTACGTGAAACATGGTGGTAGGAGTATAGAGAAATACCTGGTCATGTCTTGAAAGCTCGTCGACCGAATCATTCTTTGAGAAGGATGAGAGCATAGAGCCGTTGAGCTGGTAGTGGCCGTATATGACGGGGGTGGAAGAGGAGAGACCATCGTCAGCGTTGTCTGAGTCCAGATAAATTGTTCCCTGGTTGTTGGGGTAGGCTACGGAGCCTTCAAAGGTGGTTCGCAGGTACTTTTCCGAATCGTTCACGGGTGCTTGCACTATAGGGTAGTCGATTGGCGTATTGGGGACGTAGATCCAGCCGATAACGTCTTTGTTTATAGTCGAGAGTGCATCCCAATCAATGTGCCTGCTGTTCTCCAATAGCTCAGAGCTTGGACGCGGAGGGGCGCCCGCGTCCTCGGCATCGTGCCCGTTCTCGCGTGGGTTCGATCGATTATCGATTGCGTTTGGGTCCATCGGTTTGCAGAACGCTCTCAAGCGTTCATATTCTATGTCGGCTGAGATGAGCGGTTGCAGGTACCATCCGAAAAAACCCGATACCATAACGGCACAGCCAGTGCATGCTGCTATCAAGAATCGAAGCGCTCTATGGGTTGCTGAATACATAGGTTCCCTTTATCCAAGCGGGGTGCGCCCGGCGGTTGCCAAGCGCACCCTTTGATTAGTGACGGGGACGTTTGTGGGTGATGATGGCGGCGAGGCATATGCATATCGCAACGCCAAGAACCGTTACCGTGGGTAGATTGCTCATGAGCCAATCACCGGTTTTGCCAAGGTCTTTACCAGGGTCTTTATCCGGATCATCGGTTCCCGACTTGTCAGGCTGATCGGGATTACTGGGCTCATCGACATCGTTCGGGCCATTAGGATTGTCTGGGCCGTCGGGATCCGGATTATCCGGGGTGTCCGGATCTCCCGGCTCATCGTCCGTATCGTCTTCGATATGAATAACGGCGTCGTCTACTAACGGCTCATCAAGACCATCAAAGTCCAAGGTGGCCACGTTGACAACGGAGGCACCCTTGAGCGAAGGGTCGGATGGCGTTGCGTTGTAGGATATCGCGATCTCATCCCCTGCCGCCAGGCTTCCGCATGCGATGCTGAATCCATTGTCAGCATGTTTGACCTCGTCCTCAAGCAGGGTCCCGTTCTTAGTAACCGTGATGCTATCGAAATCGATAGGGGTCGTTTTTGGCAGGCTTGTGTCAGAGATGACGGCGTTATCAGCTTTGCCGGAGCTCAGCGTTGCCTTTACCGTATAACGTGCGGTTTCATTAAGTGCGAGATTTTCATCTTGTACGGTCTTGGAGATTGAGGCCTGAGGCTTTGCTTCAAGAATTTCTACGCTGTGTTGGTCTATGCCTTCCAATGATCCTTCCGCTTGGGCTCTCACCTTGTTGTCGAGCATCTGGGCGGGAGCCTCCATGTTGACTTGGTAAGAGACCGTGATTGCTTGCTCGTCCTCCAGATCAATGCCGGTGGGTATTTCGAATCCGGTGATTCGCTCATCTTTTTGGACGATAAACTCCGGCTCAACATCAACCGCGTTGCCGTCTGGGCCGGTGACCACAATGCTGCCCTCAACAATAGATGCAAGATCTACCTGGTCAAAAGCATCATGTATCACAACCTTTCGTGCGATTCCCGCTTCACGTGTTTGGCGAATCACCAGGGTATATTCAGCCACATCTCCAACGTGATAGGTTGGCTTGTCGGATGACTTCTCAACAATCAGCTTGGCACCATCAACGTTCACCACTTCGTCGTCCGTTGTCTGCGTGTTGGGCTCATCGGTGACGGCGAGCGCGGTGTTGTCGATTGTCTTGCCTGCAAGCTCAGCGTCCGATATTGCAACTTGGTACTCGACCGTTATAGAGGTCTCTCCATCACCGTCGAGGGGATTGCGCCCCTTTGCCTCACGCAGCTCACCCTCCTTCCAGACACTTCTGGAGTCCGACTTGTTGATGATGTTGCGATGCGTCTGGACAATAAAGGTTTCCTGGCCGTGTTTGCTAGAAATGGTGCACTCATCGGTGATGTCCTCATTGCGTGAGTCGTATACGCGTATCGATCCGCGAATCAACTCGATGCCCTCGGTGTGGGCAAGGTCTGAAATCACCAGGTCGCGACCAAGGGTACCGGGTGTCTCATTGGTTACCGTCACGTGGTAGACAATATGGTCGCCAACGGAGAAGGACTCAAGGTTAGCTTCCTTATCAACAGCGAGGTGGGGCTGGTTGATCCAGACCAGCGCGGTATCCTCATCTTTGCTTGAGTTATCCGCCTGGGCGATAGCTTTGTTTTCAACCTCCCAGCCAGACGCGGCGTCTTGCGGGTAGGCACGGTAAGTGACCGTCACAGTGGTTGTATCGTTCAGATGGTCAAAGGACAGCTTCCATCCGGTGCCCGATGGGTCGAGGTTCCAGGTAACGGGTTGGGGCGCCGTTTGGTTGTGGACGGTATCATCGTCGCCTATGGGATATGCTACGTCGGCAAAGCTTCCTTCGGCCCTATCTCCAACCCATGTCATGGTGTTGTCAGAGCCATCGTCCACCTTCACCTCGACGCGCAGCGCTCCGTCGTTATTTCTACCTACCGGCATCTCTTTAGGAAGCGAATCATCGCTTATCACAACATCGTTCGCGATGGTTCCGCGCTTGGCGTTCTTAAGGGTCACGGTGTATTCGAAAAATCCCGGGTCGATATCTGACGAGCCAACATAGCCTTCGTATCTATCGACTTCCTTTGTTATGTCGAGGGCGGCGGAGTTGATCCATACTTCGGCTGGATCATCTTGGTCGGCAGCGTTGTTCGCGTGGATCGAGGCGTTGTTGACGATCTCCTGCCCGTTGCCGTGGCTTGTCGCCCGTGCCTGATAGGTAACGGTGATGGTGTCGCCATAGTTGAACTTGTCAAACGAGTAGGACCATTTGTTCTCGTTGATATCTGGATCGGGCAGGTCTTTCAAGCCGGTTGCCTTGACAGTGTCGGCTATAAGTTCAAGGCCTTCAGGGAGGTTGTCAGAGATGATGGCTTCTCGCGCCTGGGCGTTCTTGGCGGTCTGCTTGTACACAACGGTGTATGTGATGGTATCGTCCACCTGGTATTCATACTTGTCTGCGGTTTTGTCGACGGAGAGCACGGGTTCCACCAACAGCGTGTCCACGTTGTTCGAGGGAAGCTTGCCGCTTTGGTTGATGAGCACATAGCTGGAGTTGCGAACAAAGAGGTGGCCGTCCAGCCGCTTGCCGCTCTTTGGGTATTCGGTCAGTTCCGCTTTGAAGATAAAGAAGTAATGCTCGCCCTCCATCTTCATAGTCTGCAGGTAATCGGGATAGAGCTCGAAGCGAACCGTGTTTTCCACTGGGTTCTCGTTATCGCCTTCGTAGATGACGCGACCGGCATTCTCTATGCGGGCGCCGCTTTCATCGGTGAGGTAGCCGGAACCGTCTACATAGCGCATCTCATCCGGCAAGACATCGATGATGTCGAGATTGGTATATCGGTATCCGCCACGACAATTAACGCCCTGCTCGTGCGCGGTGAAATCGATGGTGTAGATGACTTGGTCGCCAAGGGAGACGCCGCTTGTCTTGTCGGCGGATTTCACGGGTGCGGGCGGATTCTCCGGTATGTCGTCTTCTGGGTTGGGCAGTGTGAGGAACTCCGAGGTCATGGCGAAGAAGGAGACGCAGGTTGTTCCCAGGCCCCGCCAGCTGGCACCAAAGTAGAGCTCGGTGGGTGTCTTGAGCTTTCCTTCCGCCGTGGTGTCGTAATACGCACCCACTAGACCCATGCGATATTCTTCTGGGTTGCGCTTGTATTGATCATCAAGCGCGGTGTTCTCGCTCTGAACGCGCGTTTGGTCATCGGTGATCGACAGATGGTCGTTGTTGGAGACAACGCGCGCCTGGGTAACGGATCCGCCAAATCCAAACGACTGACTAACGTCCAGATCCATGCAGGTCATATGCCCCTTGAGTTCGATAGGCGTATTGGTTCCCGCGTAGACCCAGGAGACATCGACGCGAATGTTGGCGAGTCCCACGGTGTAGAAGTTGAAATTCTGATAACCGGTCTCATCGTCTGCACCAGAGCGCCAGAGGTCGCTTACAAAGACGCCGGTGCGGAATTCCTCAAACCATTGATCCTTAACCTCGGGAAGCTCGTCCCAACCGCAGGTTGGTTCTAGATAATCCCAATCTACCAGCGTAACAAGCGCGTCTACGTTGTCTTTTCCGTATGATCCGCCGGAATAGCGCAGGGTTGGACGAGAATCCTTCGGTGTGCTCTCATCGATAAAGAAGGCATAGCCTTTTCCGCGTGGTGCCACAACCGGTCTGGAGCCGTCAGGGTTGGGTTCCGTGCCTCCAGACGTGCTGTAGTACTTGGAAACATCGGTTTCTTCCACCCAGCCGCTTTCGATTGTTATGGTGTCGAAGTCGATAGATGGGGCGTAGCCCTCGTCCTCAAATTCATTTTCGGCAACTTCAATGATCTTTGCCTTACCGGTGTCTGCAGCCACAAGGTGGAAAATGGGTGTAAGGCTACCCACAATGGCTGCGGCAAAGATGACAAGGCCTAGAATCGCCGCGGGCGGATTAAAGGAAGACATGAGGGTGAGAAGCGATTGTCTGCAGCTGGGTGGGTGGTGGTTCATGGCATGTCCTTTCTCGCGCGTATAGTGTGCGGATGAGAAAGGAGCCTAGACGCGTCTTTGCACCCCAAGGTGATATGGAACGTTCCAAATGTGTAGGCGTGCGTATCGAAGATTCTTACAGGTATAACGAACGTGCAGGTCGATGCCTGCCGAGCACGGTGCTTGGATTCTATATCCGTTATCAAGGGGTGCGGTTTATCATCAAAAGCGCACGCCGGTAGTTCAAAAGTATGCTTTGTATGTTCCAACCCGGAGATAAAGGAACTCCGCGGTCGGGAAATGAAGTCTTGCCGCCTCAGGTGGTGCGGGATATACTTATCAAACGGCCAGAGATGGCTTTCATTTTGCGGGCATCGCCAAGTGGTAAGGCATCAGCTTCCCAAGCTGACACTCGCGGGTTCGAGTCCCGTTGCCCGCTCCAGAGATTGTTTAACCCGGTATCGCAAGGTGCCGGGTTTTTCATGCGCAGTCAGTGTGCTGGGCGTATAGGGTGCGCCGGCATGCTCTACCAGGGTTATAAGATCGATTCAAATGCGAGGGGCGGGGCATGAGACGATATGAGTTGAACATTGGGAGCCCCTCCCCTTGCAGCTCTATCGTGGGTCGGGCGACAATGGTCGTAGCGCCAACCGTGGCCGCGCGCCACATGCGACGGAGAGGGGCCCGCCATGTCCAATTATGTCACAGCCATCGGTCTCGACGTCCACGCGAGGAGCATCTCCGCATGCGCCTTCGACCCCATGACCGGCGAGGTGTCCCGCGCAAGGTTCGGATACGACCCCGCGTCGGTCGCCGAGTGGGCACTGGGGTTCGAGTCGCCCAAGGCGGTGTACGAGAGCGGCCCGACCGGCTTCCACCTCTGCCGCGCCCTGAGGGCGCTCGGCGTCGACTGCGCCGTAGGCGCCGTCTCCAAGATGCACCGGCCGGCCGCCGACCGCGGGCGCAAGAACGACCGGCGCGACGCCGAGTGGCTCGCCAGGCTCCTCGCCTGCCGCAACG
>NZ_JH126474.1:40799-98651 GCF_000225705.1 Collinsella tanakaei YIT 12063
GCGCGACGCCATGTCGCAGGCGGGAAAGAGGCCCTGCGTGGCGAACTGCGCGACGGCCCGCGAGATGGCCTGCTGGGTCTGGGCGATAGCGCTCATGGTCCGGTAGCGCCCGCGGCGAGATAGGAGTCCGACCCCGGGGCGCGCCGCGCTCGAGGCCGTTGGGAGGCCATTCCAGTTCCTTTTTCTGGGCAGCGGGGGACCGCCACGCCCGCCACGAGACTGCGATGAAGCCGGAGGCCCCCAGCCGTAGCAACGAAATGCGGTTCCGACCCGCGGATATTAGAGTGCCGAACGTGCGTCGAGCAGACACGCCCTCAAGCGGCGCGTCCCCCGGGTGAAGATAGGTCGTCCCCGCCCCCCGCGGTAGCTCCCCGGGGGCGGGGACGTTTTGCCACTTGACAATGTTCAACTCATATTAAAAAGGCCCCGGGATGTGCCCCGAGGCCTTGGCAGATGCATATAAGGGAGGCTTTACTCCTCAAAGGAGAGCGTTTCCAAGCGCTTGAACACCACGTCGATGCGGGTGAGGAAATCCCAGGGATCGAAAATCTCATCCAGCTTCTCGGAAGAAACAGTGCATTCGGGGTCTGCTTCCAGGCGCTCGCGCAGGTTGGGGCCGTCGACCGCGGCGTGGACATCGTCCCAGACCGCCATGGAGTTGCGCTGGACGATCTTGTAGGCGTCCTCGCGGGTGATGCCGGTGTCGACCAGGGCCAGCAGGACCTTGGAAGAGAAGATGAGGCCGCGGGTGAGGTTGAGGTTCGCCTGCATGCGCGCGGGGTACAGGATGAGTCCGTCGACGATGCGGATAAGGCAGTTGAGCATGTGGTCAAGGGCGATAAAGCTGTCTGCCTGGGCCACGCGCTCGGCGGAGCTGTGCGAGATGTCGCGCTCGTGCCACAGGGCGACGTTGTCAAAGGCGACCTGGGCGTTCGCCTTCACCACGCGAGACAGGCCGCAGACCTTCTCCAGGGTGATGGGGTTGCGCTTGTGGGGCATGGCAGAGCTGCCCTTTTGACCCTTCTTGAATGGCTCTTCGGCCTCAAGGGTATCGGTCTTCTGCAGGTTGCGAATTTCCGTGGCGATACGGTCGCAGGTTGCAGCGGTGGTTGCCAGAACGCCGGCCAGATAGGCGTGGTGGTCGCGCGAGATGACCTGGGTGGACAGCGGGTCGTGGGCCAGGCCCAGGCGCTCGCAGACGTACTCCTCAACAAACGGGTCGATGGAGCTGTACGTGCCCACCGCACCGGAGATCGCACCGAAGGCGACGTTCTTGCGTGCATCGAGCAGGCGATCCAGGTCGCGCTTGAGCTCCCATGCCCAGCTGCCAAACTTCATGCCAAAGGTCATGGGCTCGGCGTGGATGCCGTGGGTGCGGCCAACGCACAGGGTCTCGCGCTCTTCAAAGGCGCGGCGGCGGCAGATCTCGCCCAGCTTGCGAACGTCTTCGATAATGATATCGGTAGCCTGGACCAGCTGATAGCACAGGGCGGTGTCGCCCAGATCGGAGCTGGTCATGCCGTAGTGCACCCAGCGGCTTGGCTTGGGCTCGCCCTCGGGCACCTCGGCGTCGATATACTCGCCCATATTGGTGAGGAATGCGATGACGTCATGGTTGGTGACGGCCTCGATGGCGTCAACCTCTTCTTTGCTGAACTTGGCGTGCTCGCGAATCCACGCGGCCTCTTCGCGCGTGATGCCAATCTTGCCCATCTCGGCGTGGGCCTCGCAGGCGAGCACTTCGATCTCCTGCCAGATGGCGTACTTGTTCTCAAGGGAGAAGATGTGTCCCATTTCGGGGCGAGTGTAGCGGTCGATCACCGGCGACTCCTTCTGTACAAGCGGCGCGCGCCGCGCAGGTCAGATACATCCATTGTAGCGTGACGGGGTGTTGGCAACCCTTGCGCTACTCGATTTCGCCCAGCTCGTGCATCTCTTGGTCAACGCGCTCGTCGCGCAGGGAGCAGTTTTCCGTGAGCAGGCAGTTGACGCACATATAATCGCAGGGAATCTCCTGGGTGAGCTGCGCCAGGGAGTAGCCCTTGATGCGCAGGCAGTAGTCGCCAATGAGCGCGCGAACCGCCTCGATGCCAAATACCAGCGTGTAGATGCGGCTCTTGGGAAGCCCTCCCAGCTCCTCATCAAGTTCTTCCTTGGTGATGGCGAGCGCTTGCTCAAAGGTTTTACCGGGCAGCTTGTTTGCCAGCAGGGCCGCGCAGCCAATGGCGGCTAGGCATCCGTGGCTGCGAAAGCCCACCTCTTCAAAAGTCTCGGTATCCGGATCAATGCGGGCGAAGAGCTGCATTTGAACCGTGCCGCGCTTCTCCTTGCCCACGCTGCAAAAGGCGTTGGCGCCATCGGGGATACCGCAGTTGGCAGCATCCGCAATAAGGTCAAGGGTGGCGTCGGCGTACTCGGTGATGGGGGCGTCGTTCTCAATTTGGTACATGTCCGGCGTGCGCAGGAACGGGGTGTCTTGGGTAAGGCGCTGTTTGGCCATGGTATTCCTTCCGGGTGGGTGGTGCGTAGGTGTTTCGGTACGCGAGACGTTACGGCAAGCTCGGGCGGTAAGAGCGGTGTGGATAAGGCGGGCTGGGCAAGTAATCGCCGCGCGCCCGGTCTTTAGGGGTTGCGGCCCTTCTCAACGCCATAGAATTCCGCCAGTGCCTTGCCTTGGGCGTCGCTGAGGAATCTGGTGGAGTAGAAGAAGGTCTCATCCAAGCTGGTCTTACAGGAATGGATGTCTGCAAAAGCCTCCTCGTCCCCAATGCTCTCAAAAAGGCTGCGGGTTTTCTCGATAGACCACAGGTAGGGTGGGTTCATGAAGTCGAGGATGGATACAGGGCGGGGGTACACGCGCGACTCGGTGCGCACTACGTCGATAAACGTCGAGAAGTCGTCGTTTTCCGTGGTGATGAACAGTGCGTGGGCAAAGCTGCTAGAGAGAAGCGGCTTGGAATAGAGGTAGACGGATTTCTTGCCGTAGAGCAGCACCACATCGGACACGTCCGGATTGGGCAGGGGCGTGTCCTCGTCCACATCCTGTCCTTCTAGCAGCACGTCCAAGGGCTTGGGAGCCTCCATGTGGCCGATAGCGGGGGAATCATCGGCATGGGGGTTGCTCTCGATGTAGTCCATAAGGCCCGCCTCGAACGCCGCGGCATCCATCTCCTGCGGGGCGATGGCAAGGCGCTTCCAGCGCGCGGGTGTGGTGAGCTTGCCCTCATAAGAGCGCTGTCGCATGTCGGTAAGGGCTTTATCCCATGCGCGAACAAGGGCGTTGTGCTGGTGAATTTCCGCCCGCTGCTCATCCGTGAGCTGGGGGGCGTCTTTTTCCGCATCCTCGGCGGGCGAGATATCGCTTTCCAGCGCGGCGGGTGGAATTGTTGGCTGCTGATCGGTAGTGTCGGTCATTGCGCGCCTTTCAATGTGTGGCTCATATGTTGTTAGGTCCATGCAAACCAGTGTAGTACAAGGTATACTAAACCATCGCCAGAGATGGTTTTGGAGCAAACGTTATGGCAGCGTAGAAGCGTAGTCGCGTCAACGGCTCCAAAGGAACAAAAAGGGGAGAGAGCGTGTCGCAGGAAAAAGCGGACCAGACGGTTATGCCGCCATTGGGCTTTGATGCCTACAAGGTGCTGCTGCCTTCGATATTCGGCCTTGCGCTGAGCTCGACCGTGGTCAATATCTGCATCCAGGTTGCGCACGCCACCACGGGCACCTCTACGTTCTCCGGCTTCACCATGTTTATCTCCGCTGTGATAATCTCGCTGCTCTTTTTGTCGACGTTGGTGGTCAAGCGCTTTGATAAGCGTTTTATCTCGTCCACCACGGCCGGTGCGGTGGTGCTCGCCGGTGCGTGCTCGCTGGCGTCTGCGGTGCTCGAGGTGCTTGGTGCGGCGCCTTTGCCCTGGATGGTTCTGCTGCTGGGCGTTGGTATCACTGTGGGCAGCACCTACCTTGAGTTTTACTGGTTGCGAAAGCTGCGCGGGGTTTCCGCCCAGGCCGCGGTGGTTGTAGTGTTTGCCGCTTTGGCCCTTTCCGAGACCGCCACGTTTATGCTGAGCTTCTCCAGCGAGCTTGTGTGGTATGCCGCGGGCGCCCTGTTTACGGCGGCCCAAATGATCGCCATCAAGATCTCGCGCACCATGGATGCGCCTAGCGACTCGTTTCCCGCTGTGTCCGAATCGTATTTTGGTACGGACGAGAATCGCTTTTCTAACCGCAGCTTTCTTGTGGTGGCCGCCGTGGGCATATGGTTCATCTCCATCCCCATTGGCATGGGACGAGGATTTCCCGCTGGCGACCCTATCTACATGAGCACGGTGCCGCGCTTTCTCATCATGATCTTTGTATGGGTGGTCGCCGCCCTGTGGGTGCGAAACGGCCTTAAGTCGCGCATGCGCGCGCTGACCACCAGCATTTGGGTTGTTATGGAGATCCTCATCGCGCTGGGCGCCATCTTTTTTGCGATCTGGCCCAAGACCATCAGCATCGGCGCCTCGTTTGTCATGGCCGCCTCGCTGGTGCTCAACGCGTTTATCTGGTACTTGACCATTGCGTTCATTAGCTTTGGCTGGCGAGATTCGTTCTATTACGCATCTGCGGCGTGGGTGGCGAGCAATATGCTGGCCGTCGCCGGTATGAAATTCGATACGGCTATCACTCGCGTGATGCCCAGCAACGCGCCGGTCATCATATCGATCATGAGCTTTTTTGTGCTGGTGGCCACGCAGGTGGTGTTTACCAAGTTGCTGGCAGCGCCGTCCGAGCAAACGGAGAGCAGCCGCGCCGAGGGGCCCATTACAGAGGCGGACGTGCGTCGCATCCCCCTGATGGGCGTGCTTGCCATCTCCCCGCAGGCTCAGGCTCCCATGGTGAACCAAAAGCCCAGCGTGCACATTGCGACGTCGGTCATGGAGATGGCACAGACCTTTGGGCTTACGGGCCGCGAGGTAGAGGTGCTCACGCTCTACGCCCTGGGTCACACCCAAGCGCGCGTAAGCGAGGAGCTTAAGTTGTCGCCCAACACGGTGCATACGCATATCAAGCGCATCTACGACAAGACGGACCTGCATTCTCGCCAAGAGATTCTGGACTATATTGCCGAATACGGCACGCACGGAGCGTAAAGAAACAAAAACGGAGGCAGACCGCGCTTGTCTGTCTCCGTTTTTTAGTCACCTAGAATGGGCTGCCCTGTAGGCTGACGGCCGCTTATTGGTCCGCGCCCGCCGCTTCGTCGGCAGCCTTCGCCGCCGCGATCTGCTTAGCGGCGGAGTCGGCGAACATCTTGCGCTCGCACTCGGGCAGCAAGGTGCGCAGGCGATCGCGTTCCGTATTCATGCCAATAAAGATCTGGCGCATCATAACCAAGACAAGGTAGCGGCCCTTGCGGGTAAGGGTCAGCTCGTCCGCATTATTCTTATCAAAGGCGCCGTTGGCGGCCAGGTAACCGTATTCGACGGGCATGTCGTACTGAATGTACTTGCCAAAGTCGCGCCTCCAAGCGCGGTTGTCCAGGCGCAAGCCAAACAGCTCGCGACCCATGCGATAGCGCTTGCCGTTGGCGTGGCCCATGGAGATATGGGAGGCAACGCTCATGGTTCCCTCTTCGATACGGCGGCAGTATCCATCCAGCGAGGAGTCGTTGGTGTAGATGTCATCGCCCAAAAAGGAGTAGCCGCCGCAGCCTGCCGCCACGTACTCGCCGTAATCGACCACGTACTCGTCGATCATGGCGTCGCGGTCCTTGGCGAAGGTGTAGACGTCCGTAGCGTAGAAGCCCACGCCGCCCTTCTCAACCGGTGCGGTCATCTTGTCAAACAGCGTGTTGTACAGATCCTTTTCCAGGTTGTAATCGACCTGTCCGTGGAAGCAAGTTTGCATGAGCTTCTCGGACCCCGGCGAGGCCATCAGCGGATAGTAGGTGATCTGGTTGGCGCCGGTGGTGCGGAACACGTCGATATCGCGCGAGACCATCTCGGGGGTTTGGCCCGGGAAGTTGAAGATCATGTCCACATTGAAGGTGTCGAACATGTCGTGCACGCTTTGGATACGCTCGACAATCTCCTCGGCGCTGCCGTACTTGTTGTAGCGGTCCATTCGCTTGAGCAAGGTGTTGTCAAAGCTCTGCACGCCAACGGAGAATCGCTGGACCATATTGCTCAGTCGCTTGAGGCGCTCGCGGTCAAGGTGCGGCGGATTGGTTTCGCTGGAAACCTCTTTAATGGTGGGGAACAGCTCGCGCATGTAATCGATGGTGCGCTCGAGCTCGTCCATCATAATGGTAGGCGTGCCGCCGCCAATGTAGGCGCTGGGCGGTTGATAGCCAAGGTCATGGATCATCTTGAGCTCGCGCCTCAGCGCTTCGAAGTAGCGGCGCGCCGCCTCCTCGCGGAAGGGGAAGCGTGTGAAGGAGCAATACGGGCACAGCACGTCGCAGAATGGGATGTGAACGTAGAGCAGGTACTCGTGCCCCGCCTCTGGCGCGGGCAGCGTGCGGGCACACTCGCCCTTAGAGCGGAAGAGCTGACGGGCTCCTATGCCAACGGTTTTGGAAAGTAGGCGTTCGGATAGCATGGACGACCTCCGTGGGTGTCGCGTTTCTTGAGTGACTGTTGAACCAGTCTATTGTGCATCGATTGGCGCCTCGCTGCCACAAGGTTTGTTTGCAACACAAGCAAAACGTTATGAAGAGCGCTCCCATATGAATATAGTGGACGAGAAAATCAACCTATAAATACAATGGGGAATATAGAAACTCTAGCAAAATAAAGCGTTTGCAGTGGTTCAACGCCACTGGTTATCAAATGTAAACCCGCAGGTACAGCGTGTACCCTATAACAGGTGACAAGGTTTTAGGCCAATCGCGGACTATTTTTCAAAGATACCCATAACAAGGTGAATCGAAGATCGCGCCTTGACCCACAATGCATACTAACGGCGGAGACTGTATCGCCAACGGTCCCGCCAAAGTAAAGGTGCGATGCGCCGTCCCTTGGGCGTATCGCGTAATGCAGTAAGGGGAGGGAACTATGAAAGAGAACACCGCTTTGGAGCAGGTTGGCTCCGGCGCGGATCGCCTCGACTCCTTCTTCACCCGTCGCGGGTTTGTGAAGGTATCTGGCGCGTTCGTCGCGAGCATGGTGGCCCTGGGTCTTCTGCCGGACACCGCCGCAGCGGCTCCCACGAGCTCGAAGGGTAAGGTCGACTACTATGCGACCCCGTCCCACGTGCTCAAGGTCAACCGCGCCCGTTGCACCGGTTGCCAGCGCTGCGAGATGAGCTGCACGCTTCAGAACGATGGCGTGTCCCAGCCCGCAGCCGCCCGCATCCACGTGCACGACGGCTACCAGTTTGGTAAGGAGCTTGGGTCCGGCGACGGTATCTACTACTCTTGCGAGTGGAATGTCCGCGCCTGCCACATGTGCAAGACGGCCCTGTGCCAGACCGCATGCCCGCAGGGCGCCATCCTCACTGACGACAACGGCATCCGCTACGTCGACGCCGAGAAGTGCGTTGGTTGCGGTACCTGCGTCGCCGCGTGCCCCTATCACATGCCCGTGGTGAACACCGTCACCGGCAAGTCCTCTAAGTGCATCGCGTGCGGCCGCTGCGCCGAGCAGTGCCCCAACGGCGCGATTGAGCTTATCGAGTGGGAGGACGTGAGCCACTCCTCCGGCCCAACCAAGCAGGAGAACCCCTGGCCGCTCGTCTCCGAGAAGCAGGACTTCGTCGCAGGCGGCAAGATCGGTTAAGGATAGGAGAAGTAAATGGCTGATACCTCTTACGGTTGGGCTGGCTGGATCGCCCGCGTCAACCTTACGAGCGGTGCTATCACCGAAGAGTCCGATGTCGAGATGCAGAAGGACTACATCGGCGGCATGGGTTTTGCTAACAAGATCATGTACGACGAGGTCCCCGCAGGTGTCGACTGGATGGACGAGGAGAACAAGGCCGTTCTCGCTGTTGGCCCCCTCACCGGTGCCGGCGTTCCCCTGGCCGGTCGTTCTACGTGGGCTACTCTGTCCACCTATACCCAGGACCACCTGGTTGTCGACTGCCACTGCGGCGGTCAGCTGGGCGCCATGCTCAAGTACTCCGGCCACGACGGCCTGATTATCGAGGGCAAGGCCGATACCCCGGTCTACATCTTCATTAACGATGACAAGATCAGCATCGAGGATGCTTCCGCTCTCTGGGGCAAGGGCACTCGCGAGACCACCGAGGCCCTGTGCAAGAAGCACGGCCTTGAGTGCTGTGTCGCCGCCATCGGTCCCGCAGGCGAGAACCTGCTCCCTTACGCGTGCGTCATGAACAGCCGCTCCCACTCCGCGGGCGCTGGCCTGGGCGCCGTTTTGGGCTCCAAGAAGGTCAAGGCAGTCGTCGTCAAGGGCACCAAGGCCGTTAACGTTGCCGACCCGCAGATGGTTGCCGACCTGTCCGACTACATGATCGCCCAGGTCCTTGGCTCCAACAACAACCATGTCGTCCCCTCCACCCAGCAGTCCTGGGCCGAGTACTACGACAAGGGTTCTCGTTGGACCGCCAAGAAGGGCCTCTACTGGGCAGCTGCCGAGGGCGGCCCCATCGAGACCGGCGAGCCCAAGCCCTTCGAGCCCAACACCATGGGTTATCGCTGCATGAAGTCCACCAAGGACCTTGGCCCCGCAGCTGAGAAGTACACCGTGAAGATGGCCGGCTGCCACGGCTGCCCCGTGCGTTGCTACGCCCAGGTGAAGGTCCCTCAGGTTCAGGAAGCCACCGGCTACGAGTCCTCGGGCAACACCTGCGTTCCCAACTTCCCGTTCTCCGCGTACATGCAGCCCATCATGCAGGTTCCGGGCATCCAGGAGGGCGAGAACAAGACGCTCACCGACCTGTCCGTCTTCTACAACCAGCTGATCTCCGTCACGGTCGACGACCTTGGCCTGTGGTGCAACTATGCTCAGCTCTATCGCGACCTTGCCTGGACCTACAAGGAGGGCATCCTCGCCGAGCACTGCACTCCCGAGCAGATGGCTGAGTACAACTTCGAGGGCATCATGTCCGGCGATCCCACGTCGTTCATCAAGATTCTCCTCGATATCGCATCCAACGACACCAAGAACAAGCCCATTTCCTGGCTTGGTCACGGTCCGTACGTTTGGGCCGACAAGGACCACTGGAACCGTCCCGACTGGTTCGAGAACAAGACCTCCGCGCTGATCAACTACCGCGGCTGGCCGGTTCACCACGCCATCGAGTGCTTTGCCCAGGTTGGCGGCCTGTACAACATGGTCTTCAACCGCGATGACATGATCCACTCCGCCGTTAACCTCCAGGGCTGCGGTCTTCCCATCGAGCTCAAGAAGGAAATGGCAAAGGAGATGTTCGGCGGCGAGGACGCCATGGATCCGGACAAGAACTACACCCCCATCAACGAGCACAAGGTCGAGTTCGCTTGGTGGAGCATCGTCACCGACGTCCTGCATGACTCCCTGACGCTGTGCAACTGGGTGTGGCCCATGGCCATGGCTCCCGCTAAGGAGCGCAGCTACCGCGGCGACCTGGACCTCGAGGCCCAGTTCTACACCGCCGTCACCGGCCAGGAGGTCACCATCGACGACCTGTACAAGGCCGGCGAGCGTATCATGACCCTCCAGCGCGTCAACACCGTCCGCGGCATGAAGGACAAGGACGGCAAGATGGGCTGCAACGACATGCGCAACATCCATGACGTCATCACCGAGTGGGTCTTCACCAAGGATCCCGACATCAAGCCCTTCACCGCTGGTACCGACAAGATGGATCGAGAGGACTGGAAGAAGTCCCTCACCATGTTCTACAAGCGCTTTGGTTGGGACGAGGAGCTGGGCTGCCCCACTAAGCAGTGCCTGGCAGACCTGGGTCTTGAGCAGGAGTCCAAGGATCTTGAGGAGCTTGGCTTGCTGGTCGACGGCGGAGTCGCCTATGACGAGCGTACGCGCAAGTACGACGGCCTGCTGAAGAAGTACTGCGGCGATAACCCCGCGAACGCCTAGTGGTCTCGAGAGGAGAAAACAATGGCTGACGAGATCAAGGAGAGCACCGAGGGTACGCCCGAGGCAACTCCTAAGAAGAAGTTTGATTGGAAGGGCAAGCGCCTCCCGATCATCATCGCCGCTGTGGTCGTTGTGACCGTCATCGGCGTTGCCGGTTGGGCCTGGCATGCAACGCCTGAGTGCTGCGACGTTATCTGCCACAGCACCATGGGCAAGTACTACCAGACCTACACCCAGGACACCACCACCCTGGCTTACAAGCACCGCGCTGCTACCAACAACCAGTGCCTGGGCTGCCATGAGGCAACCCTGCCCCAGATGGTGCACGAGGTCCAGATCCAGCTGTCCGGCGACTACACCCAGCCGTTCGACAAGGTCACCTTCTCGAACGACTTCTGCCTGCAGAGCGGTTGCCACCTGGGCGCTGGCGTGATGCCGGGCGCTACCGAGTCCTCCACCAAGGACTTCAGCTTTGACCCGCATAGCGATTACCATGGCGTGCAGCAGTGCAACTCCTGCCACCTCATGCATGATCAGTCCGTCTTCACCTGCGCTTCCTGCCACCAGGTTGGCGCTTGGGAAGGCGAGGGCGGCGTGCCCGAGGGCTGGGTTGTCCAGGATCTGGGCAACGGCAAGACCGGCGCTGTCCCCGAGGGTTGGGCAACCCCCTTCACCTTCGAGGCCAGCAGCTCCAAGTAGTTCGCGCTTGCGCGCATAGCAAACTTGCTTGCAAAGAGGTCTCCGGCGGCGCCGGGGGCCTCTTTTGCTATGGGTTGCGCATGGTTAGATGGTAAAGGCGTGGGCGATAACCTTGGCCGCATCCTCGTCCACAGCATTCGCTGCCAGGTCCATTTCTTATTTCTAACTCTTATATATATGTGTACTCTGCTTAAGAAGGTTCGCCTTTGGGCGCGCGAGCGGGGATAATAGGCAAAACAAATTGGAATACCTTTACAAGGAGACCATCATGATTTCCCATGACTTCACGCCGCGCGGCGTCTGCGCTCGCTCCATTCACGTTGATCTTTCCGATGACGGCAAGGTTGTTGAGAGCGTGTCTTTTGTTGGCGGTTGCAACGGCAACCTTAAGGCTATCGGCAAGCTTGTCGCCGGCATGCCGGTTAACAGGGTTGTCGAGCTGCTGCAGGGCAATACCTGCGGACCTCGTTCCACGTCCTGCGCGGACCAGCTGACCCTGGCGCTGCGCGAAGCCGCTGCGGAGGCGTAGGTCCATGGGCCTGCTCAACGGGGAGTATAAGGGGTTTAGTCGCAGGCGTTTTGCATTGGGTAGCGTAGCCGCCGCGGGCGCGGTCGCCGCCGCAACGGGCCTTTCTGCCTGCGGTGGCGATGAGGATAAGAAAAAGTCTACGGGCGAGCCCCAGGAGATCGATGACGAGTCGATCGTCTCTGTTTTGGATGATTACAAGGCGCAAGACTTTGGCCTTGCCGCTGCCCAAACATGGACCCTACCCTTGGGAACCGTGCTGTTCCACTGCGAGGGCTCTTGGGCCGCGGCCATGCTCACGCCGGAAAGCGCCCTGCATCCCAATACCCTGGGCGTTCTTTCGCTGGCATCCGGAGCGCTCACCACGGTCCGAGAGGGCGCAATCAACGGTAGGCTTTACACCTTTTTCGATGTGCGCTGCGGTAGCTCGGCGTTTGCATGGGTAGAGATCGACTACAACACGCGCGACTGGAAGCTGTACGGCCAGGGCTTCTCCGAGGGCACGATGACCGGGGAGCCTGCAGAGCTCGATTCCGGTAACGCGGACTGGGAGCCTCCCATGTTTACGGTTACGGGCGATTCCGTGATTTGGCAAAAGATGCCCTTGGCGTCCGGTTCAAAATCATCGTCCGCCTCCCATTGCCTGCGGTGGCACGTGGGGGATAAGGAGGGCTCGGAGATCTGGGAGTCCATTGGTAGGTTCGCCACGCACCCGCGCGTTTCCGACAACATGCTCACCATTGTTCCGCGCGTGCTCAATGAAGAGGGCACGTATTACGGAATGACGGCCATAGAGTTGGACGATGACAAGCACAAGCAGATGGACCAGCTGGTGCTGCCCGCCTCTATCAGGCCGTTTGACGCGGTGTACACGGGCGAGCAGTTTGTCTTCTCTATTGAGGCAAGCTACAACTACGGTGGCAGCCTGGGCAACATGGGCACCTATATTGGACGAGAAGGCGAGCCGTACGTTTACTTTAGCCGCGAGCCCGCCGCGTGGACGTCGTTTAACGGAAATCGCTTCTACATCAAGACACAGTCCGCGCACTACATTGTCGATACGGCTGAGAACACGTATGACGCGATCTCGAGTCCGGACCATTCCCTGAGCTTTGGCGATTACCCGGCGAGCGAGGGTCATACCACGCAGTTTTTGGTGTACTCAACGGTGCGCGACACCCAGGGCATACCCCAGAGCGTGACGGCGCGCCTGTTTGCTATCTAGATGGAATTAGCTCTTGCTCGCCAGGCGCGCGTTGACCGCGGCAAGGATGCGCTCGCAGTCTTGGGGTGTGGGCGCATGGGGCGGCTGGGGGTTTGCGGGATGCGGGGCCAGGTGCTTTTCGAGCCACTGTATGCCCAGCCATCGTCCAAATTTAGATGCGCAATCGGTAAATTCGGCGCAGGTTCGGTAGCCGTGGCGGCGGTGGAACTCAATTGACCCGGTGTTTTCGCTGCAAATGCAAGACTCGCTATTGGTGATGCCCGCGCTCGCCATAATCTTCTCGAGGGCGTCTAGCAAATGGGCGCCCAGTCCGTTTCCGGTGAGACCCTGCTTAAGGTAGATGGATATTTCTGCCGACCATTGGTATGCCACGCGGTGGCCAAAGGGTCCGTACGAGGCGAACCCAACAATGTCTGCGCCGGCTGGCGCCGCTTCGCCTGCGGTGCCCAGGCCCTCATCGTCCTCATTGTCCATGCGCTCCAATACCAAGAACGTGTAGCGATCAAGGGCGGACTGAATGAGATCGGCATATTCGTCCACGGAAGGGGGCTCGACCTCAAAGCTCACGGTGGTCGAGGTCACATAGGGCGCGTACAAATCAAGAACGGCTGCAGCGTCTTTACGGCTTGCCAATCGAATCCTATACAACGCAGAATGCCCCCTCATGTTATGCGCGACTGATACGCAACTGGTAAAGTTGGGCATAATAATACGCTAGAGACGCTTCATGGGTTTTGGAGCGCATATTGAAACAGTCGGCAGGGGCTTTGGCGCCGCAACGCGCAAAAGGCCGCTTGGCGATGCGATGTGCAACCGGGCAACCCGTGCGCCGCTCTCTACGATAAAATGTGTAGGGTTCGCATCTTATGAGATAAGGAGGCCTCAATATGGCTTCGGACGCAAGGAAAATTCTGCTCGTTGAAGACGAGAAGGCGATTCGCGATGCCGTTGCGGCCTACCTCGAGCGCGAGGGATATTGGGTTGTTGGCGTAGGTGACGGCCAATCTGCCGTTGAGGAATTTGAAAAGCATCAGTTTGACCTCATTGTTCTCGATCTCATGCTTCCCAAGCTTTCCGGCGAGCGCGTGTGCCGTGCCATTCGCGATACCTCGGACGTGCCCATCATCATGCTGACCGCCAAGGGCGAGGTCGAGGACCGCATTATCGGCCTGGAGCTTGGTGCGGACGATTACCTGATCAAGCCGTTCTCTCCCCGCGAGCTGGTTGCCCGCGTCCGCGCGCTGTTCCGCCGTACCCATTTGGCAGATGAGCCGCAGGTCGAGGTTCTGGACTTTGGAGATCTGGTTATCGACATCTCTGGCCACAAGATTTTGGTCGATGGCAAAGAGGTCGACCTCACCGCTTCCGAGTTTAAGCTGCTGACCACCCTGGCGCGCCATCCCGGGCGTGTGTACAACCGTATGGAGCTGGTCGAGAAGGTACTTGGTTACGATTTTGAGGGCTACGAGCGCACCATCGATAGCCACGTGAAGAACCTGCGCGCCAAGCTGGGTGATGACCCCAAGCACCCCAAGTGGCTCTACACGGTACACGGTGTGGGCTACCGCTTCGAGGCTCCGGCCAAGCCCGCGGACGATAAGCAAGACGGCGCGAAGTAATGCTGCCGGCTCGACTCGTCCTCGATCAAAAACATAAACAGTCCGACGAGGCGGGTTCCCGCGCAAGCTGGAACACGCCTCGTTCCGATTCTCGCACCGTGATGAGCTACGGTATGCGCATGGCCCTGTCTTTTGCGCTGACGTCGTTCATGACGGTGCTTGTGTTGGTATGCGTTGTCACCGTGGTGTGGGGTGGCGCGTTTTCGGACTACACGCGCGCTAACGTTGTTGAGATCGCTCAGATAACCGCGCAGAAAATCGCCGCTGTATACGAGGAGAGCGGCGGATGGTTTACCGGTGACTTGGCGTCGATCACCGAGTCCAATCTTGTTTCAGACGATATTGGCATGCAGGTGGTGGACGCTGCTGGAAACGTGGTGTATGACGACACCTGGCCTGCGGCTTCGCTGGCGGCCGAGATAAAGCGCGAGCAAGAGCGCGAGGCCGCAGAGCAGGCGCAGGCCGCCGCCCAGAACCAGGCCTCCGCTCAGGGCGACGCGAGCGCTGCCGACGCTTCCGCGGCGAATGCGCAACAGGTTTCCGCAAACGCGGGGTCATCGTCCGAAAAACCGCATAGTTTGGTTTCAACCGCTCCCACCGATCAAGAGGGCGCGGTGTCCGAACCCGTGGTTACCGGCGATGGCGTCAAGATCGGCACCGTGCGCCTATGGGTTCTGGGCAGTGACGCTTTGCTTACCAAGGCGGATACGGCGTTTAGGGAGAAGACGTTTAACGCTATGGGCTTGGCGTCGTTTATCGCTATCGCCATCGCCCTGCTTATTGGCTTCTTTGTATCCAGCATGCTCACCA
The DNA here is from genome assembly GCF_000225705.1 of Collinsella tanakaei YIT 12063. Lineage (GTDB taxonomy): Bacteria > Actinomycetota > Coriobacteriia > Coriobacteriales > Coriobacteriaceae > Collinsella > Collinsella tanakaei. Next base: position 55,707 of record NZ_JH126474.1, read on the forward strand.
ACCCCATCCGCCGCATCACGTCGACGGCAAAGCAGATTCGCGACGGCGACTTGTCCGCCCGCACCAACATGCGCGGGGACGATGAGATCGACCAGTTGGGTGAGACGTTTGATGAGATGGCGACCTCGCTTGAGAAGGACCTTAAGCATGAGCGGCGCCTAGCCAGCGACGTTGCCCACGAGCTGCGCACGCCCTTGATGGCGATGCTCGCTACGGTCGAGGCCATGCAGGACGGCGTACTGCCCACCGATGACGAGCACCTTGAGACCGTGGCGTCCGAAACCCGCCGTCTGTCTCGCCTGGTGCAGCAGATGCTGGACCTGTCGCGTATGGAGAACCGTACGGCCCCCATGAACCTGCGGCCCGTGGATATCTCTAACCTGGTGCGCAACGTTGTGGACGCGCAGCATCCGCTGTTTCACGAGCGCGACCTGCACCTGCGCTTTGCGGATGAGACCGCTGGCAAGCAGGTGACCATAGAGGTGGATTCCGACATGATCACGCAGGCCGTCATCAACATCATGAGTAACGCCATGCGCTACACGCCGGAGGACGGTTGGGTAGTGGTGACGGTGCGCGCAGATCGCCGTCACGTGATGATCTCGGTTTCGGACACCGGCATCGGCATTGCAAAAGAGGACCTGTCGCGTATCTTCGGTCGCTTCTGGCGCGCAGACGCCAGCCGCGCGCGCGAAGCCGGGGGCCTGGGCGTAGGCTTGGCGGTCACCAAGCAGATTGTCGAGCGCCACCATGGATTCATCTCCGTGGAGTCTGAACTTGGAAAGGGTACAACTTTTACGATTCATCTGCCGCGCGAGCACACAGGTGATAGCGCATCAACTACAATGGTGGATTAGCTGCGAAGGGCCAGCCCGCACGGGCTGGGGCCGCGGCAGCGTTACGTGGCAACATATATAAAGGAGTTGATCTCTGTGTCGACAATGGAGCGTCGTCCCGATTCCCGCGGCAAGGTTCGCGATATCTACGATACCGGCGACAACCTGTTGATGGTTGCAACCGACCGCATCTCCGCGTTTGACTACATCCTTCCGGACGAGATTCCGTTCAAGGGCGAGATCCTGAACCGTATCTCCGAGTTCTGGTTCAAGAAGTTTGCGGACATTGTCCCCAATCACCTGGTTTCCATCGACACGGCAGATTTCCCCGCGGAGTATGCCGAGTACGCCGACTACCTGGCGGGCCGTTCCATGCTGGTCAAGAAGGCCGAGCCCATTATGGTCGAGTGCATCGTCCGCGGGTACCTGACCGGTTCTGGCAAGAAGACCTATGACGAGGACGGCACCGTGTGCGGCATCAAGCTGCCCGAGGGCCTGGTCGAGGCTTCCAAGCTGCCCGAGCCGCTGTTCACTCCTTCCACCAAGGCTGCTATTGGCGACCATGATGAGAATATCTCCTATGAGCGCTGCGTTGAGCTTGTGGGCGAGGACATCGCGAGCCAGCTGCGTGACCTGTCGCTGAAGATCTACACGGCTGCCGCCGAGTATGCCGCAACCCGTGGCATCATCATCGCGGACACCAAGTTTGAGTTTGGCATCATCGACGGTAAGGTGACCCTGATCGACGAGTGCCTCACCCCGGACTCCAGCCGCTTCTGGCCTGCCGACACCTATGAAGAGGGCAAGGTCCAGCCCAGCTATGATAAGCAGTATGTCCGCAATTGGCTGAAGGCCAACTGGGACATGACCGGCGATGCGCCGCATCTGCCCGCAGAGGTTATCGAGGGAACGTCCGCCCGTTACCGCGAGGCATATGAGATCATCACCGGCGAGAAGTTCGAATCCATGAAGGAGCAAGCGTAAGTGAGCACCCGTAGTCCCATGAACAAGCGTAACCAGGAGCACGCTGGCAGCGGTATGACCCGCAAGTCGGCAGGTTCCGCCAAGCCCGCCCGCGCCGCCGCGGCTTCCGTCCGCGTGGTTCCGGCGAGCGCCAAGGACAAGCGCAAGCAGCTTGAGCGCGGCGAGGACCTCTCCGGTTTGTCTCGCGAGGAGAAGAAGGCCCGCAAGGCAGAGCTCCGTCGCCAGGAAGATCTTATCTACAGCGCATCCAACGTGCTGATGAAAGAAGATCCCGAGTACAAGCCGCGTCGCACCAAGTTTTGGATCGTGATGGCCCTTGGTTTGGTGTTCATCCTTATTGGCTGGGCGCTTCTCATGGTATACGGCGAGGATAGCGGCGGTATATACCAGAAGATCGAGTTTGCTGCGATCGCGATGGCGTACGCGTGCATCATCGGTGGCTTTATCTATGACATGGTTCGTATCCGTCCTATTCGCAACCAGGCCCGTGCTACCGCTGAGGGCATGAGCGATGCCAAGCTCAACGATGTTATTGAGCGCGCCATGGCAAAAGACGCGGAGCGTAAGGCTCGCAAGGGCAAGTAATCGCACCATTACTGCGATGTAACGCGGCGGACAAAAGAGGGTATAACTCAAGTCCGCTGTTTGGTAGTGATGAAAAGACGGGCACGCCACCGGCTTGGGGCGTGCCCGTTTTTTTGACGTGCCGCGCGCTTTGCATGGATTGCGCGCGAAGGAAAGGAACCGTCTATGTCTCTGCTTGAGTACACCTGCGAAGACGCTCGTATGGGCATGCAGAAGCTCGCGCCAGCGATCGAGCGCTATGCAAACCTGGTTGTGCGCAAGGGCGTTAACGTAAAGCCCGGTCAAGAAGTGGTTGTGCAAAGTCCCGTTGAATGCGCGGAGTTTGCCCGCTTGCTGGTCAAGCGCGCGTATGCCGCGGGCGCCGGCCACGTGACGGTGATTTGGGGCGATGACGAGGTTTCTCGTCTGACATATGAGAACGTTGAGACCGCTTGGTTTGAGAATGTTCCCGAATGGCAGAAACTCCAGCTTAATTCGCTGGCAGAGGACGGCGCCTGCTTTATTTTTGTCGAAGGAGCCGATCCGGAGGCGCTCAAGGGTATCGACCCCGCTAAGCCCGCCGCTGCGAGCAAGGCGCGCAACACCCAGTGCAGCTCTTTTCGCCACGGCTTGGACTTCAATATCAATCCCTGGTGCATCGCCGGCGCGCCGGTGGCGGCATGGGCACGTACCGTGTTTCCCGGTGTTGCGGACGAGGTGGCAATCTATCGCTTGTGGTGCGCGATTCTCTCTGTTGCCTGTGCTGACGGAGAGGATCCCGAGAGCGATTGGGAGCTGCATGACGCTACCTTTGAGAAGAATCTTCGCCTGCTAAATGAGCGTCGGTTCAAGGCGCTTCATTACCGCTCTGACAATGGAACCGATCTTACCGTTGGATTGCCCGCCGGCCATTTGTGGGCGGGAGGAAAGTGCGAGACGCCCGAGGGCCATCCGTTCTTCCCCAACATCCCTACGGAGGAAGTCTTTACCTCTCCCCATTGCGACCAGGTGAACGGCGTGGTGTACTCCGCGCTGCCCCTGGTGCGTCACGGCAACAAGATCGACCGATTCTGGTTGCGTTTTGAGAACGGCCGCGTAGTCGACTTTGATGCCGCTATTGGCAAGGATACGCTGGCGAGCATTCTTGATACGGACGAGGGCGCCCGTCGCTTGGGCGAGGTGGCGCTTATTTCCAAGAACACGCCCATCCGCGAGAGCGAGATCTTGTTCTACGATACGCTGTACGATGAAAACGCAAGCTGCCACCTGGCGTTGGGCGTTGGTTTCCCCGAGTGCTACGAGGGCGGATATGAGATGTCTTCTGATGAGCTGCGCGAAGCCGGCGTCAACACCTCTGCCACCCACGTGGACTTCATGATCGGCACCGATGATATGGATATCACCGGCATCTGCGAAGACGGCACCGAGGTTCCCGTATTTGTTAACGGTCAGTGGGCTTGGGAGTAGCCGCTAGGCGGTGATGGATCACGTAAGGGCGCCTCACTTGCTAAATGGGGAATGTGTTGAGAAACCAAGTTGTCCCCAACCGTGTTACAATGCCTCTGCGGGCCGTTAGCTCAGTTGGCAGAGCAGGGGACTTTTAATCCCAAGGCCCAGGGTTCGAACCCCTGACGGCCCACCATCCATTGGAACGGAAAAGATATGGCTCCGCATTGCGCGGGGCCATTTCTGTTTACAGCGCGTTAACCCTGTGCAAGGGCTTCGCTGGTTCACCGCTCAAACGTGAACGCCTGCCAATATTTCCCTATCACCTACGGGCAATTGCCGTATGATGCAAAAAGGTAGGCGTTATTTTCGTCCAAAAGAATATTCGTCCACCTATCAACCGCCAATATGGCGGCGCGTCATATCAATTGGGAGTACAAGGGAAAGGCTGCAACCATGGTAGATGTGCACGAGCTTTTGAATACGTGGCTTGCAAACGTTACGGATGAAGAGCTTCTGGCGGAGCTCAAGGCAATGCAGGAGGCAGGGGACGAGGACGCCATTACCGATGCGTTCTTCCAAGACCTGGCTTTTGGTACCGCTGGCCTGCGCGGCACCATTGGCGCCGGCACCAACCGCATGAACATCTACACGGTCGGCCGCGCCACCCAGGGTTTTGCCGATTATCTAAACAAGGCGTTTGAGAATCCCACGGTCGCTATCGCGCGTGATAGCCGCAACAAGGGCGAGCTGTTTGTTAAGACTACCGCCGCGATTCTTGCTGCGAACGGCGTGACATCCTACGTTTATCCCAAGATCTCCCCGGTACCCACCCTGTCCTGGGCTACCCGCTATCTTAAGTGCTCCGGCGGCATCTGCATGACCGCGAGCCATAACCCGGCGCCCTACAACGGCTACAAAGCCTACGGCCCCGATGGCTGCCAGATCACCAGCGAGGCCGCCGACGCCATCTCTGCGGCTATGAATGCGTGCGATCCGTTTAAGGACATCAAGACCATGGACTTCGACGTCGCTGTTGAACAGGGTCTGGTCAAGTGGATCGACGACGAGGTGCTGGATGCTTACTACGACGCCGTCACCGATAAGTCCGTGAACAACCTTACCGATGAGCAGATCGCCAACGCCCCGTTGAAGCTGGTCTATACTCCGCTCAACGGTACCGGCTTGATTCCCGTTACCACCGTTCTGAACAAGGTGGGCATAACGGACATCACCGTTGTTCCCGAGCAGCGCGACCCCGACGGCGACTTCCCCACCTGCCCGTATCCCAACCCGGAGATTCGCGAAGCCATGCAGAAGGGCATCGACCTTTGCCAGGAGGTCAAGCCCGATCTGTTGCTGGCGACCGATCCGGACGCCGACCGCGTGGGCGTTGCCTGCGCCGACGGCGATGACTATACGCTGCTGACCGGCAACGAGATGGGCGTGCTGCTGCTTGACTACATCTGCAAGATGCGTGCCGAGCGCGGCGAGGACCTTTCCAGCAAGGTTGCCGTCACCACTATCGTCTCCTCCGCTATGGTCGACGCTTTGGCTGCCGAGTACGGCTTTGAGCTGCGCCGCTGCCTGACTGGCTTTAAGTACATTGGCGACATCATTACTGGCCTCTCCGACGCTGGCGAAGTGGACCGCTTCATCTTTGGCTTTGAGGAGAGCTACGGCTACCTGTCCGGTGATCACGTGCGCGACAAGGATGCCGTCAACGCTTCCATGTTGATTTGCCAGATGGCCCAGTACTACAAGCTGCAGGGAAAGAATCTGGTCGAGGCCATGCGCGACCTGTACGAGAAGCACGGCTACTATCACAACAAGACCGTTTCTCTGAGCTATCCCGGCGCCGATGGCGCCGCCAAGATGGCTGGCATCATGAAGTCCCTGCGCTCCGAGGCTCCTGCCGAGATCGCCGGTTCCAAGGTCGAGGCCGTTGTCGATTACGCTACGTGCGTAAACGGCTTGCCTGCGGCGGACGTCATCGAGTTTGACCTGGAGGGCGGTAACAAGGCGATTGTCCGCCCGTCCGGCACCGAGCCCAAGATCAAGCTGTATATCTTCGCCAAGGGCGAGGATGCCGCTGCTGCCGATGCGCTGATCGCCGCTATTGAGGAAGACGGCCGCAAACTGCTGTCCTAGCTTGCGTTGCCGCGCTGCGGTCGCAGGTGCCGCGCTTGCAGATGCTAGCTGGCGCGATGTAACGCGATGATCGAGAGGGGTCCATCAGCGATGGTGGACCCCTCTTTTGTGCGTAGTCTTGAGATGCTAGCGGGTAGATGCCTAATAGCATGCGCAGGCACCCGTGATGCCGCTCATGAGGCGCGCGCGTTCAATCGCTGCGGGAACACGGTCTTTAAGAAGGTCGAGGTCTTCGCGCGTGATGTCATCAGCAAGCGAAAGGCGCAGCGCACCCTTTGCTCGCAGGGGGTCGATGCCCATGGCGGTGAGGACATGCGAGGGGGCGGTCGATCCGGTTGAGCACGCGGACCCGGTTGCGGCGGCGACGCCTGCGCGGTCGAGAAGGACTACCAACAACTCGCCGTCAACGCCCTCGCAGGTGAATGATGCGATAGAGGGGAGCCTGCGGTCGGGGTCGCCGGTGGGATGAACGTCTGTGCAGGAGGCGCATATATGGTCGATGAGCTCGTCTCTCATAGAGGCGATGCGCTGCGAAGGACCATCGTCCACATGGTCGAGTGAGTCCACCTGCTGCTGCAGCGCGGCCACCATCCCCACGATTCCCGCTAGGTTCTCCGTACCCGCGCGCTCGCCGCGTTCTTGTGCCCCGCCGGCGATGAGCGGCGGGATGGAGAAGCCCTCTCGCAGGTAGAGGGCGCCAACGCCGCGGGGGCCGTGGAACTTGTGGGCAGAAAGGGAGAGCGCATCGACGGCGAGCTCCGCAACGTTAACGGGTACATGGCCCACTGCCTGGACCGCGTCGGTATGGAAGGGCACGCCATGCGCGTGGGCTATGCGGGCGAGGTCGGCGATGGGTTCGAGGGTGCCTACCTCGTTGTTGGCGAGCATGATGGAGACAAGCGCGGTCGCGCCGGAATCCATGCCCGCTGCGTTTTCATTGTGGGCGAGGGCTTGTTCAAGATCTGCGGGTTGAACTCGTCCGCATGCATCAACGGGTAGATAGGTAACGTCCACGCCCTCGCGCTCGAGCGCCTCGCAGCAATGAAGGATAGCGTGGTGTTCGATGGCGCCGGTGATCACGCGAGGCGTCACGTTCGAGCCGTTTATGTCGCGGAATCGCCGGACCGCTCCACGTAGGATCCAGTTGTCAGACTCCGAGCCGCCGCTGGTGAAGTACATCTCCTCTGGGTGCGCCGCGCCCAGCAGTGCCGCCATGTGCTCGCGTGCGTCCGCCAGTGCGCGAGCTGCTGTGCTCGCAACGCGATGAATGCCACTGGGATTGCCAAACTCGCTGGTAAGGTAGGGCATCATGGCATCGAGGGCGACGGGTGAGAGCGGTGTGGTCGCCGCGTTATCGGCATAGATGTAGGGGTGGGCGTCTTGCGCCATGATGGGGCCTCCTTGATGGCGGGCGTTATGGAGTTGTGGCTAGCATACGCGATTTAGCGCAGGAAAAAGAACCAGACAAGGCCGAGAATGGCTGCGAGGAGCAGCACGGCTAGCAAGACGGCTTTGGCATGGCGGTGCTGCTTCTCATAGCGAGACTTGAAGATGGTCTTGCCGGGCTTTGGGGTGGAGAGATAGCGCGCCGAATGCTGCAAGCTGCGGTGAGTTCCGGGCTGGATGGTCTGCATGGGGTGGGCGGGGCGAGGGGCGGCGTTGTGAGCATCGGGCTGCTGGCCTGCGTTTTGGGAGCGCTGGTGTTCGCGCGCCATGGCGCGTTCGCGAGCTTGCTCTTGGGGAGTGAGCGGGAGGTATTGCGGGTCGGAAGTGGCGACGCCCATATGACGGCGGCCGCCGCGCGCTGCCTCTGCGCGGAATGTGTTGGGGGAGGGGGCGGCATCGCGCCTCATGGGCTCGTTGGTTGCCGTGGCCATGCCGGTTTTTTCTGCGCCCCGGCTCATCTGCGCTCTATCCTGTTCGACCATGTGTTCCTTCAGTCGATTACGAATAGATAGATTGTACGCTGTTCGGTCATCCCGTGGCGCCGCGGCAGCGAGCGGACAACGCTCTCCACAGCAGCCCCGCATCGTTTGATGGAGGCGCCAAATCGGTAGTAGCTTAAACCTTAGTCATACACACTTAGATTTGATGACTATGTGACGCTTAAAAAATCTTTCTTGATGAGTTTAAGCTTTGCTGGCGCGGGAATAACAACAGCGTCAACGAAGTCCAGCGTCCCCACAGGTGGGACGTGGCATTACTAAGGAGTGACCAGGTATGGCTAGCATGGTTCCGTATCGTTCTGTTTTTGGTGTTCGTCCCGTTGTCCCCGCTTCGCTCTTCGACGCGTTCGATGACATGATGGATATCGCGAGCTCGCCGCTGGCGTCCAAGGCGTTTCCCATCGACGTCGAGGACAAGGGCGATGCTTATGAGGTGAAGGCGTACCTCACTGGCGTCAGCAAAGATGACATTGATGTCGAGCTCAACGAGGGCCGTCTCTCCATTTCCGTCAACGTCGAGGAGAAGGAAGAGGACAAGGATAAGAACTTCCTGCAGAAGGAGTTTGTGTCCTATTCCGCCACGCGCGGCGTGTATCTGAAGGATGCCGCCTGCGAGGGCTTGACTGCTCGCTACGCTGATGGCGTGCTGACGGTTGGCGTGCCCAAGTTTGTAGAAAAGAAGAACGTCACCAAGGTGGCGATCGATTAGCGAATTGCCGCGCGTGCGGTATTCGCGGTTGCGAGATATGCCTAATGGGGAGGCGGCCCGGGTGGGTTGCCTCTCCATTTTTATGGCGAGAGGCGTTATACATTTTATTTTCTAGAAAGCTGGGCTTTCTCTATTGGTGTATTCACGAGAATAGCGCCCGAAAAAACCGTCCCGAGTCGGCGTGGTCAATGAGTGCCACGAGGTGGGTAAAGAGGCTTCCGGAAGCGGGCGTTTGGAGGGGAATTGATAGCCGAGAGGCCGTCTGCATGCCCGAGGAGGGACTTTGGGGGTCAATTGGCGCGCATTCAACGGGACGATAAATGCGAATATGTAATCTATCTAACGATTGTTTCCCGCTAGACTGAGCGCGCGAGCACGATGTGCGGAGCATTTTGGCCAATAGCGCTTGATATGGAAATGTATAAAGAAATTGATCCCCGCCTGAAGCGTTTCAATTGCCATCCCAAATAGGTACGACCTTATATGGCCTTCCGGCGAGCTTCGTTATCGCTCCTACAACAGGGAAAAGGGCCGGTTTTGCCCGGCCGCGCGGACGTGTAGGCACTCGCCGCGGTCTCGCTCAAGGGTGGCGGAAGAACCAAGCTCGTTATCAAGCTGTGCCCCGACCGCATGGGCTAGAGCGCGGACGGCCAGGCTGGGGCGGTTGTTCTCCTGGGAAATATGCATGGCTACCAGCGACTGCGTGTTTTCATTAATCAGCTTTGTCGCGACATCGGCGGCCTGCTCGTTTGAGAGGTGGCCGTAGTCAGAGAGGATGCGGTCCTGCAGCTGGCGCGGGTAGGGACCGCATCGCAGCATGGATACGTCGTGGTTGCTTTCAAGCGCAAGGATGCGAGATCCGTGCAGCAGTGAGATGGCGTCCTGGCCTAACACGCCGGTGTCGGTAACAAAGCCAATGGAATCGGCCGCGGTGATTCCAGCGCTGTTTACTGCGGAGCGGGTGCCGACGCTATCCAGGGAAAACGTCATGCCACATGGGTTGGTAACATCGTGCGAGGTCGAAAAGGTCTGCACGCGAACGCCCGCGATGACAAGCTCGTCTCCGGGATCGAATTCTTCCGCGTCGATATCCTTAAGGCTGGCCCGTGCCGCCATGGTGCCGCGCCCGGCGAAGACTGGAGTGGAAAAGGCGCGAGTCCACACGCCCACGCCCTTAACATGGTCGCTGTGCTCATGCGTGATGATGAGGGCACGGACGTTGCGCTCGCTAAGTCCCAGTTGGTGCATGCGGCCCAGCGCTTCACGGCGGGAAAATCCGTTATCGATCATGATGAGGCCCTGCGGCCCCTCGATAAGGGCGCAGTTGCCTTTGGAGCCGCTTCCCAGGATGTGCAGGTGCAGCCGTGCGGGCGCCGGCGCGCCGGCGCTACAGCCATTGGCGTTTTGCTTAAGGGTGCTAGCACCTGCGTTGATTGTTTCGAGCGGTTCCATATGGCTCCCAATGGATACAATGACAACTGGATTCAAGGAGGAGGATGTATGCCCACGGTCGCACAACATTATCTGTCGCATCGCCCGCAGGGGGCGCCGCTTGCCTCTGTTGGCGCCGAGGAGCTCAATGCTCCCGTGGTGCTCATGGTATCAGGCGGTGCGGACTCAACTGCGCTGTTGCTTATGGCCTGCACATCGAAACTGGATGTGGCAGATGGCCGCGGCCGAGCTCGCATCGCGCGGGAGCGCCTGCATGTGCTGCACGTCAACCATCATCTGCGCGGCGACGCGTCGGATGGGGACGAGGCTTTTGTGCGTGACCTTTGCGCGCGCTACGGCCTTCCCCTTTGCGTGGAGCATGCAACATTCACCCAGCTCGATGGGCAAAACTTAGAGGCTGCCGCCCGCGAGGTGCGCTACGCCGCCGCCCTCCGCTACGTACGCGATCTGTCCCGAGAGGCCGGGACGCCTCGCTCGGCTGCAAGGATTCTGACAGCGCATACAGCGAGCGACCGCACGGAGACCTTCTTTATGAACGCGATCAAGGGGTCGGGGCCGGCGGGCCTCTCCAGCATTCCGCGCCGTCGCAACATCATCGTCCGCCCCCTTATCGATATGACGCATGCGGATTTGGTCCATTACCTCCAGGTGGTCGGTCAGCCATGGCGCGAGGACGAGTCGAACAGCGATACGTCGTATCTGCGAAATTTCATTCGCCATAAGGTGGTTCCGGTGGCGGCCCAGCGCAACGGGAATCTTGAAAAGACGGTGGGCGCCGCGTGCGACATTTTAGGGGACGAGGATGCGTTCATGTCCCAGTTGGCGTCCCAGGCGTTTAGGTCTTGCGTGCGTAGGCAGCAAGACGGGCTGGTGGTGCTGGATGCGCGCAGGGTTGCCGCCAGCGAGATCGCGATCGCCCGCCGCATGGTGCGACTTGCCGTCAAGATGGTCGATCCAGAGGTGCGGTTGGAGATGCGTCACGTCGAGAGCGTTCTTGCTCGCGTGGGCGCGGGCGAGGGGTCGCTCACGTTGCCGGGCGGCATCGATGCTCGCATGGAATTTGGCGCGCTCTCGTTTAGGACCGCATCTGCGCGCGAGGAGCTGGTCGCCACGTGGCTGCACGTGCCCGGCATGATTCCCACTGCGAACGAGAGCATTCTGGAGGCGTCTTTGGTGCGCGTTCTCTCCGGCGAGGACCCGCTCGCTATGGCGCGCGATGTGGATGGCGGGTCACACCGGCGCGCGGTGCTGCTTGATGCCGAGTCTTTGGGTTATGCGGCGCGCGATTTGGAGATGGCGTGTTGCGACAAGGCATCGTCCAGAAATGCGGCGGACGGACGAGGTCCCAGGCTTTGGGTTGATTCCGCTGCTCCGGGCGACATCATGTGTCCGCTGGGAATGCATGGACGCACCAAAAAGGTATCGGATATCTTGGGCGCGGCGCGCATTCCAGTGGCTGAGCGCTCCTTGGTACCCGTGGTCCGCACGGCCCCGGCGGGCACGATCGTGTGGGTGGCGGGCGTTCGTTTGGACGAGCGTTTTAAGTGCACGCCTGCAACGCGCTTCGCGATCAAGCTCGAGATGCGCCGGGTGGTGTAGCGCGGGGCTTGTGTTGCATGGTTTCAAAAGACGCCATTGCGCCACACTGAGGGGTGCAAAAGAGGACTATGCTGGTAAAATGAACTATTCGCGTAACCTTGGCGGCGCCATGTGCGGCCGTTCGCCAAAGTGGGTACGCGGTAAGCACGCGCAGCTACCAAAGAAAGGGTTGTCATGGAAGCAATGCATCCGGATGTCGATAGGGTCCTGTTCAGCAAAGAGGACATCGCTGATATGGTCAAGCGCATGGGCGCTCAGATCAGCAAGGATTACGAGGGCAAGGACCTGGTTCTCATCGCGGTTCTGCGCGGCGCTGTGGTTTTCATGGGCGATTTGATGCGCGCCATCGACTGCCCGCTCGCCATCGACTTCATGGCCGTTTCCAGCTATGGCGACGGCGCCAAGTCTTCGGGCATCGTGCGCATCGTCAAGGATCTGGATATCGACATCAAGGGACGCGACGTCCTGATCGTCGAGGATATCCTGGACTCCGGCCTCACGCTCAAGTACCTCATGAAGAACCTTTCCAGTCGCCACCCCGCCTCCCTTGAGGTCGCTACCTTCCTGTGGAAGGACGTCGAGGGCCGCACCACGGCGATTGATCCCAAGTATGTAGGAACGCACTGCCCCGACGAGTTTGTTGTGGGTTACGGTCTCGACTTTGCCGAGCGCTATCGCAACCTTCCCTATGTGGGCGTGCTCAAGCCGGAGGTTTACGCCTAGGATGTCGTTCAAACACAACTACATCGCCGCTCCTTCCGTTGCCCTCCTTGCCGAGGGCAACGGCTCAAAGAGGGACGAGAACAACAAGACTAACCCCGCGCCGCAGCGGGGCAACCAGCGGGAAAAGGCTCCCAACCAGGGCCTTTCCAAGGACGATGATTTGATGGGTCGCTTTGACTGCATGTTCCTTGGCGAGAAGCCCGGTGGCGCGGGTTCGGGCGGACCCAAGCGCCCGGGGCGCGGCCCGTCGCGTACCAATTGGCTCTATATGCTGCTTATGTGCGCCCTGCTTGCCTACGTGTTCTTCAACATGGGCAACGCTATGGGTGGAGGAGGTAAGCCGAGCGAGCTCGCTACCAGCGACTTTGTAAGCGCCGTCAAGGACGACCGCGTGGCGAGCGCCACGTATACGGTGGTTGACGGCACGGTGAACGGCACCTATTGGACCTCTGAAAAAGAGGTTGGCGATAAGGATAAGCTCAAGGAGTTCTCGTCCACATACGTTGGATCGGATTCCCTGGCCGAGCTTATGGCCAAGCACCCGGAGACCACGTATGTGGTGGACACGCACGACCCGGATGCGCTTATGAACACGCTGCTGGGCCTGCTTCCCACGGTGGTCCTGGTCTTCCTTATGTTCTATTTCATGAGGCAGATGATGGGTGCCAACAACAAGGCCATGCAGTTTGGCAAGACCAACGCCAAGACCAACGAGGCGACTCGACCCAAGGTGAAGTTCAAGGACGTTGCCGGCATCGATGAGGCGGTCGAGGAGCTTGAGGAGATCCGCGACTTCCTGAGCGAGCCGGAGCGATTCCGCAAGTTGGGCGCCAAGATTCCGCGCGGCGTGCTGCTGGTTGGCCCTCCGGGTACCGGTAAGACGCTGCTTGCCAAAGCGGTTGCCGGCGAGGCGGGCGTACCGTTCTTTAGCATTTCCGGCTCGGACTTTGTCGAAATGTTTGTGGGCGTGGGCGCAAGCCGTGTGCGCGACCTGTTTGCCGAGGCCAAGGCGCAGTCGCCCTCGATTATCTTTATCGATGAGATCGACGCCGTTGGTCGCCAGCGCGGCGCTGGTTTGGGCGGAGGTCATGACGAGCGCGAGCAGACCCTGAACCAGCTGCTGGTCGAGATGGACGGCTTTGAGGAGACCGAGTCGGTCATCTTGATCGCCGCCACCAACCGCCCCGACATCCTGGACCCCGCCCTGCTGCGTCCCGGACGCTTCGATCGCCAGATCACCGTGGACCGTCCCGACGTTAAGGGCCGCGAGCAGATCCTGCGCGTCCATGCGGAGAACAAGCCGTTGGACGAGGACGTGCGCTTTGATAAGCTCGCCCAGCTTACCGTGGGCTTTACCGGCGCCGACTTGGCAAACCTGCTGAACGAGGCCGCGCTGCTTGCGGCACGCCGCCGCCGTTCGCTGGTTTCTATGGACGAGATTGAAGAGTCGATGGAGCGCGTCATCGCCGGTCCGGAGCGCAAGGCGCGCGTGATGAGCCAGAAGGAGCGCACCACCATCGCCTATCACGAGAGCGGTCACGCCCTTGTTGGTCATGTGCTGGACAACGCCGACCCCGTGCACAAGATCTCGATCATCAGCCGCGGTCAGGCGCTTGGCTACACGCTGCAGCTTCCTAGCGAGGACCACTTCTTGAAGACCAAGAACGAGATGCTTGACGAGCTTGCGGTCTTCTTGGGCGGTCGCGTGGCCGAGGAACTGATGTGCGACGACATCACGTCCGGCGCGAGCAACGATCTTGAGCGCGCCACCAAGATGGCCCGCGAAATGGTTACCCGCTTGGGCATGAGCACGGAGCTTGGCACCATGGTCTTTGGCGAGGCCCAGCATCAGGTGTTCCTGGGTCGCGACTACGCCGACCACCAGGACTACTCCGAGGAGACGGCCCGTCGCATCGACGTCGAGGTCCAGCGCATCATGCGAGAAGCCCATGAGCGAGCGGAGAAGATCCTCGCCGCCCGCCGCGACCAGCTGGACCTGATGGCCCAGGTGCTGCTTGAGCGCGAGACGGTCGAGGGCGATGCCGTGACTGCCCTGCTTGATAACGAGTGGGATGCCTACCTTGAGCGCGAGGGAGACATCAAAGCCGCCAAGGAGGAGCGTAACGCCCGTGCCGCCGGTAAGCCCGCACCCCGTCGCCGCCCCCGTCAGAGCGACGAGGAGATCGCGGCGGACGCTGCGGCTTTCGCGGAGGCGGCTGTTGCGGCCGAGCTTGAGCACGAGGCCGAGGAGGCTCGCGACCAGAGCGAGCGCGCCGTAGAGAATATGGCCGCCGTCGATGCGACCGATGACGTTGAGAAGACGGATCGCGCGTAGCGGCGAAAAATAATACTTCCCCCCATGCGGGGCAATCAGAGCGGGTTCGCAGATGTGGACCCGCTTTTGCTATATTGAGGGAGTCTCTATGGTGGGGCGCTTGTACTGAAGGGAAGGGGCCGCATGGCTGGATTTATCTCTCGCGCTAAGGAGACCATGCGCAGCAAGCGCGCGGAGCAGCCTGTGGTCTTTGTGCTGTACTTTGTGTTGCGCGCGCTGGTGCTTGTCACGCTTGTTCGCTCGGCGTTTTTGGGTCACTACGAGCACATGATGCTGTGCGTGCTTACCCTGGTGCTATTGTTGGTGCCATCGCTGATCGAGCACACGCTGGACATCGAGCTGCCGGACTTGCTTGAGTCGATCATCTTGCTGTTCATCTTTGCGGCGGAGATTTTGGGCGAGATCGACGCTTTCTACATTCGCATTCCGTTTTGGGATACCATCCTGCACACCACGTGGGGGTTCCTGTGCGCGGGTATTGGCTTTGCGTTGTTTGATATTCTCAATCGCAGCGACTCGTCCAAAATCAAATTGACACCTCTATATATGGCCGTATCCGCAGTGGCGTTCTCTATGTGCATTGGCGCGTGCTGGGAGATCTTTGAGTACCTGGCTGACTCCTTCATTGGCGTGGACATGCAGAAGGACACGCTGGTGCAGACCATCAACACGGTGTGGCTCGACCCTACCAACTCCAACGTCACCATACCGGTGCGCGATATCGTCTCAACTCAGATTACGCTGGCGTCCGGCGAGGTTATCCAGATTCCCGGCGGCTACCTGGACATTGGCATCCACGATTCCATGGCGGATCTTATTGTCAACCTTATTGGCGCGCTGGTGTTTGCCGTCATTGGATTCGCCTACGTTAAGACGCGCGACAGCAACTCGTTAGCAGCGCGTTTCATTCCGCGGGTTCGCGAATCGCGCGACCGCAAACAGGTATGATTTTTCCCGTATGCGAAAGGGGGAATCATGATCAACCAGACCATGTACCAGCGCGGCGCCGAAAGCTCGGTGATCCGCGAGATCTTTACCTATGCTTGCGAGCGCAAAGAGCAGATTGGTGCCCAGAACGTATTTGACTTTAGCCTGGGCAACCCGTCTGTGCCGGCGCCCGCCGCCGTGCGCGATTCCATTGAGCACTCTTTGGCTCAACTTACCAGCGAGCAGCTTCACGGCTACACGCCTGCCCCCGGCCTGCCCGCCACGCGCGCGGCCGTCGCGGCATCGCTCAACCGCCGTTTTGGCACCACGTATGCGGCTAAGGACGTCTTTATGACCGTGGGTGCTGCGGCGTCTGTTTCCTGCTCGCTTCACGCTCTGGTGAATCCGGGCGAGGAGGTCATTGTGATCGCCCCGTTCTTTCCCGAGTACCGCGTGTGGATTGAAAACGCCGGCGCCGTCTGCCGCGAGGTCCTGGCGGATCAGGAGACCTTCCAGATCGACGTAGCGGCCGTGCGCGACGCGATTACCCCCAATACCGCGGCGGTCATTATCGACTCGCCCAACAACCCCACCGGCGCCGTCTACACCCGTGAGAACCTGGAGGCGCTCGCCATGGTGCTGTCCCAGGCTAACGGCGCGCGCGAGCAGCCTATCTTTTTGATTTCGGACGAGCCGTACCGCGAGGTGGTGTACGGCGCGGAGGTTCCCTGGGTTCCGTCCATCTACGAGCATACGGTGGTGTGCTATTCCTACTCAAAGTCGCTCTCGTTGCCGGGCGAGCGCGTTGGCTGGATCTTGGTGCCAAACACTATGCCGCTGGCGGATCAGATTATGCCCGCTGTCGCCGGCGCCGCCCGCTGCCTTGGCTTTGTTTGCGCACCGGCCCTGTTCCAGCGCGTTGTGACGGACTGCGTGGACGAGCCGGCAGACGTTGAGGCCTACGCGCGCAACCGCGAGACCCTCACCCGCGCGCTTACCGAGTACGGCTACACCTACGTTGAGCCGGACGGCGCGTTCTACTTGTGGGTTCGCGCGCTCGAGGACGATGCGGAGGCCTTCTGCGAGCGTGCGCGCACGTTTGAGCTGCTGCCCGTTCCGTCTAATAGCTTTGGCGTTCCGGGCTGGATTCGCATTGGCTACTGCGTGAGCCATGAGACCATCGAGCGCTCCCTGCCCGCGTGGAAGGCCCTGGCGGATACATACAAATAGACCGCATGTCTGCGGTAGCGCAGTGAAGCGCGGGAGATCTTGAATCAAGGTTCCCGCGCTTTTTTGATGCTTGGCCGCCGCTTGGCTTTGGGGCTGCATCTGCTTTGAGCATGTGTCGACTATGAGATAAGGTATCAAGGGTGAAGAAGGAGGAAGAATGCCCTACCAGATAACGTGCGACATTCATACCCATACGTTATTTTCGCGCCATGCGTACTCGACCATTATGGAAAACCTGGTAGCCGCGCGCGATGCGGGCCTGCAGGTGCTGGGGTCTGCCGATCACTTTAGCGACATGCTTTTTACCCAGCAGGACATCCGCAACTTCCAGTATTTTCTCAACGTGGACGTCTGGCCGCGTAAAAAAGATGGTGTGGTGCTGCTCCGCGGCGCAGAGGCTGACATCGTGTCGCTTGACGGACATCTGTTTGGAATGGATATCCCGTGCCACCACAGTATCGCCGATACCAAGGGCGAACCTACGGCCAACCTCTTTAAACGCGTGACGGGTGGGTTGGATTACATTGTCGCCAGCGTGCACAGCCGCGCGTTTGCCAAAGGCGCAACCATAGAGCAGGCCACGCAGATGTATCTCAACGTGTTGGCGCAGCCCAAGGTGTTCGTGTTGGGGCATGTGGGCCGGGCGGGCGTGCCGTTTGACTTGGATGCCGTGCTTACCGCCGCGCGCGATTCCCATAAGCTGATCGAGATCAACGAGCACAGCTTAGAGGTTGATCGGTCCGGCAAGATCACCCGGGCCTGCCGCGATATCGCCCAGCGCTGCGCGGAGCTGGGCGTTGGCATCACGGTTTCGACCGACGCGCACATCTCTTCCGATATCGGTCGCTTCTCACAAGCACCCGCCATGTTGGAGGAGATAGGTTTTCCGCAGGGGCTCATTGTGAACCGCAGTGCCGAATCCCTGCTCGAGCACATGGCCCTCGCAGGTGTCTGCGACCTGCGCGCCCTGCTCAATTAATGTTTGGACGAGAATAAAGAGGGTTTCGCCCCCAGCGGCGCTCGCGTATTATCAAGGGGTTTAACAAGTGTTTTAACAGTAGGTGGTCAGCGGCGCTTGGCGGTTGCAACCGATTGACTGCAACCATCACCGACGCCGCCCCTGCTGCCGTTTGCGAAAGGACTCGTCCAAATGCTCAAGCGAACCCTGCAAGAAGACCTCGACCGCGCCGTAGCCTTTCACGGTCATCTGTGCGGAGGCCAGATGATTGGCACCCGCATGGCCCGCCTTGCGCTGGAGTACTTCCACATTGAGGATGCGGACACGTATCGCGACCTTATCGCATTTGTGGAGTGCGATCGCTGCCTGGCAGACGCCGTGGTGTCCGTCGCTCACTGCCATCTGGGCAAGCGCCGCCTCAAGTGGTATGACTACGGCATCATGTCGGCGAGCTTCTACGATATCGCCAGCGGCAAGGCCATTCGCATCTCCCAGCGCCAAGACGTTCCCCGCTGCCCTAAGGGCGAGGACGTGGTTGCGTTTTTCAACCAGTTCAGCGATGCCGAGCTGTTTCACGTGCACGAGGTCGAGCTGCCCGACTTCATGGAGTACGACCTGCCGGGCAAGCCCCGCAAAACCCAGATCTGCGAGACATGTGGCGAGCGCGTGCATGACGGCCGCGGCGTCGAGAAGGATGGCCATGTGTACTGCAAGCGCTGCGCCGGCGAGCACGTCTACTACGTAGAGGGCGCCGAGCTTACCGCCGAGCAGATCGCCGCGGGCGTGTAGCCGCACTATTTCCAAACTAGCCATACGGTTTGCAAGCGAGCGGTCGCGGTGTGGCGCGGTCCCTCTTCGAACCGCACTAACGCATTATTTGACCAAACCTCCGCACTAACTCATTTTTTGACACGCCCGTCCTCCGGGCCGCCTTCCCATCTGCCATCCCGTACTGCCCTCCGCCCTGCCTTCTCGCACGCCGCTCACGCACGCCGCCCGCACGCCTCGCCCCCGCAAGCCGCCTTGCACTGCGAAACCTTATGAAAATGTAAGCGTCTGCCCACGCTCGCTCCATGACCGCTTGATATCCTCAGCGCTAACGGTAGGACAAGAAGCCTGCAGGTAAGATTGCGCTGATGCGGCGCCGGCGTTGTTGCGCCTGCGCATGTGCGCGAGGGGAGGCGAACATGGCAGAACACCACACGGCGCTCGCGGCGGTGCGAGCCGGTTTGCGCCGGCTTACGTTGGTGGCGTTGCTCATGCTCGCCGTGGGCGTATCGGCTTTCGCGTTCATGCTCATGTATCGCCATGTGCAAGAGACCCGGGGCGAGGGTGCGATCGATTCTCCGTCAGCGCTTGAGACCGTCTATGCAGACAACGTTCCGGCGTCCGGGCGCTTCACCAAGCAGATCGCGTTAACGTGCTTTGGCGCAACGGGCACTACGGATCGCGACACAGAAGTGACCAGCGACCTGCTGTGGGACGATTCCTGGTTCTTTAACGATCCCGCCCAATACAACCATGAGCTGGCGCGCGCGGCGTTGACGCTCTCGACGCTGGCGTACTCGGAATCCGCCTACTACCAAGACGCGGACAACAATCTGCCCTACATGGAAAATGCCCTCCATGAGCTTGGGTTCTTTGAAGTGTCAACCGAGTCGTACAGATATCGTAGCCAGGTGGTGGACGAGCTGCTCGACGTGGTGACCCAGCAGTCGGACGGCATCGCCTACACGCTTGCTCGCAAGCAGGTCATGGACGGCGACGATAACGAGCGCGAGCTAATCGCCGTGGCGATACGCGGTAGTTATGGTTCTGAGTGGCTCAGCAACTTCAACCTCACGGACGCCCAGGCTTCAAGCGCGGCAGCATCGCTCGCGGCAGAGCGCGAAGACGACCATAGCGGCTACCTTGCCGCTGCGATGGAGATTGCGGACGAACTCGAGTTGTGGCGCCGCGAGGCGTATGCGCGCGGCCATAAGGTATCGATCCTTCTGTGCGGTCACAGTCGCGGCGGCGCGGCGGCAGGCGTGCTCGCCGCCATGCTCGATGACCAGCAGGAGTCCGCAAGCGGCGCGGCAGCTGCCGGATTCTCGGCGGGCGAGGGGGACAATATCTATGCCTATACCTTCGCGTCACCTAGAACCACGGTTAGCGCCAGCAATTCGGCTCTGCGCTACGCCAACATCTTCAACATCTTGAACCCCGCCGATCCCGTCACCAAGTTGCCCTTGGAGACCTGGGGCTACCAGCGCTACGGCGTCGACATCTGGCTTCCATCTGTGGACGAGGAAGGGTTTGAGGAGCGCCACACCGCCATGCGGAGTGCGTTCACAAAGCTGACGGGCGACAAGAGCACATATGATCCGCAGGTAGAGACCGTTATGGATGATCTTGTTGAAGAGCTGGGACGCTCCATCCCCACGGCGGATGCGCTTATGACGCCGGTGGGCGTCGCCACGCTGGCGGGAACCTGCGCGCTCTGGCTCGATCCAACGACGCTTCTGCTGGGACACTATCCCAGCGTCTACATGGCATGGATGCAAACGGTTGACTGGTAAAGTTGCCTGCTCAAACAGATGATAACAATCCGGTTCCCGCGTAGCGAGACAATGCTTCTCGGTCTCCCCGCCAGGACTCCTCATCGAGCCGGTCTTTGTGTACGACAGCGCATACACCCCACAGGCGGGGCGGCCGTTCTTTCGAATCGACCGGCTATTTCCAGTTGCCTCAGCGAGGTCGGTAGCCGATAGATCGTCGCTGACTACATAATCGAATAGCTTTACCGCAGACGGCCGGCGGGCTTTATTGCTCGCGCCTCAGCACCGCCACCGTTTCCACGTGCGTCGTATGCGGGAACATGTCGACGAGAGCCAGGCGCTCCAAGTGATAGCCACCCTGCATAAGGTGCTGCAGGTCGCGGCATTGCGTCTGGGGGTTGCAGCTTATGTACGTGATGCGCCGGGGGGCGAGGCTTATGGCCGCGTCGAGGAACTCCGGCGTCGAGCCGGCTCTGGGCGGGTCGATGGAGAGCACATCGATGCGGCGCTCCTCCCGCGCGGCCTCCAGCATGAACTCCGTGGCGTCTTTGGCGACGAACTCGCACGAGTTGGCCAGACCGTTGAGCTCGGCGTTCGCCTTCGCATCGATGATGCCGGCGGCGTTGCGCTCAACGCCCAACAGGGAGATGGACGCGCCGCGCTCGCGAGCGTCTGCAGCGGCGCACAATCCTATGGTTCCGCTGCCGCAATAGGCGTCCATGAGGACATCGCCCTCTGTTAGCGCCATGCCATCGATGGCCAATTGGTAGAGCAGCTCTGTCTGCTGCGGGTTTGTCTGGTAGAACGCGGTGGGGGAGATCTCGAAGGTGCATCCCAGCAGCTTGTCCCGCATGCTGGGGGAGCCCGCTATCACGCGCGTCTCACCGCCCAGGATGGCGTTGGTGACGCGCGGGTTTATGTTTTGCGCTACGCAGGTGATGCGCGGATCGAGCTGCATAGCGCGAAGCGCCAACTCGTCCAAATGCGGCACATCGCGGCGGCTGGTGACCAGCGTGAGTACGCCCTGGTCTGTCTTCCAGCCCAGCCGCAGCACCGCGTAGCGCAAGATGCCCTGGTGACTGTCCTCGTCATATGCCGGAATATCAAGCTCTTGGGCTATACGGGCAACGCCGTTGAGGATCTCTCTGGCGCCCGGCGCCTCGACTATGCAGTTGGGAACTTCGATGATGCGATGCGTTCCGCGGGCGAAGAAACCGCATCGCACCTCGCCGTGCTCGCCGGGCGCGAAGGGCGTTGCCGCTTTGTGCCGGAACGCGCGCGGTGACGCGATCTTGCCGTCCCCCGCTCGTCCGCCCATGCCAAAGATGGGTTCCAGCTCGCGAACATCGCTGCGGCTGGAATCGAGGACGGGCTGGAACAGCTCCTGCATAGCGGTCTGCTTGCGGGCGAGTTGCTTGCGGTAGGGAAGGCCCAGCCATTCGCAGCCTCCGCACGCGCGCATGAGCGGGCAGGGGCCATCGGATTGTGGACAGGGCGTGGAGTTCTTTTGCGCGGCATGATTGCCGGGGCGATGCTTGGGGTTGCCGCCTCGCCCGCGTGCGCGACCATCCGCGGGCTTGCGTGATGCGTGGCGCGCACCGGATCCGTTGTGCGGGTGCTTAGTGGATGGCATGGGTGCCCTCGGCTTTCATGTGTTTGCAAGGGGAATATGCCCCCGGTACTGGTGTGACGTGCGTTTATTAAGCATAGCAAAGCGCGCGCTGCCGCGCGCGGCGTCGCTCCATGCTCTTGCCGCATGCCGGTGCAGGATTTGGGCGAGCTTCAGCAAGGGCTTTGGTGCGCGGCGCCCCGCCCAAACAGCCCGGCGTCACACGGCTTGACCGTGGGCCGGGTGGACATCAAAGAGCTTGCGGGCGAGAGGGCGACGAAAAAAAGATTCTTGACACTGGTGGCGAGCAAGTGCATCATACCAAACCAATAGTTCAAATATTTTAGATAAAAATTCTTAACTAAAAAGTTTGAACGAAGACCCGTGACGCCGGCGACACCGCGCCGGAGCAAGAGAGAGGACCAACCATGGCATTCGAGTTCGACAAGCTGGCTTCTATCATTTCCGAGACCCTGGGCTGCGCTCCCGACAAGGTGGTGCGCGAGGCCAAGCTGGACGAGGACCTGGGCGCCGACTCCCTGGCGGCTATGGAGCTGGTCATGGCCGTTGAGGAGGCTTTTGACATCGAGATCACCGATACCCAGCTTGACCAGTTCAAGACCGTGGCCGACCTTGCCGACTACGTAGAGGCCCAGCTTTAAGTCGCGCACGTGCGCAGCGGGCGTGGCTCAGGGGGCGAGAAATGAACAACAAAGAGGTAATCGAGCTGATCGAGCGCTTTGCCGCAAGTGGTCTTGCGCATATGAGGGTTCAGACGGGCGGCACCACGGTTGAGCTGGATCGCTGTGTCGCCGCGGCTGCAGCGCCGGGCGCGACGGTCGCGGTCGCGGCGCCGGGCGGTCCCGTGCCTGCCGAGCCCGCGCCCGTCATTGCAGAGGCCGCGCAGCCCTCGCCGGAACCCCAGGGCCCGTGCATCACCGCGCCGCTGGTGGGCACGTTTTACGCCGCCCCCGCCCCGGACAAGGCTCCGTATGTTGCCGTGGGCGATCGCGTGGCCGCCGGGCAAACCGTCTGCCTGCTTGAGGCCATGAAGATGATGAGCGAGGTCACGGCTCCCTGCGACTGCGTAATAGAAGAGATCCTGGTTGCGGATGGCGAGCTGGTCTCATATGAAGCGCCGCTCATCCGCTACCGCACGGTATAGGGGAGCCCATGTTCAAGCGAATGTTGATCGCCAACCGCGGAGAGATCGCCGTGCGCATCCTGCGCGCCTGCCGAGAGCTTGATATCGACCCTGTAGTGGTCTATTCCCAAGCGGATAAGGATTCGCTGGCCGTGCAGCTGGCCGAGCATTCTTGGTGCATTGGACCCGCCCGTGCGCAGGATAGTTACCTTAACCAAGATGCACTGCTCACGGTCGCCAAGGCGACGGGCTGCGAGGCGGTGCACCCGGGGTATGGCTTTTTGTCCGAGAACGCCGACTTTGCAGATGCCTGCGCGCGCGAGGACCTGGTGTTTGTGGGGCCTTCCGGCGACGTGATGCGCGCCATGGGCAACAAGGCCGCGGCTCGCGAGCTCATGCAGCAAGCGGGCGTGCCCGTGGTGCCGGGCTCTGAGGGCGGCGTTGCCACGGCGGCGGAGGCGGCGCGCGTCGCGGACGCCATCGGATACCCCGTGCTCATCAAGGCGGCGGCGGGCGGAGGCGGACGCGGCATGCGTCGCGTGTTCGATCCCGCCCAGCTCGAGCAGCTCTTTGAAGAGGCGCGCGCGGAGGCCCGGGCGTGTTTTGGGGACGATGAGATGTACCTGGAGAAGCTGGTGCTCAACCCACGGCATATCGAGTTCCAGATCATTGCGGACACGCAGGGCAACATCGTCCACTTGGGCGAGCGCGATTGCAGCGTGCAGCGCAGAAGCCAAAAGATGGTAGAGGAGTCGCCCTCGCACGCGCTGGATCAAGACCTGCGCCAGCGCATGGCGGTCTCTGCGGTGGCGGCCGCGCGGGCTGCGGGCTATGTCAACGCGGGCACCATCGAGTTTGTGCTCGATCCTTCCGGTGCGTACTACTTCATCGAGATGAATACGCGCATCCAGGTGGAGCATCCCGTGACCGAGATGGTGAGCGGCATCGATTTGGTGCGCGAGCAGATCCGCATCGCCCAGGGCCTGCCGCTCAGCGTGACGCAGGAGCAGGTTGAGCTGCGCGGCCACGCCATCGAGTGCCGCATCAACGCGGAGGATCCGGCGCGCGGGTTCGCGCCCAGCCCCGGGCATGTGGGCCTGGTGCACATGCCGTCGGGCTGCGGGGTGCGCACGGATTCGCTGCTGTACAGCGGCTGCGAGCTGTCGCCCTATTACGACTCGCTGGCGGCTAAGGTGATTGTCCACGCGCCAACGCGCCTTCAGGCGATCCGCCGCATGCGCCGCGCGCTCGAGGAGTTCACGGTGCAGGGCCCCGCGACGACGGTGGACGTGCTGCATCAGATCATGTACCACCCCCAGTTTGTGCGCGGTAGCTACAACACATCGTTTTTGGACCAAAACTTGGACGAGTTGCTTGCGTGGAGTTCGTATGGCAAGGAGGCGTAAAGGCGCATGGCTGGCTTTTTGGAGGAGCGCCGTCGCAGGATGGTGGCCTTAAAGGGGCTCCGTCGGGGCATTCCGGCGCGCGGTATGGCCGAGCTCGCCGCGGGGCCGTCGGGCGCTGTTGCGGGCGGGGCGCCGTCCTTGTCATCGTCCACCGCCTGCCCTGCATGCTCGCGCGATATAGCGGCGGCGGATCTTGCGCAGAACCGGCTGGTGTGCCCTTATTGCGGCCACCACTTTGCCCTGGCCGCTCGCGAGCGCATCGCGCTGGTGGTGGATACGGGCTCGTTTAAAGAGACAGACCGAGCCCTGGCGACTACGGATCCGCTGGAGTTTCCCGGGTACGTGGACAAGGTTCGCGGGCTTTCGCGAAAGACGCACCTGGCAGATGCGCTGGTAGCGGGCACGGCGCGCATTGGTGGATGCAAGGTCGCCATAGCGGCGATGGATACGCGCTTTTTGATGGCCAGCATGGGTGCTGCGGTGGGCGAGAAGCTTGTCCGGCTGGTTGAGCGCGCCGCCAAGGGGCGCCTGCCGCTGGTGGTCTTTTGCGCAAGCGGTGGGGCGCGCATGCAAGAGGGCGCCGTCTCGCTGATGCAGATGGCCAAGACCACGGTTGCGCTGCGCGAGTTTTCCCAGCGCGGCGGGCTGTTCATCTCTGTTATGACCAATCCCACCACGGGTGGCGTCACGGCGAGCTTTGCAAGTTTGGGCGATGTGACGCTGGCGGAGCCCGGCGCGCTCATTGGTTTTGCCGGGCCGCGCGTGATCGAGCAGACCATTGGCGAGAAGTTGCCCGATGGCTTTCAAACGGCGGAGTACCTGCTAGAGCACGGCTTTATTGACCAGGTGGTGCCCCGCGCCCGCATGAGGGCGACGCTGGCGCGTCTGCTGGCACTGTACGGAAGGGAGGTTGAACGCGTTGGATAGCGAGAATGTCGAGCCCGCGATGCAGCCGGGCGCGCCCCTCACGGCCGCACAGCGCGTGGCGCTTGCCCGAGAACCACAGCGCCCGGGGGTGGCCGAAGTGGTCGATGCCCTATTCGAGGACTTTTTCGAGCAGCGCGGCGACCGCCTGTGCGCGGACGACCCCAGCATCATGGGAGGCATCGCCCTGTTCCACGGCCGTCCCGTCACGGTCTTGGGCAACCGCAAGGGGTCCACGGTGGAGGACCGCGTGCGCTTCAATTTTGGCATGGCGACGCCGGAGGGCTATCGCAAGGCCAAGCGAGTCATGCTCGATGCAGAGAAGTTCGCCCGCCCGGTGCTGACGTTTGTCGATACCCCGGGCGCCTACCCCGGTCTAGAGGCGGAGGCGCGCGGCCAGGGCGAGGCCATCGCCCGCACCATCAGCGTGATGAGCGGTCTGCGCGTGCCCGTGATCAGCGTGGTCATGGGCGAGGGCGGCAGCGGCGGCGCTCTGGCGCTGGCGGTGGGCAATCGCGTGCTCATGCTGGAAAACGCGGTGTATTCCGTGCTGTCACCGGAGGGGTTCGCGAGCATTCTGTGGAAGGACGCCTCGCGCGCGGATGAGGCGTGCGAGGTCATGAAGCTTACCGCCGCCGATCTGCTTGAGCTGGGCGTAGTCGATGGCGTGATACCCGAGCCCGCCGGTGGCGCGCATCTCAACCCCCAGGCGCTTATGCAGACGCTGGACGCGGTGTTGACGCGCGAGCTGGCGGCGTTTGAGAAGAAGGGCGCTGCGGCTGTGGCTCGCGAGCGCGCGGAGCGGTTTCGCGCCATGGGCTCGTCCGCGGTGAGAAGGGGGCGCGTATGAGCGGCGTCAAGCTGGTGGGCACGGGGTCGGCGCTGCCCGCGCGCAGGGTCACCAACGATGACATGGCGCGCATGGTCGACACTTCTGATGAGTGGATTTCTGAGCGCACAGGTATTCGCGAGCGCCGGTTTTTGGACGAGGATTCGCTCGACGGTCATTTTGATCTGGCGGCGACCGCGGCCCGTCGCGCGCTGGACGCTGCGGGGATCGATCCGCAGCAGGCGGGCGTGTGCCTGGTGGCCACGTTTACCGCGCAGACGGCAACGCCGTCCGTAGCGTGTCGCCTGCAGGCGGATCTGGGCCTGCCGCAAGACGCGTTTTGCCTAGATATCAATGCGGCGTGCGCGGGCTTTGTTTACGGCATGCACGTTGCCCAGTGCCTGCTGCCCACGGCGCGCTCTCCCTATGCGCTGGTTGTTGGTGCGGAGGCCTTGAGCCGCGTGCTTGATTTTACCGACCGTACCACCTGCGTGCTCTTTGGCGACGGCGCCGGTGCGGCGGTGCTGCGCTATCAGGAAGATGCTCCCTCGCTCGGCTGCGTGTGGGGGTCGCGCGGCGACGCGGAGTCGCTGTGGGTACCGGGCGTGTCCTCGTCCGCGCCTTCTTACCTGCATATGGATGGACGAGCGGTCTTTCGCTTCGCCACCAGCGTTCTGCCGGCGTGCGCGCAAGAGGTGCTTGACCGCGCGGGCCTGGCCGTCGACCAGGTGGACCGCTATGTGTTCCACCAGGCAAACCAGCGTATCATCGACGTTGTTGTCAAAAAGCTGGGAGCGGATCCCGCCAGGTGCCGGGGCAACATCGCGGACGTGGGCAACACGTCTGCCGCCAGCGTGCCTCTGCTGCTTGATCAGCTGGTGCGTTCCGGCGAGCTGGCGGGTGGCCAGCGCGCGATGTGCCTGGGGTTTGGCGCTGGCCTTACATGGGCGGGCGCCTTGATAGAGCTTGCTTAGACGAATGGAGATAGCAATGAAGCTCAACGAGCTGCTGGGAACCGAGTTCCCCATCATCCAAGGCGGCATGGCCAACGTCGCCACCGGTGCGTTCGCCGCGGCTATGTCCAACGCGGGAGCGCTGGGTCTGGTGGCAGCCGGCGGCATGGACGCCCCCGCGCTGCGCCGGCAGATTCGCCAGGCCCGCGCGCTCACTACGCGGCCCGTTGGCGTGAACCTCATGCTCATGAACCCGCACGTCGACGAGCTCGCCCGCGTGGCGGTGGAAGAGGGCGTAAGCGTGGTGACCACCGGCGCCGGCAACCCCGGCAAGTACATGGACGCCTGGAAAGAGGCGGGCATCAAGGTGTTTCCCGTGGTGGCGGCGCCTGTTCTGGCCCGTCGCCTGGCGCGTTATAGCATCGACGGCGTGATCGCGGAGGGAACGGAGAGCGGCGGACACGTGGGCGAGACCACCACCATGGCGCTGGTGCCGCAGGTGGTCGACGCGGTCGACGTGCCCGTGATCGCGGCGGGCGGCATCGCAGACGGTCGCCAGATGGCGGCGGCCCTTGCCCTGGGCGCGTGCGGCGTGCAGGTGGGCACCTGCCTGCTGGCTAGCGAGGAGTGCCCGGTGCATGACAACTACAAGCAGCTGGTCATCAAGGCGGGCTCAAACGACACCGTGGTGATGGGCCGCTCGTCTGGCGCGCCGGTGCGCGTGCTCAAGAACAAGATGGCCCGCGAGTACCTGGCGCTGGAGCAGGCCAATCCTTCGCGTGACGAGCTCGAGGCGATGACGTTGGGGTCGTTGCGCCGCGCGGTGGCAGATGGCGACTTAGATAGCGGCAGTTTTATGGCGGGCCAGGTGGCGGCCATGGTACACGGCGTTCGTCCCGCCCGCGAGATCTTTCAGCAGATGGTGGACGAGTGCTGCCGCGTGTGCGCATCGCTTGGGCAGCTTGCGGGCGCGGGCGTCGCCGCTGCCTGCGGGCCTGCTGCCGGTGTCGCGCCAGCCGCCGGTGCCGCGGCCGCCGCGCATGTGGACGAGGAGGGGGAGTAGGTGAGCCTCGCGTTTCTCTTTGCCGGCCAGGGCTCGCAGCATGCGGGCATGGGTCGCGACCTGTACCAGGCCTACCCGGAGTTTCGCGCCGCGCTGGATGAGCCGCGGCTGTCCTTTGACCTGAAGGCGCTCATGTTTGATGGGGACGAGGCGACGCTCGCCCAAACCGAGTTCACCCAGCCCTGCATGGTGGCGTTTGCCGTGGGCCTTGCGCGCGTGCTCAACGGCCTGGGCGTGCGACCGGATTATGTGGCGGGTCTCAGCCTGGGCGAGTATTCCGCGCTGGCTTGCGCCGGCGTGTTCGATGGGGCGCAGGCGGTGGAGCTCGCGGCGTTTCGCGGGGCGGCCATGGAGCGCGCCGCCGCCGGGCGCGATACGGCGATGGTCTCCGTTCTTGGGCTCGACCGCACGGAGGTGGAGCGCTGCGTGGCCGCGGCTGGGGAGCAGGCGGCGCCGGCGGTGGTAGAGGTCTCCAACTACAACTGCCCCGGCCAGACCGTGATCGCTGGCGATGCCTCGGCGGTCGCGTGCGCGGTGGAGCTGCTGTGTGCCGCTGGCGCCCGCCGTTGCGTGCCGCTTAAGGTGAGCGGCCCCTTCCATACCTCGCTTCTGGCACCTGTGGGCGACGAGCTCCGTGAACGGTTGGCGGGCATGGAGCTTGGACCCATGCGTATTCCCGTGCTGTTCAACTGCCTTGGTCGCGAGATGGGCCCGCGCGACACGGTACCGGAGCTGCTCGAGCGTCAGGTGCAAACCGCGGTGCGCATGCAAGAGACCATCGAGCGCCTGGCGCATCTGGGCGTGGACACGGTGGTTGAGATTGGTCCGGGTCGCGTGCTGAGCGGCCTGGTGCGCCGGGTCGCGCCGCAGATGCGCGCGATAGCGGTTGAGACGTGCGAGGACGTGGAGGGTCTCCTCGTCCAGTTGAAGGGAGCCAACAATGGCTGATGAGATGAAGGCGACCGGCGCTAGGACAGCCGTGGTAACCGGTGGCAGCCGCGGCATTGGACGAGCGATCTGCGTTGAGCTGGCGTCGCGCGGCATGAACGTGGTGTTCTCCTTTGCGGGCAACAAGCAGGCGGCGCAGCAGACCGTGGAGCTGGTCCAGGCGGCAGGCGCCGGCGCCGTGGCCGTGCAGGCGGATGTGGCGAGCGCCCAAGCGGCGTCGCGGCTGATCGCATCCGCGCGCGAGGCGTTTGGCGGGGTGGACGTGCTGGTGAACAACGCCGGCATCACCCGCGACAAATTGGCGGCGCGTATGGGGGCGGACGAGTTTGAACAGGTGGTGGCGACCAATCTCACGGGCGCGTTTCTGTGCGCGCACGAGGCACTTCGCCCCATGATGCGCGCTCGCTGGGGCCGCATCATCAACCTGAGCAGCGTAGTTGCCCTGCGCGGCAACGCCGGCCAGGTGAACTACGCGGCGAGCAAGGCGGGCCTCATCGGTATGACCAAGTCGCTGGCGCGCGAGGTGGCGTCTCGCGGCATCACGGTCAACGCCGTGGCGCCGGGCTTTATCGAGACGGATATGACCGCGGCCATGCCGCAGGCGGCAAGGGACTTCATGTGCTCAGGCATTCCGGCGGGGCGCGCGGGGACGCCGCAGGACGTGGCGCGCGCCGTGGCGTTTTTGGCATCGGACGAAGCATCGTACATCACCGGCCAGGTGCTTTGTGTCGACGGCGGCATGGCGATGTAGGCGATCTGGGCAGAAGGGAACAACCATGAAACGCAGGGTAGTCATCACCGGCATGGGCGCCATCACGCCCTTGGGCAACTCCGCCGAGGACACGTGGGCCGCGGCGCTGCGGGGAACGTGCGGCATCGGCCCCATCACCCGCTACGATGCGAGCGCGCAGAGGGTGCACCTGGCCGCAGAGGTGAAAGACTGGAGCGCGGCCGACGCCCTGGGCGCGCAGGAGTCCAAGCACCTGGCGCGCTTTACCCAGCTTGCCCTGGCCGCCGCGCGCGAGGCGGTGGAGGCGAGCGGCCTTGATCTGGATGCCATGGACCGCACGCGCGCCGGCGTCTCTGTATCCAGCGGCATCGGCGGCGTGGAAGAGACCGAGAACCAGCAGACGCGCTGCTTGACCCGCGGCTTCGACCGCTGCTCGCCCTTCTACATCCCCATGGGCATCTCCAATATGGCCGCCGGCAACATCGCCATCGCCTTTGGCTTGCAAGGCATGTGCACCTGTCCCGTGGCTGCGTGCGCCGGCGGCTCCAACGCGGTGGGCGATGCGTTTCGCCATATTCGCGACGGCTACGCCGAGGTTATGGTCGCCGGAGGCACGGAGGCAGCGATCACGCCGTTGAGCGTGGGCGGCTTCACCACCATGCGCGCGCTGCACGCGGGCGACGACCCCTCCTGCGCCTCCATTCCCTTTGACGCCCGACGCAGCGGGTTTGTTATGGGCGAGGGTGCCGGCATGCTGGTGCTGGAGGAGCTGGAGCACGCCCGGGCGCGCGGCGTCGGAATCATCGCGGAGGTTGCGGGCTACGGCGTGACATGCGACGCCCATCACATCACCTCGCCCGCTCCACAGGGCGAGGGCGGTGCGCGCGCCATGGCGCAGGCTTTGGACGATGCTGGCGTGACCCCCGATCAAGTTGATTACATCAACGCGCACGGCACCTCCACCTCGCTCAACGATAGCTGCGAGACCGCTGCCATCAAGACGGTTTTTGGTCCGCGCGCCTACGAGATAGCAGTGAGCTCCACCAAATCCATGACCGGGCATCTGCTGGGAGCCGCGGGCGCGGTGGAGGCCGTGCTGTGCGCCCAGGTCCTGCGCGACGGCATGGTGCCGCCTACCATCAACTACCGCGAGACGGATCCCGCCTGCGACCTTGATTACGTGACGGAGGGCGCGCGCCGCATGCCTGTGCGCTACGCGTTGTCCAACTCGCTGGGGTTTGGCGGCCACAACGCCTGCCTGCTGTTTAAGAAATGGGAGGGCTAAGATGCTCAAACTCGACTCCAACCAGATCGCCAGCGTTTTGCCGCATCGGTTTCCGCTTGCCATGGTCGACCGCATCGTGGACGGGGAGGCGGGCGAGTGGGCGCGCGGCATCAAGTGCGTCAGCGTGGCCGACCCCGCGTTCATGGGGCATTTTCCGCAGTGCCACGTAATGCCGGGCGTGCTTATAATTGAGGCGCTTGCACAGGTTGCGGCCGTGGCGATGCTCTCGCTTCCGCAGAACAGCGGTCGCATTGGTTTTCTGGGCTCGGTAAACAAGGCGCGCTTCCGCCGCCAGGTCACCCCCGGCGACGTGCTTACACTTGAGAGCCGCATCACGCGCGTACGCGGTGACTTCGCCTTTGTGGAGGGTGTCGCCCGCGTGGACGATGAGGTGGCTGCCACCGTTGAGCTTGCGCTGGCGCTTGGCCCCGTGCCGGAGTAGCGCGCGAAACCTTGCAAGCGATGGGAGTTGTTGAAGCGGAAACGAGGTTGCGCATCATGGCAGAAAACGAGTTGGAGAAGCGGTTCGCCGTGGTGTACTCAAAGTTTAAGCTGCACTTTTACCAAGAGACGTTCGCGCGGTTTCAAAATCGCGAGGCGAGCCTTACCACGGTGGAGGCGTTCGCCATGGAGGCGATCTATGCGCTGGGGTCGCCCACGGTGAAGGAGTTCGCCGACTTCATGCGCGTGTCCTCGTCCAACGCGGCGTACAAGATCGCAAGCTTGGTGCGCAAAGGGTATGTGGAAAAGGTCCAGTCCGAGGAGGACGGCCGCGAGTACCACCTTATGCCCACCCAGAAATACCTGGACTACTACAACATCAGCAGCGACTACATGCGCACGGTCATGGGCCGCCTTCGCGAGCGGCTCACGCCCGACCAGCTAGACGGCCTAAGCGACCTGCTCAAGATGATGAGCGATCTTATGACCGAGGTGGCGTTGCCCGGAGAGGGCGAGGGCGCTGAGGGCGATGAGTAGGGTGGATGCCGGCTCGCCGGCGCGCTGCGTGGGCGACGAGAACGGGATGCCCGCAGCGCCCGCGGTACGCGAGGCGCTTGAACGGCTGGCCGCGTGGACGGACCCGCGCGAGGTGGTGTCCATGACGGAGTCGCTGCGGCTTGGCCGTGCGCGCGTGGACCATGTGTCCGCGGACGGCGTGTTGCTCTACCTGCCCTCGTCCCAAAACTATCTGCACGTCGCGGCGGATGATGCCGCCGCACGGCGCGTGCTTGCTGGCGCGGCCCGTGAGCTGGGCGATTCTGTGGTGATGTTTGCGGACGCCGACCACGCGGTCGCGTGCGGCTATGCGGAGGAATCGATCACGCGCTACCGGGTGTGCGTGTACGAGGGCGCGGAGCCTCCTTCCGTGCAGGGGTCGCTTCGCATCGAGCGCTTGGGCGTGGACTGGCTGGATGCGGTCGCCACCCAGTACGATGGCCTGCCAAGAGAGGATATTCTGCGGCACCTGGCGGACGGCTGGGTGTACGGAGGCTTCGATGCCGCTGGCGACCTGGTGGGATTTATTGGCGAGCATGATGAGGGGACCATAGGCATGCTCGAGGTTCTCGCACGGTATCGCCGGCGCGGCTACGCCCGTGAGCTGGAGGGTGCGGCGATCGCGCGCATGCTCGCCGCGGGCCGCGTGCCCCAGGGGCAGGTGGTGCTGGGGAACGAGCCCTCGTTTGCCTTGCAGCGCTCGCTGGGGATGACGGTGCTGCCCGGCGTGCAGTGCTGGGTGTGCTGACCGGGGCGAGTTATACGCCTCATGACCAAGGTGCGAGCTACTTTAAAGCGGTGCGAGAGGAGAGGTGCCAAATAACGTCTTAGTGCGGAAGGGGAGGGATGTCAAAAAGTGCGTTAGTGCGGATTGAAGGCGGTCTGACGGACCTGCCTTATACATCGAGCAGCATCGCCCGATCCTTCTAGCTAGGGCGATGCGGACGCCCTATTCATAAGGTACCCTTTCTATCTCTCGCCCGGACCGCACTAACGCATTATTTGACACGATTTGAACCGCACTAAGCGATTATTTGGCACACCCCCTATTTCGCACTAACGCATTATTTGGTCCAGCATGCGGCGCGCGCGGGCGATCCTTGGAGCGCGCGACATGCTATGGGCAAGCAGGCTGTTGAGCCTGGTCTGCGAGCTGGGGGATTGCGACCAAGGGCACTCCCGCTCTCTTCATTGATGAAAAGAGTGCCTACTTTTCTCATCAAAATGAGCTTGGCTGAAGGTTGCCCAGCATGATGCATGTCTAGCGAA
Source organism: Collinsella tanakaei YIT 12063 (assembly GCF_000225705.1). Taxonomy (GTDB): domain Bacteria; phylum Actinomycetota; class Coriobacteriia; order Coriobacteriales; family Coriobacteriaceae; genus Collinsella; species Collinsella tanakaei. Next base: position 89,263 of record NZ_JH126474.1, read on the forward strand.
AGGCGCTTAGGGCTTTCCGTCAGAGCCCGTCCTGCGCACCGCTTGGCGAAAGTACGGGTTGCGCTCGCCCTCATAAGGGTAGGCTGGGGCACATAGGACAAAAGGACGGTGCGCTCGCGGCGTTAAGCGGCGCACGTTCGAGGCCTTGGCTTTTGGGCTTTTTGGCAGCGCGGTGCCTTTACGTCCGCGTTTACCCGCTCCGCGCGGTACGGCAGGGCGACCCGCCCACGCGCCGTCCGTGCGCGGAGAGCTTGGGGACGGCGACCCGGTGCCCCTAAAGACCCAATCGACCCCGGCCTCGCGCATGAGCCGCCCATCACCCGCGTCCACGCACGTTCGCGACCAGCTCTGGCGCGGGCACTTGTGCGGCCGCGCGGGGCGAAAGGGAGGTTATTATGGGCGCGCCCAAGACCGACAACGTGAGGAACGTGGTGCTCGTAGGCCAAGGCGGGGTGGGCAAGACCTCGCTCGCGGAGGCCATGCTTCACCTTTCTGGCAAGACCGCCCGTCTGGGCGGCCACGCAGGCACCAAGCCTACCCTCGATTACGACGCTGAAGAGGTCAAGCGCGAGTTCTCAATCTCGACCGCTATCGCGCCGATCGACTGGAAAGACGTCCGCATCAACGTTTTGGACGCCCCCTGCTACCCCGACTTCATCGGCGACGCCTATGCGGCCATGAGCGTTTCTGAAAGCGCCCTGTTTGTGGTCGACGCCGCCGCCGGCCCGCAGCCCACTACCGTCAAGCTTTGGTACGCGGCAGAGGACCTTCGCCTGGCGCGCGCCGTCTTTGTGAATCGCGTCGACAAGGAAAACGCCGATTACGAGGCGTGCATGGAGCTCCTGCGCGAGCGCTTTGGCATGCGTCTTGGCGCCGTCACCCTGCCTTGGGGCGTGGGCGATGACTTTCGCGGCATTATCGACCTGGTCCGCATGAAGGCCCGCCAGTGCGAGGGCACCAAGCAGACCGAGTCCGAGATTCCGGAGGAGTACCGCGCCCAGGCCGAGGCCGCGCACGAGACCCTGTGCGAGCTGGTCGCCGAGGCCGATGACGAGCTGATGGAGAAGTACCTTGAGGGCGAGGCCCTGACCCAGGACGAGGTCGAGGGATTGCTCTCCAAGGCGATCGCCGAGCGCATCTTCGTCCCGGTCTTTGCCGGCAGCTGCATCAAGGAGCAGGGCGTCAACTCCCTTATGGATGACATCGCGTCGTACTTCCCCGCGCCCACCGACTACGGCGAGATGCCCCTTATCGACGGCGACAAGCTCAAGATCTCCTCTGAGGACGAGCGCCCCGTCGTCTTTGTCTTCAAGACCTTGAACGACCCCGGCCAGGGTCGACTGTCCTTTATCAAGGTCCTCACCGGCACCATCGAGCCCGGCATGGAGCTGGTCAACGCCCGCACCCGCAAGGGCGACCGCATGTCGCACCTCTACGTTATGTGCGGACGCGAGATGACCGAGGTCGGTCACGCCTACGCGGGCGATATTGTTGTCGTTCCCAAGATGAACGCGGAGACCGGCGATACCCTGTCCGTCTCCGGCAAGGTGGAGGCCGCCGCCTTCAAGTTCCCTAACTCCCAGTACCGCATCGCCATCGAGGCGGAGAACCGCGGGGACGAGGAGAAGCTCTTCACGTTTATCGAGAAGGCGTGCGACGCCGATCCCACCATGAGCATCGACCGCGACGAGGAGACCGGCCAGACCATCATCTCCGCCGTGGGCGAGGCCCAGGTTTCCGTCCTGCTCAATCGCTTGGAGGAGCGCACCAAGGTCGAGGCCCACATAGTCCCCATCCGCATCCCGTATCGCGAGACCATCCGCCGCGTCGCCAGCGCCCAGGGTCGCCACAAGAAGCAGACCGGCGGCGCCGGCCAGTTTGGCGATTGCTACCTGCGCGTCGAGCCGCTCGTCGACGGTACCGACTATGAGTTTGTGGACGAGGTTGTGGGCGGACGCATTCCCCGCTCGCTGATCCCCGCAGTCGATCGCGGCGTCCAGGAGACCATGAAGGACGGCATCATCGCCGGCTACCCGCTTACGGGCATTCGCGTCGCCTGCTACGACGGTTCCTATCACCCCGTCGACTCCAACGAGATGGCGTTCCGTACCGCCGCGCGCATCGGTCTTAAGAAGGCCTGCGCGGACGCCGATCCCGTGATCCTTGAGCCCATGATGGACATCACGGTCACCATTCCGGAGAGCTACGCCGGCGCAGTGATGGGCGACGTATCCGCCTCCCGCGGCCGCGTGACCGGCATGGACACCAACAAGCAGGGCGACACCGTGGTCAACGCCACCGTGCCCTATGCCGAGCTGGTCGACTACGCAACCCGCCTGCGCTCGCTCACCCGCGGCACCGGCGACTTCACTATGGAGCCCGCCGGCTACGAGCAGGTGCCCTATGACGTGCAGAAGCGCCTGGTCGAGTTCTACGAGCACTCCCGCGCGCAGGGTCGCTAGGTTTCAGGGCGGACGGTCCGGTCGCGCTCCGCTTGGATGGCGTTGCCGTCCCGTTAGATGTTTTCGCAACGCGATGGGGTGGGCCCTGGTGGGTCCGCCCCTTTCTCGTCCGCATTCATGGTAAATGGATATGGCGTAAGTAGCATATGGAGGAGCCATCAGCGCGTCCATATCAACGTGCTATTATGTGTGCAGTTCAAACGGCTTGGGCCGCCCGTGCGCGCCCTTTGCCCCAAGGCATGAGTTTAGGCTTGAGTTTAGGCATGAGAGAGGAAACGACATGCTGAATGCGATCGAGATTTCGCCCAAGGTCTGGTGGGTTGGCGGCATCGACTGGAACGAGCGCCTGTTCCACGGCTACACCACGGAAGCCGGCATCACCTACAACGCGTATCTGATCATGGACGAGAAGATCACGCTGATCGACACCTGCAAGGCGACCTTCTCCAACGAGCTGGTCCAGCGCATCTCCCAGGTTGTCGACCCCGCCAAGATCGACGTGGTCATCACCAACCATGTCGAGATGGACCACTCCGGCTCCCTGCCCGTGATCCACAAGATCGCTCCCAACGCGCAGATTTACGCTAGCGCTGGCGCCGGCGTCAACGAGGTCAAGGCCCACTTTGGCATCGAGGCAACGCCCGTCAAGAGCGGCGATACCCTGAACATCGGCGAGCGCACCCTCACCTTTGTGACCACCCCCATGGTCCACTGGCCGGACAACATGGTCACCTATTCCGACGTCGACCAGATTCTGTTCTCCAACGACGCCTTTGGTCAGCACTACGCCACCACCAAGCGCTTTGATGACGAGAACGACCTGTGCGAGATCATGAAGCAGGCCAAGAAGTACTACGCCAACATCGTGTGGCCGTACGGCATGCAGGCGCACAAGGCGCTCGAGGCGGTCAAGGGCCTCGAGCTCAAGATGATCGCCCCCAGCCACGGCTGCATCTGGCGCTCCCACATCGACAAGATTCTGGAGAAGTACGAGGCTTGGACCACGTACCAGACCGAGGAGAAGGCTGTGGTGGTCTTTGACTCCATGTGGCACTCCACCGAGATGATGGCTCGCGAGATCTGCGATTCCTTCATCGCCGAGGGCATCTCCGCTAAGCTGATCGACGTCAAGGCCTCCCATATCTCCGATATCATGACCGATCTGTGCGATGCTCGCTACGTTGCCGTTGGCTCGCCTACCCTCAATTCCAACATGCTGCCCACCGTCGCCAGCTTCCTCACCTACATGCGCGGCCTGTCGCCCAAGAACGACCAGCGCATCGGTCTGGCATTTGGCTCCTATGGTTGGGCCCCGCTTGGTCCCAAGCAGGTGTACGAGGAGCTTGAGAAGGCTAAGTTCAACCTGCCCGTGCCGGTTATCACCCAGCAGTGGATCCCCAGCGAGGAGAACCTTGCCGAGCTGCAGGCCACTGTCAAGAAGATCATCGAGGATGCCCGCGCCTAGCGTGCGTCGTCCCTGATGGCAGGCTAAAGGCCCTTATCCAAAGTCTTGTCGCTACGCGTCGGTTCGAGTACGGACCGGCGCGTTTTTTTATGCTTCTGTTACGTTACCCCTTCCGCTGCTGTGCACTTCCAGTCCGCCTAGACCGCGCTTTAAAGGGCGACCTCTCAGTTGCTTCCAAATCACAAAAAAGGGTCTTTCGTTGCTTGAAAGAATAAAGACAATCCATCTACCTGCGAATTTATAAAACACCGCCTAGCGTTAAGCATTCATTTCAGTTATCGCTCAGTTATCAAAACAGTTAGGTATAACTAACTAAAAACGCCTCCAGAGACCTTGTTAAATTCTGCCGCCCCTTTTAGCCCTGCGGCTCGCCATGGCGCTTTGCCGATTTCTAGCCACTTAATGGCTAGCGTGCTAGCAGGATGTCCCCATCTGCCGAAAATCCGTGCCAACGCCGTTGACCCGGCCTTCACACTCTGCGAATAATCAATCGAGACTCGTTATCCTTCAGCGCGTTTTGCCGTATCCGTGTGCTGTTTCCTGGCGAGACGGTAGTGCGAGGCGGCCTGATAGTCATGCCACTCCACGCGCGCGGTTATTGTCCGTGGGCGTGGACGATAAAGAATATGAGGTCACATATGGGCGCACCAACAAAATTCGATTTCGCTTTCGGCAGGTCGCTGAGGCGCGGTGCCGGCAAGATCGGTTGCCTCATCGATGTTGCGTTCGGCGTCATAGGTTTCGCCTCGTGCTGGTCCTTTTGCATGGAGCCCCGCGTCGACGATTGGGGCAACGTGACCCCGTCGGTTATCGAGGCGGACGGCTTGCTCGCGGCGATCGGCCTATCGCTCTTTAGCGGCTGGGCGATGTTCATCCTTGCGTTTCTCTGGCACTCCGGCGTCATCTATCTGCGCCATATGTGGACCAGCCCTGCAGGTCGCGCCGCGATTGTCATTTTCACCCTGCCCATGGTCTTTGTCTTGCTGAGCGGCAACATCCTTGTTTTCCTGCTGCTGGCGGCAGCCTATCCAATGCTCGCCAGATGGATTATGCCGCTCGTGGGGTTGTTTACCGGCTGGTTGTTCAGCGAGGGGGATCCATCGGATACCGCCGCCGATTCCCTGGACAAAAGTTCAACGCATAAGTAGAGCTTCGACCTGATCGTCTCAGCCCCCCTTGCCGGCCCGTCTTGGGCGGTCTCCATTTGATGAGAACGCCATTTGGACGCTTTTTTTAAGATCTGCCCCTGAAAAAACGTCCAAATGGCGTTCTCAAGAAAATGAACCCCTTCCGCGCCGCCTCCCCGGCTGCGGCGTCGCACCCTGCCGCCCCACATGCCCGCCGTTGCACCATCGTCGCCCCCGGCCCCGCCCCCCGCCGTGCTCCGCGAAGCGCACGCGGGGGCATGCCCGGGGACGCGCGCTACCGCTTGGCGAAAAACTGCTACCCAAGCGGAAAGATAGGCAAATGATATCCCTCCACAGGTGTATCATAAATCGATATGGCTCAAAGACTGGGTGATTGAGGGGTCCCTATGGCTTTGCTTGGCGTATTGATCGCGGTCCCGCTGGTGGTCGCGGCACTCATGCTGTTCCTCAAGCAGGACAGCCAACGCGATCCGGTTGCGATCGCGGGCGCGGGCGCGACGGCGCTTGCGGCTATCGCAACGGGCGTGCTCTATATGAACAACCCGCAGTTTTTCGTGATGTCGCCGGGCTTGTCGCTCGCGGGCAACTACGTGGCGGTCGCCATCGACCTGTTGCTTTGCGCGGTGGTGCTGGTGTACGCGGTGCGGTGGCGCAACCCGTTCGCCATGGCGATCGGCGCGGTGCAGATGGTCGCTTCCATCTGGTGCGGGTCTTTGGCCATGGCGCCGGAGGACGCATTCGTGGCCCCCATGTACATCGACAACCTGTCGGTCATCATGGTGCTCATCGTCGGCATCGTGGGCAGCGTCATCTGCGTGTACGCCCTGGGCTACATGAAGGATTTCCAACATCATGAGGACGCGGCCGCAGCGCGCGAGGGCCGCGAGCCGCAGGATCGCCGCAACAAGTTCCTGGCGCTCATGTTCCTCTTCCTATCCGCGATGTTCGTCATCGTCCTCTCCGACAACATGGACTGGATTCTCGCCGGCTGGGAGATCACCACGGTCTGCTCGTTCCTTATGATCGGCTACACGCAAACGCCCGAGGCCAAGAAGAACGCCCTGCTGCAGATCAACCTCAACATGGTGGGCGGCCTGGCGTTCCACATCGCCGTGATCTACTTGCACACCATCCACGTGCCGCTGTCCATCAACGCTATGCCCGCCATCGCTCAGAGCGTGGATTCGTGGACGATGATCATCCCGCTGATGCTCCTCTCCGTCGCCGGCCTCACCAAGGCGGCGCAGATGCCGTTCCACAAGTGGCTGCTGGGCGCCATGGTCGCGCCAACTCCCACCAGCGCGCTTCTGCACTCGTCCACCATGGTCAAGGCGGGCGTGTTCCTGCTGGTCAAGCTGGCTCCGCTGTACCTTATCTATCCCGTGGCGTCCTTTATGGTGGTGGGCGTGGGCGGCATCACCTTTGTGCTATGCAGCTTCATGGCCATCTCGCAGAGCAACGCTAAGCGCGTGCTGGCGTACTCCACCATCGCCAACCTGGGCCTTATCTCCGCGTGCGCGGGCGTGGGCACCTCCGAGGCCGTGTGGGCGGCCATCTTCCTCATCATCTTCCATACCGTGTCCAAGTCGCTGCTGTTCCTGTGCGTGGGTACGGTCGAGCATCGCATCGGCAGCCGCAACATCGAGGACATGGACGGGCTCTTCGCCCGCTTGCCGCGTCTTACCCGCCTGATGATGTTGGGCATCATGGGCATGTTCGTCGCGCCGTTTGGCATGCTCATCTCCAAGTGGGCGACGCTGGTTTCCTTTGCGGAGACCGGTAACGTCATCTTCTTGATCTTTCTGGCGTTTGGCTCTGCCGCCACGTTCTTCTTCTGGGCTAAGTGGCTGGGCAAGCTGGCCGGCGTGCCCCAGAAGGCGCAAAACGCGGAAGGCGGCGTGCACCGCACCGAGTGGTTTGCCGTGGGAACCATCTCCGCTTTGCTCATTGGCTGCTGTTTGTTGCTGCCGGTGATCTCCCAATACGTGATTGGGCCCTACCTGCAAGAGGTCTTCCAGATGGTGCCGCGCCTGATCGACGTGGACAACCTGGTCATTATGGTCGCCATCGTCCTGTTTATCGCCATCGTCCTGCTCACCCCGTGGGGCCGCGACAGCAAGAAGAAGCGCATCGCCGTATACCTGGGCGGCACGTGCACGGATCCGGACGGTCGCCAGTACCACGGCTCCATGGGCCGCACTATGACCTCGTCCAAGCGTAACTGGTACATGACGGATATCTTTGGCGAGGACAAGTTGTCGCCCGCCGGCACCGTGATCACCGCGGCCTTGATGCTCATGAGCTTTGCCGCATGCTTTATCTTCGATGTCTCCTTCCTGGCTGGCGGAGCGTTCTTTGTGGAGCGCACCGTGCAGTTGGTGGGGCCGGGACTGCCTGGCATTCTGCTGGGCATTGTGGTCTTCGCCGTGGCGGCGCCCGTTGCCGGCTGCCTGCTGGACGGCCTTGACCGCAAGGTATCGGCGCGCATGCAGGGCCGCGTGGGCCCGCGTCTGCTGCAGCCCTACTACGATGTTCGCAAGCTGCTGCAAAAGGAGCAGGCCAGCGTCAACGCCATCGATGAGGCGTACATCACCTGCGCGCTCATCTTCTGCGCCATCGCCGGCGGCATGTTCATCAGCGGCTCCAACCTGCTTATGTGCGTGTTCCTGGTAACGCTCGCCACGCTCTTTGTCATCATCGCCGCGTACTCCGCGCGTTCCCCCTATGCGGACACCGGCGCCGACCGCGAGTGCCTGCAGGTCATGAGCTACGAGCCCATGCTGCTCATCATGACGGTGGGCTTCTTTACCGCCACGCAGTCGTTCGATACCGCGCAGCTTACGCGCCTGGACGCGCCCATCATCCTCTCGCTGGTGCCCATCTTTATAGGCCTGCTGTTCATCCTTACCATCAAGCTCCGCAAGTCGCCGTTCGACCTGTCCTATAGCCACCATGCTCACCAGGAGCTGGTCAAGGGTATTACCACGGAGATGAGCGGCCGCACCCTGGCCAAGATCGAGGTCCTGCACTGGTGCGAGAGTATCCTGTTCCTCATGTGGGTGGGCATGTTCTTCATCTGGAACTCTCCGGTCTCCATCGCCGTCGCGGTTGCCGTGGTGGCGCTCACCTGGTTCTTCGAGGTGTGGATTGACAACAACTTCGCTCGCGTCAAGTGGCAGGCGTGCCTTAAGTCCGCTTGGCTGGTGGCGCTTGTTATGGGCGTGGTCAACCTGTTCTACGTCCTTATCACCCCGTTTATCTAAGAAGACATCTAAAAGGAGGTGCCAACTATGGGCTACTCATCCAAATCGCCATGGCTGATCCATTACGACGGGTCGAGCTGCAACGGCTGCGACATCGAGGTGCTCGATTCGCTGACGCCGCTCTATGACATCGAGCGCTTTGGCATCATCAACACCGGTAATCCCAAGCACGCGGACATCTTCTTGGTGACCGGGTCTGTGAACCATCAGAATATCAACGTGGTCAAGCACATCTACGAGCAGATGCTCGAGCCCAAGGTGGTTGTGGCGTGCGGTGCCTGCGCCTGCACCGGCGGCGTGTTCCGCGAGTGCTACAACGTGCTGGGCGGCGTGGACAAGGCGATTCCCGTGGACGTGTACGCCCCGGGTTGCGCCGCGCGCCCGGAGACCATCATCGACGCGGTGCTGCAGGGCGTGAAGATTCTGGACGAGAAGGCCGAGCGCATGCGCCAGGGGCTTCCCGCCAACGGGGTCGACGCCGCGGCCGATGCGTGCACAGACGCCGCCGCGTCCGGTGCAAAAGAGTAGGGGAGTGTAGATGTATACCACTACGTTTGTGGAGACGCCGCTGTCTGACCTGCTGACGCGCGTGCAGACGCTCAAGCACGACGGCATTCGCTTTGTGCAGATGTGCGCCGAGAAGGATTCGCAGGATAACATCGACCTGCTCTACACCTTCTACGATGAGACCATGGAGAACGCGCTTAACCTGGTGGTGCCGTTGAAGCCGGGTGACAAGGTGCCGTCGATCCAGGAGATGTACTTCGCCGCCTTCTCGTACGAGAATGAGACGCATGACCTGTACGGCGTGCGCTTCATCAACATGAAGCTGGACTTTGGCGGGCACTTCTTCAACTTGGCCGCGGAGTCTCCCATGACCATCATCTCGCCCGAGCAGCGCGCCGCCCGCGAGAAGGCTGCCAAACTCAAGGCAGCACAGGAAGCCAAGGCTGCCAAGGCCGCCGCTGCCGCCCGCGAGGCCGCCGAGGCCGCGAGCGCCGAGCGCGCGCTGAGCACGTCCGCGGCCCAGGCGGATGCCGCTGCAGTCGCC
>NZ_JH126474.1:99152-116361 GCF_000225705.1 Collinsella tanakaei YIT 12063
CGCCGCCGTGAACGCAGCCGTGCCTGTCGCGGCGTCTGGCGAACCGCGCGCTGCCGAGCGCGCCGCCGCCCCGGCATCGCCCGAGGACCGCACCGCGAAGATGGAGGCAAAGCTCGCCGCTATGGATCCCGAGAAAGCCGCGAAGATTCGCGCCGCGCTTGCGGCCAAGGGCGTTAAGACCGCGCCCGCAGATTCCTCGTCCAAAGACAATAAGAAGGAGGGGGAGTAAGCATGGCGACACGTACCATTTTGCCCTTTGGCCCCCAGCACCCCGTGCTGCCCGAGCCCGTGCATCTTGACCTGGTGGTCGAGGACGAGCACGTGGTGGAGGCGATTCCCCAGATTGGTTTTGTGCACCGCGGACTTGAGAAGCTGGTTGAGAAGCGAGACTACAACCAGTTCATCTACGTTGCCGAGCGCGTGTGCGGCATCTGCAGCTTTGGCCACGGCTACGGCTACGCCAGCGCCACGGAGAAGCTGCTTGGCATAGAGGTCCCGCGCCGCGCGGAGTACCTGCGTGGTATTTTGCAGGAGCTGTCGCGCATCCACTCTCATCTGCTGTGGCTGGGCCTGCTGGCGGACGGTTTTGGCTTTGAGAGCTTGTTCAACCATTGCTGGCGCCTGCGCGAGACCATCTTGGACATCTTCCAGGAGACGTGCGGCGGCCGCATCATCCTTTCCATCTGCATGGTGGGAGGCATGTCGCACGATATCGACGACGCGCTGCTTCGCCGTGTGTGCGAGAAGCTGGACGAGCTTAAGGTCGAGTACCGCGAGGTGGTCAACACCATGCTGCACGACGATTCGGTGCGCAGCCGTTTGTGCGGCGTTGGCCATATCAGCTTTGAGGACGCGCTGGACCTGTCTATGGTGGGTCCGTTCGCCAAGGGTTCCGGCATCGAGCACGATATGCGCACCACCGGCTTTGGCGCCTACGGCGACCTGGAACACTTTGAGCCCATCATCGCCACCGAGGGCGATTGCTACGCGCGTTGCAAGGTCCGTTGCGAGGAGGTTTTCCAGTCCATCGAGATCATCAAGGAACTGGTGGCCAAGATCCCGCACGATGGCATTGGCGAGGCGCCGCTTGTCAAAGTGAAGCCCGGCGAGGGAACCCGTGCGCATGTGCTGATCGAGCAGCCCCGCGGCGAGGCGTTCTATTACGTTGCCGGCAACGGCACCAAGTACCTGGAGCGTTTCCGCCTGCGCACGCCCACGTCGCAGAACCTGGGCGGCATGGTGCGCGCGCTGCAGGGCGTGGACGTGGCCGACGTGCCCATGATCATCCTGACCATCGACCCCTGCATCAGCTGCACGGAAAGGTAGGACGACGTGGGTGGATTCAAACTGGGAAAGATGACGCTGCGCTCGCTGTTTAGCAAGCCTGCGACCGTTCAGTATCCGTTCGAGAAGCGCGAGCCGTATCCCGCTATGCGCGGACACGTGGTGAACGATATAGACGAGTGCATCCTGTGCGGTTTGTGCACGCGTGCCTGCCCGGTTCAGGCGTTGGCGGTGAACCGCAAGGAGGGCACGTGGACCATCAATCCGTACCGCTGCATCCAGTGCGGATACTGCATCAGGGAGTGCCCACGCGACTCTCTATCAATGGGGCTGACTCCGCCCGAGGCGTCCGCGCATGTCGAGGCGATCGTGATGCACAAGGAAATGGACGAGGCTCCCGCTCCCGCCAAGGGCGCTGCGAAGGCTGCCGCTGGCGAGCGCGCCATCAAGGCGGAAAGGGGCACCGGCGCGCCAGCGCGACCCAAGGTGAAGCTGACGACCGAGCAGGAGGCCCGCGTGGCTGCTGCCCGCGCTGCCAAAGAGGCGAAGAAGAAAGCTGAGGCGGAGGCTGCCGCTGCCTCTGCGGGCGACGGTGCTGCCGCTGCGGGCGATGCCGCGGAGTAGCCTGCCGGCGCGCTTTGGTTTGGATTTGCAGGCTGCCGGCGCACGCTTTGTCCGCGCGTAAGAACTTTCGAAGGGGATGGTTTCACGTTGAACCATTCCCTTTTTCTTTGACCTGCGGTTTTTAGATAACTTTATGCACGCGTTTTGGGGCGCGAAAAACCGTTCTCGTTCGGGATGGTCAATGAGGGCCACGAGGCGGGTAAAGGCCCGCTCTCGAAATGGCTGGGCGGCTCCCAAAGCACCTTCTGGTGAGGGCGGACGGCGCTTTGGCTGACGATACGGCAAAGCAACGCGGTGCGAAGCGAGGTGAATTCGTTAGATATTACACTGATGTCCACGAACATTAATGACGAGTGTCCATGCGAATGATTGTTTGACCAAACCGGCAAATGTATAAGCTCTCGCTTACCCGCCTCGTGGCCCTCAGTGACCATTGTGGTTGAGGGCGACTTTATGGGGACAGTTGAACTGAATGGTTTGAGAGGATGGGGGGGCGCGGGCCCCTAGGTGCTGATCACTGCAGGCTTGGCTTTCGATAGAAATGGTCCGTGCCCGCGTTCTTGTGGGGCGCGGGCACGGACCCATTGCTTTACTTTGAAAAGATTCGGTTGGCTTTATAGCTTTCGCTAGACGATGAGGTCATCGTCGCTATCGTCCGGATCGATGTCGAGGACATTTGGCTTGGCATCATTGCGGCGGGAGAGAAGCTTTCCCAGTCCCAACGCCGAGCCTCCAAGCAGCGCTGTGATGCCGGCGAGAAGCCCGCTGGTATCACCTGTTTGTGGAAGCGAGGGAGAGGAGGGTTTGGAAGAAGCTTCGTTGCCGCCTTCAGAACCGCTGGTCACGTTGTTGCCGGGCGAGCTGCCGCCGGTACCGTCGATGCCCGAATTGTCGTTGCTCGAGTTGCCGTTGCCGCCAGATTCACCATTGTTGGTTCCGCTGGAGGATCCGCTACCAGAGCCGTCTCCCGGCTTGCCGGTTGCTCCTCCGTTGCCATGATCGGCGTTGCCGGAATTGTTGCCAGTGCTGCCGCCTGTATCTGGAGTGTTGCCGCCGTCGCCGCCAGTAGACCCGCTTCCAGATCCGTTTCCAGAATCGTTGCCCGATCCGCCGCCGGTGGAGCCGCCCTCTTGCCCGTCTGCCTGGAATGACCAGGCTCCGCTCACAAGGGTGTTGGTTTCGATGGTGAAGCCGTCTTTGTGGTCCCAGCCCGTAAAGGTCCAGGTCCCATCAACACCGTCTTTGGTGCCGGTGACCTGTTCGTTTACTGCAGGCGAGGTGGCAAGCGTCACGATATCGCCTGATTTGTACGATTTCTCATCAACCGGGAGCACGGCATCGTCAGGGGCGACATCGTCTTTCCATGCGTAGGTAACGCTGAAGGCCTCGCTGTTGCCAGAGGGGAGAAGGGCCTGGGTCGCAAGCAGTTTGATCTCTTTGTTGGATGGGGCCTTGGTCAGAATGCGCGCGCTGGCGATTTTGCCGCCGCTTCGAGCAAAGAGCTGCGCACCGCCTCCGGAGTACACATCGGCGCCAATGTAGAATACGTGCTCGGACTCACCGGGGACTTTAAGGCCGCCGGACGCCTCGAGCTCCTCGACCAGTTTGCCGTCGATATACATGCGAACGGTCGACCCCGTGTACACGCCCATGGCGTGGTGCCACACGCCCGGTGTAATTGCACCGGCGGGTTTGGGGGTTCCGGAGCCTTTGGAGTTGAACCAAAATGCCATTTTGCCCTTGGTCGCGTTGTTGCCCGCGATTTCCAAGCCGCAGCCAGAGGATTGCTGGTTTGAGAAGAAACACTGGTCAGAGTCGAGGTCGGTCGCCATAAAAACGCATTCAAGGGCGTGCTCGTTGCCAAGGTAGACATAGTCGTTTGCGGTTATTGGGAAACCAAACGCATGCTTGCCATCACAGGCGAAAACGTTCTTTTTCAGCACGTCGTCGTAAACAATGGTGGCGCCAGTGCTTACGTCGCTATAAAGCGACCGGCCGGAGGCTTGAACAACCTGAGAGGCGTCCTCAACGTTAAAGTCAACGTTCAAGAGCTCCGCGGGAGCGGGGGCGATTTTGCTGGCGGCGTATGCCGTGGCAACCTGTTCTGCGCTCATGGCATAGGGGAGAAGTCGGGCAAGTGCTACGCGCGTGCCTTTGACGGCGCAATATTCGGTTTCGCCTGAGCTTGAGGTGTCGCTGCATACGTAATATCGCGTGGGGGCGGGGACGGTCATACGTCCGGCGGATTCCTGCGCCATCTTTTTACCGTTGACATAGAGCGTTATGTTCTTGCCGTCGTAAGTTGCTACAGCGTGAACCCATTCGCCCGTTTTAACGGGGGTATTCAAAATGCGTTTGGCGGATTCATTGTTGTAGTAGAACTCCAAATTGCCTTTCTCAACCTCAAAGCCAGCGCCGGCGTATTGCTGGTTGGAAAAAAGACATTGGTCTATCTGGTTGTTTGCAAGCTTGAAAAAGCATTCGTGCGTGGACGATGACGTGAATGTATCGTACTCGTCGGTCGAAAGTAGGTACCCCCATCCTGTCTCGCCCTGGGTTTCAACAACCGGGTGGCCAAGATCCGCATCGTCGACCAGCCGCATGCCTGCGTTAAAGTTGGCGATGTGGCCCATGGCGTCTTCGGCGTTGCCAGTGCGGTAGTCGATGTCTAGGATTGCGCGTGGGCGCTCCGGTGCGGTCGAAGTGGTAAACGCGGCAGATACTAGGGCGGATGAGGTTGAGTTGGGGGCGGCTTCGTTGTTGCCGGGCCAGGACCCTGATCCCTCGCAGCCCGCCTCTTTGCTCCAAGACGTTTGCGCATATACGCTTACGGTGTAGGAAGTCTCTGGAGACAGGCCCTTAAAGTTAACCTTCCATGAATCGCGGATGTGTCCCGCGGGACGATAATAGTCGTTAAAGATTCGCTTGGTAATGCTAGAGCCATCGGTTGCCTGTGCAACAATCTTGTACTCGTGCACCATGTCGAGGCCGCTCGGGGATCCAGGCTGTGCTGGGGGAAAGCTCACCGTGGCGGAAGTTTCGCCCACGTTGTCGATGGTAACGGTGGCGTCGGGTGCAAATACGGGTGCGGCGGTGGACTGACGTGCAGAGGTGTACCTCCAGGTCCGCGTGTCCGAGAGGTTGCCCTTCGAACTTACCATGCTGGGCACGTCGATTACCCATGGCTCGTAGAGGTAAACCGTGCCCTCTCCCTCCACTTTGCTGCGAACAAGGGAGAGGCGGTGGCACTTAACGGTTCCGTTATCCATAACGTCTAGAATGATGCACTGCGATGCTTCTGGAATGGTCTTGCCCTGGGTGTAGGCGGCCGAAGACTGCGGAGGCACAGAAGCGCTGTTGCCGGTATCGGGGTCGACCTTGCCGGTCTCGTTCTCGTAATATGCGCCGATGGTGGAGTCTTGAATGGCGGTAAAGCCCAGGTCCTGGCTGATGGATCGCTCGTCTTCAAGGGTTGCATGGCTGTGGCCGGAGACCTGGATGAGGTTTGGGTAGTCGGCCATGAGTTTTACAAGGTCCTTGCTTTCGCCTTGGCCAAAGTTTCCGTGCCATTCGGGCGAGGTGTAGGAGCTTCCCCTAATCTGATGGTGGGTGAGCAGCAGGAACGGATCGCTGCTACCGGCGATCACGGTATCCAGTTGTTGTTTAAACCAGTCATAGTTGCCGCGATAGTCTCCATCGCCCGAGCTTTTTACGGGACCCATGGTAATCACCTTGACGCCGTTGACGTCAAGGACTTTGTTCGCTTCCTGGCCGGTGTACTTCTTGAAGCGCGCGGGCGCTGTCTCGACGCCGGGGGAGTATGTTTCATGGTTACCCTGGCACAGGATCATCTTGGTGTGACCGGCGCCGCCACTATATCCGGTATTGTGTTCGATGTCGTTGACCAGCTGCATCAGATGCTCGTACTGTTCGGTTTTGCCGTAGTCCGTAACATCGCCTACCAGGCAGAACGCATCAAGCTGCGGATCGAGATTGTAGATGGTGTCAAAAGCGAATTGCAGCTTCTTGTCGGCGTCGCGCCCTTCGGTGCCTCCGATGCCGGACTGAATGTGTAAATCGCTGCCAATCAGGAACCTGGCTTTAACGCCTTCGCGTGACAGCCCCGTTTCTTGAGCCCAGGCAATGTTGGGGGAAAGGGATCCGGTGGCCACAAGGCCTAGCCCGGCAGTCATGGCAAGTTTGAGAAGGCCGCGGCGTTCAATGCAGCGGTTTTGCCCGCCCGCAGATTGGGCGTTGTCCATTAGGTTGTGCGCATCGGTGTGCTGCTGCGCGTCGATGTGGCTATCCACAAGGTCCTCCCATCGTGTCTGGTTGTAGACAGTGGGCAATTGTGCTGGACGGGGGTTATAGGACTGTTGCTGCCTCGTCAGCGATGCGTCAGCTCATGGCTGGCTTGTAAGGTCTCGTGCATTCCTAAACCCCCACTACAACGCTTGCGTTTGAGCGGACTTCAAGTCGTACAATCTAGATACACCATTGAATGCCTGTGTGAAAGGGAGGGCCTCATGGCCAATGCCACCGCAACTGACGCTGCAACCAACGTCGACGCTCCTGCTAAGGTTTACTTCACCAACCTGCGCACGCACGGTCGCGAGAGCCAGCTGGACAAGCTCAAGCGCCTCATCAAGCGCGCCGGCATAGAGCAGATCGACTTCGAGAACAAGTTCGTTGCCATCAAGATCCACTTTGGCGAGCTGGGCAACCTGTCCTTCCTGCGCCCCAATTACGCGCGCGCCGTGGTAGACGTGGTCAAGGAGCTGGGCGGCAAGCCCTTCCTCACGGACTGCAACACGCTTTACGTAGGCAGCCGCAAAAACGCGCTGGAGCATATCGATTGCGCATACCAAAACGGCTTCACCCCGTATGCCACCGGCTGCCACATCATCATCGCCGACGGCCTCAAGGGCACGGACGAGACCCTGGTCCCGGTCAAGAACGGCGAGTACGTGCAGGAGGCCAAGATTGGCCACGCCCTCATGGATGCCGACATCGTCATCTCGCTCACCCACTTCAAAGGCCACGAGCAGGCGGGCTTTGGCGGCTGCATGAAAAACCTTGGCATGGGTGGCGGCAGCCGCGCCGGCAAGATGGAGCAGCATGCAGCCGGTAGGCCTAGCGTGGACGAGGACAAGTGCATCGGTTGCCATGCCTGCGAGCGCATCTGCGCGCACGGCGCCGTGAGCTTCCCTACCACTCGCGAGCGCACGCTTAAGAGCGGCAAGGTTGTCGAGACGCCCGTTGCCTATATCGATCACGACCGCTGCCTGGGCTGCGGTCGTTGCATTGGCGCGTGCAACCAAGACGCCGTCAAGCCGGGTTACGATGCCGCGGTCGACGTGCTCAACTACAAGATCGCCGAGTACACGCAGGCCATCGTTCAGGATCGCCCGCAGTTCCACATTTCGCTGGCTATGGACGTAAGCCCCAACTGCGATTGTCATCCCGAAAACGATACGCCCATCGTGCCGGATATGGGCATGTTCGCAAGTTTCGACCCCGTCGCGATCGACCAGGCCTGCATCGACATGGCGCTGCAGATGCCCGCTATGCCCAACACCGAGCTTACGGAGATGCGCGACAAGCTCGAGGCCGCCGGCGGCGTGCCTGAGCGTTGCCAGCACGACCACTTCAACATGACGCATCCGGACACCAACTGGCGCTCCATGATCGAGCATGGTGAGAAGATTGGCCTTGGTACCAGCAAGTATGAGCTGATCGAGGTCAAGTAGCCGCGTGTCCTCCGCGCAGCGGCGACGTGCTTATAAATCTTTCAAGGGCGGGCGTCTTAACCGGCGTTCGCTCTTTTTGCTGCCACGTGAAGGTGGGCTAGCTGTTTGTCCGAAAAGGCCCCCGCCTGCAATTTGGGTACCGCAACGTACACCTTCTTGTCTTCTTTTGTACGCATGGGCGCCCGGTTTGATATTGGGTGCCCGCGCGTACAGATAAACTGCCACATGTGTACGTAACGGCACCCAGATAAACGCTCGGTGCCCCGGCGTGCATACGCACCGCCACAGATGTGCGCTCCGGCACCGAGTACGCCTTTGGATGCCGAAGTGTACAAAGGAGTGCGTCAATCATTGAAGCTGCGGAAGCCGGCATTTCACTTGGATTCAAGTGCGGTAAAACTTCTCTATAACACGCGTTACAGAGAAGTTTGAATTGCCAATAATATGATGTAAACTTCTCTGTAACAGACGTTACAGAGAAGTTTGGTGAGAGTGATGGATGAGTATCATGTTGTTGAAGATGCTGAACTAATTCGCGAGCTGCTGGGATTAACTGCCAACCAGTTTGAAAAAGCAACGGGCGTCACGCGTATGGCTCTTTATCGCTGGGCTTCTGGCGAATCTGTTCCCAATGAAGAAAGCTTGGCTGCGTTGTATGATTTCGCATACAGCAAGGGCATACGCCTTAATAAAATCAAAGCTCAACTCTATTGTGAAGAGCATGACGCGCAAGGACACGTCGCGCTTTTTCACGGCTCAAAAAACGGTCTGATTGGCAAGCCGTCTCTTAAGTATGGAAGAGACAATTGCGACTTCGGTCGTGGGTTTTATTGTGGCACCCGTCTCGAGCAACCGGCGATGTTTGTGTCGGAGTTTGAGGGCGCATCACTGTATATGTGCGATTTCAATCCTATAGGTCTCAATATTGTCGAGTTTAAAGTTGAGCGTGATTGGATGCTGGCAGTTTCTTTGTTCAGGGGAAAGCTCGCTGATTATCGTGGACATGCGATCGTAGAGAGCTTGAGGTCGAGGATCGAGCGGGCTGATTGCGTTATTGCGCCAATAGCTGACAACCGGATGTTTGAAATCATCGACAGCTTCGCTGAAGGGGAAATGACAGATGTTCAATGCAGACATTGCCTGTCGGCAACAGACCTGGGAAGCCAATACGTCATCAAAACAGACAAGGCGCTTAGGGCGCTAGAGGTCGTCGAGCATTGTTACTTGAGTTCGCAAGAGAAGCACGACTATTTAACGGAGAAGTCGAACGTCTCACGTATCGGCAGGGACAAAGTAAAGGCAGCACGTAGGCAGTATAGAAATGAAGGAGTGTATATAGAGGAGCTGCTGGGATGAGGGAATTTGACGCAGACGGCCTTTTGGTTTGCAGGTACCAGGCATCTATATTTGAGCGGTCGCTCATAAAAACGGAATGCGGATCCGCGGTATTTATTCGTAGGTTCATGAATTCGGACGTGGCTGCCCACCTTGATATGTCTACGTTTGCCAATGAGGCGACGGCACCCGATGAGGCATTCGATTTGATCGACAAACAATACGGGCCCTCGACATATGGCAGTGAACGATACTCGGCGGACGAGCTTTATTGGATGGGCTATCTGTATCGCTACTGGGCGTATGTCTACGGAACCAGGAGCTCTAACATCTACAAGAAGATTGGTGCGCGGGACCTGCGGACCCTATATCCTGCTTATCACACGTTGGATCCTGCACAGGCGATTGAGCGTATTGCGGAGGCAAGGGGGTTCTCGTTGGCCCCTTTAACGTTGGACGAGCAAGTGGAGTTGCTAAGGCGAATCCGCGCGAAACACGCCAGGCGCAGGATCGCTTAGAACGTCGTCGCCTTATTGGCCGGTTGGAATCGTGCATATCCAGGCGACGGGGCAAGCTCCAATTGCGTTTTAGGAGTTCAAGCTATTTTTAGCTTTTCAAGCTTCATTTAGTTTTTCAAGCAAAGCGCCGCCGAGCTCGTCGCGGGCGCCAGAGTAAACGACAGGTAAAGAACGCCCCCAAATGGACGCAGAAACGGTGCATCATTCTGCCTTTTTAGGCAGTTCTGCTATAGTATGCAAAAACGATTTTTGGAGGAATCACAGCTCACATGCCAGATTCGAGTGACAGTCCCAAGCCGCGGGCAAATACCGCGGCGTCCCCCGTATCATCATCCGGGTCCGCAGCGGCGGGTCCGGCCTGCAGCGATGGCTGTGCAGACCCCTGCATTGATGAACTGAATACCAGCGAAAACGGTGCGTCTTTGGACGAGGACCCCTTGCAGCCCGCCGTCGCCGGCGACGCTAACGAGCCCAGCGACACCCGCGGCGCCGCCTGCAACGACACCGCTGCCCCAGACGTCCTCGCAGACACTCGCGACCTGCTTAACGCCGCCCGCGACCAGGGCGTGTCCCAAGACGTGCGCGACGCCGCCATGGCAGCCGCCGCAAATGCCGCATCCAAGGCAGCCAAGACCGCCGCGGCTCGCGAGCTCGAGAAAGCGAAGGCGCATGACGGCATTCCGCACTACACCGTGGGCGAGGAGATCTTCAACTCCGTCACGCACGGCGTAGGCGTGCTGCTGGGTATCGCCGCGCTGGTGCTGCTGATAGTCAAGGCAGCCGTGGCGCCCGCGCACCCCGCGTCGATGGCGGCGGGCATTGTCTACGGCATCACCATCATCTTGGAGTACCTGTTCTCCACCCTGTACCACGCAATCCCTGCGCGCGGAGCCAAGCTGGTGTTCCGTGTTTTCGATCACAGCGGCATCTACCTGCTCATCGCCGGCAGCTACACGCCGTTTTTGCTGGTGACACTGGCGGATTACGGCGGCTTCCCCATGTTTGTGGCGATATGGGCCCTCGCCATCGCCGGCATCCTGTTCGAGCTCATTGGGCGCGAACGCCAGCCCAAATGGGTCACCATCCTCATCTACCTCATCATGGGGTGGCTGGTGGTGTTCCGTTTGCCGCAGCTGCTTCACGCGCTCAACCCCATTGGCATTGGCCTGCTGCTCGCCGGCGGCCTGTGCTATACCGCGGGCACTGCGTTCTACGTGGCCAAACGCATCCGCTACATGCATAGCGTATGGCACCTGTGGGTGCTGGCGGGAAGCGTGCTTCATTTTATGGCGGTGATTCTCTTCGTTATCTAGCGACTCTGCCGTTACGTTTCGCCTCGGCCGCGCCGCCGCGCAACCGGCGACGGGCTCCGGCACCCCGTGTCCGCACTCGTTTCGATGCGCCCCGCGCGGTCAGCGCCCGGCGCACCCCTTGTTTGCAACCGCTCTTTTGGAGGTTTAACTCGTCCCCATGGACATAACCATCAGTATTCTCACCACCATCGTCCTTACCGTAGTCAACGGCTTCTTCTCCATGTCGGAGATGGCGCTCACCACGGCCAAGCGCGCCGTGCTGGACCATGAGGCGGAAGAGGGCGACCGCCGCGCCAAGCGCGCCAGCGAGCTTGCGGCCGACTCGGGTAACTTCCTGGCGACCATTCAGGTGGCTATCACGCTGGTGGGCTTCGCATCGTCCGCGGTGGCGTCTACCAACCTGTCCGACCCGCTGGCAGGCTGGCTGTGCAGCTTTGGCATCGAGCCGCTCAGCATGGTTGCGCGCGGCCTTTCGCCCGTGCTGATCACGCTGGCGGTCTCCTACCTGTCCATTGTGGTGGGCGAGCTGGTGCCCAAGCGCATCGCTTTGGCCGACGCCGAGGGTATGGCGAAGCGCGTGGCCCAGCCGCTGACCGTGTTCCAAAAGATCGCCCGTCCGCTGGTGTGGTTCACCCAGGCTTCCGCTAACGGCTTGGCCCGCCTTATGCGCATCAAGAGCGGCGACGACCGCCAGAACGTGTCCGAAGAAGAGATCAAGTACATGATCAACGAGCAGGACACGCTGTTGGACGAGGAGAAGCGCATCATCCACGAGGTTATGGACCTGGGCGACGCCGTGGCCCGCGAGGTCATGGTGCCTCGCGTCGACGTCACCATGGTGGAGGATGACCGCACCATCGCCGACGTGCTGACCCTTATGCGCCAGACCGGCTTTAGCCGCATGCCCGTCTACAAGGACGACCCGGACGACATCGCCGGCATCGCCCACATCAAGGACCTTATTGGCCTGGCCCTGGACGGCAAGGGCGACGAGCCCGTCCGCGAGCACCTGCGCGACGCGACCTTTGTTCCGGACACCAAGGACATCCTGCCCCTGCTTTCCGAGATGCAGACCGCCCATGACCAGATTGTGGTTGTTGTGGACGAGTACGGCGGCACCGCCGGCATCATTACGGTCGAGGACATCGTCGAGGAGATCGTGGGCGAGATCGAGGACGAGTTCGACCCGGATAACAAGTACCTCACGCGCCTGTCCCGCCGCGAGTGGCTGGTGGACGGCCGCTTCTCTTGCGATGACGCGGAGGAGCTGGGCTGGCCCATCGAGGAGAGCGACGACTACGAGACCGTCGCCGGCTGGATTTTGGATCTGTGTGATTCCGTGCCGGATATCGGTGAGGTCTTTGAGGTCGATGGGTACAAGTTCAAAGTGCAGTCCATGCGCGGCCAGCGCATCTCGCTGATTCGCGTTATCGCTCCGGCGCCGGAACCCAAGCCGGAGGAGCTGCAGGACGAGGAGAAGGACAAGAGGGCTGACAAGAAGGGCGCCGCCAAGGGCGATAAACCCGAGAAAGCCTCCACGCCCATCAAATACGTTCTGCGCTCCAAGCAGGATAAGCACGAGGACGAGTAGAAACGGAAAAAGAGCATGGCAGACCTGTTCAACATCATGAAGATCACGGTGGGCGCGGACAAGCTTACCGCGCGCGTGCTGGTAAACCCGGGCATGCCCGTTCGCACGTCTGAGGACATCGAGGCGACCGCCCGCGTGTACTATCTGGCTCCGGCTATCGCCATGCATACCTGCCTGGGCGATGCGGGCGAGCATTTTCAGGATTGCATGAGCGACACCGAGGTGGCCCACCTGCTGGAGCATCTTACGGTTGAGATTTTGAACGAGACGGGCCTTGCCGGCGACGTGGTAAGCGGACGCACCAAGCCCAATCCGGATGACCCGCGCCTGTTCGATATCGAGCTCTCTTGCGTGGACGATGCCCTTACCGTGGGCGCCTTGTCTTCTGCAACGTTCATGATGCAGTGGGCGTTCTTGCATCCGGATCAGGTGGCCCCGGACTTCCCCGGTACCGTGGTCGCCCTGCGCAACCTTATGCTTCGCCTGCGCGGCGAGGAGCCGGAGGAGTTTACGCCCCAGGCAGATGAGGGCGCGCAGTACGTGGGCGACGAGCTGCCGTATGAGGCCGAGTCCGCCGTGGTCGACACCGAGGGCGCCCGCGCCGCGGTGAACGAGCTGGGTAGCGAGGTGCTGTTTGGAGGAGCCGCCGAGGACATGTGGCAAGGCGGCGAGCAGCAGCAGTAGTTTCGCTGGCCGAGGCAGTCGTCAGCGGGATGGCGGCAGTATCTGCGGCAGCGGCGGTCCAATAGCAGAATAACGCGGCTGGCGGTTGCGTGCGGCGGCGGGCAGATGTCCGCAGCAGCTCGCGATCGCCAGCCGTTTTTGCCAGTCGTTTTTTTGTTTGCGCATAAAGAAGGGGCCGACGGCAACCGGCCCCTCTAACCAATAATACCTTGCGCCGCCCGTGACGTTTTAACCAAGTGCGGGCTTCGCTGGTACTATTTTGATTGTACCCTTTGAACTGGCAATTCTTGCTTCTTTTTATATGAAATGCGCACGCAAGCGGCACGCGCGGCACGGTATGTGAGCCACGGTCACATGGCACTCTATTCCCGCTTGTCGTGCGAAGTGGAGAAATGGTCCTCTGTAATACATGTATTACAGAGGACCATTAATAACAGCAGAAGTGGTTGCTTCTAATACCTCTGTTGAGATTGGTATTAAAGGACGCCACTTTTTCGAGAAAAAGTGGTTCAAGATAATACAAGTCCCAAGATCGGTATTATCTCGTGCCACTTTGGCGGTTTAAAACGGTCCAAAGTAATACCTGACGATAAAGCGCCGCACGCACGGTCCCGCCCGCCCGCTGCAACGTGGCCGCGCGCACGCGTCCACCCGCGCCATCCCGCGCTGTGTCCCGCCCCCGCAACCCAACCTGCGTCCATATGGGTGAAGACAACGGCAAGCGGGTATAATAGACGATTAACTACGCGAATTGCGTACCAACACATATTTGTGCATACCGCTCGACTCTTGGGAGGGAACCTAACATGGGTAAAGGTCTTGGATTTGTAGCAGGTGCCGTCTTTGGCGCCGCCGCCGGTACGATCATCGGCATCCTGGTCGCCCCGCGCTCCGGTGCGGAGACGCGCGCCATGGCAGCGGATATGGCTAACGACGCGTGGGATTCCGCGCGCGACATGTATGAGCAGGGCGTCGACCAGGCTCGCGCTGCCGCCACGGACTTTGGCCCCATGATGGACGCCAAGACCGACGAGCTGCGCGCCAAGGTTGACCTTGCCCGCGAGCGCATGGATCAGCTCCGCGAGTCCCTCAACGAGGCCATCGCCGGCGGCAGCGTCACCCCCGCCGCCGATGTTGTGGTCGAGACCGCCGCGGGCGTGGCTCCGGCAGCCGAGGGTCCTGCAGAGGCGTAAATGCTGGTAGGAACCCTTCAGGGCGTCCGTGTTTGGCTTGCAAAGCCCAAGGGCAAGCAGGACAAGAAGGACGGGCGCCCAACTAGCTCAAAATATCTTGGCAAGGTCCACCTTCCGGTGTTCACGCCCAACGGGCAGCGGATCGTCGGCTTCATGGTCAAGCAGCCGGATATCGCCGGCATGATCAAACAGCCTGACCGCTTTGTCGCCCTTGATGCGTTCGCGGTGGACGATGGCGGCGACCTGCTGGTCGCAGACGTTCGCGAGTCTTTTGACGCTGCGGCGGCAAAGCGCTTGGGCATCGACCTGGACGCCTGCATCATCTGGACCGGCATGGACGTGCAGACCAAGTCCGGCACCAAGCTGGGCTACTGCGCGGACGCCTCGTTCAACTACCGCACCGGCGCGGTCGACATGTTCAAGCTCACACCCAGCGGAGCCTCCAGCGCGCTGATCGGCTACCTTGAGATGCCCGCCAGCTACCTGGTGGGTTACGCCAAGGGCGCTATGGTGGTTAAGGACGAGGCTTCGCAGCTGGAGTTTTCCGGCGGCGCGGCGGCCAAGGCCGCAGAGGCTTCGGTCAAGGCAAGCGAGGGCGTCAAAAAGGGCGCTAAGGTTTTGGACGAGAAAGGCTCGGAAGCGGTCGAGAAGGGCAGCCATGCCCTGGGTCGTCAGATTGGCAAGACCGCGGGCGCGTTCAAGGAGTTCTCGTCCGAATACAAGAAGGCGGCCGGGACCCCGGCCAAGAAGGCGCCTGCGAGCTCCGCGGCGAGCGCCAAGACGGGTGCCAAGGCTGGCGCTGCGTCTGCCAAGCCGGCCAAGAAGGCGTCGTCCGGATCCAGAGCGCGCGCCGTGGGCAAGCAGCTGGGCCGCGCGGGCGGTATGTTCTCCGCGTTTGCTAGCGAGTTCAAAAAAGCGGCCGGTACGGACACGGGCTCAAAATCCAGCTCTAAAACGGGCGCCAAGAAGAAACCGAGCACCGGCAAATAGGCGCCGGCACGTAATAATCACGGGGCCGCGTGCGGCCGCGGGACGGAATAGGGAACACCATTGCTTAACTACACCATCTCCTACTCCACCAAAAAGAAGCCGCATTATCGGCGCAACAACACAGACTTTTTGCCGGGCGGTCGCCGTCGCCAGCAGCGCAAGCCGGGGGTGCAGTACCTCAACCATTCGCAAGGGTTTGGCAGGCGCGGTGGCCGAGGCGGGCGCGGTATGGGCACCAACAACTCGCGCAAGCCGTACGCGTTCATCGCGGTGGGCTGCGCGTTTTTGTTCTTTGTGGCCAGCATCATCTGGTACGCCAACCGCGAGGTCGACATCACGCTCAACGGTGCGGACGCCAAAGCGCGCATCAACTCGTCCATAGAGCAACTTATAGAAGACCAGCAGCTTGAGCCCACGCCGGGCAATCTGCTGGCGGTGGACGATTCCGTGCTTAAAAAAGAGGGCGGCGAGCGCGTGTCGGTCAAGCTCAACGGCAAGCGTGTCAGCGCAAATGACCTGGAGCAGACCAAGCTGCAGCCGGGTGACAAGGTAGAGGTCGATAACGGCTGCGACTTCTATGAGGAGCACGATGTGCAGGCCACGGAGATCGCGCCCACGCTGACCGTAGAGGGCCGCGGTGCCATCAAGTACGTCAAGACGTGGGGCGTGCCCGGTCGCAGCGAGATCTGGGTGGGCAAGCAATCCGGCATCACGGCGGACAAGGGCGTGGTGCAAGAAGTGGTGAACTGCGAGGTGGTGTGCCGCTCCGTCTCCCCGGATGCCAAGGGTAAGAAGTACGTCGCGCTCACATTTGACGAGGGGCCCAGCGAGAACACCCAGCAGATTGTTAAGATCCTGCAGGAAAAGAGCGTGGGCGCCACGTTCTTCCTCTCTGGCGACATGGTTAAAAAGTATCCGGACTCGGTCAAGGCGATAGCGCAGGCCGGGTTTGATATTGGCTCCAACACCTACAGCGACACGGACCTCTCCGGCGTTTCCGGCGATGACCTGCGCAGCCAGATCAGCCGCGGCTTCGATGCCATCTCCAAGGCGTCGGATACATCGACCGCGCTGCTGCGCCCGCCCTACGGATCCTTTACCCAGGAGAATTGGGCCCAGGCCATGGACCTGGTGAGCGCAGTGGTGACATGGAACATCGATTCCGGCGACTGGACGCTGCCCGGCGTGCAGGCCGTGGCGGACACGGTGGTGGGCTCCGTCTCCAACGGCAACATCGTGCTGCTGACCGACAACGCGTCCACGTCTTCCCAAACGGTCGAGGCGCTGCCGCTGATCATCGACCAGCTGCAGGCCGCAGGCTATGAGCTGCTATCGCTGAGCGATCTCATTAAGACGGACGAGGATTTGGCCGAGGAGCTTAAGAGCCTTACCAAGGTAAACATGCCCAAGGACGCTGCGCTGCCGCAGATTGCCGCCGATGGCGGTAACAGCGAGTAGCGACGGGCAGGCCGGCGCTGCGGTGCGGGAGGCAATGCGCGCGGGGCGCCGCGGGTCGAGTGCGTGCCCTGAGCCCATACCTTGAGCGCGTGCCCTGGACGCGACCGCCTGCCTGCCGCCGTCTGCCGACCGCATCCGCGCAAAATGACATTGGTTACACAACAACTTGACTCTTTAGTCATAATCACCCCTGAGGCCCATTGTGTCCGCGCGATGGGTCAAGATGAATGCGAAATGAAACTCAAACGCACGGCTCCATCGAGAGGCGATCATCGTGGAACAGGGACAGCAGAACAAGCCAGGAACAACCGGCCAGCATCCGCATTTTAGGCCGGCTCCCCATCAGCAACATCAACAGCATCAGCCGCATCAGGCGCAGCGGGCCCCGCATTCGGCCGCGCATCAGCGGGCCGCGCAGTCCCCGCATGTGACGCCGCCGCGCCCCGCGACCACGCGCCGGCGCGCCGCC
>NZ_JH126474.1:116912-143625 GCF_000225705.1 Collinsella tanakaei YIT 12063
GCCAATGCTGCTGGTGCGGCGTCGGGCCACGCGGCGGGGGAGGGCGCGGTATCCGGCAAGACCGCCATAATCGCTGCGGTCCTTGGCCTCGCCATGCTGGGCGTGGCTCTTTTTAGCTGCTATTGGACTATGCTTCGCCCGCTTAACGTACAGGTGAACGGCAAGGACGTGCAGGTGCGCGTGGGAACCTCCGCGGCGGAGTTTATTCGCAACAACGATTACTTTGGCGCCAAGGCCGGCCGCAAGCTGTCTATAGGCGGCAACGTGATTTCCGAGGACGGCGGCACGCGCTATTCGGTCGCGCTGGACGGCAACCAAAAAACGCCCCAGGACATGGAGGGCGTCAACGTGGTGGACGGCTCCAGCTTCGTGGTGTCGGACGGCACGGACGTAACGGAGGGCTCCACGGAGAAGACCGTGCCCCTGGCTCCGGCGGTGCAGATGGAGTCCGGCGGCGCGGTCCAGTTTGTCTCGCAATGGGGGCGCGCCGGCAAAAAGGTTGTGACCGTGGGCGATGAGTCGGGCGAGGAGGTGGACAAGGAAGTTGTGGATCCCGCCCAGGACATGGTGATCGCATCGCGCAACGTCAAGCCGGCGGGCGGCAAGTACATCGCCCTTACCTTTGACGATGGCCCTAGCGGCTACACGCCGGACATCTTGAAGATCCTCAAAGACAAGGGCGTCAAGGCGACCTTCTATAACCTGGGTTCGCAAGAGGCCAACTACGGCAAGTACGCAAAGCAGCTGGTCGAGGATGGACATGAGCTGGCAAGCCATACCAATGCGCACCAGTACCTGCCCAACCTTGATGCAAATGCGCTGCGGGCAGAGATTTCCTCCGCGGCGGATGCGCTGGAGAGTGCGGCGGGGGTGCGTCCCCAGATGATCCGCGCTCCGTACGGCGCATTCACATCGACGGAGTGGGGCCGTGCGGGCGACATCATCAGCTGCAACGTCTTGTGGAACATCGATACGCTGGACTGGAAGCGCCCAGGCGCGGACGCCATCAAGGCCGCGGTGCTCAACAACGCCTTTAACGGCGCCATTGTCCTCATGCATGACGGCGGCGGAAACCGACAGCAAGACGTTGAGGCCCTTCCCGGCATCATCGATGGTCTTAAGGCCGCAGGCTATGAGTTGGTTACCGTGAGCGAGTTGCTAAGCCATGATGAACAGTTCCCCAAAGAGGTGGTCGAAGGCACCGTGACCATGCCAAAGGACGCGCAGCTGCCGCAGGTGTAGCGTAAAACCCCTTTGGCCAAGGAGCGGGAAAGTCGAAGGGAAGTTCGGCAAAAGAGAGTCGTTAGTACCGGCCGTTGACAAGTTGCGTCAACGGCCGGTACTTGTTTTTGCCTTTCTGAGCTCCTGCTGCTTCGCGTCTGCCTGCTCGATGCCGTTTCACAGCTTGGGGAGGAAGCATGCCGGTAGTTGCGGGGCTTGAGAAGCTCAAAGAAGACGCGGTATGCAACTGCCTCTTCAATTACCTGCGAAAACGCAGAGGGTTATCCACGCAATTTGAGAGGTCAAAAACCGTCCCCGCTTGAGGTGGTCAATGGGGGCCACGAGGCGGGTAAAGCACGGCCTTATAAGGGTCCTTAGGCAACGAACTTGGAGTTTCAAAGTGGAGCAATTGTCCTGAAGGGGTGCGAAAGCCCGTTGGAGAAACGCTCCATGCCAAAGATTGCACATCAGCTGTCGCCGAACAGGGATTAATCGGTGCTCCAGCCACCGTCATTTCCGGGTGCATAAAATCAAGACGCCCGCCTCGTGGCACTCATTGACCATCCCAAACGGGAGCGCCTTTACAAGCGCCTCGATGGCGCGGCAAAACCCCACCGTCGCGGCGAAGTTCGGCACAAGAAGCCGCTCCACCGCGTATCGAAAGTGTCAGCAAGCTGTCATGACTGTATAAATAATCAGCCTTCCCGCTAAAGGGGATGCTATAGTAAGGGGCGGTTGCGGACATTTGTGCTGCAGCCGTCTTTTTTGTTACTGATGCGCCGTCCGGGCAACCCGCGCAAGCGCATGTATCTGCACACAGGGTCAAGAGAAAGGCCAATGGTGAAATCCAAACCCCGACCACACAGTAGCTGCTGACCCTGGGTGCGTCCTTTGCCGTCGCTCCGGGGTCGCGTGCCCCTATACATATAAGAGCGAGTGAGCGAAGGAGCAGTATGAACTATCTGTCCGAGATGCTCGGCATTCCCGTTATCGATTCGACTGGCGAGAAGATCGGTGTTGTAAATGATATGGGCATCGCCACCGGCGAGGTCTTTCCGCACGTCACGTCCCTGGCGTTCCAGGGCCCGGGCAAAACGCCCTTCATGATCAGCTGGCGCAAGTACGTCGAGAGCGTCGATAACGACGCGGTGCGCCTGGCTGTTCCCGCCACGGACATCCGTTTTTCCTACCTTCAGCCGGACGAGGTCCTGCTGGCACGCGACATCCTCAACAAGCAGATCGTCGATACGCAGGGCCTCAAGGTTGTGCGCGTAAACGACATCAAGCTTTCAAGCTCGGGCGAGAACCAGCTGCGCTTGCTGGGCGCGGACGTGGGCGCCCGCGGTCTGCTTCGCGCCGTGCACCCCATGGTCGAGCGTGCCGCTGCCGCAGTGTGCAAGGCGGTAGGCAAGCCCCTGGCTGAGGACATCATCGCATGGTCCTACATGGACCTGCTCGAGCGCTCCACCCAGCAGATCAAGCTCTCCGTATCGCACAAGACGCTGGGCGAGCTTCACCCGGCGGACATCGCGGACATCATCGAGCAGCTGGATCCGCGCCTGCGCAGCCAGGTCTTCGCGCAACTGGATACCGCTCAGGCGGCCGAGGCCATCACCGAGCTGGACGACGACGAGCTCATGACCGAGATGCTCGAGGGCCTGTCCGACCGCGACGCATCTTCCATGCTCGCCATGATGGACCCGGACGACGCCGCCGCCCTTATCGAGGAGCTCGATTACGAGAAGGCCGAGAAGCTCCTGCGCCTCATGGGCGTCAAGGAGGAGAAGGCGATCCGCAAGCTGCTGGGCTTCGAAGAGGACACCGCTGGCCGCATCATGACCTCGGAGTTCGTCGCCCTGCCCTCCACGGCTACCGTGGGAGACGCCATCGATGCGATTCGCAAGCTGGACGAGGATTTCGAGAGCGTCTACTACGTCTACACCACCGACCCCGCGGGAGTGCTCACCGGCGTGTTGTCGCTGCGCACCCTTATTGTCGCTGAGCACGATACCCGCCTGCGCGACCTTGCCTACAAGGACGTGGTCTGGGTCGCCCCGGATCTGGACCAGGAACAGGTTACCCAGGAGATGACCAAGTACGACCTGGTGGCCATCCCCGTTTGCGATGAGAACCGCCACATCCTGGGCATCGTTACCTTTGACGACGCCATGGACGTTATCGCTGAGGAGCACCAGGAGGACCTGCAGATCGCCGGCCTCAGCTCGGGCGAGAGTGGTTCGGGCGAGTCGGTGCACACCTTCACCTGGTTCGCCCAGCGCCAGTACTGGATCGTGGTGTGGGCCATCGCAGCGTGCGCCATCGGCGCCATCGCGGTCGAGCCGCAAGGCACCGCGCAGGCCATCACCGCCCAGGGCCTGTCGACCCTTATGCCCATCGCCATCATGCCGGTGGTGCTGCTCGCGGCCATGCGCATGACCGCTTTTGTGAAGAACAGCTTCCTTGAGTACGACGAGCGCGAGGACGAGGCCAAGCCGTATCTGGGTTTCTTTATCAAGTCCACCTTCATCGGCGTTGTGCTGGCCGCCGTGGTCTACCTGTGCGGCGAGCTTATGGCCACCACCATCTTCGCCGCGGCTCAGCCCTGGGTGGTGCCCACCTTCTTGGCGTGCTTCCAAGGAGCGGCTGCCGTCATCGCGGCAACCTACGCGTCCGCGGTGATCTACTTCGCCGTGCTGGTGCGGGGCGAGGAGCGCGACAACGTCGCCTCGGGCACCTCGCTCACCTTCGCCGCCGTGCTGCTGGCGGCGCTGGCCTATACGGTGGTTGGCTCCATCCCGCTTCTGTAACGCCTCGTCGGTAGCTCTCAAGCAACGTATACCAAGCTGTAGTACCTAAGGGTTGTAAGGCATGCAACAAGAAACCAAGCAAAAACTCACTGTCGCCGCGGTGCTGGGAGCCATGGGCCCCGGTCTTCTGGCGGCGCTTTCCGGCAACGACGCCGGCGGCATCGCCACCTATTCCAGCGCCGGCGCCAGCTACGGATACGGCACCCTGTGGATGCTGCCCGTCATGGCGCTGCTGCTCATCGTGGTGCAGGAGACCGCCGCGCGCTGCGGCTGCGTTACGGGCAAGGGCTTCGCGTCGCTCATCCGTGAAAAGTACGGCGTTCGCAAGAGCGCCTTCGCCATGATGGCGCTGCTTATCGCCAACACCGCCGTCACCATCTCCGAGTTCGCGGGCATCGCGTCTGGCCTTGCGCTCTTTGGCGTGCCCAAGACCGTCTCCGTGCCGCTGGTGGCGCTGCTGGTGTGGATGCTCACCATGTCGGGTAGCTTCCGCCGTATCGAGAAGATCTTGCTGCTGGTCAGTTGCGTTTTTGTTACCTACATTGTCGCGGCGTTCTTGGCGGGCCCCAACTGGGGCGAGGTGGCCGTCGCCACGGTGACCCCGCATATCGCCAGCGACCCGCGCTACGTGTCGCTGCTGGTGGCGACCATCGGTACCACCATCGCTCCGTGGATGATCTTCTTGGCGCAAAACAACGTGGTCGATAAGAACATCAGGGAAGACGGCATTGTCCTGCAGCGCATCGACACCGCCACCGGCTCCATCATCGCCTGTGCCATCGCTTGGTTCATCATCGTCACCACCGGCGCCGTGCTGCACCCCGCCGGCATTGAGGTGGCAGACGCCGCGGACGCCGCCCTTGCGCTCGAGCCCATCGCCGGCGAGTTCTCCACCATCCTGTTCGCCTCCGGCTTGGTCGCCGCCAGCTTCCTGGCCGCCTGCGTGCTGCCGGGCGTCACCTCCAGCGCTATCTGCGAGGCGTTTGGCTGGGAGCGCGGCGCGGACCGCAACTGGGAGGAAGCCCCCATCTACCGCGGCCTCATCACGGCGATCATCGTGGCCTCCGCGCTGCTGGTCATCATGCCAGGCGTGGACCTGTTCCAGATCATGATGAGCGCACAGGTCATCAACGGCGTGTTGCTGCCAATCTTGCTGGTGTTTCTGGTCTTTATCGCCCAAGACAAGCACATCATGGGAAAGTATCGCAATGGACGAGTATGGAACGTCCTTACCTGGGGCACCATCATCCTCATCACCGTGCTCACTGCGGTGATGTTTGGCCTACAGGCCATGGGGTACTAGCGCTCTCGCCAGACCCATTGCCCGCGTACCCGCCGTATCGAGCTGCCTGGGACAAAAAGTGAGTTAGTGCGGGCCCTAGGTCAAATAGTCGCTTAGTGCGGATAATTTGGACCAAATATCGACTTAGTGCGGTCTTGGGGAGAAAAGAATAAGGCGCCTTATGTATAAGGCTATCATATCGCCCAGCTAAGAGGCTTGGGCGATACTGCTTAATGCATAGAGTCGCCGCCTCGAATGGTATCTATACCGCACTAACGCATTATTTGTCCTAACCTCCACACTAAGACGTTTTTTGACGCAGCGCCCCCTCCGCACTAAGGCATTATTTGGCATCGTACGTAGAACTCGCAGGGATGGGCTGCATGGAGCCGGCCGCCAATTGCAAGGGCCGTGCAATAATGAGCTTGAATTGCGTGTGAAGTAGTGTAAATTAGCGAGGTGATACGGCACGGCGCTCCCAAGTGATACCTTGCCTGGAAAGGGGTCTACGCTGCCCCTTTCTTAATAGTGGCGCATGGGGAGCCTGCTTGCAGCCGTCCATGGTCGCCTGCAGCCCCGGCGCCCAAAGCGGCGATAGGCGTGCTGATACTCTATATACAGCTTTCATCAAGCCGGGCATCCTCTGCAGCCTGTTTTTTATACGCGCTGGGTGACATGCCAACTGCGTTTTGAAACAGCCTGTAGAAATGTGTCATATTTTCGTAGCCTACCTGGCGCGCTACGCCGGTGACCGGCAGGGTTCCTTCAACCAGCAGGCGCTTTGCCATGTTGATACGTTGCTGCTGCACCAGCTGGTTAAAAGTGCTGCCCACTTCGCGCTTCAAAATGCGAGAAATGCTGTCGGGCGCAAGCGAAAAGACCTCGGCGGCATCTTTGAGCGTGCAGTCCTTGTATTCGTGTTCAATGTAGCGCAGCAGTTTGGGCACCATGGCGCCGTGCGGTTCGTAACTGCTGGTGACGTCGTCCTCGTGCACACAGGCTAGCTCGGCGGCTATAACGGCGAGCAGGCCGGCTATCATGTCCTCGTTGCGCGGTGACGGATCAAAGTGCTCGCAAAGAAACTCGTTCATAAACAACGGAAGCCGGCGACTCTTCTCAGAATGAAAAATCAGGTAGCCATCATGTGACGCGTCCTTGATCATGGATCGCACAATAAAGGACGTCAGGATGCTGTCTTCGCCCAGCAGGTTGATAAAGCCGCTCCTAAAGAGGTTGCGGTCGAACTGCATCACAATGAGGATATCGTCCTCACCCAATGGCATGGTGTTATGCAACGTCTGAAAGTCGACGATAATGACTTGCCCCTGTTGCAGGTCAACCACATTGCCGTTCACGTTTTTAACCGCGTGTCCGCTATAGACATAGGCGAGTTCCATGGCGGGCTGCCGGTGGATTTTGTTGGACCTAAAGCGCGAGTGCTTGCGAACCATCACGTGCGATCGTAGCGACCTGGTGTAGACGCTATGCCCCTCTTCAATACGTGGGCGAGTAAAGCCGCCGGGCGCGAGAAACGATCCATCGTCTTGCAAGGTGTAGTGGTATCCGCTTACGGATTCCGGGTCTAGGCCGCGGCGATAGAGCTCTTCGTGCTCGGTGATGGTGCGCAGGGCGGCGTCCAGTTCCTCGGGTGTCATGGCGCTCTCCTTTGTGGCCGCGGCCATAAGAGTGTCGGTTATCGATATAGATTGTAGCGCTTAACGTTATACCGTTTAAGCCTGCATCGTGACCGTTGGCAGAATTTGGCCATAATAATAAATGAAACGCACCGGTACTCATATTGAAGACCAATCAATCTACCTGCAGAAATAGTCACTTGTATTGTTGTGTAGGATTTGGTTACAAAACATGCGGTTTTGGCTACATACTTACAGAAATCGACAACGTAATCTAGCAGACAACGCACCCGCGGGTCCCGTTGCAACAAGGCGGGCCACAGTCAGCAAGCCGGCATGCTGATGCGCGATGCGGCGCTTCTATGTACTCGGATGTGCCCAGAGGGGGAATTCATGGCAAAGAAAGATTACGATGCTCTCGCTGCCAACGTCATCGACAAGGTCGGTGGTAAAGAGAACATCGCATCTGTCAGGCATTGCATTACGCGCCTGCGCTTTATTTTGAAAGATGAATCCATCGCAAAGGATGACGAAATCCGCGGCGTTCAGCACGTTATGGACGTGGTGAAAGGCGGTGGCGAGTATCAGGTGGTCATCGGTCCGGACGTGGGCGATGCCTATGATGCGGCCATCAAGATCCTGGGTCCGGAGTTCGCCGGCGGCGAAGCGAAAGTCGATGCGTCCGCCGAGGATAAGAAGGACGAGAAAAAGAGCTTCTCCTCTCGCTGCGCCGACCTTGTTTCCAGTATCTTCATGCCCGTCATCGGCGGCATGTGCGGCGTTGGCTTGCTCAAGGTCTTCTTAATCCTCTTCACCAACCTTGGCATTCTGTCTACTGAGAGCGGCGTCTATACCATCATGTCTGCCTTCGCCGACGCATTCCTGTTTGTCTACGAGCTCCAGCCCATGGTCGCATCCGTCATCTACGGTGCGTTCTACCCGCTGCTGATCATCTTCGGCGCCCACTGGGCCCTCATGCCCATCATGATGAACAACTTCGCTGTTCTGGGCTACGACTGGCTTACCCCGCTGTCTTTTGGCTGCACCTACGCCATCGCTGGTGCTTGCTTCGCCGTCTTTCTCAAGACCAAGAACAAGCATCTCAAGGAGATGGCCGGTCCCAATACCGCCATCGCCGTCGTTGGCGGCGTGACCGAGCCCGCCATCTACGGTGTTGTCCTCAAGTACAAGAAGCCGTTTATTTGCGCTTGCATCGGCTCCGGCGTGGGTTCCGCCTTCATCGCTACCGCGGGTTTCCAGCGCATCGCCATGGTTGGCTTCAACCTCTTCTCTATCCCCGCGTTCATGACGTTCCCCGGCGGTTGGTGCATTCCTTGGGTTGTTATTAGCTCCTTCGTCGTGGCTTTTGTCCTCACCTATATCTGGGGCTTCAAGGATTCCATGATTCCCGAGTCCGAGCGTGAGCCTCAGGCGCAGAACGCTTAATCCAATTATTTGGACGAGTCCGGCTTGAACTCGTCCACCGATAGCACGCTGCGGTGTCGTCACGATGCCGCAGCGCGTGCTATGTTCAATATCGAATCCCCGTTGTAAGGAGAGCTCCGTGCCTTTCGATTCCCTGTATCCCCGTATAACCAAGACCCGCCGCATCCAAAGCTTGGACGGCATGTGGGACTTCATGTTCGACCCGGCAAAGCAGGGTCAGGAGAACGGCTGGCACAGGGTCGCTCTTCCCCAGCCCGTGCAGATGCCCGTTCCTTCAAGTTTTGCGGACCTGTTCACGGATAAGATGAGCCGCGAGTTCTGTGGTGACATGTGGTATCAGACCATGGTCTTTGTGCCGGGCGAGTGGCGCGACGGCAACGTCGACGTTCGGTTTGACGCGGCCACGCACAGGGCGGAGGTCTATCTCAACGGTGAGTTTCTGGTTAGCCATGAGGGTGGTTTCACCCCGTTTTGCGCACATCTCAACAGCGCGGTCAAGTGGAACGACTGGAACGTGTTGTCCGTTAAGGTCAACAACGAACTCAGCATGCAGTCTCTGCCCCTGGGCATAACCAAGACCCTGCGCAACGGAACGCCCATCAACCTGCCGTACTTCGACTTCTTCAACTATTCCGGCCTGCAGCGTAGCGTCCGTATGCTGTATACGCCCGCTACGCGTATCGAAGACCTCATTGTCGTTACTAAAGAGGTTGAAGCCGATCGTGCTGTGCTCTCTTATAAGGTTGAAACCAACGCAGACGCCGCTGTGGACACCTGCGTTGAAGTTGTGGTGCTGGACGAGGATGGTTCCGAGGTCGCACGCGTCCAGGGCGCCTCGGGTGACATCGAGATCTCCAGCCCCCGTCTGTGGAACCTGCGCGACGCCTACCTGTATACCGTGAGCGCCCGCATTGTGGATGGCGATGAGATTGTGGACGAGTATTTCGATACCATTGGCATCCGCACGGTTAGCATCGAGGACCGCAAGATCAAGGTCAATGGTCGCCCCATCTACCTCAAGGGTTTTGGCCGCCACGAGGATTCGCCCATGCGCGGCCGCGGCTTCGATCCCGTTACCGCCAAGCGCGATTTCGAGATTATGAAATGGATGGGCTGCAACTCCTTTAGGACCAGCCACTATCCGTACGCGGAGGAGGAGCTCTACCTGGCGGACCGCGAGGGTTTCTTTGTCATCGACGAGGTCGCCGCCGTGGGTATGCTAATCTCTACCACCAACTATGAGGCGGCGACGCAGAAGGCGGAGAAGGTCACGCTGTTTGACGCGCCAGATATCGCCGGGCCCATGCTCAAGACGCACCTTAAGGCCATCGACGAACTAGTCGCTCGCGACAAGAATCATGCCAGCGTCTGCGCTTGGAGCCTGTTCAACGAGCCCGACTTTTCAAGCAAGAACGCCGTTCCTTACGCCACGGAGATCTTTGAGCACACCCATGAGATAGACCCTCAGAATCGTCCGTGCTCCTACTCCAACGTCACCCGATGCCGCGCGGGAATCGATGTATGCACCCATCTCGCTGACTTCATGATGCTCAACCGCTACGACGGCTGGTACGTGTCTCCCGGTCCGGAGATCTCCGATGCTTATGAAATCCTGATTGAGGAGTTGCACAAGTGGGAAACCCTTGAGCCCAACAAGCCCTTTGTGTTCACCGAGTACGGTTGCGATACGGTCTCGGGTGTCCATAAGCTGCCCAGCGTCATGTGGAGCGAGGATTACCAGCGAGAGTATTTCGAGCTGCAGCATAAGATTTTCGACCAGTTTGACTGGATCGTCGGCGAGCAGCCCTGGAACCTGTGTGATTTCCAGACGGTCGAGGGTCGCGGGCGCGTGGATGGTAACAAGAAGGGTGCCTTTACGCGCGACCGTCAGCCCAAGGCGGTTGCCTATGTGCTGCGCGATCGCTGGCTCTCCATTCCGGATTACACCGACTAACCTCAGGCAAAGAATAGCTTGCCCCCGTTGCTGCTCACGGCTGCGGGGGCGTTTAGATGGCGCGCCCGTCTCGCTGATGGCACCGCGTCGTATTCTCACGCATTCAAGGAGTATCCCATGTCTTTCCCTAAGAACTTCCTGTGGGGCGGCGCTACCGCTGCCAACCAGTGCGAGGGTGCCTATTGCACCGACGGTAAGGGCCTCAGCACCGCCGACGTCATGACCGGCGGCAACAAGGACACCCCGCGTCGAATCACTAACGGCGTGGAAGAGGGTCAGTACTATCCCAGCCATGTGGCCATCGACCACTATCATCATTTCAAAGAGGACATCGCCCTGTTTGCAGAGATGGGCTTTAAGTGCTATCGCATGTCCATCAACTGGAGCCGCATCTTCCCCAACGGTGATGACGAGCAGCCCAATGAGGCGGGCCTTGCCCACTATGACGAGGTCTTTGACGAGCTCGCCAAGTACGGTATCGAGCCGCTGGTGACGCTGTCACACTACGAGACGCCGCTGGGCCTAAGAAAGTTCGGTAGCTGGACCAACCGCAAGGCCGTCGATTGCTTTGTGCGCTATGCAGAGACGGTCTTTACGCGCTACAAGGGCAAGGTGCGTTACTGGCTTACCTTTAACGAAATCAACTGTCTGTCCATGATGCCGTGGATGGCGGCGGGATTGGACAACAACGCTGGCCCGCAAGAGGTTTCCGATGCCGCTTACCACCAGTTTTTGGCCAGCGCTCGCGCCGTGCAGATCGCCCATGAAATCGACCCGCAAAACAAGGTGGGCATGATGTACGGCGGCATAATGAGCTATCCCTACAGCTGCGACCCCGCGGATGTTGCTGCCAACGACGAGTTCATGCACCGAATGTATTTCTACACCGACGTCATGTGCCGTGGCTACTATCCATCCTACAAGCTTCGTGAGATGGAGCGCACTGGCATCACATTGCCGGTGCAGCCCGGCGACCAAGAGATCCTCCGCGTCGGCAAGGTGGACTTTCTCTCGTTCAGCTACTACATGTCGCTGGTTTGCGGCAAGAAGACGGCGGCGAAAGCGTCCGAGACCGCTATCAGCATCGACACCGGTTACGTTAACCCCTACCTGCAGCAGACCGAGTGGGGCTGGCCTATCGACCCGGCGGGACTGCGCCATTTGCTCAACCTGTTCTACGACCGCTATCAGATACCGCTGATGGTGGTCGAGAACGGTATGGGCACCTATGACACCGTTGGGGCGGACGGCGCTATCCACGACGAAGCACGTATCGACTATCTGCGCGAGCACATCCTTGCGATGAAGAAAGCTGTGGAGATCGACGGCGTTGACCTTATGGGCTATACCCCGTGGGGCTGCATTGACTTGGTATCCGCTAGCACGGGCGAGATGAAGAAGCGCTACGGGTTCATCTACGTCGATGTTGACGATGAGGGGAACGGCACCTTTGAACGCAAGCGCAAGGCAAGCTTCGATTGGTATAAGAAGGTCATCGCAACCAACGGAGAGGATCTGGACTAGCGCGCCACCCTTTGCAGCGCCGGACTCGGCGGCGTTTCGATTCTAGCTCGCGATGGCAATACGGAGCGGAGACGGGGCTAGCATATAAAAGCCCCGTCCCGCGCTGGGCGCGTCTGCTATTTTCGTCCTCCAGTTGGAGCTGGGGTCCGCTGAAATCGACCTCCGTTTCGACCGGATTGCTGAAATCGACTTCCAGTTGGAGTTGTGCCGCAGGCCCGCATAATGCCGCGATCCCTCTACCTGCGCTTTTCCCAAAGGCCGCCCGCTCTCCGCCGGGGCCAAGCCCAACTGGAGGTCGATTTCAGTATCGCCAAGTCCAACTGAAGGCCGAAAATAGCGTCCAACACCAACTGGACCGCGATTTCAGCACGGGAGGCGCGCTCCGCCGCGAGTCCCATGTCCCACCCTGTGCCCCGCCGCGGCCCTGTCCCTGCTGCGGTCTCACCGCGCATCCTTACGCGAAGCACTCCGGAAAAGCCGCCAGCACGCTGTCCTGCTCAGCGCTCATAAGGTGTAGGTGCGCCACGGTGAGGTAGCCGACCTCGTCCGTGTCGCCGGAGGCGATGGCGCGGTACAGCGCGGCGTGCTGGTTCATGATCGCGCTCCAATCAAGGTTCTCTACCTGGGTGCGCAGCCAGCGAAAGCGCTGCAGATCGGCGTTGCAGGAGTCGATCCATCGCCAGATCTCGGTGCGGCCGGCGATATTGAACAGGGCCTTGTGGAACGTGTTGTCCAGGGTGAAGAAGGAGCGCGAGTCGTGGTCGCGCACGGCCAGCGCCTGCTCGTCAAGGAGCGCTTCCAGCACGTCGCGCCCGGCTTGGTCAATGCGCGCGCAGCATTCCACGGCAACGCTGCGCTCAAGGTGCTCGCGCACGTAGCGGGCGTTTTCGGCGGTCTGCAGGTCGATCTTCGAGACGTAGGTGCCAGATTGAGGAACAGTGAAGACCAGGCCCTCCTGTCCCAGGCGCACCAGGGCCTCGCGCACCGGGGTGCGCCCCAGGCCAAGCGTCTCCTCCAATAGCCGGGCGGAGAGCTTCTGTCCGGGGGCCAGCTTGCAGAAGATGATGTCCTCGCGGATCTTGTCGTAGGCAACCGCCTGAAAGCTGCTGCCGTCGTGCTTAAGGTCTGCCACAATCGCTCTTTCGACGGGGTTTGCCGGGGTGGGCGGGGCCATCCCGGCATGATAATGATGCTATAACGCACATTCTAGCAGGTAGAAAATGCTTTCTACCTGCGTATCCAACAGTTCAGTGCATCTCTACAACTCATATACCAGATATCAAAATAGCGCGGTGAAACGGCAAAAGACACCCTACGGAGAGCCGCAAAACGTGCAGGTTTAATGTGTATCTTGCGCATGGCAGGCAAGCTAATATATTAGTTAATACAAAAAAGCGAACTCAGCGTAAGCGCGGGCCTCGCGCGGGACATCGGCATCGGGACGATAGGAGAAGCAATGGTATCACTCAAGCATTGGCAAGATAGCGCGCAGCAGCTGGCGGCCATGGGCGTGCGCCTGCCCCAGGCAAACGTGGAGGCAACGCGCCGGGCCGGCATCGAGCAGCCCCGCTGGATCCACTTTGGCGGCGGCAACCTGTACCGCGCCTTTCATGCGCAGGTGGCGCAAGACGTCATCGATGCGGGCGGCATGGACCGCGGCGTGGTGGTGGTCGAGACCTTTCAGCCCTTTACCGTGGACCAGGTCTACCGCCCCTACAACTGCGATATCTTGCAGGTGATTATGGACGAGGACGGTACCCTTGACCAGCGCATCCTCTCTTGTACCGCCGGCGCCCTGTTTGGCAATCCCCAGCGCGCGGAAGACTATCAGCAGCTCGTGCGCTACTTTGAGAGCCCGGAGCTGCAGATGGCCACCTTCACCATCACTGAGAAGGGATACGCCCTGCGCAACGCCGCGGGCGAGCTCTTCCCCTACGTGGCTAAGGAGATCGCGGACGGCCCCGCGGGCGCTGCGAGCACCATGGGCATCGTCGCGGCGCTGCTGCTGGCGCGCTATACCGCCGGCGCCGCTCCCATCGCACTGGTGTCCACGGACAACTTCTCCCAAAACGGCCGTCGCTTCCGCGACGCCGTGCTCACGGTCGCCCAAGGTTGGCTGGCTGCGGGTAAGGTGCAGCAGGGCTACGTCGACTACCTTATGGACAAGGACCGCGTGAGCTTCCCCTGGTCCATGATCGACCGCATCACCCCAAACCCCGCCCCCGCGACGGAAGAGGCCCTCAAGGCGCAGGGTTGGGATGACCTTCAGCTCATCCCTACGGGTAGCGGCGTGAGCTTCGCCGGCTTCGCCAATACGGAGCGCACCTGCTACCTGGTGGTGGAGGACAGCTTCCCCAACGGCCGCCCCAAGCTGGAGGCCGGGGGCGTCATCCTCACCGATCGCGAGACCGTGGACCGCGCGGACACCATGAAGGTCACCGCGTGCCTCAACCCGCTGCACACCGCCCTGGCGGTCTTCGGCTGCCTGCTGGGCTACACCAAGATCGCGGACGAGATGGCCAACCCGCATCTTCGCCGCCTGGTGGAGCGCCTCGGCTATGACGAGGGCATGCCCGTGGTCGTCAGCCCCGGCGTTATCGAGCCCAAGGACTTCATCGACACGCTCATCACCCATCGCCTGCCCAACCCGGCGCTGCCGGACGCCCCGCAGCGCATCGCGCAGGACACCTCGCAAAAGATGCCCATCCGCTACGGCCACACCATCAACGCGTACGCGGCGGCGGGCCTCGACGCCGGCAAGCTCGAGTGCATCCCGCTGGTAATCGCCGGCTGGCTGCGCTATCTGCTGGCCGTGGACGATGAGGGCGCCGCGTTCACCCCCAGCCCGGACCCCATGCTCGACCAGCTGCAGGACCTGCTCGCTCAGGGCGGCGTCGCGCTCGGCGTCACGGACGCCGCTGCCGTGCATGCCGCGGTAGAGCCCATCCTCTCCAACGCGGAGATCTTCGACTGCGACCTGTACCAGGCGGGCCTGGGCGAAAAGATCGAGCAATATTTCTGCGAGCTCAACGCCGGCCCCGGCGCCGTCGCCCGCGTGCTCGCGGAACGCATGGCATAAGCTCGGCGGCCTCAAACCACGCCCGTCCCGCGCGCGGTCCCCAGAGATCCGCGCGCCCGCCATATACCCGCGCGGCCATCGGCCGCCAAAAGACAAGGAGCCCCAACATGGAACTCACCTTCCGCTGGTACGGACCCAATGAGGAAAAGATCACCCTGCAGCAGATCCGCCAGATCCCCGGCTGCTGCGGCATCGTGGGCACGCTGTTCGACATCCCCGCCGGCGAGGTCTGGCCGCGCGGGCGCATCCACCAGCTGCGCCAGATGGTCGAGGACGCGGGCCTCACCCTCAAGGTCATCGAGAGCGTCAACGTCTCGGATGACATCAAGATAGGCACGCCGCTTCGCGACCGGCACATAGAGGCGTACAAAGAGACCATCCGCAACCTGGCCGCGGAAGGCGTCGAGGTCATCTGCTACAACTTCATGCCCGTGTTCGACTGGGTCAAGAGCGACCTGGACTACAAGCTGCCGGACGGCTCGTCCACCCTGGCATTCGTCCGCAAGAACATCCCGGACGACCCGCAGCAGATCATCGACACCGTGGCCGACGGCTCGGCCGGGTTCACCCTGCCCGGCTGGGAGCCCGAGCGCCTGTCCCAGGTGCGTGCCCTGCTGGATGCCTACAAGGACGTGGACGAGGACAGGCTCCGCGAGAACCTGGTCTACTTCCTTAAGGCCATCATCCCCACCTGTGAGGAGTGCGGCGTCAAGATGGCCATCCATCCGGACGACCCGCCCTACTCCATGTTCGGCCTGCCGCGGATCATCAAGAACCGCGAGGACCTGGACTGGCTCTGCAACGCCGTGGACAGCCCCTGCAACGGCATCACCCTGTGCTGCGGATCCATCGCGGAGGAGCCTGGCAACGACATTTACTCCATCCTGGCCGAGTTCACCCGCCGCGGCCGCATCCACTTCGTCCACATGCGCAACATCAAGTACATCAGCCCGGAGGAGCCCGGCAACAAGGACTTCTACGAGGCCCCGCACCCCAGCGAGTGCGGCTCGCTCGACATGGTCGAGATGATGCGCGCCCTGCATGACAACGGCTTCACCGGCTACATGCGACCGGACCACGGCCGCATGATCTGGGGCGAGACGGGCCGCCCCGGTTACGGCCTGTACGACCGCGCGCTGGGCATCGCCTACATCAACGGCGTGTGGGAGGCCCTCGAGAAGGCCGGCTGCAAGGCGGGCGAATAACGCATGCTGCTAAACGACGACTTCCTGCTCACCAGCGAGTGGGGGCGAAGGCTCTACCACGGCTACGCGGAAGACATGCCCATCATCGACTACCACTGCCACCTGGTACCGCGGGAGATCTACCAGAACAAGGGTTACGAGAGCCTGGCGCAGGCGTGGCTGTACGACGGCGGCTTCGGCGACCATTACAAGTGGCGCCTCATGCGGGCGAACGGCACGCCGGAGGACGTGATACGCGGGGACGATGGCTACGCAAAGTTCCTGGCTTTCGTCGACGCCATCGAGCGCGCCATAGGCAACCCCATCTACGAGTGGAGCCATCTGGAGTTGCGCCGCTTCTTCAACATAGACCTTCGCATCTGCCACGCCAACGCGCGCGAGATTTGGGATAGGGCCAATGCCCAGCTAGCCACGCCGGACTTCCGTGCGCGCCGACTTATCCAGCGCAGCCGCGTGCACGCCCTGTGCACCACGGATGACCCGGCGAGCGACCTTGCCTATCACAAACTGTTGGCGGACCAGGAAGAGCAGAACGGTTTTGCGGTGCTGCCCACCTTTCGCCCGGACGGCCTCATGAACATAGACGCCCCCGGTTTTGCGGGCTACCTGCAAACGCTGGGGCAGGCGGCTGGCATCTCCATCACGGACTGGGCG
Organism: Collinsella tanakaei YIT 12063; assembly: GCF_000225705.1. Taxonomy (GTDB): domain Bacteria; phylum Actinomycetota; class Coriobacteriia; order Coriobacteriales; family Coriobacteriaceae; genus Collinsella; species Collinsella tanakaei. Next base: position 133,719 of record NZ_JH126474.1, read on the forward strand.
AGCCTCAAGGCCGCGGCGGCGCAGCGCGTGGATTACTTCCACTCGGTAGGCGGCCGCATGGCGGACCATGGCGCCAACACGTTCTACTTCGCGCCGGCCGCAGACCAAGAGGTAGATGGCATCGTGGCCCGCGCCCTTGCCGGCGAGACGCCGGATGCCTCGCAGGCGCGCGCGTACCAAACGGCGCTCACCCTGGCGCTTATAGGCGAGTACGCCGCGCGCGGCTGGACCATGCAGATCCACGCTAACTGCTTCCGCAACGACTCCACGGTGAACTTCCGCGCTATCGGGCCGGATGCCGGCTTTGACTCCGTGGGCGACCAGCCCGGTATAGCCCGCGAGCTCAAGTGCCTGTTCGACGCCGCGCAGCAAACCGTGGGCCTGCCCCGCGTGATCCTGTACAGCCTCAACCCGAGCGACATGCTGCCGCTCGCCAGCCTCGCGGGCTCGTTCCAGGGCGATGGCCAGGTCCAGCGCTTTCAGCTGGGGTGCGCCTGGTGGTTCAACGATACCTACAACGGCATGCGCGACCAGCTCACCGTGTGCGCCAGCCAGGGCCTTTTGGGCAACTTCACCGGCATGCTCACGGATTCGCGCAGCTTCTTGTCATACCCCCGCCACGAGTACTTCCGTCGCGTGCTGTGCCAGGTGGTGGGGGAGTGGGTCGACCAGGGCCGCTTGCCGGAGGACGAGGAGTACCTGGGATCCATTATCCGGGACATCTGCCACAACAACGCGCGCGACCAGCTTGGCCTGCTGCGTGAATAACCTAAAACCAGTCAAGACAGCTTGCATCAAGGGGTGTCGCGTTCAGGCGCGGCACCCTTTTGCCTGCAACGGGTCGAATACGCCAGCGTGCAGGCCACCGTTGCGCTCCGGCATCGCCAAGTGAGATACCGGCCTACTCCTTCTTGGGCATCATGTACCTGTGAAAAATGTGCGCGCAGGGTGCACATTGCCGGAAACCACGCAAGGAGGGCGCCATGTTTGATGAAGCCGAACGCGCGATGCGGGCCGTACAAGAGATGGGCGAGGTGGACCGTGCCTGCCTTATGCATCCGCCCAGCGACACGGACCGCGTGCTGTATGAGGTGCTCACGGACGCGGTCGCGCTCTATCTGGTAAGGTGCCGCGGCGAACGCCGTCTAGACAAGAAGACCGTGAAGGCCTATAGCTGCGATATGGAGCAGTTCCTCATCTGGTTGGATGAGGGGACAAAGCCCTTTAACCGCCTATCCATGCGCGACTACATGGTCTACCTCAACGGCCTGCACGCTGCCAGCACGGTGCGCAGAAAGCTGGCCTCGCTGCGCGCATGGTCTACTTGGATGCGTCGCGAGGGCTTTATGAGCGCCAGCCCCTTCGATGATCTGGATATCAATATACGCCAGCCCCTGCTGCTGCCCCGCACCATAGGCCCGCGTGAGCTGCGTCGCATGTTAGAGCCGGATCTCACGGGGGCTCCGGCAACCACGTCCACCGGCGCGCTGTTAGGGCTGCGCGATCAAGCGGTGCTAGAGCTGCTGATTGCCACGGGCATACGCGTGTCAGAGCTCTGCGCGCTTAATATGGACAGCATCGACCTATCGGCCAGGCAGGTGCGAATCTTTGGCAAGGGTTCAAAAGAGCGAATCGTTATGCTGGGGTCTATCCATACCGTGGTAGCGCTCAGCGACTACCTTTCGGTGAGAAAGCCCTTGGCCGGCGTCAACATCAACTCAAAGGCGTGCCGGGCCCTCTTTCTCAATAGATCAAAAGAGCGTATATCAGACCAGGCGGTGCGCAAGATAATACTCAAGCGTGCGCGCGAGGTGGGGGTAGAGGCTCATATAACGCCCCATATGTTCCGTCACACGTTTGCAACAACGCTGCTAGAACAAGACGTAGACATTCGCTACATACAGCAGCTGCTAGGGCACAGCTCTGTTAAAACAACCGAGCGATATACGCATGTTTCCTCCGCCAAATTGCGCACCATTATGGAGCAGCATAATCCGCGAGATGTATTGAGCGGAGAAAACACCTTACAGCCGCCAACAGAAATGATCGCATAGCAACCAATTATGGGATCGTGCCAAGGGGCCGTACGCAAAGGCGTGCGGCCCTTATATACGTATGGACACATCATGTAGGGAACATCTGTGAGCAAGGGAAATAAGAGATGAAGGGGAGTAGGGAAGGGGACGAGAAGAACCGCAATGCAGTGCCAACCTGTGGCGTAAGCAGGGAAAAACCAACCTAAAACGTGAGGAATCAATACCTTTACGCCGTGCGTGCTAAAAGGGGTTGCAAAAAATTTAAAACATACCCACTTCACAGAAGTTAACTTGAAGCGTTATAGTATGAAGTCACTGGAAGCACCACAATATATATACAGCAGTACATAGTTCCAGCTATAAACCGCAAGCAGCGATTTACTCGGCCCGCAGGGCCTATTGTGAGTGCTAGATGTGAACAATCGTTACCACGTAAAAAGAAAATAGTAGACAAACATAATTTAGGTGTTAAGATTAATCACACCGGTGCGGCATCGTGCCTATTTTTTACGGCGATTATTTGGGAGTCGGCCCAGAGATCGAAGTAGAGAAACGCATGATGCTCGATAACTGGCGATTATCTGCTCCTTTGGAAGGAGAAGACGTATGACAGCTTGCGTCAACAAGAAGAGCAAGAGGGTAGCCGCGGTCGTCACCGCCTCCCTCGTGGGCGCGCTCTCCATCGGCGCCCCCGCGGTCGCGCTCGCGGATACCACCGTAGACATGCTCGTCGCCCCCGAGGAGAACGCGTTCTCCCGCGGCAAGGTCACCCTTACCGGTGCGACCGAGAGCGACGGCGTCTGGGAGGCCCAAGCCAACAAGGACGGCTCCGCCCTGGATATCAAGGCGACCAAGGTTCTGCCCCTCGGCGGCCGCGAGGTCAGCGTCAACAACGACGACTACAAGCTCTCCTTCGCCAAGGCCGACGGCACCGCGGTCGATTCCATCGTCGAGCCCGGCTAGTACATCGTGACCGTCGAGTGCCTCAACGGCCAGTACGCCGGCGGCAAGGCGACCGCCAAGCTCGCGGTCAAGGCCGCGACCCTCGATAAGGTCACCGCATGCGAGGACGTCGCAGCCGGCGACCTCACATTCGTCTACAGCGGCAAGAAGCTCAACGTCGAGTTCGCCGACCTCGGCGGCAACAAGCTCGACGAGGGCGAGGACTACACCATCAAGATCCTTAAGGAGGGCACCGACAACGTCCCCAGCGCGGCGTCCGTCGACGTCCTCGAGGCCGGCAACTACGTCGGCTATATGACCGGTATGGGCCAGTACGCCGGCGAGACCGCCGAGGTCCACTTCACCGTCAAGGCGTTCGACTTCGGAACCGCGAACGTTGTCGTTGACGACGTCATCGCTTCCGAGTCCGCCCCCAAGCATCCCACCAAGGTCACCAACGGCGTCGAGGGCGCGGCGGACTACGTCGAGCTCGACCCCAGCCTGGTCTCCCTCGAGTTCAACTACGCTGACAACTCCGATTCCCAGCTCTTCGACAAGCCCGGTGCATATAACTTTAAGGCTTCCGTCGACCCGCTCAACTCGAGCATATCCGGCGCCGATTCCAAGTTCGTCAACGTGAACAAGGTCGCCGCCTACGCCGACTTCAAGTACGGCGACGCCGCGCTCGAGGACACCTACTCCGTCAACCTGGACAAGGGCCAGTCCTTCGACCTCGATAAGGTCAAGGCCTACAACGGCAAGGACGAGGCCAAGGGCGTCACCGTCTCCGCTGTCCGCGGCGGCACCGTCGTCAAGTCGGGTGAGCTGACCGAGGGCACCTGGACCGTAACCGTCTCCGTCGACCCCTCGGCCAACGAGTACGCCGTGGGCGGCTCCAAGACCTTCACCGTCAAGGTTGTCCTCGCCTCCGTCGACGCCGACGCCAACGTCTTCGTCTACTACAAGAACGAGGCCGTGACCTCCGTCGAGAAGACCTACGATAACAAGGCCATCGTTAAGAGCGACTTTGTGGTCAAGGCATTCAAGGACGACAACACCGACGTCTCCAGCAAGGTCTCCTTCAACATCTACGATGAGTCCGGCAAGAAGGTCGATAAGATCGTGGACGCCGGCACCTACACCCTCAAGATCGAGACCGATGAGCTCGAGCTTAGCGGCACCACCGAGATCGCCATCACCGTCGACAAGGTCGACCTCTCCAAGCTGTACGTTATGCAGGCCGAGAAGTGGCCGGAGCACAAGGACGGCGTTTCCTACGTCGCGAAGACCAGTGCAAAGCTTGGCTTCGATAAGATCCTCGGCTACAACACCGGCGTCAAGGTCTCCGACGGTACCGACGGCGCTTCCGACGACGAGGGCATTGACGAGATCGGCCGCGACGTCGCCGGCAAGAACTTCACGCCCCAGTGCAAGGCCGAGCGTTTCGATGTCAAGAAGAAGGAGTGGGTCAAGGTCTCCTATCCCGATATCTTCACCGTCGAGGGCCAGTATCGCTTCACCCTGACCGGCACGTCCGATGACGCGAAGAACTTCACCTTCGCCAACGCCGACAACACCACGGTCGTCGAGGTTGTCTGCGTCGACGCCGGCAAGCTCGTCTTCAACGATGTCAAGCCCGGCGACTGGTTCTTCGACGTCGTCTTCGACGCCCAGGCCAACGGCTGGATGAACGGCTACGCCGACGGCGTCCTGTTCGGCGCCCACGACCAGATCACCCGCGGCCAGGTCGCCTGCGTCCTGTTCAACATGGCCGGCGAGGACATGAACGAGAACGACGGGTCCTACAACGAGATTCTTGGCTGGAAGTCCTTCGACGACGTGAACGGCAAGGCCTACTACGGCGAGGCCATCGCCTGGGCGAAGCAGGCCGGCGTAGTCAACGGCTACGGCGACGGTACCTTCGCCCCCGACGCCCCTGTCACCCGCGAGGAGCTCGCCTGCATGCTGGCCAACTACGCCAAGAAGGTCGACCAGGTCAACGTCTCCATCGAGGACGCAGACAAGGTCCTCTCCTCCATGTCCGACGGCTCCGCCGTCTCCGACTGGGCCAAGGGCTCCGTCGCCTGGGCGGTCGAGAACGGAATCATGGGCAACGCCGGCTTCGTGAACGCCTTCAACGACATCACGCGCGCCGAGACCGCTGCCATGGTCGTCAACTACAAGGCCTAACATCGGTTTTCCAACCGATCGCAACGTCCTCCCCTCCGGGGGAGGGCTTGCCGGAGGGTTCCTTGTTCGGAATCCCCCGGCAAGCCTTACGCACGTAAGCAAGCTGTCGCACAAGGCTCGATGCAGGAAGGGTCCCGAAAGGGGCCCTTCCTGCTATCTATCGAATTTGAAATCGAATATAACATCGAGAGTCCCGCTGAAATACACGGGGGTCCTCGGCGTTTTACCTTATCGAGCAACCGGGTAATCGAGACTAAGGAATTCGCTATATCGGCATAGCCATAGCTGCAAGCTCCGGTTTGGCTACTCCTTCGCGAAACGCGGTAACTCTTGCTTTGCGGCGCCATCGGAACGGGCGGCCCGCTCAGCAGCTGCAAATGGTATGGTTCAAACGTCCTCGCGAGTAAAGCTCGTTCCCCAGCGGAGAATGACAGACATAACGCGCGAGGCCCCCGCCGGATCGGCAGGGGCCTCGCGCGTTATATTCGGAATTGTTCGATTGCGGCGGAGTCTTCACGCTGCACTTTGCTTGGACCCGCTTTGCCAATAACCCAGCGTTCTATATGCCTGGCTGGCATCGGGCTTGGCGGCTGCCGGCAATCGATATCGAGATGTCGAGTGTAACGGTAAGTCGATCACAAACCCAATCGTTGCGCCGTAACCCCTGGATACGAAGGCTGCTCCGCCTTTCTGCGCGAAACACGAAGGGCCCCCGAACGAATCGGGGGCCCTTCGCGCATCGAGCCTTGTGCGACAGCTTGCATTTGCCTTAAGGCTTGCGGGGAGGCTCCTAAATTGGGAGCCCTCCCGCAAGCCCGCTCCCAGGAGGGAGCGGGCGCATGCTACCTATTGGACGGAAGCGTCAAGCGGGCGCTTAGAGCTTCTCGGGCTGGTAGTTGACGGCCATGGCCGCGACCTGGGCGCGGGTGATGTTGCCCGTGCCGTCGATGGCGGAGCCGTTGTTGCCCATGATGCCGTTGGCCTTGGCCCAGGCGGTGTAGTCCGTGGCGGAGCCCAGGACCGCGTCGGCGTCGACGGCGACGTAGTCGCCCTTCACCTTGGCGAAGTTAGCGAGCAGGCTCGCGAACTCCTCGCGGGTGATCTTGTCGTAGGGGCGGAACTGGCCGTTGGAGCCGTTGGCGACGCCCGCCGCCTTTGCCCAGGCGAGTGCCTTGGCGAAGTAGGCGTGGCCGTCGACGTCGCTGAAGCCGGTCACGTAGCCGGTGTCCTCGGTGAAGCCGAACTCGCCATCGGCGTTAAGCTTGCCGCCCGCCATGTTGAAAAGGACGCACACCGCGTCGGCGCGGGTGATGTCGGCGTTCGGGGAGAACAGGCCGGTGTTGCCGACGCCGTTGACGTAATTGTTCATCTTGGCGGTCTCGAGCGGGGAAGCGTACCATGCCGGGGGCTCGACGTCCAGGAAGGGCTTGTACTTCTGGACCATGAACGTGAACTCGGCGTCCTTGAGCTCGTAGTTCTTGGATGCCTTGTCGGTCAGGGCGATCTTCACCGTGTAGGTGCCGGCGTCCTTGGCCGCCTTGACGGCCTTGCCGTCGGAGTTCTTGATGGAGACGACGTTGTACATGTCGGAGGCGAGCTCGGCGTAGACGACCTTGCCGTCCTCCTTCTTCACGGTGCCGTCGGCGTTGAGGACGGGGTACTGGACGGCCGGGGTGGCGACGTCCTCGCCGGTGTAGGCGACGGCGTCGTTGACGTAGGACGTCTCAGAACCGTTGTACAGGAAGTCCTTCAGGCCGTCGGTGGCGGTTGCGATCTTCGCCTTGTCGACGGTCAAAGTGAAGTCCTTTTCGCCGTCGAGCTTGAAGGTGAGGGGCTTCACGGTGACGGTGTAGGTGTCGTGGTCCACCGCCTCGGTGACGGTCTTCTTATCGGACTTGGTCACCTCGAGGGTGTAGTCCTTGCCCTCCTCTTAGGTCTTGCCGTCCTGCTTGATGACGACGGAGAGGCGCTTCAGCTGGTCGGTGCCGTCGTAGGTGACAGACTTGGAGTCGCCGGAGAGCTCGCCGTCGAAGTAGAAGGCGAGACCCTTGTTCGACTCGACCTCGGCGCCCTGGACCTCGACGGAGATCTTCTTGGTGCCGCCGGTCCACTTGCCGGTAGCGAAGTCCTGGACAGGCTTGATGCGTGCGGTGACCTCGTAGCTGCCGGCGTTGGCGAGAGCGGAGGCGTCGACGGCCTTCTTGTTCACCGTGTCGTAGTAGGTGACCTCGATGTCGTCGCCCTTGTAGACGGTCCCGTTGGATCCCTTGAGGGCCAGCTTGGAGGCATCGAAGCTCTCGCCGTCGACCAGGGCGAAGGTGAGGCTATCGACTTCCTTGCTGCCGTACATGAACTTACCGTTCAGCATGACATCCGTGTTGAGGGCGGAGGACTTCACGACGGCGGAGCCGATGACGTTCGCATCGTCGCCTTTCGCATCAGAGACGGTGAACTCGTAGGCGCCGGCGCCGGAATTGATGACGGCGGTGCCGTTGGGGGCTGAGACCTCGGTGATGGCCAGATCGGTGGCGGCGTCGGTCATCTTCTCTCCGTTGGCGAGGAGGGCGGCCAGAACGGCTTTGTCGTCAGCGAAAGCGCCGAGCTTATCCTCGAGCACGAGAGAAGCTTTGGAGAGGTCGAGCGGGGAGACGGCAAACTTCACGTTGTAAGACGTGTTTCCAAGCTTGAAGCTGGCGATGTAGTTGCCTGCGTTCTTAACCACGGACTGAGTCTCACCCTTGGAATTTGTGAAGGTGACATTGGCGCCCTTGAGATCTAGGTCGTATCCCTCAGAATCGACGAAGCTGATGCTCTTGGACTGATCAGCGCCATTGTAGACGATGGAGCCCCTGACCTGAACGCCCTCGAGCGCAGACTCGGCAACGACCTTGAAGGAGTAGAAATCGGACGCCTGGCCGTCGACGGTAACCTTCACATAGAAAGCGCCCAGGTGGGTGCTCTCAGCAAAGTAGGCGTCGGGGTTGGCGATGACGCTGGACTTATCGCTCTTGTAGTAGGTGAGGGTCGCACCGGTGACGTCGGTCGTCGCAAAGTCGTTCGCGACCTCGGTGGGGACCAGGTACTTGCCGGAACCGGCGAGGAACGCCTGCTTGGAGAGGTCTCCGCCCAGGACGTTGCCCTTGCCGTCGGTGGCGGCGGTGACCTTCGCGCCGCTAGCCCAGTTGACCGCGAGGGTCTCGATGTTAGCGTTCGCGGCGAGCGCGACCGCGGGGGCGCCGATGGAGAGCGCGCCCACGAGGGAGGCGGTGACGACCGCGGCTACCCTCTTGCTCTTCTTGTTGACGCAAGCTGTCATACGTCTTCTCCTTCCAAAGGAACAGATAATCGCCAGGTAGGCGGGAAGGGGAAGAAGGGCGGGAGCCAGGCGTGGACTCCAGGGAAAGAGGGCTTTCCAGGAACTGGGAACCTTGCCGACCGCGAACATATCCGCAATGTTGTTATGCTAACCTTGCCGATATAAGACGGGACGGCAAGGTTTCAAGGATGCTATAGGGGGGCGCCATGGGGACGTACGAGAAGAGGTTCTGGGACTCGACCAACTACGGGCGGCCGAGCGGACCGTACTCGCCCTACACGCCCGACGAGCTATCGGGCTGGGAGTTCGAGTTCTCCGGCGAGACCGCGGGCGCCATCGCGCGGGCGACCGAGGCGCTGGTGCGGTTCCAGGAGCAGGGCGTGGTGCTCACCGACACCGAGCCGCTCGCGCGCCTGCTCATGCGCTCGGAGGCGGTTGCGTCCTCTCGCATAGAGGGCCTGTCCGTGAGCGCCAAGCGCCTCATGGAGCACGAGGCGCTGGCGGAGATGGGCGTGCGGGCCCGCCTGGACTCCACCGAGGCGGCGGTGCTCGCCAACATCCGCGCCATGCACGACCACGTCTTCTCGGTGGGCCCGGGCGACCCCGTGACGCTCGAGACGCTCCAGCGGGTAGACGCCGACCTCCTCAAAGGAGGGCCGCTCGAGGGGATGGGCGGCATCGTGAGGGCCGAGCAGAACTGGATAGGCGGCTCCGCCCTCGACCCCGTGGGCGCCGCCTACGTGCCGCCCGCGCCGGAGGACGTGCCGCGACTGCTCGACGACCTCGTCCGCTTCTGCAACTCATCCCCGCTGCCCGCGGTGGCAAAAGCCGCGATCGCCCACGCGCAGTTTGAGAGTATCCATCCCTTCGCGGACGGCAACGGCCGTACCGGCCGCGCGCTCGCGCTGATGGTACTGCGCTCCGGCAGCCTGGTGGGCGGGGCGGTACCCCCAATCTCGATGGCGGTGGCCTCGGACCGCGAGACGTACATCGAGGCGCTCACGTCGATGCGCTGCGAGGACGCAGGCGGGCTCAGACGCGCGCAGGACCGCTACGTGGCGTACTGGTGCGGCGCGTGCGTCGACGCGTGCGCGCTGGCGGCCTCGTTCGAGGAGCGCGTGGCGGAGCTCAGGGCGTCCTGGGAGGACAGGGTCCGCCCGCGCGCGGGATCGGCCGCCGAGCTGCTTCTCGCCGTGCTGCCCGGCACCCCCGTGGTGAGCATACAGTCCGCCGCACGCCTCACGGGCCGCAGCCGCGAGGCGGCCCGAAACGCCATCGCCGCGCTGGTGGAGGCCGGCGTTCTGGTGCAGAACGCGCGCAACCGCAAGAGCAACATATTCTGCGCGGACGAGGTCCTCGACATGTTCACGCTCTTCGAGCGCGCCGGCGTCACGCGCGGGCACGACACCGCGGCGGCCAGGCC
>NZ_JH126474.1:143851-146819 GCF_000225705.1 Collinsella tanakaei YIT 12063
GCGACGTGCGCCCGTCAGCATTGGGTTCGCTTAAGGCCTAACGGGCATCCACAAGGAGGATGGCAATGGACGATGGAAAGGCGATGGGGGACGGAATGGCGGCCATCGGCTGCGAGGGCGGCTACACCGTGTTCGCCGGCGGCGGGTTCGCCATACGCTTCCGCGCGCCCTACTCGCTGCGGCGGTACATAAGGGTGAAGGAGTGGGACCGCGGCTACCTTGTGGTCGACGCCGAGTACGCGCACAGCCCGGAGCCCGTCGAGGAGTACATAGACCTGGTTCCAATACTGGAGGACCTCTACATCGACCCCGCCGACTACCTGCCGCGGATACGCGAGGTGGTGGCGGACGAGGGATGACGCCGCGCGGCGGCTAAAGGCCTCGCACCTCGGGTCGTTTCCGGCATCTTCATCCCGTTCGGCTGCCACCGCGCGCGGACGTCGCTATGATGGGTGTCGATGCAAGAACCTCTGGAATTTTGCAAGGGCCGGTCCTCTCGGGGACTGGCCCTAGTTTTTAGCAGCCCCTCGCGCCGCCGCGGACCCGCGTCGCTCGGACAGAGGTGGTCGACAATCGATACCGCGGACGGCCTCTGGCCCCGCATCCCTAACCGTTCCGAAGCGCATATCCGGCCCCTCCGCGAAAGCGCTCGTGCAGCCTTGCGCGTGCTAAATGTGACATGAAACCCCGGAGGGACCCCGTTTTCAGCCCCTTTTCATGGTTTAGTGTCACTTCCGCACCCCGAAAAGTGACACGAAATGATTCGAGCCTCCTGTTGACGCGCAATAGGAATTGATCCCGATATTCACCAGTTAGGCGGGAAGGGGAAGGAGGGGTGAAGCAGAGAGCGGGGCCGACCGAATGCGGCCCCGCTCTCGTGGATCAACTTACTTCAATGGGGATTGGAAAGGGGTCCTATAGTCCGCCCCGGGCAGACCAGACGGGATGCAGGGAATAATAGTCCTTCATGGACTCCTTCGCGATGACGGTCCTGCAGCGGTCGCCGTCGGAGCAGCCTTTCCTCGCGTGCATCCAGGGATCCTCGGCGTGGGTCATCTGGGAAAGCTGGTTTCCGGAAAGGGTGGACAGGAATCCGCAGGCGCCGTCGACAGCCGCCGCGGTGCCGGGCCCAAGCGACGCGTCCTTCCCGCCATGACACCCGAGATCCCCCGGGTGAACGAGGAACCTGCCTTTATGCAGCGCGTAGAGCGCGGGCGATACCGGGCCGTTCGCCCATGCCTCGAAATCATCGTCAAACAACGGAGTCCCGTTGACGACCAGGGCGCGGGCCTGAGAATAGAATGCTAGTTTCTGCAATTTCATAGTGGTCATCGTGCCGTATTTTTCTAGAATGTAGTCTGCGACGTCAACGACTGAGCACATGGAAATCCCTCCCCTCGGAAATGCCGAACTGATTTCTAAGCGAGAACAGCGATGGACGATCTCACCCCTTCAAATATAGCCAACGCGCCCGTGACGCGAAAGTCCGCCAACAAAATATCGAAACACCTGATAGATCCTAACGACGATAGGTTCTCCGAAGCCCTCGGGATCGCCCATAGATGGAGGAGGCGGCACGCCCTCCCGACGGAAGAGTGCTTCAGGCGCTGCTCGGCGCCACTGAGGCGATCGGAGCCCCGTCCCTCTCGTTCCGGCTGAAGCGCATGGAATCGATCATCGGCAAAATCAAAAGACCCGGCAAGCACTACCAGCTCGGGACCATGGATGATATAGGAGGGTGCCGCGTTATCGTCGACGATATGCCGCAACTTGAGGAGGCCGTATGGGCCATCCGGTCGACGCTGAGGCTCAAAGAGGGCGACGGCGCGATGAAAGACTACACGCGCAGGCCGCGGGAGAGCGGGTACAGGTCGTGCCACCTGGTCACGATGAACCGCGGCGATGACCGCGATTACCGCGTTGAGGTCCAAGTTAGGACTAAGCTGCAGCATCTGTGGGCGACCGCGATAGAGGCGGTCGGATCCGTTTACGGAATCGACCTTAAAACCGAGAAGGCCCCCGAAGAGTACTGCGATCCGCTAGAAGGGGATCTAAGGGCGCTCTTCGCCTCGCTGGCTGACGTCCTTGCCATCGAGGAGGGGTGTCCCCCATCCATGCCCGGCACCACGATGGAGGCCGCCCTAGCAAAGACGAGAGGCTCCGCAATCTTAGGGAGGGTCCTCTCCGACCTGTCAAACGTGAAGGACGGGGTGTTCGTCGAGGGCCCCTCCACGGACTCCGATTCACCCGGCCTGTACCTCATGGAGTTCAGGCGTGGAATCCAGTATCTGTCGATTTCGAGGTACGACAGGGACGGAATCGACGATGCCTTCGAGAAGTACGATCGAAGTGATGTCGAGGCGCGTCTTCCATTCACGGAGGATGACCGCGAGGAGAGCGACACCGTCCTGGCGTATGCCAGGAGCGAAGAGGAGCTAGCACTCGTGTACCCGAACTATTCGGCAAAGGTGGAACCCCTCCTACAGGAACTTGGAAAGAGGCTGTAACCCAAGACCCCGCTCGCTTCTATGAACCCCGTGCCAAGCTGAGGCAAGGCCCGAAGAGGGGGTGGACGATGGCTTGGGAACTGTTTGCACGGCAGACTCGCTGTGTCGCCGCGCCGCGACCGCAATCCTGCGCCATCACGAGCGCCACCCCGGAGCATCTGCAGCCTCCTGGTGCGTCGCTGCGGAGCCGTTTTTGAAGAGACGGGCATCTTGCTCGTCCCCACCGATATGGCCAAGGCACTTTCAAACATGACCGAGATAGCGCTCCGTATCCACAGGAGCCCGAAGCTCTCTTGCGCCCGCCCCTTGCGGCATCGATGCAAGGGGCGCTTGAATTATTGCGTGCCACTTTTCGGGGGCGGAAGCGACGCGTAACCCGAGCCTTCCCTTACATCGACTCTTCCGGCACCCCTTCTTCCTCCTTCTCGCCTAACTGGCGATTATCTGTTCCTTTGGAAGGA
>NZ_JH126475.1 GCF_000225705.1 Collinsella tanakaei YIT 12063
GGAAGGGGGGACGCGCATGAACGCGAGGCAGGCGATGGACTGGCTGGAGGGCCTCGACCCGGAGGCGGAGATCGCGGTGACGGCCAAGTTCCCGGGACTCGACGGATGGAGGGTGACCAGCTGGGCCGTGTCGACCGGCGAGGCCGAGGGCTGCCCCTCCCTGGAGATCTCCGTGGAGGGGACCGACTTCGACTACCCGGCCCCGTCGAGGGCGCTGCTGGAGGTGCTTCCGGACCTCCTCGACAGGCTCCTCGAGGCGGAGGATTCGGGTTACCTGTAGGACGTGCGGACGGTCGGCGGGGCGGGCGCGGGAGCCCGCCCCGTGGGCCTTACCATTTCGGAAAATTTTCGCTTACCAAATCGGAAAGCTCCTTTTACCATTTCGGAAACTTTTACTTGACCAAATACAGCTGTCCTCGCTGGTCTCGGCGGGGACGCTCTTCACCTACCTCGACCCCGGGCTCACGAAGGCCGGCCCGCTCCCTTCGACCAACAACAGGATAGAGGGAGGCGTCAACGCCCAGCTCAGGGCTGTTCTCCGCAACCACAGGGGGCTCACGTCCCTGAAGCGCGTGAAGGCCGTGTTCTGGTGGTGCCACGCGCACTCCGGCGACGCGAGGACCGCCAGGGAGAAGCTGGCGACCATGCCGAGGGACGCCGACATCGACCTGCTCTACGACGTCTACCCGTCATCCCCGAAGCAAGGCGATGGGAGGCCGGAATGGGGCGACAGGGCTGTCTGGGAAGAACTCCACCGCAAGGACCCCTTCCCGTTCTGGCTGGATTAGCATGAGGGGAACATGTGTTCTATCGAGACACACTTTTTGTCCTATAAGCCGTAATCGAGCCTCCGTTCCCGCGTTGGGACGGAGGCTTATTCTTCGCCGTTTTACTCCCTTTCACCTGCGATTTCACCATTTACTCCCCGTGTTTCAAGACGGCAAGGCACGGGGCGGCACTCAGGGGAATGGGAGTAAGGATTCATCCTAAGTGAATGAACGCGCGGTTTTTGTCCCCGAGGGTGAAACGAGGCCGTTTCTTAGCCCGTGAAACTCAAATCGGGGTTGCAGCGATTGGACTGCCGCTCGGCAACGTCGGTTCTTCCGCACGACGACCGATAGCGAGGGACGCGGCTATTCCTTGCCCCGCCAGACCTGGTTGTATCGTCTCCAGGCTTTCACCGGGACCGTATCCTTCTCTCCGTCCTTGAAGGGCGCGTAGAAGACGATGAGGTCGTCGTACAGGTCCGCATACCACCAGTTGTGGAACCTTCCGTTCTCGTGACTGAATATCCGCTCTTCCATCATGCAACAAGTGAACAGCGGGCCCCTGTCCGGCTCGCCGGGGTTGCCAAGGATTTCGTAGTCTGGCTCTCCGCTCGATTCGCGCTTGCTGTCAACGAACCAACCCACCTCGTTGAACAGGAGGTTGTTGAAGCAGATTCCGCTCTTGTGCGCGCTGTCAAGCTCGTTCTTGCCGAGCGATTCGGCATCGATGCGCCTCATGTAGCGCGAGACTGGGGCGTTTGGACTATCGAAGATCAATCATCCTATCGCAGACGCCGCACTTCCAGATTTCGGTTGACAGGCCGTTGTACTCAAGCTCGAAGAAGGCGAAGTCATCCTGATGGGCTTCGATGACTTCGTTCTCGACGAAGTAGTATTCTGTCTCATCCCCGTCGCAGCTATTTGAAAGGCTGTTCCCGCATGGGCATGCTAGATGGGCCATGAACTCCTCTTTTCAATTATTTGCAGTCGCCGGGTCATGTTCTAGGCTCAATTTGCGCATCCGCCGAATTGCCGCCGACTTGCGACTGTTCATGGGAATAGACGTCGACAGGAGGCTGGTTCATTTCGCGAATGCGTGGAACCAATGGCAGCGGTACATCTCGATGAAATCCTGCAACGAACACGGCGCTGTTGGCTTTTCTTTAGACGAGCTTCTTGCGCGTCTCTTTCAGTATGCCCTTCTTGAAATCGGACCACTTGCCGAAGAACTTCTCGTCCGTGGCAGTGACCGCATGCTCCGCGTACTTGATCGCCGTGAGCTCCATGGTACAGATGTAGTCCGCCGCCTGCGAAAGCCGGTACTCGGAGGGCTGCGCCGATCGGTAGACGACGACGTCCTTCGACAGCGCGTACTCGACCGCGCGATGGAGGGACTCGGCGATGGAGTGCTGGCCGTTGTCGTAGTAGACCTTGACCATATCGTAGGATTGCAGCTCTGCGAGGTTGTCGAACAGGAAGTTCACGAGGTTCCTCCGCATCGTCCCCGCGAGCTTGTCGAGCGAGGCGAACTGCTTGGTCGCGTATGCGAAGGTGTGGTACTTCACGGGCATGTGTCGGAAGAAGACTCGGAACGAGCCGAGCAGCATCTTGCGCGTCCTCAGGTCGAGTCCCGAGTACTGGTCCTTGCCGTTCATGAGCGGCGACGCGTGGAAAGGTATGTCCGGAAGCCCTTTCGTGCGGAGGGCGCTCTCATATGCCTCGATCGAGTCCGCGATGCTGTCGGATTGGTCGTGCATGACGACGGTGAGCAGGTAGTGGCGGTCGGAGAGGCCGCCGCTTCCCGACTCGTCGACGAAGATGCTGAGTTCTCGCATTGCTCTCATGGATAAGAAAAAAGCCGGGGAAAACGTCCCCGGCACTTGGAAGCCTTCCATACGGAAAACCAATTACCTTGTATCATGTACTGGCCGAAAATTCAAGGACACTCGAATTTTCAAATTAGTCTTTGCAAATAACCTTTGAGCCTTCACCATCAATTACAATTCCCTGACGGTTGTTAATTGGGCATAGATTCAAATCCGAAAACTCAGTCATTATTTTCTCGGTAACCTTCTTAAATGGTGCCGTAAGATAATGCGGAAGAACATAGAAATCGATCAAATCAAGCCCTGCATCATCTTCCTGTGAGTAGTCCTCCGGCTTTTCATCCATTTGCTCAATATATTGGATGGTAGGAGCGCATATAGCCGCCCCCGCCGATTCACCGATCATCAGTTTTCCCCTTGCCAATTCCTTCTTCAACAGCTCATCCGTTCCCGTTTTACGGAGCTGGTCCATAAGGAAGAAAGAATTTCCACCGGTAAAATAAATCACATCCGCATCTTCAAAAATGGACCGTATCGTTGAATAAGCCTCCGTTGAAATATCAATTTCCGTTACGGCTGCTCCCAGTTTATTGAATAGCTTTCGAGCCGAGCCGACATAACCGGTGTAGCCTTCACGCAGCGAAGCTGTGGGAATAAATGCGACTTTCTTGTTATCAATTTCTTCTTTTATCAAACTTCCTACACTTGAAAAGTGCGAACATAAAAACAGCTTCATCCATGTTCTCCTTTAGATAGCCCGGAATTGCTCGTCGAGAAGAGGAATGTGCGAGCAAAAAAATAGGGCAGAATCGCTTTCACGATCCCGCCCCGCAAACCCGAGGGTTTCTAACTAGAGTCCATTATGCAGTTAAACGCCTCTTTGTCAATCCCATGGATGCTTGACGCGCGCATCAGCACCGAGCAAAGCTTGCGCGCAAGTGGGAAGCAGATCCTACCCGAGCCAGGCTTTGAAGACCATCGCGATGAAGTCGTGCGACGAGGCTATCACTGTGTTGCCCGCGTACCAGTCGCCGTGAAGCTCGGACCTGTCGGCAAGAGCGAGTAGCCTCTCGGGAGTCCCTTCTGCTTTCTCCCTAGGAACGAATCGAGAGTAGGCGTAAGCGAGGACGGTCATCTGCAGGATGCGTGGATTGCGCATCTTCGAGCGCCTGAGGCGCTTGGACACGCCGATTTCGCCGAGAGCCGCGGCCAGCGGCGCGGGGTACCTCAGCTGCGGCGCGCTCGATGACGAGCCGAGCCCGTTCACGATGGCGCTCGAATGCGCCGCGGCGTTTCGCAGCGAGTTCGCGCGCCTGAGCATGTAGTGCTCGTCCCTCATCTCGGAATCGCCCCATCGATCGGCGCAGAAGAGGTAGAAGTCGGCGAAGGCGCCGAAAGACGACAGCTCCAGAAAGACCCACGCCGGCATCTCGCCAATCGGGTACCTCGAAACGAGCGATCCGAGGTAGGCGTCGTTTTTCAGGCGGTTGAGCTCTCCCTCCCTGCGGTTGCGGTCGCCGTGGTTGAGGGCTGCGAGGTAGTCGGAGAAGATCGAGTAGCCGTCCTCGTCCGGCTTTTCGGTGATGCGCTCGACCAGCCTGGTCTTCGCGGAGTTCTCCACGTCGAGGGTCAGCGGCAGCAGGAAGCTGCGCAGCTCGCGGTCGATGGCGGCGAGGTCGACGAGGTGCCCGAAGTCGAGCCCGGCGTATTGGCCGTCTCGCGGCCCGCCTACGCGTTTGGGGAACAACACGCGGTAGGCAGCGAGTCTGAAATAGTGATCTTGGCCGGCCAGGATGCGCGCGGCTTCCGCTTCGGAGCACAGCTCGAAGGAGACGCCCTTCCGCCTCAGGTGCTCGATCTGCTGTTCTATTGTGAGGATGGGCTTCCTGCTCGGGATATCGGCCATCGTCGGTCTCCTGTCATTGATTTGCAGACCGTATTCTACCAGTATGTTTTCTCGAAACTCTGAAGGCTTGCTTGTCAACTCATGGGCAAGCCCCCCGAGACTACTCACTTTGCCCACCGATACCAAAGACCTGTGACCTGCGGTTTTGCGAACGGCTCGAAAACCACCAGCGCTGACTCACTTGCGGTTGAAGCTGGCGGCTTGCACGCTAAAGGTCGGTTGAGTTTCAAAACGGGCGTTTTCGGCGAAATCGAGCCTCCAAAGGCGGTCCGCCGCGCCCTTTGGGACAAAAACAAAAACTCAAAACACTGAGTTTGAAAAAAGTTTTTGGAGTTGTCCCAACTTTTGTCCCCGAAGCCGACGAAACAAGACATGGTGTTATTTGGCGGCATTCGGTTCGAGACGACACCGAAAACTGGGTGCAACTAGAATGACGGGACGACAAATACAGAGCCATCGAGTGGGAATAAGGTTTAAGGAACCAACTTCTGAAAAATCAAAAATATTAGTGTCTTAACTGACGATTATCGCCTCCTCTGATAAGCTAGGCAGAGGAGGCGATTTACATGAAGCTGTACCATCGCGAGCAATATCTGAAAAAGATTCGACCGTTCTACGATGACGATCTGATCAAGGTAATCACAGGTATTCGTCGCTGCGGCAAATCGTGCCTCATGGCAACGATTGCCGAAGAACTGAGAAATCGCGGTGTCGAAGATAAGGACATCATCTACCTCGATCTTGATAAGCGCGGAAACCGCTCGATTAAGACGCCTGAGCAGCTGGAGAAAAAGATCGAGTCGCTTCTGGCTGACAACGACTTCAAATACCTCTTCATCGATGAGGTGCAGAACGTTCGAGACTACGAGGAGGTCGTGAACGCCTACAACTCGGATGGCGGCTTCTCGATATTCATCACAGGCTCCAACTCGTATCTGCTGTCTGGCGAGTTGATGACCAAGCTCACGGGCCGATACGTGGAGTTCGAGATGTTCACCCTGTCCTTTTCCGAGTTCCTCGATATGAAGAGGTTCATGGGCAAGGCGGTCGGTGATGCGCGAATCGAATTTGACGAATATCTACGCTATGGCGGGTTTCCTCGGTCTCTGGAATACGAAGATCCCGAGGCAAAGGCTCGCTACATCGAGGATGTCGTTGGGCAGATCGTCGACAAGGACATCAGGTCTCGCAACAAGATCCGGAACATTGACACGTTCAACCGTGTCATGACCTACGTCATCAACAACTATGGTGCGCCAACGAGCCTCACCAACCTTCATGACTATTTCACTAAGACGGAGCGCATTGCCGTCGAGCGGCGGACAATCGCTTCCTACATCCAGATGCTCGTTGATGCCAAGGTGCTCTACAGATGCGAGAGATTCGACCTTAAGTCCCGCAAATCGTTGCGTGGCGAGGAGAAGCACTACCTTGCGGATCCGGGTATCTATTTTGCGCGCAACATCGATGTCCGGCTGAATTACGGGCCCTCGTTGGAAAACGCTTTGTACATCTATCTCCGCTCGAGGGGATATAAGCTATCCGTAGGCCGCATCGGGAAGCTGGAGTGCGACTTCATAGCCCGCAGGCGCAACGCCTATGCCTACATCCAGGTTTCGATGACAATTGCCGATAGGAACGTGGAAGAGCGTGAGTACAGGCCATTCGGCTACATCAGGGACGGGTATCCGCGATACCTTTTCACGCTTGATCCCCTGCTGCAGGAGAGAGATGGGGTCAGACATCTTAACATGGTGTCGTTTATGAAAGATAATGGCGACCTTATTTGAGCGACGGCCGGATTTCTTTGCTTCTCGGTGTATGAGTGACGTGAGTATTAAATGAGGACCATTGACTCACTTGGAATCGGCAAGCCGAGAACTCGTGTTGAAGTTAATGAGCTTTTGACCAACGGCTCCTGTTACTGAGTGGGAGTAACGAAAAACGACACCGTCCAAGCCCTTGATCTGCGGAAAGGTCAAGGGCTTTTTCATTAGGGCAATCTCTGTGACATCCTGCTGTTTGCCCATTGAGATGGAGGTGGCTCGACCCAAATAATAAAGCGAAGCGACGGTAGCGGGGGGCGTGATACTCTGCAACGATGCGAAGCCCAAGGATGGGACACAGGAGATTTCCGCCTTCTCGATGCCGGTGAGATGGTTCGGGCAGTCTAAGTTAATGCTGAACGGTCTCGGTATACCGTGACCTTGCATGAGTAAACGCGCCAGCAGAATGCGGGGTCGACGTCGATACCGTTCTCACCAAAACAGGAGACGCTCCTAACGCGGCATATAAGCCTTTCGCCTCCAGCCAGATTCTTGAGGTTCCTTTGGAATAGCAGATCGTCATAGTCGTGGTAGGGCTCGTAAGGCGTCACGGACCCGTCTGCGAGGTGGAATCTGTAGCCCCACTCCCTGACGGCTTCTGAGCACGGGCGCAATTCGAGCAGATCATTCTCTTTGAGAGAGCTCGCCGACCTCTCGCGGGCAACATCGCGCTCGACCTCGCCTTCCCTCCAGGTCGAGCTCGACCACAGTTCTGCTATTCCGATTTTTTCGGTGTCATGTGGATCGTCATTTATGAAGTCGTCCGGAGCTACATTCCTAAGGAACGCCCTGGCACCTCGAATGTCGATGGCCTCCTCGAGTGTCCTTGCGGTCGCATATTCTCCCGTCAGGTAGTCCAAGGCACAAAAAGAATCGCCATCGTAGTCTTCCGGTTTTGGCAGGCCGAGGTCCTCGTCGTTCATGTTTTCTCCTTTATGCCAATAAAAAACGAGTTCGGCCATTGCCAAATCGGTTGCGACCGGAGTGCCTTTCTAGTCGAACAGACTCGGCATGTCGTCATCCTTCATGAGGGCTCCGGCGCAAGGGAGGCTCTGGGCTGTGAACTTCTCCGCGGAGACGCCGGCGCCCAGCACCTCCTCGGTGGTGCTCACGGTGGTGATGACGCGGCCCTTCTTTGCCGTGAAGGCCTGGACGCCCTGGGTGTTTGTGGTCGTCTTGGTCTTGAGGAGCGAAGTGTTGAAGTTCATCAGGCGATAGTCGCTCGAGACCAGCGCGATGTCACGGTCCTCTTTGAGCACCTGGGCGTACAGCAGCTTGGACCCGCCGTAGATGGCGTTCTTGAGGCGCTTGCGGTTGGTCTTAGTGACGTAGCCGGCAAGCGCGACGCGCACCGCGCGGCCGTTCTCGAAGATGAACAACGCGTCAGCCTTGTAATTCTCGGGATCGATGACCCAGATCACGCTCTCATCCGGATCCATCTCGAGGTCGGTTGCCAGATATGATCCCAGCTGGGCGGACTTGGTGTCCTCGAATGCCGCGACCTTGCATTTGTACACCTGGCTCTTGTTGGTGAAGACCAAGAGCTCGTGCGTGTTGGCGGATGGGAACTCGATAAAGGGCTCGTCGCCGTCCTTGTATTTGAGCTCCGCGGCCTTGCGCAGAACGCGGTCCGTCATCTTCTTGAGGTAGCCCTCGCGCGAGAGCATGATGGTGACCGGGTACTCCTCGACCTCTGGCTCCAGGCTCACTTCGATGACGTCGGAGGGCTCGATGCGGCCCGTGCGACGCGGCATGACGTATTTCTTGTTGACCGCCGCCAGCTCGTCGGAAATGACCTTCTTGATGTTCTCCTCGCTCGAGAGGATCTCCTCGAGTTCGGCAATCTCGCCCTCGAGCTTCGCGATGTCCTTGGTGCGGTTGAGGATGTACTCCTCGTTGATATTGCGCAGCTTGAGCTCGGCGACGAACTCGGCCTGGGTCTCGTCGATATCAAATCCGCGCATCAGGTTGGGGACTACCTCGGCCTCGAGTTTGGTGCCGCGGATGATGGCGATGGCCTTGTCGATGTCGAGCAAGATCGCTTCGAGACCGTGCAACAGGTGCAGGCGCTCGGACTTCTTGCCCAGGTCGAAGTTCACGCGACGACGCGTGGATTGGACGCGCCATACGACCCACTCGTGCAGGATCTGGCGCACGCCCATCACGCGGGGGTACCCATCGACCAACACGTTGAAGTTGCATGAGAACGAATCCTGCAGCGTGGTGATGCGATAAAGCTTCGCCATGAGCTTCTCGGGGTCGACGCCGCGCTTCAGGTCGATGGCGATGCGCAGGCCGGAGAGGTCGGTTTCGTCGCGGATGTCGGCGATCTCGCGCACCTTGCCCTCCTTGGAGAGCTTGACGATGCGGTCGATGATGACATCGGTCTTGGTGGTATAGGGGATCTCGTAAACCTCGATGATGCGCTCTGCGGGGATCCAGCGCCACCGCGAGCGGATCTGGAAGCTGCCCAGGCCCGTCTCGATGATGCGCTCCATCTCTTCGCGACGGTAGATGATCTCGCCGCCGGTGGAGAAATCGGGCATGGGCATGTACTCGAGTAGGTCGCAGTCGGGGTTCTCGAGGAAGTGCATGGTGGCGGTGCATACCTCGTTGAGGTTGAAGCCGCAGATGTCGGAGGCCATGGCTACGCCGATGCCCTTGTTGGCCGAGACCAGGATGTTGGGGAACGTGGTGGGCAGCAGGCGCGGCTCCTTCATGGCGCCGTCGTAGCTGTCGATAAAGTCGACCGGGTCCTTGTCGATATCTTTGAAGATCTCGGCGCAGATGGGGGAGAGCTTTGCCTCGGTGTAACGCGAGGCCGCGTAGCTCAGGTCGCCCGAGTAGTACTTGCCGAAGTTGCCCTTCGACTCCACGAACGGCGCCAGCAGCGCCTCGTTGCCCGTGGCGAGGCGTACCATCGTCTCGTAGATGGCGGCATCGCCGTGCGGGTTGAGCTTCATGGTCTGGCCGACGATGTTGGCGCTCTTCTGGCGATCGCCTTTCAGCAAGCCCATCTTGTACATGGTGTAGAGCAGCTTGCGATGCGAGGGCTTGAAGCCATCGATCTCGGGGAAGGCACGAGAGACGTTGGTGCTCATGGCGTACGGCATGTAGTTGGTCTCGAGCGTCTCCGTGATGGGCTGCGCCGTGACCTCCGAGTGCAGGCCGATGACGTTATCGGTGTTGACCTGCTTCTTCTTGTTCTGGGTGTTGGTTTTCTTCTTAGCCACGTTTTCCTCTTGATGCTTCCTGGGGGAGGGGTCGTTATCTTGATGCGGTCGGGGCCGCGCAACGGCAGCCGCCAGCCCTTACTGCAGGTCCAGCTGGTCGAGATACTCCTTGCCGTGCTCGGCGATATGGCGCTTGCGGCCCGCTTCGTCGTTGCCCAGCAATAGGTTGAACATGGTCTCCATCTTGGCGACGTCCTCGGGTTCCACCTTGATCAGGCGGCGCGTCTCGGGGTTCATGGTGGTGAGCCACATCATGTCCGGGTCGTTCTCACCAAGACCCTTGGAGCGGTTGATGGAGCACTTCTGGTCGCCGATCTCTGCCAAGATATCGTTTTTCTCGAGCTCGGTGTAGGCGAAGTAGGTCTTCTCCTTGCAGTTGATCTCGTAGAGCGGCGACTCGGCGATGTATACGTAGCCCTCGTCGATAAGCGTGGGCACCAGGCGGTAGAGCATCGTCAAGATGAGCGTACGGATGTGGTAGCCGTCGACGTCGGCGTCCGTACAGATGATGACCTTGCTCCAGTTGAGGTTATCAAGATCGAAGGCGCCCAGGTTCTTGATGCGCTTATCCTTGATCTCCACGCCGCAGCCCAGCACCCGCATGAGGTCCATGATGACGTCGGACTTGAAGATGCGCGGATAGTCCTCCTTCAGGCAGTTGAGGATCTTGCCGCGGACGGGCATGACGCCTTGGAACTCGGCGTCGCGCGAGGTGCGGATGGCGCCCGCCGCCGAGTCGCCCTCTACGATGTAGACTTCGCGGCGGGTCTTGTCCTTGGAGCGGCAGTCGATGAATTTCTGCACGCGGTTGGCCATGTCGGTCTTCTGCTGCAGGTTGGTCTTGATGCTCTGGCGGGTCTTCTCGGCGTTCTCGCGCGAGCGCTTGTTGATGAGAACCTGCTCCATAATCTTGTTGGCGGCGTCTTTGTTCTCGATCAGATAGGTCGAGAGGCGCTCCTTGAAGAATGCCGTCATGGCCTGCTGGATAAAGCGGTTGTTGATGGCCTTCTTGGTCTGGTTCTCGTACGAGGTTTGGGTGGAGAAGCAGTTGGTCACCAGCACCAGGCAGTCCTGGACGTCCTGCCACTTGATGCCGCTCTCGTTTTTGTTGTACTTGCCCTGTTGCTTGATGTAGGCGTCGATTGCGCTGGTCAGCGCGCTGCGGGCGGCCTTCTCGGGCGAGCCGCCGTTCTCCAGCCACGAGGAGTTGTGGTAGTACTCCTGCATCTGGAAGGTGCGCGAGAAGCACAAGCAGGCCGTGATCTTGACGTTGTAGTCGGGCAGGTCCTCGCGGTCGCGGCCGCGGCGGTCTGCTTCGATGAAGAAGGGTTCGGTGAGGTAGTCGGCGCCCACTTTCTCGAGCACGTAGTCCTCGATGCCCTTGGGATAGCAGAAATCCTCTTCGGCGAACTCGCCGTCGTCGCCCTCGATGCGTAGGCGGAAGGTCACGTTGGCGTTGACCACGGCCTGGCGGCGCATGGTCTCGCGATACCACTCGTGGGGGATGCTGATCGAGGTGAAGACCTCCAGGTCCGGGCGCCACTTGATGGTAGTGCCGGTGCGGTCCTCGTCGGTGGGCTCGATCTCGAGCGCCTTCTTCTTGGTACCCACGACCTTGCCCTTCTTGAAGTGAAGGGAGTACTTGTTGCCGTCGCGCCAGACCGTGACGTCCATGTACTCGGAGGCGTACTGGGTTGCGCAGGAGCCCAGGCCGTTGGTGCCTAGCGAGAAGTCGTAGTCACCGCCCTCGTTGTTGTTGTATTTGCCGCCGGCATAGAGCTCGCAGAAAACGAGCTCCCAGTTAAAGCGCTTCTCGGACGGGTTCCAGTCGAGCGGGCAGCCGCGGCCGTTGTCCTCGACCTGAATGGAGCCATCGCGGAAGGCGGTGAGGGTGATGAGCTTGCCGTAGCCCTGGCGCGCCTCGTCGACGGCGTTGGACAGGATCTCGAAGGCGGCATGCGCGCAGCCGTCGAGCCCGTCCGAGCCGAAGATGACGGCGGGGCGCAGGCGTACGCGCTCCTCGTCCTTGAGCTGACGGATGCTGTCGTTGCCATAGTTTGCGTTGTTCTTTGCCATGCTCGCTCTCTCGGTGGTTCCCTTTTGCGTCTATGTAGTCATAGATGAATACCGTAGCATAGCCCAGCTCGCATTGGGTCTCGTCCAATCGAAATCCATCGAACAAATGTTTGTGTATAGCTTCGTTCGGGGAGTTTTTGCCGAGCGAGATGATCAGAGCACGTGGGGCTTCTTTATAGAGAGGGTACACGCATATGCACAAGAAAGCTCAAGGAGCGCTCCCGCATTCTTGAGGCAGATTTACGCTTCCAGTGCGTTGTATGCCTCTTCGGTGACGGGCTCGAGCCATTCATTGGAGCGCTTCTCGCCAGGGAGTTCGAAGGCAAGGTGGCTGAACCAGCAGCCTGCTTTGGCACCGTGCCAGTGCTTGACGTTTGCGGGGATCTCCACGATGTCGCCGGGCACAAGGCTCTGGGCGGGCTTGCCCTCTTCCTGGTACCGGCCCTCGCCCTCAACGCAGATAAGAACCTGGCCGCCAGCGCCTTCTCGTTAGATTGCCGCTTTGGAACGGGGGCTGGGCGTCGAGCTGCTTGAGCGTACCGGCGGGTCGTGCGTGTTTACGTGCGACGGCATGCGACTGCGCCAACGGGCGGAAGGAGATGCTCTTGCTTGTAAAGCAAACCGAGATGGGACTGACGGACCGCGAGCTGAGAATCATGGGCGGCATTCGTATTGGCGCAGGAGGAGCGTCGACATTGCGATGATGCTGTCGCTTTTCTGCATGTTCTGGCGTGGGCGGACCGCGTGCTTTAGTGTTGTTGCCCTACGCCCTGGTTCGACATGCGAGGGGAAGATGCCCGCGTGCGGCTCACGCACGGCGCGCGGCACGCCCGCGCCCCCGCGTCGCGCGGCATGCATGCGACCGGGGGTGCTAACGCTAGGTTCTACCTGCTGGTATTTGCTTGATGATTGCTTGATGTTTGCTTGAGGAGACTCGATGATCTTGTCGCTGGCCCCCATGGAGGGGCTTACCGGATACATGTTCCGTAACGTGCACGCGGAATGCTTCGGCCCGCTGGACCGCTACTACACGCCGTTTCTCGCCCCGCCGCACGTGGGCTCCGGCTTTGGTAAGAAGGCGTTCAAAGAGATCGATCCCAAAAACAACCAAGGGCTCAATGTGGTACCTCAGCTACTTACCAGAAACGCGGACGAGTTCGTGTGGGCGGCGCAGGTCCTCGCGGAGCTTGGCTACACAGAGGTCAACCTCAACCTGGGGTGCCCGTCCGGAACGGTGGTGGCCAAGGGCCGCGGATCGGGCTTTCTGCGCAACCCCGGCGAGCTGGAGGCGTTCCTGCAAGACGTGTGCGAGCGCTCGCCCATAGCCGTCTCCGTCAAAACCAGGTTGGGACTCGTTGAAGACCGGGAATACAGGCAGATCCTCGATCTGTACTGCCGCTTGCCCCTGGCAGAGCTCATCGTCCACCCGCGCGTGCAAAAGGACCGCTACCAGGGAACCCCGCGCCAGGAGGCCTATGGCGAGACGCTGCGCCGCGCGCCTTTCGCCGTGGCGTACAACGGCGACGTTTTTAGCGTGGACGAGTATAACGCCCTGTGCGCGGCGTATCCGCAGACGCGCCACGTAATGCTGGGACGCGGGCTGTTGGCAAACCCCGCCCTGGCGCGCATGGTGCGCGGCGGCGCGCCCGCTACGGCGGCGGAGCTCAAGCGCTTTCATGACAAGCTGTTCTCAGCGTATTTGGACGAGATGGGTGGCAACGCGGTCTTTCGCATGAAAGAGTGGTGGTTCTACGCCAAGTTCGCGTTCGCCGACCCGCTGGCGGTGCATCGCGCGGTGCGCAAGGTCCGCTGCGTGGACGAGTACGAGCATGCGGTGGCGGGGGTCTTCAGCGGGGAAGCCTTCGCATCCGTGCCGGTGTTTAGGGCGTAGGAAGCACGGTCAGCATCGGGCGGCGCCAGGCGGTGTGGGGCCGTATGGCCCGCGCCGGGCGCGAACGCTTACACGTGGCTAAGCACTTCTTTACAATGCACCGGGTGCGCAGGGGTTCCCGGCGAGTCGCACGGCCCTCTGACGTGTCGCCTTGCCGTTTGGCACGGCATGTCAACCGCTTGGGCATGGGGTTACGCAGGCATGACAATCCGATGTCACTTGTCGCTTAAAGTAGGCAAGGATTGCATTCGCCAACCATTTAAGGAAGGACTGCGCATGAGTAAGCCGATTGTTCGGAGGGCCCTGTTCTCGCTGGGTGCCGCGGCACTGATCGCCGGTGCCGTGACGGTGGCGCCCGCGGGAGCCTACGCTGCCGGGGTTGCCGGCGCTGACGGCGCGTCAAAAGACGGCGCTGTTTCCATTGTCTTTACCAACGACGTTCACTGCGCTATCGACCAGCAGGTTGATAAGGACGGCAACGTGACCGGCATTGGCTATGCCGGCGTCGCGGCGTATACCAACGCGCAAAAGGGCCTGTACGGCGCGGACAACGTGACCCTGGTCGACGCGGGCGACGCTATCCAGGGCGGTCCCGTGGGAACGCTCACCAAGGGCGCGGCGCTGGTCCAGATTATGAACGCCGTGGGATACGACTACGCAATCCCCGGCAACCATGAGTTCGACTACGGCATGGACCAGTTCAACGCGCTGGTAAAGCAGGCGGGCACCACGTATCTCTCCTGCAACTTCACCAAGCTTAACGCTGACGGTTCCAAGGCGAGCGTGTTCGCGCCCTTCGCCATCGAGACTTACAAGGATGCAGATGTCGCCGCAGATGACGCGGACGGCGTGCTCAAGGTCGCTTACGTTGGCATTTCCACTCCCGAGACGCTCACCAAGTCTTCGCCCGCAAACTTCCAGGACGCTGCCGGCAACTACATCTACGGCTTCTGCCAAGATGAAACCGGCGAGGCCCTATACGCCGCGGTGCAGAGCGCTGTGGACGAGGCTCGCGCCCAGGGTGCCGATTACGTGGTAGCCGTGGGCCATCTGGGCATCGAGGGTACAACCTCGCGCTGGACTAGCGAGGCCGTTATCAAGCACACCACTGGCATCGACGCCCTGATCGACGGCCACTCGCATGAGGCCTATGACAAGACGGTTGGTTCCGAGGTCGCGGCGGGTGCCATCCAGACGCTTGCCAACAGTGATGGCGACAAGGTGGTGCTGGTGCAGACCGGTACCAAGCTTGCCAACGTGGGCAACCTGGTGATCGATGCGGACGCAGCGGACGGCCAGGACGTTACCGCGCAGCTGGTCCCGGCGTCTGAGTGCAAGGACGAGGACGCCGCGGTCAAGAAGGTCGTCGACCAGGTGAACGGCGAGCTTGCTGACGTCCTCAACAAGGTTGTGGGCAAGACCGACGTGGCCCTTACCATTGTGGATGCCGACGGCGTGCGCCAGGTTCGCCACCATGAGACCAATATGGGCGACCTGGTCGCGGACGCTTACCGTGCCGCGGTTGGAGCCGGCATCGCGCTGGCTAACGGCGGCGGCGTGCGCGCATCCATCGCTGCCGGCGACATTACCAACAACGACCTGCTCTCCGTTCAGCCTTACGGCAACGAGCTATGCCTGATCGAGGCTACTGGCCAGGAGATTCTGGATGCGCTCGAGATGGGCGCTTCCAACGCGCCGGAGGAGTTTGGCGGCTTTTTGAAGGTGTCCGGCCTTAGCTACAAGATCGACGCCTCCATCCCCTCGTCCGTAAAGACGGATGAGAACGGCAACTTTGTCAGCGTGGACGGAGAGCGCCGCGTGTTCGATGTCAAGGTGGGCGGCCAGGCGATCGATGCCACCAAGACGTACAAGGTCGCATCCCACGGATACATGCTGCTTGAAGGCGGCGACGGCCTCACCATGTTCAGGGACAACAAGGTGCTGCAGGAGAACGTGATCCTGGATAACCAGGCGCTTATCAACTACATCACCAACGACCTCAAGGGCGTAGTGGGCGAGCGCTATGCCAACGCCACCGGCGAGGGCCGCATCACGTACGCGACCAAGCCCGGCACTGGCTTTAAGGACGTTGCCGCCACCGATTGGTTCGCCGGCGTGGTGGGCCAGGCGGTCGACGCCGAGCTGATGAAGGGGTATTCAGACGATTCGGGCGCTTCCACCGGCTTCTTTGGGCCTTATGACAACATGACGCGCGCGCAGGTTGTGACGGTGCTCTATCGCATTTCCGGCGATGCGACGTCGGGCGAGAAACCGGGCGCCAACAAGACGCCGTTTACCGATGTTGAAGATGGGGCCTACTACATCAACGCGCTCAACTGGGCGTATGAGAACGGACTTACCAGCGGATATACCAAGGCGAACGGCGAGATGGCCAACCTGTTTGGCCCCCACGACACGGTGACGCGCGAGCAGCTTGTCACGTTGGTGTGGCGCGCTGCCGGGGCGCCCGTAGCGACCAGCGACGATGCTTACCGTTCTTGCAAGGACGCCGGCAAGGAGTCCGTCTTCGCCGTCGACGCTCTTAAATGGGCTGCCTCCAAGGGCATTCTGACCGGTTCGGTCGAGGCGGATGGATCCTACCTCAAGCCCACGGCTTCCACCCTGCGCTGCGAGGGGGCGAAGGTGTTTGTGCTCGCCAAGGACCTCATCAAGGATGGCGTTAAGTAATCGGTTATGGTGACCATCTTAGGGTGATCCTGGTCAAGCGGACGCAAACCATCCGTAGGCCGTAATCGTCCAAAAACAAGGGCGCTCCCGCCGTTGCATGCGGGAGCGCCCTTTCTGCAACGGTTAGCTGCGCAAAGAAGGAGCGCTGGCTGTGGGGCTGGCATCGTTGCGCCTGCGCCTGCGAACGGTCCATATGCCAATGAACGCCATGGCGCCGCAGCCTACCAGCGTGAGGAGAAGGCCGGCGGTGAAGCCGGGAGAGCGGTAGGTGAGCTCGATGGTGTGGCTGCCGGTAGAGACGGGGATGGAGCTCATGCCTTTGTCGAACGCGGGCGATATAGGAGCCTCGCTGCCGTCCACGCGGGCTTGCCAGCCTTTGTCGTAGGGTATGGAGAGCAGCAGGGTGGTGTCGCGCGCGGCCGTGTATATGCCACAGACGTGGCCGTCTTCAAACACGTTGGGGACAAACTGTGCCTGCGAAAGGCTGTCATGGATGCGGGTGAACTCGTCCATATTAAGCGCGTAGAACAAGCAGCCCGTGCCAGCGGGGACAGCGCCGCCCTCATAGAACGGGTCGATGTTTACGGTATGGGTTGTGGCGCTCTCCACAATCTGGCTGTTGACCTCGCGCACGTTGTTGGAGAAACGCCAGCCTTCCTTTATGAGGGGGCCTCCGTCGACACTGAATGAGACGGGGGAGTAGCTTCCCGCGTTTTCGCCGCGTACCACATAGGCATAGCCAATGCTGTTGGCCGGAACATCGACGGTCCAGCTTAGGCGTCCGTCTGCATCGTGTTGCGTGGCATCGATTTTTTGGTAGAGCTCAACCGTGGAGCCCGTGATTGCTGAGAACAGAGCGTTTTGGCGCTCGAATGGATTGCCCCCATTGGGGATGGCGAGGCTGTAGTTTGCATCGACGCTTATGCCTAGGGAAAGCGCGTATGGGTTGTACGAAATGGAGGCGCCGTTACTTGGGGTTTCGATGCCGGTCGCGCGGTATCCTGCGGGCGTTCCCCAGGTGCCGACGTAGCGCACGCCAAGCAAGCTATCCATTGCCAGCACGGGTGAAGCGTAGACGGTTGAGAACTCCCCCACGCTGCTATACCCCATGCTGTTGAGGAACCGTATGGCGGCAGGGGAGTTTGCGGACGAATAGGACGAGAGCTGGTTGAAGCCGTGCGAGATGCCCTCGTTGAACGAGGCGCCGATTCTGTTGTACGTCTTGTCGAAGCGGTAGAAGGGGTCCGTGTCCGCTTGCTTGATCTGAGCGAGCTGCACGTCAGCCTCTTCAACGTAGGCGTTATGTTGCTCCTGCGTGTAGTTGTAATAGATCTTTTCCCATGCGGAGTGGGCGTTGAGCCCCAAATCGACGCAGGCGAACAAAAGAAGGGCGGTCAGCGCTGCGTTCTTTGCAATGGGCGACACTAGGCGACGAGCCGTTTCTTCCTCCGATTTTTCTGCTGTCGCGCGTGCGTATAGGTAATGCGCTGCGGTCCAGATGAGCAGGAAGGTGAACAGGAAGGCGGTTCTAGAATAAAACCCGTTTGGAACTCGCATGCCGCACCATACAAACTGGAGAGCGCCAAAAATGCTCGATGCAGCCATGAACGCGAGGCATGCGAATGAGAGGAGCCTGAATTTACAATCGACCTTTGGGGTGAGAAGGAAGCAGGCGGAAAGCACGAGTGGAATAATGCCTGCAAAGAATTGCGGTACCGCGTCCGGTGCCCATTGCGAGGGAAGAAAGCCAAGCAGGATTGCGTGGGGCGTGGTGGCAAGGGGGGAAATCTGGGAAGAACCAGAGCCTCCCAGCATAGCGAGTACGGTTGGAACGAATGTCCAGGAGGAGAGCAAAAGGCCAAGAACGATGGCGAATGTGAAGCGCCCCGCCCTGCCGGCGACCCAGCGGGCGGAGACGCGCGCGCCGGACGTTATATGATCCGCCAGCTCGAAGAGGACGAACAGACAGAGGAACAACAGCGTGATGTAGGCCATGTACCAGCAGGTGATCACGTCAATGGCGACTATTGCGGCGAGGGGCGCAAATGAGCCGCCTATGATGAGCCTATGGCAGCGCCAGGCGGCGAGCGGCAGGATGATGAGCGCGTCGAGCCAAAGCGGGTTGCGCAGGTTGGTTACCGTCCAGGTCGACCAGGTGTAGCAAAGCCCAAGCGTGAGCGCCCACGCAGGGGAGAGGGAGAACCTCTTTTTGAGATACCAGGTCATGGCGAGCTGCATGCATCCTAGCTTGAGCGCGACGATGACGTAAATGGCAAGGGTGAGATGGTTTTGGTCGAACAACAGGGTCACCAGGTTAAACGGACTGGCGAGGTAGTAGCTGTAAAGCCCCCAGGTATTGGATCCCATGCCTTGGGCAAAGGAGTAAAAGATGCTTCCCTGTCCGCACAACAAGCTTCTGTACCAGGTAAAGAAGTCGATATATTGATATCTAAGATCGTCCGCCAAAAAGGATTGGGCACCAAAGGGATACGTACCCGCCCAGACGGATTGCACGGCAAGCATGGCGATGGGCAGGGTGAAGCAGACGGCCCAAAATAAAAGAGTTCTGCAACCATTCTTATTCATCGATGTTGCTCTCCCTCACAATGTAAAGGGGGCGGTGCTTGGTCTCAAGGTAGGTCTTGGCAAGATATTGGCCCATGATGCCAAGGCAGAGGAGCTGAATGCCCCCGATGAAGATGATGATGCAGGCGAGTGACGGCCAGCCTTGGACGGCATCGCCGAACAGCAGTGCGCGAAAGAAGATAAAGATGAGGGCGATGAACGCGACGATGCAGAAAATCGTTCCCATAACAGAGGCGATCGAGAGCGGGACGGTAGAGAAGGCGACGATTCCATCGATTGAGTAAAGCAAAAGGGAGAAGAAGCTCCACTTGGTTTCTCCGGCGACGCGGTTTACGTTGACGTAGGGCAGCCACTTTGTTTTGAAACCAACCCAGCCGTATATGCCCTTGGAAAAACGGTTGTACTCTGGCATGGATAGAATTGCATCAACCATGGACCGGCGCATAAGGCGAAAGTCTCGTGCGCCGTCGACAATCTCTGTTTTGGAGATGCGGTTGACGAGGCGGTAGAACATCCGGGCGAAAAATGATCGGATGGGCGGTTCGCCTTGGCGCGTGGTGCGTCGCGTGGCGACGTTGTCATAGTCTTCCGTTTGGAGAATCTCATACATCTGCGGCAAGAGGGATGGGGGATCTTGCATGTCCGCATCCATGGTGGCGACGTAATCGCCCGTGGCGTGCTGCAATCCTGCGAGAAGACCTGCTTCCTTGCCAAAGTTGCGCGAGAAGGAGATCCATTTGATGGCAAGGGGATCGTGCGCGCTCGCTTGCTCTTTCATAACGTCAAGCGTCCGGTCCGTTGAGCCGTCGTCGACAAGGATAACCTCGAAGGCGAGGGAATGCTCGACTTCCATCTTTTTCGCTACGCTTGAAAGCTCCTTGAGAAAGAGCGGCAGGCTCTCTTCCTCGTTGAAGCATGGAACAACAACGGATAGAGTTTGCTGTGCGTTCAATGTGATACCCCCGAGTCACTGCGCGAGGCGATAGCGCTTTTATTTGCTGGTTTTTCGATCATTTAAGTATAGGCCTTGGCGTTTCGATTTGGCTAAACTGGCCATATACCGCCGCATGTAAGCTCGGGCGTCTCGGTTGCATGGGCGGGATACAATAAATGGGTTGCAAAACCGCCGCGGGCAGCCGTGGCCTGCATAGATAGGAGCGCTCATGTCCCAGGCCGTGATAGGTCTTGTCGCCCACGTCGATGCGGGCAAGACCACGTTGGCGGAGGCTCTTCTGTACCGCGCGGGCGCCATTCGCCGGCAGGGGCGCGTGGACAAGGGCGATGCGCACCTCGACACGGACGCCATGGAACGCGAGCGTGGTATCACGATTTTTTCGAAGCAGACCTCGCTGGATTGGGCGGGTGCGCACGTAATGCTGCTCGACACGCCGGGCCACGTCGACTTCTCCGCAGAGGCGGAGCGCACGCTGCAGGCGCTGGACTACGCGGTGCTTATTGTGGGGGCCAACGACGGGGTGGAGGGCCATACCGAGACCCTGTGGAGCCTGCTCGCCAGATATAACGTTCCTACCTTTGTTTTTGTAAACAAGCTCGATCTTGCCGCGGACGGCCTCGGTCCCGTTATGGACGAGATGCATCGCCGCCTGTCACCTTCGGTTGTGGACGGCGACGCGTTGTCGGCGCTGGTCGCTTCAGCTGGCGGGGCGGGGGAGGGCGCTGCCGCGCTTTTAGAAGACGTCGCGGCGACCGATGAAGACGCGTTGGATGAGTATCTGGAGAGCGGCTTTCTGTCTGCCGAGACGATTCGCCGGCTCATCGTCCAAAGAAAGGTCTTTCCGTGCTTTGCGGGATCCGCGTTGCGCATGGAAGGTATCGAGGAGTTTTTGGACGGCGTGGTCGCGCTGGTGCAGGAGAAGACGTGGCCGGATGAGTTCGCCGCGCGCGTGTACCGCGTGAGTCGCGGGGCGCATGACGAGCGCCTGGCCTGGGTCAAGGTCACCGGCGGCGTGCTGCGCGCCAAGGAGCAGTTGAGCGGCTTTGACCGTGGTGCGGCATGGAACGAGAAGGTCGACCAGGTGCGCATCTATGATGCCGACTCGTTTGAGATCGCGCGCGAGGTGCCGGCGGGGCGCGTGTGCGCGGTGACCGGATTGTCCCAGGTTCTGCCGGGGAGTGCTTTGGGCGCGGAGGCGCGTTCGGCCGAGCCTGCTCTGGCGCCCGTGCTTTCCTACAGCGTGAACGCCGCGGGTGCGGACGCTACCACGCTGGTGCAGGCGCTGCGAGAGCTTGCGGACGAGGATCCCCTGCTGGGCGTTGCGTGGCACGAGCAGCTGCAAGAGGTGCACGTGCAGCTTATGGGAGAGGTTCAGCGCGAGGTGGTGGCGCGTCAGCTGTTGGATCGCTTTGGGCTCGAGGTGACCTTTGGCGCCGGAGGCATCCTGTATCGCGAGACCGTGACCGCGCCGGTGCGCGGGGCGGGTCATTTTGAGCCGCTGCGCCATTATGCGGAGGTTCAGTTGCTGGTGGAGCCGTCGGAGCGCGGAGCGGGCGTTGAGGCGGGCACCCGCGCCCTTGAGGATGATTTGGACCGCAACTGGCAGCGGCTTATCCTTACCCACGTGCTGGAGCGCGAACACCCCGGTGTGCTGACCGGTGCCCCGTTGACGGATGTTCGCATCACCTTGCTGGGCGGGCGCGCGCACCTGAAGCATACCGAGGGCGGCGATTTTATGCAGGCAACCTACCGCGCTATTCGTCAGGCGCTGATGACGGCGCGCGAGCAGGGGGCTTGCCGGCTGTTGGAACCGTGGTACCGCTTTAGACTGGGCGTTCCGGCGGACAAGGTGGGTCGCGCACTTGCTGACTTGCAACGTATGGGTGGCGATTTCGATGCGCCGGTCGCCGAGGGCGATCGCGCGGAGATTGCGGGCGCGGCGCCGGCTTCTGAGATTGGTTCCTACGCGCTGGAGGTGAGTGCGTATTCGGGAGGTCGCGGAAGGTTGTTTTTGGAGTATGCAGGCTACCGGCCCTGCCATAACGCCGAGCAGGTTATCGCTGAGGCCGCCTATGATCCCGTGGCGGATCTTGCCAACACGCCCGACTCCGTTTTTTGCAGCCACGGTGCTGGTTACAACGTGGCATGGGATCAGGTTCCCGCGCAGGCGCACGTCGAGATCGACTTTGATCGGCTGCGCCCGTGGCGAAAGGCGGATGCGAGTTTCTTTGCGGAGTGAGGTGCGGCGAGTATCAGGCGATTTTCATGGAAAAGCGGCTGTGAAAACGGGTCCTGAATGGTGCGCCTGCGCAGTTCTGAAGGATAATTGCATCGTTTTCAGAAAAGTGCGTGTATACCTGTTTTGCGGGTTGGCTTTACCAGGCGTTTCTTTGGGGCGGCATGGCTGTCTACTTGGGGATAATCAAAATCGATGCAATTATCCGTCACAAATGCGTGCGGCATTCTGGAAAGAGCCGCGCACAGGCGCCTAACAAGCAGGGCGGAACGCAGGAAAAGCCCGTTGTAGTCACGAAACATGCCTGGAAATAGAAGGGGTCGCTGTGAAAGCCATCGCACATATTCATACAGACCTGCCGCAGAAGTTCGGCATTCCCCGTAACAGCTTTCTTGCTCCCCATCTGCAGGGGCGTATCGTTTTCGAGCCGGAGTTCGCGCTGCCTGCAGCGGTGGAGGGGCTCGACGAGTTCTCGCATATATGGTTGCTTTGGGAGTTCCAAAACGGCACGCCGGGCGGGGCCGCGGCGGATATCGCCGCAGATCTAGCGACTAAGGATAAGAGCGGTGCCACGTCCAAGTGGACGCCTTCCGTGCGTCCGCCGCGCTTGGGCGGCGTTGAGAGGCACGGCGTCTTCGCTACGCGCAGCCCGTTCCGTCCCAATCCTATAGGTCTTACCTGCGTAAAGCTTGATCATGTGGAGTTGACGCCGCAGGGTCCCGTGATCCATGTGCTTGCGGCGGACCTGCGCGACGACACGCCCATTTATGACATCAAGCCCTATATTCCCTTTGCAGACTGCCATCCGGAAGCCACGGGAGGATGGATCGAGGACGCGCCCTGGCATGAGCTCGAAGTCGATTTTCCCGACCAGCTACGCGCTCGTTTTGCAGCGCTTGCGGAGGCATCTAAGCTCGAAGGTCTTATCGAAGTCCTGCGCCAGGATCCGCGCCGTGCCGGAAGCAAACATGAACCCGACCGCGTCTATCATCTGGCATACGCTGGGTTTGATGTCGCGTTCACCGTGGATCGAGACATGCTGCATGTTCTTGGACTCGACTAGCGGTTCAACGCGTCTGCAATCGTTTGGGCAACAAATTGCGATCCAGCGGGCGAGGGGTGCACGCCGTCGACCGCGTAAAACCAACTGGCGTCCTCCATCTGCGCCACGGCTTTTGCCATGTCGACAAAGATGGCGCCATGGGCGGCAGCGGCACGCAGAGATCCCTCATGCATGAGCTGACCCATCTGCGCGGCGCTCATGCCCAGCTTCTTCAGTTTGGCCGAGTCCTCTCGGTATCCCCAGGTTCCGTAGAGCACGGGCGCCGCGTTGTGGTCGCGCGCCAGCTCGCATATTTTGGCCACCGCTCGCTCGTGTGCGGATGGGTTGGTTGCGGGCAGATGGCTCATATCCTGCGCGATCACGTAGTCAAAGCATCCGTGCTCTGCCTGAGTTCCATCGCCGTCCAGCGCTTGCAGAACGCGCGATCCCGTTTTGGTGAGAGGGTTGGAAAATTCTGCGAGTCGAGCGCCCCCACGGGTGATGGCGACCACCTGCGCGTCGAGGAGACTTGCAAGGATGGTTGGCATGGCATTTGCCGCGGTGAGGCTGTTGCCCACCATAAGTATGGAGAGGCTCATGGGACTCCTTCTTTGGAATGCGGATTAGGCAATGAAGAGGTTCGGTGCAAGCAAGGTGGCGATCCATGCGAGTATACAGGCGATGGCAACCGCCGTCGCAAGGGAGAGGACCAGGGCGTTGTGCGGGTCCTTTACTCCATCGCGGGCGATCTGGTCGGCGAGGCACTCGTCCAAGGGATCGACTGATCGGCGGTTCTCCTTGTCGAGGGCTCTCAGTACCCCTGCGGCGGATTGCGCGGCGGTGGCACGCCCCAGCCCGCGCATGGTCAGGACTATGAACACGGTCGCGCAGATCGCCCCCAGGCAAAGCTGGGCCACGCTGCCAACCATGGGGCGAGCCGTCAGGCCAACCGTGATAAGGGCGCACGCGCTCGCCGCGGTGACTGCTGCGAGTAGGATGGTTCGACCGTGGGAGGCGCGCGCTTCCGCCTGGACCATATTGCGCATCTCGTCCGCATCGCCTAAGACCAAGTCGTCGATGGCTACACCAAAAATCTGGGACAGGATGAGGAGGGACTGGGCATCGGGTAGCGTCCGCCCCGTTTCCCAGTGCGACAGGGTTGGCCTGGACACCAGCGCCCTCTGTGCGAGCTCTTCTTGAGAAAGTCCCATTCTCGCTCTGTTTTCGCGAATGCGCTCGCCAACGTTCATACGGCCCGTCCTTTCGCCCGTTTGTCCTGATGGTATGCCTTCCAGCATGAACAATGGGGGTCATCTTGTCAGTAAAAATATGTAACATGCCAATCTACCTGCTAGTTTAATGCTAATAACAAATGATACGAATCGGTATTCGCGCCGGCGGTATTTTGGGGTTGTGCGCCCGCGTGCCGCCATGTTTTGCCTATGCACGGTTCGCGCGGGTGCCCCCTGGGAGCCATCCTAAAACCACATTCCAATCCACGTGCCGACGGGCCCAAGGTGCTCGGTGGCGCATCGTGCGTTTGATAAATGACTCCTGAAAGGGGGCGATTCAGCCCGTTTTGTTGTGAGCGGGAACCTACGTAGCAGAAAGGATTGGAAACATGGGTAATGGGGGCAAGCGCAAGATGATGCTCGCGGCAACGGTTGCGGCGCTGGCGATTGGCGTCGCGCCCGCGATCGCGGACGCTCAGCCTGCGAGCAGCGTGGTTGCCGGCAGCGTCACCCTGGGCGGAGCGGGCAAGGCCGCGTATGCCAAGACGGACCCTGCCGGATCGGTGGCGTTGGGAGGTGGCGAGGGCGACTACAACCTCAAGTTCCAAGACGGCACGCTGTATCTCAACCATGCCACGGTATCGTGTATCGCCGGCGAGGGAATCCTGGGCGATGGCGACCTACGCATCATGCTGAACGGGGACAGCTCGGTTACGTCCCAGGGCGCGAACGGAATCGAAGTCGACGGTTCGCTGTGGATAGGGGGTGCGGGCTCGCTTGAAGTCGAAAGCGGCATGGATCGCCCTGCGCATGATGGCAACGACGAGTGCGATGGCATCTACGCTACGGGCGACGTGGTGATCGACAGCGTTTCCGTCAAGGCGAGCGGTCTGGATCAGGGCGAGGGCGAAGCCAAGTACGGCGTCGGCATCTACAGCGAAGAGGGCGACGTGGTGATCAAGGGCGCGAAGGCGGATGTCGAGGCTCGCGGCGGCCGCGCGGCGGAGGTGAGCGCCGGCATCAGCGCCAACGCCGGCGCCGTGAAGATAGAAGACGGCACGGTGGTGGCTACCGCTGGGAACACAGATGCAGGTAAGGGGAGCATAAGCAGCGGCATCCATGCCGCCCATGACATCAGCGTCGACGCTGCAAGGCTCACGGCGACCGCTGGCGAAGCGGCGAGCAGCGCTGGTATGGGCAGCGCGTTCGGCTCCATCACTGTGGCGGGAGATTCCGTCGTGAGCGCCTCGTCGTCCGCTAAAGAGGGTGTGGGCATCTCGGCGGTGAGCGCTTCGGTCGTCGGCGGCAAACTGCTCGCGTCCGGAAACTTTGAAGCGGCCCGTTGCCCCAAGGGATTCACGGTGGCGCCGGATGCGGGTGAGGTTATGAGCGTTGCCACCGCGGACGGCGTGAGGGCGTTGCCTTCGGATGTCGATGGTCTGGATGGGGTGAAGTTCGAGACCGTGGGAGGAGCCCCCTATACCAAGGAGGGTGAGCTTCCCGTCGATGCCCTGCGGGCAAACGTGCTGTACACGACCGAAAAGAAGCCCGTTGATGCGTCGCGTTCCGCGCGGGACGAAGATAGCGAGAAGTCTGAAAGTCCGGCAAAGACGGACGGGGCTGCTAAGGACGATGCGATGAAGGAGGACGCCGCCAAGAAGGACGCCGCCGCAGCCGAGAAGGACGCCGCCGCAGCTGAGAAGGACGTTGAGGGCACGGTCGAGAAGGTGGGCGAAGACGTCGAGAAGGCGCTTGAAGACAGCGAGGCGAATGCTGCCCGGAAGCCCCAGGTTGCCAAGGCGAAGGACGCGTCCGCCCCTTCCAAGGCGGAGGCAGCGGGGCGCAAAGGCTCCATTGCGTCACACCTCCCCCAGACGGGTGACGCCAACCTTACGCTCCCTCTTGTATTTGCCGGAATCATCGGAGTCGCGCTTCTTGGCGCCGGTATCGCCTTGTTGTTCAATAAGCGCAAGTAGGGCTACACTGCAGCAAGGAATAGATTTACTGCGGCAAGGGAGTTGACCCGTTATGGACCTGCGCGAGGAAATCGAGCTTTACACGCCTTTCAACGCGCAGGAGGAGGCAGACCGTCATGTGATGCTGCGTGCGCTCGACTGCGGCTCCACGTGCTTCGAGCGCACGGCTCCCGCCCACATGACGTGTTCCATCTGGACCGTTGACCCGACGGCTCGCCAAACTCTGCTGGTTTACCACAACATCTATAACTCATGGAGCTGGATCGGGGGCCATGCGGACGGCGAGCGCGACCTTGCAGCCGTCGCCCTTCGCGAGCTGCGGGAAGAGACGGGCGTTACGGGCGCGTGCCTGATTGAGTGCGGGCCCGGCGCCATCTTCTCGCTCGAGGTCCTTCCCGTCGCCGGCCATGAGAAGCGCGGGCGCTACGTAAGTTCGCATACCCATCTTAACGTTACCTACCTGGCGGTCGCGGACCCGGCGGAGCCCTTGCGCATTTGTGCGGACGAGAACTCCGCGGTGCGTTGGGTGCCTATGGAAGACGCCATCGCCCTTTCGAACGAGCCTTGGATTCGCGAGCGCATCTACCGCAAGCTTATCGATAAGCTCCGGCAACATGCAGATTGGGTAGCATAGACTCAATGGACCAGCTAGGTTTCCAGTTTGGCCTATCGGTCGGCTGATGGCGGGGACGGAGCGCGCATGGACGAGAAGCGGAGCCTGGGCGAGGAGATCGGCCGTCGCTCTTTTGGGGTTATGTGGATGGACGAGGAAGAGCGTCTTATGCAGGAGCTGGATGATGCCCGCGACGCCGCCGGCCCCTCGTCCGCAAATCGAAGGCGCGCCAAGGGAGCCGGCAGCTATGGCGGAGTCGATACCCCCGGCGGCGCGCTAGTTGTTGCCATTCTGCTGTTTGTAGTCGCCGCGGTGATAATCAACTTCTTTGTAGGGGAGTAGCCATGATGATTTCACCTGAGTCTTACATCGCTCAATTTGAGGATGCTCCTTATAGCGAGCTCATTAGGGCCCGCGCAGAACTTGTGGCAGAGCTCGCGGAGCTCGAGAGTTATTTTGAGCTCGGCCAGCGAGAGGAGCAGTACATCGCCGTTTCCCCTTCTGAGGACACCCGCTACAAGATGGGGCTTGAATACCTTGTAGCCTTAATCGGCTTCATGATCGAGCGCGCTCCCGAGCTAACCGGGGAGGGATGCGCTGCGTGCGAGGATGATGACGAGGAAAGGGGCGATTAGTCTAAGGGCTGCTCGTGACCGGGGCTGTCAGTTGGGCATCGATCCTGTTTGGCTTGGACCGTCGTGCGGTTTGCAACGCCCGGCGTTCAATCTTTTCTAGATAAGGTTGGATAAGAGTCGGTATCCCTCATCCTCGATGCGGTTCCATAGTTCAACAGATTCCGCCGCATCGCGCTCGCGCCGCAGGGCACGCTCCAGCTCCTTCTCGGTTGGCAGGTAGGTCAGGTATTGAGAGGCAAAGAGGCTGTCCTTGTCTGCCCACAAACGCGAAACCGCGCCCCAGCTCCAGCAAAAAGTCTTGCAACTTGTCGATGAGTGCCTGTTCCAACGTGCTCTCCAACTGTTTTGGCGATTGAGGGATGTTGAGGAATTCAAGAACATAGGGGTCACGCACAATGCTATCGGCCGCAGTGACTGGCTGCGTGGATTGAATCTCTGCAGCGACTTCTTCTTTGTTCCGTTCGCCCCGCGTGGCAATCAGACGGTCATAGTAGAGGGTCTGGATTTGCCGGTCGAGCTGGCGGGAACTCCATCCTGCGTCCGCGGCTTCGTTCATATACCACAAGCGCCGCCGCTCGTTGTCTACGCGCATAAGCATGCGGTAGTGAGACCAGCTCAATTCGGCACGCAGTGTGTGCCGAATTGGAAACGTGAGGTAAAACTGGCGCATGGCTCGCAGGTTACGCTGCGTAAAGCCCTTGCCA
Organism: Collinsella tanakaei YIT 12063; assembly: GCF_000225705.1. Lineage (GTDB taxonomy): Bacteria > Actinomycetota > Coriobacteriia > Coriobacteriales > Coriobacteriaceae > Collinsella > Collinsella tanakaei. The sequence continues at coordinate 28,193 of NZ_JH126475.1, forward strand.
AAGTCATCCGTCAAACGCTTGGAGAGGTATGAGAACAGATGCTTGCCATATTCGGCGCGCTCACCAATCGCCTCGTTAATCTGCCGCCCAATCTCCCAATAAGCGTTCACCATGGCGCCGTTCACGGCACGCGTGACAGATGAGCGCGCTTGTGCAAGGACGTCGTGGACGTTGGAGTAGACCGATTCGTCGTTCGGGGCCGTGTCGCCAGCTTGCTGCTTGCCAGCTGCCACACTCGCGGTTATCTCAAGGGGGCTAGGACTGGTTGGATGTTTCATGGTTGTCTGTCCTTTCCGGTGCTCGAGCGGGTTGTTTAGGCGGGTTGATTACTGTGGACGAGGCTGCTGTGGACGAGGTTGGCGGTTGGCTACTCCCTTCTGGTTGATGTATCGAACCTGTGTTCTATTTCATTGTGCCTTTACTAAACTTTCGTCCGGACATAAAAAGGCCCTTGCATGTTACGCGCGGTGGGATAATTCGTCCTAAGAATGACGAGAGGGGTGTGCCATGGTGTTTGAGGATGCGGCCAGAAAGGCGCTGGCGTTTCGTGATGAGAGGGACTGGGCGCAGTTCCATAACCCTAAGGACCTAGCGATCTCTATTAGCTTGGAAGCGGCGGAGCTGTTGGAAACGTTCCAGTGGTCGGGGACGGATCTTGAGGTTGCCAAGAAGCGAGAGGCGATGGTAGAGGAGCTTGCCGACGTTGCTATCTACTGCATCTTTCTTGCCAGCGAGCTGGGCGTGGACCTGGCCGATGCCGTAAGCGCTAAAATCGATGCTAATGCAGTGAAATATCCCGTCGATAAGGCGCGCGGCAATTCAAAGAAGTACACGGAGCTGTAACCATGATTATCTACAGTGGTAGCAAGGCCGACTTTATGGTTCAGGTCGAGGAAGACACCATCGCCTATACCATCCGTGACAATATCTTGGAGAAGATGCACCGCAAGACGCCCGACGCCGAGTTCAGGTCATGGGTGAATTCGCTTGAGTACATGTACAAGGTGCTTAACGATGACGGGATTCCGCGGAATTCTGGCATAGCGATCGAATACAACCTGCCCAACACCGCCAAGCGCGTGGACTTTCTTGTTTCGGGCTACGACGCTAAACGCGCGGCCAATGTGGTGATTATCGAGCTGAAACAGTGGGAGAAGCTGAACAAGGTCGAGGGCCTCGACGCGCTGGTGGAAACGTTCACGGGTGGCAGGGAGCGCCGCGTGGTCCATCCTTCTTACCAAGCCTGGAGCTATGCGGAGATGATCAGGGACTACAACGAATACGCCCAGATGGCCGGCGTGAACCTGTGGCCCTGCGCCTATCTGCATAACTATATGCGTGTGCAGGATGACCCGTTGGACGATCCCATCTACAAGGATTATCTGGACGAAGCCCCCGCGTTTGCCAAGGGCGACGTGAGGAAGCTACGCGAGTTCATTAAGCGCGTGGTGGAGACTGGCGATGACAGCGAAATCCTCTACGAGATCGATAACGGCCGCATCAAACCATCGAAGAGTCTTCAGGACGCTATTGTGGGAATGCTTGAGAGCAATCCCGAGTTCAACCTGATCGACGACCAGAAGGTTGTGTTCGAGCGCATCATGGAGCTCTCTCGCCAATGCGAGCGGGATGGAAGGAAGCGCGTGCTTATTGCGACCGGTGGTCCCGGAACTGGCAAGACGGTTATCGCGATGAATCTGCTTGCTCGCCTTACCCAAGAGGGCGTCTTTGTACAGTATTGTTCGAAGAACAGCGCGCCCCGTACGGTCTACGCCAAGAAACTCAAGGGGCACAGGACAAAAAGCAGCATCGATAACATGTTCAAGGGCTCCGGTGCCTATGTGGAAGCGCCTAGGAACGCCGTTGGAGTTGTGCTGGCCGACGAGGCACATCGTCTGAACGAAAAGTCGGGGCTGTATGGCAACCAGGGCGTCAACCAGATACATGAAATCATCCATGCCGCCAGGCTGAGCGTGTTCTTTATCGACGAATGCCAACGCGTGACCGTGAAGGATATCGGCAGCGTTGGGGAGATTAAGCGCTGGGCCGCCGTTAACGGGGCGGAAGTGCATGAAGAGGGGCTTTCCTCGCAGTTTCGCTGCAACGGCTCCGATGGGTATCTCGCATGGCTGGACGATGTTCTAGAGATTCGCGAGACGGCGAATTACGATATCGAGGGCATCGACTACGACTTCGAAGTGCTTGATTCTCCCGATGAAATGAGGCAAAAGGTAATCGAGCGAAACCAGGGGTCGAACAAGTCGCGCATTTTGGCGGGATATTGCTGGAACTGGCCGCGCGCGGGTCGCGCCGATACAAACACCCATGAGATTACAATAGGAGACTTCGAGATAAGCTGGAACCTGGATGGGGGAGAGGCGTTCGCGCTTAGTCCAACGTCCATCAACGAGGCGGGGTGCATCCACACAACGCAGGGCCTTGAGTTCGAGTACGTTGGCGTGATCATAGGCGACGACCTTCGCTATGAGGGCAACCATGTGGTGACCGACTATACAAAGCGCGCGGGAACGGACCAGTCGATCAAGGGCTTGAAAAAGATGGAGCGCGAAGATCCAAAACATGCGCTCAAGCTTGCTGATGAGATTATTAAGAACACATATCGCACGCTGATGACGCGCGGCATGAAGGGTTGTTATGTATACGCCACGGATCCAAATCTGCGCAGCTACTTGAAGGAGCGTTCGGCGGTGTGCGTCTAATTGACTGATGGGGCCACGAGGGGGCAGGGCGGGTTATTATGCGGCAAAAAACTGATTGGCAATGGAGATCAGCCGGGCTTGTATCTCTTGAAAGTCTCGATTGAGGTCGAGGGCGCTTACCTTGATCTGGTTTCCGCTCATGCAGTAGTCGCCTTCAGGCTGAAGCGCTTCATCGGTTTTTGCATATAGAAGAATCCCTGCTACTCTGTGAGGCCTGTCGGAAAGCTCGGCTTCCTTGTTTTTAACGTAGGTAAAAATCTGGTAGAGGTTCGCAGAGTGGATGGTTGCGGTGCCGAAAGAGTATTGCATAGAGTGTGAGTAGTACTTGGCATCAATGATTAGAACCTCATTGTTTCTTGAGAGAACTATGTCGGTTTGCATTGTGGGCAGCAAGGTGCCCGCGCCGTCATCAAGGGCCCATGTGATTTGTGGGGACGAGGCTTTGGCGAAAGGGTATTCTGCCGTATAGAACTCCAGGATGAACTTTTCGTACAGTCTATGCATCTGTTGGCTATCGACAAATGAAGAAAGGCGATATTGTCCGGATTCCGTGGTCAGCAGCATGCCTTCGAGAATAAGCTGGCATATCCCCAGCGCTAGTCGATAGGATTGATTGTTACGTTGCAGGTGAACGGCTTCCCAGGCGATTGACTTCGCGTCGATCTCATCAATGTTCGAAAAGAAGGGGAGGATCCTTCGGAGTTCGGCATATCGTTCATCTGTTATCTTTCCATGACGGAGCAACAGACAGATCGTGGTTTTTAATATCTGGTTGAGCGGGTTGTTTTCCGTAAGCTCATCGTATTCGCAGGTTACACATCGTTCCCTCTTGATTTTGTTACCGATCGTGCCCTGCAAGTCGATTTTGCCTCGCACGGTCGGCAGGGCTTCTGTGCGCGAATGATATTCGCGATAGAGTCCCCTTTTAATTTGGCGGCTTACCTCTTTTGCTAGTATTACGGCAAATAGGTCGTGTATGTTGCTGAATTCCTCTCCGGCAATTTCTTGATAACCATATGATTCGAGCGACCTGAATGCGTATGCAAGCATGTAGTAGATGTTTTTGATTAAAATGGTTCCGTTTTTAGTTGTCACTGCTGGAACACCCCATGAAGAGCGTTCTCCCATTTGAGGACCTTCTCATCGCAGTCAAACCAGTATTCGCGAAGCATGGGAAGAATGTCGTAATCAACTATCTCGCGCGCCCACTCATCGCTTGCCTCATCGGGGTTGACACCGCAGAAATAGCTGTGACCGATGCAGAATCCTGTGCCAAGAGATTTGTCCGTACGAATCTCATCATTCAATTTCTCAATCAATGCGATGAGCTCATCGATTGTTTCGCTTGAGAGCTGTTGTTGGTAGGCTTTAAAACCGGTGGTTTCAAAGCCAGGCGTCATCTCGAAGAAGCTGAATCTGCGGCGCAGCGCGTAGTCGATCATGGCCAGAGATCTGTCGGCGGTATTCATCATGCCGATGATGTATAGGTTTTCAGGAACGCTGAATGGGCTGCCATCATATGCAAGAGTCGCTTCGGATCCGCGATAATCACGCTCGATGAGCATGAGCAGTTCGCCAAAGATTTTACTCATATTGCCTCGGTTGATTTCATCGATGATGAAAAAGAACTGCTCCTCCGGATGCGATGCGGCTTTTTGGCAGAAGTTGTAGAAGACTCCATGCTTTAGAGCAAAGGAGTCGCCCTCGGGCTTGTACCCCATAACGAAGTCTTCATAGGAGTAGCTTTGGTGGAATTGAATAAGCTTGATGTGGTCGTTATCCCTTTTTCCCATAATCGACCAAGCGAGGCGTCTAGCGGCGAAGGTTTTCCCAACGCCTGGAGCGCCTTGCAAGATGACGTTCTTCTTTCGTAATAGCACGGATTTCAAGCAATCATAATCGCTTTTCCCCATGAAGACGTCCCTAAGGAAAGACTCCTTGTCGTACGGTCGCACGGAGGTCGCAGGCGTAGTATTGGAATGTTCAATCATGTTAATAATGGTTTGGTACTCCGAAGCCGTGAGCTTAAAAAGGCTGCCTTGAGGGTTGATAAAATACTCCATGCTGGCGAGCTCTTGTTTTGTCTTCAGGGATTCGAGGGCGATGGGGTTGGCGATATCCGCGGTCTTCTCAAAGTAAATCCGCTCATTGTCATGGTCTTTAGATATTGTTCCTAAAGCCGTAATCATCTTGATGGGGCTTGTCTCGAATATCACGAGCGCGTCTCCTGGCTTCGCATCTAGGAAGTGCTGGAATACGCGTCTCTTGCTGCCGTTTTCGCTGTACATTGTGTAGCTCTGGGATGAGCCTATGGGGACGGACGAAGGCTTCCAGAGGGAAGGGTTGGCGTTTAACCACCAAAAGTCATGTTCTCCGCTGCCTAAATGATTGCTGGACGGATTTTCTTCTTTATGGTTGCTCACGTAATAGCAAAAGTCTGCCGTTAGTGTGCGTAGCTGAGGATCGGGGTAATAATCGGGGGTGAGCTGGGAATTGAAGAGGTCAATAAGCTCATCATCTTTTTTGAGCCTCTCGCAGATCTCATTGTAAAAGCCAAGGTGGAAGCGCAGGTTGTCGCCGCGCCTGCCTTTGATGATGCTGCGGTTGTTTCCAAGTTGTTCAAACGCTGCTTTTGCAACGGTATATTTGTATACATAGTATTTATCTGGATACCGCAGCCATAAGTACGTAGTGATTACATTTTCATTTTGATAGTGGTTTTTCGCTGTGGGCCTATAAGTCTTCCTTAGCACTTCGCTTCCCAGATTAAATGCCTCAATTCGGTCAAGATAATCCCTTGACTCGTCAAAAAGAGATACAAAGAGCGCGCGCGTTTCCTCTGGGACTTCTGTTGCAAATTCGAGCAGCATGTTTTTAGGGTAATGGTTATATGACGTCAAAAGATTGCTTGAAGCTTCAAGGGATCGCTCGAGCATGTCTTTGAAGTCCTGTGAGCCTATGTCCCAGTTTTCTTGAAATTGTTTGACTGCCTTCCATTTATATGATTCCGCATCCCAGTGGCCGGTTGTGAGATCTTTTTTGTATTGGACGAGGTATTTTTGGAATAGGGCATCGTCAAACATTGCCAGCTCCTCTGTATGCTTGCTATCCGACTTTATATTATGCGTCTGAGGCGGCGATTATTAAAGGACGCCGCATCGCCGGTCCACTCTGTACAATACTCAAGAGCTGTATTTTAGGTAAGGAGTGCATGTGACCTCGCCGTTTGAGCATTACCTCTACGTGTTGCGCTGCGGTGACGGCAGCCTCTACACCGGCTATGCGGTTGATGTCACGGCGCGCGTTGCGGCCCATCAAGCCGGGCGCGGCGCCAAGTACACCAAGTCGCACGCACCGGTGAGCCTGGTGGCGCAGGCGCGTTTCTATTCCAAACAGCGCGCCATGAGTGCGGAGGCCTTGTTCAAGAAGCTGCCGCGAGAGCGCAAGGATGCGTTGCTGGCCATGGCAGCCACAGAGCCGCTTGAAGACGTTCTTTGCTGCGAGCTGCCCGGCTTTGGTGATGATTCCGCCTGCGAATTCGTCGCCCGCAGCTTGAGCGAACAGGTTGACCCTGCGTACAGGGACTTCATGGCTAAACTCACGCCCACGGTTGATCCTAAGCGCATGGTCGGCGTGCGCACGCCCGCCTTGCGTGCAATCGCCAAGGAGCTCGTCCACCGCGATGATGCCGCGACGTTTCTGCGCGCCTTGCCGCACCGCTTGTTCGAAGAGAACCAGGTGCACGCCTTCGCTATTGGTCAAGAGCGCGATTTTGGCCGCGCGCTCAAGCTGTACAAACGCTTCTTGCTCCATGTGGATAACTGGGCCACGTGCGACCAGCTGCCGGTGAAAGTTCTTGCGAAAGATCCTTCGCGCACGCTTGAGCAGGTTGAGGTATGGCTCGCTTCTGGCCGCTGCTACACCATCCGGTTTGGCATCGGCGTGCTTATGCGTCTGTTTTTGGACGAGTTGTTCGACCCGCGGTTTCTTGATATGGTCGCGACCTCTCGCATGCCGCAGACGGCTGCGGACGGTTCGCCCGCGTCTGAGGACGATATCTACTACGTGGACATGATGCGCGCGTGGTACTTTGCCGAAGCGCTCGCGAAGCAGGAATCCGCTGCGTTGCCGTATCTGCAGCGCAAGGGCGACGCTGCACTTTTGGACGAATGGACCCGTCGTAAGGCTATCCAGAAGGCGATTGAAAGCCGGCGCATCTCGTCCACCATGAAGGAACAGCTCCGCGCGATGCGCTGATTATCGATGATGTTGCTGCATTCCTCATTTGTGCGAGTACATTCGCGATGAGGTATTTTGACATGAGCGCGAATAGGGGCTGCCGCCTCGGTTACCCTGTTGTGCAACACGCGCACTAACAGGAGGTCTCGCATGGAACTTGGCATCACCATTCCGCTTCAGAAGTTCCTCAAACTCAAGCAGCCGCCGTACGGAACCTGTCCCGATCCCTTGTTTTGTTGGGACGTTCACCGTGTCAAGATCGCTAACGGCAAGGTTTTGATGATCGTTTCGAATGCTTCAAGCTATTTCGCTGCCGTCACCCGCATGACTGCCGCCACGTGGAAGCGCTGGGAGGGCGAGGCGGTGGGGGCCATCGCGGATTCCATGGCGGTGTCTGGTTTTGATGAAGCTACGATCAGGGCGTATTTTGATGCTGCGGGAGCAGAGGCAAGCGAGAGCCTCTATCGCCCTACGGAAGGCGTGGAAGTCACCAAAACGCATGGCCGCGTCTCCGTTGGGCACATGAACCAGTCGGTCGATATGATTTGGTTCGAGAACGTCGATAGTCAATGCTCGGTTCAGTCCGACATGTGCTACCTGCTAAATAACAAGTTGATTCGCAACTGCTCGCTGCGCAAATCCTATATATTTCCGGCGGAGGCCTTTGCGGAGAGCCTGGCGGAGCATGGGATTTTGCGAGGCAAGGTCACACTGAACTAGATCGAGCTTGCAAGGACTCGCTTTCCATAGGGGCTAGAGATGAAAATCACCCGGATAACCTCGAACAAAAAGCGCTATCTCGACCTGTTGCTTCTTGCGGACGAGCAGGAGGACATGATCGACCGCTACCTCGAGCGCGGCGACATGTACCTGCTCGCCTGCGATGGCCGGCCCGCGGCGCAGTGCGTGGTGACCGATGAGGGCGAGGGACTTCTGGAACTCAAGAGCCTTTCGGTTGATCCGCGCTTTCAAGGCCGGGGCTTTGGCAAGGCCCTTATCTCCTTTATCGAGCGTAACTATCGCAGCTCCCACAACGCGCTGCAAGTTGGTACGGGCGATGTCCCTTCGACCGTCGGCTTCTACAAACACTGCGGTTTCGCGCTCTCGCATAGGGTGGCAAACTTCTTTATCGACAACTACGACCATGTCATCATCGAGGACGGACGGCAGCTTATCGATATGGTGTACCTGCAAAAACCCCTGGTAGCAACTACAAAAGAAGAACTGCTGAGGCAGGATGAGTCGCGCGATCTTCTGGTGTGCGGCCGCCCTCTTTCCGCACGTGCGGACGATGGCTGCTGGGATGACTCCATCCGCGCGGATTATTGCGCGCATGAGCCTACGCCTACCCCATATTTCATTCTGGAGGACCTCTTTAGCCGTATTCATCTGGACGAGGATTCGCATCTGCTCGATGTGGGCTGCGGCGCGGGGCGCGTGCTTGCCTACGCGGTGGAGGCGGGGCTGCTGGGGCATTTCACTGGCGTGGAGCTTGACCCGGCGCTGGCGGCGCGGGCGCAGTCATGGGCGGGGCCGTTTGACCAGGTCGACGTGGTCTGCGGCAGCGCGCTCGATATGCCGCTGGAAAGCTTCACCCATTTCTACCTGTTCAACCCGTTTGACAACAACGTACTTCTGGCGTTTTTGGACAAGCTGGAAGCCCAAGCGCGGCGCCGGGTGGTACTCGTCCATATGTCTGACAACGGCGAAAACTATTCCTACATGGGCCGCCCCGGCTGGACGCTGCAAGAGCAAGGCGAGTTCTGGCGTTATCCGCATGGGGACAAACGAGGCTTTACGATGTTTGGCTGCCCACAGCACTATTCGATCTGGGGTCTCGACCCTGCTCGAACGGAGTAGGCAAAGGTTGCGGGTGAGGGTGCGACCGTGCATGGTGGCGGCCGACCGTGCCGTCGCGCGACTTTTCTCGCACGCGTATTGAGAGGACCGCGCTTCTTTGCCACCATAGGATTGGTCTTGTAAGGAGGTGCGGAGATGACGCAGCTAGAAAACCTCAATCGCGCCCTCGCGGTTATAGAGGCATCGCTTGAGGGCGATGTCGACTACGAGGCAGCGGCGCGTGCGGCAGGGTGCTCGCGCTACCAGCTCGAGCGCATGTTTCCCTATCTGGCGAACGTGAGCCTGGCGGAGTACGTCCGTCGTCGCAAGATGACCAGGGCGGCGTCCGACTTGCTTGATCGCGACGCCAGGGTGATAGACGTCGCCCTGCGCTACGGGTATGACTCTCCCACGGCGTTTGCCCGTGCGTTCAAGCGCGTGCACGGCGTCTCGCCCAGCGAAGCGAAAAGCGAGGGCGTTAAGCTCGCGTCATATCCGCGCCTTGTGTTCACCTTGTCCGTAAAAGGGGAGGAACCAATGGATTACAAGATTGTAGAGATGCCCGCCTTTCGCGTGGTGGGCGTGCCGTCCACGGGCGAATGGGAGCTTGAGGATGCGGGCGAGAAGGCGGTGCAGTACTGGGTTGATGTGGAGCCGCAAGTCGATGCGCTGCTTGGTCTATCGGATGGGGAGCCGGCGGGCCTGCTAGGCGTGCAGTTTTGCCGCGACGGCGCATTCGACGGCTATATGGCATGCGTGGCTACGCAGGCGCCCTGCCCGGACGGCATGGCGGTGCGCGTTGTTCCGGCGGCGACCTACGCCGTCTTCGAGTGCACGGGTGACGTTTCGACCGCTATGGGCGAGCTGTGGCATCGCGTGTTGAGCGAATGGCTGCCGTCGAGCGGTTTTTCATGGGAGAGCGGTTCTGATGTGGAGCGCTATCTTTCCAGGGATATGCACGCGGCAGACAGCAGAAGCGAGCTGTGGCTGCCCGTGGTCCGTGCGGAATAGGGCTGCTTGCAGCCTATATCGATGGTCCGCAGCTCTTTTCAATTTGATGAACAACTCCCATTTTATAAGGTGCCTGTGGTATAAACATGCTGCAGCGGACACACTTTTATCGCCGCTAGCAAGCAGATACAACTGAAGCGTTGCGCCCGTCGGAAGGCCCCGGCGGGCGTTTTCCCGTGGCGGACGAGGCGGCGGCGAGTCGCCCCGTTCGCCGTGTCGACGTGCCGCGGGGCGCTTCGCGAGCAAGAAAGGGGGCGGCGGCGCGTGCATCGCGACAAACTCAAGCCGATCCTGTTCAGCATCATCGGCCACTCTACAAAAGAGGAGCTCAAACGGCAGATCCCTAGGGATATCGTCTCGGGCATCGTGGTCGCGGTGGTGGCGTTGCCGCTGTCTATCGCGCTGGCTATCGCTTCGGGCGTTGGCCCGGAGCAGGGCCTGTACACGGCGATCGTCGCGGGCTTCATCATCGCCCTCATGGGCGGCAGCGCCGTGCAGATCTCCGGTCCCACGGCGGCGTTCGCCACCATCGTCGCCGGTATCGTGGCGACGGACGGCATGAGCGGGCTGGTTGCGGCTACCATCATCGCGGGCGTGCTGCTGATAGTTATGGGCGTCATGCGCTTGGGCACGCTCATCCGCTTTGTGCCGCATACCATCACCACGGGCTTTACCGCCGGTATCGCCGTCACCATCGTCATCGGCCAGCTCAAGGATTTCATGGGCCTCACGTATCCGACGGGCACCGCGCCCATCGAGTCCATGGACAAACTCGCTTGCGTGGTACAGAACCTGGGAACCCTCAACGTGCAGGCGCTCGCCGTCGGCCTGGCTTGCCTGGCGGTTCTGGTGCTGTGGCCGCGCGTGACCGAGCGCGTGCCCGCGTCGCTGGTTGCGGTGCTTGCCGGAATCGCCCTGGTCTCGGGCCTGCATCTTGATGTAAACACCATCGGCGACCTGTACTCCATCCAGGGAGGTGCTCCCCGCTTCGTCATGCCGCAGCTCAGCTTGGACCTGCTGCGCCAACAGCTGCCCAACGGCTTCACCATCGCCGTGTTGGCGGCAATTGAATCGCTGCTGTCCTGCGTGGTGGCGGACTCCATGATCAGCTCGCATCACCGCGCGAACATGGAGCTGGTGGCGCAGGGCACCGGCAACATCGCCTCCGCGCTGTTCGGTGGCATCCCCGCGACCGGCGCCATCGCCCGCACCGCGGCAAACATCAAAAGCGGCGGCCGCACGCCCATCGCCGGCATGGTCCACGCCGTGGTGCTGCTGGCGGTGCTGGTGCTGCTCATGCCCTACGCGGCGCTGATTCCCATGCCCTGCATCGCGGCGATCCTGCTGCAGGTTGCCTATAACATGAGCGGCTGGCGCAACGTGGTCCACATCTGCCGCACCGCCTCGCGCGGCGCCATAGCGGTGCTGCTCACCACCCTCGTCCTCACTATCGTCTTCGACCTGGTCACCGCTATTGGAGCCGGCATGGTCGTCACCATCGTCCTCTTTATGAAGATGGTGAGCCAAGAGACCGAGGTGCGCGGTTGGCGTTACTACTGCGATGAGGATTCCGAGGTTACGCACCTGCGCGAGCTGCCGCGCGCCGTCCGCGTGTACGAGATCAACGGTCCCATGTTCTTTGGCATGACCGATCAGCTCAACAACATCTCGGTTAAGGACTTCACGCGCGTACTCATCATCCGTATGCGCGGCGTGCCGTCGCTCGACTCCTCGGCCATGCACGCTCTGGAGGACCTGCTCGATATGTGCCGCGAGCGCGGTGTGCAGCTGGTTATCTCGCATCCCAACGACCAGCCCATGCGCACCATGGAGCGCGCCGGTTTTGTTGACCAGGTTGGCCGCGAGAACTTCTTGCCCAACATCGACGCCGCTATCGCCCGCGCCGCCGTTTTGGTGGACGAGAAGTAGCGAGGACGGCGCCGCCCGCGTTTGTCGCTACAATGGCAAGGTTCAACCTTTGCGCAAAAGAACAGGAATCAAACCCTATGGCATCTCTTGCTGACCAGATCTCCTCGCGCCGCACGTTCGCGATCATCTCGCACCCGGACGCCGGCAAGACCACCCTTACCGAGAAACTGCTGCTCTATACCGGCACCATCCAGTCCGCCGGCTCCGTCAAGGGCAAGCAGAACGCCCGCCATGCGGTGTCCGACTGGATGGACATCGAGAAACAGCGCGGCATCTCCGTTACCTCGTCCGTATTGCAGTTCACCTATGGCGGCTGCTGCGTCAATATTTTGGATACCCCCGGCCACCAGGACTTCTCCGAGGATACCTACCGTACCCTGATGGCCGCCGACGCCGCGGTCATGGTGATCGACGGCGCCAAGGGCGTCGAGGCCCAGACCAAGAAGCTCTTCCGCGTCTGCGCCCTGCGCGGCATTCCCATCTTCACGTTCGTCAACAAGATGGACCGCGAGACCCGCGACCCCTTCGACCTTATGGAAGAGGTCGAGAACGTCCTGGGCATCCGCACGTACCCCATGAACTGGCCTATCGGCAATGGTCGCGATTTCCGCGGCGTCTTCGATCGCGCCAGCCGCCACGTGCTGGCATTTGAGGGCGACGGTCGCGCCAACGGCACCAAGAAGGTTGAGGAGGTCGAGGCGACGCTGGGCGACGCCGCCCTCAACGAGCTGATCGGCGAGAACAACCATAAGAACCTTATGGACGATATCGAGCTGCTGGACGGCGCCGACTCCGAGTTCGACCTGGACGCGGTGCTTTCCGGCAAGCTCTCGCCCGTGTTCTTTGGTTCCGCCCTCACCAACTTTGGCGTCGAACCCTTCCTTAAGGACTTCCTGCGTCTGGCTCCCGGCCCCTCCACGCATGTGGACTCGCTTACCGGAGAGGTGGTGGAGCCCACCCGCGAGGAGTTCTCCGGCTTTGTCTTCAAGATCCAGGCCAACATGGATAAGAACCATCGCGACCGCATCGCTTTCGTCCGCATCTGCTCGGGCAAGTTCGAGCGCGGCATGGAGGCCTACCATATGCAAGGCGGCCGCAAGATCAAGCTGGCTACCGGCACCACCATGATGGCCGATGACCGTGCGATCGTGGACGAGGCGTACGCCGGCGACATCGTGGGCCTGTTCGATCCGGGCATCTTCAGCATCGGCGACACCCTGTGCGCCGGCAAGAAGCACGTGCAGTTCGCGGGCATCCCCACCTTCGCGCCCGAGCACTTCGCCCGCATCACCCAGGTGGACACCCTAAAGCGCAAGCAGTTTGTGAAGGGCATGGAGCAGCTCGCCATGGAGGGCGCGGTGCAGATCTTCCGCGAGTTGGGCGCCGGCATGGAAAGCGTTATCGTCGGCGTGGTTGGCACCTTGCAGTTCGAGGTGCTGGAGCAGCGCTTGAAGAGCGAGTACCACGTTGAGGTGCGCCGCCAGCCACTGCCCTACACGGATATCCGCTGGATCTTGAACGAGCCCGGCAGCATCGATATCGCCGGCCTGTCCCTCACCCGCGATACCCTGCGCGTCGAGGACATGCGCGGCGGCAAGCTGCTGCTGTTCACCAGCCCGTGGAACGTCGACTGGGCCGCCGACCACAACAAGGAGCTCAAGCTCTCCGAGTTTGGCAACGTGGAGTTCTAACGCTTCTTTGGGTTGCCCTGCCCGCCGTCGGGCGCGACCATTTTGATGAAACAACAAAAAAGGACGCTTTTTAGGCGGTGAACTTGCCTGAAAAGCGTCCTTTTTGTCTTCTCACTATAGGGGTGCGCGGGGAACGTGTGCCGAGAGCGTGTGCCGGGGGCGCGCAGGGGCGCGGTCTGGGGGCGCTCCGTTGATTACCTGCAAAGACGCGCCCCTCTGGCCATTCTTACCCCAGCATGCCGCTGGCGACGGAGACCAGGGCGATGATGACGCCGACGATGGACTCGCCGCCCAGGATGCCGGACGCCACGATGATGCCGGATTCCTCATGCGTGGTCTCGGCATCTGCGGCGGTGGCGCGTCGTGCACCGATGCGGTCGTAGACCGCCTTGATGAGGGCTCCCACCGCGGCGGTGAGCGACATGTAGAACGGCAGGTAGATGCCAAGACCCAGCATCATCGAGGGGATGCCCAGGCAGTACAGGGCGATGCCCGCGATAATGCCGATGCCGAACCCGGCGACGCTGGGGATGCCGGAGACCATGGTGGCGACCACGCTGGCCTGGGCGGAGACGAAGAGCTTGCCGGGGCCGAAGGCTTCGGCGCCGTACGCGCCCAGCAGCGCCGCCATGACGGCGACGGAGACGATGCAGCCCAGCAGCGAGCCGATCGCCTGACCGCGCCACAGGTCGCGCGGGTTGGTGCCGATGATGGCGCCGGTTTTGAAATCGCTCATGACGTCGCCGGCAAGACCGCATGCGATGGCGATGATCGCCGCGACGAAGAACAGCTTCACCTGGTTATGCTCGCCCATGGCGGCGATTACCAGAAGGACGATGAGGCCGAAGATCTCCATGGGGTCGATGCCGGTCTGACCCACGGATTGCGCGCTCATGATGGTGGTGACAAAGGCGAGCGCTACAACCACAACGGCGGCGATAGGGGAGAGTCCCAGCACCAAACAGGCCAGGCAGGCGGCGGCTGCCGTGAGGAGGCCCAGCGCGCCGGCGTCCATGCGGGAGAGGCTGCCCAGCATCCCGGGTTTATCGTCCGCGTCTTGCGCGGCGCCCGTCCCGGTGGCGCGGCCGCGCTTAAGGTAGCCCGCGGCCTTGGGCAGGATGTCCTTGATCACCACGCCCAGGCCGGATCCCATCATGAGACCCATGCCCAAACTTGAGACAATGCCCTGCGCCGTCGCGACGTCCCACAGTCCGGCGGCGCTGCCGCCCACGATGATGCCAAAGTTGCCGATGAGCGCTCCCGCGAACCAGAAGGCTACCGCGGCTCCACCCACCAGAAAGCCCACGGAGCACAGCATGGGCGAGTTGTAGAGCGCGAAGTTCACGCCGGGAATGGGCAGCGCTGCGACCATGGCGGGGATCACGCCCGCCACGTCGCGCAGGGCGCACCAGATTCCCGCCAGCGCCATGGAGCCAAAGAGCTTCTTGCCCGTGGCCCCTCCCGCGCTGCTGGCCAGCAGGGTCTGCGCCGCCGCGGTGCCAATGGGATATTCCAGGTCGGACTCCTCCACAAAGCGACGGCGGATCAGGGCGGTGCATACCAGGCCCAAAAGCGTGCCGGCGAGCGCCACGGCCAAAAGCTGAGGCAGGCTTACCTGCTCGTCGAGCCCCAGCATCCAGATACCGGGGATGGTGAAGGCCAGCCCGCCCGCCACCATGGAGCCGGCGGACATGATGACCTGGGTGATATTCGCTTCGTTGAGGCTTTTCCTGCCCAGCGCCCGCAGCACCACCAGGGCGGTGATAGAGGTGAAGATGGTGGGCCAGGGCAGCGCTCCCATCTTAAGGGCGGTGTACACGGACGACGCCGTGATGATGACGCAGCCCACGCATCCGACAACAATGCCGGCAGGCTTAAGCTGCTCGCGCGATTCCGCGCGACCGTTCGATGTATTCATCTGTTCTCCTTCGTATATCCGCTTCCCCTGCAGCGGGAAGTCGGGTTACGGCTTTAAGGACCGCTATAGTATAGACGTCGACCCCTCGCGCGGCGCCGTTATTCGGCCCCCGCGTCGATATATGTTTGGAGGCCCCATATGGAGCACATAACGGGTGCGTCTAGGGATGCGTTTCGCCCCTGCACCCTGCTGGCCGTTGACCTTGGCAACACCACCACGCGTTTGGGCGCGTTTTTGGACGAGGAGCTCCTGGGTACCTGGGACATCACCACGCCTGCGGCGCTTACCGCGGACGAGGCGTTCTCGCATATCTCCCACGCCCTGGCGATGTTGGGTGTCGCTGCTCCTTCCGAGACCATCCTTGCCAGCGTGGTGCCGTCGCTTACGGACGCGTGGCGCACGGCGCTGTCCCGCGTTTGCGAGGGCCGCGTCTACGTGGTGGGGCCCGGTCTCAAGAGCGGGCTTCGCATGCGTATCGACGATCCGTCCGAGGTGGGCGCCGACCGCGTGGCGGACGCCGTGGCGGCCCGCGACGCCTACGGTTCGCCCGTGGTCGTAGTGGACCTTGGCACCACAACCAACATCGAGGTCATCGATGGGGACGGTGCCTTCGCGGGCGGCGTGATCGCGCCGGGCGTCGCTTTGGGCGCGCGGTCGCTCGCGGCAGCGGCGGCCCGCCTGCCGGTGATCGAGCTGCGGGCCCCGGCGAGCGTTATAGGTCGCAACACCCGTGCCGCGATGCAGTCCGGCGTGGTGCTGGGAGAGGTCGCTCGTGTGGACGGGTTGCTTGACGCGGTTATGGCGGAGCTGGGGCAGGAGGCGCCGGTGGTTATCACCGGAGACGGCGCGTCCGGTTTGGCGCCGCTGCTGGCCCATGCGGTGGTTGTGGACAACACCCTGACCCTGCGCGGGCTTTACCGTATCTGGGCGCATGGCGCTGTCCCGCGCTCGCGGAAGCGATGCGATTGAGATATGACGGAGATGCATATGGAAAATAACGACGAGCTTGCAGCCGACCCGACTGCGCCCTTCGCGCCTTCCGTGCGCGAGCATGCTAAGACGGTCGGCGTGGTGCTCGAGGGCGGCGGCTTTCGCGGCATGTATACCGCGGGCGTGCTCGATGTGTGGATGGAGCACGGCCTTGAGGTCGATGCCATGGTGGGCGTTTCCGCAGGTGCGGCGTTTGGCTGCAACTACAAATCCCGCCAGATAGGCCGTGCGGTTCGCTATAACAAGCGCTTCTGCACGGATCCGCGCTACGCGGGCCTGCGCGTGCTGCTCAAGACGGGCGACCTTTACAGCCGCGACTTCGCTTATCGCGAGGTGCCGCTGAAGCTCGACGTATTCGATACCAAGGCCTTCTCGTCCAACCCCATGCGCTTCACCGTGGTGTGCACGGATGTGGAAACCGGGCGTCCCGTTTACCGCGATCTTCATAGCGGCGATGTGGTCGATATCGATTGGATTCGCGCGTCCGCCTCCATCCCCGTGGTGTCCCGCCCCGTGGAGCTTGAACACGAGGGACGCATGTTGCGGTTGCTGGACGGCGGCGCGGCGGATCCCATCCCCGTGGCATGGATGGCGTCGCAGGGCTACGCCAAGCAGGTTGCCGTGCTCACCCAGCCTAAGGGTTTTCGCAAACAGCCCCAAAAGCTCATGCCGGTGATCCGCCGCGCGCTACGGGGCTGCCCCCGCGTGGTCGAGCTGCTCGAGGGGCGCCACGAGCGCTATAACGCGCAGCTTGACGACGTCGCCGAGCGCGAGGCGGCGGGGGATCTCTTTGTCATCAGGCCCAGCGAGTCGGTGAAGGCGCCGGCGGTGATCAAGGACCCGCAGGAGCTCGAGGACATCTACCAGGTGGGGCGCCGCGACGGCGAGGCGACCTACGGGGACCTGCTGGCGTATCTCGCACGCTAGCCCCATGCGCACCATGAAAGGACGATGATGATCGAAACTCTCCAGGTACCGCTTCTGCTGGTCGCGTCCAAAGGGGCCGATCCAGAGCGCGTCGCCTCCGTTGCCGCCGCGACCGGGGCCAAGGTCGCTGAAGGCGCTCCGGGCGGTGCCTTGGCGCTGCGGTTGGACGAGGGCGGCCTTTCGCTCGAACGCGACGGCATGGTGCTGCGGGGCGACTTTGCCGATATGCTTCCGCGCCTCAAGCAGGCGAACCTGTCGCGTGAGCTTTTGGTGCGCGCCGCCAAGATCAAAGGCGCCGTCTCGCCCACGGCGGTCGATGCGACGGCGGGCTTGGGACAGGATTCCCTGCTCCTGGCCGCCGCGGGCTTTACCGTCACCATGTTCGAGAGCGATCCGGTGATCGCGGCGTTGCTGCAAGACGCCCTGGACCGCGCCGCAACCGATCCCCGCCTGGAGGGGCTCGTCGCCCGCATGACGCTGGTGCGCGCGGACAGCATCGCGGCGCTTCCCATGATCTCCCCCGCGCCCGATGTGGTCTATCTCGACCCCATGTTCCCCGAGCGCACCAAGAGCGCTGCGGTTAAGAAGAAGTTTCAGCTGCTCCATCATCTCGAAAGCCCATGCGAGGACCAGGAAGAGCTGCTTCGCGCGGCCTTGCTGGCGCATCCGCGCAAGGTCGTCGTCAAGCGCCCGGTCAAGGGCCCGCATCTTGCCGGCGTCAAGCCCAGCCATACGGTTGCGGGCAAAGCGGTGCGCTACGACTGCATCGTGCCCCCGCGCCCTTAAGCTCGCCCCTTAATCTGCTTGCCCTATGGATAGGCGACGCGGAGGGCGTACGCGGGCGGGGCGGGGGTACATATCCATGCAGGCTTTGATTTGCCGCGCGCCCGCGGGCGCGATCGAGTGAGAGGACTATCCCCATGTGCACGGGTATGAGGTTCAACGATACCGAAGGCAACATGTTCTTCGGCAGAAATCTCGACTGGACGTTCGACTATGGCGAGCGCGTGCTGGTGGTTCCCCGCGGTTTCAAGCCGGCTTCCCCCTTTGGGGCGACGGCCGAATGCTCCCATGCGCTCATAGGCATGGGTTTGGTGGAACAGGGGCAGCCCATGCTGTTCGATGCCGGCAACGATGCCGGGCTCGCGGTCGCCGGCCTCAACTTCCCCGGGTACGCCGGGTATGAAAGCGCGCCGCAGGAGGGGAAGACCAACGTATCCGCCTGGGAGTTCCCGCTTTGGGTCTGCGCCAACTTCGAAAGCGTCGACCAGGTCGTCGATGCCCTCCAAACCACGGCGATCGTGGACGAGCCCATCGCTCCCCAGTGGCCTTCCGCCCTGCTGCATTGGATCGTGGCGGATCGCACGCGTTCGGTCGTGGTGGAGTATACCGATGCGGGTATGCAGGTCTTCGATAATCCTGTGGATGTTTTGGCGAACCAGCCCGGTTACAGCTGGCATGCCGAGAACCTTCGCAACTATCTCAACGTTTCCAACGCGTGGGGCGGCGAGGGGTCCTTTGGGCGCCCGCTCGCCCCGTTTGGCGCGGGTGCCGCCCAGCGCGGGCTTCCCGGCGACTACACGTCCCCTTCGCGCTTTGTCCGCGCCGCGTACGTAAACGCCAATTATCCTCAAAAGGAGCGGGAGGCCGCCAACGTGAGCCGCATGTTCCACTCGCTTTCCCAGGTAGCGATGGTCGAGGGTAGCGCGATGGCACGTGACGGCAAGACCGAGAAGACGCTCTATACCGGATGCTTCTCGTCGGCTACCCGTACGTATTACTTCAATACGTACGAGGACGTATCGATTCGCTCTTACTGTTTGGACGAGTATCCCCAGACGGGCGATGCCGTCATCGAGGCGTAGGTCCCCGCGCCGCTACATCGTCCGCCTGAGATACAGGACGCCGTAGGGAAGTAGCGTCAGCGACCCCTCAAGTTCCAAAAGGTCTCCCGTTTGCGGATAATCCGGCGCGGCGTTGGGGTCGTCGGCGCACGGTGCGCTTGCCAGAAGTACCTCAAAGCGTCCGTTGAGCGTTCCATCGTTCAGGGTGAATGGGCAGTCCTCGGCGTTGACGGCAACAAGCACGCGCTCGGGCGTCTGTTCGCTCTCCGCGGCGGCGTCGCGCTCAAACAGCAGTTGCTTGTTGGTGATCACCACGTTGCGATAAGAGCCGTGGCACAGCGCCCGCGATGCGCGGCGAACGTGGTTGAGCTCGCAGATGTATGCGGTGAGCTGGTTGGGGGCGCCGCCGCCTTCCCAGCCTGCGGCTAGGTGCTCCAGGGCGTCTGCCGCCGGCACATCAAGCTGGGGGCGAAGCTCCACGTCTGCCAAGTAGCCGGTGCCCTTCTGCCCAAGCTGCCCCCATTCGCTGCCGTAGTACAGGCAGGGGATGCCGGGCATGCCAAAGAGCACGCCATAGGCTCCGCGGAGGTGCTCTTTGCAGGTAAGGATGCTTGCCAGGCGCGTTACGTCGTGGTTGTCCGCAAAGCTCACCAGGTGCTTGTCGCGGTAGATGCACCACGGGTCGCCGCCAAACTGGCGGTGCAGCGAGTGGGCGATCTCAAACATGTTCATGGAGTTGAAGCTGGAGTACAGGCCCTTATAGCATTCGTAGTTGGTGCACGAGTCCAGCATCTCGTCATTAACGATAAGGTTGTAGTCGCCGTGCAGCACCTCGCCGATCAACGGAAAACCGTCGCCCGCCTCGCCGTCAAAGCGGGGTTCTGCCCCCAGCTCTCCCGCTACTTGGTGCAGGCGCTTCACAAAGTCGCGGTCCAGGCTGTAGGCGACATCAAGGCGCAGGCCGTCCACGCCCAGCTCGCGCTTCCACATGCGCACGGCGTCGAGCAGGTAATCGATGACGGCGGGGTTGCGCAGGTTGAGCTTCACCAGGTCCTGGTTGCCCTCCCAGCCCTCGTACCAAAAGCCGTCGCCAAAGTGGGTATCGCCGTCAAAGCTGATGTTGAACCAGTCTTTATAGGGAGACTCCCAGCGTTTCTCCTGCACGTCTCGAAAGGCCCAAAAGCCGCGTCCCACGTGGTTGAATACCGCGTCCAGAACCACGCGCGCCCCGCAGGCGTGCAGCGCGTCGACCGTCTCTTTAAAGTCTTGGTTGGTACCCAGTCGGCAGTCGATGGTCAGCATGTCGCGTGTGTTGTATCCGTGCGTGTCAGAGGAGAAGACCGGGTTGAGCAAAATGGCGCCCACGCCCAGCTTGCCCAGATAGGGTGCCCAGTCAATCAAGTGCCGTACGCGATGCAGCGACGCCTGCTCTTCCTGCGCGGCGTCATCATCGATGGCGGGGGCGTCAAAGGGGCAGCCGAGCATGCCCAGCGGATAGATCTGATACAAGGTGGTGTCGAATGCCCACATAAGAAGTCTCCCTAGAGTCGCCGGGGCGCAATGCGCGGCATGGCTTTCGCTTGCTGGCCCGGGCCGGTGGTGCCTGCATGCTTAAGGATAGTTCGCCCGCACGGGCGCGGACGGCGCATATCGCCCAGCGGCGCAATAGGTGGTACCGTTACAGGGCATGGCGGCGCATCGACGCGGAGGACGGTGACGCACGCGGCGGATAAGGTGGACGAGAAAGGGCGAGGGTTCATGGCTAAGGCATTCGACCAAAGGCAGATGCAGGCGCTGGCAGCCAAGAAGGCGGCGTTTCGCGCGGCGCCGCTTCACAACGTGCGCGCCTCCAAGGGCATGGGCCCCAACAAGGCGTGCGGCCACAAGGGCGGCATCTGCCGCCAGGGATCAAAGCGCGGCTAAGACGGCTTCGAGCCGGATGCAGGGTGCGCCGGGGCGTCTGCGCGCTAGAGCCTGCCCGCTACAGCGTGCATGATAAACAGGACAATGCCCATGGCAAACAACGTTGCATGCGCGGTGACGGGGGAGTTTAGGCGGCATTTGACGCTTGGGTGCATGCAAGCGCCGGACAGCGCGAAGAGGGCGAGCGACGCCCAGCCCAGCGTATAGGCCTCTGGTCGTGCGCTGGAGCCGTAGGCCATGGCGGCCAAGCCGTGGACGGAAGAGGCGGCGAGCAGCACCCTGCCGATTGCGATGTGTCCGCGGCCAAGCCCAACAGAGTCTCCGCCTGACTTCAGCTTCGCGCGGACCGCCTGGATGGTAAGCGTCGCCAAAGCGCCAAGGGCGACTAGGGCAGAGACGATCTCGATAATAAGGACGGGTTTCATGCGGCATCCTTTCTTGAAAGGGGCGCACAACGCACCCGCTTATCGGCCAAGAAAGTTAACCATATAAAACAAATATGCCAGTAGAAGAAAGTTTACCGTGCATAACTTTCTCACAACGCCCTATTGGCAGGAGCATCCCGTGCCAGATGCGTCGGCGGGCGAGTCGGCGGTGTCCAGGCCCGCTTCTATCTCGCGGTCGCGCACAAGCTCAAGGGCGGCGATCGCGCATTCGAGCATGCCCTGGTCCGCTACGTTGGTGGTGATGCGCTGCATCTGCATGCCGGGCCATAGCACAATCTTGACCAGGGGGTTATCGGGGTGCGCGCCGGCCCATTTCACGGTGACTTCGTAGGATGCGCCGGCGACTAGGGGCAGCATCACCAAACGCGACGCGAAGATAAAAAGGTTGCGGGCAATCCCCTGGATGCCCCACGCGTCAGCCAGCTGCGCCACGGGCACCAATGAGTGGACGATGATGGCGATGGTGACGGTCATGACAAGGAAGGCGGTGCCGCAGCGCACATGCAGGCGCGAGTAGCGCGCGGCGTTTTGGGGCGTGAGGGCGTCGCCGTGCTCGTAGCAGTGGATGGTCTGGTGCTCGGCGCCATGGTAGCCAAAGACGCGAGCCATCTCCGGAAAACGGCCGCACAGCCAGATATAGCCAACCAGCAAGGCGATGCGCGCCAGCGCCTCGACCAGATTCCAGGCAACGGAGTTTTCCGGCGTGAGCTCGCCCATGATGAGGTTCGATAAAAAGACCGGCAGCGCTAAAAAGACGCCCACGCCCACCACGGCGCCCACCGCGCTTGCGATGAGAACATCCAGATGCATGCCATCGTCCGTATCATCCTTGGCGCATGCGCCGGCATCGTCGGCTCCGTCCTCATCCGGATATGCGTGCTCCGCGGCGATGTTCATGGCTTTCAGCGAGAGCTGCATGGACTGAACAAAAGAGACACAGCCGCGCACCAGCGGCCAGGACCACCAACCAGGGCGGCCGGCGGGGTCGGGAAGGTCATGCGCTTCGGTGTAGATCTGCCCGTTGTCCTGGCGCACGGCGACGGCCCAGTTGAGCTTGCCCCGCATCATGACGCCCTCGATCACGGCAGAGCCTCCAATGTGGGTGCGAAACAGCTCGCCGTCTTCTGCTGTGCCCTCGTTGGTGCGTGCGCTCATGGTGGTCTCCATACTCTTGCATATCAACATATCAACGCGCATATGCGTTGGCGGTCAGGGTGGGCTTTGGCGTTGCGGAGCCAAAGCGGTGCCATCAACCATACCGCAACTAGGGGCGGGTGCGGCTAGAACAGGGCGAAGAGAACCGCAACCACCACGGCGGGCAACAAGTTGGCAACTTTGAAGGTCCGCTCCCAGATGAGGTTTACACCCACGCTGAAGATGAGGATTGCGCCCACGGTGGAGAGGTTGGCAATAGCCGCTGCGGACATGATGGGCTGGATCAGGCGCGCGAGCAGGGTGAGCGACCCCTCGAATATAAAGACGGGTATGGCGGAGAAGATGCAGCCCTTGCCCATAGACGCCGTCATAATGCAAACAAGCAGCGCGTCGATGGCGCCTTTGAGGATGAGGGTGGAAGGGTCGGCGTTGATGCCGTCTTGGATGGATCCCACAATCGCCATGGCGCCTATGCTCACCGTGAGCGACGCCGTGACAAAGGCGTCTACAAATGAGGAATCTCCCGCGCTGCCCGTCTTATATTTGAGCCATTCGCCAAAGCGGCCAATCTGGTGCTCCAGGTTGATCCACTCGCCCACAAGCGCTCCGGCAGCCAGCGACACCACGATCATGGCGGTGCCGCCGCTTACCAGCTTGCCGTCGGCAATGGAGAGCATGCCGCCAAGAGCGCCGGCGAGTCCCACAAAAAGCACGCTCAAGGCCGTCGCCTTCATAAGGCCGTCTTGCAAGCGCGGGGTGATGAACCTGCCAAAAAGCATGCCGGCGATGCCGCCGGCGACAGCCAAGGCGGTGTTGATAAGCGTGCCAAGACCGATCATGTGCGGACTGCTCCCATCCAAATGGAGCGCCGCTGCCAAACGTTGGTGCGGCGCCCGTATTCATTTAATGAGATGGTAGCAAACTCGAGCCGGGCTAGCGCAGTCTCGAGGCCGCCCGCACTGCTTGGAGGGCGGCTTTCTGCGCGCCGGCTGGGGACGGCAGGCCGCGGCCGGTTTGCGCCCGCTCTATCGCCTTGGCAAGAAGCCCGGGGTCATCGAGTTGGTTTGCGGTGACGTGGATGGTGGTGAGGCCCGGAAACGCGCTGGCGTCAACGGGCGCGCTGGCGGGGTCATCGGTCACTTCAAAGGCAACGTGAAGATCGGGCAGGTAGAGCGCCATGATTTCTCCCATCGGTTGGCGTGGCGGGGCTATGGTTGCCCCCGGTGCGGAATACCCTACCTGTCCCCGCGCACGGTAAATCTCCCCCAAACCTCGTCCAAATCTGCACAGGGCAGCATGTCACCCCCTGGGGGTGTGACGTTGCGGATGGAACGCACATAAAACATGCGCAATCTGCCCTTTTCCTTTGGTGGGCCGTGCGAGTTCACGTGCTTGACATAATCCGTCGCGCGTGCGCGCGATGCCCGGGGTTCAGGCATAATTGCTGGATGCACTCTATCGAGATAAAGGCAAAAGAACGGGGGATGAGCCGCGCATGCAGCAAATACAAGCGTTTGGTGCGGATTATGACGAGTACCGCCGTGACGAGTCGCGTGTCCAGGGCGAGGCGGAGAGCATCTCGTTTCCGACGACGGAGGACGAGGTCTCCGCGATTCTTTCCAAGCTGACGGCTTCCGGCACCGCCGTGACCGTGCAGGGGGCTCGTACGGGCCTGGCCGCGGGCGCGGTGCCGCACGGTGGGCACGTGATGAACCTGTCCCACATGAACCGCTGCCTGGGCGCGCGCCGCGGTGGGGACGGCACGTTCTACCTCACGGTGCAGCCCGGCGTCATCTTGTCGGAGCTGCGCAAGTACCTGGCAAATAAAACCGTTCCCTGCACGGGTTGGGCGGATGAGGACCTAGAGGTGCTCGAGCAGCTCTACGCCGCGCCCACCCAGTTTTTCCCCACGGATCCCACGGAGGCCTCCGCCTGCCTGGGCGGTATGGCGGCGTGCAACGCCTCCGGTGCGCGCAGCTACCGCTACGGTCCCATGCGTTCGCACGTGAGCGCGTTGCGCGTGGTGCTGGCTGATGGCGACGTGGTGGCGCTCAAGCGAGGCGAGGCCCACGCGCGCGGACGTGCGCTTACGCTTGAAACCGTGGGCGGGCGCTGCATTTCGGTGCCCCTGCCCGCCTATGCCATGCCGGCGAGCAAGAATGCTTCTGGCTATTACGTAGAGGACAACATGGACGCCGTCGACCTGTTCATAGGGTCGGACGGTACCCTGGGCGTCATTACCCAGTTGGAGCTGCGCCTATCCGCGTTGCCGGCACTCACCTGGGGCGTCAACTGCTTTTTTATGGACGAGAAGTCCGCGCTCAACGCAACCATCGCTATGCGCGACAGGCTGCCTCGCGCCGCGGCGCTGGAGTATTTCGATGGCGACGCGCTCGACGTGCTGCGTTCCCAGCGCGAGCGCTCCGCTGCCTTCTCGTCCCTGCCTGCGGTGCCAAAGTCCTATGCCGCCTGCGTGTACGTGGAGCTCGAGTGCGATGATGCCGGCCAAGCTGCTGCGGACCTGCACCTGTTGGGCGATCTTTTGGACCAGTGCGGGTCGAGCCCCGCTTATACCTGGGTCGCCCGTACGGACGTGGACCGCGAGCGCCAGCGCTTCTTCCGCCACGCCGTACCGGAGAGCGTCAACATGCTGATCGACGAGCGCAGGCGTACCGACCCCTCGATTACCAAGCTTGGCTCCGATATGTCCGTTCCCAACGAGCGGCTGCATGAGGTGGTGGCGTTGTACCGCGACACGCTTGCTCAGGCGGGCCTGCAGTCCGCGGCGTGGGGCCACATTGGAAACAACCATCTGCACGTGAACATCTTGCCGCGCAACGCGCAGGAGTACGCGGCGGGCAAGCGCCTATTCGCCCGGTGGGCGCGCGAGGTGACCGCGATGGGCGGCGCGGTTTCCGCAGAGCACGGCGTGGGCAAGATCAAGCGGGACTTCTTGCGCATCATGTACGGCGACCAGGCGATCGATCAGATGGCTAATACCAAGGCGGCGCTGGACCCCCAGGGAATCTTGGGTCGCGGCAACCTGTTTGACGAGGACGAGCTCGACGCGGCCGTCGCCCGCGCGAAGGGAGGCGAGCTGTGATGCATGTCGTTGTGTGCGTCAAAGCGGTGCCCGGCAGCACCGAGGTCAAAATGGATCCCAAGACCAATACCATCGTCCGCGACGGAGGGCAGGCGGTTATCAACCCGTTCGACGCCTCCGCGCTGGAGACGGCCCTTCGCATCAAGGATGCCGCCGCGGAGCCGGCGGACGTGCGAGTGAGCGTTCTGTCCATGGGCATTCCCGCCACGGCGGATTTGCTGCGCGATTGCATCGCCCGCGGCGCGGACGATGGATTGCTGCTGAGCGACCGCGCCTTTGCCGGAGCGGATACGCTGGCGACCACCTACGCGCTGTCACGCGGTATCGAGGCGTTGGGCGGCGCCGATCTCATCTTGTGCGGAAAGATGGCCGTCGACGGCGATACGGCCCAGATCGGTCCCGAACTTGCAGGCACGTTTGAGTGGCCGTGCGCGACCGATGTTGTCGAGGTTCGCGGGCTGGAACCGATGTGCACATGCGTGCGCGCTAACATCGATCGCGGCGTGGCGTCGCTGGCCGTGCCGCTTCCCGCCGTGCTGACGGTGTCCAAGGACATCGCCGATCTGCGTATGCCCAGCATCGCCGGCATCATGGCGGCCGAGACGGTCTCGATCGAGGTTCTCGACGCGAAGCGCTCCGCGTCGGACGCGCGCCGCATTGGTTTGAGCGGGTCTCCCACGCAGGTGGTGAGGTCGTTTGTTCCCGATCGCGCCGACGGCGCCGTGACCGTTCCGGGCGATGCGGCCGAGCAGGCATGCGCCTTGGCCCAGCTGATTGAGGGGATGTCGCTATGAGTGGCTTGCTGGTAGATAAAGACCTGTGCATAGGCTGCGGCCTGTGCGTCAAGGCGTGCGGCAACGCCGGTATCGTTGTGGAGGGCGAGCGCCCCAACCGCTTCGCCCACGCCACCGATGGGTGCATCCTGTGCGGCGCGTGCGTGCAGACATGCCCCAAGAAGGCGATTTCCATCGCGCGCGATGAGGATGGGGACGAGACCCCGCAGCAACGCGCAAGCCGCCTGGCGGCTTATAAGGATGTTTGGGTGTTCGCGCAGGTCGACCAGACGGGCCGCGCGCTTCCCGTGGCGTTCGAGTTGCTGGGTCGCGCCCGCGAGCTCGCGGCTATTCGCGGCTGCCGTGTTGTCGCCCTGCTGGGCCAGGGCGCTACCGCCCCGCAAGACCAGGCTCCAGCGCTGCTCGCGGCAGGTGCGGACGAGGTCTTGCTGTGCCGCGATGACCGTCTGGCAACCTTGGATGCGCGGGTCTACGCGCATTGGATCTGCGATATGGCGGGCGAGCGCAAGCCGGAGATCATCTTGTACGGCGCCACCGCATTTGGACGAGAGCTCGCGCCGGGCGTGGCCGTCCGGCTGCAAACGGGCCTTACCGCGGACTGCACGGTTCTCGACATCGATCCCGCCACGGGCCTGTTGCAGCAGACGCGCCCTGCTTTTGGTGGCAACCTCATGGCCACTATCGAATGCCCGCGGCATCGCCCCCAGATGGCCACCGTTCGCCCGGGCATCTTCGCTGCTCCCCAAGTAGATGCTTTGCATGCCGAGCGCGGCCGCATCACCCAAGTCGCCCTGGCCGACGCCTGGCGGCCGAGCGTGCGCGTGGATGCCATCGAGCATGCCGGCGCGACGGACATCATCACGGACGCCGACGTGTTGGTGGTAGCGGGTCGCGGCATCGGTTCCAAAAAGAACCTAGCGGTGGCTCAGCGGCTGGCAGATGTCCTGGGTGGCAAGCTTGGCTGCACGCGCCCCTTGGTGGAGTCCGGTTGGCTGGAGTACTGGCACCAAGTGGGGCAGACCGGTGTGTCCGTATCTCCCAAGCTCCTCATCAGCCTGGGCGTCTCCGGCGCTATCCAGCATGTGGCGGGAACGGGCGGCGCGCGGACCGTGATCGCTGTCAACGAGGATCCGAACGCCCCCATCTTTGGATCCGCCACCTATCGCGTGGTGGGCGATTGCGTGGAGGTCGCCCGCGAGCTGACGGCGAGGCTTCAGGCCTAGGCGTGGCGCCGGGCCCGGATAGGGTAGGGCGAAGGCCCTGCGGTACAAATAAGACCATCAAGGGCGGTCGAGTTTTTCGTCCGCCCTTTCTATGCGGTGACGAAGGTCTGTTTGGGCACCCGGTTTTGACGCGGGTGCCCAAACAGACCTCTTGGTGCGCCGGGGCGTCCGCCTCGGCCCCCAGTTTGGATGCGGGTGCCGAGGCGAACATCTTGGAACGATGGGATGTCCCTTTGGGCACCCGGTTTCAAATCGGGTGCCGAGACGGGCGTTCCCGAGCACGCAGGCGTCCGTTCCGTCCCCGAGTTTGAGATCGGGTGCCGAGACGAACGCACCCGATGCTCTTGCATGGCCGCTTCGGCACCGATTATTAATCTCGGTGCCGAAAAAGCAATACGGCCCGTATTAACATCAGGCTCGAGTCCCCGCTCTTTTGCTCGATACCGTTGGCGCGTGAAATCTGCTCGTTTGCAGGAAAGATGACGGCGCCCAGTACTTGCTCGCACTTGATTCTGTATAAAGGTAATACCTATTACCTACTACCTATCAACAATGGATGGGGAGGAGACCGACCATGTACCAGTCCCACGAGTTTTACCTTCGCCGCTGCATCGAGATTTCCAAGGATTCCCGCGCCCACGGCAACACGCCGTTTGGCGCCCTGTTGGTCGATAAGGACGGCAACATCTTGATGGAGCAGGAGAACATCGAGATCACCGAGAAGGTCTGCACCGGCCATGCCGAGGCGACGCTCGCGGCGTGCGCGTCCCATGAGTACTCCAAGGCGTTTTTGTGGGATTGCACCCTGTACACCACCGCGGAGCCGTGCGCTATGTGCGCCGGCGCCATCTACTGGGCGAACATCGGCCGCGTGGTATACGGCATGACGGAGCGTCGCCTGCTCGAGCTCACCGGTTCTAACGAGCAGAACCCCACGTTCGACCTGCCGTGTCGCAACGTCTTCGCATGCGGTCAGAAAAAGATCGAGGTCGTGGGACCCTTCCCCGAGGTCGAGGTCGAGGCTGCCGCCGTGCACGAGGGCTATTGGGACTAGCTTGAATGGCCCGGCGCATGCTTGCCCGCGCGCCGGGTTTTTGTCCGCTTTCCAGAAGGGAGGCCCTTGTGTTCGAGGAGAACATCTCTAAGGGCAAAATGCTCGTAATCGCGTTCCAGCACGTTCTCACCATGACGCCGGGCACCATCGCCGTGCCCCTGCTGCTGGCCGGCGGCCTGGGGCTTGATGCCCAGACCACCAGCTTCCTTGTCGCGGCGAACTTCTTCACCAGCGGTATCACCACGCTGTTGCAGGTTATCGGCATCGGTAAGCTTATCGGTTCGCGCTATCCCATCATCTTGGGATCATCCTTCGCGCCTTTGGCGCCCATGATCATGATCGGCACGCGCTACGGTTTGCCCACGCTCTTTGGCTCCATCATCGCTTCGGGCGCGATCATCTTCTTGCTATCGTTCTTCATGGACAAGGTTATGAAGTTGTTCCCGCAGGTAGTGGTGGGTACCTTTGTTACGCTCATCGGCGTGAGCCTGGCTCCTTCCGCCCTGCGCGACCTTGCGGGCGGAGAGGGAAGCGCCGCCTTCGCCTCCGTTCCCAACCTCGCCCTCGGCTTTGGCGTGCTGGTTTTCGTCCTGTTGGTCGAGCGCTATGGCAAGGGCATCTGGCGCAGCATGTCTCTGCTGCTGGGCATCGTATTCGGCACGGTGGTGGGCGCCTTCCTGGGCATGGTCGACCCCGTGCCCGTTCTGGAGGCGGCGCCCTTCCAGGCGGTAACCCCGTTTGCCTTCGGCATGCCGGAGTTCCATATCGTCCCTATCCTGTTTATGGTGGTGTTCTGCGTCATCAATACGCTGCAGTGCATCGGCGTCTATTCGGTGGTGGACGAAATCACGGGCACCACGTCCACGCCTCAGATCGAGTCGCGCGGCATCCGCGCCCAGGCGTTGGGCCAGATGGTTTCCGGAGCCTTCAATTCCATTCCCTCCACTATGTTCAACGAGAACGCCGGCTTGGTCGATTTGACCCGCATCAAGGATCGCAAGGTCTTCATCGCTGCCGGCATCATGTTGATTGTCGTGGGCGTATGCCCGCCAATCGCCGCGGCCATAGTCGCCGTACCCAAGTGCGTGCTGGGAGGCGCCACCATTGCGCTGTTCGGCATCATCACCTCGTCCGGCATCTCGATTCTGCCGCGTCTCGATTTTGGCAAGAACAATAACTTCAAGATCGTCGGCACCAGCATCGCCATCGGCGTGGGTTCGCTGTATGCCTCCGAGGTGTACGCCAACCTGCCCGAAGCCATCTCGATGGTCATGAGCAACGGCCTGTTCATGGTGACGCTCAGCGCCGTGGTTTTCAATCTGCTGCTCAACGGTAAAAAGGCCTTGAGCGTGGACGAGTAGGAGGCTGGGGCGGTTCCGGTGGTCAGCCGCCTCTCTATAAAGAACCCTTCCTATAAGGCGCTCGGCAATGTGATCGTTAGCGGTTGCTGGCCGGGCGCCTTTTCGAACCCGTCTTTCTTAACAGCCTCCGTGATTTGCGCTACGATGGACGCCGACTAAAGGGAAGGCGGCTTGGGGATATGGACCCGTTGAAGACAACATCGCTTTCTGCCCGTGCGCAGGAGGCAATCATGCAGATCATCGAGGGCATGGACCTCGCCCAGGACAACAAGCTGCCTCGCGAGGAGCTGCTCGCATCCCAGCTGGGCGTCAGCCGCACAACCATTCGGCAGGCGCTGAACAACCTGGCAGCCGAGGGCGTGGTATCGCGGCGCCAGGGCAAGGGCACGTTTGTAAACGTCGATTCGATCGGCATCCGTGTGACGTTCTCTCCCTGCATGGAGCTTATGCAGGCGATTCGCAACAGCGGTTTCGAGCCTTCTGTTCGCCTCTTAAGCGCCCATGCCGCCGACGAGAGCTCCGGGTTCTCGTCCGGTAGGTACTCCATGGATGACGTGCGCCGCATGTTGGAGCTCGAAGCGGGCGATCGGCTGATAGAGCATGACAAGGTATTCTTTGCGGACGGTGAGCCGTGTGCGTTTTGCCGCGATTACTTTGGAGCGAGCGTGGCGGGTGGCGAGGCCGGCCTGGACGAGCTCGAGCGCTACGATGACTCGCTGTACCGGTTTGTCTATAACTGCAGCGGTCGCCGGGTTGAATGGGATAAGGTCGAGATCGATGTCGCCGCACCCGATGACCTTCCCGCGGTGTTCACCTCGCAGACGCCGCGCGGTGCGAGCCGTCCGCTGCTGTGCATACGCTCGGTCAACTACGACCAGGATAGCAGGCCGGTCGTCTGCGCCGTGGAGTACGTGGACACGTCGGTCATTCGCTATAACCTGGTAAGGCAAAAAGCCGTCGACTACCAAAGGCAATAAGGATGCATCCGCGCCGGCGGCCCCTCTCGGGGTGCCGGCGCGACTCATACGCGTATCGAATGCGGGGGAATGGCTATGGTCTGCATCGATCGAAAACGAGCTCGCGCGGCGTTTCTGGCATATGTGGACGCCTACGATGTTTCCAACAAGCGCATCGCCCTCAAGATCGCCCACACGTATCGCGTCGCGAACCTGTGCGAGCAGATCGCGAAGGGCGAGGGTATGGACGAGGAAGACGTCGAGCTGGCATGGCTCTGCGGCTTGCTTCATGATTTGGGACGCTTTGAGCAGCTGCGCCTGTGGGATACCTTTAGCGACGGGGCGTCTGCCGAGCATGCTGCCATTGGCACCGCCGTGTTACGAGGACTTTCTGCCAGCTCCGTTCCCGCCCGCGTCGCGCCCGCGGAGCACCCTTGGGATGCGCCCCATCCACCGGCGCCCGCCGTAGGCAGCGGCGCCATCGAGTCCTTTCTTCAAGACCGCGCGTTCGACGATATGATTCTCGCTTCGGTTGAGTGCCACAGCTTGCTGCGTGTTCCGCAAGGGCTGGACAACCGCACTCGCATGTTAGTGGATATTGTTCGTGACGCCGATAAGATCGATATCCTTCGGGTCAATTGCGAGAACTCGGTGCAGACCGTGCTGGGTGTGTCCCAGCGGGAGTTTTTGCAAAGCGAGATTGGCTCCGGCGCGGTGCGTGCATTTGAGGAACGCCGGTGCTTGGCGCGCGAGGAACGGCTGTATCCGGCGGATTACCTGGTGGGAATGGCGCTGTTTGTCTTTGAGCTGGTCTATCCCGCCAGTAAAAGAATCATGCGCGACGCGGGCCAGCTACAGCGCATGCTCGTCCATCCTTTTGGCGTGCAGGATGAATTCGAGTTGGCGCAGACGCGTGAGACCTGGTCGCGCATGGCGAAGGTTTTGGTCGAGTACCTCGAGGAGGCGTAGGTCGCACAGGCGGCGAATGGAGGCGGCTTCTCAGTCCGTCCTCTTACTCCTCGAAAACGGCGACGGCGCGTACGGGCATGCCCGTGGCGTCCTCGATTCGCGGCCACATGACAAAGATGATGGCGCCGGTTGCGGGGACCTTGTCCAGGTTGCACATGACTTCTACCTGCAGGTGCCCGTGGTCAAGCACCCAGCGCTCGGCGGCCAGGTCGTCGGCTTCCACCGCCAGGTAGGACGCGTCGGTATCGAACGTCTCGTGTCCGTTCATGGCGATACCGCGCTGCTCGTACAAAAACTCCAGCGCCGGGATGGACCAGCCGGGGCAGTGCTCGCCGCCTTCCTCGTCGAAGTTGTTGAGGGCGTCGTTGTCGGGCCAGCGCTTATACCAGTCGGTTCGCAGCGCTACAAAGGCGCCCTGCGGTATGCGGCCGTGCTCGGCTTCCCAGGCGAGGATGTCCTCGACTTCGATGGCGGTATCCGGGCCGTTTGCGGCTATCTTGGACGTGAGGTCGATAACCACCAGCGGCATCGCCATCTGCTTGCCTCCGAATGCCTGGGAGCTCAGGTGGTCCGGCGTGAAATGGCAGGGAAAGTCGACGTGCGTGCCAAACTGCCCAGGGAACTTGTAAGTATGGATGCGGCAGGAGAGCATCTCCTCGTCGTAATCAAAGACGGTGCGGCACAGCTCCACGGAGCCGTCCGGAATGCCGCCCCAATACGGGCTTTGGTTGTTGAGGGGGTGGGAGAGCTCCACCCACGTGCATGCTTTCAGCTTCTCCAGATCTTGCCATAGGCTCATGATGGGGGCTCCTTTCGGGTGGCGGTATACGGGATGCTTGCGCCGGGCCGTCGCGGACGGCGCCGGCGAGGGGATTAGCCCAGTTTGCGGGTCGCGCCCATGAAGACGGGCGTCATGGTGACCAGGTCGATGATTAGGTAGGCGAACGGGCGGTCCAGGATGACCTCGTGGACTTCGGGCTCTTCCGCCATCGCGCTGCCCATCATGAGTTCGGCGGAGGTCGCGGCTGCCGCGCGCGTACCGGTCTCGTTCACCTCGATAAACGTCTTGTGGGCGATCTCTCCTACATAGAGGTTTTCGGCGGCGCTTCCCAAGGGGGAGAGGTCGGCCGCCTGCATATCGAAGGCGTCGAACATGCCCATGGCTTGGAGCTGCGCGGTGAGTTTGGTAGCGTATTCAAGCGTGAACTTGGGCAGGCCTGCGTCTGCGAGCGAGAAATCCTTGGGCGTCATGAGGTTTGCCAGCGCTGCGCCGTCCAGCGAGTCGAGCGCCTGGTCCAAGGTGAGCCCCTCTTTTGGAAGCAGGCCCACAAAGCCAAAGTTGTAGTCGCGATACGGTTTGATGAAGCCGGTGAAGGAGTCGTTCTCCAGGTAGCTATCCTCGCGCGAGCGCATAATGCGGCAATCTGTTTGGGAGCCGTCCTGCGCGGTGAAGGCCCAGTCCAATACGTTCTCGTCCTCATAGGGATCGTCCCAAGCGCCCTCGAAGGCCAGCGCGCTGATGAGGAACAAGCGGGAATCGGGCGAGATGTCGTCGATGATCTGGGGAATCATGCCGTGGGTGTTCTCGTCCACCCATGCGTTGATATCCTGCAGGGTGGTGTTGTCGAAAGGCGCCTCGAACGCCTGCGCATCCAGGGTGTTGGCGCAGGTTTCCAGGTAGTCCTCTTGCACGGAGAGGGCATCGTTTTTCAACCAGATGGAATCGGCGAGACTCAGCTCCAGGGGATCCAGCTCGATGCCGCTGCCATAGGGATCCGCGCCGGCAAGGCGCCTGGCGTAGGCGTTGAGATACGCGTTGAGGGCGTTGGTGTCAAAGCCGCTCGCTTGCTCTATCTGGGCAAGCGTCTCTCCTGCTGCGCCGTTTTGCAGCATGGCCAGCACGTGGAGCACGGAGAGCGGAGAGACCAGTACGTTGTCCTCTGCGCCATCGCCCGCGGCAGCAAGGCATTGCTTGAACAGGGCGGTTGCGAATCCGTAGGCGGATGCGAGTTCCTCATCGCCGGCGAGGTAGTCGATGATGTTTTCTTTGGACGAGGTGTCCAGTTCGTGGCGAATCTTCTCGGTGAGGTTGGTTGCGGTCAAGGCCGCTCCCTTCTGTGCGGTGTCGTCGCATCCGGAGAGCGCGGCCGCGCCGGCGCCGGCAAGCGCGGCGGCAAGGAGGCTGCGGCGGCTGAGGGCGTGCGGAACGGTACGGTTGCGGGGCGTGCGTGCGGTCATGGAGTCCTCCTAGGGCTACCGGGGCCGTTAGCGGTTTGGGACGCTGTCGGCATGCGTGCGACGAACGGGTATGTTCACGATGATGATACCCATACATACCAGGGCGAGCGCTAACGCCGCGACGCCCGGATTCACCATCGATCCCTCGTCCAGCAAGACCATGGAGAGCAGAAAGCCGAACATGGGGTTCATGAAGCCGAAGACGGTGACGCGCGAGACCGGGTTGACGGCCAGCAGGCGCGACCACAGGCTGTAGGCCATGGCGGAGATGAAGCTCATGTAGACGATCAGGGCGAGGGCGGGAAGCGGCTCGGCGGGGCCGAGGCGCCCTCCGGCTGCCGCGGCGGCGATAGCGAGGACGGTTCCGCCCGCAAGGAACTGCCAGCCGCTGAGCATGACGGGGTCATGGTGCTTGCCGAGCACACCGATAAGGCAGGTCGACATGGCTCCGGCGACGGCGGCGAGCAAGATCATGCCCTCGCCACCAAGGGTGAAGCCCAAGGTTTCGCCCGCGCCCATGTCGGCGATGTTGATAAGCGCGACCCCTCCGAAGCCCGCGGCGCAGCCCAAGATCTTGCGGGCGGTGAGACGTTCGGTGCGAAACAGCAGGCAGGATAGCAAGATGGCGATGAAATTGCTGCTTGCGGTAACGATGGAGCTGGTGACGCCGGATGCCTGGCTGAGCCCGCGGTAGAAGAACACGTATTGCAGCACCGTTTGGAACAGCGCGAGCAACAAGATGGAGCGGACGTCGCGCTTGCGCGGAATCAGCGGCTTTTTGCGCGCCGCGCTCATGCCGATGATGACCATGGCTCCCGCGATGATGAAACGCACGCCGGCAAAGAGCATTTGAGATGAGACGTCATCACCGGGGATGCCGAAGAGGCGGTAGCCGATCTTGATGCTGGGGAACGCCGAGCCCCATAGAAAGCAACAAACGGCGCAGGTTGCGAGCAGGCCGGGAAGCGAGGCGAAGAGGCGGTCGAAGCCCTTCTTCTCCGCCCGGTCGCGCTGTTCCGGCGTAAGCGATGACGTCACAATCAACCTTTCTTTAGTGTCTTGCGCGGCCTAGTCGCGGTCGCCCACGATTTGCAGCAGATGGATGAAGATGTTGACCAGGTCGAGCCAGATCTCCGCTGCGTTGAGGATGGCCATCTTGACCGTGGGCTCGCATTGCTGGGCGCGGTAGGTGTCGTATCCTATGAACCCGCAGAAGACCAGGATGACGGCGTAGTCATACCATGCCATCGCAAAGCCCATGAGGCTCCCGGCGATCCCGGCGACGATGAGGGCGATCAGCGCGGTTACGGCGATGCCCTGGATGCGGGCGAAGAACGTAGGGAAGCTCGTTCCCAACAGGGTGAATAGCGCCGAGATGATGAAGGTACCCACAAAGGCGTTGGCGATGCTGGGGAGGCTGTAGAAGGGCAGGACCATGCCCGTTGTGAACCCGATGGAGCAGACCAGCAGGGCGTATCC
The DNA here is from genome assembly GCF_000225705.1 of Collinsella tanakaei YIT 12063. Lineage (GTDB taxonomy): Bacteria > Actinomycetota > Coriobacteriia > Coriobacteriales > Coriobacteriaceae > Collinsella > Collinsella tanakaei. Next base: position 64,002 of record NZ_JH126475.1, read on the forward strand.
TGCGAGCGTGACGCCGTAGCCCTCGCGCTTCATGCCCATGTGCATGACGGCGATGCCGGCGATGCTGGCGATGAATGACCCGATCGAGATCGCCAGGTAGTTGTCGACGACCGCGTAGAGGAAAGCCGGGGCCTGGGCGAGCAGGGCACATGCGGCGATGACGGCGAAGCCGGCGGTCACCAGCCCGCCCATGATGAGGTTGTACGTGCGGCGGGTCAGCTGCGCGCTGTGGTCGCGGGAGGGGTCGAACGGGGAGATGGCCTCCTGCTCGGGAGCGTTAAAAGGAGTGTTCTGCATATTCTCGTCCCTTCTGGCGGGTGGTCGAATAAGGTGACGGGATCGTCGTGGCGTCCACTCGACTATACCCGACCGCGGGAGCAGAGATGCGGCCGCGGTGCGCTTGTCGGTAACTGTTTGCATTTCTCGTGCCCGCGCGCGCCTTGGTGGCGCACTATGGGTAGGAGACAAGCATGGTTGCGCATTGATGCGCATTGATAGGGGCGAGCGGATACGAGAGGCGTGGTGCCGGGCTATGGATAACGAGGCGATTCATGATGACGAGGAGCGGGGCAAGGTCCCCTCGACCGCCGAGAAGGTTGCGGGCGGTATAGAGATGGCTGCCGGCGTCGCTATCGCCGCGGCGGGCGTGCCCATGATGGTGCTGCCCGGTCCCGGTGCGGCGGCCCTGCTGGGCGGTGCGGCGCTTGCGAGCAAAGGCCAGCGCCGCTATTCCGGCCGCGAGGCGACTGCGGTCGAGGAGAAGCTGGACCAGGCATCTGTCAAGGCTGCCGAGGTGGCAAAGCGCGAGGGGGCCAAAGCGGCGAAGGCCGTGGCGCGCAACGCCCCCAAGGTGGCGGCCGCCACGGCTAAGGTGGCGGTAAAGGGCGGTGCGGCAGCAGCCAAGGCGGGCGGCAGGCTCGCCGGCAAGGGCCTTGATGCGGCGGCGGTCGCCTACCTTCGCTATAGGGAGCAGAAGAGGGGCGATGCGCTGTGATGGACGAGAAATCCTCGCTGCCGCGCCGGTCTAAAAGCGTCGCTACGTTTCTCACCTATGTTCGCGAGCGGATGGACACCTTTCTCGACCGCCCGCTTTGCGCCATCGACAGCTTAGTCTTCTCATGGCTTGCCTACGCGCATTTGGGAGAGGACCAGGTAAATGCCTGCTTGCCGGAGGGCATCGCCCTGCATGAGATGCTGCGTGCGGAGGAATTCGACAACATGTTCGGATCCACCTGGGACCCGGAGGGTAGCCGGGACCTCTTGTTCGCCGTTTGCGCCAGTCCGCGTTTTCGCGATGCGCGCCTTACGGAGTTTCGCTTCAAGACCGCCCGCTCCGCCGAGGAGCAGTTCGCGGCCATGACGTTCATTCTGCCCGATGGCAGCTCCTACGTGGCGTTTCGCGGTACCGATTCCACCATTGTGGGCTGGAAGGAAGACTTCAACATGACCTTCCTCAACCCCGTCCCCGCCCAGGAGGAGGCGCGCGCCTACCTTGAATACGTGGCGTCCGTCACGGCCGGTCCGCTGTATGTGGGAGGCCACTCCAAGGGCGGCAACCTCGCTGTCTACGCGGTGGCTACCTGCAATAAGTCGTGCCGCGAGCGCGTTGTCAGGGTGTTTTCGCATGACGGCCCGGGATTCCATCGCGAGTTCTGCGCATCGGACGCCTACCGCAACATCCTTCCCATCATGGTGAAGACCGTTCCCAAATCGAGCATGATAGGCGCGGTGCTCTCCGAAGGTCCCGACTGCCATCCCATCATCGTGGAGAGCGGCGGCTTCTCGCTGTTCCAGCACAATCCGTTTCTGTGGGAGGTCGACGTCGAGAACGCGGCGTTTGTGGAGGCCGACGGCTTCACGGCGTCGTCTCGCTATTTCGACTCGACGCTTGATGCCTGGATGGACAAGTACTCGCTGGCAGAGCGCGCCCGCTTTGTCGACGCCCTGTTCGACGTGATACGCGTGACGGGCGCCAAGCGCTTCTCCGACATCATGGCCGATCGCAAGACCAACGTTCCCCTTATGTTGGAGGCGGTCGAGGGGCTTGACCCGGACCTGCAGCAGTTTATTAGGGACGTGCTTCGCTCCTTTGCCAGGACGGCGACGGTTGAGAAGGCGGCGGGCGCTGCGAGCGGCATCGCTGGAACCATCAAGAAAGCGCGCCCTAGCGTTGCTTTGGCGGTCACCACCTTTAAGAACAGGGGCGAGGGGTCCGATTAGGCGCGGGCTTCCGCCTCGCCCTCGTCCTTATCCAAAAACAATAGAAGAGTTTGAAACATCCTGTCGCACGAGAGCGTATTCAGGGTGAAGGGCCCTTGAATGAAGCACGGCAACAGACGGGAGACGGTATGGATGCGGAGAAGTGGTTTAGGGAGGCGGTCGAGCGCCATCGCGATATGGTGTTCCGCCTTGCCTACACGTACCTGCGCGATCCGGCCGATGCCGACGATGTGACGCAAGACGTGTTTGTGAAGCTGCTCCGCAGCGGCAAGCGGTTTGAGGGCGATGAGCATCTGAGGTATTGGCTGGTGCGGGTCACCATCAATGAATGCAAGTCGCTGTTTAGAAAACCCTGGCGTCGCGTCGAGGATATCGAGGCGTACGCGGAGACGCTGCAGGCTCCAAGCGAGCAGCATCGTGATTTGCTGGTTCGCGTGATGAGGCTGCCCGAGAAATACCGTGTGCCCATGGTGCTGCATTACTACATAGGCCTTTCTACGGACGAGGTGGCGCGGGCGATCAAGGTTCCCGCAGCGACCGTGCGCACGCGACTCGCGCGCGGCCGCGCTCGTCTTAAGAGCATGTTGGAGGGTGAGAAGCGATGATGATGAACACGATGCCCGGAAAACGTTCGCGTGCGGATATGCAGGGAGCCTTTGAAGGCATGCACGCCTCTGAGGATATGTATGAGAAGGTGATGGCGCGCGCGTCGCATCGCGGCCGCAAACGCGGTGGCGTGCCCAAGATCGCCGTGGTGGCGACGATTGCGCTAGCGGTTGCGCTGGCGGCGGGCGGCACGGCGTACGCGGTCCTTGGCGGGGACTTCTTCTTCCGCGGATGGGGTGACCACGGACATGGTCAGGTGAACACGTGGACGGTGGACGGAGACGGCGTATACAGTCGCACGTTTGGAACGGTTGACGAAGGGGAGCTCTCCGACGAGTTGAAGGCGTCGGTCGAGTATGCGGGCCGCGCGGTTGAAGCCCGTGGCTACACGCTGCTTGTGGAGAGCGTTCTTGTTGACGATCTTGGCTGTGGCGCCGCGACCTTTACCTTGAGCAACCCTGATGGCATCAAGATCAACCCGGCGTACGGCGTACCCGGCGATGCGGTGTTTGACGACACTTCTGACCTGCGTCTTTTGAGGGTTGACTTTGGTGACGGTGTGTTTGCGAATGACGTTGTGGTGTACGACGCCGATGATTCTACCGATACGAAGGTGCGGGGCACCATCTACTTCAACGCGTGGAACGGCGCGGGCTCTGTGGCATCTGGCATCAAGTGGGTTCTTACGTTTAACAATGGGGATGTTGCGACTGACGCCTTTGTACCCGCGAAGACCGTCAAGAGTCGTGAATTCAAGACGGCCGATGGCGTGAGGGCGATGGTGAGTCCGATTGCGCTGGTTATCGATGGCGAGAGCGTGATGGAGGCCCATGACAATCTATACGGAGTCGATCCGTTGATAATCCATAACCTGTCAGTAACTATGGAAGACGGCACGAATCTGGTGATCACGGACGATGATGCCCGCGCCTACAACATCTTTGGTTCGTGTTTGCGCGGGGAGGATGGGGTAAACCTGCAGATCGTTTATCGTCCAACGCAGCTGCTGACGCCGGATAAGATTGCAAGCGTGAGCGCTTCTGGCGACCTGCATCACACGGATGGGCAAAACGAGGCCTGGCAGGCGGAGTTTCTACCAACGGCGTAAACAGATAGTTCGCGCCATCATGCTCAGGTGGTTGCGCTAGTTGAATTTCGGGCCCCGGGTGCCATGCGTTGCGCCCGGGGCTCCTGTCGTTCTCTTACGCCTCGATAGCCACTTCACGCTCTTCGCGGGTGACGAGCGCCTTGACGGCGATCTCGGCGCCAAGGTAGCGTTCCACCAGGCTCGCGAGCTCGTCCGTGGCGGCGCGGCAGTCCTCGATGCGCTCCGGGTCGACGCACTCCACAATAAGGAAGGCATTCGAGGTGGTGTCGGTCAGCGCGGTGCGCACGCCGTCGCGCCAGTTCCAGCAACGGCAGACCGCGCCTGCATCGTCCACATAGCACAGCTCGCCGGGCAGCGTGGGGTCGTTCTCAGCGTTCTCTCCCAGCGGGATGAACCCGTCCCCACCCTGGGTGATGAGCAGGCGCAGGTCGCCTTGGAAGGCGTCGATGTCCTCGCCGCCCAGGGGCAGCGCGTATTTGAGCGATATGGCGTTGTAGATGTCCACGGCGGGGGAGATGCTTCCCACGGGGTTGCCCTTGAGCACGCGCTTGAGCAGGTTCTCGATAGAGCAGCGGGCGCCGCGCTTGGTCTTGAACCGCTGGTAGGCCTGGCGCCATACGCGAACCGGCGCGTTCTCGGAGAGCGTGGGCGATTCCAGATGGCGTTCTGCCTGGGCGTTCGCGCGGGCGAGCAGCTGCTCGATCTCCGTTGCGTCCTCGGGCGAGACCTGGTCTGCGGACCTCATCCCCTTGGCCACCACCACGCCCAGCGACGCGCCGGGAAACAGGTTCCAAAACGAATCCTCGGTGACGAACTTCTTCATCTGTAGGCTCCCTTCCTATTCATCCGCCCCAAAACCTTTCGCTTTACGAGGGACTGAAAACTAAACGAGCGCCCACAGGCCGGCCCCCTTCTTGCGTCCTACGGTGCCGGCACGTGAGCGCTCGCGCGCTGCCCCCATCCGGAGAAGGGGACGTGTATGTCGCGGTCATTGTAGCGCTTGCTCCCGATCTTCGTCCAGATACGCTGCGGCGGCGTCTAAAAACGCCTGCCCCGCGGGCGAGAGTCGGTGGCTGCGGCTCCAGATGAGCTCTACATGCGATGTGAGCGAGGGGGCGAGCGGTATGAAGGCAAGGCTGTTTTCCGGCGAGGGGGCAACGATGCCGTCCAGGCAGAGCGCCGCGCCAACGTGCGCACGCACCAGAAGAGAGGCAGTGTAGAGCAGGTTGTACGTGGCGCGCACGTCGAGCCTTGTGAGGTCGCAGCCCATCCAATCGCAGATGCGCTGTTGGGCGAGGATCTTCTCGGGCATGATCAGGGGGCGGTCGATAAGGTCTTGGGGACCAAGCGACGCGGCCGCGGCAAGGTCGTCGTCCGCCGGTACCAGAGCGCCCCATCTATCGGTATCCGGCAGCCTGATCGCGTGGTAGTCGTCCGTGCGGGCGGGGCCCACCGCGATGCCGAAGTCGACGATGCCGCGCGATAGATGCTCCGTTACATCGTCCGAGCTTTCGCTGCGAAACTTAAAACGGATGCCGGGGTGCGTGAGCTCGAGCCGCTTGGCTACGTGCGCTATCGCCAGCGTGGCGCGCGTCTCGCTGCAAGCTATGCTTACTTCGCCGCTGGCGACATCGGGCGCCTTGAGCTCCGCCTCCGTCTTGTCGAGCAGGTCCGAGAGTTCGCGCGCCCGGTTGAGGAGCAGATGCCCCGCGTTGGTGAGGGAGATACCATGGCCGCCGCGTTCTAGCAGCTTGCAGCCAAGCTCGTTTTCCATCTTGATGATTTGACGGGAAAGCGCCGGCTGGCTTATGTGCAGCTCCTCTGCCGCGCGGGTGATGTTTCCCGCCTGGGCGATGGCGATAAAGGTTCGAAGCTCCCTGATGTCCATGTGACCTCCCTGCTATAACGTTCATGCATATATAGCTATGCAGTATAGGTCTTTGTTATATGAAGCGCTTCGCGATACGCTTGAGTGGCCGATGAGCGCTCGATTGTTAGGCTTGAGGGTAAGACGCAAGGGGCTCCCTACTTCCCCGGCGCCGCATCACGGACGCGCCGTCGGCGTCTTGTTCATTCCGTAGCCTGCTGGAGGAACCATGCGATACGCCAAGCTTGGCACAACAGACATCGAAGTATCTCGCATCTGCCTGGGCTGCATGGGGTTTGGAGATCCTGCGTCGGGCCAGCATTCCTGGACGCTGGGCTACGATGATTCCAAGGCGATTATCGCTTGCGCCCTCGATGCGGGTGTAACGTTTTTCGATACCGCCATGGGTTACCAAAACGGAACCAGCGAGCAATTTCTTGGACGAGCGCTGGACGAGTTGGCGCGCCGCGAGGACGTGGCGGTGGCAACCAAATTCGTCCTAGGCTCGCTGCACGCCCCCGCTATGGAGCAGGGCGGGCATGGCGGTGCTGAGACGGTCGACAAAAAGGTCGAGCGGCTGCTGGGTGCCAGCTTGGAGCGCCTGGGCATGGATTACGTCGACCTCTATATCTACCACATGTGGGATTGGGAAACGCCCATCGAGGAGCTGCTGCCGGCCCTCGACCGTCAGGTTCGCGCCGGCAAGATCCGCGCGCTGGGGATTTCCAACTGCTATGCATGGCAGCTTGCGGAGGCGAACGCCATCGCCCGCGCGAACGGCTGGGCAGAATTCTCAAGCTACCAAGGGCATTACAACGCTATCGCCCGCGAGGACGAGCGCGAGATGGTCCCCCTCGCTGCGACCCACGGCATCGCGTTGACGCCGTATTCCGCGCTGGCAGGAGGGCGTCTCACCCGACTGCCCGGGGAGACCAGTCGGCGCCTGCGCGAGGACGCGTACGCCCATGGTAAGTACGATGCCACCGCCGATGTCGACGAGCCTGTCATCCAAGCAGTCGCCGACATCGCTCGGAGCCGCGGCGTCTCCATGGCAAGCGTCGCCTTGGCGTGGCTTCTCACCAAGGTCACGGCGCCCATCGCCGGCGCGACCAAGCCGCACCATCTGGACGGCGCCGTCGCTGCATGCGATATCGAGCTTACCCAAGATGAGATGGAGGCGATCGAGTCGCCGTACGTGCCGCACGCGGTGGTGGGCGTGGTGGCGGAGAATCGTCCGCGCCTACGATAACTTGCCCCAGGCGCTGTGCGGAGCTACTATACATACCAGTAGTATGTATAAGGGGGAATCCGACGCTATGGCGAGAAGCAAACATCCCGAAGAGACGGTCGTGAAGATCCTCGACGTCGCGATGCGCTTGTTTGTCGAGCGCGGCTACGAACAGACCAGCATGCAGAACATCATTGATGGGCTGGGCGGGCTTACCAAGGGCGCGGTCTACCACCATTTCTCGAGCAAGGAGGAGATCTTTCTCGCCGCGATGGACCGCGTGATGGCACCCGGTGCTGAGCGCCTGCGCAAGATTCGCGATGCGGAGGGCATGACCGGCCGCGAGAAGATCCAAACGATGTTTGAAAACGGAGCCCGCGGCGTGGATTCGGCGTTCTTCTCGCAGGCCGATCCCGAGCTTGATCCCATGAAGAACCCGCGCATGCTTGCTGCCGAGTATCGCGACCTGTTCGATGTGAGCGCCCATGAACTCATGTTGCCGGCGATCGAGCAAGGTGTTGAGGATGGAAGCATCCAAACCGACTATCCCCGCGAGCTCGCCGAGACAATCGCCCTTCTTAATAATTTATGGTGCGTGCCGGCGTTTTTCCCTGCGCGCGACGAGGAAGAGCAAAGGCGTCGCGTCGCCTTTATGAACGACTTTCTGTCCGCCATGGGGTTGGAGATAGCCCTGGACCCGCGAGTGAGCTTGGAAACATGGCGGCGCCGGTGCGGGGAGACCGCCCAGGAGGACGACGGGGCGGATGCGTGTGCGGACGCGCGTGCTCGACGCTAGCTTTGGACGCATGCATGTATGGACGAGGGACCGCTTCGGCGGTTTTTCTCGTCCCAAAAATACATACCGCTAGTATGTGATGGGGGACGAAGGGAAGGCTGCATATGAAAGATATGGTTGTGCGGTCGGATAGGCGCACGTTCGCGTGCATCTTGGCGGCGCAGTTCTGCTCATTGCTGGGTCAGGAGGTTCTGCAGTTTGTCCTACCGCTCTATCTGCTGGATGTAACGGGGTCGGGCGCGCGCTTTGGCTTGGCGATCGCATGCGGCTTTGTGCCCTACACGCTGCTGTCTCCCGTGGGAGGGGTGCTGGCGGACCGCACGCGCAAGCGCGGCATCATGATGGGCGTGAACGCGGCGCTGGTCGCCGTGCTGCTGACGTTCCTTGTTCTCAAAGATGTTGGCGACCCATTTGTATTGGTAGTGTTCGCGACCATGGCATCGTTTGTGGCGCAGGCGCTCTACCAGCCGTCTATCCAGTCCACGGTTCCCTTCGTCCTCGCGCCTGCGGACGTGCCCCGCGGGGTGGCGCTGGTGAGCCAGATCGGGAGCCTTACCACGTTGAGCGGCCCGGCGGTGGGCGCGGCGGTCTACGGCGTCGCGGGCTTGGTGCCGGTGGTTTGGATTTCGCTTGCAGCGTTTGCGCTTTCCGGCGCGGTGGTGGCGCTTGCGGTGAGGTTTTCCTGCGAGCCCTCCCCGTGGGACGGCGGCGCGCTTGCCATGGTGCGCGACGACCTTGCAGAGGCTTTTCGATTCCTCCGCGGCAAGCCCCTTCTTCTGGGCGGTATGGCGACGGCGACGTTTGTGAACGTTTCTGCCGGCGCGTTCATCAACGTGGGCACCGTGTACGTGGTGACCATCACGCTTGGGCTTGCCGCGGCATATGCCTCTTTTGCCCAGATGGCGATGGGCGCGGGCAGCCTTGTGGGCCATAGCCTGCTTGCGGTGGGGCCGCGCTTGTTCTCGTTGGGAAAATCGTCCGCCTACGTGGGCGGTGTGGCAGCTGCTATGACTGTCGCAGCCCTGGCGCTTTGCTTTATGGGATCCATGGGGCCCGCGACAGTGTTTTTGATCCTTGTGGCGAGCTACGCGTTCGCGACGATGAGCGGCGGCCTCATGGGTTCCTGCATGCTGGCGGAGCTGCAGTCCGGTGCACCCGTGGAACTGGTAGGTAAGTTGATCGCGCTCTTTATGACGCTGGTGAACTGCGCCACGCCGTTTGGCCAAGCCGTCTACGGGGCGTTGTTCGACGTATTGCCGGCTTGGGTCATCGCCGCGGCGACCGCGGTTGAGTTGGTGGCAGTCACGGTGGCGTGGCGCTGTTTTTTACGCCGCAATCATGCATAGCCGCTCCGTGCCGCGAGCTCGCGAAACGGGACGGCGCCATCCTAACGGTGCGAGACCGCTCCCTTGCCGTTGGGTACGCGACGCCCCGCCTTGCCGGAGATATGGTTGAGGTCTATGGCCCAAACTGCGGTAACGGGCAGCTCGCGGTCGATAGCGCCCCCGATCTCATCCTTGTACTCGGGCGCGTATTTTAGGCAGGGCAGGGCGAGCGCCCGGCGAACCTCTGCCATCTCGGTGACGCGCCGCACGGTGCCCGTGGCTATAACGCTCGCGAAGCGCGTGGTGAAGAACCCCGGCTCTCCGTTCTCCTCCACAAAGACGGGTTCCATATCCATGGCGACGGTGACGCAGACGCGCGGGTCGCGTTCCCAATCCTCGGTCTTCTGGCCTCCGGCAGCCCCCGTGTGGATGAGGAGCGCATCTTTATCCAGCGCGTATGAGAGGGGCGTGGCGTAGGGGTGCCCGTCCTCATCGACGGTGGCGACCACGCAGTACTCGGCGTCGTGTAGGATCTCGCGCGCCTCTTCCTCGGAGATCGCGCGTTCGGGCAGCTGTTTCATGGGTTGATGCACGATGGGTCCTTTCTTGTTGAGCGTGAGGTAGCTTGGGTTCGGTGCGGTTGCCTGGCGCCACCAGTTTAGAGCTTGCCCTTGCGGCGTGGGTTCATGGGAAAGGCGAAAGGTATTTTGCAGCGAACAGGGGGCGCGTGCGTATAGTCTCATAGCAGTAGAAAAGCGAATGCCGCGCAAGGGGTGATCGCGGGGCATTTTGATGGCTTCCTGCGTAGAAGAAAAGAGGCTTGAAATACGATACGAACATACGTACGATAGTAATAACGAAAAATAGAACGGGGAGGTTATTTTATGCTTGCATTATCTATGGTAGCTAGTAATATATCTGTAACGCAGAAGTATTGGTGAGTTCGATGAAGTTTCGAGATGCTTGGCTGGAAGCATTTTGGCGAGACCCTGTTTCTGAGCTTTCGCCAAGGATTCCCGCTGATGTTCGGAAGGTGCTTTTTCGCAAATTGCAGATGTTGGATGCGGCCTGTTCAACATGCGATTTAAGGGTTCCTCCGAGCAATCATCTTGAAAAGCTCCAAGGGGACAGATTCGGCCAATATAGTATTCGTGTTAATAGGCAATGGCGCTTATGCTTCGTATGGTCGGATAACGAGGCGCAGGAGGTGGAGCTTTGTGATTACCATTGAGGACATCATTTCGAGTCCTGGAGAGATTCTTGATGAGGAATTTCTTAAGCCTTTGGGCATCAGTCAGTATCGGCTTGCAAAAGCGATCGGTAGGCCGCAGTCTGCGATATCCGATATTGTTCATGGTAAGAGGGCGATTACCCCGGAAATGGCGTATCTGCTTGGGGCGGCGCTGGGAACAACGCCGCAGTTTTGGCTCAATCTGGAGATGACGTATCGGCTGAAGCTGCTCGAAAACCGCGAGATGCCAAACGTCGTTGCTCTGGTCTAGGTGATAGCGGTGAGCGCCTAGATACATCAAACGGCCCCCTGCTCGCGGTTCAAAACCGTGCGAAGGGCAAGGGGGGGCCGAGGGCGTTGTGCGGAGAGGGCTACTTCTGGTTCGGGCATGCCTCCGCGCGGGCACCGCGCCCCGCTATGAGCTCATCGTAATAAGCGATCTTGTGGTCGAGGCGGTCGAGGCCCTCCTGGACGCGCTCGAGCTTCTCGAGTGCGATTTCGCGCTGTTCGATGAGGATCTGCCTGCGCTCTTCATACGTGGCGTCGCCTTGATCGAAGAGCTGCATGTACTCGATAAGCGCTTCAATGGAGACGTTCGCGCCGCGCATGCACTTAACAAAAGAGATGCGCGCGCAATCCTCGTCACTGTAGTCGCGCACGCCGCTTGCGTTGCGGTGCGCGCGGGGCAGCAGCCCTATACGTTCGTAATATCGCAGCGTATCGGCGCTGATGTCGTATTGCTCGGATACTTCCGCGATGCGCATGATGGCTCCGCCTTCCATGAACGTGAGGATTCTAAAGCCCCGTGCCCAATCATAGGGCTTGAAGCTAACTCTAAGGCAAGGGTGGACAAAGGAAAACATCGCTTTCTCCTCGTCCATTATTACGAGGAGCCAAAGAACGACGGAAATCTAAAACTGGCTCTTGTGCTTGAGTGCGCTCTAAGGCGTACGCTCGCTTTGTACGCATAGCGTTTCGATACGTAAGGGAGAGAGCGATGTCTGGAAAAACACTGGTAGCGTACTTCTCCGCAAGCGGTGAGACCGAGCGCGTTGCGCGCCGGCTTGCCGATGCGATCAGAGCAGACATATTCGAGATCGCGCCCAGGGAGGCGTATACCGCCGCCGACCTCGATTGGACCGACCCCTCGAGCAGGAGCACGCGCGAGTGCAAGGACCCTGCGTGCAGGCCCGCCTTGAAGTCGATGCTGGAAGGGGTTGGGGCATACGAGACCGTGCTCATAGGTTTCCCCATCTGGTGGTATACCGCTCCAAACATCATCAAGACGTTTTTGGAGGCGGGGAACTTCTCGTCCGCGCGAATCGCCCTGTTCGCTACATCGGGCGGAAGCGGCATGGGCAAGACCATGAGCGACCTTAAGCCCAGCGCTCCCCAGGCCGAGTGGCTTGACGCTCGCAGGTTCTCAAGCGGTGCGAGCGCGCGAGACTTGGCAGCGTGGGCGGATACGCTGGCATAGGGCATATGGGCACGGGATGAGTTATAAGAAGGACGCCTCTGGTCGGTTGGTGACCAGAGGCGTCCTTTATTGCTCGATTGGCTCGAAGCCAAGATTGGGTGCAGTCAATTTGCAACGAGTGGAGGGGGCACACGTATAGTCTCATAGCAAGGGACCGCGATGCCGTGCGAGGGGGTGGTCGAATGGCGGGCAGGGATACTGCGCTGGTGCGCAAGGTCGTTCGGACCGGATCGCGCCGATGCGTGGACAAGTTGATCCGCAGGCACTATGACGACATCTACCGGTTTGTCGCCCATCAGATGCGAGATAAGGACGGGGCGCTCGACGTGACGCAGGACGTCTTCGTGGCGGCGATGCGCGCGCTCCCATCCTTCGACGAGCGGCGCGCCTCGTTTCGAACGTGGCTCTACCGTATCGCCGCCAACAAGGTCATCGATTGGTATCGCGCGCGGTCGCGCTTCGCGCCGCTTTCCCTCGATGGGATAGAGATCGATCCCACGGATATGCGTGATGAATACGAGGAGCTTGCCGATCGCTCTTGGAGCGAGGACAGGGCGCGGCGGGCGATGGGGCTCTTGTTGGGGCTTGAGCCCAGAGTGCAGGCGGTGGTGCGCTTGCGGGTGTTCGCCGGGAGCAGCTTCGCCGAGATCGCTCAGGCGACCCAGCAAGGCGAAGCAGCCGCCAAGGCCCAGTACTACCGGGCGGTCAAGGCGATGAGGGCATGCATTGAGCGGGAGGAGCGACTATGAGCAAGGCGGATTGGCGCGAAGGGCTGAGCGGCGAGGAGCGTGATCGCGCCATCGAATCGATTCTTGACGACGCACTGCCTGCATGCGAAGCGCCGCGCGCCCGCATGCGGGGCAATTTCGCCGCCCTGTCTTTGCGCGCGCTGTTCTTTGGAATCGAGGACTGTGCGATTCTGGCGGGAATTATCACCCTTGCCGGCGCGGCCCCTTTGGCGTTCATGGCAGAACCCGGGGATGCTGCGCTTGCGGTCTTTATGCTGGCTCCGCTGTTCTTCGCGGCGCTTCAGGGACTTGTTGCGTGGAAGGACCGCGAGAGCGGAACAATCGCCTGGCGCGCGGCGTGTCGCATGACGGTTCTCGAGTTCCATGCGGCCCGCATGCTGGTGTTTGGGGCGATAGCGATTCTGCTCACCGTGCCGCTTGCCGTTGCGGCCTGGATTGCAAGCGAGCGCATGGTCTCGTTTTGGTGGATGTTGTCCCTTGCCGCGGCGAGCCTCGCGACTTTCGGCGCCCTCTCGCTTCTGATCTTCCGGCTTAGCGTGGCTGGGCGAATGTACGGGGCAGCTCAGGCGGTTGTCATCTCGCTGATGCCGATTGTCACCTGGGCGTTTGCGGGCATGCTGCTGGCAATGCTCCCTGCAGCCGCCGCGGCGCTGCTCGCCGTTCCCGCGGTGGTGTTCGTCGCGGTCGCAGCGGCCGCGACGATCCTATTTGTCCGTCTTATTGCTGATGTCTGCACGATGCCGTTCGCAGAATACGCGTAGGGGAGATGCACTATGCTCACCGTCGAACATGTGACCAAACGATTCAAGCACAACGCCGTGATCGAGGATGCGACGCTTGCGTTTTCCACGGGCGTAACCGGCCTGATAGCGCCAAACGGAGCGGGTAAATCGACGCTTCTGAAGATGCTCGCCACGCTCACCTTTCCAACCGAGGGAAGAATCTGCTGGAACGGCGAGGATATCCATGCGATGGGGGAGCGCTACCGTGCCGTGCTGGGCTACCTGCCCCAGCAGTTCGGATATTATCCCAGCTATACGCCTCGGGCGTTCCTGCGCTACGTGGGCGCCCTGCAACGCATGGGCAAGCGCGACATCGCGCGCGGGACCGACGAGCTGCTCGAGCTGGTAGGGTTGGGCGATGCGGCAGACCGTCGCATGCGCGAGTTCTCTGGTGGCATGATCCAACGTATCGGCATCGCGACCGCGCTCCTTGCCGATCCCCAGATCCTCATTCTTGATGAGCCCACCGCGGGGCTCGACCCGCGCGAACGCGTGCGCTTTCGCAACATCATCCATGGGCTCGCGCAAGAGCGCACGGTGGTCCTGTCGACGCATATCGTGTCGGACATCGAGGCTATTGCCGGCCAGATCGTATTCATCCAAGGCGGCCACGTGCAAGCGTATCCGGGTAGCGCGGAGCTCTGCGCCGAGCTTGCTGGGATGATATTCGAGATGCCGGTTCATGCGGAGCTTCCAAGTGCCTGCCAGGTGTTGGGAGAGCGGGAGAGGGATGGGCGCACGGTGCTTCGCTTGTATGCCAAACAGAAGCCCGAGGGCGCGTGCGTTGTTTCCCCTACCTTGGAGGATGCGTTTCTGGTGCGGTATCGCGAGGGGCGGTGAGGAGAATGACGGCGCTGAGCGCGGCGGTATCGCGCTCGCTTGGGTTGTCGCTGCTTGCGGAGGAGCTGCGCCGGATCGTTCGCATGCCCCTGCTTATCGCGTTGCCGTTCGTCTTCCTCGTCTTGAACGGTGCGCTCATCTTTGGCAACTCGTGGCTGTTTGCCCATATGGCGGAAATCGCTTCGGTCGCCCAGCGGGCAGGGGTTCGCATGGACGATGGGTTTCTGGATGCGGTGGAGGCGCGTCCAGCAAGCAGCGTTCGCGACCAGCTCGCATGGTCCGTGTCCCACGCCCAGGGCATACTCGCTGGTTTTGGTGCGGACGAATATGGTGCTGCTGCGGTGGGCGATATGGATGCGTCGTTGACGTCGCATCTGGTGGCTTCGAAATATGCGGTGTGGGAGAGTCGAGTCGATGCGGTGCGGGCGTCGGGGCGGGAATGGGATGTATACGGTGCCACCTACACGTTCGACCTGCACCAATTCTTATTCGGGACGCTCGTGCCCGTGGTGATCGTGGAGGCTTTTGCTGCGGGCGCCGCCGCGTTGCTCGCCCTGTGCGAGTTGGACGAGCGAACGGGGGCGCGCTCGATCGTGCTGTCGAGTCCCGTTGGGCGCGGCGTCGTTGCAACAAGGCTTGCCGCATCCTTGATATGGTCGTTGATGATGTACGCAGCGCTCGCGGCGCTGACCTTCGGAGCGGTTGCCGTGCTGTCCGAATGGGGAATCGGTCCCGCGTGGGAGAGCAGCGTTTCGAGCTTGTTCAACGTCGTGGTGGACGGAGGCTCTGCGCGGCCGTTCGTGACGTGGTTCGATTGCTCGATCGGCTCATACCTTGTGTGGTCGCTCCTGCTGGGATCGGGTTTCGTGGTGCTGCTGTGCCTCACGCTCCAAGCGGTCCTGCTGGCAACCGGTTATAGCGCGGTCCGTGCCGCAGTAACGGCTTGCGTGCTCTTGATCGCGCCGCTGGGGGCGCAGGCGGTATGCGCACTCAACGGATGGCACACCGCCCGTGCGCTCATGCACGTCTTTCCGGCGCCCCTGCTTTCCGTGAGCGGCCAGTGGTTTACCGACTTGGGGCTTCGTTCGTTCATTCCATTCCAAGAAGTTGCAGCTGTGATCTGCGGCATCGCCGTCCTGTGGTGCATGCATCCGGTGCTGCGGCGCATGTGGTTCGATAAGGATGTGGCATAGATGAGTCTGTTTGCGCAGGAGCTGAATAGGATATGGCGCCCCGGCATCTTTGCGGCGCTGCTGGTGTCCGGCTTTGCCTTTTGGCTTCTTGTCGGACAGGGACCGGGGATAGCCGTCTTTCCCAACGGGAGTCAGGCGACCTTTCATTTCGAGCTTGCCCAGGAGTGGGCGGATAGGTTCGGAGCCTCGATCGATGACGCCGAGATGCGTGAGGTCCGCACCGAAGCGCGCGATGCGGAGGCGGCGTTCGAGTCTGATTTGGCGACGCTTGGCGGGGCTGTCGAGCGCGACCTTCGCACGCGGGCGGACTTCGATGCCTTTTCGAGCGAGGTACTCGATCGCGAACATGAGGTGCAGCAGGCGGGGAGCGAGCCCGATGATGCGCTCAAGGGGGATATCGCGTTGTGCGAGCGGATCCTTGCCTTGCCTTCTCATGAGCGGGCGTATGAGATGGACCTTTGGCTTCAAGCTTTAGAGGGAGAAGGATACGCACGCGGCTACCTCTCGCACATGTGGTTGCAGGATATCGAGACGTATCTCAACCGTCTCTCTATGTGGCTTGTAGCTGCACCCATGTTTGTGATGGCTCCTGCCGCGGCGAGCGACCGGCTGCATCGCATGCGGGCGGTCCAGTGGTCCTCGCGCATCGGTCGCAAGGTGTTCGGCGCGCAGCTGGTGGCTGCGGTGCTGTCGGCGTTGCTCGTTCTCGCTGCGAGCGTGCTGGCCTGGGCGGTTCCCCTTGCCGGTACTGGGATTGGTGCCCTGATGGACTGCGTTGTCACGGGTCCGTTGAGCGGCTATGCCTGCGGCTGGGACGTGACGCTGGGGGCTTATGTAGCTGCTCGCGTCACGCTGATGGCGAGCCTGGGTCTTGCTGCAGGTATCTTGGCGTTCGTGCTTGCCCGGATGAGTGCGGGCTATGTTGGCATGCTCTTGCGCGTCGTGCCCGTGTTCGCGGGTCTTGGGTGGCTGCTTGCGCCCGTGCTGTTTGACCACGCGCTGTGCGAGCGGTCGGTGCCGGGGAGCGCCAATCCCTTCTCAACAGGCTGGCTGCCGGTGGGCGGGGAGGTGACGGTCGTCGTGGCGATCGTGCTGGTTGCTATTGTGAGCTGCGCGTCCTCCTGCATACGTGAGCTTCGGTGCGATGTGAGGTAGATGTGCATACGCCCCGCCTCAAAAAGGGGACAGGCACTTTTTTGAGGTTTGGGGGCGGGCGCTCTTTGAGGCCGGAGAAAAGAGGCCGCCGCCTGGATGCGTTCCAGGCGGCGGCCCTCATGCCGCTGGGCGGGGTGGGACAAAATGCCCCGTCCCAAAATGAGTCACTTACGAGAAGTAGGCGACGCCGCTCTCGAACAGGGGCATGAACTTCTCGCCGGGGACGTTCTTGTACAGGTCGTCACCGCGACGCTCCACGTGGCCCATCTTGCCGAAGACGCGGCCGTCGGGGGAGGTGATGCCCTCGATGCAGGCGACGGAGCCGTTGGGGTTGACGTCGAGGTCCATGGACGGCATGCCCGCCACGTCGACGTACTGCGTGGCGATCTGGCCGCCGGCGCGCAGCTGGGACAGAACGTCGTCGTTGGCGACGAAGCGGCCCTCGCCGTGGGAGATGGCCACGGTGTAGAGCTCTTCCGGGTCGCACTGGGTGAGCCATGGCGACAGGTCGCTGCAGATGCGGGTGCGGACCAGACGGCTCTGGTGACGGCCGATCTGGTTGAAGGTCAGCGTGGGCGCGTCTGCGGTGGCGTCGACGATGTCGCCGTAGGGCACCAGGCCCAGCTTGATGAGCGCCTGGAAGCCGTTGCAGATGCCCAGCATAAGGCCGTCGCGGGCCTGCAGCAGGTCGCGTACCGCCTCGGTGACCTCGGGTGCGCGGAAGAACGCGGTGATGAACTTGGCGGAGCCGTCGGGCTCGTCGCCACCGGAGAAGCCGCCCGGGATCATGACGATCTGGGATTCGCGGATGCGGCGCGCCAGCTCACGGGTGGATTCGGCGACGTTCTCGGGCGTGAGGTTGTTGATGACGAAGATATCGGCCTCGGCGCCGGCTGCGGTAAAGGCGCGCGCGGAGTCGTGCTCGCAGTTGTTGCCGGGGAAGACGGGGATGATCACGCGGGGTTTGGCGATCTTGAGGCCGCCGTAGGTCACGCGGATGCGGCCCTCCTCTTCGCAGGAGTAGGACTCGGTTGCGACGGTTTCGAGCTTCTCGTCGGCGGCGCTGCGATAGGGGAACACGCCCTCGATACCGCTTTCCCAGGCTTCCTGCAGGTCTTCCATGTCGAGCGTCTCGCCGTAGGCGGTGAACTCGTATGCCTGCGTGGTGCAGCCAAGCTCGATGACCTCGACGCCCCCGGCTGCGGGCAGCTCGGTGCCCTCGGCGAGCTCCACGACGAAGCAGCCGTAGGAGTGGTCGAACAGGTCGCGGCCCTCGGCCTCGTAATAGGCGTCGGAGAGCTGGAAGCCCAGCTTGTTGCCAAGGCAGGCCTTGAAGAGGATCTCGGCCAGGCCGCCGAAGCCGGCGGTGGAGACGGAAAGCGCCTTGCCTTCGCGGACGAGGCCCTCGACCGCGTCGAACGCGGCGAGCAGGGAGTCGGTCTGCGGCAGCAGGTCGTCCTCGCGATAGGCGGGCTGGATCAGCGCGACGCGGCTGCCCGCGACCTTGAACTCGGGGGAGACCACGTTGGCGAGCTTATCGACGGCGACGGCGAAGGAGACCAGGGTGGGCGGAACGTCGAGGTCCTCGAAGGAGCCGGACATGGAATCCTTGCCGCCGATGGCGCCGACACCCAGGTCGACCTGGGCCATCAGCGCGCCCAGGACGGCTGCCATGGGCTTGCCCCAGCGCTCGGGCACGTCGCGCAGGCGCTCGAAGTACTCCTGGAAGGAGAGGTAGGCCGATCTGTGGTCAAAGCCGGTCGCGACCAGGCGGGCGATGCTCTCGACAACGGAGAGGTAGGCGCCGCGGAACTGGTCGGCCTCCATGATATAGGGGTTGAAGCCCCAGGCCATGCCGGAGACCGTGGTGGTCTCGCCGTCGACCGGGAACTTGGCGACCATGGCCTGGGCGGGGGTGAGCTGGCGGGTGCCGCCGAAGGGCATGAGCACGGTCGCGGCGCCGATGGTGGAGTCGAAGCGCTCGGAGAGGCCCTTGTTGGAGCAGACGTTGAGGTCGCTCACCAGGGTGCGCATGGCCTTCTCGAAGGACTCGACCTCCTCGGCGCCGGGCACCATGGGGACGGTGCTCTCGTAGACGTTGTCGAGGCTGCCGAACTCTTCGAGCGCGGCGTGGGCGAGCTCGCTTTCGGGGTCGATGGGGGCGATGCCCTGGCCGGGAACGTGGACGTCTTGGAACTTGGGCGCGCCGTTGGAGTTGAGGAACTCGCGGGAGAGGTCGACGATGGCGTTGCCCTGCCATGCCATGCGGACGCGGGGCTCGCAGGTGACCTCGGCGATGACGGTCGCCTCGAGGTTCTCCTCGGCGGCGTAGCCCATGAACTCGTCCACGTCTGCCTCTGCGACGGCTACGGCCATGCGCTCCTGGGACTCGGAGATCGCGAGCTCGGTGCCGTCCAGGCCGTCGTACTTTTTGGTGACCATGTCGAGGTCGATGTAGAGGCCGTCTGCCAGCTCGCCCACGGCGACGGACACGCCGCCCGCGCCAAAGTCGTTGCAGCGCTTGATGAGGCGGCAGGCGTCGCCGCGGCGGAACAGGCGCTGCAGCTTGCGCTCCATGGGGGCGTTGCCCTTCTGGACCTCGGCGCCGTCCTTCTCGATGGACTCGACGTTATGGGCCTTGGAAGAGCCGGTGGCGCCGCCGATGCCGTCGCGGCCGGTGCGTCCGCCCAGCAGGATGATCTTGTCGCCGGGCGCGGGGCACTCGCGGCGGACGTGGCTTGCGGGGGTTGCGCCCACCACGGCGCCGACCTCCATGCGCTTGGCCATGTAGCCGGGGTGATAGAGCTCGGAGACCTGGCCGGTTGCAAGGCCGATCTGGTTGCCGTAGGAGGAGTAGCCGGCAGCGGCGGTGGTGACCAGCTTGCGCTGCGGCAGCTTGCCGGCGATGGTGGCGGAGACGGGGACGGTGGGGTCCGCGGCGCCGGTGACGCGCATGGCCTGGTACACGTAGGAGCGTCCCGAAAGCGGGTCGCGGATGGCGCCGCCCACGCAGGTCGCCGCGCCGCCGAACGGCTCGATCTCGGTGGGGTGGTTGTGGGTCTCGTTCTTGAAGAGGAACAGCCAATCCTGGCCCTCGCCGTCAACGTCCACGGTCACCTTGACGGTGCAGGCGTTGATCTCCTCGGACTCGTCCAGATTGGTGAGGATGCCCTGGGCTTTAAGCCACTTGGCGCCGATGGTGCCCATGTCCATGAGGCAGACGGGCTTCTCGTCGCGGCCCAGCTCGTGGCGCATCTCCATGTAGCGGTCGAAGGCGGCCTGGACCACGGAGTCATCGATCTCGATGTTCTCGAGCACGGTGCCAAAGGTGGTGTGGCGGCAATGGTCGGACCAGTAGGTGTCGATGACGCGGATCTCGGTGATGGTGGGATCGCGGTCCTCGTCCTTAAAATACTGCTGGCAAAACGCGATGTCCGCCTCGTCCATGGCAAGGCCGCGCTCGGCGATGAAGGCGGCGAGGCCGGCCTCATCGAGCTCGCGGAAGCCGTCGATGATCTCGACTGGCTCGGGCTCGGGAACATCCTGGGTAAGGGTTTCGGGGAGCTCGAGCGTGGCCAGGCGCGCCTCGACGGGATTCACCACGTAGCGCTTGATGGCCTCGACGTCCTCGTCGGACAGCTCGCCGTCCAGGATATAGACCTTGGCGGAGCGGACGGTGGGGCGCTCGCCCTGGGAGATGAGCTGGATGCACTCGCTGGCGGAATCCGCGCGCTGGTCGAACTGGCCGGGCAGGAACTCCACGGCGAACGTGGCGACGCCGCCGGCGGGCAGCTCGTCGTAGGCGAAGTCCACCTGGGGTTCGGAGAACACGGTGGGGACGCAGGAGCGGAACAGGTCCTCGTCCGCGCCTTCCACGTCGTAACGGTTAATGAGGCGCAGGGAGTCGAGCCCCTTTACGCCGAGGATGGTGACGAGCTCGCTTTTAAGCTGCTGCGCCTCTACATCAAAGCCGGGTTTCTTCTCCACGTAGACGCGAGAGACCATTGATGCCTGCCTTCCTGTTGGATGGTCGGTGCGAATCGACGGCGGCGGCCGGTGTCCGGATGCGCTGAGAACTGCAGCGGCACCGCCTTTAACCGTGCGACTTTATTAACCTCACCATGATACGACAGGAATGTGGTGGCAGGCTGCAGGTTTCGGGTGGGGTTGCGCGGGTAAGGCCATCTCAGGGAATCTCCCTTGTTCGACGTTACCGTTTGTTTCTTGACGAGAATAATATTCATGCGAGAATAATCAGCGTTGTAATGCCTGCTAGATGGGAAGAGAAGTGGCAAAGACTGCATGCGAACGCGCCGCTCGCGGCGAGGCGTCCTCACGTGCGCTGGTGGGGGTCTCTATTCGCCGTGCACGCCTGGTGACCGTCGCGGCCGCGGCGCTGCTTCTTGTTCTGGCGGCGGTATCGCTCATGCTGGGGCGCTATCCCATAGACCCCGCTCAAGCGGTGCTCATGCTGGTTGATCGCGTGGTGCCGGTTGAACGGGTGTGGACCAACCAGCAGGCGACGCTATTCTTCAACGTGCGCCTGCCGCGCATCGCGCTGGCCTGCATGGTGGGCGCGAGCCTTTCGGCTGCCGGCGCCGCCTTTCAAGGCACGTTTAGAAACCCCCTGGTGTCACCGGATGTCTTGGGTGCTTCGCAGGGGGCCGCCCTGGGCGCGGCGGCGGCGCTGCTTGCGGGCGCGGGATCGTTTGCCGTTTCCGCATGGGCGTTTGCCGCGGCTATGGCCACCGTGGCGGTGGTGATGCTGGTTAGCGCCCGGGCCCGAGCATCTGAGCACTCGCTTACGGTGGTGCTGGTGGGCGTTATGGTGAGCAGCCTGTGCCAGGCAGGCGTGTCTTTTGCCAAGCTGGTGGCGGACCCGTCAAACCAGCTTCCCGCCATCACCTATTGGCTGATGGGTAGTCTTACGGGCGCGCGCATGGCGGATGTGCTCTTCGCCGCCGTTCCCATGGCGGCGGGCGCCGCAGTGCTTCTGGCGCTGCGTTGGCGCATCAATTTGCTGACCATGGGCGATGACGAGGCCCGCACCATGGGCGTCAACGCGCGTCGGCTTCGCATGGCGGTCATGGTCGCGGCGACGCTTCTTACGGCGGCGAGCGTCTCGGTAAGCGGCATGATCGGCTGGGTCGGCCTGGTGATCCCGCACGTGGCGCGCATGCTTATCGGGTGCGACTATCGCCGTCTGCTTCCCGCCAGCATGTTGCTGGGCGCGTCGTTTCTGCTTGTGGTCGATAACGTGTCGCGCCTTGCTTACACGGCGGAGATTCCCATAGGCATCCTCACAGCGTTTTTGGGCGCCCCCTTCTTCCTGTACCTCATCATGACCAGGAGGCGCGGCGCATGAGTATCAAGATCAAGGACCTCTCCTTCTCATATGGCACGCGTCGATGCGCTGGCGCGGGGCGTGGGCAAGTGCCCTATGACGTGTTGCGGCACATTGACCTGGACCTTCCAGACGGCTGCTTGGTCAACGTGCTGGGTCCCAACGGAGCGGGCAAGTCGACGCTGTTTCGCTGCATGCTCTGCCTTGAGGACGGCTATACCGGCTCTATCGCTATCGACGGGCGCGACCTGCGCCAGATGAGCGTGCGCGAGCGTGCCCGCACGATAGCCTACATTCCTCAGACGCACGAGTCCGTGTATGACTACAGCGTACTCGACGTGGTGCTTATGAGCGCCGCTTCGCAGACGGGCGCCTTTGGGGTTCCGCGCGCCGACCAGGTGAAGCGCGCTTGGGAGGCTCTTGAGCGCGTGGGCATAGCCCGCCTGGCGCATCGTCCGGCGACGCGAATCTCCGGTGGCGAGCAGCAGTTGGTGCTTATCGCCCGGGCGCTGGCGCAAAACGCGCGTACCATCATCATGGACGAGCCCACTTCTGCGCTCGACTATGGCAACACCATGCGCGTGCTGGGTTGCGTTCGCCAGCTGGCCCGCGAGGGCCTTTCCATCATCCAATCGACCCACCAGCCGGACCAGGCGTTTTTATTCGCCGATAAGGTGCTGGCCATTAACAAGGGGCGCGTTCGCGCCTTTGGCGATCCGCGCGACGTGATAACGGAGGAGCTTGTTGCGGAGCTCTACGGCGTGGACGTCTCCATTTGCTCCCTGTTTGGCGACCGCATGCGGGTATGCGTGCCGTCGCAAGAGATAGATGTGACAGGGCAGGATGCGCGATCGCGCGTCAAGTAGGAAAGGAAGGGTATGGATATGCAGAAGAACATGGGCCGCCGCCGCATTTTGGGCTGTGCGCTGGCTGCAGCGGCGACGCTTGCGTTGGCGCTGGGTCTGTCTGCCTGCGGGGGCGCGCCCGCTGCGGGCTCGGATGCCCAAGCGGGTTCGGCGTCGCAGCGCGAGACCAAGACCGTTGTCTTTACGGATTCCGCGGGGCGCGAGGTCGAGGTGCCTGCGAACATCGAGCGCGTGGTGCCTTCCGGCCATACGGCCACCCAGGTGCTCATCACCCTTGCACCGGAAAAACTCGCTGGTCTCTCCCAAGAGATAACCCAGGACCAGCGCGCCTACCTTACCGATGCGCCCGATGAAAGCCTTCCCGTTTTAGGCGCCGCGTTTGGTTCCAAGGGCGACTTCAATAAAGAGGCGGTTGCCGCTACCGGCGCTCAGGTGCTCATCGATACCGGCGAGTACAAGGAGGGTATCGAGGAGGATCTGGACTCGCTGCAAGAGCAGCTGGGTATCCCTTGCGTCTTCATCGAGACCAAACTGGACGAGTGGCCTGCCGCCTACCGCAAGCTGGGCGAGCTTTTGGGCGTCGAGGACCGCGCCGAGGAGCTGGCGACATATTGCCAGGATGCCTACGACCAGGTGAGCGAGGTTATGGCGGGCATTCCTCAGGCAGAGCGCGTTCGCGTGCTGTATTGCGTGGACGCCACGGGTACCAACGTGCTCGCCAAGGGGTCCTTCCAGTCCAACGTGGTCGATATGCTGGCGGACAACGTTGCCGTGGTCGATTCGCCCGCGGGTAGCGGAGCGGGCAACGAGTCCAACCTGGAGCAGATCGCCGTATGGGACCCCCAGGTGATCCTATTTGGCGCGGACGCGTTCGCTGCCGGCGTGGCGGACGATCCCGCATGGCAGACGCTGACCGCCATCCGAGAGGGCAGCTATCACAAGGTTCCCAACACGCCCTACGTGTGGCTCAACAACCCGCCCACCGTCAACCAGGTGCTGGGCATGCAATGGCTGGCGCGCGTGCTCTATCCCGCGCAGTTCCAGGGCAAGGGCAGCGCATATGACGTTGCCAAGTCCTATTACAAGACGTTCTATGGGTACGATCTTTCGCAGGACGAGTA
Organism: Collinsella tanakaei YIT 12063; assembly: GCF_000225705.1. Classification (GTDB taxonomy): domain Bacteria; phylum Actinomycetota; class Coriobacteriia; order Coriobacteriales; family Coriobacteriaceae; genus Collinsella; species Collinsella tanakaei. The sequence goes on from NZ_JH126475.1 coordinate 87,910, forward strand.
CGGCAGGCTGACTTCGTAACGCGCTTTGGCCCAGCGATTCTAAATGGGCGCGGGGTGAGGGGCGGCATGCGGATAAGGAGGGGAAACGTGCTTTTCATACTCACGGGCGAGATCCAAACGGGCAAGACCCGTTGGTTGCAGGGCGTGCTCGGGGGCCTTTCCGCATGCGGCGTGCCCCTTCGCGGCGTGGTGGCGCCGGGAGTGTGGACAAGGGTTGGCCGCGGGTTCGAGAAGCTTGGAATCGATAACGTCTTGCTACCATCGGGCGAGGTGGTGCACCTTGCTCGCCGCCGCGATTTGGCGCAGGCGTCCGGCTGCCTGGACGCTTGCGGCCAGTCTGAGAGCGCGGGCCTGGGGTGGGCTATGGCCGATGACGCCCTCGACCGCGTGGACGCGCATTTTGTCCAGCTCATGAAAGGCGATGCATCGCCGGCTGACGTGGGGTGCGGGGATTTTGCCCTCGAGCCCCCTCTGCTCCCGGGCTTGACGGTGGTGGACGAGTTGGGCCGTCTGGAACTGCTGCGTGGGAGGGGTCTGGTTCACGCCCTGGAGCTGCTCGAGCGCGGGCCTTCCGCGGCCTGGCCGCACGCGATCGCGGTGGTGCGGCGCGACCTGGTCCCCGCCGCGCGCGAGCGCCTGGTTGGCGCGTGGGGCGATGTTGTTGCCGTTGGACCAGATGATGAATCGGCGTCCATGGTTTGGCGCGCGCTATTAAGGGGCGCCGCCGGCACGGTTGCCGGATTGTGACAATCGTTCACATTTTGGCGGCGCCGGCGCCCGCCCGCATATGAAAAAAGTGGCTCTAAGCTCTAAAACACATATATTTAGCTGCAAGAACAATTGAATGACAATACCGTCACCCCAACCTTACCGTTCGTATATGGAATAGGTTGCCCGCGCGTCCTACCCTCGTTGTCAACGGGGTGGGGCGCGCTGCTTTCCCGCTCCGTGCGCGCCTGCTCACATTCGGTAGCGCGGGCGCGTCAGTTTTCCCGTATGGATGATGGGGGCGCTTCTCGCGCCCAAGCGATCCGCACCAACGGAAGGGAATCACCATGAAGTACCTCGATAGAATCGAGCATTTTGCCGCCAGCCAGCCCAACGCCCCCGCGGTCCGTAGCTCTATGGGCGGCCACATGACCTACGGCGAGCTTTGGGCGGCGTCCGAGGCCATCGCCTGCCTGCTTGCCCGCGATGGTTCCAGCTCGCCCGTGGTGGTGTATGGCCACAAGGACCCTCTTATGGTCGCCAGTTTTATCGCGTGCATGAAGGCGGGGCGGCCCTATGTGCCGGTGGACCGCTACTCCGTGCCCCAAGCCCGCGTTGCCTCCATCATCGGCCAGCTTAAAACCCCTACGGTCCTTGCGGTCGACCATTTCTCGCCCAAAGAGGCGGACGGCGCGCGCATCATCAATCGCCTGGAGCTCGATGTCGCCCAGACCATGGGCGGCCAGAGCGACCGCGACAGCTGGATAGCGGGCGACGACCTGTGCTATATCCTGTTCACCTCTGGTTCCACGGGTGCGCCCAAGGGCGTGGAGATCACCGCTTCTTGCTTCGACAACTTCACGGCGTGGGCGCGCGGCCTGGGCGGGGAGTACCGCGAGGGCCGCGTCTACCTTGACCAGGCGCCGTTCTCCTTCGACCTGTCCGTCTTCGAGCTTGCCTGCGCGCTGTCAAGCGGCGGATCCCTTTTTAGCCTCGAGCACGAGACCCAGCAGTCGCTGCGCGCCACCTTCGAGGCCCTGCGCGCTTCCGGCGTCAACGTCTGGGTATCTACGCCCTCCTTTGCCGACCTGTGCCTTGCCAGCGAGGATTTTGACGATCAGGTGATGCTCGCGCTGGAGACCTTCCTGTTTTGCGGCGAGACGCTTTCCGTTCGCACGGCGCAGAGGCTCATGCAGCGCTTTCCCGCGTGCAGCGTGGTCAACACCTACGGTCCCACGGAGTCCACGGTCGCCGTCACGCAGGTGGTGGTGACGCCGCAGATGGTCGCATCCGGTAGCCCCCTGCCCGTCGGCGCCCCCCGGCCTGGCACCCGCCTGCGCATTGTCGACCCGCGCGGCCGCGAGCTGGGCGCCATGCAGCCCGGTGAGGTTGTTATAGAGGGCGATACGGTGGCAAGGGGCTACCATGGCAGGCCCGATCTTACGCAGCGCGCGTTTGGCGCCGCCATGATGGACGGACGCGCCGTTCGCACGTACCGCACCGGCGATGAGGGCTATCTGGATCAAGACGGCATGCTGCATTACCGCGGACGCCTTGACCTGCAGGTGAAACTCAACGGCTTCCGTATCGAGCTGGGCGAGATCGAGCAGCATCTGCGCCGTCTGTCCCAGGTGACCTCCGCCGCGGTGGTTCCGGTTATGCATGGCGACAAGGTTGCGCACCTGGTTGCGCACCTGGTGGTCGAGGGCGAGCTGGGCGTGTCCGAGTTTCGCGCCGGCCTCGCCATGAAGGAAGCGCTCAAAGAGACGCTGCCGCACTACATGGTTCCCAAAAAGATCATGTTCCACAGCTCGCTGCCCATGACCGGTAACGGCAAGGTCGATCGCCGCGCTCTCGCGGCATCGTCCAGATAGGCGGGAGCCATGAGGCGCTTCGCTGCCCTGGGGGCGGCCGCTGCCCTTGCAGTCTTTACGGGCGGCGCGTCGCTGGCAGGGCTCTACCAAACGGTTGACCGCGATCCGGTGATAGGGTATCCCAGCTTGCAGGAGGTCACCAATTTCGATGTTATGGCGCGTTCGTACGATCGCCGCCGAGAGCAGGGCGACAACCCGCGCTTGGTCTTTGGTTCTTCCGAACTCAATCCCGGTCCGGCGGGCCCCGCTCATCCCGCGAGCCTGCTCGAGGGGGGAGACTATGGCGTGGACGTCATGGTCACGGGGCGCGCGTTTTGCGAAGACCTATGGCAGGCCATCGAGGTGGGCGCGTTCGCTGGCCGTATGGACCAGGAAGATTCGTCGCGCCGGGTGGTGCTTATCCCCAGCATGCAGTGGTTCATGTGCTACAGAAACGCCAAGCGTGACTTTACCGCGTCGTTTTCCCAGGGCGCCTATGACGCCTTTATGGCGAACCCGGTCATTTCGGACGAGCTCAAGGACCAGGTGACCCAGCGGATGGCGGTTTACGGCGTTGACCGCACGGGCCCGTCTTCTCCGTCTGCGGCGGTCGCGGCTTGGCTCGATAGCGCGAGCGACCAGCTCTTGGCGACTTTGCGCCTGTCGACCACCGCCGTCGCGCCAAGAGCCGCTGCGGACGGCAAGCGGGAGAGGGGCGTGTCGCGGGGCGCCGACGGGGGCGGGACGACGCATGCCGCGGGCTCCTCGTCCAATGCCGCGGGCTCCTCTTTGCATGCGGCCCCCAATTGGGATCAGATCTTTAGTGACGCGGACCTGACCGCGCGCGAGAAGGCGTCGTCCAACGCCATGGGCATCAACGACTCCTGGTATGCCAAGCACCTGGCAGATTGGCAGGCGGGAACCAAGGATTGGAAGGTCGAGGGCAACGAGTACTTCAGCGAGCAGGAGTTTGAGGACTTCAAGCTGCTCTTACGCGTGTGCCGCGAGGCCGGAGTGCTTCCCATGGTCTTGATCCAGCCGGTCAAAGGAGAGCTTTACGACCAGACCATTTACGGTCCCGAGGTGCGCCAGCGCTATTACCAGATGATTCGGCAGGCTTGCGAGCAGGCCGGCGTGCCCGTGGCGGATTTTTCAAGCCACGAGTACGACACGTACTTTTTGCGCGAGTACTCCCATCCGTCCGATTTGGGCGGCGCCTACTACTCCAAGGCGATCTACACCTATCTCACCACGGGGGTCGCAGACACCTCGCCGTCGGGCGGGGTGGCGTTTGAGACCCGGAAGGAATGACGCATGGGCTTCTATACCTCACCATCGTTCTTCATCGTGCTGGCGGCGCTTGCGATCCCCGCGGCGGCGTGCGGCGTGATGGAGCGGGGCCTTAAAGCCTGGGGCATGGTTGCCTCCGCGGTCATGCTGGCATTTCTGTTTGGCTCTTCGCCCGCGCAGGCGGCGGCGTTCGCCCTTTTTGTCTGCGTCGCCTGCACCTGCGCATATGCGACGCTCGCAAGCTGGAAGAGCGGCAAAAAGAGCATGGTTGTCTATCGCGTCTGCCTTGCCGCGACCATTGCGCCGTTGGTGGCCTACAAGGTGGGTGCCGTATTCGACCAGAACATACTCGCCTTCGCGGGCATCTCATACGTCACCTTCAAGGCGGTGCAGGTGCTTATCGAGATTCGCGATGGCCTTATCACGGAGCTGCGTCCGGCGGACTACCTGTATTTCCTTACGTTTTTCGCCACCATCACCTCCGGGCCCATCGATCGCTCGCGGCGGTTTATGGACGATATCCGGCGCCAGCCAACGCGTGCCGAATACCTGGACATGCTGTCGCGCGGCATGCTCCTGTTGTTGTTGGGCGCGGTTTTTCAGCTGGTGATCGCGTCGGTGGCCAAGTACTACTACGTTCCCACCCGCCCGCTCGCCACCCCCAGCATCGCCTATGGCATAGCGCGCCAGGTAGCCAACGCCTACCTGTACGGCATCTACCTGTTCTTCGATTTCGCCGGCTATTCCATGATGGCGATGGGGGCGAGTTATTGCTTTGGCGTTCGCACCCCGCGCAACTTTCGCGCTCCGTTTGCCGCCGTCGACATCAAGGACTTTTGGAACCGCTGGCACATCACCTTGTCCACGTGGCTTCGCGACTTTGTCTTCATGCGCTTTGTACGCTGGGCCACCAAGCGCAAGGTCTTTGGCAGCCGGCTGTCCTGCGCGTGCGCGGCGTACATGGTCGACATGGCGCTTATGGGCGCCTGGCACGGCCTTACGGCGGACTACCTGGCCTACGGCGTCTACCACGGCGCGCTTCTAGCCGCCACGGAAGCCTACCAAAAGAAGTCGTCGTTCCATAGACGCAACCGCGACCGCATCTGGTACCGCCTGTTGAGCTGGTTTATCACCATGCAGCTGGTTTTCTTTGGTTTCGCGCTGTTCTCCGGACAGCTTCACCTTATTGTAGAAAGGATCATCAATGGATAAGGGCATGATTGAAGAGCAGGTTATCGACCTTTTGGCTGACATCTGCGACGACGACGCGGTGCGCGAGGAGCGCGATATCGACCTATTCGACGCCGGCCTGCTCGATTCGCTGGCGGGCATCGAGGTGCTGGTCGCCATAGAGGAGGCCTTTGGCGTGCAGATCGCGCCCACCGAGGTCGAGCGCGGTGACATGAATACCGTTAACAAGATCATCGACCGCATCGCGGAGCGCTTGTAATGGCTGGCAACGCGCGCATAGCCAACGCGTCTTCCAAGGTGCCGGCAGCGCATCCCATACGCGACGCGCAGCGCCGCCTGGCTCCGGTCAGGCGCTGGTTCTTCTCCAATGCATGGTCTGCGGCGCTCGCGTGGTTTGCAATCGCGACCGTGCTGGTCGCCGCCTTGGGCTGGTTCTTTGTCTTCTCGCCGTACGGCGCGCCCGCGGCCCCTGCATATGCGGCGTACTAGCGAGGCTCGGACGAGCGCTCGTCGCCTGGCGTTCATGCTTGCCGGCGCGGCTCTTGCGAGCGCCTTGGGCGTCTGGGGGTTCGGTGCGGCGAAGCGCCTCGATGCGAGTGTGCCCGCAGCCGCCTATCCCACTCGGGCGCAGCTGCTCGATTTCTCATATATCGTGGACGAGTACGGGCGTCGCGCCGCGGCCGATGCGCGCCTTGGCGTCGCGACGGGTTTGGTGCTGGGGTCAAGCGAGCTGTACCCGCCCGCCGGTATGTCCGAGCATCCGGTTGAGCTTTTGGCCCCGGGACGCAGCGATGTTGACATCATGGCTCTTGGCCGTCCCAATTGCGAGTGCTTGTGGCAGGCGATCGAGGCGGGAGCGCTTGCGTCGAGCGATGCCCCGGCCCGCATAGTCCTCATTCCCAGCTTGATTTGGTTCTCGGTCGCCCGCCGTCCGGCGCAGGAGTGGCCGGCCACGTTCTCGCAAGGGGCCTACGATGCGTTTATGGCCAACCCGCGCATCTCCGCGGCGCTCAAGGACCGCGTGACCAAACGGCTCGCTGCCTACAACGTGGACGCCCGCGTTGCGGGCCCCTCGCTCGAGGGCATCGCCGCGGGCGTGGACGCGGCCGTTACCAAGGGGGTGCAGACCGCACGACGCCTATTCGCGCCCGCGGGGTCCGGGCTGCCCGTGGCCGGCGTCGTCGTCAACGGGGCGGACGCCCTGGAAGACGGCCGGGATGCAACGAGCGAAGCGGGGGAGCCGGATTGGTCCTCCCTGTATACCGGGGCACTTGCCGAGGACGCTCGCTCCTGTGCGTCCAATCCCTGGGGCGTGTTCGATACATGGGCTCAAGAGGGACTTTCCGATTTTTGGCGCCGTGCATCGGAATGGGACGAGCGCGAGGGCGACGATTTGAGCTCGCAAGAGCTGGATGACTTCGAGATGGCGCTTGAAGTGTGCCGCGAGCTGGACATCGAGACCATGGTGCTGCTGCAGCCCGTCAACGGGCGCCTATACGATCGCACGCGCTACGGCTTCGATGCGCGCCAGCGGTACTACCGGATGGTCCGCGATGCCTGCGGGCGCGCCGGCGCCAAGGTGGCGGACTTCTCGTCCCATGAATACGACGAGTTCTTCTTGCGCGACGACAACCATCCGTCGCATGCGGGGTCGCTCTACTATTCGCGAGCCCTGTACAGGTTCTTCGCGTACGGCGAGGTGGCGGACGACGACCTTGGATAGGGTCGCGTCGATCGGCCGCCATGCAACGCTCCACGCGCAACAAGAGCGCCCCGCCATCCCGCCTGGCGTACCAGGTGGATGGCGGGGCGTTTGCATGCGTGCGCGTTATACGTGAAGGCGCGCCGGCTAGTTGTCCATCACGCCGTCGCTCCAGGCGTCGACGTCCTCGATGCGGATGACGCTGCCGATCTTCTGCAGGCAGCTAGCGCCCTTGAGGGCGTCGATGGCCGCGCGCACGTCGCGCTCCGAGCATGTGTGAGTGAGGAACACCACGGAGCAGGAGTCCTCGTTGCCGCCGTCAAGCTGCATGACCTGCTTGATGGAGAGGTTCTTCGACGCGAAGGCGTCGACCGTCTCCGCTAGAGCGCCCACGCGGTCGGCGACCTTAAGACGGATGTAGTAGTTGGTCGAAAGGTCTTCGATATCACGGATGGACAGGTTGCGGCCAAAGGGCTCGGGCTCTGCCATGGGCGCGGTGCCGCGCGAGATGTGCTCGGACAGCGACAGCACGTCGCCCACCACGGCGCTCGCGGTGGGGAAGGATCCTGCGCCGGCGCCGTAGAACATGGTTTCGCCCACGGCGTCACCAACCACAAACACGGCGTTCATGGCGCCGTTCACCGCGGCGAGCTGGTGAGTAGCCGGAATCATCGCGGGGTGCACGCGCACGTCCACGCCTTCGTCGGTGTTGCGGGCGATGGCAAGGAGCTTGATGACATAGCCCATGTCGCGAGCGACGGCGATGTCTTCGGAAGTGATGTCGCGAATGCCCTGCATATAGACGTCATCGGTGGTGATGCGGGTGCGGAAGCCGATTGAGCCCAAGATGGCGATCTTGCTGGCGGCGTCAAAGCCGTCGACGTCGGCGGTGGGGTCCGCCTCGGCGTAGCCCAGGCGCTGGGCGTCGGCGAGGACGTCGGAGTAGTCCAGGCCCTCGGCGGCCATGCGCGTGAGAATATAGTTGGTCGTGCCGTTCATGATGCCGGCGATGGTGAGCACCTGGTTGCCCACCAGATCGTGCTCGAGGGTTCCCACAATGGGGATGCCGCCGCCCGCAGCCGCCTCGCAGCGAATCTGCACGCCGGCTGCCGCCGCCTTGGCGCCAAGCGCTTCAACATGGCGGCCCAACAGGGCCTTGTTGGCGGTGACCACGTGCTTGCCCGCGGCGAACGCGGATTCAAAGATCTCGGTCGCGGGGTGCTCGCCGCCGATGAGCTCGATCACAATGTCTACGGCGGGGTCGCTGACCACGTCGTGCCAGTCGGTCGTGAACGCCTCGGCGCCAGTGCCCAACTCCTCGGCGCGCGATTGCTCGAGCGCGCATGCGCGGACGATGCGCAGGTCGGCACCGTATGCGGCGACGTAGTCGTCATGGTGCTTCTGAATCAAGCGGACCACACCGCCGCCGACGGTGCCCAGGCCCACAATGCCAATTCCAACCGAGCGAGTTGCCTCGTTCATGCCAGGCTCCTTTCTTACGTGGCATACACCTCTTTTGGTAATTCCCCTTATCATTCTAGCGTGGTGAATGAGCCGGGATGCGAAACGGTCTCGTTACAATGCATCCCGTACAATCGCCTTGCCTTCCTGAACTGCGATTGCCATAGGATAACTTTATTATAGAAAAGCGGTTATATGGGCAAATGAATGTTTCCAATGTATAAAGTACTCGCTTTAGCGAATCAAAGCGAGTACTCTAGAGCAACGCTCTTAAACGACGGATGGACCGTTGGTCGAAGGGCGCGGCCATATAGGTTGACCGGAGCGGAGGCTCCGGCTTTGCACTCGAGGGGAGAGCCGCAATGACGTATCAGAACGCATTCAATCCTGCTGTAACCCGTAGGAATCTTATCGCTGGTGTCGCAGGTCTGGGGGCCGCGGGCATTCTTGCCGGTTGCTCTTCCAACGGCGGCGGCTCGGGCTCCGGCTCCGCGTCCGGTGCCGGAGAGTTCAAGATCGGCTCGATCGGACCGCTGACCGGCGCCGCCGCATCCTACGGCACCTCCGTCAAGAACGGCGCCGAGCTGGGCTGCAAGGATTTCTCCACCGACGCCATCACCTTTGTTTCCAAGTGCGAGGACGATGTCGCTGACGGCGAGAAGTCCGTCAACGCCTTCAATTCCCTGGCAGACTGGGGCATGCAGGCGCTCGTCGGCCCCACCACCACCGGTGCTTCGCTGGCGGTCGCCGAGGTCGCCAACTCCGATCCAAAGATCTTCATGATCACCCCGTCCGCTTCCAGCCCGGACGTCACCGCTGATAAGACCTGCGTTTTTCAGGCGTGCTTCAGCGACCCCAACCAGGGAGCCAACGCCGCCACCAAGCTGGCCGAGATGTTCCCCGACGAGAAGTTCGTCGTCTTCTATAACTCCGGCGACACCTACTCCTCCGGCATCCGCGACGCCTTCATCGCCAAGGCCGAAGAGCTCAAGCTTGAGATTGTGGACGAGGAGACCTTCAAGGACGATTCCCAGACCAGCTTCACCAACCAGCTCACCAAGGCCAAGGACAAGGGCGCGACCATGATCTTCGCTCCCATCTACTACACCCCCGCCTCGGTGCTGCTCTCCAACGCCGCCGCCATGGGCTATGACGTCAAGATGATGGGCTGCGACGGAATGGATGGCATCCTGGGCGTCGAGAACTTCGACACCAGCCTGGCAGAGGGTCTCTACCTCATGACGCCGTTCTCCGCGGACGAGGAGAAGAACGCCGATTTCGTTACCGCCTATAAGGACGCCTACGGCGAGACTCCCGACCAGTTCGCCGCCGACGCCTACGACGCGGTCCATGCGATTTCCGCCGCTCTCGAGGAGGCGGGCCTTGGCGCCGACGCCGATCCCACCGAGGTCGCTGAGAAGCTGCCCGAGGCCATGACCAAGATCACCGTCGAGGGCCTTACCGGAGCCCTTACCTGGAACGATAAGGGCGAGGTCGAGAAGGATCCCATGGTCTACGTCATCCAGGACGGAAAGTACGTAGCGGCGTAGTTTTTCGCCCGGTACGTTTGCGCCTTAGCGGTATGGGCCGCCGGTGCATGGCAATGTAAAAGACGGGGCGGTACTCATAGGGAGCCGCCCCGTTTTGTAGTTTTGGGCCAACATGCGGCCCGCTAACATCCGAAAGGGGGATATGCACATGACGGTCTTTCTTCAGTACCTGGCGAACGGCCTTTCCATGGGCAGCGTCTACGCCATCATCGCGTTGGGCTACACCATGGTGTACGGCATCGCCAAGATGCTCAACTTCGCCCACGGCGACGTCATCATGGTCGGTGCGTATATCTCGTTTTGCACGACAGCCTATCTCGGTCTTCCCGCTTGGGTTTCCGTCATCGCCGCCATGGCGGTTTGCACGGCGTTGGGCGTGATCATCGAGGGCTTGGCCTACAAGCCCCTGCGTCAAGCCGGCCCGCTCGCGGTCCTCATCACCGCTATCGGCGTCTCCTATTTTCTGCAGAATGCAGCGCAGCTCATCTGGGGCGCTACGCCTAAGAACTTCACCTCGATCGTGAACTTCCCCGTGCCCGAGGCCCTGCGCGCCTACAACATTTCTTCGGTCGCCATCGTGACCGTTTTGGCGTGCCTGCTCATCATGGCGGCGCTCATGTGGTTTACCGGCCACACCAAGATGGGCAAGGCCATGCGTGCCGTGTCAGAGGACAAGGCGGCGGCCCAGCTCATGGGTATCAACGTGAACCGCACTATTTCCATGACGTTCGCCATCGGCTCGGCGCTCGCGGCTATCGCCGGCGTGCTGCTGTGCTCCTACTCGCCGGTCTTGCAGCCCACCACCGGTTCCATGCCCGGTATCAAAGCGTTCACCGCCGCGGTCTTCGGCGGCATCGGGTCCATTCCCGGCGCCTTCGTCGGCGGCATCCTGCTCGGCATCATCGAGGCAATGGCCCAGGCCTATATCTCCACCAGCCTTGCCAACTCCATCGTGTTCGGCGTTCTGATCGTGGTCCTTCTGGTCAAACCCGCCGGCCTGTTTGGCAAGTACGTCCCGGAGAAGGTGTAGGTGCCCTATGTTCAAGTTTCTCAAGAACAAGCAGACCCGTCATGATTTCGTGACGTACGCCCTGGTCATCCTCGCCTTTATCGTCGTCAGCTTCATGCGCGCCAACGGCATGATTCCGCGCATGATCGTAGGCCAGCTGGTTCCCATCTGCGCCTACGTGGTCATGGCCATCTCGCTCAACCTGGTGGTTGGCGTCGCGGGCGACCTGTCGCTCGGCCACGCCGGCTTTATGAGCGTCGGCGCCTACACGGGCATCGTCGCCGCCATGAGCCTGGCCGAGGCGGTTCCCAACGATGCCGTTCGCCTCGTCATCGCCCTGCTCGTCGGAGCTGCGTCCGCCGCCCTTGCGGGCTTCCTGATCGGTATCCCGGTCCTTCGCCTGTCCGGCGACTACCTTGCCATCGTGACCCTCGCGTTTGGCGAGATCATAAAGGAAGTCGTCAATTGCCTCATCGTGGGCGTGGACGAGAACGGCATCCACGTGCTGTTCAACCTCACCGGCAAGCTTACCGTTGACGACCTGGGCCTTACCGAGGCGGGCACCGCTATCATCAAGGGCGCGCAGGGAGCTTCGGGTACCGATACCATCTCGTCCTTCTTCGCTGGCTTCCTGCTGGTCATGGTCGCCCTCGTCATCGTTCTCAACCTGGTCCGCAGCCGCACCGGCCGCGCGATCCTGGCTGTTCGCGATAACCGCATCGCGGCAGAGAGCGTGGGCATCTCCACCGTGCGCTACCGCATGATCGCCTTTGTGGTCTCTGCCGCCCTTGCCGGCGCAGCGGGCGCTCTGTTCGGCAACGCCTTCTCGCAACTGTCCGCTACCAAGTTCGACTTCAACACGTCCATCCTCGTCCTGGTGTTCGTGGTTCTTGGCGGCCTTGGCAACATGCGCGGCTCCATCATCGCCGCAACGCTGCTCACCATTCTGCCCGAGGCGCTGCGCCAGTTCTCCGACTACCGCATGCTGGTCTACGCCATCGTCCTTATCTTGGTGATGATCGTTGGCAACAACCCCACTATCAAGAACTTCTTCGCGCGCTTCAATCCCAAGCGCAAGTCCGATGACGCAGCCGAAAAGGAGGTGGGCGCCGATGCCTAAGTTTGAATTCGAACGCGGCAAGATGGTGCCGGTTCCCAGCCACTCCATTGTCCCCGAGCGCGACGTCGAGCAGGCTCCCGTTTTGGAGGCGCTGCACCTGGGCATCGATTTCGGCGGCCTCAAGGCGGTCGACGATTTCAACCTCACCATCGGCAAGACCGAGATCGCGGGTCTTATCGGCCCTAACGGCGCCGGCAAGACCACGGTCTTCAATCTGCTCACCAAGGTGTACGCGCCCACGCGCGGCACCATCCTGCTCAACGGCAACGACACCAGCGGCAAGACCGTCTACCAGGTCAACCGCATGGGCATCGCCCGCACGTTCCAGAACATCCGCCTGTTCAACACCATGACGGTCGAGGACAACGTCAAGGTGGGCCTGCACAACACCAAGGCCTACTCCACGCTCTCCGGCATCCTGCGCACGCCCGCCTACTGGCGTCGCGAGGCCGAGGCGCACGAGCGCGCCATGGAGCTGCTGCACATCTTTGGCATGGAGGGCCTGGCCAACCACCAGGCCGGCAGCCTGCCCTATGGAGCCCAGCGCCGCCTGGAGATCGTGCGCGCGCTCGCCACCAACCCCAGCCTGCTTCTGCTGGACGAGCCCGCCGCCGGCATGAACCCCTCCGAGACCGCCGAGCTGATGGAGAACATCGTCAAGATCCGCGACACGTTCAACATCGCCATCATGCTCATCGAGCACGATATGAACCTGGTCATGAACATTTGCGAGGGCATCTGCGTGCTTAACTTTGGCAAGGTCATCGCCAAGGGTACGCCTGAAGAGATTCAGAGCAACGAAACCGTTATCGAGGCCTACCTCGGCAAGCAGAAGGAGGCGTAGCGGCTATGAGCGAACGCATGCTGACCGTATCCGACATTAACGTCTACTACGGCGCCATCCACGCCATCAAGAACGTTTCCTTCGAGGTGAACGAGGGCGAGGTGGTCGCGTTGATCGGCGCCAACGGCGCCGGCAAGTCCACCACGCTCAAGACCATGTCGGGCCTTCTGCGTTCTCAGACTGGCACGATCGAGTTCCTCGGCCAAAACATCATGCATATGCCCGCCGATAAGCTGGTCGCCGCCGGCCTGGCGCACGTGCCCGAGGGTCGCCGCGTATTTGCGCAGATGAGCGTCGAGGAGAATCTTGAGATGGGCGCCTTTACCCGTCCAAACTCAGAGATCGAGCCCGGCCTGGAGCGCGTCTACGCGCACTTCCCCCGCTTGAAGGAGCGCCGCCGCCAGGTCGCCGGCACGCTTTCGGGCGGCGAGCAGCAGATGCTTGCCATGGGCCGCGCGCTTATGAGCAGCCCCAAGCTCCTCATGCTCGACGAGCCCTCCATGGGCCTGGCGCCCATCTTGATCGAGCAGATCTTCGACATCGTCCGTGAGCTGCACGCCGCGGGCACCACCATCCTGCTGGTCGAGCAGAACGCGCAGATGGCGCTCTCGATTGCGAGCCGCGCCTACGTTATGGAGACCGGCAAGATCACGCTTTCCGGCACGGGCGATGAGCTGCTGCATAACGACGAGGTGCGCAAGGCATATCTGGGCGGCTAGCAACCACGGGTACAGCGCTCCGGTCGTCGGGACACGGGGCGATGTATAAATAGAACGCCTCCGATGGGGATTCCCCGCGGAGGCGTTTCTTATGAGCCGAGTATGTCCGAGTGTGTTATTGGGGCGCAAAGCGGTCTTGCGCTAGAGCCCTTGGTCAAAGGCGACGAGATCGCGGTAGCGCGCGCTGGTGCGCTTTAGGTCTGCCGGCGCGCCATCAAGGGCGATGCTTCCGTTTTCCAGGAAGACGACGCGGTCCATATGCTCGATCCCCTTGAGGTGGTGGGTGATCATGATGAGGGTCTTATCCGCGAACACATCAAGAAGGGTCGCGAGCAACTTGGATTCCGTCACCGGGTCCAGGCCCGCGAAGGGCTCGTCCAGCATGACGATGGGGGCGTCCGCTAGCAGGATGCGCGCAAGTGCGATGCGGTGGCGCTCGCCGCCGGAGAATCGCAGGCCGCCCTCGTCCACCATGGTATCGATGCCTTGGGGGAGCGAGGAGACCAGATTCGATAGGCCGACCTTATCCAGGGCATCCAGGGCTTCTTCTCGCGTAGCGGACGCGCGGCCAACGCAGAGGTTGTCGTAGAGCGTCGTTCCAAACAGGTAGGGGTCTTGATGCACGACGCTCATGATTCTCGGCATCTGCTCTCCAAGGGAGCAAGACGGTGCGCCGTCGATCTCGATCGACCCGCGCGTGGGCGAGAGGTCGCCGTGGATAAGGGCCTTAAGCGTGCTTTTGCCGGCGCCGCTTCTGCCCAGAATCGCGATGTGCTGCCCATAGGGAATGGAGAGGCCGATGGCGTCGAGTGCGTCTGCAGGGGCGTCCGGGTAGCGAAAAGCCGCGTCTTGCAGGGCGATCGCGGGCTTGCTGCCAACTGGGGCGCACGGGGCGGCTTCTTGCATGGGTGCCCTGTCTGCCGGAGCGTCGCTTGTTGAGGCGACGCTCGCGAGATGTTCGAGGGCGCCCAGGTGCCCCGCGCCCTCGACGGCGGCGCCGGGCAGCTGCGAGAACTCGTCCGTCAACGGGAAGAAGCCAAGGCAGAACGCGGCGATCCAGTTGGCCGCATCGCTTACGGCGGCGGGCTGCCCTCCAAAGCGGCCGGCCGCCCATAGGAGGATGGCAAAGGCGACGCAGCCAAAGGACGCCTGCACCAGCAGGTCTCGCCGGCGGTCGAAGCGCCTGGCGGCTATTTCGCAGGCGGATGAGCGTTGTTGAAGATCCAGGTGGCGGGCAAGGTAATCTTGGCGCCTGCCGGAACAGGTCCAGTCCGCGATGCCCAGCACGTTGTCTGCGAGTTCGGTATACAGATCTCGCTTCGCCTGCTTGCGGTCGCGCTCGCGCTCGGCTCCCGCCCACAGCGATACCGCGGGCGCAATGATGGCGGCGACGCCGCAGCCCGCGGCGAAGAACAGGCCCATGCGCAGGTCTATCGCGCCCAGGCAGACGGCGGCCATGAGATAGAGCGCCCCTCCCACGATGAGGGGGAAGACGGACCGCAGATAGAGGTTTTGCAGATGTCCGATGTCTTCTGACAGCGCGCCCATGACGTCGCCCACCTGGCGGCTAGCGCCTGCGGTGCGCTCGAGCGAGAGGTACAGGCGGCGGCGCAAATCAGAGGTCATGCGCAGGACCCAGTCATGGCTGGCGAGCCTCTCGATGTAGGCGATGACGGGTTTGCCCACGCCAAAGACGCGGACCAAGATAAGGGGGACGAAGAGCAGCAGTATGGAGTCGGGATGGGCGGCGGACGCGCTGACGAGGTAGCCGGACGTGACCATGAGCGCGCAAGCGAAGGCGCCGGCGGTGATGCCCAAGATGATTGCTACGCCAAGTTGCAGCCGATGGCGAGCAAGATAGGGGGCGACCCAGGTTTTGAACGCCCGGCGCTCGCCGGCATGGCGTCGATCGGCTTTGCTAGGCATGGTGCGTCTCCGTTTCGCTTCCGTTGATGGCGCCGGCAAGGGCCAGGTAGCCTTGCGTGCCTTTGAGATGGGCGGGACTGCCGGCCTGTACCAGGCGCCCGGATTCCATTACCAGCACCAAATCCATCTGGTCGACCCAGTGCAGGCGGTGGGTGGCGAAAACGACCAGCCGGTCGCTAAACAGTGGCAGCAGGGTCTCTTTGAGTTCCATCTCGGTTTCGATATCCAGATGCGCGGTGGGTTCGTCCAAAATGAGAACGCGTCGCGAGGGGTCTAAGAACGCGCGGGCAAGCGCCACGCGGTGGGATTCGCCTCCCGAAAGCGGCCTGCCCGCCTCGCCGATGACGGTATGCAGGCCTTGGGGCAGATCGCCCACCAAATCCATGAGGCCCATGGCGCGCGCGGCATCCTCTATCTGCTCTCGCGTGGCGTCCGGTCGATAGAAGGCGATATTTTGCGCCAGCGTGGCGTGGAAGATGTAGGGGGCCTGCGGAATGTAGGCCACCTGGTGGCGCCAGCCCTGGGAGCACAGGTTGGACACCGCCGCGCCGTCTAGGCGGATGCCGCCCGCGCTGGGGGCGATGAATCCCGCGAGAAGCGAGGCCAGGGTCGATTTGCCGGCGCCCGAGAGGCCGACCAGCCCCACGCGCATGCCGCCGCGTAGCACGATGCTGATGTCGCTGAGTGCCCGCTGACCGCTGTCGTATGAGTAGCAGACTCCGCTAAGTTCCAGGGTTGAGCGGGGCCCCCAAGAGAAGTCATCGTCCACAGACGCCTGCGAAGGATCCGCGTCCGCCGCGGTGCCCGAGGAGCGATTGGTTGAATGGGCGCGCGCACCGGAGACGACGCCCGTGATGGCGGCGAGCGCGTTTTTGCCGTCCAGCGATGCGTGGAAGTCCGATGCGAAGGCGCGCAGCGGGGCGAAGTAGTCCGGCACCATGATGAGGACAAAGAGGGCTGGCAGCAGGGCGACCTCGCCGTCTGACAGGCGAAAGCCCAACAGGATGGCGATGCCCGCCAGGCCAAAGGTGGCGATGAGGTCGAGCACGGCGGAGGAGAGGGTCGCCACGGCGATGGTTTTCATGGTGGCCTCGCGGAAGCGCTCGCTTACCGAATAGATGCGGCCGGCGTGCGCGCGGCTGCGGCCGAAGAGGCGCAGGGTCTCGATGCCTCGCAGCGAGTCGATGAAGTGGTTGGAAAGGCGCATGAACTCCGCATGGCGCCGCGCCGCGCGCTCCTGCGCGGTTTTGCCCAGCATGACCATATACAAGACCGTGATGGGGTAGCAGGCAAGGGCGATGATGCCGGAGGTCCAGTCGGTGGCGAAGATGGCGATGAGGATGACGACGGGTATGGCCACGACGCCGACCATCTTGGGCAGTATGAGCTCTAGGTACGTTTCTACCTGGGAGATACCCTCGAGCGCGAGCGCGGAGATGCCTCCGGAGCCCGTCTTCTGCACCAGGGCGGGGCCTTCATCGTAGATGCGTTCGAGCAGGTTGCGGCGCAGCTCGCCCGCCCGCTCGCCCGCGTAGCGCTCCATGCGGGAATCCTGCAGCGTCCGCGTGGCCTGGCGAAGCACGTAGCAGGCGAGAAAGACGGTCGCCGGTACAAGGGAGCTCGCGAGGGCGCCGCCTGCCCAGAGGCGGGAGATGGCGAGTGCCAGCGCCCATGCCTGCGCGACGGCGAGCGCGCCGAGCGCCGCGTTGATGGCGGCGAGCTGGGCGAGGGCCGCGCGTATGCCGGGTAGGCTGAAAAGGGAACGGTCGATCATAAACATCCTATCGTGGTGCTCTTGCACCTCTCATCTAAATAAGAGCTGTTCAACTATCGTATAGTTAACTGCTAATTGTCGCATGGGCATCCGTTGCGCGCCACCGGCGCTTGGGGTGCGTTTGCCCACGGGGGCCGGCATGAGAAGCTTGAAGGGGGAGTAATGCCCAAGTTCACCAAGATCGAGCGGCCGTCTACGCCGCGCGAGGCGTACGAGCTGCTGCGGTCGAGCAAGACCGCGTGCGTTATGGGGGGGCGGGTTGTGGATGCGTCTGCAGCATCGCACCATCCCGTGCGCCATCGATCTGTCCGCTTGCGGCTTGGACCAGATAGAGGAAAGCGACGACGCTTTTGTGATCGGCGCCATGACGCCGCTCTCCGTGCTTGAGTCGCATGCTGATTTTGCCCGCGCCACCAACGGCGTCTTCACGGCGGTGGTGCGCGATATCGTGGGGCCCAGTTTCGCAACCTCGCGACCGTGGGCGGTAGCCTGTACGGACGTTTTGGCTTTTCCGACGTGCTCTGCGCCCTGCTTGCCCTGGAATGCGAGGTCAAGTTCACCGGCGCGGGCCGCATGAGCCTTGCTGATTTGTGCGAAGAGGGGTATCCCCGCGACGTGTTGGAGCGCGTCGTGGTCCATCGGCGACCCTATCAGGCCTCGTGCAAATGCTTGCGCCGCCAGGCAACCGATTTTCCCGTGGTCAACGTTGCCGCTGCGTACTGGGGCGACGAGTGGCATGTGGCTGTGGGCGCCAGGTCCTGCCGCGCGCGCTTGCTGACCGGCTCCCAGCTGGGCCTTGAGTCAAAGCGCCCCTCGCGCGAGGAGCTTGCCCGCGCCCTGGAGGCGGTCCGCACCCTGCCCGAAGGAGTGTCAAAAAACGAGTTAGTGCGGAGGTTTGGTCAAATAGTGCGTTAGTGCGGACTGGAGGCGGCCAGGCGCGACTTCTGTATGCATCGATCATCATCGCCCGAGCCATCTAGCTTGGGTGATGCAAACGCCCTATTCATAAGGTACCCTTGCTATATCTCGTCCTTTCCGCACTAACTCATTATTTGTCACTCACGGGACCGCACTAAGCGACTATTTGTCCTAATCTCCGCACTAAGCCATTATTTGGCACACCTCGATTCCGCACTAACGCATTATTTGGTCCCGCGTGCTTTCCGCTGCCCGCCGGCCCCGTGCGGCAAGAGGGGCGCGGCGGAAAAACCGGAACGCGAGGGCTCACGGCGCCTCGATAAGACCTCGAGCATGAAAGCGCGGGCGGTCGCAGCGACTCCAGGCGACTCCGGGCGACGCCTGCGCTATGCTGTTGCGCAGCGAAGCGCGCGGAGACAAAAGCGTGCCGCGCGCTTAGAAGGTAGCCGGCAAAATGGAGGACGGATCCGTGTTACGAGAATTCTGCGCTGAAAATCTTACCGATATCGAGGCCGCGCTCAATGCGGGCGCTCGCCGCATTGAGTTGTGCGACAACTTGGCGTGCGGCGGTACAACTCCCTCCGCCGGCGTGATAGAGCAGGCGATCGCACTCGTCCACGCCTACGAGGGGGCGAGCGTGCGCGTCATCATTCGTCCTCGCGGCGGAGACTTTGTATACAGTAAAAGTGAATTCAAGGCCATGGAGACCGATATCCGCTACGCGGCCGCCAATGGAGCGGACGGCGTGGTGCTGGGATGCCTCAAGCGCGGTGGCGATGGTTTTGAACTTGATTCCGAGGGCACCCGGCGCTTGATATCGGTTGCGTGCAGCGTGGGCGAGATGCGCGGGCGCGAGCTCGGTATCACCTTCCACATGGCATTTGACGAGCTCGGTCCCCAAGCCCAGCTTCAAGCGATCGATGTGCTCGCGGATATGGGCGTGGACCATATCCTCACCCATGGAGGACGGTCGGGAACGCCCATCGAGGAGAACCTTTCCCATTTGGCAGATCTGGCGCGGCACGCTAAAGGAAAGCTGGTCATTCTGCCGGGCGGCGGCGTGACCTATGAGAATGTCAAGCGCATCGCGAAGGAGCTGGGCGTTAAAGAGGCGCACGGAACCAAGATCGTTGATTTGAATCGTTGAACCCGCCGGGCTTATCTGCCGTTTAGGCCCGGCGTCCGTCTCCCTCTTGCGTCGGGCCTAGCTTTGCGAAGCCCTCGGCAGCCTGCTCGACTCGTCGCGATTCAGGCTGTCGTTCTTTTGCAGTGAGCTTCTCTAACACGTTTCCAAAAGCGGAGGCGAGCACTTGCTGAAAAATGGTGCCGCACATTACCGGAAAGACCGCTTCGCCTGGGAAGAACTGCACGGCGATGACCGTGCCGGAAGAGATGTTGCGCAGCCCGCAGCAGAAGCTCATGGTGATGAGGTTGCGATAGGGCTCTCCGCAGACGCGCGCTGCGATAAGGCCCCAGAAGAACCCGGACGTTGTGAATAGCAGGATGAAGAGCATCGCGGCAACGCGCTCCCATGTCATATGCAGCACATACGGGCTCATGGACGTTGAATTGGTGGTGATGATAAGCAGCAACAGCAGGCGGCACGCGGGGTTGATTGCGGGCGATAGCCTCTTGTGGCCCCAGCCGCGCGTGACGTCGTTGAGTGCGGTTCCCGCAAGCGCCGGCAGGGCGATCATAAAGATCATCTGCGTCATCATTCCCGCAACGTCGATCTGCACAGACGCTCCCAGCAGCAACTGAAGGGTTAAAGGTATGGTGAAGGGCGAGATAACCGTCGACACCAGTACCGCTGCGAGTCCCAGCGCGCCGTTTCCAGCGAACATTCCCACCCACATGATGCTCACTACGGCAACCGGCATGCAGTATTCAATAATGATGCCGCAGACGATCTGCATGTTGTGAGCAAAGAACAGGTGGGCCAGGGCGGATGCGGCGACGGGCATGGCGACGCTGGCTATGCCGAGGATGACGAGCAGCTGGACGGGGCGGCGAAATACCTCGATTATTTGGTGGAAGGTGTTGCTTAGCGCGCCCTGAAACGTCATGAACGCAAAGAGCACGGGGACGATTCCCTTAAAAGGGGAGAAGACATCCGGAAGAAGGACGCCCGTTGCCAGGCACACGAGGACAAGGTAGGGCATTCTCTTCGCTATGCCGTTTCCAAGGGCGGTCCAGCGTTCCATCATTGCGATCATCCTTTCTATTCAACGTTCCAGTATAGGCGCACACCCCTAGGACAAGCCGACCTTGGGGTCGAGCTTCAAGTTGAAACATTGTGCTTCTGAAACGGCGCCGCCGCTTGGGGCGCGATTTTGCACCGGCGTCTCTGCAGCCCCTAGCTGCCCTTTGGTGATTCATCGGGCGGCTAAGATATCTCGGGGTGCCCCGGGTCCGCGCTATCGCAGGTCCGCGGTCGGCACCGTTAGCCGAGCGCGTGGCACTTCGATGTCCAAACGATGCATATAATGGATGGCGAACAACAGCTCGGCTCGCCGCAGCGGGCCTTCCGTAAGGATTTGATCGCCATGTTTGGTGTCCATATTGCGTGCCGCCGCCTAGTCGACGGCAACCTCTCTCTTGCAAGCTCCCGCGCCGACGCGCCCGTCCTTGGATACGGGGTGCGCCATGAGCTCTCTTAAGACCACGCCTCGCTGGGAGGTTGCAAAAAGCGACCCCGCTATGGAGAAGCAGCTTGCAGACGGCCTGCAGGTCGCCCCGCTCGTCGCCCGCATCATGGCCGCTCGCGGTATTTCGTCCGTGGACGAGGGCAGGCTGTTCCTTACCCCCTCGCTTGAGCGGGATTGGTGCGACCCGTTGATCATCCCGGGCATGCGCGAGGTCGCAGACCGCGTTCAGCGCGCGATCGAGGAACGCGAGTCCATAGCGGTTTTTGGTGACTTCGACGTCGACGGCATCACCTCGACCTGCCTTCTCACCGAGGCGTTGCGCGAGCTTGGCGCAAACGTCCACCCGTTCATTCCCCATAGGTTCGAAGAGGGTTACGGCATCAGCCAAAACGCGCTCGATCGCGTGGTGGCGGAGTGCACGCCTTCGCTGGTGGTGACGGTCGACAACGGCATCGCCGCTCGGGACGAGGTTGCCTACCTGGTGCAACGCGGTATCGATTTGGTGGTGACCGACCATCACGAGCCGGCGGACATGGTCCCGCGGGATGTTCCCCTCACCGATCCCAAACTTGCCGCGGAAGGTCCTTCTCGTGAGCTCGCCGGCGCCGGCGTGGCGCTCAAGCTTGTGCAGATTCTAGGCGAGCGCCTGGGTAAGCCGGGGCTTTGGCGCGCCTACACCGAGGTCGCGGCGCTCGGTACCGTATCGGATATGATGCCTCTCACGCCGGAAAACCGCGCCCTGGTCGCTGACGGCATCGCGCATATGCGCGCGACCGCGCGACCGGGCTATGTGGCCCTGGCGGCCCTTACGAAGACGGACCTCTCGAGCATTACGGCAGATTCGCTCTCGTTCTCGCTGATTCCGCGCCTTAACGCCGCGGGCCGCATGTCAGATCCCAGCCTGGCGCTCAATCTACTGCTCGCGCAAGACCCCGTGGAGGCGGGCAGGCTCGCCGCCCAGCTTGAAGAGACCAACCGGCAGCGTCGCGATATCGAGGCCGCTCTTACCGAGGAAGCGCTCGCCATGGTCGAGTCAACCTATGATGGCGGCCGTGTCATCGTAGTGGGCGGCGAGGGTTGGCATGAGGGCGTTAAGGGCATTGTCGCCAGCCGACTGGTGAATCGCTACCACGTTCCTTCGCTTTTGTTCTCCATCGAGGACGGCGTCGCGCGAGGCTCGGGCCGCTCCGTGGGCTCCGTCAATTTGTTCGAGGCGGTCGAGAAGTGCGGCGACCTCCTCATGCGATTCGGCGGGCACGCCGGAGCGGTGGGCGTGACGTGCGCGGCAGAGAACCTGCCGGCTCTGCGCGAGCGCCTGGACGCCGTGCTCTCGGACCTTCCGGACGATGCTTTCGTCGACACCGGCGAGGTCGCCGCCATGGTGAGCCTGGCGGAGCTGAATATAGAGACGGTCGAGCAACTTTCCCTTCTCGAGCCGTTTGGCCAGGGAAACAAGGTTCCGTTGCTGGGCATCTCCGGCGTCACCATGTGCGATCGCGCCGCAGTGGGCAAGACGGGCGACCATATGCGCTTCACGGCTACGGACGGGTCCTCCAGCGTGCCCGCTATCATGTTCCGCGTCTCTCACATCGATGAGCTGGTCAACTGCGATTCGGTGGTCGATTTGGTGGTAGAGGCTGTCGCCGAGCGCTGGCAGGGCCGCGTCAAGCCCAAGCTCATGGTCAAAGATATCCTTTGCCGCACTTGCCAGCGGCCACCCCGGGTCCCTTCCGATCAAGCGCCTGCCGCGGGCGGTGCGGGTTCTTTGGACGAGGAGCCCCTGCCGTCATCGGTCTCCTCGGGTGCGGACTCCATGGCTCGAACGGTGCTCGAGCCCCAGCGCGACCGCCGGGCGCGCCTGTCCGGGCTTTCCTATGAGGAGCTCACCCGCTCCCTCATCCACGCGTGCATCGGGTCCGCTCGCCCGCACCGCGCCCAGATGCAGGCGCTCGATGCCCTTGCCGCCGGCGAAAACACCCTTATCGTCATGGGAACCGGTCGCGGCAAATCCATGGTCTTCCACGTTCACGCCGCGCGCGAGGCCGTGCTGCGCGGCCGCGCCAGCGTGTTTGTGTATCCCCTGCGCGCGCTCGTGGCGGACCAATCGTTCCACCTGCGTTCGTTTTTCGCCAAACTGGGCATAGGGGTCGCCGTCCTCACCGGAGCCACGGACCGGGCGGAGCGCGACCGCGTGTTTAGCGGTATCGCCCGCGGATCCATCGATATCGTCCTCACCACGCCCGAATTCCTCGCCATCCACGCGGGGCGCTTTGCGGCGACGGGCCGCGTGGGGTTTGCGGTGGTTGACGAGGCCCATCATGTGGAGGAGGGCCTGGGCGGTACCAGAAGCGCTTATCTGGAGTTTTCCCGCGTGCTGCGAGAGCTCGGGTCCCCTTGCGTGCTCGCCGCTACCGCGACTGCGACCGATCGCACCGTCCGTCAGGTCGGCGAGTTGCTGGGCATAGAAAACGTGGTCGTGGACGATGCCGTGCGAGATAATTTGCGCCTGGATGATGAGCGCGACCTTTCATCGCGCGAAAACCGCCTGGTCTCCATTGTCGCCGAGGGGGAGAAATGCCTGGTCTACGTTAATTCGCGCGACCAGTCCATCTCGCTTGCGCGCACGCTGCGTCGCCGTATTCCAGAGCTTGGGCAGTCGATCGCTTTTTACAACGCGGGGCTTACCCCTGCCCAGCGCGCGCGGGTGGAGGAGGCGTTTCGTGCCGGCGAGGTGACCTGCGTGGTTTCCACCTCGGCATTTGGCGAGGGGGTGAACCTGCCCGACGTGCGCCACGTGGTCTTGTACCATATGCCGTTCTGCGCGACGGAGTTCAACCAGATGAGCGGACGCGCCGGTCGCGACGGGTCCCTGGCGCGGATACACCTGCTGTACTCGTCCAGGGACGCGCGCATCAACGAGCGATTGCTCGATGCCGCGGCGCCCCAGCGCGACGAGCTGGTGACGCTGTATCGCGCCCTGCAGACCATGGCTCGCCGCCAGCAGGGGCAGACGGGCGACAGGCGCATCAGCGCAAGCGATATCGATATCTCGCAGATGTGCCTGGCAATCGATGCTCGAACCCCTGTAGAGGAACGCATGGTGCCCTGCGCGCTGGCGATTTTTGAAGAGCTTGGTTTCCTAACGATTTCGGGCTTCGACAGCGCCCGATCAATCGAGATGGTGCAAAGCCCGGGTAAGGTGGACCTTTCCCAGTCCATACGCTATCTGGAGGGTATCCGGGCGCGCGTGGAGTTCTCGGCTTTCCGTGGGTGGGCGCTCTCGGCGTCCGCACATGATATGCTTGCCAACGTTAACCGACCGATCACACCCCGGGTTCGATAGGGGGACGAACAATGGATACTTCGTCGCAGCGACACGCCCAGCATAAGGAGAGCGCCCCGATAGCCAAGGTGCGCAGCAGCATCCAGGGCGTCCCGTTGGTTCCCACTGAAAAGATGGTGCATTACGCCACGGCGGATGACCTGCCCTCGGAGATCTCCGCGGACAATTGGAGCAAGCTCTCGTCGCTCTGCAGGAGATATATGGGCGACGAGGACGCCGCGAAGGCGGAGCGCGCCTACTGCTTTGCGGCGGAGAAGCATTCCGATCAAAAGCGCCGCAGCGGCGAGCTGTATATCAACCATCCCGTAGAGGTCGCCATCATCCTGGCGGAGCTCAAGATGGATTGCGACGTGGTGTGCGCTGCGCTGCTGCATGACACGGTCGAGGACACGCAGACATCGCTTGCCGACGTGACCGACCTGTTCGGTGCCACCGTGGCCGAGTTGGTCGACGGCGTGACCAAGCTCACCAACATCGAAGTCGACAGCATGGACGAGAAGCAGGCGCTCAACCTGCGAAAGATGTTCCTTGCTATGAGCCGTGACATTCGCGTGGTTATCGTCAAGCTGGCAGACCGCCTGCACAACATGCGAACGCTGGCGGCGCTTCGAGAGGACCGCCGCCTGTTCAAGGCGCGCGAGACCATGGACGTCTACGCTCCGCTGGCGGATCGCCTGGGCATCTCGTCCATAAAATGGGAGCTCGAAGACCTTTCGTTCTTCTATTTGGAGCCCGAGGCGTATCAGCGCATCGCCCGCATGGTGTCCGAGAGCCGCGAGGTTCGCGAGCGTTATCTGACCGAGACCATCAAGACGCTGACCGATGAACTCAAGCGCGTGGGTCTGAAAGACTTCCAGATCAAGGGACGCTCCAAGCATTATTGGTCCATCTACCAGAAGATGAAGCGCAAGGGCAAGGAGTTCTCCGAGATCTACGATCTGGTGGCGCTGCGCGTCATCACCCAGACCGTGGGCGATTGTTATTCAGCTCTGGGCGCGGTCCACTCCCTGTGGCACCCCATGCCGGGTCGCTTCAAGGACTATATCGCCATGCCCAAGCTCAACAACTACCAGTCGCTGCACACCACGGTCATCGGTCCCACGGCGCGCCCGCTCGAGATCCAGATCCGCACCTTTGAGATGCATGAGCAGGCAGAGTACGGCATCGCGGCGCATTGGCTCTACAAGCGCAGCGGCGGCTCGAGCGCCACCAAGACCTCCGATGCCCAGCGCCTGGATGACCAGATCAGCTGGCTCAAGCGCTCGCTCGACTGGGCGGTGTCCGACGAGATAGACGATCCCAAGGAGTTTCTGCATTCGCTCAAGGTCGACCTTTTCGACCAGGAGATCTTCGTCTTCACGCCCAAGGGCGAGGTGATGAGCCTGCGCGCCGGCGCCACGCCGCTGGACTTCGCCTACGCCGTGCACACGGAGGTGGGCAACCATTGCGTGGGCGCGAAGGTCAACGGCGCGGTTGCCCCGCTTACCCATGAGCTCAACATGGGCGATCGCATCGAGATCCTTACCAACAAGGCGTCCAAGCCCTCTCGCGACTGGCTCAACATCGTTAAGACCCCGTCTGCTAAGTCCAAGATCCGCCGGTATTTTGCGGCGGCGACCAAGGACGAGGACGCGACGGCTGGCCGCGACATCCTTGCCAAGGACCTGCGCAAGCGCGGCTACGGCATCTCCACGCAGCGATCTACCAAGGCGCTGGGCGCCGTGGCGGAGCAGATGAACTACAAGCATCTGGAGGACCTGTTCGCCGCCATCGGCGCCGGTAAGGTCGCCCCGCGTATGGTGGGCAATCGCGTGCAGGCCATTCTCGATCCCAAGCCCGTGGAAGAGAGCGCCAAGAAAAAGCGCGAGGAGGCGGTGGTAGAGGCCGCCAAGCGCACCCATGGCTCCCGCGGCCCCGCGACGCGTCCCCAGCGCCGCGCCAGCTCCGGCGTGAGCGTGGTGGGTTCAAGCGGGGATGACCTGTTGGTGCGTCTGGCTCACTGCTGCAACCCGGTGGCGGGCGATGACATCGTGGGCTTCATCACGCGCGGCCGTGGCGTCTCCGTGCATCGCGCCACCTGCCCCAACGTCAAGGGCTTGATGGAGCATCCGGAGCGTATGATCGAGGTCGAGTGGGACGGAGCTGCGGACGCCCTATTCCAGGTGGAGATCGTGGTCGAGTGCCTCGACCGCATGGGCTTGCTCAAAGACGTCACCATCGCTATTGGCGATGCGGGTGGAAACATCCTCTCCGCCGCCACGGCGACCAGCCGCGAGGGTATAGCCACGTTGCGCTTCTTGGTTGAGATTTCCGATGCGAGCGGCCTGGATCCCCTGCTTGCCGCCATCAGCCGCGTCGATAGCGTGTATGACGCTCGCCGCATCATGCCTGGCGAGGGCGGCAAGAAGATGAAGCGCCGCGGCTAGGCCCTGTCTTCTCATGCGTCTATCGTGACGGGTTGCGCAACATAGGCAAAGGCGCTAGCAGAAGGCGGCGCCGTGGATGCGATTTGCTCCACGGCGCCGCCTTTCTCATGTATGTTTCTTTTGCCCGCGGGGAGCGCGGGTTACAGCTTATTTGCCTTCGACCATGGTGAGCGAGATCTTGCCGCGGTCCTTATCGATGCCGCAGATCCAAACGGTGACGGTATCGCCCACGCTGACGATGTCGCTGGGGTGCTTCACAAAGCGGTTGGCCATCTTGGAGATGTGGACCAGGCCGTCCTGCTTGACGCCAATGTCCACAAAGGCGCCGAAGTCGACCACGTTGCGCACCGTGCCGGTGAGCTCCATGCCCACTTTAAGGTCATCGAAGTTGGTGACCGAGCGACTGAAAACAACTTCCGGTGCGTCGTCTCGGGGGTCGCGGCCGGGCTTCTCCAGCTCGGAGACAATGTCGCGCAGGGTGGGAACTCCGCAGTCCAGCTCGCGTGCCACTTCTCCTATGTTTCCCACGCGGCGGGCCATGTCCGCAACCCCGCCGCGGGCGAGGGCAGAGGGCTCAACGCCGGTTCGTTCGAGCAGGGCGGTCGCCACCGCATAGCTCTCGGGGTGAACGCTGGTGGCGTCCAGCGGGTTGGTGCCGCCGGAGATGCGCAGGAAGCCGGCGCAGTTGAGAAACGCCTTGGGCCCGAGCTTGGGAACCTTCTTGAGCTGGCGGCGATCCGTGAAGGCGCCCATCTCCTCGCGGTAGGCGACAATGTTCTTCGCGATGGTGGGGGTGATGCCCGAAACATAGCCCAGAAGGCTGGCGCTTGCGGTATTAAGGTCCACGCCCACCTGGTTGACAACGCGCTCTACCACGCCGCCCAGCGCGCGGCCAAGCTCGACTTGGTTAAGGTCGTGCTGGTATTGGCCCACGCCGATGGATTGGGGCGGGATCTTGACCAGCTCGGCGAGCGGGTCTTGAAGGCGGCGTCCCAGGCTCATCGCGCCGCGGGTGGTGACGTCTAGATCGGGATATTCCTCGCTGGCAAGTTTGGAGGCGGAGTAGACCGACGCTCCGGCCTCGTTGACTATGGTGTAGCGCAGGTCGAGGTCGGACTCGCTAATGAAGGCGGAGACTACTTCCTCGGTCTCGCGGCTCGCCGTGCCGTTACCGATCACGATGGTGTTGATGCTGTAGCGGTGCGCGAGCTCGCCCAGCTTGCGCTTGGTTCCCGCCACATCGCTGCGCGGCGGGGTGGGGTAGACGGTGGCGTAGTCCAGCAGCTTGCCAAACTCGTCCAAGACCGCCACCTTGCAGCCCGTGCGGTAACCTGGGTCCAGGGCGATGATGCGGGCACCGCGAACCGGGCGTTGCGACAGCAGCGCCTCCGTGTTCTTGGCGAAGACCGCGATGGCGTCCGTCTCGGCGCGTTCCGTGAGGGCGGCGCGGACCTCGCGTTCGAGTGACGGGGCCATCAAGCGCTTGTAGCCGTCGGTGATCGCGGCGTCCAGGGCCTGGGCGAAGATGCCGCCGCGGCGCGCGATGCGGCTTCCCAGCAAATCGATCGCCTGCTGCTGGTCAACGCGCACGCGTACGCGCAGCTTGCCCTCCGTCTCGCCGCGGTTGATGGCGAGGATGCGGTGGTTGGGAATCTTGCTCACGGGTTCGGAGAAGTCGTAGTAGGCCTCGTACACGGTCTTTTCGTCCGCATCCACGGCCTCAACGCCAATGGCGCCGGTGTTGTTGGTGAACGCGCGCAGGGCGTCGGTGTTCTCCGCGTCGTCCGCGATTACCTCGGCGACTATATCCTGCGCGCCCGCGAGCGCCGCCTCCGCGGTGGCGTAGCCGCCTTCCGCGTTGACGTACTCCGCGGCGATGGCAAGCGGGTCGCCAGAGGTGGTTGCCTGCAGCATGATCATATTGGCCAGGGGTTCCAGGCCCGCGGCGCGTGCCTTGGAGGCTCGGGTGGCGCGCTTCTTCTTAAAGGGCTTGTAGAGGTCCTCGACGCGCTGCATCATGGTGGCGCCCTCGATGGCGTCGCGCAGCTCCTCGGTCAGCTTGCCCTGCTCGTCGATGCTGGCGAGCACCTCTGCCTTGCGCGCCTCAAGGGTGCGCAGATAGGTGAGGCGCGCATCGAGTTCGCGCAGCTGAGCATCGTCCAGGCCTCCCGTCGCCTCCTTGCGGTAGCGGGCGATAAAGGGAATGGTATTGCCTTCATCGATCAGTTTGATAACGGCTTCGACTTGCGAGGGCTTTACGCCGAGCTCCTTGGCGAGAACGTCTTCTATCTTGAGCATGTGCCTCCGATCTGTACGGGTTTCACCCGGCTCTCATGGGCTGGATGCGCCTTCGGTATTGTACTTGTGGGCGCGGACATAACAAGCCCGGCTCTTGAGAGCGCATCGCAGGGTATAACTATGCGAGCAAGATAAGGGCGGCGCGTCTAATCGGTCGCGGCGCCGGCGCTTTGGTTGTTGTGTAGACGAGTGAAAGGAAAATCCCATGAGCAACGCGGGCCCTGCCTCCCTTCCGATGTTGGACACCGTGCCCAATGGCGCGATTCATATCGAGTGCATCATCAACGGTCCTGTTGAGACCAATACCTACATTGTGTGCTCTAAGGACGAGGCGGTGGTGATAGACCCCGCATGGGAGGGGGAGAAGCTGGCGCGTGAATTCGTCCAAAACCATCCGAGCGTGAAGGTAAAGGCTTTGGTCTGCACGCATGGTCATGGTGACCACGTAGGCGGCGTTGCCGGCATGCGCCGCGTGCTGGGCGATGTCCCGTTTCTTATATCTAAGGACGATGCGGCCTTTATGCCCGGCGCCATCAAGGGCATGCGCCAGATGTGGGGCATCGACACCGAAGACCCCGGTGAGCCCACCAGGCTGTTGTCGGAGGGCGACGCGGTGGAATTTGGGGGTGCGCATCTGCAGGTGGTGGAGACGCCGGGGCATACGCCGGGCGGTATTGTGCTATTCGCCGCGACGGAAACGGGCAACGTGGCGTTTGTGGGCGACACGCTCTTCCCGGGCGGCCATGGCCGCGTGGATTTGGAGGGCGGCGACGGCGCCCAGATAATACGATCGCTGGGTAAGATGGCGGCGGTGCTGCCTGCGGATACGCTTTGCCTGATAGGACATGGTGGAACCACCACCATTGGCGAGGAGCGCAAGAGCAATATGTTCATGCGCCGCGGCCTCGCTCAGATAGAGGGGGAGCCTTTGGACAAGATGCGATAGGGGAGGTGCGCATCGCTCGATGGGACCGCTTGCGCTCGTTCGGTCTTGCAGGTCTTGCAGGTTGGTAAATGTAGGTTGGTAAACAATAGTAAAACTTACGCATTCAAGTGGTATTCTAGGAGCGTAATTATGAGCAATCCTGATATTGGGAGGTCTTGTATGCTCGTTAACGCAGCAGAGATGCTCAAGAAGGCCGAGGCCGGTCACTACGCGCTTGGCGCCTTCAACACCAACAACCTCGAGTGGACGCTTGCCATTCTCCAGGCCGCAGAGGAGGCGAAGTCCCCGCTGATTCTCCAGTGCACCGCTGGCGCTGCTAAGTGGATGGGCGGCTTCAAGGTCTGCGCCGACATGGTGAAGGCCGCCGTCGAGGCAACCGGTGTGACCGTTCCCGTCGCCCTGCACCTTGATCACGGTTCGTACGAGGACTGCTTCAAGTGCATCGAGGCTGGTTTCACCTCTATTATGTACGATGGTTCTCATGAGGAGACCTTCCAGATCAACCTCGACCGCACCAAGGAGCTCGTTGAGCTTGCCCACTCCAAGGGCATGTCCATCGAGGCCGAGGTCGGCGGCATCGGCGGCACCGAGGACGGCGTGACCTCCAACGGCGAGCTCGCTGACCCCGCTGAGTGCAAGCAGATTGCCGACCTTGGCGTCGACTTCCTGGCTTGCGGCATCGGCAACATCCACGGCGTGTACCCCGCCGACTGGGCTGGCCTTTCCTTCGAGCGTCTGGGCGAGATCAAGGCCCAGACCGGCGACCTGCCCCTTGTTCTGCACGGTGGCACCGGCATCCCCGAGGATCAGATCAAGAAGGCCATCTCCCTGGGTATCTCCAAGATCAACGTCAACACCGACCTGCAGCTCGTCTTCGCCAAGGGCGTTCGCGAGTACATCGAGGCCGGCAAGGATCAGCAGGGCAAGGGCTTCGACCCCCGCAAGCTCCTCAAGCCTGGTCGCGAGGCCATCGTCGCTCGCACCAAGGAGCTCATGGAGGAGTTTGGTTCCGTCAACAAGGCTTAATCGCCTGGTTGCAGACTTGCTTTAAAGCATGACGCTAAGCCGTCGCTCTCTTTTGGAGGCGGCGGCTTTTCGTTTAACCCGGGGCGGCCGCCACCTCGCCGAGCCCTCGCGGAATCACGGCGATCGGTCTGCTACGGTATTTGGAATCGTCCGGCCCTCAAGGGTCGAGGCGCTTGTATCGAATGAGATTGTTTACGGGAGGGGTCATGGCTATCAAGACGGTGTCACCGGATGCCGGCGAGCTGCGTCGTGAAGGGCCGGTCGGCAGCTTTGATGTGGTCGAGAATGGCGATTACCGATGCCTCGATATCGGGCTTCCGCAGGAGATCGAGCGGCTGAAGCAGCATGGGGCCCTCGAGGCGGCTCGTCGGGCCTGCTCGGACATGCTCGATGCGGATCTCGAACCTGAGCTTGCGGCGTGCTTGCGCGCAGAGCGCCATCGCATGGGACGGCTCGCCCGGCAGTTCTGCATCAGCCGTGCTTGTGCCATCGAGCTTATCAGGGCGGAGTGGCCCGATTTTGACGAGCAACGGCTCGATGATCTTGTTGAGCGCAAGCGCATCGATTATCGGTTCATCGACGGTGAGGTTCGCTTCCTGGCGAACTTTCTCGATTCGCTTCGCGTTTATCCCGTTGAGGTGCCGGGCCTTTTGCCTGACCATCCCTCAAATACCGAGGCTCGCGACGCGATGCTTATGGAGATGAGGGAGGCGGGAGGCTCCAGTAGATCGATTACCATTCGAGCGAAGATATCGGTCCCGGGAAGGCGAGCCGGAGAGGTCGTGCGCGCCTGGCTGCCTATTCCTGCCCGTGCTCCCCAACAGTCCCATATCGAGATTCTCTCCATGACGGAGGGTGGAATAGTCGCTCGCGAGGATGCGCCCGCTCGAACGGTGCATTGGGAGTCTTCGTCCAAAGAATCATTTGAGGTTGTATATCGTTATCGCATCGATGCTCCATATGTGGATACGACGGCACCGGCGGCCGGTGGCTATGTGGTGGATGCTCCCCGTCCGCGTGCGAGCGATTTAGCGGAAATCAGGCCGCATGCTCGCTTCACGCCATATCTTAAAGCGCTTACGAACAGGCTTGTTCAAGGGGTCGACCGCCCGATAGACCGTGCAAGGAGGATATACGACTATCTCACCGGCCATGTTGATTACCGCTATCAGCCTGACTACGCTCAGCTTGACGCCATCGCCGATAACTGCGCCAAATCATTGCGGGGAGACTGCGGCGTAATGGCGCTTACTTTTATCGCCATGTGTCGAATCGCGGGTATTCCCGCACGGTGGCAGAGCGGGTTGTACGTCGCCTGTGATTATATAGGCCCGCATGATTGGGCGATGTTTTACACGGAAGAGTACGGTTGGTTGTGGGCGGATGTTTCGTTTGGGTCGTCTTCTCGACGGTCTGGGGACGAAAAAAGGCGGCTGCACCACTTTGGCAATCTCGATCCGTGGAGAATGGTTTCAAACTCTGAGTTCCAAGCCGAGTTCGAGCCACCGTCCGACGGCGTTCGCTGGGATCCGTTTGATAACCAGATGGGGGAGGCGACGGTCGATGGCAGGGGATGCGATGAAGTGGAGATGCTTCGTGAAGTAGAACTTATTGAGATGATCGAGGCATAGCGGCCGAGCCTGTGATACTATAAGCAAGTTCACCGCGCCCGAGTGGCGGAACGGCAGACGCAGGGGACTCAAAATCCTCCGCTGGCGACAGCGTGTGAGTTCGAATCTCACCTCGGGCACCATGTGATATCAAGAAGGGGAGCTTGTCTCCCCTTTAGCATGTAAGAGGATAACTTCGTGTTGATAGCGTGAAGTTATAATTTTGTGTGCTACCATCGCTATTGCACTGTGTTTGCAGTAGCCAAGCGGGATGATAAGTCCCCACCTTTCGGCGCCACTGAGTAGCTGTCTGGTCCTACAATTATGAACTTCGAAGATGCAGCTATGTATCACTCGATTCTTGTGTAGCCCGGATGCTCTATGGCACCGGGTTATTTTTGTTCTATTCAAGAAGGAGGTAAGGACATAGCTAAGTCTGATGACACCCGCATCAATGACGAGATCACCGGAACCACCTGCCGTCTGATCGGCGTAGATGGATCTCAGCTCGGTCTCTTCGGCATCCGCGATGCGCAGCGCGTCGCCGATGAACAGGGGCTTGACCTGGTGGAGATTGCGCCCAACGCGAATCCCCCGGTGTGTAGGGTCATGGATTACGGCAAGTTCAAGTACCAGCAGGCCATGAAGGCCAAGCAGGCTCGTAAGAACCAGTCCAAGGTCGAGGTCAAGGAAATGAAGTTCCGACCCAAGATCGATGTGGGCGATTACGAGACCAAGAAGGGTCACGTCCTTCGTTTCCTGAAGAAGGGCGCACGCGTTAAGGTCACCATCATGTTCCGCGGCCGCGAAATGGCCCATCCGGAGCAGGGACTCAATGTGCTCGAGCGTCTTTCTGAGGACCTGAAACAGTACGCTACGGTCGAATCGGCGCCCAAGCTTGAAGGCCGTAACATGCTCATGCTCCTCGCACCCATTAAGGGCGCCTTTGATAACGAGGCCAGCGAGGCCGAGGCTAACGAATAGCCACACTTATTGTGTAGTAGTAACCGAGAAGGAGAATTTCATGCCTAAGATGAAGTCCCACAGCGGCACCAAGAAGCGTTTCCGCCGCACCGGCACGGGCAAGATCATGCGCTGCAAGGCTTTCAAGAGCCACATCCTGACCAAGAAGTCCACCAAGCGTAAGCGTAATTTCCGTCAGGATGGCGAGCTTGCTGCCGCCGACAAGAAGGTCGTTACCGCACGTCTGGCTGGCAACTAAGCCTTATTTCATCCCGTTACCTCGAACTCACCAATTAGGAGTTGATTAGATATGGCACGTGTCAAGCGCGCTGTGAACGCCAAGAAGAAGCGCCGTACAGTCCTCAACCGCGCTAAGGGTTATTACGGTCAGGCGTCCCGTTCTTATAAGTACGCCAAGGAGCAGGTGCAGCACTCTCTCCAGTACCAGTACCGCGATCGTCGCAACAAGAAGCGCGAGATCCGCAGCCTCTGGATCACCCGTATTAACGCTGCTGCCCGCATGAACGACATCTCCTACTCTCAGTTCATGCATGGCCTGAAGCTTGCTGGCATCGAGCTCGACCGCAAGGTCCTCGCTCAGATGGCTTACGAGGACATCGAGTCCTTCAACGAGCTGGCTGCCATCGCCAAGAAGGCTCTCGAGGCTTAATCCATTCTACGGATTTTCAAGGGACGGGCTTCGGTTCGTCCCTTTCTTATTAAAAAGCACGGTAGCGCCCCCATGCACTTTGAGGTATAGAACGGTTCCTGTTTATCATTTGACGCGCTTATGCTGTTTGTAAACATCTCTTGCATTGGAATAGAGACTGCGTGTATAAAAGATGAAGCAAAGTTGAAGTGGGCGGAGCGCCGCCCACCGGTCAGCGGCCATGGCGGGCGGGGCACGCCCGGACCCATTCCGAACCCGGAAGCTAAGCCGCCGAGCGCCGATGGTACTGCGGGGGAAGCCCGTGGGAGAGCAGGGCGCCGCTGACCGGTGGACGGCACTTCCATATAGGTGCAGAGCGGGGCCCTCCGGGGCCCCGCTCTTTTTGCCTTCCCGGCGCGGCGGCTCCCGGGCGCGCCCGCTGTTTCCCATGGCAGTCCGGCGGCCGGACCTGGTGGGAGCGCGCCCCCTCCCCGCGGCCCCCGTATGTGTAGGAACCGTGGAGGGCGGGAATGGCGCCCCCGCGGCGCCCCGGGTATGGCAATATATCTCCTTGCCGCGCGGCGCGGGAGCGACCGGCGGCGCGTACCTTGAGAACCGGATACTGCGAGGCGAGAGGCCGTGCCGAGGGCATGGTCGATCGCCGGGAGACAGAACTTAAGAACCATTTCGATGGTGAGCAGTGATGTACGGAATAGTCAGATGAGTAAGGCGAACCCTTACGATTCCTTTCCGAGCAGGAAACGGCTTTTACATTCGAATGGATCCGATCGGCGTTACAGCCGGCCGGACGGGCTCATCCGCGCCCAAGCATACTTTGGACGGAGAGTTCGATCCTGGCTCAGGATGAACGCTGGCGGCGCGCCTAACACATGCAAGTCGAACGGCACCCCTCCTCGGAGGAAGCGAGTGGCGAACGGCTGAGTAACACGT
>NZ_JH126476.1 GCF_000225705.1 Collinsella tanakaei YIT 12063
CCCGAAGAGGGGGTGGACGATGGCTTGGGAACTGTTTGCACGGCAGACTCGCTGTGTCGCCGCGCCGCGACCGCAATCCTGCGCCATCACGAGCGCCACCCCGGAGCATCTGCAGCCTCCTGGTGCGTCGCTGCGGAGCCGTTTTTGAAGAGACGGGCATCTTGCTCGTCCCCACCGATATGGCCAAGGCACTTTCAAACATGACCGAGATAGCGCTCCGTATCCACAGGAGCCCGAAGCTCTCTTGCGCCCGCCCCTTGCGGCATCGATGCAAGGGGCGCTTGAATTATTGCGTGCCACTTTTCGGGGGCGGAAGCGACGCGTAACCCGAGCCTTCCCTTACATCGACTCTTCCGGCACCCCTTCTTCCTCCTTCTCGCCTAACTGGCGATTATCTGTTCCTTTGGAAGGAGAAAGACGTATGACAGCTTGCGTCAACAAGAAGAGCAAGAGGGTAGCCGCGGTCGTCACCGCCTCCCTCGTGGGCGCGCTCTCCATCGGCGCCCCTGCGGTCGCGCTCGCCGCGAACGTGAACCTGCTCGCCGAGGGCGCCGTCGAGGCGTTCAATCAGGGCAAGGTCGTCCTTAACGACACCGACGCCACCCTCGAGTACACTGGCAAGAAAGCCGAGATCACGGCCACTTCCGTGACCCCGGTGTCCGCCGGTGAAATCAAGCTCGCCGGCAACGACGACTACCGCGTGTACTTCGTCAAGGCCGACGAGAAGGGCAGCCCCACCACCACCCGCACCGATGCCGTGGAGCCTGGCTCCTACTTCGTGTGCGTCGAGGCCAAGGGCGGCGACTACAAGGGCGGCAAGGCCTACGCGGGCTTCACCGTCACCGGCAAGAGCCTCTCTTCCGCCACCCTTAAAGAGGACAGTGTCTCCTACGACGGCGAGGGCGTCGACTTGACGTTCATGCTCGGTACCAAGAAGCTCAAGGCCGGCGAGGATTTCACCGTGACCTACGGCGCCAAGAACTCCGCAGCCACCTCCGAGACCGCCCCGACCAACGCCGGCTCCTACTATGCGAAGATCTCCGGCAAGGGTGTCTACGCTGGATCTACTAAGAACCTCGAATTCACCATCGCACAGGTCGACGTCAAGTCCCTCAAGGCCGACGACTTCTTCACCGCCACCGTCTTCGCTGGCGAGAACCTCCCCGCCGGCCCGACGACGGTCAAGGGTTCCGAGGGCATGGCGAAGGACTTCACCTTCTTCTACGACGATCCCACCGCGGACTGCAGGACCTTCACGCCCAACGCGTGCCTGACCGATGCCGCCAAGAAGTCTGGCAACTACACTAACGTCACCGACGATGAGAATGACAAGACCCCTAGCGGCGACTGGAAGGTCGTGACCGGCGCCAAGGTCTACCGCGCCGCCAACAAGGCGACCATCAACTACAACGGCGCCGCCCTCCCCGAGGAGATGACCTTCGACTCCTCCAAGAACGAGGCCTACAACGAGGCCAACTTCTTTGCCTTCTACACTGATAAGGGCGAGAAGAAGCCCTGCACCGGTGCAGATTTCGAGTTCACGTACGTGAACGAGGACGGCGAAGTCGTCTCCACGCCGACGATGAAGAACCCCGGCGTCTACACCGTCACTGTCTCCATCGTTGACAAGGCAAGTGCGGCGTCCTGCGCTTTTGGCGCTACTCAGACCTTCACCCTGAAGATTACCAACGGCTCCCTCCAGGGCTACAAGCTCTACGTCACATACGACAACAAGGTCGTCACCGAGGTCTCCAAGACCTGGGACGGCAAGCAGCTCGCCGAGCCCTCCGTCGTGGTTAAGGACGCCTACGGCTTCGAGGTCAGCTCCAGCGACGTCAGCAAGGTCTTCACCGACGCCAAGGGCAACAAGGTTGACGCCAGCGACATCGTCGCGGCGGGCGACTACACCATGACCGTCAAGGTCAAGGGCCAGGACTTCGACGGCAACACCGTTCCCGTCAAGGTCGCGAAGCTGAACGTCTCGGGCTTCCGCATCGTCAAGGAGGGCGACAAGTACCTCGAGAAAGATGCGTCCGAGCTCACCGAGGTCGTCAAGGGAAAGGCCGGTGCGCTCTCCGGCATCAACGGACACTACAGCCTCAAGTACAACGACGGCAAGGCCATCGACCCGATCTACGTCTACTCCGACGGCACCCGCGACGACGAGGGCGACCTGGTCTGGAAGCAGTTCAAGGGCTCCATCGCCGAGGACTACCTGAACCAGTCCCTCGCCCTTAACGGCGAGGAGGTCTCCTCCGTCAAGAAGCGCGGATCCTACACCATGACCCTCGCACTGTCCGAGGCCGTCGACGCAAAGAACATGGAGCTGACCGCCCCCGCCTACAGCTTCGATGTCGACAAGGCCGAGAAATTCTCCGATGTAAAAGAAGGTGCCTGGTACTACGAGGTGGTCAACAAGGCCGCCGATAACGGCTACATCAACGGCTACGCCGGCACCACCCTGTTCGGCCCCGAGGCTCAGATCAAGCGCGGTGACGTCGCCTGCGTCCTGTTCAACATGGCGGGCGCGCCGGATATCGACAACGACAACTTCGTCGACGAGGACGGCAACTTCCTGACCGGCTTCTCCGACGTCAACGGCCACGCCTACTACGCGCAGGCCATCGCATGGGCTAAGCAGGCCGGCGTCGTCAACGGCTACGGCGACGGCACCTTCAAGCCCGAGGCCATGGTCACCCGCGAGGAGTTCGCCTGCATGCTCGCCAACTACGCCAAGCTCACCGGCAACTACGAGGCCGCGGACCCCAAGGTCCTCGACGGCTTCGCCGACAAGGGCTCCGTCAGCGACTGGGCCGTCGACTCCGTCGCATGGGCGGTCGAGGGCGAGATTATGGGCAACGGCGGTAGCTTGGACGGCACCGGCGTGATCACCCGCGCCCAGGTCGCCGCAATGGCGGTCAACTACCAGCCCGCCAAGCTCGAGAAGCCGACCAAGTAATCCGGCTTTACAGCAAGCTAATTTGCTGAGCGGATACGACGAGCTTTCAGCCCGCTCCCCTCGGGGAGCGGGCTTGCGAAGGCGTTCTCCAGTAGAACACCTTCGCAAGCCTTAAGGCAAATGCAAGCTGTCGCACAAGGCTCGATGCGCCGAGGGCCCCCGTGGAGTTCCGCGGGGGCTCTCGGCGTTTTATTCGATATCTAATTCGATAGATAGCAGAAAGGGCCCCTCTCGGGGCCCTCCCTGCTTCGAGCCTTGTGCGACAGCTTGCTTACGTGCTTAAGGCTTGCCGGGGGGTTCCGATGCGGGAACCCTCCGGCAAGCCCTCCCCCTAAGGGGAGGGCTATCACCTAAACTCTATCGAGATTAGAGCTTAAGACCAGAATTGATAACCATTGCCGCGGCTTCAGCGCGAACGATGTCATCGGTCGGCTTGATGGAACCATTGTTGCCCATGATCTTCTGGTCGACGGCCCAGGCAACGACCTCCTCGGCCCAGTCGGAGACGGAGGCGCCGTCGGAGAACTCGCCCAGCACCTTGTCGGCGTCGACGTCGGTGAAGGAGTTGTACTTCTTGGCGAAGTTGGCGAGCATGGCCGCGAACTCCTCGCGGGTGACGTTGGCGTCGGGGCGGAATGTGCCGTCGCCGTAGCCGTTGACGACGCCGGCCTGCTTGGCCCATGCGATAGCCTTGCCGTAGTACGCCTTGCCGTTGACGTCGGAGAATCCGGTCAGGAAGCCCGCGACCTCGTTGTAATGGAGCTCGGTCTCGTTAGTCTTAGCGCCGGCCATGTTGAACAGGACGCAGGCGACCTGTCCGCGGGTGAGCTTGTCGTAAGATCCGAAGATCTTGGTGCCCGCGTAGCCGTTCATCAGCTTGTCGTCGCTGGCCTTGGAAACGACGCCGTAATACCAATCGGAGGGCATGACGTCGGTGAATGCCAGCTTCTTGTTCAAGGCGAAGAAGTCAACAACAGTGCCATCCTCGGTTGCGAATACGCAGTTCTTGAGCGCAGAAGCGTTCAGGGGGGAGACGACGAAGCGGAACTTCAGAGCCTCATAGGGGTTCTTCGTATCTACAGCGGGAACGCCGGTGACGTCATACCACACGCCGGTCTTCTCGTTGAGCTGCTGGAGCTTGATAGAGACGTCCTTGATGTTGCTGGAGGCGATTCCGCCGACCGTGGCGTAGTCGTCGAGAGCGCCGTTGCCATCGACGTCGACGCCCTTGACATAGTCGAGGGTGAGGCCGGTCAAGGGCTTGTTCTGGCGAAACGCATAGGTGGTGCCGAAATCAGAATGAACGTTTCCGCCCTTGAGGACGAGCTTGTCGAGCTTCAACGGGTTAACGGTGATCTTGATGGAGGTGGTTCCCGTCAGCTCGTACTTCGAGCTGGAGACGGTAAGGGTGTAGACGCCGGCATCTGTTGCGGAATCGACCTCTTCGCCCTTCTCGTCGGTGAGCTTTGTGCTGAGCGTTCTCTCGAGGTCCTTGATCTCGTCATTAACGCCTTTGACGGTAAAGCTGGTCTTGGGCAGAGAATTGCCATCCCAGTCCTTGACGAAGCTGGTGATCGTCTTGTTGTTGTACTGGACGTACACCGACGCATCGGCGTCGACGGTCTTGCCCTTGACGGTGACGGTGCAGGTCTTAACCGCAGCGGCCTCATGAGCAGTCGACTTTGCGACAACCTTGACGGTGTAGACGCCCGGGGTGGA
Source organism: Collinsella tanakaei YIT 12063 (assembly GCF_000225705.1). Classification (GTDB taxonomy): domain Bacteria; phylum Actinomycetota; class Coriobacteriia; order Coriobacteriales; family Coriobacteriaceae; genus Collinsella; species Collinsella tanakaei. The sequence continues at coordinate 4,679 of NZ_JH126476.1, forward strand.
GTTCATGGTGTCGAAGTCGACAGCGACTCCATCGGCGTTGGTTGCGGTAATGGAGATGTCGTTGATATCGGTCTTGGGGGTGCCGTAGAAAGCCTTGACGAGAGATTCGTCGAAGGAAGCGGGCTTCTTGTCGTTAAGGTCGATTGCGAAGCTGGCGGGCCAGTCCTCGCCGTAGTACTGGACGGTGGCCTCGGTGGCGTACTTGTCGACATGCACGTACTGGGTGTGCTTAACGTCGTTCTTCAGGTCCTCGTTGGCCCTCTCGGCGAAGAAGGTGTACTGGCCCTTGGCATCGAAGATGAGGTCGGAGCCGGGGGCATTCGTCATCTCGAGCTTGACGAGGGTGGGATCGAGAACGGTCTTGTTGCCCTGGGAGTCGGTCCAGACAACCGAAGTCGGGTTGACAGGGAGGCTGTTGGAGCTGATGACCGGGTCTACGGTGATCGTGGCGTGGCTGAGATCGAAGGAGTCGACCATGATGTCCTTGATCTGAGCCTTCTCGCCAGCGTAGATGCCCTTACCGGTGACGACCGCATAATACGTGCCGGTCTCCTTCACGGAAACGCCGTCCCCATCGATGGAGGAACCGGCCTTCAGGTACTTCACATCGTAGTCGGTGCCGGCGACCAGGGTCTTGTCATCATTCTTGAGCCCGAGGGACAGATCCTTGCCCGTATATACGAGCTTGGTGTCATCGTTATCCTTGGGGTCGGCGGGATTAACCTCGAAAACCTTGAGGTCGGTGAACTGCGCAGCGTCAACCTTAACGGGAAGATATGCAACACCGCCCACGTAATCGCCGGCCAGGGCCTCGACCTTGACGAAGTACTTGCCCGGAAGGACGATCTCGGAAACGCCCTCGGAGCTCGGCTTGCCCTCGGAATCGGCCTTGACGTAAGAAACGCGGTAATCGCCCGCCTTCAACGTGACCTTGACGCCGGTCGCAGTTTTAAGCTCCTGGGGCTTGACCTCGATAGCGTTGCCGTCGGCGGTGAACGTGACCAGGTTGTTGCTTACAGCAACGCCATTGGCCTGAGTGATCTTTCCGTTGTTAAAATCGGCGACCTCGTCAGCGACCAGCATGTCGATGTTAGCGTTCGCGGCGAGCGCGACCGCGGGGGCGCCGATGGAGAGCGCGCCCACGAGGGAGGCGGTGACGACCGCGGCTACCCTCTTGCTCTTCTTGTTGACGCAAGCTGTCATACGTCTTCTCCTTCCAAAGGAACAGATAATCGCCAGTTAGGCGGGAAGGAGGGAGGAGGGGACTTGCGGCAAGGTATGACCGAGTCGAGCAGGGCGGAGCGGCGGACGAGACGCTTCAAGGGCACCATGGATCAATGGATGCCGTCCGCGGGGCCTGGGGTCGGACGGCTGCGGGGGACATGCTGCCGCGTCATCGTCAACGTCACCGTTAACACCACGTGGTGTTAACGCCTGACCTGCCAAAACACCACCGTCGACGTCAAGATGACGTTAACGGTGGTGTTAACATGGGGTCTGTCGGACGGCGCTTCGCCCAGCCGGCCCCTTCCCAAGATCGACCCGACGCGCGCGACGAGGACGGGCTCTCAGATGTCGAGCGGAAGGACGCCCTCGTCTTCGGCATGTCGCGGAGGTTTAGGCGCGTTCCGGCCCCAGTCGATACCGGCGCCACCGCGCGTTGCCCCTCTGTGCCGAGGCTGTGGAGTCCTTCCGATGGATGGGCCGCGCTTTCCCCGCCTGCCTCAATCAGCTATACTTCAGTCATTGTGAAAAGCTCTAGGGCTTTTAGCGGCTGCGGGTACCTGTACCTTCAGCCGCATTTTTCTTATCTTTTGGAGCCGATATGGGAGATCCCGACATCGCGACAACAAGGAAACGCCCCCTCATCGATGCCGCCCAGCAGGTCAGCCACCTCAAGGACCGAGGGGTTCGCTTCGAGCTTATGGACGAATGGGAAGCCGAGCGGTTCCTGCGGGAGAGCAACTTCTTCTTCAAGGTGAAGGCGTTCGCGAAGTGCTTCTCCCGCTATACCAATCCGGGTTCGGAGCGCTACGGCTCCTACATCAACCTCGACTTCGCTCACCTCGCCAAACTCACGAAGCTCGACCACCATCTCCGCGAGGCGGTCCTCTCCCTCACGCTCGATATCGAGCACTACATGAAGGTCGAGCTCAACAGGGCGATTATGGATGCGGGGGACGACCCTTATGATCTTATGGCGTCTTTTTTCGACTTCGAGCGTGAGAGGAAGGTCGGGTTGCTCGAGAAGAGGGTCGACCTTGACTCCATTCGATCGAAGGCCCCGACGGTCATGGACCTGTCTGGAGACCTGACCGCCCTGGATGCCAGGACCGTGATCTCCACCCTCGCTTCCCTGCTGCACTTGGCGTCAGACTCGCTCGACGGGTTAGACCCCGACCACATCGAGAGGAGCCTCGCCGGGCTGGGCGGGTCGTTGTACACCCGCGGGCTCGTCGAGAAGTACGGAGATCCTGGACACATGGCGGTCTGGACATACCTCGAGCTCGCGTCCTTCGGGGGCGTCATCTCGCTCTACAAGTACTGCCTCTTCGAGCGGTACGCGATGAGAGACGGGGAGGCGGTAAAGGGGCTGCTCTTCCCGACGAAGGCACTGAGGAACGCCGCCGCGCACAACGGGAATATGCTCAGCACGCTCGGCTCGAAGCTAGGGAAGCCCGTCGGCTCCATCTCGAGGATGGCGGTCGAGGAGCTGGGGGTCGACCGCGAGCTCGCATCGCTTACCAAGAGGGCACCCATCGTCCATGACTTCACCGCCCTCGCCCTCTGCTTCATGCACCTGGTCGAGAGCGAGGGTGCGAGAGAGGACGCCGCAGAGAGGCTACGAGCCCTGTGCGGGCGATTTGCGGTGCACGGGGACTACTTCTCCAAGCAGGTCGAGCTGAGGAACGGCCTAGCCATGCTCAGCGAGGTCATGGACAAGGCGTCCGGCCGGCTCTCGCGCCCATAGCTGATGCGTTTCATAGCGCAAAAAGCCAGCATCGCCCCCGAGACCGCCTGTTGGGGCCACCTGTTTGAATAGCTTCGCGCGTGAAACGCTGGCCGATGCGCCGGCGGGGTGCTATCTAATCCTTAGTTGCGGCGAAAGGCTTCGGCCGACGCCTGGGAGGGCCCGATGCGTCGGGCCCTCCTTATTGCCGATGCGCCGCCGTCACGCCGGGCGCTGGTACTCGAAGCTCCTCTGGTAGACGGCCTCGGGGGCGATGTCTATCTCGCCGCCCAGCCAGGTGAGGACGCCGTGGTCGACGGAGAAGTCCTTCAGCACCTTCTCGTCCATGAGGGGGGCGAGCGCGGGCATGTCCGAGAGCTCCGTGGCGTCGAGGAGGCGCTCCTCTCCGCCCGCGAAGGTCACGGCCATCTGGAGGTTCCCAACGTAGCGGGCCGACGCGACCTCGAGCTCGGGGGCCGCATCCCCGGCGTGCGCGATTCCGTCCTTGACGTACATCTGCTGCCTCCTCCCTTAGCGGAGCGGTTCTATCTGGAAAAGGACCGGTTGGGCGAAGCGCCCTCCGGCAGGCCCCATGTTAGCACCGCCGTTAACGTCATCTTGACGTCGACGGTGGTGTTTTGGCAGGTCAGGCGTTAACACCACGCGGTGCTAACGGTGACGTTAACGGTAGCGCGGAGCCGCGGCCCCTCAGCCATTCGCACTCCGCCCTGCCCGCCTATCGCCATGCGAATCTCCGCTCCTTCCCCTTCCCGCCTAACTGGCGATTATCTGTTCCTTTGGAAGGAGAAGACGTATGACAGCTTGCGTCAACAAGAAGAGCAAGAGGGTGGCCGCGGTCGTCACCGCCTCCCTCGTGGGCGCGCTCTCCATCGGCGCCCCCGCGGTCGCGCTCGCGACCGGCAGCGGCGACATCGACATGCTCGTCGCTGGCGATCTCGAGGACATCGCCGCTGGCAAGATCACCGCCTATACCAATCAGGATGACAAGGCCGCCGATTCCACTGAGTTCAAGGTCGGAACCGAGGCCCAGTACATCAAGCCGACCGAGGTCACCACTAAGACCGGTCAGGTCATCGACGTTCAGAAGGCCGAGTCTGAAGGCAGGGTCAAAGTCTGCTATTACAAAGTAACTGCGACCTCTCAGAGCAACCCGGGCGACAAGGATTCCGACGGCAACTGGCTCCAGTACATTGCTGATCGCAGCACGATTACCTCCGCTGGAACCTACTACGTCGGCGTCGGCGATCAGAATGCGAAGGCAGCGAACGAGTTGTGCTTGCTCAAGTTCACCATCGTCAACAAATCCCTCGAGGGCGCAACCGTCGTGGGCAAGACCGTCGACGACACCGAGCTCGTCTACAACGGCTCCGATTACTCCTTCGGCAACGGCGATCTGCATATCGCCCTCAACGGCAGCCTTGTCGAGTCCTCGAACATCAGCAGGGTCGATGTCTACAAGTCCGGCGCAACCACTACCAAGAAAGCACACGACGCTGGTAAATACGTTGCGCGTGTCTACGGCGCGAACACCTACGCCGGCTCCGTGGTCGAGATTCCCTTCGAGATCAAGCAGCTCGACCTCTCCGAGGCCAAGATCGTGCTCGACCAGCCCACCGTCGGCTTGAAGACCGTTAACCTGCCCACCGCCCTCAGCAAGGTGAATGACAGCGCCGCCGTAAACGACAAGCTCGACTTCTCCTTCGTCTCCTCCAACGTCGGCTCCGCTCCCCAGAACGGCGTGAAGGGCACCTTCACCTACAAGGTCTCGGTTAAGAACGAGAAGGATACCAACATCGTCAACTCCGCGAACGTCGAGGTCGTCCGCTACGACAAGGACGCTACCTTCAAGTACGATGGCAAGGTTATCGCTGCTGGCGGCACCGAGGACCTGACTGAGGGTTCTTACGACAGCACAAAGGTTTTCGACCCCGCCAAGGTCACCGTAACCGACGGCAAGGCCTCCATCGACTTTGATATCGCCTACGCCAAGAAGCAATCCGACGGCACCTACGTCGGCGTCTCCGACGCCTCCAAGCCGGGCGAGTACGAGGCGACCGTCACCGCCAAGTCCTCCGACTGCACCTACGGCGGCTCCGTGACCATCAAGTTCAAGGTCAACGCCACGAAGATCGCCGTCAAGGACATCTTCGTCACCTACGACGGTAAGGTCACCGGCGACCAGCTCGACGTCGTCTACAACGGCTCCGACTTCCTGTCCCAGCTGAAGGTCTCCGCCACCGACGAGAACGGCAAGGAGGTTCCCGCCGGCGAGCTGGTGCTCGAGGCTAAGGAGGGCACCAAGGCCGTCGACAAGGTCGTCGACGCCGGCACCTACAGCGTGACCGTCAAGGCCAAGGACGGCTCCATGTACGTCGTCGGCACGGGTTCCGACTCTTTCAAGATCGTCGTCTCCCCGATTAAGCTGACCAAGGCAGTCCTCCACGGCACCGTCGGGGATTACAAGGACGGCAAGCTCATCTCCGAGTTCCTGCCCTACACCGGCTCCGTCCTGACCCCTTCCTGGACGTTCGAGGACAAAGACGGCGCGGTCGAGGTTCCCGAGAGCGCTTGGAAGGTCTCCTACGGCAAGGAGGTCAAGAAGAAGGGCGAATACACCGCCACCTTCTCCCGCACCGTGGGCACCAAGAACTACGACTTCACGGGCCTGACCAAGAAGTTCACCGTCGCTGAGGCCAAGTCCTTCGCCGACGTTCAGAACACCGACTGGTTCGTCGGCGCCGTCTTCCAGGCCAAGGAGAACGGCTACGTCAACGGCGTCAAGGGCACCAAGCTCTTCAACCCGACGGCGAACATCACGCGCGCCGACGCGGTCTGCATCCTTTACAACATGGCCGGCGGCAAGAAGGTCGAGGACATGACCAAGGCCGAGAAGCTCGCCTGGACCTCCAAGGTGACCTTCACCGACGTGAACGTCGAAGAGTACTACGGCGTGGCCATGGGTTGGGCCGACTCCCTCGACATCGCCAACGGCTCCAACGGCAAGTTCCGCCCGACCGAGACCATCACTCGCGAGGAGTTCGCGGCCCTGCTGTCTAACTATGCCAAGGCGACCGGCGACTACGAGGCCGTCGACGCCGACGAGGTCCTGGGCTCCGCCACGGACTACACCGCTTGGGCCAAGGACGTCGTGGCCTGGGCCAAGGCAAACGGCATCATGGGTAACAACGGCGCCGCCATCAACGGCACCGGCGTGATCACCCGCGCCGAGGTCGCAGCCATGGCCGTCAACTACCAGCCCGAGGCCCTCTAATCCGATTCAGGGCTAACCGCCTCTTCTGGGTAGCAGAAGCCCGCTCCCACACGGGAGCGGGCTTGCGGGAACGCTCTGCCCGGCAGAGTTTCCCCGCAAGCCTTAAGGCAAATGCAAGCTGTCGCTCAAGGCTCGATGCGCGAAGGGCCCCGGATCTATCCGGGGCCCTTCGCGTTATTGAAGTAGCTATCAATCCAATATCTCCTTGTTGCATGTATATCTCGGTGAAGGCGCCGTCCTTTATTTCGGAGATCAACTCTCTTAATGTTCATTGTGCAAGAAGTGTGTTCAGGAGCTGAGCAGGATCCCTTAGGAAGATACTGACATGGTTTGGAGACAGGATTGCATGTCCGCATAATGCGGAGAATGAGATCGTCGCCTTACTCATAAAGCCCTCCTTAGCTCCATACAAAGGAATGTCTATATAAACGCCGAGGGCCCCCGCATTACTGCAGGGGCCCTCGGCGCATCGAGCCTTGAGCGACAGCTTGCATTTGCCTTAAGGCTTGCGGGGGAGTTCAAATGGGGTGAGCTCCCACGCAAGCCCTCCCATTGAAGGGAGGGCTCGGAATCAACATGCTTGACCGGATCTACGAGACTCAGATTACTGCGAATGCGGTCTTAGTACTCGCGGAGCCTCATCTCAAATGTTACCGTTCCCTACTTCCAGAAGGGCATGTAGTTGACGGCCATGGCCGCGGTTTCGGCGCGAGAGATGGAGTTAGCGGGGGCCAGGAAGCCGCCGTTGCCCATGACGCCGTTCTCGACGGCCCACTCGACGGCGTCGAGCGCCCAGTCGGAGACGCTGGCGGAGTCGCCGAAACCGCTCAGGTCGGCGTCGGCGCCCTCGACGTCATCGCCCTTGAGGGCGGCGAAGTTGGCGAGCATGCAGGCGAACTCCTCGCGGGTCACGCTCTTGTCGGGGCGGAAGGTGCCGTCGCCGTAGCCGTTGACGACGCCGGCGTTCTTGGCCCATGCGATGGCCTTGCCGTAGAACTCCTTGCCGTTGACGTCGTCGAAGGACTTCCAGCCATGAGTCTCGTCGTAATGGCCCTCATCGACCTCGACCTTGTCGCCACCGGCCATGTTGAACAGCACGCAAGCGACCTCACCGCGGGTGATGCTCTTGGTGGGACCGAAGACGAGCTTGCCGTTGTACCCGGACATGTAGCCCGCTGCCTTCGCCTCGGCGATCGGGTCGACGTACCACTCCTCGGCGTTGACGTCGTCGAAGATCAGCTTGTTCTTGTCGACGCACTTGAACTCGACGGTGGTGGTGCAGTCTGAGTTGGCGAACTTGTAGTTCTTGGACTGCTCCTTGGTGCCGGCGAGGGTGATGCGGAACGTGCCCTCGGAGTTGATGCGGGTCGGATAGCTGGTCTTGACCCAGGTCTGCTTGTCCGCGTCCCACTTCTCGGCCTTCAGATAGGTGTCGGCAAGGAAGGAATCGGAGAGGACGTCCCAGCCCTCGTCGTCGGTGGCGCTGTCGTTGTCATCGCTGTCGGCGACACCGGTGTTGTAGCGGAGGTCGAGCTCCTTCCACAGGTAGTCGGTGGTCTTGAGGGGGAGGTAGGAGCCACCCGCCTTGGTCTCGAGCTTGCCGACCTTGATGGTGGACAGATCGACCTTGGAGATGGTCACGGGCAGCTCGGTCGTGCCGGTGAGGTTGTAGCTGCCGCTCGTGATCTTCAGGATGTAGGAGCCGGCGTCGGTAACGGACTTGGCGGGCAGGGCGTTGCCGTCCTTATCGCAGAGCGTCATCGAAAGGTCGGCGTTCTTAATCTCTTCGTTGTCGGCGTCGAAAGCCTTGACCTCGAAGGTGGGGTTGGAGGAATCAACGGAGACAGCGGCGCCGTCGTACTCCTTGGAGAAGGAGGTGATGACCTTGCCGGAGCTCTTGAGGTAGACGTAGACGTTGGCGTCCGCGTCTACGGTGCCCCTGACGACCTTGACGGTGAAGGTCTTGGTTCCGCCCACCGCGTAGTTGACGGCGGTGTCGTCGGGCTTAACGGAGACGGTGACGGTGTAGGTGCCGGGCACGCCGCTCTCGAGGTCGGAGGTCTTGTCAGCGGAGCCGGTGTCTGCGGTGGTGACGGAAATCGTATAGCCGGTGGACGCGATCTCCTTGGTGCCATTGAGGACCTTGATGTCCTTGGTGCTGAAAGACTGCTTCTTGCTCAGGTCGACGGTGTAGGAATCGGCGATTGCCTCATCGTTGTAGGTGAACGTCGCGGCGGCGGCGCACTTGTAGACGGTGACGTTCTTGACGAGTGCCTTGCCGTCCTTCGTGCTCTCCTTGATGCTCTTGTTGGAGGTGTCGACGGTCGCGCCGAAGGTGTAGGTGCCGGTTTTGTCGAACAGCTGAGTGCTCCCATCGCTGTAGCGGCCGAAGGAGAGCGTCACGAGAGAGGGGTCGAGCTCGGCGTAGTTGGCGTTGCCGACGGTGCCGGTATAGACCTTCTCGGGATGGGTGGGGGCGGAGTCGGAACCCAGTACCTGGATAGCGTCGATCTTCGCGTTGCTCCAGTCGAAGCGAGCGACGGTGAAGGGGACCTCTTCGCTCTCGCCGGCATACTGGCCGAGACCGGTCACGTAGCCGACGTAGCTGCCGTACTCGACGACGTCGACGCCGGGGGCGGCGGCGACGTTGTCGGTGCCGGCCCTGAGGATCTTCACGGAGTAGTCCTGGCCCTCGACGAGGTAGGCACCGTTGACCTGGAAGCCGATGTTGAGCTTGCCTCCGGTGTAGGTGATGGTCTTATCGCTGACGGCATAGGGGTCGCTCGCGTCGACCTCGTAGTAGCTGATACCTTTGAGGCTGGCGCCCTTGACGTTGACCTTGGCGACGGCCTCTCCGCCCTTGTAGGTGCCGCCGACGGCCTTGACCACGACGACGTACTTGCCGGGCTCGGAGATGTTGGCGATCTTGTCGCCGGTCTTGTTGAACTTGTCGTCGGCCTTGTAGAAGGAGACGGTGTAGTCGTCGTCACCGGCGAGTGTGATCTTGGAAGCGCCCAGGGGCGTGACGTAGGTCGCCTTGACGTTCAGCGCCTGGCCGGCCTCGTTCGCGGTGACGTTGTAGACGCCGTTGGCGCTATCGAGCGTCAGCCCGGTTTTGTTGGTATCGAGCTCGACGGTTCCGCGGGAGAACGCGGACTCCTCGCTGGCGGAAAGGGTCTCGATGTTGGTGGTGCCGGTCGCGAGCGCGACCGCGGGGGCGCCGATGGAGAGCGCGCCCACGAGGGACGCGGTGACGACCGCGGCTACCCTCTTGCTCTTCTTGTTGACGCAAGCTGTCATACGTCTTCTCCTTCCAAAGGAACAGATAATCGCCAGTTAGGCGAGAAGGAGGAAGAAGGGGTGCCGGAAGAGTCGATGTAAGGGAAGGCTCGGGTTACGCGTCGCTTCCGCCCCCGAAAAGTGGCACGCAATAATTCAAGCGCCCCTTGCATCGATGCCGCAAGGGGCGGGCGCAAGAGAGCTTCGGGCTCCTGTGGATACGGAGCGCTATCTCGGTCATGTTTGAAAGTGCCTTGGCCATATCGGTGGGGACGAGCAAGATGCCCGTCTCTTCAAAAACGGCTCCGCAGCGACGCACCAGGAGGCTGCAGATGCTCCGGGGTGGCGCTCGTGATGGCGCAGGATTGCGGTCGCGGCGCGGCGACACAGCGAGTCTGCCGTGCAAACAGTTCCCAAGCCATCGTCACCCCCTCTTCGGGCCTTGCCTCAGCTTGGCACGGGGTTCA
>NZ_JH126477.1:0-2549 GCF_000225705.1 Collinsella tanakaei YIT 12063
CCGCTTTTCTTAATCTCACTCTTATCTATATAGGGCGTATTTCGAGGAAAAGACCGATTCTTATCACAGACTTCCGCCGCGCCAATTAAAATATCGAAGATTTGGACGGTATTCCAGCCGATGGACACGGATGTCGCAATCTGCATCCTTGTAAGGTCGTTTTGCTCAGGAACGTTTTGTTGGAGTTGCACGACCGATTTAATGGAGATTTTCTATCCTGGCGAAGCGGGCTGCCTGCAGCCTCCGCCAATGCGACGCGATGATCAAGCGGGTGGTTGGGCGGATTCCGCGGGTACAGCTGATCTAAGCGCATGCTTGTATTCAGTCATCGGCCCCCGTATGTGTAGGAACCGTGGAGGGCGGGAATGGCGCCCCCGCGGCGCCCCGGGTATGGCAATATATCTCCTTGCCGCGCGGCGCGGGAGCGACCGGCGGCGCGTACCTTGAGAACCGGATACTGCGAGGCGAGAGGCCGTGCCGAGGGCATGGTCGATCGCCGGGAGACAGAACTTAAGAACCATTTCGATGGTGAGCAGTGATGTACGGAATAGTCAGATGAGTAAGGCGAACCCTTACGATTCCTTTCCGAGCAGGAAACGGCTTTTACATTCGAATGGATCCGATCGGCGTTACAGCCGGCCGGACGGGCTCATCCGCGCCCAAGCATACTTTGGACGGAGAGTTCGATCCTGGCTCAGGATGAACGCTGGCGGCGCGCCTAACACATGCAAGTCGAACGGCACCCCTCCTCGGAGGGAAGCGAGTGGCGAACGGCTGAGTAACACGTGGAGAACCTGCCCCCTCCTCGGGGATAGCCGCGGGAAACCGCGGGTAACACCCGACGACCCCGGAGCCGCGCATGCGGCGCCGGGCAAATCTCCGGAGGGAGGGGATGGCTCCGCGGCCCATCAGGTAGACGGCGGGGTAACGGCCCACCGTGCCGACAACGGGTAGCCGGGTTGAGAGACCGACCGGCCAGATTGGGACTGAGACACGGCCCAGACTCCTACGGGAGGCAGCAGTGGGGAATCTTGCGCAATGGGGGCAACCCTGACGCAGCGACGCCGCGTGCGGGACGAAGGCCTTCGGGTCGTAAACCGCTTTCAGCAGGGACGAGTCAAGACGGTACCTGCAGAAGAAGCCCCGGCTAACTACGTGCCAGCAGCCGCGGTAATACGTAGGGGGCGAGCGTTATCCGGATTCATTGGGCGTAAAGCGCGCGTAGGCGGCCGCGTAGGCGGGGGGTCAAATCCCGGGGCTCAACCCCGGTCCGCCCCCCGAACCCCGCGGCTCGGGTCCGGTAGGGGAGGGTGGAATTCCCGGTGTAGCGGTGGAATGCGCAGATATCGGGAGGAACACCGGTGGCGAAGGCGGCCCTCTGGGCCGAGACCGACGCTGAGGCGCGAAAGCTGGGGGAGCGAACAGGATTAGATACCCTGGTAGTCCCAGCCGTAAACGATGGACGCTAGGTGTGGGGGGACGATCCCTCCGTGCCGCAGCCAACGCATTAAGCGTCCCGCCTGGGGAGTACGGCCGCAAGGCTAAAACTCAAAGGAATTGACGGGGGCCCGCACAAGCAGCGGAGCATGTGGCTTAATTCGAAGCAACGCGAAGAACCTTACCAGGGCTTGACATGTGCGTGAAGCCGGGGAGACCCGGTGGCCGAGAGGAGCGCACACAGGTGGTGCATGGCTGTCGTCAGCTCGTGTCGTGAGATGTTGGGTTAAGTCCCGCAACGAGCGCAACCCCCGCCGCATGTTGCCAGCAGGTCAGGCTGGGCACCCATGCGGGACCGCCGGCGTCAAGCCGGAGGAGGGCGGGGACGACGTCAAGTCATCATGCCCCTTATGCCCTGGGCTGCACACGTGCTACAATGGCCGGTACAGCGGGATGCGATGGCGCGAGCCGGAGCGGATCCCTCAAAGCCGGCCCCAGTTCGGATTGGGGGCTGCAACCCGCCCCCATGAAGTCGGAGTTGCTAGTAATCGCGGATCAGCATGCCGCGGTGAATGCGTTCCCGGGCCTTGTACACACCGCCCGTCACACCACCCGAGTCGTCTGCACCCGAAGCCGCCGGCCCAACCTTCCGAGGGGGGAGGCGTCGAAGGTGTGGAGGGTGAGGGGGGTGAAGTCGTAACAAGGTAGCCGTACGGGAACGTGCGGCTGGATCACCTCCTTTCTAGGGAGAAGCATCTTCCAGGAAGAATACCCAACTCGAATAGGCGGCGCGGATGATGGAAAAACCCGTCCGGCCTGTCCTCCCGGCGAGCAGCCCGCAGCGTCCGGTCCCCGGGGCACGCACCCGCGTACCTTGAGAGCCGCATAGCGAGCATGGATCTAGATTCAACATCTGATCTGATCGATTCTCAATCATATATTCGCCGCCGACGCCCGAGCGGGCGCGGCGGCGCTGCAATGAAAGTTGGAGAAGTGAGAAGCATCTGACCGCCTAGCGCCCCTCGCGGGGCGCGGCGGTATGCGACACCCATTATCGCGCCGCTCCGAGAGGGGCGGCGCGCCATTAGCGAGTTTACGGCACCCGCGCGGAT
>NZ_JH126477.1:2696-6606 GCF_000225705.1 Collinsella tanakaei YIT 12063
TTGTACACACCGCCCGTCACACCACCCGAGTCGTCTGCACCCGAAGCCGCCGGCCCAACCTTCCGAGGGGGGAGGCGTCGAAGGTGTGGAGGGTGAGGGGGGTGAAGTCGTAACAAGGTAGCCGTACGGGAACGTGCGGCTGGATCACCTCCTTTCTAGGGAGAAGCATCTTCCAGGAAGAATACCCAACTCGAATAGGCGGCGCGGATGATGGAAAAACCCGTCCGGCCTGTCCTCCCGGCGAGCAGCCCGCAGCGTCCGGTCCCCGGGGCACGCACCCGCGTACCTTGAGAGCCGCATAGCGAGCATGGATCTAGATTCAACATCTGATCTGATCGATTCTCAATGAGAGCGAAGATTAATCTTCGATATCTGCAAGTGAATATAAGTGAGAAGCATCTGACCGCCAGGGGCCGCGAGGCCCCGGCGGTATGCGACACCCATGCATCAGTGCAATATTTGCGACTGAAGTTTACAGCGCCCGCGCCTGAGATGCGCGGGAAGATATGTAGGGCGCACGGCGGATGCCTTGGCACAGGAAGCCGATGAAGGACGCGGCAAGCTGCGATAATCCGCGGTTAGGGGCACACACCCTTCGACCCGCGGGTCTCCGAATGGGCGAACCCGCCAGGAGATGTCCTGGCATCCCCCTTGGGAACTCATACCTTGGGGGAGGACAACCCGGGGAACTGAAACATCTAAGTACCCGGAGGAGAAGAAATCAACTGCGAGATTCCCCGAGTAGCGGCGAGCGAAAGGGGACCGATGGCCAAACCGGCGAGCGGGCGGGCGCCAGCCTATACCGCCGCCGGGGTTGCAGGGCCTCCCGCCCGGGAGCTGGCGCTCCCGGCGGGGATCCATCCAGGGGAGCCGAACGGCATGGGAGGGCCGGCGGCACAGGGTTACAGCCCCGTAGGCGCACCCTGGGATGGACCCCGGCGGAGGTCCCTGAGTAGGGCCGGGCACGTGAAACCCGGTCCGAAGCAGGGGGGACCACCCTCCAAGCCTGAATACTCTCCTGTGACCGATAGCGCACAAGTACCGTGAGGGAAAGGTGAAAAGCACCCCGGGAGGGGAGTGAAACAGTACCTGAAACCGTGCGCCCGCAAGGCGTCGGAGCACCCTTTTAGAGGTGTGACGGCGTGCCTTTTGTAGAATGAGCCAGCGAGTTGCTGGCCGTCGGCGAGGTTAAGCTGGAAAGCGAGCCGGAGCGAAAGCGAGTCCGAAACGGGCGACCATAGTCGGCGGCCGCAGACGCGAAGCCGGGTGAGCTACCCGTGGGCAGGCTGAAGCGGGGGTAAGACCCCGTGGAGGGCCGAACGCACGTCGGTTGAAAACGGCGGCGATGACCTGCGGGTAGGGGTGAAAGGCCTATCAAACCCGGAGATATCTCGTTCTCCCCGAAATAGCTTTAGGGCTAGCGTCGCGCGTTAACCCCGGGAGGTAGAGCACCGGATCGATGAGGGGGCTTCGCCGCCTACCGATTCGAACCGAACTCCGAATGCCCGAGGGTCTAGAGCGCGGCAGTCAGAACATGTGGGCTAAGCTGTGTGTTCGAGAGGGAAACAGCCCAGACCGCCCGCTAAGGTCCCAAATTCAGAGCCGAGTGGCAAAGGATGTGCGTCCGCGCAGACAACCAGGAGGTTGGCTTAGAAGCAGCCACCCCTTCAAAGAGTGCGTAACAGCTCACTGGTCGAGTGGACATGCGCCGACAATACACGGGGCTAAGCTCTGAACCGAAGCGGCGGGATGATTCAAATCATCGGTAGGGGAGCGTCCCAGCGGGGGCGAAGCGGGAGGGGAACCGACCGTGGACCTTCTGGGAGCGAGAATGCTGGCATGAGTAGCGAGAGACGAGAGGGTAACTCGTCCGCCGTAAACCCGAGGTTTCCTGGGCAAGGCTAATCCTCCCAGGGTCAGTCGGGGGCTAAGGCGAGGCCGGAAGGCGTAGTCGAAGCGCAGCAGGCAGACATTCCTGCACCGCGATGGAACCGTCACGACCGACGGGGCGACGGATTGGGGTGGCTCGGCGGGGTTCTGGACGTCCCCGTGATGGAGCGCGGCCCGGAGACCAGGCAAATCCGGTCTCCAGGAGGGCGAGGCTCCGGACGAAGCGATCGAGCGAAGCGAGTGAGCCCGAGGTCCCTAGAAAAACCCCTAGGCAGGCGCCATCGCGCCCGTACCGCAAACCGACACAGGTGGGTGGGTAGAACATACCGAGGCGATCGGGTCAACCATGGTTAAGGAACTCGGCACAATGGCCCCGTAACTTCGGGAGAAGGGGTGCCCCCGCGTACGTGAACCGGCTCGCCCGGGGAGCGGAGGGGGGCCGCAGTGAAGAGGCCCAAGCGACTGTTTACCAAAAACACAGGACTCTGCATAAGCCGCGAGGCGACGTATAGGGTCTGACGCCTGCCCGGTGCCGGAAGGTCACGCGGAGGTGTTAGCGCGAGCGAAGCACCGAAGCCAAGCCCCGGTAAACGGCGGCCGTAACTATAACGGTCCTAAGGTAGCGAAATTCCTTGTCGGGTAAGTTCCGACCTGCACGAAAGGCGCAACGACTTGGGCGCTGTCTCAACCATGGACCCGGTGAAATTCCACTAGTCGTGAAGATGCGACTTACCCGCGGAAGGACGGAAAGACCCCGTGAACCTTCACTGCAGCTTGGCATTGGCCGCTGGTCCGGCGCGTAGAGGATAGGCGGGAGGCATCGATGCGGGGGCGCCAGCCCCCGCGGAGCCGCCCTTGGAATACCGCCCTCGCCGCACCGGCGTCCTAACCCCGTCCCGTGGAGCCGGGCGGGGGACCGTGCCAGGTGGGCAGTTTGACTGGGGCGGTCGCCTCCTAAAAGGTAACGGAGGCGCGCGAAGGTCCGCTCGGGACGGTCGGCAACCGTCCTTTTGAGTGCAAGAGCGTAAGCGGGCTTGACTGCGAGGCCCACGAGCCGAGCAGGTGCGAAAGCAGGCTCTAGTGATCCGGCGGCCCCACGTGGGAGGGCCGTCGCTCAACGGATAAAAGGTACTCCGGGGATAACAGGCTGATCTTGCCCAAGAGTCCACATCGACGGCAAGGTTTGGCACCTCGATGTCGGCTCATCGCATCCTGGGGCTGGAGCAGGTCCCAAGGGTACGGCTGTTCGCCGTTTAAAGCGGTACGCGAGCTGGGTTCAGAACGTCGTGAGACAGTTCGGTCCCTATCCTCCGCGGGCGCAGGAGAATCGAGGGAGGCTGCCCCTAGTACGAGAGGACCGGGGTGGACGGACCTCCGGTGAACCGGTTGTCGACCAACGGCATGGCCGGGTAGCCGCGTCCGGCGCGGATAACCGCTGAAGGCATCTAAGCGGGAAGCCGTTCCCGAGATCAGTTCTCCTTCTGGTAAGGGCCCAGGTAGAACACCTGGTCGATAGGCCGCAGGTGCAAGGTCGGCGACGGCCTCAGCCGAGCGGCACTAATCGCCCGAGCTCTTACCCGCATCATCTCGACGTGGGCGCCCATGGGTGCCGCGCGATGCTTCCGGTCGGTTCGGATGCCGGGTCCCAAGGTCCATCTCCTCGCTGTGCGGCCCCCAGGGCACGAGGGTCCCCCCCGGGACGAGTACACCACCTCGCGGTGGGCGGAGCGCCGCCCACCGGTCAGCGGCCATGGCGGGCGGGGCACGCCCGGACCCATTCCGAACCCGGAAGCTAAGCCGCCGAGCGCCGATGGTACTGCGGGGGAAGCCCGTGGGAGAGCAGGGCGCCGCTGACCGGTGGACGGCACTTCAATATAGGTGCAGAGCGGGGCCCTCCGGGGCCCCGCTTCTTTTTTTGCAATCTAACAGTCACCCAGATAGGTGATAGATAGCGCGGCCCTGCGGGCCGCGCTATCCTTATGCGTGCCAAACAGAGAATGCGCCCGAGCGCCCACCCGGA
>NZ_JH126478.1 GCF_000225705.1 Collinsella tanakaei YIT 12063
GAAGGGCGTCGACGTCGCCACCGCGTTCCTGCTCGCCGCCGAGGCGGGCGACTTCTCGAGGTTCCCGAGCGCGCCGTCGTTCGCCGCGTGGTGCGGGCTCGCGCCCTCGGAGCGCTCGAGCGGCGAGACCGAGTCCCGCGGCGGGATCACCCGCGCGGGGAACTCCCACGTGAGGCGCGCGCTCGTCGAGGCGTCGTGGCACGTGCCGATGTCGACGCGCCACCCCAAGAAGCCGAGGCCGGGCCACGGGGTCGCGCCGGCGGCGTCGAGGCACGCCGCGAAGTGCAACCGCCGCCTGCAGGACAGGCGCGACGCCATGTCGCAGGCGGGAAAGAGGCCCTGCGTGGCGAACTGCGCGACGGCCCGCGAGATGGCCTGCTTGTATTTGGTCAAGTAAAAGTTTCCGAAATGGTAAAAGGAGCTTTCCGATTTGGTAAGCGAAAATTTTCCGAAATGGTAAGGCCCACGGGGCGGGCTCCCGCGCCCGCCCCGCCGACCGTCCGCACGTCCTACAGGTAACCCGAATCCTCCGCCTCGAGGAGCCTGTCGAGGAGGTCCGGAAGCACCTCCAGCAGCGCCCTCGACGGGGCCGGGTAGTCGAAGTCGGTCCCCTCCACGGAGACCTCCAGGGAGGGGCAGCCCTCGGCCTCGCCGGTCGACACGGCCCAGCTGGTCACCCTCCATCCGTCGAGTCCCGGGAACTTGGCCGTCACCGCGATCTCCGCCTCCGGGTCGAGGCCCTCCAGCCAGTCCATCGCCTGCCTCGCGTTCATGCGCGTCCCCCCTTCCCGAGCATGAGGGCGTGCTCCAGCCTATGGCTGGGGCCGCCGAACTCCACGAGCCTTCCGTGGTGGACCACGCGGTCCACGATCGCCGCGGCGAGCTTGTCGTCGGCGAACACGGTGCCCCACCTGCTGAACTCGATGTTGGTGGTGAACACGATGCTCCTCCTCTCGTAGCTGTCGGCTATCACCTGGTACAGGAGCCTGGCCCCGTCGACGTCGAACGGCACGTAGCCGAACTCGTCGAGGACGACCAGGCCGCAGCGGCCTATCTCCGCCATGAGCCTGTCGAGCGTCCCCTCGCGCTTGGCCTTGCCCAGCTGGAGGACCAGCGAGGCGGTCTGGTAGAAGCGCACCGGTATGCCGCGGGCGGTCGCCTCGATCCCGAGGGCCGTGGCCACGTGGGTCTTGCCGCGCCCGGTCGGCCCGTGGAGCACGAGGTCCTCGGCCGCCGCCGCGAACCCGAGGGAGAGCATCTCGTCGCGGCCCCATCCGTCCGGGAACCCGACGTTGGACCAGTCGAACCCCTCCAGGGTCTTGTGGACCGGGAACCGCGCCTGCCTGAGCAGGCGCGCCCTCTTGGAGCGCTCGCGCGACTCGAGCTCGCGCGCCAGCATCGACGAGCACGCCTCGAGCTGGCCGGGCGTCGCGGACTCCAGGAACCACTCCACGGTCGCCCCGGATATGAACAGGGAGCGCGCCCTCGCGGCGAACTCCAGGCGGTCGGCCTCGGCGATCCTAGGCATCGGCGCCGCCCCCCTCCGCGAGCCCGAGGGCCCGGTCGTATCCGGACAGGTCGACCGGCTCGTCGTACTCGGTCCTGGCGCCGCCCGACGCGGCGACGGCGGCGGAGAGCTCGAGGGACGCGGCGTCCACGCCGCCGGTCGCCTCCAGCGCCCTCGACGCCCCCTCCACGGCCGCGCGCCACCCGACGCGCGCGGCGGAGTCGCGCAGCGCGCGCAGGTCCGCGCGCAGGTCCGCCGGGTCCTCGGAGTCGAGGTACGCGACGAGCTCCCCGGGCAGCGCGGAGCGCACGACGCTGTCCCGCCAGCCCCCCGACCTCAGGCACAGCAGCTCAAGCTGCGCCAGCGGGTCCGTGGAGCAGGTCGGCGCGTCGCCCCACATCCTCTCGTAGGTCGCGGCGACCTCCCCGCCGGGGCCCACCACCGTCACCTCGAACGCGCCCATCGCGACCGCGACCTCGGCGCCGGCGAGCGCCGGCCCGGCGGAGTAGCGGTGGTCGCCGCCCGCCTTGAAGCAGCCCTGGGCGTCGCACTTCCTCGTCACCCACGCCACGCAGGAGAAGGGCGCGCCTGGCAGCGGGGACATCGCGGCGCGGTCCTCCTCGAAGAGCCCGGACTCCGCGGCCCCCTTCCTGTAGTGCGGCTTCCCCTCCGAGGCGGCCGCGCAGCGCTCCAGAAGCCTGCGGTTGAACGCCTCGACGTCGTGGAAGGAGGGGACCGGGACGAACAGGTTGCGCCTGAGCGCCCCCACCTTGTTCTCCACGCTGCCCTTCTCGTTGCCCGAGTAGGGGTTGGTGAAGCTGTAGTCGAGGCCGTAGTGGGCGGCGAACGCCCGGAAGAGCGCCGACGTCACGACCTTGGAGCCGACCCTGCGGCCGACCTCGGTGGCGTTGTCGAACACCGCCCGCGAAGGCACGCCGCCGGCGAACTCGAACGCGGCGCGCAGCCCGTGGCACACGCACTCGGCCGTCTCGCCCCAGAACACCTGGGCGAGCCCGACGTTGGAGTGCGGGAACTCGACCACCAGGTAGTGGCCCCGCCGGAGCGTCCCGCGGACGCGGAAGTCCGCCTGGCCGAAGTCGACCTGGCACTCGCCGGGGCGCCAATCGAGGACCGGGTACCCCTGGGCCTCGCGCTCCCCGCGTTCCCGAGCGATCCGCCCCCTTGCGGCCCTGACGAAGTTCCTGACCGTCTCGTAGGAACCCTGGAAGCCCTCCTCCTCGACGAGCCTGTCGTGGATGCGCCTCGCGGTATGGCGCTGCTTGCGCCACACGCGCAAGTCCTCCCTGAGCCATCCCTCGACCGTCTCGGCGTAGGGCTCCATCATAGGAGACGACGTCCTGCCGCGCGTCGCCGGCGGCCTGGGGGACAGGTCCCCCGCCGCGATGTACTTCCTCACCGTCGGGCCCGAGACGCCGGTCGCGGCGGCTATGCCGCTGACCGACTCGCCCCTCCTGGCCCTCCTCCTGATATCCTCTACCTTGTCCACGCCGATCATTTCCTTTCCGGACCTCCTAATGTCGAAATCGGATCGCATCGACAATTGTCGGTCCAAGGCGGCGGTCGGCGCGGGCCTTACCATTTCGGAAAATTTTCGTTTACCGGAATGGAAAGCGGCCTTTACCATTTTCGTAAATCAGACGTTACCAAATACACTTGGGCTTCGGCGAGCGCGACTTGAAGTGCCACGCCGCCTCGACGAGGGCGCGCCTGGAGGCGGAGTTCCCGGTCTTGGTGATGCCGCCTTTGGCCTCCTTCTCGCCGCTCGAGCGCTCGGAGGGCGCGAGGCCGATCCGGGAGGCGTAGGCGCCGGCGGTGGGGAACCTGGAGAAGCACCCCGCCTCGGTGGCCAGGCAGAACGCCGTGACGGCGTCGATGCCCTTGATGCACGAGAGCGCCTCGACCGCGCCCCTCCACCGGTCGGCGCGGGCCTCGGCGAGCGCCCTCTTCTCAAGGGCGCGCTTGTCGGACTCGGCGCAGCGCACGCAGGCGACGTAGTGGTCGAAGGCGGCCGCCGCGGCCGGGTCGGACGGCCTGCAGGACTCCGCCCACCTCCAGAACGCCCTCGTCCAGGCGCCGCGCCTGCGCCCGAGCGCGTCGGTCTCGTCGAACGCGAGCCCGCGCC
>NZ_JH126479.1 GCF_000225705.1 Collinsella tanakaei YIT 12063
CCGCGTCGCGGAAGGGCGCGGCGCTCGTCCACGACCGCGAGAGGGCCCATAGCGTCCCCGTCGGGGAGAACGGTCTTGCGGACGAGTCCTGCAAGGCGGACGCGCGGGACCCGGGGTACCCGGGGGCGACGGAGCCGGCGAGCAACCTGCGCTCGCGGCCCAAGCGCCACCTCCGGCGCTTCGCCGGCATGGACCCCGAGAACCTGCAGTCCTACCTGAACCCCTACGTCTGCTTCTTCAGGGTCGAGCGCGACGACGAGAGGCGGCCCAAGATCGCAAGGGCGGTCCGCCATCTGCTCATGGCCGAAGCGAGGTTCCGCAGGTGAGGGGCGTTCCCCTATCACCTATCTGGGTGACTGTTAGATTTTGCAAATAGTTTTCTCACTTTGGCTTTCCGGCCCTTGCCGAGCCTCTCCACTCTCGATTAGGGGCGCGGTTCGTCGTGTCAGGCACACTGGGGCAAAAATTCCCCTGAGAATTAGATCTTGGGATGCCGCGCTGAGGCGATCTTCGGTGATTCGGCGATGGGGCTCGAGGAACGTCGCTTGGCGCCCGATGCGCATCGGCATTCTCATGCGTTTAAGCCCTCTTGTATCAATAGGCTCGCATCGATGCCGACCGACGTTTGGGCGAAGTATGTTTGCCGCTTCAACAGCGGATGGTGCGGTAATGGCGATGAGAAACCGTTTGCGGGCACATCGGTTCAAGTTTGCGAAGACGATCCGAGCCGCAGGCGAGCGGACGACGCGCATGGCGAAACGATCGCCGATCGCCTTCTCTTCCGATGAGTTCATTTGAGGATTATAAAGTTGGTTTGTTCAACCTATTTTCACGCTTATCAGCGTGATGGCTTCGGATATACGGGATCGCCGTTCCTCTTATTTCTGCTTACTCGGTTATTAATATTCCTGCGCTCGTCTTCGATTTCCGTGTCGCGTTTACAGGGTCCAGCTCATCTGGCCTCGATGAATGGGGATCGATCATAGATGCTTGCTTAGTGGGCGATTGGCCCGTATGTTGCTTGCGGTCACGAGAGCCCTTCACCCCTCTCGTTGCCCGCTGCGGCATCTGCCTCAAACGATTTCGTTACGAGTTCGCCAATAAGCCTTCGCTAGATTCTGGACTTTTGAAAAGCGACTGCTTCGGTACTGATGGGCGCACGTCTTTGCTTTTAATCTCTTTCCCATTTCTTCAGCTTGACGCGGGCATCCTTGTTCGTCCGGAGACGGTTCGGACCCCGTCCCTTCTGCTTTATTGCTGTGGCCGGACCAGGCGGACAGTCCGCTTTTCTTAATCTCACTCTTATCTATATAGGGCGTATTTCGAGGAAAAGACCGATTCTTATCACAGACTTCCGCCGCGCCAATTAAAATATCGAAGATTTGGACGGTATTCCAGCCGATGGACACGGATGTCGCAATCTGCATCCTTGTAAGGTCGTTTTGCTCAGGAACGTTTTGTTGGAGTTGCACGACCGATTTAATGGAGATTTTCTATCCTGGCGAAGCGGGCTGCCTGCAGCCTCCGCCAATGCGACGCGATGATCAAGCGGGTGGTTGGGCGGATTCCGCGGGTACAGCTGATCTAAGCGCATGCTTGTATTCAGTCATCGGCCCCCGTATGTGTAGGAACCGTGGAGGGCGGGAATGGCGCCCCCGCGGCGCCCCGGGTATGGCAATATATCTCCTTGCCGCGCGGCGCGGGAGCGACCGGCGGCGCGTACCTTGAGAACCGGATACTGCGAGGCGAGAGGCCGTGCCGA
>NZ_JH126480.1 GCF_000225705.1 Collinsella tanakaei YIT 12063
CTGAAGGCACGGCCTCTCGCCTCGCAGTATCCGGTTCTCAAGGTACGCGCCGCCGGTCGCTTCGGCGCCGCGCGGCAAGGAGATATATTGCCATACCCGGGGCGCCGCGGGGGCGTCTTTCCCGTCCTCCACGGTTCCTCCATATTTCATGCCGCCAGGCGATTGAATCGAACCGCTCGCCCATTCCGACCGCGTTCACGATAGCCGAAGCCCTCGAGGACCGAGGCCGCCCCGGACGGATGCCGGACGCGCTCCGGCTGAAGGCGAGCGTCCAGCCCTGCGCGGGCCGCAAGGGGGATGGGGCCGCGGCGAGGCGTCGGGCAAGGGGCGGGACGCCGCAAAGAACGGAGCCGCCATCGACACGCACCCGAGGCCCCCTCAGGCCTCTCGAAAACGACGGCCGCCAACGCCTCCGCTGAAACCGCCCGCGCTCGGTGGAGCGAGACGCCCCCTCGGAGCCCACCCGGACCCATCAGCCAGCAATGAGCCGGGGGCGGGGGCCGAGTCCGCCCACCGAAAACGGGGCCCGAACAACGGCCGAAGGCCCTGGAGAATCGAGCCGTCGTCTAATGGCGTCGAACCAAGTCTCGCTCTCGCCGCGTCGCAATCAAATCCCAAACGAGCCCCAAGGGCAAACAGGACCACTTGGCCCCAAGCAGACAATAGGATTACCTGGCGTCAAGCCCGCAAGTCGCGATTCGCGCAGGTCAGCCATGGGAGGGGGCGCTTCGCCAGCGCAAGCCCTTGCAGGCTTCGAGCGACTAGCACCCGAGCAGCTAAGGCTCACGCACCCGAAATTACAAGACAGTCAGCTGGGCCCGCATCAGGAACGCTAACGGGACGATAAGCCGGGCGCAAACGGCCATCAGAACCCGCCAAATGATGGGCCTCTTACCCTTACGCGCATAAAGAGCCCCAAAGCTACTCCGAAGGCCCAGCTCAATTAATCTCAGTGAAGACCGAAGCGAAGGAACGCCAAGAGACGGAGCCGCTTGTTCATATACATCTTGCTTGCGAAGAGCTTTAAGCCGAATATGCTTTAACCAACACGGATCTACTGCATCATAGCCCACGGCAGAGTGAAAATAATCAAGCGCTCGGCAGAGATATAGCTATATAGAAGGATCGCAATCCACCCGAATAACGGATGGCATATTGAGAGTTTCGAAATAAGAAATGGATGCCGGAATAGCGGAAAGGAGCGGGGCCCCGAGGGCCCCGCTCCGCACCGACGTGAAAGTGCCGTCCACCGGTCAGCGGCGCCCTGCTCTCCCACGGGCTTCCCCCGCAGTACCATCGGCGCTCGGCGGCTTAGCTTCCGGGTTCGGAATGGGTCCGGGCGTGCCCCGCCCGCCATGGCCGCTGACCGGTGGGCGGCGCTCCGCCCACCATGAGGTGGTTATGTGTGTCCGGGCGGACCCTCGTGCCCTGGGGGCCGCACAGCGAGGAGATGGACCTTGGGGTTCGACGTCCGATCCGACCGGAAGCATCGCGCGGCACCCGTCCCTAGCGAGACGGCACCCGCGGCGATATGAAATGCT
>NZ_JH126481.1 GCF_000225705.1 Collinsella tanakaei YIT 12063
GAGACGATATGAGTTGAACATTGGGAGCCCCTCCCCTTGCAGCTCTATCGTGGGTCGGGCGACAATGGTCGTAGCGCCAACCGTGGCCGCGCGCCACATGCGACGGAGAGGGGCCCGCCATGTCCAATTATGTCACAGCCATCGGTCTCGACGTCCACGCGAGGAGCATCTCCGCATGCGCCTTCGACCCCATGACCGGCGAGGTGTCCCGCGCAAGGTTCGGATACGACCCCGCGTCGGTCGCCGAGTGGGCACTGGGGTTCGAGTCGCCCAAGGCGGTGTACGAGAGCGGCCCGACCGGCTTCCACCTCTGCCGCGCCCTGAGGGCGCTCGGCGTCGACTGCGCCGTAGGCGCCGTCTCCAAGATGCACCGGCCGGCCGCCGACCGCGGGCGCAAGAACGACCGGCGCGACGCCGAGTGGCTCGCCAGGCTCCTCGCCTGCCGCAACGTCGTCGAGGTGTGGGTGCCCGACGAGCGCACCGAGGCCGCCCGCGACCTCTCCCGCGCCCTGGAGGACGCCCGCGACGACCTGCAGCGCGCCAGGCAGCGCATGTCCAAGTTCCTTCTCAGGCACGGCCTGGTGTTCGACGAGACGACGCCGACCGGGCGCCGCAGGTCGAACTGGACCGAGGCGTACTGGAGGTGGGCGAGGTCGATCGAGTTCGACGAGGCCGACGACGCGGCCGCCTACGAGCACTACACGGACGCGGTGGACCGCTGCGGCGAGGCCAAGAGGGAGCTCGAGCGCAGGGTGGTCGAGGCCGCCTCGCGCCCCGAGTGGGCGCCGACGGTCGACGCGCTGTGCCTGGTGAAGGGCGTCGACGTCGCCACCGCGTTCCTGCTCGCCGCCGAGGCGGGCGACTTCTCGAGGTTCCCGAGCGCGCCGTCGTTCGCCGCGTGGTGCGGGCTCGCGCCCTCGGAGCGCTCGAGCGGCGAGACCGAGTCCCGCGGCGGGATCACCCGCGCGGGGAACTCCCACGTGAGGCGCGCGCTCGTCGAGGCGTCGTGGCACGTGCCGATGTCGACGCGCCACCCCAAGAAGCCGAGGCCGGGCCACGGGGTCGCGCCGGCGGCGTCGAGGCACGCCGCGAAGTGCAACCGCCGCCTGCAGGACAGGCGCGACGCCATGTCGCAGGCGGGAAAGAGGCCCTGCGTGGCGAACTGCGCGACGGCCCGCGAGATGGCCTGCTGGGTCTGGGCGATAGCGCTCATGGTCCGGTAGCGCCCGCGGCGAGATAGGAGTCCGACCCCGGGGCGCGCCGCGCTCGAGGCCGTTGGGAGGCCATTCCAGTTCCTTTTTCTGGGCAGCGGGGGACCGCCACGCCCGCCACGAGACTGCGATGAAGCCGGAGGCCCCCAGCCGTAGCAACGAAATGCGGTTCCGACCCGCGGATATTAGAGTGCCGAACGTGCGTCGAGCAGACACGCCCTCAAGCGGCGCGTCCCCCGGGTGAAGATAGGTCGTCCCCGCCCCCCGCGGTAGCTCCCCGGGGGCGGGGACGTTTTGCCACTTGACAATGTTCAACTCATATTAAAAA
>NZ_JH126482.1 GCF_000225705.1 Collinsella tanakaei YIT 12063
AGGCGAGCTCGCGGGCGACCGCGACGTTGGCGACGCAGGGCCGCTTGCCGGCCGCCCCGAGGGATTCGTGCCTCCGGCGGAGGCGCGCGGTGGCGTCGTCGCAGCGCCGCTTCACGGCCGCCGGCACGGCCGAGCCGGCCGGCGGCACCTTGGGCTTCGGCGAGCACGACTTGAAGTGCCACGCCGCCTCGACGAGGGCGCGCCTGGAGGCGGAGTTCCCGGTCTTGGTGATGCCGCCTTTGGCCTCCTTCTCGCCGCTCGAGCGCTCGGAGGGCGCGAGGCCGATCCGGGAGGCGTAGGCGCCGGCGGTGGGGAACCTGGAGAAGCACCCCGCCTCGGTGGCCAGGCAGAACGCCGTGACGGCGTCGATGCCCTTGATGCACGAGAGCGCCTCGACCGCGCCCCTCCACCGGTCGGCGCGGGCCTCGGCGAGCGCCCTCTTCTCAAGGGCGCGCTTGTCGGACTCGGCGCAGCGCACGCAGGCGACGTAGTGGTCGAAGGCGGCCGCCGCGGCCGGGTCGGACGGCCTGCAGGACTCCGCCCACCTCCAGAACGCCCTCGTCCAGGCGCCGCGCCTGCGCCCGAGCGCGTCGGTCTCGTCGAACGCGAGCCCGCGCCTCAGCAGGAACTTGGAGAGCCGCTGGCGGGCGCGCTGCAGGTCCTCGCGGGCGTCGTCTAGCGCGCGCGACAGGTCGCGGGCGGCCTCCGCCTCGACGGGCGGCACCCACACCTCGACGATGTTGCGGGTGGCGAGCAGGCGCGCCGGGAAGGCGGCGTCGCGCCTGTCGTTCTTGCGCCTCTTCTCGGCCGACGGCTTCTGCATCCTCGAGACGGCGCCCACGACGCAGTCGACGCCCAGCGCGCGCAGCTCGCGGCACAGGGCGAAGCCAGTCGGGCCGCTCTCGTAGACCGCCTTGGGGCTCTCGAAGCCCAGGATCCACTCCGCGATCTCGCCGGCGTCGGTGCCGAACCTCCTCTGGGCCGCCTCGCCGGTGAACGGGTCGAAGGCGCATGCCGAGACGGAGCGCGCGTGTGCGTCGAGGCCGATGGAGGTAATATAGGTCATGGGAGCCTCCTCCCATACGTGCGGTACGGCGGCACCGCAGGTTGACGATACACAACCATTGTTCCCGCCCAGCCCGCGACCCCGTATGCCGCGGGGAGGCTTTCCC
>NZ_JH126483.1 GCF_000225705.1 Collinsella tanakaei YIT 12063
CCCGCTACCTCGGCGCCCGCGACTTCTGCCGTCGCCCCCGCTGGCGCGTCTGCCGCCGCTCCCGCCGCTGCGCCGTCGCGCCCTGCGCCCCAGCCGGCTGCATCAAGCTCTGGCGATTTGCCTTGGATGAAAAACGCGCAGCGCCCCGCGGCATCTGCTGCTCCGGCGGCAGCGCCAGTACAGTCGCAGCCCGCTGCCCCCAAGGCCGCGCCCGCGCCGGCACCCGCCCCGGTGCGGCCCCAGCAGCCGGCCCAACCCAAGCAGCCGACCCAACCCAAGCAGCCGGCAGCCGCCCCTGCGCCTCGTACCGCCGCCGCGCCTGTAAGCGCACCGATGCCCGTTGCGTCACAGCCTGCGCCGGTGCCTGCCTCTGCGCCCGCGGCTTCGCCGTCGGCGCCCGTCACCGATGCGGGCGAGCTGCAGCGAAAGTGGACGGACGTTGTGAAGCGCGTGGTTGCCGCCCATCCTTCCCATGGCGCGCTGCTGCAGAGCGCTCACGCGGCTTCGGACGATGGCGCCAAGCTGGTGGTTGAGCTTCCCGCGGGGTCCAGCTTTGCGATGAAGATGCTTGCTCGCAAGGACTCCCAGTCGGTCATCATCCCCGTTGCGGTGCAGGTCTTTGGGCAGCGCGAAGTCGAGTTCACCATGGCTGGCGCGCCCGCGCCTTCCGCACCGGCCGCCGCCCCCGCGCCTTCCGCACCGGCCGCCGCC
>NZ_JH126484.1 GCF_000225705.1 Collinsella tanakaei YIT 12063
CGACGTGGGCGCCCATGGGTGCCGCGCGATGCTTCCGGTCGGTTCGGATGCCGGGTCCCAAGGTCCATCTCCTCGCTGTGCGGCCCCCAGGGCACGAGGGTCCCCCCCGGGACGAGTACACCACCTCGCGGTGGGCGGAGCGCCGCCCACCGGTCAGCGGCCATGGCGGGCGGGGCACGCCCGGACCCATTCCGAACCCGGAAGCTAAGCCGCCGAGCGCCGATGGTACTGCGGGGGAAGCCCGTGGGAGAGCAGGGCGCCGCTGACCGGTGGACGGCACTTCAATATAGGTGCAGAGCGGGGCCCTCCGGGGCCCCGCTTCTTTTTTTGCAATCTAACAGTCACCCAGATAGGTGATAGATAGCGCGGCCCTGCGGGCCGCGCTATCCTTATGCGTGCCAAACAGAGAATGCGCCCGAGCGCCCACCCGGATCTTTGTTTGGCGACAATCCCTCCGGGTGGGCGTCCGGGCGGATGGGACGATCCCGCCATGGAGCACGCGAACCCCTACGCCGGGCTCGTGGGGTCGCCGGCGCCCGCCGAGCCGGAGGACCCGTCCGACGCCGTCGAGGAGCGCGGGCTCCGGGACGAGACCGGTTCCGGCGCGCCCTCCGAGGCGGCGGAGATGTCCCGCCCGCCGCCTCCCCGCCCGCGATGCGGCGC
>NZ_JH126485.1 GCF_000225705.1 Collinsella tanakaei YIT 12063
ACCCAAGGTGCCGCCGGCCGGCTCGGCCGTGCCGGCGGCCGTGAAGCGGCGCTGCGACGACGCCACCGCGCGCCTCCGCCGGAGGCACGAATCCCTCGGGGCGGCCGGCAAGCGGCCCTGCGTCGCCAACGTCGCGGTCGCCCGCGAGCTCGCCTGCTGGGCCTGGGAGGTCGGCAGGCGCGCCGAGGGGACGCTCGCGTAGCTCCCCGGGGCCCACATAGCCTTCCCGCCGGGAGGGCCCGCGCTTCGACGCATCGCCGGGACCGGCTCACGACCCTTTTTATGGGCAGCCCGAGGGCCGCGCCCGACTATCGAGACTCCAAGGTTTTTCGAAACGACGGTCCCGGACGCAGAATCGAAATGCGGTAGCGCGCGGCGACATACCTGAACCCGCACGCCGCGCCACGAGCCCGCGGATATTAGCTTGCCAGGCGAGCGACGACTAACGAGCATCCGCGCGGGCCCGACCGGTCGTAATACGAGAAGGTCCGGAAAGAAATTTCCGGACCTGGCAGCTTTTGCCTCTTGACAATGGCTTTCTCATATTAAAAA
>NZ_JH126486.1 GCF_000225705.1 Collinsella tanakaei YIT 12063
AAGGATACCGATTCGGNTCGTCCAACTGGAGAGGATTCCGTCGATTGGCCCAACGACTTTACCTTTAGGAAGCGACGTAGGAACGTAACGTAACGGAAGGGGACGTAGTCCCTACGTTCGGGTAAACGGACCGGAACGGAAACGTCGACCGGACGGGACGTTAGGCCGTCCGGTTACCTAACGGACCGACCGAAACCGTTCGGTAGGTAGGTACGGTTCCGGTTCCCGACCGTTACGTTCCAAGGTCGGTACCCGTAGTCCGGGACGTTAAAAGGGCGGAACCGGTAACGTAAGGAACGGTCCGGCCGGTTTACCCGGAACCGTCGACTACCCCCGTTAAAGGTCGGGACGTAACCCGATAACGAACCGGGAACGGTCCCGTTTCGGACCGGCCCGTTTTCCCCGGTTCGGCCCGACCCGGAACCGTTACCCCCCGTCGACGTCCCTAACCGGGTCCCGTACCGACCGTTAACCCGTTACGGTCGGACCCGTTACCCTTCGGGTACGTACCCGGTCGGACCGGACCGGACGACCGTACGACGGG